>NZ_LN794352.1:342493-2706997 GCF_000613045.3 Photobacterium kishitanii | reverse complement strand
AATGATTATGTTACGTGGTAGTTCAGTTGGTTAGGCTCTTTATTAGGAAGCTTAGCGGCCTGTCATGTCGGGGGGCGTGCTGATGTTTGGAATGGTAAGTCCCGTCCACTCCGCCATTATTAAAGAGACCTGAATCTAACGATTCAGGTTTTTTTTCGTCTGTAGAAAATGATTATGTTACGTGGTAGTTCAGTTGGTTAGGCTCTTTATTAGGAAGCTTAGCGGCCTGTCATGTCGGGGGGCGTGCTGATGTTCGGAATGGTAAGTCCCGTCCACATCACATTATTAAAGAGACCTGAATCTAACGATTCAGGTTTTTTTTCGTCTGTAGAAAATGGTAATGATAGCGCGGGCTATCATCCGTCATCTCGAAAGGGAGGCACGAGCTATCCGTGATCTGCTTATCACGTGTTTGAGCATTAAAGAAACCAATAAAAAAGCAGCTAAAACAATAACTCTACAACGTGCTAATAATAGATTCCCTATCTCGTTCGTAACCTCACTGTAGGGAATGACGGCAGAGGGCTTAAATTTAGTCATAAACTTGTTGTGCTTTGATGGCTCGTTACTCTGAGGTGTCGTTATTTGTTGGATATCAATCAATATTATTATATCGAAAATAGCTTTTAGGTTTAGGTGCACCAAAAGCTGTACAAACTGAACACTCTTTAATTATCAATTAGATAGTGATGTGATTTTATTCGGCCTACGGTGTATTAAAAAGATGGTTATGTTTTTGATGATCATGGCTTTTAAAGCTGTACATGGCCATAGGTGTAGCATGTGCGTTAATAACCTCTCGATTTTGATTTGGCAGTGTTAGAATAAGCCATTGATCTAAGTGCCCGTATATGAAGGACAAAGTGATGAGCAGTTTGAATAATGAAAATAATCATGCTGAGAATGATCAGCTGACTGAAATTGCTATTGCCTATTATCAAGAAGGTGCAACTCAGGAAGAAATATCACAACGTTTTGGCATGTCTCGTGCCAAAATTGGTCGTTTACTTCGTCGCGCACGCGATGAAGGGGTGGTTGAGATCACCGTTAAATATCATCCGGTATTTAGTGAAAAGTTAGAACAGCAATTAATTGAGCGGTTTAATCTAAAACGGGCGTTGATTGCATTAGATCAACCTGATGATGAATCTCAACGTCAACAGGTGGCGAGCCTTGTCTCTGGCTATCTTGCTGCGACATTATCTGATGATATGGTGGTAGCTGTTGGGCAAGGGCGAAATATTGCTTCAATTGCCAATCATGTTGGAGTTGTACCACATCGGAACTGCCGTTTTGTGTGTGGTATTGGTGGTACTCACCGTTCTGGCAATGCTATTAATGCCGATCATATTTGTCGTCAATTAGCTAAAAAATATGATGGTATCAGTGAAACGCTATATGCCCCGGCTTATGTTGAAGATATTATTGTTAAAGAAGCATTCATGAAAAATGGCACTGTTAAGGAAACGTTGGATCGCGCTCGTCGCGCTGATGTTGCTTTAGTGGGAGTTGGTGATATGAATGAAAATAGTCATATGGTGAAGTTAGGCTGGTTCACTCCTCAAGAGATAGTAGAAGCACGTATTCGTAAAGGTGTTGTCGGTGATATTGCGGGTTATGATTTTTTTGATAGCCAAGGTAAACAAGCGGATACCATGATGAGTGATCGAGTGATTGGTTTAACCATGGATGAACTACGTCATATTCCAACAGTAGTGGTCACTGCTGCAGAAAATAGTAAAGCATTAGCCTTATTAGGTGCGCTGCGATCTGGGGTTGTCGATGTGCTTGCGACCAGTGTTAGTAATGCTTTAACGATTCTAAATCTTGATCAGCAGATGAAATAGATGGTTATTTAGACAATTGATCTATAAAAGAAACCGCTATCTTAATCAATGCTAGATAGCGGTTGCAGAATATACCTTAAAGCAATAAAATACATTTTCTATATAAAGGAAGAACGTCGTATCCGGTGATGCGTCCGGATTTCAAATCCGGGTAGGGCTGCCAGCAGTCCTGGGTAGGTTCGACTCCTATGTTCTTCCGCCACTTCTCTGTTTATTCTTGCTGTAATAAATCCTGATCTTTTAATTCGCGATAATTAAATTTACGTTTAGTAAAACCAATCTTGTCAAAATATTCTAATAATTGAATTGCAACTTTACGACCTAGCTGACTGATATTTCTAAATTCAGCCGTTTCTAGTTTTTGATGTTGAGCGGTATGTTGACGTACCTCAGTTGCCATTTGTACTAGATATTGATGTGTTACATAACGATCTTTAACGATAGCGGCAACATAGCTTAATTGCGCAAGTTTATAGTTTAATTTGCGAATATCATTTTCATCTTCACCAATTTCAGCAGCAAGATCACGTACCCACCATGGTTGGGGATCACTAATCATCAGTTGTTCTATTTGCTGCCACCATTGTTGCTCAGTTGCGGTGAGCTGTAACTTATGCTCGGCTAAGTGCAACCAACCTCGAGTATTTGCTAACAGTTGTTGATTGAGCAATTGGGTGATAATTGCATTAAAGATAATTTGGGGCTGATTCAGCGCCGTCATTCGATATAGACGATCTTTACCAACACCAAGGTTATCTTGAGCTTGCTGATGATACTGCTTTAAGGTGGTGATAATGTGTTGCTGTAGCGCCTGCTGATAGTTGTTATAACAAAGGTAATCGCCATATTGGTTGATGGCCGTATTCGTGACTAATAGCTGGCTAATAACATCAGCTTGACACTGATGTTGTTCGATCAATTGTTGGTGTGATTGGGGCGCATGCTGGAGCTTAAACTCAATGATATCACTGAGTGTATTTAAGCCTGCGCGTTGATTGAGGTATTCAAGTCGCTGAGGTTTACGTTTGCCACGATTCGGTGGGAGTAGATCAATAACAATTGCGCTGCCAAGGTTGGTTTTTTGAGCAGGATCGCGCAGTAATAAGCGATCTTGTTCGGTTAAACATAATGGCGTATCAAGTGTTATTTCCGCAAGTGCGCTATCGCCACTCGTTAATTGATTATCTTCTAATAATGCAATACGGCCAGTGGTGTGGGTAGCCGCATGGAAAACTTGAATGTTTTGCCAGTGCTTAATGGGTTGATTAGCGTTTAATTTAACCGTGACTCGAGTGATTATTTCCGTAGGCGCAGTGTGTAATAACCAATCACCGCGTTTTAACTGTGCTTTATCAATATCACCGCTAATATTAAGCGCTACCCGTTGATTTGCTGTTGCAAATTCAGCTGATTTACCTTGAGCATGGATACTCTTTACTCGCACAACATGAGCTTGGCTATGGCCTTTTTTAAGGTTGCTATGGCTGACTAAGCACAGGCTATCACCGATATTAATCTGACCATTTAAAGCGGTTCCTGTTACCACTAAACCTGAGCCTTTAACGTGAAACGCGCGGTCAATAGCAAGTTTAAAATTAAGCGTGTTATCGTGCTGCTGTTCATTGTCTGCAAGTTCAATTAGATGTTGTTTGAGAGCATCAATACCCTCATTGGTGACGGCTGAACAATGAAAGATCGTCGCTTGAGTAAACCCATATTGAACTAATAACTGGCTTAATTTAGCTTCGAGTTGCTGCTGTTGCTCAAAGGTAGTGAGATCTGATTTGGTGATCGCCACTGTTAAGCTATCCATGGCTAATAAGCGCAGAATAGTTAGGTGTTCATAGCTTTGAGGCATCATGCCTTCATCACCAGCAACAATTAGCATTGCGTGGTGCGCGGTGCCTACGCCCGCGAGCATATTGGATAGGAACTTTTCATGGCCTGGTACATCAATAAAACCTAAGGTTTGGTGCTGATTAGATTTTGTTGAGTGATAAGCCATAAAAGCATAGCCTAAATCAATAGTGAGCCCGCGTTGTTGCTCTTCTGGCAGTCGATCGGCATTGATCCCAGTAAGGGCATGTAATAGTTTGGTTTTACCATGATCGACATGGCCAGCTGTAGCAATAATCATAACGTTACTCTAAAGCGTTATTGAGCGAGGGGCAGTAAAAAAGGATTAAAGCCACTACGATAGAATTCCATTTGACTAAGTTTTTGATCAAGCACTAGTGTCGCAAGATCATCAGCGATAGGATCTAATTGTGGATTCTTCTCTAGTACCAACATTTTTAAGTAGCTATGGCAATGACCACAAGTTTCAGCGCGAACGCTATCTTCTAGTGATTCACTTTGAAGTTGAATATTTTCGCCATCACCACATTGAGTACATTCCGCACGTAATCGGTGCCATTGTGCTTCACATTGGCTGCAATGTAGGTAACGATGACCACTGCCTTGGATTAAACTTGCGGCAGGTGCGCCACCACAAAGAGGGCAATGTGATTGTTTGGCATTCGCTTCTGGTTGCCATTCTAGTTTGGTATTCGCTACGATTAAGCTCATTAACGTATTAATACAACCCCAAAGGATTATAGCGATATCAGCGGGTACGCGTTCAGCTTGATTTTGCTGTAAAGCATGAAAGTAATGCTGCAATGTTTGTTGATCAATTTGGCTAATATTATCGATAACCTTAACGATATCATCGCTAACAACAGGACGCAGTGCAGAGGTTAGCTGGGTTAGCATTGGGTCTAAAATTGCTTGCCAAGTACCATCAATTTCAACTGGCCATGTTAGTGTTTTCGTTTGTAATTGCTGCTGTACTGCGCTATTAAAAGTATCAACTAAATGCAGTTGTTGCTGCACTATTTGTCCAGCTAATAACAGGTAATCTGCCATAAAAGAATCTTGTGCCAACTGACGTAAACGTGCTGCGCGGGCATGAAAAATGGTGGCGGGATCACCAATAATTAGCGGACTAAAGCCATCACTTTTTTGTTTAATAATGGTGTCTTTATCTAAAATTTTAACGCTCATACAGATATCCAATTATAAGAATACCAACCACGGTAAACCGAGGTTGGTATAGAAATAAAGAACGGATAAACAACGAGGCTTATCCGTTCTAGAGCTATGTTATTAGTGTTGGTCTTTGTTGTCAGATAGAGAACGGAACCAACGTGGGTGATGTTTCTTCGCCCAAGCGGGAGAAACCTTACCTTCTAACATGCCGTCAATAGAGCCTTTTACCCAATACGCCATGTAGGCATGGATAATTAAACTTAAGGCAAATACTAAGGCGGTGACTGAGTGAACAATCAATGCAATACGGATAACATCAATACTGAAGTATGCCGAAAAGTAAGCACGCCATGCGATTAAACCAGTGATCAGTAAAATGAGGCCACAGGCAATAAACTGACGCAGAAGCATTTTTTGACCAGCGTTATATTGACCAGCTTCCGGTACATTTTCTTCGTTTTCAGTTAGTACATCTTTTACTTTTAGCATCCATTGGAGATCACCTTTTTCAAAGTGGTTATGGCTCCAATAACGGATCACAAGGAAAAATAAACCCACTGTCATCACAATTGCACCGAACGGGTGCAAAATACGAGCAAGTTGTGGTGTTCCGTAGACATAGCTAAGGAAGTGCAATGGTGCAAACATAAAAGATAGCCCAGACAATAAAGTCCAGATACCTGTTAACGCAACAGTCCAATGCACAACACGATCTAAAGGCTTATGACGTAAAATTGTTTGGTTCAAACTCATTTCTCATCCCCTTCATCTTCAGCAACACGACTACGACCAACAGTTACACGGTGGATAGCAGCAAGTGCTAATGTACCGACTAAACCGGCTGCTGCTAGTGGCTTAAGATCGTCTTTCCATAATTTCACTGTTTCGCTGATTTTAGGATCTTTAGGGAGATCGTAACGCTCAGGATCAGTGACATCGTGTAGAACATAAATCACATGCGTACCGCCAACACCTTGTGGGTTGTAGATACCTGCTTTTTTATGGCCTTTGGCTTGTAGTGCCGTAACACGTTGGTTGGCATACTCAAGAATTTCTTCACGAGGGCCAAAACGTAGTGCGCCTGTTGGACAGGTTTTAGCACATGAAGGCACTTGACCTGCCTGAAGACGATCAAGACATAAGGTACATTTGTAAACGCGGTTATCAACTGGGTTCATACGCGGAATATCAAATGGGCAGCCTGCGATACAGTAACCGCAACCGACACATTTTTCCGAGTTGAAATCGACTACGCCGTTTTCATATTGCACGATAGCGCCAGGTTCTGGACAGGCTTTTAAACAGCCTGGATCAGAACAGTGCATGCAGCTATGTTTGCTAAATAGCCACTTGAATTTATTATCTTCTTCAATTTCTTTGAAGTGGATAGTGGTCCAAGTTTCAGCGGTCGTATTCGGCGGATTTTGGTAAGAACCTTCAAAGGTACCTACTTTACCGCGTAAGTTGTTCCACTCACTACAGGCATCCATACAGCCTTTACAGCCAGTACAGCATGTTACATCGATTAACTTTGTTACCTGAATTTGACGCTCACGCGCATCAGGAGATGGAGTAATCGACGATGTAGCAGAACTACGAATAATATTCTGTGATTCCATACCCATGGCTTACTTCACCTTCTCTACGTTAACCAAAAATGCCTTGTATTCAGGCGTTTGTGAGTTAGCGTCACCGACACATGGCGATAACGTATTCGCAAGGTAACCCGGCTTAGTATCGCCTTCGTAGCCCCAGTGAATCGGAATACCGACAGTGTGAACTGCTTGGCCGTTAACATGTAGTGGCGTAATACGTTTCGATACATAAGCTTTAGCTACAATAGCGCCACGCTTAGATGTCACACGTACCATGTCAGCATTGTTAATACCACGCTCCTTCGCTAAACCTTCGCCAATTTCTACAAATTGTTCAGGTTGTAGTACAGCATTGAAGTGAGAGTGACTTGTCCAGGTATGGAAGTGCTCAGTCAGACGATAAGTGGTCCCCACGAATGGGTAGTCTTCTTTCGTACCTAGTTGAGCTGCATCATCTTTGAACAAACGTGCCGCTGGGTTTGAAATCACATTTTTATGTAATGGGTTGGTACCAATCGGTGTTTCAAACGGTTCGTAGTGCTCAGGGAACGGACCTTCAGCCATTTTATCAAGAGCGAACAGACGACCAACGCCTTCTGGTTGCATGATAAATGGACCAGCATTGCTTGATGGTGGCAATTTAGCGTTAAAGTCAGGCACATCAGGGCCGACCCACTTGCTACCATTCCATTCAACCAAGATACGTGATTTATCCCATGGTGTGCCGTCTGGACGTGTTGATGCACGGTTGTACAATACTCGACGGTTTGCAGGCCATGACCATGCCCAGTTAGGTGCAATACCTAAACCAGATGGATCGCTGTTATCACGACGTGCTGTTTGGTTACCCGCTTCTGTCCAACTACCAGTGTATAACCAACAAGCTGCATTGGTTGAACCATCAGCCTTTAGTTTACTAAAGCTAGATAGCTGCTTACCGTTAGCATCTTTACCGTTAAGTTCTTGCGCTAACTCTTTAGTATTTGGCGCTGAAGGGATCGCATAGTTCCAATCAAGTGCTAGGATCGGATCAGGGTATGTACCGCCATGTTGTTGATACATATCACGCATCTTCAAGAAGATACCGGCTAAGATCTCTGCATCACCCTTAGCTTCTCCTGGCATGTCAGCAGCTTTCCAGTGCCATTGTAACCAACGTGCTGAACTTACGATGGTGCCATCTTCTTCAGCAAAACAAGCACAAGGTAAACGGAACACTTCAGTGTTAATGCTTGCGGTATCAACTTCATTAACGTTAGGTTTATTCTGCCAGAACGTAGAAGTCTCAGTTGCAAGAGGATCAACAACCACTAAGTATTTAAGCTTAGATAGTGCATCCAATGTTTTTTGCTTGTTAGACATAGAAGCAACAGGGTTGAAACCTTGACAGATATAGCCATTCATTTCGCCTTTGTTCATCATTTCGAACACGCGCAACATGTCATAGCCTTGATCCCACTTCGGCATCATATCGTAACCAAAGTTATTTTCAGCGGTTGCATTTTTGCCGTAGAAAGACTTTAGTAATGACACGAAGAATGCTGGGTAGTGCTGCCAGTAGTTGGTTTGATCCGCTTCAAGTGCCACTGGTGTGTGGTGCTTAAGGTGAGCGGCCAAATCAACATCTTTATCCGATGGTAGTTTTAAGTAACCCGGTAAACTTTGTGCTAACAAGCCAAGGTCAGTAATACCTTGAATGTTAGAGTGACCACGTAAGGCATTAACACCGCCGCCAGCCACGCCCATGTTACCTAGTAGTAACTGGATCATTGCCATACAACGGATGTTTTCAGCGCCTTTAGAGTGCTGAGTCCAGCCTGTAGCATATAAGATAGTCGCAACGCGGTTATCCGCAGCTGTGCTACCTAGTGCTTTACAGACGTGATCAAACATATCAACAGGTGTACCTGTGATATTTGAAACAACGTCAGGTGTATAACGGGCAACGTGATCTTTAAGTAGGTTCCATACACAGCGAGGATGTTGTAGTGATTCATCCTTTAGCGCATAACCTTGATCGTCAAGTTGGTAGAACCAGCTGCTACGATCGTACTGACGTTTCTCGGCGTCATAGCCAGAGAATAGACCATCGTGGAACGCGTAATCATCGCGTACGATAAAGCTAGCGTTAGTGTATGCTTTAACATACTCATGATTCACTTGGCTGCTAGCGATTAGGTAGCGAATAGCACCTAATAAGAAAGCAATATCGGCACCTGAACGGATCGGTGCATAGTGATCAGCTACTGCTGCTGTACGCGTGAAACGTGGATCAACCACAATGATTTCAGCGTTGTTATTTTTTTGAGCTTCAATCGCCCAGCGGAAGCCTACAGGGTGTGCTTCTGCTGCGTTACCGCCCATAACAAGAATAAGGTTGGCATTTTTGATATCAACCCAGTTGTTGGTCATCGCGCCGCGGCCAAATGTTGGAGCAAGACTTGCTACCGTTGGGCCGTGTCAAATACGCGCTTGAGTGTCTACAGGAACCATACCCAAGCCACGGGCAAATTTCTGAGTTAACCAACCATTTTCATTACTTTCCGCTGAGGCACAAAGCATGCCTGTTGTTAGCCAGCGGTTTACTGTGGTGCCTTCATCATTGGTTTTTACCAAGTTAGCATCACGGTCTTGTTTCATTAGTTTAGCGATACGGCTAAATGCTTCGTCCCATGTTAGACGTTGCCATTTATCTGAACCTGGAGCGCGGTATTCTGGGAATTTCAAACGTTGTTCGCTGTTAACAAAACCAGCTAGGCCCGCACCTTTAGGACATAATGCACCACGGCTTACTGGATGATCAGGATCACCCTCAACGTGGAACACTTTTTGTTTAATATTACCGCCAGTAGCACCAGTGCTATACAGTAATGTGCCACAGCCCACTGAACAATAAGAACAGGTATTACGTGTTTCTTTGGCTGCAGTTAATTTGAACTCACGAGCTTGTGCCCATGCTTTTTGCGGTATTGTGGCAAGGGAAGCAATTGTAGTTGTTGCTACAGCCCCTGCGCACAATTTAAATAATTGACGTCTACTTATATTCAATCTCAAAAGACCTTATTAGAAATAAAGAAGATGGTGAAATTTACGAGGTTATTATATGGGTGAATATAATGTCGTCAAATATTGCTATTAGGTAAGGTTTTTTGAAAATTAGAATAAAAAATTAAATAATATATATATATATTTAAATATCATTAATAACTAATGATGTAGTTATCATACTTTAAAGCAAAAAAGAGGTAATTATGATTGAGTGATAATTATTTGCATTTATAGTTGTGGTTGTTTTATTATATTTACTCATGTTTTATTTTTAATGGTAAATATCTTTATATAATACGTTGTAGGCGATTATTTTATTATTGGTTGAAAGTTAAACGCTGCAATAATTAGTTGATTAGTTTGTTTTTTTGTTAACTGAGGATAAATTAATTTTCAAGTAATAATAACTAATTTTGCAATATTTCCTTTTTAATCATAATGTTAGTTTTTTGCTTTTTTTGTTTTTAATCTGTGCATTTTTATATTTAAATATAGTGCTAATAATGGGTTTTTTTATTTAAAAGTAAAATAGACATGAGAGTTTAACTTTTAATGCAATTAATTGAAATCTTAAATGTCAAATATGATATATTTTGGTGTTTATTTAATAGGCGATATTAGATTGAGGATGTTAATAACAGTTTATTTTTTTTATAAAATATTATTTTTTTATAATTATGAACAGTTAATATCATCAGTTAAAGAATAAAGTTGTTGCGTTATTTGTTGTTTGTTGTGACTGAATAATTAATATTTTAATTTAAATGATAACAGTAAAGTAATAATGGTTGTATTTTAGTTACCATGATGTGTGCTCGATATTAGCGTAAATATGCCTATTTTATTGGTAGCTGAATTTTGCATCATTAAACAGTTGCGTTATCATTATGATTACCAATGAGAGAAAGGAAGAGTAATGTATTTAGGGAAGATAATCATGGGCTTGATGCTCATTTGTATGAGCCAAGCTGTGATGGCGACAGCGTGGGAAAAAGTAACACAACCAAGTAGTGGCGATTCAAGTTCGATTGGTTCGTATGCTAATGGCTGTCTTGCCGGTGGTGAAGATTTACCACTTCAAGGTGATGGCTATCAAGTGATACGTTCTGAGCGTGGGCGTTATTATGGCCACAGTGAAATGATTGTTTTTTTACAGCAATTGATGAAGCAATCACAGCAACTAAAAATTGGTAATGTGCTGGTGGGCGATATTGCAATGCCACGTGGTGGGCGCTTCTCATCTGGCCATGCTAGTCACCAAACAGGGTTAGATGCTGATATTTGGTTACGGATACCGGAAAAGCCATTATCACAGCAAGAACTAAAAACAGTTGCTGCACTGCCAATGGTTGATGTGAACAATTACCAGATCATTGAGAAGAATTGGAGCTCTAAGCAAGCACAGCTTATTCAGTTAGCGGCAAGTGATGATCGAGTAGCGCGGATCTTTGTTCATCCAGTGATCAAACAACAGCTATGTAAAACCGAATGGAAGCAGCGCGATTGGCTGAGTAAAGTACGACCTTGGTTTGGTCATTATTATCATTTTCATGTGCGTTTAAATTGCCCAGAAGGCAGTACTACTTGTGAGCCACAAACGCCGCCGCCAGCAGGTGATGGTTGTGGAACTGAGCTTGCATCGTGGGCGCCAAATTATAAAGCGCCAGTAACTACAAAGCCGATTAGCGATGTTAAGCCGAAGCCAAAACCAGTAAAAGTATTACCACCAATGTGTGCAATGGTTTTGAAAAGCTAGTATTGATTGATATTTATATTGATTCAATAAAAAAGCGCCGCCCAGTTAACTGAGTGGCGCTTTTTTTATACGGTTTATTATTGAAAACTAAGCAAGACCTTGCAGGGTGACAAACTTTTCAAGTAGTTCATCGTCTGACTCAACATGCTCAGGATCAGTAATAATGCAATTGGTAATAGGACAAACTGACTGGCAGGTTGGCTTATCATAGTGCCCTTTACATTCTGTGCAGCGATCAGGATTAATTTCGTAAAACTCATCCCCCATAGTGATTGCCTCATTTGGGCATTCAGGATCACACATATCACAGTTAATGCATTTAGTTGTAATGAGCAGCGCCATAATGCTTATTTACCGTCTTTAGGTGCGTGTGGATTACGGGTATCTTCACCGTTACCTAAGTTACGCATTAATAGACCAAAATCTAGATCCATATCAGAAGGCATTGGAATAAACACAAAATGGCCATTGCCTTTAGCGTCGTCAATGATTTCTGATTTACGGTTTTCCATGGTTTCAAGTTTGAAAATAACGTTACCTTTTGGCGTCATTACTTCAAGGCTATCGCCAACAATAAATTTGTTTTTCACTTCAACTTCAGCTAAGTCACCACGGCGTACGCCAGTGAACTCGCCTACAAATTGTTGGGTATCTGAAATTGAGTAACCGTAATCATAATTCTGGTAAGCATCATGGGTGTGGCGACGAAGGAAGCCTTCGGTATAACCACGGTGTGCTAGGCTTTCTAATGTACCAAGTAATGAATCATCAAATGGCTTGCCCGCAACCGCATCATCAATTGCTTTACGGTAAACTTGCGCAGTACGTGCACAGTAGTAGAAAGACTTAGTACGGCCTTCAATTTTTAGTGAGTGCACTCCCATTTTGGTTAGGCGCTCAACATGTTGTACGGCACGAAGATCTTTAGAGTTCATGATGTAAGTACCATGCTCATCTTCAAATGCTGCCATTTTTTCTTCAGGGCGGTGAGATTCGCTCAGCAATACAACATCGTCAATTGGCTTACCCAGTCCTAGAGTATTGTCTGGACGTGACTCAACTTCTTGAATCTGAATTGCGTCTTGGGTTTCAACAATTTGACCAGCATCGTTTTCGACTGCTTTTTCTACTTTGTATTCCCAACGGCATGAGTTCGTGCATGTACCTTGGTTAGGATCGCGTTTGTTGATGTAGCCAGATAACAGACAACGACCAGAGTAAGCCATGCAAAGCGCACCGTGAACAAAGATTTCTAGTTCAGTATCAGGGCAGTGCTCACGAATTTCTTCGATTTCTTCTAATGATAGCTCACGAGAAAGAATGACACGCTCAACGCCTTGGCTCGCCCAGAATTTAACGGTCGCCCAGTTAACAGCATTAGCTTGCACTGACAGATGAATTACTACTTCAGGAAATGCTTCACGAACCATCATGATCAAACCAGGATCTGACATGATAAGTGCATCAGGACCCATATCTACAATCGGCTTTAAATCACGAATGAAAGTTTTAAGCTTTGAGTTATGCGGTTGAATATTACAAACCACGTACAGCTTTTTACCTTGTGCGTGAGCTTCATCGATACCAATTTTAAGGTTGTCGTGATTGAATTCATTGTTACGAACACGAAGGCTGTAACGTGGTTGGCCTGCATAAACAGCATCTGCACCATAGGCAAATGCGTAACGCATATTTTTAAGGCTACCGGCTGGAGATAGTAATTCTGGTTTAAACATTGCTCAGTTCTCTATAGATGTCTGATTCCAAATCAGCCTATAACACCTTGTGCTATAGGGAGGAGGCGAGATTCTACGTTTTTCATTACCATATTGCCAATTTTCTTAAAAATAATTGGCAATGAAAAATCAACACTATTATAGAAGGAGGTATATATTTAATTGGCATTATTTAATTAATTTAGATATCTGCACCTTTAAATACATACTTATTGTGCATTAAGTACATGATTTATATTTTAGTGCACTATATGCTGGTGGTTAGCACAATATTGTCACTAATGAGTGACAGCATACATTAAAGAAGGTAGTTATGATCGGTCACGATATAAGTGGGTTAGTGATCCACGTATTTTCAACATTCGGTAATATGATATGGCAAATTTTCTGGCCGTTAGCGTTTGGCCTCATACTATCGTCATGGATTCGTAATTTTATTCCAGTATCAAGTGTGGTTAAACATCTTGGTAAAACGACTCCTGTGAGTCTTGGTTTTACTACTTTTTTAGGGATGGTGTCGTCATCGTGTTCTTATGCCGCCGCATCGTTATCACATACCTTATTAGTTAAAAAATCAACTGTCGCTAATGCAATGGCATTTTTAGTTTCAAGTACTAACTTGATTGTCGAGATGTTTATTGTCTTAGTTGCATTAATGGGCTGGACGTTTTTATGGGGTGAAGTGATTGGTGGCTTGATTCTGATCGTTACGGTTGGATTTTTATTTAGCCGCTTTTTCCCTAAAGATGTCGAACAAGAAATGCGCCAACATTTAGAGGATGCTCAACCTCAGAAAGCCAGCTGTGGTATGGATATGTCTGAAATGAGCGGTGATGGCAGTGATTGCGGCATGGACATGTCAAAGATGAAGTCTGATGACAGTGATTGCGGGATGGACATGTCAAAGATGAAGTCTGATGACAGTGGTTGCGGGATGGACATGTCAAAGATGAAGCCTGATGACAGTGACTGTGGCATGGATATGTCAAAGATGAAGTCTGATGACAGTGACTGTGGCATGGACATGTCAAAGATGAAGTCTGATGACAGTGACTGTGGCATGGACATGTCAAAGATGAAGTCCGATGACAGTGATTGCGGGATGGACATGTCAAAGATGAAGTCTAACGATAGTAGTGCTATGGATATGGCAGCTAAACCACAATCACCGATGATGGAAAAAATCACTAAATCAGCCGGTTTCTTCCAAATGGATATTGCCATGATTGGTAAAGAAATTCTGATTGGGGTAGTGGTTTCTTCACTCTTAATCGCCCTAATGCCGCAAGATGGTTGGCGCGCACTATTTATTAGTAACGATGCGGGCTTACCGGTTTGGTTACACTCTTTCCTTGATGTGATCATTGGTATTTTTGTGGCGATGATTGCCTATGTGTGTTCAGTCGGTAATCTTATTTTAGCCGCAGCGTTATGGCATGGCGGGATTTCATTTGGTGGTGTGATTGGCTTTATTCTATCGGATGTATTAACGATCCCAATGATTCGTGTGTATCAAAAATACTACGGTAAACGTCCAGCTAAATGGATGGTTGGGTTGTTATTTGTCGCTATTTTATTTACTGGATTATGTGTTGATGCGATCTTTAACGGCTTTGGTTGGGTAACGAGCGATCAAACAGTACGGACGTTAAATCAATCAGGCTTTGGTTTTAATATG
Source organism: Photobacterium kishitanii (assembly GCF_000613045.3). Taxonomy (NCBI): domain Bacteria; kingdom Pseudomonadati; phylum Pseudomonadota; class Gammaproteobacteria; order Vibrionales; family Vibrionaceae; genus Photobacterium; species Photobacterium kishitanii. The sequence goes on along the minus strand of NZ_LN794352.1, from coordinate 2,692,307 downwards.
ACCACAGTAATGAACTTGATTTTCATTCCGCTTTCTATTTGGTATTACAAAGTGGGTAAAAAAGCCAATGCTGGCATGGGTATGAGCATGTAGCAGCTATTGCTTTTAATAATCGTTATACAGTCAGTAGAGTATAAAAAGAGCCGTAACGTGAAATAACGCGACGGCTCTTTTTTTTGTTATCTAGGTGACGTTTTTTGTTACTTACACTCAAGAAAAATTAGGATTAACCTTTATTTTCTAAACCACCGATAACATCAAATAGGTTTGGTAAAAATACTGAGAATTCACCCCCCATTAGTGATAGATCTGCATCAATACGTTGTGCCATATCTTCACGATCGATATCTTCGTTTTGATCTTTGATTTCATCTGAGAATTTAAGACGTTTAACACTTAAGTCATCCGCTAAAATAAAATCAATACGATCTTGCCAATTAAGCGCTAGTTTAGTCACAACTTTATTGGCTTCAATGTGCGCTAGAATCTCATCGCAATTTAAATCTTGCTGCTTACAGCGGATCACGCCGCCGTCTTCTTCAACGGCTTTAAATTCAGCTTCTTCACCAATAGTAAAACCTTGTGGTGATTGGTTGCTACGAACCCACTCTGTAAGAGTTAATGCCAATGGTTTTTCAGACACTACTGGGACTACTGGTAGGCTACCAATAGATTTACGTAATAATGCTAATACATCTTCAGCTTTTTTGTAGCTACCGGCATCAACCACGATATAACCTAATTTAGGCATGATTAACGCATAAGTTTGATGTTGACGACTGAACGCGCGTGGCAGTAAATCCATCACGATTTCATCTTTTAGGGTGTCTTTCTCCGTCTTTTTCAGCTTACGGCCAAGATCTTTTTCCTGCATTTCAATTTTGTTGTTCAATGATTCTTTTATCACTGATGCTGGTAGCATTTTTTCTTCTTTGCGAGCGCAAATTAAAATATTGTCACCAGAGACATGGGTAAACATATCACCATGCTTGCCAAGTGCGTGTGCCCAGCCAAACTTTTGAATATCTTGGCTACCACAAGGGGTAAAGCGGAATTCTTCCAGCTGTTTTTCTATTTGGTCTGCATTTAAGTCAATCTCACGCGTAAAACGGTAAGTCAGTATATTTTTAAACCACATCATGCTAGTCACGCTTCCTAGGGTAAACAGTCGGGGGCTTATCTTAACCTAACCACTGCAAATTACTAAGTGACGTTTGTTATTGAGGTTGCAGATAGCACAATAAGTGACTGAGCTGTTTATTAAAAACAAATTTTTGTGACAGTTCCCCTTTAGTGAGCAAATTGTGTGTGGTTTAGAGCTTCACACGGTACAATCAACAGATTATTACTGGCTTGGTAGCGCACTATATTATGAAGATTATCCATACCTCAGACTGGCATCTTGGGCATCAATTACATGGCTATAACCGTGACTATGAACATCAAGCATTCTTAGACTGGTTAGCAGATGAGCTTGAACAGCAACAAGCTGATGCTTTATTAGTGGCAGGAGATATTTTCGATAGCGCCAATCCACCGGCCAGTGCGTGGCGAATGTTATATCGCTTCCTTGCCCGACTCTCAAAAACATTACCGAAGTTAGATGTGGTGATGATAGGGGGCAACCATGATTCGCCAAGCAAATTGGATGCGCCGCATGAGTTATTAAAAGCGTTTGATTTGCATATGGTCGGCGGTATTCATCGTTTTGCCGATGGCACATTAGATGTTGAACGGATGTTGGTGCCATTAACCAATAAAGAAAAACAAACAGTTGCTTATGTGCTCGCAGTGCCATTTTTACGCAGTGCTGATTTGCGAACCGATAACCTTGATGATAGCGATGACCGCTTAATTAAAGGGGTGGAAGTGCTCTATAGCGAAATGACTCAAGCTGCTCGAACGCTGATGAATCCAGAGCAAGCAATGATTGGTATGGGTCACGCGTATATGGCATCTGGCAAGTTATCTGAAATGTCAGAACGTCGAGTCTTAGGTGGCAATCAACACGCGCTGCCTGCGTCTATTTTTGCTGATGACATGAGTTATGTTGCCCTTGGACACCTCCATTTAGCTCAAAAAGTGGCGAAGAAAGATCATGTGCGTTACAGCGGCTCACCGATTCCATTATCGATGTCGGAGCGTAATTATAACCACCAAATTATAGCAGTAGAATTTGATGGCAATAACGTTAAAGCGATTGAAGAGATCAGTATTCCTCGCTGTGTCGATATGCTTAAAGTGCCAACAAAACCAGCACCGCTAGATGAAGTGTTAGCAGCATTGAAAGCCTTACCTGACGATGAGCTGCCACGTGAACAACAGCCCTTTTTAGAAGTGCATGTATTGCTTGATAAACCACAAGCCTTATTGCGTGAAAAAGTGCTGCAAGCATTAGAAGACAAATCCGTTCGGCTAGCCAAAATTGCGCCGCATTATAGCCAACGAGAGCAACAACATGGCTTACAGCATCGCCGCTTATCTGAGGTCTCGCCTCAGCAAGTATTTGCATTAAGTTGGAATAAGAAATTTGATGGCGAACCAACCGAAGCGATGACTGAAGCGTTTGAAACTCTGTTAACTCACGTTGAAGAACAAGAAGAAGAGAGATAAAAATAATGAAAATCCTTGCGCTTCGTGGCGAAAATTTAGCGAGTTTACAAACCAAATTTGAGATTGATTTTGCTGGTGGCCGCTTAGCTGATGCTGGCTTGTTTGCAATCACGGGTAAAACCGGTGCGGGTAAATCAACTTTACTCGATGCGATTTGTTTAGCTTTGTATGATCGTATTCCGCGTTTGCAATCAAATAAAAAAAATGATGCTGAAATTGGCCGTGATGATGAAGATAACCGTATTAAAGCCAATGATGTCCGCAGTATTTTATCGCGCGGTAAGGGCGAAGGTTTTGCTGAGGTTGATTTTATTGCTAACGATGGCTCACATTGGCGCTCACATTGGCATGTTCGTCGTGCCCGTGGGCGCGCCGAAGGTAAAATTCAAGCAGCTGAACAATGGTTAGAAAACATTGAAACAGGGCAGCGATTTGCCGGTAAAAAACAAGAGTTGCAAGCCGAAATAGAAAAGTTGATTGGGTTAAGTTTTGATCAATTTCGTCGTGCAGTGATGTTGCCACAAGGCGAGTTCGCGGCATTTCTAAAAGCAGGGGCTGATGAACGTGCAGCGCTGTTAGAGCGTATGACTGGCGGTGAAATTTACGGTCGATTATCCATTGCTGCTTATGAACGTGCCAAAGATGAAAAGCTTAAACTGACGCAACTTCAAGGCAAGTTAGGTGATATCGCACTGCTAACTGATGAAGAGCGCGAAGCATTAAAGATTCAATTAGCATCTGCTCGTGAGCAAGTGAATAGTCAGCAACAACAGCTAGATCAACTAAAACAGCACCAAGATGTGTTGGTCAGTGCTGAAAAACTGACTCAACGTATTGCTGAAAGTGAACAGCAGTTAGTGCAAGCTAAGCAAGCCCAACAATTGGCTGCGCCACGTTATCTCCAACTTGAAAAATATGAGCAAGCGCTACCTGCGCGCAGTGATTTCAGCTTATTAACCCAAGCTAAACAGCAACTGGTTAAATGGACAGTCACTGAGCAGCAAACAGGTGCAACGTTAATTGACAAGCAGCAACAACAAAGCCAATTACAATTAAATACTCAGCACAGCCAGCAGCAATTAGTGCAAAAACAACAAGCATTTAATGAGCTTGAACCTAAACTAAAACAAGCGGCAAGCATTGAGCAAAAACGTGATGGTTTGCAGCAACAAAGCGCTGAGCTACAACAGCAGTTAGCTGGCTTAAATAACGAACTCACTACCCAGCGTGAGCAACTAGTGAGTAAGCAAAAGCAACAGCAATCAGCACAATTACAACAGCAACAAGTGATGACTTCTGTTGCTGAAACTCAAGGGATTAAAGCCTTAGCAGAACAGCAAACAGCGATCAAAGATAACATCAGCCAGTTCCAACAAGCACAAGCCAAAGTTACACAATTACAAACCGACATTAAGCAGCGTCAAACGGCATTAGCGATAATTTCTGAGCAGAAAATTCAATTTGATCAACAGCTCTCAGCGCTTGATCAACAACAGCAGCAATTAAGCCAACAAACGGCTGAGCTAGATCTCAATGCATTAGAGCAATTACAAGATCAGCAACGCCAACACTATGGCACTTATCAGCAACTGAGTAGTAAGCTCAAAGAGAGTCTATTCGGTTTGGATAAATGGCATGGATTGTTGCAACAGCGCGATAAATCCCAGCTTCAGCATCAAGGTTTAGTGACCCATATTGCCAGCAGTGAACAGCGTTTAATCGCCTTAGCACCTGAGCTATTGCAATTAGATACGCAACACAAAGAAGTGGAGTTGCAGTTAAACCAAAGCCGAGCCGTGATGAGCTTAGCGGATTATCGTGAGCAATTAGTGGAAGGAGAGTCTTGTCCACTATGTGGTGCGGCTGATCACCCTTATCAGCTGCATAATCCGCAAGTTGAAACCATTATTAGCCAGCAGCAACAACGATTACAGCAATTAGCGCAACAATTGCAAGATAGCCATGCAGAGCAGCGCCAGTTAGCCCAATCTATCGCGCAAGATAAGCAACGTCAAATCGAGCTTGAGCAAGATATATCAGGGCTCAATAATACCATTCAGGGCTTAGTCAATCAGCAGCAATGTCATTGGACGGATTTAATGGCAGTGGATTTGAATGCAATCACCTTAGCGGAAATTGTGTTATCAATCGAAAGTGATTTAGCTCAGCTTTCTCATTATCAAGCGAATTGGTCACAAGCGTTAGATGATGCATCCACTCAAATGCAGCAGATTAAAGTGCAGGGTGAACAGCGCAAGTTGATGATTGCAGATGTGAAGAGAAAACAGCTGCAATTACAGCAGGTAACAAAGCAAGAAGCAGACTTAAAAGAACAATGTTACCAGTTAACTCAGCAGCAAACTCAGGCTCAAGAACAGCTTAATTCTTTTATTGCCCAAGCCGAAACCCAGCAAAAGGTGGTCAATGAACGCCAACAAGCGTTAATGGTCATTTATGGTAATGACGCATGGTTAAGTGCGTTAGCGCAGCAAGGACAAGCCGGCTTTATTGCTGCCCTAGAACGACAAATTCAACAGTATCAAACAAATGTAGAACAACAACAGCAGCTTGAAAAACAACTGACAGAATTAGCGCCGATATTGGCAACGCTAGCTAACAGTGTTCAATATGCCGAGCAACAATCAAATGAGATGATGCTTAAAGTTAACCGTTTGATTGAGGAGCAACAAGCCTGTTGGCAGCAACGTGTTGAGCTTATCGGTGAGCAGCCGTTAGAAACTATTGAACGTGTAGCTAAAGTTGATATAGAACAGCAGCAGCAACAATACCAAAGCCTGCAAACACAACTCAATCAATTAGCGGAAGTAATTGCAGCTGAACAAGCAAAACAGCACAACGCGACCCAACAGTTAGCTGAATCTGAAGCGGTGCAAGACAAGCAGCAACAAGTGTGGCAAACCTGGCTTGAAAAACTGGCTATAACTGAAACTGAATTAATTGCATTGTTAAATAAAGATGAAACATGGTTACAGCAGCTGCGTCGCGAACTTAAACAGTTACAACAAGCTGTATCTCAAGGCGAAACCATTGTTAAAGAAAGACAGCAAGCTAAGAGCGATTATCAGCCGACAGTTGAAGCGGCAGTGCTGTGGTTTAGCCAGCACGAGATCGTTGATGATATTGCTAAACAGCAACAATTATTGTTGCAGTGGCAAGCGGAAAAAGGGCAACTGGATGATCAGGTTTTCCAATTGCGTCAACGTTTAGTTCAAGCAGAACAAGCAGAACAACAAGCGGGGGATTTACGCACAGCATTAGTTACTCAACAAACGCAAACTGAACTTTGGATGGATATGAGCGATTTAATCGGTCAAGCAAATGGCAATAAATTCCGTACCTTGGCGCAAGGTTTAACATTGCAGCAGCTAGTGATTAATGCTAACCATCATCTGCAAGATCTTGCGCCGCGCTATGCATTGCAACCTGTTCCAGGAAGCCCATTAGCGTTACAAGTTATTGATCATGATATGGGTGATGAAGTACGCAGTGTTGAATCGTTATCTGGCGGGGAAAGTTTTCTGGTATCACTGTCTTTAGCTCTGGCATTAGCCTCTTTGGCTGCAGATACTCGACAACTGGGTTCATTGTTTATTGATGAAGGTTTTGGCACCCTTGATCCCGATAGTTTAGAGATGGCATTAGCCTGTTTAGATGCGCTGCAAGCTGATGGGCGTCAAATTGGTGTGATCTCGCATGTTGGCACTTTAGTCGAGCGGATTGGAGTGCAAGTTGCAGTGGAAGCGATGGGAGGTGGCCGTAGTCAAATTGTCATTAAAGGGTAATAAGATTTACGGCAATCGCTAGGTTGTTTTTGTTGTAGTATCAATCGATAAGGCTGTTTTTAATGGTTGTTATTGGTTTTATTAAAACCAGCTTTATCTGTAAAAGTCACAAAAGTGTCATAATTTACACACATAATGACGCATGTCAGAGAAAACAAACGACTAGGTATATTTGATTATGGCAAGACGGATTCTTGTAGTAGAAGACGAAGCACCGATTCGCGAAATGTTGTGTTTTGTACTAGAGCAAAATGGATATCAAGCTATAGAAGCTGAAGATTACGATAGTGCATTAGAAAAAATGTGCGAGCCGTATCCTGAGTTGATCTTAATGGATTGGATGTTACCTGGGGGCTCTGGCATTAACTTGATCAAACATTTCAAGCGTGATGAACTGACTCGCCAAATTCCAGTAGTGATGTTAACTGCTCGCGGTGAAGAAGAGGATAAAATACGTGGGTTGGAAGTGGGAGCGGATGATTACATCACCAAACCATTTTCACCTAAAGAGCTAATGGCGCGTTTGAAAGCCGTTATGCGCCGTGCTTCACCAACTGCTTTAGATGATGTGATTGATGTTCAAGGTTTAAAGTTAGATCCTGTTTCACATCGCGTAACCTCAGCTGATGAGCCGCTAGATATGGGGCCGACTGAGTTCAAGATGTTGCACTTTTTTATGACTCACCAAGAGCGGGTTTATAGCCGCGAGCAATTGCTGAATAATGTGTGGGGCACCAATGTTTATGTTGAAGATCGTACCGTTGATGTGCATATTCGTCGCTTACGTAAAGCGCTTGAAAATGGTGGTCACGATAAGATGATTCAAACGGTACGTGGCGCGGGATATCGCTTTTCAACCCGTATATAGATATCACGTTGTGCTGACGCCAGCAATGGCAAACTATTAACCGTCATTGTTATCGTGAGACTACGATAACAATGACGGTTGTGTTGGTTTTATCGAATAGAAAAATAGCGTAACGGAACCATAGTACTCCTCCGTTGTTGCTAGGAGTAAAACGTGGTGGAAAGATTGACATGGAAAAGGCTGGTTGGGGAGCTGATATTATTCTATCTACCTTGGCTCGTGCTTGGCGCTATTTTTGGCTATCTACCGTGGTTTTTATTAATTGCCACTTGGATTCAACTCGGATGGCATTTTCATAACCAACTTAAAATGTCGAATTGGTTATGGAAAGATCGTAGCTTAACGCCACCTTCTGGTTCTGGCAGTTGGGAGCCTCTCTTTAATGGTATTTATCGTTTGCAGCAACGTAATCGTCGCCGTCGTAAAGAACTCACAACCTTAATCCGTCGTTTCCGTAATGGTGCTGAATCATTGCCTGATGCGGTCGTCGTATTTCGTAGTGAAGGCAACATTGTTTGGTGTAATAAATTAGCTCAGCAATTATTAGGCTTGCGTTGGCCTGATGATAGCGGCCAACCGATTAGCAACTTGCTACGTAGTCCTGATTTTGTGCGCTACTTATCCCGCCAAGCATTTGATACCCCATTAGAAATCACTTCACCAATGAACTATGACCGTACCTTAGAATTGCGGATCATGCGTTATACCGAAGGTGAATATCTGATGGCCGTACGTGATGTGTCACAGTTAAAGCAATTGGAAGGCATGCGACGTAACTTTTTTGCCAATGTTTCCCATGAATTGCGTACTCCAATGACAGTTTTACAAGGCTATCTTGAAATGGCACAAGATCCTGAAATGCTCATGGGGCCGATGTGGGATCGTGCTCATGGAGTCATGACCGAACAATTAGCAAGGATGAATGCATTAGTTGAGCAATTACTGACATTATCTAAAATTGAAGCTGCACCAACAATTGAACTTGAAGAAATAGTTGATGTGCCCGCAATGCTCGATATTTTAGAAAAAGAAGCGATGTCACTTAGTACTAATAAAGATCAATCGTTTACTTTTGAGGTTGATAATAGCTTAAAAGTGTTTGGTGATAATGATCAACTGCGAAGTGCGATTTCGAATTTGGTTTATAACGCGGTTAAACATACTCCAAATGATGCAGCAATCCATGTGCGTTGGTATCGTTCACCAACAGGGCCTCGATTAGAAGTTACAGATAGTGGGGAAGGTATTGCCGCGCAACATATTCACCGTTTAACCGAACGTTTTTATCGAGTTGATAAAGCCCGTTCGCGTGAAACTGGCGGTAGTGGTTTAGGGCTAGCGATTGTTAAACATGCATTAAGTCATCATGATGCTCATTTAGAAATCGATAGTGAGCTTGATAAAGGCAGTACTTTCTCATTTACATTGCCAAATCGATTAGTGGCAGATACAGCACTACCTCATGCAGTAATCAATGATCATCAATAAAAGGTAAGGATACCTCATGCTAATGTCACCGCTAACGAAAATGATCACTATGACGATAAGTGGACTCACTTTGTGGAGTGCGATGGCATTAGTACCTGTTGTAGCCGCGACACCTGCTGTTGTCGTCGTGGATACCCAATTACAGCCTTACCATAAAGTGAGCGGTATCTCTGGCAATTTGTCTTCGGTTGGATCAGATACGTTAGCTAACTTAATGACCTATTGGACTGAAGCGTTTAAGCGCCAATATCCAAACGTTAATATTCAAATTCAAACGTCAGGTTCATCTACTGCCCCTACTGCGCTGGTGGAAGCGACGGCGCAATTAGGGCCGATGAGTCGCGAAATGAAAACCAAAGAAATTGAAGCGTTTGAGAAAGAATATGGTTATAAACCAACAGCAATTAAAGTTGCTGTTGATGCTTTAGCTGTGTTTGTACATGAAGATAATCCTCTTCAAGGCATTAATTTTAAGCAGTTAGACGCGATATATTCGCGGACCTTACGCTGCGGCGCATTAGTGCCAATCACTCGTTGGGGCCAACTAGGGTTACCCAATAGCTGGCAACAGCGAGATATTCAATTATTTGGCCGTAACTCGGTATCCGGTACTTATGGCGATTTTAAAAAGCGCGCCTTATGTCGTGGTGATTTTCGTAATAACGTTAATGAACAACCGGGGTCTGCATCAGTAGTGCAATCAGTATCGACTTCGCTGAATGCGATTGGTTATTCAGGGATTGGTTATAAAACGACGGGTATTCGCGCCATTCCAGTGGCTCGTGAGGGCACTGATTATGTTGAAGCTACCGTTGAAAATTCGATCAATGGTAACTATCCGTTATCGCGCTATTTGTATTTGTATATCAATAAACATCCCAACAAAGCACTCGCTCCGATGGAGCAAGAGTTTTTGCGGTTTATTTTATCGAGTGATGGTCAGAATATTGTACAAAAAGATGGTTATATTCCATTACCAGTTACGATTGTAAATGAAAATATGGTTAAGTTGGGACTTAAAGATTAATTGCTATGTTAAGGCTACTGATAAGATTAGATCTTATTGTCGCCTTAACATAATTTACTAAAACACGCAGAACTTTCTGATTTTACAATCAAAAACTATATCTGTATGCAATTAACTCATTGAGATTATGATGGTCATAAATAACATCAGCATACACATTAGATTGGTCTGAAACTTTCACATTTAACCCAGCAGTCACATTAAGCCAAGTCTTATCATCTTTTACCTGTGCAAATTGACTAACATTTATATCTGTTGCAGTAATGTTATGGCTCTTGTTGAATTTATTATAAACACTAAGTTGAATAAATGGTTGATATAAATATTTACTTTGGAAATCACGGTTTATATTAATACCAACTCGGCCAATAATATTATTTTGCTTAACTGAATCCATTTTTGTGTCAGACTCATAGCCAACTAAATTATAACTATTTTGGCTATAGTTTTGATAAATTAGTTGAGTTTGAGGGATGATATTAATCTTGTGATACTTGAATAAATATCCAGTTTCAATTGAAGATGTGAATATTTTAGAGTTAAAAGATTCAGTTTCATTTGAAATTGTAGGGTTAATTTTAGATTTGTATAACCCAAAACCATTCACAAAATCAAAATAATAGTTAGGTTTTTTGATTGTGGTGTAGTTATAGACGCTTATAGCATCAGTATTATTTACTTCGCTATTATATGAAAAATCTAATTTTCCTAGATTTAACATTAAACCAGAATCAATGTGTTTATTATTATTGTTGTTATAAAATGTATACCCTAATGTTAATGTATTGCTCGATAGTTGACCATCATTAATATTTTGTTTTTTCGAATTATATTTCACCCAAACATCATGCTTTGAGGTGTTAATAAATGATCCCTGACGTTGATATAAACTGCCTGTATTTGATAATGAGTAATCTGATAGTGCTAATGGTGTGTAAACATTAATATAGTTAACTTTATTTAGCGAAGATTGAAGATAATAATCATTATCAATATTTTTTAAGTTATAAACTAATATCCCTCGATTAATAGGTTTGGTCATAGTTATATGATGATTTGAAGATAGATTTTCATTATTAATGATTTTTATACCATTACCAAGCGTATTTCTACCTGTTTTTCCTAACCCACTAAAGTTTAATTTTAAATTTCCAGATATACCGTTCTTAACATTAATTAAATCAGTTGAAAAGTTGTTTAAATTGGACGAGATTTTAACCGTATAGTCACCAGAAATGGAGTTTGAATTTAATGTTACTGGCTTTTTACTTGGAAATGAAATGGTATTGTTATTATTGTTACTTATAATGTTTGAAATAGTTGATGTTCCATTAACATTAATTAATGAACCATTTAATGTTACTGTATCAGCTTTTGAACCTGAATTAGTATTCAAGGTGCTGTTTGTTAAGGTGTTTTTACCATTCATTGAGTTGTTGTTATTTATAATGCTATTATTGGTTGCAGTAACATTAGAAATAACGCCACCAGTATTAACATTGATAATACTGTGATGGCTTTCAATATTATTAATAGTACCTTTATTATTTGAGTTTATGGTGCTATCAGTACTTTTTATTTTATTTATATATCCAGAATTAGTTACATTTATAAGACTATGATTTTCAGCGGTTACATTGTTTTGTGTTCCACCTTTCTTAGATTGAAGTCCAACATAATCATAACTACGATTGAATTTTGAATTTGAAGATACTACTGGCGAATATGTATATTCTCTTCCTCCTTCGGTGTTTATTGAGTTATAAACTTTACCATAATATTCATTAAGCACCCCTCCCTCATTAATTGTACCTTTTGTAACAGAGTTAATACCAGTCCATAAATTACCACCCTTTAATAGGTGAGTGTTAGTGGCATAGGCTTTATTTTTAGTTAATTGCTCAGATAAAGGTTTATCAACCCAATGGCCATTTTTATATTCTTGATTTCTATTCTCCCCGATATTTAAAAAACCATTATTTTCAATGGTGGCATTATTTGACTTAGCGCCTCCATTAACGTAAAAATAAGCTCCCATCCCTGAGGCTGAATTAGTTGTACCTTCGGCTATAGTTTTATTTGCCACAGCATTATCAGTTATCGATAATTTACCATTAGGCATGATAATTACATTATTTAATAGGTCACTTCCGCCATAGTTTGTATTGCTAGTTTTAGATGTGATCGTAATGTCATTAATAGCAGATAAGTTGGGGAGTTGATTAGAATTAAAACCTGAAATCATGATATACCTTATAATAAGACCAAATAAAATTGGAATATATCATTGTCTGGTAGAATTGATTTATTAAAAAATGGATATTTTAATTACGATTTTAATATATAAATATATATTATGTTTATTATAATAGCAATGAATTAATATAACTTGTGGTAGCTATAAAACCAATAAATATAGTAACTTATAAAATCTGTTAATTATATAAAATTATTAGTTGTAATAATGGTTATTGAGTGTGATTATTGTTGTTTTTAGTGTTTTTCGATATTAAATAAACGGTTTCTGATATGTGGATATATTTTATTTAAACTTTGTGGTTATTATGACGCAGTAAAAAATACTTTAATTTTATTTTTCTGCTATTTGAATTATTTTATTAAATTGTAAGTAAAAGATGTAATCAAAGAATATAATATTTACATCTATTCTTATTAAAAGTATTCAAAAGGTACATTTTTATATGGTGTTTAAGTGTTTTTATTGAATATTAGCTATCTAATTCTGCAATAGTTAATTGCCAGCCTGCTTTATGCCAGTATTGTTGCTCTGTTACTAGATCTGCTGCGAGTAGAGTATTGGTTGTTAGCCAATTTTTCGGCAAAGTTAATTGCCAGTGTTCGTTATTGACGGTGAGTATAATCTGCGGTACAGAAATAATATTACGTTGACCATTAAGAGTAACAGCAAGCCGTAATGCTCTTATTAATGGATATAACTGCTTACGTTTATAAATCGTTAATGATGGAACTTCATCAAGTTTCAATCGCTTACGTTGAAAGCGAACTAAGGTTGCGAGTAATGTTTGTTGTTCGACGCTAAATCCCGGCATGATGCTATAGCGTAATAAATAGGCTGAATGGCGGTGAAACCCAGGATAACTAATACTTAAACCAACCTCATGCAATAATGCTCCCCATGCTAGTAAAGTGACTAATTCTGCGTGCTTATCGGTAGGTGATGATTCAATTTGAGTATACAGCGCTATCGCGGTGTTCTTTACGCGTTGAGCTTGAGGCATATCAATATTGTATTGCTGTGCTATTGCTGTAGCAGTACGGCTGCGAATATCGCAATGACGAAAACGTTGTTCCATTTCATACAATAATCCTTCACGCAGTGCTGCGTTTGAAAAATGCATTTCAGTAATATTTAATGCTGAAAAAAGGGCACTTATAATCGCGACTCCCGCAGCAAAAACAGGTTGTCGATCCTCACTTAACCCTGCTAACACTAATTTATGCTGATGTTTGCAAGCAATGAGCGTGGTGATTAATTGCTGTAATCGAGGCTGAGTGAGTATTCCATCATGGTGCCCTTGAGCAATTAATACTGCTTGAATCGCTTTAATTGTACCGGATGCGCCTAATACTTTCTGCCAGCCAAGTTGTTTATATTGATTAACAATCGTTTCTAGCTTTTGATGTGCGGCTAATTGTGCCGCGGCAAAATTGGTTAGGTTGAGTTTACCATCAGCAAAAAAGTTTTTAGTGTAACTCACACAACCGATATGTTTGCTGCAAACCTTATTAGTTTCAAATCCTGAGCCAATCACTAATTCAGTGCTGCCGCCACCAATATCAATCACCAGTCTTTTACCTTGTTCGGGCTGAGTATGGGCGACACCTAAGTAAATTAATCGTGCTTCTTCTGTGCCAGCGATGATTTCAATGGGGTAAGGCATAATGGTTTCAGCACGACGAATAAAAATATCAGCATTACGTGCTTGCCGAAGGGTATAAGTCGCAGCGACACGTACATTTTCAGGTTCAAAACCCTGAAGTCTTTCAGCAAACATAGCTAAACATGCTAATCCGCGTTCAATGGCGTCTTGGCTAAGATTATGTTGATTATCTAACCCTGATGCTAAATGTATGCGTTGTTTATAACGGCTAATAATTTGCAGACGTTGGCCGATAACCCGCGCAATGACTAAATGAAAACTGTTAGAGCCAAGATCAAGTGCTGCAATTTGTCGTGGTTGAGGAGCATGGTGTTGGTTATGACTTGGCATGATGTTTTTGCTCCTTGCGTGCCAGACGGCGTGATTGATCTTCACTGCGTTTTAAATAATTATAAATAGCTGTTTGGGAACGTATTTTACGACGTTTCCCTCGCTTGACATAGTGATTGCTCATTGATTGATCAACAATGCGCGCTTTTACAGTATCGGCCAATTGGAGGTTTATAATATCGATAATACGCTGTTTAAGTTGTGGCGATAGAATAGGACAGCCGACTTCAATTCGCCGATCAATATTACGATACATCCAATCAGCAGAAGAAATAAACACCTTTGGCATGTCATTATTGGTAAAAATATACACTCGAGAATGTTCAAGAAAACGATCAACAATACTAATAATGGTAATGTTTTCACTGATGCCTTTTATATTGGTAATTAGACTGCACATGCCACGGATTATTAATTGGATCTTAACCCCATGTTGACTCGCGCGATAAAGCTGATCAATTAAGCCTTTATCAATTAAATTATTCAGTTTGAGGGTGATACCAGCCGGTCGGTTTTGTTGAGCATGGTAAATTTCATTCTCAATAAGTGCGTATAGACGAAGCCTCGCGTTGGTTGGCGATACAATTAAATAGTTGAAATTAACCTTAGTGGCGGGGTTAGCAATATAATCAAACAATTGTTGTACTTCATGAGTGATCTCTACATGGGATGTAAATAGTGAAAAATCAGTATAGCTTTTGGCGGTTTGCTCGTTAAAGTTACCTGTACCGATATGAGCGTAATGAACTAATTGGTGTTGTTCTTGACGGCTGACAAGGCATAGTTTTGAATGAATTTTTACTTCAGCAATGCCAAATAATACCGTGATTCCGGCTGCGGTTAATTGTTGTGCCCAATCAATATTGGCTTGCTCATCGAATCGAGCTTGTAGCTCTACTACTACAGTTACCTGTTTGCCGTTATGGGCTGCGGTAATTAAGCTATCAATAATGAGTGACTGTTTAGCGGCTCGATAAATATTAATCTTAATTTGGCGAACAGCGGGATCTAACGCTGCTTGATGTACAAAATCAAGCATATGTTGAAAGCTGTGATAAGGGTAATACAATAAAATATCTTGGGCTTTTATTGCGCTAAAAACTGTTTTAGCACCGCTGAAAGAGTAATTATCGATAGTTGGCAACGGAGCATGATTAAGGTATTTATTGCCGATAGTAGGAAAAGTGATTAAATCGTTACAGTGCTGATAACGCCCGCCTACAATAATTGTATCGAAACATGATAGCTTGAGTTGGTTAGATAACAACCGAAGCAATTTTGATGGCATGGTGTGTTGATATACTAACCTGATAGGCTTTGCCGTTAGACGTTGACTTAACTGTAGGGATAGTTGGTGCAATATATCATTGCTATCAGCCTCAAGCTTATAGTCAGCATTGCGGGTTATTTTAAGCGCATAAACGCTGAGCTGAGCTGTTGCGGTTAGATCATTAAAAATATCCCAGATACAGTGACGGATAATATTTTCAATAAAAATAAACTGATGCTGGTTGTTACTGCTAGGGAGTTGCACTAAGCGGGGTAATTTTTCAGTTAGAATTTCAATTAAAACATAATCAACCTTAGAACCTCGGTTGATCATTACCGCTAAGTACGCACAGTTATGCTGTAAACGTTGCACTAAATCAATACTGTTAGTCAGCGAAATCGTCGTAATATGGGGCAGAATATATTGACGAAAATAGGATTTAAGCCATAGTTGCTGCTGAGGGTGGAGTTGATGTTCATCTATCAGATAAATACTTTGTTGTGTCATTTCAATCAGTAGCGCATCATAAATGACATCAAAGGTTTGTTGTGCTTGTAAGCTTCGTTGTTGAATTTGATCTAATAATTGTTGCGCTTGATTATCTTGGCCGTGACTATGTAATAGTTGGCGCTTAACTTTGGCCACCCGCACTTTGTAAAACTCATCAATATTATTGGCATAGATACCAAGAAAACGTACTCGCTCAAGAAGCGGTACTGAGTTGTCTGCAGCCTCTTGTAATACCCGTTCATTAAATGATAGCCAGCTGAGCTCTTTTTCAAGATAACGATTATTGATGGTCATTCGGTGTCAATATCCTTGCTACTTTGCAGCCATCAATATGATATTTGATATAAAATGGCATGGTAAAGCATGATGATTCGCGTTACATTGCTTTAGTGTATGCCATCTGATTGATTTAGCTAAGCGTTTCAATATCTATAGTTAAATCATCTGCTAACTGCTCAAGTTGTTGCTGAATCATATCTGCGTTAATTTCTGGTGGTGTGTGTAATTGAAACTCAGCCACAAAAATAGGGTAGCCCCAGTTAGGTGCGCTTTGAGTCGCGGTTTTTAATTTGGCAATATTAATTCCGAGCAAGGTTAAGTGACGAGTGACTTCTTTAACAATACCACGTCGATCATTGCCAGTAACTGTGAGCTGCTGGGCAACATAAGGTATAGCCGCTTGGGTGTGATCTTCGACGATGTGTATTTGTAGCGCTTCAATTTTCGTTAAAGCTTGGCGCAGTGATATAAAGTGTTCAGTTGCAACTTCTATTTGTATTATGCCTGCAAATTGACCGCCAAGCTGGCTGAGTGAACTCGTTACCCAATTAGCATGATTGAAGTAGACGGTGTCAGATAATTGCTCTACAAGCCCAGGTTTATCTTTACCAATTATGGTTACAATCAGTTGTTTCATCACGTCGGTCCCTTGTCGTTATAACATTATAGTGGCATTTTTTTGTGGTTGTTTTTTAAGCATGGCCGTAAAACGTGATTTAGCCAACTCAAATAATTCTCATGGTTATGGTTGTCATAAATCTGTCATAAAATAGCAATACACTTTTAAGCGTATAAATAGGTTAGAGGTCATAATGGCAAACGCCAGCACATTATTAAGGAAAGAGAACCGCTTTCGCCGTGGTAAAGATACATTAGCCCGGATTGGTGTTACTGCTGGCGGTATTTTTGTTTTGATCACTTTAATGCTGATTTTCTTTTATTTGTTGTATGTGATTGTACCTATTTTTTCGTCTGTTTCTGTTACTCCTAAACAGCACTTTTCATTACCTGTAACCAGTAAAACTGCATTATTAGGGGTTGATGACAGTAATACGATTGCTTACCGTTTTAGTCGTGATGGTAAGGTTACTTTTGTAAAATTACCCTCACAGTCTCAATCAGCCGATGTGGTCAAACAGCAGGTAATTATTGCTAATCCAACCGCATATGGCGTTAGTTTGCCACGTGATGGCATGATCGCTTATGGCACTACGCAAGGTCAGGTGACGATAGTTAAACCCGAGTTTGCATTGACTTTTGCTGATGCACATAAGCAATTGCAACCCAGTATTGAATATCCTTTTGGTAAAACACCGTTAGCGCTCGCGCCAACAGGAGAAGCAATCACTCAGTTAGCTATTTCTGGTCGAGATGATCGCACCGTCGTGGTCGGTAAGACTGCGACTAACCACCTTTATGGCTTGAGTTTACTGCTACCTGAAAATGTCATACAACGCGCGCAAGGTTGGCAGCAGCAGCAGTTTGCAATTAATAATACCCCTGTGAAAATTGATGACTTTCAATTAACACCAGATGGTAAGACGCTGTATGTATTAAGTGGCTCAAATTTATATTTATATAAGTTGACCCCCAAAAGCGCTTTTCTGCGTAAAATTGAAAATGTTGCTACGGGTAGCAGTAAGCCTGTTTCCATTACCTTATTATCTGGCGCTAATTCATTATTAATAACTAACTCTAATAATACTATTTCGCAATGGTTTGAAGCAGTTAAAGAAGGGCAACGGCAATTAATTAAAGTGAGAACGTTTCAGTTCTCGGCTAGCCCCTTAGTGAAAATAGTACCAGAATATTACCGTAAGGGTTTTTTTGCGATTCAAAAAGATGGTACTACCTCGGCTTATTACACTGCCGAGCGCAAGGTAATATACAAAGAAAAAGTCTTTAGCAAAGTACCGACTGATATTGCCATTTCTCCTAAAGCTAATTTGTTAGTGACGTTTGATGATGGTCGTTGGCAGAGTTACCAAGTTAAAAATGCTCATCCTGATATTGGACTCTCATCACTATTACAGAAAGTGTGGTATGAAGGTTATGCTGAGCCTGATTATGTATGGCAATCAACCTCTGCTAGTGATGAATTTGAACCTAAATTAAGTCTAGTACCAATTGTATTTGGTACCCTTAAGGCTGCGATTTATTCGATGTTTTTTGCTATTCCATTAGCACTTGCTGGGGCTATTTACACTGCTTACTTTATGTCAAATAAAGTCAGAAAAGTCATTAAACCGACTGTAGAATTAATGGAAGCATTGCCGACGGTTATTTTGGGTTTTCTAGCCGGAGTATGGTTGGCACCGATTGTTGAGCAATATCTTGCAGGGATCGCACTTGGAATATTCTTTTTACCATTAAGTATTATTGTTGTTGGCTGGAGTTGGTCAATGCTACCGGGGCAATGGCGCTCACGTGTTCCTAATGGTTTCCATATCGCATTGTTAATTCCGGTAATTATAGCGGTGACCTATGGCTGTTTTGGCTTAAGTCCATGGATTGAAACGCAGTTTTTTAATGGTGATTTGCAAGGGTATTTAAACAACCATTTAGGTATTGGTTATGATCAACGTAATGCGTTAATTGTCGGTATAGCAATGGGATTTGCGGTTATTCCAACTATTTTTACCATTGCTGAAGATGCTATTTTCTCGGTACCAGCACATTTAACAAAAGGGTCATTAGCTTTAGGTGCAACCCAATGGCAGACCTTAACCAAGGTCGTATTGTTGACGGCGAGTCCTGGTATATTTTCGGCGATTATGATGGGTTTAGGGCGCGCGGTGGGGGAAACCATGATTGTGTTAATGGCAACCGGTAATACCCCTGTTATGGATTGGAATTTACTCCAAGGATTACGCACCTTAGCTGCAACTATTGCCATTGAGATGCCAGAATCAGAGGTGGGTAGTTCACATTATCGAGTGCTGTTCTTAGCGGCATTTGTATTGTTTGTGTTTACCTTTGTATTTAATACAATTGCTGAAGTCGTTCGACAACGATTACGCGAAAAATACAGTTCGTTATAATAAGTGATACAGCAATGATTAAATGGTTTAAATCTGGTTCACCATGGATTTGGTTAACAGCGGGTGCGGTCAGCTTAAGTTTGGTTGCTGTACTCGGTTTATTATTATTGATTGGTTATAAAGGCTTGAGTTATTTCTGGCCAGCACCTGTATATCAATTTGATGTTAACCTTAATGGTAAACAGCAAGTGGTGATTGGTGAACTTTATCAACGCACTATGGTTCCAGTAGATCAGCTTGCGGATGCTGGGGTTGATGTTAGTCAGTTTACCCAAGACAGTGTGCCGCGTTATTTAATTAAAACCGGTAATCGTGACCAGGGCGCATTAGATTTCTTAACGGTATTAAGTACCCAAATTATTCATCAACAAGTCGCTAATAATATTGCGGTGGTTGAGCGTGAAAGCAATGGTAAGTTTTATGGCTATCCAGTAAAGGTGATCGAAGCTGGTGAACCACAATCGCTATCACAATTACCAGCAGCATTAGCACAAGCCGATAAAGTACGTTCCGAATTACGCTCATTACAAGGCAACGAGATTGCAAATATTAATTGGCATTTAGAACGACTAAGAATTGAAAAACGGCGACTAGAATTAAGTGGTAAATTGACCGCAGATGATAGTTTACGTATTGAACGTGAGCAGGCAAATTACAATACGATTTATAAGAATATTGAAAATCGGTTATTTGCACTACAAGGGCAACTAGACCATGACGCGTTAGTATTACGCGATCAAAGTGGCAATAATGTAACAATTCCAATGATGCAAATTTTGGATATGTGGCGACCAAATAATTTGTCGTGGCTTGAAAAAGTGCAGCATTGGGGACGCCACGTATATAAATTTTTATCTGAAGCGCCACGTGAAGCCAATACTGAAGGCGGTGTTTTTCCTGCCATTTTTGGTACGGTATTTATGGTGCTATTAATGAGCGTAATGGTGACCCCATTGGGCGTGCTTGCTGCCGTCTATTTACATGAATATGCTAGTAATAATCGTTTTACAAAACTAATTCGGATTGCGGTGATTAATCTCGCGGGTGTACCATCGATTGTGTATGGTGTATTTGGGTTAGGCTTTTTTGTGTATATGGTTGGTGGCACTATTGATGATGTGTTCTTTTCCGCCCAATTACCGACCCCGACATTTGGTACTCCGGGAATTTTATGGTCTGCATTGACGTTAGCCATCATGACGTTACCGGTTGTGATTGTGTCAACTGAGGAAGGTTTAGCGCGTATTCCGAGTTCAGTGCGTAATGGTTCATTAGCACTCGGGGCGACACAAGCCGAAACCTTATGGCGAATTGTATTGCCAATGGCAAGTCCTGCAATCATGACCGGACTTATTCTTGCCGTTGCACGAGCTGCGGGAGAAGTTGCGCCATTAATGCTTGTTGGGGTGGTAAAAATGGCATCAACATTACCACTCGATATGCACTTCCCATATGTTCACTTAGATAGAAAATTCATGCACTTAGGTTTCCATGTGTATGATGTCGCTTTTCAGAGCCCTAATGTTGAAGCTGCGCGTCCATTAGTGTACGCCACCTCATTTTTATTGGTGACGGTTATTATCAGTTTGAACTTAACTGCAATTGCTATTCGTAACCACCTTCGAGAAAAATTCCGCGCTTTAGAGCAATAGCTGTGAGTATCAATAACACGAGATCAACTATGTATAACGATCGTTCTCTCTTCACCGACCACTCGCCAATGGGATTGTTTGAGCCGTTGGATTTATCGTTACTGCCTGACGATAAAACGGCATTATCAATCGAAGGCTTGAATCTCCATTATGGTCAAACTCAAGCATTGTTTGATATCAATATGCGGATTGCTAAAGGGCAAGTTACTGCGTTTATCGGTCCTTCTGGGTGTGGTAAATCAACCTTGCTAAGTTGCATAAATCGCATGAATGATCTTATTGATGGCTGTCATATTGACGGTAAAGTCATGCTTCATGGCCAGAATGTGTATGATAATAATGTCGATGTTGCCGCGCTACGACGTCGAGTCGGGATGGTGTTTCAACGACCAAATCCATTCCCTAAGTCTATTTATGAAAATGTTGTTTATGGGTTACGATTACAAGGGATCAGCGATCGACGAGTCCTTGACGATACCGTTGAAAACTCACTACGATCCGCAGCATTATGGGACGAAGTAAAAGGCCGTTTACATGAGAATGCATTTGGTTTGTCGGGTGGCCAGCAACAACGGTTAGTGATTGCGCGTGCGATTGCGATTGAACCTGAAATTCTATTATTAGATGAACCGACATCTGCATTGGATCCGATCTCAACCTTGACCATTGAAGAGTTAATTAATGATCTCAAGGCTAAATATACCGTAATCATTGTTACTCATAATATGCAGCAAGCAGCGAGAGTATCGGATCAAACCGCTTTTATGCATATGGGGGAACTAGTGGAATATACTAGTACCAATGATATATTTACCACTCCCAAAGAAAAACGTACTGAGGATTATATTACAGGGCGTTATGGTTAAGGATCGACAGAATGTTAAATACAATTAGCCTTGGCCGTCATATTTCTGGTCAGTTTAATCATGAATTAGAAAGTATTCGTACCCATGTATTAGCGATGGGGGGCTTGGTCGAGCAGCAATTAGCCGATAGTTTAAAAGCATTGCATAAGCAAAATGAAGAATTAGCTAAGCGAGTGATCAAAGATGATCACAAAGTAAATGCGATGGAAGTCGCGATTGATGAAGCCTGCACCCGTATTATCGCTAAGCGCCAGCCGACGGCGAGTGATTTACGGCTGGTGATTGCAATTATTAAAACTATTACTGATTTAGAGCGTATAGGTGATGTTGCGGAAAGTATTGCCAAAGTTGCTTCTGAGAATTTTACTAATAAGCAGTATAACTTATTAGTATCCCTTGAATCGTTAGGTCAGCATGCGGTGCGAATGTTACATGAGACTTTAGATGCGTTTGCACGAATGGATGTAAAAGCGGCGATCGAGGTTTATCAAGAAGATGACCGTATAGATCGTGAATATGAAGCGATTATACGTCAATTAATGACTTATATGATGGAAGATCCTAATTCGATACCTAATGTCATGAAGGTGATGTGGGCTGCGCGATCGATTGAACGGGTTGGTGATCGCTGCCAAAATATTTGCGAATATATTATCTATTTTGTGCAAGGCAAAGATATTCGCCATACTAATCCAGAAGATATTAAAAATATGTTGTAGCTCGTTACGTTATTGCATCGTTAAAATAAACAGGGACGTGATGATCTATAATGAGATAATACGCCCCGATTAAACGATAGCGTGGCGTTATTGTCACGCCTGAAGCTGAGCGACAACTGCAGCTATGTTTGCTTCACCTGTAATTGGGATCTCAAAATCATCAATATCAGCATTACCCATATGGGCTTGCTTAGCGACGGTGATCATGCCACTTGGGCGAGTAGTTTTGCCTGATAGATGGATCTCATTAATGCCTGTTTGAGTAATAATTTCTTGTACGTTTTGACTGTTAACACCCGCCCCCGCCATAATCTTTAACCGATTACCGCAGTATTGATGCATTTGCTTAATCATGTCTATACCGTCATAAGCGTTAGCGTGTAAACCGGATGTTAGAATTCGTTCACAACCAGCAGCCATAATCGCATCTAACGCTGCTATTGGCTCAACACACTGATCAATAGCACGATGAAAGGTGACCCCCATACCTTGAGCTTGTTTAACGAGGCGAGTAACAATATCGCTGTCTATTAAGCCATGTGGCGTTAATACTCCAATTACAACACCTTGTAATTTTGCCTGCTTAGCTGCATAAATATCGGCTAGCATGATTTCGACATCCTCGCTGCTGAACAGAAAGTCACCTTGACGTGGGCGAATCATCGCATATACGGGAACTGTGGCATATTTAGCTGCGGCATGCATAAATCCGATACTGGGCGTCAATCCACCGAGAGCTAATGATGAACATAGTTCAATACGAGTTGCGCCACCTTGTGCGGCATAACGCAGTGATTCAAGATTATCGATACAAACTTCAAGTTGAATAGTCATTGATTATTAGCAGTCGTATAAAAAGAGGATGTTCAGTGTAGAAGATAATTGCAGAGGGAGCGAATAGTGGCGATTGATAATGTGCGGTGGGTAGAAAATGAAGTTAAAAAAAGGGCTCGGTATATTCCGAGCCTCATTGTATTTTTTATTTGAGCTGACTTTGGCTCTATGTAGCACTAATGCGATTTATAACACCGTGAGCATGGTGTTAATAGGTAATTACTTCTTACCTAGGTCTGCAGTGTGCTCAGATAGGTAGTCTGCTACACCTTTTGGTGATGCATCCATACCTGCTTTACCTTCTTCCCACTGTGCAGGACATACTTCGCCATGCTTTTGGTGGAAGTTCAATGCATCAACCATACGTAGCATTTCATCGATGTTACGACCTAATGGTAGATCGTTAACTACTTGGTGACGAACCATGCCGTCTTCATCGATAAGGAAAGAACCACGGAAAGCAACACCAGCTTCTGGATGCTCAACATCGTAAGCTTTGCAGATTTCGTGCTTAATATCAGCAACTAATGGGTATTTAACTTGACCGATACCGCCATCTTCAACAGCAGTGTTACGCCATGCGTTGTGCGAGAACTGTGAATCAATTGAAACACCAATAATTTCTACGCCTTTCGCTTGGAAATCTTCAAAGCGTTTATCAAAAGCAATTAGCTCTGATGGGCATACGAAAGTAAAGTCTAGTGGGTAAAAGAAAACTACTGCTTTTTTACCTTTAGTAAATTCTGAAAAGTTGAATGTATCAACAATTTCGCCGTTACCTAGAACAGCTGCAGCAGTAAAATCTGGTGCCTGACGACCTACTAGTACCATTTTGGTGCTCCTTAAATATTGGGGTTTGCCAACCTTTTTAGGCGGGCTCCATACTTGGACAAGACAAACTATAGCTAAACTGTTAAATTGAAAAAAGCGGAATAAACAGATTGAAGTAATCGAAAAATACGATGAATAAATTTCCATCACTTAAACAGCTTCATTATTTAGTTACTCTATCGGAAACACATCATTTTGGCGAAGCCGCTAAACGATGTTTTGTGAGCCAGTCGACATTAAGTTCTGGTATTCAAAATCTTGAAGAGTTACTTGATTGTCACTTAGTTGAACGTGATACCAAGGCTAAAACTTTAGTATTTACGTCTATGGGCGAACAAATAGTCAGTAGAGCACGAGAGTTATTAGCTTGTAGTCGTGATCTTGTTGAGCTTTCTCGTTGTTGTGGTGATGGTATGGAAGGACCATTGCGGGTTGGTTGTATTCCGACAATCGCGCCTTTTTTATTATGTGGTTTAGTCCAACAAGTTAATACGTTATATCCCAAGCTCAATTTGCTCTTGCGTGAAGATACCACCACTAATTTATTGGAGGCGCTTCAGCATGGTGAAATGGATGTATTAATTTTAGCATTGCCTGTTGATATTCATGGTATGTCGAGTCAGATTGTCGGTCGTGACGCATTTAAAATGGTGATCAGTAAAAATCAAGCAGCGTCGGTGACAATCCCGCTGCATTATGCTGATCTGCCTGATAAGTCAGTTTTCTTACTAGAGAAAGAGCATTGTTTGACTGAGCATGCGGTATCTGCTTGTAAATTGACGTCTAAAGAAAAAATTAATCCATTTACGGCAACTAGCTTACATACTTTAGTCCAAATGGTTGCTAATGGTTTAGGAACGACATTTATTCCACAGATGGCAATTAAACACGGTATTTTAGAAAATCAAAATCTAGTGGTTATTGAACCACCGGGTCAAGATGCTTATCGTGAAATTGGTTTGGTGTGGAGACCAACATCAAGCCGTACCGCAGCTTTTGAAAAGCTTGGAGAGATCGTTAAAAGTTTACTGTAAGTTCGTTTAATGGCTAATTATGGTATTAAAGCCTCAAGTAATGATAAAAATTATACTGTGATTTTAGGGTAATTATTATGGTTACTTAGGCTTTTTTGTGAGTTCTATATTGACCGAGGTTATATTTAACAGTTTTTAGTTGAATATACTGCTTTTTTACTAATGATTAAAAGATTATATTATCGAGCGATCTATCTATAAGTCGCTGTTTTGTTGAATAAATTTGTTTCAGCGTGCAAATTAATCCCTTTCTTATCCGTTATCCTCTAACACAACTTGTTTTATTATTTTGTTTTTTGGCAGTTAATTATTTTACTAATCATCATCTTATATGAAAATAAGCTATGACTATTTGTTTTAAACGCCTTTTTAACTCAATATTACCATCAGATTTTATGTAATTTAATTACGTAACAACTAACAAAAAATTGTTATTTATGTATAAACTTAAATTCCGAGTAAATAGCTAAGATTTTTGTGAATTTGGTATTTTACATATTTTACGTTTTAAAGTAACTCATTGATAGTATTAGATTTGTATTTTTTGTTGCGTTTCTAGGTACGGTTATTTA
Source organism: Photobacterium kishitanii (assembly GCF_000613045.3). NCBI lineage: Bacteria > Pseudomonadati > Pseudomonadota > Gammaproteobacteria > Vibrionales > Vibrionaceae > Photobacterium > Photobacterium kishitanii. The sequence continues at coordinate 2,666,647 of NZ_LN794352.1, read as the reverse complement.
CTTGCATTCCAACTATGGTTACGGCAACGTAAATATAGGCTTTAAATAATTTAACAGGGAATCATTGCTTTTGTTATTGATAAAAGTAGTGATTAAGTTACATGCTGGAGGCGTATATGATAAAGACAGCCATTCAAGCAAACGATCGTACTCAGTTATTACTGCAGCAACCTCTGACGGAGCAGCAACAACAAATTATAACTGCCGATGCGTTAGGGTTTATTGAGCGGTTAGTTGAACGCTTTGCTGAACGAGTACCGTTATTATTAGAGACGCGAGAGCAACAACAATTAGCGATTGATCGCGGTCAACTTCCTGATTTTATACCAGAAACAAGAGCTATCAGAGAGGCTGACTGGAAAATACAAAATATTCCTCATGATTTACAAGATCGTCGTGTAGAAATCACTGGCCCTGTCGATCGTAAAATGGTGATTAATGCGTTAAATGCTAACGTAAAAGTATTTATGGCTGATTTTGAAGATTCTTTTTCTCCGTCGTGGAATGCGATTATTGATGGTCATCAAAATCTGCGTGATGCTGTTAATGGCACTATTAGTTATACCCATCCCCAAACAGGTAAACACTATCAGCTTAATGATGACCCAGCGGTATTGATTTGCCGTGTTCGTGGTCTGCATCTTCTAGAAAAAAATATACTTTGGAATGGTCAGCCTATTCCAGGAGCATTATTGGATTTTGCACTTTATTTTTATCTTAATCATCAAGCGTTATTAGCCAAAGGTAGCGGTCCTTATTTTTATTTGCCGAAACTACAGGCTTACCGAGAAGCAGCATGGTGGAGTGACGTCTTTAGTTATACCGAAGATGAATTTGGTTTAACTCGCGGCACCATAAAAGCAACAGTATTGATTGAAACATTACCTGCTGCATTTGAGATGGATGAAATATTATTTAATCTTAAAGAGCATATCGTTGGACTTAATTGTGGCCGTTGGGACTATATTTTTAGTTATATAAAAACCTTACGTAATTTCCCTGAATGCATTTTGCCTGATCGCCAAGTGGTGACGATGGAAAAACCATTTCTTAATGCTTATTCACGTTTATTAGTACGTACTTGTCATCGCCGTGGTGCATTAGCTATGGGGGGAATGGCGGCGTTTATTCCAGCCAAAGATCCACAACAGCAAGCATGGGTGTTAAATAAAATCCAAACCGATAAAGCGCTTGAAGCTAATAATGGCCATGATGGTACGTGGGTCGCTCATCCAGGGTTAGCTGATACCGCACGGGCTATTTTTGATGATGTGCTTGGTCAGCGTACCAATCAACTGGATGTGAGCCGTGAACAAGATACACCGATTACGGCAGCAGAATTATTAGCACCTTGTGATGGTGAGCGAACAGAAGCCGGTATGCGACACAATATTCGAGTAGCAGTGCAATATATTGAAGCATGGATTTCAGGTAATGGTTGTGTACCTATCTATGGCTTAATGGAGGATGCAGCGACGGCTGAAATTGCTCGCGCTTCCATTTGGCAATGGATAAAACATGGTAAAACGTTATCCAATGGTCAAGTGGTTACTAAAGCATTATTTACTCAAATGTTGGCTCAAGAAATGCAGGTATTACAGCAAGAGTTAGGCCAAGAACGCATTGATAACGGCCGTTTTGAAGAAGCGACTTATTTGATGTCGCACTTGGCAACCAGCGATGAGTTAGACAATTTCTTAACTCTCAAAGGTTATGACTATTTAGTGTAATAACGGATTACCGCCAATTGACTAGAGGGATATTATTATGACATTAACTCGCCAACAACAAATTGCTGCCCTAGAACAAGATTGGGCTGAAAATCCACGCTGGAAACACGTTAAGCGCACTTATACCGCCGAAGAAGTTGTTAATCTTCGTGGGTCATTTATTCCTGAGCATACTATCGCCCAACGTGGTGCTGATAAATTGTGGGAATTGGTTAATGGTAGCGCTAAAAAAGGTTATGTTAATTGTTTAGGTGCTTTGACTGGTGGACAAGCCGTACAGCAGGCAAAAGCAGGTATTGAAGCGATTTATTTATCCGGTTGGCAAGTTGCAGCTGATAATAATACCGCATCAGCAATGTATCCTGATCAGTCGTTATATCCGGTTGATTCAGTCCCTGCGGTGGTGAAGCGAATTAATAACTCTTTCCGTCGAGCTGATCAAATTCAATGGTCAAATGGCGGCTCTCCTACTGAGGGTGTCGATTATTTCTTGCCGATTGTTGCAGATGCAGAAGCTGGTTTTGGTGGCGTACTTAATGCTTATGAATTAATGCGTAATATGATTGAAGCAGGTGCTGCTGGGGTTCACTTTGAAGATCAATTAGCCTCGGTGAAAAAATGTGGCCATATGGGGGGGAAAGTCTTAGTGCCAACCCAAGAAGCGGTTCAGAAATTAGTCGCAGCTCGTTTAGCAGCAGATGTTGCGGGTACAACAACGTTAGTCATTGCGCGAACGGATGCCAATGCTGCTGATTTGTTAACTTCTGATTGCGATCCATATGATAAAGATTTTATTCTTGGCGATCGCTCTGCTGAAGGTTTTTACCGTGTTCGAGCCGGTATCGATCAAGCCATTGCGCGAGGTTTAGCTTATGCACCTTATGCCGATTTAATTTGGTGTGAAACGGCAAAACCATGTTTAGAAGAAGCGCGTAAATTTGCCGAAGCGATTCATGAACAATACCCTGATCAGCTATTAGCTTATAATTGTTCACCGTCGTTTAATTGGGAAAAAAATCTTGATGCGGAAACTATCGCTAAATTCCAACAAGAATTAGCTGATATGGGGTATAAGTACCAATTTATTACTCTGGCTGGTATTCATAACATGTGGTTTAACATGTTTGAACTTGCCCATGCGTATGCGCAGGGTGAAGGTATGCGTCATTATGTTGAAAAAGTACAACGTCCAGAGTTTGAAGCCGCAGCTAAAGGTTATACCTTTGTTGCTCATCAGCAAGAGGTCGGAACGGGTTACTTTGATACCATGACCAATACCATTCAGGGGGGGAATTCGTCAGTGACAGCATTAACCGGGTCAACAGAAGAAGATCAGTTTAAATAATCGTGTTTGATACGCTGATTAAATTTATCGAGGGGAGCGTTATGCTCCCTTTGTGGGCATGGTTATAATTCTCGTAATATATCAATATCATCAAGATTATCTTGTTCTTGTTCAATCGGATCCACTTCATCTTGCATTTCAAGTAATGTTATCGCAATCGCAACAAAATCACTGTTAGTAATAATGCCAACCAGTTGTTTATTCTCAACCACAGGTAAACAGCCGATCTGGTGTTTTTGCATATACAGTGCGGCTTCTTTGAGGCCTGCATGGCTATCAACACTGAAAACATTACGGTTCATGCAATGTTCAAGTAATGCTTCTAGCGGCGAGTGTGAATGGCTGGCGATAACTGATTTTAAATTAGAGTCTTGAGCAGCAAGTACATCACGTTGAGAAATTAACCCCAGTAAGTGATGATTATGATCGGTAATCGGTATATGACGAATAGACAGGGTTTGCATCATTTCTTTAGCATCAAATAAGCTGCTATTACGTGATAGTGTATGCGGTTTCGGGGTCATCATATCGGCAACTGTAAACATTAAAATCTCCCATTTTCATATAATAGTTGATATGTTTTTTTATTAATCTACTCCTTTGAATGTAGCGAATTATTGGTGATTATCCCATGACAGCGGTCATAAATTTCAAATGTCATAAACGATTAAACTTCAGTCCTTATTGTTAAATAAAGACAGAGTAGATTGTTCGGCGAAAGTTTTTTATGGAAAAGGCGCTTTAATTGCTACGGGGTTTCGCATCTTTGGTGGAGTTAAGTATAATGCCCGCCTGCTGTTATTTAAGGCGTATTACGATGCAAGTTTCTGATTTTGATTTTGAGTTACCGGACGAGCTGATTGCTCGCTATCCACAACCTGAACGTACTGCGAGCCGTTTGTTACATATGACGGGCAATACTGGTGAATTAGCGCATAAAGGTTTTAAAGATGTGTTAGATCTGGTTGAGGCTGGGGATTTATTAGTTTTTAATAATACCCGTGTTATACCTGCGCGTATGTATGGTCATAAAGCGTCTGGTGGTAAAATTGAAGTGTTAGTTGAGCGGATGTTGGATGATAAATCTATTCTTGCTCACGTGCGCGCATCTAAACCGCCAAAGCCTGGTAATGAATTGTTATTAGGTGAAAATGGTGAGTTTTCTGCTGAAATGGTTGCTCGCCACGACGCGCTATTTGAAATTCGTTTTAACAGCGATAAAACTGTCCTAGAGATTTTAGAACAGGTGGGGCATATGCCATTACCGCCTTATATCGATCGCCCTGACGAAGATGCAGATAAAGAGCGTTACCAAACGGTATATAACGCGAAACCAGGTGCAGTGGCTGCCCCTACTGCAGGTTTGCATTTTGACGATAAACTGATGGCTGATTTAAAAGCTAAAGGGGTTAATTTTGCATTTGTAACTTTGCATGTTGGCGCAGGAACTTTTCAGCCAGTACGTGTTGATGATATTAACGATCATCACATGCATTCTGAATATGTTGAAGTACCACAAGAGGTTGTTACGGCGGTTAATGAAACCCGCGCAAATGGTGGTCGTATTATTGCTGTCGGTACCACATCGGTGCGTTCATTAGAAAGTGCAGCACAAGATGCAGTTAAGAATGGTACTGAGTTAAAACCATTTTTTGGTGATACGGAAATCTTTATTTTCCCAGGCTATCAATTTCAGCTAGTGGATGTACTAATTACTAACTTCCACCTGCCTGAATCAACACTGATTATGTTAGTGAGTGCATTTGCTGGTTATGATCATACGATGAATGCTTACCATCAAGCGGTTGCTAATCAATATCGTTTCTTTAGTTACGGCGATTCGATGTTTATTACCCGTAAAAACGTGTGATATTGATTACGTTAACATTTATTAAAAATTAAGTATTTAGGCTGCTTTTTGTTACAATTGCAGCCTTTGTTGTCTTTGCTACATGATGTAAATTTTTTCATGTAGAATTTACAACATAATAAATGCTTTTTGCTCCACTTTATCGTGACGATTATTTATTGTAACGCTAATGCTGTGAGCTACTATGGTCGTTATTAACGGCCATTATTTTTGTGGCTGATCAGGCAATCGCCTGTGGGGCTTAATCCTGTAATGGGAATCTGTCAGATTGTTTCTCTGGCTTTTGGAGGTCTTGTGAAATTTGAATTAGATAAAACTCAAGGGCGCGCACGTCGTGGTCGTTTGCAGTTTGAACGCGGTACGGTAGAAACGCCAGCATTTATGCCTGTAGGTACTTACGGTACTGTAAAAGGTATGACACCTGAAGAAGTTGAAGACACTGGTGCACAAATCATTCTAGGTAATACGTTCCATTTATGGTTACGTCCTGGACAAGAAGTGATGAAGATGCATGGTGATTTACATGACTTTATGCAATGGAAAGGTCCAATCTTAACCGATTCAGGCGGCTTCCAAGTATTTAGCCTTGGCGCATTACGTAAAATCACTGAAGAAGGTGTTCATTTCCGTAATCCGGTTAATGGTGACAAGATTTTCATGGATGCTGAAAAATCTATGGAAATTCAAAAAGATCTTGGTTCTGATATCGTAATGATCTTTGACGAATGTACGCCGTACCCAGCAACCCACGACGAAGCGAAAAAGTCGATGGAAATGTCACTTCGTTGGGCTCAACGTAGCCGTAATCACTTTGATAAGCTTGAAAATCCAAATGCATTATTTGGTATCGTTCAAGGTGGTGTATACGAAGATTTACGTGATGTTTCAGTGGAAGGTTTAACCAGCATTGGTTTTGATGGCTATGCTGTTGGCGGTTTGGCTGTTGGTGAGCCAAAAGAAGATATGCACCGTATTCTTGAGCACACATGTCCAAAATTACCAGAAGATAAGCCTCGCTACCTTATGGGTGTAGGTAAGCCTGAAGACTTAGTTGAAGGTGTTCGTCGTGGTATCGACATGTTTGACTGTGTAATGCCGACTCGAAATGCCCGAAATGCACACTTGTTTGTGACTGGTGGTGTGATCAAGATCCGTAATGCGAAACATAAAACAGATACAACACCACTAGATCCTGAGTGTGACTGTTACACTTGTCGTCATTATTCAAAAGCGTATTTATATCACCTAGATAAATGTAATGAAATTCTAGGTGCGCGTTTAAATACCATTCATAACTTACGTTACTACCAGCGTTTAATGGCAAGTATCCGTAAGTCAATTGAAGAAGATCGTTTCGATGCATTTGTAGAAGAATTCTACGCGCGTCGTGACCGTGAAGTTCCACCATTACAAATTGTATAAATCATAATAAATCGAGGACGTTATAAATGAGCTTATTTATCTCTCAAGCACATGCTGCAACTGAAGGTGCATCTGCAGGTGGTTCACCGTACCAGTTATTCATTATGCTGGGCCTGTTTGCTGTAATTTTTTACTTCATGATTTACCGCCCACAAGCTAAACGTGTTAAAGAGCACAAAACGCTAATGAGCTCGATGAGTAAAGGCGATGAAGTAATGACTAACGGTGGTCTTTTAGGTCGTATTACTAAATCATCATCTGAAAGTGATTACATCGTTCTGGCGCTAAACGACAATACTGAAGTAACTATCAAAAAAGACTTCATTACTGCAGTTTTGCCAAAAGGCACAATGAAGTCTTTATAAGACTATAAAAAAACATTCGCTTTGAAGGATCATAGCAGTGCTTAACCGATACCCTCTGTGGAAGAACTTACTAGTGTTGTTCGCACTAATTATAGGTTTGCTTTACGCACTTCCCAACGTATACGGTGAAGATCCAGCGATTCAAATAACCGGGGCGCGTGGCGCCTCGGTTACTATGAGCGCTTTGGATGCCGTCACCGAAGATTTAAAAAAGAACAATATCCCCTATAAGTCAGTTGTCTTTGAAAAAGGCTCAGTACTGGTTCGTTTTCAAGATACTGATACCCAAATCAGCGCTCGCGATATTCTTAATAGTGAATTAGGTGACAAATATATTGTTGCGCTAAATCTCGCTCCCTCTACCCCCCCTTGGTTAGAAGCTATTGGTGCTACACCAATGAAGCTTGGCTTAGACTTGCGTGGCGGGGTTCATTTCTTGATGGAAGTGGACATGGATGCGGCGATGGAAAAACTATTAGGTCAGCAAGAAGAAACTTTTCGAGTTGAACTCCGCCAAGATAAAATTCGCTATCGTGCCATTGATAAAACGAAAGAAACGGTTTCTGTACGTTTGCGTGATGCCGCTCAATTAGAGCAAGCAAAAGCAGTATTAGAACCGCTTCATCCCGATATGGTGTTTACTGCAAGTGACGCTAAAGGACGTTTTGTTTTAACGGCAAGTTTTTCTGAAGCGCGTCTTCAAGAAATCCGTAATTATGCTGTCGAGCAAAATATTACTATCTTACGTAACCGTGTTAATGAGTTAGGCGTTGCTGAACCATTAGTACAACGTCAAGGCGCTAACCGCATAGTGGTTGAGCTACCGGGTGTTCAAGATACGGCACGCGCTAAAGAAATTTTAGGTGCAACCGCAACGCTTGAGTTCCGTGAAGTGGATAGCAGTGCAGATCTTGCTGCGGCAGCTGCTGGTCGAGTTCCTGCTGGTAGTGAAATCAAGATGACCCGTGATGGTCGTCCTACCGTATTGAAAAAGCGCGTTATTCTAGCGGGTTCTCATATTACTGACGCAACTTCAAGTGCTGATGAATATGGTCGTCCACAGGTGAATATCTCGCTCGATACTGAAGGCGGCAGTAAAATGACGGCGTTCTCACGTAATAATGTCGGCAAATTAATGGCGACAGTATTTACTGAGTACAAAGACAGCGGTAATCGTACTTCTGACGGCAAAGTCATTCTTGAAAAGCATGAAGAAGTGATTAACCAAGCCACTATTCAAACTGCACTGGGACGTAACTTCCGCATTACTGGTATTGACTCACAACCAGAAGCCCACAACCTCGCATTGCTATTACGTGCAGGTGCGTTGATTGCACCAATTTCAATTGTTGAAGAACGCACAATTGGTCCATCTATGGGTCAACAAAATATCGATATGGGTATTCAGGCATGTATCTGGGGTATGGTGGCAGTAATGCTCTTTACCTTATTGTACTACCGTGGTTTTGGTTTGATTGCCAACTTAGCATTGATGATGAATCTAGTCTTGATTATTGGTGTGATGTCGATGATTCCTGGTGCAACTATGACCTTGCCTGGTATTGCCGGAATTGTATTAACCGTAGGTATGGCTGTTGATGCTAACGTGCTTATCTTTGAACGTATACGTGAAGAGTTACGTGACGGTCGAAGCCCTCAGCAAGCGATTCAACAAGGTTATGCGAATGCGTTTAGTACCATTGCTGATGCGAATATCACTACCTTAATGACAGCGATTATTTTGTTTGCTGTTGGTACTGGTGCAATTAAAGGTTTTGCTGTGACATTATCGATTGGTATTTTAACCTCGATGTTTACAGCAATTATCGGCACTCGTGCTGTGGTTAACTTAATCTATGGCGGTAAACGCATAGATAAGTTGTCAATTTAGGAGGGCGCATAAATGAAACAATTATTGAATGCGGATAAAGTTACTGACTTTATGCGTTGGTCAAAATTAGCGTTTATTTTCTCGTTAATGATGATTGCGGCTTCTATTGCGACAATATCGACCAAAGGATTGAATTGGGGCTTAGACTTTACTGGCGGTACGCTTATTGAAGTTAGCTTTAAAGATCCTGCTGATTTACCGTTAATTCGTGAGTCATTGGCAAAATCTGGTTTTGGTGATGCGATTGTACAGAACTTTGGTACTGCTCGTGATGTAATGGTTCGTTTGCAACCCCGTGACGGTGTTAAAGGTGAGACGCTGGGTAACCAGATCATTGAGGCTTTAAAAACTGGAACGGGTCAGCAAGTTGAAATGCGTCGTGTTGAGTTTGTTGGTCCCAATGTCGGTGATGAATTGGCAGAAGCGGGCGGATTGGCGATTTTAATTGCGCTAGTTTGTATTCTGCTTTACGTTTCAGTGCGTTTTGAATGGCGTTTAGCCGCAGGCGCGGTGTTGTCATTGGCACACGATATTATCATTACTGTCGGTATCTTTTCGATATTACAAATTGAAGTTGATTTAACTATTGTGGCAGCATTGCTAACAGTAGTCGGTTATTCACTTAACGATACCATCGTCGTGTTTGACCGTATTAGAGAAAACTTCCGTAAAATGCGTAAACAAACTTCTGAAGAAATAATGAATTGCTCTCTTTCTCAAACATTGAGTCGAACATTAATTACTTCCAGTACAACCTTGTTTGTAGTGATTGCCTTGTTCTTAAAAGGCGGTGCGATGATTCAAGGGTTTGCATTAGCATTATTGATTGGTATTACTGTCGGTACTTACTCTTCAATCTATGTGGCTTCAGCGTTAGCGCTTAAATTGGGGATCACCCGTGAGCACTTAATGCCAACGCCATTAGATAAAGAAGGTGAAGAGCTTGATGCGATGCCATAGTGGTAACTAGTGCGCATGGGTTACACAGCATAATATAAATTATACGGAGTCTTTGGGCTCCGTTTTTTATGACCTAATTTAGCTATGCTTTCGTCATTCTCTAGCTTGATCTTACAAATGAGAGAGGATGTTTATGCGTTATGCTGGTGGCTTTAAGCTGACCAACAAACTATATGATCGGTATAAAGAGATAACTAATAGAAACAAAAACGCCCCGCTGTGAATATCAGCGGGGCGTTTTTATTTAGCGGGTTGTAATCAATGATTACTTAGTCAAAGCATCGCTACCGAATTCACGGATTTTAGCAAGCATTGGCTTAACTACACGTGCGTTACCAGCAACAATGTTGCCAGACGTTAGGTAGTTAGTGTTACCCGTAAAGTCAGCACAGATAGCACCAGCTTCACGCGCGATTAATTCACCAGCAGCAAGTTCCCAAGGCTTTTGGCCTAGCTTGAATACACCGTCAACGCGGCCAGCAGCTAGGTAACAAAGATCCAATGCAGTACAACCTGATTGACGCATGTCATCACATTCTACAAATAAAGCATTTTGGATTTTTAGATAACTTTCAGCGTGTTGTTTAGCAGCAAAAGGAAGACCTGTTGCTAACACAGTACCAGTTAGATCACGTGGCTGAGATGCACGTAGACGTAGGCTGTTAAGTTGCGCGCCTGAACCACGAGTAGCCGTGAATAGTTCGTTACGAGCTGGGTCGTAAACTGCAGCAACTTCTGTACGACCACGCATACGTAGTGCGATAGAAACTGCATAGTGAGGGTAACCGCGAACGAAGTTCTTGGTGCCATCCACTGGGTCAATAATCCACTGACACTCTTTGTCACGTCCGTCTCTATTACCAGATTCAGCTGCGATGATGCAGTGATCAGGGTAAGATTTCAGGATTGTCTCGATGATGATAGCTTCTGCTTCATGATCGATATTGGTAACAACATCATTACCTTTATTAGCAACCTCAATAGATTGAGGTTTTTCTAGAGATTTAATGACATGGTCACCAGCCTTTCGCACAGCGCGAATGGCAATATTAAGCATCGGATGCATAGGATTTTCCCAACGGATGTTAAAGAACTAAAAAGCGGCGGCGAGTATAACAGAGCTATAAAAAAAAGGAAGTGGTTATTTTTTCGACGTTAGCTGGCACTGAAAAAATGAAAATGACGGTATTTTATTTATTGATGGCAGTAATAGGTAATAACAACCATCAAACAGACATGTTTTCTTCATTTTTGTTATGGCTGTGCTACTATCTCTGAGCGTTAAATTAGACTGGAATATAGCGACATCATGTTAGATAAAATTCGCGTTGTCCTCATTGGCACGTCACATCCTGGAAATATTGGTTCTGCAGCTCGCGCAATGAAAGTAATGGGGTTAACTAACCTTGTTCTTGTTGATCCCGCATGTGAGATTGATAGTCATACAATTGCTTTAGCAGCCGGTGCTGCTGATGTAGTTGAGAACGCTAAAATTGTAAAAACATTAGATGAAGCCGTTGCTGATTGCGGTTTGGTTGTTGGTTCAAGTGCACGCTCACGTACACTTGAATGGCCACAATTAGACCCACGTGAAAATGGTATTAAAGTTATTGCTGAGTCTGAACAGCACCCAGTAGCAATTTTATTTGGTCGTGAACGTACCGGCCTTACCAATGAAGAATTACAAAAATGCCATTGCCATGTTTATATTCCAGCTAATCCTGAATATAGCTCATTGAATCTTGCGATGGCTGTGCAAACGATAAGTTATGAAGTTCGTATGGCGTATCTTGATGCGACTAAGCATCAATCTACTGCGATTGTTGATGAATACCCACGTGCAGATGAACTTGAACGGTTTTATGATCATCTTGAAAAAGTGACCAGCCAAACTCGATTTATTAATAAAAATCATCCCGGTATGGTGATGGTGAAACTGCGTCGCATGTTTACTCGTGCTCGTCCAGAGCAGCAAGAGTTAAATATCTTAAGGGGTATTTTATCGTCAGTAGAAAAGACGATTGAAACCTTAGAGAAGAACAATAAATAACAGTGCTAGTAAAAGGGTAAAAGACCTACTGTTTTAGTGGGTTAAATACTTGACCAAATTAGTCAGGTATGAGAGACTGCTTGTATAAATTCAAGTAGGTAGCCATGTTATGAAGTTGACCTCAAAAGGAAGATACGCAGTGACGGCAATGTTAGATGTAGCATTGCATTCACATAATGGACCAGTACCGTTGGCTGATATTTCAGAACGTCAAGGGATCTCACTGTCCTACCTAGAACAACTATTTTCGCGTCTTCGTAAAGCGGGTCTGGTTACAAGTGTCCGTGGTCCTGGTGGTGGTTATCGCCTTGGTGAAGATGCCAGCAGTATTGCTGTTGGTATGGTTATCGCAGCAGTTGATGAATCAGTTGATGCAACTAAGTGTCAAGGTAAAGGCGGTTGCCAAGGTGGCGTCCGTTGTTTAACTCATACCTTATGGCATGATTTAAGTGATCGTATCAGCGGATTCTTAAATAACATCACTCTTGGTGAGTTGATGAAGGATAATGACGTACAAACTATTGCTGATCGTCAGGATGTAATCCTACAAAGTAATAATAAAACATCATTTGCAAATAAAAAATCACACGACAGCGCCCCTATCGGTGTCGATGTCCGCTCCTAGAGACCAGACGTTCGTGTTTTCGGAGAAGAAAATGAAACTGCCAATATATTTTGATTACTCTGCAACTTGTCCTGTAGATCCTCGTGTTGCTGAGAAAATGGTTCAGTGTTTAACTATGGATGGTACGTTTGGTAATCCAGCGTCACGTTCACACCGTTATGGCTGGCAAGCGGAAGAGGCGGTTGATGCTGCTCGTGAGTATATTGCTGAGTTAATCAATGCTGATCCCCGTGAAATTGTGTTTACCTCGGGTGCTACAGAATCTGATAACCTTGCAATTAAAGGTGCTGCCCACTTCTATAATAAGAAAGGAAAGCACGTTATTACATGTAAAACTGAGCACAAAGCGGTTCTTGACCCATGTCGTCAATTAGAGCGTGAAGGTTATGAGGTAACTTACCTTGAGCCTGAGTCAAATGGTCTTATTGATTTGGCAAAACTACGCGACGCAATGCGTGAAGATACTGTGCTGGTTTCTATTATGCATGTGAACAACGAAATTGGTGTTGTTCAAGATATTGCAGCTATTGGTGAAATTTGTCGTGAAAATAAGACAATTTTCCATGTTGATGCAGCACAATCTGCAGGTAAGCTACCGATTGATGTGCAAACTACTAAAGTGGACTTAATCTCATTTTCTGCGCACAAGATTTACGGTCCTAAAGGTATTGGCGCATTATATGTACGCCGTAAACCTCGTATTCGTCTTGAAGCACAAATGCACGGTGGCGGCCATGAACGTGGTTTCCGTTCTGGTACTTTACCAACGCATCAAATTGTTGGTATGGGTGAAGCATTCCGTATCGCTAAGCTAGAAATGGCACAAGATTACCAGCACGCAGTTGATATGCGTGAGCGTTTGCTTAAAGGCCTTGAAGGCATTGAAGAAATGTCAATCAACGGTGATTTAGAGCATCGTATTCCCAACAACCTAAACATCAGTTTTGCGTTTGTTGAAGGCGAGTCATTGTTAATGGCATTGAAAGATCTTGCTGTATCATCAGGTTCTGCATGTACATCTGCGAGCTTAGAGCCTTCTTATGTACTACGTGCATTAGGTCTAAATGATGAACTAGCGCATAGCTCAATTCGTTTCTCTTTTGGTCGTTTTACTACCGCTGAAGAAATTGATTATGCTGTGGCTCAAATTAAAGAAGCAGTCGACAAACTACGTGCAATGTCACCACTTTGGGATATGTTCAAAGATGGCATTGATTTAGATACAGTTGAGTGGGCACACCACTAATCTGCGGTTAGACATTATTCGAGGGAATTTATCATGGCATATAGTGAAAAAGTCATCGATCATTATGAAAATCCGCGTAACGTGGGTTCATTTGACAACGACGATAAAAACATTGGTAGCGGTATGGTGGGTGCACCAGCCTGTGGCGATGTAATGAAACTTCAGATTAAAGTAACTGAAGATGGCATCATTGAAGATGCAAAGTTTAAAACCTATGGTTGCGGTTCTGCTATTGCATCAAGTTCACTGATCACTGAATGGGTGAAAGGTAAAACATTAGACGAAGCAGCATCAATCAAGAACTCTGCGATCGCAGAAGAGCTTGAATTACCACCGGTTAAGGTTCACTGTTCAATTCTTGCAGAAGATGCAATTAAAGCAGCAGTTAGCGATTATAAGAAGAAACACGAACAAAAATAATTTCTGAGGTTTGAAGTATGGCCATTACTATCACTGAAGCGGCAGCAAGTCGCGTATCGACTTTTTTAGCTAATCGAGGCAAAGGCATTGGTTTGCGTCTCGGGGTTCGCACTTCAGGATGTTCGGGTATGGCGTATATCCTTGAGTTCGTCGATGATCTTGACGAAGGGGACCAAGTCTTTGAAGAGCAAGGTGTAAAAATTATCGTTGATGCAAAAAGCATGGTTTACCTTGATGGTACTGAGCTTGATTTTGCCAAAGAAGGCCTTAATGAAGGTTTTCAATTTAACAACCCTAACGTGTCTAGCGAATGTGGTTGTGGTGAAAGCTTCAACGTATAATTGCGCATAGTGTTTTATTAAACCTGGCTACTGGCCGCCATCGTGGCGAGTGAGTTGTCAGGTTTATTTTTTATATATGGTTGCGATTATGAATCATTTCGAATTATTTGGATTACCGTTTCAATTTGATGTTAATAACGGTTTATTAGCAACACAATTCCGCGAATTACAGCGTCGATTCCATCCGGATAACTTTGCCACTGCATCCGAGCGCGATCGGTTACTGTCAGTACAAAAAGCAGCTCAGATTAACGATGCCTTTCAAACGCTAAAAAATCCTGTTTCCCGCGCTGAATATATGCTTTCTGAACGCGATGAAGATATTCGCGGTGAGCAAAAGACACTTCAAGATATGGACTTCTTAATGCAGCAAATGGAGCTGCGAGAAGCGTTGGAAGCGATTTCTGAGTGCGCTGATCCTGAAGCTGCCTTAGTGGATTTTGAACAACAAGCCGCAATTATGTATCAACAACAGCTGCATAAACTGGCACAATTGCTCAATCAAGAAAATTGGTTTGAAGCTGCAGATGCAGTACGTAAGTTAAAGTTTATTGTTAAGTTGCGTGATGAAGTCGAACGTCTTGAAGAATCATTATTCGATTAATCATTCACTTGTGTTATTTAGACAGGAACGATAATGGCATTTTTACAGATTTCTGAACCCGGTCAAAGTGCAGCTCCGCATCAGCAAAAATTAGCGGTCGGCATTGATTTAGGGACGACAAACTCATTAGTTGCAACCGTCCGTAGTGGCGTTGCAGAAACATTGAAAGATGCTGAAGGACGTTCAATTTTACCGTCAGTTGTGCATTATGCGGCGAAGCATGTACTAACCGGCGATGCTGCGCGTGCGTATGCGCAACGCGATCCCGTTAATACTATTCTATCTGTTAAACGTCTAATGGGACGCTCATTGGTTGATATTGAGCAGCGTTATCCGCAATTGCCTTATCAATTTACCGCATCAGAAAATGGCTTACCGCAATTGGTTACCCGCCAGGGTGCGATGAATCCAGTGCAAATATCAGCGGAAATCTTAAAATCATTAAGTCAGCGTGCAGTCGAAAGTTTAGGTGGCGAGCTTGAAGGGGTGGTGATCACCGTTCCTGCTTATTTTGATGATGCACAACGTGCGGGTACAAAAGATGCAGCTAAGTTAGCAAACCTAAATGTTTTGCGCTTACTTAATGAACCAACAGCGGCAGCAATTGCTTATGGCCTTGATTCTGGCCAAGAAGGTGTCATTGCTGTTTATGATCTTGGTGGCGGCACTTTTGATATTTCGATTTTACGATTATCAAAAGGTGTATTTGAAGTTTTAGCCACTGGTGGTGATTCTGCGTTAGGCGGAGATGATCTTGACCAGCTTATTGCTGAGTGGATCCTTATTCAAGCCGAGTTAACAGCAACATTAACACCACAACAGCGTCGTGAATTACAAGATGCAGCTCAACAAGCAAAAGTGGCATTAAGCGATAGTGATAGTGTTGAAATTAATGTCCTTGGTTGGCAGGGTGAAATTACGCGCGAGCAATTTAATGATTTAGTGACACCATTAATAAAGAAAACCTTATTTGCTTGTCGTCGCGCACTCAAAGATGCTGATATCACAATTGATGATGTGATTGAGACTGTGATGGTGGGGGGGTCAACCCGTGTACCATTAGTGCGTGAATTGGTTGGAACATTTTTTGGTAAGACACCATTAACTTCTATCGATCCTGATCAAGTGGTAGCCATTGGTGCCGCTATCCAAGCCGATATTCTGGTGGGTAACAAACCTGACGCTGATATGCTGCTATTAGACGTGATTCCATTGTCATTAGGCATTGAAACCATGGGCGGCATGATTGAGAAAATTATTCCACGTAACACCACGCTACCTGTTGCTCGCGCACAAGAATTTACCACCTTTAAAGATGGCCAAACAGCAATGTCTGTTCATATTGTTCAAGGTGAGCGTGAAATGGTTAATGATTGCCGTTCATTAGCGCGATTTACCTTACGTGGTATTCCACCAATGGCAGCAGGTGCTGCGCATATTCGTGTTACTTATCAAGTTGATGCAGATGGTTTATTGTCTGTAACAGCCATGGAAAAAAGCAGCGGTGTGCAATCATCAATTCAAGTGAAGCCATCTTATGGTCTTTCTGATGATGAAATTGCAACTATGTTACGTGATTCAATGACATTTGCTCAAGATGATAAAGACGCACGTGCATTAGCTGAACAACAGGTAGAAGCCGATCGTGTCCTTGAAGGGTTAATTGCTGCATTGGCAGCAGATGGTGAAACTTTATTAAGTATTCAAGAACGCGGTGAGTTAGAAGCTGTAATGATGGAACTGGTTCAATTACGTCAGAGTGGAGACACTCGTACAATTGAAGCTGGAATTAAGAAAACTGATAAGGCCAGCCAAGAATTTGCGTCACGTCGAATGGATCAATCTATTCGTCAAGCGTTAGCTGGTCAGTCTATTGATGAGGTTTAGGCATGCCTAAGATTATAATTTTACCCAATGAAGAACATTGCCCAGAAGGCGCAATTTTAGAAGCACAATCTGGCGAAACTATCCTAGATGTTGCATTGCGCAATGGCATCGAAATTGAGCATGCGTGTGAAAAATCTTGTGCATGTACCACGTGCCATGTTGTTGTCCGTGAAGGATTTGATTCTCTTAATGAGAGTGATGAACTTGAAGATGACATGCTAGATAAAGCATGGGGACTTGAGCCAGAATCTCGTTTAAGTTGTCAGGCACGAATTGCTGATGATGACTTAGTGGTCGATATTCCACGTTATACGGTTAATCTCGCTTCTGAAGCACACTAATCGAAATACTTAAATAGGTCGCCATAATGGTGGCCTATTTTTTTAGCTATTGGTTATGGTTAAAGTTACTCATCAGAGTTACGGCTACGTAAGTTTGTTATTTTCTATTTAAAAATCGAGGATTTATTATGAGTTTACAATGGATTGATTCGCGTGATATTGCCATTGAATTGATTGAACTATACCCAGAAGTTGATCCAACCCAAGTCCGTTTTACTGATCTAAGAGAGTGGATCATTGCACTTGATGAATTTGAAGATGATATTGATCACTGTAATGAAAAGATTTTAGAAGCGGTGCAAATGTGTTGGATTGAAGAGCAATAATTACAATAACGAAAAAGCCTGTTTTCTTGTTGCCTCTCAAGGTTGATAAGCATAGTCTTATTAGTTACAAAATTAGAATAACAATAACGCAGTAATCAGCTTGTTTTAATTGCTTTAGCTGTGTGATCTTTATCAAGGAGCTTATCAATGTCTACCATGATGTCAGTATTTCTTTCTCATCAAGCAGCGGATAGTCACTGGGGTGCAAATGCGCTGGTGAGTTTTAATACCGAAGGGACTTTTATTCATGTTACCGCAACTGATCCCTTAGGTGATATCCAACGTGCTGCTCGTCGTTTGGACTCACAAGGAATTAAGCAGGTTACACTGATAGGATCTGAGTGGGATCAAGACGCTATCTGGGCTTTTTTACAAGGCTACCGTAATCCTAAAGCTGATAATAATGTGATTTGGTCGGCGTTGAATGAAGCTGATGAAGCTGAATTGCAGGCACGTATTAAAACCATTAACTGGGTGTGCGATATTATTAATCAGCCAGCTGATGTGGTTGCGCCGTCACAACTTGCTGCGCGCGCTGGTGAGTTTATTAAGTCATTAGCTCCTGAACATGTCACCTACAAGATCGTTAAAGGTAACGATTTATTAGATGAAGGTTGGAATGGTATTCATGCTGTTGGTCGTGGTTCTGATCATCGTCCGGCAATGCTACGTTTAGATTACAATCCGACGGGTGATGCAAATGCGCCTGTGTTTGCTTGTCTTGTCGGTAAAGGTATTACCTTTGATTCTGGCGGTTATAGTATAAAGCCTTCTGCGGGAATGGCGTCTATGAAAGCGGATATGGGTGGCGCAGCGTTAGCAACCGGCGGTTTAGCGTTAGCAATGGTACGTGGTCTCAATAAGCGCATTAAATTAGTACTATGTTGTGCTGAGAACATGATTTCAGGCCGCGCATTAAAATTAGGCGATATCATTAAATATAAAAATGGTAAAACTGTTGAGGTGTTAAACACTGATGCTGAAGGGCGTCTAGTATTAGCGGATGGGCTGATGTATGCCAATAGTCAGCATCCAACATTGATCATTGATTGTGCAACACTAACGGGCTCCGCCAAAATGGCACTGGGTAATGATTACCATGCGTTATTAAGCTTTGACCAGGATTTGTCGCGTCGAGCATTAGCTGCTGCGTCACAAGAAGGTGAAGGGATGTGGCCACTTCCTTTAGCTGAGATACATCGTAATATGTTGCCATCGAACTTTGCTGATTTGGCTAATATTTCGAATGGTGATTTTATGCCTGGAGCAAGTACTGCGGCAGCATTTTTATCCTATTTTGTTGATGATTATCAGCAAGGCTGGATGCATATTGATGCCAGTGGTACTTATCGTAAGAGTGCTAATGATCAATGGGCTGCTGGTGCGACGGGTATGGGGGTTAAAACCCTAGCGCGTATTTTAGCGCAATAATTATCGCAAAAAAATAAAGCCTTCTTAATCTACTTTAAGAGGGCTTTTTTTATATTTAAATTACGCTAAATAAAAAATATAGACTATAAATAAAACAAGAGGTTATCAATAATGTTGACAGTAAATTTATCAAAAGAGCCCGCATGCGCTCCTTGGGGCGTTAATGCCTTGATCAGTTATCAAACTGATAGTGTCACTGTGCATTATGGTGATTCATTTAGTTTACGTCGTATTCAGCAGGCTGGGCGTCAAATTCAAGCTCAAGGGGTTGAAGCTGTTAGTTTAAATGGTGACGGTTGGAACTATGAACGTCAGTGGGCATTTTATTGTGGTTTTGCCGCGACGAGGCATACCGTTACTATCAAATGGGCATCAATAGATGAAGATGAGCTCGAGCTATTAAATGCTCGTCGACATAGTCATGATTGGGCGCGTCAAATTATTAATGCAGGCCCAGATAGTGTTTATCCGCAAAAATTAGCGCAAGCGGCAGTACACTTTTTGTCTGAAATTGGTGGCGAGCACATTAGTAGTCAAATGATTGTTGGCGATGAATTACTCGCTGATGGTTGGATTGGTATTCATAGTGTTGGCCGTGGCAGTCAACACCCACCAGTATTGTTGGAAGTTGACTATAATCCAACCGCAGATCCAAGTGCGCCAGTCAGTGCATGTTTAGTGGGTAAAGGGATCACTTTTGATTCTGGTGGCTACAGTTTGAAACCCAGTGCCGGCATGGTGAGCATGAAGTGTGACATGGGGGGCGCGGCAACGGTTACTGCTGCATTAGGTTATGCTATTGCACAAGGCTTAACACAACGAGTTAAACTTATTCTTTGTTGTGCTGAAAACATGGTATCAGGCGATGCTTATAAACTTGGTGATGTGTTAACGTATAACAATGGTGTATCAGTTGAAATCGTCAATACTGATGCTGAAGGTCGACTCGTACTAGCAGATGGTTTGTTACTTGCCTCTGCGACCAAAGCCCCTTTAATTATTGATGCTGCGACGTTAACGGGCGCAGCAATGATGGCAGTTGGCAGCGACTACAATGCTATTTTCGGTTTTGATAAAGCATTGTTAGCACGTGCGCAACAGTTATCTGAATTGGTTAATGAGCCTGCATGGCCATTACCACTTGAAAAATGGCATCAAGATTATTGCCCATCGGCGTTTGCAGATACTGCTAATAGTCGCGTTCAGAAAGGCGGTGGTATGGGAGGCGCATCGAATGCTGCTGGTTTTTTATCGCGCTTTGTCGATACCGATAATAGTCGCTGGATTCATTTCGATTTAGCGGCATGTTATCGTGATAGCGCTGATCCACGTTGGGCAGTCGGTGCAACGGGCTTGGGTATTGCAAATATTGCAGGATTACTGTTGTAAGTAATGGTGCTTATCAGTGGGTACTAAGTAAATGGACAGCAACTAGACTCAAAAGGAAACTATAATAATGACAATAGAAAAAACTTTTTCAATCGTAAAGCCTGATGCTGTTAAACGAAATTTAATTGGCACTATTTATCAACGTTTTGAAAATGCTGGCTTGAAAATTGTAGCAGCCAAAATGCTGCAACTTACTAAAGTTCAAGCTCAAGGGTTTTATGCTGAGCATGAAGGTAAACCTTTTTTTGATGAATTAGTTGATTTTATGACATCAGGCCCTGTAATGGTGCAAGTGCTTGAAGGGGAAGATGCCATTGTTCGTTACCGAGAATTGATGGGTAAAACCAATCCTCAAGAAGCTGCTTGCGGTACTATTCGTGCTGATTTTGCGATTAGCTTACGTTATAACTCCGTTCATGGTTCAGATAGTCCGGTATCGGCAGAGCGTGAGATTGGCTACTTTTTCGCTGCTGATGAGTTATGTCCTCGTAGTTAATGATTGCGCGGTGATGAAAAAATAAGCAAAACCAAATACTAAAGGGAGGCTCAGGCTTCCCTTTGTTATTTTAAGAGCCAAGATTGTTATAAGCGCTAAAATAACCATACAGGGAACGGGTGGAAACCCGCGCATAAAGGCTGTACAATTTCGCGCCTTAAACCCTGATAACTATGATGAGACTGCCAATTGCAGATCTCCGAGTTATAAAGGCGCAGCAATAGTCATTTTTAGTGAGGCACCAACCGATGACAACTGTCAAAATTAATCTGCTGGATTTCGATCGCAAAGGTCTGCGTAAATACTTTGCCGAAGAGCTTAATGAAAAGCCATTCCGTGCAGATCAGATAATGAAATGGATTTATCATTTCGGTTGTGATGACTTTGAGCAAATGAACAATATCAATAAAAAGTTGCGTGAAAAATTACAGCGTGTTGCTGAAATTCGTGCACCAGAAGTATCAAATGCACAATACTCATCTGATGGCACCATCAAGTGGGCAATGCGTGTTGGCGATCAAGACGTAGAAACGGTTTATATTCCTGATGAAGATCGCGCGACGTTGTGTGTGTCATCTCAAGTGGGTTGTGCACTAGAATGTAAATTCTGTTCAACAGGCCAACAAGGATTTAACCGTAATCTACGTGTATCTGAGATTATTGGTCAGGTATGGCGCGCATCAAAAGAGATCGGCCTGCAAAAAGAAACGGGTCGTCGTCCAATTACGAATATCGTAATGATGGGGATGGGTGAGCCATTACTGAACATGAAAAACTTAATTCCAGCATTAGAAATTATGCTTGATGATCTAGGTTTTGGTTTATCTAAACGTCGTGTTACGGTATCAACATCAGGTGTGGTTTCTGGTCTAGAGCAAATGATCGGTACTATCGACGTTGCACTTGCTATTTCACTGCACGCGCCAACGGATGAATTGCGTTCACAAATCATGCCGATTAATGATCGTTGGAATATTGAGACCTTCCTTGATACTGTCCGTCGTTATGTTGACTCAACCAACGCTAACCGCGGTCGTGTAACGATTGAATACGTACTGCTGGATCATGTTAATGATGATATGGAGCATGCACGTCAGTTAGGTCGTCTATTAAAAGATACGCCAGCGAAAATTAACTTGATCCCATTTAATCCATATCCGGGCTCTCCGTACAAAAAACCTAGTAATTCACGTATAGATCGCTTTATGAAAACTCTAATGGAGTATGATTATACGGTAACGGTACGTAAAACGCGTGGTGATGATATTGATGCTGCATGTGGTCAGTTAGTCGGTGACGTTATCGACCGTACAAAGCGAACTCAAGCAAAACTACCTGCGGGTGACGCGATTGCTATTAAAACCCTTTAATTAGATTAGCGATTATAATCACTTCGCGGTTTAACAAGGATGTTAAGGTGAGTAAAAATGATACGATGGATGAAGTATCCATTATTTTCTTGTTTACTGGTGGCAGGATGTGCCACTGTGACGGTAGAAGATAGCGCTGAACAATTTAATGCCATTGATGCTGCTGAAGCGCGAATGACATTAGGATTAAATTATTTAAAAGTAGGTCAGTGGCAACGTGCTCATGAAAATTTGGAGCAAGCATTACATTATGCGCCTCATTATTATCGAGTACAAAATGCCATGGCCTATTATTATCAAAAGGTTGGTGAAATAGACGCGGCAGAAAAAATGTATAAAAAAGCCTT
This sequence comes from Photobacterium kishitanii, assembly GCF_000613045.3. NCBI lineage: Bacteria > Pseudomonadati > Pseudomonadota > Gammaproteobacteria > Vibrionales > Vibrionaceae > Photobacterium > Photobacterium kishitanii. The sequence goes on along the minus strand of NZ_LN794352.1, from coordinate 2,644,191 downwards.
AAAGGATGCACCTGAAAATGGTGATGTTCTTAATAATTATGGGGCGTTTTTGTGCAGTGAGGAACGTTATGACGAAGCCATCAGTGCTTTTGTTAAAGCTATTAATCAACCTTACTATTATCTTATTTCGGCAAGTTATGAAAACGCAGGTTTATGTAGTCGTAAACAAGGCAATAACTTACAAGCGATAGATTATTTTGAAAAAGCACTTTCTCATGATCCATATCGTCCGAAATCAATGTTACAACTGGCACGACTAGAATTAGACGCTAATAATTATAAAGACGCTCGTGTACTGTTGTTTAAATTTAATAAGCGATATGGGTATACAGCAAATAGTTTGTTGTTGCTTATTCAGTTAGAAAACCAAACTGGACGGTTAACTTTGGTCACCAAATACGCTAACTTATTAAAAGAACAATTCCCTAATTCTCAGCAATATCAGAATTATCTAGCCAATGAATACTGAACATAACGATTCACCGCAATCAGATAATGTTGCACGACCAGGCGATATGCTTCGTCAGGCGCGTGAGCAACTTGGTTACTCGCAAACAGATATTGCTAATCGATTACGATTACGTTTATCTGTTATTAATGATATCGAAAGTAACTGCTTTGATAGTGAAAAAATATCTACATTTACCAGAGGGTATGTGAGGTCCTATGCAAAGTATGTTGGTTTAGATGACGTTGCTGTTGTCGCTTTATTAGACGACTACGGTCATTCAAAACCTAAAGCGCAAGAAATGCAAAGTTTCTCACGCCGAACTAACCATGAAGCACATGATAGTCGTATAATGGGACTAACATGGATTTTAGCGGTAATTTTTGTGGGTGTTACTGCTGTATGGTGGTGGCAGAATAGTCATTTAGATCGAGACTCAACACCTGCGGTTGATGTTGCGAATGTTGAAGCATCTACACCAGCGGCTACAACACCCGCAGTGAAACCATCAGCAGCGGTTGCGACTACTGATACTACAGAAGCAAATGCTACAGTAACAGACGTTACAGCGGCTGCGGTAGCGACAGCACCGGTTAATGCCGATGCTAGTCAAACATCGTCAGCGAAGACTGAAACTGCAACACCAGCAGTTGAACCGGTTGCTGTAACGGCAACTGATACTGAAGTAAAAGATACAGCGGCAGTGGCGGCTGTTACTGCAACTGACGTTGAAGCGGCACCTGCATTACAATTAACTTTTACTGCTGATTGTTGGGTTGATGTTCGGGATGCAAATGGTAAACGTCTCGAAAGTGGTATTAAGACGGCTGGTCAAACACTGGATATTGATGGCAAGGCGCCATTCCGAGTTCGACTTGGTGTGCCGAGTGCCGTTAAAATAGAAATTAAAGGGCAACCTTTCGATCTTAGTCGTTATCCGACTGGTCGACCTGTAACCTTAACGTTGCCGCAGTAATAGAGAATGATAAAACATGCATAACGAATCACCCATTATACGTCGCCAATCAAGCCGAATTTATGTCGGTAATGTACCTATCGGCGATGGCGCTCCGATTGCTGTTCAGTCAATGACTAACACCCGTACTACGGATGTAGAGGCAACGGTTGCTCAAATTCGAGCGTTGGAAAAAGTAGGTGCCGATATCGTTCGTGTTTCTGTACCGACGATGGATGCTGCTGAAGCGTTTAAATTGATCAAGCAACAAGTCAATGTTCCTTTGGTTGCAGATATTCATTTTGATTACCGTATTGCATTGAAAGTGGCTGAATACGGCGTTGATTGTTTGCGCATTAACCCAGGTAATATTGGTCGTGAAGATCGTATTCGCTCAGTGGTTGAATGTGCGCGTGACAATAATATTCCAATTCGAATTGGAGTAAATGGCGGCTCGTTAGAAAAAGAAATTCAACAAAAATACGGTGAGCCAACGCCAGCTGCGTTAGTTGAATCAGCGATGCGCCATGTAGAGATTTTAGATCGACTTAACTTTGATCAATTCAAAGTGAGTGTTAAAGCTTCTGATGTGTTTCTTGCAGTTGAATCTTACCGTCTATTAGCTAAGCAAATTATCCAGCCATTGCATTTAGGTATTACTGAAGCTGGTGGTGCGCGCGCAGGTTCTGTGAAATCAGCAGTGGGCCTAGGAATGCTATTAGCTGAAGGCATTGGTGATACTTTACGTATTTCATTAGCCGCTGATCCTATTGAAGAGATCAAAGTAGGATTTGATATTTTAAAATCGCTGCGTATTCGCTCGCGTGGAATTAATTTTATTGCTTGCCCAACTTGTTCGCGCCAGGAGTTTGATGTCATCGCAACGGTTAATGAATTAGAGCAACGCTTAGAAGATATCGTGATTCCAATGGATGTTTCTATTATTGGTTGTGTGGTTAATGGCCCAGGTGAAGCTGAAGCCTCGCATCTAGGTATTGCTGGCGGTAATCGTAAAAGTGCCTTTTATGAAGACGGTATTCGTCAAAAAGAACGCTTTGATAACGATAATGTGATTGATCAACTTGAGGCTAAAATCCGCGCAAAAGCCTCAATGTTAGACCTAAACAATCGTATTGATATTACGCAATAACATAAAATAGTAAAAACCATGCTGTTATTGTGGCAGCATGGTTCACTATTTTTGCAATAAATTATATATTCGATTTAAATCCCCATCGAAAAATGAGAATAATCGTGGCGAAACAAATTCAAGCAATTCGAGGCATGAACGATTGCCTACCAACACAAACTCCACTTTGGCAAAAAGTCGAAGGTACAGTTAAACAAGTGATCAGTGCATATGGTTACAATGAAATCCGTATGCCAATTGTTGAGTCGACACATTTGTTTAAACGTGCAATCGGTGAAGTTACTGATGTTGTTGAAAAAGAAATGTACACCTTTGATGATCGTAATGGCGATAGCCTGACATTACGTCCAGAAGGTACAGCAAGCTGTGTACGTGCTGGTATCGAAAATGGTCTACTTTATAATCAAGAACAACGTTTATGGTATATGGGCCCAATGTTCCGTCATGAGCGTCCACAAAAAGGTCGTTACCGTCAATTCCACCAAGTAGGTGTGGAAGTGTTTGGTATTGATGGGCCTGATGTTGATGCTGAGCTTATCATGATGACGGCTCGTTTATGGCGTGAGCTTGGTATTAATGACCATGTTCGTCTAGAGTTAAATTCTATTGGTTCACTGCAAGCACGTGCAGAATACCGCACCGCATTAATTGCGTTCCTTGAACAGCATATGGATGTGTTAGATGAAGATGCTAAGCGTCGCATGTACACTAATCCACTGCGTGTACTTGACTCTAAAAATCCAGCAATTCAAGAAATTCTTGTTGATGCGCCAATGCTTTCAGCGTACTTAGATCCAGAATCACAGCAACATTTTACTGGATTATGTGAACTATTAGACGCTGCTGGCATCAAATATCAAGTAAATGAGCGTCTTGTACGTGGTTTAGATTATTATAACCGTACTGTATTTGAATGGATCACTGATAGTTTAGGTGCGCAAGGTACAGTATGTGGTGGTGGTCGTTATGACGGTCTAGTTGAACAACTAGGCGGTAAAGCAACCTCATCAGTTGGTTTTGCAATGGGACTTGAGCGTCTGGTATTACTGATGGAAGCACTAGAACAAGACGATGTACGTCGTTCTGTAGATGTTTACATGGTAACTGCCGGTGAAGGTACATTAGCTGCCGGTATGATGCTTGCAGAGAAATTACGAAACCAATTACCTCAGTTACGCATTATGTCTAACTTTGGTGGTGGTAATTTTAAAAAGCAATTTAAACGTGCTGATAACGTAGGAGCAGCTATTGCCCTGGTTCTTGGTGAAAATGAAATTGCACAAAACACCGTAGTGGTTAAAGATTTACATGGCGGTGAACAAACAACCATGGCACAGGACGAGGTTGCCGCGAAGTTGGCAGCATTGATTTAAGAGAGGACAGGAAGTGAACGAGTACGCCACAGAAGAACAACAGGTTGAAGCGATAAAATCGTGGTGGCAAGATAACGGCAAAGCCGTTGTTCTAGGCGCCGTGATTGGTTTAGGCGGTCTATTAGGCTGGCGTTACTACCAGTCTGAAGTCCATGCTGCGAAGCATTTAGCATCAGATTCCTATACTCAAGTAGTTACAGCTCTCGACAATAATAGTAAAACTGCTGTCACTGAAGCGCAAACGTTCATTGAAGCTAATAAAGGCAGTCAATATGCTGTTCTTGCAGCATTACAATTAGCGAAAGTTCAAGTTGAGAATAATGACCTTGATGGTGCGATTGCGCAACTTAACTGGGTGATCAGTAACACTAAAGATAACGCTATTTTACCGTTAGCTGTAACGCGCTTAGCTCGTATTTATGCAGAACAGCAAAAATTTGATCAAGCTTTAGCTGAACTTAAAAAAGTAACGATTCCAAGCTGGAACGAAAATATTGCTGAATTACGTGGTGATATTCTGCTGCAGAAAGGTGATATTCCAGCAGCTCGTGAAGCATATATAGAAGCTCAGCAAGATGGTTCATCACCAGCATTGCAGATGAAGCTTAATGACTTAGCTCAATAAGGCGGACATGATGCATAAGGTGTTAAAACGAGCTTTAGCCGTAGCAGTTGCTGTGAGCGTATTATCTGGTTGTGCCAGTGAAGTCGATTCTATTCATATGGCACCATTGCCAAAAGTCGATAATACCTTCACCCCTAAAACAGATTGGAGTCATGACGTTGGTAACGGCGTTTCTGGCTACTATTCAAAACTGACCCCAGTTGTTGGTCAGGGTAAAGTTTTTGTTGCTGATCGTAATGGTTTGGTTGAAGCTTTAGATCCTAGTAACGGTAAAGTGTTATGGGAAAACGACTTAGAAAAAGATACCCCGGTTAAAATTTCTGGAGGCTTGGTATTAGCTGAAGGAAAGATCTTTATGGGCACCGAAAATGCGGATGTTATCGCATTAGATGCCGAAACAGGTAAAGAAGTTTGGCGGGCTAAAGTTGCTGGTGAAGTGTTATCAAAACCATTAGTAGATAACGGTATTGTGGTTGTTAATACTAGTAGCGGTGTGCTTCAGGCACTTAATGCTGATACTGGTAAAAGCAAATGGCAAATCAGTAATGAGATTCCAACCCTAACATTACGCGGTACTAGTTCTCCGGTTGCGATTGCTGGTGGTGTTTTCTGGGGGCTATCAAATGGCCGTTTAGAAGGTGCTATTTTGGATAATGGCCGTGTGTTATGGCAGCAAACTATTTCAACCCCTAAAGGTTCAACTGAAATTGATCGTTTAGTGGATGTAGATGCTGCACCAGTAATTGCTGGCGATCGTTTATACTCTATCGGCTATAATGGTTCATTAGTATCGATTGATCTTCGTAGCGGTCAAATTGCGTGGAAACGTAATTATTCATCAGCAACAAATTTTGTGGTTGATGGCAACGAGTTGTTCTTGGTAACTGCGAAAGATCATATCGTTGCAGTTGATGCGCGTAGTGGTACTGAACTATGGCAAAATAAAGATCTTCAATATCGTCAACTGAGTGCGCCAGCTGTTATTGATGGTTATTTAGTGATGGGTGATGCTGAAGGGTATCTCCATTGGTTAGATACTCAATCAGGTGAATTTGTTTCACAAGAATCGATTGATGGTAGCGGTATTGCGGTGCCACCAGTTGCGCTAGATGATAATGGTTTTATTGTTGTTACCCGTGATGGTGAAATCAACAAAATGCAAATATCGAAATAAGTCGGTATACTGTCGCTAGATTAATTTGTCGGCTCCAGCTGTCTTATGCAGTTGGAGCCGTTGTTGTTATATCCGTTGTGTATATTATTGTCGGATGAAGATAAGTAAATATGCTTATTTGAGGCAAGAATGAACGGTAAAATGTCAATTATGACTATGAAAAGTAAGAGGTAATTATGATTCCTGTTGTTGCCCTTGTCGGGCGCCCAAACGTGGGTAAATCGACGTTGTTTAATCGTCTTACTCGCACGAGGGATGCACTAGTTGCAGACTTTCCTGGTTTAACTAGGGATCGTAAATACGGTAGAGCTGAGTTAGAAGAGCACGAATTTATTGTTATTGATACCGGTGGTATTGATGGCACAGAGGAAGGTGTTGAAACTAAAATGGCTGAACAGTCATTGGCGGCTATCGAAGAAGCAGACGTAGTACTGTTTTTGGTTGATGGTCGTGCGGGATTAACATCGGCTGATGAAGCAATTGCAAAACACCTGCGTAGCCGTGAAAAGCCAACATTTTTAGTGGTTAACAAAGTTGATGGTATTGATCCTGATACTGCGTGTGCTGAATTCTGGCGTTTAGGTGTTGATGCGATGTTCCAAATTGCAGCAACCCAAAACCGTGGCGTGACAGCACTAATGGAACGCGCGTTAGCCCCATTCTCTGATAAATTGAATGCAGAGTTAGCCGCTGAAAATGGCGAAGACGGTGAATTTACTCTTGAAGATTTAACCTCAGTTGCAGATATCGAGAAAGCAAACCTTTCTGAAGAAGATGCTGAAGCTGCGTATAAACGTCTACAAGAGCAACCAATTAAGATGGCTATTATTGGTCGTCCTAATGTGGGTAAATCAACGCTAACTAACCGTATTCTCGGTGAAGAACGTGTTGTTGTTTACGATATGCCGGGAACAACACGTGACTCTATCTATATTCCAATGGAACGTGATGGTCAAGAATACGTATTGATTGATACTGCTGGTGTTCGTCGTCGTAAGAATATGAGCATGGCGGTTGAGAAGTTTTCTGTTATCCAAACATTGAAAGCTATCGAAGATGCTAACGTCGTATTGTTAGTCATTGATGCGCGTGAAAACATTTCAGATCAGGACTTAAGCCTACTTGGTTTTGTACTGAACTCTGGTCGCTCATTAGTAATTGCAATTAATAAGTGGGATGGTTTAGATAACGACGTTAAAGAGCGTGTTAAATCTGAACTTGATCGTCGTCTTGGTTTTGTTGACTTTGCGCGTATTCACTTTATTTCTGCATTACACGGCACCGGTGTTGGTCACTTATATGAATCAGTTATTGAAGCTTATAAGTCAGCGACTAAGCGTATTAGTACATCATTGCTAACGCGTATTATGCAAATGGCACAAGATGATCACCAGCCACCAATGATCCGTGGCCGTCGTGTGAAACTTAAATATGCTCATGCTGGTGGTTATAACCCACCGATTATTGTTATTCACGGTAACCAAGTTAATGACCTTCCTGGTTCTTACAAACGTTACCTGATGAACTACTACCGTAAGTCATTAGAAATGATGGGTACACCTATTCGAATTCAATTCCAGAATAGCGAAAACCCATTTGAAACGACAAAGCAAAAGTTGACGGTTTCTCAAGAGCGTCAACGTAAGCGCTTAACCAGTGCTTTACACGACCGTAAAAAGTAATTTTAACGATTGTGTGTTGTTTTTAGATGTGAAAGCCCAGCCATAGTGTTGGGCTTTTTTATAAGGAAAATACCATGTCTGCTGTTACTGCAACGATTGCTATGCCTACGATTATTACACCAACCACAGTACTTTTTACTCAAAATAAGTGGCAAATAAACACCACTATTGTATGTGCTGTTGCTGCTGAAAAAAGTGGTACCTGGGTGGTGGTAGAGCAAACCCCTTTTCATCCTGTGAGCCATATTTGGCCAGATCACCCAGCAGATCATGGTGAATTAATCTATCAAGCAGTATCTTATGCTGTGATCGAGTGTGTTGTTGGTGCGATAGAAATAGCGACCCAACAATTATATATCGGGAACGATATCCCTGTTAAACGAGATACCGAAGGTTGGGCATTTGTCGTTGTACATTATATAGCATCAGCGCTGACTATTAGCGCTGGTGCAGAGATAACATTGGTGGTTGATAAAGCTTACCAGCAAGGTTTAAGTCGTGGTCACAGCGGCGGCCATTTATCATCATTGGCATTAAATAAAGTGCTTCATAGTGATTTTTGGCGTAAAGATCCCAGTCGACGCGATGAGTTAAACCATTATGATTTTCATAGCTACGCTCAAGAAAAGAGTATCGTCACTGAAAACTGTAGTACCGATCACTACCGTTTAGGTAAGACATTACGTAAACGAGGCTTAAACAGTGCTGAAATGGTTGCTGCTCTAGCGCAAATAACCTTACAGATTAATCAGCAATTAGCACAATGGATCCAGCTATCAACCCCGATAGTCATGCGTTGTGAGGGTGATAGTTTGACTGACTCGCGCTATTGGCAGTGTGATTTAGGTACTGAAGGCATAGTTGAAATTCCTTGCGGTGGAACCCATGCCAGTTCATTAGCTGAATATAAAATGTTAACGGTTAAATTTGAGGTTATCTCTGATCAAGAGCTAATAATGATCACAACTGCCGTACCCGCTTAAGAGATTGTTAGTTATTATTTAAAATCGTCTGCGGACGATTTTTTTTGCTCTAAATGATAGATATTTATCGAAGTATCTGAAATTTTATGGCTCTAGATCGTATTTATTGTGATTTATTAAATACTGTTATTTGTGTTTTTATATGGAAAGTACAGTTTTTTATGCCATTTAAAATCCATATACAGAATATGTAACTTATGCTTTCGGGATGCGTATTGATAAATATTCTTTTACTACCTGATCGCTGATCGTGGTTAATAAACACGATGATCACCCATAAGGGTAATGATCATCGAGAGGATCATGTGTGTAGTATCGTAGTGAATTAATTAAAACTAGCAGCTGGTCAGCAGCGACTATTTATTGGGTTGTTTTAATTTTAGTGGCATCTAACTCAATAATTTTGCATGCTAGAGTAAATTCATTTAGGAGTTAAATAGCGTGAGTGAAAATATTTGTCCGCAATGTGAGAGTGAATTGAGTTGGAAAGATCAGGGATATTTTTGTGATTATTGCCAACAAAAAGTGACTAAAACGGCATTTTGTCCTGATTGTTCTGAGCAATTAGAGAAGCTGCAAGCCTGTGGTTCAGCAAGTTATTTTTGTAACCACTGCAATGAATTAAAATCAAAGTCTCGTGTTAAAACTGTATTTAATGTTGTTGCTGATTAAGGCTGTAACGATGATATATGCCGCAATAACAGTTACTATTGCGGCATAAGAGATGAGTGGTTATTAATAATTAGTGGTTATTGACTGTGGTATAAATTTTACCGTCAGTAACGGTTGTAATCAGTTGATCTCCCGCTTTAACTTGATCGCAATGGCGAATGACATTGCCTTTATCATCACGGGTAATTGAATAACCACGGCTAAGGGTCGCCAGTGGACTTACTGTATCTAATTTCTCAGCCGCCAAGGCTAATTTATGGTTAGCATTAAGTAAGTGACGATCCATGGCATCTAATAAACGTCGTTTGGCATTGTTCAGCGCTGTGTTATCGTGTTGAAGGCGCTGCTGTGGCGAATAAAGTGATAGCTTATATTGATTTTGAGTAATACGTTGTTGTTGTATTTGAATCTTTTTTAGCATTATCTGCTGTAACTTACGGCTTATATCATCTAAATGTTGTTGTTGTTGATTTAAGCGTAGTTGCGGATGTTGGCGATCTAAACGATGATTTAATTGACTAATATGCTGCTTTTGCTTCGATAAATAAAACTGAATAGCATGCTGTAATTGCTGTTGTTTATGCTTGATCTTATCCGTTTGACTACTGTTATCTCGGCTGATTAATTCTGCTGCGGCTGATGGTGTAGGGGCACGCATATCGGCAACGAAATCGGCAATAGTAACATCAACTTCATGGCCGACCGCACTCACTATTGGGATTTGGCTAGCGGCAATAGTACGAGCAACGATCTCTTCGTTAAATGCCCATAAATCTTCTAATGAGCCACCACCACGGCCAACGATTAAAATATCACATTCTTGGCGCGCATTAGCACGTCCAATCGCTTGAGCAATAGATATCGCAGCACCATCACCTTGAACCATGGTGGGATAAATAACCACGGCTAAACTTGGATCGCGACGTTTTAATACCTGCAAAATATCGTGTAGGGCAGCACCGGTTTTTGAGGTAATAATACCGACACGCTGCGGCTGTTGCGGTAATGGTTTCTTCAATGATTGTGCAAACAAGCCTTCTGCGGCAAGGGTCATTTTTAGCTGTTCAAACTGCTGTTGTAGGCGTCCATCGCCTTCAGGCTGCATGCTTTCAATGATCAGTTGATAGTCGCCACGAGGTTCGTAAATAGATAAACGTGCTTTGACTAATACTTGATTACCATTGCCCGGTTTAAAGCTTACATGGCGATTAGTGCCTTTGAACATCGCGCATTTTACTTGGGCTCGAGAGTCTTTAAGGGTGAAGTACCAGTGGCCAGAGACTGGCATTGAAAAATTCGACAATTCACCAACAAGCCAAACAATCCCCATTTCATTTTCAAGGATCAGACGGACTTGGGCATTGAGACTGGAAACGGTGTAGATACGATCGTTGGATTGGCTTTGAGAAGCGAATAGAGTCACGAAGTGAAGTACCTGCTAACGAATGGGTGGCGGCAGGCGGTCAGAAAACTATCAAATAGAACGAAAAACGCCTAGGCAGATCAATGGACAGATCTTGGCCGTATTTCGTCGACCGCATCACCGGATAGTTAACCGAAATATACTACTCAGCAAATGTTTTTTGTCAATAAAAAAAATAAAAATAATGATAGCCAAACGATTGCTTCATACGTATAATCCGTTCGCAATATTTTAATCTTCTTTGTAAACCTTTAAATTGGTGTGAGATATTGCATGTTACGAATTAAAAAAGAAGCGTTGACGTTTGATGATGTATTATTAGTTCCTGCTCATTCTACAGTCCTACCTAACACTGCCGATCTGCGCACCCGCCTCACGAAAGAGATTGCTCTTAACATTCCTATGCTATCAGCATCTATGGACACCGTGACTGAAGGTCGCCTAGCCATTGCCCTTGCTCAAGAGGGCGGCATTGGTTTTATCCACAAGAATATGTCTATCGAACAACAAGCGGCTGAAGTTCGCATGGTTAAAAAGTTCGAAGCTGGCGTTGTTGCAGAACCTGTTACTGTTAAACCTGATAACACTATTGCAGATGTTAAACGTTTAACCGAAGAAAATGGTTTTGCAGGTTACCCTGTGGTTACAGATAACAACGAATTGATCGGTATTATTACTGGTCGTGATGTACGTTTTGTTACCGACCTTTCAATTAAAGTTGAAGAAGTGATGACTTCTAAAGAGAAACTGGCTTCTGCTAAAGAAGGCGCATCTCGTGAAGAAGTTGAAGCTATCATGCAACAGTACCGTGTTGAAAAAGTATTGTTAGTCGATGATAACTTCCGTCTAAAAGGCATGATTACTGCGAAAGATTTCCAAAAAGCTGAGCGTAAGCCTAATGCTTGTAAAGATGAGCGCGGCAGTTTACGTGTTGGCGCTGCTGTCGGTGCTGGCGGTGGTAATGAAGAGCGTGTTGCTGCATTAGTTGAAGCAGGCGTTGACGTATTACTTATTGATTCATCTCATGGTCATTCTGAAGGTGTTTTACAACGTATTCGTGAAACTCGTGCTTCTTTCCCTAATCTTCCAATTGTTGGTGGTAACGTTGCAACAGCAGAAGGTGCACGTGCACTGATTGAAGCAGGCGTAAGCGCTGTTAAAGTTGGTATCGGCCCTGGTTCAATTTGTACTACTCGTATTGTTACAGGTGTGGGTGTTCCACAAATCACTGCTATTTCAGAAGCAGCATCAGTTGCTGATCAATACGGTATTCCTGTCATTGCTGATGGTGGTATTCGTTACTCTGGCGATTTATGTAAAGCGATTGCTGCAGGTGCATCATGCGTGATGGTTGGCTCAATGTTCGCGGGTACTGAAGAAGCACCTGGTGAAGTTGAATTATACCAAGGTCGTTCATATAAATCATACCGTGGCATGGGCTCATTAGGTGCAATGTCAAAAGGTTCTTCTGACCGTTACTTCCAATCAGATAACGCTGCAGACAAGTTAGTGCCTGAAGGTATTGAAGGTCGTGTTGCTTACAAAGGTTTGATGAAAGAAATCGTGCATCAGCAAATGGGTGGTTTACGCTCAAGTATGGGTCTAACTGGCTCTGCAACGATTGAAGATTTACGTACTAAAGCGGAATTTGTACGTATTTCTGGTGCAGGCATGAAAGAATCTCATGTGCATGATGTAACGATCACAAAAGAAGCACCTAACTACCGTATGGGTTAATTGTTAGGCAGTCAGTAGTCTTTCGACGAAAACGATTGCCTAAGTTGCGAAGTTAGATAAAATCGGGGCTAGATATAGCCCCCAATACATTCAATTTTTGAGATAGCTCTATAATGACCACTACCGCAAATATTCATGATCAACGAATTCTTATTTTGGATTTTGGCTCACAATACACTCAGTTAATTGCTCGTCGTATCCGTGAAATCGGCGTTTACTGTGAGCTTTGGAGCTGGGATGTTGATGAAGCTGATATCCGTGATTTCAATCCAAACGGTATTATTCTTTCTGGTGGTCCTGAAAGTGTAACTGAAGCGGGTTCTCCTCGCGCACCACAGTATGTATTTGAAGCGGGTGTTCCTGTATTTGGTGTATGTTACGGCATGCAGACCATGGCAGAACAACTAGGTGGTAAAGTTGCAGGTTCTGATGAGCGTGAATTTGGTTATGCGCAAGTTAAGATTGTTGAGCAAACTGCTTTCTTAAAAGATATTCAAGATGCAGTTGCTGCTGATGGTACACCATTACTTGATGTGTGGATGAGCCATGGTGATAAAGTAGTAGAAATCCCAGCTGATTTTATTAAAGTTGCTGAAACAGATACCTGCCCATTTGCAGCAATGGCAAATGAAGAGAAGCATTTCTACGGGGTGCAATTCCACCCAGAAGTAACCCATACTCGCCAAGGTATGAAGTTAATTGAAAACTTCGTGATGAATGTGTGTGGCTGTGAAAAGCTATGGACATCAGCCAATATTATTGAAGATGCGATTGCACGTATCAAAGAGCAAGTGGGTGAGGATGAAGTTATCCTTGGCCTATCTGGTGGTGTTGATTCATCAGTAGTTGCAATGCTTATCCACCGTGCGATTGGCGATAAACTAACATGTGTATTTGTTGATAATGGCTTGCTTCGTCTTAACGAAGGTCAGCAAGTAATGGACATGTTCGGTGATAAATTTGGTTTAAACATCGTCCACGTTAAAGCAGAAGATCGTTTCTTAAATGCATTGGCTGGTGTTGATGAGCCTGAAGCGAAACGCAAGATCATTGGTCATGTGTTTGTTGATATCTTTGATGAAGAATCAAAGAAATTAACCAATGCTAAATGGCTAGCGCAGGGTACGATTTACCCTGATGTGATTGAATCGGCAGCATCTAAAACAGGTAAAGCACATGTGATTAAATCACACCATAACGTTGGCGGTTTGCCTGATGATATGGAAATGGGCTTAGTTGAGCCATTACGTGAGTTATTTAAAGATGAAGTACGTAAGATTGGTTTAGAACTTGGTTTACCTTACAACATGCTTTTCCGCCACCCATTCCCTGGGCCTGGTTTAGGTGTACGTGTTTTAGGTGAAGTGAAGAAAGAGTACTGTGATTTGCTACGTCGTGCTGATGCTATTTTCATTGAAGAATTGCATAACGCTGATCTTTACAACAAAGTATCACAAGCCTTTACAGTATTCTTACCTGTACGTTCAGTGGGTGTGATGGGTGATGGTCGTAAATATGATTGGGTTGTGTCGCTACGTGCGGTAGAAACTATCGACTTTATGACAGCTCATTGGGCACATTTGCCATACGATTTCTTAGGTAAAGTATCTAACCGTATTATCAATGAAGTAAATGGTATTTCACGTGTGGTTTACGATATTTCAGGCAAGCCTCCTGCAACTATTGAGTGGGAATAATTCCCAATTTACTTGCAATAATTGAATAATAAAAAGCACCTACGGGTGCTTTTTTTATGGCTGTCATTTGGAGTAAGCAAAGCGATATAGTTCTCGCTTATGGAGTATTGTTAATGGCTTGTTCGATTTATGTTTTTTGTAAGTGTCGTATTAATGATTGGTTACAATATGTTGTGGTAGGTAAGTGCTATAAGTAGGTCTATAACACTGTTTGTTGTGGTAATTTCATTACAATCGTTCAGCGAATATTCAGATTGAAATCGAGCGAAAAAACACAATGAGATCGACTACATGTAAGTAGATCCGCACTGCAAACATAACAGCATAAGAAGGACATGGACTACCATGAACGAAAAAACACTTAAGCAAGCACCGCCTCCATCTACAAGTGCGATGGACAAATTTTTAAATGGTATTGAGCGCGCAGGTAATAAAATTCCTGATCCTGCTTTACTGTTCTTTTGGGGTTTAGTAACCGTTTGGGTTTTGTCTGCGGTGCTATCACAGTTTGATTTTGGTCTTGTGCATCCAGTAACTAAAGACGTAGTTCAAGTCAATAACTTGTTAACTGGCGATGCCATCGCGAGCTTTTTGGCGAACATGGTGAAAAACTTCACTGGTTTTGCGCCATTAGGTATTGTATTGGTTGCGATGTTAGGTGTTGGTGTTGCTGAAGCTTCAGGCTTTATTAATACTGGCCTTAAAAAGATGCTAAATGTTACGCCAGCTAAACTACTTACACCAATGCTGATTTTAGTGGCGATTGTATCGCACACTGCTGCCGATGCAGGTTATGTATTAGTTATTCCACTTGGTGGTATTATCTTCCACGCTGCTGGCCGTCATCCTCTTGCCGGTATTGCAGCTGCGTTTGCAGGTGTTTCAGGTGGTTTCTCTGCTAACTTTATTCCTTCTGGTATCGACCCGTTATTAGCTGGCTTCACGCAAGAAGCTGCACGTATTATGGATCCTACTTATATTGTTAACCCGTTAGCGAACCTAATGTTCACTGGTTTATCATCATTTGTTATTGTCGGTATTGGTTGGTACATCACTGATAAAGTGATTGAGCCTCGCTTACAAAAAACAGCAATTGATGCCGATGCTGAAGAAGCACCTGACATGGGTTCTTTTACACCACTAGAAAGTAAAGCGTTCTCATACGCTGGTTGGACTATGCTAGCGGGTATTGCACTACTAGTTGCTGCTGTATGGCCTGAAACATCGCCATTACGTTCACCAACGGGTGAAGTTGCTGCCTTTAATGCGCCTGTAATGCAATCTATCGTGCCATTGATTTTCATCCTGTTCGTTATTCCAGGTATTATCTACGGTAAAGTAGCAGGTACTTTTAAGCAAAGCAGTGATGTGATTAAAGCAATGTCGACCACAATGGCTGGTATGGCTGGCTTTATGGTAATGGTATTCTTTATTGCACAGTTCTTGGTAGCGTTCACGCAATCAAACTTAGGTACGCTATTAGCACTTTCTGGTGCACAGTTATTACAAGAAATGAATCTACCGGGTCAAGTGACCATCGTTGGTATGATTTTACTAACGGCAAGTGTTAACTTGTTAGTAGGTTCAGCATCAGCTAAGTGGGCATTGATTGGTCCTATCATGGTACCAATGTTAATGGCTGTAGGTATCTCTCCTGAATTAACTCAAGCGGCTTACCGCGTAGGTGACTCAGTATCTAACATTATTTCACCAATGATGGTGTTCTTCCCGTTAGTGGTAGTTTACATGCAGCGTTATGTTAAGAGTTCAGGTATTGGTACATTAGCGTCAATGATGATGCCGTACTCAATTGCAATGCTAGTTGGCTGGACTGTGTTCCTATTAGTATTCTGGACACTAGGTATTCCGCTAGGTGTTCAAGCGCCTTACACTTACAGCATGTAATGATTAGATTTTAATAACGGTAGTTAGCATTAATAAATAGTTATCGTTAACGAATAAAAGCCTCGACCAGTATGACTGTTCGAGGCTTTTTTGTGTTTTATTAATCCCTGTCTGCAAAGAGGAGTTTAATAAAAATCAGTGATTATTTATTGAAGTTTTCAACGTGGAAACGAAGGTGATCGTCAATAAATGATGCCATAAAGTAGTAGCTGTGGTCATAGCCATCTTGCATACGAACTTCTAGTGGATAGTCATTTGCTTCTGCTGCTGCAACAAGTGTTTCAGTGCGAAGTTGGCCATCGTTGTAGAAATTATCGTGGGTGCCTTGATCTACTAGCATTGGTAGTTTGATTTCAGCGATACGCATCAATTCACTTGAATCGTATTGCTTCCAATTCTTAGTATTGCTACCTAAATAACCAGTGAAGGCTTTTTGACCCCAAGCACTATTCATTGGATTAGTAATAGGGCTAAATGCTGATGCAGAGCTGTAACGCTCTGGATTACGTAGTGCAATCATTAATGCGCCATGTCCACCCATAGAGTGGCCAGTAATTGCACGTTGCTCTGTCACTGGGAAGTGGGCTTCAATTAATGTTGGTAATTCATTTACAATGTAATCATACATTTGGTAATGACGGTTCCACGGTGCTTCTGTGGCATTAACATAGAAACCAGCACCAAGGCCAAAGTCATAAGCGCCTTGAGGATCGTCGGCAACGCCGTCACCACGTGGGCTAGTATCTGGAGCAACAATAGCAACACCTAACTCGGCTGCCATACGTTGAGCACCTGCTTTTTGCATAAAGTTTTCATCAGTACAAGTTAAGCCTGATAACCAGTAAATAACGGGTACTTTTTTTCCTGCTGCACATTGTGGTGGCAAGTAAATAGCAAAACGCATATCACAATTTAGGACTTCTGAGCGGTGAGTATATTGCTTATGCCAGCCGCCAGCACTTTTATTACAGCTAATATTTTCTAATGGCATTGGATTTGATCTCTTGTTAAATCTGCGCAGAGTGTAAGTGCTCTGCGCATTTTTTATGGCGTTATTATAGAAAGCTTATGTATATCAAGCTTACTTATCGAAGTGAATAACCGTACGGATACTCTTACCTTCGTGTAATAGGTCGAATGACTTGTTGATGTCGTCTAGGCCCATGTTAAATGAGATGAAGTCATCAAGCTTGAATTCACCTGCCATGTAACGGTCAACGATACCAGGAAGCTCTGAACGGCCTTTAACGCCACCGAATGCAGAACCACGCCATACACGACCAGTCACAAGTTGGAATGGACGGGTAGAGATCTCTTGGCCAGCGCCAGCAACACCGATGATAACTGATTCGCCCCAACCTTTGTGACAACACTCAAGTGCTGAACGCATAACGTTAACGTTACCGATACACTCAAAAGAGTAGTCTACGCCGCCATCAGTTAATTCAACAATCACTTCTTGAATTGGCTTATCGTAGTTCATTGGGTTGATGCATTCAGTTGCACCTAGTTTACGTGCTAGGTCAAACTTACTTTCGTTGATATCAATTGCAATAATACGGCTTGCTTTAGCCATAGTACCACCAATGATTGCTGCAAGACCGATACCGCCAAGACCAAAGACTGCGATAGTGTCGCCTTCTTGCACTTTAGCTGTGTTAAGTACTGCGCCCATACCGGTTGTTACACCACAACCTAATAGACATACTTCTTCAAGCGGTGCTTCTTTGCTAATTTTAGCTAAAGAAATTTCTGGTAGTACAGTGTACTCAGAGAAAGTAGAACAGCCCATGTAATGGAAGATTGGCTGACCGTCTTTGTAGAAACGGGTCGTGCCGTCTGGCATTAGGCCTTTACCTTGAGTTTCACGTATTGCCTGACAAAGGTTCGTTTTACCAGATAGGCAGTATTTACACTTGCCACACTCAGCGGTGTAAAGTGGGATAACATGATCGCCAACTTCAACACTTGTAACGCCTTCACCAACCATTTCAACGATACCGCCACCTTCGTGACCAAGGATCGCAGGGAAGATACCTTCTGGATCGTCACCTGATAATGTGAATGCATCAGTGTGACATACGCCAGTTGCAACGATGCGAACTAATACTTCGCCAGCACGAGGTAACATGACATCAATTTCTTCAACAGAAAGTGGTTGTTTTGGGCCCCATGCGATTGCAGCTTTTGATTTGATAAATTTGTCAGTCATAATCTTCACTCTAATTGTATTTATTTCTACTTCATCAAAAGTAGATGAGAATTGGGTGGAAAGGGAAAAGTAATTATTTTCTTGCCCCGTTTCGATGGTTGCTATTGTATTTGTTTCTCGAATAATGATAATTACCTAAAAGTGCAAATTACTTTTACATATGTGTAATAATCATCAATGTAATGGTCATTATGACGTTCGATCTCGTTATCAATAGGTATCTAAGATGTTTTTATGGGAAGGTGTTACAGAGTTTGTTGCTGTAGCAGAAACAGAAAGTTTTACCGCAGCGTCAAAGCGACTCGGTATTTCTACTGCGCAAGTGAGTCGTCAGGTGAGTGCGTTAGAAAATCGACTTAACACCAAATTATTCTATCGCACTACGCGTAAGGTTTCATTAACTGAAGAAGGTAATGTCTATTACCAACATTGTCGTCAAGTGTTAGATGGTCTTGAAGATGCTGAACGAGCGATCAGTAATTTACGTGGTAAACCGCAAGGGCTGATAAAATTAACAGCACCAGTAACTTATGGCGAAAAGTACATTATGCCATTAGTTAATGATTTTATGTTGCAGTACCCTGAAGTGGAAGTGACAATTGATATGACTAACCGCCAAGTAGATTTGGTGGAAGGCAGTTTTGATCTAGCGATCCGTTTAGGGCGTTTAACCAGTTCATCAATGATGGCTAAGCGTTTGACGAGCCGCACTATGTACGTGTGTGCTTCGCCTGAATATTTACAGAAATTTGGTATTCCACATTCATTATCTGAATTACGCCAACATAATTGCTTGATTGGTAATTATGATCACTGGCGGTTCCAAGAATCAGGTAAAGAAAAAAGCATTCGTGTTAGCGGTACTCTCAATTGTAATAGTGGTTATGGCTTGCGAGATGCGGTTCTTAAAGGTATCGGCTTAGCGCAATTACCCGATTATTATATTGATAAAGATTTAGAGTCTGGTGCGATAGTGCCTATTTTGACTAATTATCAAGAACCTGATGAAGGTATCTGGGCGCTTTATCCACATAACCGCCATTTATCACCTAAAGTGAGAATGTTAGTTGATTATCTCGCTGAGCAATTGCCCCATGTTAGTCATTACGATTTGTAAGTATCGATAACAGATGTCAAATAAAATACTAGAAACTGTATCTATAACAGCAACAGATGATGCTTTTATGCGTAGAGCAATGGAATTAGCAGCTTTAGCTGAGGCTGAAGGTGAGGTGCCTGTTGGCGCAGTGATCGTTCATGATGGGGTGATTATTGGTGAAGGTTGGAACCGTTCTATTGGTCATCATGATGCTACTGCACATGCAGAAATGATGGCATTACGTCAAGCTGGGCAAACATTACAAAACTATCGTCTAATTGATACCACCTTGTATGTGACTTTAGAACCTTGTCCTATGTGTGCTGGTGCGATGGTGCATAGCCGAATTGGCAAAGTAGTATTTGGTGCGCATGATGCTAAAACTGGCGCTGCTGGTAGTACCATGAATTTGCTTAGTTACGAGGGGGTTAATCATCATGTTCAGTATCAAGGTGATGTACTTGCTGCTGAATGTCGCGCGCAGTTACAAGCTTTTTTTAAGCGTCGTCGCGCAGAGAAAAAAGCCGCAAAGATAGCAGTAAGACAACAGCAAGATGATGTTTGAGGTTGGGTAGTACTAAATAAAATAAGCTCGGCAGTTATTTATTGTTATATAAATTATTCCGAGCTTGTTGTTTAGTGCGTTGAGCAAGAGTGTTCTGTGGTCGACGTTAGAATGCAGCTACGTTGACGCCAGAGAATTTTTTTACGGATATTACTGCTTAGGCGTTTACGGCGCGTTGCTGCTGAGGTAATACGTTTCGCGATATGCTGAGTTTTTGATTTGGTTAATTTCATGGATCCATCCATTGAGTCGATATCACAGTGAAACAATCAACCAGCGGATAAACATCGCTGTCACTGTGAATCATGCCATTATCTAATGTCGTCAGTTCAATTATGCACAGAGGTGCGCATATTGATAGTGATCTTTATTAGTTAATAATCAAAGGTTGATCAAGCTCCCACTACTAGCAAAAGTAGATGATTATTCTAAGCAATGCGGCCTAAGCCGCAGAGTTTACGTCATGAGATCGAAGCGCCTTGCTTTAAGAACCTATTTTATAATCGTTTACGGTGTAGCATTCGTTTTTAGCGTTACCGTCGCTGGTGTTAGCGATGTTTGCGGAAGGCTAATGGTTTGCAGACCATCAATAATTTTTAAATTTTCATTTTCAAATTTACGACTATGGGTGCGTTCATAGCCAATAATACTTTGGTAATAACGGCGGATCCCTTCAACATAATTTAAGGCTTCATCACCTCGAGCATAACCGTAACGAGATTGAGTGTAATATTTACGTTGTCCCAATAACGGTAGTCGCTGTTTCACATCGACCCAAGTGTTAGGGTTGCCCCCTTGAGCTTTAGTGAGTCGACGCGCGTCCATTAAATGGCCAAAACCGACATTATAAGAGGCGAGTGCAAACCATACTTTTTCATGTTCCTCAACACTATCAGGCACGCGGGCGATCATTTTACGTAAATATTCACTGCCTCCACGAATGCTTTGTTCTGGGTCTAAACGATTGGTGACGCCTACTGATTCTGCTGTCGGTAAGGTTAGCATCATCATGCCTCGTACGCCGGTTGGTGACACCGCTTGGGGATTCCAATGTGATTCTTGATAAGATAGTGCCGCTAACAAACGCCAATCAAAACCATTGGCATACTGTTTAAATAAGGCTTCCCATTGTGGCAAAGTATTATTAACCGCCCGCAAAAAAGCCCGCGTATCAACATAATCAAATTGATCAATATGGCCAAAATATTTTTCTTCCAGTTGAGCAATCGTACCGTTTTGCTTCATCTGTCCAAAAAATTCGATCATTAGAGCATATAAACTATCGTTACTACTTTGTTTAACAAACCAGCTTACGGGTTCATCTTGAGTTAATTCAAGCGCGACGGCGATATCTGGATGAATGCGTTGTAGTAATGCCACATCAACAGAGTCAGCAACGGTATAATCTAACTCGCCTTTAACGACTTTAATTAACAGATCGTTAATGTCTGATTCTGGAATCGATTGCCATTTTAAGCTTGGATGACTTTTACGAATAATATTTAGCTGTTGTTCATAACTAGATTCACTTACGACGGCCAGACGACCGTTATTTTTCGCGAGTTCAGCTAAGCTTCGTGGACGACGTTGGCCTTTTTTATACACCACAATCTGACTGGCATAATAATAAGCTGGAGCGGGATGAAACCCTTGGAGGCGGTCGGGAGTTACCGCGAGTCCTGCGGCAATAATATCAATATCACCACGTTCTAATGCTGGGAATAATTCTGATAAGGTAAACATTGCGGTTATTTCAAGTTTAACCCCAAGCTTTTTTGCAAAGGCTTGTGCTAGCTCATAATCCAATCCTGTTGGACCTTCCGCGCCAATATAGTAGGACAGTTGGTTATTTAAGGTCCCTACCCGTAATACGCCACTCTCCCTAATCTTTTCAAGGCTGGTGGGTTTGTTTTCTTGCCATTGGCAGCCGCTGGTAAGCATGACTAATAACAGAATGCTTATAAAGCGGCGTAGTAGAGTGAAGGATTGAATATTTATCAACTAGGCAGACCTACAGTAAAAATTAACGTCTACTTATATCAAACCCTGTTAATTGCGCAAAGTTGAACGACTAAGTTGATGGGGATAATTTAGAGATTGGAAGAGATAAGTGAATATTAAGTGATTTAATGGTTAAAAAATGACCCAAAAATAACGGTGGTGAGTATTTTTTTGATGTTTTTATAAGGATTGAAAAAAAAACACGCAAACGGTTGCGTCAGGTGTTACGTCACAAAAAAAATTCCATTATACTAGGTGCTCGTGAACAGTCGCGTAATAGTGAAGCAGTGCATTGTAATGTACTAGGTGCTATTGAGGTAAGTTTCTATGGCTGTGGAACTTAGGTCAATATCACTTTTTTTAACCTGCTAATCGAGAGACCTTTGCACATGGAAATTTTGCGTGGTTCACCCGCTTTGTCTGAGTTTCGCGTTAATAAGCTACTTGAGCGTTGTCATGAGTTAGATATGCCAATTACTAGTATTTATGCTGAGTTTACGCATTTTGCTGATGTGGCGGCAACGTTAACGGTTGATGAACAAGCTAAGCTAACAAGTCTACTCACATACGGCCCAACGATTGCAGAGCACGAGCCTAAAGGCTTATTGCTACTTGTTACTCCTCGCCCTGGTACTATTTCTCCTTGGTCTTCAAAGTCGACCGACATTGCTCGCAATTGTGGTTTAACTTCCATTAAACGTCTTGAGCGCGGTACAGCATATTATGTTGAATCATCATCTGCGCTAACAATGTCACAATTGAGTGAGTTGAAAGCATTACTTCATGACCGCATGATGGAAGTGGTGCTGGATAATGTTGAGGCTGCGGCAGCGTTATTTATTCAAGCTCAACCAGCAGCGGTTAAAAGCGTTGATATTCTAGTGGGGGGGCGCCAAGCATTAGAGCAAGCGAACTTAACTTTAGGCCTCGCATTAGCTGAAGATGAAATCGACTACTTAGTTGAAAACTTCACTAAGTTAGGTCGTAATCCTAATGACATTGAATTAATGATGTTTGCTCAAGCGAATTCTGAGCATTGTCGGCACAAGATTTTTAATGCTGATTGGACCATTGATGGTGTCGATCAGCCAAAATCATTATTTAAAATGATTAAAAATACCTATGAGCACAACCATGAGCACGTATTGTCGGCTTATAAAGACAACGCCGCAGTAATGGAAGGTTCTCATGTTGGACGTTTTTTCCCCGATCCACAATCACGTCAATATACTTATCATCAAGAAGATACTCACATTTTGATGAAAGTTGAAACCCATAATCATCCTACTGCAATTTCACCGTGGCCAGGTGCGGCAACAGGTTCTGGTGGTGAAATTCGAGATGAAGGTGCAACCGGTATTGGCGGTAAACCTAAAGCTGGCTTGGTTGGCTTTACGGTGTCTAACTTACGTGTTCCTGGCTTTGAACAACCATGGGAAACTGATTTTGGTAAGCCTGATCGTATTGTGACCGCATTGGATATTATGCTTGAAGGTCCATTGGGTGGTGCGGCATTTAATAATGAATTTGGCCGCCCAAATTTGCTTGGTTATTTCCGTACTTATGAAGAAAAAGTCACTTCTCATGCTGGTGAAGAAGTACGTGGTTATCATAAACCAATCATGATTGCTGGTGGTATGGGTAATATTCGTGCCGATCATGTGCAGAAAAAAGAAATTCCTGTTGGCGCTAAGTTAATTGTACTTGGTGGTCCGGCAATGAACATTGGTCTTGGTGGTGGTGCTGCGTCATCGATGGCATCAGGACAATCAGCAGAAGATTTAGATTTTGCTTCAGTACAGCGTGAAAACCCAGAAATGGAGCGTCGTTGTCAGGAAGTGATTGATGGTTGTTGGCAAATGGGGGATGACAACCCGATTGCCTTTATTCACGATGTTGGCGCGGGTGGTATTTCTAACGCCTTACCTGAGTTAGTTAATGATGGTGAGCGTGGTGGTAAATTCCAGTTACGTGATGTGCCAAATGATGAACCAGGCATGAGCCCACTTGAGATTTGGTGTAATGAATCACAAGAGCGTTATGTATTAGCGATCGCACCTGAAAACATGGCAACATTTGATGCTATTTGTCAGCGTGAACGTGCTCCTTATGCGGTAGTGGGTGAAGCAACGGCTGAGCGTCATTTAACCCTTGAAGACAGCCATTTCGATAACACTCCAATTGATATGCCAATGGATATTTTATTGGGTAAAGCGCCGAAGATGCATCGTGATGCACAAACATTAACGGTTGTTGGACAGCCACTTGATCGCAGTGATATTACGATTGAGGCTGCTACTCAACGCGTATTACGTTTACCGGCTGTCGCTGAAAAAACGTTCTTGATCACTATTGGTGATCGTAGCGTGACAGGATTGGTCGCCCGCGATCAAATGGTCGGTCCTTGGCAGGTTCCTGTTGCGAACTGTGCAGTAACTGCGGCAAGTTATGATAGCTATCACGGCGAAGCGATGTCGATGGGTGAGCGTACGCCTGTTGCCTTACTTAATTTTGGTGCATCAGCTCGTTTAGCTGTCGGTGAAGCGATTACTAATATTGCAGCAACTGATATCGGTGATATGAAGCGGATAAATTTATCGGCTAACTGGATGTCACCTGCAGGTCACCCGGGTGAAGATGCTGGTTTGTATGAAGCAGTAAAAGCCATTGGTGAAGAGTTATGTCCTGCATTAGGGTTAACGATTCCAGTGGGTAAAGATTCAATGTCGATGAAGACAAAATGGCAGCAAGATGGTGAAGAAAAACAAGTTACATCACCATTATCGTTAGTTATTACTGCTTTTGGTCGCGTTGAAGATGTCCGTAAAACCGTTACTCCACAATTGCGTACCGATAAAGGTCAGTCAAGCTTACTGCTTATTGATCTAGGTTGTGGCCAAAATCGCCTTGGTGCAACGGCACTAGCACAAGTTTATAAGCAATTAGGTGATAAGCCTGCTGACGTTGATAGCCCTGTGTTATTAAAAGGCTTTTTCTATGCGATGCAGACCTTAGTCCGTGAGCAAAAACTATTGGCTTACCATGATCGTGGTGATGGTGGGTTATATGTCACCCTAGCTGAGATGGCATTTGCAGGTCACACTGGTATTGAAGTGGATATTAATACTACCGCAACTGATGAATGTGATGACGTGCTGGCAGCACTATTTAGTGAAGAACTTGGTGCTGTGATTCAGGTGCGTAGTGATGATGTTGAGGCTGTCCAAGCGGTATTAGCGGCTAATGGTTTGGAAGCATGCAGTCACATCATTGGCACAGTGATTGATGAAGATATCGTACGTATTTGGAATGGTAATGATTTAGTGCTTGAGCAGAACCGTACCGAATTACGTGCAATCTGGGCTGAAACCACTTACCAAATGCAAGCTATGCGTGATAATCCAGCGGGTGCATTGCAAGAGTTTGAAGCGAAGCAAGACAGCCAAGATCCGGGGTTAAACACCAAGCTAACATTTGATATTAACGATGATGTTGCTGCACCGTTTATTGCTCCAGCGATTAACTTTGGTGCGAAGCCACAAATGGCTATCTTACGTGAGCAAGGAGTTAACTCCCACGTTGAAATGGCAGCCGCGTTTGATCGTGCCGGCTTTGAAGCTAAAGATGTTCATATGAGTGATATTCTTAGCGGTAAGGTACACTTAGATGGCTTTAATGGTTTAGTTGCTTGTGGTGGCTTCTCATATGGTGATGTATTAGGTGCAGGTGAAGGTTGGGCAAAATCAGTATTGTTTAACAATATTGCCCGTGACCAGTTTGCAGCATTTTTTAATCGTCCAGATACGTTGGCATTAGGTGTGTGTAATGGTTGTCAGATGATGTCTAACCTACACGAGTTAATTCCAGGCGCTGATTTATGGCCACGTTTTGTGCGTAATGAGTCTGAGCGTTTTGAAGCGCGTTTTAGCTTAGTTGAAGTACAAAAGAGTGATTCTTTGTTCTTTAATGAAATGGCGGGTTCTAGAATGCCAATTGCAGTTTCTCACGGTGAAGGGCGAGTTGAAGTACGTAATGCTGCTCACCTTACTGCGATTGAGCAATCTGGCACGATTGCGCTTCGTTACCTTGATAACTATGGTAACGTAACTCAAAATTATCCAGCGAACCCGAACGGCTCACCCAACGGTATTACTGGTTTAACGACCCAAGATGGGCGTGTCACTATCATGATGCCACATCCAGAGCGTGTATTCCGTACTGTCGCTAACTCTTGGCATCCAGATGATTGGAATGAAAATAGCCCATGGATGCGTATGTTCCGTAATGCACGGGTTAACTTTAGCTAACGTTGACGTTATCTAGCATTATAAAAGCTGCCATTGTTGGCAGCTTTTTTTATGTGGTAACTATGGCAATTATAAAATTAAGGATGAAGTTGACATTGATCACATTAACCTTGAAAAAACATTGGGATAATTAACGTAACCAATAAGTAAAAATGACCACAGTGTCGTTACAAGGATGAAACAATAATAATGGGATTGGATATTCCCAGCAGTTATCGCCTAATTGGTGCGACTAAATTACTTGCTGTAGTAGTGATTATTGGTCTAATTCAACATGTTGAGATGTTAATTCATGCATTAAGATTTGATTTGCTCGGTATGGTGCCAGTGATTGTCACGATATTGGTCTTGATTTCAGGTGTACTTGCCTGTATTGGATTATTTCTTGGTCAGAAATGGGGGTTTATTCCGCTCTATTTCTATATACCAGCAGTAACATTATTTCTGCAATTTAGTTTGATTCCTTTTATTCCTAATGTTTTTCCTGCTAAATATCATGATATTGCTATTATGGTGATCAATGGCTTGGTATTACTGTATTCAGTGTTGCTACTTTTGCGGCGCATGGAGACTAATTACATTCAAGACTATTAAATGTTATTAAATTACTGCATTGAATCTGTGATAATAACCTTAATTTAATCAAGTCGGTGATCTCGGTCCCGATCTTCTGCTCAGCAAAGGATGATGATAATGAAAAAAATTGAAGCCATTATTAAGCCATTTAAACTTGATGATGTTCGTGAGGCGTTAGCTGAAGTGGGTATCACAGGCATGACAGTGTCAGAAGTAAAAGGATTTGGTCGTCAAAAAGGCCATACTGAACTTTACCGTGGTGCAGAATACATGGTCGATTTTTTGCCTAAAGTTAAAATCGAAATTGTTGTAACAGATGAAGTTGCAGAGCAATGTATTGAAACGATTGTGGAAACTGCACAAACGGGCAAAATTGGTGATGGTAAAATCTTCATGTTTGATATTGAGCGTGTAGTACGTATTCGTACTGGCGAAGAAGATGAAGATGCTATTTAAATTGTGGTGATTAATCATAATTGAGATTGAATTTGGGGCAGCTAAGCAGCCCCTTTTTTATGGGATTATTTTTTAAGTTGGAGAGTTGCAGTATAGCGTTCAGGCTTGTAATTAATTGCCAATACCATATTGATCATAATCACACCCACAATAGACAGTATTAACAACTCTGGACTGATAAATAGACAAGAAGTAATTAAAATCATGCTATCAATCGCAAGTTGAATTTTACCGGCAGAAATTCCAAATTTATGCTGTAGAAAGAGTACCAACACATTAAAGCCGCCTAGGCTGGTGTGATGACGGAAAAGAATTAACATCCCCACTCCCAGTAATAAGCCTCCAAATACTGCGGCAAAAACAGGGTTAAGTACCTCAATGGTGATCAAGTGCGGTAAAGCATCAACCATCACGGAAACTAAGCCGCCACAAAGAATACTGCTAAGTGCAAACCGTTTACCCATTTGAAACCACGCCATTAAATAAAATGGGCAATTGAGAATAAAATACAACCCCCCTAATGAAATCGGTACAAAGTGACTGACTAACAAAGCTAACCCCGCAGTTCCGCCAGTTAATAAATGGCTTTGTTGGAGTAAAAAAAGTCCTACTGCGGCAAATAATGTCCCGGTAAAAATAGCAATAACGTTTTCATAGCTTGGGTGTTTATTGATGTGCACATTATCCTCCTTGTGATGAATTATGATTGTAAAAGGATTAAGGTGTTAACAATAGTTTGCATGTTAAATTAGTGATTGTGGCGCGTATTTAATTATTTACGCCAATGTAAAATAATTGAGTGGGTTTGCGGTGGCTGTCTACATTAATGCGAGGTAAAAAATAGCGTGTAAAATTTAGTTAAACCATCAAGATAATAAATAAAACATCATTTAGTACTTTCTGATTTAGATCAATTTATGTAAGATGGTCGACAGATAAAAAGTAAAACGAAAACGTTTGCGTCCCCGTGGCGCCTAGGTTTGTTGTTTTTCGTTTTTTACTTAAAATAGTATAAAACTTAGCTGAGTCAGGAGATACAGATGTTAAAGCGCGATATGAACATTGCTGATTATGATGCGGAACTATTTGCAGCTATTCAGGAAGAAACTGCCCGTCAGGAAGAACACATCGAGTTGATTGCTTCTGAAAACTACACTAGTCCACGTGTAATGGAAGCGCAAGGTTCTCAGCTGACAAATAAATATGCTGAAGGTTACCCAGGTAAGCGTTACTACGGTGGTTGTGAGTTTGTTGATAAAGCTGAGCAGCTTGCAATTGATCGTGCTTGTCAGCTATTTGGTGCTGAATATGCAAACGTTCAACCGCATTCAGGCTCTCAAGCGAATAATGCTGTTTACATGGCATTATTGAATGCAGGTGATACTGTATTAGGTATGAGCTTGGCACATGGTGGCCATTTAACGCATGGTTCTCCTGTAAACTTCTCTGGTAAGTTATATAACATCATTCCTTATGGTATTGATGAAAATGGTCAAATTGACTATCAAGAAATGGAAGCTTTAGCGTTAGAGCATAAACCGAAAATGATCATCGGTGGTTTCTCTGCTTATTCTCAAGTTGTTGATTGGGCTAAAATGCGTGAAATCGCTGACAAAGTTGGCGCATATTTCTTTGTTGATATGGCACACGTTGCCGGTCTTATTGCTGCTGGTGTTTATCCAAACCCAGTACCACATGCGCATGTGGTAACAACGACGACCCATAAAACATTAGCAGGTCCGCGTGGTGGTTTAATCCTATCAAGCGAAGGCGAAGATCTTTATAAAAAGCTAAACTCAGCAGTTTTCCCTGGCGGCCAAGGTGGCCCATTAATGCATGTTATCGCAGCAAAAGCGGTTGCATTTAAAGAAGCAATGGAGCCTGAGTTCAAAGTTTACCAAGCAAATGTGGTTGTAAACGCAAAAGCAATGGTTGATGAGTTTATCAAGCGTGGTTATAACATTGTCTCTGGTAGTACTGAAAATCACTTGTTCCTAGTGGACTTGATTGATAAAGGTATTACAGGAAAAGAAGCGGATGCAGCACTAGGTGCAGCTAATATTACTGTTAATAAAAATAGCGTTCCAAATGACCCACGTAGTCCATTTGTAACTTCAGGTATTCGTGTTGGTACGCCTTCAATTACACGTCGTGGTTTTAACGCTGATGATGCACGTCAACTTGCGGGTTGGATGTGTGATGTGTTAGATAACGTCAATGATATTGCGGTTATTGAAGCAACCAAAATGAAAGTACTTGAAATTTGTAAGCGCCTTCCTGTTTACGCATAATGTGGTGATGGTGCGGTGATTTAATCCCCATCATTACACGTCATATAAGGCTTGCCTGTTTATAGGTGAGCCTTTTTTGTTTTATTAATAAAGTAACAATTATAATTATTAATGATGATTGTTACTTTTTAAGCCAATTTATTAGAAAAAAAGGGGTGATAGTCTTATTAAAGTGATGAAATGGGTTACACTGAGTCGATTGAATGTAGGAGGCTAAATGCATTGTCCTTTTTGCGGTGCAAATGACACCAAAGTAATCGATTCCCGATTGGTTGCAGATGGCCACCAAGTGCGCCGACGCCGCCAATGTTTAGCGTGTAATGAACGCTATACTACGTTTGAAACGGCAGAGCTTGTTATGCCTCGCGTAGTTAAAACAAATGGTAACCGTGATCCGTTTAATGAAGATAAATTACGCGGCGGTATTCAACGTGCGTTAGAAAAACGTCCTGTGAGTACTGATGATATTGAACGTGCGATCAATAGCATTAAATCTTGCCTTCGAGCAACGGGTGAACGTGAAGTCCCGTCAGAGATGATAGGTAATTTAGTTATGGAAGCATTAAAAGAATTGGATAAAGTTGCTTATATCCGTTTTGCTTCTGTTTATCGCAGTTTTGAAGATATTCGTGAGTTTGGTGAAGAAATCGCCAAGCTGGAACGTTAAGACTAATAAATAATGACACACACTGATCAACAAATGATGTCGCGAGCGATAGCGCTTGCCAAGCATGGCTGTTATACCACCGCACCTAATCCAAATGTTGGGTGTGTGATTGTCAATGATGGCGACATTGTCGGTGAAGGTTATCATTATCAAGCCGGGCAACCTCATGCTGAAGTGTTTGCCTTACGACAGGCACAGCAGCGTGCACAAGGTGCAACGGTATATGTAACCTTAGAGCCTTGCTCTCACTATGGACGCACGCCACCTTGTGCTGAAGCCTTAATCAATGCCAAGGTCGCACGGGTTGTCTGTGCTATGGTTGATCCTAACCCCGCCGTTGCTGGACGAGGTATTGCCTTATTGCGAGCAGCTGGTATTGAGGTTGATGTCGGTGTCTTAGCATCGCAAGCACAAGCACTCAATCCAGGCTTTATTAAGCAAATGTCACATCAAATGCCGTATGTAGAGCTCAAACTAGCGGCGAGTTTAGATGGACGAACAGCATTAGCTAATGGTGTCAGTAAATGGATAACCGGTCCTAAAGCGCGTGCTGACGTACAACATTTTCGTGCGCAGGCTGGAGCGATCTTATCAACCAGTGCGACGGTTATTGCAGATGATCCTTCACTGAATGTCCGCTGGAGTGAATTAGAAGAGTCAGTACAACAAGCTTACCCTCAATCCGCATTACGTCAGCCTATACGGGTTATTATTGATAGTCAGAATCGACTCACGCCTGAATACCAACTGTTTCATCTTCCGGGAGAGACGATCCTTGCTCGAACTGAAATCGGTACAGAAGCGTGGCCTGATTCAGTACAGCAATGGCAAATCCCCACCCAAACTGATAGTCATCAGCTTGATTTAGTTGTTTTAATGTCGCGGTTGGCAAATTACGGTATTAATCATATTTGGGTTGAAGCTGGCGCTCGTCTGGCTGGAGCATTATTGCAACAGCAGCTAGTTGATAGTTTGATTTTATATCAAGCACCTAAGTTGATGGGCAGTGATAGCCGTGGTTTGATTGATATCACTGGGCTGACAGCAATGTCACAAACACCGCTATTAACGATAACTGATGTTGGTATGATTGATTGTGATATTCGCATTATAGCAACCGTACACAATAATAAATCAAGTAGTGAAATTAAGGGTTTATCATGTTCACTGGAATTATAGAAGCTGTCGGTAAAATATCTGCGCTAACACCTAAAGGTGCTGATGTTTCTGTTACCGTTGATTCAGGATTATTAGATTTAGCTGATGTTAAGTTAGGCGATAGTATTGCCACTAACGGCGTATGTCTCACTGTCGTAAAACTGACGGGTAAAGGTTATGTTGCTGATCTTTCATTAGAAACATTAAACCGTACTGCATTTGCAAATTATAAAGCCGGCCAAGTCGTTAATTTAGAAAAAGCCATGTTAGCAACCACGCGTTTTGGTGGGCATATGGTTTCTGGTCATATTGATGCTGTAGCTGAAGTGATTGAGCGGCAGCATATTGGTCGTGCAATTGAATTTTGGATTAAAGTACCGCCACAGCTTGCAAAATATATTTCAGAGAAAGGTTCGGTGGCTGTCGATGGTATCAGCTTGACGGTGAATGCTGTTCGTGGCAATGAGTTTAAATTAACGATTGTGCCACATACTGCTGCTGAAACGACAATGGCTGATTTCAATGTTGGTCGTAAAATTAACCTTGAGGTTGATGTTATCGCGCGTTACCTTGAACGGTTAATGCTTGGTGAAAAAGCAGCAGAGAAACAATCTAAAGTAACGATGGATTTATTGGCGAGAACAGGGTTTCTCGGTTAAGCATTGCTTTATGGTCAATAAAGCAACATAAGAATAAGGGTAGTATTATGGCTTTAAGTAGTGCAAAAGAAATCATTGATGATATTCGCCAAGGAAAAATGGTTATTTTGATGGATGATGAAGATCGCGAAAATGAAGGCGATCTGATTATTGCATCAGAAAAAATCACTCCTGAAGCCATTAACTTTATGGCAATGTATGGTCGTGGTTTAATTTGCTTAACATTAAGTAAAGCGCGTTGTCAGAAATTGGGCTTACCATTGATGGTTCAAGATAATACTGAACAATTTGGTACACCTTTTACCATTTCTATTGAAGCTGCAACAGGCGTAACAACCGGTATTTCCGCCGCAGATCGTGCCCGCACTGTACAAGCAGCCGTTGCTGCTGATGCGACAGCGGCTAATATTGTAATGCCTGGTCATATCTTTCCATTGATGGCACAAGAAGGCGGCGTACTTACTCGCGCAGGCCATACTGAAGCGGGTTGTGATATTGCGCGTTTAGCAGGTCTTGAACCATCAAGCGTTATTGTAGAGATCTTGAATGAGGATGGCACCATGGCGCGTCGTCCACAATTAGAGATTTTTGCTGAGAAACATGGTCTAAAGCTCGGTACAATTGCTGATCTTATTGAATACCGTAATCACCATGAAACCACCATTGAACGTGTTGGTGAATGTAAGCTCAATACTGAATTTGGTGAGTTTGATATGATCACTTATCGCGATAAGATTGATGATCAAATTCATTATGCGTTGTGTAAAGGTGACATTGAAGCTGATGCTGCGACATTAGTACGTGTGCACTTACAAGACACCTTTAAAGATATTCTACAATCAGGTGCGACTCAGTGGACATTGCCTGCAGCAATGCAACGTATCAGTGCAGAAAATGGGGTACTGGTGATACTGAGTAAGCAAGAATCAACTGATAGTATTATTAACAAAGTTAAAAACATTGCGGCTGAGAAAGAAGGCCGACCACAAGTGAAGATGAGTCCATATAATCCATCACGCCAAGTTGGTGTTGGTTCGCAAATTTTATCTGATCTTGGTATTGGTAAGATGCGTCTATTATCATCAAGCACACAACGTTATCATTCACTGTCAGGTTTTGGCCTTGAAGTCGTTGAATATATTTGCGAATAACGATCTATTTTGACTAACAGCATTTAGGTGTTGAGCATTATTATGATTGATAATGTGTGCTTATTGGTTGGTTCTACAACGAATAAGCAATAAATTTTAACAAATCCTCTGAAACCGACGGTTGTGCGTAGCAGACATATCGTAAAGTGTGTTAGACTCCCGCGGTTTCTCAAACCGGAAAGACATAGTCACAGGAAGGCCCATGAAGGTAATTGAAGGCGCCATCGCGGCACCAAACGCAAAAATTGCTATCGTAATTGCACGCTTTAATAGCTTTATTAACGAAAGTTTACTTTCAGGTGCATTAGATGCGCTGAAACGTCAAGGTCAGGTTAGTGAAGATAATATCACTGTTGTTCGTTGCCCTGGTGCTTATGAACTACCGCTTGTTGCCCAGCAAGTCGCGAAGAGTGATCGCTATGATGCTATCGTAGCATTAGGCTCAGTTATTCGTGGTGGAACACCTCATTTTGACTATGTTGCCGGTGAGTGTAATAAAGGTCTAGCACAAGTTGCACTAGAGTATAATACTCCAGTTGCTTTCGGTGTGTTGACTGTTGATTCTATAGAACAAGCCATTGAGCGTGCCGGTACCAAGGCTGGTAATAAAGGGGCAGAGGCTGCACTAAGCGCGCTCGAAATGGTAAATGTCCTGTCCCAAATCGAATCCTAATGGGGGTTACTGTGAAACCAGCCGCGCGTCGTAATGCACGTCAATTTGCTGTACAAGCAATTTATTCTTGGCAACTTACTAAAGGTAATGTTGCTGATATCGAACAATATTTCCTTTCTGGTGATAAGTTTGAAGAAGAAGAACATCAAGCTGATGCGCCTGTATGTAAAGCGCCTGATACTGATGTTAGCTACTTCCGTGATTTATTTGCAGGTGTTGTATTAAGCCATCAAGAACTTGATAGCAAAATGCGCCCATATTTGTCTCGTCCGCTTCAGGATCTAGACCAGATGGAACTTGCACTACTTCGTCTTGCAATGTACGAGATGGTTAAGCGTGAAGACGTACCATTTAAAGTTGTGATTAACGAAGCAATCGAATTAGCGAAACTCTTCGGTGCTGAAGATAGCCACAAATTCGTCAATGGTGTATTAGATAAAGCTGCACCATCTCTACGTAAAAAAGATAAATAATTTTTTATTGCGTTGAGTAAGATGAAAGAAGTCAGCTTATTAGCTGGCTTTTTTTTATTTAGGGAAAAGAGAACCATGGCAAAAAATGAATTTGATATTATCAAACATTATTTCGCACAGCAGCAATTACATCGCGATGATGTCGCTTTAGCGATAGGTGATGATTGCGCCTTAGTTGATGTACCTGCTGATCATTATATAGCGGTAAGTACTGACTCTTTAGTTGCTGGTACCCACTTTTTAGCCGATGCTGATCCAGCATTGGTTGCTTATAAGGCATTAGCATCTAATTTAAGTGATTTAGCTGCAATGGGTGCAACGCCAGCATGGGTGTCATTAGCGTTAACATTACCTACGATTGATGAAGCGTGGTTAGCGCCTTTTTGCCATAGTTTTTTTGAGTTAGCCAATCAATATAATATTCAATTAATTGGTGGCGATACGACTAAAGGTCCATTGAGTATCACATTAACGGTGCAAGGATTAGTGCCTCGAGGTCAAGCATTAACTCGCAGCGGGGCTCAAGTCGGTGATGATGTTTATGTTACAGGTAACCTTGGCGATAGTGCAGCAGGGTTAGCATTGATATTAAACCAACACCACTGTGATGCCAATTTAGCATCGGTGCTTATTGAACGTCATTTTAAAGCCTCTCCTCGAATTAGTGTCGGCGAGTCTTTACGTGGTATTGCTTCGGCTGCATTGGATATTTCTGATGGTGTGGTTGCAGATGTGAAGCATATTGTTGATAGATCGAAGGTAGCAATTGAGATTGACGTTGAGCAATTACCGTTATCTGCTGAATTGTTAGCATTTTGTGGTGGCGATCGACAACGAGCACAACAGTTGGCATTATCCAGTGGTGAAGAATATGAACTTTGTTTTACCGCCCCTACTGCTAAGCGAGATGCATTAAAAGCTGCTTTAGCGCATACTAATGTTAAATATAGTTGCATTGGTAAAGTGAAGGCGGGTAGCAATCTGTCATTATTACAGCTAGGTAAACCACTGACATGGCAATTATCTGGCTGGGATCATTTTGTCGTTACAAATAACTAAGGTATTCGCGTGAGCACAAATCCAAAAGATTTATTAAAAATGAACAATCCTTGGCATTTATTAGCCACAGGGTTTGGCAGTGGTTTAGCAAAATATATCCCTGGTACCATGGGAACGCTGGCGGCAATTCCTTTATACCTTATTCTGGCCCAATTACCTTTTGGTTGGTATTTAGTCGCAGTATTAGTCGCGGCTATTATCGGGATCCGTATTTGCCATATTACTTCGAGTGATATGAAAGTGCATGATCATGGCAGTATTGTATGGGATGAATTTGTTGGGTTCTGGATCACGATGGCGGTTGCGCCAACGGTATCGTGGAAATGGATCTTAGCGGGTTTTATTCTATTCCGCTTTTTTGACATGCTTAAGCCATGGCCGATCAGTTGGTTAGATAAGCATGTTGAGGGTGGTTTTGGAATCATGATTGACGATGTTTTAGCTGGATTTATGGCGATGATATCATTATGGTTCGTTGGCTACTGGTTAGGCTTTTAAGTCATAAGCACTGATAACGAACAATAAAAAAGCCATGAAGTTAATTTTTCATGGCTTTTT
Source organism: Photobacterium kishitanii (assembly GCF_000613045.3). Classification (NCBI taxonomy): domain Bacteria; kingdom Pseudomonadati; phylum Pseudomonadota; class Gammaproteobacteria; order Vibrionales; family Vibrionaceae; genus Photobacterium; species Photobacterium kishitanii. The sequence continues at coordinate 2,608,462 of NZ_LN794352.1, read as the reverse complement.
TGACAGTATTATTTGAGCTAATCAAAATACTTACTTGGCAAGATACTCAAGAATTTGTTTCTCAATGCCTGGACCGTCAATTTCTAGCATTTGATGCAGCTCAGCTTGGGTACCTTGTTCGATGAAACGATCAGGTAAACCAATAGTTAATACCGGCTTAATGCATTTCTGTTGCATTAGGAACTCAATTACACCGCTACCAGCACCGCCTGCAATAGCATTTTCTTCGACCGTTACTAACACATCATGGTTAGCGGCTAGTTCAAGAATTAATGCTTCATCAAGTGGCTTAACAAATCGCATGTCTGCCACCGTTGCATTCAAGTTTTCAGCAGCATCTAAGCTATAACCTAGCATTGCACCAAAATTTAAAATCGCAACTTTTTCACCTTGGCGACGGACAATACCTTTACCAATTTCTAATGCTGTCATGGTGTCTTCGACTTCAGTACCGAGACCGCAACCACGCGGATAGCGTACAGCGGTAGGTCCTTGATGCTGATGACCAGTGTAAAGCATTTGGCGACATTCGTTTTCGTCACTTGGTGCCATGATCACCATATTGGGGATGCAGCGCATAAAACTAATATCAAACGCACCTTGGTGAGTTTGACCGTCAGCGCCAACTAATCCTGCGCGATCAATGGCAAACATTACCGGTAAATTCATAATAGCGACATCATGAATTAATTGATCATAGCCACGTTGTAAGAAAGTTGAGTAGATCGCCACAATCGGGTGATAACCACCAATTGCCATACCGCTTGCTAGTGTAACGGCATGCTGTTCGGCAATTGCTACATCAAAATATTGGTCTGGGTACTCTTTTGAAAAGCGTACCATACCTGAGCCTTCACGCATGGCTGGTGTAATCGCCATGAGCTTGTCATCGACAGCTGCCATATCACATAACCAGTCACCAAAGATTTTAGAAAAAGTTGGGCTAGTATTTTTCGCTTTAGGCAGTGGCTTTTCGCTTAAATCAAATTTTGGTACGGCATGGTAATTAATCGGATCGGCTTCTGCGGGCGCATAACCTTTACCTTTTTTAGTCATGATATGCAGAAATTGCGGCCCTTTAAGGTGACGCATATTCTTGAGTGTTTTTACTAACTCATCAATATCATGGCCATCAATTGGGCCGATATAATTAAATCCAAGTTCTTCAAACATCGTACTTGGAACAACCATGCCTTTAATATGTTCTTCAGCACGTTTAACGATTTCTTTAATCGGTGGCGCATTAGACAGTACTTTTTTGCCGCCTTCGCGAATCGATGCGTAAAAGTTACCTGCTAGTAAATGGGCTAAGTGGTTACTTAAGCCGCCAACATTTTCAGAAATTGACATCTCATTGTCATTAAGGATGACTAACATATCGCTATGTATATCACCGGCATGGTTCATGGCTTCAAATGCCATTCCAGCTGTGATTGCACCATCGCCAATAACACTGACAACTTTACGGCCAAGCGCTTCTTTTTCTGCCGCAATTGCCATACCTAAACCGGCACTGATTGAGGTAGATGAATGACCTACTGACAGAACATCGTATTCACTTTCGCCACGCCAAGGAAAAGGATGTAACCCACCTTTTTGGCGAATGGTTGACATCTGATCGCGACGACCAGTTAAAATTTTATGTGGGTAAGCTTGATGACCAACATCCCAGATTACGTGATCAAATGGGGTATTATAGACATAGTGAAGCGCAACGGTCAGTTCAACTGTACCGAGTCCGGAGGCAAAGTGGCCGCTGGTTTGGCTAACCGTCTTGAGCAAATAAGTACGTAACTCATCACAGACTTGAGGTAGACTTTCAGCGGGCAATAATCGTAATTCATCTGGCGTGTTAGCTAATGCGAGATGCGGGTATTTTGATATATCCAAAGTCATAACAGTTCGGCGCTTTTACTGATTTTAGTTGTTGCGCTCGATAACATATCGGGCAAAAACTTCCAATTGATAGGTATTGTAAGGTATTGCTGCTAATGCTTGTAGCGCTTCTTGATAAAGTTGTTGTGCTTTTTGTTGCGCACCTTCTAACCCAAGTAAAGCGGGGTAGGTACTTTTATCAAGCTCAAGATCTGAACCTTGAGGCTTGCCTAGCGTTTCAGTGTCGCTGATTACATCTAAAATGTCATCTTGAACTTGAAATGCGAGGCCAATGGCATCGGCATACTTGTCTAGCTGTGGCAGAATTTGACGTCCTTTTTCACCTGCTGCCAGTGCACCTAAGCGAACCGCACAACGGATCAAGGCGCCTGTTTTATGTTTATGAATTAATTCTAGTTGCTCAAGTCCAACATGTTGGCCTTCAGCTTCTAAATCGAGAGCTTGTCCAAGACACATTCCTGCAGCGCCAGATGCTTGTGCTAATTCACTGACCATTGCTATACGTTGTTGATGTCCTTCTGGACTCAAGCGGCCTTGGGCAATAATTTCAAAAGCTAATGTTTGTAGGGCATCACCAGCTAAAATAGCCATGGCTTCATCAAATGCTATATGACAAGTAGGCTGACCGCGGCGTAAAGCATCGTTATCCATTGCTGGTAAATCATCATGAATTAATGAATACGCATGAATGCATTCAACAGCAGCGGCGGCGGTATCGAGATCGTCATAATCGACCCCAAGCATTTCACCAGTTACATATGTTAGGTAAGGGCGCGCACGTTTTCCACCCAGCAGAGTACCATGCTTCATCGCTTTTAGCAGGGTTTGCTCTGAAAAAGGCTGTTTTGTTAACCAATTAATTAAGCATTGGTTGTTACGTTGTTGCAGCGTTTTAAGTGTCTGCGATAGCGATACACTATTCGTCATGGCTTGGCTCAAAGTCAGTTAGTGGCGCATTATCATCTGCGCGTAATAAAATTTCTACTCGTTGTTCTGCTTGAGTTAACTTTAATTGACTGTTACGAGCTAATGAAATACCACGTTCAAATTTCTTTAGCGCATCTTCTAATGGGATATCACCTGATTCTAGTTCATTGACAATGGCATCTAGCTCATCAAGTGCGGCTTCGAATGCCATATTTTCTGGTTTTTTTGCTGCCATATCATTTTCACTCTTATCTAAGTGCAAGAAAAATAACGTAGTGACTATCTAAGGTCAAATTATGTCACAGTAATCTGTGCCACAGACAGTAATTTTCATAGTTGGGATCAATAAATATCACTCAATGATAGAAATAAAACCCTAAATGAAACGTAATTATGGCCGATAAAGAGTTAGCTTGCGGTAGGTAGCGCTATTGATCTTTTATCCTATAGATCGCAATGTTTTATTTTATAAGGCGATTATGGTGTTGCTGTTTGATGAACCGTTAATATTATCCTTATAAATTCTTGTTCTATGTTAACTGGCTGTTAGATCGTTAACGTAATAATTATCAACGGCAGTTAAGGAGATTTTGCGTGGATTTGGCAACTCTTATCGGATTATTTGGTGCATTCGCTTTTATTTTAATGGCAATGTTGGTAGGGGGCGATTTGGTGATGTTTGCCGATGCCTCCTCAGTTTTTATTGTTATTGGCGGTAGTTTGTTTGTTGTCCTGATGAAATACAATATTCATCAGTTTTTTGGCGCGGCTAAAATTGCAGCTAAAGCGTTTATGTTTAAAACCGATAAACCTGATGATCTGATCGCTCAAATTGTCACTATGGCTGATTCTGCGCGTAAAGGCGGTTTTTTAGCATTAGAAGAAATGGAAGTGGGGAATCCTTTTTTACGTAAAGGTATTGATTTACTGGTTGATGGTCATGATGCCGATACTGTGCGGATGATGTTAAGAAAAGACATTGCTTTAACTAATGAGCGCCATGAACAGGGCGCAAGTATTTTTTCATCACTCGGTGATGTTGCACCTGCAATGGGAATGATAGGTACGCTAATTGGTTTGGTGGCAATGCTGTCAAATATGGATGACCCTAAATCGATAGGCCCTGCGATGGCTGTGGCATTGTTGACCACATTATATGGTTCTATCTTGGCTAATATGGTGGCATTACCTATCGCTGATAAACTGATGCTGCGTAAAAATGAAGAACGTTTGAATAGGTTGTTGATTCTTGATGGCGTACTTGCAATTCAAGAAGGACAAAATCCGCGGGTGATAGATAGTTATTTAAAAAATTATCTGCATGAGAAAAAACGTCGATTAAATTTTGATGAATAAGAGCTAATGATGGATTCTTTACCACCAAAATATAAAAAAGGCTCCCCACCATGGATGGCGACATTTGCTGATCTGGCAACGCTATTGATGTGTTTTTTTGTGTTGTTATTGTCATTTTCTGAAATGGATGTACTGAAATTTAAACAAATTGCCGGCTCAATGAAATATGCATTTGGGGTTCAAAATGTACTGGATGTTAACGATATACCGAAAGGCACCAGTGTTATTGCTCAAGAATTTCGTCCTGGTCGCCCCGAGCCGACTCCTATTGAAGTGATCATGCAGCAGACAATAGATATGACCAAGCGCTCCTTAGATTTTCATGATGGAGTATCAGAGCGTGAAGGTGGATCGCGTAAAGACACGGTTACATTAGATGGTGGTAAAAATGATAATACCGACCTTGAACAAAGCGACCAGCAACAGCAAGCTCAATCACAAGATCAGATCACTCAAGTATTAACTCAAGCATTAGCGCGAGAGATCACTGACGATACCGTAGAGATTGAATCGTTTGGTCAACAATTGGTGATTCGCATTAAAGAAAAAGGCGCTTTCCCTGAAGGTTCTGCATTTTTACAACCTAAATTTATACCACTTATTCAACAAATTACAGAGTTAGTGAAAGATGTGCCAGGTATCATTCGTATTAGTGGTCATACAGATAATCAACCGCTAGATTCCGAACTTTATCGTTCAAATTGGGATATCTCATCTCAACGAGCGGTGTCTGTCGCTCAGACGATGGAACAAGTAAAAGGTTTTAATCATCAACGGATGCGTGTTGTTGGCATGGCAGATACTGCACCGATTGCTGATAATAAAACCATTGAGGGGCGTAGTCGTAATCGACGGGTTGAGATTTCAATTGTACAAGGTAAACCTTACTATTCGAAAGAAGTCAGTACTGATAACAACTAATCGTTGAATTTTTTGATGGGATATTTGCTGGTTGGCATGATTGTGACTAAGGTAAACACAACATAAATGCCAATAATAATCGCGCGCCACAGTAAGATAAGTGATGCTGTTAGCATATCCTTGTTTCAGTGGCAGACACCTTGCTGTATAATTTGCGCCTTTAATTCCGTTTGGTACTTTATTCTGTTTGGTACTTTAGACCCAGTGAAGCGAAGTGTGTTATGAAATTTATAGTTAAACCACATCCAGAGATTTTTGTTAAAAGTGACTCTGTACGTAAGCGTTTTATCAAAATTCTTGAATCTAACCTGCGCATTATTTTAAAGCGTCAGTCTGAGTCTGTTAGTGTTTACAACCGTCGCTTTTCATTAGAAGTGAACGAACCTGATGAAACTAAACGTGACATGGTACTTGCAGCATTAACGCAAACACCAGGTATTCACCATTCACTTGAAGTTCAACAGACGGAATTTACTGATCTTCATAATATCTTTGAGAAAACACTAGAACTTGTTGGTGATAGCCTTGAAGGTAAGACATTCTGTGTGCGCGCAAAGCGTGTTGGCCAACATGACTTCACTTCAATTGAAGCTGAGCGTTATGTCGGTGGTGGTCTTAATCAAGCGATTGAGTCTGCAAAGGTAAAACTTAAAAAGCCTGATATTACCGTTAATATTGAGATAGAACATAATCTACTTAACCAAGTATTATTCCGTCATAAAGGTTTAGGTGGCTTCCCTCTAGGTACTCAAGAAGACGTATTAAGCCTTATTTCTGGTGGTTTTGATTCAGGTGTTTCAAGCTATCTCCATATTAAACGTGGCAGTAAAGTACATTACTGTTTCTTTAATCTTGGTGGCCCAGTGCATGAGATTGGTGTTAAGCAAGTTGCTCACTTCTTATGGAAAAAATACGGTTCATCTGCCAAAGTTAAATTTATTGCGGTTGATTTCGATCCTGTTGTGGGTGAGATTTTAGAAAAAGTTGACGATGGTCAAATGGGTGTGATCCTAAAACGTATGTTTATGCGTGCTGCGGGTCGTGTTGCTGATAAGTTTGGTATTCAAGCATTAGTGACTGGTGAAGCGTTAGGTCAAGTTTCTAGCCAAACACTGACTAACCTTCGTATGATTGATAACGTGACCGATACGTTAATTCTTCGTCCGCTAATTAATTGGGATAAAGAAGATATTATCGATGTATCACGTCAGATTGGTACCGAAGATTTCGCAGCGACTATGCCTGAATTCTGTGGTGTGATCTCAAAGAGCCCGACAGTTAAAGCTGTAAAATCAAAGCTTGAGATTGAAGAAGCGAAATTTGACTTTACGATTCTTGATCGCGTTATAGATGAGGCACGAGTGATGGATATTCGTGAAATCGAAAAACAGAGCCAAGAACAAGCCCCTGAGGTTGAATTAGTTGATCTCATTGCTACTGATGCTGTCGTGCTTGATATTCGTAGTCCAGATGAAGAAGATGAAAGCCCGCTAGAATTAGACGGTGTGGAAGTGAAACATATTCCATTCTACAAGTTAGCTACTCAGTTTGGTGACTTACCGAAAGATAAGACTTACTTACTGTACTGTGCTCATGGTGTGATGAGTCGTTTACAAGCCTTATACTTGAAAGAGAATGGCTTTGAAAACGTGAAAGTGTATCGTCCACTGTAAATTAAAGCCTATTGGTCTTGTTTGGCCAATATAGCCTCTAAAAAAGCCCTCATTATGATCTGATCATTGAGGGCTTTTTATTTTTAAACTAAAACGCGCATTAACGTTCAGGCATGACGTCGTAATGCATATTTGGCCATACCACCATTGATTCGGCGATAGGCGCTGTTTTGGCTTTGCTAGTCAGTTGGGTAACAATATCAAGTGCAAATTCTTGCGCAGTGCCTGGGCCTTGGCTGGTCAGTAATCGCGCCTGTTTGTCATATACCACCCGCTTAGGACGCAGTTGTGCTGCAGGAATTTGGTGATGAAAAGCAGGGTGACAGGTCATTAGTGCTTTAGTAAACATATCATTAGCGGCAAACATAATTGCAGGTGTCGCACAGATAGCAGCAATTAACTTACCATCATAGTGGTGCTGTTTAACAAACTCGACCACCAATGGACTATCACGAAAATGCTCGGCGCCAGCAACGCCACCGGGTAATACCACTGCATCAAATTGGTCATCAGCAATGGTTATTAATGCGGTATCAGCGACCAGTTTAATGCCACGTGAGCCCGCAACTATCAACGCACCATCTTCGGCGGCACTGGCAACAATCACTTCAAACTCTGCCCGTTTTAAAATAGCGATGGTGTTAATTGCTTCCATCTCTTCACTGCCAGGGGCAATACAAACGACAATACGAGGACATAATTCATTCATGGTCTTGTGACTCCATGTGTTTAATCGCCTGCCACAATTGTTTATTTATTGGTGTGTCAATGTGGTGGCGCTGAGCTTGTTGGACTAAGTAACCGCTAATATAGTCGATTTCCGTCAGGCGGTGATGAAAAATATCACGATTCATTGATGAATAATTGGCTGCGGTAGCAGTAATAACGGTATCAACTTGGTGGCGCAATTGTTGTTGGGTGGTACTAAACCCTTCCGCTGTCATTACTTGGGCGACTTCGTTACAAATATTATCAAGTTGTGATTGATAACAAGCTTGGGCTAAGTCACCGTTACAGCATTGGTTTACGGCTGTTAGCGGGTTAATTGCACAATTGATGGCTAATTTTTGCCATAGCGGTTGATAGATATTAGCTTGCCATTGGCTTGGAGATAATGCCGCGTTAAAGACTTTAGCAATATTGGATTGTGTTTGTGCTTGCTGATTGATAGCCCCCAGGGATGTTTGTCCTAAGCCTGTATGATGAACCGTTGTTGGGGTCGATTTGAAAGCGGCTTGAGAGGTGGTGGCATAGATAATTGGATTATGGGGTAATAATTGTTGGACTTGATGTTGGCTACCAATACCATTATGCATAATAACCACTACACAATCAGCGCTCAAATAGGGCAGTAGTGGAGTAATTGCTGTGGTGACTTGGAATGCTTTGACTGTAACAATAAGGAGCTCACTGGCTGCGAGAGCATGAGGATCATTACAGTTGAAAGAGTAGTTATTACTGGTGCTGGGTGCGTTCAATTCACTAAAATGGAGCGTTGTTTTTGTCGCGGAACTTCTGGTCCACAATTGCACATTATGCTGCTGTTGGGTTAATTTTACTGCCCATAATGCACCAATGGCACCAGCACCTAACAGGGTTATGTTCACAGTTGAGTCCGTTATTTAGCTAATTTATTGCATGATAACATTGTGACTAATAACGGCGATCAAAAAAGGCGCTATCAGCGCCTTTTTTTATGGTGTTATGCCGTCAGCTTAGAATTTGTAAGATAGGCTGAAGTATTGTGAAACACCTGTTGATTTAAGACCCGCAGAGTCTTTAATGCCGTATACATTGTAGTAAGCTTTGAGGCCGTAACCAACCGCATAGCGATCTGTATGCCATACAAGGCCGTTGTACATTACACCACCGTTGCTTGTTGATGATGCGTTTTCTTTTTTCATACCAAATTGGTAATCAAGGTAACCTTGGTAAGAGATGAAAGTGCCGTTTTCAAAAGTATAAACAGGTTTGAACCAGTTAGTTGATACTTGGTAACCGTTCCAATCTTTTTTGTTCATGTCATACAATGAGTAAACATTGAAGCCCATTTTGCCTAACCATGGCATTTCAATGTCAGAACCTAGACCAACGAAGTAGTTATTAACGCCGCCGTTATTACCACCATAGTTAAATAGTGTCGCAACATACAATTCTTTTACAGGACCGAAAGATAAATCTTTACCAGTTAATGCATCAAGTGAAATACGTGGTGCAAATTTCATGAACATTTTATCTGGTGAAGATGCTTTATCGCTGCTACTAGAGTTAGTTAGGTTAAATACATCAACGTAACCATAAAGATCAAAAATTCCTGAGCGACCACCAAATTCCATTTCTAAGTAGTCGTGACCTGAATGTGCATCTGCAGGACGAGGTAATTCTTTTAGCGCGTACATTAAGTTGAATTGCATCCATTTGTAATCATTCTTATGGATGTTGTCAGAGTAATCTGCCGCATTAGCTAACGAAGGTAGTGCTGTTGCTGCTAAAACGCTTAATGCTACTAGTGATTTGCGCATCTTGATATCTCGCTCATGTTGATCTAGATGGTGGGATTTTGGCCGCCCCGTTTTGTTGGCGCTGATTCTAGTGCTTTATTGCACGTTTGGGAATGAAACGATTGCGTCATCCTTTTCTACTTGTGATCATGATCTAATGTAATCGATTACAGTGATTGTAAAGTGTGATATTGATCCATTGAGTAATGATAAAAGTGAACTTTAAATGTGCTTAATAGACTAACGGGCTTTAATTTTTGGAGGGCGATGTTAGATAATAATGAAAGAGGAAGTTAGCTGTGATGGCTAACTTCCTTTGGCGTGATTATTTTATAACAGGTTTTTAAGGCTGGTGGGTCGGTGTAGCGACAATATTAAGCGCTGAGTTATTGGCTAATATACGAATTAATATCAGTACTGGAATGCCCATTAATGCTGTAGTTAAGAAAAATACGTTATAGCCAAAGTGATCGATATAGACACCGGAGAAACCAGCAATAAATTTAGGGAATAACACCATTATCGAGCTAAATAGCGCATATTGGGTGGCAGAAAATGCGACATTGGTCAGGCTCGACATAAAAGTGATAAATGCTGCGGTTGCAATACCTGCCCCGAGGTTATCTGCTGAAATAACCACAGTTAACATTTCAATATTATTGCCGACGTAACTAAACACAATAAATAACAGGTTAGTGATCGCAGATAACAGTGCACCCAGTGCCAGTATTTTGAGGGTGCCAAATTTACTGACTAAAATCCCCCCTAGTCCAGCACCTGCAATGGTCATTATGACCCCGAAAATTTTTGATACTGAAGCGACTTCATTTTTAGTAAAGCCCATATCAACATAGAACACATTTGCCATTACTCCCATTACAATATCTGAAATACGGTAACAGCTGATTAAAAGTAATATCAGTAGTGCATTTTTGCCGTAACGCTGAAAGAAATCTCGAAATGGCATAATAACTGCGGTGTAGAACCACGCGCTCAAATTAGCATGGTGCTTATTGTAGCCTTTATTAAGCAGTAACTGTTTGTAATCCGCTTCTATAGAATCGATGGCACGATTATCAATTGTCGGTTCTTTGACAATCAAGGTTGTAATAACACCAATCAACATCATGGCTGCCATCATAAAGTAAGCGCTTTTCCAGCCACTCGGATCATAACCTGTGTCTGAGCCAAACCATGCAGCAAACGCTAATGCTCCAGCTCCTGCCATGATCATTGCTAATCGATAACCGGCTAAATAGGTAGCAGATAATGCAGCTTGCATTCTCTCGGTTGCGAGTTCAATACGAAAAGCATCAATAACGATATCTTGAGTTGCAGAGGCAAAAGCGACCATGATGGCAAAAATAGCAAATTGAAGCAGGTCGGTTTGAGGATTACTTAACGCCATACCGCACAACGACAAAATAATCACAATTTGTGAAAATAGCATCCAGCCACGACGACGGCCAAATAGGCGTGAAAAAATAGGTAATGGAAAACGATCTACAAGTGGTGACCATGCCCATTTAAAACCATACGCTAAAGCTACCCAGCTAAAAAAACCAATACTGGTTTTACTTACATCAGCCTCTCGCAGCCAAAAAGACAGGGTACCAAACACTAATAAGATTGGTAAGCCTGATGAAAATCCGAGAGCTAACATGATTAAGGCTTTAGGGTTAGCATAAACTCGCCAGCCTTGGGTATTTTGTTGAGGTGTCGCTTTATCCATATCTTCCTCTGGCAACCAACGTAACAATACTCGTCGTTAGCATACTGAATATTTGAGATTTTTGCTGTAAAACTAAAGCTTAGCAGCTATCAAAAATATACGCATTGACTTGATGATTATCAGACAAATATTTTACTATTTAATTCTATTTAATCGCAGATTTAGATAAATTAGTAACACTAAGGACGATTTATTGCAGTAACTTCAGGGGATGGACCAATATTGAGTAAATAGCAGCTGAGGGTTGCTACTTTGTGCTGAATAAAGCGATCTCCGATTAACTGGTAATCACTGATACCATTTAATGTCTGTACTAAAGACCAATAGCTTGCTTCATATTGATTTGCAGGTTGTGGGTTGTCATGGGGTAGCGTCCACCATTGTGCTAATTGATGGTTAAATAAGTTTTGTAGCTGAATATAACTAATATCACCATGGCTAGCAGCTATCGCATTGAGTGCTAAAACGGGAGCGTTATCGACAACAAATTGTTGCAAACACCGTTCTTGTTCTGGCATTTCAGGACGATTATAAGCAAGTGTCAACATAGACGTCACCTGTTACGTGAGTGACTACGTACAGGTGACGTAATCACATTATTTAATGACTTTCATCGCTTCAATAATAATCGGTTGCGTTGGTATATTTTGCATACCTGTACGTGGATCTGTTGTTGTTTTTATGGTTGCCATTTTTTCAACCACAGGAAAGCCTTTTATTACCTTACCAAATACAGCATAGCCTGTTCGGTTACCTTGGGTATTTAAGAAATCATTATTTGCGAGGTTAATATAAAATTGACGCGTAGCTGAGTTTGGATTCTGAGTACGTGCCATTGCAATTGTTGCGATATTATTGGCCAAACCGTTGTCAGCTTCATTTTTGATTGGTGGGTAGCTAGGGCGCTGTTTTAATGCTTTATCAAAACCACCACCTTGTGCCATAAAGCCAGGAATAACGCGATGAAAAATAGTACCTACATAACTACCATCATCGACGTAACGTAGAAAGTTTTTAGTAGTAATAGGTGCCTTAGCTTCATTCAGTTCAACGGTAAAGTTACCTAAATTGGTTGTAACCAACACTTTTGTGGCTGCGCTAACAGGTAACGCAACTAGCAAGCATAGTGCTAATAAAAAACGCGACATTTATACATTCTCCGTAAGGTATTTATTTAGTTCGCTATCGCTAGCGATTTCGTTGAGGACTGAATTCATGAGTTTATTCATGCTTGTTGCAATATCTTTATCTGATGCCTTTAGTGCATCTTCACGGCTTGAACGGCCTGAGTAACGCTTAATAAATTGTCCATCAGGAGTATTTACTGTTAATTGCAACTGTAACTCACTGTGCATGTTATATTTTACTAGCCCTTGTTTGACTGTGACTAAGGCTTTTTCAACAGTAACCATCATGGTTGATGTAGCACTATCCGTAATGCTAAATCCTTGGCCGCTAAGTTGTTGCGCTAACGCTTGGCGTAATGTGGTGGAAACGGGTTGTTGGGGTTGAATAACTTGCACATTTTCAGTACCGCTATCAATTGCCGCAATATAACTATTCGGTGCCTTATCAACACTGGTAAGGTTGAGGGCTTTATGATTTGCCCATGGCTGTGAGGTAAATACAGCGGTAGGCGTTAATGTAATCGGTGGCGTGGGTTGTGTTGCAGCACACGCACTTAATACTAATGTTGATGCTAGCAGAACGTATTTTTTTATCATAAAGCATTCCCTTTGCTTATTAGTGGAAGTAAGTAACTATTGTCGTTTAAATTTCTATTTAGACGACAATAAGGTTTAGTCTATTTTGTTGCGCGTAAGACAACAAATTTATCATTATGGCCAATGGTGTCGACTTTAGTGAAAATACGATTTAATTTTTCATGGTATTTTAACTGACGATTACCAATGATGATCAACTCGCCATGTGGACGTAATACCCGTTGTGCATCACAGAACATTTGCCAAGCAATGTGATCGGTAATGGTATTGTTTTGATGAAACGGTGGGTTACATAACACCAGATCAGCACTTTGATTGTTAAAGTTATCTAGGCAGTTAGCGACCATAACGTCGAATTTTTCTGTGCTCGCTAGGTTTAATTGTGCATTTTCTTGGCAAGATGCTGTCGCCATAAAACTTTCATCAACACAGGTAATATTAGCGTGTGGGTTTAAACGTGCAGCTTTAATGCCAATAACACCATTACCACAGCCAAGATCAATAATATCTTTGTATTGAGGCTTTGATGGAATGAAATCTAACAAAAAACGACCGCCAATATCTAAGCTATCACTTGAGAATACATTGGCATAGTTAGTGATGGTTAGGTCATGTTCTGGTACTGTCCAGCTTGTTGGCTGTGGCATTGGAGCTGCTAATGACTTATTGACAGTAGTGAAAATTAACCGCGCTTTTTTAACGGCTAGCGATGTTTTAGTTCCACCTAAATATTTTTCAAACAGTTTTAAGGTTGATGAATGAATTTCTTTTACTTTACCTGCGGTGATCACCACACAATCTTGTGGTAATAGATGGCACAGTTGTTGTAACTGCCAACTAAGTAACCGATTATTTTTAGGTTGTTTAATTAAGACTAATTGTGGATTAGTTGGTAATTCAGCTAAACAATCGATAATCGCAATTGCCGGTAAATTGTTTTCATTGAGGTTATTAGTAATGGCTTGTTGAGTAATAAATGAATCAGTTACGGTTGTGACTTGGGCTTGATTTGCAAACCAACAACTTAATGCACCGAAATTATCATTGATGATCAGTACAGGACGTTGAGGATCAAGCTCCATCGCGTGGCAATAATTGATCAAATATTCATCTGCGGCATCCCATGCTTGCAGGGTTTCATTTTTGCGTACTGGAAAACGGGTTAGCGTTAAAGTACGTTGGTGCAAGGTTAGCTCTGGTTTCATTAATAATAACTTTCGAGTATGTTGACGAAATAGTAGAGCATTTTCGCAGAACAGTGAAAGGCTTGAAAGGAAATCTATCAAGTTAACGCCATAATAATGAGCGATTGGTGTCGTTTATGGTAAAAATCGCTTTTAAACTGAGGATATTATGATTCAGCCCCAAATCGAAGCAAAGTTAAAGCACAGTTTTGATCCTGTGCATGTTGACGTAATCAATGAAAGTTATATGCACAATGTGCCTGATGGTTCTGAAAGTCATTTCAAAGTTGTTGTCGTCAGTGCTCAGTTTGAAGGTCAACGGCTTATCACCCGTCATCGAGCGGTAAATCAGTGTTTAGCTGATGAATTAGCAAACCATATTCATGCACTTGCGATTCATACTTATACCGAATCAGAATGGCTGCAACAACTTAATGCGCCAGCATCACCCAAATGTCATGGTGGCTCAACACTTGATAAGTGATAGAGCTATCAATTTTACTAAAGTCGTTAACTAAACGGCTTTTTTTATGCCATTTTGAATAACTTACAGTAATGACTGTGGTTGATTCATATTATTGATAACATGTTAAATAACTCTTTAAAATAATACTGATTATCTCATGATTGATAATAAGTTTGTGTTTATGTTGGTATCATGTGTTGTTGAGTGGTGTTTTTTACAGCATTGTTAAATAATTAGTAAATTTTAAAAATTCATATTTATGTAAAAATATCCCGTAAATGTGCAGTTGATCATATTTATTAGTCAATAAAGCTATTGCGTCTTATTTGTTGCTTGGTTTTCACACGGAATCGCGTGGATTACCATAGAAAAAACGAGTTAATTAGTGGTAGAATCGCGGGCTGAAAAATTACTCGTTTATTAGGTTTGTAGCGAGATAGTTAACTGGATGTTGCGATGCGGAGTCGTTCTGTGGTTGTTGTCACTGCCTGTTTATCGATATCAGGCCAAGGAACGCAGTATCTTAATTACGCAATATGAAAATTCTTTTTTCCCTTTAATGTAGTGCAAGTGCGTATGATTACAATAAAAAAGGGTTTGGATATCCCAATCTCAGGGACTCCAGCCCAGGCGATACATGATGGCAATGCCATTTCTAAAGTCGCCTTGCTTGGCGAAGAATATGTTGGTATGCGTCCTACAATGCATACTCGCGTAGGGGATGTAGTGAAAAAAGGTCAGGTTCTTTTTGAAGATAAAAAGAACCCGGGTGTTAAATTCACTGCTCCAGCTAGCGGCAAGGTAGTTGAAGTTAATCGTGGTGCTAAACGCGTTCTACAATCAGTAGTTATTGATGTAGAAGGTAATGAGCAAATTACGTTTAACAAATATGATGCAGCTCAATTAGCACAACTAGATCGTGCAGTTGTCGTTGATCAATTAGTTGAATCAGGTATGTGGACAGCGCTTCGTACGCGCCCGTTCAGTAAAGTACCTGCTGTTGGTTCAGAATCGAAAGCGATTTTTGTTACTGCGATGGATACTAATCCGTTAGCAGCTAACCCAGAAGTAATCATCAATGAGCAAAATGATGCGTTCATTGCTGGTTTGACTGTGCTTTCACGTTTGACCAGTGGCAAAGTTTACGTATGTAAATCAGGTGCAAGCTTACCTCGTTCGGCTGAAGCTAACGTTGAAGAGCATGTATTTAACGGTCCACACCCAGCAGGTTTAGCCGGTACACATATCCATATGTTGTTCGGTGCTGATGCCAAGAATATTGCATGGAACATTAATTACCAAGATGTGATTGCATTTGGTAAGTTGTTCCTGACTGGTGAAATTTTCACTGATCGTGTAGTAGCGCTTGCAGGTCCTGTTGTGACTAACCCACGTTTGGTACGTACACAAATCGGTGCTTCTATTTCTGAGTTAACAGATTCAGAAATGATGCCTGGTCAATTGCGTGTGCTATCAGGTTCAGTACTTAACGGTGTTAAAGCTGAAGGTGTTCATGGATACCTTGGCCGTTATCACTTACAAGTTTCTGCACTACGTGAAGGCTACGAAAAAGAATTCTTAGGCTGGATTGTTCCTGGTAAAAACAAGTTTTCTGTTACTCGCGCCTTTATGAGCCAGTTCTTCCCAGGTCAGTTGTTCAATATGACAACTACGACTAACGGTAGTGAACGTTCTATGGTGCCAATCGGTAATTACGAAAAAGTAATGCCGCTTGATATTGAACCAACATTATTACTGCGCGACATCTGTGCCGGTGATATTGACAGTGCACAACAGTTGGGCTTACTAGAACTAGATGAAGAAGATCTAGCACTATGTACGTTCGTATGTCCTGGTAAATATGAGTTTGGTCCAATGATGCGTGAGTGTCTGGACAAAATTGAGAAGGAAGGGTAATTCATGGGTTTCAAGAATTTCCTCGAAGGTATCGAGCACCACTTTGAACCAGGTGGTAAGCATGAGCGTTGGTTTGCGTTGTATGAAGCGTTTGCCACTCTTATGTATACACCGGGACAAGTGACGCGTTCATCTGCGCACGTGCGTGACAGTATCGATCTAAAACGTATCATGATCATGGTATGGTTTGCGGTATTCCCAGCGATGTTCTGGGGTATGTATAACGTGGGTGATCAAGCGATTGCTGGTCTTAACCACCTATACACTGCAGATAAACTAACAGCAGTTATTGCTGCTGACTGGCATTACTGGTTTACCCAAATGCTTGGCGGTACGCTATCAGCGTCTGCTGGTTGGGGTAGCAAGATGCTACTTGGTGCAACTTACTTCTTACCTATCTACGCAGTAGTTTTTGCGGTTGGTGGTTTCTGGGAAGTGTTGTTCTGTATGGTACGTAAGCACGAAGTTAACGAAGGTTTCTTTGTAACATCGATCTTATTTGCTTTGATCGTTCCGCCAACACTACCACTTTGGCAAGCAGCTTTAGGTATTACCTTTGGTGTTGTTGTCGCAAAAGAAATTTTTGGTGGTACAGGTCGTAACTTCCTTAACCCAGCACTTGCTGGTCGTGCTTTCCTATTCTTCGCATACCCAGGTCAGATTTCTGGTGACCTAGTATGGAATGCGGCGGATGGTTTTTCTGGCGCGACACCGCTAAGTCAGTGGTCTCAAGGTGGTCAAGCAGACGTAGTTAACACTATTACTGGTCAATCAATCACTTGGATGGACGCTTTTGTTGGTCATCTTCCAGGTTCAATTGGTGAAGTATCAACACTTGCTATCCTTATCGGTGGTGCATTTATTGTTATTATGGGCATTGCTTCATGGCGTATTATCGCCGGTACAATGATCGGTATGATCGTTGCTGCAACGCTATTTAACATTATCGGTTCAGATACTAATCCAATGTTCAACATGCCTTGGCAGTGGCACCTAGTTCTTGGTGGCTTTGCGTTTGGTATGATGTTTATGGCGACAGATCCAGTGTCAGCTGCGTTCACCAATAAAGCAAAATGGTGGTACGGCGCATTGATCGGTGCAATGGCTGTAATGGTACGTGTAGTTAACCCTGCATATCCAGAAGGTATGATGCTAGCGATTCTATTTGCTAACCTATTTGCACCTCTATTTGACAACCTAGTTGTTCAAGGCAACATCAAACGGAGACTGGCTCGTCATGGCAAGTAATAAGGATAGCTTCTCAAGAACGCTGATTTTTGTTGTAGTATTGAGCCTAGTGTGTTCAATCATCGTATCTACAGCAGCAGTTGTTCTACGTCCAAAACAGCAAGAAAATGCGGTACTTGACGTGCAGCGTAATATTCTTGCTGTTGCAGGTCTGCTAAACAAAGACACTAACATCAAACAAACGTATAACCAGTTTATCGAGCCTAAGCTTGTAAACATTGATACTGGTAATTATGTTGATGAAGTTGGTGGTGAAAATGCAGCTAAATACAATCAACGTGAAGCCGCGAAGAATGATAAAGAATCTATCAAACTTCCAGCAAACGAAGATTTAGCAAAGATCATTCGTCGTGCAAATGTAGCGACTGTTTATCTTGTTAAAGATGCAGCTGGCACTCTAACTAAGGTGATCCTACCTATTCACGGTAATGGTTTATGGTCAATGATGTATGCATTCGTTGCTGTTGCAACTGATGGTAATACTATTGACGGCATCACTTACTATGATCAGGCGGAAACTCCTGGACTAGGTGGTGAAGTTGAAAACCCAACATGGCGTGAGCAGTTTGTTGGTAAGAAGTTGTACGATATGAACTTCAAACCTGCAATTAAAATCCTTAAGGGTGGTGCACCTGTAGGTACTGATCACCAAGTTGATGGTCTTTCTGGTGCAACGCTAACAAGTAACGGCGTACAGCATACCTTCGATTTCTGGTTCGGTGCACAGGGCTTTGGTCCTTACCTTGCTAAGTTACGTGCAGGAGATCTGAATAATGGCTGATACTAAAGAAATGAAAAAGATCCTGTTTGGACCTTTTATCAGCAATAACCCAATTGCATTACAAATTCTTGGTGTTTGTTCAGCGTTAGCGGTAACTACTAAGTTAGAAACTGCGTTTGTAATGACAATTGCAGTAACATTGGTAACTGCATTTTCGAACTTTTTTGTATCATTAGTTCGTAATCAAATTCCAAACAGTGTGCGTATTATTGCGCAAATGGCGATTATCGCATCATTGGTAATCGTGGTTGACGAAGTATTACGTGCTTACCTTTACGATGTATCAAAGCAACTATCTGTATTTGTTGGTTTGATCATTACTAACTGTATCGTAATGGGTCGTGCGGAAGCATACGCAATGAAATCAGCACCAGTACCAGCATTTATTGATGGTATCGGTAACGGTTTAGGTTACGGTTTTGTGCTAATTACTGTTGCTTTCTTCCGTGAGCTTTTAGGCTCTGGTAAGTTATTTGGTATGCAGGTATTACCACTGGCTTCTGATGGCGGTTGGTACCACCCGAACGGTCTAATGCTGTTGGCTCCTTCTGCGTTCTTCCTAATTGGTTTCATGATCTGGATTATTCGTACTTTCCGTCCAGAACAAATAGAAGCGAAGGAGTAATAGGAATATGGAACATTATATTAGCCTATTGATTCGCTCGATTTTTATCGAGAACATGGCGTTATCTTTCTTCTTGGGTATGTGTACTTTCCTAGCTGTGTCTAAGAAAGTTAAGACCTCTTTTGGTCTAGGTGTTGCGGTAATCGTAGTACTTACATTATCTGTACCGTTAAACAATCTTGTGTACAACTACGTACTTAAAGATGGTGCGATTTTCCCAGGTGTTGACCTTACCTTCTTGAACTTCATTACGTTCATTGGTGTTATCGCGGCATTGGTTCAGATCCTTGAAATGGTTCTTGACCGTTTTTTCCCGCCGCTATACAACGCGCTAGGTATTTTCTTACCGTTGATCACAGTTAACTGTGCGATCTTCGGTGGTGTATCTTTCATGGTGCAACGTGATTACAACTTCACAGAATCAATCGTCTACGGCTTCGGCTCAGGTGTTGGTTGGATGTTGGCAATTGTTGCGCTTGCGGGTATCCGTGAGAAGATGAAATACTCAGATGTACCTGCGGGTCTTCGTGGTTTAGGTATTACCTTCATCACTGTTGGTCTTATGGCGTTAGGCTTTATGTCTTTCTCTGGCGTACAGCTGTAATCAGGATAAGGAAGGAATAGTCAATGGATATTATTCTTGGCGTAGGCATGTTTACCTTGATTATCCTGGCTCTAGTTTTAGTGATTTTATTCGCTAAATCTAAGCTAGTACCATCAGGTGACATTACTATCTCAGTAAACGGCGATCCAGAAAAAGCGATCACCACAGGTGCAGGCGGTAAACTACTGAATGCACTTTCTGCTAACGGTATTTTCGTATCATCAGCATGTGGTGGCGGTGGCTCTTGTGGTCAGTGTCGTGTGAAGGTCAAATCTGGTGGTGGCGATATTCTACCAACAGAACTTGATCATATTTCTAAAGGTGAAGCACGTGAAGGCGAACGTCTAGCGTGTCAGGTTAACGTTAAATCTGACATGGATATCGAGCTTCCTGAAGAAATTTTTGGTGTGAAGAAGTGGGAATGCTCAGTTATCTCGAATGATAACAAAGCTACTTTCATCAAAGAGCTTAAGCTTCAGATTCCAGATGGCGAAACAGTACCTTTCCGTGCTGGTGGTTACATCCAGATTGAAGCGCCTGCTCATCACATTAAATACTCAGACTTTGATGTACCAGAAGAGTACCGTGGCGACTGGGATAAGTTTAACTTGTTCCGCTACGAGTCTAAGGTTGATGAAGATATCATCCGTGCTTACTCAATGGCAAACTACCCAGAAGAGTTCGGTATTATTATGCTAAACGTGCGTATTGCTACGCCGCCGCCTAATAATCCTGATGTAGCGCCTGGTCAAATGTCATCATTCATCTGGTCACTAAAAGAAGGTGACAAGTGTACTATTTCGGGTCCATTTGGTGAGTTCTTCGCTAAAGACACTGACAATGAAATGGTATTCGTAGGTGGTGGTGCAGGTATGGCGCCAATGCGTTCTCATATCTTCGACCAACTTAAGCGTCTACACTCTAAGCGTAAGATGTCTTACTGGTACGGTGCACGTTCTAAGCGTGAAATGTTCTATGAAGAAGATTTTGATGCATTAGCTGCTGAAAACCCTAACTTTGTATGGCATTGTGCACTGTCTGATCCACAGCCTGAAGATAACTGGGATGGCTACACTGGCTTTATTCACAACGTTCTTTATGAAAACTACTTACGTGATCATGAAGCACCTGAAGATTGTGAGTACTACATGTGTGGTCCACCAATGATGAACGCAGCTGTTATCAGTATGCTGAAAGATCTTGGTGTTGAAGATGAAAACATTCTATTGGATGATTTCGGCGGCTAATGATTAGCCCTTCGCCTTGAAAGAAGGCTGGCCTATTATGGCCAGCCTTTTTCGTCATTAATGAATTGTAATGTTATTTTTATTGTGGTTATTATCTTGAGGTAATAGCGAATGATGGTCACTAGAGTAAAAATTACCTTTATTTCATTGGAGTAGTTGAATGAAAATGTTCCTGATACGGGCTGTGGTTGTAGTTACAGCATTGTTAGCACTTGCCGGCTGTAGTGATCAGCGTCAGCAAATCACTATTAATGGCTCGACGATGGGAACCTATTATTCAATTAAAATTATTAATCAAGACGGTTTGCCTACCGCGAAAGATATTCAACAAGAGATCGACCGTCGTTTAGAGCTGGTTAATGATCAAATGTCGACTTACCGTCCGAAATCTGAATTAAGCTTATTTAATCAGGCACCAGCAAATCAACCATTTCCAGTATCAGCTGCAACAGCTAAAGTGATCACTGAAGCATTACGAATATCTAAAGTAAGTGATGGTGCTTATGATGTAACAGTTGGACCCGTCGTCAATTTATGGAGCTTTGGTCCTGAAGCGCGTCCTGAATCTATTCCAACGGATAAAGAAGTCGCAACTCGTCTTTCTGAAGTTGGTTATCAACACCTACAGGTACTAGCAGGTAATAAGTTGGTAAAAGATGAAGCTAAGCTGTATGTTGATTTATCTTCTATTGCTAAAGGTTACGGGGTTGATGTTGTTGCTGACTATCTGAAAGATGATCTTCATGTGAAAAATTTCATGGTCGATATTGGTGGTGAGTTACGTCTACAAGGCAAAAATAAAGCCAATGTATTATGGCGGATTGCGGTTGAAAAACCGGTTGAAAATGAACGAGCAGTACAAGAAATTTTACAAGCAGGTGATATGGCTATCGCGACATCTGGTGATTACCGTAATTACTTTGATGAAAAAGGTGTACGCTATTCTCACTTGATTAACCCTAAAACGGGTCGTCCAATTGATAATCATGTAGTATCAGTAACGGTTATTGCACCATCATGTATGACGGCTGATGCTTATGCGACAACATTCTCTGTAATGGGAGAGGATGAATCAATTGCATTAGCAAACCAAGAAAATATCCCTGTAATGTTGATTGTAAAAACCAAAGATGGCTTTGTTGAATACAAATCAAATACCTTTGAGCAATACGTAGATAAAAAATAATAGAGGCATCCATGGCAATTTATTTAGTAACATTTGCTGTTTTTCTACTGGTTATTATTGCAATGGCAGTAGGTTATATTTTCCAACGTAAATCGGTGAGTGGCAGTTGTGGCGGGTTAGATGGGATTGGGATCGCTAAAGAATGTGATTGCCCTGAACCTTGTGATGCCCGTAAAAAGCGTGAAGCTCGTGCTGCACGTCAAGCTGAGTGGAAAAAGAACC
The DNA here is from genome assembly GCF_000613045.3 of Photobacterium kishitanii. Classification (NCBI taxonomy): domain Bacteria; kingdom Pseudomonadati; phylum Pseudomonadota; class Gammaproteobacteria; order Vibrionales; family Vibrionaceae; genus Photobacterium; species Photobacterium kishitanii. The sequence goes on along the minus strand of NZ_LN794352.1, from coordinate 2,586,252 downwards.
AGATCATTTAAGTAGCTTGAATACTATTAGGTAAGTCATTACTTACTATAAAGCCTAAGTACGACCTCTGAAGTCATACTTGGGCTTTTTTATGTCATCATCACTATTGAACTAGACAGTTACGACCCTGTTGCTTAGCTAAATAGAGGTTATCATCAGCCTGTTTGATTAATAGATTAAGCGTATTATGGGCATATATAGCCCCAATACTTATGGTTACTTTGATATAAGTATCTTGATACGGAATGTTGAGGGTTGCAATGCGAGTACGTACTAACTCTAAAGTCTGTAAAAAAAGACGTTGAGGGCCATTATAATAAATACAAAATTCCTCTCCTCCGAAGCGAGCTACAATTGCTTCGGGAAAATGGGCTGCAATAACTTTACTGATTGTCACCAATACAGCATCACCGCCATCGTGGCCATAGCTATCGTTCACTTTTTTGAAATGGTCAATATCAATCATGGCAATATTTTGCTTGTCTTTAGTGGTTGGTGTATTAGCAAAAAAGTAGCGTCTATTCCATAATCCTGTGAGTGTATCTTGATTGGCCATTTTATAGAGCTGCTTAGCATTGTCTTTCATATTTAAAATATGATGGATACGACAATAAAATTCTTCTTGGTTAAATGGTTTATATAAGAAATCGTTGGCGCCTGCTTTTAGAAATTGTGCTGTTAAGGTGTGATCATTACTGGCTGATAAGCCTAATATAGCAATATCATCACGGTTATATTGATGCCGAATTTCTTGAATCATGGTGATGCCATCTTTTTTAGGCATATCATTATCAGCAATAATTAAACTTATATCGTCAGCTTTGGCAAGTAATGTAAGTGCTTGCTCGCCGTCTTCAGCTTCAATAACGGTCAAGTTTTGTTTTTCAAGTAGCTGGCAGATATGTCGTCTTATTGTTGGGGAATCTTCAACGACTAAGGCTTTATAACCAATGTTGGCTTTTAAACGCTGTAATAATGGAATTAGGTAGGCAATAGAAGCTGGGCTGTCTTTTAATAAATAATCCAATACACCTTTGGTTAATATTTGCTCCCTAATTTGATCATTATATTGCGCTGTTAGCACAATCGACTTTAGCTCATGGCTTAAAACAACATCAATAATTTCGCCATTTTCCGCATCAGGTAAGCAATAATCAAGTAGTGCACAAAAGAAAGCATGTGGTTGTATTAACAGTGATTGTGCTTGCGCTAATGTGGTTGCAAAGATGGCTTCAAACCCTGCTTGTTGAAGTTGATCTTTAAGGTAATGACGAAATGTGCGACTGTCCTCAACAACGAGCACTTGATAGGGCAAACTGAACTCCAAAAAAGAAATAAGGCTCTTTTATTGATAATGGTAATAATAGAATATTAATTTTAGTCATAATCGTTGGTTAATGTCATTTATTTTGTTAATTATTTTATGCTGTAATGTTTGGTTTTATATACAAAATAGGGCGTTGAGATATTTACTATGATTAAGTAAACTGAGGTAATATAGCTGTATATAAAAACAGGTATGTGTTGTGTTTATTGATGAGTATTTGCTGTGACTAATTTGATACCTATTCAACGCAAAATTATCCATGTTGATATGGATTGTTTTTATGCGGCTGTTGAAATGCGTGATAATCCAGCTTTACGTGATATTCCGATCGCTATCGGTGGACGCTCTGAACAACGAGGCGTGGTTAGTACTTGTAATTATTTAGCACGTAAATACGGTGTTCACTCAGCAATGCCGACAGCGAAAGCAATGAAACTATGTCCGCATTTAACCTTAGTTCGTGGAAGGATGGATGTGTATCGCCAAGTTTCACAACAAATACGTGCTATCTTTGCGCGTTATACCGATAAAATCGAACCGTTATCATTAGATGAAGCTTATTTAGATGTTAGTGATTGTGAGATGCTTCATGGCTCTGCCACTTTGATTGCACAACATATTCGTCAAACAATTGAACAAGAGTTGCAATTAACCGCATCTGCTGGGATTGCCCCGGTTAAATTTATTGCAAAAGTTGCCTCTGATCTTAATAAACCCAATGGCCAATATGTAGTAACGCCAGAACAAGTTGGTGATTTTGTAGCGGAATTGAAATTGGAAAAGATTCCAGGGGTCGGTAAAGTCACCATTCAAAAATTACATCAGCAAGGTTTGTATGTTGGTCGAGATGTACAAAATTATGCTCAGCAGCAGTTATTGCAACAGTTTGGTAAGTTTGGCCAGTCATTATGGTTACGTGCTCATGGTATTGATGAACGAGAAGTCATTGTTGAGCGTCAACGTAAATCGGTTGGTGTTGAGCGTACCTTTAATAAAAACATCAGCAGTTATGAGCAATGTTGGCAGGTAATTGAGCACTTACATTTAGAATTAGAGCAGCGATTGCGTAAAGTGCGTCCCCAATTGAATATTGCTAAGCAAGGAATTAAATTAAAATTTGCTGATTTTCAACAAACGACAGTAGAACATACTTGCCCCAAGTTGGATAAGCAGCAATTTATTATCTTATTAAAAGAAGCACTCACACGCCAACAAGGTAGAGAAATTCGATTAATTGGTTTAAGCGTTGGTTTAGAGCAAGGATTAAAAGCGCAGCAGTTATCATTTAGTTTTTGATAGCTATCGAAGCTGTTATTGCACTATAAAAAAACGGGCACAGAGCCCGTTTTTTTATTTGGTTTGCGAATTAGCGATGCGGGTTATTTTTTAACCGGAATGTTTTTTAGAATCGCTAACATTTGATCCCAGAACATTTGGACGGTATCAATTTTCACTTTCTCATCAGGAGAGTGTGGGAACTTGATTGTTGGACCAAATGAAAGCATGTCCATTTCTGGGTAAGGTTCTTTAAATAGACCACATTCAAGACCTGCGTGGATCACCATAATGTTAGGCTTGTTACCGTACATTTGTTGGTAAGTATCACGGAAAACTTGCATTATTTCAGAATCTGCATCAGGTTTCCAACCAGGATATGCTCCTGATACTTCGCATTTAGCGCCAGCAAGTGCAGCGAGTGATTGCAACATACCTTCAACGTAGCTACGACCTGAATCGATCAATGAACGAATAAGGCATAGGATAGTTACCTTGTCTGCTTCAGTGGTGATCACACCCATGTTTAATGATGTTTCTACGACACCTTCAATGTCATCGCTCATGCGAATAACACCATTAGGGCATACATTTAAAATATTCATTAAACGAGTTTGATCAGCCATTACCATGATATCTCTAGGTAGTGCACATGTTTCAGTAAAGATAGTAATATCAGTTTCAACATGACCTAATTCAGCTTTAACCATCTGTTGGTATTCAGCGAATAAAGTATTTAGTTGATCAATGTTTGCTGCTGGTAATGTCGCAATGACACTAGCTTCACGAGGTAGGGCGTTACGTAGGCTACCACCGGTGAAGTTATTGATACGTAAACCAAGCTCTTTAGCATGATTAATAAAGAAACGTGCCATTAATTTATTAGCGTTGCCACGGCCAGTGTGAATATCACAGCCAGAGTGACCACCTTTTAAGCCTTTAACCACTAATTTAATTGCTTGATGTTCAGCAGGGATTGCCTCACGTTGAATATCAACGGTTAATGCTGCGTCAACACCGCCCGCACAACCCATGTAAACTTCGCCTTCTTGCTCTGAATCGGTATTCAATAGAATATCGCCTTCAAGCCAACCAGCCTCTAGGCCGAATGCACCTGTCATGCCAGCTTCTTCATCGATAGTAAGCAATACTTCTAAAGGGCCATGCTCGATATCTTTAGCTGCTAGAATAGCCAGGCAAGTTGCCATGCCCATACCATTATCAGCACCTAACGTTGTACCCGTTGCTGTTACCCATTCGCCATCAATGAAAGGTAGGATTGGATCTTGTGTAAAGTCGTGTACTGTTTCTTCATTTTTTTGTGGCACCATGTCAATATGTGCTTGAAGTACAACACCTTTACGGTTTTCCATACCAGCGGTAGCTGGCTTTTTAATAATAACGTTACCGGTATTATCGCGACGAACATCTAGCCCTTCAGCTTGTGCGAAAGACACGATGTATTGTGCCAATTGTTCCTCATATTTAGATGGATGAGGGATTGAACAAATTTGGTCAAAGAAATGCCAAACAGCTTTTGGTGATAGTTGAGTAATTTCAGACACAGTAGCCTTCCTTTATATATACGCGATTGGGCTAGTGTCATTTTGTAGGGTCTTAACCGTAAAATGACAAAATAGGTAGCGAATATTTTTATCGCTTTGGTTTTAGCATATCACTCTGTCTTTAGGGGAGATAGGGCAAATAATAAAATCTTATACCACTGATTTCTGCAGTTATGGTGTCAGTGATGGCGCGATAGTCAACCATAACTATGGTTATGCAGTTAATATGATCAAAGATACCAAAAAGCACTCAAAACGCGATACTTTGAAATATAATAAAACAATAATGTAATAAATTTACATAAAGAGCCGTTTCTCAAGCTAAAAATCCAAAAAGTGTGAGCTAGTTAAAAAAAATGTTGTAAGTTTATTTCGTTTTGGCTATAGTTTAGACAAGCCATGATGATTGGCACAATAATTAACACGATATGTTCAGGATGAACCCGATTATCGCCTCCAAGGAACCGAGAATAAGTGAGCCATGACGGCAACCCACCATCTATTATGTTGGTGTGCTTATGATTTAGGTGATTTAAATGAAAATTTTTTCTTCAATGACACATTTTTGGAATAGTCGCGCGGTATATACAAGTAATTTCTATTACCCAGCGCCTTACCGTTACTAATTAGATTTTATTGTCTGGTTGTTTTACAACGAGACAAACGCAAGTTTGTTCACCCCTTATATTAAGAATATCTCGATAATGCTATCCTGTTATCTGCAACATTCTGCCGCCACTTCTATATTGAAGTGGCGTTTTTTTTATCTGTTTTAATATCATCTCTATTTCTTTGCTTTTATTATCGGTCTTTATTAACCCTTATGTAGCGGTATAAAAAGTAAATGCTCAAAAAACGATCAAGCCAGTTTATCTTTTAATATGCTGATAAATATAGCTAAAAGTACATTTCATTAGAGTGTGTGAATAGCATTAGTTATTGTTTTACGCTTTTCAGCGATAAAATCTGGAAATTGAGTGATCGCATGATTATAATCAGCGCCGAAATGGATTGCGCAATCGTTTTCTATTTCTTAACGTTGTTTGTTTAGTTTATTGCGTATCTCTAAGGAATCGAGAAGCATGCTAGAAAAATTATTTAAACTCAAAGAACATGGCACTACAGTGCGCACTGAGATTATGGCCGGTGTGACTACTTTCCTGACAATGGCTTATATTATCTTTGTAAATCCCACTATGTTAGCCAGTACAGGAATGGATCAGGGCGCAGTGTTTGTTGCAACCTGTTTAGCGGCAATGATTGGTTGTTTTGTTATGGGTTTTTATGCTAACTATCCAGTAGCACAAGCGCCTGGTATGGGGCTAAATGCATTTTTTACTTATACTGTTGTATTAGGTATGGGTCATACATGGCAAGTGGCGTTAGCAGCAGTATTTTTATCTGGTTTGTGCTTTATTGCGCTGAGTGTAATGCGAGTACGTGAGTGGATCATTAATGCAATCCCTCATTCATTACGTATTGGTATCTCCGCTGGTATCGGTTTGTTCTTGGCTTTTATCGCCCTACAAACATCTGGCATTGTGGTTGCAAGTCCTGCGACTTTAGTAACCGCGGGTGATTTAACCAGTTTCTCAGCAATGATGGCAGGGTTAGGCTTTTTCTTAACGATTGGCTTAGTACAACGTGGTTTTAAAGCGGCGGTTTTGATTGCGATTTTAATTGTAACCGCAATCAGTATTATTGCTGGAGAAGTTGATTACAACGGCATTATGTCAATGCCACCAAGTATCGCACCTACCTTTATGCAACTGGATTTTTCTGGAGCGATGGAAGTTGGCTTAATTTCAATTGTGTTTGCATTTTTGTTTGTAGATTTGTTTGATACTGCTGGCACATTGGTCGGTGTTGCGACTAAAGCCAACTTAATTGGCGAAGACGGTAAATTACCACGTCTAAACCGTGCGCTATTAGCTGATAGTACAGCAACCTCGATTGGTGCATTACTGGGTACCTCAAATACGACATCTTTTGTTGAGAGTGTGTCGGGTGTCGCAGTTGGCGGTCGTACAGGCCTAACAGCCGTTACTGTTGGCATGTTATTCTTATCAGCGTTATTTTTTGCACCGCTAGCTGGCATGGTTCCAGTATATGCTACCGCTGGTGCATTGTTTTATGTTGCCATTTTGATGATGTCAGGCTTGGTATCAATTGATTGGCGAGACTTAACAGAAGCTGCGCCTGTTGTGGTTGTCTGTTTACTAATGCCTTTAACATACTCGATTGCAGAAGGTATTGGTCTTGGTTTTATTACCTTTGCGGTAGTTAAAGCGTTAAGTGGTAAGGGACGTGAAGTAAATATCAGCGTTTGGGTTATTTCAGCGTTATTCCTTGCGAAGATTATTTTCTTATAAGTGTAATGTTACTTACACTTACATAAATTTATGCGGTTTTCGAATCGCTGTTTCAGAGGTTGTTTTACTATGAGTAATAAATTCGTCATCACTTGGGATAACATGCAAATGTACACACGTCAGTTAGCAGAGAAATTGCTACCGGCTGAACAGTGGACAGGTATTATTGCAGTTAGCCGTGGCGGTTTAGTGCCAGCTGCTATTTTGGCGCGCGAATTAGGCATTCGTCATATTGATACGGTATGTATTGCTAGTTACGATCATGATCATCAGCGTGATATGAATGTGATCAAGAAAGCTGATGGTGATGGCGAAGGTTTTATCGTGGTTGACGATTTGGTTGATACTGGTGGTACAGCTGAGAAAATTCGCGAATTATACCCACGCGCTAAATTTGTGACGGTATGTGCCAAGCCTGCGGGTCAGCATTTAGTTGATGATTTTGTTGTTAGTATTCCGCAAGATACTTGGATTGAACAACCTTGGGATATGGCGGTTACTTTCGTTGATCCAATTGCTAAAAAGTAATTAAGTTGTCTCGAGCTGATTAATCGATATTGTTATTGAGTGTTGATGATCGGCTTTGGAAACTAAGTTTTATCGAAGACGCTACTTTGTTAGCGTCTTTTTTTATGGATTTAACTTATTGAGGGCCGTTTAGGTATATTATCTAGGTCTATTAAAATAAGTGATATACGTTGGAGGATGCTGTGTCTGAACCGTCAAAACAAAATCTATCAGAGAAGCTATTTGCACCACGTCAAACCAGCAAAGAAACATCGAATATTGTTAAAATTGCGCATGTTCGCAGTGGTGATGTAAACAATGCACTTGATGGTGAAAGTCAGCTTGGTTGGTATCGTGTCTTACGGCGTCCGCAATGGATATGGCAAGGTGTTGATCCTATTGAGCAAGAAGCAATTTTAGCGCGGATTGCAGCCTCAACCGCCCCTCGTACAAGTGAGCATTTATTAGATACTGTTATTGGTTATCGACCAGGTAATTGGACTTATGAATGGTCACAATTAGCGTCTAATTATCAGCAATTAGCACGTACTGCGGCCAATAATGGTGATAAGTTAGCTGCGTCAGAATTGTTATTAAAAGCCAGTACTCATTACAGCATTGCTGCCTATCCTTATATAAAAGGCGATCAACTGGCTGATCAAGCTGAGCTACAAGCTAATCAAAGTTACCGTGAGGCGATTGAGTTACGCCCGCATGATATGCGTAAAATTGATGTTAAATATGAAAATAAGACCTTTGAGGCGTTCATTCATTTACCGCGTACTGATAAGTTATTACCAACGGTAATTGTGAGCGGTGGTTTAGCAACCTTACAAAGTGATTTGTGGCGATTATATAAAGATTATTTAGGCCCTGCAGGATATGCGATGGTGACGTTAGATATGCCATCTATTGGCCATAGTGACCGTTGGAATTTAACGGAAGATACCAGCCGTCTGCATCAAGCATTATTACAACAAATTCGAGATGTGCCTTGGGTCGATAATCGTAACGTTGCCATGGTGGGGTTGCGTATGGGCGGTAATGCTGCCATTCGACTGGGGTTTATGGAACCTACACGTTTAAAAACCTGTGTCAGTATTGGTGGCGCAATTAATAGTTTTCTGACACAACCGAAGTTATTAGATCAAATGCCACGAATGTATTTGGATGTACTAGCATCTCGGATGGGTAAAAATGGTCAAGCAGAAGCAAGCATCAAATCCCATCTACCTGCCTGGTCATTAAAAAACCAAGGTATTTTAGGCCGTCGTCGAGTGGATATTCCAATGTTAGGTATTGGGTTGAAAAATGATCCTATTTGCCCTGAAATGGACAATCAACTGATTGCATTATCAAGTTATGGCGGTAAAGCAATTACTTTACCTGAAAAGCCAATTTATGATGGTTATCATCGGGTGATGACTGAAGTGGTTAAATGGCTAGATGATAAAATGCAGTAACTGCTATATTTAGATCTGAGCTTCAATAGTCGCGGAATTACAGCATAATGTGATTCCGCTTTTTTATAACTAAATATATTGTCATGATATTGTTAGCAAATTTGGTTACTATGGTTTGTCATTTTGTTAAATATTATCCATACTATAAGAAATTATTATTGTGCTAAGCGTGTTTTAATGCGTTATGGATAATGAAAAATGGTAACAAGTACTACTTGCGCATCAAATGCCGCTGACTATGGATGGATAATATAATGACAATCGCAACGAGCTTTCCACCACATGGACGTTTAATGTCTAAATTGACCGCAATTGGTCCTTATCTTCGTGAAAAAAAATCACAGCCACAACGGTTCTTTTTTGATTGTTTAGCCAGTTGTGTTAATGCTGAAAAAGAGCCAGAACAGCGAGAATTTTGGGGCTGGTGGTTAGTAATGACAGCCACCGATACTGGTTATGAATATGAGTATGATTTTGGTCGTTTTAATGCTGCTGGAGAGTGGGTTAATGGTAAATTGCCAGCAAAACATCGAGATGCCGTATTAAAAACCTTGGTTGATTTCTATCCTAAACTGACCTTATTCATTGTTGATGAATGTGAGTTAACGTTAGTCTCTGCAGCAACATTAACTCAAGTACCACTGGCTGAATTATCAGCTCAATAAAACAATTATTATATAGATAATCTATTCCATCACCACTGGTGGCATTAAATTGTGACTTTATGAAATGACAATAAATAAGCACCAATATTGTCACTATGTGGTGTTGTGGTTATTCATTGTGTGTATTTATGCTTAAACAACCTGCTAAAGCCCGTTAATATTGGTTTTGTCATTGTTTTTTTCTTGTGCTTTTCGGTAGGGATTGATACAACAAAGAACATTTATTATTTCAATCTATTGTTTGATCTCATGGCTGATTCAAAAAAATCTAATGCTCAAAAGCAAGACGTTGCCGCTGGTGCTGCAACCCATACAATTGTCGTCAAACTAGGTACTAGTGTGCTAACCGGTGGCACACTAAAACTTGATCGTGCTCATATGGTTGAGTTAGTGCGTCAATGCGCTATGTTACGTAGTCAAGGCCATAAAATTATCATTGTTACTTCTGGTGCGATTGCTGCTGGTCGTGAGCATTTAGGTTACCCCGAATTACCCAAAACGATGGCGAGTAAGCAATTACTTGCAGCAGTTGGACAAGGACGCTTAATTCAAGAGTGGGAAACTTTGTTCGGTATTTATGGGATCAATATTGGCCAAATGTTATTAACTCGCGCCGATTTAAACGATCGTGAACGTTATTTAAATGCGCGCGATATGTTAGTTGCGCTATTAGATAACGGTATTATTCCGGTTGTGAATGAAAATGATGCGGTAGCAACTACCGAAATCAAAGTCGGCGATAACGATAATCTATCTGCCTTGGTGGGCATTTTAGGTGGTGCGGATAAGCTATTATTAATGACTGATCAGGCGGGTTTATTTACGGCGGATCCTCGTAGTAATCCTGATGCAGAACTTATTCATGAAGTACATACTATTGATGATAAGTTACGTAAATTAGCGGGTGGTACTGTCGGCGGTTTAGGTACTGGTGGTATGGCTACTAAGTTACAAGCTGCTGAAGTGGCGTGTCGTGCTGGTATTGAAGTGATCATTGCTGCTGGTCGTCGAGTTGATGTCATTATTGATCTTGCTGCAGGTAACGCTGTTGGTACTCGTTTTCTACCGCTAAAATCGCCGCTTGAAGGTCGTAAACAATGGATTCTTGCAGGTCCACCACCTGCGGGCGATATTGTCATTGATGATGGTGCCGTCATGGCCGTGCAACAGAAAGGCAGTAGTTTACTTGCGAAAGGTATTACACACATAAAAGGCACATTTGAACGTGGTGAAGTAGTACGAATTTTTAACAGTAAGAATGTATTATTGGCACGTGGTATTAGCCGTTATTCAAGTGATGATATGGCTAAAATTGCGGGTAAACACAGCCATGATATTCATCATGTTTTAGGTTATGAGTATGGCCATGCAGCAATTCATCGTGATGATATGGTTGTTATTTAATAGCTGTGGTAAGTCACATCAATCAGTTAATTCGAATTTAATGAAGGAATTATTGTGAATCTTGAAATAATGGGACATGCTGCGCAGCAGGCTGCGTTTGAATTAGCCACCACAGCAACAGCAGTCAAAAATACTGCATTAGCAATTATCGCTAATGAATTAGAAGCTAACCAAGTTGCTATTCTTGCCGCTAATAAACGAGATATCGATGCTGCTGTAGCAAGCGGTATGTCAGAGGCTTTAATTGATCGGTTATTGCTTAATGAAGCGCGTATTAGTGCGATTGCTAATGATGTGCGTAACGTGATTAATTTAAATGATCCTGTTGGTGCTGAACTTGATAGTCGTGTACTTGAAAATGGTATGCGTTTAAGTCGTCGTCGTGTTCCATTAGGTGTTGTCGGCGTGATTTATGAAGCCCGTCCTAATGTGACTATTGATATTGCAGCGTTATGCCTTAAAACAGGTAATGCCAGTATTTTGCGTGGAGGACGAGAGACCTTCCATTCAAATATGGCGTTAGTTGAAGTAATTCAGGCGGCATTAGCAAAAGCAGGTTTGCCGGCGGCATCAGTGCAATACATTGATCAACCCGATCGCGAATATGTGTCACAGTTACTAAAGTTAGATCAATATGTTGATATGATTATTCCGCGTGGTGGTGCCGGCCTACATAAAATGTGTAAGGAAAATAGCACTATTCCGGTGATTATTGGTGGTTTTGGTATTAGCCATATGTATATTGATGATAGCGCCGATCTATCTCGTTCATTAGATGTGGTGGAAAATGCCAAGGTACAACGTCCTTCCGCATGTAATTCACTTGATACATTATTGGTTAACGAGCAAATAGCCGCGACTTTCTTATCGCGTTTAGTTGAACGGATGAATAAAGCGCAAGTAACATTCGTTGCTGATGATGCTGCGTTTAACTTACTTGAAGGTAAAGCGAGTTTATTACGTAAAGCTGAAGATGGTGATTTTGATACTGAATGGCTAAGTTATACCTTAGGCGTTAAAGTGGTTGCCAATGTTGATGAAGCTATTTTTCATATGCGTAAACATAATGCGAGCCATTCAGATTCGATCTTAACTAACAACCTGCAATCGGCTGAGCGGTTTGTGAATGCTGCAGGTTCTGCGGCAGTATATGTTAATGCTTCAACCCGTTTTACTGATGGAGCGCAATTTGGTTTAGGTGCCGAAGTTGCCGTTTCAACTCAAAAATTGCATGCACGCGGTCCTATGGGTCTTGAAGAACTGACGAGCTATAAGTGGGTCGGTATTGCTGATTATTTAAGTCGTCCGTAATCTCGCCGTTATGTGATTAATATCAAAAGATAATAAATATCAAAAAAGCTGCCGTAAATGGCAGCTTTTTTATTGGTTTAGATTTGCTATTAATCGCTTAGATCGCCTGTTTGAGTTTTGCTAGCCCATAAGCGGCAATGGTAACGCAGTCTTTTAATTCACCATTGATAATCATTGCTTCAAAATCGGCAATGGAAAAAGATTGGCTGATTAAATCTTCTTCTTCAATATCTCGCTGTTGCTCTGGCGCTGTACGTAATTGGGTTGCTAAATAGATATGACAGGTTTGATTTAAAAAACCATAAGCAATAAATTGACTCCCGAGATAAGTCATTTTACTCGCGATTAATCCCGTTTCTTCTTGTAGTTCACCTTTAGCGAGGTCAAGATGATTAGCATCAGGATTTGCTTCCCAAGCCCCTTGTGGGATCTCCCAGCAGCGTTGCTGAATGCTATACCTAAATTGCTGTACTAAGTGAATGTAGCCATTATCAATCGCTAAAATAGCGGCACAATCAGGCTTCTCTACGACGCCATAAATACCTTCGGCACCACTTTGACGTTGGATTTTATCTTCTCGTACTGTCATCCATTTATTTTGATAAACAATACGGCTGTCTAATTTTTTTATATCAGTCATTTTTATCCTGCGGGTTACTCTTTTCTAGCATATGGTTATCATCCTGAATCTGATTAGTATCAGATTTTTCTGATGGCTGAGATTCATCATGTGGTGGTTGTGGCGGATGTCTTTTTTTGAGTCCTGTTCGCATATAGGCAGTATATTTTAACGCGGCAATATTACTGGCAATAACCGCAATAATAATCACACAAATTACCCAAGGATTAAAAAACCATTCCATATTCACCTCACAATGATAATTTTCATTTGAACCCATCAAATGCATCACTACAGTTGATAATGAACCATAAACTAGGGTGATAGAATACCAATAATATGCATTAGCTGCGATGATTTACTTATGATAACAATGCATAATTATCTATCAATTATCGCATGATTAGCTGTTCAGTGGCGTTATCTGAACAGCTATGATTATGGTCAAAAATCATGGGTGGTTATAAAATCTTACTCAGGATACGCTGGTACATATCAGTAAGTTTTTCAAGATCAGTGACTTTAACGCATTCGTTGACTTTGTGGATAGTGGCATTAACGGGTCCAAGTTCAACGACTTGTGCACCTGTACGTGCGATGAAGCGGCCATCAGAAGTGCCACCTGTTGTCAGTAATTGTGGTGGCGTATGGTTTATTTCAGTGATAGCAGCCACAACCGCATCAACTAAAGTACCACTGTCAGTTAAAAATGGATGCCCGCTTAACGTCCATTTCAAATCATAATCTAATCCATGCGCATCAAGTATTGAATGTACTCGACGTTTAATATCAGCATCGGTTAATTCAGTGCTGAAGCGAAAATTAAATTGCACTTTAAATTGACCTGGAATGACATTGGATGCCCCTGTACCTGCTGCAACATTGGGAATTTGAAAGCTCGTTGGTGGAAAGAAGTCATTACCATCATCCCAATGGGTTGCTGCTAATTCGGCCAAAGCGGGTAGTGCTTTATGGATCGGATTATTGGCTAAGTGAGGATAGGCAACATGGCCTTGAATACCATTCACTATCAGATCGCCAGTAATTGAGCCGCGACGACCATTTTTAACAATATCACCAACAGCATGAGTGCTTGATGGCTCACCGACAATACACATGTCTATTTTTTCATTACGTGCTTCCAGGGTATCGACAACACGAGTTGTCCCATTAATGAAAGGCCCTTCTTCATCGGAGGTAATCAATAATGCAATCGAGCCGTTATGATTCGGATTTTGAGCAATAAAACGTTCAATCGCAACCACCATGCAGGCAAGTGAACCTTTCATATCTGCAGCGCCACGTCCATGTAAGTAGCCGTCAATAATCGTTGGTTCAAAAGGAGGGGTATGCCATTGTTCTACTGGGCCTGAAGGCACAACATCAGTATGGCCTGCAAACACAAACAATGGCGCTTGTGTACCACGGCGAGCCCATAGATTGGTCGTATCTTCAAATACCATCGTTTCAATAATGAATCCCAACGCTTGTAAGCGTTCGATCATTATTGTTTGGCAGCCGGCATCTTCGGGAGTAACTGAAGGGCGACTCATTAAATCTTTTGCGAGTGTAATAACGGGACTGTCAGACATCCTTGTATCCTTGTTATTTAGTAAGAAAAATAGCTTGGTATTGATCAGGTTTAAAACCGAGGTAGTAATTATTATTATGTTTTAATAATGGTCGTTTAATCATTGCGGGTTGTTCTAGCATTAATTGCAATGCTGTTTCACGGTTTAACTGCTCTTTTTGTTCAGCCGTTAATTGACGGAAAGTCGTACCACGTTTATTGACCATTGCTTCCCAACCTAATGCCGCTTCAAAGGTTTCTAGTAACGCAAGATCAAGACCATTGACACGATAATCATGAAATTGATACGCAATATTTTCAGCTGCGAACCAGTGCTTCATTTTTTTGATGGTGTCGCAATTTTTTATACCGTAAGCAATTGTAGTCATATTTGGGCTGGCTTTTTTATAATAAGTAAGTCGTCTTTTATAGCGAGATTATCGGGTTATCGCAACCGTTGCACTTTATTGGTTGTTATTTACAGTAAGCAACAAGAATGATGATTATCATGAAAATGAGATCAAACTCGCTTTTATTAGTATCCATAATGATTAAACCGAAGACCTCGTTGATCAAACGCAACATCCTCATTTGAGAACTGGCAATAATAGGCACAGTATATTATGGAGGCCCCAATGGAACTGAATCCAGTTTTTGCCCGTAGACTTTATCTGGCGTTACTTGTTGAACATACAGAGCGCCCTAATGTTCCTCGTCTAATTGAACAAACAGGTTGGCCACGACGGACAATTCAAGATGTATTAAAAGCCTTGCCTGGATTAGGCATCGAATTGACTTTTATTCAAGATGGACGACGCCATAATGATGGCTATTATAAATTAAGTGATTGGGGACCTTTTGATCTGCAATGGGTTGAGTCACGAGAACAAGATTTAATAACATCTTTAGCATTGTAAGTCATAATAAGCATCGCGCGGGTGTTATATCGACCGCAGTGTATTTATTTGCACTGCGGTTTTTTATAACATTAGTATCCTAATGTTTGTAAATAAAGTACGGTTGCTGCAGTGCGTGATTTTACTTGCAGTTTACGCAATAAACTTTTCATATGTACTTTGACTGTTGCTTCTGAAATAAACAAAGACTCAGCAATGACTCTATTTGTATGCCCTTTAGCAACTTCTTGTAATATTTGATTTTCTCTATCTGTCAGGCTTGATAAAATCGTATTGTCATCACTGTTATTACTTAAAAAAGCCGTCACAATCTCGCAGTATGCTTTACCCCCCATTAATGCAGTTTTTAATAATGCAATCAACTCGTCAGGTTCAGTATCTTTGAGTAAATAGCCATCAGCACCGGCATCGATGAGTGCTTTAATATCAGTATGATTATCAGATACCGTTAGAATAACAATACAAGCATCAATACCTTCATTACGTAATGTAATTAGGGTGTCTAAGCCAGACATACCTTTCATATTGAGATCTAATAAAATAAGATCAACGGGGGTTTTATGTGCAAGTGCTATCGCTTCATTGCCATTACTGGCTTCACCAATAACATCAAATTCAGCTTCAAAACTGAGCAATTGCCCAATACCCCGACGCATTAACGGATGATCATCGACGATCATTACTTTCCAAGCTGACATATTTTTATCCCTCAGATAATGCAAATTGCAACTTAACTTGGCTGCCAAAACCAATTTGAGAATGAATGGTTAATTGACCTTTTAAGCATGAGGTGCGTTCTTGCATGATATTTAAACCATAGTGATTAAGTTTCGATTGCGAGGGATCAAATCCAATCCCATCATCTGTAATTTCAACGCTAATTATGTCTTGATGTTGGTGGCAACAAACTCTGATATGGCGGGCATTAGCATGCTTAATCGCATTGAGTACTGCTTCTCGAATAATCTGTAATAAATGGACTTGATTATGAGCAATCAGAGCCATTGAGGGTAATTGGTTATCAATGTTAAATTGCGCTGAGGTTTGTTCTCGTAATGGAGCCAGTAATTGAGTGAGTGCCTCACTAAAATTGGCTTCTTTAATGGTTAGCCTAAATGTACTTAATAGTTCCCGTAATTGGGTGTAAGCATTAGCTAATTCTTCATCAATAGTTTGTACCGTTTGCCATTGGTTATTATTGGTATCAGTCGTGACGTTGAGTTGTCGCTTTAATAAGGTTAATTGAATTTTTAGATATGATAATGATTGTGCTAGTGAGTCGTGCAGTTCACGGGCAATCGTGGCTCGCTCTTCCATTAACAGTAATTGTTCTGTCTGTTTTTGAGCGCGATTGTAATAAATTCCGCGACTTAAAATATTGGCAATATTTTCGATCAAAGCGAGATCTGGACAGGGTAGCTGATATTGCCACCATAATTGGCCCATCGTCTCGCCATCAATGAGTAATTGTTGCTGATGCCAAGCGGTTGATTGGTGTTCACCGACGATGATTTCTGTGGTGGTGCCATTGGATTCTTCAATAATGAGTTTGGCAGCTGTTAAACCATCAATTGCAATTAAGGTTTCTAACATATGTTGGAAATGGTGGTGAGTTAAGCGACTAACGGATAGTTGTTGTGAACAGTTATAAAGTACTTTGAGTGATTCATTAGCATGGCGTAGACGGTGAGTTTTCTCACTAACGCTTTGTTCTAAATCCGAGTAAAACTTATCTAAATCTGCCGCCATTTGAGTAAATGTACGCGCAAGAATACCTAATTCATTGCCACTATTATTATTGATGGTTAATGCAAATTGATGCTGCTTAATTTGTTTACATCCCGCCATTAACTGGTTAAGCGGCACTACTATTTTTCGTTGTGTAAACTGAATCGTAAATAACACCACCATTAAGATAAGCAATAACCCCATCGCACTAATTAATGCTAACAGATGTAATTTGTTTTCGGATGATTGTTGTAACTCAAATACAAATTGATCAATGCGGTCAACAAAAGGGGCGACTTGAGCTAAATATCCGTCTTTATCTATTTGATCTAACTGTGAACGTACTGCCTGCCAAGTTAACACTAATTCAGTGTAATGATTCTGTATTTTCTGCGGTACATACCAATGGTGCAATGCTTGCATGGTTGGTGATGTTAACGATTGTTCAAACGCAACGGTATGGCTGCTAAGCAGCGGTGATTGAGTTTCAATATCAAATGCTAATCGATAACTTTGCATTCTTAATGAGCCAGCAGTATTGATGGCAGCAGCATCGTTCAGACTCGAAACTAACATGCACAACGCTAAGCTGATTGTGGTTGAGACCAAAAACAAAATTGCCACCATTGAACGACCAATTGTAGTGGTAACTGAATTAACTTTTTGTTGGTGCATTATTAGGGGGTGACCTGTTGATGTGAATAGTTATTAATAGAATGAGGCGGCGTTAATCATCTCTTACTGTCATATTTATCATTTTAATTTTTAGATGACGGATTACGCGATAAATTTGCCAAATATTAGACATTATCCCGTATGTTTTATTGATCTAGAACAAGGTATAGGGGTAATTACCCCTTAGGGGGTATGTTCGTAGTTATGACGATATTTAAAAATAACGTAAAAGAACATTAATAGAAAGTGAATAGTAACAAAGAAAATGATTTGTAACCATTTACGGTTAAGCGAAAGGAGGGGCTGTGATAAATCGTTCGCGTCGAAGCTTATTTACTCGCCAACGGCCATCTCAACAGCAGCGTTTGCCTTGGATAAAGGATGAAAACACCTTTATTGACCAGTGCCAGCGTTGCAATGCTTGTGTTGATGTTTGCCAAACTAAAGTCATTGTTAAAGGCGACGGTGGTTTTCCTATGGTGGATTTTCATCATGGGGAAGGAGAATGCAGTTTTTGTTATCAATGCGCGCATGTATGTCCCGAGCCATTATTTGAACCACAGCAACAACCACCTTGGCAACAAACCGTGACAATTAATTCATCTTGTATCGCATTGAATAATATTGAGTGCCGCAGTTGCGGTGATCAATGTGAAACTCAGGCTATAACCTTTGCTCTACAAGTGGGAAAGGTTGCCCAACCGATGATAAATGATGCTGCTTGTAGTGGCTGTGGTGCATGTATAAGTGGCTGTCCAGTGGCTGCGATTGAAATGATAACGCCTGCAGTTTAAAGAATTAGAGAGAGTAAACATGACATTACATGAAGTGCATACCTCAAGCCTTATCGTTCACGTTAAGCCACAATATTTAGCAGCGATTAGCCAACAAATTTTAGCAATACCAAATACTGAAATTCCTGCGACAAGTGAAGAAGGTAAAATTATCGTAGTACTTGAGACAGAGAACCAAGGCTACGTAACTGATGCAATTGATAAAATTAATAATTTAGACCATGTGTTAATCACTTTTTTGGTCTATCACCATATTGAGCACTATGATTCACAAGCTGAGGGTAAGCTATGAAAATGACAAGAAGAGCATTTGTGAAAGCGAATGCTGCAGCGTCTGCTGCTGCGGTAGCGGGTATTTCGTTACCAGCATCAGCAACGAATTTAATTGTGAGTTCTGATGAAACCAAAATTAAATGGGATAAAGCGCCGTGTCGTTTTTGTGGCACTGGTTGTTCAGTTCTGGTCGGGACTAAAAATGGCCGAGTCGTGGCAACTCAAGGTGATCCTCAAGCACCGGTGAATAAAGGCCTTAATTGTATTAAAGGCTATTTTTTATCGAAGATAATGTACGGTAAAGATCGTTTACAAACGCCTTTATTACGTATGAAAGATGGTCAATATCATAAAGAGGGTGAGTTTACACCTGTTTCATGGGATTACGCCTTTGATGTGATGGCTGAGAAGTGGAAAGCTGCGCTTAAAAAACAAGGCCCATCGGGGGTTGGTATGTTTGGCTCGGGTCAATGGACCGTCATGGAAGGCTATGCTGCGTCTAAAATGATGAAAGCGGGCTTCCGTTCTAATAATATCGATCCTAATGCTCGCCATTGTATGGCATCTGCGGTAGTAGGGTTTATTCGTACCTTTGGTATTGATGAGCCAATGGGCTGTTATGACGATCTTGAACATGCTGATGTGTTTGTGTTGTGGGGCTCAAACATGGCGGAAATGCACCCAGTATTATGGACGCGACTAACTGATCGCCGTTTGAGTCATCCTCACGTTAAAGTCAATGTGTTATCGACTTATGAACATCGTTCGTTTGAGTTAGCCGATAACGGCATGATTTTCCACCCTCAAACTGATTTAGTGATTGCTAACTATATTGCTAATTACATTATTGAAAATGATGCCGTTAATTGGGATTTTGTGAATAAACATACCCATTTTAAACGTGCTCAAACCGATATTGGTTACGGTTTACGTGATGATAATCCATTACAAAAACAAGCTGCGAACCCTAATTCTGGCGATTTATTTCCAATGACGTTTGAAGAATATAAAGCGTCAGTGGCGGATTATACTCTTGAAAAAGCCTCCCAAATGTCAGGTGTAGAGCCTGAAAAATTGGTTGAGTTAGCTAAATACTATGCTGATCCTAAACTTAAGGTGATGTCATTGTGGACTATGGGTATGAATCAACATACTCGAGGTGTATGGATGCAAAGTTTGGTTTATAACTTGCATTTATTAACCGGTAAAATCTCAACCCCAGGAAATAGTCCATTTTCATTAACTGGTCAGCCTTCAGCGTGTGGTACTGCGCGTGAAGTAGGCACATTCGCTCACCGTTTACCGGCCGATTTACTGGTAGCTAATCCTAAGCACCGAGCAATTGCTGAAAATATTTGGAAACTGCCTGAAGGTACTATTCCACCTAAACCGGGTTATCACGCAGTACAGCAAGATCGAATGCTGAATGACGGTAAATTGAATGCTTACTGGGTGATGTGTAATAACAATATGCAAGCGGGTCCAAATATTAATGAGGAACGTTTACCAGGTTACCGCAATCCCGATAACTTTATTGTATGTTCAGATCCTTATCCTACGGTTACTGCGCAAGCCTCTGATTTGATTTTACCAACCGCAATGTGGGTCGAAAAAGAAGGCGCTTACGGCAATGCTGAACGCCGTACTCAGGTTTGGTATCAACAAGTAAAAGCGCCAGGTGAAGCTAAATCTGATTTATGGCAGATCATGGAATTCTCAAAGCGATTTAAGGTTGAAGAAGTCTGGGATGAGGAGCTGCTTAATAAGATGCCGCAATACCGTGGCAAAACTATGTACGATATTTTGTTCCGTAATGGCCAAGTTGATAAGTATCCATTAACGCAAGCACAGCCATTAAATGATGATGCGCAAGCGCAAGATTGTTATGTTCAAAAAGGCTTATTTGAAGAATATGCTAGCTTTGGTCGAGGTCATGGACATGATCTTGCTCCTTATGAAACTTATCATAAAGTGCGTGGTTTACGTTGGCCTGTTGTTAATGGCAAAGAAACTCAGTGGCGCTTTAAAGAAGGTTCTGATCCGTACGCTAAAAAAGGCTCGGGTTGGGATTTCTATGGTAAACCTGATGGTAAGGCACTTATTATTTCAGCGCCTTATGAAGCACCACCAGAAGTGCCTGATAAAGATTACGACATGTGGCTTTGTACCGGACGAGTGCTAGAACATTGGCATACTGGCACTATGACTCGTCGTGTACCTGAATTATATAAAGCAGTACCTGATGCGTGGTGCTATATCAATCCTCAAGACGCCAAAGCTCGTAATCTTCGTCGTGGTGATGAAGTTTTATTAGCCTCTCGTCGAGGTGAGGTGCGCTGTCGAGTAGAAACTCGTGGTCGTAACCGTCCTCCTGTTGGATTAGTTTTCGTACCGTTTTTTGATGCCAATATTTTAGTCAATAAATTGATTTTGGATGCTACAGATCCATTGTCGAAACAGACAGATTTTAAAAAGTGTCCGATTAAGATCACCAAGATCTAATTCATTAATTCAGCGAACGAGGCTTGTCGTTCGCTGTGACTAGAATATACCTAGCAACGGAGAACAGCATGAAACGATTATTTTTTGCAGTATTAGTCGCAGGGCTGATGCTTACAGGTATCGCTCATAGTGATGATAGTGATTCGGCAACAGCAACGACCACCGCTGCGAATATTGCAGCGGCAGCTAAATTAGATAATCCCGGTGGTATCGGCGGACTTGAATCATTACGAGGTATGACAGAGTTAGAGACCACACGCCCAGCCGATCCTATGAAGCATTATCCTAAAGATCAGGGAGTGATTGATAGTGATTATGTTTATCAGCCACCACTTATTCCACATACTATTCGTCATAATGAAGTCTCGCTCAATGCCAATAAATGTCTTGCTTGCCATAGTTGGAAAAACGCCAAAGAGATGAATGCAACTAAGATCAGTGTGACGCATTATATATCACCTCAGCAAGGCCAAGTGTTGTCTGATGTTTCACCAAGTCGTTATTTTTGCTTACAGTGCCATGTACCTCAAGCAGATGCTGAGCCATTGGTTGAAAATGATTTTAAACGCGTAAATGCATTACGTTAATCGTGACTGAATAGTAAAAGGGCTTATCTATGAAGTTGTTAAAAACATTTTGGTTACGACTAAAAACACCCAGCAAAGTCGCGGTTGGCTTAGTACTTTTTATGGGGTTTATGGGCGGGTTATTATTCTGGGGCGGATTTAATACCGTGATGGAAAAGACCAACTCTGAAGAATTCTGTGCAGGGTGTCATGCGCCAATCGTGAAAGAGATCCAAGAAACGATTCACTTTTCAAACCGTTCAGGAGTAAGAGCGATTTGTTCTGATTGTCATGTACCGCATAATTGGACCGACAAAATTGTCCGTAAGGTGCAGGCATCAAAAGAAATCTACTCACATATGATGGGCACTATTGATACCCCTGAAAAATTCAATGCTCGCCGTGGTCATCTTGCCGAGCGAGAATGGCAGCGAATGAAAAACAATGACTCTCAAGAATGTCGTAATTGTCATCAGTTCAATTATATGGATTTTTCTGAGCAAGCTCCACGTAGTGCAAAGCAGCACTCAACTGCATTAGCATCCGGTGATAAAACCTGTGTTGATTGCCATAAGGGGATTGCCCATAAGTTACCTGACATGAAAGATGTGTCAGGGTGGCAATAAACCAAAGGAGCAATGATGAGTACTCTAGAATCAGTAATTTGGCATGTACTGGGTTATGCTGCGATGCCGATGATCATTTTATTTGGTTTTGTAGCAGTTGCGGCGGTGTGTGTATGGTTGTTGTCGTTAGGTAAAGATAAAAAACTGGATTAAATAGTTATAACAACATGATCTTTAAGCCATGGTTGCGGTAGTGAATACTAAAGCAACCATGGTTTTTTTGTTATAAGGCATGTTAATTGCTGGTGGTGGTATCGTGTATCAGTTGCTGCTTGACTAATAACGATCTAAATTGTTGAGCTCGTTTACGGTTAACCCCAAAATCGGAGTAACCACTACGGGAAATAGATCTTACGTGCAGCTGTTGGGCTTGTTGTTTAACTTCGAAGTCATCAATGAATCCAAACACCGCACTACGGACTTCAATGTGAAAATAACGGTCATCATGTTCAACGAGTTTTGCTCCAGGTAGCGTTTGTGCTAGCGCTATAATCTCTGCCCAGCTTTGTATACCTTTAGGTGTGAGCATAAAGGGGGCGAGTTTAAATTTTTCACGTTGCTCGATAGTTGATACACAATGGGATTTATTATCGCATGGCGTGTCTATTTGACGTTGCCATGGCGTTGATTGTGGATCAGCGCAGCCAGTTATTAATCCACTTAATGCTGTTATAAAGCCAACAATCTTCATATTTTTTCTCATCATAGTGTATTGGTGTAAGTTAAATAAACGCCGAAACCAATCCAAGAAGCAATGATGATTCCCCAAGGTAGCCAATGCTGCTTATAGATAATTTGCTGGGCAACCGCTGGAGTGTCGATTATTTCGGTTTGATTATTTTTAGTTTGGGCGTTTTTCTTTTTTAATTTATCGCGCTCCCTTGCTTTGGCTTTTTGTTGTTTTTTATATTGTTCAATGCCTTTCTGAATTCCTTGTGCGATTAGTTTGGTTTGCTCTTTGGTTTGGCCTTCTTTTTGGGTTGCTTTAGCGACTCGTAATGCTTCTATTTGTGTTTCTGCAGAAGGAGCAGCGTTCTTTTTTATGGTTGTCATGCGCACTATTGACCTTTCTGATGAATGATAATTGATTGAGATTATATCTGATTACTCAATCTTAGCAGTAGTGTTGCCATATATGTGGTTGTTGTTATATGTGTTGAGATTTATATATTTAGGTTTTTTTGTATGAAAATTACAGTTTTAGATGAATATGGTGTTAATAGTATATTCATATTGTAACTTTATGATTAAAAATAATTTAGTTTGATATTTTGTCATTTGTTGCTGGTTAAAAAATAGCCATTGGTTGTTGGTTTTAGATCAAAAAACGTGACTTGCTAGGCAATATAAATAAATGAAAAGTGCGGTGATCCACAAAAATAGCGCTTAAATTGTACTTAATATGCGTTGATCGATTAGAGTCGAAATCAAGCCATAGTGTGCTGATGTTGTCTAGATTGATGCGTGTTGAGTTGAACATGTGTGAGGAAAGTTGTTTGCTTTATCCTATCAATGCCTACGATGATCATGGGCAGTTAAAATTAAATAAGATGCTATGGCTGGCACTGATTTTTAATGCGAAAGCACTGGTGATTTTTGTCATGGCAGGTGTTAGTCGAACTCAAGGAGGACAACTTCTTGAATTGATTTACCCACTGCGAGACACACTTTATATCGGCATGGTGTTAGGAATGCCAGCCTTATTATTAATGTGGTTATCAGGTCAGCGCAATAACAATAATAAGTTTATACATTATTTGTGGCAGCATGGAAAAAAATTATTAATAGCTGCTTACAGTATCGATTTTGCTTTGCAAATATATCACCTCGTGTTGAGTCAAGGCGCATTTTCTTGGGTGCGCGCATTAACCTTGTTGTTAACAGTTTGGCTTGGATTGTATTTAGTTCGAAGCTCACGAGTAAAAGATGTATTTGCACATTAGCTTGTAAGAGGTAGTCATAATGGAAAAGTTCGCAATGGGTAAAGGGCAATTATTTCTAAGTACATTATTGAGCCCATTAGCAATGGCTGATTGGTTGCTGGATGTAAGCTTTGAAATGCATAGTGCTTGTCGTCTACGCCAAATGGTAAATACATCATTGTCATTATTACCTGGCGAAGAAACCATTTTTTTTGAAGGCTTAAGCCAAGATAATCATCATTCATACCGTGAAGTGGTTGGTAGCGCACAATTGTTAGATGTTTCAGCAGATAGCGTGAGCATTGCATTTCAAGTACAAGAGCGATTAGATGATGGCGGTTGGCGGACGATTCTGGCACAAACATTATCGACAGGATTAAATATGCCGACGCTATTTGAATCAGGTGAGCCTAGTTGTGAACATGTAAAATTACAGGTTGAGGTGATGACTGCATAAGTTGTTAACTATCTTGATGTATTATCAGACCATAAACGCGACTATTTATAGTGGCGTTTTTTTATGGGTGTATTTTATGACAACAGTAACCCTAGGTTATCGCTGAGAGATGTAAGCCCATGATTGAGCCTATGGTATTAAATCGAAGGATTAAGGCGTGTCTGAGCCTTTGAGGCTTGTTTGTGTAAGCGTAAATGAATTTTATTCGACATAAAAAAACGCAGCTAAAAAGCTGCGTTTTTATTAAGATATCAACAATCTTATTTCTTGATGCGTAGTACTGGTGTTTCACCAACGTTTACAGCACCAGATAGCTTGATCAACTCTTTGATCTCATCCATGTTAGAGATAACTACAGGCGTCAATGTTGACTTAGCTTTCTCTTCTAGGATTGCAAGATCGAATTCGATGATAGTGTCGCCAACTTTAACAGTTTGGCCTTCTTCAGCGATGCGAGTAAAACCTTCGCCTTTAAGTTCAACAGTATCAATACCGAAGTGAACAAAAAGCTCGATGCCATCGTCAGACTCAATAGAGAAAGCGTGGTTAGTTTCGAAAATCTTACCAATAGTACCGTTTACTGGTGCAACCATTTTGTTGCCAGTTGGTTTGATAGCAATACCGTCACCAACAATTTTTTCAGCAAATACTACATCAGGCACATCTTCGATGTTAACGATTTCACCAGAAAGAGGTGCGATAATTTCAATTGCACCAGCTTCGCTGCTGTCGTCAGAAACCATTTTCTTTAATTTGTCAAACAGACCCATATCGTTGCTCCTAAGCGTTGTTATTTTATCTGCTGCTATATTATTAGCAGATGGTCTTTTCTGCGATGAATTTTTCTACGTGCTCTTCAATCTCAGCTGCAGTTGGAAGAGTCAATGCGTACTCTGCCATTGCTTTAACGTCAGCAAAGTTAGCATTACGGATAACTTTCTTAACGCGAGGGATAGAAATTGCACTCATGCTGAACTCGTCAAGACCCATACCTAATAGCAGTAGGGTAGCACGTTCGTCGCCAGCAAGCTCGCCACACATACCTGTCCACTTACCTTCAGCGTGAGAAGCATCAATAACTTGCTTGATCACAGTAAGTACAGCAGGAGATAGCGGATTGTAGAGATGAGAAATAAGCTCATTACCACGGTCAACTGCTAGAGTATACTGGGTTAAATCGTTGGTACCAATACTAAAGAAAGAAACTTCTTTAGCTAAATGGTGCGCAATCGCTGCTGCTGCTGGTGTTTCAACCATAACACCGATTTCGATGTTAGCGTCAAATGCCAAGCCTTCAGCGGTTAATTCAAGCTTAAACTCTTCAATTGCTGCTTTTAATTTACGTACTTCTTCAACCGAAATAATCATCGGGAACATGATACGAACTTTACCGTGAGCTGATGCTCGCAGAATAGCACGGAATTGGTCACGAAGAATTTCAGGACGATCTAGGCTGATGCGAATTGCACGCCAACCCAAGAATGGGTTCATTTCTTTAGGAAGATCTAAGTAAGGTAGATCTTTATCACCACCGATATCCATAGTACGGATAATCACTGGCTCGCCATGCATTGCTTCTGCAACTTCTTTGTATGCTTGGTACTGTTCTTCTTCTGTAGGCAGAGAATCACGGTCCATGAACAAGAATTCAGTACGGTATAGACCAACGCCTTCACCACCGTTACGGTTAACACCATTACAGTCTTTAACTGTACCAATGTTGCCGCATACTTCAACTTGCTTACCATCAAGTGTAATAGCAGGAAGATCTTTTAGCTTCGCTAATTCTTCTTGCTCTGCTTTATCAGCATCACGGATAGCTTTAAATTTGTTTAGCTCATCGTCAGTTGGGTTGATAACAATCTGGTTATTGATTGCATCAAGAACAAGCATATCGCCGTTCTTAACTTGAGATGTAATAGTGTTAGTTCCTACAATTGCAGGAATCTCTAGTGAACGTGCCATGATAGAGGTGTGTGAAGTACGACCACCAATATCAGTAATGAAGCCAAGAACGAACTCTAGATTAATTTGTGCAGTTTCTGATGGTGTTAGGTCATTAGCGACCAAAATCACTTGCTCATTAATAGCACTTAAATTAATAACATTAATGCCTAACGCATTCTTAACAAAACGGCTACCGATATCACGAATATCACTTGCACGTTCTTTTAAGTATTCATCATCAAGAGATTCAAGCGTTTGTGCTTGTTCTTCAATGACTGAATAAATCGCATAATCAGCTGAATGCTTATCTTTAATAAGGGCTATAATTTCTTCTTCTAGCTCCTCATCTTCCAGCAACATGATGTGACCTTCAAAGATGGCTTCTTTCTCTTCACCAAAGGTGACACGTGCTTTTTCTTTGATAACTTCAAGTTGTTCTGCAGATTTTTTTCGAGCGTCGAAGAAACGTTGAATTTCGTTATCGATCTGGTCTGCAGCGATTGGAGTTTTGTTTAGAACAATCTCTTCTTCTTGCAATAGCAATGCTTTACCGAAAGCAATACCAGGAGATGCCAGGATACCTGAAATCATAGCCTTACCTTTAATTAACTAAAAACTGGAACTCGTTTGTATACAAACTTAGCTTAGATTTCGCGGAACATTGCGATTTCAGCACCGTCGTGCATTTCTTTAAGAGTTACTAGCTTATCAATTGCTTCTTGAGCTTGTGCACCTTCAGCTGCGATAGTAATAACTGCACCTTTAACTAGGCCAAGAGTTTGAAGCTTAAACAAGCTTTTAGCACTTGCGCTTTTACCGTTTGAAGTTACTGTGATGTCTGCTTCAAATGATTTTGCATCTTTAACGAACTGTGCTGCTGGACGAGTGTGTAGGCCGTTTGGTGCAGTGATTTCAACTTGCTTCTGATACATAATGTCACCCCGATTTAGATATAGTCGTTATATTAATAGTTTGCTTTATGAGCTATAACCTATGTGATTATAAATCTCAGCATATTATTCAAGCAGTATAAACTACCTAATAATATGTTGTCTTAGCTTTAATCCAAGTCAAAGTTTTATGAGAAACTTTTTTTGATATTAATCAAAATTGACTAATAGTTGTCCTTTTATTTTGATGCTAAAAATAAAGCGCATCAGCTTTATAGTAAAGCTGGGAATAAAATGCAACAAAAAAGCCCACAAAGGGGCTTTTTGAGTGTGGATATTCCTATCTAACATCGCAAAATGTGATCACTGTTGGGTTTCTTTTTCTGTAAAGATACCAGCGAAAAGTGCGGTTGATAAGTAGCGTTCACCCGAACTCGGTAAAATTACCACGATATTTTTATCCGCAAATTCTGGTCGAGCAGCAATGTTATTGGCAGCAACAACAGCAGCTCCTGATGAAATTCCAGCCAATATACCTTCTTCATCCATTAAACGACGCGCCATTTCAATCGCATCATCAGAGCTGACTTGCTCAATTTCATCTATAAGGGCTAAATCAAGGTTGCCTGGAATGAAGCCAGCACCGATACCTTGAATTTTATGTGGTGCAGGTTGAACTGTATTACCATTTACGGTTTGAGTGATCACTGGGGATTCTGCTGGCTCTACTGCAACGACAGTAATCGCTTTACCTTGTTGTTGTTTAATATAACGGCTAACCCCTGTAATTGTACCACCTGTGCCGACACCCGAAACGAAAACATCAATTTCACCATCGGTTGCATCCCAGATTTCAGGCCCGGTAGTTTGTTCGTGAATAGCGGGGTTCGCAGGGTTATTAAATTGTTGTAGTAGTAGATATTTACTAGGGTTTGAGTTGACTATTTCTTCTGCTTTATCAATCGCACCTTTCATGCCTTTAGCCGCTTCAGTTAGAACAAGCTTTGCCCCAAGAGCTTTTAATAATTTACGGCGTTCAAGACTCATACTTTCTGGCATGGTTAGCGTTAGTTTATAACCACGAGCAGCAGCCACAAAAGCAAGAGCGATACCTGTATTACCACTGGTTGGCTCTACAAGTTCAATCCCTTCTTTCAATAGGCCATTTTTTTCTGCTTCCCATACCATGTTGGCGCCGATACGACATTTAACACTGAAGCTTGGATTACGCGCTTCAATTTTTGCAAGCACCTTACCATTACTGACACGATTAAGACGTACCAGCGGGGTGTTACCAATAGTGAGAGAGTTATCTTCGTATATTTTGCTCATACTTCGTTCCTTCGTGACAAATTAGACTCAATGTTGAATAGATTAAGCATATACCTGTCTCGATATTTGCAAAGTAATTAATGGTTATATCTTATTGTTATTATGTGATAGTTGCTACTATTATTAATTAATTGTAGCAAAAAGGTTGCGTAATTTATTGTCGAGGTGGGATTTATTTGTGGTGGATAAAAAAGAAAAGGCCAATAGCACTATAGCTATTGGCTTTAATTTAAAACTTAATTGAGATTAGTAACGTTTAAATTGGGTGCGATAATGATCAACCCACATTGCTGTTGCTCCACAAACGGCAACGGGCATTACAAATAAGTTAATAATAGGTACCATGGTTAGTAACATCACAACGGCACCAAAACTTAATGCTTGACCTCGTTTTTGTTTAAGGGCATCTCGCATATCAGGGAAAGGCACTTTATGATTATCAAAAGGGTAATCAACATATTGAATTGTCATCATCCAAGCGTTGAATAAGAACCATAGTACTGGCGCAACAGTTTGGCCAATAGCTGGAATCCACATTAAAATGAGTAATCCAATCGCTTTAGGTAGATAATACTTAAGCTTGGTCCATTCACGACCCATGGTTCGAGGTAGATCTTTTAGTAATGCTTTGAAACTATCATCTGGTGGTGTTTGTCCGGTGAGTTTCGCTTCAAGGTATTCGGCTAATAATCCATTAAACGGTGCTGCAATCCAGTTAGCAATTGTACTAAAGAAGTACGAAAATGAAACTAAAGCAGCAATAGCCAGTAGTGGCCATAAGATATAGGAAAGCCATTCCAGCCAGTTAGGTAAATAGCTTAACCAATGATCAATCCAGCCGCTCAAATGGCTTAATAATGTCGCAAAAGCGCTACCGAGTAATACAATATTTATTAGTAGCGGGATGAGAACAAAACGGCGCGTACCTGGTTGAGAGGCAAGCTGCAGGCCTTGGAAAAAATAACCAGCACCACTGGTTGCTGACTTAATATTATGCTGTTGTGGCATTTCTCTCTCCTGAACAAGTATTTTTTAGTGATTTACTGTTCATTTGTTTAGATTTCTTTATGAATGTTAATTGCCGAGGTAGGATGGAATCAACCAACAAAATTGTTGTCATTACTTTGACGATAAAATAAAAATGATGAGTAACAATACAAAAATGATTTAAATTTGTACAAAAATTACTAAGCTTACACTATCTTGATGGAATCTCGATATTCATCTTCTCATTGTCAAGTGAGTTTTGGTACAGTAAGTCATTCGGTGAGAAATTCTAACTAGATACTAAGTTTCCTAGTAGATTTTTTTCTATTATTAACCCCGTAAAGGGACAACGAGTTAATTTAGAGTATTCATATGCAGGAATTGCGTCTGGTTCTTATTATTGTTGGTGCGTTAGCAATTGCAGCGCTTCTTTTTCATGGTCTATGGACAAGTAGAAAAGAAAAGCCAGCTAAATTTGGTGAGAAACCACTAAGTAAAATAGATGAAGCAAGTCTTGATCGTCAAGATATTGCCCAAGAGAGTGTTAGTGACGTCCGTGTTGTGAATAGTGCACCGGAAGTGACAGAAACTAAGTCAAATCAACCGGAGGCTACTGTAACAAAATCAGCTTCTAAGCGTAAAGAGCCTGGTTTTAGTTTTGGTGAACGTCCTCAACATGATCCTTTATTGGGTGAAACAGCTCCCCAAAGTGTAACCTCGACGCCGAAAGTTGCAACTCATGAGCGTATTGAGCCACAGATGCACATTGGAGCTGCGCCTCAACCAGCCGTTGCGCCTCAACCAGCCGTTGCGCCTCAACCAGCCGTTGCGCCTCAACCAGCCGTTGCAGCTCAACCAGCTGTTGCGCCTCAACCAGCTGTTGCGCCTCAACCAGCTGTTGCGCCTCAACCAGCTGTTGCGCCTCAACCAGCTGTTGCGCCTCAACCAGCCGTTGCAGCTCAGCCAGCCGTTGCAGCTCAGCCAACAGTTGCAGCTCAGCCAGCCGTTGCAGCTCAGCCAGCCGTTGCGGCTCAGCCAGCCGTTGCAGCTCAGCCAACAGTTGCAGCTCAGCCAACAGTTGCAGCTCAGCCAACAGTTGCAGCTCAGC
Source organism: Photobacterium kishitanii (assembly GCF_000613045.3). NCBI lineage: Bacteria > Pseudomonadati > Pseudomonadota > Gammaproteobacteria > Vibrionales > Vibrionaceae > Photobacterium > Photobacterium kishitanii. The sequence continues at coordinate 2,555,450 of NZ_LN794352.1, read as the reverse complement.
CAACAGTTGCAGCTGAAACTGTTACAACCCCAACTCCTATTTTTACGCCTGTCGTTGAAGATGATAAGCCACAAGAACGTGCTGTTGAGAATGTTGCAACTGAAGCTGTTACAACAAAAACACCTGAGCCTGAAATTACACTAGAACCAGAACAAATCCCTGAACCTGAAGTATTACCTGAACCAGAGCCACTACCACCAAGCTATTTATCTGTTTGTGTGCATGCGCGTAAAGGTAAGGTATTGCGCGGGCCATCATTATTTGCATGTTTAGAGCGTAATGGTTTGATTTTTGGTGAAAACTCAGTTTTCCATCGTCATGCTGATTTAGCGGGTACTGAGCCTGTTATTTTTTCTGTAACTAATTTGCTTAACCCTGGTACGTTTCCTGAAACCAATTACCAGCATTTTGAAACGCCAGGCATTGGCTTTTTCTTAATGTTGCCATGTTATGGTAAAGCGTCGAGTAACTTTAATATGATGTTACAAACCGCACAGCAAATTGCCGATCAACTGAATGCAGATGTGATGGATCAAGATCGTGTCATGATCACACCGAACCGTATTGCAGCATATCGAGAAAAATCAGTAAAATATAATCAATGTTAATCAAATAAATTATTATTACTGATTCAAATTCAGGCTCCCTCGGGAGCCTGAATTTTATTGTATCTATTGTTATAACCGTAATGATTTGAAGTTTTGTTATCAGATTCATTAATCAACATTTTCTTCAGGTAGGAATTGAAATGAGCACCGACCTTCAGCAACAACTTGCCAGCTTAAAACAACAACTCGATTATCATGGCCATCGTTATTACGTTGAAGATAACCCTGAAATACCAGATGCTGAATATGATCGTCTGATGCAACAATTATTGGCGATTGAAGCCGAACATCCCCAGTGGGTAACCAATGACTCTCCTAGCCAGCGTGTTGGTGGAAGTGCGCTTGATGGTTTTACGCAGGTTACCCATGAAATTGCGATGTTGTCATTAGGTAACGCATTTAATGATGATGATTTACGTGATTTTCAAAAGCGACTTCAAGATCGATTACGTGATAGCAGCAGCATTAGTTACTGTTGTGAGCCGAAATTGGATGGCCTAGCGGTTAGTCTAATGTATGAAAATGGGGTGCTTGTGCAAGCGGCAACCCGTGGTGACGGCGCAACGGGGGAAAATATTACTCATAACGTGCGTACTATTGGTGCGATTCCATTGCGGTTACGTGGTGATGATTGGCCACAGCGATTAGAAGTGCGTGGTGAAGTTTTTATGCCTAAAAAAGGGTTTGAGGAGCTTAATGCGACAGCGCTTAAAAAAGGTCTTAAAACTTTTGCTAATCCACGTAATGCAGCAGCAGGTAGTTTACGTCAGCTAGATCCTAAAATTACAGCAACTCGTCCACTCAGTTTTTATGCATATGCAGTAGGTGTAGTTGAAGGACGTGAGTTAGCGGATACTCAATATCAACGTCTATGTCAATTAAAAGCGTGGGGACTGCCAATGTGTCCTGAAATTCGTTGTGTAGACAGTATTGAAGCTGTGATTGAATATCATCAAATGATTGGAGAAAAACGTCAATCTTTAGGATATGAAATTGACGGGGTGGTGATCAAGGTTGATCAATTGGATTTGCAATCACAACTTGGATTTGTTGCGCGTGCACCTCGCTGGGCAATTGCGTATAAGTTTCCGGCTCAAGAAGAAATGACACTGTTAAAGAATGTTGAGTTTCAGGTTGGGCGTACCGGTGCTATTACACCGGTTGCGAAACTTGAACCAGTGTTTGTTGGTGGTGTTACTGTCAGTAATGCTACGTTACACAACGCTGATGAAGTGGCTCGATTAGGGGTTATGATTGGTGATACGGTGATCATTCGCCGTGCTGGTGATGTGATTCCACAAATAGCAGCAGTCGTTGAGTCTCGTCGTCCTGCTGATGCGACTGCTATTGTGTTTCCGACCGAGTGTCCGGTGTGTCAATCGAAGGTTGAGCGAGTAGAAGGTGAGGCTGTTGCTCGCTGTTCTGGAGGCTTATTTTGTCAGGCTCAACGCAAAGAAGCACTGAAGCATTTTGTATCGCGTAAAGCATTGGATGTTGATGGCTGTGGTGAAAAAGTGATAGAGCAGTTGGTTGATCGTGAAATGGTTACAACTCCAGCTGATTTGTTTAAGTTCAGTGCTGGAGAAGTAACGGTACTTGAACGGATGGGCCCTAAATCAGCGCAGAAGTTAATTGATGCACTAATGGCTTCAAAGCAAACTACATTAGCGCGGTTTATTTATTCATTAGGTATTCGTGAAGTGGGTGAAGCTACTGCGGCTAATGTCGCGAATTATTTTGAAACCTTAGAAGCGATTAGCCTGGCATCAAAAGATCAACTAATTAAAGTGCCAGATGTGGGTGAAGTGGTTGCGGCACATTTATTTAATTTCTTCCGTGAACCGCATAATATGACGGTTATTGATGATTTATTAGCTCAAGGTATTCATTGGCCTGTAATTGAAAAGCCTCAAGCAGGGGTTGAATTACCGCTCGATGGCAAAGTGGTAGTGCTAACGGGGTCGTTATCACAATTAACCCGTGGTGATGCTAAAGCTGCATTACAAGCTTTAGGGGCTAAAGTAACCGGTAGTGTGTCTAAGAAGACTGATTTATTGGTGGCGGGTGAAGCGGCAGGATCTAAATTAGCGAAAGCTCAAGAGTTGGATATTGAAATTTGGGATGAGCAACAACTGGTTGATTTGATCGCAAACGCATAAAAATAACATCATTTAATATTTAAGCCTCACTGATGTGGGGCTTTTTTATAACTATTATTTAACAACTTATAGTGTAAAGCATGACTAAAAAACTTAATTTTTAGTGTTTATTTAATGGTGACAATGAAAAATATTTTTGATTGACAGCCGTAGTTTATTATTTTGCATATTGCTAATAGTACTATTTATAAAATACGACACTGTTCACAATAATCATTGATTGTTTTTATAATGTATTGTTTTTAAAGGCTTATATTTGATTTTTGGTTTTGAAATGAAAACATATGACATTGATCACGATAGCGCCAAAAGTTTGCACTCAATCATGTTTTCACTATTAAAAAGTAAGTTCTTATTGATGTTTTGCGCTGCGAAAGTAGTCTTAATGTCGAAGTTAATTAAAAGTTCAATTTAAAACGAAATAATATGAATTGGTTGAAATGATTCGACCGACATATAAGAGATTTACTTACTACCTTCGGCGGCCAACCTTTCAGGGGTAAGTAAACAGCTAATATCTTTTAGGAGTTATTCCATGGAAAACATGTTCAAACGTACGCTACTTGGCGCTGCAATCGCAACAGCAGCAATGGCTTCAACTGGTGCTCATGCTGCAATCGATCTTATGGATGGTAAGGTTCAGGTTTACGGTCAAGCTGCTGGTGCAATCTTTATCGATGATAATGACAATGGCACTAATGCTGCATTTTCTGATATGGAATCACGTATTGGTTTCCGTGGCGTAGTTGAGTTTGATAACTTCGCACCTGATATCGTATGGCAGATTGAATCTGGTAATGCTAACGGTGCAGCTGGCTCTTTTGGTGTGCGTGATACATATATCGGTCTTGCGTTTGATAATGTTGGTTCAATCAAATGGGGTCGCCAACTACAAGCAGCTTACAACTACGTTGACTGGCCACACTCAAACCCAGGCTTAGGTAATGTATTTGACTGGAATAACGATATTACTCAAGATGGTAATAACTACTTAGATCGCGCAGACAACACACTACGTTTTGATTCTGTATCTTGGAATGGCGTTGGCGTTCAAGCAACTGTTAGTGGTATGGGTACTAATACTGATGCTATGGTCTCAAGTATTGCGGCAAACTATGCTGGTAGCAACTTTGGTATTCATGCGGGTTACTACCACCGTGGTGCTTACACCGTTACATCTAAAGTCGACTCACCTTTAGTTTCTGATGATGATGGCGGCTGGAAACCAAACCCTAACTTTGGTAAAGACCAGAATACTGAGTACTTCGCGAACTCTTACGCGATTGTCGGTGGTAATGTAGCATTTGGTGACGTGACATTGACTGCTGCTTATAAATACATGATGTCTGATACTGCAACAGGTGATGCTGATCAGAATGCATTCTCTGCAACTGCTCAATATGTAGCTGGTGGTACTTGGTTGTACAAAGTTGGTTACGCAGCAACAACTGATGCAGATGTTGACGGTAAAACACTAGACGGCTCTGCTGATACAGCTATTACTGGTCGTATTGGTTACCTGCTACCAAGCGCAATTATTTACTCTGATGTTCGTCATTACGATATGGGTAATAAAGAGGGTGTTTCTTCAGAGCAGACTCGTTTCCTACTTGGTATGGAATACTACTTCTAAGTTAAAGCCGATCTTTAGTTAGAATTTACAGGTGGGTTTTTATTAACCCACCTTTTTTATTATAGGGAGATTGATTATGAAAAAAGTTGTTATTTTAAGTTCGTTATTAGCGGCAGGTTTTACTTTACCGGCTGTTGCTGATGTTAAAGTTGAATTATCTCCTGAACTAACATTACTAGCAGTCAATGGTTCTGAAGACTTTGGTGAGAAATGGTATAGCAATACTAGAGAAGTAAATTTAAAAGATGGTGATAACCAAGTATTAGTCCGCGTTGAAAAACTTATACCTCAAGCAGGTGATTGGGCAAAGTTTAATTCAAAACCTATGGTTGTTAGTTTTAATGCTAATAACGAAACAGTTAAGTTATCTCCTGCATTTAAGATTGATGGTATTCAGGCTCAGAATGCATTTGAAAAAGATCCCAAACTTGATTTATTAACTCAATCAGGTGAAACAGTTAATTTTAATTTTGCCGTATTGCCTGGTAGTTACTCAGTTCTAACTGGATATGAGAAAGCATTAACAGCCTTTAATTCAAAACAGGGAAATGTTGAATTCCTACCAACTCAAATTCAATCAGCTCCTGTTGTTAATGTAGTAACGACTCAAAAGACAGTTCAAGCTTCAAGTGGAACTGTTATATTCTCATCGGTGCAATCTGACTTCTTATCTCTTTCTGATGTAGAACGCAAAAAATTCCTACAATGGGCTATTATTCAGTAAGTAAAAATTGTAGGTATACCCATATGTTAAAGTATACCTACATTTAAGCTTAGCTAAATACGTACTTACCCTTTTTTATCTCGCAAAACATCGCTGGCATAAATTCGACATTACCATTTTGCAGGTGGCATTCAACAAAGGGGCCGGTAGGTGAGTTTCCTGCTTGTAAGGTGAACGGCATCATAAGCATTACACCAGCACACAGCCCTAAGATTTTTTTCATCATTAGTTCCTTATTTTGAGATGTGGGTAACAAATCACACTTTTAGTTTGGTTTAACACTTGCATTTTCGCAAGTTAAAGCAATTAGGTTTTTGGTCTTATATTTGCGTGTTCTTTGTTGTCTGCTCCATAACTTCCATTGTTATTATTTGTGAGTGTTGTTATCTATTAGTGTTGGTATATGTAGATTACTTATATTCAACCAGTGGCTTACTAAGGCGAGATTCATATCGGTAATTGAATAATAACCAGATTGAATATCTGCTTGTGAAACAGATCAAAGATTGTAGATCTTGGTTACAGTGCTAAAATACTCAACAATAGATTTAGCACAGTAGCTTTTACTGTGTCATCCATCATTCATAAGGTAATCTCAATGACGGTTAAAACTCGCTTTGCACCAAGCCCAACAGGCTTTTTGCACGTTGGTGGTGCGCGTACAGCACTGTATTCATGGCTATTTGCTAAGCACATGGGTGGCGAATTCGTATTACGTATCGAAGACACGGATATCGAACGCTCAACTCAAGAAGCGATTGATGCGATTATGGAAGGCATGGAATGGTTAGAGCTGAATTGGGATGAAGGTCCTTATTACCAGACTAAGCGTTTTGATCGTTACAATGAAGTGGTTGATCAACTGCTAGCAGAAGATAAAGCTTATAAGTGTTATTGTCCGAAAGAGTTGCTTGATGAAATTCGTGAGCAACAAATGGCAGACGGTGTTAAGCCTCGCTATGATGCTAATCATCCAAAAATTATTGCAGCTAATGCAGCAGCAACCGCAGATTCACCATTCTGTATTCGTTTCCGTAACCCGAAAGAAGGCACTGTGATCTTTGATGATAAGATCCGTGGCCATATTGAGATCGCTAACAGCGAGCTTGATGATTTAATTATTCGTCGTACTGACGGTAGTCCAACATACAATTTCTGTGTTGTTATTGATGACTGGGATATGGGTATTACTCAAGTTGTTCGTGGTGAAGATCATATCAACAATACCCCGCGTCAAATTAACATTTATAAAGCATTAGGTGCACCAGTACCTGAGTTTGCACACTGTGCAATGATCCTTGGTGACGATGGCGCTAAACTTTCTAAACGTCATGGTGCTGTAGGTGTAATGCAATACCGTGATGATGGTTTCTTACCGCATGCATTGCTTAACTACCTAGTACGTTTAGGTTGGTCTCATGGCGACCAAGAAATCTTCTCGTTACAAGAGATGATTGATTGCTTTACGCTTGAGTCAGTAAGTAAATCAGCGTCAGCATTCAATACCGATAAATTGTTATGGTTAAACAACCACTACATTAAAACGGCAGCGCCTGAATATGTTGCTAAGTACCTACAATGGCATTTAGATCAAAAACAAATTTCAATTGAAAATGGTCCGGCAATCACTGAAGTGATCACTTTAGTGGGTGAGCGTTGCCATACACTGATTGAATTAGCAGAGCAATCACGCTACTTCTACCAAGATTTTAGTGAGTTTGAAGCTGGCGCGGCTAAAAAGCATTTACGTCCAGTTGCTAAAGATGCATTGGCATTAGCACTTGCAAAAGTTGAAGCGCTTGATGAATGGACAACAGAGAACTTACATACTGTAACGACACAAGTTTGTGAAGAGCTTGAGTTAGGTATGGGTAAAGTTGGTATGCCATTACGTGTGGCGGTTACTGGTCAAGGTCAATCACCATCAGTTGATGCAGTAATGCAATTGATTGGTAAAGAGCGTGTGATTACACGTATTAAGATGGCACTAGATTATATTGCTGCCCGTGAAGCTAACGCGTAAACATTAGTTCTCACACAAAAGCGAAAGCATAACTTATGCTTTCGCTTTTTTTATAACTAGCGTAAACCGGATCACATTTTCAATTTTACAGTGATGACATTGCTTAAAAAGAACAATATTATAACCGATATACAGGGGCTATAGCTCAGCTGGGAGAGCGCTTCGCTGGCAGCGAAGAGGTCATCGGTTCGATCCCGTTTAGCTCCACCAAATTTTAAACCTCGTCAGTTAATGGCGGGGTTTTTTCATTTTTAGAAGCGAGCATTGATAATCGGAAAAATAGATAAATTTTTACTGACAAAAGTACCTGATTTGTCGTAGTTAATTAAGCCAATTTGCACACCTTCATTGATATGATCTGTAGCATTAATCAAACCAAATTGTAGCCCATTTAAGGAAGCGGCATAGTTAAAGCTACCAAACTGAGCACCAGTAAAATTGCCCCCAGTGTAGTTGACTAAACCAAAATCAGCACCTTTAGCTCTGTTGTTATTCCAGTTAGCTAAACCGATCTCTAAACCTGTCATACTTGATATGGTATGGTTAATACCAAACGCTAATCCAAGGTTCAGCCCTGTAAAGTTATCAATAGTTGATAAGCCTAATAATGAAAAGTTAATCCCTGTTACTTGGCTTGTTTGCCCATAAAGCACATTTAAACGGACTCCTGATACATTATCAGCCGGTAAATTAACAGTGGGTAGTGAAAGTTGTATCGGTGTTGCAGCTAGTACTGTCGAGGATAAAAGAGTAGCTGTTAATGCAATGGTTACGAGGGTTAACTTCATCTAGAGTCTCAAATTGTCTGTTATCTATTTTTTAAAACTTATATTAAATATAAGAATATATAGATAGTAACTTTTAGTAAATCAATAAAAATAAGCTTTAAAATTGATAAAATAAGCATTTGTCGATAATCGGTGTTTTATTGAAAACTATTAATATTACTAATTTTATAATTTACTACTCATTATTAATTACAAGCATTTCTTATTGCTATGATATGTATTTATTTTATATTTAATTAAAATAAATACAGTATGGATAGTTAATATATTCACTAGGTGAATTATTTCATGTTGATATATATGTATAGCCGTGTTTGTGGTCGTTTTTAGTACTTAAAATATTTTTTTTATTTTAATATTCTTTTTGATTTTAATTTATTGTTAGTAATTACCAACCTTTAACTTATTGTTTGCTTTAGTTTTTATTTTTTTATTTTTAGGTTTCGGGGTAATTCAAAAGATTTAAATGGTGTTGGATTATTATTTTCTTTACTGTAGAGATGTTTGAAAATAATTGCATGGATTGAAATTAATTAACCATTAAACATTTATTGGTTAATGAATTTTATTATTTAATGTAACTATTAATTAAGTGCCATATATATATCCTTAATCTTTATGGTTTTATATGGTTATAAATAGATTTAACGAGAAAAACAAAAGGTGAGGTAAGATTAAGCGAATGAGGGGCTGTAACCTTAGGGCGGTAGCATATTTAATCATTAGTATATATCTTAATTATTTGTCTGTATGACAGCTCATCGTTAAAGTAAATAATAACTTTGGTGTAATTGTTTACTCTTAATTATTTACTCAAAAAATTTTCAAAACTTCCTTTTAGTTAACCATATTGGATTGAAATCATTCATGACTGCCATTAGTAATAAACAAGTAAAGCCCACTTCGACAGCGAATGAAGAAATCGACTTAGGTAAGATTTTTGGTGTTTTGCGAGATAGTAAAAAATCTATTCTTGCCATTACCATTGTCTTTACTTTATTAGGTCTGATTTATTCTGTTTTTGCGACCCCTATTTATAGATCTGATGTATTGATTCAAGTTGATTCAAAAAGTGATGGTTCTCCAGCATTTGGAGAAGCAATGGCAAAAGAATTTACAACAGAATCTTCAGCGGTCACTGAGATAGAGTTAATTAAATCTCGTCGAGTGATTGGTAAAGCCGTAGATAAGTTAAATTTGACAACATCTGTTACTCCAGATTACTTGCCTATTATTGGTAAAGGATTAGCGCGTTTAACGGGGAGCCAGAGTAGTGCAACGGTTGCTCATTTTATGATGCCTGCTGACGCTCAAAAAAACACTTACAAGTTGAAAATTACTAATGCAGATACTGGTGAGTTTGTAGTAACTGATGAAGATAATAGTAATGTTAAGCTAACAGGTTTTGTCGGCCAGCCAGTTAAAGAGCAAGGATATAGTTTATTGGTAACTGCGTTAACAGGAGTTAATAACGATACCTTTACAGTTAAAAAATTATCACGATTTGATGTTATTGCTTATTATCAAAAATCGCTAACAGCGACTGAAAAAGGCAAAGATACAGGTATTGTTGAAGTATCATTAAAAGGTCAGAATCGATTACAGACTCAAAAGATCCTCAACAGTATTAGTGAAAATTATTACTTAATGAATGCTGATCGAGCGGCAGCTAGCGCAGATAAGAGCTTAGAGTTTTTAAATTCACGCTTGCCGACAATTAAATCAGAACTGACGAATGCAGAAAATAAGCTTAATAAATACCGTGAAGCTAATCAATCAGTTAACATGGAAATGCAAGCGAAGTCATCGCTTGATGAACTTGTTGCTTTAGATGGTCAGATTAATGAATTGAGCTTCCAAGAAGCAGATATTTCACGCAGTTATACTAAAGAGCATCCACTTTACAAAGCGTTAATTGAAAAACGTAATGATCTTCTGGGTCAAAAAGCACGTTTAACACGTAAAATTGATCAAATGCCAGAAACACAACGAGAAATCATTCGTTTAACACGTCATGTTGATGTTAATCAGCAAACATATATGCAGATCCTTAATAAGATTCAAGAACTTGAAATCGTTAAAGCAAGTAGTTCTGCGAGTGTACAAATTATTGATACGGCATCTAGCAGCGCTAAACCTGTTGCGCCTAATCGTATTTTATTAGTTGTTGCCCCTGCAATTCTCGGCTTAATTCTGGGGGCATTAATTGCGCTATTCCGTGTTATTTTAAATAATACAGTTGTTGATCCGCAGCAATTAAAAACAATTGGTCTTCCTGTTTTTGCTTCAGTACCAAAAACACCAAAAGCAAAGAAAACATCAAATGCTATTTTGGCTGAAATTGAGTCAGATGATATTTCAGTTGAAGCACTGCGAACGCTGCGCAATCGTATATTTTTAGCAATGGATAATGCCAATAACAATACAGTATTGCTAACAAGTGCTAGTTCAGTTGCGAAATCTGGTAAAACATTTGTGATTACTAACGTCGCAGCATTGATGGCTGAAGCGGGTAAACGAGTGTTAATTATTGATGCTGATATGCGTAAGGGCAAAATTGCATCAGCACTTAATGGTAAGCAAGTTAACGGTTTAGCTGAATTACTTAGCGGTAAAAATGATCTAAAAACTGTGGTGAAAACATCACAAGTTACTAATCTAGATTATATTTCTGGTGGTGAAAATGCACATTCTCCTGCTGAACTGTTAATGCATAATGAATTTAAAACATTATTAGCATGGGCTGCTGAACATTACGATGTTGTGATTGTTAATTCACCACCAGTATTAGCTGTTGTTGATGCCGCGATTATAGGTGCAGCAGTAGGCACGACAGTAATGGTTGGTTGTTATGGTGCTGATACTTTAAAAGATGTTAAACAAGCAAAACAACAATTTGAAGATAATGGCGTTGAAGTTAATGGTTTTGTACTAAACAACACTATTAAGAAAACAAGTAATCAAGCGATATTTAAAAAATATTGATACGTCAATTTTAAAATAATTATGGCAACTAGGTTGCCATAATTATAATTTTCCTTTGCAAAAAGATATAAGTAATGAGAAAGATAATTAATTTAATTTGTAGTAAAAGTAAATTAGCACGTGATTTGAGGTTTAAATTTAGTTTTATTCGTAAAACTGGATATATACCTTCATTTACTAATCCAAAAACATTTAATGAAAAAATAAATTATAGAAAAAATAATTATAAACATGAATTATTTAGTGTTTGTTCGGATAAAATCAAGTCTAAAGAATATGTAGCAGAAAAACTATCTGAAGATTATATAATTGAAAACTATTATGTTGGCGATAATATTACTACCGAAAAGTTAAAAGAACTATTAGCTGAAAAGGGTGATGTGTTATTAAAAGCTAATCATAACTCTGGCCCTGTTTATTTAATTACAACTGATGCTACTGATGACGAGATCAAACGTAAAGTTGATGATGTAAATAATCAGCTTACGCAAGATTATGGTAAGCGATTAAATGAACCGTGGTATAGTGAAATTAGACCTCGAGTATTAGTCGAAAAAAGATTATTGCCACAAGAGGGTGAAACAGATATTCGTGATTATAAGTTTCATACCTTTAAACAAAACGATGGTAGCTTTAAGATTGTATTACAAGTTGATTTTGAACGAAATGATAACTATACCCGTTCTTTCTTTGATGAAGATTTAAATTGGCTCCCGTTTCATTCTGATATTGCAGCTTGTATTCATACTTCGATAGAAAAGCCTAAAAACTATGACGAGATGCTAGCAGCAGCAAAAATACTTGCTGAACCTTTTAGCTATGTTCGTGTGGATTTTTATAATGTTGATGGTGCGATTTATTTTGGCGAATTAACTTTTGCACATGGTAGTGGTAGAGCAGCATTTTGTCATAAAGTTTATGATTTATGGTTAGGCCGTTTATGGCAAAATGATCCATCATACTAAGATTTATATTGAATGAATATAAAGTCGAAAGAACGCTAATGTTTTTTATTATATTCTTAAATATAAATAATATGTTGCTGAGTTAGTATGCTAACTTAGCAATATTTTATATCAGTTAACTTTATACTGTGAATAAATAAATATGATGACAAATACTAAAATAAGCCAAGTTGTATTTTGGATATCTGTTGCAATTGTTTTCATCGGATTTATGGAAAACATTGATGCTTTAAGATATGACCTAATGGTACCGTTAATAGGGCTAGGATGGATATTACACTTCTTCTATAATGGGAATAAAATTGATACTCAAAGTACGAAGTCATTTATTTATATCTCATTATTAATAGTACTTATTGCGTTACCATCAGTTTTGAAAATCTTTCCTCATGCTCATAATTTGATGAGATATACCTTTTATAGTTTTGCTGTGGGGATGATCGTTAAGGTATTTTCCGCATACAGTGTGTTTGCTTTTTTAAAAGGAGATATTAATAAATTAGAGAAAATGATTAAATATGTGATCATTTTAAATTTATCAATGTTTTTTCTGCAATTTATTGTAGTGTTTCCAACTGGATATTATATTGATCCATTAAGAGCAATAACTGGTGAACATTCACGTTATGGTGGTGGAATGGTTATCCCTGTTATTGGTCAGGTTTATCGTTGTACTGGTTTTTTTGAAGAGCCGTCAACTTATTCTGGGTTTATGGTTGTTCTTTTAGCCTCTAAACTTTATCTAAATCCAAAAGTTGATAGGGTCGTGCTTGCTGTTGCTGCATCAATTATTCTTTCATTTTCAGTTGCTGCAATTATATATGGTTTAGTTATTATTGGTTATTTCTTATTGAAAAGTAAGGCTAGCTATTTAAAATATATTCTATTTTTATTATCTCCATTATTTGCAGCGGCTATTATTGCTATAGCACTTCAGCGTTTAACTTCTTTAGGTGGTGATGCGCAAGATATTCGTAGTAATTTGAATGCGATGGTCTTTGCTCAACAGCTACCTATCTTAATTTTTGGTAATGGTGCGCTTGGTATTATGCCTGCTGCTGCTGAGGTTATGAATAATAGCGGTAATGTATTTAAGCTTGGTATTGCGTCGTTAAATGATAATGGCATGTGGTTGTTTTTTATTATTAAATTTGGTTTTGTTGGCTTAGCAATGATAATGTCTTATCTGTTTTTTAAATCAAAGTCATTATTAAATAGAATTATGTTATTAGTTATATTCTTAACTAAATTAAGTTTTCTATATTTTGGGTTTATATTCTATTTCTTTTTAGTGTTTAATAATAAACCGGTATTAGAGGAGGATGCTAATGAAGCAGAAAGTGAAGTCGAGTAAACAAAGGAATCTGTTTTTGTGAATATTCGAGAATTCAAAGCTTTTTTTTGGAGCTTTATTGATGGTGTTGGTTCTCAAGGTAGCCAACTAATTATTACTATCATGCTAGCCCGATTACTTACTCCTGCTGATTTTGGTGTTATTGGTTTAATATCAGTCGTGGTGTATATATCTAATGTTATAGGTAATGGTGGCTTAAATAGTAGTTTAATTCGAAAGGCTAAAGCATCAGATGATGATTTCACCTCGGTATTTGTCTTTAATGTGACTCTTGGTGTTGTGCTTTATGCTATTGTTTTTTTCTCATCAGGTTTTTTGGCACATTTTTTAAATTTACCACAAGCAGAAATTTATCTTAAAGTTTATGCTTTAAGTATTATATTTACAGCTTTTGAACAAATTCAAAGGGTTACATTAACTTTAGATCTTAATTTTAGAACACAAGCTAAAATTACATTATTCTCTGTGATTTTTAGTGGTGTCGTCGCGTTAGTGCTAGCTAATTATGGTTTTGGCGTTTGGGCTTTGATTATCCAAACGGTTGTATTGTCATCAGTTAGATGTGTGATTTTTTGGTGTGTTATTCGTTGGCAACCAAAAGGGCACTTTAATATGCGTTTATTGTTAGAGCATCTTAATTTTGGTTATAAGTTGCTACTAGGTAATCTTGTTGATGTCGCATATCGATATATGTTTAATTTAGGTATTGGTAAATTTTATTCTGTTACAGATTTAGGTTTCTATAATCAGGCAACAAAACTGACTGAAGTACCTTCAATAACAATAACTGCAGTTGTTCGTCGAGTAAACTATCCAATAATTAGTAAATTAAGAAATAATAATAAGTGTTATTTTGGTAATTTAATAAATATTGCATCGTATATTACAAGTGTTTATTTACCTATTTCATTATGGCTATCTTTTAATTCTCATGATGTAATTTCATTACTATTAGGCGAACGATGGATTGGCGCTAGTTCATTTTTATCAATACTCGCTATTGCATTTTTTATCGTACCGTTATCTAATTTATTCGGCAATATATTATCAGTTGAAGGACGTACAGATTTATATTTTAAAATAAGATTAGGAGTTAAATTATTCCTTGCGGGGTTATTTTTCCTTATTCATTCTTATGGTATTTTTGCTGTGTTATTTTTCATCATGTTTGCGACTATTTTTGAATGGCTTGTTAATATTATAGTTTCATATAAATATTTCAAATTTCCTGTTTTTAAATATTTTAAGAGATTATTTTCAATTGTTATTCCAGTCGTTATTTCAAGTTTTTTAGTTAATAATTATATTAGTATAGATTCGACAATAGGTAATTTGGCTGTGAAGTTAATAGCAAGTATGATCGTACCTGCTTGTATCTTGTTTTTACTATCGAAAGAAAAAGTTTAATTAACAACCTTTATTAATTACTTATTTAAATTTTATTTGGTTATCATATGTCACAAAAAAGTATAGATTTATTTATAGATGCAATAAGGAAAGGTGGAGCTGAACGAGTTTGTGTTAATTACGCAAATTATTTAGTTGATAATGGCTATAAAGTACGCATTATTCTTTTTAGAGTATATGAAGATTCTTATATTGACCTTTTAGATGATCGTATTGATGTTATATATTTGCATTGTCATAATGCATCATCAATGATAAAAAAAATAAAAGCAACAAACTTTACTTTTGCTAGTACAGTGATGACATTTAATCATCAAATTTCTATTGCACTATGGTTTTATCGTCATTTTAAAGGGGGTGTTAATTTTAAATTGATTGCTCGTAATGTGAATTATCTCAGTCGTGATTTACATACTCCTGAAAACTCAATTAAAAAACTAGCTACTATTTTACTTACCAAAATAATTTATCGAAGAATTGATTGTTATATTGCTCAATGTAATGATATGAAAGATGACATGGTAAATTATCTTTCAGTTCCAGAGAGTAAAATTACAGTTATCTATAATCCAGTATCTACAAGTATTTACAAAAAGGATGATGTAGAGAAAGATATTGATGTTTTATTTGTCGGTCGAATTAGTAAGCAGAAAGGGTTAGAATATTTAGTTCCTGTAATAGATAATATTATTAGTAAAAATAGAGCTAAAGTTTGTATTATTGGTAAAGGTGTACTTGAAGAGCAATTAGATAAAGAATTATCTAATCTTGAAAAAAAACATAATATTGAGATTTTGCGAGTACGCTCAACTGATGATGTTAATGGTTACTATAATCGTTCTAAGTCTACGATATTAACATCTCTTTATGAAGGGTATCCAAATGTTTTAGCTGAATCATTAACTGCTGGAACACCTGTCGTTTCATTTGATTGCCAAAGTGGCCCTAATGAAATTATTCGAGATGGGGTTAATGGTTATTTAATTCCATGCTTTAATACTGAATTATTTGTTGAGAAATTAAAGTTAATTCTTGATGGCGAGAAGCTACCTGATATTCGAGACTTTAATAGTAAATATAGCTTTAACCTTCTAGAAGAATTAATTAATAGAGAGTAGAGAATAATTAATGAAAAGAAAAATTCTAGTTCTGAGCGATTATCGGGGTGGCGGTGGAGCTGGTCATGTAGCTATGCAATCTGGAGCCTTGCTCTCAGAGCAAGGTTATAATGTTGATTATATTTTTGGTATGGATTTTTTTAAGTTTAACGCCTTAGGGTACTGTTATAATTTAAAAGCTAAAAATATTATTAGAAAGAAATTAGCAATTAGTAAGCCTGATATTATTTTAATTCACAATTTTGATAATTTATGGAGTCCATTATTTTTAATCGAACTTAATAAATATAAAGAAAAGAGCGGAGCAAAAGTTATTATGACAGTCCATGATTATCATATGGTTTCAGCTTCTAACTCTCTTTCTTATTATGACGATGGAGAAAAGAAATTTTTTGAGAATATACCATCATTTAAAGAATTAGTGACAAAAAAATTAGATAAGCGTAGTTATATTCATGGTCTAGCACGATTAGTACAATGGTATCCGTATTACTCTTTATTAAATATACAGAAAACGTTTGACCATTTTATTTGTCCAAGTGAATTTATTTATAGTAAAGTCGTCCAGCGTTTTAACCCTTCGATTGTAAGTGTTATACATAACCCAACATCAGCAACGATTTCATCGTACCAATTTCATGATGATAATATAGTAATTACTTTTGCTGGACGTTTAACTAAAGATAAAGGAATTTACGACTTTCTGAAAGCGATTGCAGATTCGAAACTTGTATCAACTAAGCATCTTGTTATAAATATTATAGGGCAAGGGTTTTATTTTGATGATATAGCGAATTTGAAAGACACTTTAAAAAATCAAAATATAGATATTCTGTTACACGGTTTGCAAGAGTTTAAGGTGGTTAAATCTCTTTTTGAGAATTCATCATATGTATTATTGCCTTCACTTTGTTATGAAAATGCTCCATTAACACTTGTAGAGGGGGTGTTTGCAGGCTGTAAAATTTTAACAATGAATTATGGTGGCATGGCTGAAATTGCAAATAAGCTTGACGATTCAATTTTAATGGATGATTTTAGCTCAACATCTATTCAGATGGTTTTGGCAAAATTAAATACAGATAAAGAAAAACAGGCTACATTGAATGACTTTTATCTAGATTATTCTAATGATAGCTATATATCAAAAATTGAAAAATTATTTCATAATTAAATTAATTATGTTTCTTTTTGGTACTAACAGTATAAAAAGGATTTAAATACTGTTTTACTATTTTAAATATTTATCGGTTTATTAAATAACAATATAATATACATATTTATCGATATATTAAATAACAATATAATATAAGTATTGGTAGTGAAAGGTTTAAAATGAAAAATAGTTTTTTACGTCGCCGTATTTTTGATTTTCGTGCAGGAGTAAAAGATTTAATTTGGGGAATGAAAAATCCAGAATCTTTTAAGCGAAAAAACAATCTCAGTCCAATAATGGGAAGATTTTCATCTTATAAATTTGAGCAACTTTCTGGTGTGCAATCGAATGATTATCTTTCTGATTCTTTTTATTTTAATAAAATGGAAGGTAAAATAAATAAGTTTGAGTTAAGTGATTATTTCAACCATAAAGGTTATTTACCCTCTATTTTGCAATCCAATGCGATTCCATTATTGATTAATTATATCTCTGGTGTCGTTTATGATGCTGACGATAAAATTATTGATGTTAGTATTGTGGCTAGCCGGTTACGTAATGATCCGATTAATGAAGAGTTTGTTATTAAAAGGAGTGTCGGTACTGGTGGTGGAGAAAGTGTTGAGATTGGTAATGCAGATAAAATTATTCCGTTCTTTAATCTTTATTGCAAAAAGAAATATGATTTTGTTATTCAGCCTTTAGTTAAACAGCATGATAAATTGGCTGAGTTTAATCCTTCATCATTAAATACGGTGCGTATTATGACATTAGCTTATGATGGTAATGTTCACCATATTTCAAGTATGGTGAAGATGGGAGGCCCTGGCGGAAGAATTGATAATGTTAGTGCTGGTGGTTTATGCATTGGCATTAAAAATGATGGTTCATTAACAACCTTTGGTTTTGATTGTAACTTGAATAAAACGACGCGTCATCCGCAAACTCAGCTTGAGTTCCCAGATAATTATAAAGTGCCTTTCTTTAATGAGATGGTTGAAGTTGTCAGGGAAAAACATAAATTATTTAAGAGCCATGGCATAATTTCATGGGATGTTAGTGTAGATAATAATGGTTACGTTACTATTGTTGAATGTAATACCGCATGGAGTGGCTTAGAGTCTCATCAAGCATTTCATGGGCCAGTATTTAAAGACCACATGACATATATAAAGAATATTAATCAGAAGCATTAAATACTATTGTAAAAGAATGATAAATTATCTTTTTTGATAAACATTTAGACTTAATATCCTTTATTTATCCTGAATTTAGAAGTCAGCTCAAATTATTAGTTAGTTTATCGAAATGTAAATGCTTATAATAGTTAACACTTAATGTTGAGTTGCTTTTATATTTATAGTTAATTAATGACATTAAACAACTGTGAATATATCAATGATAAATCTTTTGTTTTTCATTGTTTTTTTATATGTTTTATTCGTGTCATTATTTTCATACTTTAATCTGCCTGTGAGTTTGAGATACTAGTTAATAGCGACCTGTGTATAATATAGAGCTTTTCATTATGTTAATAATAAAATTATTATATAAGGTAAAAGAATGAAAGATAGCTTTCCTCGTCGCTTTGCTTATGAGATTTTAGCAAATATCAGATTTATTAAATATGGTATGAAAAATCCAAAATCTATAAAGTATAAAAATATATTAAGTCCATTAACAGGTCGTTTTTGGAGTTATAGATATCAAGATGTTTGTGGTATCGAATCAGATAAGTATTTATCTGAACCTTTTTTTTACAATAGATTAGAAGCAAAAGTTAATGATTTTGGGCTAAATAAATTTCTTGATCACAAAGGCTATATTTCAAATATCTTAAATGGTAATACCGTTGCAATTATCGCAAATTGTATCGCTGGAACTATTTATGATAGTAATGATAAAGTTATTGAATTTAATGATTTAGTATTATTGCTTGAACGATCAGACCCAAATTTAGAATTTGTTATTAAACGGAGTATTGGAACCGGAGGAGGTAATGGTGTTGAAATTGGAGTTGCAAAGCATATTGTCCCATTTTTAAAATCCTATTTTGATGCTAAATATGATTTTGTAATTCAACCAGTTATAACTCAGCATGATGATTTGGCTATTTTTAATCCATCATCAATTAATACTGTTAGAGTGATGAGTTTTGCTTATCATGGCAATGTATATCCTATTTCAACAGTATTGAGAATGGGTAACGGTGGCCGTATAGATAATTCGGCAGCCGGGGGAGTATCTATTGGTGTCGATAATACCGGTAAGTTACGTGATTTCGCTATTGATCACGATTTTAAAAAATACTATCAACATCCGGGAACATCAATTAATTTTTCAGATGGTTATTTTATTCCTTATTTTAATGAGTTATTGGAACTTGTTAGAGATAAGCATAAGCTTTTAAAAAGCCACGGTATCATTTCGTGGGATCTGACTGTCGATAATGACGGGAATATGTCAATTATCGAATATAATGCAGGTTGGGGAGAAATAAATTTCCATCAAGCAAATAACGGTCCCATATTTAAAAATCATATTAAATATATTAGATGTATTAATAAGTGAGGTTGTAACGTGGAAAGTCTAGAATTTAGATTGTTCTCCAAGATTATCTCTAAAATACCAATAAAGACACGATTACAAATTTTATTTTTTCGTAAATTTAAGCGATTTATTAATTTTGATAATCCTCGGACATATAACGAAAAAATTCAGTGTAAAAAGATTGCAGACCGCAGTGAATTATTAACGATTGGCGCTGATAAAATAAAAGCCAAGGAATTCGTTAAGAAAATTGTACCTGAATTGTATTTACCCAAAATATTATGGGTGGGTGACTCTCCTGAGTCGCTTGATAATTTAGATTTATCAACGTTACCTCAGGATTATGTATATAAAGCTAACCATACTAGTCAGACGCTTGAAATTATTCGTCATGGTAATCATCTTTCTAAATCAAAGATGAAAGGGTTAGCAAAAGACTGGCTGAAAAAAGATCAGTCTGGTGCATTAGGTGAGTGGGCATATGAAAATATTCCGCCACGGGTATTTATTGAAGAATATCTTGAGTTTAATGGTCATGAGCCAGACGATTACAAATTATATGTTTTCAATGGCAAAGTTGGCTTCATTCAGTTAGATTCTGGTCGCTTTACAAGTATGACCCGTAATCTTTATGACACCAATTGGGAAGAACTTGGGTTTGAGTATCATCACCCTCGTCGTGATCCAGCTCCACCGAAGCCGGAATATATTGATGACATGATCCGTATTGCTGAAAAAATTGGTCAACAATACGATTTTGTTCGGGTCGATTTATATTTTTACAAAGGAAAAGTAACGTTTAGTGAACTGACTATGTATTCAGCATCTGGGTTTTTAACTATGCCTGATGATTGGGATCTAAAAATCGGTGATCTATGGACACAAAATTATAAGGTGAAATAATGAAATATTTAGTGACTGGTGCTGCAGGGTTTATCGGCGCAAAAGTAAGTGAAGAATTATTAAAAAAAGGCCATGACGTTGTTGGTATTGATATCATCAATGATTATTATGACGTTGCGTTAAAAGAATCACGCTTAGCACCACTACTAAAAGACAGTAAATTTGTCTTCAAGAAAATTGATATTGCTCATTCTCAAGATGTACTTGATTTATTTGCTGCCGAAAAATTCGATCGCGTTGTTCATCTTGCCGCTCAAGCTGGTGTACGTTATTCGATTGAAAACCCAATGGCGTATGCTGATAGCAACCTTGTAGGCCACCTTAATATTTTAGAGGGTTGCCGTCATAATAATGTTGCTCACCTTGTTTATGCATCATCAAGTTCAGTATATGGCCTTAATGCGAAAACACCATTCTCAACTGCTGATACTGTTGATCATCCTGTTTCACTTTACGCTGCGACTAAAAAATCTAATGAGTTAATGGCTCACTCGTACTCGCATTTGTACAATATGCCAACCACGGGATTACGTTTCTTTACCGTTTATGGACCTTGTGGTCGTCCAGACATGGCACCTTATATTTTCACCAAGAAAATTTTGGATGGTGAAACTATTGATATCAACAATAATGGTGATATGTGGCGCGACTTTACTTACATTGATGATATTGTTGAAGGCGTTATTCGTATTGCAGATGTTATCCCTACTCGTAATGATCAGTGGACGGTTGAGGAAGGAACGCCAGCTTCAAGTTCTGCGCCGTACAGTGTTTATAACATCGGTCACGGTAGCCCAATTAATTTGATGGACTTTATTAAAGCTATCGAAGCTGAATTAGGTATTGAAGCAACAAAGAATTTCCGTGGCATGCAACCTGGTGATGTGTACCAAACTTACGCTGATACGCAAGACTTATTCAAAGCAACTGGCTATACCCCTAAAGTAGGTGTTAAAGAAGGCGTTGCGAACCTCGTTCGTTGGTATAAAGAATTTTATAATAAGTGATCCCATGGCGAATATAGCTATATCTGCCAATACGAGTTGGTATTTATTTAATTTTAGAAAGAACACTATATTAGCGTTAATCGAAGCTGGTCATACTGTGACGGCGATTGCTCCTCGCGATGATTATTCAATAAAGCTTGAACAATTAGGGGCTCGATTCATTGATATTGATATTGATCAAGGCGGCACGAACCCGGTTAACGATGCTAAAACTTTTTTTGCGTTTAATAGTATTTTCAAGGCTGAAAAGTTTGACGTTGTACTAAACTTTACCCCTAAAAATAATATTTATGGCACCGTAGCGGCTTCTAAAAATGGCACAAAAGTCATTAATAATATTGCCGGTCTGGGCATTATTTTTATTAATGAAAATTTGACAGCAAAAATTGCACGCGGCTTATATAAATTTAGTCAACGTCGTGCAGATAAAATTTTCTTTCAAAACGAAGATGATCGCGGATTATTTATTGATAATAAGTTGGCGGATATTTCAAAGACGGATCGTTTACCTGGTTCTGGTGCTGATCTCTCACGCTTTGCAATATCACCAGCGGCTGACGATGGCGTAGTGAGCTTTTTATTAGTAGCACGGATGCTGTATGACAAAGGTATTGGTCATTATGTTGAAGCTGCTCGTGAATTGAAGCAACGCTATGGCGATAAAGTACAATTTAATTTACTTGGCTTTCTCGATGTCAATAATCCTTCTGCGGTGTCAAAAGCTGAAATGCAAGTATGGGTTGATGAAGGTATTGTTAACTATCTTGGTTTTTCAGATAAGGTTGAAGAAGAGATAGCTAAAGTAGATTGCATGGTATTACCTTCTTTTTATCGTGAAGGTGTTCCGAAGTCATTACTTGAAGCGGGGGCAATGGGAAAGCCTATTGTCACAACAGATAATGTTGGTTGCCGCGAAACTGTAGATCATGGTGTAAACGGCTATCTTTGTCAGACACGATCAACAGCAAGCCTGGTGGAAATGCTCACTAAAATGATTGAGCAAACTCACCAAGAACGGCTTAATATGGGCTTAGCGAGTCGCCAGAAAATAGAAAATGAATTCGATGAAAAGATTATAATTAACAAGTATTTAACAGCTATTGAAAGTATTATCTAAGAGAGATTTGATGAAAATTACTATTGCAGGTACAGGCTATGTAGGTCTGTCAAATGCCATGTTATTGGCACAAAACAACGATGTTATTGCAGTTGATATTATCGAAGAAAAAGTAAATCTTCTTAATAATAAAAAATCACCGATTGTTGACCGCGAAATTGAATATTTTCTAGAAAACAAAGAACTTAACTTTGTTGCAACACTTGATAAGCAAATGGCTTACAAGGATGCTGAATATGTTATCATCGCAACGCCAACAGATTACGATAGCGTTAATAACTATTTCAATACTTCTTCTGTAGAAGCTGTGATTCAAGATGTGTTAGCGATTAATCCTGATGCTGTAATGATCATTAAATCAACAGTGCCAGTAGGTTACACTAAAGAAGTTAAAGAAAAGTTTGGTTGTGATAATATTATTTTCTCGCCTGAGTTCTTACGTGAAGGCCGTGCACTATACGATAACTTATATCCATCACGCATCATTGTTGGTGAGCAAAGTGAACGCGCAATGGTCTTTGCTAAGTTATTACAGCAAGGTGCTATTAAAGAAGATATAGAAGTACTGTTTACTGACTCCACAGAAGCAGAAGCCGTGAAGCTATTCTCAAATACTTATTTAGCGATGCGCGTGGCTTACTTTAATGAGCTAGATACTTATGCTGAAACTAATAACTTGAATGCGCGCCAAATTATTGAAGGTGTTGGTTTAGACCCTCGAATTGGTAATCACTACAATAATCCATCATTTGGTTACGGCGGCTATTGTTTACCGAAAGATACTAAGCAGTTACGCGCTAACTATAAAAATGTACCTAACAGTATTATTGGTGCGATTGTTGATGCTAATACAACCCGCAAAGATTTTATCGCTGATTCTATTATTAGCCGTAATCCAAAGCGTGTCGGTATATATCGTCTTATTATGAAGTCTGGATCTGATAATTTCCGCGCTTCAAGTATTCAAGGTATTATGAAGCGTATTAAAGCTAAAGGTATTGAGGTTGTTATTTATGAGCCAGTACTTGCAGACGCTGAGTTCTTCCACTCTAAAGTCATTAAAGATTTAAATCACTTTAAACAAGAGTGTGATGTTATTGTTTCTAATCGTATGGCTGAAGAATTGAGTGATGTAGCTGACAAGGTTTATACTCGCGATTTATTCCAAGAAGATTAAATATAATAACAATCAATGGATTTATATCTTGGTATTAATTTAATTGATTAATGATCGCAAATAAATGAAACAGTAGGGAATTAATTGTTCGCTATTGTTTCTTTTTATTTGCGGAATGTATACGATTTAAAAAAGTGTTTGTTATGTTTACTGGATATTGTTTTATATTTATCTCATCATTGATATTTTTATTTGTGATGAGAGTTATAGCAAAAGTTGTTGGTTTAGTGGATAAGCCTAATGATCGAAAACATCACAAAGGAGCAATTCCTTTAGTTGGTGGTATTTCTATTTTTGCTGCTATATCAGTTACCTTTTTATCATTTCTACCCCATACCCGCGATTTATATTTATATTTAAGCTGTGCTTTAGTGCTGATTATTCTTGGAGCATTTGATGATCGTTTAGATATAAGTTTTAAAATACGCTTAATTGTTCAAGCCGCTATTTCTATCGCCATGATTGTGATTGGCGGACATAGCTTACATAATCTTGGCTTTTTAATGGGCAGTGAAACGATTCATTTGTCGGTCTTCACTAGTTATATTATTACTGTTATTGGTGTTATTGGTGCAATTAATGCATTTAATATGGTTGATGGTATTGATGGATTATTAGGTGGGTTAGCTGCGGTTACTATTGGCTCGATGGGCGTTGTTTTCTACTTATCTGGTAATACTTACTTAAGTACAGTTTGTGGTTTGATTGTGGTAGCGATTATTCCTTATATCATGCTTAATCTTGGCATTCCATTTGGCTCTAAAGCAAAAGTCTTTATGGGTGATGCTGGTAGTATGTTTATCGGTTTTACTGTTGTATGGTTATTGATTAAAGCAACTCAAGATCCTGCGTCATATGCTTTTAAGCCTGTAACTGCATTATGGCTTATTGCGATTCCATTAATGGATATGGCTACAATTATGATTCGTCGTGTTCGTAAAGGCCAGTCACCATTCAAGCCGGATCGTGAGCATCTACATCATATTTTTCAACGTCTTGGATTATCATCGCGTCAGACATTATTAACTATTTGTTCTATGGCATTAGTGTGTTCTGTGATTGGTCTATGGAGTGATTATATTGGTATTGCAGAATCAACAATGTTCGTTGCTTTCTTAGTGATGTTTGTGTGTTACTTTACTGCAATTAGTCATATTTTTCGTATTGTGACTTTTGTTCGTAACATACTGGGTATCAAAACGCATAAATCAAGATCTCGTTAATTCGTCAATACTATCCCAGAAACGACAAAGGCTTAGTAATCGATGATTACTAAGCCTTTGTTTAATATGGCGCTCCCTGCTGGAGTCGAACCAGCGGCCTTCCCCTTAGGAGGGGGACGCTCTATCCATCTGAGCTAAGGGAGCATTCGCACAGTATACGCGAAAATTAGCAGAGTTTAAGAAAATAGTATCATTGATTCAACTGCTTGGTTAGTAAATCACCAGGTTGGATGCTTGAAGCCAGTTGTGGTTGGTTAACGCGAAGTTCTGCCGACTTTTCATAGACGCGATCAACGGTTAGGGTAATTGCAGTTTCAACCATGCGATTACGCGGAATCCCCTTTTGATCGATAAACCCTGCACTATGCCATAATTTAAGTTGATCACCATTACGTACGCCATGTACTCGGCCAACATTGATTTGAGCCACACCCTGATGAATATTAATGATTTCAGGTAAGCTAGCACGACATGAAAGTGCACTTTCAATATCGAGCATCATATTTTGAGTAATGCGTTGAATACTTTGGCCATAGGGTGAGACCCAAAAACGTGCGCTTTTAGTATCAACATGACTCGTGCGAGCAAAAGGCCATAAGCCAATATCACGGTAGCTATTTTGATAGATCATTTCACCCGTTTTGCCATCCATAATATCTAAGCTAACAGCAAACTGACGGTTAATGGTGTCAGCTTGTAATAAGTGATCATCAACGGTGGCTGAAATATCAGTGATCTCGCCACTGACTAAATATTGTGCGTCATTATCTTCAGCTAGCATCATCATGGCATCGGCATGGTTGGCACTAAAAGGGACTTGAGTAACTCCCGTAACTAAAAAACTTTGTGAACGTCGCTGAATGTTTTTTTGTAATACTGTTGAAAAATCTTCACCTAATCGATAAATACTCCCCATTGCCGCCTGTTGCGGCTCTGCTAGTGAAAATCTCCCCAGTAATAATCCTTTCTTATATTGTACCTTGTGGCAACTTTTTGCCGAAGGGTAAATATCTATTCTGGCTGTGACATACATTTTGCCGCCAGCATCTTTTTGTTCTAGCACACTGATATGCCGAATCTCATTGCCACTAAAGCGGTATTGTTGCCGATCTTCTTGTAAATAAGTTTTGAGCTGCGGTAGGCTCGCAATCTCACCGCCAGTAAATGTCATCGCTTGAAATACAGCATTCTCTAACGCATTCACTCGCGCTGTGGCTTTACTTTCAAGAATGGTTGCTTCGCCTGTCACTTGTACCCATTGCGCGTTACTGGAGTTTGAGATCAGTAGGCACAATGCGCTCAAACAGATTAATATTTTTTTATTCATAAAAGACCAGTTTAGGTATGTTTTTTGCTTTAATCGAGACATAGCCGTAAATGAATGCAAAGAGTGTTCCCAATTGGTGTTTATCATTAAAGAAATTGTGTTCGTGAACGATATATTCTTTATCACGCGTATCGAGAGTGGCAAAAATGAACAATATTATACTGGTGGTGTGTGCGCTGTTATTAACAGCCTGTGCAGCACCCCAAGTTTATAACGGTAAAGAGCAATTTTCCTCAGCAGGGTATTCATTAACAACAACGCCACGCCATACGGTTGATTACTTTGTTGAAGGCCTTACTAATCAGTTGATTGAATCCAATCAATATTTAACTGCAAGTACTCCTTTAGCGGTGACTTCATTTGTTGATTTGCAGGATATGGGGGCAACTAATTGGCTCGGAAATGTAGTCAGTGAAAACTTTATGTTTCAAATGCAGCAGCGCGGTTTTACGGTGGTTGATTATAAGTCAACAGGCGTAATTAAAGTCACTCGTAATGGTGATTTTAGTATTAGTCGAAATTGGCAAGAGCTATCTGCGCAACAGCCTGTTGATTATGTACTTACTGGTACCATGTTACGTCAAAGTGGGGGGGTGTTGGTGAATGCGCGTATTATTGGTATGCGATCGCATGTAGTGATTGCCACCGCGCAAGGCTTTTTACCTGCTGAGCGTATTGGGCGTGATTTAGACTTCATGAATAAGATTCAACTTCGTAATGGCGTGATTATGCGTACTGAACTACAACAGCCGACTACTAATAATGTGGTACTGCGACCTTAAGGATAAGCTCAATGACTCAATGGCTAATAGTAATGTTATTAGTAGTAATATCAGGATGTTCAACTTCAAACGGTGGGCTTAATCCTGATTTAACCCATAGTAATGAAATCGTGTCTGCGGTTGGTTATGCATCAATAAGTGAACAAAGTGGTCGTACTCAAGAAGAAAAAAGTTTACGAGCTATGCGAGCATCTAAGCTAGATGCTTATCGTGAGCTTTCTGAGCAAATTTATGGCCTTCGAATATCTGCCACGACGTCATTATCGAACCAACAATTAGGGCCTGAAAATACCGATGGCGCGGTTGATGGTATTATTCGAGGCGCGAAAGTGATCCGCAGTTACCCTGTTGGTGATAGTTATGTGACGGAAATGGAATTGAATCTAGGTTTAATGGAGCGCATGAAACAACACGGTGAAGTGTTTCATGTGCCTAATAATCAGCAAGTGATGTTTTAGGCTTTAAGGTTGGTGCCTAATGAGCGCACATTTTGCGCCTTACCATCACAATTGTAGGTCATTTGATGGCGACCACGACTTTGTTGAAAGAGGTTATTGAGTTTATGAAAACTTAATTGTGCCCGTTGTAATACTTCGCCATTGATGTCATTACGCTGTTTACATAACGTAACCAGTTGCTGAATTTGTTCAACTTGTTGGCTTAGTTGGACATCATCATGCAATTGTTGCCGTTGCGGATGATTGGCAATTAAATAATCATGCTGTTGAACACTATTAATGATCGCAAGCTTTTCTTTAGCAAATTGTTCTATTTCTAATGCTCGTCGATGAGCGATGGCTATTTTTTCTTGGTTGAGTAATTCAGCAAGTGATACCAAAGCTGCATGTTGAAGCTCAAGCAATTGCTCAATAGTGTATTTCATAACCAAGATCCTTACAGTGAATGCGTAATAACATTAGTCTTAAAGACCATTAAGTTCATCTTCAAATTTAATCATGTTATTAGCAAGTTTATCGGCATCAATAGTATAGCTGCCATTGGCGATTGCTTGTTTAATTTCAGCCACTTTTGTGGAGTCAAAGCTGGTTTCAGCGGCTAATTGTTGATGGATTTGACCAACAGCTTTACCTTGAGAGCTTAATGATACCGCATCGTGCTGTGGTTCTACCGTTGTTGTTGGCGTATTCACTGTCGCTGTTTTGGTATGATTAACAGTACGAGTTGTGTTTAGTGGTTGCCCACCGCGTAAATGATCAATACTTGTCATAATGTTGTACCTGTCGATGTCAATGGTTATAGTCAGTTATCGACGTATAGACTACAAACTTTAGCTTTTTTTATTCACTAGCGCCAAAATATTATCGCTTATTGTATTGAGCTTGATAAGCATATTTTGTGGGTGAATTAATATTTTACTGACACTTCACCTACAGCAGTAATTACGCCATCGATAATACGTTTTGATTTACTGTTCTGGACTCGAATCTCGTCACCTATCGCCCCATCAGATAATGCCTTCCCTGTTGTTACTATCGCTAATCCAGCTTGGCCAGCTCTAATTAATACGCTGTCATTACGGCATACTAAACAGATATCATTGGCTTGAATAACATCACCTGCTTTAACGGTTCGTTTTACTTTTGAGCCGATAATTTGTTGTGGATCATTAAAGCTGACACCGCGTTGAAAACGGCTTTCTACCATCGCAACTTTTAAATTGGCAGCACTAAGTAGTACGCCACGGCCTAAATGAGTAGTGGCAATCACTTGCGGCAATGTTTGTTGGACACTGACGGGTACATATAACTGCCAATTTTCACTCTCACAGCGAACTAATACCGTAACATTGCCTGATAAGGTTTGTTTACCTGGAATAGATGCCAGTAGTGGACTGGTGCAGGGAGAAAACTTTAATCGTGTATCGAGTTTGGCTGCGGTGACGTTAATGCTGCCAAACTCGGGTTGAATTAGGGTGTGTTTTATGTGATCTGCTGCTGTTTTTTGAATAAGACTTTGCTGTGATTGTGGGCTTGCATGAATATTTACACTAAAGCTCAGCAATAGACTGCCGATAATCATGCAAACTAGATTTAAATATCGATGAGTGATCACGGCGTTATATTCTCTATCGGTGTTAGAAAGTCGGTCGTTAAGTGGTATATCATAAGTAATTATTCATAACATTGCATGTATTGGTCAGGTTAATATTCTCAGATAGGGAGCTATTTCACATGTCAGGCATTCTAGATTCCGTCAATCAACGTACCCAGTTGGTAGGACAAAATCGATTAGAGTTACTTACTTTTCGACTTAATCGGCGACAGCGATACGGGATTAATGTATTTAAAGTCAAAGAAGTTTTACAGTGTCCTAAGTTGACCTCGATGCCGAATTTACACCCCTTTGTAAAAGGGGTTGCGTATATTCGTGGACAGACTATTTCAGTCATCGATATTAGTCTCGCAACGGGTGGACGACCAGTCGAGGATGTCAGTAATTGCTTTATTATTATTTCTGAATTTAACCGCTCAGTGCAAGGGTTTCTCGTCTCAGCGGTTGAGCGCATTGTTAATATTAACTGGGAAGCAATTTTGCCACCGCCACAAGGCGCTGGACGAAGTAATTATCTCACTGCAGTAACCGAAATTGATAATGAGCTGGTGGAAATACTTGATGTTGAAAAAATTCTTGATCAAATTTCACCTGTTGATACCCGTTTATCAAGTGATTTACTTGATGAAATTAGCTTGATCACGCCTACCGTAAAAACAGTTTTAGTTGCTGATGATTCGATGGTGGCACGTAAGCAAGTTCAGCGTGCGATTGAGTCTATAGGTTGTGATTGTATTTGCGTTAAAGATGGTAAAGAAGCACTGCAAACGTTACAAAATATGGCGAAAAAGGGCAGTATTTATGACCAATTAGCGTTGGTTATCTCTGATATTGAGATGCCAGAAATGGATGGTTATACCTTAACTGCTGCTATTCGTGGCGATCAAGCATTGAAAGATCTGCATGTTATTCTGCATACCTCTCTGAGTGGCGTCTTTAATCAAGCAATGATTGAGCGTGTTGGTGCTAATGCCTTTATCCCTAAATTTAATCCTGATGAACTAGGACGAGCGGTCAAAAATGCCATGACACCCATTGCGACAGTGAACATAAACGCTTAACCATAAATATACTCGATGTGTAGTAATAGTCTAAAAATAAAAAGAGCAATTAATGACAACATTAACGGTAAATGATCAGGATTATTATGACTTTTGTCATTTTCTTGAAGCACAATGTGGCATTGTTTTAGGGGACAGTAAGCAATATTTAGTGCGTAGCCGTTTAAGCCCGTTAGTTAAACGTTTTGGGTTGTCGTCTTTGTCTGATTTATTGCAAGTGACGCTAAAAGGGCGTAACCGTGAGTTACGGGTTGCAGTGATCGATGCGATGACAACTAATGAAACATTATGGTTCCGTGATAGTTATCCTTGCGCTGTCTTAGCCGATAGGGTGCTACCTGAATTAGCGGCCAATAGACGGCCATTAAAAATATGGTCTGCGGCGAGCTCATCTGGGCAAGAACCGTATTCTATTGCGATGACTATTTTAGAGCAGCAGCTGAAGCGGCCGGGGTTATTACCGAACATTCAGATCACCGCGACAGATATTTCACAAACGATGCTCGATATGTGCCGTGAAGGAGTGTATGACCAGCTTGCGTTAAGCCGTGGGTTATCTCCCGAGCGTCGACGAATATTTTTTGAGTCGCATCTCAGTGGTGGTATGCAAGTGAATCAGCGGGTGAAGCAGCTGGTTAAATTTCGCCCACAAAATTTAAAAGATAGTTACGTTTTATTGGGTAAATTTGACGTGATATTTTGCCGTAATGTATTGATTTACTTTTCAGCTGAAACCAAAATTAAAGTGCTTAATCAATTAGCTGCTAGTTTAAATCCTGGTGGTTATTTATTTCTAGGTGCATCAGAATCATTAACAGGGCTTTGTGACCGCTTTGAGATGGTGCGTTGTAATCCTGGTATTATTTATAAATTAAAATAATATTATCAATAGCAAGTGCAGGTAATTTAGGTGCGAGGTTTTGAGGCTCGAGTTTTCGAGGTTTAAAACCCGAACTGGAGAGGCTGACACAACATTGTCAACTATCAAGCTCATATTCTCGCCACTTGCTCTTCCTTGTAACTAGTAAACTAACTCTTGCTTTCTCTGCTTTCTCTACATTTTCCTCTTCCCCTTTTCCATGTTGGCATTGTCCTTGCTTTATTACTGTTGTCATTGTGACTGTGAATAACACCGTAGAGGCAAAGCATGTCGATTTCTTTTGATAAAGCATTAGGTATTCATCAACATACTGTTGGCGTTCGCGCAACACGCGCTGAAACCTTGGCTAGCAACTTAGCGAATGTCAATACTCCTGGCTTTAAGGCAAAAGATGTCGACTTTAGCCGCGTTCTTCAATCGGCAACCGCAGGGGCAAACGTTGGCCTTAATCGTACTAATGGGCGGCATATTGCTGCCTCATCTGCCGCTAGTGGTGAGCAGCTTTATCGCGTACCAACCCAGCCTGATACTGGTGATGGCAATACAGTTGATGCTCAATTAGAACAAAACTTATTTATGCAAAACAGTATTGAATACCAAGCATCGTTGGATTTTTTAGGTTCTAAATTTAAGAACTTAACCAAGGCATTGAAAGGGGAATAATGGATGAGTTTATTTAATATCTTTAATGTTACAGGCTCTGCCATGAGTGCAGAATCGGTGCGACTTAATACCACCTCAAGTAATCTTGCTAATGCCAACAGTGTCAGTAGTTCTGCGCAAGAAACCTATAAAGCCCGTCATCCTATTTTTGCCGCTGCGCTTGATAGTGCTTCTTATCAAGGTGGTGCCAGTGTGCCAGTGCAACTGCAAGGTATTGTTGAAAGTAATGAACCATTAAGTGCGGAATATAATCCTGAGCACCCATTAGCGAATAGTGCTGGTTATATTTACAAATCTAACGTCAATGTGATGGAAGAAATGGCAAATATGATTTCTGCGTCACGCTCTTACCAAAATAATGTTCAAGTGGCAGATGCAAGTAAGCAAATGTTGATGAAAACGTTGCAGATGGGCAAATAAGTTAGGAGTTCGCTTTATGACAACAATTAATGGCACTGGGCAATCTCTTTCTTATCTTGACCAGCTAAAAGGCATGCAAGACAAAAAAGTCGCGCAAGAGCAGCCAACCACGGGGACGAATCAACTAAAACAAGATGATTTTTTATCTTTGCTAACCAAACAATTAGCCCAGCAAGATCCGTTTAAACCCGTGGGTAACGATCAGATGATCGCTCAAATGGCCTCTTTTGCTACCGTTGACGGTATTAATAAAATGAATGAGCAATTTGGCTCACTCAATAGTGCAATGACATCAAATCAAGCCTTACAAGCCTCATCCTTGGTTGGGCAGGATGTGTTGATTCCTAATGTATCTGCATTGAAAAGCCATGATGGTGAGATGGCTGGCATGGTGCGAATGCAGCAAGGGGTTGATAACGCGATTTTACGCGTTGAAAATGAACAAGGGGTATTAGTGAAAACGGTCACTTTAGGTGCTAAGTCAGCGGGAGAACACCCGTTTGTTTGGGACGGTAAAGATGATGCTGGCAACCTGATGCCACAAGGTAAATATAATTTTTCAGTGTCTGGTGCTGTCGGCGGTGAAAGTCAGCAATTTGAAGTGTTAACGCATGCCAATGTTAATAGTGTATTGCTTGGTAATGGGGACGGTAAGGTGATGTTAAACCTTGCTGGGGTGACAAAACCAGTCAACTTAGCAGATGTATTACAAATTGGTAAAAGTGCACAATCTGCGACACCACTTAGTACACAACAAGGATAATTGAATTTATGAGTATGAATATTGCTTTAAGTGGCTTGGGTGCTGCGCAAAAAGATTTAAACACCACCAGTAATAACATTGCCAATGCCAATACATTTGGCTTTAAAGAGTCTCGAGCTGAGTTTGGTGATGTGTACTCTAATTCAATTTTTTCAAATGCAAAAACCACCACTGGTGGCGGTGTACAAACATCGACAGTTGCACAACAGTTTCATGAAGGCTCAAGCATTTATACCAATAACCCATTAGATTTACGGGTTTCTGGTTCGGGTTTTTTTGCCGTTGCAGATAATAAAAATGAAGCAGCAAATAGCAATTTAACCCGTAATGGTGCATTTCAATTAAACAATGAAAATGAATTAGTTAACTCTGAAGGTAAGTTCTTATTAGGTTATCCCGTTAATAAAGATACCAATACTGTCGCTTCTTATGAAGCAAAGGCACTGAAAATTGATGATATTTTTGGGCAACCAACAGCATCTAAAAATATTACAGTATCGGTTAACTTACCCAATAAAGAGACGGTACCGAAAACTCAGCCGTTTGACTTTAATAATGCTGATTCATTTAGTCGTTCAACATCCTCGACTATTTATGACTCATTGGGTAAACCCTATAAAATGACCACTTACTATGTGGCAAAGTACGATCCTAATGCTGTTGCTCCTGCTGTAACTAATGCGAATACGTGGGACGTTTTTCAAACAGTTACGGATAATAATGGCACTGAAAAAGCATTAGATGCACAAGTGCCGGGAGTTGCGCCTAATCCAAATTCAGCTGCTGGTAGCAATGGACACATGGGTTACGTCTTGAAGTTTGATGCCAATGGACAACCATTACAAACAACACCATTAAATATTCAAATGGAAACTTTTGCTAATGCTGGGATTGAGGTTGGTGGCGCCGATGCAACGCAAGCTATAGCCATGAATTACGATGATTTGACTCAATACGCATCAGCGTTTGAAGTGCGTAAATTTCAAGATGTTGATGGCGCATCTACTGGGTACTTATCAAAAGTTGATATCGATCCTGATGGTAATATCTTGGCATCGTATTCTAATGGTAAAGATTTGGTTGTGGGTCGAATTGCGATGGCACGAGTTGCCAATGAGCAAGGGCTAACTCAGCTTGGTGGTTCGCTATGGAACTCGACTCAAGAGTCAGGTGAAGTTATTTGGGGCGATGCTTCTCAAGGGTCATTTGGCGCTATTAAAAGTGGTACTTTAGAGCAATCAAACATTGATATGACCCAAGAGCTAGTGGATCTGATTAGTGCGCAGCGTAACTTCCAAGCGAGCTCGCGGGCATTGGATGTTAATAACCAGCTTCAACAAAATATTCTTCAAATCCGTTAAATTAGTATTGTGATCTTCTAACGCCACCTATGCTGGTGGCGTTTTTTTCCTTCTTAAGTTCTCATTTCTTACTCGTCATTATTCTCTCCTCACATCTTGGCGTAATTTTTGCTTTAAAACAGCTAACGAACAGAGGAGTGTCAAAAAAATGGATCGGGCGCTGTTTCTCGCCATGAGCGGGGCAAAACAAGATATGCAAGGTATGCGAGTTCATGCCAATAACCTTGCCAATGTCAGTACCACTGGTTTTCGTGCTGATTTACAGCAAGCACGCAGTATGCAGGTATTTGGTGAAGGTGTTCCGAGTCGTGTGTTTACTATGGCTGAACGTACCGGTAATGATTTTGCTCAAGGCTCAGTGATCAATACTGGTCGTGAGCTTGATGTTGCCGTTCAAGGTGATGGTTGGCTAACCGTTCAAGATGCAAGTGGTCAAGAAGGCTATACCCGTGCCGGTCATCTTAAAGTTGATCAAATGGGAATGCTTCAAAATACCAATGGTCAGCTAGTCCTTGGGCAAAGCGACAGTCCTATTTTTATTCCTCTGCCAATCAATAAAATTGAAATCAGTAAAGATGGTACGGTGTCGGTATTACCTAAAGGCGCACCGCCAGATGCAATGGTAACGATTGATCGTATCAAGCTAGTTAAACCTGACAATCGGAGCTTATTTAAAGATACCGATGGTTTATTTAAAGTGATTGGTGATCGACAACCGTTGGATGCTGATGCCAGTGTCAGCTTAGCCAAAGGTATGCTTGAAGGCAGTAATGTTAATGCCGTGGCTGAAATGACCAGCATGATCGATTTACAACGGCATTTTGAAATGCAAGTGAAGTTAATGAAAACAGCGGAAGAAATGGATAAATCCTCCTCTTCACTGATGCGTATCAGCTAATTACTAAAGGACAAGTATCATGCATCCAGCATTGTGGGTCAGCAAAACGGGTTTAGATGCCCAACAAACTAATATCTCAACAATTTCTAATAACTTAGCTAACGCCTCGACCATTGGTTTTAAGAAAAGTCGTGCTGTTTTCGAAGATTTGTTCTACCAAAACATTAATCAGCCGGGGGGGAAATCAACCCAAGATACCACCTTGCCGAGTGGGTTAATGTTGGGAGCTGGTGCCAAAGTGGTTGCTACCCAAAAAGTATTTACTCAAGGTAATACTCAAACGACTAACAACGCCATGGACATGATGATTGAAGGCGACGGTTTTTTTCAAGTGTTACTGCCCGATGGCAATATTGGATATACCCGTAACGGTCAGTTTACTATTAATGATCAAGGTATCTTAGTGACTAGTGGCAGTGGTTATCCGGTTCAGCCTGAAATTGTCGTGCCTGATAATGCGGTGGGTATTACTGTTGGTACTGATGGTGAAGTCTCCGCGCGTATTCGCGATCAACAAGAAAATGAAGCGCTCGGCCAGTTAACGACAGTTGATTTTATTAACCCAGCAGGTATGGAACCGATTGGACAGAACTTGTACTTACCAACGGGTGCTAGTGGTGATCCTCAAGAGGGTACGCCTGGCTTAGAAGGTTTTGGTTCTATTCGTCAATCAATGCTTGAAACTTCAAATGTTAATGTGACCGAAGAGCTAGTAAATATGATTGAAGCACAGCGAGTATATGAAATGAACTCGAAAGTGATTTCAACCGTTGACCAAATGCTGAGTTATGTTAATCAGCAGTTATAAGTTTATTTACTAGGGAATCGCTGTGAAAACACACCAAAATCGTTATTGTCGCTGGGGATTTATTGCGCTTATTTGTGGTTTAAGCGGTTGCATGTCAACGCCAGATACTGTTGGTAGTGATATTGAAAAAGCCACCACCAATGTTGATGCCGTTGAAGGTAAGCAAACTCAATCTAAAAGTTTAATTGACCGTTTGCGCTCGCGTGATGATGCCCAAATGAATGATCCTGCGTGGAATCCAGTTCGTCCTCAAGAAAAACCTGAACATTATGCAACTGCAACAGGATCGTTATTTAATCAAGCTCAAGCGCAAGATTTATATGATGATACTAAGCCGCGTGGTATTGGCGATATTGTGACGATCCTACTGGAAGAAAAAACGGCCGCTAAGAAAAGTGCTAGTTCTGATCTGGATAAAAAAACCGATCTTAATATGAAGCCGATTGATCTTGGTGGTAAGCCAGTCACTTTGCATGATTTCACGTTGTCTTATGCCATGGCGAATAATAATACTTTTGCTGGCTCTACCTCGGCAGATCAAAGTAACAGTATTAAAGGCTCTATTTCGGTAGAAGTTGTTGATGTGCTCAGTAATGGCAATTTAGTGATCCGTGGCGAGAAGTGGCTAATGCTCAATACTGGTGAAGAATATATTCGAGTCAGCGGCAATATTCGCCCTGATGATATCGATCAAGATAATACTATTGCTTCAACCCGTATTTCCAATGCTCGAATTCAATATTCAGGTACTGGCGATCGTCAAGATATTCAGCAGCAAAATTGGCTGTCGCGGTTTTTTAACGTTGCCTTTTAATATTGCCTTTTAACTTGATTTATAGCTTTAACCTGTATCGGAGAGTCGCTTGAAATTTTCGACAATATGTATTTTAGCATTGGCTTTATTTACCTCAACCGCTCAGGCGGCACGCATTAAAGATGTCGCGGCTGTTGCAGGCGTGCGTAGTAACCAATTGGTTGGTTATGGGTTGGTGGTTGGTTTACCAGGGACAGGGGAAACCACCCCGTTTACCGAACAAACCTTTAACGCCATGTTGCAAAATTTTGGGATTCAACTTCCAGTTGGCACTAAACCAAAAACGAAAAATGTTGCCGCAGTTGCTGTTAATGCAACTTTGCCAGCGTTTACTAAGCAAGGACAGACAATTGATATCACCGTATCTTCGATTGGTTCTGCGAAAAGTTTACGTGGCGGTACTTTATTACAAACATTTTTAAAAGGTCTTGACGGTAAAGTGTATGCCATTGCGCAAGGCAGTTTAGTCGTTGGTGGTTTTAGTGCAGAAGGCGCAGATGGTTCTAAAGTGGTCGGTAATACGCCGACTGTGGGTCGTATTAGTAATGGTGCGATGGTAGAACAAGAAGTCTCAAATCCATTTGGACGCGGTGATTATTTAACCTTTAATTTATACGAATCTGATTTTACTACTGCGCAACGAATGTCAGATGCGATTAACCAGTTTTTAGGCCCACAAATGGCATCAGCGGTAGATGCAACTTCGATTAGAGTACGTGCTCCGCGAGATGTGAGTCAGCGGGTGGCATTCTTATCAACGGTGGAAAATTTAGAGTTTGATCCAGCCGAAGGTTCAGCCAAAATCATTGTTAATTCACGTACTGGTACTATTGTTATCGGTCAGCATGTCAAATTACGGCCTGCTGCAATAACCCATGGTGGTATGACCGTTTCAATTAAAGAAAATGCCCAAGTTAGTCAGCCCAATGCGCTTGCTGGTGGTGAGACCGTGGTGGTACCTAATTCTCAAATTACGATTAATGAATCTGATGCTCGTATGTTTAAATTTGAGCCGGGAGTAACCTTGGATGAATTAGTGCGAGCAGTTAATCAAGTTGGTGCTGCGCCATCAGATTTAATGGCAATTTTACAGGCATTAAAACAAGCTGGTGCGATTGAAGGTCAGTTAATTATTATCTAAAGCGGCATCGTCATTCCCTGCACTGAGTACCTGTGAGGATGGTAGGGAATCATGCTTTTTAATGTGATCAACTAATTAATATTTGAGAAAATTGCAATGAAGCAAATAGAGCCAGGTTTTATTCATGATTTAAGTAATCTAGATCGCTTACGTGCAGGGATTAGTGAGGATAAACAAGGCTCTTTGCGTGAAGCGGCAACTCAGTTTGAATCTATTTTCACACAGATGTTATTTAAATCGATGCGTGAAGCCAATAGTGCGTTTGAATCTGATTTAATGAGCAGTAATAACAGTAAATTCTATCAGCAAATGCATGATGAACAAATATCATCCCAACTCAGTACTACTGGCAGTTTGGGGCTAGCGGATATGATAGTTAAACAACTTGGGGGCGAGCCACAAGATCTGAGTCAGCATCAGCCGACGACCGATTTATATCCGCAGCAGCCATCACAACCGTTTTCAATTAGGGCGATAAATGCCGATCCAGTCGCTTTACCAACAATAATGAAATCCCAATCATCAGCACCTTTATCAGCCCCACCATTACTCGACAAAGTCGCTCCTGTTGCCGCAGCTGAAACATTACCAACCAAGCAATTGCAGCCGACAAGTTTTGCCTCGGCAGAAGCATTCGTTAGTCATATGAAACCTTACGCCCAACAAGCAGCGCGAGCATTAGGTACTGATCCTGCATTATTGATTGCTCAAGCGGCATTAGAAACGGGCTGGGGAAAAAAAGTGATTAGCAATACCCTTGGTTCAAGCAATAATTTATTTAATATAAAAGCGGATCCACGTTGGCAAGGGCAAAAAGTTGCCACAAAAACATTGGAATTTCATGATGGGATTGCCGTTCAAGAGCAGGCCGCATTTCGTTCTTATGATTCTTATCAGCACAGTTTTGATGATTTTGTGAATTTTTTGCAGCACAATCCACGTTATTCAAAAGCACTGACTCATAGTAACCAGCCGCAGCAATTTATTCGTGAAATTCATCAAGCAGGTTATGCCACCGATCCTAATTACAGCAACAAAGTATTAGCGGTAATGAAAAAAGTGCGGAGCTTATTGTAATCAGGGTTTATTGTGATCAAAGAAGTACAACAATAGCAGAGTTAAAGCAGCAGTAAACAGCAATTATATTACACAACAATATCAATTAAACTCGAGACCATTTTAATTAGGTCATTACTCTCAAATAACGCACCTTCTACTTCCTTATCAGATACTTGCTGTGGCTGTTGTTTATCATCGACACTGTCAGTAATGAGCGGTACTACTACTTCTTTTATCGCGTAACCAATTAATCCTGAAAGTAAAATATTCATTAACTCGATCCTTTGTTAGGTATTTGGTTTTGCCGTTAGTTTACCTATATCGGCAGCACCGCCAAAAGTATAAGTAAATAAATGCCAATTAACAGTATTTATTTAAACACGGATGTTACGAAGGGATTTATTTAAAAGTGGTTCATTTCTTGCTTGTTAGCTGCAGCGTTATCGCAACACGTTGTAGGTAATGGTTTAATTTTCAGTGGGGAGCAATGGGCAATGGCGTTAGATTTGATGCAAATTGGTGTGAGTGGCTTACGCACATCTCAAAAACAATTAGATGTGGCAAGCCATAACATCACCAACGTCAACACTCCTGGTTATAGCCGTCAAGTTGTTGAACAAAAAACCGATGATGCCCAATGGAATGGCAATAGTTACTATGGTACTGGTGCTTACATTGATAATGTCAGTCGTGCTTACGACCAATTTGCTGCCCGCGAACTCACACTTTCAACGACTCAGTTAGAAGAAGCGAATGTTAAACAGCAACATTTAACGATGTTGGATGACTTTACCTCTAAAAGTGCGGTCAATAGTGTTAATAGCATGAATGATTTTTATCATTCCGTACGCTCACTAGCTGATACCCCCAATGATCTTGGTAGCCGCCAAACCGTGTTAGAACATGCTAATCAAGCGGCGGCTAATTTAAATAATGCACATGAAATGCTGACGAATATTCGCACTGATGTTAACCAACAATTAAGTGTGTCATTGGAGCGGGTGAATGCATTAGGGCAAGAACTTGCCGCGGTAAATACCAGTTTGCAACAACAATCTAGCCGTGATGGCAGTAATGATCTGTTTGATCAACAGCGTACTCTTATTAATGAATTAGCCAAATATACCCAAGTTACTGTCTTGGCGGATAAAGGCAGCTTAGCCCACACCGTTATTATTGGCAGTGGCGATACTTTAGTGTCAGGCGTGAGTGCATCACAGCTGAAAGTCGTTGATGGTGATCCAGATATTGCCAATAAACAAATAGCGTTAGTTAATGGCAATAGTAGCAAGCCAATAAAAAGTGACACCATTGGTGGTAGCTTAGGCGCGATGCTGACAGTACGTGATGATGTTATTGATAAAAGCCTAGATCAACTCGGACAGATGGCGATTGGGTTTGCTTCTCAAATGAACCAATTGCAAAAACAGGGCGTTGATCTTGAAGGTAACCAAGGCCAAGATTTGTTTAACGATGTTAATAGTGCTAATGCTATGTCGCAGCGCGCGCTTAAACCGTTTGGTAGCCAAAGCGATATTAGCGTTAAAATTGAGGATATTAATCAGCTTAAAATCGGTGATTATCAATTAGTCAGTGAGGCTACTGGGCATACGTTAATTGATCAACAAGGTAATAAAACTCAGCTGACCGTCAATGCTAATGGTAAATTTTCTACCAAGATTGATGGTTTAGAAATTACCGTAAATACCCCACCGACGTTAATTGCAGGTGAAACAGAAACAGCAGTGATTCAACCATTGCGCCGTGGCGCTGCTGATATATCGCTCGCCATGACAGATCCTCGTGGACTTGCTGGACATAGCCAATTAATGGCGATAGCAACAGAATCCAATACTGGCTTGGCAACCATTGCTAAAGTATCGACGGCGGTTCCCGATAATTTTTCTGGCCGTTACCAATTACAGTTGAATGCAGCGGGCGATCAAATCACGGTTACCGATTTAAAAACTAATGCTACGGTTGAATTAGCTGATAATAGTTATTCAGCCGTAAATGGTGCCACTGTTGCTTTTAAAACCGGTACTACAACGTCAACACCAGTGATGACTTTGTCGGCTGGTGCGCAAGCTAATGACAGTTTTGAAATTGAGCTCGGTGCTCAAAGTGCCCAAGGTGGTAACGGCAACTTTTTAGCAATGCAGCAAGTGCAGCATCAAAAAACCATGGCAGAGGGTAAATCAAGTGTGATTGATTTATTTGAAGGCTTAGCAACCGATATTGGTATGCTTAAAAAAAATGCCGATAAATCGAGTGAGATTAATCAGCTTGATTTTGATTCCGCGTCTGAACGAGTATCCAATTTATCAGGGGTTAACCTTGATGAAGAAGCAGCAAACTTAATGAAATTTCAGCAATCGTATATGGCGTCATCACGGATTATGTCGGTGGCAAAAGAAACCTTTGATACTTTAATGCGCGCAGTATAACGAGGAGTTGTCATGATCAATCGCGTCTCAACCGCAAGCCAATACCAAAATCTGACTTCCAACTTAATGCGTAAGCAAGGTGAACTTAATCAAACTAATAGCCAACTCTCTAGTGGCAAACGGGTTGAAACCGCCGGTGATGATCCAGTGTCATCGGTCACTATCCAGAACTATCGCCAGCAGTTAACTCAACTTGATCAATACAATAGTGCGATCACTTTGGCTAATAATCGTCTGCAAACTATGGAAACCGCGGTGGCTGGGGTTGAAGATAATTTAAGCGCGACCAAACAAAAAGTGCTGGGAATGATCAATGGGGCGATGGCAAGTAATGATCGTACTGCGTTTAAAGACGAATTAATTAGTTTGCGTGATGGTTTACTTGAATTGGCAAATAGCCGTGATGAAGCCGGTAATTACGTGTTTGCGGGTAATCAAGTTGATACCAAACCATTTATGCAAGCCCGTGATGGCAGTATGGATTATCACGGTGATAGCCAGTCACGTTATGCGCAAATAGATAAATCGGTCAATGTTAAAACCAGTTTACCGGGTGATCAATTGTTCACTGATATCCCTAATCGCTATGGTGATTTTAGACCAGTATTTAGCGATGGTGCCGGCGGTTTAACGGAAGATTCTAAACTACATTTACTGTCCGCTACCACTACCGATTTTGCCAGTGCTGAAGAGATAGGTGTTAGTTTTGAGAATATTGAAACCACTGATACTGCAGGTAATACAACCACTACCATGCATTACAGTTTAACGGTTGGTGGTAACTTAGTCGCTGATAAGCAGCCTTATGATCCTGAGCAAGGGATAAATTATCAAGACCCCGCTGTTGCAGGGAGTCCGAGCTTAGAGTTTAAATTTGGGGCGGTGAGTAGTGGCGATAGCATCACTTTACAACCTGCTCAAACCATCAATATTTTTGATTCGATTCAAGACGCGATTGATAATGCTGAGCGTCCAACATCATCACCTGCGGCAGAAGCAAACTTACAACGGGTGATTGATGATCTCGATAGTGGCTTTGTACACATGAACCAACAACGTTCAGAAGTCGGCACCATCATGCAGCAGGTTGATCGTCAATTAGAGCAACATCTTGATTTTGAGTTAACCCTAAATCAGGCTCAAAGTGGTTTAGAAGATCTTGACTACAGCAAAGCAATCATGGATATGAATCAACAAATGATGGCACTGCAAGCCTCGCAACAAGCGTTTGGGCAAACCAAGCAATTGTCATTGTTTAATTATATTTAAGGGAAGAGCAGGGACGAGTTTCGAGGAAGAGCAGAAACGAGTAAAAGCAGTGGTAAGTAATGAGAATTTATTTTTTGATACTTGACTATAAGTTGAGGATATTGAAAACTCGCCACTCGCCACTCGCCACTCGCCACTCGCCACTCGCCACTCGCCACTCGCCACTCGCCACTCGCCACTCGCCACTCGCCACTCGCCAAATATTCCCTCTATTTATCAATTGTTAAATTCATATACAAAATCCTAAAAATAATCCTAAAGCTTCGCCAAAAGGTGCCGTTAACTTAAGCACAAGTTAATTAAATCTCTTTTTAACCCGGCAACACGTCTGGGAAAGATCATATCAAGGAGTGTCACCTTTATGGCTATTACAATTAATACCAACGTAACAGCAATGACTGCCCAGCGTAACCTTAACAATGCAAGTAGCAGTGTTGCCGACAGCATGCAAAAGTTATCATCTGGTCTGCGTATCAACTCAGCAAAAGATGATGCTGCGGGTATGCAAATTTCAAACCGTTTAACTAACCAAACCAATGGTCTAAACGTAGCAATGCGTAACGCCAATGATGGTGTGTCAATGGCTCAAACCGCAGAAGGTGCGATGTCAGAATCAACTACCATCATGGAGCGTATGCGTGAGCTGGCACTACAATCTGCGAACGGTTCAAACTCAGATAAAGACCGTGAAGCAATGCAGAAAGAAATGGGTGATCTGCAAAGCGAAATGAACCGTATTGCTGATACCACGAGCTTTGGTGGTCAGAGCCTACTTGATGGTTCGTTTGGTTCAAAATCATTCCAAATTGGTTCGAATTCAAATGAAACTCAAAGCCTTGAGTTAATGGATGTGTCTGCGCATGCTGTGGGTCGTTCATACTCAGGTGTTGCAACTGCTGCTGATGCAGTTAAGACTGGTTTTGATGGCGGTATGTCAACTGGCTCATCAGAGTTTGCATTTAAACTCGGTGATGCTGAGCATAAGATTGCTGTAACACAAGACATGACTGCTGAAGATTTCCAAAATAAAATTAATAATGCAGGCGGCGTGAGTAATGTCTCGGTAACAGAAAAAACTGCAGGTGTTAAAGCTGAAGATGCAGTTGTTGCTGAACAAAAGCTATCAGGTATCACTGGTAAAGTTAGTCTTGCAATTGGTACCGTTACTGTTGCTGTTGATGCTGCAACTCAAGATACAGATCAAAAGATGGTTGCTCACATTAATGCTGAAATTCAAAAGAGTAGTAATGCTGATGAAAAAACAATGAAGGCATCTATTAATGATGACGGTGAAATTATCATCTCGGGGCAAACAAAAGGCGCAGATTTAGATATTCAAGCAACAGTAGTAGCTGGTAATGCTGGTACAGTTACGGTAGGAACTGAGACTGCTAATAGTGATGGTACAGCTATTGTTGCACAAGGTACCAAACAAACCACAACTGGTGAAGCAGCTGTCACTGAAGAAGCCGCAACCTTTAATATCGATTTCTCGAAAGCGAAATTTGATACTGATATTAAAACGTACGATATTGGCGCTGGAAATAAAGATATTGCAACTGGCACAGTAACCACTGAATCAGTAGCAAGCCTAGATCTATCAACTCAAGAAGGTGCACAAAACGCAATCGACGTGCTTGATTCAGCGATGGAGCAAGTGGATGAGAAGCGTGCTGAAATCGGTGCTTTCCAAAACCGCATGAGCCATACCATGAGTAACTTGGCTAACATCAACGAAAACGTAAATGCGTCAAACAGCCGTATTAAAGATGTTGATTTTGCCTCTGAAACTATCAACATGACCAAAGGTCAGATCCTGCAACAAGCGGGTACTTCTATCCTTGCGCAAGCAAAACAAATTCCCCAAGCAGCACTTAGCCTACTAGGTTAATTCGCCGCACAGTTATGCCCTGCTGATACTATCAAGCAGGGCATTATTATATTTTAATCGCTGATAATAAGCTCAAGGAACTAGCTATGGCGATCAATCCTACTTCATTACCTTATAACGTGTTTACTCACTCGTTAGTACAAGAGTCCAATAGCAAATCAGCGACTCAATCAACCGCATTAAATGTCCCCTCAGAATCTGGTACCGATATTAATACAG
This sequence comes from Photobacterium kishitanii, assembly GCF_000613045.3. NCBI lineage: Bacteria > Pseudomonadati > Pseudomonadota > Gammaproteobacteria > Vibrionales > Vibrionaceae > Photobacterium > Photobacterium kishitanii. The sequence goes on along the minus strand of NZ_LN794352.1, from coordinate 2,510,677 downwards.
GCAATGATTTGCCGCCAACAGAACAGGTTAATGCGCTTAATCGAACTGACATTGACGATCCTCTTAATTCATCTTTGCCACAAGACCATTCAGAGCAAGAGAGAATTAAGCAGATTGAAATGGTTTTACAGCAATTTAACCGTAGTTTACGTTTCCACCAAGATGAAGAAACAGGCAAGCAGATTGCCACAATTGTTGATAAAACCAGTGGTGAAGTGATTCGCCAAGTTCCGGCACAAGAATTGCTAGAGTTAAACAAAAATTTAGCCAAGCATGCACTGGGCTCTATCAGTAAAACGGTGTAGAGGACATAACTATGGGGTTAAGTGCTGCCGGAATGGCATCAGGGCTCGATATTGCAGGGATGACACAGCAGCTGGTGGCTGCTGAACGTAAACCGAAAGCGGATCGAATTGAAACGCAACAAAAACAGGTTAATGTCTCCCTTAGCGCTTACGGTCAGGTAAAATCATCCGTGAGCGCGATGCAATCTATGTTAGAAAAATTTGGCAAAGATGAAGCGTTTAATGGCCAAAAAGCCACTTCAGATAACAGTGATTATTTATCGATAAAAGCCACATCAACAGCCAAAAACGGGGTGTATAACATCAACATCCAGCAAATGGCACAATCACATAAATTGATGAGCAAAGAGTTATTCAGCGCTGATCCGGAAGCCTCTTTAGGTAGTGGTGAGATGGTGATTAAGGTTGGTGATAAATCCATGACCTTAAATATCGGCGAAGATAATGATGATCTATCGTCAGTGGTTGATGCGATTAATAACGCTAATGATAACCCCGGCGTTACCGCAACTTTAATCAATACCGGCGAAGAAGGTGGCTCTAAAATTGTATTTTCAACCACTGAAACTGGTGAGAATAATACTATTGAAATAGATACCTCGGCCATGACGGGGCAATTAGCCTCGTTAGCTTACAACGCAGATATGCCCGAGGTAGAAAGAAAAGTTGAACAAATGCAGGCTGCGCAAGATGCAAAGATTAGGATCGATAATTTCACCACTGTTAGCAGTAGTACTAATACCTTTGAAGATGTAATTGAAGGGGTAACGTTAGATCTTAAAAAGCTCACGGGCACATCAGGTACGAGTAATCCTGAAACTGATGATATCGACGTCAAATCGGTAAAAATCACTATCGAAAGTGATGAAAAAAGTACCAAGGATTCACTTAAATCATTTGTTGATAGCTACAACAGCTTGATGAGTACCATCGATAAGCTAACTGGATTTGATGCAGATAAAGATCCTGATGATCCCAATCGTGCCGGCGCATTGAATGGCGATAGTTTAACTCGTTCAGTGACCACGCAAATGCGTAACTTACTTAATGAGCCGATTGATATTAACGGCAAGCTTTATCAAATGTCTGATTTCGGCATCTCGATGCAACGCGATGGTACGTTAGAGCTTGAAGAAGACAGCGATAAACTTGATGACATTATCAGTGACAATTTTGCCGTTATCGGCCAATTTTTTGCTCAAGAAGACACTGGCTTTCTGGCTAAAGCGGATAAGTTATTAGACGGTTTTACTGATAAAACTGACGGTTCATTAACTGTTAAAGAAGACACATTAAAAGAACGGCAAAAATCGTTAGACGATGATATGACAGATCTCAATAAACGTATGGTCGCTTATGAAGATCGTACCTATAAACAGTTTTTAGCGATGGATGAAGCCATCGGTCAAATGAATAATCAGCTCAGTAGTATGATGAGCTTAATGTTGTCATTTGACTAAGGATAACAATGCAACAGCTAACTCAATTAGAACACCAAATCGAGCAATTATTGCTAGCAGAAGATTATCCTGATGATTTTCCGCAGCAATTAGAAAACTTAGTTGCTTTGCGTCATCAACAAGTGGAATTAGTGCTTAAACAACCGAATTTATCGCGGGCTGTTTTTGATGATGTGGTGGCACGTACGCAAGTCATGAAAGGGTTATTACAACAACATAAAGATCGTATTGGCGCACAGTTAGTACGCTCGAAAAAAAGTCAAAAATCATTATCGCTCTACAGCAATATTCAACAACATGGACAATAACGATTGATCTCAGGGTTATTGATAACGTCCCAGCTATTTAAAGGATAATAACATGCGTGGTTCTCTTCAGGCATATAAGCAAGTTTCAGTGAATGCACAACTCGCTAGCGCATCACCGCACCGTATCATTCAAATGTTATACGCAGGAGCGATAGAACGTCTGATTCAGGGCAAGGCGGCGATGGAACAGGGTAATATAGCGGTTAAGTGTGAGCGTTTGACTAAAGCGTTAGATATTGTATTAAGTCTACGCGATTGCTTATCAATGGAAGAAGGCGGTGATATTGCAAAGAACCTTGATGCACTTTATGATTTTATGGGTAGCGAGATTTCACGCGCTAATGCGGAAAATGTGACTCAGCCTCTTGATGATGTGATTGGTATGCTACGTGAAATAAAATCAGCATGGGATCAAATTCCAACAGAATATCACTATCTTACTGAAACTAATTAAAGGTTATTTATTATCGGCAACCATCATCAATGTTGCCGATAATAGTTATTTTTAGTGTTTTTAGGCTAAAAATGGAATAAAAGCCGTTCAAATGCATAGTTATTTGTATTGGTATCACAGCTTTTATACGTCAAATCTTGCCTTATGGCGCGCATTAATTACAATGTAGCTACCATCTTCTTGACTGTTGTTCCCTTCACTACATTGAATATACAGTCAGGGTGTACTCTTATAAAGGCAATATCCATCTTATGCTCGGTTTAGTAAATACGCTTGTTATTGATGACGATCCACAGCAACGTCATGATTTAGGTGTCATCCTTAATTTTATGGGTGAACATCATAGTGCGCTGTCATCACAAGATCTTACCGTGTCATTATGGGAACAGCCATGGGGTATTTGTCTGTTAGGTACGATCACTAATACCAAAAGGTTAACTGGTATTATCGATATGCTTAAACTATATCCACAGATTCCTGTTGTTGCATTAACTAATCATCATGAGCTGTTGTCAGAATTGCCTAATTATATTGGCGATCTTAAACTCCCGCTACATTATAACCAATTAGCAGATGCCTTCCGTCATTGCCAAGAATACTTAGGTAAACGAGTTCATCAAGTGCCTTCTTTAGGGCGTAAGAACATGCTATTTCGAAGTATGGTGGGTCGTAGTGAAGCCATTAGTGATATTCGTCGGTTAGTCGAGCAAGTTGCCGCGTGTGATGCTAGTGTATTGATTTTAGGTGAGTCAGGTACAGGCAAAGAAGTCGTCGCGCGTAATGTACATTACCATTCAGAGCGTGGTAAGGGTCCGTTTGTACCAGTGAACTGTGGTGCTATTCCACCAGATTTACTTGAAAGTGAATTGTTTGGTCATGAAAAAGGTGCATTTACTGGGGCTATTTCAACCCGTAAAGGGCGGTTTGAGTTAGCAGAAGGTGGCACCTTATTTTTAGACGAGATTGGTGATATGCCAATGTCGATGCAAGTTAAATTGTTACGTGTATTACAAGAGCGCAGTTTTGAACGAGTTGGCGGTAGTCAAACGATTAAAGTTAACGTGCGTATTGTTGCAGCAACCCATCGCGATCTAGATAAAATGATTGCTGAAAGATTGTTCCGTGAAGATTTATATTACCGCTTGAATGTATTTCCAATTGATATGCCAGCTCTAAGGGATCGCATTGAAGATATTCCGTTGCTATTGCAAGAACTGTTAACTCGTATGGAAGCGGAAGGTGCTAAACGGATTCATTTCACACCGCGAGCAATTGCATCGTTAATGCTGCATGATTGGCCTGGAAATATTCGTGAATTAGCTAATTTAGTTGAGCGTCTAACGATTCTTTATCCTGGCGAAATGGTAGATGTAAATCATCTGCCAGTGAAATATCGTTATGGGCATTTACCTGATTTTGTACCAGAAATCAGCACGACTTCAATAGAAGAGCAAGAGCAACAAGCGTTGGCTGATATGTTTGCCGCGGAAGATACTGAGATTACACCATTAGGTAATGGTTTACCGCCAGAAGGGTTAAATCTTAAAGAGATGTTAGCAGAGCTTGAAGTGGAAATGATCCGTCAAGCATTGGGTGCTCAATCGAGTGTGGTTGCACGTGCTGCTGATATGCTGGGTATGCGCCGTACTACTTTGGTTGAAAAAATGCGTAAATATGGCTTGTCGAAAGACAGCTAATTCACCCTGACCATTTTTATAAAAAAGCCACTGTCATTAATTTGGCGGTGGCTTTTTTTATGTGATATTGAGAATAGTTGTTTAATAAACAATCACAAAATATAGCTATTACCAATATTTGACAGCTAAATGAGAGCATAAATTCATCATTATCGATAAAGGAAGCTAATTGCATTCATTAAATTGTTACTAGTGTCATAAAAGTGACACTACGTGTGAGTGGTTGCAATTATTAACCTATTGATAATTAAGTATTAATAGTGGTATGTAACTTGCATTTGGTTACTGTTATTGTATTCGTTTCAGGTTAATCATGAGTGACTCACCCGCAACATTATTGGCGTTAAACCAGCAAGTAGAACGTTATCAACAGGTATTAAAAGTGATGCCCGTTGCTGTCATTTTGTTGGATGAGAAAGGTGTTATTACTGAAGCTAATCAAGAGGCATTGCGGCTGTTAGGTGAGCCATTAACAGGTCAACGTTGGGGAGAGATTATTCAACGTAGCTTTGCTCCACAAGATGATGATGGTCATGAAGTATCACTACGCAGTGGTCGTAAAGTGAAATTAGCCATTTCAGCCTCAGCAGCAGGACAGTTAATAGTGATCACCGATTTAACTGAAACGAGGCAGTTGCAATCACGGTTAAGTGAAATGCAACGTTTATCATCATTAGGGCGGATGGTTGCATCATTGGCACATCAGGTACGGACACCCCTTGCCAGTGCGTTGTTGTACGCGGCTAACTTGGCTTCATCAGGGTTAAGCCCAACGACTCGCTCACGGTTTCAAACTAAGCTAGTGGATCGATTGTACGATCTTGAAAAACAAGTCAATGATATGTTGCTATTTGCTAAAGGTGGTGACAATAAAGTGGTGAGTGAATTTACTGTTGAAAGTTTACTCAACAGTTTAGAGGCGATGATAGAAACCCAAGTACTGAGCAATGACGTTGATTTTAGTATTGACTGCGATGATGAAACATTACAGTTGCTAGGTAATGAAAATGCGTTAGCTAGTGCAGTCTGTAATTTGATCACTAATGCGATTCAAATGGCGGGTAAAAGCTGTCGCGTCGCAGTGCGGTGCCAGCAACAGGATCAGGTGTTACTACTTAGTGTGACTGACAATGGTCCCGGCATTGCTGTAGAGGATCATCAAAAAGTGCTAGAGCCCTTTTTTACCACTCGAAAACAAGGTACTGGATTAGGGTTAGCGGTAGTACAGATGGTGGTATCAGCCCATAAAGGCCGTTTGATATTAAATTCACAGCTCGGATGTGGGGCAACATTTACCTTGCAGTTACCGTTAGTTGCATCAGCCCAAATAGCATAATGGTTCAAGTTAACGATGGAGAGTAAAACATGAGTCAAACACGGGTATTAGTCGTAGAAGATGATGCAGGTTTACGTGAAGCTTTAGTCGATACACTCGCACTGGCGGGCTATCAATGGCTAGAAGCGGAAAGTGCAGAGCAGGCGTTAGTGCTACTGAAATCTGAACCGATTGATATTGTAGTGTCTGATGTGCAAATGGCTGGTATGGATGGTTTAGCTTTATTACGCAGTATTAAATTACAGTGGCCCAAAATACCAGTGCTGTTAATGACAGCTTACGCCAATATTGAAGATGCAGTCGCTGCGATGAAAGATGGCGCGATTGACTACATGGCGAAGCCGTTTGCACCGCAAGTGTTACTTAATATGGTTGGTCGTTATGCACCAATTAAACGCCATCCTAACGATACTGTCGTGGCTGATCCTAAAAGTATTCACTTATTAGCAATGGCAGAAAAAGTCGCTAAAACCGATGCCAGTGTCATGGTATTGGGTCCAAGTGGTTCTGGTAAAGAGGTGTTGTCACGTTATATTCATGATCATTCACTGCGCTGTGATGGGCCATTTGTCGCGATTAACTGTGCTGCAATTCCAGAGAATATGCTCGAAGCAATGTTGTTTGGTTATGAAAAAGGTGCATTTACAGGGGCTGTGCAAGCTTGTCCTGGTAAATTTGAACAAGCACAAGCCGGCACTATTTTGCTGGATGAAATCAGTGAAATGGATATCAACTTGCAAGCTAAGCTATTACGAGTATTACAAGAACGTGAAGTTGAGCGGTTAGGTGGTCGAAAAAGCATTAAATTGGATGTACGGATTATTGCAACCAGTAACCGTGATTTAAAAAGCTATGTTACAGAAGGTCATTTTCGTGAAGATTTGTATTACCGCTTAAATGTATTTCCAATTACATGGCCTGCGCTCACTGAGCGTGAGGGCGATATCGTGCCGTTAGCGCAGTTATTTCTCCAGCGTCATGCTTGTCAGCAAGGTATCGCTGTACCTGTGATGAGTGATTGTGCGCAGCACAAATTATTACAATATTCATGGCCTGGAAATGTGCGTGAGCTTGATAACGTGATTCAACGCGCGTTAATCATACACGATAACCTTATGATAACTGGGCAACATATTCTACTTGAAGGGCTTGATTGGTTGCAGATAACCAATGTACCAGTAGCGTCTGAAAGTGCAGCAGTAGTTGCCACCTCAGCAGGATCACCAACCGTTAATGATAGTTTGGGTAATGAATTACGGGGGCAAGAATTCAGTATTATTTTAGATACTCTAGTTGCTTGCCAAGGTAATCGTAAACACATGGCAGATAAATTAGGAATTAGCCCTCGAACATTGCGCTATAAGTTAGCCAAAATGCGTGATGCAGGGATTGAGTTGCCAGTGTAAGCCGATTGACTATATACAATAACAATCCTTTTTAGTTGTAAATAAAACAGTGAGATTATGCAATGAAAGTTAATGGATTAGCGACTGAAATGCAGACGATGCGTTTAGAAGCACAGAACACTATTCGTCCAGCTACAGGCCAGCAAGTGAGTGCTGATTTTGGCAATTTACTCAATGACGCGATTAAGTCGGTTAATACCCTTCAAGGCCAATCAAGTGATTTAGCAACCAGTTTTGATCAAGGTGATCGCGGCGTGTCGTTATCGGATGTAATGATTGCGCGCAATAAATCCAGTGTGGCTTTTGAAGCGACGGTTCAAGTGCGTAATAAAATGGTTCAAGCCTACAAAGAATTAATGAATATGCCGGTATAAAGACCGTTATTATCGTCGATGTGGTAAGCGCATCATTTTGCTATATGTGTGAGTAATAAATAGTGTCAGATCAAATTGTTAATCAACAAGTTACGGTTGCAAATAATAATACTTCGCCGGTATTGCGCGATGAATCTCAAGATCCCGATCTTGCAGAGAAGAAAGCATCGCGTACCGACAGTATTTTAGGCAATCTTGATCTGTTACGGCAGGTAATTTTAGTGCTATCAGTCGCTATTTGCGTGGCGTTGATTGTGATGGTCGTGGTGTGGATAAAAGAGCCAGAAATGCGGCCATTAGGTAGCTATGATACCGAAGAATTGATCCCGATATTGGATCACTTTGATCAAAAGAAAATTGATTATCAACTTGATGGCAATACCATTCGTGTTCCGGCGGATAAATACAGCAGTATAAAATTAGATTTAACGCGTAGTGGTTTAAACAGTCGCACCGCAGAAGGCGATGACATTTTATTGCAAGATATGGGGTTTGGTGTTTCACAGCGATTGGAAAATGAACGTTTAAAATTAAGTCGTGAACGTCAATTAGCCCGTGCTATTGAGCAAATTAGCCAAGTGCGCAAGGCACAAGTGTTGCTGGCAATGCCAAAGCAAAGTGTATTTGTGCGCCATAATCAAGATGCAACCGCTACGGTTTTTTTAACCTTAGCTTCAGGCAGTGCGCTGGGCCAACAAGAAGTTGATTCGATTGTTGATATGGTTGCAACAGCGGTTCCTGGTTTACGTCCGACTCGAGTTACTGTCACCGATCAACATGGGCGTTTATTAAGTTCTGGCACCGAAGATCCTAGTTCCAGTGCTAAACGTAAAGAATATGAACTAGAGCGTAAACAAGAACAGTCATTACGTGAAAAAATTGATGCGATTTTAATGCCCGTTTTAGGTTTGGGTAATTATACCTCGCAAGTTGATATCGCGATGGACTTCTCCGCCTTAGAAGAAACGCATAAACGCTACAATCCTGCAACGGCCGCTACTCGAAGCGAATTTACCCGCGAAGATAGCAATGGTGGCCAAGTGACTGCTGGTATTCCCGGCTCATTAAGTAATCAACCGCCAGTCAGTAGTTCTATTCCTGAAAATATTAAAGATATGCAAGCGGGTAGCAGTAGTGGCAGCGGTCGTATGCACCGTGAATCAACCCGTAATTATGAATTAGATACCACGATCAGTCATAAGCGCGCTCAGACTGGGGTGATCGATCGCCAAACGGTGTCGGTTGCGATTGACTATAAAACCATTGTTGATCCCAAAACGGATGCCGTTACGCGAGTACCGATATCTGAAGCTGAAATTATTAAAATTCGTCGTTTATTAATGGGCGGGATTGGTTTTTCAGAAGCTCGAGGTGATTTATTAGAAGTCTTATCAGTGCCGTTTGCATTACCAGAAGAGCAATTGTTAGCCGAGATGCCGATTTGGGAAAATCCTAATTTTAGTAGTTGGATTCGATGGTTGGCTGCTGCATTAGTGATTATTGTGGTGATCGTAGTATTAGTGCGTCCGGCAATGAATAAGCTGCTATATCCAAATAAAACGGCTGACGGTACGTTATTAGATGAAAATGGTGTACCCATCTTAACTCACAGCAGTAATAGTGATGGCACAGGCTTAATTGGTGGTGATTTAGACCCACATGAAAGTTTTGAGTTAAGCAGTAGTAGTTTAGATCTCCCTAACTTACATAAAGATGAAGACTTACTTAAAGCGGTGCGTGCCTTGGTTGCCAATGAGCCAGATCTTGCCGCGCAAGTAGTGAAAAGCTGGATGAATGAAGATGGCTAATGACGTAGCAACAGTTGATAATAAATTTGATATTAAAAGCCTTAATGGTGCTGAAAAAGCAGCTATTTTATTATTAAGTCTCAATGAGCAAGATGCAGCGAGTATTATTCGTCACCTCGATCCAAAGCAAGTGCAGCGGGTCGGCGGAACAATGGCAAGTATGAAAAACTTAAATCAAGATAAAGTCTCTAGCGTTCATCGTTTATTTTTAGAAGAGATTCAAAAATACACCAGTATCGGCATGGGTAGTGAAGATTTTGTTCGTAATGCATTAGTGGCAGCATTAGGTGAAGATAAAGCTAATAACTTGGTCGATCAAATACTGATGGGAAGTGGTTCACGTGGGCTTGATTCCTTAAAATGGATGGATCCACGTCAAGTTGCCAGCATTATCCTTAATGAGCACCCTCAAATTCAAACTATTGTTTTGTCATATTTAGAACCCGAACAATCTGCTGAAATTTTATCGCAATTTCCTGAGCGAGTACGGTTAGATTTGATGATGCGTATTGCTAATTTAGAGGAAGTACAACCTGCAGCATTACATGAATTAAACGATATCATGGAAAAACAATTCGCTGGCCAAGCGGGTGCGCAAGCTGCAAAAATTGGTGGTCTTAAAGCGGCAGCTGAAATCATGAACTATCTCGATAATAATGTTGAAGGGTTGTTGATGGATCAAATTCGTGAAAACGATGAAGAGACTGCTACCCAAATTCAAGATTTGATGTTCGTGTTTGATAACTTGATAGAAGTTGATGATCGCGGTATTCAAATTTTATTACGTGATGTACCTCAAGAGCTATTACAAAAAGCCCTTAAAGGTGCTGATGATATGTTGCGTGATAAGTTCTATAGCAATATGTCTAAGCGTGCGGGTGAAATGCTGCAAGAAGATTTAGAAACAATGGGACCGATTCGAGTTGCTGATGTAGAAGCGGCTCAGAAAGAGATCTTATCTATTGCTCGCCGTTTATCTGATTTAGGTGAATTAGTGTTAACGGGTAATGGAGGCACTGATGAATTCTTATAATCGCGTTGTTATTTCAGCGGTTGATGATGAGTGTGAAAATCTATTATGAGTAATGAGCGCCGCCGTGGTTTCATGCGAGTATCTGAACATCAAGCTCAAGAGCTTGAACGTTGGGCGTACCCAGATTACAGCAATGATGAGCATGAGTCTGAAAATGCCTTTAATTATGATCATCAGTATTATCTCGATCAGCAACAGCCGGAGCCCGAACCTGAGCCACCACCGCCACCATTAACGGCTGCAGAACTAGAAGCAATGCAGCAATCAGCCTATGACGAAGGGGTTGATCAAGGTCGCCAAGCAGGACATAGCGAAGGTTTTAGTCAAGGTCATGCGGAAGGGATCACTGCCGGACATGCAGAAGGGCTAGCCCAAGGACTCCAGCAAGGACTTGAACAAGCACAAGCACAAATTGATCAGCAAGTAGCATTGTTAACTGCTGTGATGGATAAATTTGCTGATCCAATCGCGCAGGTCGATGCCGACGTTGAGCAACAATTATTGTTATTAGTTAATGGTCTAACGAAGGCACTTATTCGTGTTGAGGTTAAAACTAACCCCCAAGTGTTACTTAACACGCTACGTGAAGTTGTCGCTACGCTACCGATTGTTGAGCGAGAGATCAAAATGCATTTGCATCCTGAAGACGTTGCATTAGTGAATGCCAGTTTTGATGATGCTGATTTACAGCAGCGTAAATGGTCATTAATTGCAGAGCCCAGTTTACAACGAGGCGATCTGCAATTGGAATGTGGTAGCTCAAGTGTCGATTATTTAATTGATGATCGTATTCAGCACTCATTAACGACCTTTAATGATCTCAATAGTAATTTACAAGAGCCAACGGTATGACGCTTGCGCAACGCTTAAGCCGTTATCAAACTGCTAATACTGCTTGTAAACCAGTGGCTTCTGGGCGTTTAGATCGCGTTGTCGGGCTAACTCTGGAAGCTATTGGCTGTCGAGCACCCGTCGGCAGTGTGTGTAAAGTCGAAACCCTTAATGGTGAACTAGAAGCGGAAGTGGTTGGCTTTGCTGGTGAAACGCTGTTTTTAATGCCAAGTGAGCAATTATTAGGGGTGATGCCTGGGGCGAAAGTGACTCCTATTTTACATAACAGTGGTATTCCCGTTGGTCCTGAATTATTGGGACGAGTGATTGATGGCATCGGTAATCCTCTCGATGGCTTAGGGCCCATTTTTACCGAGCAACGGGCTTCATTTACCTCTGCACCTATTAATCCCTTATCACGTAAACCGATTAAAGAACCGTTAGATGTTGGAATTAAAGCAATTAATGGCTTATTAACTGTCGGTAAAGGTCAGCGAATAGGTTTATTTGCAGGTTCTGGTGTTGGTAAATCGGTAACCTTAGGCATGATGACTCGCGGTACTAGCGCCCAAATTGTGGTTGTGGGATTAATTGGTGAGCGTGGACGAGAAGTAAAAGAGTTCATTGATGAAATTTTAGGAAAAGAAGGCCGTGAGCGAGCCGTTGTTATTGCTGCACCTGCGGATGCTTCGCCATTAATGCGTTTAAAGGGCTGCCAAACATCATTGACGATTGCGGAATATTTTCGCGATCAAGGATTTGATGTGTTGTTGCTAATGGATTCATTAACTCGTTTTGCTCAAGCACAACGTGAAATTGCGTTATCCGTTGGCGAGCCGCCAGCAACCAAAGGTTATCCCCCCTCTGTATTTGCTAAGTTACCTGCGCTCGTTGAACGTGCTGGTAATGGTAATGAAAATCAAGGTTCAATTACGGCTTTTTTCACCGTCCTAAGTGAAGGTGATGATCTGCAAGATCCTATTGCTGATGCCTCACGTGCGATCCTTGATGGACATATCGTACTATCGCGTGAAATGGCAGATGCCGGTCATTATCCTGCCATTGATGTAGAACGTTCTGTCAGCCGAGTAATGCCTGCGATTGTTAGTGATGAGCATATGCTGATGTCGAAAGCGGTACGTCAAATTTTATCTATTTGTCGTAAAAATCAAGATTTAGTCGCGATTGGTGCTTATAAGCCGGGTACTGATGCCACTATCGATCAAGCATTCAGTTTCAAACCCAAGTTAGACAGTTATTTGCAGCAAGAAATGAAAGAAGCAGTGCCCTATGAAATGTGCGTCAATATGTTGCGCTCAACATTAGGTGGCTAACAGTGCTCGAAGGTACGGTGCTCGAAGATATAAGGTCATTATAATATGCCATTGAGAACGTTTGAATTATTGATAGAACAAGCCCAACAACAAGAGCATCAAGCGAGTCTTGCTCTTAATCAAGCCCAACTAGAACAACAAAACTATTTACAACAATTAGCTCAAATTGAGCAGTACCGGTTAGATTATTGTCGTCAGCTTTCTGAGCGAGGACAGCAAGGGCTAACTGCCAGCCAATATAGTCATTTACAAAAATTTTTAACTCAACTTGATACTACCTTAGAGAAGCAAAAACAGGCTGGTGGCTATTTTGCCAATCAAATTGAACAATGCCGTCAGCACTGGCAAGCAATGCAGCAAAAAAAACGCGGTATCGAGTGGTTATTAGAAAAAAAACAGCGCGAACGGCAGCTTTTTTTAGATAGACAAGAACAAAAAATGATGGATGAATTTGTAACGTTACAATTTGCGCGTCGCCAGCAACGGTAGAAGTAAAAACTGGTTTGCTTTTTGCATTAACATAGAACATCAGTGTTGAATAAACGTTTTTTTGACGATTTATTTCAAACAGTTATTCATTTATCTGTCGTTTGTAGCGGCACGTATTAAAAGAGTTATTATGAATCTATTTAATGTGTCATCAATGCAAACGGCAAAGTTAGCAGGAGCATCTGCTGCAGCAGAGTCTGAAACCGTCGCTATAAGTGATAATGACTTTTCACAACAATATCAGCAAGCTATTGATGAAAACCAGCCGTTGCCAGTCGTTGATAGTGAGTTAACCGCGAGCATTGATGCTCCCGCAATCGATACTGAGATAATCAGTGCTGATCTCAATATTAATATCACTGATATTAGCAGCACCGATATTTCCTCTGAGCGATTAGTTAGCGATCCAATGGCAGCCACAGATGCAGTGGATAACACCTTAATCAATATCGATAATACGACTATTGTTGATGACGCGACTCAGTTAATGGCAGCTGGGAGTGCTTTCTTACAACAGTTAACCCAATCTAATCAGCAGCTTAACTCGGAAGTTAAAACGGATGCTAATGCCGTTAATACTAGCGGCAATAGCTTGCCTCTTTCTGCGCCGCTCATTACTGATGTTGTTTTAGTTGATGGTGTAAAAGTGCCGATTCAAGTATCGGCAACAGAGACTGATACAACAACAGTATCATTAGCCTCGACAGCATCATTAACTACGCCACTTACCAGTGCCACATTGGTATCACCAGCAGCAATGGTTGCTGATGGACAAAAATCTGACATGAATGTTGATGGTGGTGTCAATAATTTGCCACTACCAACAACCACAGCAATAACCGCTTCGACGTTAATAATGCCAACCCCAAATACGCCTCTAGGTGCGACAAAATTCGATGGTTCACTAGTGGATGATAGTCGTCTCAATTTGGGGGAAAGTGTCAATACTTATAATGATTCATTGGCTCAACAACTTTCTGGTTTAACTTCTACTAGTTCAGGGCTTAAGCCTGAGCAATCAGTCGTCATGACGAATGTGCAATCCCCATTACTACTCACGCGTGAACAGGCTGGTGAACAGGTACATGAGCGGATCAATATCATGATGGCAAAGAATCTTAAATTCGTTGATATTCGTTTAGATCCGCCTGAACTTGGAAAAATTCAAATTAAATTGACTCTCAACCAAGATCAAGCGTCAGTGCAATTTACTGTTAATAACCATCAAACGCGTGACATTGTTGAACAGGCCATGCCGCGCCTACGAGAGATGCTGCAACAGCAAGGACTGCAATTAGCGCAGAGTTCAGTACAACAAGAAACTAGCCAGCAATTTTCAGGACAACAAAGTAATAGTTCAGCACATTCACAGTCTGGTCAGCCCCCCTCGACAAAAGCAACGGCTGTAGAGGGACAATCTGTAGCAGAGAGTGATCAACTTGATCAACAAGCTAGTGTGTTTGTTACTGAGAATAAAGACCAAGTTGATTATTACGCTTAGCGTTTTTGGTCAGGCTTATAACGAACACTTACTTAATAAGGACAAACATGCAGCAATGTCATGTGGCAAGAAAACAGCAACCAAGGATCAATAATGGTAGGTGAAAATAGTAAAAAAATAACCATTATTAGTTTGGTGTGCGTGGTAATAGGTGTTGCGATAGCTGGCGTTTTTTGGTTTTTTTACTCAGCACCAACAGCGTCTCAAACAACGGCGGTGTCATCATCAGAGTCTCCTCAAGCGCCACTAAAAATGTCGTCGTATTACATCGTATTACCTGATCCATTTATTTTTAATGTGAGTGGTAAAGATCGTGATCGAGTGGTGCAAATAAAAGTGCAGCTCATGGTACGTGGTGAAGTCAATGAGGCATTAGCAAATAAACATGCGCCATTAATTGAAAGTGTGTTGTTACAAACTTTTGCAGCAACCACTGTTGAACAATTACGTCAGCCTCTCGGGCGTGAGCAATTACGTCAACAAGCGTTGACGACAGTACAAGCAACAATGAACAAGATGACTGATATGCCTGTGGTTGAACGGGTGTTATTTACTGGCTTTGTGATGCAATAGGTGCGCTGTGAGTGATTTATTAACCCAAGATGAAATTGATGCATTATTGCATGGGGTCGATGAGCCTGAAGATGAGGAGGATGGCGATCAAGGTTCCGGTATTACCGCCTTTGATTTTTCCTCACAAGATCGCATAGTCCGTGGACGGATGCCGACCCTGGAATTGATCAATGAGCGATTTGCCCGCCATATGCGGATCAGTTTATTTAATATGTTGCGAAAAACGGCTGAAGTGTCGATAAATGGCGTTCAAATGATTAAATTCGGTGAATATCAAAACACGCTTTATGTGCCAACTAGTTTAAATATGGTGCGCTTTAGACCACTAAAAGGTACAGCATTGATTACCATGGAAGCACGATTAGTGTTTATTTTGGTAGAGAATTTTTTTGGTGGTGACGGTCGTTTTCACGCCAAAATTGAAGGGCGAGAGTTTACTCCCACTGAGCGCCGTATTGTACAAATGTTACTTAAATTGGTGTTTGAAGATTACCGTGAAGCATGGTCACCCGTGATGTCGGTTGAGTTTGAATATATCGATTCTGAAGTGAACCCAACGATGGCCAATATTGTGAGTCCGACAGAAGTGATCGTGGTGAGTTCATTTCATATTGAGATCGATGGTGGTGGTGGCGATTTTCATGTGGTAATGCCGTATTCGATGGTTGAGCCAATCCGTGAATTACTCGATGCGGGGGGGCAAAGTGACAAGATGGACACTGATGTTCGTTGGAGTAAAGCTCTGCGTGATGAAATCATGGATGTGCCCGTGAATCTACGCGCTAAGTTATTGGATGTTGATATTTCATTACGTGACTTAATGGAGTTACAAGCTGGTGATGTTATTCCGATTACGATGCCAGAATCTGCGACAATTTTTGTCGAAGATCTACCAACATATCGCGCCAAAATGGGCCGTAGTGGCGATAATGTCGCGCTAAAAATTACCGATAAATTAAAACGTCCAGACATGGTGAAAACGGATTTGGCTTTCTTAGATCGTGAACTATTAAGCTCTACATTATTAGAGATGAATAGTGACAATGAAACGCACTCATAATTAGCAGGAATAATAATGTCTCAAAATGATCAACAAATGGCAGATGATTGGGCGGCAGCTTTAGCTGAACAAGAGGATCATGTTCAACCCGCACCATTAGAAGAGTTAACCGATGATACCGTGCCAATCTCAGATGATGAGCGCCGTAAATTGGATACCATCATGGATATTCCAGTGACCATTTCAATGGAAGTCGGTCGCACTCAAATTAGTATTCGTAATTTACTACAACTTAACCAAGGTTCGGTGGTTGAGCTTGATCGTATAGCCGGCGAATCATTAGATGTGATGGTTAATGGCACCTTGATTGCTCACGGTGAAGTCGTGGTGGTAAATGATAAGTTTGGTATTCGTTTAACTGATGTTATCAGTCAAACCGAACGCATTAAAAAATTACGTTAAGAGTCAGTGATGGATCAGTCAATGACATTAGGGCAAGCGCCCGATCTTAATTTAGCCACGACATTAGCGTCATTAGTACTCGTGATTGTGATTATTTTATTTTTAGCGTGGCTGCTGAAAAAAATGCGTCTGGTCGGCGTTCACAGTAATGATAATCGACTGACTATTGTTAAGCAGTTAACACTTGGACAACGGGAAAGAATCGCATTGATTCAAGTGGGCGATGAGCAATTGTTAGTCGGCATTACTCAGCATAATATTTCGTTGCTCAGTAAACTTGAACAGCCTTTAATCACGGAAGATGTGCCAGCTAAAGATTTTGCTTCTCAGCTGAGCCGGTTGATAATTACTAATGATAAAAAATAATCTTGCACTGGGTTTAAAAGTGGCATTGCTGGTGCTGTTTATCGGTAGTTGGAGCATTTCAATGCCAGTATCAGCAACAGAAACTATTACTCAAACAGCAATGACCGCGGAAAATAGTGCTGCACATTTAACGACTGGTGCGCGTAGTGGGGGCGGTATTCCCGCATTGTCTGTCACTATGAACCCAGATGGCAGCGAAGATTATTCAATCACGCTGCAAATATTAGCACTCATGACTGCATTGGGTTTTTTGCCTGCGGTGGTGATTCTAATGACATCCTTTACTCGCATAGTGGTAGTGATGTCGATTTTGCGGCAAGCGATGGGATTACAACAAACCCCCTCAAATCAGGTGATTATTGGGATCGCGATGTTTTTGACCTTTTTTGTGATGTCACCTGTCATCGATAAAATTAATGTCGATGCAGTACAACCCTATATCAATGAACAGATCAGTGCTCAGCAAGCATTAGCTAAAGCAGAAGCCCCGATGCGGCAGTTCATGTTGAAGCAAACGCGAGTGAAAGATCTGGAAACTTTTGTCAATATTTCAGGATCAACCGCAACCGATCCACAAACTGTGCCGCTAACGGTATTAGTACCAGCATTTATTACTTCAGAGCTTAAAACCGCGTTTCAGATTGGTTTTATGTTGTTTTTACCCTTTTTAATTATCGATTTAGTAGTGGCATCGGTATTAATGGCAATGGGTATGATGATGCTATCGCCGATGATTGTATCGTTGCCGTTTAAGTTGATGTTGTTTGTGCTGGTTGATGGTTGGAATTTAATTCTGTCTACGCTAGCAGCCAGTTTTGGAACCTAATAAAAAAGTGGCTTCAATGGAGAGGATAACCCAATAATGACCCCTGAAGCGTTTGTCGGTATTTTTCAAGAAGCGTTATACATGGTGTTAATTATGGTGTGCGCGATTGTCATTCCGGGCTTATTAATAGGCTTAGTGGTGGCAGTGTTTCAAGCCGCCACCTCGATTAACGAACAAACATTGAGTTTTTTACCACGCTTAGTTGTGACCTTATTAGCATTGATGTTTTTTGGCCATATGATGACGCGAATGTTGATGGATTATTTTTTTCGCATCATCGATCAAATTCCACAGTTGTTATATTAGGATGATTAATTGCATTGCTATCACAACCTAATATTCGCTTCATGAGTAACCATAGCTTATGCACTATACCTCGAGCGTGTTATTAGAGTGGATTGCCAATTATTTTTGGCCGTTCACTCGAATCTCTTCAATGATGATGGCAATGACCTTCTTTGGGGCGCGTTTTGTGTCACCCAAAATTCGGTTATATCTGGCGTTAGCAATCACTTTTACGGTGATGCCAATGTTACCCAAAGTACCGACGGATATTGCCTTACTGTCATTGGCTGGATTTATCGTTACTACCCAGCAAATCATTATTGGGGTTGCGATGGGATTAGTGACTCAGTTTATTACTCAGACATTTGTGCTGTTGGGGCAAATTATCGGTATGCAATCGAGTTTGGGTTTTGCCTCGATGGTGGATCCTGCTAATGGCCAAAACACGCCAGTGCTGGGGCAGTTTTATATGTTTTTGGCTATATTGCTTTTTTTGGCAACCGATGGTCATTTAACCATGCTTAATGTCGTCGTGTTAAGTTTTACAGCCTTGCCTGTCGGCAGCAGCATGTTGGTCGCGACAGATTATTACCAATTAGCTGGTTGGTTCGGGCATATATTTAAAGCTGGGGTTGATATGGCACTTACGGGTGTTATTGCATTATTAACCGTTAATCTCTCGTTTGGGGTTATGACGCGTGCGGCACCACAGTTAAATATTTTCGCGTTAGGATTTTCATTTGCGCTGTTACTTGGTTTAGCCATTAGTTGGTTTATTGTGCTAGGGATTGTGCCGCAGTATGAAGCGATTTGGCAAACAGGGTTAGATCAAGTCTGTAGCTTGGCAAGGCTTAACTGTTGAGTTTAATATCGTATTAACCATCACCATTTTTGTTGTATAACTTCACCATGGACGTACCAATATGTCGGATGCTGACGGTCAAGAACGTACCGAAGACGCCACCGCGCGAAAACGTGAGCAGGCGCGGGAAAAAGGTCAAGTACCGCGCTCAAGAGAATTAGCCTCCGTAGCAGTATTGGTGTCAGGTGCTGTGAGCTTAATGTGGTTTGGTGAAGGGCTTAGTATTGCGTTAGGTAAGGTCATGACGCGCATGTTCACTTTAAGCCGTGAAGAAGTGTTTGACGTACATTTATTGCTGACGGTAGTTTCTAATGCGGTATGGCAGGTTTTTTTGCCATTAGTACTGGTATTAGTGTTTCTCTTTACAGCAGCCTTAATCGGTGCTGCAGGCTTGGGGGGAATACGATTTTCTTCTGAAGCGGCGATGCCAAAATTATCTAAAATGAGTCCAATAAGTGGTCTTAAAAGGATGTTTGGTAGTCAAAGTTGGGTCGAATTAATTAAATCCATCCTCAAGGTTGGCTTGGTAGCAAGTGTGGCTGGGTATTTAATTTATTCAAGTTTGGATGATTTTTTTCAACTCAGTATTGAAACCTTTCCGGCTAATTATTTTCACGCCTTGGATATTCTACTTAACTTTGTGTTATTGATTTGTTGTTCGTTGTTGGTTGTGGTGGCGATCGATGTGCCTTATCAAATTTGGCATTTTAGCGATCAATTAAAAATGACCAAGCAAGAAATTAAAGATGAATATAAAGATTCTGAAGGTAAGCCTGAAGTAAAAGGTCGTATTCGTATGCTGCAGCGTGAAATGGCACAACGACGAATGATGGCGGATGTACCACAAGCTGATGTAGTGATCACTAACCCTGAACACTATTCAGTGGCATTACGTTATGATCCTAAACTTGACGCAGCCCCAGTTGTTATTGCTAAAGGTGGCGATCACTTAGCACTAAAAATTCGCGAAATTGCCAATAAACACAATATTGATATTGTGCCTGCTGCGCCATTAGCGCGTGCGATTTATTATACTACCGAGCTAGAGCAGCAAGTACCTGACGGCTTGTTTGTTGCAGTAGCACAAGTGTTAGCTTATGTTTTTCAATTAAAAGCCTACCGTCGCGGTAAAGGTCAAAAACCCATTTTATCAGCCGCAGCAACAGATATTCCCCAAGAATTACGTCATTAATAACGCGATATAGGAAGCATAATTTTGCCGTCAAAATAATGGCAGAATTATGCGGCACGATACTTGCTATAAGCGATTGTATCTGTGAAGGATTATGGTGAATTATTCGTTAATAAGTGCCGCCTTCATATCAATAAATCGTGATTTGATGATAATAGAATGAAGCTTTCAATTCCTTTTGCTGCGCGACTACCTTTAGCTCGTTTACAAAATATGCCTGCAATAGGTGCACCTGTGATGGTGCTAGCAACCTTGGCGATGATTATTTTGCCAATACCGCCACTCATGTTGGATATGGTATTTACCTTTAATATTGCGCTGGCACTAGTGGTGTTGTTAGTCACTGTTTACACCCGTCGTCCTCTTGATTTTGCTGCCTTTCCAACGGTATTGCTTATCGCGACCTTATTACGGTTAGCGCTTAACGTTGCTTCAACTCGAATAGTGTTACTGCATGGTCATGAAGGGCCAGAGGCCGCCGGTCAAGTGATTCATGCTTTTGGCGCCGTTGTTATTGGTGGTAATTATGCTGTCGGTTTGGTGGTATTTATTATTCTAATGATTATTAACTTTATGGTAGTAACCAAAGGTGCTGGTCGTATATCTGAAGTTAGTGCTCGCTTTACTCTTGATGCTTTACCCGGTAAGCAAATGGCAATTGATGCTGATTTAAATGCAGGCTTAATTGATCAAGAACAAGCCCGTACTCGTCGTTTTGAAGTGACCAAAGAAGCTGATTTTTACGGTTCGATGGATGGTGCCTCTAAGTTTGTTAAAGGGGATGCGATAGCCGGTATTCTGATTTTATTTCTTAATATTATCGGTGGCTTAATCATCGGTATGACACAACATGATTTAGCTTTTGTTGAAGCGCTGGAAATATATAGCCTGCTGACTATTGGTGATGGGCTCGTCGCGCAGATACCGTCGTTATTATTGTCTATTGGTGCTGCAATGCTGGTTACTCGTCAAAATACTGACGAGGATATGGGCCAGCAAATGTATTTCCAAATGTTTAATAATCCTCAAGCTTTGATTATTACAGGCGCAATTTTATTTGTGATGGGTATTGTTCCTGGTATGCCCCATGTGCCGTTTTTATTTTTGGCGGCCATTATTGGCGGGGTTGCTTATTGGCGTTACAAAAAAGATCAGACTGCTGCGTTAGTGACCAAAGAACCGCAAACTCACGATATGGCGCCGATTCAACCAATGAAAGAGTTGTCATGGGATGATGTTCAACCTGTCGATACCATTGGACTTGAAGTAGGCTATCGACTGATTTCGATGGTTGATAAAGACCAAGGCGGTGAACTGTTAGAGCGAGTAAAAGGGGTACGTAAAAAACTTTCGCAAGATTTTGGCTTCCTCGTCCCTCCGGTACATATTCGCGATAATTTGGAGTTACCACCGAACAGTTATCGTATCAGTTTAATGGGAGTGACCTGCGGTGAAGCAAATATTCATCCGAATATGGATTTAGCTATTAACCCTGGGCAAGTGTTTGGCAGTATTGATGGAGAACGAACCCTTGATCCTGCGTTTGGCTTAGAGGCGGTATGGATTCAAGTATCACAACGTGAACATGCTCAAGCTTTAGGTTATACCGTGGTTGATTCTGCTACCGTCCTCGCGACTCATTTAAGTCAATTGTTGACTAACCATGCCGCCCAGCTATTAGGCCATGAAGAAGTTCAAAATTTACTTGAAATGCTTGGGCAATCAACCCCGAAATTGGTAGATGGTTTTGTCCCTGATCAATTACCACTTGGCGCGGTGGTGAAAGTGATGCAGAACTTACTCAATGAAGCGATTCCATTACGGGATATTCGAACGATTGTTCAGACCTTGTCTGAGTACTCAACCAAGAGTCAAGATCCTGACATTTTAACTGCCGCTGCACGTATTGGCTTAAAACGTTTAATTTGTCAGGAAATCAATGGAATAGACGCAGAATTACCCGTCATAACCTTAGTGCCTGAGTTGGAACAAATATTGCATCAGACAATGCAATCTGCTGGGGGGGAGTCATCAGGGATTGAACCTGGGTTAGCTGAGCGTCTACAACGATCATTAACAGAAGCGACCCAGCAACAAGAATTAAAAGGCGAGCCTGCAGTATTATTAACATCCGGTGTTTTACGTTCCACTTTGGCAAAATTTGTCAAAAATACCATTCCAACCTTGAGAGTGCTTTCTTATCAAGAAGTACCAGATGAAAAACAAATTCGTATTGTTAATGCGGTTGGCCATTAATGGTGTTGAAACTGAATACTAATTTAAGCGCTTGCGGATAGGGAATTAAGTTTGAAAATTAAACGATTTTTTGCCAAGGATATGAGAACGGCACTTAGCGAAGTCAAAGAAGAACTTGGCCCTGATGCAGTGATTATGTCAAATAAAAAAGTGTCTGGCGGTGTTGAAATTGTTGCTGCTGTCGACACTGATGCCAGTCCAGTGTTAGCGAAGACTAATCATGCTGTCCGTGATGAATTAGAGCATGGCTTAGGGCAAGCGCGACGTAAACTTGCTGATGATAAAGTCAATGTTACTCCGTCAGTATCTAAACAGTTTGCGAGTGTATTGCAAAATTATGCAGCAACAACTGAAACCCCTGACAATATGGCATCTGTTGATTCATTAACAGCATTATTGCAACGTCAATCTAAGCATCAAGATCAGCAGCAATCACAATCGAATCGTGCAACTGAGCTTAACCGAGATCAAGCTCGACAACATTATTATCACAGTGATAACCATGAACAACATCGCCAACAGCATGGTATTGATCGTCAACAGTCATCGTCACGAACGAAGCAAGGTCGTCGTTATGATGAGCATTCACAAGATCTTAATGTGGGCGATTATAACCGTCCATCATCAAAACAATACGAACGTGAAGTGAGTGTAGGTCGCAATGATTATGGCACCGCCTCACATAAACCTCGCTTAGATCCTAGCCGTTATGAAGTGAAAGGCGCTCGAAAAGATGATGAATTAGACGCTATGCGCGCTGAAATAACCTCTATTCGACGTTTATTAGAGCATCAATTATCAGGGTTAATGTGGCAGGAAGTTGAACGCCAAGAGCCGATGCGGGCGATGATGATTAAACGGCTTGAAAAGATGGGATTGTCTGATCAATTAGCCGATCAATTAGCGTGTTATATTCCAGAAGATTTACCGACTAACGAAGCATGGCCTGCGTTACTGGATCTATTATCAGATCAATTACTTACCACTAACGATTGTATTTTAGAAACCGGTGGCGTGGTGGCGCTACTTGGGCCGACTGGCGTCGGTAAAACAACCACGATCGCTAAACTTGCAGCTCGAGCGGCAATGGAGTTTGGCCCTAATCAAATCGCACTGATTACCACTGATAATTATCGTATTGGTGCCCATGAGCAACTTGCTACTTATGGCCGAATTATGGGATGCCCAGTAAGAGTGGCTAAAGATGCGCAGGAACTGGCCGATATACTACATCAGTTACGTCATCGTCGTGTAGTGTTACTTGATACCGCAGGTATGGGTCAGCGTGATATTCGTTTATCCGAGCAATTAGATACATTGATGCAAAACAGTGGCGCCAAAATACGTAGCTATTTAGTGATGCCAGCAACTTCACAGCGGCGAGTGCTTGAAGAGACGATTGAACATTTTCGTCGTATTCCATTATCTGGGTGTGTGTTGACCAAACTTGATGAATCGTTAAGTTTGGGCGAAATAATTAGTGTCGCTATTCAGAGTGCTCTACCGATTGCCTATTTAACTGATGGTCAACGGGTTCCTGAAGACTTGAAAGTAGCAACTGGAAATTACCTAGTTTCGCGTGCCAATGAGTTGTTAGAGCTAGAGCTTTCACAACAATCTCATGTCTGGTCTAGTGATAGTTCAGATAACAATGCGGCCGATTTTTATGACTGAGAACATCATGTACGATCAAGCGAGTGGTTTACGTCGAATGACCCAATTAACCTCGACGAAAGTCATTACGGTTACTGGCGGTAAAGGGGGCGTAGGCAAAACCAATGTCACTCTTAATATGGCAATTTCAATGGCTCGTCAAGGCAAGCGCGTTATGGTGCTTGATGCTGATCTTGGGTTAGCAAATGTCGATGTGATGCTCGGTTTACGTGCAGGGCGTAACCTGTCGCATGTGCTGGCTGGGTTATGCGAACTTGAAGATATTATTATCGAAGGGCCTTACGGCGTAAAAATTATTCCGTCGGCTTCTGGTACGCAAAATATGGCAGAATTAACCCCAGCCCAACATGCCGGTTTGATTCGAGCTTTCGGTAATTTGCAGCATGAGCTTGATTTTTTTATTGTCGATACTGCGGCTGGTATTTCTGACATGGTGCTGAGTTTTGCTCGTGCCGCTCAAGACATCATTATTGTGGTGTGTGATGAGCCGACATCGATCACAGATGCGTATGCATTAATGAAAATTTTGAGTCGTGAGTATGATATTCAACGATTTAAGATTGTTGCCAACATGGTTCGTAGTTATCGTGAAGGACGTGATTTATTTATTAAATTAACTCGAGTAACCGAGCGTTTTCTTGATGCCAACCTTGAACTTGCTGCGTGTATACCGCTTGATGATAATGTTCGCCAAGCGGTTAAACGCCAAAAAATTGTGATCGAGGCATTTCCACATAGTCCTGCGGCGCTAGCATTGAATTCATTAGCATCAAAGGCGATGACATGGCCTGTTCCTCATCATCCTGGTGGGCATTTAGAGTTTTTTGTTGAACGATTGTTGGTGCATAAACCACGAGCCATGGAGGCCTCTATTCGTGAATAAGACGTTAACTTATAGCCGTTATCAACAAAGCCCACAGGCATTTATTGAACGTTACTCAACCTTGGTAAAGCGGATAGCACACCACTTAATGGCACGTTTGCCACCCAGTGTATTAGTCGAAGATTTGATTCAATCTGGCATGATTGGCTTGTTAGAAGCACAGCAAAATTATGATCCAACGAAAGGCGCTAGTTTTGAGACCTTTGCGGGTATTCGTATTCGAGGTGCAATGTTAGATGATATTCGCCGTGGTGATTGGGTGCCGCGATCAGTCTATAAAAATAGTCGTCGTATTAGTGATGCGATTTCACAACTTGAACATAGTCTTGGCCGAGATCCGACCGACAGTGAAATATCACAACTGCTTGAGATGCCATTAGAGCAGTATTATCAGGTGTTAAACGATGTTAATTGTGGCCGCATTGTCGGTATTGCTGATCTCGCTGGTGGCGAGGAAACGATGACTAATGACGATGATGTTAATCAAAACTTGCCATTTCAAGGGGTTGTTGATGACAGTTTTCGTCATAGCTTAGCAGCAGCGATTAAAACCTTGCCAGAGCGGGAAGCGTTGGTGCTATCACTGTATTACGACGAAGAAATGAATTTAAAAGAAATAGGTGCCGTTATTGGGGTGAGCGAATCGCGTATTTGTCAGATTCATAGCCAAGCTATGCAACGCTTACGGGCTAAGTTACAAGCTTGGGTCGCGTGATTTCAATAATAACAGTCATTATTTTATAACTTACAACAACACAGGTTTTGCTGTGGAGGCAATTTTGAATACTAATATGAAAATTCTTATTGTTGATGACTTTTCAACAATGCGCCGTATCGTTAAAAACTTACTGCGAGATTTAGGGTTTAACAATACTGTCGAAGCTGATGATGGCGTAACTGCATTGCCATTATTAAAGCGCGGTGATTTTGATTTTGTGGTGACGGATTGGAATATGCCTGGTATGCAAGGTATTGATTTATTACGCCACATTCGCGCTGATGAGCAATTAAAACATTTACCTGTCTTGATGATTACCGCAGAAGCTAAGCGTGAACAAATTATTGAAGCTGCTCAAGCCGGCGTGAATGGCTACATTGTAAAACCTTTTAATGCAGCAACATTGAAAGAAAAACTCGCGAAGATTTTTGAACGGTTACAGTAGTTATTGTGTTTTGGCATAGGAAAATATAACCATGATTTCATTAGAGCAAGCACAGCAATTAGTGATGTTGCTTGAGCAAGGACAGCAGCAACAAGCTAATACTTTAGTGCAAACTTTAGTTGAACATCATCATGCGCCTATGTACGAAGAAGTGGGAAAAATGACTCGGCAGTTGCATGATTGTTTGGTGAGTTTTCGAAATGATACGCGTTGGAATGATTTAGCTAAAACGGATATTCCAGATGCACGCGATAGTTTATCTTATGTCATTGATAAAACAGAAGCAGCCGCTAATCGTACCATGGATGCTGTTGAAATAACTTTGCCTATTGCCGAACAATTACAGCAAACATTACATAACCTTCAGCCTCAATGGCAGCGATTAATGGTCGGCCAAATTGCTTTAGCTGATTTTAAACAGCTTTGTCATGATATTAATGGCTTATTACTCCAAATTGATCAAGATAGTTCGCTGTTACGTGAGCATTTAACTGATATTTTAATGGCACAAGATTTTCAAGATCTTACCGGTCAAGTTATACGACGGGTGATCACCTTAGTGCTTGAAGTTGAACAGCGGATGCTTGATATTTTACAAGCATTTGATAGCGAACAAGCGTCACTTTCTAGTGTAAAAACACCGCCGTCAGCGGTTACTGCCGAAGGGCCGATTATAAATCCCCAGCAACGTAAAGATGCACTTTCATCACAAACTGATGTTGATGATTTACTTTCAAGTCTTGGATTTTAGAGGAATTTATGAGTTTTGATTTAGATGAAGATATCCTACAAGACTTTTTGATTGAAGCTGGGGAAATTCTTGAATTATTGTCTGAGCAATTGGTTGAACTTGAACGAAGCCCAGACGATGGTGAATTGTTAAATGCAATCTTTCGTGGTTTCCATACCGTAAAAGGTGGGGCTGGTTTTTTATCATTGTCTGAGTTGGTTGATGCCTGCCATGGCGCTGAAAATGTGTTTGATCTATTACGAACAGGTAAGCGTAAAGTGACATCAGAACTGATGGATGTCATTTTAGAAGCGCTTGATTGTATTAATGTTATGTTTGCTCAAGTACAGGCACATCAGCCATTGATAAAAGCCGAACAAACGTTATTGGATCAATTACACCATTACAGTTTGCCACCAACGGCAATTGAAGCGACGACGGCTAAGGTTGAGTCTCTTCCTGTCACATCCATAAGTAGTGCGATTAGTGCTGATTCTGTTGATGATATTACTCAAGATGAGTTTGATCGGCTATTAGATGAATTACACGGTGTTGGTAACTCACCCTCTGCGCCATTACCAACATCGAAGGTTGATAATGTTGTTGGTAATGTCGAAAGTAGTGACATTACTGATGATGAATTTGAACGCTTATTGGATGAGCTACATGGCAGTGGCAATGCTCCAGGTACAGCCGTTAACACTGGTATAACGACGTTAATAACTGAAGATGAAAATCTGGAGGTTGTTAATGATGACTTAATGACAGATGACGAGTTTGAAAATCTGTTAGATGAATTACATGGTATTGGTCGCGCGCCTTTGGTTGAGACAACCCCTGTTGTTGATCTTTCATCAAGTGCAGTATCGGCTGCCGTTAATCCCCATTTAGCGACCAATAATATTGTGGCTGAGCCTACAAATACCTCTTCAATACCTACCAATAAAGATAAACCTAAACCTCAAGCTGAAACCACTGTCCGTGTAGATACTTCAACACTCGATATCATTATGAATATGGTTGGTGAATTAGTTTTAGTACGTAATCGTCTAGTTAGTTTAGGGTTAAATACCACTGATGAAGAAATGTCAAAAGCAGTCTCAACACTTGATGTGGTGACCGCGGATCTTCAAGGTGCGGTAATGAAAACACGCATGCAGCCGATTAAAAAAGTATTTGGTCGTTTCCCTCGCGTAGTGCGTGATTTAGCCCGTAGTCTTAATAAAGAAATCGTGTTGGAGATGGTGGGTGAGGACACTGATCTTGATAAAAATTTAGTCGAAGCACTTGCTGATCCATTAGTGCACTTAGTCCGTAACTCGGTTGATCATGGTATTGAAATGCCAACGGTGCGCGAGCAAGCGGGTAAATCAGCCGTTGGTAAAGTGTTGTTATCAGCCTCACAAGAAGGCGATCATATCCGTTTAACCATTGAAGATGATGGCGGCGGTATGGATGCTAATAAGTTGCGTCAAATAGCGATTGATCGCGGCATGATGGATCATGATGCCGCTTCACGTTTAAGCGATAATGATGCCTATAATCTGATTTTTTCGCCTGGATTTTCAACCAAAAAAGAGATTTCGGATATTTCAGGACGCGGTGTTGGTATGGATGTAGTGAAAACTAGCATTAACCAACTTAATGGTTCGATAGTGATTGATTCCGTGCTAGGTAAAGGGACGCGAATTGATATTAAAGTACCATTAACGTTAGCGATCTTACCGACATTGATGGTTGGTGTAGCGCAGCAACCGTTCGCTTTACCTTTGGCAAGTGTTAATGAAATATTCCATTTAGATCTCACTAAAACCCATACCGTAGATGGTCAACTGACCATTATTGTACGCGAAAAAGCGATTCCGTTATTTTACTTGCAAGATTGGTTGTCAAAAAAATCATCAGTGAACAAACAGCAATATAACAATTATGGTCATGTCGTTATTGTACAAACAGGACATCAGCGGGTCGGATTTGTGGTCGATAGTCTGATAGGCCAAGAAGAAGTAGTGATTAAGCCGTTAGATAAGTTGTTAAAAGGTACACCAGGCATGGCAGGGGCAACCATTACTAGTGATGGTCATATCGCACTTATTTTAGATGTGCCGAACCTGTTAAATCATTATGTAAGACGTTAATAACTAGCAATAATGACCGTTAATTGTGAGTGCTTAGGCTGGTGATATTGTTTAAGTAAAGGAATGAAAACAAATGGCAATAAAGGTGTTAGTTGTTGATGATTCAAGTTTTTTTCGTCGTCGTGTTAGTGAAATAATTAATTCTGATCCTCGATTAACCGTCGTTGGTAATGCCACTAATGGTAAAGAAGCGTGTGAGTTGGTCAAAGTTTTACAACCCGATGTCATTACCATGGACATTGAAATGCCAGTAATGGATGGCATCACTGCAGTGCGTGAAATCATGAAAATTGCGCCCACACCTATTTTGATGTTTTCTTCTTTAACTCAAGATGGCGCCAAAGCAACCTTAGATGCGTTAGATGCTGGCGCTTTAGATTTTTTGCCGAAAAAATTTGAAGATATTGCGCGTAACCGTGATGAAGCTGTCGATTTATTACAAAAACGGGTCGCAGAGTTGGCCGGGAAACGTTTTTATTTACGGCGTAATAATGGTTCATCTGCGGCGATAAAGTCGCTATCTACGCCGCCTGTTCGTAGTACTGCGGCAACGATGACTGAAACGAGAGTTTTACCTGCTGCAACTGCAAGCTGTGGGCGTACAATGACAGAACATGCCACAATATCTAGAATGCCATTACGTTTTCGAGCATCAGGTAAAAAATATCAATTGGTGGCGATTGGAACCTCAACCGGTGGGCCGGTTGCTTTACAAAAAATCCTGACTCAATTGCCAGCTAATTTTCCTTATCCGATTATCTTAGTGCAACATATGCCAATGACATTTACTGCTGCATTTGCTGCACGATTAAATAATTTGTGCGGTATAGAAGTAAAAGAAGCTCAAGATGGCGATATACTACGCGCTGGTGTGGCTTATTTAGCCCCAGGTGGACAGCAGATGATGGTCGATGGACGCGCAGCGGGAGCACGACTACGTATTATCGATGGTGGCGATAGGATGAATTATAAGCCTTGCGTTGATGTGAGTTTTGGATCTGCGGCCAAAGTGTTTAATGAGCGGGTGTTGTCAATCGTACTGACAGGTATGGGAGCCGATGGCCGCGAAGGCGCACGAATGCTAAAAGCTAATGGTTCTACCGTTTGGGCACAAGATGAAGATAGCTGTGTGGTATATGGTATGCCACAAGCAGTTGCTAAAGCGGGCATTTCTAGTCATGATCTTCCCCTTGACCGCATTGCGGAATGTATTTTAATTGAATTGGGTTTGTCGTGAGGAGTTAAAGGTGGTTGTTTGGAGTATTGCAAACCAAAAAGGTGGAGTAGGGAAAACGACCACTACCATAGCATTAGCAGGATTATTAAGTGAACAAAACCAGCGGGTATTAGTGGTTGATACCGATCCTCATGGATCATTAACAACTTATTTAAATTTTGATGCTGATTATGTGCCTGCGAGTTTGTTTGATTTATTTCAATTACCACACATTGATTATGATGGCGTAAGAGAATTAATTTTAAGTACCACATTCAGCCATATTGATATTATTCCCGCCCATATGTCATTAGCGACCTTAGATCGCTCTATGGGTAACCGCAGTGGTATGGGATTAGTATTAAAAAAAGCATTAAACGCTGTTGCCGCAGACTATGACTATGTATTGATTGATTGCCCACCGATTCTAGGGGTTATGATGGTTAACGCGCTGGCTGCTAGTGATCGTATTTTGATTCCAGTACAAACTGAGTTTTTAGCCATGAAAGGCCTAGAACGAATGTTACGTACATTGCAGATTATGCAGCGTTCTAAACCAGGTGGCTTTGATGTCACTATTGTGCCGACAATGTATGACAAGCGTACTCGAGCATCATTGCAAACATTACAAGATTTAAAAACCCGTTATCCAGATCAAGTGTGGACATCTGCTATCCCGATTGATACTAAATTTCGAGATGCGAGTATTAAGCATATGCCGCCATCATTGTATGCCCATAATTGTCGCGGTGTGTTCGCTTACAAAACGTTATTGAGTCATTTAACAAGGTTGGCGCACAATGAATAATAAGCGTTTAACTAGTGAACAAGCATTGGATGATTATTTTGGTGACTTACTGTTAGATACTGCTTCAGATTCACCAGCGACGATTAAGCCGACTGAGTTTTGTGAGCCGTCATCGTCACAACAGTTACAACAACTATTGGCACAAGTGCCGCCGCAGCTTGACGTTGAGCCTCAAGTAGTGGTCATTGATGCAGAACCAGAACCAGAACCAGAACCAGAACCAGAACCAGAACCAGAACCAGAACCAGAACCAGAACCAGAACCAGAACCAGAACCAGAACCAGAACCAGAACCAGAACCAGAACCAGAACCAGAACCAGAACCAGAACCAGAACCAGAACCAGAACCAGAACCAGAACCAGAACCAGAACCAGAACCAGAACCAGAACCAGAACCAGAACCAGAACCAGAACCAGAACCAGAACCAGAACCAGAACCAGAACCAGAACCAGAACCAGAACCAGAACCAGAACCAGAACCAGAACCAGAACCAGAACCAGAACCAGAACCAGAACCAGAACCAGAACCAGAACCAGAACCAGAACCAGAACCAGAACCAGAACCAGAACCAGAACCAGAACCAGAACCAGAACCAGAACCAGAACCAGAACCAGAACCAGAACCAGAACCAGAACCAGAACCAGAACCAGAACCAGAACCAGAACCAGAACCAGAACCAGAACCAGAACCAGAACCAGAACCAGAACCAGAACCAGAACCAGAACCAGAACCAGAACCAGAGTTTGTTATGTGGCAACATCACGGTCAGCAACAACCGTTTCAAGCATTATTCTTTGAAGTCAATGGGATGATGTTTGCGGTGGCATTAACTGAACTTGGTGCAATTCATCAACTAGGGGAGTTGAACCATATTGTTGGTCGTCCAGCTTGGTATCTAGGACTGGCGCCACTAGCACAATATAATGTTGATGTTGTCGATACTGCAGGTTGGGTCATGGCAGATAAATTAACCAATGATCGCTATCGTGCTAATTATCGTTATATGGTGATGCTAGGCGATAGTCAGTGGGGACTCGCTTGCGATACCTTACATGGTACTCAAACCTTGATGACTACCGATATTCGTTGGCGACAACAAGCAGGTAAGCGCCCGTGGCTAGCGGGAATGGTAAAACAAAAAATGTGTGCTCTGATCCATGTTGATGCATTAATTCAAATGTTGAATAAAGGCTTAGATGTTAATAGCGGCGCGAGTTGAGACATTAAAGAGGAAATAATATGTCCCAAGTAAATATAACGGAAATACAAAAAGATAGCGTTAACGATCAAGTATTACAGTGGGTTACATTTCAATTGGAAAATGAGACCTATGGTATTAATGTTATGCAAGTGCGTGAAGTTTTACGTTATTCAGATATAGCACCTGTGCCTGGTGCGCCTGATTACGTGATTGGCATTATTAATTTACGTGGCAATGTTGTTACCGTTATTGATACTCGTGCTCGATTTGGTTTACAGCATGGTGATATTTCTGATAGCACTCGTATTGTGATTATCGAAGCAGAAACACAAGTCATTGGTATTTTAGTTGATAGTGTGGCTGAAGTGGTTTATCTACGTAGCTCAGAAATTGATAGTACGCCATGTGTTGGTACAGAAGAAAGTTCCAAGTTTATTCAAGGTGTAAGTAACCGAGATGGACAGCTATTGATCTTGGTTGATTTAAATAAACTCTTGTCTGATGACGAGTGGGATGAGATGGCGTATTTGTAATGGATATCATACTTCAACAATGGTTACCTGTTGCTATATCTCTGATTATTGCGTTAGCTGCCGCAGTGCTAATTAGTCGTGAGCGTCAAGCACGAAAAACATTAGAAGTAAAATTTGCAGCGATTGAAACAGTATTAAAAAATTCACGGTTACAGAATGAAAGCTTAACTAAACAATTTAATGAATTACGTACTGGTAGTATCGGTATGAGTGATAAGTTGGTTGATTTGATTGAGCTGATTGAACGGGTTGAAGTTCGTCAAAATGAAATCTCTATGAATGATTCTGGTGGGCGGCTATACAGTCGTGCTAGTAAAATGGTTGAACTTGGTGCAGATGTTAACGAATTAATGAAAGAATGCGATTTGCCAAAGGCCGAAGCTGAATTATTACTGAGTTTACAAAAAAGTATGCCCCAACATTATCGACGTTAGCAGGTTAATACATTATAGCTATGCGGTAATATCAATGTTTTCAAACCCTTCCCAACCTGGAGGGGTTTTGCCGTTTAAATACCATGAAAATGCAATTAACTCAGCAATGATTTGGTATAACTCTTCCGGAATATGATCACCAAGCTCAAAACTATTGAGATATTGTGCCAGCACAGGATCTTGGTGAATCAATCCGCCTTGTTGCTTTACTTGCTCAATAATATGTTGCGCTAATTTATCGTAGCCTTTAGCTGCCACATAAGGATTTTGCTCACCATCGTAACGTAACGCAATTGCTTGTTGAACGCTTGAAGTTGATTTGGTTGTCATGTCTACAATCCTTGTTGTTACTAAATTTTTATTGATAGTCCCGATGGTGTTGGTGGTGTATTTTCTTGTTGGCGAGTGAGCAGTTTATATTGTGGTGGGGTGCTATTAATACCTAATTGCTGTAATCGTGAAATTAAATACGGTGTTACTCGTTCAATTCGGAGTAATAATTGCTGATTAGCACACTCAAACCGAGTGCTTAACTGTTGTTGATGCCAGCAGGCGGTAACATTCATATTGTCTATTGCACCAATAGGCAAACTCAATTTGACGGTCCATTGGTTATTGTTATCCTTAACAGTATTTTTTTTATTTTGCGGTTGCTTATTAATTTGTAGCTGGATGGTTTGACCATTTTCCTGCACCCATTGTAAATGGATATTGTTATTGTCTGGTGAACGTTGGTTTTCTGGGCCTCTTTGTTCACTTGCAAGGCGCAGTAATGCCATAAATTCTTGTTTTTGTTCAGAATGAAGTTGATTTAACCATAGGTTTAGTGGGCTTGATGACTGTGATAGCTGGAGTAATAAGACTGCTAGTGTTTGATGATCGGTATTGTGTTGTAGCCAGCTAATTAATGTGGATTGGTTATTGGGCAGTAATAATTGGCTAAATAATTGCTGCAGAGATGACGGAATAGATTGAGATGATTTAGCTGTACCTAAGTTTAACGGAATCAATAAATTTGTAACTAATCGTTGCAAGCTATTCATAGATAATAATAATTGCGGCAGCTGAGAGATCAAATTTGATTGATTGTTGGCAGTGATTGTTGATGAGAGTAAATGAGAAGTTTTAGGTATTGAGGTAATCCTTTCAATTGTCGAAAGTTTTTCTATAAACAGCGATGAATTCGGCAATAGTTTAGTTTGCATTTGTTTCACATTTACTTACGTTAGTTAACGACTAAGAAGCTGAGCAGTTTAGCCAATTTGTTAGCCATTGTGGTACTATGCGGCTATTTTGTGGCACCTAGGATATAGCATTTTATGTTGTCAGTAGCAAATTTGAGCTGTGTTCGTGATGAGCGCGTATTATTTGATGAATTAAATTTCACTATTTCAGATGGTGAATTAGTTCAAATTGAAGGTCCAAACGGCGCCGGTAAGACAACCTTATTAAGGATTATTGCGGGCTTAGGGCAATCAGATAGCGGTGAAGTGCAGTGGTGCAATGAAAGTATTACCACCGCACGTGAAGATTATCACCAATCATTATTATTTTTAGGTCATCAAACTGGCGTAAAGCGTGAGCTTACGGCCTTTGAGAACTTGGCTTTTTTTCAGGCAATGCATACCTGTCAACAAGGCTCCGATCTCAAAGGAACACCAAAAGTAAGTGGTGATGATGCGCTGTGGCAAGCATTAGCACATGTAGGCTTAGCTGGGCGTGAAGATATTAGCGCTGGGCAATTATCGGCAGGCCAACAACGTCGAGTTGCCTTGGCGCGTTTATGGCTAAGCAATCACAAGTTGTGGGTGCTTGATGAACCATTAACGGCGATAGATAAGCAAGGTGTAAAGGTGCTTGAAGCATTATTTTTATCACATGCTGAACGGGGAGGGATGGTGTTATTGACCACTCACCAAGATATGTTTGTTGATAGTGATCGGTTACGAAAAATTAAGTTAGGGCAATAATAACCATGCTTACCACCCTTATTCAAATTATTCGCCGTGAGTTATTGATAGCTTATCGTCGACAAGCGGACATTTTTAATCCGTTATGGTTTTTTATTATTGTTATTACATTGTTTCCATTAGGCGTTGGCCCTGAGCCTAATCTATTGGCACGTATTGCACCTGGTATTATTTGGGTTGCAGCGTTATTAGCTGCGTTGTTATCGATGGAGCGTTTGTTCCGTGATGATTATCTTGACGGCTCGTTAGAACAAATGTTGTTAATGCCAACGCCGTTATCGGTTGCAGCATTTGCCAAAATGATCGCGCATTGGCTACTCACTGGATTACCGTTGATTTTAATTAGTCCGTTACTGGCAATTTTACTGTCACTAAATTGGCATACTTGGATTGCGGTATTATTAACGTTGTTGATTGGTACGCCGACATTAAGCTTTTTAGGCGCCATTGGGATGGCATTAACGGTTGGATTACGAAAAGGTGGCGTTTTATTGAGCTTGCTCATACTCCCTTTATACATTCCTGTGCTTATATTCGCGACCTCAGCCATTGAGGCGGCAAGTTTAGGCATGGCCTATGATGGTCAATTAGCAATTATGGGAGCGATGTTAGTGGGGTCGTTGACCTTAGCGCCATTTGCTGTTGCGGCATCACTAAGGATCAGTGTCAATTAACCAATAAATTTTTCTTTAACGCCTGTACTAAGTAAAACGGTGGCGTGAGTAAGAAAGCGAGAGTGATGATTTACTCTCAGTGACGTATTTACTATCTATTATAAGTTGAGAGCATTATGTGGAAGTGGTTACATCCCTACGCTAAAGCAGAAAACACCTACCGATTATGCGGTAAGTTGTTGCCTTGGTTTTCTATTATCGCTTTGATTTCCATTTTAGTGGGATCTGTATGGGGGCTATTATTTGTGCCTGCAGATTACCAACAAGGCGATAGCTTTAGAATCATCTATATTCACGTACCATCTGCAATTTGGTCGATGAGTATTTATGTGACTATGGCTATTTCTTCTTTCATTGGCCTTGTGTGGCAGATTCGTATGTCAGATATGGCTGCGGCTGCGATGGCACCTATCGGCGCAGTGTTTACCTTTATTGCCTTAATTACAGGGGCTATTTGGGGTAAACCTATGTGGGGTGCTTGGTGGGTTTGGGATGCTCGTTTAACCTCTGAATTGATTCTATTGTTCTTATACCTTGGTGTTATTGCATTGTATAACGCGTTTGATGATCATAAAACAGCAGCAAAAGCCGCTGGTATTTTGTCGATTGTCGGCGTGATTAATATTCCTATTATTCACTACTCAGTTGAATGGTGGAATACTCTCCACCAAGGTGCAACGATTTCTAAATTTGGCAAGCCATCGATGTCTAACGATATGTTATGGCCATTGCTAGTGATGCTACTGGGTTTTGGGTGTTTCTTTGCTGCTGTTACCTTGGTGCGGTTACGCAATGAAATTCTATTACGTGAGAGCCATCGCCCTTGGGTGCAGAAGTTGGTGAAGTGAGATCGCTATGTATTTTGATTCTATAAATGATTTTTTTGCGATGGGTGGTTATGCGGGTTACGTTTGGAGTGCCTACGCTATTTCTTTTCTATCGATGTTATGGGTTTTATTTTCAAGCTTAACAACGAAACGTCGTTTGTTACGCGAAATAAAAAATAAAATGGCGCGTGAAAAACGCATTAAAGAAGCGAAGACATTGGAGAACACACTATGACCCCAAGACGTCAAAAACGTTTAGTGAT
This sequence comes from Photobacterium kishitanii, assembly GCF_000613045.3. Classification (NCBI taxonomy): domain Bacteria; kingdom Pseudomonadati; phylum Pseudomonadota; class Gammaproteobacteria; order Vibrionales; family Vibrionaceae; genus Photobacterium; species Photobacterium kishitanii. The sequence continues at coordinate 2,474,005 of NZ_LN794352.1, read as the reverse complement.
TGTGCTGGCGTTAGTGCTTGGACTAGGTGCAACGGTTGGCTTGGTGTTATATGCATTAAACCAAAATATGAATCTGTTCTATACGCCATCAGAATTAATTAATGGTAAGCCCGATGGCACTAAACCAGAAGTTGGTCAACGGTTGCGTATTGGCGGTATGGTGGTGAAAGGTTCTGTTGAGCGTGACCCTAAATCATTACGTATTAGTTTCAAAGTAGCAGACATTGGTCCTTCAGTTACCGTAATTTATGATGGTATCCTGCCGGATTTATTCCGTGAAGGGCAAGGTATTGTGGCACAGGGTGTATTAATTAATCCAACCACAGTAAAAGCAAGTGAAGTACTTGCAAAGCATGATGAAAAATACATGCCACCAGAAGTGGCAGATGCAATGAAGATAAACCATAAACGACTTCAGTACACTGAAGAACAACTACAAGGTAAGTGATCAATGATCCCTGAATTAGGCCAATTCGCACTAATAGCCGCACTTGCGCTATCGGTGCTGGCCAGCATTTACCCATTGTATGGTGCCACGGTTGGTAACCAAGCAATGATGCGTATGGCACGTCCACTGTCCTACGGAATATTCGGCATGCTTGCATTGTCGTTTGGTATTTTAAGCTGGTCGTTCTATAGCAATGATTTTACGGTAGCGTATGTTGCCAGTAACTCTACCAGTTTACTGCCATGGTATTACCGTTTAACCGCAGTGTGGGGCGGGCACGAAGGTTCATTGATGCTATGGGTACTTATCCAAGCAGGTTGGGCTGCAGCCGTTTCACGATTTAGCCGTGGTATGCCTCTAGAAGCGGTGGCGCGTGTACTTTCCGTTATGGGTATGATAGCAGTGGGTTTCTTGCTGTTTATTATCGTAACATCCAATCCATTTTTGCGCACATTGCCAGATTTTCCTGTACAAGGTCGTGACTTAAACCCATTGCTACAAGATCCAGGTTTGATTGTTCACCCGCCGATGCTATACATGGGTTATGTTGGTTTCTCGGTTGCATTCTCATTTGCTATCGCGTCATTGATGACAGGTCGTTTAGATACAGCTTGGGCACGTTGGTCGCGTCCTTGGACAATTGCAGCATGGTCATTCCTAACTTTAGGCATCGCACTAGGCTCATGGTGGGCTTACTATGAACTTGGCTGGGGTGGCTGGTGGTTCTGGGATCCAGTTGAAAACGCATCATTAATGCCGTGGCTTGCGGGTACTGCGTTAATGCACTCATTATCAGTGACTGAAAAACGCGGTACATTCAAAGCGTGGACTGTATTACTGGCAATTTCTGCATTCTCATTAAGCTTATTAGGTACATTCTTAGTCCGTTCTGGCGTATTGGTTTCTGTGCACGCGTTTGCATCTGATCCATCGCGCGGTATGTTTATACTTGGCTTCTTAGTGGTCGTTATTGGTGGTTCATTACTACTGTACGCACTACGTGGTGGTCAAATTCGTTCTCGTGGTAACTATGCATTGTTCTCACGTGAAAACTTCTTGCTAGCTAACAACTTATTATTAGTTGCAGCACTTTTAGTGGTGTTAATTGGTACGCTATTACCATTAGTCCATAAGCAATTAGGTTTAGGTTCTGTTTCCATCGGGGAACCGTTCTTTAATACCTTGTTTACATGGTTAATGGTGCCGTTCTCATTCTTAATGGGTATTGGTCCTCTAGTGCGTTGGAAGCGTGATAACTTTGCTTCGATTGCTAAACCAATGTTGTGGTGTGGATTATTTACGGTTCCATTCTCATTCTTGGTTATTTACCTAACAGCAAGCGTTGTTGAGCCGTTAGCTGTTGTTGGTGTAATGATGGCGGTGTGGATTATTGTTCTTCACTTAGTTGAAATTTACCGTCGTGCTACTCACCGTCACTCTTTCCTTGATGGATTGGGTAAACTAGGGCGTAGTCACTGGGCAATGATGTTGGGTCACCTTGGTCTAGCAATCGCTATTATCGGTATGACATTAGTGTCGAACTACGGTATTGAGCGTGATTTACGTTTATCACCTGGACAATCCGTTAACGTTAAAGGTTATGACTTCCATTTTGCAGGTTTACGCGATGCCGATGGTCCTAACTATGATGGCTACGTGGCTGATTTTGAAATTAGTCGTCGTGGTATTGATATCACAACGCTGCATGCTGAGAAGCGTTTCTATACGGTTGCTGGCTCGATGATGACTGAAGCAGCAATTGATAGTGGCTTTACACGTGATCTATATGTTGCGATGGGTGAGCGTTTAGGTACTGATGGTGCTTGGGCTGTACGTATTTACTACAAGCCATTTGTTAATTGGATGTGGATGGGTGCGTTCTTAATGGCGCTTGGTGGTGCTTTTGCTATTAGCGATAAGCGTTACCGATTCCGTAAGCCAGCTAATATTGCCGCGAATGACAAAAAATCGGAGGCTAAGCTAAATAATGAATAAGAAGCTATTATTTATTCCTTTAGTGCTGTTTTTAGGGTTAGTTGTGATGTTTATGGTCCAACTAACTCGTAACGCAGCGGGTGACGATCCGACCAAACTTGAATCAGTGCTGGTGGGTAAACCAGTACCAGCATTTAAGTTAGAAGATTTGTTTGAGCCTGGCAAAGAATATCAGCAAACGATTTTTAAAGGCCAACCACTACTCTTAAACGTGTGGGCTACTTGGTGCCCAACGTGTCAAGCAGAACACCAATACCTCAACACTCTTGCAAACCAAGGGGTGAAGATTATTGGTTTAAACTACAAAGATCAGCGGCCTAAAGCGATTAGATGGCTTAAAGAGCTAGGTAATCCTTATATGATTTCTTTGTTTGATGGCAATGGCATGTTAGGGATGGATCTTGGTGTCTATGGTGCTCCTGAAACTTTCTTAATCGATGCTAATGGTATTATTCGTTACCGCCATGTCGGTGATGTTAATCCAGAAAACTGGAATAAGACCCTTAAGCCTTTGTATGAAAAAATGCTAGCGGAAGCGAAAGCAAACAATACCAAAGCGGAGGTTAAAGCATAATGAAACGTTTTTTTGCTTTAATATTTGCACTTGGACTGACCTTTTCGATGGTGGCACCTGCATTAGCGGCCATTGATGTGTATGATTTTAAAAATCCAGCACAAGAGAAGCAATTTCAAGAGTTAACTGAGACTTTACGTTGCCCTAAATGTCAAAATAACAGCATCGCCGATTCTAATGCGACTTTAGCAGAAGATATGCGCATGAAAACCTTCGAGCTGTTAAAAGAAGGCAAAACCAATCAGCAAGTCATTGATTATATGATTGCACGTTATGGTAATTTCGTAACGTATGATCCAGCAGTGACAGCATCAACAATGATCTTATGGGCAGGTCCCATTGGTTTTATTGTTATCGGTTTTACTATTTTGGTTTATCGCTCACGTAAAAAAAGCGAGTTAACCAAAGATGAGCCACTTGATGATGTTGAGTCGGAACGTTTACAGGGGTTGTTGGCTGAAATGGCGCAGCAAGATACTGAAGCTACCAATAATCAGACAAAGGTAAATAAATGACGCTGTTTTGGATTTTAACCGCTGTCTTGGTTTTAATTTCTATCGCAATCTTTGTGATCCCGATGTATGTCGGTAAAGAGTATGACGATGAAGCAAGCCGAGATGAGCTGAATAAAGCTTTCTTTAAAGATCGTATTCATGAACTTGAAGAAGAATCGCAAGAAGGTTTGGTCGCAAGTCAGAAAGATATGGTGGCTGACTTACAACAAACATTACTGGATGACTTGCCTGTTACTGAAAAGAAACAAGCGACACATGTTAGCCCTGCGATGGTTGTTCCTGGTCTGATCCTTATTGTAGGTATTTGTTACGGTGTTTATGGCGCAGTAGGTAGCAGTGCTAAAGTTGAAGCATGGCATCAAGCTGTCAATCGCTTACCTGAACTGACCCAACGTTTAATGGGTGATAATGCTGCTAATGAACCACTGTCTGATCAAGATATGTCGGATCTAACACTGGCATTACGTACTAAGTTGCATAAAGACGGTGATGACCCAATGGGATGGTTGCTGTTAGGTCGAATTGCTATTGCTAATCGCGATGGTGCTACGGCTGAAATGGCAATGAAGCGTGCTTATGATCTTAACCCTGTTGATACTGCTATTCGTTTAGGCTATGCACAAACGTTAATGTTAAGTGGTAAGCCTGGTCAAAGTGATTTAGCACGTCAGCTTTTACGTCAAGTGATTAAAAGTGATCACACTAACGTTCAAGCATTGTCTTTATTAGCATTTGACGCATTTGAGCAAAAAAATTACCAGCAAGCGGTTGATTATTGGACAATGATGAAAACCCTTATTGGTCCTGATGATTCACGTACGCCAATGCTAACGCGTAGTATCGAACGTGCAAAAATGCGTATCGCAGATGGGGATGGTTCAACAGTTGCACCTGATCCAACCGCAATTGATGAAACTACGCCACAATCTGAAACACAAAATGCCGATACAGCTAAGCAAGTTACTGCTACTATAGCGTTAGGTAAAAACGTTGTATTGCCAAAACAAGGTAATATTATCATCTCTGTTCACGATGCTGATGGTTCACCAATGCCAATAGCAGCGGTAAAATTACCATTGTCGACTAAATTTCCATTAACAATTACGTTAACGGATAAAGACAGCATGATTCCACAACGTCAGCTATCATCATTATCAGAGATGATTATTAAAGCGCGTGTGGATAGTGATGGTAACGTGATGACCAAAAAAGGTGATTGGTATGGTCAAAGCAGCCAAACCCCTTTGGGCGGAGAAACAGCGTTTGTCATTAATAAGCAATATTAATTAATTGCTAAAATGAATAAAGCAGGCTGAATATTGATGTTCAGCCTGTTTTTTATTAGGTGTATGTTTTGAATAAAAAGCTCTTACTGATAATTTTTTTAAGTCTCGGTATTGTTGGTTGTGCACAATCTCCCGATAAAGCCAGTGAGCAAACAGTATCAACCAATGTTACTGATCATATTGATGGTGATAATGCGACTGCAAACACTGTTTATGATCCGTTTGAAGGCTTTAACCGCGCAATGTGGGATTTAAACTTTAATTATTTAGATCCGTACGTTGCTCGCCCTGTATCACTTGCATATGTAAACTATACGCCTTCATTTGCACGTACAGGTATTGCCAATTTCTTATCCAATCTAGATGAGCCTGCGGGAATGGTAAATAGCCTCCTGACACTGCATGGCAAAGATGCGCTAACCCATTTTAACCGCTTTTGGATTAATACTGTTTTTGGTTTAGCGGGTCTGATTGATATTGCATCAGCGGCAGATATTACTAAAGTTCAAGATCGTGATTTTGGCGATACACTTGGTTATTATGGTGTTGGTAATGGTCCTTATCTGATGTTGCCGGTTTATGGACCGATAACTTTCCGTGGTTTTACCGATTCTGTTGATGATTTATATTTACCGCTGAGTTTATTAAATTTCTGGGAAGGACTAGGAAAGTGGATCTTTGAAGGTATGGAAGATCGCGCTGCATTAGTCAATCAAGAAAGCATGTTAAATAACTCACCTGATCCATATTTGTTTACGCGTGATGCTTATATTCAATATAAGAATTTTACTGCGAGTGATGGCAAAGTCAGCGATCAGCCTCAAGCTGAGACATTTGATAATAGTTATCTTGACGAAATCGATAATGATTAATAATAAAGCCCCCTAAAAAGTAGGGGGCTTTATTTTAACGGCGTTTAAAAGCGACCATTGTAAGCAGTGTTAATATAAACATTCCTACATCACCGCCACCCTCTTTATCTTTGGTTATTACCGGCTTATTCTTATCATTATTATCTGGTTTAGTTGTTTCTTCAGTATCAGGCTGATTAATAATAATACTTTCAGTTGGTGATAAATTTAATGTTCCACTATGCCCATTACTGGTTATAACGTAAGTACAAATATCATAAGGTGATATTAAGTTGTTACTACAAGTTGACTGGTTAAAATCAATATTAACATCTCCGGTAGTCGTCGCTTGATCTTGAATTACATCATTATGTAAACTTTGTACGGTAATTATTTGACTACCATTAATATTATTAAGAGAGGTGGGATAATTCCAACCATTAATTGTATCAAGGATAAAGTCTTTAAATGCTGACACTTTAGTGCCTATGGATAAGTCAGATTGATGACCTTTGTGAATGGCAATTAAGTGGTTATTGTTATTTAGATAAGGTGCGCCAGAATCACCACCGACAGTATTGCCTTGATTATAGCGATCTAGAGAAACAGTTTCAGTAGATGGAAAATCTGCTCTAGCAATGATGTGATGTGTCGCTTTATTTAATTGATTGCCTGTTCCACCATAACCAAAAATAGTAACGTTCTGTCCTGGTTCAGCGGGACTTGGGGTGATAATTGTAATTTTATTTATAGCTATATTATGAGGCAGTAACCATAATGCAGCATCAATAGCTGTGCCATTATTGTTCCAATCATTATAGTTAATTTGTTGGCTAACGATTGTTCTTTGATTATTTGAACTGGATATTACAGGTTTTTCTGCATTCGTTTCTGTACTGCAATGTGCCGCAGTTAAAACCCATTTACCGCCAATAATTGTGCCTGAACAATATTGAGAATGTATAAATGATTGATAACTACTGTTTGCAACAGGTTGTCCATTAGTTATTGAAAAGGCATTGGTTGAAAATAATAAAGCAATACTTAATAAGTACTTTTTTTTAGGCATAAAATTTATTCACTGACAGAGAAAGTCCACTTTAAAAAAGAAAAAACTTTAATAAATTAATTAGTTATGGTGTTTTTTTAATTAATGACAGTGAGCGAAGTACATTATATTAGGCATGTTAACAATGCGATTGGATATAATATTTATATTTAACATGCGTTGTATTAATTATTAGTTGTTAAAGTATGATTTTTAATGCAAATAATTGATAATAACAAAAAAGATATTAAATAAGCTGTATGATTAATTAGGTTGGCATAATAATTGATATGTTATAAGTTTTCCAGTGTCTTATTTGTGTGTTATTGCTTTGTGTTGGTAAATAATACTATTTGTTTTTATTTTTATAGAATAAACAAAGGCCTCTATAATGAGGCCTTATAAAAATAAAGTAATTATTAATGACTACTTAGAAACGGTAACTAGCTTGAACACCCGCTAACCAAATATGACCAGATGTTTGGCCTTGGAATTTACCTAAAAATGGGCTGTCTTTTTCTTGCTCAAGCATATTGGCTTTCTTTGCAAAAATATAAGTAAAGCCAGCATCTAGAGTTAGGTTATCTGACCAAGCATAACCAGCACCAACACTTAACCATGTACGGTCAGTTTCAGGAATAGTTTGGGTACGATTGACTTCATCAACCGCAGAGGTGTCATAAGCAATACCTGAGCGAAGTACTAACTTATTGGTTGCTTGGTAAGTGGTACCAATAGCAAAGCGGTAGTTATCTTTCCAGTTTTCATCTTTGATTTTTTTATTGCCGCCAAGCTGTGGAATATTAGCCTCTAGCTTTTCAAAAGCACTCCAATCAGTCCAGTTAACACTCGCATGTACTGCCCATTGATCATTTAATTGGTGGAAGCTTGCAATCTCAGCGGATGCGGGTAATTCCAACGGTAATGTACCTGCGTATACACCATTACCTTTACCATCGAAACCAAGACCAGAAGCATGACCTTCAAGGTTTAATTTAACGGCGGATTGATAACTGATACCAATACGATTACTTGCGTTAATTTGCCATGCTGTACCTGCTTGCCAACCCCAAGCATTATCTTCACCTTCCATGTATTTTAGTTTTGTTTTACCTAATACTGTTGGTAGTGCAGCACCAAAATGACCACTAGCCATCACATAGCGTACACCAGCACCTACGCTTAATTGATCGTTAATTTTGTAGCCAAGGTTAGGATTAATTTCAACGGTATGTACCTCAGCTTGATTACCAAACATAGATGCCTTGAAATCAGTGCCAAGATCAGTGCGCATACCAAAGTGAGTACCAAAAGCGATACCAATTGTGGCTTTATCCGTTAACGGGCGAGAAAAATAAAAATTTGGGATAACAGCACTGTTAGCAAAATCTGAGGTACTAGCTTTACCGAAGATTGAATGTGTACCTTCAATATCAATATTAGGATCAACATAAATAGCACCAGCAGAAACTTGAATGCCTTTTAAATACGTTAGCATCGCAGGGTTACGGAATTGGGCGCTGGCATTATCGGCCATGGCGGCTTCACCAGCAAAAGCGCGTCCTAAACCTGTAGCCGAATATTCTGCTAATTGAAATCCTGCGGCAGACGCTTGGCTGCTGATGCCTACGGTTGCGGTAATGGCTAAGGCTAGAGTGATTTTATTTTTAGTCATGTTAGAAAAACTTATTGTTCATCGAAATAATGGTGTAAATCATACCCGTAGCAATAAAGTGCGTTAAAAGCTATCTTATAAAATAGTGTTATAAGATTTTTTATCCTTTGTTTGTGGTTGTTTGTGGTTTTTTATCGGGTAGTATTTATTCGGTTAGAAGCCGTTATAAATATTTGAGCGTACACTTGTACGAAATATGAGATTAGGATTACGTTTATATTTATGGGTAATTGCTATTTATTGTTCATTTTTAGGCTGTTAGTTTATTGATAATAATGCTTTAGTATTATTGTACTCATAAAAAAAGAAGCCATGATGGCTTCTTTTTTATAATCAGTTATTACTGTACGCTCAAATTAGAATGAACGACTGTATTGAAGACCGTATAGCCATGCATTAGCGCGAGTAGTCGCAGTAACTGAAGGGCTGATGCCAGGAGCTAATTGTTGTTTCTCACTAACATTAACATCTTTACCAATCAGGTAAGTTAAACCAAAGTCGATAGTTGATTTACTATCAAGGTGGTAGGTAAAGCCGCCAGATAACCAATTACGATCTGAATCTGGTACTGAAATTGATGTTAAGTTACCTTGAGCGCTGGTGTCGTGCATGTAACCTGCACGTAATGTCCAATCGTTGTTGAGGTAGTAAGTACCACCTAACGAATAGTGCCAGCTATTTTGCCATTGATAATCTTTAGAGAAGCTACCACCAGTGGTACTTAATTGATCAAATGCGCTCCATTCAATCCATTGGATGCTGTAATGAACGGCAAATTTATCGTTAAGCTTGTTAAAGCCAGAAAATTCAAGCATTGATGGTAGTGGTATTTTTAGCTTTTGATTGCTGAAATCAAGCGGTGCATGAATATCACCTTTAGCTTCTATCGTTGGGCTATAACGGTATGATAAGCCAAAACGGTTATTTTGATTGTATTCATAAATGGTACCAAGGTTGTAGCCTAATGCTACGCCATCAGCATCAATATCAATGAGGTTTTTACCATTAGGTAATGCTCCTCGTTGTAGTTTACCACTGCCATAAATTACATCTAAACCACCACCAACACTAAAATGTTGATTGATGCGGTAAGCAGCACTTAAACCTAAGTTAACACTTTTAACGTCAGTTAATCCGCCAAAAAGATCCGCTTTATAGCCATCTTTAAATTCTGTTTTAGTACCAAAGTTTGAATATAGTGAAGCACCTACAGAAAATTTATCGTTAATAGGTTGAATGTAGTAGATGTTTGGCGCGTAACTAGTACCACCAATTGAAGTGTCATTTATTGGGCGATTATTATATTGGGTATTTTTAACATGCACATCAGTGTTGATGGCAATCATGCCTAATGATAATGCTGGTGCATCAAACAGCGTCATTGAAGCGGCGTTCTTAGCCATAGTTGATGCGTTATCAGCAATAACCCCATCGCCTGAGAATGCGCGACCAAGTCCGGTAGCTGATTGGGCATTAAGCTGGAAACCTGCCGCCATTGTTTGTGATGATGCAACAGCGATAGCGACAGTAATAACTGAACGCGTGAATATCTGCTTCTTATTCATTTATGATTCCTGATCATGTATTTATATTTATTATTCCAGTCTATGTATGACTGATTGGCGATGATTGTAGGGGGGGAGAGAGCAGTATCAAAGCTGACCAGTACTTTAGACAGTTAAAAGTACTAACAAACGAATATTTGAGTTCATTTGGGCTCATTTTACGCTGGTTTCTTGTCGTTTTCGTCACAATTAGCACTATAAGCCACAGCCAAAACTCAATACTTAATTATCAATATCGAGTTTTAGCTGTGTTATAGAAAGGATTTTATGCGGTTAGATTTGCCAATAGAACTCAGATTTAAGTTTTTCTGCGATTGGCATCAGTTTTTCATCTTTATCGCCAACAATAATTAAGCTGGCATCTTGCAGCGGTAATAATAAACTTTTATTAATATTGTCACTATCTGTAGCCATTTTTGAGCTTGTTTGCGGCACAATAAATACCGTCATCTTGCCACTATCTGTACCTACAACCATATGCAACGCACGATCACCATCAAAGCCGCAATAATTGAGGTAATAAATATGACCGGGTAATTGATTCATACTTGTACCAAAAGGCTTCAGTTTGGCATTTACCTGCTGTAGTGTGACGGCTTCATCGGTATGCTCAACAAACTGTGCTTCAGCATTAACGTGTTGTAAAGCAATCGCAGGCATCGACATGGGTGTAAAGACTTGCTGCTGTGGTTGCTGAGGGTAAATGTCTTGTTGCCCGACCAAAAAACCCATAAAAAACATCACTGAAGCGGCCAATCCGTAAGAAAAATAACGTTTATAATGATGGTTAGTTTTTGGTTGTGCCTGGCTTGATTGATGAAACAGAATTCGATCTGCTAGGTTATCGGGAATATCCACATTAAGCGTTTGTTTTAATTGTTGATCTAATTGCTGTAATTCATTAGAAAAATGGCGATTAGAGCTAGACTGATTTTTAGCTTTAATTATCTCAGGGTCATTATCATTCGGATCAGCCAGTAGGCGGCGACGAAATTCTAGATCATCCATTATGATTCCCCCGTTGAGTTGGTTTCTTTTCAAGTTGTTCTTTTAATTGGTTACGCGCACGAAATAGTCGTGTCATTACCGTGTTACGGTTAAGGTTCAAAATCCCTGCTATTTCATCGCCATTAAAACCAGCCATAACTTGTAGAATTAATGGTTCGCGATATTCAGGTGTTAGTTTCATGATTAACCGATGCAGTAAATATTGCTCGGTATCCATTTCAACACTAGGTTTAGTATCCGCGATATGATGATCATCAATATCCACTAAATCAAATTGTTTGCGTTCAAAGCGACGGGCATTTTCGCGGCGTAGAATGGTTATCAGCCATGCTTTAGCAGCGTTATCATCTTGTAAGCTATCGAGTGATTTCCATGCGCGCAAGCAAGTTTCTTGCACTAAGTCTTCGGCAATATGAGGATCATGGCATAGCCAATAAGCGTAGCGATATAAATCTTGATGCCAAGCTCGAACAAGTGCTTCATAACGTTTTTGTTTATTCATATTTAAACAGACCGTGGCAGAAGACTTTTTGTTTCTAAAAATATTTTTTATCATTGTGTGCCTGTTTAGCGTTATTGCATCAATAACCGATGCCACCTGATAATTTTTGGATGATATATTCGGTTTTTTATGTTTTATAGGGCATAAACCGCCATAAAATTGATCTGGTTCAAATTCTGATTTGAACTGTAGGTTATAGTTGCCGCGTCATCTGATGGTTGAGGCTATGGTTAAGTTGAATAACTTAATAATAGTTAACACCGTCTGTTGAGCAAGATGACAACTTCCTTTTGAAGGCTGACTTTACTTTCTCCTATCAGGTTTTTCCTGATTTGCAATTGGCTTTATGTTAATTGATTATTTTATTACGCTGATTGATTGCTTTCTGCGTGAATTCGAACCATACCTGAGGGTGTGGTTTTTTTTTGCCTTAAGATTAGCTCACCATTATCCCTCTCAAGTAACCCATCACAACTATTGATACCTATGTTAAATTGTATCGATGTTTCTTATACTATAACTGATTATAATGTCGACACTTTTTACTTAAAAATCCCATTTAATCGTCACTTTCAAACAAATGTTTTATTTTTATAACTTTATGGTTACAATTGTGTGGTCTGACCTCGAATGGAGGTTAATTATAATTGTGACAAGGAGTTGCGATGACGGGTCTTCAAAATATCACTACACGTAGCGGTGAGCGTATTGCCATTGTTAGCGGTTTACGAACGCCATTCGCACGTCAATCAACAGCGTTTGATCGTTTATCTGCCCTTGATTTAGGTAAGTTAGTCGTTAATGAAATGCTACAAACTGCTGATTTTGATCCGCAGTTAATTGAACAAGTTGTATTTGGCCAGGTGGTACAGATGCCTGAAGCCCCGAATATTGCGCGTGAAATTGTTCTGGGTACCGGGATGAATATTCATACCGATGCTTATAGTGTCACTCGTGCCTGTGCGACAAGTTTTCAGGCCGCGGTTAATGTGACGGAAAGTATCATGGCTGGGACAATAGATATTGGTATTGCTGGCGGTGCTGATTCAACCTCAATGCTTCCGATTGGGGTTAGTAAAAAAATGGCGGCGACATTATTAGCGCTAACTAAAACAAAAACGATGCCTGCAAGGTTGAAATTACTCAGTGCATTAAGCGTTAAAGATTTGCTGCCTGTTCCTCCTGCCGTTGCAGAGTATTCAACTGGATTAAGCATGGGGCAAACGGCAGAGCAAATGGCAAAAAGTCATGCAATTAGCCGTGAGGAACAAGATGCTTTTGCGCACCGTTCTCATACTTTAGCTGCTCAAGCATGGCGTGATGGTTTACTCCGTGATGAAGTTATGACTGCATTTACAGCGCCTTATAAACAATGGTTAGATCACGATAATAACGTTCGTCAAGATTCAACATTAGCAGCATATGCTAAGCTAAATCCTGCTTTTGACCGTTTGCATGGTAGTGTTACTGCTGCCAACTCAACCCCACTAACAGATGGCGCTGCTGCAATATTATTAATGCGAGAAGGGCGAGCTAAGGAATTAGGGTTAACACCACTTGGGTATATCCGTTCTTATGCTTTTGCTGCAATAGATGTTGCTGAAGATATGTTGATGGGACCTGCCTATGCGAGTCCATTAGCGCTTGAGAGGGCAGGATTAACGCTTGGTGATTTAAGCTTAATTGATATGCATGAGGCCTTTGCTGCTCAAACATTAGCCAACGTTAAAATGTTTGGTTCTAAACGGTTTGCAAAACAAAAACTAGGCCGAGATGCTGCGATTGGCGATATTGATATGGATAAATTTAATGTCTTAGGTGGCTCCATTGCTTATGGTCATCCTTTTGCAGCAACTGGTGCAAGAATGATCACTCAAACCTTGCATGAATTAAAACGTCGTGGTGGTGGCTTTGCATTAAATACCGCTTGTGCAGCCGGTGGTCTTGGCGCCGCAATGATTTTGGAGGCAGAATAATGACTCAATCAGCATTTAGTTTATCTTTTGGCGACAATGGCATTGGCTGGCTTAAAATTGATGTTGCCAATGAAAAAATGAATACCTTACAAGCGGCTTTTATCGAGCAAGTCACGACTGTTTTAGCTGAGTTAAGTACACATACTGATCTTAAGGGATTGGTTGTTTATTCAGGTAAAGTCGATAATTTTATTGCTGGGGCTGATATTCGTATGCTTGCTGATTGCAAAACCGCAGCAGAAGCAGAAGCGTTAGCAATTAAAGGCCAACAATTATTTGCAGCATTGGAAGATTTACCGATTCATGTTGTTGCTGCTATTCATGGTCCATGTTTAGGCGGAGGGTTAGAGCTTGTTTTAGCGTGTCATAGTCGTATTTGTAGTGATGATGATATTACCCGTCTTGGCTTACCAGAAGTACAATTAGGTTTACTGCCGGGCTCTGGCGGTACACAACGTTTACCTCGTTTGATCGGGGTAGCCCATAGTCTTGAATTAATGTTAACCGGTAAGCAAGTACGACCGAAGCAGGCTCTTAAAAAAGGGCTCGTTGATCAAGTTGTACCGCAAAGCATTTTATTACAAGCGGCAGAGCAAATAGCATTAACCGCTAAACCTATTCGTACCCATTCGTTTCAAGATTGGGCGATGGCCGGTAATGCGTTTGGTCGTAGTGTGGTATTTGATCAAGCCGCTAAAAAAGCCCAACAAAAAGCGCGCGGTTGTTATCCTGCCATTGATGCGATTTTAGACACCGTAAAATATGGTTTAGAAAAAGGCATAGAGCAAGGATTAGAGCAAGAGGCAAAGGTGTTTGGTGATTTAGTGATGACTGCTGAATCGCGCGCGTTGCGTAATATTTTCTTTGCTACCACTGCGATGAAAAAAGAATTGGGTGCTGAGGCTAAACCGAAGAAAGTTAATCGTATAGCAATACTTGGTGGTGGCCTAATGGGCGGGGGAATAGCCCATGTTTCTGCAATCAAAGCTGGTTATGCGGTACGAATTAAAGATATTACTAACGATGGTATTCAGCATGCATTAGCGTACAACTATGCTATTTTGAATAAGCAATGCCAACGACGTATTATTAGAAAGTCGCAATTACAGCAGCAGATGTTGCGCATTACGGGAAGCACTGATTATCGTGGTGTGGTTGACGCTGATGTGGTTATTGAAGCCGTATTTGAAGATGTTGAGCTTAAACAACAAATGGTACAAGAAATTGAGGCGAACACTTCAGAAAATACCATTTTTGCAACTAACACGTCCTCGATCCCTATTCATAAAATTGCTGCAAATGCACAACGTCCTGAAAATATCATTGGTTTACATTATTTCAGCCCTGTTGAAAAAATGCCACTTGTTGAAGTTATTCCCCATGCAATAACCTCAGCAACGACGATTGCAACTGTGGTGGCGTTAGCGAAAAAGCAGGGTAAAACACCAATAGTAGTTGCTGATAAAGCAGGGTTTTATGTTAACCGTATATTAGCGCCTTATATGAATGAAGCTGCCCACTTACTATTAGCTGGCGAGCCGATTGAGCATATTGATACTGCATTACTCAATTTTGGTTTCCCAGTGGGTCCAATCACATTACTCGATGAAGTTGGGGTTGATATCGGTGCCAAGATTAGTCCAATTTTAGAAGCTGAGTTAGGCGAACGGTTTGCTACACCTGCGATGTTTGAACGGTTACAACAAGATGGTCGTCGAGGCCGTAAAAGTGGTAAAGGTTTTTATTTATACAACACGAAAAATAAAGAAGTAGATAAATCAATTTATACCGTATTAGGGGTTGAACCTTTACAACATTTGACTGAAGTGGATATTGCTGTTCGTTGTAGCCTCATGATGCTAAATGAAGCTGCCCGTTGTTTGGATGAGGGCGTTATTAAGTCAGCTCGTGATGGTGATATTGGCGCTATATTTGGTATTGGTTTTCCACCGTTTCTTGGCGGGCCATTTAGTTATATGGATCATTTAGGCATTGATTTGGTGGTCGATATGATGCGTGAATACAGTGATTTGTATGGTGAGCGTTTTACACCATGTGATTATTTAGTTGAGATGGCACAAACGGAACAACGATTTTATTAACGCTTTCTAACAATGCAAACAAGAAGCCTGCTTTGATGCAGGCTTTTTTATATTTGAAATTTGTATGTTAGTGAGTACAGCGAATTAAACGGAAGTGGGATTCAAATAATTTATTGCGACAAAGCCGATAGCTACCCGCAGCGATTACTAACGCTATAAAGGTATTAATGTGACCGATAGCAATGAGTAATAATGAGATTAATGCAATAAAGCAAAAGGCATAGAAAAAGATATCAATCTGGCTATGAGCTAATGTAGCGGCACAATGAGGGCAAATAAAATTATCTTCATATGCATTTATCTTTGGTGCATCTATTTCAATTTGGCAATGCGGACATCGTTGAGTCACGTGAATCCTCTTTTAATCTATCTGGTACTATCGTATTTATCGCTAGATTAATTAGTAATAGTAATATAATCGATATTAAGAGTATGGTTTAGAGGATCCATATTTGACCACTGAAATATTATGAAAGTCATTTTTATCAACATAAAAACGTCACAATATTACTATGAAAAAATAAAAACCCCATTTATTTTACATAAATAGGGTTTTTTATTTAGTAAGCGTTCTTCTGAAAATCAGCTATAGATTCAATAGCTTTACCTATAGTTAATGGCTCTGAATCTTGATGTGTTTTACCTGTGTAATACATTACTAGGCGATTGGCAGTACGGGGCTTTACGGTTGCCACTATAAATTTAATCATATCGGCACGACTCAGGTTTTTTAATTTCTCGACCACTAATTGACGCTGATTAAAGCTTTCATCTTTATTACCAATACTTACCCAGAATCGCTGTGCACGTGATCGAAGGTTGGTATCAGGTTCAGAGATTTGTGCAATTAAGCCTTTTTTACTGGCTTGCCATTGCGCTTCGCTTAGCTCTAATAACACTAAGGCAAACGCATTAGTAAAGTCATCAATAGCATCTGATAAATAACTTGGTTCAGCCACCGGGGATTGAATATATAAGATCAATCCAGGATGGCGATTCAACGGTAAATTACCGGTACCTACCATATAACCAAGTTGTTGCTTAGTACGTAACTCATGGAAAAATGTAGTCGACATCAAATGATTTGCAAGGGTGTAAATCGCAATTTTTTCAGGTGTCGTTTTACGTGATTGGTAATACATTAAAATAGCTGAGTCTTCATGATTACAATCTAACTCATAGGTTAAGGTACCACTATTTTCCAAATGTACTAATGGGCGTTGTGATTCACCATATAGTTGGTCTGTGACTCTAAAAGCATCTTTTAGCGTTTCAGCGAGTGCTAACGCATCTTTTTTTATCCAGTTACCATACACAAAAGTATCAATGTGTAATTCAGCAAACATAGCATCAACGAACGGTGGTAGTTCATCAATAGTGATAGTTTCGAGCGCCTCAATTAAGTGTGGATAAGGTGGGTTATTGGGTTGTAATAAGCCCGTTAATTGATTAAATAACTGCGAGATCGGTTTATCTTCAGCGGCATTACGCCAATTACGTAGCATTTGGGCTTTGATATTATCAAATCGTTGTTGGGTGAAGTTACGTTTCTTAAAGCGTTCTAAAATCAGTTGCATCAGCTGTGGTTGTTTTTCACTAAAGCCTGAAAGCTGAAGTGTTACACCACCTTGGTGAGCATATAAATTGTAAGACATTCCCGCGATTTCAGCTGGGTAAGCTGATTCATTGATTGCTTCTAATAGTAATTCGACACACAAGCGAGTTTTAACAATATTGGCTGTTGAACTGACGGCATGTGGGCTATCAATTGCGACATAGACAATGCCTTTTGGTACTCGAAAGTCATGTTCTTGTTTATGCCATAATCGAAACCCAGGGAGATCTTGAATTAATTGTGGTGGTAATTCTGAACCAGCCTCAAGCGGTAATGGCTCAAATTCTTCACACAAATAAATGTTAGGTTCAGGCAATAATAGCTCAGCATCAAGGCTAATATTGGTCCAGCTTTCAATTTGCTGCGGCGTAAATGGCGTCACTGAGTAAGGTGTATCATACCAAGCCGCTAAGCGGTCGTAATGACCACCTTGTGCTACTAGCGTTAGTCGCATATTACTTACGGTTAGGTAAGCTAATAATTGCTCAAGTAAATCTTGATCATAACCTTCCATCATATAGTCGCCGTAGATGATATCTTCTGCGTTGTAATGCAGTAGGTTCATAACCAAATAACTGACGGTATCAAGTGGGCGACTTTTTTCTTGATAACGAAATGCCATTTCGAGTACTGATTTCTTTTCTTGATAACGCCAAGCATTTAACCCTTGTTGCTTGATTAGGGCAATGAAGGTAAATACACATTGCACTATTTCATCAGTATGTTGCTGCCCTTTAGGGGTTAAATTTAAGCCAATAGTAAATTCGCGGAAATTGTTACCACTAACCCCACCGCCCGCTGTTAGGGTATTGATTAAGCCGCGCTTTTTTAAAATCGCCATTAAACTGCCTGTACCTTCATTACCGAGTAAATGGGCAATATATGATAAAGGCTTAATTTGATAGTGAGCATCGACAGATGGCATCGCAAACGATAATGTTAACTTACGCAATTCTTTGATAGGTTCAATTTGAATGAACTTCTGGCACTCGTTTTCAGTAACAAATGGCACGTCGATTGCTACTTTCTTAGTGGTAGCGTTAGGGATTTTGCTAAAGAAATCTTGGGTGTACTGCTCTAATTCGTCCAGTGATTGTGGACCTAATAGTACTAATCCCATTACATCGGCAGAGTAATGCTGATGATAGAAAGCTAATAAATCATCCCGCACCGACTGACCATTGCGATCGTCAAGAGTGGTGAGATCGCCAACTGAAAACTTGGCAAAAGGATGCGCTTGATTAATCGTTTCTTTTTGAACTTGATATAAACGACGTACATCGTCTTTTATTTTTAATTTATATTCAGAATCAACGGCTTGGCGTTCTTTATCAACGGCATCTTCATTAAATAATGGTGCAGTGAAAAATTGACCAAAGCGATCTAATCCCTCTGCAAAAGTATGGGGACTGATTTCAAAGAAAAACGTGGTGTTTTCAGTGCCGGTCCACGCATTATTACTGCCGCCATTACGATTGATAAAGGTTTGAAATTCACCAACACGGGGGTATTTCTCAGTGCCAAGAAATAACATATGTTCAAGGAAATGTGCCATGCCTTGACGATCCATCGGATCATCAAAGTGACCTATCTCAACAGACAATGCTGCTGCAGAACGAGGCGCTTCAGCATCATGAACGAGCAGTACTCGAAGTTCATTCGCTAAAGTGAGATAGCGATACTGCTTATGATCGTTAGGACTTGTATGCACAGGAAGGGCCTATTTTAGAGGGAATTAGGGTAAGTATGACGTTCAATATTAAGGCTGGCAAATTGAAGATGCGATTAGATGAATTATAAGTCTCATTTTTGTTAACAAGTTGATGAATTAGTCATTAGTTAATCAATTCAGCCTTTAAATAGTAGGCTTAGCCACAGAATTAAAACTCTATGGTTATACCAATAATAAAAGCGTGTAATAATGATCGACCAGCTCTAAGATATGAGTGGGAATAGTGATTGTTTAACTGAGGTTATCGGAATATCTATGCAAATTTATATTATGCGTCACGGCGAAGCCGAAAATTTTGCTTCTAGTGATGCTGAGCGTCCATTAACCGCGCGCGGCATCGCTCAATCACAGCAAATGGCAACATTATTGGCATCACATTTGAATGGCGAATTAGATCAAGTTTGGGTCAGCCCTTATTTACGTGCCCAACAAACGTGGCAAGCAATGGTTGATTCGTTACCAACAGCAGCACAAGTGGGTAGTGTTGAGGATATTACCCCTTATGGTGATGCTGAAACTGTTGCTGAATATATAAAAGCAACCATTGAAACTGAGCAGCCGCAATCACTATTGCTGATTTCGCATTTGCCGTTAGTTGGGTATTTAACTGCAGAGCTGGTGGCTGGTTTACAACCACCCATGTTTTTAACGTCTGCTATTGCTGCCGTTGAGTATGATCCACAGTCAGGATCTAGTAAATTGTTGTGGCAACATCAACCGCATAAATAATGGATAATAACCATGACTAAGTTTGGAATAGTGGCGATTATAAACCTATTGTTTATTGCCGGATGCAGTGTTGGTGAGCCAGTTCGTATTTCTGCTAATGGTATGGTGAAGTGGTCAGACGGACATACCGAAGGGATGCATGTTTCGCAAACTGGCAGTAGCTTAACGTTTGCTAATTATTCCAATGAGGTCGGCGCTCCTGCATTAGTTATTTTTGCTCGTATTGATAGCGCGCGTAATGATAATTGTGAATATTTTTACGTTGAAACCGCAGTTAAAAAACGTCTAAAAGTCTGCGAGACAGGAGAAGTGACGTTATTTAACCGTGGTAAAGTCGTTAAAGTTGGCCATATGGTAAAACCAAGGTATTAGCGCTCAGGTATATCAATTAACACCAGTAATGCACCCGCGCCACCAAATTCTAATGGTGCTTGGTGAAATGCCATGACATCAGGGTGCTGTGCCAACCACATTGGTGCTTTTTGTTTTAATATATGTTTACCAATACCATGCATCACGCATGCACATGACACATGTTCTTTAATGCAGGCTGCAATCATCGCAGCTAACTCACGTTTTGCTTCTAGTTGAGTCATTCCATGCATATCAAGGTAAATATCTGGCACATATACCCCACGACGTAGTTTTTTCACTTCATATTTAGATACCCCAGTTCGCGCGTATTGAGTTGGGCCGGTATCACTAAGATGCGGCTCAAACTCATCTGAGAAATAAAACTCATGATTTTGGGTCTCTTTACCCATCACTTTTGCTTTATCCGCTTTTGAGTTCTGTTGACGAGGCGTGATTATGGTATCATGCGTGAACTTTTTTACGCCTTTTACCTCTGCCTTGAAGAGATCAAAATCATCTTCAAGCTGTGAATTTTTTTTACTCATAATGAAATTCCAACAATTATATAGTGGTATTGTAGCGTTTATCGGAGGCTATTTTGGATAAGATTTTTGTCGACGAAGCTGTCAGCGAACTTCACACATTGCAGGACATGCTACGTTGGACGGTAAGCCGTTTTAATGCTGCTGGCCTATTTTACGGTCATGGTACAGACAATGCATGGGATGAAGCTGTGCAACTGGTATTACCGACAGTTTACTTACCGTTGGATGTTCCACCGGAAGTGCGTAATTCTCGTTTAACAAGCAGCGAGCGTCATCGTATTGTTGAACGTGTTATTCGTCGAATTCATGATCGTACACCCGTTTCATACTTAACGAATGTTGCCTACTTTTGCGGTATGGAGTTCTTCGTTGATGAGCGTGTACTTGTGCCACGTTCACCGATTGGTGAGCTCATTGAAAACCGTTTTGAACCCTTTTTACAACAAGAACCAACGCGGATCATGGATCTGTGTACTGGAAGTGGTTGCATCGGTATTGCTTGTGCACACATGTTCCCTGAAGCAGAAGTGGATATCGTTGATATTTCGACAGATGCACTCGCAGTTGCTGAGCAGAATATAACGGATCATGGCCTTGAGCAGCAAGTGATTCCGCTTCGTTCTGATCTTTTACGTGATATACCAAAAGATAAATACGATCTTATCGTGACTAATCCACCGTATGTTGACCAAGAAGACATGGACAGCTTACCAGAAGAGTTCCGTCATGAGCCTGAGCTTGGTTTAGCTGCTGGCAGCGATGGTCTAAAGCTAGTCCGTCGTATTCTTGCTAATGCGCCAGATTACCTTAAAGATAACGGTATTTTGATCTGTGAAGTTGGTAACTCAATGATTCACATGGAAGAACAATACCCGCACATTCCATTTATGTGGCTAGAGTTTGCTAATGGTGGTCATGGTGTGTTCATGTTAACCCGTGAGCAGCTAGTTGATTGCGCTGAAGATTTTGCACTTTACCGCGATTAATTAATAAAAAATCAGCCATAATCGTTATGGCTGATTTTTTTATTTTTTACGTCTGAATTATTTTAATAACTCATCATCGTCTTGTTCAAGCCATAAGGCATTAATTATCGCAAATGAACATGCGAGCAAAATACCTAAAATCCAAGCTAAATACCACATTGTTTATTTACTCCTTATTAGTACAGTGACGTCTTATTGTCTTCGATATATTTAGTATCAAGACGACCAAACATTTTGTAGTAGCACCATGAGGTGTACGCCAAGATCACTGGCACCATAACAAACGCCACAATTGTAATAAGATGCAATGTGTATTTAGATGAACTTGAATCCCAAATTGTTAAGCTTGCGTTTGGTTGTAAGCTTGATGGCACGAAGAATGGAAACGTTGCAAAACCAAACGTTAACACCACACCGACAATCGCTAGGCTTGAGAACAGGAATGCAAACCCAGCACGCTCTGCACGAGAACATAGTGCTGTCAGTAATGGCATTACTACTGCAAGTATCGGCGCAATCCATAAGATAGGGTAATTGTGGTAGTTAATAAACAATGCCCCCATCTGACGAGCTACTTCTTTAGTTAATGGATCTGACGCTGCATTTGGTAATACTTGCGATGTGATCACATAACCATTAATTCCTTTAGAAACAAAGCCTGCAATAATAAATATAATCGCCATTAATATTGCAGAGATAGCCGCAACATTACGTGCACGAGCATGAATCGCGTCAGTTGTTTTCATTTGAAGGAATGTGGCACCCTGAGTGAGAATCATAAGTAGACTGACACCACCACAAAGTAACGCAAACGGATTAAGTAACTCAAAGAATGACCCTTTATATGTCGGGATCATAAACTCGTTTAGCTCAAATGGCACACCTTGCATTAGGTTACCGAAAGCGATACCAAAAATAAGCGGCGGCACAAAGCTACCGACAAAAATCGCTTTATCCCATAAGTTACGCCATTTTGTATCAGGTAATTTAGAACGGTAATCAAAACCTAACGGACGTAACCAAAGTGCCGCTAATGCCAAGATCAATGCAACATAAAAACCAGAGAATACCGTTGCATATACTAATGGCCATGCCGCAAATAATGCACCACCGGCAGTAATTAACCAAACTTGGTTACCATCCCAGTGCGGTGCAATTGCGTTAATCATTACTCGACGTTCACTATCTGTCTTACCTATAAATGGTGACAGCATACCGACGCCCATATCAAAACCATCAGTGATAGCAAAACCGATACACAATACACCAATTAAGATCCACCAGATGATCCGCAAGCTTTCATAATCAAACATTATTCTGTTTCTCCCTATGCATCAACTTGATGTGTTAGCGCATCTTTATCGTTATCTTGTTGTTCAAAATGATAACGACCTGTTTTTAAGCTACTTGGACCTAAACGTGCGAATTTAGTCATCAAATAGGCTTCAGCAATAAAGAACAAAGAATAAAGCACGATGATTAACGATAGTGAAAACCATAGCTGTGAAGGTGCTAAGTGAGATGCGGCCATATTTACTGGCAGAATTTCACCAATAGCCCATGGTTGACGGCCATATTCAGCGACAAACCAACCTGCTTCAATCGCAATCCAAGGTAAAGGTATGCCATAAAGCGCAGCTTTAAGAATCCATTTATTAGTAGGGATTTTATGACGACATGATTGAATAAATGCAGCAGCAACAATCATAAACATTAAGAAACCAGCACCAACCATGATACGGAAACTAAAGAATAGCGGCCATACACGTGGTATCGAGTCATTAACGGCTTGCTGAATTTGCTGTGGTGTCGCATCAACAACATTCTTAGTATAAGGCTTCAATAATAGGCCATAACCTAAGTCGCCTTTTACTTCATTAAAGGCTGCGATATCAGCGGCGTTTTTATCACCTGAACGTAATTTTGTTAGTAATCCGTAAGCAACCATACCGTTACGAATACGTACTTCATGTTGTTTTTTCAGATCACGAATACCAGTTACTTGAGTATCAAGTGAGCGCGTCGCGATAATACCCATTAAGTATGGGATCTTAATGGCGTATTCTGTTTCCATCTTATCTTGGTTAGGGAAACCGAAGGCGGTAAATGCAGCTGGAGCTGGCTCGGTATGCCATTCCGCTTCAATTGCGGCTAGCTTGGTTTTTTGAACGTCACCTAATTCATAACCTGATTCGTCACCTAATATCATTACGGCAATAATTGCCATCAATCCAAAAGAGGCTGCAATAGTAAATGAGCGACGAGCAAAGGCAAGATCACGCCCTTTAAGCATATAGAATGCACTTACACCAAGAACGAACATTGAACCACAAACATAACCTGATGCTACGGTATGGACGAATTTAACTTGAGCCACAGGATTAAAGATAACCTCTGAGAAGCTTATCATTTCCATCCGCATGGTTTCGTAGTCAAAATGTGCACCAACTGGATTTTGCATCCAACCATTGGCCACAAGGATCAATAATGCTGATAAGTTCGAACCGAGAGCAACTAACCATGTGACGCCAAGGTGTTGACGTTTTGAGAGGCGATCCCAACCAAAAAAGAACATCCCGATCATGGTAGATTCAAGGAAGAAAGCCATTAAGGCTTCAATTGCTAATGGAACCCCAAAAATATCGCCAACATAATGAGAGTAATAGGCCCAGTTAGTACCAAACTGAAATTCAAAGGTTAAACCTGTTGCTACGCCAAGTGCGAAGTTGATAGCAAAAAGTTTACCCCAAAATTTAGTCATATCCTTATAAATTTGCTTTCCAGTTATGACATATATTGTCTCCATAATAGCTAATAAGAATGTCATCCCTAGCGTTAATGGTACGAATATAAAATGGTACATTGCAGTAAATGCAAACTGAAATCGCGATAAATCAACGACATCGTATAACATAATAATAAAGCCTTATTTATAATATTAATTTGTAAAACTTTAAAAATTAATATTATATTACGAGGTGTTAAATTCTTATTAATTACTTGTATCTAATTAATAGTATAAATAAATATAACAGCCACAATTAAATAAAAAACATATTATAGACAAGAATATTTCACTCTTTAATAGAAGCGAGTAGTGTATTTTGCAATCTAAAAATCGTGTTTTTATTGTGTGTGAAATATACTCCGCTATTAATGACGGAAATTGTTACAAGTTAACGTGTTAAATGTAAAAACAGTTGTAATGTATATTTTGACGGCTGATATTTATAGCTAGATTTTATTTACCCGAGGTTAAATGAAATTGAATATTTATTGAGGTGGGAGATAGAGAATAAATGTAATGAGGGGGATGTTATCAATATGTTGCTTTAAAAGGTGGGTTTATTCTTTATATTCTGATTCTCACTCCAAATAAATTATATGGAGTGAGATAATCAATTAGATAATATTCGATTACGCTTTATGCTGCGCTTGTTTTGTTTTCAGTGCCGTCATCACTGTTGCTTGATGTTGTAGGTAATCTTCTAAGCCTGCACGACGTAAATCGCAAGATGGGCAATCGCCACAACCATCACCGACGACACCATTATAACAAGTTAGTGTCTGCTCACGTACATAATCTAATTTGCCATATTGATCAGCAAGTGCCCATGTTTCAGCTTTATTTAGCCACATTAATGGCGTAGCGATAGTAAATTGACGATCCATACCTAGTACTAATGACTGATTAAGTGAGCGAACAAACTCGTCGCGACAATCAGGATAGCCAGAAAAATCAGTTTCACAAACACCTGTGATTACTGTTTCTGCCCCTATTTGATATGCGTAAATACCGGCTAAAGTTAAAAATAAAATGTTACGACCCGGTACAAATGAATTAGGTAAACCATTTGCCTGTAACTCATGAGAAACAGGAATGCTATCGCGAGTTAATGAGCTAATTGCAAGTTCACCCAGTAAGCTAACATCCATTACTTTATGCGCAGCAACACCAAGATCTTTGGCAATATGCTCGGCAATTTCAATTTCTAGTTTATGACGCTGACCATAATCAAATGTAATACAGTGCACTTCATCGTAGTGCGCTAATGCTTGAATAAGACAAGTGGTTGAGTCTTGACCGCCACTGAAAACAACTACGGCTTTTGTCATGATGAATATCCTTTATGAGTGATTACCGATAAACAGTCGGTACAACAACACCCTAATAATAATGCTTTTAGAATGTAGGGGTATGCTAACTCAGCTGGAGGCGATAGAAAAGTAGCTATCACAAATAGCGCAGATAAAAAAAACCGCACAAAGTGTGCGGTATAAAAATAAGCAATATATATTATCCGTGTAAAGCTAATTGACCGAAGTGCAGAGAGCGATTAGCTTGTACTTATATTTGCTTAAAAGACACAAAATAGGGGGGCTGGCGCTTTGGCTAACCAGCCCAAGGGGTTGTTCTTTTCGTTATGCTTGCCATTTACCTGTTTGTTGTAAATGCTGTAATTGGGCAAGATAAGCACTGGTGTCACCAATATTCGCTGTGATCCATTCATCGTTATAATAAGTTTCTAAATAACGCTCACCACTGTCACACAATAAAGTCACAATAGATCCGGTTTCACCACGTTGTTTCATTTCTGCCGCTAATTGCAATACACCATATAGATTAGTACCTGTTGATGCGCCTGCTTTACGACCAATAATTTTTTCTAGCCAGTGTATAGTAGCGACACTCGCTGCATCAGGAATTTTACGCATTTCACTAATTACATTAGGAATAAAGCTTGGCTCTACTCGTGGTCGGCCAATACCTTCAATACGGCTACCACTGTCTAAGGTAATGTTGGCATCTCGTTCCATAAAGTAGTCATAGAACACTGAGTTTTCAGGATCAACGACACATAATTGAGTTGGATGCATTTGGTAACGAATATAACGACCAATAGTAGCAGATGTACCGCCTGTACCTGGGCTCATTACAATCCATGTTGGGATTGGAAAGCGCTCAAATTTCATTTGGTTGAAAATGCTATTAGCGATGTTGTTATTACCACGCCAGTCAGTCGCACGCTCAGCATAGGTAAATTGATCCATGTAATGACCATTTAATTCTTTAGCTAGACGACGTGATTCATCATAAATAGCAGCAGATGAATCAACAAAGTGAGCTTTACCGCCGTAGAATTCAATTTGCTCAATTTTTTTACGCGCTGTCTTACGTGGTACGACAGCAATAAATGGTAGTCCAAGTAAACGTGCAAAGTAGGCTTCTGAGACCGCAGTACTACCTGATGATGACTCAATAACGGTAGTATCTTGGTTAATCCAGCCATTACACAAGGCATATAAAAATAATGAGCGAGCTAAACGATGTTTAAGACTTCCCGTTGGGTGAGTACTTTCATCTTTTAGATAAAGATCGATACCTTCAAGGCTAGGAATATCTAGTTTAATAAGGTGCGTATCGGCAGAACGTTGATAGTCTGCTTCAATAGCCTTTATTGCTTTATTGATCCAAGCGTTTTGTTCTGGTGCGGTATTTATAGTCATATTCATAGTATTACCTCTTTGCTTTATTCGAATCCATCGAGCGTTTACTTAATCAACTCCATTGAAGCAACTTGGGTATATAGTAAACAATACCGCTGGGAAAATCTTTGCTTTGTTTGCTTGTTATTTTGGTAAAAATGGAAAATATTTCTAGTTTTATATTTTTTATTGAAATCTGTTACTAAATAATATGTATAAAGTAGAAATTGATTTTGGTTGTGTTTGTTGTGTTTTGTAGATGTTACCACTTTATTACCAAAATCAAAGCTTGTTTACTGTTAATTTACTTAAATAAAGTGGCCGTGAGCGTCATTATGAGTGATTTTTTTTGCCTCTTAGCTGAATAAGGGGTATTTTTTAGTAAGTATTTACCCTTTTATCGTAATTGGTGGAATTAATGGCAGTTTTAGATAGTGTTGATAGAACGTTATTACGTTTGTTGCAAGATGATGCGACTATGCCGCTGGCTGAGCTTGCAGAAGCCGTAAATTTAACAACCACCCCATGTTGGAAACGACTAAAGCGGCTTGAAGAAGATGGTATTTTACGGCAACGAGTAGCGTTACTTGATCCGGTGAAGTTAGGAATAGCATTTACTGCTTTCGTGCAAATAAAAACCAGCAATCATTCACAAGATTGGTTTAATCATTTTGTATCGACTGTTACCGAGTTTCCCGAAGTAATGGAGTTTTATCGTATGGCAGGGGAATATGACTATATGATGAAAGTTCAAGTAGCTGATATGCAAGCCTTTGATAATCTTTATAAAAAACTAGTGGCTTCTGTTTCTGACCTAACCAATGTGACCTCCACTTTCGCAATGGAACCACTAAAATACACCACAGCACTACCTGTTTAAGCTATAGATAAAAAATAACCCCGAGTCATTATTGTAGTGGCTCGAGGTTATTTTTAAATAGTTTATAAGGTGTGAATTAGCGTTGGCGAATTAATCCTTCCTGAACGGCTGATGCTACTAAGTGACCTTGCTGATTATAGATTTCACCACGAACAATTCCGCGCGAACCACTGGCTGATGGACTATCAATCACATACAGTAACCACTCATCAACCTTAAACGGACGATGGAACCACATTGAATGATCAATAGTCGCAACCTGCATATTAGGACTAAATAATGTTACTCCGTGTGGATGTAATGAGGTGGTTAAAAATCCCCAATCAGAAGCATAAGCCAACATATATTGGTGAATACTTAATTCATTCGGCATCGCGCCGTTAGTTTTGATCCACAAATATTGCTTGGGATCTTCAATGGTTGGTTTTAGGGGATTAATAACTGTTACTGGGCGTACTTCAATCGGGCGTTTGTGACCAAAGGTTTCAACAATCTTGGGCGGTAAATATTGTGCAACCGATTCAACTAATTCACTTTCAGAAGCTAAGCCTTCAGGACCGGCCACGTTTGGCATCGTCGATTGATGTTCAAACCCTTGTTCATCAGCTTGATAAGAAGCCGTTAAGTAAAAAATAGGGCGACCATTTTGAATTGCTTTTACACGGCGAGTACTAAAGCTTCTGCCATCACGTAGGGTTTCTACATCATAAACAATCGGTTTTTCAGGGTTACCTGGTAAAAGAAAGTAGCTATGGAAAGAGTGTAAATGACGATCTGGATCTACCGTTTGCTGTGCCGCTGATAGCGACTGACCAATCACTTGGCCGCCATATACCTGTGGCAAACCTAAATTTTCACTTTGGCCTCGAAAGAGTTCACGTTCAATTTGCTCTAATTGCAGCAGAGTGAGTAGTTCGTCTAATTGTTTGCTCATGGTATATCCTGAAAAATAAAAACTAGAGGAATGGTAAGCTTATTTAAGGTTTGTGCCAATATGCCTACGAGTGCCCTTGCCAACGATAATCGTGTAGTGATACCCGCCCAGTGTCAGAGACATCGACCTTTTCTGCCCGTAATGCGGTGACTTGCCTTAATAGAGCATCTCCTTTTAATGATATACGTCCTTGACTATTAATTACCCGATGCCAAGGTATTTTTGAACCTTCAGGCAAGGTTGCCATTAAGCGTCCGACATGGCGTGCGTAACCCGGATAACCTGCAAATTTAGCAATATCACCATAGGTAGAAACCTGCCCAAATGGAATTTGGTAGACTTGGCTATAGATTTGATTGGAAAAGTCGTCCATATTTATAAGTAGCCGTTAAATAATATGCTTAGTAAATAATAACGGCTCTATATTTTTAAACAACAGGATAACGCAAGGAGGTGTTGCCATGTTGTATGCTGCTTCATTAGTTACCGTTACCTTAATCTTAACGGTATTAGGTGTAAGTGCTCTCGGTCCTACTGCGGGAGAGCTACCTATATTAGCACTTGCGATTCCTGCACTGTGGTTATTACCACAAAGTGGTGTCGCAGGTTGGCTACTGCTATGTGGTTTAGGCGCTTACGGTGCCATGCTACCCGATCAACCACTCGCGCTATCAATCAGTTTATTCATGATGTTACCGATTCTGATGATTTGTACATCGGCAAAAGGGTGTTGGCAGCTTGGAGCCTTGATGGTTTCGATAGTGTTATCAATGAACGTTGGTCTGATGGCATTACAAGGCGAGGGTAAGCTTGAAGGTAGTATTAGTGCGACCTTGATCCAAATTGTGGCTATTGGCGTGATCTGGTATGCCGCTCGTTGTTGGCGTCCAATTGCTGGTAATACATGGTGGCCATTGTTTGCCGTGTTTCCGTTATGGATTGGTGGCATGGAATCAGCAGCACTGGTTGGTTTATGTGTTACGGGCTTAATTGCTGCCCTACAAAGCCTAGTTAAAATGAAACATCGAGATTGGATCCCTCGTTTAGCTTGTGTGTTACCTGCGATTGGATTTACGACCTTAGTGGTATTGCCACAGTTCAGTGTTGCCAACCCGATTTTAGTCTCATGGTTATTAGTGCTCGGTGGCGGATTATTGGGAGAGTCGTTACTTGATGATCCAGAAGAGGAAGATGAATAACTATAATTTGTGAGCAATAGGTTGACTTTATTACTATTTTGTTTGAATTTGCATAAATAATCAGCAGTCAAACGAAAGGGTAGGATAACGGCTTGCATTGTTGGCGTGGTTAATAGATAATCTTCCTCGTTCTCGAAAGAGACAAAGAATCTATGGAGGCCCCCATTGGTCCTCCCGCAACACTAACCTGTGAACTCGGCCAGGCCCGGAAGGGAGCAACCGCAGCAGGCGTCGTGTGTGCCGGGATGTGGCTGGTGGGGGCTTCCACCCATCTAGCGTTTAGAAAACCTTATTTCCTATCAAATTGCTATCTCTTAATTTACTCTCTACAGTGTAGTTTAATATTACTGTTTTATCGTGTTTACTTTATATTTATCAATAATAGTTTCGTTATTATTAACATCATGATTTTAAAATATATCTTATGCGTATTAAAGTATTACTAGTGTGGTTAGGTAATGTATTTAAATAATCAAACGTTAATAAGCAAGATATAAAGGACTGATATATGGCACAGAATATTGAGTTAATGAATAAAGTGAATACTGTCTTGTTATTACATTCTGAATGCTTCACTCATTGGGAGCGTGATTATTTAAGTAACCTTAATCAAACGCTTATTAATCATGGGCAATTATCAGAAAAGCAATTAGGATTGTTTGAGAAAATATTGGCGCGCAGGAAAGTTGTAAGTTCGTAAGCAGATATTTTATGTCGCAGTGACGATAAATGTTAAGTAAGAAATAATCCAATAATGACTTTATCAAAGCTTCTAATAGACTAAATTTATTAGAAGCTTTGCTAACATAGTCTAACGTTATTCGTTAACTATTTGCTGCGATTTTTTTTGTGATTTTTGCTAATTTCTTAGCCTTTTTCTCTTTTGTCGTTAAAGATGGTTTTTTATTACCTTTCTTAGTATCTAGCGACTTACTCATAACACTAACCTCTTTTTTTTGAGATTGGTCATACTGGCCAACGACAGATTAAATAGCGATATTGATTTAATATTGCTTTTCTCTAATATGCGCTTACCACCTAAAAAATCAATGATATTTATGAAAACAAAAAACTTATTTTTATTGTTTTACAAAAAATTCATGATGGAATTATTCAATAACGGACTGTAATTTTATTGGAAGATAATCAAGTGATTGAAGATAATGTGACATGTTTACTAAATGTTTTATTTATTTTAAATATTTCGCGGTAAGTTTTATAGAAATATGTTACAATGGCGTGAAATCTTTCTATGTCTGAAATGAAGTAGATCTAATCTGTAAGTATTATTTATTACTGTTGGTCTAATTTATGCGGCGGTACAAGATACATTTAGATATAAGTTGTTGAATATTATATATAAGCCTCAATGATTCTCTTTTCAATATGAATCATATCTTACTGTAAACGTACGTTGTCTGATATCTAGTTGTTTTTATTATATTAATATTTAATTTTAACGATTTAGTTATCTATCAGCATAAACCATATTTAAAATCAATAAGGTAAACCATGACAAAACTTACAGCTAAAGAATCTAACACTAAGCCTAAGAAAAAAAAGCCATTAACAGTGAATCAACGTACTGTCAGTATTCGTGAACGTATTGAGAATATTAAAGCACAGCAAGCATGGGATAAGGAATGGGAGTATGATGAATAAAATTAACATTATCCTATTGTTACATGCTCTATAGTCAGGAATAAGTGCCGAAGAGTGAATTCACTAGCAGCGTGCACTTGAGCCAACTAAGTTGCTTTAGGGGCTCTCTAGTTTTTTTGTGCGTCATTTAATTATAATGAAATGTTAAGTATAAACTGTTGCTTACATTGCCAGATTGGTCTTACGCTTTAATTTCGTAAGTTAGTTTGTACTCTTTTCATTTGCATTACACCGTGAAATAAGTTGAGACCTCAATTAAATTACCGTCGGGATCACGAAAATAGAGCGACGTAATTTTTCCTATTGCGCCAGTGCGTCCAACTGGACCTTCAATAATCTTTACCCCTTGTTGTTCAAGATGCTGTCTGACCTCATCCAAACTGGTATCAGTGATAAAACATAAATCAGCACTTCCAACTTGCACCGTCTTTGCTTTAGGCTCAAATTCTTCGCCATGTTGGTGGAGATTAATTTTTTGATTGCCAAAGGTTAATGCTATTCGGTTGTCACCAAAGGTAACTAATTGCATTCCAAGCACGGATTGATAAAATTGAGCACTAATATCGATGTTAGTAACCGTTAATACTAAATGATCAAGATGACTAATATTCATTGAGTTACTCCAGCTATTAATATTGCAATAAGAAAGCCAACCTAAAATAAGTTGGCAGTCTATTTAGATTTATATTATTAGAATAAGTTCACCATAAAAGCGAATGTTTTAAACGCGATTATTAGTGGCTAGCTAACAGTTTTTGATTTAGGTTTGGATCGTCATGGACAGCGAATTTATTAATTATGTTGGCAGTTGCTTCATTCATACCAATAAGTTCAGTGGTTGCGCCTTGTGATCTTAATTTAATAATAACTTTATCTAACGCTGTTATTGCGGTGAGATCCCAAAAATTTGCCAGTGTTAAATCAATTTTGACACGCTCAGCAACGTTATTAAGATCAAATAATGAAGAAAATTGATCAGCAGATGCAAAAAATAGTTGGCCACGAACAGTGTAAATTTGCTCATTTATAAGGGTTGATTTTACGACAACGCATTGGCTAACTTGATGCGCAAAGAATAATGCTGATAGTAATACGCCAATGAAAACACCAAGAGCCAAATTATGTGTTATTACAACCACAGCAACCGTTGCTAACATAACGATGTTACTTGAGAGTGGGTGATGTTTGATGTTTTTAATGGAGTCCCATGAAAAGGTACTAATTGATACCATTATCATCACTGCAACTAAAGCGGCCATAGGGATGAGTTTTAGAATATCACTTAAAAATAAAATCATTATTAATAAGGCAATACCCGAAAATAAGGTCGATAAACGGCTTCTTCCTCCTGATTTAATATTAATCATTGATTGTCCGATCATCGCACAGCCAGCCATACCCCCTAATAAACCAGTACCAATATTGGCGATCCCCTGTCCTTTACATTCTTGATTCTTATTACTTGTTGTTGAAGTTAAGTCATCAATAATAGTGGCAGTCATCATCGATTCAAGTAAACCTACAGCAGCGAGTGCTAAAGAATAAGGCAATATTATTTGTAAGGTCTGAAACGTAAGAGGAACATTGGGTAATAAAAAGATCGGTAGCGTATCGGGTAATTGACCCATGTCACCAACGGTTCGCACATCTAATCCAAGTAATGCCGCTACGATAGTTAAACTGATAATACACACTAAAGGTGAAGGGATCAGTTTGCCAATAATCGGTATAAGTGGGAAGAGGTACACAATGGCTAAGCCACTGGCTGTTAATAGATAAACAGACCAAGTTGCATCAGTTAATTCTGGAAGTTGAGCCATAAAGATCAGTATTGCTAAAGCGTTAACAAATCCAGTAATAACAGGCTTGGAGACAAAACGCATTAAATTACCGAGTTTTAAATACCCAGCGATAATTTGTATTACACCAGTAAGGATAGTGACAGCCATTAAATATTGTAGGCCATGTTCTTTTACTAAGGTGACCATAAGTAAGGCCATTGCCCCTGTTGCTGCTGAAACCATGCCAGATCTCGCTCCAACAATAGCAATGATAACGGTCATAGAAAAAGAAGCATATAAACCAACTTTAGGATCGACTCCTGCGATAATAGAAAAGGCGATAGCTTCTGGTATGAGCGCTAATGCTACTACTATTCCTGCCAGAAGGTCTTTTTTTATATTATATAACCAGTTGTTTTTTATGTAATTTAGCATTTATTCTCTATATTTTAGACGTGTAAAAGTCACGGAAAAAGTCCGTAAACATTTAGATATGGGAAGTTTTAGCTATGATAGGCATAGCAGAGTGACAGCAAGAGAGCTGCATGTTTGGAATAATGAGCAGGCGCTCATTAGAGAGAGGTTAAGGCGGCGTAATCTTCAAGTTTTAACTACTTTTATTTGGGAGTATGAGTATAAAATCATACTGTGAGTTTTAGAAGTTGATGATGCTAACATATAAATAAATAGATAACAAAATAGTTAGTAGTCTAAACGAAATGATTGTATTTATTTTTTAGCTTGCTTATTTGGTATGTTGTCATTATTTTTGTTGTTGTATAAGAATCATTTTTAGTCATTAGCTAAGCGAGTATTTGTTGCTTTTAGCTATTGGCTTACATCTACTTTGATGGATCTCTATAAATGAATACAACTATTCAAACTATGCTTGGTCATCGCTCGATCCGTAAATTTACTGACGATACTATTTCTGACGAGCAATTAAATACGATTATTGCGGCAGGTATTGCGGCATCTAGTTCTAGTATGATCCAAGCCACATCGATTATTCGTATTACTGATCCTGAAAAACGAGCAGCATTAGCACATCTTGCAGGCGATCAACCCTATGTCGCTCAAGCTGCAGAGTTTTTGGTATTTTGCATTGATTATCAACGTCATTATTCTATCAGTTCTGAGATTAAACCTGAATATACTGAGTTAGCTTTAATTGGTGCGATTGATAGTGGCATTATGGCGCAGAACTGTTTATTAGCCGCTGAATCAATGGGGTTAGGTGGGGTTTATATTGGTGGGTTGCGTAATAATCCGCATGAGGTTGACGCATTACTCAAGCTACCGCCGTATAGCGCGATATTATTTGGAATGTGTTTGGGTGTACCAGCGCAAGATCCACAATCAAAACCACGTTTACCGATGGCGATGATTTTACATGAGAATGAATATCAGCCTTTAAGTCAGCCATTGTTAGCTGAATATGATCAACAAACAGTTGAATATTATCAGCAGCGTTCAAGCCATAATAAACAGCAAGATTGGTCGAGTGCGGTGACGAAAACGTTGTCTAAAGAGTCTCGACCATTTATCGCGGAGTATTTTCATAGTAAAGGGCTAATGGAAAAATAAGCCTCGTTTATCATGCATGAAGTTGGTGACGATCAATAGAATAGGGTGGCTGATTTTTTATAATCGCCACCCTGTGTCGATGATGATTACATATAAATAAACTGACGATATAGCTTATCAAGCTGGGCTCTTATTTGTTGTATTTTAGCGTCATCGTTATTATCACAAGCGGTTAATAATCCTTTTTCAGTGGTGGTGATCTGCTGGCACAAATCAGCAATATTTTCACAAAATTCAGCAGAGTGTATACCGTCATCCGTGGTTGTTATAGCACTACGCTGCGATGATGTTGGCGTAATATGATGAGCTTGATTATAGATCTGTTGGCGTTCACGACGTTGCTGTGATTCATCGATCGCGTTTTTCATCGCTGGAGTTATTTTATCGGCATATAAAATTGCCTTACCATTGGCATTACGGGCTGCACGACCAATGATTTGAATTAAGGCTTGGGTAGAACGTAAGAATCCAGCATGATCGGCATCAAGGATAGCAACCAATGATGCTTCGGGAATATCCAACCCTTCGCGTAATAAGTTAATGCCGATTAACACATCAAATTCACCTTGGCGTAAGGCGTCGATGATCTCTACCCGTTGTTGGGTTTTCACTTCTGCATGAATATAGCTGACCTTAATGCCTTGTTGCTGCATTAATTCGTATAAAGACTCTGCACTTTTCTTGGTTAGTGTGGTGACTAATACTCGCTCATTTTTTATTACCCGTTGTGCTATTTGCTCGAGTAAGTCATCAATTTGAGTGGCGAGTGGCCGCACTTCAACGATTGGATCAAGTAAACCTGTTGGGCGAATAATTTGTTCAACAACATGGTTTTTAGATTGGTTTAGCTCATATTCCCCTGGTGTTGCTGAGACAAAAATAGTTTGTGGTTTTAACTGCTCAAACTCCTTAAATGTCAGTGGACGATTATTTTTAGCCGAAGGTAATCGAAAACCATAATCAATTAAGGTTTCTTTGCGACTTTGATCACTTCGCTGCATTGCCGATATTTGTGGCACCATCACGTGAGATTCATCAATAAACAATAAGCCGTCTTTGGGTAAATAATCTAATAAGGTGATAGGTGGTAATGCGGCATCACGCTCATTGATATAACTGGCGTAATTTTCCAGCCCTGAACAGTAACCCAGTTGTTGCATCATTTCGATATCATGCATGGTGCGTTCATATAATCGTGCCGCTTCAATAATACGATTATCCTGATTAAGTTCAGCAACGCGTAGCGCTAAGTCTTGCTGAATCTTAACGCACGCCTTGGTGAGTTTTTCTTTTGAGGCAGCATATAAGGTTTTTGGGGAAACAAAGTAGTGTTCAATATCACCCAAAACTTTACCTGTTAATGGATCTAACCATTGTAGGGTTTCAACTTCATCATCAAATAATACCGCTCGCACAGCTTTTGATTCAGAATCCGCAGGGTAAATATCAAACACATCACCATGAACACGAAAAGTTGCGCGCTCAATAGTGCGCTCACAACGATTATATTGGAGCGCTGTTAATCGTTGGATAAAATCTTCACGGGTTATTTTTGCGCCGATAAAAAGCGGAATCTGAACGGCACGATATTGGTCGGGATCGCCTAAGCCATAAATAGCAGAAACAGAAGCGACCACAATTACATCTTTGCGTTCTATTAATGATTTGGTGGTGGATAACCGTAATCGCTCAAGTTGCTCATTAATTGCTGAGTCTTTACGAATAAAGCGATCACTACCAGGAATATAAACTTCAGGTTGGTAGTAATCATAATAAGAAACAAAGTATTCGACTGCATTTTCAGGAAAGAAGCGTTTCATTTCGCTATAAAGCTGTGCGGCGAGGGTTTTGTTATGTGCCAGAATTAAAGTTGGACGTTGTAAGCGGTGGATCATATTCGCCATAGTAAAGGTTTTTCCTGAACCTGTTACTCCTTTTAGCGTCTGATGAGTTACCCCTTGTTCAACACCATCGATTAGTTTAGCTAACGCTTCTGGTTGATCGCCAGATGGCGGGTAATTGGAATGTAGAATAAACACATTGTGGGGCATAGTAAGTCGCCTATTTTAAATATTTGTTGTAAGTATATACTTCCAACATACGCTTATTTGAACTTGATCTCGAACTCAAAAATAGACCACATTGATTAAAAGACGTTAGATTCATCCATGTTAGTATTCGTTGTGAGTAACTTTTTTTGTTGGTCGATAATTGGAGTAGGTAATAAGTAAACCTGCGATCACAATAAATAACCCGCCGCCAAGGGTGTGATAGGTGGGTAGTTCATCAAACAACCAATATCCAAAGATGCAAGAAAATACAATTTGAAAGTAAAAGAATGGCGCGACATGGGATGCTTCCGCGATATTCATGGCTTTAATTAAACACAGTTGCGACACAATTGTGACGATAGGGATAGTGATAAAGTAGGGTAATGCTTCTAGGGTTAGGGTTTTCCACATCTGGGGTTGAACTAAGAGTAATAAGCTTGAAATTGAGCCAAGAATAAAGAACGAGTTAATTAACACAGACAGTAGCGAGATTTTTGAATCAATGGTTTTAGTAATAAGGTTATAACCGGAATTAGCTATCGCAATCAGTAATGGCAATAAATATATCCATTGTAAGCCACTAATATTAGTTGGATTAATTACAATTACCACACCAGCAAATCCTAATAATGTTGCAATGATTTTTATTGGTGTCAGCGTTTCTTTAAAAAAGAATGTACCACCTAACATATAGGCGATACTGCCCATTTGAACAATGATGATATACATTTCAAGTGGTATATATTTTAAAGCGATCACTGAGGTAATAGCACAAACTAAAAACAAACCGGCCCGTAAGATTAATTTACCGTTGGTGGCAAAAATGGCGGTTTTAGTTTGCTTAGGCATGAAAATAAGCATGCATAAAAAAGGGATCGCAAACCTAAAAAATACCATTTGAATTGGATGATAACCGTGTTGTATCAGATATTTATCAGCACTGTCTTTAAGGGTTAATGACAAGGTTGCGATGATAATTAACATCGCACCGAGCATATTATGGTTTTTTGTCTGCATGGTACCTTATTGATTTAGTCAGCTTGAGAGTGGATAACAAGGCTGGTGGCGATTATCGACACCAGCCATTGATGATTTATACTAAACCAACAGTAAAGTGCATGCCATAAAACACACCGCGTCCAAAAATCTCAGCCGCAAAAAGTGCAATAAATGCAATCAGAGCGACAAAGCGATTGTGTGTTATTGGCCGATGTGCAGCGCGTACCCACAATATAGCGGCAATGATCATTAATATGCATTGTGTCATGATCATTGGCGTATATTGATGCAAGTTTGCTGTCGCGTGGTGAATAGAGGTGTTGATTGTTGCAAAAGACAGTATGCGCGCAATCATGATCACCAAGTGGGCAGCAATGAGTAGTAATCCGACAGCGGTGACAACTTTATTGGCTTTTACTGAGCTGCCATTAAATGCATTTAATAATAAGAAACCAAATAACATTCCAGCTGTAATAACAGTAAATATGAAATCAATCGGTGTGAAGATATTATTCCATAGTGGTACGGTTTCGATTAGGTATACCTTAATCATTGCGACCATAAAAATAACACCCGCTATTGCGGCTAAATAGCGTAATAGACTACGTATGTTTGGTTTTGAGATGCACAACACTTCAGTTAACCAATAGATACCAGCAAGAGCAAAGAAAATTGACCCCGTTAGAATTTCGTTTGATAAACCAGAATTACCTACTCGGTTTAAAGAGTTAAAGGCACGTAATGGGCTGCCAAGGTGCATAGTTGATGATGCAAAGCCAATAGCCATAAATGCTAAGACAAAGAAAATAGTTTTAGAGGCTAATAACCGTTGTTGGTTATGATCTTGGATACAGGCTAAACGCGCTGTAATGACTAAATAGCCACCAACTGCACACTGCGCCAATACCGTAAAAAATACTAATGGTAGTTCAAGAAAATGCATTAGATGATCTCCTTTGGATTTTGCAGGAAGCCAGAGGTATCCCCTTGTGGGCGTGCATTTGGGTTTAGCTTTATAATTAAATTAGGGCTAGTGAAGCGAGAATCTGGCAATGGAGCACAATCGGCGTTGTTGCCATATTTTGCCCTTAGCTCCTTAATATCGCCAAATTCAATTGCTCGTAATGGACATGAATCGACACAAACAGGCATCAGTCCTTGATCGATACGTTCATAACAACCATCACATTTCGTCATGTGGCCTTTTTCTTCACTGTACTGCGGGGCTCCGTAGGGACATGCCATATGACAGTATTTACAACCAATACAGACTTCTTCATTAACAACAACTAGACCATCTTGTTCTCGTTTATGCATTGCGCCTGACGGACAAACTTTAGTGCATTCTGGATGGGTACAGTGATTACATGAAATGGAGAGGTAATAGGCAAAAACATTTTGACGGTATATGCCGTCATTTTCTGACCAGTTTCCGCCAACATATTCATACACTCGACGGAAGTTTCGAGTGACATCAAGATCTTTTTTATCTTTGCATGACAGTTGGCACGTCTTGCAGCCAGTGCATTTACTTGAATCAATAAAGAAACCGTATTGTTTCTTTACTGCGGTTGAAGGTTGGTTGCTCATGCTTTAACTCCCATGCTTTTTACGAGGGTGATCTCAACGAGATTGGTATGCGATGGATTTGCTTTAGCCAAGGGGGTTGGACGATTATTCGTCAGGGTATTTAAGGCGCCATTCATATCGACTCCTTGTTTGTTAGGTGCATACCAAGCACCATCACCCATTGCGGTAACACCAGGCATCATACGAGGAGTGACTTTGGCACCGATTTGAGTTTCACCAAAGCGACTTGTCACTCGCACTAAATCACCATTTTTAATGCCTCGTTGTTGTGCATCAATTGGGTTGATCCAAATTTCTTGTGGAATTGCAGCTTTTAATAATTCAACGTTGCCATAAGTTGAGTGCACGCGACCTTTAAAATGAAACCCTGTCATTTGAAGAGGGAATTGCTTGCGGTGTGGCGAATCCCAACCATCAAAGCTAGGACGATACTCTGCTATTGGTGTGATGTGCTCATCATCTTTTAGTTCCCATTTAGCTGCGATTTCGGCTAATTGTTCGGAATACAGTTCAATTTTACCTGATGGTGTATTAAGTGGGTTTGCTTGTGGGTCGTTACGGAAATCTTCAAGAGGGACAAATGGACGATCGTATTGTTTTTTATAAATTCCTTGTTGTTTCATGGTGTCATAATCAGGCAAATCAGGATCGTTATTCTGTTGTTGAGTTTGAGCATACATCCACTTTAGCCACTCTTCTTGACTACGGCCTTCGGTAAACTCTTTTTCTACTCCAAGACGTTTAGCTAGATCCGACATAATGTCGTAAATTGGCCGACATTCAAAACGAGGTTTAATAACTTGGCTAGCAAAAATAAAGTAAGGCATCATTCCAGCAGAACCGTCCATACAGAAATCTGCTTGTTCTGAAGCCGTACAGTCAGGAAGAATGATATCGGCATATTTTGCTGAGGCCGTCATGTGGTTTTCTATCACGACGATCATTTCACATGCTTTATCATTCTCAAGGATCTTTTTGGTACGATTAATATTAGCGTGCTGATTAATTAAGGTGTTGCTGGCATAAGCCCAAATAAACTTAATGGGGTTTTTCAGCTGGTCAGTGCCACGTAAGCCATCACGATTCGGGGTTAATTCTTGGTAGCGATCGATGGCTTCTGTCCATAGAAAGAATGGAATTGTGGTTTTAACTGGGTTTGTTAGGGTTGGAAATCGTACAAAAGGATAAGTATGATCGCCTTCACGCATACCAGTACTACCACCTTGTAGACCTACTTGACCGCATAATATTGGAATCATCGCGACAGCTTTACAGGCTTGCTCACCATTAGATGAACGTTGAATTCCCCAGCCTTGAGATAGATATAATCTTTTAGCATCGCCAATTTCACGGGCTAATTTAGTGATATCTTCTGCTGGAATTCCTGTTATATGTGCCGCCCATAATGGTGTTTTAGGCGTTTTATCATTGCCGTTACCAAGAATATAATCTTTATAGCTACCATTTTTAGGCGCAGACGCTGGTAATGTTTTTTGATCGTAACCAACACAATAGGTATCTAAGAACGATTGGTTTACTTTATTTTCAGTAATTAATATATAAGCAATGGCTGAGCAGAGTGCTGCATCGGTACCTTGACGGATGGGAATCCATTGATCTTCACGACCACAAGCGGTATCAGTATAACGAGGGTCGATAACAATAATACGTGTATTACTTCTTTTCTCTGTTTCCATGTAATTATGGACATTACCACCGCCAGACATACGTGTTTCAGCTGGGTTGTTACCAAAAAATACGCATAGATCTGCATTGGCAATATCATCAATACCATTAGTACTCATATAATCGCCGTAGAGATAGCCACTGATAGTGGCATATGAGCCCGTTGAATAATCGCCATAGTGGTTAAGGTAGCCGCCTTTTAGATTCATCAAGCGGGCAATCAATGTTTGGCTTGGCGCCCAACTTTTAGTGACAGTACCACCGAGTGTCCCTGTGCCGTAGTTGATATAAACGGCGTCGTTACCGTAATTTTTGATAGTATCGTTTAGACTTGCGGCAATGGTATCAAGAGCTTCATCCCAACTAATACGTTTAAATTTGCCTTCGCCTCGCTTTCCGATCCGTTTAAGTGGGTATTTGATACGATCCGGATTATAAACTCGGCGACGCATAGAACGACCACGTAAACAGGCGCGTACCTGATGATCATGATTGAATGTATCGTTACCGGTATTATCAGTTTCGACCCATTTAATATCACCATCAGTAACATGCATACGAAGTGGGCAACGACTGCCACAGTCAATGGTACATGCTGACCATATAATTTCTTCATTGGCTTTTGGTGGCGTTTCTTTTGCCATCACTTTTTTACTGTAGGGAAGTGTAAGACCACTTGTTGCAAGTGCTAATGTACCAATAACGGTACCACTTTTAACAAAATCTCGGCGTGAAAGCGCAAAAGCACTGTCATTAGTTGTCTGTTTTTTATTAACTGACACGACATTTCCTTTATTATTTTTTGAAACTTAAGCGCCGAGTTTAAGTTAGTAATATTGATGTTACTTTGTTTAATATCAATTATTATCAATCATGCTAGAGTTATATTTTAAATAAATTAAATATTAAAAGATATGAATAATATGGAAGTATACAATGATGTTCTTATTAAATATGGCTTAATAAGTAAAATTATAGGATCGTTATTTTACTATCGACCATGTGATTATAGTAATAAAGGGATATTCGCGATTGTTAATATAAAGTCCAATGATGAAAATAATGATGAATTAACAGGTGAATTATTGTTACTATTAAATGAGTTCAGTATTAGTAATATTGAATCACTTATTTCAACTCATGATGAATATTTTATGGGTATTGGTAGTATGCCACTTCCTCCGTGGGGATCTGTTTATTTAGATCGAGAGTCCGTTATATTTGGTCTGTCGATGCAAGAGTTTAAAACCTTTATTTCTCGTGTTGGAATTGAGTTTGAAACAAACAATAATGATCCATTAGACCATATTGGATTGATGTTTATGGCGCTAGGAGAATTATTGGATATTCAGCAGCAGCAACCAGCAATGGAAGAAATAAATGAATTACTTAGTTGCCATTTATTGCCATGGAGTCAGTACTATATTGATCAGCTTTGTGCATTGTTGAAGACGGAGCAGAGTACGACCTCTGCTTATTTTTTATTGGCCGAGTTTACCCGTAAGTTTCAACAACAACTTATTGAAGAATTTAATATTAATATTGATAAAAAACAAATATTTAAATATTAAATGTCGTTTGGTTAGGGAATGGTTTTGTGGTTAATTTAAGTCGTCGCTCTCTTTTTTTGGGTAATGTTCACCGAAAAAAAGAGCTTAAGAAAGTAACGAAAAATACCGTTTTACGTACGGTTGCTCGTCCTCCTACTGCCGTTGATGAAGATATTTTTAAGCGTATTTGTAACCAGTGTCGGCAATGTGAAATTGAGTGCCCTGAACAAGTGATTGTCTTTAAAGATGGTTATCCAGAAGTTGATGTTGAATATTCTGCATGTACTTTATGCGGTAAGTGTAAAACAGTTTGTTTGACGATGGCGCTTTCTGGCGGTATTAATGATATTGGATTACGTGTAAATATTAGTAATGTTTGTATTAATGAATATGGTTATTGTGATGCATGTCGGGATACTTGCTCTGCATTAGCACTAACATGGCGAGATGGGAAAATACCTATTATTGATACTAACCAATGTAATGGTTGCGGGTTATGTAAAGAAAGTTGTTATATAGAAGCCATCAGTTTATCCATAAAATAAAAAGTAAGTGACATTAATGGTTAGCGTTATTTTGTCATTAATCGTTACTGGTGGGTTTATTGTTAATATTATAAAATTATCCAGAAATAAAATTAAACTATACATATTAAATGCATTGGTTAATATTTTTTATAGTTAAGTTAATAGCTGTAAAATAATAATGCTATGAAA
The DNA here is from genome assembly GCF_000613045.3 of Photobacterium kishitanii. Classification (NCBI taxonomy): domain Bacteria; kingdom Pseudomonadati; phylum Pseudomonadota; class Gammaproteobacteria; order Vibrionales; family Vibrionaceae; genus Photobacterium; species Photobacterium kishitanii. Next base: position 2,430,377 of record NZ_LN794352.1, on the reverse strand, counting down.
CAAGTATTACTGATTTGATAATATATTTTATAAAGTTTCCAATTGTTGTTTTAAATATCGATTCAACGAGCTGGGATGATTTTTAATAATGATTGCTATTATGATTGTGGTAAAAAGCCAACGTATACACATTGGCTCGTATTGCTCTTTGAATTATTACTTATATTAGATTGAATATAATCGCTGAAATGGCAATTAAACCAACCACAGTCACAAAAATATTACTTATTTTACCGCGGTACTTTTTTAGTGATTCAATATTTCTAATTGCATACATTGGCATGATAAACAAAATCATAGCAATTACCGGACCTGAAAAGGTTTCCATAATGCTGAGTACACTAGGGTTAATGACTGCGGCATACCATACTGATATAAATAATATCGCGATGGTAAGTTTGTTGGCGAGTTTAGGAGTGATATTGGTGTGTTTAGTGATAATGCCGTTTAGACTTTCACGACCACCGAGAAAGTGACCCAAAAAAGAGGAGGTGATGGCAATACACGCAATAAATGGGCCTAGTGATTCAATCACGCTGCTATTCATCTCATTGGCAAGGTACGACAAAATTGAAATGTTTTGCACTTTTGCTTCAGCTAATTGAGCAGGAGAAAGACTCAGTACACACGAAAATACAAATAACAATACGAAGGTGATAAGCATCATCGAAGTGTGTTTTAAAATGTAATCAACCTTAGTGCCTGCCTGAGCGCCATAATGACGTTTTTGGGCGACAGAAAAACTGGAAATAGCAGCAGTGTGACTAAATGCAAAAATAGTGGTTGGAATCGCAAGCCAAAGGGTTTTACCAAAATCGGAGGCGGTAGGTACTGTTGAAAAATCAGGCATTTGCCAGTGTGGGATCAGATAAATTGACAGTCCAAATAAAATAAACACTAACGGATAAACAATAATCTCAAACGCGCGTAAAACCACTTTTTCATTAGTTAGCATAACGCCAATCATTAAGGTGACTAACACCCCTGAAAGTAATATTCGTGGTGGGGGGGACATCTGCAGCTGGTGGACGATAAAGCTTTCAACAGTATTGGTTAAGCCGACGCCATAAATCATCAAAATGGGGAAAATAGACAGAAAATATAATACTGAGATCATCAATCCAAATTTGTGGCCGAAGTGCTCTTCAACAACATCGGTAAATTCAGCTTGAGGTTGTTGAGAAGATAAAATAAACCGCGCTAATCCTCGATGAGCAAGAAATGTCATCGGGCCAGCTAATAACGCCATGATGATTAATGGCCATAAACCGCTGACGCCAATATTAATCGGTAAAAATAAGATCCCCGCCCCGACGGCGGTGCCGAACAGGCTAATGATCCATGTTTTATCGTGTTTAGTTAGGTTTTGCTTATTATGATTAGAAAGTGTTTTTGCATTAGGGTAAGGCATATAACTGACCTTTATATTAGTATTTTATTATAGGTATGTTGGTATCGGTACTGATGTTCACATGAGCGTAGTTATCGGTGTGATGTTGAGATTAGATAAATAAAAAAGCTTCTATTTTGCAATAGAAGCCTTATCGAGGAGTTATAAATTAGGCGAGAACGCTTTCTGCCGAGACATAAGGTAAATCAAGGGCTTGAGCTACGCTTTGACAGGTAATGTGGCCGCGATAAACATTTAGGCCATTGAGTAGATGATGATTGTGTTGTAGCGCTTTTTGATAGCCATTATTAGCAAGTTCAACAATGTAAGGCAAAGTTGCGTTATTAAGTGCAACTGTTGAAGTACGCGCAACCGCACCTGGCATATTAGCAACGCAATAATGCACGACATCATCAACAATATAAGTAGGATCATCATGAGTAGTGGCATGTGATGTCGCAACACAACCGCCTTGGTCTATCGCAACATCAACAATGGCTGCACCGGGTTTCATTTTTTTGATCATTTCCGCAGTAACCAGTTTAGGTGCAGCAGCGCCGACGACAAGTACTCCACCAATGACTAAATCAGCCTCTAAGACATGACGTTCAATGGCATCATTAGTTGAATAAACGGTTTTTAGTTTGCCATTAAACTGCACATCAAGTTGACGTAAGACATCAATATTACGATCTAAAATTACTACATCGGCTTGCAACCCTAGTGCCATTTGAGCAGCGTTGTTACCAACAACCCCACCGCCAATGATGACTACTTTTGCGGGCTCGACCCCAGGAACGCCACCTAATAACATGCCGCGTCCACCACGTGATTTTTCAAGTGCAAATGCGCCCGCTTGAATCGACATTCGTCCTGCAACTTCAGACATTGGGGCTAATAATGGTAAACGACCGTTATTATCCGTTACTGTTTCATAAGCAATACAAATAGCTTTACTGCGAATAAGATCTTCTGTTTGTGCAGGATCTGGTGCGAGGTGCAGATAAGTAAATAGGATTTGTCCTTCACGTAGCATAGCGCGTTCAATAGCTTGTGGCTCTTTGACTTTGACGATCATTTCAGCTTCAGCAAATACATCTGCTGCAGTTAATAATATTTGCGCACCAGCATCAATGTAGTCTTGATCACTAAAGCCTATTCCTGATCCCGCTTGGGTTTCGATATACACACGATGGCCATGAGAAACAACTTCTTTTACTGCTGCAGGTATCATGCCAACACGGTATTCATGGGTTTTAATTTCTTTAGGTACACCTAGGATCATAATATTAAACCTTAACTTTTGTGTTATTGGGATGTGCTTATTTGTTATTGGAATGTTTATAGGTTAGATTATAATTGGTGGGATGTGTGACTGTTTTGTGTGTTAAATTTAATCTTAATAGCTGCTTTGTTTTAAAAAGGTAGTGTTTAAATCTAAATATGATCGCTATCACAGTTTAAATTATTGTTTTTTATTCGGGTTTTATTGATGGTAATAACGTCATTGATTAGGACTAAACAGTTGTAGAGTCAGACATGTATTATCCTTGATTAGAGGGAGTATAGTTTGAGACTTAAACGATAGTTGTGGCATTTTGAAAATAGACCAATGCTTACAGATTACGCTAAAAATTCTATTTGAAAGACGGTAATTAATTTGGGAAGTACACGAAATTTCAGCTGTATTTAAGAGTGATTAAACGATGAATAACAATAATAAAACGGTGATTGCACAACAAGTTATTGAAGATATTTGTGAGTGGGCAATTATGCATGGTGTCGCTTTTCGCCAAGCGGATAATACTGCGAGACATTGCCCATTTAGCATTGCACCAATGACGATTGAACGTGAGGTTTATGACCATTTACGTCGAGTTGTTCCTGTACTGACTAAATTGATAACGAATGTCTCTGAAGATTATGATTTTTTACAAGCTTCATTAGCGGATATGGCAAAGGCCGATCCTTTTTTTGGACGTTTGATGTCATTGCATTATCAGATTCATGGTGATGTGAATCATCGCTATAACCCTGCTCGTCAACCGTTATTATTGATGCGAACTGATTTTATGGATGATCGTCAATATGGTGCAAAAGTTATTGAGTTTAATGGTATTGCCGCTGGTATGGCACCGTTTGGTCAGCGTGCAACTGAATTACATCAATTTATACAACATCAATGGCCTGAGATTTATCAGGCATGGTTAGAAGATACATTGGCAACCCCTGCTGATAATCAAGGTTTAGCTCAACTAGCACATGCTATTACAACGGCTGCTCACAGTATAAAAGCAGATTTTAATGATCAAGGCGCCGCTGTTTTTTTGATGGTGGTACAGAAAAATGAAGATAATGTTTATGATCAGCATCTTTTAGAAGCGGCATTACAACGGCAAGGGTTACGTACAGTAAGGCGTACTTTTGAACAATTAAGTGCTCAATTGTCAACGGGGGCTGGTCAGCGTTTAATGCTTGAAGGTGTCGGGGCGGTCGATGTTGTATACCTACGTGCTGGTTATCAATATTGTGATTATTGTGCGCCGGAGCTGAATGAAGCTGTTTGCTGTTACACCCTAAGTCAGATGCGAGTTTTTATTGAGCAGCATCATGTCGCTTTAAATGCCACTATCGGTCAACAACTCGCAACCAGTAAAACGATGCAAATGTTATTAACTATGATGCCAGCTCAAGATTATATCCGTTGGGGATTAACGCTTGCAGAAGCGGAGCTAGTAAAAAGTGTGTTAGCTGAAATGAAACCTATTACTGCGGCAACGATTGATTGGTTTAATACTCAGACAACTAAAACGGAGTGGGTACTCAAAAATCAGGGTGAAGGTGGTGGTCATTGTGTGTTTGGCAATGATATTAGCGATACGTTAGCAAAATTGACCGTGGCTGAGTATGACGCATGGGCATTAATGCAACGTTTATATCCCCATGAACGTGAAGTGCCAACCATTGCCATTCGTGATGCGAAAATGACAGTCGTTGAGGATTTAGTCAGTGAAATAGGTTTGTTTAGTGCGTATTTTAATGGCAAGCCTGTGACGGAGTTAGGTGGCTATGCAGGATATTTAATACGTAGTAAGCCAGCAAGTGAAAATGAAGGTGGGATTCACAGTGGTAAAGGAATTTTGGACTCGTTAGTACTGATTGATTAACACTTTCGCTTTAAATATGTATAAATACAGGGATTAAAAATAAAATTGACGTAAAAACTATTGAGTTATTATCGCTAATGGGCATATTAGGTGGCTATTAGCGACATTTAGCCCTTGGAGTGCACCACAGTGCTTAACCGAACCACCGTTATTTCTACATTTTTGCTTTCATTATCTTTAATTGCTCCCACCGTATTTGCTGGTACGACTCAGCATAATAGTTATCAAGCATTACCTGATCAAAATGAAATAGTGACTAAAACTGATTTTGGTAATCAGACGTATGTTTTCCATTTCACCGATAATGGTCAAAATTTATCAAGTATTGATTTTCTAGATCATATGGAAACTCAAGCAACAGCATGTCGAAATTGGTTATATGTACCAGCATTTAGTAATCTTAATGTTGCTGACGAAATCGTTTTACGTGTGAGTACCAATTATGATCCTACTACCCATAATTGTACGGCACATGCTTATGCAGGTAATAACGCAGGTAATATGGACAAGGTATTAACGTTCTTTCAAAAGAAAGAATATGTCGATATTGCAGGATTTAATTTATCAGCCCATGGTTTTACTGCAGCAGTCGAGGAACTATAACGCTTATTATGATGGGTTAATCAAGTTAGCTACTGATAATCTAATATCATGAGGTTTAGATTCATGCGCTGAAGGCTTTATCCATAGTTTTTTAAAATTACACCAGCCGATAGAATTAATATCAACACCTTGAATACTATCAGGAACAGTAAGACGTAATTCCTCATGACTGATAATGGCCATCAGGTGTTGATCATTTAACCATGTGAGTAATATATTTAATTGGTGTTGTTGCTGATTGTGCTCCGCTGTTGTGAGTTGGTTTAGATACGATTGAAATTGCTGAAATTGCTTCAAACTTAGATGCTGTTCCCAAAATGGATATAATTTCAAAAAACTAATAAACCCTGTTACACGATTAGGCTCATTACGAATGCCACAAATTGCGATATCCTGGCGATCAATATAATGACCAAATTTCACTTCTTGTGATTGATTATTACAGACCTGCTCTAATAGTGCGGCATAGTGGCGACTATCATTATTGTTCTCATGGCTAATATTTATTTTGGGAGGAAGATTGATAGTAATGGGGTGTTGATTAAATAATGTCATTAATTGCTGTTTAACTGTGGCAGTTTGAAGTTGAGGCTTATTTAGTAGCAATACAAAGCAGCCAACACTGTCGTTAGTTACTTGGTAGCTACTAGATTGACGGTTAAGAAAGAAAAAGTTTTCAGCACAACGTTTGTTTTTAGCCCATTGATGGTGGATCCAAAACTCAATATTTTCTACTAATGCATTGTCTTGATTATAGTTAGCAAAGCGTTTGAGTCGAACTAATTTATTGGAATTGACACCTAGTATAAAAGGGCCCGAGCCAATGGCTTTAAAGTCAGTCTTGCTACTAAAAATTAACCGCTTCGGCATTATGGCTGTTTCTGGACGACACAGTAACCATGCAAAATTTATATCAGGTTCTTTTAATTCAATGGTTACCATACCATTATTACAAGACTCAACACGTGCAATATTGCTATATAAGCGTTGCCAATAAGAGCTGTGTTGTAATCCATGAAAACTGGCCACTACATCAGCAGCAGTTAAGCGCGATAGGTCATGAAATACTGTTTCAGCACGTAAATAAAAAGTCCATATACGCTTATCATCACTGACTTCCCAGTTATGGGCAAGATTACCATTTAGTCGACCATGATTATTGGCTAGCAGAGTTTGATAAATTTCACTTATAAGGTGTCGCTCAGTTCTTTCTGTTGCCTTATGTGGGTGTAGCCATTCAATACCTCGGTGAAAAGGAACTAAAATGGTATCTTCTGTGGTGGTTACCGTTTGTGATAAATATTGCCATAATCCTGATGCAGTATCGCGACCATTAAAGCCGATGAGTTTATAAACAAGATCAAGGTTATTGGTTGTCGTTGCTTTATCTACTTCTTGATAGCAAGCATCAATAGGCTCAATAAGGCAATTAATCTCACCACGATTTCCTCTTCCTGAGATTGGGTGCCATGTTAGCCAGCCCTTAGTTGTCATTTGTTTTAGTAGCGTACGGGTGTGACGTTCACTGCAATTAAAATAGCTCGCAATATCAGTAATCGTTTTTTTTGACGTTCCTGGGCCTAGATTTTTAAATAAATTTTCATAGAGCTCTAGCTTGCGTTTATTAATCATTATTATTGATATTGAATCCGTTGTTATTTTGTGAATAAACTGTTTTAAGGATATCAGAGGAGGTGGGCTTGCTAAACTTATCTGTATCAAATACCTCATTGAGTCTTTGTAAGCGTTGTTCTGGCGTTATATAGAGTACACGAGCTAACAGAGTGGTGGGCTCATTTCCTGTTGCAGATGATATTAATTTTTTGATGTCATTATAAAAAGTCATAAGTTGTACCTTCTGAGTTGATAGATACAGAATATGACTTATATCAAAATCAAAAACGGAACAAAGATAGTGACTGTTCCGCTTTTATTATTATGAGCGTCTTATAGCCATATTTTTTTATAATATAACTAAGTGTTAGTTCCATTTTATAATAATGAAACCAAATGCGTAATTTTGTAATTGTGCTGAGGTTTGATGTTATGATGCGACACAGCCATTCCACTAAATCATAACATCAGGGGTTACCTTTGCTTGGTATTCTTATTACTCAATTCGTTGTTCTTTGGGCTGTTATTGATCCTATCGGTTCAGTGCCTGTTTATTTATCGCAGACACAGCATTTAACGGCGAAACAACAACGTAAAGTGGCATTAAAAGCGGTAGCGATAGCGACAGGAGTACTACTCTTTTTTCTTGTTGCTGGGCAATTATTGCTTGAAGCTATGCAGATCCCTTTACCTGCCTTTCAAGCTGCGGGTGGTTTAGTGTTATTGCTGTTTGCATTAACGATGATTTTTGGTGAAAGTAAGCCAGAACAAGAACAAAAGTTATCAGAAGAAGTGAGCCATTCTGATTTAGCTGAACTGGCGGTTTACCCACTGGCGATTCCGTCAATTGCTTCTCCTGGTGCGATGATGGCAATTGTCATGTTAACTGATAATCATCGTTATTCAGTGGTCGATCAGGTCATAACTGCTGGAGTGATGGTCATTGTATTAGCCGTAACGTTATTGTTACTGCTTAGTGCCAATACTATTCAAAAATGGATTGGTAATATTGGTGCCGCTATTATTAGTCGTGTGATGGGATTAATTTTAGCTGCTGTAGCAGTGAATAATTTATTACAGGGAATTAAGGACTTTTATATTTAACCGAAGGCTATTGTTTATTAAGTGATTATTTTGACGATCATTTTGTGACATGCCAGTATCATAATAGGTACTGGCATTTATGTATTATTATAATGCTCGTGAGTGTTGTTGAGCAAGGATAGCGTAAATGATGAAGCTAATAATAGATAGGCTAGCCATTATTAAATAGCCACTGCTTACACCGAATAGTTTAACGCTGATACCTGCCATCAAATAAGTAATTAACCACCAAAAATGGGTTAATGAAAAGTGGGCAGCAAAATAAGGCCCAGTATCTTCATTATTGGTATCACAAGCCTTAGTAATAATCAGCCCTGCTGAAGTTTGAATAAATGACATCCCAACCCCCATAGCAAAACAGATACAGCCAAAACCTATCCAACCAGGGGTTAATGCTCCCATAAAAAAAGATCCACAAATAATGGTTAATCCCAACCAATGAAAATGTTGTGGTGTATATTTATCAAGTAATTTAGGTAAACGTAAAGCAACAAGCATCGAACCTAAGCCAACCACCATTAGTGCTAATGCTGTTTGGGTTTGGTTGCCTTGTAAAATGTTATGTACATAAACGACGGTATTTACGAGCACCATTGCAGAAGCACTGGCAGCGGCCAAATAAGCAAACCATAATGCTTTAAGCGTTGGTTTACCTAAATAGTTGGTGATGCCTTGGGTTAAGCTGCTTAAGTTAATCTTTGTTGCTGGTGTTGGTGCTCGTTTAGGTAAACTACAGCATAAAATGAGTCCAGCAGAAATAATAAAGGTTGCTGCATCTAGAGTGAATAAGAGTTTAAATTGAATAATTGTGAGTAGCAGTGCTACCAATATTGGGCTGATAATTTGTTCTAAATCATAAGCCATTCGACTTAGTGATAATGCGGTTGCGTATTGGTGTTTATTGGGTAGTACTGTGGGTAACGTTGATTGAAAAAGTGGTGAAAATCCAGCAGAACAAGCATTGATCGCGAACATTAAGCCATAAACTTGCCAAACCTGAGTCACAAACGGTAAGCATAAAAACATCAGTGCGCGAGCGATATCTAATATAATGAGTGTTTTTTGTTTTGGTAAACGGTGGGCTATTGCTCCAAATACAGGAGCAAGACCAATATAAGCCACCATTTTAATTGCAAAGGCGATACTCAGTACCATACCTGCACTGTCACCCGCTAAATTATAGGCAAGTAAGGCAAGGCAGACTGAACTAACGCCGGTACCAATAAGAGAAATAATTTGTGCAGCGAGGAGGCGTAAATAATTTCGATTATGCCACATTGAGTCATTGTTCGTTATAGCCGTCATTTACCAAGTCCAATCAATTAAACCAAATCATATCCCGTTACTGAGCAGTGTCTGCTTATGATGTTAATTGCCACTGAGAATGGCATAAAGAGTATTGGGAATAGAAGTCAGTATATTTGTTTTACAGTTATCATTTAAATCGAACGTTTTTATAATTACTATTAGTGAGTTCGATAATCATTGCGTGACTGGAGTGAAGGTGAAAGAGATAAATTGGCGTGGGGTAGATTTGAATCTATTATTGACGTTTGATGCGTTATACCGTTTTGAAAGTGTGTCAGCGGCTTCTAAACATCTTCATCTTGGGCAACCTGCAACGAGTTATAATTTGAAACGGTTGCGTGAGTTATTACAGGATCCACTGTTTGAGCGTGTTGGCAATAAAATGCTACCAACAACGAGAGCTCAAGAAGTTGCACCGAAAGTGGCAATGATTCTTGCTATTTTTAGTCAAGATATTCTGCCGTCAGTCGTGTTTGAGCCACAATACTATGCTGGAAAATTTATTATTGGGGTTAGTGATTACGCTGAGCAAATATTTGGCCCTGATTTATTTGATACGTTGCAGCAACTTGCGCCACACTGCAAAGTTATTTTTAAACCTGTCGATAGTGAAAATTGCGTTGATTTATTAACTGCACACAATACTGATGTGTGTATTGGGGTATTTAATGAGTTACCCGATCATGTGTTAACAACGTTTTTGTACCGCGAAAAACATTTGTGTACCTTTGATAATCGTGTAATGCAGACTCAAGTCCCGATTGGTTTAGCAACGTATTTAAACACTCCTCAAATGATTGTGACGGCTAATGAATGCCTAACAACTCAAGTTGATAAAACCTTGGCGAATCTAGGTGTAAAACGCAATGTAGTATTAGGAACAACCCGTTTTTTAACGGTCAGACGAATGTTATTAGGACGTAAAATGGTGGCTGTAATGGCGGAAATGGTTGGGCGTTCAGATCTGATTGATGACAACTTAACGTTATGTGTACCTCCGATTGATATTCCTGATTTTGATATTGAAATGGTGACTTTAAAACGTGATAGTCACCATCCCCGTATTATTTGGTTATCCGAATTAATAAAGCAGTTAATTCAAGCTAAAGTGAATACTTTACGAGATATTAATTAAATAATAATGTTTAATTGCTCAGTATATAAATTTAATCTTTAACTAACTGTTGTGATTATTACTATTTACAGTTGCTAGTAAAACCATTTTTAATACGGTTTTGCTGCAGTTTGTGGCCTGATTTAATAAGTTCACTTTTGATATAGGCAAGCGTTTTTTTCGGGGTCTGGACTTGTAATTGTTTTGCGATAGCATTAACTTTTGATGTGTTACCTGATGCTGCATAATTTTCACCAAGCGCAAGCAGTGCCACTGAACCGCGCATGTTATGTTCATTTTTTGCTATATTTTCTAATGTATTAAGACCAGACATATCACAAACATCTAGTTTCTCAGATGCTTGGATTAAGTCTTCTCCTAAAACCATATTACCAGCGGCTTCTTTTATTGAGTTACACCCTGTAAGTACTGCACTTGATAATAGTAGTGTAATTAGAATCGACTTTTTCATCATAAATCCTTTAATTGTAGGTAATAATAAAATCTATAACGACACAATTAATATGACGTAATATATATTTAAATTAGTTATTCACTGAATATCTGAATAGGAGGTAGATGCTAAAGATTATTTATATTACACGCAAATATATACACGGTTATATTTTTATTGGCTGTAAATTATTATTTACACAAATGAGAATTATTATTGTTTGTGTTCGAATGTGAAATTATATTATATTGACGCAATATTCATGTTTACTTTTATGTTACATTTTAATTGTCGTTAAATATTATTTGGTTAAATCTTATCTACTTCATTTTTATCTTCAAAAAAGTATTATTTAGCCTTTAAATGTAAAATATTTTATTGTAACGATGAAAGTTTTTAATTAATGTGTGGTTTGGTTGAAAAATGGCCGTCTGGTTGTTGGTTTTTTGTGCTTAAAATAAGATGGATATAAATTAACGCCCTTATAGATAGGGCATTATGTTGATGCCATGGCCGTTAATTCGCGTCGGTTAAGTTGAGTAAACTTTCTAACTCACACCAACATCCACCACACCCAGTCCCTGCTGTTGTTATACGACTTAAGGTAGACACATCTTGTACTTTTTTATTAGTAATAGTGTCAATAAGTTGTTGTTTGGTTATTTGTTTGCAAGCACAAACTATGTCTGTGTCGGTAAGATTATCTTCGCCATTGAGAAACTGATGTAATTTTAGTTCGTTACACTCATAGCCAATAATATTAGACGACGAGGTGAGATAGTGGCTATTGCTATAAGGACGAATGAGCAGTGAACTAATACAACGATTATTTTCGATCACGATTGCTCGACGGCTATTGTGGGTGATAGCACGTAAGTGGTGTTGGGCTGGATGCATAAAATAAGTCATTAATATTTGCTCTAGGGCACTTGGCGTAAGGTTTGAGCTGAGACAATATTGATAACCCGCTTTAACCTTTTTACATACCCAATAGAGTGCTGTTGGTGATGGTAAGTCAGCTAATGTCACGGCTTCTGTCGTCGTTAAAATAGCATCAGTGGTGTAGGTGAGTGGTGTCAGTTGAACCGCTGTTGCTTTAAACTGCGGCTGGCCAGAAATAGGATCGCATTGTTCGTCGATGAGGGCGCAGACACTACCTGATGATGACGTTTGTTGGGTCCAATGAATGGCAATAAAAACCTGCCTAGGTTTAACATCAGTACTAATACGTACGCGAAAAATAGCTTTGCTGTATTGACTCGTTACTGTGACTAATTGATTATTATTTAGCTTATAGTGGTCAGCATCTGTTGGATGGACAGATATCAGCGGTTCTTGAATATGGCTGGCAAGAGAAGCCGAAAGCCCTGTACGAGTCATCGTGTGCCATTGGTCTCGAATTCTGCCTGTATTAAGTAATAGCGGGTAGGCTGTTGAATGATGAGTGATGGCAGGGCGATAAGGTGTTGCAATAAAGCAAGCTTTGCCATCTTGGGTAGGAAAAATGCCATCACTAAATAACCGCTGCTGGTTAATACCATCATCATTAATTGGCCACTGCTGTGGTAACAAATTATCGTAATCGTGGTCTGTTAGGTGGCTAAGTCCACTGAGATTAAGTAGCCGTGGCGTTTGGTGAGGGTGATTATTTGTTGCCGTTAAAGCGACATGCTCTGCAAATATTTGTGCTTCATTGGTGTAATTAAAACTATCACCAAACCCCATTCTTTGAGCCACCTGAGTGATTATCCACCAATCAGGTTTAGCTTCACCTTGAGTCGGCAATAAGCGTCGCTGACGGGAAATATAGCGTTCAGAATTAGTGACGGTACCTGATTTTTCACTCCAACCTTGAGCTGGAAGCTTAATCGTAGCGTGACGCAAAGTATCATTATTGTTGACGCAATCAGAGACGATCACACAAGGACATTGGGCTAATGCTCGATTAATTTTATTGCTGTTAGGTAAACTTGCTGCTGGATTAGTAGCGATGATCCATACCGCTTTTATTGTGCCATTTGCAATAGCATCAAACATATCAACGGCTTTAAGACCGGGCTTAGTGGCCAAGTTATTAGTTTGCCAAAAGTCACTCAATAGCTGCCAATGATCTTGGCGATCAAAACTAAGGTGTGCCGCTAATGTTGTCGCTAAACCGCCGACTTCACGTCCCCCCATAGCGTTAGGCTGACCTGTGATTGAAAAAGGAGTTGCTCCCAGTTTACCTATCCGTCCCGTTGCTAAATGACAATTGATGATAGCATTAACTTTATCTGTGCCTGATATTGACTGATTAACCCCTTGAGAATATACCGTTACGGTTCGAGGGTGGTTGGCGAAGAGTTGATAGAAAGTGCGTAGTTTTTCTGCACTGATGCCAGTTAATTGACTGACGTTTTCATCGTTACTCAAGGTTGCTGCTGTTGTTAATGCTGCTTCAATGTTATTGGTGTGCGCATTGATATATTCTTGATCAATATAGTTATTGTTATTTAAGTAATTTAATAAGCCATTAAATAGTGCTATATCGCTACCAGGAGTTATCGCAAGGTGTAAATCCGCAATGTCACAACTTGCAGTATGGCGAGGATCAATCACCACAATTTTAGTGTTGTGCTGTTGTTGTGCTAGTTTAAGTCGCTGAAAAAGAATGGGGTGGCACCAAGCAAGGTTAGATCCAGTTAAAATTACCACGTCTGCCGCTTCTAAATCATCATAACAGCCGGCGACACAATCTTCCCCAAACGCACGTTGATGTCCAGCCACTGCTGATGACATACATAAGCGCGAATTTGTATCAATATTAGCGGTGCCAATAAAGCCTTTAGCCAGTTTATTAACGACGTAATAGTCTTCTGTGAGTAATTGCCCTGAAACATAAAACGCAACGGCACTAGGACCATAGCGATTAATAATAGATTGTAGCTGGGTAACCGTCTCATCCAATGCTTCATTCCAGCTAACGGGTTTATTTAATATTTGTGGCATTAGCATGCGATTATCATTAGTAAGTGTCTCTGTTAAGGTTAATGCTTTAGCGCATAACTTACCTTTATTAGCCGGATGTTGTTCGTCACCTTTTATGTCAAGTTGACCTTGGTTATTTATTCGTGATTTTATTCCACAGCCTACACCACAATAAGCACAGGTTGATTTTACCCATGAGCTTTGATTATTCATTGATGATGGCTCCTTTATTTATTTAGATAAAACAAATAGCGCAGTTAATTAAAGGCAATATATGTACCAATAGTTTCTAAGTTATTGTTTGTTGTCTTTTAATTGAATTTAACTTGTTGATTTTAATGTTTATTTAAGTATTTGTGTCAGTGGTTGTATTATTATTGTTTTTGTCAGCTTTTAATTGTTAATCATTTTGGTGCAGTGCATTGTTAATAATGCACCATAATGGTGTTTGTTATTTTTATAGTGTGTTTTGTTTTTAGTGAATAAGTTTATATTTATTTTTTAATTCAGCGTGTTGGCAGTGTTATTTATTATTTGTCTCGTGGTGGCATTAAGCTTGCTGTATGGATAAATAAGCAAAATAAAATAGGCGAAGTCAGTAAGTTTTCGTTAAAAATAATAAGAGGTGAACTGTGAAGCCATTGAAGCCGCAACAATATTCGTTAGTTACCAATGACGCTAAGATTCAATGGTGTCAGGTGACACAATCGATTGATGATCAAGGTCAACAGGGAATCGTTACCTTAGTGGGTGCCGGTCCTGGTGATCCGGAACTATTAACACTAAAGGCATTAAAAACTCTCGAAAATGCGGATGTAGTGGTTTATGACCGTTTAGTGAGTGCTGCAGTTATGGCGCTTATTCCATCTCATAGTCAAACTATTTACGTGGGTAAAGCCAAAGGGCAACACAGCATAACTCAATTAGGGATCAATCAGTTATTGGTACGGTTAGCCCAACAAGGGAAGCAAGTGTGTCGTTTAAAAGGCGGAGATGTATTTGTGTTTGGTCGTGGTGGCGAGGAAATACAATATTTACGCCAACATAGTATCGAGGTTGACGTTGTACCAGGTATTACTGCAGCAGGGGGGTGTAGCGCGTATGCGGGGATTCCATTAACCCATCGCGGGGTATCTCAAGGCTGCACATTAGTTACTGTACACACTGAAAGAGATCTTGAGGTTCAATGGCAAGCTTTAGCCAAGCTTAACCATACATTAGTGTTTTATATGGGATTATCTAAAGTTGAACTTATCTGTCGCCAACTCGTAAATGCGGGGTTAGTCGCAGCGACACCTGCAGCGATAATCGAAAAAGGGTGTACTGATGAACAGCGAGTGATTAAGGCCACCTTAGCAACGTTAGCTGAGCAAGTTAATCGTCATCAGATTGGCTCACCTGCATTGATTATTATTGGTGAAGTGGTGAGTTTGAGTGACAGCTTAGCATGGCATCAGCCCAGAATGGATGCACTTATGTTGATGAATAAGCCTCAGAAGTTGGCATAGAGAAGGAGATCATCATGGATAGAAAACGGATTGTTATTGTTGGTAATGGCATGGTTGGCCATCATTTTATTGAGCAGGTATTGGCATCTGATGGCGCTGATGGCATAGATTTAGTCACGTTTTCAGAAGAAGATCGTTTAGCTTATGATCGCGTCCAGCTTAGTCATTATTTTAATGATAAAACAGCGGCAGACTTAGCCTTAGCACATGAGGCCGATTATCAACAAGCTGGAGTCAGTTATCATATTAACCAACAGGTGACGGCGATTGATCGTGAACATAAATATATTATCACTGAGCAAGGAAAAAAGATTACTTATGATCAGTTGATATTAGCTACCGGATCATACCCTTTTGTCCCCCCTATTGCTGGTAATGATGCTGAACATTGTCATGTGTATCGTACTATTAATGATTTGAAAGCGATTGCAGCATCAGGTAAACAAAGTCGAGTAGGGGTAGTGATTGGTGGTGGCTTACTTGGACTTGAAGCTGCAAATGCACTGCAAAATATGGCACTGGAAACTCATGTGGTTGAATTTGCGCCACAGTTAATGGCGGTACAGCTGGATGAAGGTGGTGGGGCGTTATTACGTCAAAAAATAGAAGCATTAGGCGTTAATGTTCATACCAGTAAAGCAACTGAGAAAATTGTTACTGGTGATCAATGCCGTTATAAGCTTATTTTTGCTGATGGTACTGAGTTAGATACCGATATGGTGGTGTTTTCTGCAGGTATTCGTCCTCAAGATACATTGGCTAAACAAGCAGGATTATCCATAGGTGAGCGCGGCGGGATAGTGATTAACGATCAATGTCAGACCAGTGATGCTGATATTTATGCTATTGGTGAGTGTGCGTTATGGAATAACCGTATTTTTGGTTTAGTCGCACCAGGTTATAAAATGGCACGCGTTGCTGCTTCGATTGTGTGTGGTCTTGATGCTGTATTTACCGGTGCTGACATGAGTACCAAATTGAAATTATTAGGCGTCGATGTTGCGAGTATTGGTGAAGTACATAATGTTGATGCTTCTCAGGTATTTACCTTGTCAAATGATATTGAGCAGAGTTATCAACGGATTATTGTCTCAGAACAAGGGGATAAATTATTAGGGGCAGTATTAGTGGGTAATGTTGAGCAGTATTCTCAGCTATTGCAACTGACATTGAACCAATCGCCGTTACCGACGCCACCGTCATTATTATTAATGCCAGAGGCGTTAGCAGCGACCACACAAATGACAGCTGTTGATGATGTGCTTGGCGATAAGGCACCAGTATGTTCATGCTTTGATGTTAATAAAGGTCAGATTTGTCAGGCGGTTGCTGATGGTTGTGTCGATATGGCTCAACTTAAAACCATGACTAAAGCGAGTACTGGGTGTGGTGGATGTGCCAGCTTCGCTAAACAAATACTGGAAACTGAATTAGCGGCGTTAGGGCATCAAGTTAATCACCATTTATGTGAGCATTTTAGTTATAGTCGTCAGCAATTGGCCGATATCATTCGAGTTAAAAAGATCAAAACGTTTAGCGCCTTATTAACTGAATATGGCTCAGGGTTAGGCTGTGATATCTGTAAACCTGCTATCAGTTCAATTCTAGCCTCATTTTGGAATGATTATATTCTTGAACCACAACATGTCGGTTTGCAAGATACCAATGATATTTACCTTGGTAATATGCAAAAAGACGGTACTTATTCTGTTGTACCTCGTATTCCTGCTGGTGAAATTACCCCCGAAAAACTGATTATCTTAGGACAAGTTGCCCAACAATTTAAACTCTATACCAAAATAACCGGCGGACAACGGATTGATTTATTTGGAGCACAGTTACACCAATTACCTCAAATTTGGCGGTTACTTGTTGATGCAGGGTTTGAAACTGGACACGCTTATGGCAAATCGGTGCGAACAGTAAAATCGTGTGTAGGATCAACTTGGTGCCGTTATGGTATGGCCGATAGCATGGCGTTTGCGATTGATCTTGAAAATCGTTACAAAGGCTTACGATCCCCGCATAAGCTTAAGTTTGCCGTTTCTGGTTGTACTCGCGAATGTGCAGAAGCTCAATCAAAAGATATTGGCGTGATTGCCACTGAAAAAGGCTGGAATTTGTATGTAGCCGGTAATGGCGGTATGCGTCCCCGTCATGGTGATCTATTTGCATCGGATCTCGATAACGACACTTTGATCAGGTATATCGATCGCATATTAATGTTTTATATCCGCACTGCCGATAGGCTGCAACGAACGTCAGTATGGCTAGAAAACCTTGAGGGTGGAATTGATTATTTACGCCAGGTCGTCATTGATGATGCGTTAGATATTAACGCTGAACTTGAGCAAGAAATGGCATCTAGTTTAAGTAATTACCAATGTGAATGGAAAACTACGCTTGAGTCACCGCAAGAGCTACGTCGGTTTCAGCATTTTATTAATAGTCGTCAACCTGATTTGGGCTTGGCTTACCATACTGTTCGTCAGCAGCGTACTCCCATGACTTGGCCTAAAAGCGGTGAGCCTATTACGATCGTTAATATTACTGAATAAGGATAAATAATGATTAATCAATGGATTACTGTGTGTGATGAAAACGATTTATATCTTGATGCTGGGGTGTGTGCGTTAGTCAATGGTCACCAGATAGCACTCTTTTGGTGTGGTCATAATAATACTCTGTATGCGATTAATAATTATGACCCGGTTGGTAAAGCGAATGTGCTTTCACGGGGTAT
Organism: Photobacterium kishitanii; assembly: GCF_000613045.3. Classification (NCBI taxonomy): domain Bacteria; kingdom Pseudomonadati; phylum Pseudomonadota; class Gammaproteobacteria; order Vibrionales; family Vibrionaceae; genus Photobacterium; species Photobacterium kishitanii. Next base: position 2,412,405 of record NZ_LN794352.1, on the reverse strand, counting down.
TCTTGGTTCACTAAACGGCACAGTTGTCGTGGCTTCGCCGTTATATAAACAACATTTTTGCCTTGAAAGTGGTCAATGTTTAGAGCTCGCTGAAACCTTAGTACCTACATACCCAGTGCGACGTTATAACGGTAGTGTTCAGGTGCAATTGATCGTTTCTTTACTCGGTAAATAGGGAACAGTGATGTCAAATTATATTAAGTTTAATTTGTTCTCTTTTCGCGGCAAGATGAAAATACTCCATATAAGTTGGTTGGCATTTTTTATTACCTTTATGGTGTGGTTCAATTTCGCACCCTTGCTGCAAGCGGTAAAAACCTCTTTAGGATTAACCACAGAACAAATAAAAACCTTATTAATATTAAATGTAGCGTTAACTATTCCTGCGCGGGTTGTAGTGGGTATGCTCACAGATAGATATGGGCCTCGAATAGTGTATAGCTTGCTATTAGTACTATGCGCGATTCCTTGCTTTGTATTTGCGTTTTCAACCACCTTTATGCAAGCCGCGATAGCGCGTTTTGCACTTGGCTTTATTGGGGCTGGTTTTGTTATCGGTATTCGATTAGTGTCGGAGTGGTTTCCACATCATGAATTAGGGACTGCGGAAGGTATTTATGGTGGTTGGGGTAATTTTGGCTCTGCTGCTGCAGCGTTTACATTACCAACATTAGCATTATGGTTTGGTGGTGATGAGGGTTGGCGTTATGCCATGGCTGTTACGGGTGGCTTAAGCGTTATATTTGGCGTGATATTTTATTTCACAGTGACAGATACTCCTAAAGGTGCAACGTATTATAAATCAAAACATATTGGTGCAATGGAGGTGACATCTCGAGGAGATTTATGGTTATTAATTATCATGAAAATCCCGATGTATGCCGCGATGGCGTTATTGGTGTGGAAGCTGTCATCACCTGCGATTGGTATGTTAAGGGCTGATATTAGCTATGGTATTTATATCGGCTTAATTGGATTTTATTTATTTGATATTAAACAATTGTGGCAGGCTAATCGAAAGATATTAATTAAGCCAGTGCCAACCATCCACCGCTACTCTTTTCGACAAGTTGCGGTGCTGAATGTGTTGTATTTTACGACCTTTGGTTCTGAGTTAGCGGTGGTCTCCATGCTACCGTTATTTTTTGCAGAGATATTTACTTTAACACCAGTTATGGCAGGAGTGGTTGCGTCTTCTTATGCGTTTATGAATTTGGTTTCTCGTCCCGGTGGTGGTTGGTTGTCAGATAGATTTGGCCGTAAATCAACCTTACTTATTTTAACCGCTGGTTTGGCAATAGGCTATTTGATAATGGCAAATATTAGTGCCAGTTGGCCATTATGGGTCGCAGTAGCAGCAGCAATGATTTGTTCTTTTTTTGTTCAGTCTGGTGAAGGTGCTGTGTTTGCAGTAGTGCCATTGATTAAACGACGTATGACAGGCCAAATTGCAGGGATGACCGGTGCTTATGGCAATGTTGGTGCAGTGTGTTATTTGACTATTTTATCATTGGTTGAATACAGTACCTTTTTTGTCATTATTGCGTTAACAGCCATATTAGGTTTTGTAGCATTATTGGCATTGAAAGAGCCCTCAGGAAAAATGGCGGAGATTAATGATGATGGTAGTGTGACTTTAATTGATGTGGGTTAATGGTGCTGTTGAATAAGGAATAGTGCGATGGGATCAAATCTGGCAGTGTGTTGTGGCGGTTATTCTGATGCTGGAACAAAGCCGCAGAATCAGGATGCTTTCGCGGTGTTATCGCCTTCAAAAACGGTAGAGTTACAACATAAAGGGGTCGTCGCTTGTATTGCCGATGGGGTTAGTTGTAGTCATCGTAGTTATATTGCCAGTCAATTAAGTGTTACTCACTTTATTGAAGACTATTTAGCTACCGCGACCACATTATCAGTAAAAGATGCTGCTTCTTCAGTATTAAATACTCTTAACTTATGGTTGTTTCATCATGATCAACAAGCAGGTTTACCACAAGATGCAGCTGTGACTTCATTTTCAGTGGTGGTTATTAAATCTAATACTGCTCATATATTTCATATTGGAGACTGTCGCGTTTATTTATGGCGTGATAATGATTGTCGTTGTTTAACCCAAGATCATCGTCGTAATCATCATGATGGTCAACATTACCTTACTCGCGCACTTGGTATGGACTCACACTTACAAGTGGATTATCAGGCAGTAGCATTAAATGTGAATGATAAAGTAGTAATGACCACTGACGGCGTTCATGATAGCTGTGATGTTCCACAATCTCTTGATAAGATGTTCTATTCTGCTAAAACACCTTCATCTACTCCAGCTACTTCATCGTTATTTACTCAACAAAGGCGACGGTGTTTAGAGCAACAAGCACATCAGTTAGTGACGAATGCACAGCAACAAGGATCACAAGATAATGCCAGTTGTGTGATCTTAGATATTGTAGCGTTGCCGATGTTAGCCCTTGATGAAGTACTCGCCGAATATGTCAATAAAACTATTCCAGTGGCACTTAATGTGGGGCAAAGGATCGATCAATTTGTTATTTGTCGAGTACTTGATGCTGGATGTCGAAGTCATATTTATTTAGCACAGTCAGATGATGATAACGGTTATTATGTGTTAAAAATGCCATCACCTAATATGGTTGATGACAGTGAATATCTACATTGTTTTGTGCGTGAAGGTTGGCTTGGGCAGCAATGCCAACATGTTGGTGTAATGAAAATATTTAACCATAATGCACAGTCAGTGTTTCTATACCATGTATGTGAATTTGTTGAAGGTTTAACCCTGCGGCAATGGATGATAGATAACCCCCTGCCATCATTGACGACAGTAAGAGTGATTGTTGCTGAAATTGTGACAGTTATACGTACTTTACAACGACAGGGTATTTATCACGCCGATATCAAACCCGATAACATTATGTTGCGCCCTGATTTAAGTGTGACCTTGATTGATTTTGGTAGCGCGTGGATCAATGGCTATCAAGAATTAGCTTCAACACTTATCGGCTATCATCCACATGGTGATTTAAATTATTTAGCGCCAGAATGTCATGCTGGTGGAAAACCATCATTGCTAAGTGAGCAATTTTCGTTAGGTATTGTTATCTATGAAATGCTTACTGGTTCATTACCATACCAACGCTTGACGCCACATTCTGTTGCACCTGTAGCAATGAAAATGGATTACACTGCGATAAGACGCTACCGACAAGATTTACCGATATGGTTAGAGTCTACTCTTAAGAAAAGCTGTCATCCTTATGCCCAATATCGCTATCAAGCACTCTCTGAGTTAGTGATGGCATTAAGTACCCCCGCCTCGTTATCCACTATGTTGCAGCAACCGTTAATTGAGCGAAATCCATTATTATTGTGGCAATGTATTAGCACAATATTATTGGTGATTGTGTTGCTACAAGGTTTTTGGTCATCATAAATGTAAAGCAGCGTAAAGTTGAGTTGTGATGGTGTATTCAAAAAAATAGCTTTGCTAAACTACTATTCCTTTAAGGTATGTAGTGCTGGTTTATCCTAGCGCATGTTGTTGAATGTTCTAGGAAGTAGATCATGATAAAACGAACATTGGTTTCAATGCTGATTATTACCACGTTAGCATTTGTGGTTGTGGGCTGCGATAGCGATTCAAATGCTTCTCCCAATACGGCAAGTGCACCCGCGGCACAAGTTGAAACCCAAATCATCAAATCACGGACATTGATCAAGCAAGTTATGGGCTATGGGGTAGTTAATAGCGCTAATGTCGTGACCTTGAAAAGTTTACAAACTAATAAAATAACCGCAATTTTATTTACTGATGGCCAAACGGTAGTGAAAGGACAACTGTTAGTTCAGTTAGATCCTCGAGTGGCTGCTGCTAAGGTAGCTCATGATCAGGCATTATTAGCGACGGCTAAATTAGCTTGGCAACGACAGGCGCAATTGAGCGCTAAAGGCGTTGTTTCCCGTAGCGCTTATGATAACAGTGAAAGTAGTTATAAGCAGGCATTAGCCTTGTTAACCCAAGATAAAACCTTGTTAGCTGAATTAGCCATTAAAGCACCGTTTAATGGCGTGATTAGCCAAACGGATTATCATGTTGGTGATGTGGTGACGGTTGGTAATAGCATTGCTACCTTATATACCCCACACCAACTAACGGTTGAATATCAATTATCCGCACTACAACGACAAGACTATAAAATTGGTCAGCAAGTTGTTGTGAGTTCAGAACTGGTGCCATCAATTCAGGCTATAGGCACAGTGAGTTATATTGCACCGAATACCGCCACTGGGTTAGTGACGTTGAAAGCACAGTTACCGCCAGATACCCCATTTTCTCCAGGGCAAAACATTAAAGTTGTGCAACAAACGCAATTATTACCTCATCAAGTAACGATTCCGACATCCGCTTTAATGACCAATATCCAAGGCGCACAAGCGTTCGTGGTCGTTAATAATAAGGCACGTTTACGTGACGTTAAAGTCGGGGGATATTACGATGGCTATGTACAAATTGCTTCTGGGTTAGTGGCGGGAGAACAATTAGTTGTTAATGGTCAAAACTATTTACGTACTGATCAAAAGGTTACAATTGTTAACCCTAAACAGCCTCAAGTAAAAGCGCAATCGCAAGTAGGTAAAGCATGAAATTAACTGAACTTTGCTTACGCCGTCCGGTGCTATGTACCGTATTGTGGTTAATTCCAGTATTTATTGGATTGCTGTTTTGTCAAAAATTGCCGTGGCGTTATACCCCTCAAATTAGCCAATCTAAAATTCAAGTATCAGTACATGATAGTGCGCTTGCTGCACAAAATATGATGACTGAAGTGTTGATTCCAATTCAAAATGCGATTGCTGGTACCGAAGGGATCAGCCACCTATCAGCGACTGCACGGCAAGGTCGCGGCAGTATTATTATTGATATTGCTGCCAGTGTTAATGAAAGTGAAATCGATACTTTGGTGAGTGAGATCCATAATGATATCGGTAATATAGAAAGTAAGTTACCCGATGATATTTCTCCGCGTGTTTCCAAATCAGATGATCAGGGTATGCCTGCAATGCTGATTAGTTTAACGCCTGGACCACATCAAGCTGAATATGAATTTCATCAATATGGTATCGATACACTGTTACCTCAGTTAGAACAATTACCTGCCGCTGGTGCCGTCAGTGTTGCTCCTAGTTCAGGGCAATCTGTTTTAATCACTTTAAATCCAGATAAAGTGCAATATTACGGTTTGACGTTAAATAATGTCATTAATAAGATCGCTGATGTTGACAGTATCACTGCGCTAAGTGGTCAAACATCAGGTTCTCAAAGTCAATATCAATTGGTATCGACTGGAGCAATCTCAAATTTAAATGATATTAAAAATACTATTGTTGCGATGTATAACCAGCAACCCGTTCGGTTGTCACAGGTAGCAACGATTGTTATTGGTACTCCAAGCAGCCAGCTTGAGATTAAGCCACTGGTTGATTTTTCAAACCAAAGTGCGATGTTGTTTGTGCTTAATCCCCAGTATACCGCGACCGCAAATCCATTAGTGTTATCGCAGCAAGTTCATCAGTTACTTAACTCAACAGCCTTGCCAAGTGGTATGAAAGCCACGGTATTATTGGATAAATCGACTTTTATTATTACATCACTCAATGACGTCTACTTTGCGATTGGTCTCGCGGTATTGTTAGTCGCTGGGGTTATCTGGCTCTTTTTAGGTAATCTACGGATAGCGTTGATCCCGATTGTAACCATTCCAGTGTGTTTATCATGTTCGTTTATTATTCTCAAACTAGCGGGGTTTAGTATTAACTCCTTAACCTTATTGGCAATGTTATTGGCTGTAGGGTTAGTGGTTGATGATGCGATTGTGGTGGTTGAGAATGTTCATCGTCAGTTGCGGCATCATTCTTCAGTACGTAAAGCCACCGTTATTGCTTGTCGCCAAATTGGGTTTGCGATTATTGCTACTACGCTGACATTAGCTGCGGTTTATATTCCAGTAGGATTAGTTGATGGCATTACGGGACAGCTGTTTCAACAGTTTGCATTTACCTTAGCGGGTACGGTGGTTATTTCAGGAATCGTGGCATTAACGTTATCGCCAATGATGTGCAGTAAAATGATGAATCATCAACCAGCAGGTCGGTTTGAAGTGTGGATTAATGAACAGTTAACTCGGCTGGCAATGGTTTATCAACGAGTGTTAGCTGCGACAATTGATTACCGCAAAACGACCTTAGTGGTGATGGTGGTTATTTTAGCCAGTAGCTATTGGCCATTTATGCAGACACCATCAGAAATGTTACCAGCTGAAGATTCGGGTCAAATATTTTTGTTTCAACCTTTAGTTGGCAGCAATGATGATGCGAGCGAACAAAAAATGATTGATAACATGAATCAACAATTACGCCAGATCCCTGATATTGCACATGTGGCAATTTTAACCAGCAGTGACTTTATTCGTGGTTTTGTCACTTTAAAACCTTGGGAGCAGCGCAAGTTATCGGCGTTAAAAATCAGTGAAATGATCAATGCTCGCTTAAAAGTGGGGGGCAATATGGTGTTTACTGGTGTGATCCCTGCGATTGACACTGGCGGTGGTCGACGCGGCAATAGTAATGGTATTGACATAAATGTTAGTAGTAGTGCTGATGAGCAAACACTGGCAAAAGAAATGACAGAAGTTACTCATAAAATTCAGCAGTCGCCATTATTTGATCATGCAAGAAGTGCACTAAAATTCGATCAGAATCAATTTAGTATTAATATTAATCGCGTATTAGCGTCGCAATATGGTGTGCCGCTGCATAATATTCAGCAAGTGCTTAAGTTAGCAATGAGTGGTAAGTCATTCAGTAATGATATGAGTTACCAAGGTACAAATTATCCACTCCATTTGCAATTAGACTCAGCTTACACTTTAACGCCGGATGCGATAAAACAGCTTATGATCAGTAATAATAAAGGCATATTAGTGCCATTATCTGAACTTATTAGTATTAAAAATCAACTGGGTCCGCGCTCTCTTGAGCAATATGATCGTGCGACATCGGCTTCATTATCAATTCGATTAGCCGATGGTGTCAGTATTGGACAGGGCATAAAGGCATTAAATCAGTTGTTACCAAATGTATTACCCGCGAATGCGCGTTATAGCTATGTCGATAGCGCTAAGCAATACTTAGATGCTAATCAACAAATGTTATTCGTGTTTGTGGCGGCGTTGGTATTTATTTATATGGTGTTGAGTGCGCAATTTGAGAGTGTGGTTGATGCATTAGTAGTAATGCTGTCATTACCAATTACGTTATCTGTGGCATTGTGGGCGTTATATTTTAGTGACTATAGTTTAAATGTGTATTCACAAATAGGGTTAGTCACACTCATTGGTTTGATTTGTAAACATGGCATATTAATTACTGAATTTGCTAATGAATTACAGGCGCAAGGCCTATCACCCCGTGAGGCTATTCTAGAAGCGACAAAAACCCGCTTAAGGCCAATATTAATGACATCACTGACCATGATTTTAGGGACCTTACCTTTGCTATGTGAGGCTGGTCCTGGTGCAAATGCGATGGGATCGTTAGGGATAATTATTATTGCCGGAATGGCGTTAGGTATTGTTGATCCTTTATTTGTGGTGCCAAGTGTGTATTTGATGGTGCAAAAGTTAAAACGAACTAAAGCACCGATTTCAACATCAACGGTTTAAATATACCTGTACGCTAATGGTGGTTGTTACCATTAGCGTATTTTTATCGAGTCGCAATAAATTCAAAGCTGTATTGTTTAAGCGTGAAATAATTAATTGTGTACTCAAATAAACAACCGTCCGCTAATTCACCAGTAGATATTGCCTTAAGTAAGGGGGTTGTTGGTGTAACATTAAGCAGTTTAGCGAGTTCTCTATCCGGCATTTCTGGCATAATTGATTGATAACTATTAGCAATTTTGTAGCCTTTAGACTCAATATAGGCATATTTTGAAGCCATCATCACTTGCAAGGTAAGATCAGGAAAGAGGGCGACTGGCATATAAGTTCGCTCCATCATTTCAGGCTCCCCATCAATATTACGGATACGTACAATATGATAAACTCGTTCATTCGCTGCGAGCTTTAATTTTTCTGCAACAATCGAGTCTGGTTCTAATATTTCAAATGTTAGAACATCAGAAGATGGGGTTTTACCTTGCGCATTAAGTTCTTGATAAAAACCACGTAATGCAATTGCATTATGTGTTGCTTTACATGGGTTTTTTACAAATGTTCCACGTCCCTTAATACGTGTTACTACCCCTTGTTCAACAAGTAGCGCTAATGTTTTACGCACAGTGACGCGGCTGACACCATAACTATGTTGTAATTCTAGTTCAGTTGGTAGCATATCCCCATCAGTATAAATTTGAGATTGAATCTTCTCAAATAGATCATCAAAGATGCGTAAATATATTGGTTTCAAAACGTATTCTCTCTAATCACAGTAGCCTTAGTATACCTAAATCTTGATATCTTCGTCCTAAAAGTTCTTTGAGATAGACCATTATTGTTATTATTGAATGATACATATTGAATACATTTGACTGTTTGGGTTCTATATAATGCCAGTTTTGATGCTGGTGTTTTTATTTTAATCTTTTTAAATCAAAGTTTTGATGTTTATTTTTTGCTGATTTTTAAGTGAATTCTCCATTGTTGAAACCTATATTTATAGTGATGTTGATCATATAAATCACAATTGAAGCTTTAAATGTATCCTATATGTTTTATTGTGTTGGCTCTTTCTAATACATATATAGAACATTAAGGATGACGTATGGAACGTAAAAATCTTACAATCGTTGGTGGTGGCTCGACTTACACTTTAGGCATTTTGATGAGTTTGATTGAAGAAAAGGTTACTTTTCCGCTCAAGTCTATTCGTTTTTATGACATTGATAGTGAGCGTCAGCGGTTTAATGCCGAAGCGGCAAAAATACTGCTACAAGAGCTATACCCTGAAGTAGAAGAAGTGATTTATACCACCAATAAGGATGTGGCTTTTACTGGAGCGGATGTGTTGTTTTTACAAATTCGAACTGGTGGTTTAGAGATGCGTGAAAAAGATGAACAAATCGCGCTTTCTCACGGTTGTGTTGGTCAAGAAACCTGTGGTGCTGGTGGTATGGCTTATGGGCTACGTTCTATTGGCGATATGATTACATTGGTTAAAGATATTCGTCAGTACGCACCAGAAGCTTGGATTTTAAATTATACGAATCCAGCAGCTATTGTGGCAGAAGCAACAACCAGAGTGTTCCCTGATGATAAAAAGCTAATTAACATGTGTGATATGCCTTGTATTATCATGGAAAGTTATGCCGATATGTTAGGTTGTGAGTTATGGGATCTTGTACCTGAGTATTTTGGTCTTAACCACTATGGTTGGTTTACTCGCATTTTACATCGTAATGGTGAAGATCTTACTCAAAAGATAAAAGACTGTATTATTAACCAAGGTTTTTCGGCAACGTCGAACTTTATTGCTAATGAACCATCATGGCAAGAAACCTTTAAAAATATGCAAACCATGTTAAAAGATAACCCTGAATTCTTACCTAATACTTATTTGCAATATTATTTATATCCTCAGAAGATGGCGGCAAAAGAAGATATAAATAATACTCGTGCGCGTCAGGTTATTGATGGTAGAGAAAAAGAAATGTATACCATCTGTAAAGATATTATTGATAGCGGTACGGCAGCGAATGCAAATTTAGAATCAGATACACATGGCGTTTATATGATTCGTGTCGCTGAATCGGTAGTGTTCAATAAAGGTTATCGTTATCTTTCTATAGTAAAAAACAACGGCATTATTAGCAATCTGCAAGACGATGCTATGGTTGAGGTTCCAGCATCTTTGTATAGTGACGGTGTTAAACCTTATGCTATTGGAGAGATTCCAACTTTTCAAAAGGCAATGATTGAAAGCCAACTTGGATATGAGAAGCTTGTTGTTGATGCATGGTTTGAAGGTTCACGCCAAAAATTAATTAATGCTTTAACATTAAATCGTACTGTCATAAATGTGCCTACAGCTATAAAGATTGTTGATGATGTTTTAGCTGCAAATAAAGCATATCTTCCTCAGTTTTTTAATGATAATAAATAACTAAATATAATTATTGATATAGTATAGCTGCAATAATATAACTATTGTTGCAGTTATTTTTATATTTGTATTGAGGTAAATATGAAAATAAAAGTAATTAACAATGCCGATGATTTCGGTTATTCAAATGCTATTAATTACGGTATTATTGATGCGCATGTGCAAGGGATATTAAAATCGACAACTATAATGGCAAATATGCCAGGGTTTGAACATGCAATACAATTATACAAACAGCATTCGACACTCGCTATTGGTGTACATTGTAATTTAACCTGTGGAAATCCTTTATCAAATAATAGTAAATTAATCGATGAATCAACAGGTTGTTTTTTTGGTAGAAGCCGATATTATGAAACAGCTATAGATATTGATCGCCAAGCAATTTATAACGAATTAACATTACAAATCGATCGAGTTTATGCTGCAGGAATTAAACCTACTCATTTGGACTCTCATCATCATATACATACCCATCCACAGATATTACCTATATTGGTTGAGTTAGCTGAGAAATATCAGTTACCACTTCGCAATGTTACTTGGCTTGAATCACAACAAGCAGGGAATATATTTAATTGTAATTATCAGCCGTCATTATGGTATAAAAAGAAAGATATATTATCGACAAATAAAATACTTATTGATGCTTATTTAGATAAATGTGTGCCATTAGATAACTATGATGATCTTGACGATATTATCGTAAAACAAACTATCGATAGATTGGAAGAATGCCGAAATGAAAAAATAGAAGTGGTTGAAATTATGTGGCATCCCGCTTATTTAGATAAAAATATATGTCAGCATTCATCTGTTAATAAACCGCGGATCTATGAATTACAGGCATTATTAAGTGATAAGTTGCGTGATTATTTTAAGATGAACTGTGTATTGTGTGATTTCTCCGAATTAAACTAGATAATAAATAATACCTCTATTGATAATACCGTAATGGTATTAACGCTAACTTCTTATTATAAATAAGGAACAATTATATGAGTCCTCTTGGATATTTCCAAAAGCTCGGTAATGCTATTATGTTTCCTATCGCAGTATTACCGATAGCTGGTATTTTATTGCGAATTGGTCAGCCAGATTTATTAGATATTGCATTTATCGCACAAGGTGGCCAAGCTGTTTTTACTAACTTAGCATTATTATTTGCGATGGGAGTCGCTGCTGGTTTTTCTAAAGATCATTCAGCGGCTGCTGCGATTGCTGCTGCTGTTGGTTATTTTATTATGATGGCAGCAATAAAAACATTGAATGTCGATATTGATCCAGGTGTTGCTGGTGGCATTGTTATTGGTGTTTGTGCTGGTTTGCTTTATAACCGTTTTCATGCAATTAAATTACCAGAGTTTCTTGGTTTCTTTGGTGGTAAACGTTTTGTTCCCATTATCACAGGGTTAGTGGCGCTGATTTTAGCTTATGTATTTAGTGTGATCTGGCCACCGATTCAAGGTGGAATTAACCATCTTGGAGAGTGGATCCTGACCAGCGGTGCACCTGGTGAGTTTGTTTACGGTGTTGCTAATCGTTTATTAATTCCGGTGGGCCTACATCATATTCTGAATAGTATGGTTTGGTTTGTATTTGGTAGTTTCGATCCCGGTACTGGTAAAGTTGTGACCGGAGAAATTTCCCGTTTCTTTGCTGGTGATGCTTCAGCTGGACGTATTCTTAGTGGATTCTTCCCTGTGATGATGTTTGGTTTACCAAGTGCATGTTTAGCTTTTTATGTAACAGCAAAGAAAGAAAATAAAGCGATAGTCGGTGGAATGTTATTAAGTGTCGCATTAACTGCGTTCCTAACGGGTATTACTGAGCCTATTGAGTTTATGTTTATGTTTCTTGCTCCGGCATTGTATGTGATTCATGCGGTATTGATGGGGATCTCGCTAGTTGTCGCTTCAATGTTGAATGTACATATGGGCTTTAGTTTCTCAGCAGGATTAATTGACTATATTCTTAACTATAATGCACCAGCAGCGAAGAATGCATGGGAAATCATACCGCTCGGTTTGGCAATTGGCGCAGTGTATTTTGTGATCTTTGTTGCAGCTATTAAGATGTTTAATCTTAAAACACCAGGTCGTGAAGAGTTATGTCACCAAGCAGCTAAAGGTAAGCAAGATTACGATAGCCTTGCTGTTGATTATCTTGCAGCGCTTGGTGGGAAAGAGAATCTTACTGAGATCTCATCATGCATTACTCGATTACGGTTAGGTATCGTTGATCGTCAAATTATTGATGATGCGAAGTTAAAACAACTGGGTGCGAAAGGAGTCGTCAATGTTGGGCCTAAACATTTACAAGTTATCATTGGTTCACATGCAGAAGGCGTAGCAACCAAGATGAAAGCATTATGATCTTTATTGAGATAACAACGTTTATAACGTTGTAATTGAGCTAAAATCCCCTTTAGTAGTACGTGATCTTTATTGCTACTAAAGGGATTTTCTATTTAATATGTAATAAATAACTTTGTATGCCGTTTAAGAACATTTGTACTGCCAACATGAGTAGTATCATCCCCATTAAGCGCTCAATTGCTTTTAGACCTCGCTCTCCAATCAGGCGTTCAAATACTTCACCAAACATTAAAATGATAGCTGATACGGCCCACGCTAATATTACAGCTAACGACCAATCTAACATTCTGCTGGTATCTTGATGAGCAAACAGGATCAAAGTAGCTAATAAAGAAGGACCCGCAAGAAGGGGGATAGCTAACGGTACAATAAAAGGTTCTTCTCCAGCAGCAGATTGTTTTTCTTGTTCTTGAGTGGGGAAGATCATTTTGAGTGAAATTAAAAAAAGAATAATCGAACCAGCAATAGAGATTGATTCGCGCTGTAATTTTAGGAAGTTAAGGATGGATTCACCCGTAAATAAAAATAATAGCATGATGGCAAGCGCAATTAGTAGTTCTCTAATTAGAATTACTCGCCGGCGTTTTTTTCTATATGACGCAGAAATGATGAAAAAACGGGTAGGTTACCCATTGGATCCATAATGAGAAACAACGTGACTGCTGCTGAAAATATATCCATGAAATGAGACTTTTAAATATGTATTTTGATAAAAGAAACACTATAGCATTATTGATATTATAGTTTGTTACTTTTACTTATTATGCTTAACAAGTGGAATTTTTTTTCAACAAAAATTGATTTTAAAGCATTTTTTATCAACTAATACGATTAAATATGCATAATCATGTAACGAAGAAAACTGTTATTATACGTAAAATTAACTAAACTTGAGTTGATAGGCGAGGGGTCTTAAGGTTGATGTCCGTCACCTTGTGGGTAATATTGGTGCGCTAGGTTAATTTGTATGGATACTAGCTGTTTTGTGCTCAATAAAAAAATAAACGTTGAGGGAAATTAACGTTTTTATATTGCTAGACAAATAGTTACAATTGGTTGATTGAAAATCAACCAAACGGTGCTTTATTTTTGTTGGTGAAAACGGCAGAATGAGCATACATTTGAGCTCTGTCGCCTATTTGAACTAATTTTTGATAAAATATATAGCAGTTTATCGAGTAGGTGGTAATGTCTCACCGCATTCCGAATTCTTAAAGTAAAAGGTTACAAATATGTCTGATGTACCAGAGTCTGTTGCAAACGTTGCCGCTGTAGCTCAGCCAGTTGCTGAATCTTCAGGTTCTATCTGGGGTTATGTTGCAGCAGGTAGTGTAGCGTTATTGGTGCTAGCGGGTATCTTCGCTTATCGTAAAATAAACCAACCAGCATTTGTTATTAAGCAGGTTCGTAAGAAAAACCTAAAAGAAATGAAAAAGCAGGGTACTGAAAACTCTGAGTTTATGGTTGATATGGATCGTTTACTAGATTCTATTCTGCGTTATACAACTGAAAATAAAAAGAAAGGTTCAGATGTAGTGACATTGCTTAAACCATTGAACGATAAAGAGCGCATTAAAACGCCACGTGATATGTATCAATCAATGATTTTCATTGCTAATGACATTAATGATGCGGCACTTGCTAAAGATTTGAAAAATAAATCAAAGCAAGTGAAATCAAGTTCAGCATTGATGGCAGGTTTGTTAAAGCGTGCAGGCATTAACTAATTTATTTTTAAGATAATACCGATACTTTGAAGGGCTGATTTATTCAGCCTTTTTTTATAATTGTTAATTACCATTATGCTGGTTGTGGTTGAAGTTTTTTTTCAAAATCATGACGAACAATATCGAGTGCAGACAATACTATTTTAGGATCGATAGCGTTATCTTCTAATAAGCAAATTAGATCAACGGCTAATTTAATCTCAGCTGGCGCATTTTCTAATGGTGATACTGGGGAGTTACTCATTAATCAATCTCTGGTTAAGTGTTATTTAAGTGTAGTGTGTTAACTAAATAGTATTGGTGCCTGTAAAATTAACCTTTTCTTTCTCGACGATTAATTTCTTCTTCTAGTTTTACTATCGCGGTTTGACAACGGCTTATACGTCCTTCTAATACAAGAATTTCTTTTTGTGATTGTTGTTGTTCAAACTGAGAACCACAGCGATTAAGTAATGCTTCTTTATCTCTTAACATAGATTTTAAGCGTCGTTCCCAATCACGATGTTGATTAAGATCTTGGTAAATTTCATTAATAGATCGTCGCTTACCTATTGCCTGCTTAGGCTCATTTTTACGAATTTGCTGGGTGGCAAATTCTCGTTGAACGGCATGAATTTGAGCGATTAACTTTTCACAAACATGTTGTGTGCGTTCGGGCAATAATCGGCCAGCTTGTTGTTCTTTTTGTAATGCCGCTAATTCTTGTGCAATTTCTGTCACGCAAGGGGTTAATAACTTACTGCGATGACGAAATAATTGCTGATCGAATAATGGTCGTTGTGCTTCACCTCGTATACGGTCGGTTTCTGCAGCTTGGTGTTGTAACTGTTCAATGAGTATTTGTAGTCGAGAAAGATCAATCATTGTAATACCTATAAATGGCGATTATTAAAACCAAGCTTGCCAAGCCAATTTAGCCGCAAGAATAAATACGACAGTAATAAAAACTGGACGAATAAACTTAGCGCCGAAATGAATCGCAGAATGTGCCCCGAGGTAGGCACCTATCATTAAACAGCTTCCCATAATTAAGCCTAATGCAATGTTTACATGACCTAAAATAATAAAAGTCACCAATGAGGTAATATTGCTGGTGAAATTCATCGCTTTAGCGAGGCCACAGGCACGTAGCATATCTAATCGATATAATACTAAGCTTGATACCGTCCAAAAGGCGCCAGTTCCAGGGCCTGCTAAACCATCGTAAAATCCTAAGCAGGATCCTTGTAGCCACTGTTTACATTTAAATGTTTTAGTCACCGCAGGAAGTTGGGTTTGATCTGGATTTGGATGAGGATGCCATAAGCTATATATTGCAACGGCAAAAATAACTAGAGGCAGCGCTTTTTCTAACCAAGCGCCGCTGATGAGGTTAACGATAAGAGTGCCAATAATTGCCCCGAGAAAGGTTGCAACAAAAGATGCTCGCCAAAATAAAGGGTTAAATAATTGCTTTCTATAATAGGTCCATGCAGCTGTTGATGAGGCAAAACTGGCAGCCAATTTGTTGGTGCCAAGTGCAATATGTGGTGGCAGGCCAAGAGAAAGTAGGGCGGGGACGGTAAGCATACCACCACCGCCAGCTACTGCATCAATAAAGCCAGCTGCTAATGCAACAATGCCAAGTATTAGCAAGGTACTTGGCTCAATCATATCAATCATTTAAATGCTTTTTATTATGGTTAAGATGATTAGTTGTATTCAATAACGCGTTTAAATGGAGGCAAAGAATCGAGCAGTGCTTTTCCATAGCGTCGATTGATAATACGACGATCTAAAATGACTACTCTACCAGAGTCGAGTTCTTTTCGCAGCAAACGACCCACTGATTGAATCAGTTTTTTACTGGCTTCAGGTACTGAAATTTGTAAAAAAGGATTACCACCACGGCTTTCTATATATTCAGCGTGTGCTTCTTCGACGGGAGAAGTCGGCACGGCAAACGGAATTTTGGTAATAATCAAGTTTTTTAATAAATCACCTGGTAAATCAAGCCCTTCAGAAAAACTACCGGTACCAAATAAAATGCTTGGCAGACCATTTTTACAATTTTCTTTATGTTTTTTTAGGGTTTCATTGCGTGATTCTTCACCTTGAACTAATAATTGCCATTTGTTTTTCTTGGCGAGTGGGCGCAGTGCATCAGCGACTTTATTCATCTGCCAATAAGAGGAAAAGAGCACTAAACTTGCTGTTTCTCCTTCAAGGTATTCCGGTAACACTTCAATCAGTAAATCGGTAAATTGTTCAGCTTGAGGCTCAAGTTTTAATGCCGGAATGACTAAACGGGCATTATTTTGATAATCAAACGGTGATGCTAATGCGAGAAAGCGGGTACCTTCTGTTTCTGATATTCCAGCTTGGCGGCAGAAGAAGGTGAATTGATTTAATGCGCGTAATGTTGCTGAGACTAAAATCGCACCAGCTGCACGACTCCATAGTAATTGATCGAGTCGATAACCAACCTCTAATGGCGACACTTCAATAATGTAGTCATTTTCACGTTCAGGGCTTTTTTCTATCCATCGCGCGAGTGGTGCCCCTTTTTTATGGTTTGGTTGTGCCATAAGTGACCAAACTTTTTCTAAGTTTTCAAGGCGTTGTAAATAAAAACCAGTTTCAGTAAGTGCTTGCTCACCTAAGCGAGGAATAATGATGTTTTCTTTAGTACGCTCTGCGATAAGATCTTGGATTTTACCTAATGATTGTAGCGCTTTCTTACTGGCTTCTTTACAACCTTTAGCTTCTTCTTCGAGCCATTGTGGTAATTCACCATGCTCAAAGCGATAGACGCCATCTTTGTTAAATTTGCTTGCGTCAATATTATTAGCAATTTGGTTTAAGGTCGGTACCAAGTGTTGAATACTGTCCTGAATCGCGTTCTGAAATCGATTAGCTTTTTGGTAATCAGCTAATTCAGCAAATTTAGATACAATTTGATTGAGCTTTTCAAGCCAAGTTGCCGCCCCTTTTAAACTTGCAGCTGCTGAGGAGAAATCACGCGCAACTTGTGGTAAATGGTGTGCTTCATCAATCACATAAATAGTTTGTTCAGGTTCCGGTAGAATAACACCGCCGCCTAACTCAATATCAGCCATTAGTAACGCATGGTTGGCAACAATCACATCTGCTTTATCGAGGTGCTCACGTGCTTTAGCAAATGGACAGCTACGATGTTTTGGCATTCCTGCATGACAACTGTGTTTATCTGCCATTATTTGTTGCCATACTTTATCAGGGATCGTTGTTGGCCAACTATCTCGATCACCATCCCATTTATTTTGCTCGGTCGCTTTTAGCATGCGCTTGAGTAAGTCGAGATCTGATTTTTTCGGCTTTTCTTCCCACATCCCCAGTTGTAATTCACTATCTGTTGAACAACTAGCTTCTAATTTATGGTTACAACAATAACGTTGACGACCTTTAGCGAGAATAAAACTAAATTCACGGGGAAAAATCTGGTTAAACAGGGGTAAGTCTTTGGTGATTAATTGTTCTTGCAGAGCTACTGTCGCGGTTGAGATCAATAGTTTCTTATTGTTGAACAACGCAAATGGAATTCCACCAATTAAATAAGCTAGCGATTTACCGATACCCGTCCCTGCTTCAGCCACCAGAATGCGATTTTTTTTGTGGTATTCACCCGCAAGTGTTTTAGCAATTTCTGCGACTAAATAATTTTGTGCGCGACGAGGAATAAAGTTATCGAGTTGATGGCCAAGGTTGGTGTAACACTGTTTGATATCGCTTTTTATGGTGTTGTGCAGCATGGTTGAAACTTCATTAGGACCGGGAAATGCATTATAGCATGAAGCGCTAAATGTGAGCGGTAACAAAATTTAAGCTATTTATGTTTTAAAGTGAGGAGTTGCTCACGATTTTTTATTTCAGTTACATTTGCTTTGTAGTTGCAATCTGCATGCAAAATAAAATTCCATAAATGAAACAGTTTGCTAGTTTTTTGTTCTGAGGTTTGTTATTTATTGAGTTTATTAGTTATGCAAAACACATTTATTTACAGCTATTACAGTAATGTTAATTGCATTTTTTTACTTATTTTATTGTGATTAATATCGACCTATTTCTGCTTAAGTTATTGTTTTTGTGATGTGTTTTATGTTTTTTTATATTTAATTTAGATTATTTGACAGAAATATTGAACTTCTGTCAGGATGTGAGCCATAAAGTACTCCCCCAGAATATTTCACTGTATTGTTTTTAAAACAGTACATATATCAGGGGAATATAAAGGACAGGGAATCTCAGGATTGAGATTTACAACAATAAGAAAGGCAGTGGACATATCATGAAAAAAACTCTATTAGCTCTAGCAGTTCTAACTGCAGCTGGTTCTGCAAATGCTGGCATCAATCTTTATGACGCAAACGGCGTTAAAGTTGATTTGTCTGGTGCTGTTGAAGTGCAACTTTACGATAACTTTGAGAAGCACGGTGACTCAACTATCCGTCTAGATGATGGTGACCTAGCACTTAACGCAACAGTTGCTGTGTCTGAGAACCTAAACGTTGTTTCTGGTACTGCATTCAAATACGAAAGCCGTGATCTACAGAACTACGAGCTATGGGCTGGTTTTTCAGGTGACTTCGGTACGCTAACATTTGGTCGTCAACTTCTAGTTTCTGATGATTCAGGTATCGGTAAAGATTATGAGCTAGGCGCTGGTCAAATTGACTGGGTACAAACTGATGGTGACCGTGTTGCTAAGTACGTTTACGATAACGGTACTTTCTACACTGCTGTTTCTCATGAAATGGATAATAACAACAGCACAACAATTACTGATGGCCGTGTTGGTTTCCGTACTGGCGGTCTAGACATTCGTGCATACGGTTATGACGGTAAGCGTATTAGTGCAGAAGGCTTTACTCTTGGTAACAATAACGGTACACCAGTTATTATTCCTGAGAAAGCAGGTGAGAATGTTCGTGGTTACAACCTTGAAGCACAATATGCAATGGGTGCAATTAACCTAGCTGCATCTTTTGGTCAAATTGAGTACAAAGCTGCTGATACTAAAGTAACAGATAAGAAGATTGATCTGTACGAAATCAACGGCTCTTACACTATCGACAAAACAACAATGGCACTTGGCTATGTACGTGGCGAAGATAAAATTGCTCACGGCAACGTAATCAACAACGTATACGCAAACGTAACACAACAGCTGCACAGCAATGTACGTGCATATGTTGAAGTTGGTTATGCTGACGATAAGAAAGATTCTTTAGAAGATTTCGGTTACGTTGCTGGTCTAGAAGTTAAATTCTAATTAAGCCATAACGTATTGATTGATAAAGCCGCCTTCTTGGGCGGCTTTTTGCTAGGTTCATTTTTGCCGATAATCATTGCTATCACACTAATTTATAGTGGTAGTGATAACAATGATCAGCCAATAAAATATAGATATATTAAGGATCAATAATGAAAAAAAAATTATGGCTATTAATGGCGCTGTTTTCAGCCTCTACCCAAGCGGCAACTTTATCTGTAGCAGATAAGATTGAGTTATTAGCTATTGATGGTAAAGAAGTACAAAGCCAAGGTTGGTCGACGGTCGATAGTGTTGAATTATCGGAAGGTAAACACCAAGTAGTGGTGCGTTTTGATGGTGAAGTTAAGCGTGGATCAAAATCAACGATTTATACAACTCGTCCTTATTTATTTGAGATTGATTTAGCGAAAACTGATGTTGAAATTACGTTGCCGCGTCTAACGACTGAATCACAAGCAAAAGCTTTTTTTGAACGAGGCGCTAAGTGGCAATTAGCTACCGAGGACGGCGCGGTACAACCATTAGTTGGTGTTGAACTACAAGGCGAAGGTTTTGCTGCTTACAGTGATATTGAAGCGCTCGTTGCTGCTTATAATAGTGATAATGGCATTGTTATCGAAAAAGGTAATGCGGTAGATTTACAACAAGTTGCCGTTAGTGTTGATAATAAAACGGGTAAAGTTGAAATTACGGGTGATGCTTTAACACAGCTAAAAATGTGGTACACCAAGGCTTCAAATAATGATAAAAAAGCATTTAAAATCTGGATGGCAGAAAAAGACTTTAATTAAGCAATTAGAGAGATTAATCATTCACTACTGATGTAACCAAGTTGTAGCTTTAACGTAAAAGGCAACCGAGGTTGCCTTTTATTGGTTGATATTTAAAGTATAGCCTTTAGCGATATTTAATCATGGTGATAACGACTATGCTCACGACATGCTTTACATCGAGGTTGAGCGGGATCTTGTTCAAGATCACTGTATTCAATCTCTTCTTCGCAGTCGGCACATAAACCATACATACCTAATTTAAATGAGCATACAGCAGCATCCACTTGTTCTAATCGTATTGCCATATCAAAAAGATTAGGAATAAAAGACGATTTAGCCATTACGATGAGATCATTAAGATCTGTATCATTAACTGCTGTAGTATTGTTGTTTAAGTGATTGATTAACATTTCATTTTTTAATTTTTCTGCTAGGGATAGATATTCGGTCTCTAGCGGATACTGAAAATTTTTATAATTCATATCTGTAATAGCCATAGTGATGATATTCAATAGGAAAGCCAGCGAGATAATATGATTAGCTGTGCTTTGATTGAGTGTTGTTATACTGCGGCTAAATAAAAATCTAATGCAGTACCTCTAAGTGTTATTAGTCTAATCGAGATTTAGTATTCTGTTGTGATTTGAATCAATTCTTTAAACGAATTTAATAAATATTGGTTAATTTTTGCTGTGATATAGTACTCATCAATGAATGGTGATAGATGTTAACAATTAAAGTTAATTGTTGTTACAATACGCGAGTTGCGCAATAGAAAAGGTATATAAGTTGTTAAATATATTGATTGAGGTGACAAACCTTGAATGAAGAAGTTGCGGTGAAGAGTCGAATGATACGCTATGTTTTAGTGGCTATTGGCTGGATTGCTGTCGCCTTGGGAGTGATGGGGATTTTTTTACCTTTATTACCAACAACGCCCTTTTTATTACTTGCCAGCGCATGCTTTATGAGAGGATCTCCTAAGCTAAATCAGTGGCTGCATCAACATCCACAACTTGGACCTATTTTAGTTAATTGGCATCAACATGGTGCAGTTACATCCGTTGTAAAGCGACGAGGGATGATAATGATTGTGCTAAGTTTTACCTTCTCAATTTTTATGGTGCCATTGTGGTGGCATAAAGCAATGTTGCTTACTGGTATGATGGTTTTGTTATTCTGCTTTAATCGTTTGCCAGTGGTTGAACTCCGACCTGATTCTACGTCAGTTGCCGAACCAGACGAAAACCCATAAAATGCGTACTTATTACATAAAAATACAGCTGTTATTAACGGCTCTATTTTTATGCTTTCGTCTGCAATCTGCAGGCTCTAACTTAAGATTACTCTGTTTGCAGTAAGAGTAAGTACGGAAAGAATGATGAATCAAGAAACATTAAACCTAATTACTAACAGCATTAAATCAATTCAAGATTATCCTAAGCCAGGTATTCTTTTTCGTGATGTCACTAGCCTAATGGAAGTACCTGAAGCATACCGTGCCACTATCGCTATTTTGGCTGAAAAGTATCAAGATCAAGGTATCACTAAGATCATTGGTACTGAAGCGCGTGGTTTCTTGTTTGGTGCACCGCTAGCATTAGCATTAGGGGTGGCATTTGTACCTGTTCGTAAGCCTGGTAAATTACCGCGTGAAGTGATCGCTGAAAGTTATGAGCTTGAGTATGGTAAAGATACATTAGAAATTCATAAAGATGCGATTGTTGCTGGTGATAAAGTGTTACTGGTGGATGATTTACTGGCTACTGGTGGTACGATTGAAGCAACGACTAACTTAGTTCGCCGTTTGGGCGGCGATGTTCAGGATGCGGCATTTGTTATCAACTTACCGGATATTGGCGGTGAAGCGCGTCTACAAGGTTTGGGACTTAACGTTTATTCTATTTGTGATTTCCCTGGTCATTAATTAGTAATAACACCTTATTATTTTCTCAATTAAGGTGTTGTTGGCTAATCATTGGGCGCTTACTCTAGCGCCCTCTCGCTCACTAACGGGCACTATGCTAGCATTGCGTTGAATTCAATGTTTTACATACCTCATTACTATTTCGTTTATTTTCTTTGTTTTATAATGATCAATATCGGTTACTATCATTATAGCTATGATAGCGAGAATAAAAGAAAGAGTGGTGAGTTTCGTTACACCAGATGCAGTCCAGATTGATTAAGGTTATTTATAAATGAGTTATCAGGTTCTGGCCCGAAAATGGCGTCCCTATCAGTTTGCAGATGTGGTTGGACAATCACATGTATTAACTGCGTTAGGTAATGCCTTAGAACAAAATCGGCTTCACCATGCTTATCTTTTTAGTGGTACTCGTGGGGTAGGTAAAACGACTATTGCACGTATTTTTGCTAAAGGACTAAATTGTGAGCAGGGCATCACGTCTACACCTTGTGGTAAATGTACAACTTGTCGTGAAATCGATGAAGGGCGTTTTGTTGATCTGCTAGAAATTGATGCTGCATCACGTACAAAAGTTGAAGATACGCGCGAATTATTGGATAACGTCCAATATAAGCCGGCACGTGGGCGCTTTAAAGTTTATCTTATCGATGAAGTACACATGCTTTCGCGTCACAGTTTTAATGCCTTGCTAAAAACATTAGAAGAACCGCCTGAATATGTAAAATTTATTTTGGCGACCACTGATCCTCAAAAACTGCCAGTAACGATTTTATCTCGTTGTTTACAATTTCATTTAAAGCACTTAGATCATCAGCAAATTCACGCTCAATTAGATAAAGTATTAACAGAAGAAAAAGTTGAGTATGAAACACGCGCTCTGGCGTTATTAGCTCGTGCTGCCGAAGGTAGTATGCGTGATGCATTAAGTTTGACTGATCAAGCGATTGCATTAGGTAATGGCCATGTCAGCGCTGAAACTGTTGCGGCAATGTTAGGTACACTTGATACTGATCAAGCGCTATGTTTATTAGAAGCGGTTGCGACGGCTAATGCAAATACAGCAATGGCAAGTTTGCAACAATTAGCGTCGATTGGTATTGAATGGGATAGTTTATTGCGTGAATTATCAGCACAATTACATCGTGTTGCAATGTTTCAAGCATTACCCGCAAGCCTTGATGATAGCTTGCCTGATGCCGAGCGAGTGAATTTACTCAGCCAACTGATGACACCACAAGACGTACAATTATGTTATCAGATTTGCTTACAAGGTCGCCAAGATCTGTCGTTTGCACCTGATGGCCGTACAGGCTTAGAAATGGTGCTATTAAGGATGCTTGCTTTCCGTCCTGTGAGTGGTGGCAGTATTACCCCACAGGCAATTGTAGTACCAAGTAGTCAACCGACAGCGAACAATCAATCAACACCGTTAGCTGCGCCTATTAATGCACCTGCGAGTGGTGTTTCGCGAGTACAAGCGTTAAAAGCACAAATGCAAACGCCATCAGTCGCTAATAATGTTCCGCCAACAGCAATGCCTGTTCCAGAACAGCAGCTGCCAGCACCTGTTGCTCCAATGTCAGCATCAGAGCAACAACCAATGGCGCCAGTGGCTTCGGTACCGAATCAGGCTATGGCTGATACAGCATCTGTTACACCAACAATGCCAGTACCAACGCAACCACAGCCAGCCACTGCTCGACCATCGGCCGCATCAGGGTTATTAGCTGCTCGTAATCAGTTACGTAGCCAAACTAAACGTGGTCAAGAAGGGCAAACTGCAGCGGTATCGCCAAAAAAGGTTTTAACGGCGCCAGCTAAAAAAGTCGCAACCTCAGTGATGGATCGGATTGCAAATAAGCAAACGACTATGCCATCAATGAAAACGAATGCGATGCCGGCGTCGACAGCTTCTGATCGGGTTGCAGAAGATGATGAGTATCGCTGGAAGCCAATGGCAAAGCCAGCAGCAGACACTGTGCTTAAGCCTGAGTTGACACCGCGAGTATTGAAGCGCGCTTTAGAACATGAAAAAACGCCAGAGATGGCGAAATTACTTGTCAATGAAGCTGCAAATCAGGATAGTTGGTCACAGTTAGTAACCCAGCTTGATGTGCCAAAATTAATTCAGCAATTAGCATTGAACTCTGCTTTTGAACGTACAGATGATCACATTACATTGTATTTACGTTCTGCCCAGAAGCACCTGCAAGCAGAGCGAGCAACGATGCAATTGAATAGTGCCTTGAATGAGGTGCTACAAACACCGGTACAATTATCAATTGTTTTGGGTGAGCAGGGTCAGACACCACTAGAATTACGCGAAAGTTTGTATCAACAGAAATTGCTACAAGCTCGAGAAAGCTTAGCGAACGATCCTAATGTTAATTTCATTTGTCAGCGTTTTGCTGCACAACTGGATGAAGAAAGTATTAGACCGGTTTAACGATTTTTAACCAGACCAGATAGAGAGAGAGAAGATATGTTTGGTAAAGGCGGTATGGGCAACATGATGAAGCAGGCGCAGCAAATGCAAGAGCGCATGCAAAAGATGCAAGAAGAAGTCGCAAACATGGAAGTTACCGGTGAATCTGGTGCTGGCCTTGTTAAAGTGACTATCACTGGTAGCCATAGTGTACGTCGTGTTGAAATTGACGAAAGCCTAATGGAAGATGACAAAGACATGCTGGAAGATTTGATTGCTGCTGCATTTAATGATGCTGCGCGTCGTATCGAAGATACACAAAAAGAGAAAATGGCAGGTGTTACCGGCGGTATGAATTTACCAGCTGGCTTTAAGCTGCCTTTCTAATCAATGCGAACCAGTCATTTACTGGAGCATTTAATGGAAGCCTTACGTTGTCTACCCGGGGTTGGTCCTAAGTCAGCACAGCGAATGGCTTTTAATTTGCTACAACGAAATCGTCAGGGTGGCTTACAGCTAGCTGATGCGTTAAATCAAGCCATGACAGAAATTGGTCATTGTCGAGATTGCCGTACGTTTACTGAAGATGATATTTGCGCGATTTGCGAAAACCCTCGTCGTAAAGAAAACGGTATTATTTGTGTGGTCGAAAGCCCGGCAGATATTGTAGCGGTAGAAGCGACGGGACAATTTTCAGGACGTTATTTTGTATTAATGGGCCATTTATCACCACTTGATGGTATTGGTCCGGCTGATATTGGGCTTGATACGCTAGAATTTCGTTTGCAAAAAGAAGCAATTAATGAATTGATTTTAGCCACTAACCCAACAGTTGAGGGTGAGGCAACGGCTCATTATATTGCGGAACTTTGTCATGAATATGATGTGCCTGCGAGTAGAATTGCTCACGGTGTACCCGTTGGTGGTGAGTTAGAATTAGTTGATGGCACTACGCTATCTCATTCTCTTGCTGGACGGCAGCGATTATAACTATGGTTATTATTGCGATAAAAAAACCGCGTTCTTTGAACGCGGTTTTTTATTATTTTTTATTTTGTAACTTGTTGTTTATTAATTTTTTACTTTGTTGAGAATAAGACTTTTGAGCCATGAGTGAGGCTAGTCAGCAGTAAAGTATGTTCATTAATCACATCAATACGGCGACTTTCTTGTGCATTCATTCTAAAGATATCTTTAATAATATTGAGTTGTTCACTATCAAAGTCATGGTTTGAACCAGAAGTGATATCTTTAAATTCTAATGGCTCCGTCAGTAAATAGCCTCCACTGACATCCCAGCGGCCAGATTCAGAAATATGAATCGTTAATGGTTGCGGTATATCACTATGTAGCTCAAGGATGGTGATCCGTGAATAGGTATGATTAGGTAAAAAGACCATATTACTGCTTTGTTTTACCTTACGTAGCTCTTGCAGAGAATCTTGTGGCAATGATTCTATCTGGCTAATAGTTGTACTTTGCCATTCACGCGACATCAGTAGCTGTTGTTGCTTGTAGTCTGTTGAAAAGTAGACCCACGAGCAAATCACCATCGAACTAATCAAAATTAGTAACGGCCAGTATTGGCGTAGTAAACGTGTTACTGGGTTTGAAACGGTTAGCGACATAAGTTCGAGTTATCCTTATCACTAGTGAGTAAACGTACCGTTACGTTTTCTGCTGGCACTTTACTATTATGTAAGTAATTCAAATATAACTGGTTGTTTTGACCGCCAGTGACAATAATTTCAAATGGCTTTTGATTCGGACTATTGTGATATTGGATGTAATTACTGACACAGGTTTTTATCATGCTATGCCATTGTTTAATTTCAGGATTATTCTTCGGAGTATAAATTGTCACTCCATCCACATCAAATAAAGGACTAAATGCCGCAGATTTGGGCGGCATACTGATGTTAACAATAATTGGCAATATAAAAGCGACCATTAATGCGAGCCAACCTTTCCACGAGATCAGGGTTGATTTACTTTCTGTTTGTTCTTTAACTTGCTGATAATATGCCGCTGTCGAAAGGTTGAGATGCAAGTCGTTACGTGGCGTAGAGAGTATAGGTTCAAACTCTGGTGGCGTTGAAAGAATAGCCGGTTCATCGACACTAGGTTCTAGCTGTGGTTTTTGACAGACATAGCCTTCTACGCTGGCGATCATTTGATAACCACGTTTAGGCACAGTTTTAACAAACTCAGGTGATTTTGTTGAGTCTTTCAAAGCCTTGCGCAAGGTTGAAATTGCTTGCGTTAGACTTGAATCATCGACTTCAAAACCTTGTTCGCGCCATACATAATCATGAATACGTTGGCGAGTAATAATTAGGCTAGGATCTTCAATGAGCAGACTTAACGCTCGACTTTCATTACTTCCAAGTCGAGTTAATTCATTATTATCACATTTATCTATTAAGCTGTTATCATTTGGATCGAAAATAAAACGATTTCCAATCAAATACTTAGTTGCATTTGTTGTCATTGGTTTAGCCTTGCCAAGGGTTTTATATAAACAGTATTATTATATGTTTTCTCTGAATACTGTCTGAATCTAAAAATATAAAACCGTTACTCAAAAAATATAAAAATAAAAAACATGTTATTTTAGGTTGAAATCATACAGTTTGACCATATTTATCTTTAGATACTACCCATAAATTTTTTTGGAGTCGAAATGAGCGAGCAAACAGTTGATAATCAAAAGGAAACACGCGGTTTCCAATCAGAAGTAAAACAACTACTGCATTTAATGATTCATTCTCTTTACTCTAATAAAGAGATTTTTTTACGTGAATTGATTTCTAACGCATCAGATGCTGCTGATAAATTACGCTTTAAAGCATTATCAAAAACCGATTTATACGGTAACGATGCAGATTTATGTGTAAAGCTGTCTATTAACCCACAAGCAGGTACTTTAACCATTAGCGATAATGGTATTGGTATGACACGTGAACAAGCAATTGAACATTTAGGTACGATTGCTAAATCAGGCACTAAAGAATTCTTTGCACAGCTAAATGAAGATGAAACGAAAGACTCGCAGCTGATTGGTCAGTTTGGTGTTGGTTTTTATTCGGCATTTATTGTAGCTGATAGTGTAACGGTGAATACACGTAGCGCTGATGTTGCAGCAGATGAAGGTGTGTGCTGGACATCAGCAGGTGAGGGCGATTACAGCATTGAGACCATCACTAAAGAAAATCGTGGTACTGATATTATTTTACATCTGCGTGCTGATGAGCAAGAGTTCTTAGATGCGCATCGTTTACGTGAAATTGTTGGTAAGTATTCTGATCACATCGGTATTCCTGTCTTCATTCAAACAGAAGAAAAAGATGAAGAAGGCGCGGTTACTGGTACTAAATGGGATCAAATCAACAAAGCTCAAGCGCTATGGACGCGTAATAAGTCAGATATTAGCGACGAAGAGTATAAAGAATTTTATAACCATGTTGCCCATGACTATGCTGAGCCATTAACATGGAGCCATAACCGTGTTGAAGGTAAGCAAGATTACACGAGCTTGTTATACATTCCATCTAAAGCGCCATGGGATTTAAATAACCGCGATGGTCAGCATGGACTTAAATTGTATGTACAACGTGTCTTCGTTATGGATGACGCACAACAGTTCATGCCAACATACTTACGTTTTGTTCGTGGCTTAATTGATTCTAATGATTTACCACTGAATGTTTCACGTGAAATTTTACAAGATAACAAAGTGACTCAAGCACTACGTAAAGCATGTACTAAACGCGTATTACAAATGCTTGAGCGTATGGCTAAAAATGAGCCAGAGCAATATCAATCATTCTGGAAAGAGTTTGGTCAGGTATTAAAAGAAGGCTTGGCTGAAGACTTTAGTAACCGTGACAAAATTGCAGCATTATTGCGTTTCTCTTCAACAGAAAATGATTCATTAGAACAAACTGTATCTTTAGCTGATTATGTTGGCCGTATGAAAGATGGTCAGGATAAAATTTATTATCTAACTGCTGATAACTTTAATGCGGCTAAACACAGTCCGCACCTTGAGCAATTCCGTGCAAAAGGGTTAGAAGTTATTTTGATGTATGATCGTATTGATGAATACCTAATGGGGCACTTGCCTGAGTTTGAAGGTAAGAAATTCCAAGCGATCACTAAAGCAGATCTTGATCTATCTTCATTTGATAATGCAGAAGAAAAAGAAAAGCAGAAAGAAACAGAAAAAGAATTCACATCAGTGACTGAGCGCACTAAAGCATATCTTGGTGAGCGTGTTAAAGAAGTACGTCCAACGTTTAAGTTGCATGATACCCCTGCGGTAATGGTAACCGACGAGAACGAGATGGGGACTCAAATGGCTAAATTGCTTGCAGCAGCAGGCCATGAAGCGCCAGAAGTCCAATATATCTTTGAGTTAAATCCAGAGCACAGCCTTGTTAAGCAAATGGCTGATGAAGCTGATGAAGAAATCTTCGGTCGTTGGGTTGAACTACTGTTTGGTGAAGCGATGCTAGCTGAACGTGGCACGATGGATGATCCTTCACAGTTCTTAGCTGCCGTAAACAAATTGTTGGTTAAATAACCAATTAACCAATCAAAATCACAGACTATTCTGATAAATCATTCAATCGCGGCTTGGTCATAGTGCCAAGCTTGCGACTGAGCGCTAATCAGTGTATTTTCAATTTTTTGCAAATTTCCACTCTATTTTAAAGGGGAACACAATGCGCATTATCCTTCTGGGCGCTCCAGGTGCAGGTAAAGGTACTCAAGCTCAATTCATCATGGAAAAATTTGGTATTCCTCAAATTTCTACTGGTGACATGTTACGTGCTGCAATCAAAGCAGGCACTGAACTAGGTAAGCAAGCAAAATCAGTGATCGATGCAGGTCAACTTGTATCTGACGATATCATCCTTGGTCTTGTTAAAGAGCGTATCACTGCAGAAGATTGTGCAAAAGGTTTCCTACTTGACGGTTTCCCTCGTACAATTCCTCAAGCTGATGGTCTTAAAGAAAATGGCGTTGTTGTTGACTACGTTATTGAATTTGATGTTGCTGATGATGTGATTGTTGAGCGTATGGCGGGTCGTCGTGCTCACCTTGCTTCTGGTCGTACTTACCACGCGGTTTACAATCCACCAAAGGTTGAAGGTAAAGATGACGTAACGGGTGAAGATCTTGTTATTCGTGAAGATGACAAAGAAGAAACAGTTCGTGCACGTCTAACGGTATACCATAACCAAACTGCACCTCTTATCGAGTATTACGGTAAAGAAGCTGCTGCTGGCAACACTAAGTACCTTAAGTTTGACGGTACTTTACCTGTTGCTGAAGTAAGTGCTCAACTTGAAAAAGCATTAGCATAAATAACGTTGTTAATTAGCTAATTATTCATCATAGCTAATGACGATGTAAATGAACGGGCTTACCGATTGGTAATGCTCGTTTTTTTTGGCTTTAATATTGGAACCGTATAAATAGCGTTGTTATATTGAGTGTTTTTAGTTACGAAAATGTATTCTCGTATGGCTGGAAATAATATAATGATCAGCAGCGAATGCAGATAAAAAGGGCAAATACCGATGACAATGAATAACAATTATGGGGTATTACTGGTTAACCTAGGTACACCTGATACTCCAACAACAGCTGGTGTAAAACGATTCTTAAAGGAATTTTTAAGTGATAAACGCGTGGTTGATATGACGCGCTGGTTATGGTGTCCTATTTTGAATGGAGTGATTTTACCTATTCGTTCACCTAAAGTGGCCAAACTTTATCAATCGGTATGGATGGATGATGGCTCACCATTAATGGTCTATTCGCGTCGTCAACAAGCAGTACTACAGCAAGCATTGCAAGTTCCAGTCGCATTAGGTATGACGTATGGCTCACCAAGTATTGAATCGGGATTAAATGAACTTAAACAGCAAGGATGTAAGCAAGTTATCGTTTTACCTTTATACCCGCAATATTCAGCTACAACGACGGCTGCTGTTTTTGATCGTATCGCTAAAGATTTAAAAACTATTCCAGAATTGCCAGAATTACGTTTTATTAATCATTATTATGATCACCCTGATTATATTTCGGCATTAGCTCAATCTGTTGAGACGTTATGGGCTGAAAAAGGTAAGCCGGATTATTTATTATGCTCGTACCACGGTATTCCTCAACGTTATGCTGATAATGGTGATCCGTATCCAGAACATTGTCATCAAACCACAGTATTATTAGCAAAATCTCTTGATATGCCACGTGAAAAAATGAGCATGAGTTACCAATCTATTTTTGGTCGTGAAGAATGGTTGAAGCCTTATACTGAAGCAACAATCAAATCACTTGCAGAAAAAGGTATTAAGCGATTGGATGTGATGTGTCCCGCTTTTTCAGTTGACTGTCTTGAGACATTAGAAGAAATTGCAGAGCAGTGTAAAGAGGTATTTATTGAAGCTGGTGGCAAAGAGTTTAATTTGATCCCATGCTTAAATGATAGCCCTGCTCATATTATGATGATGGAGAGCTTGATTAAACAACATACACAAGGATGGTAATGGTGGTGTTGAAGGAGTAATTATTCCCTCACGATAACGTTTGCGTTATTATTTGTGGCTATTATTCGTAAAACCCATGATAGCTTTTGCTTTTATGTACCAAATTCTGTGATAGAATTCGCAAAATTTACAACTTGATAGCCCATTGACATGAAATTTCCAGGCCAACGAAAATCTAAGCATTATTTTCCCGTACATGCTCGCGATCCACTTCTAAGTCAAACTAAGATAGAGAAGCGTTTAACACGTACTCATGTTGTGGGTATCGATCAAACGTTGGTTGATATTGAAGCCTACGTTGATGATGAATTCCTGGAACGTTATGAGCTAAGTAAAGGCCATTCATTGGTTATTACTGATGAAAAAGCAGAAGCACTTTACCATGAGCTAAAAGAAAATAATCTTGTTACTCATGAGTTTGCCGGCGGCACTATTGGTAATACTTTACATAACTACTCAGTATTGGCAGATGATAAATCTGTATTATTGGGTGTGATGAGTAAAGATATTGAAATCGGTAGCTATGCTTATCGTTACCTTTGCAATACTTCAAGCCGCATGGATATGAACTATCTACAGCCGGTAAATGGTCCAATTGGCCGTTGTTTTGCGCTGATTTCTAAAGATGGTGAGCGTACCTTCGCAATTAATGAAGGTAACATGAACCAACTTAAGCCTGATAGTATTCCTGAATGCGTGTTTGAAAATGCATCAGCATTAGTGTTAACTGCTTATCTTGTTCGTTGTAAGCCTGGCGATCCTATGCCTGCGGCAACAATGAAGGCGATCGAGTATGCTAAAAAATATGATGTGCCAGTTGTTTTAACACTGGGTACTAAATTCGTGATTCAAGATGATCCACAATGGTGGCGTGATTTCTTACGCGATCATGTGACTGTGGTGGCAATGAATGAAGACGAAGGTGAAGCATTAACCGGTGAGTCTGATCCATTAGTTGCAGCAGACAAAACCCTAGAATGGGTTGATCTTGTATTATGTACCGCTGGCCCTGTTGGTTTATATACTGCTGGCTACACTGAAGATTCAGCGAAACGTGAAACTGCGTTACCATTACTTCCGGGTGATATTGCTGAATTTAACCGCTACGAATTTAGTCGTCCAATGCTAAAAGCAACGTGTGAAAATCCAACCAAGGTTTATTCGCACATTGCACCTTACATGGGTGGCCCTGAGCGTATTAAAAATACTAACGGTGCAGGTGATGGTGCATTATCAGCGTTACTGCATGATATGTCGGCTAACCGTTACCATAAAGAAAACGTGCCAAATTCAAGTAAGCATCAATATTCTTTCCTAACTTACTCATCATTCTCACAGGTTTGTTTGTATTCAAACCGTGTAAGTTATGAAGTATTAGCTCAATATTCACCTCGTCTTTCTCGTGGTCTACCTGAGCGCGAAGATAGTTTAGAAGAAGCTTACTGGGAGCGTTAATGACAGACTGTTGTTAACCATAAAAAAAACCGCCATTGTTAGTGGCGGTTTTTTTATAATTCAATTTATCTATTTTGTGTAAGCTTGGTTGTGAACGGCTGCAATAGCACGGCCTGATGGATCGGCTGCATTTTTAAAACTCTCATCCCACTCAATTGCTTTAGCACTAGAGCAAGCAATAGATGGACCACCCGGTACACATTTCGCGGCACTTTCTAGTGGGAATAGTTCCTCAAAAATCTCACGGTACACATAACCTTCTTTTGTCGTTGGTGTATTGTATGGGAAACGGAATGCAGCCGTTGCTAACTGCTGATCAGTCACTTTTGCTTCAGCGACTTCTTTTAAGCTATCAATCCAGCTATAGCCAACACCATCAGAGAATTGCTCTTTTTGACGCCAAGCAACGGCTTCTGGAAGGTAATGCTCAAAACATTCACGAATAATGTGTTTTTCCATTTTACCGTTGCCACACATTTTATCTTCAGGGTTAATACGCATTGCTACATCTAAGAATTCTTTATCTAAGAAGGGTACTCGCGCTTCTATGCCCCATGCTGCCATGGACTTGTTAGCACGCGCGCAATCAAACATGTTAAGTGCTAGTAGTTTGCGTACTGTTTCTTCATGAAATTCTTTGGCGTTAGGTGCTTTGTGGAAGTATAAATAACCGCCAAAAATTTCATCAGCACCTTCTCCTGATAACACCATTTTAATGCCCATTGCACGAATCTTACGTGACATTAAGTACATTGGTGTTGAAGCGCGAATCGTGGTCACATCATAGGTTTCGATGTGGTAAATCACATCACGAATAGCGTCTAAACCTTCTTGGACGGTATAGGTTAATTCATGGTGAACAGTACCAATAGCATCTGCAACAATTTTAGCTGCTTTTAGATCGGGAGCATCTTCAAGGCCAATTGCGAATGAGTGCAGTGTCGGCCACCATGCTTGTGATTGTTCATCATCTTCAATACGTTTTGCAGCAAACTTCTTAGTGATCGCTGAGATGACAGATGAATCAAGACCACCAGAAAGTAATACCCCATAAGGCACATCTGTCATTAATTGGCGTTTAACCGCACTTTCAAGTGCTTCGGTTAATGCTACTTTATCGGTTTTTGCTTGGCTAACGGCATCGAACTCCATCCAATCTCGTTTGTAATAACGAACAGGCTCACCTTTTTTGCTCCAAAGATAAGTACCGGGAGGAAATTCACTGATAGTTTTACAGACAGGTACCAATGCCTTCATTTCAGAAGCAACATAAAAGTTACCGTGTTCATCATAACCTTGATATAGCGGAATGATACCAATGTGATCACGACCAATAAGGTAAGCATCTTCTTGCTCATCATAGAGAATAAAAGCAAAGATACCGTTAAGGTAGTCGAGTAGCTCTGGGCCCTTTTCTTTGTAAAGCGCTAAAATAATTTCGCAATCAGATTCAGTTTGGAAAGGGTAGTTTGGTGCAAATTCAGCGCGTAGTTCCTTGTGATTGTAGATCTCACCATTTACAGCCAATACATGACTTTTATCTGCGTTATATAGTGGTTGTTCACCACTATTAAGATCAACAATCGCTAAACGTTCATGCACTAAGATTGCATTATCTGAAGCATAAATACCAGACCAATCTGGGCCGCGATGACGCATTTTTTTTGATAATTCAAGCGCTGTTGCACGAAGTGCTGAAGAGTCACTCTTGATGTCAAGGATACCGAATACTGAACACATAATAATACCGCTCCAATGTTATCTTTTTATTATCCATAATTAATGGAAATGTATCATGTAGCAGATAAGTTATCATTATGATAATTGATGTTGCTGCCACTTCTATTTCGCTGCTGTTTGTTAAAATTACGTATTCACTAACTAATTGCAATCATTTATTTTAATTCAATTTAAATAAAGCCTACTTGGTGAATATTATCTATTTAAAGTGCGTTTTAGTGAATAATATTTATTTTGTAACAGTTTTTTAATTAAAAAAATAAACAGTAGTGGTGCTACTGTTTATTTTTCACTGCGAAATATCTAACTTTTGAAGTGTAATTTAATCTGTTTTGAGAGGGGTTATTTGAGGTTGTAAGTGATCACACACGTCTCGTGCAAAGCCGCTACCAGCTTCATTATAAATATTGAAGGCAGCATCAATACCTTGTTGATGTAATTGGGTTTCATCATCACTGTATTTAGCGATTGCTGCGATTTTTCCCTGGAATTGACGGTTTTTGAGTTGATCTAGGGCATAGATATTGGCGGGCCCATTCGGCATTGCTAATAAAATAAGCTCAATATGATGGTTATTGATAACGCGTTCCCAAAAATCTGGATCAGTTGCATCGCCGTGAATCACATTACGGTGCTGATGGCGATGAAGTTCAACTGACTCACAGCGAGTTTCAACCCCAATAATTTGTTTGCCATAACGGTTTTCTAGCTCGTCATAGGCACCTGAACCAATACGACCCATACCTAAAATAAGAATGCTGGCATGGCCAAAATCAATCAGTTTATCGTTACTGTTAAGCCGATCTGGGTCGAACTCTTTTAAGCGTTTTGCTGCTTCTGTGTAGAGCTTATGGCTCATACTATTGAGTGGGGCTGCAAGTAAAAATGATAATGATACAGCTATCGCCATCGCGACGAGAAAGGTGCCTGGCAGCAATCCCATTTTATAAGCAACGCCACCAACAATTAGCCCAAATTCGCTGTAGTTAAATAATGTTAAGGTAGCTAGCATCGAAGTACGCACACGATAGCGACATAAATGGAAAACAGCGTAATAAAGAATACCTTTAAGGGGTAATAGCAGCATTAATACTAGTGCCATCAGCATGCCATTTAAAGTCGGTGATTCTGCGAGACCAATGTTTAAAAAGAAACACACTAATAGTAATTCTTTAAAGTTAAACAGTGACTTAGCCATTTCTGAAGCTTTTGGGTGGCCAGCCATCAGCATACCTAATAGCAATGCACCTAAATCAGGTTTCATGCCGACTATTTCAAATAAGCCAGCCCCTGCGACAAGTGCTAGCATAACTGCATATAGTACTAATATTTCACCGTGACCTGCTTTATCAAGAATTTTATATAAAAGTGGGCGTAGCAAGGGCAGGGCAAATAAACCCAGTGCAGTAATATCCGGAACTTTACCACTGGATATGGTGAGAAACAGTACTGCGAAGATATCCTGCATAACCAGAATACCTATCGCCACAGTGCCGTACTTAGCGTTTAACTCGCCTTTTTCTTGCAGTAGTTTGATAGCAAAAACAGTACTAGAAAACGATAAGGCAAAACCAATTAGTACTAGTTGATTGAATGCCATTTCAGCAAACATGGTTAATCCTAGTTGTTTAAGCACAACTAGAAATAGGGTAAATATCGCTGTTGATAATAAATTATGTAAGGTTGCACCACCCCATACTTCTTTATTAAGCAGCGTTTTTATATCGAGTTTTAAACCAATGGTGAATAATAATAATGTCACCCCAAGATCAGCTAAAGTTGCTAACGCTGGCGTAGAATGAAAGCCAAAACTATTTAATACGAAACCAGCAACTAAAAATCCAACCAGAGGTGGTAATTTACAACGAAGGGCGATGAAACCGGCTAGAAATGCCGCGCTAATATACAGTAACTCCATACCTTGGACTACATCCTTGCAAGATAGTGTGGGAAAAATAATTATGACAATAATAACATTAGGGGGATTAATCAGTTGTGATTAATCCCCCCCTTTAATTTATGGTGATTTTATTAGCGTTTATGGCTAATTCAAGTGTGGTTAATGCTCAATCTTCAAGTAATCGTTGCAGTAACACACCATTAAGCATTGCCCGCTTGATCATTGAAAATGCACCGATGGTTGGTTGGTTATACAGCTCTGATGCGACAATGGGTAACCCATTATTAAAAGCGGCTAAAGATTGGTTTTCAACACAACGACGTATAGCAGGTAAGACAATTGCTTGAGCTTGAGTGATATTACCTGCCAAAATGATCTTTTGAGGATTGAATAAATTAATTGTCATCGCTAATGCTTTACCAAGGTGATGGCCCACTTTGAGTAACACTTGAGTTGCAAGTTCATCACCCTCATTGGCAGCGTCACAGATAGCAAGCATTGTTAGTTCTTCAAGTGCTTGTAAGCTACTTGGATAACCTTGATTAAGCAGTTGTTGTACATGTTCAATCACTGCTGGATCAGATGCAACGGTTTCTAAGCAACCAAAATTACCACATTGGCACTTATCACCGAGTGGATCTATTTGGATATGACCAATCTCACCGACATTGCGGTTTTGGCCAAGGAATACCTGTCCATTAACAATAATACCAGCACCAGTACCATTGTGCATACTGACTAGAATTGAGTCCTTACAGTCACGGCTAGCACCAAAGAAATGCTCAGCAAGTGCCAGACCTCGAATGTCGTTGCCGACAAAAGTAATGATGCCAAAAGTGTCTTGAATAATATGAGCAAGCTCAAAATCATGCACTTTAATGTTTGGCATGTAAGTAACGGTGCCATTTTCTGGGTTAACAAGCCCCGGAAGAATAATGCCAAATGCCACCAGTTCTTTCATTACATTCTGGTTATTATCAATAAATTCTTGAATATATTTGATAAGACCTTCAGCTAATACATATTGATCAGAATATAAAAATGGATAAGCCGCACCGGTAATATGTTTACCACTGAGGTCATAAAGGGTTATTTCAATATAATTGCGGCCAATGCGTACTGCGATAGAATGAAAATCGACTGATTCTGTCGTTAGAGATATTGCTCTTCTTCCACCCGTTGATGCTTGTTGCGCGACTTCTTTTATGAGGCCGCGCTCCAATAATTGGCGGGTAATTTTAGTGACACTTGCTGGGGCTAGGTGGCTAATATCAGCAACCTGTATGCGAGATATAGGGCCTTGCAAGTCGATGAGTCGGTATACTGCAGCACTATTTAGCTGCTTGACCAGATCAACGTTACCAATTTGTCCGCCTGTCATAGTTTAGTTCTGCTCGTATTTACCGTTAACGATTGTCGCCTTAACGTCAAAGTCACGATCAAAAATAGCCAGGTTCGCGACCATACCATTTTTAATAGCCCCCAATTTCTTATCGACACCAATGGCGCGAGCAGGATAAAGGGTAGCCATGCGAATCGCTTCGTCTAAGGCGATGCCTATGTGTTCGACACTATTTTGTACCGCTTCAATCATTGTCAGTGCCGAGCCACCAAGTGTGCCATTTTCGTCAACACACTTACCATCTCGGTAATATACTTTTTTCCCAGTAAAAAGGAAGCTATCGATGTTAGCACCTGCCGGAGCTGTGGCATCGCTCACTAAAACAAGGTGGCTTTGCTTCATTTTATGCGCCATACGAATATTGGCATAGTCAACATGGTGACCGTCAGCAATAACACCCGTATATATTTCATTGCTATCATAAATTGCACCCACAAGGCCTGGCTGACGGTTTTCAATAGACGTCATGGCATTGAATAAGTGTGTTGTGAAGGTTATTCCTGCATCAAACCCTTGGCGTGCTTGTGCATAGGTCGCATCGCTGTGTCCTGCTGATACAACAATGCCAGC
Organism: Photobacterium kishitanii; assembly: GCF_000613045.3. Lineage (NCBI taxonomy): Bacteria > Pseudomonadati > Pseudomonadota > Gammaproteobacteria > Vibrionales > Vibrionaceae > Photobacterium > Photobacterium kishitanii. The sequence goes on along the minus strand of NZ_LN794352.1, from coordinate 2,374,073 downwards.
ATCTACCAATTGTTTAATATGCTCAACGCTATTCATTTCCGGCGCTAAGGTAACTTTAGTTATAACATCTGCGTTTTCACACAAGATATTAATCATTTCGTTAGTCGCTGGGCGAATGAAGTCAGGGCGGTGAATACCTTTTTTCAATACATTGATATAAGGACCTTCGAAGTGAATGCCAAGTGATTGATGTTGGTATTGTTGTTGGTAAGTGCGTTGGGCTTGAATGGCTTGTTTCATGTCTTCATCAGCAGAAGTGATGAGCGTTGGCAGGAAACTGGTACAGCCAGATTTGAGGTTGGTGCGGTGCATGGTATCGATTGTTGCTGGCGTTATTTCATTATTAAACATCACGCCACCACAGCCATTGAGTTGTAAGTCAATAAAGCCAGGGGTTAGGTTTGCACCTTGTAAATCAATTGTTTCGATATCTTTTTTTACGTCGCTTTCAGGGATTATTGCGTGAATATTCACGCCATCAATAATGACGGCGTGGTTATTCAGCACATCGCTACCTGTGAATACTCGACAGTTTATTAGCGCGTACATGAATTATCCTTATATGGATTAGATGTGTGTAATGTTCTCTGCTTCTAGCTCTTGGAAGTACTTAACTGTTTTCACTTTAAGTTCTTGGGTTGATGGTTCATCACAAACGATCATTGATTTAGGGTGAAGCTGAAGTGCAGAAACTGTCCATAGGTGGTTAACACAACCTTCAACAGCAGCTTGTAGTGCTTGTGCCTTGTTGTGGCCAGTGATCAGAATCATTACTTCTTCAGAATCTAATAGCGTACCAACACCAATCGTTAATGAGTACTTAGGTACTTGGTTGATATCGCCTTCAAAGAAACGAGAGTTCGCAATACGTGTTTCATGGGTAAGAGTCTTGATACGCGTGCGAGAAGCCAATGATGATGCAGGCTCGTTGAATGCGATATGGCCATCGTTACCCACGCCACCCATGAACAAATTAATGCGGCCATAGGTTTTGATTTTGTCTTCGTAACGTTGACATTCAGCTTGGTGGTCAGCGGTATTGCCATCAAGAAGGTTGATGTTTTCTTCTTGTATATCAACATGATTGAAGAAGTTGTTATACATGAAGTTACGGTATGACTCTGGATGATCAGCAGCCATGCCAACATACTCGTCCATGTTGAATGTCACTACGTTTTTAAAACTTACTTCACCAGCTTGGTATAGTTCAATCAGACGCTGGTATGTAGCAAGTGGTGTACCACCGGTAGGTAGACCTAGCACAAATGGACGTTCAGCTGTTGGTTGAAACTTGTTAATGCGATCTGCAATGTAGCGAGCAGACCATAGACCAACATCTTTAGCGTTATTAAGCGGGATTAGTCTCACGTTGACACCTCTTTGAAGATAGTTAAAACAGGAAAAATCTGAGCGGCATAGCGCCTTTGTTTCGAATGATAAAATAAGTTTTATGATCGAGCTAGCAAAATCACTCAGTTCTGACCTCGGTCGGTGATTGAGATCACAAATGATGATGTTTTAATTTGCGGAGCGAAATAAAATTCATAAACTGCAAAGGACAAAAAAGAGATGGCAAAAAAAAGCTATCACTATCGCATCTAAGAAAACCATAGGGGGAACTAAGGGTGAATATTCTTGGATATTTTCAAAAAGTAGGTAAAGCACTAATGGTGCCAGTTGCAGTACTTCCTGCAGCGGCAATTTTAATGGGTATTGGTTACTGGATTGACCCGACTGGCTGGGGTGCAAACTCTGCGTTAGCGGCATTCTTAATCAAAGCTGGCTCAGCAATTATCGACAACATGTCTGTGTTGTTTGCGATTGGTGTTGCTTACGGTATGTCTAAAGATAAAGATGGTGCAGCAGCACTTTCTGGTTTCGTAGGCTTCCTAGTTGTTACAACGTTACTTGCACCTGGTGCAGTAGCACAAATCCAAGGTATTGACGCAAGCGCTGTTCCTGCCGCGTTTTCAAAAATCAATAACCAATTCGTAGGTATCCTTGTAGGTATCGTATCAGCAGAAATTTACAATCGTTTCTCTCACGTAGAATTGCACAAAGCGTTAGCATTCTTCAGTGGTAAGCGTTTGATTCCAATTTTGACTTCTGTTGCTGGTATTATTATCGCAGGCGTACTGATGTATGTTTGGCCGTCAATTTACAACGGTCTAGTACATTTCGGTGAAAGTATTCAAGGTCTAGGCGCTGCCGGTGCTGGTATCTACGCATTCTTTAACCGTCTATTGATTCCTGTTGGTCTTCACCACGCACTGAACTCAGTATTCTGGTTTGATGTTGCAGGCATTAACGATATTCCTAACTTCTTGAGCGGTAAAGGTACACCTGGTGTTACTGGTATGTACCAGGCTGGTTTCTTCCCAATCATGATGTTCGGTCTACCAGGTGCAGCACTTGCTATGTACCACACAGCTAAAGCGAAGAACAAAGAGCGTGTTGCTTCACTTCTTCTAGCTGCTGGTTTTGCATCATTCTTCACAGGTGTTACTGAGCCTCTAGAATTTGCATTCATGTTCCTTGCTCCGCCACTATACGTTATCCACGCAGCATTAACGGGTATCTCTGTATACATCGCGGCTTCAATGCACTGGATTGCTGGTTTCGGTTTCTCAGCAGGTTTAGTTGACTTATTCTTATCAACACGTAACCCATTAGCTGTTCAATGGTACATGCTTGTTCTTCAAGGTGTTGTGTTCTTCGGTCTATACTACTTTATCTTCCGCACTGTTATTCTTAAGTTCAACCTTAAGACTCCAGGCCGTGAAGATGACGAAGAAGAGACTTCATCAGTACGTGGTTCAGCTGAAACGGGTGAATTAGCTAAGCAATACTTAAAAGCGCTTGGTGGTCACGGTAACCTAGAAAACATTGATGCTTGTATCACTCGTCTACGTCTAACTCTAAAAGACAGTAGCCTTGCAGATGAGAAGACATTAAAAGCACTAGGTGCAATGGGAGTGGTTAAATTAGGTTCAAATAACTTACAAGTTATCCTAGGCCCTCTAGCTGAAATCGTTGCTGGTGAGATGAAAAAAATCCCAGCGTCAGAAGACCTATCAGCAGTAAAGCTTCCATAATTACCTAAATTCTTAAGTAATTAAGCGACACACGAAATACCGCAACACTTTTAATTAGACCGGTCCTGATATTTTAGTTGTAAGATATCAAGACCGGCATTTTGAGTACCCAACTTTTGGGCTCTATATAGATTTTCCCTTCATTTAAAGGGATATCGGGAGAAAGGAATATTTCATGACTATTAAACTTACGGCGTTAGCATCTTTCATTGCACTAGCAGTAACTGGTTGTGCAACACAAGGAAATGATGATGAGAAGGTTGTTAAAAAATTAGCTAATAACCTTGATGTTACTTATGAAATTGTTACTCAACACGGTGCAGAAGAAGGCCTACAGTGTAAGACGCTAGGCGCAGAGTGGGCATCTTGTGATCTAATTAATTTGACGCTGGAAAATAATGGCCCAGCAGTTACAGGTAAAGACTGGAAAATTTATTTCAGCAGCATTCGCCAAATTCTTGAAGTTCAAAACGACCAATTCAAAGTTACACACGTAACTGGTGACCTTCATACGCTAGAGCCAACTGAAAAGTTTGATGGCTTTGCTGAAGGCGAGAAGGTTGTTATTCCTTACATCGGTGAATACTGGACGCTTTTCGAAAACGATTATATGCCACGCGCATACGTGACGTCGGGTGATGCCGCGCCACAAACGATTAAGAGTACTGATTCAGTTAATCCTTCAGATTACCTAGTACCGCTTAAGGGCGATCAATTTAAACGTGTTAAAGCCGATAATAATGTGCTTGCAACTGCTGAAACACGTTTTGAGAAGAACCAAGACATTAATGTGTTAGCTACAGAAGAAGTGGCAGCAACGATTGTTCCGACACCGCTAAGCACTAAGCTAACAGGTAACACTGTTTCACTAGCAAACGGTATTAAAATCAGCAATTTCACTCTACCAGCCGATATGATGGCAGCAGTGAATGAGCGTCTTGACGTATTAGGTGTTAATACTAAGGGTCAATACCCTGTAAAAGTAAGCCTTCTACCTGGTTCGTTTGCTAAAGATCAACAAATTGCTGGCGCTTACAAGCTAGATGTAACTCCAACAGGCACAACGGTTATTGGTTTTGATGACCAAGGTGCATTCTATGGTATGCAATCACTAATCTCTTTAATGAGCACTGGTGCTAAAAATAGCATTCCTACGCTAGAAGTAACGGATGCGCCACGTTTTGATTACCGTGGTGTAATGGTTGATGTGGGTCGTAACTTCCACTCAAAAGAAGTGATTCTACGTACGTTAGACCAAATGGCAGCGTACAAGATGAACAAATTCCACTTCCACCTATCAGATGATGAAGGCTGGCGTGTTGAGATCCCTGGTTTACCAGAGCTAACCGACATTGGTGGTAAGCGTTGTCACGATTTATCTGAGACTTCATGTCTATTACCACAACTGGGTTCAGGTCCTACATCTGATAACGATGGTTCTGGTTACTACAGCAAGCAAGATTACTTAGATATTCTAAAATACGCTAAAGCACGTGGTATTGAAGTTATTCCTGAAATCGATATGCCAGCGCACGCACGTGCTGCAGTAGTAGCAATGGAAGCGCGTTACAAGCGTTTAGCTGCTGAAGGTAAGATGGATGAAGCGAACGAGTACCGCTTGATGGATCCAAACGATACCTCAAACGTTACTACAGTACAGTTCTACGATAAGCGTAGTTTCATTAACCCATGTATGGATTCTTCTGCAAAGTTTGTTGATAAAGTAATTACTGAAATTCAAGCAATGCATAAAGAAGCGGGTATGCCGCTAAATACATGGCACTTCGGTGGTGATGAAGCGAAAAATATCAAGCTAAATGCTGGTTTCCAAGATATTAACGCAGCAGATCAAACAGCTTGGACGGGGTCTATTGATCAATCTAAGCAAGATAAGCCATACCAGAAGTCACCAATGTGTCAAAAATTGATTGCTGAAGGTGTCGTAAGTGATTATGACCGTCTACCAAGTTACTTTGCTGAGCGTGTAAGTGAAGTGGTTAATGGTAAAGGTATTGAGAACTTCCAAGCATGGCAAGATGGCTTGAAGTATTCAAAAGACTCAAAAGCGTTTGAGACTGATAACGTACGTGTAAACTTCTGGGACGTTCTGTACTGGGGCGGCGGTGCGTCAGCTTATGAGTGGGCTGATAAAGGCTACGATGTGATCGTATCTAACCCTGATTATGTTTACATGGATATGCCATACGAAGTAGACCCATCAGAGCGTGGCTACTACTGGGCAACACGTGCAACAGATACGCGTAAGATGTTTGGTTTTGCACCAGAGAACTTACCGCAAAATGCTGAAACATCACTAGATCGTGATGGTAATGGTTTTGCAAGTAAAGGTACTGTGAAGTCGAAAGGTTTCCACGGTCTATCTGCTCAGCTTTGGAGTGAGACAGTAGGTAATGACGAGCAGTATGAATACATGGTATTCCCGCGCGTTCTAGCTGCTGCTGAGCGTGCATGGCACAAGGGTGATTGGGAAAATGAATACCAAGTTGGTGTTGAATATTCTCAAGATTCAAATCTTGTAAACAAGAAAGCATTACATGACGAGTGGCAGCGTTTTGCTAACGTATTAGGTCAACGTGAGTTGGCTAAACTAGATGCTGCTGGCATTCAATACCGTGTACCTGTACCTGGTGCTAAGATTGAAAATGGTAAACTTGCGATGAACGTAAGCATGCCAGGTCTTGCTCTACAGTACTCTACTGACGCAGGTAAAACATGGAACACTTATGATGCGAAAGCACAGCCAAGTGTGACTGGTAAAGTTGAGATCCGTGCAGTAAGTGGCGATGGCAAACGTTTCAGTCGTGTTACATCACTGTAACCAACTGATGCTGATGTAAGCCAGATCACCCAGTGATCTCTCTAATTGCCGACGATAGGATAACTATCGTCGGCTTTTTATTGCGCGTTATTTATTAAATCTACAACTATTGTCTGCTATAACAGTGTTTTTGATTTTTTGCATAGCGGCATTAAGGTATAGTGTGCAGTCATAGTTCATATTGATGAACTGTACATAATTCTCAATCCTGTAAGTACACGAGGTGTAATAGATGAGTGAATCTGAAGCTCGTCCAACTAACTTTATTCGCCAAATTATTGATGCGGATTTAGCAAGTGGCAAACATACAAGCATACATACCCGATTCCCGCCAGAGCCAAATGGTTACCTGCATATCGGCCATGCGAAATCTATTTGTTTGAACTTCGGTATTGCTCAGGACTATCAGGGTCAATGTAACTTACGTTTCGATGACACCAACCCTGAGAAAGAAGACATCGAATACGTTGAGTCTATTAAAAATGATGTTAACTGGTTAGGCTTTGAGTGGAGCGGTGAGATTTGTTATTCATCAAACTACTTTGATCAGCTTCACGGGTTTGCCATTGAATTAATTAATAAAGGCTTAGCGTATGTTGATGAGCTAAGTCCTGAGCAAATGCGCGAATATCGCGGTACGTTAACGCAAGCGGGTAAACATAGCCCTTACCGTGATCGTAGCGTAGAAGAAAACTTAGCCTTGTTTGAACAAATGAAGAATGGCGAAGTTGAAGAAGGCAAAATGTGTCTGCGTGCAAAAATCGACATGGCATCACCATTTATGGTTATGCGTGATCCGGTTATTTACCGTGTTCGTTTTGCACATCACCACCAAACAGGTGATAAGTGGTGCATTTACCCAATGTACGACTTTACGCATTGTATTTCTGATGCGCTAGAAGGTATTACGCACTCTATCTGTACGCTTGAATTCATGGATAACCGTCGTTTATACGATTGGGTTCTTGAAAATATTACTATTGATTGCATACCACATCAGTATGAATTCAGTCGTCTGAATCTTGAATATACCGTGATGTCTAAGCGTAAGCTAAACCAACTTGTAACTGATAAATTAGTTAACGGTTGGGATGATCCACGTATGCCAACAATTTCTGGTTTACGTCGTCGTGGCTTTACACCTGGCTCTATGCGTGAATTCTGTAAGCGTATTGGTGTAACTAAACAAGATAACACCATTGAAATTAGCTCTCTAGAATCTTGTATTCGTGATGATCTAAACGAAAATGCACCACGTGCAATGGCTGTTTTAGATCCAGTTAAAGTTGTGATTGAAAACTTTGACGGCGAGACTGAAATTCTAACGGTTGCTAATCACCCGAATAAGCCAGAAATGGGCACACGTGAAGTGCCATTTAGTCGTGAACTTTACATCGAACGTGAAGACTTCCGCGAAGAAGCGAACAAGAAGTATAAGCGTTTAGTATTAGGTAAAGAAGTACGTTTACGTGGTGCTTATGTGATTCAAGCTGAGCGTATTGAAAAAGATGCTGCGGGTAATATCACGACTATTTACTGTACTTACGATAAAGATACGCTAGGTAAAAACCCAGCAGATGGTCGTAAAGTAAAAGGCGTTATTCACTGGGTATCTGCACAAGCAGGTATTCCAGCAGAAATTCGTCTATACGATCGTCTATTCACAGTTCCAAATCCTGGTGCTGCAGAAGATTTCGTATCAGTGATTAACCCTGAATCATTAACAATATTGAATGGTTTTGTTGAGCCAGCATTGGCTGCAGCAGAAGCGGAAAAAGCATACCAGTTTGAGCGTATGGGTTATTTCTGTGCTGATAACAAAGATTCAAGTGCTGACCATTTAGTATTTAACCGTACTGTTGGTTTACGTGATACTTGGGCAAAGATTGGTGACTAATTAGTCGTTAATTGTTGCTAAAAAGCGCCTATTTCAGTAATGGATAGGCGCTTTTTTTATGCTTGTTATGGGTAAATTATTTACCTGTAGTGATGATTTTTTGAGTAATATCACCGGCTAGGTCATTATTAACGATATTAAATTTGATCAGTTTTTGTGATTGTTGAATCGCTTTAACGTCATAGTTAAATTGGGTATAAGTATCCCCCCATTGGTAGCGAACGAATGTTTCACCTGACTGTAAATGGGTATTGACTGAGTATTCTGTTGCATAACCAGCCATTTTGCCATTAATTGGACGGTTCGGTGCATCATGTGGAATGCGGAACATGGTTGAGTCTAGTTTCAAAATACCATTAGTCACGCTGCTAGGTTCTTTTAGATGCTTAGAGAAATAGGTCGTATGGATAAAGCGATCTTCAGGGTTAGCGTTACCACCAGTACCGAGGTTCGTTTGGCTCCATTGTTGATCTTGCTCTCCCCAGCCACGTTGTGAACGGTTCACATTAGCAAGATGTTGATCATATCCCGGTTGATTCGTCAGCACTGTATATTGTTTACCATGCCAAATTTGTGGTTTGCCATCACGCCATTCAACAATCGCACTGTCGCCACTTGAGTCTTGAAATGAGATATGTAGTGCAATCCGCACAGGAATACCTGCGATCAATTCTTCAATTGGGGCGTTATCTTTAATCGCAGCAACCAATTCATTGACGTTTTTGTATTGTGACAGTAGATGGCGTAAGTAAGTTATCGCGCCTGCTTTTTGCTGTGGATCGGCTTTTCCTAGATCCATTCCTGCATCATAAAGCACGTTGCCGCCTAATCCTTGTGAGTTAATACCATCAACAACAATGCCATAGGCGGTAATACCAGTAACGGCATATTTAGCCTTAATATTATTAAGCTGGCTTAAATGGGTTGAGTATTCACTACCTTGGGGGAAGTTGACTAATGTTGGCTGGGTTGATTCAGACCAATCCATTGTACGAGCAACGAATGTGCCTTGGTCTTGGGTTTGCCATAAAACACGGGTACAAGCATTGGCAACAGAAGAGATAGAGCTTAAAGATAAAGCGGTAACTAAAGCAACAGTTAATGAATGCAGTTTCATGACGAGTTCTCAATTATAATTAAATAACTGATATATAGGCAATTAATCATTTACTGTCACGTAGTCAATTGTAACGATATTTGAATCGTGATGCTGATCTATATTTGTTGAGCTATAAAAAAACCAGTGATATTGATCACTGGTTCTTAGATAGAAAATAACTAGTCATTGTTATTTTTCATCGTGCAACGTTTCATCAGCATTGCAATCGCCATCCATGCAGTGACCATAAAGGTATAAGCTATGGTTTGTTAGACGAACATTAAAGCGTGCCGCGATGTCTTTTTGGCGTTGCTCAATCATTTCATCTGAAAATTCAATTACTTTGCCACAATCAAGACAAACGAGATGATCATGATGATGTTGAGTGGCTAATTCGAATACTGATTTACCACCTTCAAAGTGGTGACGAGTTACAATGCCTGCATCATCAAATTGGTTAAGGACGCGGTAAACGGTCGCAAGGCCAATTTCTTCACCGATATCGATGAGCTTTTTATACAGGTCTTCAGCACTGATGTGTTGGCAATCAGGTTGTTGAAGCACTTCTAAAATCTTAAGACGAGGAAGTGTTACTTTAAGACCAGCTTGCTTGAGCGCGTGATTATTATCTGACATCCGATTTTCCTGTTGGCTAGCTGCAAAAATGTTGCAGTAGTCTTTCTCATTTAGATTCATTATAAGTGACGCAACGATAACAATAAACCTTAAAAGGTTAGTTATCTAGCAGAAGTGTCACTTTTCTTGAGTTTGCAATATTGTGAAAATTATGTAATAAAATAACTCATCATACCAGTTTGTATGGAGTATTGCCTTGTTTGATTACTATAAACCGAGTTTGGTTAAGCTAGCGTTAAACTTATGGCCTCCATTTTGGGGGGCTGGTATTAAAATTATGGTGATTAGCAATGATTTCCGTTATGTGCGGTTAAGGTTGAAATTGCGCTGGTGGAATAAAAATGCTAATCGGACTCAATATGGTGGCAGTATTTTTTCATTAACAGACCCTGTTTACTCATTGATGCTGATGGGGATTTTAGGCAAACAATACTTTGTGTGGGATAAGCAAGCACAGATTGAGTTTATACGGCCAGGGAATGGTGATTTATTTGCTGAGTTTGTTATCTCAGAAGAGTGTATTACCGAAATTATAACCGCGACAGAGTTAGGTAATAAATATTTACCTCAGTTTAGCGTTAATGTCATTAACGCAAATAATGAGGTTGTGGCACAAGTTAATCGTACACTATATGTTAGAAAAAAACCGCAGTATCGATCTGAGATGATATATCAACCAAGTGATATCAAGTTGGATCGTACTGACTAATTATCTTGAGATAATAAAAAACGCGCTATCAGAGCGCGTTTTTTATTGTGTATCGTAGCAGTGCTTAGTCAGCAAGTTCAGCAAGACACATTTCATCAAAGATTTGATTAACCCATTGCTCAACACGAGGTGCTGTTAGCTCTGGTTGACGGTCTTCATCGATACATAAACCAACAAAGTTTGCATCATCAACTAATGCTTTAGATGCTTCAAACTCGTAGCCTGCAGTTGCGAAGTTACCAACAATTGTGCCGCCTTTGCTTTCAACAATGTCACGCACAGTGCCCATTGCATCACAGAAGTACTCTGCATAATCTTCTTGGTCGCCACAACCAAAAATTGCAACAAGTTTAGTTGAAAAATCAACTTGCTCAAGCTCTGGGAAGAAGTCATCCCAATCACATTGTGGTTCACCATAATACCAAGTAGGAATACCTAGTAGTATCAGATCAAAGTTGTCGATATCTTCTTTGCTGCTTTTTGCGATATCTTTTACTTCAACTAGCTTGCTACCTAGTTGCTTCTGAATCATTTTAGCGACAGCTTCGGTGTTACCTGTGTCGCTACCAAAGAAGAGTCCAACGCTCGCCATAGTAGATATTACCCATATTAAATTGTTAACTGCTATTAGGCAGTTTACAGAAATCAGTATAAACGACGCAATGATAATTAATTTTTGATGGCGATTTAGTGTTTTTTTCGCCCAAATAATATCATTGGTTATTGTTGCCCTTTATCAACAGGGCATGATAGCTCTGAGTTAATAGCGTCAGCTTGCTTACAGGCTGTTTTAATCGCATTACTAATTAGAGAAGACTACCAAACTTGACGCACTATATCACAGTAGAGTGCGGGATTTAATAATTAGTCCTGAGGTCTACTATAGTTAACTGCCGATTATGATGGTGTGCTATTTTAGTTTATTGCTCTAAAAATTGATGAATAATTCGATTTACCGTCTTTGGCTTCTCAGCATGGAGCCAATGGCCAGTGTTAGCAACCACATGTGCTTTAGCGTTTGGAAATTGCGCCATAATTTCACTCCGGTGTTGTGGTTCAATATAATCGGATAGTTGACCTTTAATAAATAATGTTTTACCTGTGAAAGGCTGAGCTGCTGGCTGCCAGTCCATAATGGTGGTGTAGTTAGCAATTAAGCCTTCGACATTAAACCGCCATTGGTAACCCGTGTCTGTTTTTGCTAATGACTTTAATAAAAACTGGCGAACACCTGCGTCTTCGACATATTTGGCTAAATATTGTTCTGCCTCACTGCGCTTTGTTATAGGGTGACGGTTAACTTCACGTAAACCATTAAATACATTTTGATGACGATGAGCGCGGTATGCTACTGGTGCCATGTCGATAACAATCAGGTGATTGATTCTCTGGGGCGCTAATGTTGATAATGTCATCGCAATTTTCCCCCCCATGGAGTGGCCAACAACATCAAATTGATTAATGGCTAAATGATCGAGGGTATCAAGAATATCCTGAGCAAGATCCGAATAGCTAAATTGATCGCTATGAGGGGATAAACCATGATTGCGAAGATCGATACTGATCACTTGGTAATGTTGTTTTAATTCTCGGGCTAAAAGACCAAGATTATCTGCGCTGCCGAACAAACCATGGATCAAAACGATCGTTTTACCCTTGCCTTCAGCACGAAAATGAAGATTCACTGGCTATTTTCTCTAGTTAGGTGTGGTATTTACCATAGAGTATAACCTCGGATCAGGCTATAATCGTACCCAGAATTTTAAACGGAATGATAATGAATAATACCATGAAGACTATTGAGGTAGACGAAGAGCTATATCGTTATATCGCTAGCCAAACTCAACATATTGGTGAAAGCGCTTCTGATATTTTACGTCGCTTGCTTATGGTGCCAGAAGAACAATTGCAGCAAGCTGCTGTTGTGATGCCTGTTCGTCCTAAAGGCATTGTTGTGAGTCGAGATGCTGGTAATGAGCCAACCATGGATCGCGTTAAAGAAATGCGTACTGTGCTAATTTCAGATGAGTTCGCGGCGCAGGAGAAAGCAATTGGTCGTTTTATGATGATCTTATCTTCTCTTTACCGAATTGATTCCGATGGCTTTGCTGAAGCGGCTGCAATTAAAGGACGCACGCGTGTTTATTTTGCTCATGATGAAGAAACATTGCTCGCAAGTGGCAAAACAACTAAGCCAAAATCAATTCCCACAACACCATTTTGGGTGATCACTAATACTAATACTGACCGAAAGCGTCAAATGATTGACCAATTAATGACGAAGATGGGCTTTAGTTCTGATATTATTGATAAAGTTTGTGGTGAAATATAATCACTATTGAGTTTTTACAAGGATAAGACAATGGCAATCCATCCTCGTGCGGGTCAACGCGCTCAGCAAGAAGATATGCATAATATTCCGGCACTTGTTGCTAATTATTTTCTAATTGAGCCTAATATTACCGATCCGCTACAGAAAGTAGCATTTGGTACTTCTGGACATCGTGGTACTGCAGATAAAGGGACCTTTAACCAGCACCATATTTGGGCGATTGCTCAAGCGATTGCTGAAGTTCGTCTAGCTAATGGTTTAACTGGACCGCTATTTTTAGGTAAGGATACACATGCTTTATCTGAGCCAGCATTTACTTCAACATTAGAAGTGTTGGTGGCAAATAACGTTAAAGTTGTGGTTCAAGAAGGGTTAGGTTACACGCCAACGCCAGGCATTTCTCATGCGATTCTTTGCCACAATAAAGTACATGCTGATAAAGCTGATGGTATTGTCATTACTCCATCCCATAATCCGCCACAAGATGGCGGTATTAAATATAATCCTGTTCACGGTGGTCCCGCTGAAAGTGAATTAACGACCGCTATTGAACAGCGCGCTAATGATATCATTGCCAATGGTATGGTTGACGTAAAACGAGTGCCAATTGCTGACGCTTTTGCTTCTGAGCTTGTTGTTCAACAAGATCTAGTCGCGCCTTATGTTGCTGATTTAGTCAATGTTATTGATATTGAAGCGATTCAAAAAGCTAATTTAAAGCTAGGTGTTGATCCTCTTGGCGGTTCAGGTATTGAGTACTGGCGTCAGATTGCACAGCATTACGCACTAAACCTAACTTTAGTTGATGAATCTATTGATCCATCATTCCGTTTCATGTCATTAGACAAAGACGGTGTAGTGCGTATGGACTGTTCTTCACCTTACGCAATGGCAGGCTTACTCGCTTATAAAGATAATTACGATTTAGCTTTTGGTAATGACCCTGATTATGATCGTCACGGCATTGTAACGCCTGCGGGTTTGATGAATCCGAATCATTATCTTGCAGTGTGTATCGATTATTTATTCCGTCACCGTAGTGGTTGGAGTGAGCAAGTTGCAGTTGGTAAGACATTAGTATCAAGTGCTTTGATTGACCGTGTTGTTGCGGCATTAGGTCGTGAACTTGTTGAAGTGCCAGTTGGTTTTAAATGGTTCGTTGATGGTTTATATAACGGCACATTAGGCTTCGGTGGCGAAGAGAGTGCAGGTGCTTCTTTCTTACGTCAAGATGGCACACCTTGGTCAACGGATAAAGATGGTATTCTGTTATGCTTATTGGCTGCGGAAATCACTGCTGTAACGGGCAAAAATCCACAACAATATTATAATGAATTGGCAGATAAATTCGGTAGTTCTGAATATGCACGTCTACAAGCTGTTGCAAATAAAGAACAAAAAGCAGTGTTAAGTAAGTTATCACCGGAAATGGTTGCGGCTGAAACATTGGCTGGTGAACCTATTCTTGCTCGCCTAACACATGCGCCAGGTAATGGTGCAGCGATTGGTGGTTTGAAAGTAACAACTGAAAATGGTTGGTTTGCTGCTCGCCCATCGGGTACTGAAGATATCTACAAAATTTATTGTGAAAGTTTCAAAGGTAAAGAGCATTTAGCCCTTATCGAAAAAGAAGCACAAGATATCGTTAGCAAAGTATTCAGTGATGCTGGCTTATAATTCGATACTATAATTGACGCGAGATACTAAAAAACGCCCTAGTGATTTTCTTTCTAATTGAAAGTGCATTAGGGCGTTTTTTTATAGCTGGTGATTATGACGTGGCCAATGATCTGGGACGATAAACCACACTTGATTATCACTATCTACAGCTTGAATTGGCACAGTTACGTCATTAATTTCGACTGTTGTTGTTAATTGAGAGAATAATGGTGGTGCAATCCATTGGCGTTTTTCTAGTATTTTTAGTGTTAATGTTGCAGCTTGTGAGCAATAACACCAATGGCCTTTAAAACCGGTTGGATTAATCGTAATAGCTGAACCTGATTGTGAATCTGGCCATGCATGAAATAAACGTCCCTGCATAATTAATCGGCGTTGAATCGGATAATGATAATTAAGCTGTTTAAAAGCAGGATGATCGGTGAGTTGAAGCTGATGATCGAGCATTCGATTGATTTTTTTATCTAAATTATCATTGGCATTCGGACCTGGCCATTGATGTTGAAAGTTTAAATAGAACTTAATCGCCACTTCCCAATGTTCGATTTCATCACTGCAATGGTTATGCACTAAAAAATCAATTGCCCCGACAGTTTGTTGTTGCCATTGTAATTGGATTTCTTCGCCAATAAGACTGTAATCGGGATGATGAATGATTAATTGCTGCCATAACCACTGATAATAAAATCCTAAACGGGTGTTACCGTGATAACTTACATTGGTAGGAATAATCGCTCGTTTGGCAAATTGCAGTAGCCACTGGTCACTCATGCTGTAATTACAGTCCGTTACAATATTAGGCATTATTAGTAGCGCATGAAAATCAGCATTCGTTTGATGATAAACACCATGAACTTGTAACATATTGACACATCCCTCAAGGTAAACGTTTTCTTTACTGTTTTCGATTAATCATTGACCGAGTTTTTGTAGTATTCTTTCATTTATTGGATTAAAGTACCAGTTAGGTTTATTGAGCAGGAGTTAACAATGTACACTCAGTTTTCAGTGGCGAATATTATTTCTCGTCGTGTCTATACGGTTTTATTAGGATTGGTGTGTTTACCTGTACTGCTTTTGATGCCTGTTAATAAACGTACACGATTAACAAGTTATATGTATCGTTGTTGGTCACAAACAAGCACGAAGCCACTATGGTTGTCACGCCTTGATCATGGTACTCAACGTCGCTAGTTGACGTAGTAAGTTAAGTCTGACAATTGTTGTTGAAAAAGCTGCCAATGGCAGCTTTTTTTGTAGCTAGTATTATGCAATTGATATCTAATGATTGATATCTAATGATTGATTTTGTTGATTGAGATTGTCACCAAAGGCTGATATTTTTTGAACAAGAGGGTGTTGTTGAATCAATAACATGACGTTATTTAAAAAGGATAAGCGATGAATAACCTTAAATTAGAATCTTTGTTAAATGATTTTTTATCACCACAGTTGATTAAAGATTATTGTCCTAATGGGTTACAAGTAGAAGGTAAGACAGAGATAACGAAAGTTATTACTGGTGTTACGGCTTGCCAAGCCTTGATTGATCGCGCAGTTACAGAAGGTGCTGATGCTATTTTAGTTCATCACGGTTTTTTCTGGAAAGGAGAGCCTGCTGAAATTCGAGGTATGAAATATCGTCGAATTAAGGCTTTGATTGAGAATGGTATTAATCTTTACGCTTATCATTTGCCGCTTGATGTTCACGCTCAAGTAGGTAATAACGTTCAGTTAGCACAACGTCTTGGGTTAACAGTGATTGGAGGATTAGAGTTAGGTAATCCACGTTCAATTGCGATTTATGGTGAACTCGATACACCGTTAACTGGCGAAGAATTTGCAGCACGAATTGCAATGGCATTACAACGTGAACCATTACATATCGGTGATAATGCGCCAGCCAAGATAAAAAAAGTCGGTTGGTGTACCGGTGGTGGCCAAGATTATATTGAACTTGCCGTTCAGCAAGGTTGCGATGCATTTATTTCAGGCGAAGTCTCAGAACGTACCACCCATATCGCGCGTGAATTAGGCATTCATTATTTTGCTGCGGGGCATCATGCAACAGAGCGTTATGGTGTTAAAGCATTAGGCGAGTGGTTAGCACAGGAACATGGTATTGCAGTTGAGTTTATTGATATCGATAACCCAGTATAACAAATCACAACGATTTATTCATATTGTAAAAAAGGTTGAGCTTTAGTCTCAACCTTTTATTTTTTGTTCGAATCCTCGAATCCTCGAATCCTCGAATCTCTTAGTTATTCACGTTCATGGAGTGGTTTAAACTCACGTTGTGAATAACCAGTATACAGTTGGCGTGGGCGGCCAATACGGTTGGTTGGATCACTGTGCATTTCGTTCCAATGCGCAATCCAACCGATAACACGCGACATAGCAAAAATAACCGTAAACATTGATACTGGAATACCAATTGCTTTGAGGATAATACCTGAATAAAAATCAACATTCGGGTATAGCTTCTTACTGACAAAGTATTCATCTGACAGTGCAATTCGCTCAAGCTCCATTGCAACATCAAGCAATGGATCATCAATCTTTAGTTCTTCAAGTACTTCGTGACAAGCTTCGCGCATCACTGTTGCACGAGGATCGTAGTTTTTATATACCCGATGGCCAAAGCCCATTAATCGGAATGGATCATCTTTATCTTTGGCACGTTCAATAAATTCTGGAATATTTTCTACACTACCAATTTCTTCAAGCATTTTAAGGCAGGCTTCATTAGCACCGCCATGCGCCGGTCCCCAAAGCGAAGCAATACCCGCTGCAATACAAGCAAATGGGTTAGCACCAGAAGAGCCAGCTAAACGCACCGTTGACGTTGATGCATTTTGTTCGTGATCGGCATGAAGAGTGAAAATTTTATCCATTGCTCGTGAAACAACCGGGCTGACTTCATATTCTTCACATGGAGTAGCAAACATCATATGAAGGAAATTTTCAGCGTAATCAAGGTCATTGCGTGGGTAGATAAAAGGTTGACCGGTAGTATATTTATGACACATCGCCGCCAAGGTTGGCATCTTCGATAGTAGTCTAAAAGCTGTTATTTCACGGTGAAGATCATTATTGATATCTAATGAATCATGGTAAAACGCTGATAGTGCACCGACCACGCCACACATAATTGCCATTGGGTGAGCATCACGGCGAAAGCCATGGAAGAAACTAGCAATTTGCTCATGCACCATAGTATGACGTGTAACCGTAGTGCGAAATTGTTCATATTCAGCACGTGTAGGTACTTCGCCATAAAGCAGAACATAACAAACTTCTAAGTAATCAGCATTATTCGCTAATTGATCGATAGGAAAACCACGATGTAACAGAATTCCTTTATCGCCATCAATATACGTGATTTGAGATTCACATGAGGCTGTCGCTAGAAAACCTGGATCAAATGTAAAAAAACCGTTTGCGCCTAGTTTTCGCACATCGATTACATCTTGGCCCTCTGAGCCCTCGATAATCGGCAGTTCGATAGGTGCTTTCCCTTCTATATGAAGAGTAGCTTTCTTATCTGCCATAACAATCTCCTTTGTTATTTGTAGAATCCTGAATCCGAAACGGATGTGTATTTGTTGTACCGCTAGGTGAGCCAATTGTCAATTTTTGTATTCACCAATGTGCGCTTGTTAATAACTTTTCTGTGTTTGTATTTTTTTTGTGAACTGTGTGTTTAATCTGGTGTAACTAAGTTTGTTTTTGAATGTTACGCTATGTATAGTGGATTTGACATTTGGTTATGATATAGCTGACATGTTGTTAATAAACTGCGTAAGGAATGCGGTTGAAAGACAAAGCGATTATATTGCTCAATACTTTGCTTTTAATGATAGCGTAGCATTTTTTAGCTGTTTCTTGATGGCTCACTATAGAAACAACCAAAGAGTTTAATAAAAAATAAAATGCTTCAACGAAGCTGAGTGAGCAAAAC
Source organism: Photobacterium kishitanii (assembly GCF_000613045.3). Taxonomy (NCBI): domain Bacteria; kingdom Pseudomonadati; phylum Pseudomonadota; class Gammaproteobacteria; order Vibrionales; family Vibrionaceae; genus Photobacterium; species Photobacterium kishitanii. The sequence goes on along the minus strand of NZ_LN794352.1, from coordinate 2,355,822 downwards.
GTGAAAGTAAAGAAATCCAGACCAGTCAACCTTGACCTACAAACAATGCGCTTTCCTTTAACAGCGATAGCGTCAATTCTACATCGAGTATCGGGCGTGATTACGTTCGTTGCGATCGCCATTTTGTTATGGTTTTTAAACTTGTCATTGTCCTCCCCTGAAGGTTTCGCTACTGCTGCCAGTATTACGGATAGTTGGTTGGTGAAATTTGTCTTGTGGGGAATATTAACAGCCCTGTTTTATCATATCGTATTAGGTCTTCGTCATTTACTGATGGATCTTGGGTATTTTGAAGAAATGGAAACGGGTCTTGCTAGTACAAAGGTGAGCTTTGTCATTGTGGCAATATTATCCGTATTTGCAGGAGTATTAGTATGGTAGCCAATGTCTCTTCTGTTGGGCGTAATGGTGTGCATGATTTTATTTTAATTCGTGCGACAGCCATTATTCTGACCTTATACACCGTTTATTTAGTTGGTTTTTTTGCTTTTGGCCCTGAAATAACCTTTGCATCATGGCAGGACTTTTTTAGTCAACTAACGACTAAAGTTTTCACCCTGTTAGCCTTAGGTTCCATTTTAATTCATGCGTGGATTGGTTTATGGCAAGTGCTTACTGATTATATTAAACCCGCAGCATTAAGAGCTTGTTTTCAGTTTGTTGTTGTCGCGGTTCTATTTATTTACCTATTTTCAGGTTTCTTCATTGTGTGGGGTGTGTAGTGGGCATTGCAGTTCGTGAATTTGATGCTGTTGTTATCGGCGCTGGTGGTGCAGGAATGCGTGCTGCACTACAAATATCAGAACAAGGCTTAAAATGTGCCTTGTTATCAAAAGTGTTTCCGACGCGTTCTCATACGGTGTCTGCACAAGGAGGGATCACCGTTGCCTTAGGTAATTCTCACCCTGATAACTGGCAATGGCATATGTATGATACCGTTAAAGGCTCTGATTATATTGGTGATCAGAATGCGATTGAGTACATGTGTGAAAATGGGCCTAAATCTGTGATTGAACTTGAAAAAATGGGACTACCATTTTCTCGCTTTGATGACGGCACTATTTATCAACGTCCATTTGGCGGTCAATCAAAAGAGTTTGGTGGTGAGCAAGCTGCACGTACTGCTGCTGCAGCAGACCGGACTGGGCATGCATTGTTGCATACTCTCTATCAGCAGAATATTAAACATCAAACCACTATTTTTTCTGAGTGGTATGCACTTGATTTAGTTAAAAACCAAGACGGCGTTATTTTAGGCTGTACTGCTTTGTGCATGGAAACTGGCGAAGTTTGTTATTTCAAATCGAAAGCAACTATTTTAGCGACGGGTGGCGCCGGTCGCATTTATGCATCGACTACTAATGCCCATATTAATACTGGCGATGGTGTTGGTATGGCATTACGAGCTGGCGTGCCAATGCAAGATATGGAAATGTGGCAATTTCATCCAACAGGTATTGCTGGCGCAGGAGTATTGGTCACCGAAGGTTGTCGTGGTGAAGGTGGTTACTTACTGAACAAAGATGGTGAGCGCTTTATGGAGCGTTATGCGCCAAATGCCAAAGATTTAGCCGGACGTGATGTGGTCGCTCGCTCAATGATGGTTGAAATTCGTGAAGGGCGAGGTTGTGATGGTCCATGGGGGCCACACTTGAAGTTAAAACTTGATCATTTAGGTAAAGACGTACTTGAATCGCGTTTACCGGGAATTTGTGAGCTTTCGCGCACGTTTGCTCATATCGATCCTGTTAAAGAGCCGATTCCGGTGATTCCTACGTGTCACTACATGATGGGTGGCGTACCGACTCAAGTATCAGGCCAAGCATTAAAACAAAATGCAGCTGGCATAGATGAAGAAGTTAAAGGCTTATTTGCTTGCGGTGAAATCGCCTCGGTATCTGTGCATGGTGCAAACCGCTTAGGGGGTAACTCGTTACTTGATTTGGTGGTGTTTGGTCGTGCAACAGGCTTACACCTTGGCGAAACCTTAGCTGCTCAAGCAGAAGCAACACCAGCAACTGAAGCTGATATTGAAGCTTCTCTTGCGCGTCTTAATCGTTGGAATAATACCCAAGAAGGTGAAGACCCCGTTCAAATTCGTAAAGATCTGCAAGCCTGCATGCAAAATAACTTCTCGGTATTTAGAGAGGGTGAGGCAATGGCGGCTGGGCTAGAAGAGCTTAAAGCGATTCGTGAACGTTTACAGCATGCTCGACTCGATGACACCTCAACTGAGTTTAATACTCAGCGAATTGAATGTTTAGAATTAGATAACTTGATGGAAACGGCAATGGCAACGGCTATTGCTGCAAATTACCGTACAGAGAGCCGTGGAGCGCATGCTCGGTTTGATTTCCCTGAACGCGATGATGCTAATTGGTTATGTCATTCGATTTATAATCCTGAAACGGAAGCGATGACAAAACGTGCTGTCAATATGACGCCGATTCATCGTGAAGCATTTCCGCCTAAAGCGCGTGTTTATTAACGGGAGACAACAGCGATGAAACTGAATTTTTCAATTTACCGTTATAACCCTGATATTGATGATGCTCCGCACATGAAAGGCTACCAGCTTGATGTGCCAGATGGCTCAGATATGATGGTGTTAGATGCGCTAATTTTGCTTAAAGAACAAGATGCTAGTTTGTCTTTCCGTCGTTCTTGCCGTGAGGGTGTGTGTGGCTCTGATGGTATTAACATGAACGGTAAAAATGGGTTAGCTTGTATTACACCGTTATCTGCGCTAATGAATAGCGATACCATTGTGATTCGTCCATTGCCTGGGTTGCCGGTGATTCGTGATTTGATCATTGATATGGAACAGTTTTATAGTAACTACGCTAAAGTAAAACCTTTTTTAATTGATGATGCGACGTTGCCACCTGCGAGAGAAAATTTGCAGGCACCAGAAGATCGGGCTCAGTTAGATGGTTTATACGAATGTATTATGTGTGCCTGTTGTTCAACAGCATGCCCATCATTTTGGTGGAACCCTGATAAATTTATTGGCCCTGCTGGCTTATTGGCGGCTTACCGATGGTTAATTGATAGCCGTGATACAGCAACCGATGAACGATTATCTGATCTTGATGATGCATTTAGTGTTTTTCGTTGCCATGGCATAATGAACTGTGTAAATGTCTGTCCTAAGGGATTAAATCCTACCAAAGCGATTGGACACATAAAATCTATGCTGCTTAAACGAGCAGTTTAAAAATATCGATATGTTAGTGAGTCGATGCAGTTTGTTGGCTCGCTAACGGGAATGCTCGGTATTAGACCGATGCCAATGGCGATAAATTAGTAGTTAAGGGAAAATAATGCAGAATAGCGTTATGAAGGCATGGCTTGAGTCTTCACATTTAGCTGGCGCCAACGCAACTTATATAGAAGATCTTTACGAGTTGTATCTTAGCGATCCAGAGTTAGTTGATACCCAATGGCGAGAGGTATTTGTCGATCTGCCAGTTGTTAATGACGTAGTTATTGAGCAACCCCATTCTCGTGTGCGTGATTACTTTCGACGTTTAGCAAAAGAAACCAATTTTTTAAGTGCCGTCGTCAATGATCCTGATGTTGATGCTAAGCAAGTAAAAGTATTACAGCTAATTAATGCGTACCGTTTTCGTGGTCATCAAAATGCTAATCTTGATCCATTAGGATTATGGCAACGTGATCATGTTGCTGATCTCGATCCTGAATTTCATTCGCTAACCGCTGATGATTTCAATGAAACATTTAACGTTGGTTCATTTGCGATTGGCCAAGAAACCATGAAACTCAGTGAAATATACGCTGCACTTAAAAAGACCTATTGTGGGTCAATTGGTGCTGAATATATGCATATTACTGATACCGAAGAAAAGCGTTGGATTCAACAACGACTTGAATCGGTGATGGGCACTGGATCTTTTACTGCCGATGAACAACTGTGTTTTCTTGATGAATTAACAGCAGCAGAAGGTCTTGAGCGTTATTTAGGCGCAAAATTCCCTGGTGCTAAACGTTTCTCATTAGAAGGTGGCGATGCCATGATTCCAATGATGAAAGAGTTGATTCGTCATGCTGGTTCACAAGGCGTGCGCGAAGTTGTGGTGGGCATGGCTCACCGTGGCCGTTTAAATATGCTCGTCAATGTTTTAGGTAAAAAACCTCAAGATTTATTTGATGAATTCGCAGGTAAGCATGGTGAAAGCTGGGGAACTGGTGATGTGAAATATCATCAAGGTTTCTCGGCAGATTTTGCAACCCCTGGCGGTGATGTTCATCTAGCGTTAGCTTTTAACCCATCGCATCTTGAGATAGTGAACCCAGTGGTTGTCGGTTCAGTGCGAGCACGTCAAGATCGTTTAGGTGATGATACTGGCGATAAAGTATTGCCAATTACTATCCACGGCGACTCAGCAATTGCTGGTCAAGGCGTAGTTGCAGAAACATTTAATATGTCTCAAGCACGTGGTTACAGTGTTGGCGGTACAGTACGTATTGTTATTAATAACCAAGTTGGTTTCACCACTTCAAATCCACAAGATACTCGCTCAACAGAATACTGTACTGATATTGCCAAGATGGTACAGGCACCTATTTTCCACGTAAATGCAGACGATCCAGAAGCCGTTGCGTTTGTAACTCGACTTGCTTTTGATTACCGTCATGAGTTTAAACGTGATGTAGTGATCGATTTAGTGTGTTATCGCCGTCATGGTCACAACGAAGCTGATGAGCCCAACGCAACTCAACCGTTGATGTATCAAAAAATCATCAAACATCCGACGCCACGTAAGTTATATGCTGATTATTTAACTGAAATTGGTGCGTTTGGTTTAGATGTCGCGACGGGTTTAGTCAATCAATACCGTGATGCATTAGACCGTGGTGAGTGTGTCGTCAAAGAGTGGCGACCAATGAAATTGCACTCTGTCGATTGGGCACCATATTTAGGCCATGATTGGACTGTTGAGTGGGATAGTAAAGTTGATGAACAACGTTTGCAGGAGTTAGGCAGTCGTTTATGTCAATATCCAACAAGTCATCAATTACAGAGCCGGGTTCAAAAAATTTATAACGATCGCTTAGCGATGATCAATGGTGAGAAAGCCTTTGATTGGGGCATGGCTGAAAACTTGGCTTATGCGACATTGGTTGATGATGGTCATCGTATCCGTATTACTGGCCAAGATTCAGGCCGCGGCACGTTTTTCCATCGTCACGCGGTATTACATAACCAAGAAGACGCCAGTACTTATATTCCGTTAACTCATATTCATAATGGTCAAGGTCCGTTTGAAGTGATTGACTCGGTATTATCTGAAGAGGCAGTGCTTGCTTTTGAATATGGTTATGCAACCGCAGAACCGAGTGGTTTAACTATCTGGGAAGCGCAGTTTGGTGATTTTGCCAATGGTGCTCAAGTAGTCGTTGACCAATTTATTAGTTCTGGTGAACAAAAATGGGGTCGAATGTGTGGTTTAACCATGCTACTTCCACATGGATATGAAGGGCAGGGGCCTGAACACTCATCGGCACGTCTTGAACGTTATCTACAACTATGTGCTGAGCAAAATATGCAAGTAGTTGTACCTTCAACTCCGGCGCAAGTTTATCATATGATTCGTCGTCAAGTTGTACGGCCAATGCGTCGTCCATTGATAGTTATGTCACCTAAGTCGTTGTTACGCCATCCATTATGTACCTCAACACTTGATGAATTAGCTAATGGCACCTTCTTAGCTGCAATTGGTGAAGTTGATGAACTTCCAGCCCAACAAGTGCAGCGAGTGGTATTTTGTTCCGGTAAAGTGTATTACGACTTGTTAGAACAACGTCGTAAAAATGATCAAACTGATGTCGCGATTGTGCGTATTGAACAGTTGTATCCTTTCCCGAAAGAGGACGTTGAAGCGGCAATTGCTGATTATCAACATGTTACTGATTTCGTTTGGTGTCAGGAAGAGCCTCAAAATCAGGGAGCATGGTATTCTAGCCAGCATAATTTCTATTCTGCGTTACCAGCAGGAGCGCTTTTACGTTATGCCGGGCGACCAGCATCAGCATCACCTGCTGTAGGCTATATGTCTGTACACTTGAAACAACAAAAAGCGTTAGTTGAAGACGCATTAACTATTGAATCTCAAGACCATTCTAATAATTAGAACGAGAACAAAAGGACAATACCGATATGACAATCGAAATTCTGGTTCCTGACCTTCCGGAATCTGTTGCCGACGCAACTGTAGCCACATGGCACAAACAACCAGGTGATGCTGTTACTCGTGATGAGGTCTTGGTTGATATTGAAACGGATAAAGTGGTACTTGAAGTGCCAGCACCTGAAGATGGTGTATTAGAGGCGATCTTTGAAATTGAAGGAACCACAGTATTAACTAAGCAGTTGATTGGTAAAATCAAAGTTAATGCGGTTGCTGGTGAGCCAACATTAGATGTACTTGCTGATGCTGAATCATCACCAAATAAACGCAATACTGCATCGCTAAATGAAGAAAATAGCGAAGCCTTAAGTCCTGCCGTTCGACGTTTATTAAGCGAGCATGGCGTGACAGCAGATAAAGTTAAAGGTACCGGTGTTGGTGGCCGAATTACCCGTGAAGATGTTGATGCTTATTTGAAAAATATTGCCGCAGCATCAACGGTAACTAAGAGTACTAAATCTGAAATTGAACCAGTATTGCCTTTAGCGCATCGTAGTGAAAAGCGAGTGCCGATGACACGATTGCGTAAACGTGTTGCTGAACGCTTGTTAGAAGCCAAAAATAGTACCGCCATGTTAACAACATTTAATGAAGTTAATATGAAGCCGATTATGGACTTGCGTAAACAGTATAAAGATGTGTTTGAGCAGCGCCATGGTATTCGTCTCGGTTTTATGTCGTTTTATGTTAAAGCTGTTGTTGAGGCACTAAAGCGTTATCCAGAAGTGAATGCCTCGATTGATGGTGATGATATTGTTTATCATAACTTTTTTGATATTAGCATTGCAGTATCAACGCCACGCGGTTTAGTTACTCCTGTGTTGCGAGATTGTGATAAGTTAAGCTTGGCTGAAATTGAAAAAGGTATTCGTGATTTAGCGATTAAAGGCCGTGATGGTAAATTAACCGTTGATGATCTTATTGGTGGTAATTTTACTATTACTAACGGTGGTGTCTTTGGTTCGTTAATGTCGACGCCGATTATTAACCCACCACAAGCAGCAATCCTAGGTATGCATAAGATCCAAGACCGTCCAATGGCGGTTAATGGTCAAGTTGAGATTTTGCCAATGATGTATCTTGCACTTTCTTATGATCATCGCTTAGTTGATGGTCGTGAGTCAGTGGGTTATTTAGTAACAATTAAAGAGTTACTTGAAGATCCAACACGTTTATTACTGGACGTATAAGTATTAAATAGTTGACCGAGTAAGTGCTCATTATTCGGTTAGCTATCTTCCTAGTAATAGGAAACAGTAAATATGCGCAATGATGAAGAGATATCAAAGAATATCTCAAATGGATTTAATGCGTCCCAAAGGGATAAAAACGGATAGAACATTATGAATTTGCACGAGTATCAAGCAAAACAACTATTCGCTGAATATGGTTTACCTGTACCGGAAGGTTATGCTTGTGATACCCCACAAGAAGCAGCAGAAGCGGCAGGTAAAATTGGCGGTGAAAAATGGGTTGTAAAATGTCAAGTTCACGCTGGCGGCAGAGGAAAAGCTGGTGGTGTTGAATTGCATGATAACAAAGAAGGTATTAAGCAATTTGCTCAGCATTGGTTAGGTAAAAACTTAGTTACTTACCAGACGGATGCAGCAGGTCAACCAGTTACAAAAGTGTTGGTGGAAGCGGCTTCAAGTATTGCCAATGAATTATATCTTGGTGCTGTTGTTGATCGTAGTTCGCAGCGTATTGTTTTCATGGCATCGACAGAAGGTGGTGTGGAAATCGAAAAAGTGGCTCAAGAAACGCCACATTTGATTCATAAGGCTGCCATCGATCCTTTAGTTGGACCACAACCTTATCAAGGGCGTGAATTAGCCTTTAAACTTGGCCTGCAAGGTGATCAAGTAAAACAATTCACTAAAATATTCTTAGGGCTTGGCAATATGTTTGCTGAGTGTGATTTAGCATTGCTTGAAGTTAATCCATTAATTATTACTAATGAAGGCACGTTAGTGTGTCTGGACGGTAAAATTAATATCGATGCGAATGCATTATACCGCCAACCTAAATTACGCCAAATGCATGATCCATCACAAGAAGATGAGCGTGAAGCCCATGCTGCCCAATGGGAACTCAATTACGTTGCACTTGACGGTAATATTGGCTGCATGGTCAATGGCGCAGGTTTAGCGATGGGAACCATGGATATTGTTAATCTTCATGGCGGTCAACCTGCTAACTTCCTTGATGTCGGTGGCGGCGCCACTAAAGAGCGTGTAACTGAAGCCTTTAAAATTATTCTTTCAGATAGCAATGTTAAAGCTGTGTTAGTGAATATTTTTGGTGGGATTGTTCGCTGTGATCTTATTGCTGAAGGTATCATTGGCGCTATTGCCGAAGTCGGTGTAAAAGTGCCTGTTGTCGTCCGCCTTGAAGGTAATAATGCTGAAGTAGGTGCTGCAAAATTGGCTGATAGTGGCCTCAATATTATTGCTGCTACTTCGCTTACAGAAGCTGCTGAAAAAGTCGTTGCTGCCGCGGAGGGTAAATAATGTCAATATTGATTAATAAAAACACTAAAGTAATTTGCCAGGGTTTTACTGGCGGTCAAGGTACATTTCATTCAGAACAAGCACTTGATTATGGTACGCAATTAGTCGGTGGTGTTTCGCCGGGTAAGGGCGGAACTACGCATTTAGGTTTGCCTGTATTTAATACTGTGCGTGATGCAGTTGAAGCAACGGGTGCAACTGCTACCGTGATTTATGTGCCAGCACCTTTCTGTAAAGATGCTATTTTAGAAGCTATTGATGCTGGCATTGAACTGATAGTAACGATTACCGAAGGCATTCCAACGTTGGATATGCTAGATGTTAAAGTACGTTTAGATGCTACAGGCGTACGAATGATTGGCCCTAACTGTCCCGGTATTATTACGCCTGATGAGTGTAAAATTGGTATTATGCCAGGCCATATTCATAAAGCGGGTAAAGTTGGGATTGTATCGCGCTCTGGCACACTAACTTATGAAGCGGTAAAGCAAACAACAGATGAAGGCTTTGGTCAATCAACCTGTGTTGGCATTGGTGGTGATCCTATTCCAGGCTCAAATTTCATTGATATTCTTGAAATGTTTGAAAATGATCCTGCAACAGAAGCCATTGTAATGATTGGTGAAATTGGTGGTACTGCAGAAGAAGAAGCTGCTGCATATATTAAAACCAATGTAACTAAACCTGTGGTGTCATACATTGCGGGTGTCACTGCGCCTCCAGGTAAACGTATGGGACATGCTGGTGCGATTATCTCTGGCGGCACAGGGACTGCAGATGAAAAATTTGCGGCTCTTGAAGCAGCAGGCGTTAAGACTGTTCAAAGTTTAGCTGACATTGGTAAAGCATTACGCGAAGTTACCGGTTGGTAAATTTAATCAGCCTTTAGTTATTAAAATATAACAATAAAAAAACCGCCTACCTTATATGGAAGCGGTTTTTTTTATTGAGGACTCATCTTGTTAGCGCTGAGTTGGCTTAAATTGACTTAGCATAAACAGTGCTGCAGCTGATACAACGACTGAAGGGCCGGCAGGGGTATCATAATGCCATGACATTGCTAATCCGAGCACCACTGAAATAGAGCCAATTATTGATGCAATTACCGCCATTGATTCTGGACTACGAGCAAAACGACGTGCTGTTGCTGCCGGAATAATCAGTAGTGAGGTGATGATTAACGCTCCCACAAACTTCATTGCGACGGCAATCACCATTCCAACCATCAGCATTAATAATAACCGCATCAAATCAACGTTAACACCTTCGACTTGTGCCATTTCTTCGCTGATTGTCATTGACAGTAGTGGACGCCATAAGTAGATAAGCAGTGCTAATACTATGGCACCACCGCCATAAATCCACATTAAATCATTGGTGGTTACTGCGAGTAGATCACCAAATAAATACGCCATTAAATCGATACGAACATTATCTAAAAAGCTCACTGCGACTAAGCCAAGTGATAATGCACTATGGGCTAATATTCCTAGTAATGTGTCTGTTGCGACATAACGCTGCTTTTGTAGTGTTACTAGAATAACCGCTAACACTAAACAACAAATCACTAACGCAAGATTTAAATTAATATTAAATAAAAAACCTAAGGCAATACCCAGTAACGACGCATGTGACAGCGTATCACCAAAATAAGCCATTTTTCGCCAGACAACAAATGAACCTAAAGGACCGGCTAAAAGGGCTATCCCAATACCTGCAATTAATGCGGGAAGTAGAAACTCAATCATTATTTATTATTATCCTGATGATTATTGCAGCATGTTGATGGTGTCATTGAATCATCGTGTTGGTGGTTATGTTGATATAACGCTAATTGGTCACTGGCTTGACGACCAAATAACGCAATATATTTAGGGTGATTAGTGACGCTAAATGGGCTGCCAGAACAACAGATATGATGTTGTAAACAAATCACTTTATCAGTTTTTGCCATTACAAGATGAAGATCGTGCGAAACCATCAAAATAGCACAATTAAGTAAATCACGTAATTGTTGAATTAAGCGATAAAGCTCTAATTGTCCTGTAACATCAACGCCTTGTACTGGTTCATCTAATACTAATAAATCGGGTTTTTGTAACAATGCACGCGCTAATAATACTCGTTGCATTTCACCACCCGATAAACGATGCATATCACTATCAATTAAGCGTTCACCATTAACCATTGTTAATGCTTCACGGCGTTGTTCAAGAGAATAACGCCCGGCTAAACGCATAAATCTATCGACAGAAAGTGGCAGAGTCTCATTTAGGTGTAGTTTTTGCGGTACATAACCAATGCGAATTCCTTTTTGACGCACAACTTTACCTAAGGTTGGCTTTTGTAATCCAGTGATTACTTTAACAAGAGTTGATTTTCCCGCGCCATTAGGGCCAATGAGCGTTGTGATTTCACCACGCTCTAATTTGAGCGCAACATTATCTAGAACGTTGCGTCCAGAGAAGGCTACGGTTAATGATTGTAATTCTACTAATGTTGTCATAAAGCGTGCTTAAAATAAGAATTTGCAAAAATGTGATGTTATATTATAACATCGCTATATTACTTGTGTTACTGTTAATACGCGCTGATTATAACCAATTGAGAAAAATTTCTTTGCTGATAATCAACAATTTTTGCTGTTCTACATTTTATGGAAAAAATCATGCACCGTTTAACTTCTCTATTTTGTGCTACTGCTCTTGTTGCTTCTGGATCCGCTATTGCTGCTGATACCTTTAACGTTGTTACAACAGTAAAGCCACTGAACTTAATTGTGAGTGAATTAACTCAAGGCGCTGCAACCAGTGAATTTGTTATTCCTGTTGGTTCATCGCCACACGATTATGCGCTACGTCCTTCTGATGTAAGAAAACTGAAACAAGCAGATCTTGTGGTATGGGTCGGTCCTGAGTTGGAGTCATTTTTAACCAAAACCATGGCCTCAAAACCTGAAAATATCGCATTAAGTAAACAACAAGGCATTAACTTTCGATACTATGCTGAAGATACACAAGAACATAGTGGGCATGAGGATGATCATGAAGGACATGAAGGACATGAAGGACATGAAGGACATCATCATAATCATCATGGCATCGACCCACATTTATGGTTAGGTCCAGAGCAAGCGGTTCAAGCTGCAAATGTCATAACTAAGGCATTGATCAAGTATGATCCGTTGCATAAAAATACATATACCGCTAATCTTTCTACATTCACAACAGATGTTCAGCAAGCGGTTATTGAGCTTAATAAGCAATTAAAACCTTTAAATAATAAAGGTTACTATGTTTTCCATGATGGCTATGGCTATTTTGAACAACAATTTAAGTTAGATAATCTTGGCCATTTTACGGTTGAACCGGATCGTCGTCCGGGCGCAAAAACACTGTTATCTATTCGTCAGGCATTAACGAATAATGAGGCATACTGTGTTTTTAGTGAGCCTCAGTTTTCGCCTGCTGTTGTGAAATCAGTGACCAAAGGAACGAATGTAAAAATAGGGACTCTTGACCCAATGGCAACTGATATCGTTGAGGGCAAGGGAGGATATGTCCGTTTTCTTAATGAACTTGGACAACGATTTAGTAAGTGTCTTAATTAATCATGAAATATTATATCGCTGCGGTAACATCATTAAAGATGTTACCGCTGCAGCATAAAATTGCGTTATTCTCGACAACAATTTTGATGGTGGCTGCTATTGCATGGCAGCCATCTAAACCTGCAATACCTTTCCCGATATTAAAAAAACCGCCACCTATTGCTGTGCCTATTAATATTACTCCGGCTGAAATATCAGAACCCGATAGTGAACCAATGGGCGCGTCTCTAGATCAAAATGATCCTCAATTTCAAGCGCCAAAAGATGAAATTGAGCAGCAATTAGTACAAGCACATGCTGAAACCGAATCTAAACATCGAGTATCATCAGGGGAAACCTTGGGGGTCATATTCTCTCAATATGGCTTACCGATATCAGAAATGTATCGTCTAATTGATGCTAATAAATCAGTACAACAGCTACGCGTTGGGCAAACATTAGAATGGGAAGTCGATGCTGATGGTAAGTTGACATCGCTGAGTATTATTCGTAGTAAGAAAGTGACAGATACTTATACGCTTGGTAAAAAAGGCTATAGCTATAAAGAAGTGGTGCAGAAAGGTGATATTAAGCCTGTGGTATTAACTGGGCGAGTATCCGGTAGTTTCTATAATTCAGCACGAGATGCTGGGTTAACGCCGACGCAAATTGGTAATGTGGTTAAAGCACTACAATGGAAGATGAATCTTGGCCGTGATGCCCGTAAAGGTGACTCGTTTGGTGTGGTGCTAGATCGTGAATTTATTGATGGCAAAGCTGTGGGTAAAGGTAAAATGAACGCCTTTTACTATAAAAGCCAACGCCGTGGGCATTCAATTTTTATTGCTCGTGGTGCTGATGACCAATTTTACGATCAAGATGCGCGTAGTTTGAATCGTGGTTTTAAACGGATACCATTACTCAAATCATACCGGATTAGTTCTTCATTTAATCCTAATCGTTTGCATCCGGTCACTAAGCGTCGCTCCCCACATAATGGGACCGATTTTGCGGTACCAATAGGCACTACTATTTTGGCTGCTGGTGATGGTGTCGTGGTTAAATCACGTTACCATCCGTTAGCGGGTAATTACATTGTTATCAAACATGGGCGGGAATATATGACTCGCTACTTGCATCTAAGTAAACGCCAAGTCAAAGTTGGTGATAAAGTTAAAATGGGTCAGCGAATTGCAAAAAGTGGTAATACTGGACGTTCAACAGGCCCACATTTACATTTTGAGTTGATCAAAAATGGACGTCCTGTTAATGCAATGAAAGTTCCCCTACCGCAAGCAGAGCCGTTGCGAGGTAGCACTCGAACACAATTTATGCGTAGTGTTAAAGCGTATAAAAAACAATTAAGCACTCAGATGCCGAGTTAAAACCAATATAAAGAGTTGTTCTTAAAGCGTATCGAAAGGTACGCTTTTTTTATGTGTGTAAAAAATAATGACAAAAGAGTAATAATGCAGGCTTATTGGTTATTTATATCGAAAAGTCGCAATTAATAAGTGATAACTATTATTTTAAATCAGTCATGGAATAATTGATTTAAGACAAGACTAATTTCGTATCAAAGTGTAAACTTCGCTACATCGTAATGAAAATAATTCTTATTAAGGTAGCCGTTTAACTATGAAGCTGTCAGATATGTCGTGTGGCCACAGCGGTACAGTAATTAATATGTCTGCGTTACCAGCGGTAACGCGTAAAAAATTAATGGTTATGGGGTTATTACCACATACAGAAATTACTGTGGTTCGCTTAGCCCCATTAGGAGACCCACTTCAGGTTCGGGTACGTGGTGTTGATATTGCGCTCCGTAAAAAAATTGCTGAAGATATAGAAGTTGAGGTTAAATAATGCAATATGACATTCTTACCGTTGGTAATCCAAATAGCGGTAAAACGACACTGTTTAATGGATTAACAGGTTCAAAACAGCAGGTGGGTAACTGGGCTGGTGTTACTGTTGAAAAAAAGACCGGTCGTTATCAGCATAATGGTGATGATTTTTCTCTGACTGATCTTCCTGGTATTTATAATCTTGATAGTGCTAATGATGCTAATAGTCTTGATGAAGCGATTGCGTCACGCGCGATTTTAACGACCCCTGCAGACGTTATTATTAATGTTGTTGATGCATCATCGCTTGAACGTAGTTTATACATGACGTTACAGCTGCGTGAATTAGGTCGACCAATGGTGGTTGTGCTTAATAAGATGGATGTATTGAAGCGTCAGCAACAAGTTATCGATCTTAAAGCTTTAGAAAAAGCTTTAGGTTGTCCTGTGGTTGCATTGTCTGCTAATAATATGGAACGTATTGGCGAGTTTAAATCAAAGCTACATAAAATGCTGATTCAAGGTATTGTCGTTTCAGACTTTTCACTTGATTATGGCAATGATTTTGAAGCAGCGGTTGAGCTATTAAAGCCTTTATTTATCCATGATGAAAAGCTCAACCCTCGCGCACAATCGATTCGTGTATTAGAAAATGATACTTTAGTTATTCACACTTTATCAGAAGAGCATAAGCAACAGGCTTGTGCTATTCGTAGTCAAATGCTGGAATTAGTTGATCCGGATATTCAAGTTGCTGATGTGCGTTATACGTTTTTACATCAATTATGTCAGAAAGTTCGTCGTCAAGAAGGCCGATTAAGTCATAATCTAACTGATAAAATTGACCGCGTATTATTACACCGTGCTATTGGTATCCCATTTTTCTTCTTCGTAATGTACGTTATGTTCATGTTTGCAATTAACGTGGGCAGTGCATTTATCGACTTTTTTGATATTAGTTTCGGTGCAGTGTTAGTTGATGGCGGTCATTATTTATTAGATAACCACTTGCCGGTATGGCTAGTGACTATTATTGCAAATGGTGTCGGTGGTGGTATTCAAACCGTCGCAACCTTTATCCCTGTGATTGCGTGTCTATATCTGTTCCTTGCCGTTTTGGAAAGTTCAGGTTATATGGCTCGTGCTGCTTTTGTGCTTGATAAAGTGATGCAAAAAGTAGGTTTACCCGGTAAAGCGTTTGTGCCACTTGTGCTTGGTTTTGGTTGTAATGTACCCGCTATCATGGCGACGCGTACTTTAGAACAAGAGCGTGAGCGTAAACTTGCCGCAGCAATGGCACCGTTTATGTCATGTGGTGCTCGTCTACCGGTATATGCATTATTTGCCGCTGCTTTCTTCCCTGATAATGGTCAGAACGTTGTTTTCACACTCTATATTTTGGGTATAGTCGCCGCAGTAATGACGGGACTGATTTTGCGTAATACGCTTTACCCAGGAGCAAGTGATAGCTTTATCATGGAAATGCCAAACTATGAATTACCAACAATACGTAATGTGGTGATTAAAACATGGCAGAAGTTAAAGCGCTTTGTGTTTGGTGCCGGTAAAACGATTGTGGTTGTAGTAACAATTTTAAGTTTCTTCAATTCACTCGGTACTGATGGTTCATTTGGTAATGAAGACACTTCAAAATCAGTGTTATCACATGCCGCACAAGTGGTTACTCCAGTATTAGAACCGATTGGTGTTAAAGCTGATAACTGGCCAGCAACTGTGGGTATTATTACCGGTATTTTTGCTAAAGAAGCGGTAGTAGGTACATTAAATAGTTTATATGCTCCAGCGCTTGATGGTAAGAGTGAAGAATATGATCTTATTGGCAGCCTAAAAGAAGCCGTTGCTTCTATTGGGGATAATTTATCCGCGCTAAGCTTCAGTGATCCTTTGGGTATTGAAGTAGGCGATCTTGAGAACAAAACTGCTGTTGCTGAAGAGCAAGGTGTTGATCAATCTGTGTTCGGTAATATTCAGTCACGATTTGTGAGTGGCGCTGCGGCAATGTCTTACTTAATCTTCATTCTGCTTTATACGCCATGTGCTGCGGCAATGGGTGCGTATGTACGTGAGTTTGGTAAGAAGTTTGCTGGCTTTATTGCTGGTTGGACAATGTTATTGGCTTATACTTTTGCATCATTGTTCTACCAAATTGCAGATTTTGCTCTACATCCAGCTAGTAGTTCGTTCTGGATTGCGTTCTTCATTGTTATCAATGTCGGGATCTACTTGTTGATGAAACGGCAAGGTAAAAAGCAGTCTCACTTAGAAGGATTATTGCTTGAATGATCTTACAACAGTTAAAACAGTATATTGCACAGCATGGGCGTGTGAGCCGTAAGCAGTTGGCTCTTCATTTTGGTATGTCAGAAGATGGCGTTGATGCAATGCTAGCGGTCTGGGTACGAAAAGGCGCGATAGGCAAAGAATTGGTCGGTTGTGATAGTAGCCAATGTTGTCAAACTGCTAAAGATGTGTGGTATCGATGTTTAGCGGCTAATGAGTTGTCAGTAACCGTTATGCGTTAAATATTAATAGTGATCACTAATAAGCAGCCTACGGGCTGCTTTTTTTATCTCCATTTTTATATCAATCAAGAGAAGCGCATTATAGCGACAGATTGGTTAACAAGAGTAGTAAGCGTAAAATGATAGCTACGCTTACTAAAGTCGAGATTACGCGTTGATAGCGGTAAAACCTGCAATGTTACTCAGTTCTTGACGCAGTTCTTCAGCAAGTGCTTGTTGTACATCATCACTACGCTGAATACCGTTAGTATTGCCCCAAATTGGACCTGGCCATGCGATGTCATGGCTAAAGCGTGCGATATGATGAATATGAAGCTGAGGAACAAGGTTGCCAAGTGCACCAATATTAATTTTTTCTGCTTGATAGTCTTGTTCTAACAAGGCAGCAACAGCGGATGATTCACGCATTAGCTGTTGTTGATCTTGTTCTGATAAATGGTGGATCTCACGTAGTGCATCATAACGAGGCACTAAAATAAGCCATGGGCCAAGGGCTTCTTTTACCAGTAATACTTGTGATAAAGGTAAATCGCCAAGTACCGTTGTATCTGCCATTAATCGAGGATGAAGAATGAAACTCATGTAATTATTCCTTAACAGTACATTCTAGCTCACAAGCTTGAGCAATATTTATTATAGTAAGCTTAATTTAGCGTAATTGGTATTATCCTTTAGGGTATGCATAATCGTCGCTTAATTAATAATGATTATCCTATAAAAACGTAGTTAAAGTGTATTAATGGGGGCTTAAATGGTAGCTGAGTATCAATTTATTCTTGATTACTGGTTTGGTGAACTAAACGGCGAAGTGACCCGTGAAAATAAAAATGTACTATGGTTTTTAGGGGGAGCTGAAGTTGATGCTGAAATTACTTCTAAGTTTCAACGCTGGGTAAGTATGGCGGGTAATGGGGAACTTAATCATTGGAGCGATACTGCGCCTGGTCGTCTTGCTTTGATTATTTTATTGGATCAATTTCCACGTAATATTTATCGCGGATTAAATGCTGCTTTTCGTTATGATCTATTAGCTCTTGCTATTTGTAAGCGTGGCTTAGCTCTTAATCAAGATGCTGAACTTGCAGCAATTGAACGAGTATTCTTTTATTTGCCCTTAGAGCATTCAGAAGACTTAGAAGATCAAGAAGAAAGTGTATTTCGATTTGATTTACTACGTAAAAATGTACAACTTGAGAACGTTACGGTGTTTGATAGCTTTTATGATTTTGCTGATAGTCATTTTCAGGTGATAAGAGAATTTGGGCGATTTCCACATCGAAATGCAGTGAAAGGACGGTTATCCACTAAGAAAGAGTTAACGTGGTTGCATGATGGCGGACTACGTTTCGGCCAATAATCAATTATGTTTGTGCTATTAAAAAAGCCTTCACGAATGAAGGCTTTTTGTTATCTAGCTATCACAATAAATCGTAATTACATACGCTCTAGTGTTTCAATGCCTAGTAAATCTAAACCTTTCTTGATTGTGTTAGCGGTTAGTAGTGCTAACTTCAAGCGGCTTTGCTTAACGGCTTCTTCAGCGTTAAGAATAGGGCATGCTTCGTAGAAGCTAGAGAACAGACCTGCAAGTTCAAACAGGTAAGTACACATTAGGTGTGGCTGACCTTCACGTGCTACAGACTGAACAGCTTCTTCAAATTGAAGTAACTTAGACAATAGTGCTTGTTCTTTTTCGTCATTGATTACGATAGGGAACGTTAGATCTTTCAGTTCAACATTTGCACGTTTGAAGATAGACGCTACACGTGTATATGCGTATTGCATGTACGGTGCAGTGTTACCTTCGAATGCAAGCATGTTGTCCCAGTCGAAGATGTAGTCTGTTGTACGGTGCTTAGAAAGATCTGAGTACTTAACCGCAGCCATTGCAACAGTTTGTGCAATGTTTGCTTTTTCTTCAGTGCTTAGCTCTGGGTTCTTTTCTTCGATTAGCTTGTTAGCACGTTCAACAGCTTCATCAAGCAGATCTGCAAGACGCACAGTACCGCCAGCACGAGTCTTAAATGGACGACCATCTTTACCTAGCATCATACCGAATGCGTGGTGCTCTAGAGAAACTTCTTCTGGAACATAACCTGCTTTACGAACGATAGACCAAGCCATCATTAGGTGTTGGTGTTGGCGTGAGTCAATGAAGTAAAGTACACGATCTGCGTGTAATTGCTCATAACGGTATTTTGCACAAGCAATATCAGTTGTGGTGTATAGGTAGCCACCATCACGCTTTTGGATGATAACACCCATAGGCTCGCCATCTTTATTCTTGTATTCGTCAAGGAAAACAACGGTTGCGCCATCACTTTCAACGGCTAGACCTTTTTGTTTTAGATCTGCAACAACAGGTGCAAGCATGTCGTTGTACATTGACTCACCCATAACGTTATCATCAGTCAATGATACGCTTAGACGATCGTAGTTACGCTGGTTTTGTTTCAGTGTGATAGCAACAAGTTGACGCCATTTCTCAAGACAGTACTCATCACCGCTTTGAAGACGAACAACGAAGTTACGTGCTGTTACGCCAAACTCTTCATCTTCATCGTAAAGTACTTTTGATTCACGGTAGAATCCTTCAAGATCGCTGATGTTCATCGAAACATCGCTGCCTTGTTGCTCTTTACGCTGCATGTTAGCGATAAGCATACCAAATTGGGTACCCCAGTCACCAAGGTGGTTAGCACGAATAACATTGTGACCTAAAAATTCTAGAGTACGTACAACAGCATCACCGATGATAGTTGAACGTAAGTGACCTACGTGCATTTCTTTTGCTACGTTAGGCGCTGAATAGTCAACAACAATCGTTTGTGCTTCGTCAGTGTTAACCGCTAGACGCTCGCTTGCTAGTGCTTCTTCACCGCGAGCTGCTAGCCATGCTTTATCAAGGAAGATATTGATAAAACCAGGACCTGCAATTTCAACTTTCTCTGCAATACCATCTAGCTCTAGGCAGTCGATAACTTTTTGAGCGAATTCACGTGGATTCATACCCAATTTTTTAGCTACGCCCATTACACCGTTTGCTTGGTAATCACCAAATTGTGCTTTTGCTGACTGACGAACTGCTGCTGGACTACCGGCAGGTGCGCCTGCAGCTTCTAATGCTTGTGATACTTTATCATTAATAAGTGCTTGAATATTCACTCGCTGTTCCTTAATCGTTTGTAACGCCAATCATATGTATGTGGCAAAAACGTCTGCGTATAGCAAGATATGCCGCCAAAAATACTCACGGAGCTAAAGTGTTTTTTGCTTCACTAAAAAAGCGGCCAAAGCTACGTGAGTATTTTTTGATGGTAGTGTTAATTTAGTTTAAACACCAATATCTTGAATAAGCAGCGTGCGTTACCCTAATAATACCCACATAGTTAGGTACTTTGGCAACTGGAAAAAGAGATTGTAAGCAATTTTTTTTAAAGTTTTTCAAATAGGCTAAAATAAAGCCAAAATTCAACAGTGATACGGGCTACCTCGTGGTAGTTTAGTTATTGGCAATGCGAAAAGTGTGAGTAATTATGCGGTTGTTTATTAAATGTTACGTGGTTGGAGAGACGAAATGCAAAATTTGAAACAATTAGGCTTACATCCTGAGCAAATGTTAGCTGATTTACCCGCTTTTATGAATCGCATTATTTGTTTAGCTGATGAGATCGGAATTTCACTCTCATCGTACGTAGCAGATCATATTGCATTAAGAGTGAATTCACAGGATATTGCACTGGAACTTCATCAGGCATGGTTAGCCTACGGCACTGAATGGTCACAGACGATTATTAATGGTCGTCCGATTGTAGTGATTGGTTTTGATAAACCACTTCGAGTCGGTGATTGGACGATTGAAGCGTTAGAGTTACCTTACCCAAGCGATAAGATTTATCCACAGCAAGGATGGGAACACGTGGAGTTTGTTATTCCGGGTAATGCGATGTCGCCTGAGCAATTAAAACAGTCTATTGATATTACCTTTCCGGCATTAAATTGGCAGCAGTTAGCAAGTAAGGGGATTAAGGTTAAAGCCAGCTCTCCAGCGGGCGAGCATGAACGTTTACCTAATCCTACTTATGCATTTAAAAAAGATAATCTATGTATTAAATTGCATTCACATTCTTTAGCCGCGGTTATTGCGAGTGAGCAAGAGTAACGTATTTGGTTACTGCACATTAAGCACAAAAAATGCCACAGTTAAATAAAGCTGTGGCATGTATTAAAGTATCTATTCTTTAAAGAATCACAGTACGATTGCCGTGAACAAATACGCGATCATCTACCACTAATCCAAGTGCTTTACTTAATACTGATTTTTCAACATCACGGCCAGATTTTGCCATTTCTTCAGCGCTAAAGGTATGATCTACTGGAATCACGTTTTGAGTAATGATTTGACCTTCATCAAGATCATTGGTGACAAAGTGAGCGGTAGCACCAATGATTTTCACACCCCGTTCAAAGGCTTGTTGGTAAGGCTTGGCACCAATAAATGCTGGTAGGAAGCTGTGATGTATATTAATGATTTTATGTGGGAATTGGGCGACAAAATTAGGCGTAAGAATACGCATATATTTTGCTAATACTACATAGTTAGGGGAATATTGCTGTATTGCTGCGAGTAATTGTGTTTCATGCTGTTCACGAGTTAGCCCTTCATGACATACATGGTGGAACGGCACATTGAACTTTTCAGTTAAATCTTGCAGCTTATCGTAGTTACCGACCACAGCTGCAATTTCAATATCTAGTGAGCCGTCAAATGTTTTTACCAAAATATCCCCTAAGCAATGGGCTTCTTTGGTAACCATAATGACCACTTTTTTACGCTCAGAACTGATTAAGCGACGCTTGCTACCTGAAGGTAAAGCACGATCGAGATCTGCTAATAACGTTTCATCATTGAAATACCCTTCGAGATCGGTACGCATGAAGAAGTGATTTTTAGCGTTATCAACATACTCTTTATTATTAATAATATTGAGCTGATGTTTATGACAGATATTAGTAATTTTTGCGATAAGGCCCATATTATCAGGGCATTCCGTTAATAATGTTTTCTTTTCCATATGTGTTCCTGATGGCGGCAACGCTGTGCACAGCCTAAAAATCATAATTTATCACTATGACGCTTATACTATGTTGGGGTCAAATAGTTTATTGAATGTGCTGTTTCATCTATACGAAATAGCACTTTAGATGGCTAGTCGTGACGTAATAAAATAGGCATAATAGAACGATTGATACTGTATAAATAACCAATAGTGCGAAGTGAATGATAGCTAAGTTTTTTGCCGCTGGTGGTGCGTTAGATAAAGCCATTCCCGGATTTCAAGCTCGACAATCTCAAATTGATATGGCAAAAGCTGTTGCTGATGCGATTAAGCAGCAATCACAATTAGTGGTTGAGGCTGGTACTGGTACGGGTAAAACATTTGCTTACCTTGTACCTGCATTAGTGAGTGGTAAGAAAACGATTATCAGTACAGGCTCAAAAAACCTACAAGAACAATTATTTCATCGTGACTTACCATTAATGGCAAGCGCGTTAGGTTTTACTGGTCGAGTCGCATTATTGAAAGGGCGCTCAAACTATCTATGTGTTGATCGTCTTAGCCGTCAAATCACTGAAAGTCATGGTGATCATTCTGATCCGATCATGCTGAGTCTATTAATTAAAACCCGCCAGTGGTCTTCGGCATCTAAAACGGGTGATCTTGGTGAATGTGAAGATATCGCAGAAGATAGCCCTGTTATACCAATGATCACTTCTACCAATGATAATTGTCTCGGACGAGAATGTCCGTCTTTTGATGATTGCTTTGTGGTTAAAGCGCGTCGTAAAGCAATGGAAGCAGATGTGGTCGTGGTTAACCATCATTTATTTCTGGCTGACTTAGCAATGAAAGATAATGGTTTTGGTGAATTGATCCCTGAAGCTGATGTGTTTATTTTTGATGAAGCTCATCAGATGCCAGATATTGCCAGCCAATATTTCGGTCAAAATTTGTCTAGTCGTCAGTTAATTGAATTGGCTAAAGATATCGAAATTGGTTATCGCACTGAAGCCAAAGATATGCGTCAACTGCAAAAAGCCGCCGCTCGTTTACAACAAGCTGCATTTGAAATGCGGATTATTTTAGGTGATCCCGGTTTTCGTGGCAATTGGCGTGAAGCATCGCAAACACCAGCCGTACAACGTGAATTAGTACGTTTGAATGATGCACTTGATTTAATCTATGATGTGCTTAAATTAGCCTTAGGGCGCAGTCAATTATTAGATGCCGCTTTTGAGCGAGCAACGTTGTTGAAAGCACGCTTAAAACGAGTGGTTGATACCAGTATTATTGGTTATTCATATTGGTACGAATGTACACCACGTCAATTTAGTTTGAATATTACGCCGTTATCAGTGGCTGATAAGTTCAGTGAGCGCATGGCTGAGCAGAAAGGGGCGTGGGTATTCACTTCGGCAACACTTGCTGTTGATGATGATTTTAGCCACTTTAGTCAGCGTTTAGGATTACAACCTAAGCAACAATTCTCTCTTGAAAGCCCATTTGATTACGCCACCCAAGCATTGTTGTGCGTTCCTCGGCATTTGCCTGAGCCTAACAGTTATGGTTTAGCAGATAAGTTAGTTGAAATGCTAACACCCATTATTGAAGCTAATGATGGTCGCTGTTTCTTTCTTTGTACTTCTCATCAAATGGTGCGTGATCTTGCCGAAGGCTTTCGAGCACGATTAGATTTGCCAGTATTAGCACAAGGTGAAACCAGTAAGCAAAAGTTATTGGCTGAATATTTAGAGCGGGGCAATGCATTATTGGTGGCAACGGGAGCATTTTGGGAAGGTATTGATGTTAGAGGCCAAGCCCTTAGCTGTGTTATCATAGATAAATTACCGTTTACAGCGCCAGATGACCCGCTATTAAAAGCACGAATCGAAGACTGTCGCTTGCGAGGTGGTGATCCATTTGCAGAGGTACAAGTACCCGATGCGGTGATCACTTTAAAGCAAGGTGTTGGTCGATTAATTCGTGATACGCAAGATAAAGGGGTATTAGTGATTTGCGATAATCGTTTAGTCACTCGTGCTTATGGCGCTGTATTCTTAAGAAGTTTACCGCCAATTCCGCGCACACGTAGTGTCGTAGGGGTTAGCGAATTTTTGTCGAACTTAACCGATACTCAGGTATTAGGAAGTGACGATACCTAACATTCAGAGGCTTGAATGAGCACCAAAATTCTGGCAGTAGATACTGCAACTGAAAACTGTTCTGTCGCGCTAATGATCGGCGATGATGTTATTTCTCGTTGTGAATATGCTCCTCGTGAGCACACCACGAAAATTTTACCAATGATTGATGCGGTACTGGCTGAGGCTGGTATTAAATTAAAGCAGCTCGATGCACTTGCTTATGGACGTGGTCCGGGTAGCTTCACTGGGGTGCGTATTGGTATTGGTATTGCGCAAGGTTTAGCCTTTGGGGCTAACTTACCAATGATTGGTGTGTCTACTTTGGCTGCAATGGCACAAGGTTCATTCCGTTTACACCAAGCAGAGCATGTGTTAACGGCGATTGATGCGCGTATGGGTGAGCTTTACTGGGGACAATACCAACGTAAAACCGATGGTGATTGGCTATTAGTGGGTAATGAGCAAGTGATTGCACCTGATGTATTATTAGCAAATGTACAGGCTGATGCTAATACATGGCTAACAGCAGGTACAGGATGGGAAGCTTATCCTGAACTGTTAAATCAACTGCCACTAAAAGCGCAGTTAGGCAGTGTGTTATATCCCGATTCACAAGATATGGTGCATTTAGCAAAATACGCTTTTGGTCGTGGTGAAATCGTCGCAGCAGAAGCCGCTAGTCCCGTTTATTTACGTGATACGGTGACATGGAAAAAATTGCCGGGTCGTGAGTGATCTAGCACTATAAATTTGTGTGATATGAAGAGTGGCAGTATATAGACTGTCACTCTTGTGTATTTATTATCTGTAATGATTCGTTCTTCTTCTATAACCTCTGCCACCATAGTTATATTTCACGCAATATCCCCTCACACCGATAGCATCAACTATTATCACTTCTATTTTATTTTGAACGAGTTTCTGTCTCTGTACTCTTAACGATACCAAATAAAGTATTGTTCGTTATTAATTATCATACAATTAATTTGCGCTTTAAGAATCGATGTTTGGGCGTGAATAGCATTAATAATATTGAGGATAACAGTGTTAGGTAATCAGTAGCGATAGGACGAAAGTAGTGATATATGTTATTTTTTGTTGAGTTATTAAACAAATATGTGGAGGTTTTAGATGTTTGGTAAGCTATTTCTTGGGGTGATATTAGTGTTTATGGTAGGCTGCGCCAGCTTACCTGCAACTTTGGTTACGAAATCGAAAAACCCGATTACAGATTTAACGGTTATTCTACAACACCCACAGGCGAATAAAGGTAAAGAAGTTCGTCTTGGTGGTGTTATTGCTTCGATTCGTAATGAACAGCAGCAAACCCGTATTGAAATGGTAGCGATGCCTTTAACTGCGGACGGTCGCCCAGTACTACATGCACAATCCCAAGGACGGTTTATTGCGTATATTCATGGCTTTTTAGAGCCACTTGAATACGCTAAAGGACGCCTGTTGACTGTTGCTGGGCAATTTTCCGGTGATGAGCAGGGAAAGATAGGTAATTACCCTTATACTTTTCCTGTAGTGCAAGTATCTGGTCAGCAATTGTGGCAAGTACAGCAACAGATACAATTAGATGATCCTTTTTGGACTCATCAACCTTGTTACTCATTTAATTGTGATCCATGGGGCAATGATTTGATGATGCCTAATTTTGGTATTAACGGCCGTATTGTTGAGCGAGTAGTACCATAATCGTGATGAACGAAATAACCTTTACGCTAGCGGAATATAATCTTGCTGGCTGCAGTAATGTCGATATAGCCACGGCACAGGTAACCTCAAAGCCGATGCTGATATTACTGCATGGTTGGCAAGATAACGCAGCTACTTTTGCTTCGTTATGGCCACGGTTAATACAAGATTACGATGTTGTTGCATTCGATTGGCCTGGACATGGTAAATCTGATCATAAAAGTGCTGATAATTATTATCATTTTTTTGATTATATTGATGATTTGCACCAAGTTATCGTTCAGCTAAAGCGTGAAAAAGTACATATAATTGGGCATTCACTAGGTGCTATTGTTGCTGGTTGTTATGCCGCAATATTTCCTGAAAATATCGATAAAATTGTACTAATTGAAGGATTATCACCGTTAACAGAGCCGCCTCACATGATTGTGGAGCGGTTACGGATGGGTATTGTTAGTCGCCAGCGTTATCGTCATCAACATCTGCGTTTAAAACAGCGTTCGATGGAAACATTTACTGACGCATTAACGCTTCGTGCTTCTGTTAATCGGCTACCTGTATCGTTATTGGAAGCGGTGGTGCAAAGAGCAACGATTGAGCGTGATGGACGCTGGTATTGGCGTCATGATCCCCGTCTCCGTTGTGATTCGCTATATCGAATGGCGCAGCAACACGCACAGGCATTGTTGAATAGTATTCAAGCTCCTGTGTTATCCATTATTGGTGACAATGGTTATGTTGACCTTCGCAAAACTGAGGTCAGTGACTGGGGGATTAATAATTTTACTCAAGTGATGGTGTCAGGGGGACATCATTGCCATTTACAAAGTTCGAACGATGTCTACCGCCATATTCGAACATTTATCCCCACTTAATTCGATTAATTATTATGTTTTATGCTTGGCATCAAAAGTTGAAGTCATGGTGTAACTATCAGATTTTAATCAAAAGTTAAATATGCTGTAATGATGATGTAAATATTCGCTTTGTTTATACCATTACGGTTTTGTTAGTTTAATAGGCACACACAGCAGTCTAATTATAAAGGAGAGTGCACGTGGATAAGGTTTGGCTTAGCCGCTATCCGGACGATGTACCGGCAGAAATTAACCCTGATGAATATTCATCTTTAGTCGACATGTTTGAGCAATCCGTACGCAAATACGCAGATCAAACGGCATTTATCAACATGGGACAGGTTATGACCTTCCGTAAGTTGGAAGAGCGTAGCCGTGCATTTGCTGCATACTTACAAAATGAGCTTAAACTTCAAAAAGGTGATCGTGTTGCTATTATGATGCCAAACTTGTTGCAATATCCAATCGCATTGTTTGGTATTTTGCGTGCAGGTTGTGTAGTCGTAAATGTTAACCCACTTTATACACCACGAGAATTAGAGCACCAACTTAATGATTCAGGTGCAAAAGCGATTGTTATCGTATCTAATTTTGCCCATACATTAGAAGCGATAGTTAAAAATACCAGTGTTAAACACGTTATTTTAACTAGCCTTGGCGACCAATTATCACGCCCGAAGGGAACTTTAGTTAACTTTGTGGTGAAGTATATTAAGAAAATGGTGCCGTCATATCACTTGCCTCACGCAACATCGCTGCGTATTGCTTTACGCAAAGGGCGAAGAATGCAATATGTTAAGCCATTTATTACTGGTGATGACATGGCATTCTTACAATATACCGGTGGTACAACAGGCATAGCCAAGGGAGCGATTCTAACTCACTATAATATGGTGTCTAACGTCATGCAGGCAAAAGGGGCTTATGGTCCAGCATTGACTGAAGGGCGTGAGTTAATCGTTACTGCACTGCCGCTATATCATGTGTTTGCACTAACTGTTAACTGTTTATTGTTAATGGAAAGAGGGGGGCAAAATTTATTGATCACTAATCCTCGTGATATTCCGACCTTTATTAAAGAATTACAGCGTTATCCTTTTTCAGCCATTACAGGCGTTAATACCTTATTTAATGCATTAGTTAATAATGAAGATTTTCACGAATTAGATTTTAGTCATTTACACTTCTCTGTCGGTGGCGGCATGTCAGTTCAACGAGCTGTTGCTGAAAAGTGGCAAAAAATCACCGGTAACTATTTACTGGAAGGTTATGGTTTAACTGAGTGTTCTCCTTTGGTTGCTGCTTATCCTTATAATTTAAATTATTATAATGGATCTATTGGCTTACCTGTTCCTTCAACAGATATTCGTATGATTGACGATGACGGTAATGTTTTAGGATTGGATCAAGTCGGTGAGTTGCAAGTCCGTGGCCCTCAGGTGATGAAAGGCTATTGGCAGCGTCCTGAAGCAACTAAAGAAGTCTTAACTGATGATGGTTGGCTATCAACGGGTGATATCGTTAAATTTGATGATGATGGTTTCTTACATATTGTTGATCGTAAGAAAGACATGATTTTAGTGTCAGGTTTTAATGTATACCCGAATGAAATTGAAGGTGTAGTTGCACTGCACGATAAAGTGCTTGAAGTCGCTGCTATCGGTCAAGCTCATGAAGTGTCAGGTGAAGTGGTTAAGCTTTGTGTGGTGAAACGAGATCAAAGTTTGACGCGAGATGAGATTATTGCCCATTGCCGTCAGCATTTAACCGGTTATAAAATCCCTAAAATTGTTGAATTTGTGGACGCCTTACCTAAGACGAATGTGGGTAAAATTCTTCGTCGAGTATTACGTGAAGAGTCAGATCAAAAATCCCAGCAAGCCACAAAATAATATTTTTACTGACATAAAATGACGTTAATTTGATAAAATAGTAGTAACGGATTGTACTAGTACGTATCTAATGCCGGCTTTGATGCCGGCATTTTACTATAAAATATTTAATAGGCTCTACAACGGGGTCGTTCTGTAATCAAAAAGGTCCATTGTGAATTTCGAGATTGTTACAACAACCGAACAACTTCGCCAGCGGTGTGAGTCAGCATGTCAGCATGCTGCTGTTATGCTTGATACTGAATTTGTACGTACGCGAACGCTTTATCCTCGTTTAGGTCTGATTCAAATGTTTGATGGTGAATATCTATCACTTATTGATCCGCTTGAAGTGCAAGATATGACGCCGCTATGGGACTTACTACGCAATCAAGCGGTAATTAAAGTCCTTCACGCTTGCGGTGAAGATCTTGAGGTGTTCCAGCATCATGCTGGTTGTTTGCCGACACCTATGCTTGATACCCAAATTATGGCGGCTTTTCTTGGCCACGGTATTTCAACGGGTTTTGGCGCGTTAGTTAAAGAATATGTTGGTGTTGAACTTGATAAAGGTGAAGCACGTACTAATTGGCTGGCTCGACCGCTTACCGACAAGCAACTTGATTATGCTGCTGCTGATGTGCATTACCTTAAACCATTATATGAAACGTTATTAGAGAAAGTTGAAGCAGCTGGTTATATGGAAGCGCTACACCAAGAATGTAATGCGATTATGCTGCGTCGAACTAAAGTACTTGATCCGAATAAAGCGTATCTTGATATTAAAAATGCATGGCAGTTAAATACAAAACAACTAGCGGTGTTACAGCAAGCTGCTGCTTGGCGAGTACGTGAAGCAAGAAAGCGTGATATTGCACTTAATTTTATTGTTAAAGAATTACATTTGTGGAAACTTGCACGATTAGAAATAAAGTCACGTTCAACGCTTGAAAAAGAAGGTTTTGAACCGATGGAGATTCAGCGACATGGTAACCGTTTATTGAAAATGGTACATGACTGCGATGCGATTAATTGTGCAGATTACCCACCAAAAATTGAGCGGTTGGTTGATTTTGCTGGCTATAAACAGATGGTGAAGCGTTTAAAAGACGTGGTAGCAGATGTTGAGTTAGCAACAGGGTTAGCGCCTGAATTTTTAGCCTCTAAAAAGCAGATTCATCAATTGTTATCGTGGGCTTGGAAGCATCAGCGTGCTGATGAAAAACGTCCAGAAATGCTTAAAAATTGGCGTCAAGGCTTATTTGAAACACGAGTATTATCTATACTTGATGAAAAATAAACGTGGCAATATATAAGATAATAAAAAGCCCCGCTAAGTATCACTTAGCGGGGCTTTTTTATTTTTCTTCGTCAGGTAATGTGACGTTGAGTTCTAGTACCGATAATTCATCACCGTTATGGTCTAGATTTACTGAAACATGTTCAGGGTTAATTTGAACATATTTACTAATAACTGCTAAAATATCGCGCTTTAATTGTGGTAAGTAGGCTGGAGATGCTTGCCCAGCACTACGTCTTTCAGCAACAATAATTTGTAGCCGTTCTTTTGCTACATTTGCAGTTTTCGCTCTGCGTGGGCGAAAAAACTCGAGCAGTGCCATGGTCAATTAGCCTCCAAATAGACGTTTTAGGAAGCCTTTCTTTTCTTCTTCTAAGAAACGGAAAGGACGTTCTTCACCAAGTAAACGTGCAACTGTGTCTTCATAGGCTAGTCCTGCATCAGAACCTTTATCAAAGATAACAGGTTCACCTTTGTTGGATGCATTCAATACTGCTTGGCTTTCAGGAATAACACCTAGTAGTGGAATGTGAAGGATCTCTTCAACATCTTGTACACTTAGCATTTCCCCCTGATTAACGCGAGTAGGATTGTAACGTGTAAGTAAAAGGTGCTGTTTAACAGGCTCGCGGCCTTTTTCTGCACGACGAGACTTCGAATCTAGAATACCTAGAATACGATCTGAGTCACGAACTGAAGATACTTCAGGGTTCGTAGTTACAATCGCTTCATCTGCAAAATACAGTGCCATTAGGGCACCCGTTTCAATACCAGCAGGTGAGTCACAGATAATAAAATCAAAACCCATTTTTGCTAGTTCTTTAAATACTTTCTCAACACCATTGCGAGATAATGCATCTTTATCGCGAGTTTGTGATGCTGGAAGCACAAATAAATTATCAACACGCTTATCTTTAATTAGCGCCTGACTTAGATTTGCTTCGCCATTAATAACATTAACAAAGTCATAAACGACACGGCGTTCACAACCCATAATGAGATCGAGGTTACGCAGGCCGATATCAAAATCGATGACTGCAGTTTTTTTACCGCTCAGTGCTAGACCAGATGCAATAGCAGCACTTGATGTTGTTTTACCAACGCCGCCTTTACCTGAGGTAACAACGATAATTCGTGCCATTTACTCAATTCCTTCTTAAAACTTTTTATAAAGCTAGGTGTTCTATACTGAGATTACTGTCTTCAAGAGATATGACAACACCTTTGCCCCAAAACTCTTCCTGAATGTTATCACTCAGCCAGTAGTTTCCCGCAACAGAAATTAGTTCAGATTGTAAGTTTTGACAGAAAATTGTCGCACTTTGCTCACCGCTTGCACCCGCAATTGCGCGACCACGTAGCGTGCCATAAATATGGATACAACCATCAGAAAGAATTTCTGCACCAGCACTGACATTACTGAGAATAACGAGATCACGATTACGAGCATAAATTTGTTGTCCGGAGCGAACC
Organism: Photobacterium kishitanii; assembly: GCF_000613045.3. Taxonomy (NCBI): domain Bacteria; kingdom Pseudomonadati; phylum Pseudomonadota; class Gammaproteobacteria; order Vibrionales; family Vibrionaceae; genus Photobacterium; species Photobacterium kishitanii. The sequence continues at coordinate 2,324,712 of NZ_LN794352.1, read as the reverse complement.
GGAGTACGAATAATTAACGTTGGTTCTTTATCGGTACTTGCTGGGGTATCTAATGTTTCAGCTAAAAATTCAGATGGCTCATCTTTAACAGGTCTTGCAGCATTCATAATAGCAAAACCAGCGGCTTTTGCCTGTGTTTGCTGTGTTTTATTTTTGCAACCACCGATACCGACAGGAATCATTCCTGCATCAATAATGCCAGCTTTTAGTTGTTCAAAGTTAATATCAGCATCAACTTGTGATATATCAATAACAACAGGGGCTGAAGCAAAAAAATTTGGTGCGAGTTCAACTTTGTCTTTTAGCTGATTAGTTACTTTACTAATGTCATTATCAACTAAATGAAGTGCAGAGAGCGTGAACGAGCTCCCTTTTAGTTCAGCTATCTTGGTCATAGGTATATTATGGCTAAGATTTTAAATTAACCATTTAGTTCATTATCACAAAGGTACTAGCATGGTATATTCACTAGCCGTTAGGGGCAAGCTATCCTTGCGTTGACGTTTGTTTTTCAGACAAACTTCTCACACTATTTACTTAAAACTGAGTCAATAGTGAATGATTGCTTGTAATAGTACTCTGAAATGTATGGCGCATAAATGAAATAGGCTAATTATATGTTGTGTTCGATCTACAAAAGTTTAAAAAAAGACAATACTTATTTATACATTAATAAAAAAGATGATTTTGCGGATGTACCTGCACAATTAATGTCGACATTTGGTAAACCTCAATTTGTGATGGTGATCAAACTTGAGGGAAGAACATTAGCGCTGGCTGATGTAGAGAAAGTCAAAGAAGCATTAGCGACTGTCGGTTTTTATTTACAAGTACCGCCACCAGTGACTAATTTATTGGATCAATATAAGGCAGATAAAGCTGCTAAATAATAAAATAAGGCTATTATGCATAAGCGTTTGATATCGATTTTTGTTGCCATAGGAATGGGATTGTCCTCTTCTGCATTTGCCAGTGAAGAAGGATTCGATGCCTACGTAGATAAATTAAAAGTTGAAGCACGTGGTAATGGTATTTCAGAGCCAATAATTGATGCTGCATTTGACGGCATTAAATATACAGCCCGTGCAGTCAAAGCAGATAATAATCAGCCAGAGAAGAAACTGTCGCTAGAGCAATATATTACTCGCGCAGTTCCTGACTGGAAAGTAAAGCAGGCCAATCGTCTTTACCAACAAAATAAAGTGGCACTAGAACGGATTGGTAAACAATATGGTGTACAGCCACGGTTTATTGTCGCTTTATGGGGTATTGAAAGTAATTTTGGTAAAATCCAAGGTAATTATCATGTTGTTGAAGCCTTAGCGACATTGGCCTACGATGGCCGTCGTGAAGCATTATTTCGAAAGCAAGTAATGGCTGCATTAGAAATTTTGCAAGATGGTAATATTTCTATAGCTGATATGAAAGGTTCTTGGGCTGGGGCAATGGGTCAGTGTCAATTCATGCCAACGTCTTACCTTACGTATGCTGTTGATGGTAATGGTGACGGTAAAGCCGATATTTGGAATACTAAAGCCGATGTTTTTGCTTCTGCCGCTAATTATTTAAAACTATCTGGATGGGATAGTGAATATACTTGGGGACGTCCAGTTAAATTATCAAAGGTCTTAGCTGATAGCTACGAAGGTACTGAAACTGAAAAAGGAAAAACATTAGCTCAATGGCAACAATTAGGCGTGATGAGTAATAGTCGCGGAACATTGCCGAATGCTGATATTCAAGCATGGTTGATTCAGCCTGATGGTGGTGAAGGTAAGTCGTATCTGATATATGAAAATTATAGAACATTACTAAAGTGGAATCGTTCGCATTATTTTGCTTTAGCAGTAAGTGCATTAGCTGATCGTATTCAATAAATTAATTACCATTATACTTAATATACGAGTTTAAGTAATAACTAAAAAGTCAGGCGTTAATGTCTGGCTTTTTTGTTGGCGTTATATTAATGGGCTAAATAAGAATGTTGTTTTATTCTTATTCGGGATATTTGTACGTGAAATAGTAATCATATAATTATTTGCAGATATAAAAAAAGCCTAAATAGTTTAGGCTTTTTATTTATTCTTTATATATTAGATCTCGAATTCTTCAAGAGCTTGACCATCATCTAGTGCTTTCTTTAGAGCGCTAGGTGTACGGCCTTGGCCTGTCCATGTTTTTTCATCGCCATTCTCATCGATGAATTTATATTTAGCCGGACGACTTGCACGCTTTGCTTTTGGTGCTTTAGCTAAACTTGCTAGTAATTCTTCAGGGTCAATACCGTCAGCTAAAAGCATTTCACGATATTGAGCTAGCTTTTCATTACGTTCATTTTCTTTTGCTTGTTCTTCAGCTTCAGCTTCAGAACGTTCAGTAACAACTGTTGTTAGTTTATCCAACGCTTCTTCAAGTTGTTCTAGTGTATATTCACGAGAAAGTGCGCGTAGGCTACGAAGATTTAAAAGCGCTTTCATTGCATCAGACATTTTATATTTCCTGTTATTTTTAATTAACTATAAATAATAATAGCAGCGTTAAAACATATTTTGCAATAGTAATACTTTTATACATTCAGTGTAAAACATTTTAATCACTTCTTTAATTTAAAAAGTATTTATATTTAGTATATGAGACTATTTATAAAATGTATCTTCATTAATAGTATAAATACAAGCGGAATAGTTTTAGTTATTGTTACAGCGTTTTATATGTTAAATGATAATAAAATTTAAAATGTTATGCTACTTCATTATTATTGGATGGTTATGGTTACATTTGGTCTATTTATGATTTTTGTTGTTAATTTTTTAGATTTCCGATGTTGCAATATTTCGCTATTTACGTAGAATGATTTATTCCTTAACGATAAGGGTAGAGGTGCATTGTTTATCAGTAACTAATACGAGGGTGATACCGATGACTATTAGCGAAAGGAGCCGATGCCGAAGTGAGATATAGCTATCAAATATTCTTACTGGGGTTGCATTGAAGAAGTGCAACACTGCCATAGTAGATAAACACATAACTATGGAGTGCTACTGTGGAGGCTGGAAAGGCTAACCTTCTTTCCTTATACTCAAATTAATATGCCATTGCGCCTATATCAAGCAGTAGATCTTCTAACCAAAATTGGTTGTCTTAGAGATCATAAACTTTGATAGATTTTTCCCATTCCTTAACATCCATTATTCCGCCGTTAGTTGCACTTGGCTTGGCGATTTTAACCCGTAGAGTGTTATTGTCTTTAGGTACTGGTGTTGTACTTGGAGCATTATTTCTTAACGATTTTTCTTTCGCAAATACAGGATCTTACCTTGCCACATCAATCAAAGGGCTGTTTATTTCTGATGGTGGTATTAATACTTGGAATATGAGTATCGTACTATTTTTAATATTGCTGGGAATGACGACAGCCTTATTGACACTTTCAGGTGGTACGCGTGCTTTTGCTGAGTGGGCACAAACTAAAATTAAGACCAAACGTGGGGCAAAACTTCTCGCTGCTTTTTTAGGCGTATTCATTTTTGTCGACGACTATTTTAATAGCCTTGCTGTTGGTTCTATCGCTCGCCCTGTTACTGATCGCTTTCAGGTATCACGTTCGAAATTAGCCTATATTCTTGATTCTACTGCCGCACCTATGTGTGTATTAATGCCGGCATCAAGTTGGGGGGCATATATTATTACCTTGATTGGCGGCATATTAGTCACTCATGGCGTTACGGAATATACGCCATTGAGTGCTTTTATGACGTTAGCACCAATGAACTTCTATGCTATTTTTGCGTTAGCAATGGTCTTTGTCGTGTCGTGGTTCCAATGGGATATTGGGCCGATGAGAAAGCATGAACTTGCTGCGAGTCATGGTCGCGGTACAGATGTTGGTGGTGACGTTGACGAGCAAGCTAAAGATTTAACCGAAGAACTCGATATAAAAGAAAGTCAGAATGGTCGCGTTGGCGATTTAGTATGGCCAATTGTTATTCTTATTATAGCGACGTTCTTTTTTATGGTGTTTACCGGCTATCAGGTACTAGCAGCAGAAGGTAAGCCGTTTGCACTATTAGGCGCCTTTGAAAATACCAATGTCGGTCAAGCATTATGCTTAGGTGGAGCCTTTGGTTTAGTTGCGGCAATCATACCGGTGTTTCGTCAGCGAATTCCAGTATCAGATATTGGTAACACATTATGGATTGGCGCAAAATCAATGTTTGGCGCGATATTAATTCTACTATTCGCATGGAGTATTGGTAGTGTTATTGGTGATATGAAAACGGGGCAATATTTATCGACCCTTGTGCAAGGAAATATTAATCCAGCATTATTGCCAATGATTTTATTTTTACTCTCAGGGATTATGGCTTTTTCTACCGGCACCTCATGGGGTACTTTCGGTATTATGTTACCAATAGCGGGTGATCTTGCTGGCGCGACGGAAATTAGTTTAATGCTCCCAATGCTGGCGAGTGTTTTAGCGGGTTCAGTTTTTGGTGATCACTGTTCTCCAATTTCGGATACTACAATATTGTCGTCTACTGGAGCACGCTGCCATCATATTGATCACGTAGCGACTCAACTACCTTATGCATTAGCTGTAGCTATTATTTCTGCGATTGGATTTTTAGCTTTAGGTCTTACTGACTCATTGGCGCTAGCATTTTTAGCGGCGACAACTGCGTTTACCTTGATGTGTTTTTTCTTAGCTTGGTTATCACGTCAACCTAAGAAAGTTAATGCATAAAGCTAAATGTTATTAAAATAACCCAATGGGTTTAAATTGAACCAGTTGATGATGTCAGCTGGTTTTTTTTATAACAACAATAACAGTTGTTGATATAGATACTTTTCATTGGCGATGATTTTATGTAGCATCGGCGCGATTTTTTAAACGTAATCAATATTACTAGGAAAGCCTAATGGCCCAGATGTATTTCTATTACTCAGCAATGAATGCTGGGAAATCGACCACATTATTACAATCGTCATTTAACTATCGTGAACGAGGCATGACGCCAATTATTTTCACTGCTGCAATTGATGATCGTTTTGGTAAAGGTAAAGTTAGCTCTCGAATTGGTTTGCAGGAAGATGCCGAATTATTTAATTCTACAGATGATCTTTATCAGAAATTAATTCAGCTTTCAGGCGCAGGTAAAATTGATTGTGTATTAATTGATGAAAGCCAGTTCCTAACTAAAGAGCAAGTTTATCAATTGACTGAAGTCGTCGATAAATTAGATATTCCTGTTTTATGTTATGGCTTACGGACAGATTTTCTTGGTGAGTTATTTGAAGGTAGTCGCTATTTATTATCATGGGCTGATAAATTAGTTGAGCTAAAAACAATTTGTCATTGTGGCCGTAAAGCGAATATGGTTATTCGTCAAGATGCTGCTGGTAATGCGATTGCTGGCGGTAACCAAGTTGAAATTGGTGGCAATGATCGTTATGTGTCAGTGTGTCGTGCCCATTATAAAGAAGCGTTGGGTCTGTAATACAGATTGACATAAATAAAAAGGAAGCCGAGCTTCCTTTTTTTATGAGTGATGATAATACTCGGTGTATTTATTGTTGATGACGTTGTTTGAGTTTATTAATAACATCTTCAAGTGCGAGGTCTTGATCTTGTAATAATACTAATAAGTGATATATAAGATCTGCTGATTCACAGACTAATTCCGCTTTATCACCTGAGGTTGCCGCAAGCGCAACTTCAACACCTTCTTCACCTACTTTCTGCGATATACGCTTGGTGCCACGGGCATAGAGACTGGCAGTATAAGAAGAGTCGGGATCTGCACCTTTACGATCAGCCAGTACTTGCTCAAGTTGATGAAGGAATACTAAACTAGGTTGAGCGTTAGTATTATTATCGTTATCAAAACAGCTGGTGGTGTTTAAATGACAGGTTGGGCCAACCGGATCGACTTGTATTAATAATGTGTCTTGATCACAATCGAGCTTAATACTTTTAAGCTGTAACACGTTGCCGGATGTTTCCCCTTTGGTCCACAATCGATTTTTAGTACGAGACCAAAAAGTTACTTGCTCTGTGGCTAGAGTTTTGGTGAGGGCTTCATCATTCATATAACCAAGCATTAAGACTTGACCACTGTTGTTATCTTGAATAATAGCAGGGATCAATCCGGCTACTTTTTCCCAATCAATAGTTGTTATTAAACTCATAGTCGAATTTCCACCTGTTGTTGTTTAAGATATTGCTTTAACTCACCAATATTAATAATTTGTTTGTGAAAGACGGACGCTGCCAGTGCACCATCAGCATTGGTAAATTGAAAGGCATCACGAAAGTGGAACATTTCACCTGCGCCACCAGAAGCAATTAGTGGCACCTGACACACATTACGTACCATATTCAATTGGTTTAAATCATAACCGTTACGAACGCCATCTTGGTTCATCATATTCAATACGATTTCGCCAGCACCACGTCGTTGTACTTCTTGTACCCAGTCACAGGTTTGCCATTGGGTTGCTTGAGTGCGGTGCTCATCCCCCGTAAATTGATAAACTTGGTATTGACCTGTTGCGGCATCAAAATAAGAGTCGATACCCACCACGATGCATTGCACGCCAAATTTATCGGCAAGTTCGGTAATCAACGCTGGATTTGCAAGAGCAGGGGAGTTAATGGATACTTTATCCGCACCAAATTGTAGAATTTGACTGGCGTCTGCTACTGATTTAATTCCGCCAGCGACACAAAATGGAATATCAATCACTTCAGCAACTCGTGATACCCAACTTTTATCAACCACTCGACCATCACTTGAGGCGGTAATATCATAAAACACCAGTTCGTCAGCGCCTTCTTCAGCGTAGCGTTTAGCCAGTGGAACAATATCGCCAATGATTTCATGGTTACGAAATTGAACCCCTTTCACCACTTGACCATCACGAACATCTAAACAAGGAATTATACGTTTAGCTAACATTGGCTCTCCTTAACTATTCCAGCAAGTGAACGCTTGTTCAGCGGTAAACTTGCCGTCCAATAACGCACGACCAACGATCACACCCGCAACCCCTGAATCTTTAAGGGCAGCAATATCTTCAAGTGAACCGATGCCACCGGATGATTGAAATTGTACTTGTGGATATTGGCGGCATAAATCGATATACAGTTCAACATTTGAACCCGCTAACGTACCATCTCGAGAAATATCAGTGCATAGCACATGTCGTAAACCGACTTTAAGATAGTCATTAAGTAAGGTTTCGATACTGACGCCTGAATCTTCTTGCCAACCGGAAACCGCGACAGTACGTTTACCATTGACATCAATGTTAATATCAAGTGCTAATACAATATGTTCAGCGCCATATTTTTCAATCCAACCTTTGACCATTTCTGGTTGTTTAACCGCCGTTGATCCAATCACAACCCGCTGTGCGCCAGCGTTAAGTAAATCGCTAACGTCTTGCTCGCAGCGCACACCACCACCAATTTGAACATTGGCTGGTGTGCTAGCAAGTAATTGACTGATTAGGGTTAATTGGCGTGCATGAGTATCTTTAGCGCCAGTTAAATCAACCAGGTGAAGCCAGTTAGCACCAGCCTGATGATATAACGCAAATTGCTCTGCAGGGTTAACTTTATATTCAGTTACTTGTCCGTAGTCGCCTTGAAATAAACGAACGACTTGGCCCTCAATTAAATCTAATGCAGGAATAATCATTACAGGTCCTTTGGTTATGGTTATAGTTCAAGGAAGTTTTTTATCAGTTGCGCCCCTGCTTTACTGGAGCGCTCTGGATGAAATTGAACCCCATAATAGTTGCCACTTTGTACTGCTGCTGTAAATGCTTGACCATATGTCGTCGTTGCAATGGTTTGCCCACCGTCGCTATCACGGTGATCAAATACTGGCATGGCATAGCTATGAACGAAGTAAAAATAACTGCCAACGGGAATATTATTAAATAGTGGATGGTTAGGTTGCGGTGTAATCGTATTCCATCCCATATGAGGTAAAGGTAACTCAGGGGCGTTAATTTTCTTAACGACGGCATTACATAATCCCAAACAAGGGACAAGATCGGTGCCATTCTGACCATGCTCTTGTGACTGTTTACCTAATAACTGCATCCCTAAACAAATACCAAGTAACGGTTTAGTGATTTGTTTAACGAGTGTAATCAAATCACGTTGCTCAAGGTTATGCATTGCTTCGCTAGCAGTACCTACACCGGGTAAAAATAGCTTATCAGCCGCTAATACCACTTGTGGATCTTTGCTTATTTCTACTTGATAGCCCAAGCGTTCAATGGCAAATTTCACCGAAGATACATTGGCACAGCCGGTATCAATAATAACGACTCGTTGCTCAGTGTTTGCGATTGATGGTGCTGTCATTACAACACTCCTTTGCTACTTGGAAGATCATTACCATCGACCTTGATCGCTTGGCGTAAAGTGCGTCCAAAGGCTTTAAATAAACTCTCGACAATATGGTGATCATTATTGCCTGTTGATGACAGATGCAGTGTGCAGGCAAGGGTATCAGTTAACGAACGGAAGAAGTGTGGCACCATTTCTGTCGAAAGATCACCAACTTGATCACGACTAAATGTCGCATCAAACTTAAGGTATGGGCGACCAGATAGATCTAAAGCACATTGAGCTAAACATTCGTCCATCGGTAAACTAAATCCAAATCGGCCAATACCACGCTTATCGCCGAGGGCTTGGCGTAATGCTTCGCCTAATGCGAGTGCTGCATCTTCAACACTGTGGTGATCATCAATGTGTAAATCTCCATCGACTATTAATGTCATTTGGAATCCACCGTGAGTGGCTATTTGATCTAACATATGATCAAAGAATCCCAATCCCGTTGAGATAGTATTGCCACCCGTTTGATCGAGATTCACTTTGACGCGGATATCCGTTTCTTTGGTGGTACGAACCACTTCTGCGATCCGTGGTTTTGTGGTGAGATCTGTCACGATCTGTTGCCAATTCATAGTTTGAGGGTGATATTGAATGCCACGGATTGCCATATTTTCTGCTAATTGAAGATCCGTTTGACGATCGCCGATCACCGCTGAGGTTGCAAAATCAACTCGGCCTTGCTGTAAGTAGTCTTTGACTAGCCCTAGTTTTGGTTTACGGCAGCTACATTGCTGGTGGTCAAAGTGGGGACAGATCAAGACATCACTAAAATGAACCCCTTGTGAGCTGAAAATATCCATCATCATCGTATGAGGGGCATCAAAATCTACTTGGGGATAACTGTCCGTACCAAGACCATCTTGGTTAGTTACCATTACTAAGTGATAACCCGCATTTTGCAGAGCAAGTAATGCTGGAATAACATTCGGTTCAAATTGCAGTTTGTCTAATCGATCAACTTGAAAGTCAACAGGAGGCTCAACAATTAAGGTGCCATCACGGTCAATAAATAGAATTTTCTCTTTGCTCACAATTAATGTCCTTATTAATTATTATTGTAATTGGCTGCGAATAAATGCGAGGGTTTTTTCACATTCATCACGATTACCCACACTGATACGAATACAATTTTCAATTGGTGAACGACGTAAAATAATGCCGTTATCCCATAAGGTATTGAACAGCTTATCGGCATCAGCAAATTTAACTAAAAGGTAGTTACCATAACCATCAAATACCGTTACACCGGCTAACATACTAAGCCCAGCTTGCAGGTAAGAGCGGTTAGCGCACAAATCTAATACTTGAAATTTAGTACGCGCACGCCCAGCGACTGATAAGGCTTGCACTGCAATTTCAGTTACAGGCACGGGGACAGGGTAAGGGGCGATCACCTTGAGTAGTATTTCTATAATATCGCTATTAGCTAAAGTAAAACCGCAGCGTAGACCCGCAAGTGCAAAAGCTTTGGAGAGCGTGCGTAAAATAACCAGCTGTGGGTATGTTGCTAATAAATCTTTGACGCTATCTTGGAGACTAAAATCAATATAAGCCTCATCAATAACCACTAATGCTTTATCTGTTGTCATTTCTAATAAGGCAATAATATCTTTACGAGCAAGTAAATTACCGGTGGGGTTATTGGGACTACAAGCAAAAACAACTTTAACCGTTTCAAGGTTGTTGGCTATAGCACTAAGATCAAGTTGCCACTCAGGTGTTAGTGGCACTACTTTGGCATTAACGGCATTCGTTTCTGCACTAATGGCATACATACCATAAGTGGGAGGGCAATATAGAATGCTATCGCAGTTTGGCTCACAGAAGGCCTTAATGATAAGTTCAATACCTTCGTCGGCGCCGCGTGAGGTTAAAACTTGCTGTGGTTCAACCCCTGCATAATCAGCATAAGCGTTGATTAATTCCTGCGGTTGGCACTCGCTGTAACGATTTAATCTCGCAAGGTTAATATTGTATTCATTGGCGAACGGTGACTCATTAGCATTGAGCCAAATATCACCTTTACCGCCTAAACGACGTGCTGACTGGTAAGGGGTTAATTCACGTACGTTTTTACGGGCTAGTTGAGCGATGGCCATGATTAATTCTCTTGTTGTGTGGTTAATTTATTAACCCGAATAGTGACTGCATGTTTGTGGGCGTCAAGACCTTCTGCCTCTGCAATTGTGGTCACTGTTTTTGCAATACCGAGTAAACCATCGGCTGATAACTCTTGTACTGTCATTCGCTTGCTGAAATCAGCTAAACCAAGGCTTGAATAAGTACGAGTGTATCCATAAGTAGGCAGCACGTGGTTGGTGCCTGATGCATAATCACCGACAGATTCTGGTGACCATTGACCTAAGAAAATAGAGCCTGCATTGTCCAGTAATGACACTAGTTCTCGTGGCTCACAGGTTTGTACAATTAAGTGCTCTGGGCCGTATTGATTAGAAATTGCAACACACTGGAGTATGGTTTCAGTCACAATTAATAAACTTGAAGTTAAGGCTTGCTGGGCAATATTCGCCCGTGAGAGTTGAGTTAATTGACGCTCAATAGCAGCAGCAGTACGGTCAGCAATATTCTGGCTTGGCGTAACTAATATGACTTGCGAGTCTGGTCCGTGTTCTGCTTGGCTTAATAAGTCAGCAGCAATAAACTCAGGATCTGCTGTGTCATCAGCAATCACTAAGACTTCAGATGGGCCTGCTGGCATATCAATCGCCGCGCCTCTAAAATCATTACTGACTTGGCGTTTGGCTTCAGTAACAAAAGCATTTCCAGGACCAAAAATCTTATCAACTGAGGCGATAGTTTCGGTGCCATATGCCATAGCTGCAATAGCTTGTGAGCCGCCAACGTTGTAAATATCATTAATACCACACAGTTTTGCGACATATAAAATTTCATCGGCAATTGGCGGTGGTGAACATAAAGTGATTTGACGACAACCTGCTATTTGCGCCGGAACACCTAACATTAGAACGGTAGATGGCAATGGCGCACTACCGCCAGGGATATATAATCCAACAGAGCTTACAGGGCGAGTGACTTGCTCACAAATTACACCTGGTTGTGTTTCCACTCTTAGGGGTGGTTGCTGTTGAGCAAGGTGGAAAGTCGTAATATTACGGTGTGCCTGTTCTAAAGCCGCTTTCATTTCGTCGTTTAAGCGGGCGCAAGCTGCGTTAACTTCAGACGATGAAACGTTAAGTGTTGCGGGACGTAAACCATCAAATTTTTCAGTTAATGCCAACAGCGCTTGATCGCCTTGCTGACGGACTTGATTTATTACATCACTAACAATGGCCGTGATATTCGTACTATTGCTAACCGCTGGACGTGCCAGAAGCTGTTGCTGCTGGTCTTTAGTAAGAGATTGCCACACTACTGTTTTCATACCTTACTCCATCATTTTTTCAATGGGTAAAACTAGGATAGAGCTGGCACCTAACTCTTTGAGTTGTTCCATGGTTTCCCAAAATAGATTTTCTGAACTGACAAGGTGAATGGCTACGCGACTGTTATCGCCTGCGAGTGGTAATACGGTAGGGTCTTCAGCACCTGGCAATAAACGTTTTATTTGATCAAGGCGATCTGTTGGTGCGTGTAACATGATGTATTTAGATTCTTTAGCTTGAATAACACCTTGTATACGAATAAGTAGGCGCTCAATTAAAGCTTGTTTTTCATTACTGATGGTTTCAGTTGATTGGATTAGTACCGCTTTAGAACGCAGAATGACTTCAGCTTCTTTTAGACCGTTAGCCTCAAGAGTTGCCCCCGTTGAAACGAGATCACAAATAGCATCAGCTAAACCTGCACGTGGTGCAACTTCGACGGAACCATTGAGCATACAAGTGGTAAATTTAACACCGATATCATCCATGTAACGTTTAACTAATTGCGGGTAAGTGGTGGCGATACGTTTGCCATTAAGATCTTGGGGACCGTTGTAATCTGCATCTTTATCAATCGCAATTGATAGGCGACAACCACCAAAATCCAGTCGACGTAATTTAATGTAATCACATGCTTCGTTACGGGCTGCACGTTCAAGACCGACTTCTTCAAGTTCATTTTCACCAATAACGCCTAAATCAACCACACCATCCATGATCAAACCTGGAATATCATCATCACGTACTAATAACAGATCGATTGGCATATTTTCAGCGTGAACAACCAGCCGTTCTCCCATCATATTGAATTTAACACCGCAGCGTTTTAATAAGTCTTGGCATTCTTTGCTAAGACGGCCTTTTTTTTGAATTGCAATGCGTAATCGTTGGGTTTGCATAGTTATATTCCTTGTCTAAATTCATTCATATAATCAAAATTTCAAATTGAAAATTAGGTATTAAAAAACCCTCGAAAGAAGTTTCTTCCGAGGGTCTGAATGTGATATTCCGTTATGACCACTGGAAGAAAAAATGCGTCTTCCAGGGTGAGGCGTATCCTCCCGAAAGACTAGTCAGGATGATGATGGTGATGAAATGTAATCATTTGGATACGCATAAATATTTACTCTATTAAGATCAACGCAATTCGTTGTTGTCCTTCACACTATCGAAGCTGATTGTTTTTTGCAACAATAATTTTAGCTAAAAGTTAAATTAAATGTTAAATAATGGTGTAAATGCCTTAAGGGGATATATATGGGGTAAAACAAACTAACCTTATGAACTTTAATGGGTTATTTGTTTTGTTTGAATAAGGTTGATTTTTGTGATGTAAGGAAATGTGAGTTTTTTCGTGGTTGTTTATCAATGGTGTAACAATTTTATCGCCAATAAACGAGAACCTCATGGTTCCCATTTATTGATTAAATGCAGTAATGAGTTTGTTCAACCACAGCATTTTTTATATTTTTTTCCGCTACCGCACAAGCAAGGATCATTTCGACCTATGGTTTTATTGCTGGTGACGGGAGCTGGAGGTGCAGGTTGTTCGCTTGGTGGTGGTTGTGGGTATTCACCATCAATATAAAACCAATATAACTCACCATTTATTTGCTGCTGTACAAACCGAGATCGCTCTTGTAGGACATATTCTTCACCCTCTTCTTTATAGCCAGCTTTAAACTCGACGTAGCCCTGTCCGTCGGCAGCGATTTCACTGCTGATGACTTCGAGCCCAAGCCATTTTAGAGCGATAGATTCAGCAATGGCAGCACGGTGTTGTTCAGCTTCGCAGCTAGAGTGATAAGTCTGCACCACAAAATCAACTAAACCTAATACATGAGCGCTGTAGCGTGCACGCATCAGTTGCTCGGGGTGGGTTGCTAATGCATGATTAAGATGAATAGGCTTACAGCATTCAGTAAGGGTTTTATGGCTGCCACAAGGACATTCATCATTATGTTTTGACATGTTTTTAGCCGATCTTAGTAAAGAAATTAGCCTTAGTTTACGTTTTTATCATCTTGATTGGCAATCGGTGTTTATATTTGGCGCAATATATTGATTGGGTGATTAAAAAAATGGAAACTGATAACACATAGGTACATAATATCGGTCACTGGAATAAAATCAGTGACGTGCACAATTGTGTGCCTCGAATAACCTTCTCGCATTTGTAGTAGTTATGTCCATATTTACCTTGATACAAGCGGGATTGCTTGTTGGTGGCGGTATTTTTAGCTTTATGCTGTTTATAGCATGGCAGAAAAACCGTAAGCAGGAAGCAGAGACACGTATTATCCCTATTGCCATTGTTGGTGGTTTTGCCCATTTTTGCGATACTTTAGGCATTGGCAGTTTTGCCATTATGACTGCGGGTTATAAGCAGTTTAAGTTAATTGATGATCAGCAGTTACCCGGAACCCTTAATTGTCAGTCAGTGATGCCAACTGTTTTTCAGGCATTTATCTTTATGACAGCGGTTTCGGTTGATTCGGTAACGTTATTAAGCCTCGTCGTTGCTGCTTGTGTTGGTGCAACTATTGGGGCGCGGTTAGTCTCAAGTTGGGATCGACAACATATTCGCATCGTAATGAGTGTCGCATTATTAATTGTGGCGAGTTTAATGCTTGCTGGACAATTAAAGTTGTTTCCACTTGGAGGTAGCAGCCTAGGTTTAAGCGGTTGGAAGTTAGCCATCGGTATTGTTGGTAACTTTATTTTTGGCGCGTTAATGACGGTAGGTATTGGCTTGTATGCGCCATGTATGGTGATGATTTACTTGTTGGGGATGAATCCATTAGCGGCTTTTCCGGTCATGATGTGCTCATGTGCGTTTTTAAGTTTCTTCTCATCGGCAAGTTTTATTCGCCACAATCGATTTAATAGCCGCGCGACAGTGACTGTGGCGTTGGTTGGGCCGATAATGGTGATGGTTGCGGCTTATTTAGTGAAATCATTAGATATGCACGTACTCGCGTGGTTAGTGTGCGCCGTGGTATTTTACACTTCTGTGACCATGTATCGTTCATGGGCTGCGGATAGAAAAATTATGCCAAGTGCGGTAATGAAACCACAATAAGTCTAACGTTCGTAACGTGTTATTTATGAAAGCAAAAGGTACGCATGTCGTACCTTTTGCTTTTTTTATGATTTAGATATGAATGATCAGTTTGAGATTGGGGCATTAAAATTACGGGTTTCTAGTTGATAACCATTGGCGTCATATACGAGTACTGAACCGTGATCATACCAATCACCAAGTACAATACGCTGTGCTGGTAGACCATCAATATTAAGGTTATGAATATCAGGTCGGTGAGTGTGACCGTGAATCATCTGGGTGACATTAGCATCACGCATTATACGTATGACTTCTGCCTGAGTGACATCCATAATTGATTGACTTTTAGCTTGATTATTTTTACCACTACTCTGACGAAATTTATCACCGACTTTAATACGGTACGATAATGGTAATCGTGCAAATAACCATTGAATAACAGGGTTATGGACTTTTTTACGGTAGCGTTGGTAGGCCTGATCTTCGATGCAGAGTGTATCACCATGTAAAATTAGCGTTGGTGTACCATAAAGATCAACCACAGTATGTTCGGGCAATACTATTATTCCCGTTTCGCGGCTAAATCGTTTACCAATTAAAAAGTCACGATTACCATGAATAAAGTAACAAGGTGTGCCAGCATCTGTCAGCGTTTTGAAGGCTTGTTTGACTTGCTGTAAGAAAGGGGAGTCTTCATCATCGCCAATCCACATTTCGAATAAATCCCCTAATACATACAAGGCGTCGATAGCGTGGGTTTCTTGTGCCATAAAGCGTAAGAAACAAGCGGTAATGTCTGGACGTTCAGCACTTAAGTGCAAATCTGAAATAAATAATGTGGTCATAAGTGATTAAGAAAGGGCGGTAATTGACCGCCCTTTGCGAAGTATTAGTCTTCGATTGTTACGTTTTCGATGATAACGTCTTCAACAGGCACGTCATCGTGGTAACCGTTACGGCCTGTTTTTACTGCTTTGATTTTATTTACTACGTCCATGCCTTCAACAACAGCAGCAAATACACAGTAGCCCCAGCCACTCATGTTCTCGCCTGTGAAGTCTAGGAAGTTGTTATCTTTTACGTTAATGAAGAACTGTGAGCTAGCTGAATGCGGTGCGTTTGTACGCGCCATTGCTAATGTGCCTGTTTTGTTGCTTAGGCCATTGTTTGCTTCATTGTTGATTGTTGCGCGTGTTTCTTTCTCTTCCATACCAGGAAGCATGCCGCCGCCTTGAACCATGAAACCATCAATAACACGGTGGAAAATAGTACCGTTATAGAAACCGTCACGGCAGTACTGTAAGAAGTTAGCACAAGTTACCGGCGCTTTATCTTCGAAAAGGTTAATTTTGATATCACCAAAATTTGTGTGAAGGGTAATCATGATTTTTTCCTTAAATGGAGTGTTTTCTTTAAGCGTGAATATTAACTTACCTTAGCCTTGTCAGACAAACATTACCCGCTTAATCTGCACTAATTGCTAAAATAGCATCCATCCAAGGATTTTCCTTGCGATCAAATGCTATAAAAGGTGTAATTACCGACAAATTCGAAATTAATGAGTAATGCTGAGACATGTTAAAGATCTATAATTCGCTCACTCGACAAAAAGAAGTATTTACACCCATCCATCCTGGCAAAGTCGGTATGTACGTCTGTGGCGTTACGATCTACGATTTATGTCATATTGGACATGGTCGTACATTTGTCTCTTTTGATGTGGTGTCGCGTTATTTGCGTTACTCAGGCTACGATCTTACTTTCGTGCGTAATATTACAGACATCGACGATAAAATCATTAAACGTGCTGCTGAAAATGGTGAAAGCTGTGAATCATTAACTGAGCGTTTAATTGGTGAAATGCACGCTGACTTTGATGCTTTAGGTATGAAACGTCCAGATGTTGAACCACGTGCTACACAATTTATTGCTGAGATTATTGCACTTTGTGAGCGTCTAATTGAGCGTGGTTTTGCATATGTTGCCTCTAATGGCGATGTGATGTTTGAAGTGAGCAAGTATGACGATTATGGTCGTCTTTCTAAGCAAGATCTTGATCAACTTCAAGCAGGCGCGCGCGTTGATATCGATATGGCAAAACGCAGCCCATTAGATTTTGTGTTATGGAAAATGTCAAAGCCAGGCGAACCTACATGGGAATCACCATGGGGACCTGGTCGTCCGGGTTGGCACATTGAATGTTCAGCGATGAACTCATCTATTCTTGGCGATCACTTTGATATTCATGGTGGCGGCTCAGATTTACAATTCCCTCACCACGAAAATGAAATTGCGCAATCATGCTGTGCTCACGATGGTCAATATGTGAATACATGGATGCACAGTGGCATGGTAATGGTTGATCGCGAGAAGATGTCTAAGTCATTGGGTAACTTCTTCACCATTCGTGATGTGTTAAACCACTACGATCCTGAAACGGTACGTTACTTCCTAATGTCTGGTCATTACCGTAGCCAGCTAAACTATAGCGAAGATAACCTTAAGCAAGCTCGTTCAGCGCTTGAGCGTTTATATACTTCATTACGTGGTTTGGATACGACAGTAGAAGCTGCTGGCGGTGAAGAGTTTGTTGCTCGTTTTAAAGAAGCAATGGATGATGACTTTAATACTCCTGAAGCGTACTCAGCATTGTTTGATATGGCACGTGAAATTAATCGCCTTAAAACGGATGATGTAGTTGCAGCTTCTGTATTAGGCGCTCGTATGCGTGAATTGGCTGATATTTTAGGTTTATTATCTCAAGAGCCTGAAGTTTTCTTGCAAGGTGGCGCTGGTGAAGATGATGTTGCTGAAATTGAAGCGTTAATTCAACAACGCTTGGATGCACGAGCAGCGAAAGATTGGGCTGCGGCTGATGATGCACGTGATAAGTTATTAGCAATGGGTATTATTTTAGAAGATGGCGCACAAGGTACAACGTGGCGCCGTAAGTAATATTTATTAGCTTACAGTCATTACTATAAAACCGAGGCTTTTAGTCTCGGTTTTTTTATATCCTCATTTTATCTATTATTCTTAGATTTTTACGTACTGCAGTTATTTGCTGGGCTTATCATCAAATTTAATATTATTAGTGAAAGAGGTTTCTTCGGTGAATATTTAATGACTTTATTCTACTTTGGAATCAACGTCACTATTCGAGAATAAAAAGCATGGTTTTACGTATTATTATTGTCATATACGTATTCGATCGCAATATTGTCATTAATTATTTGTATCATTGTTTCGAATGAAATTATTAATGTTCGATATTGAACAATATGTAGTTGAAGGAATAATGATGAAGAAAGTGATTTTAGCGACGTTGATCGGTTGTGCGGTATTATCAACAAGTGCTATTGCCCAACCTAATACCGATAAAATTGTTATTGCCCATCGTGGTGCGTCAGGTTATTTACCAGAGCATACTCTGCCAGCTAAAGCACTTGCGTATGGTATGAAGCCGGATTATATCGAGCAAGATGTGGTGATGACTAAAGATGATAAGCTGGTAGTACTTCATGATCATTATCTTGATAGAGTAACCAATGTTGCGGCACTGTTTCCAGATCGAGCTCGTAAGGATGGTCGCTACTATGCGATTGATTTTACGCTCGCTGAAATTAAGCAATTGAGTGTGACGGAAGGCTTTAATATTAAAGACGGTAAGCAAGTCCAAGGTTTCTCTGAACGTTTCCCTATTTGGAAGTCTCATTTTACAGTGCCAACGTTCCAAGAAGAAATCGAAATGATCCAAGGGTTAAATAAAACCTTAGGCTATGATATTGGCCTATATCCAGAAATTAAGGCGCCGTGGTTTCATCGTCATGAAGGTAAAGATATAAGTAAAGCGGTATTAACTGTGTTAAAGCAATATGGTTATATAGATAAAAACAGTAATGTTTATCTGCAAACTTTTGATTTTAATGAATTGAAACGTATTAATGATCAATTAATGCCAGCCATGGGCATGGATCTAAATTTAGTGCAGTTAATGGCAGAAACTGACTGGAACGAGACCATGGTGTACGATAAATCAGGTAAAGCACATCCGTATGATTATGATTGGATGTTTAAGCCTGAAGGGATGAAAACGTTGTCTCAGTATGCTGATGGTATTGGGCCATGGAAACCAATGATAGTGAAAGACAGCTCAAAATTGGGTCACATTGAACTCACCGATATGGTTAAAAATGCTCACGCTAATGGTATGGTTGTGCATCCTTATACTTTCCGTGCAGATAAAGATCGTATTCCAACCTACGTCAAAGATTATAATGGCATGCTCGAGGTATTTTATAATCAGGCTGATGTTGATGGTGTATTTACTGATTTTCCTGATAAAGCAGTTAGCTTTTTGCAACAACAAACTCAACACCATTAAATAACTACCTACTAATTAAATAGTTATTTTCTCGTTATTCGTAGCCCGTTCCATTTATTGGTACGGGCTTTTTTATAGCGTTATAACGTCTCAGGCAATTGCGTGCCGCACTTTTTGCAATATTCAGCATCCATTTCATGGCCGCTGGTGGCGCAATTCGGACAGCGAATAAGCCCGCGATGTGTTTTCATTTCTTGATTTAATTCTGCAGTAATAATACCTGTTGGTACTGCAAGAATTGAGTAACCCAATAGCATAGTTAATGATGCAAGTGCCTTACCCATGACGGTATGTGGCACAATATCGCCATAACCCACAGTGGTGATAGTAACGATTGCCCAGTAAATACTTTTTGGAATGCTGGTAAAGCCATTATTTGGTCCTTCAATAATGAACATCAATGAGCCAAATACCGTAACGAGTATTAATACTGAACTAAAAAATACAAATATTTTGCGTTGAGCATGGCGCAGTGAGCGTAACAAAATATTTGAATCTTTAAGAAAACGCGCTAATTTTAGAACGCGGAAAATACGTAGGACGCGAATTAGGCGAATAATTAATAAATAATTTGAGCCTGGAATTAAAAACGCAATATAGGCTGGAAGAATAGCGATTAAATCGATAACGCCATAGAAACTGCGAGCATAAGCTAATGGGCGAGGAGAGCAATATAAACGTAAAATGTATTCAATGGTAAATAGGATGGTGAATCCCCATTCAGCACCTACGAGTAGATGAGAGTATTGCGACTCAATGCTAGCAACGGATGAGATAATTAATATTATTTCAGAGCTTACAATGGCAATAATTAAGGCAATATCAAACAATTGTCCAAAGCGAGTAGATGTACCGAAAATAACTTGATATAGACGTTGTCTCAAGGTTAGTTTTGTCATAATTCAAATAGTATTTATTAACAAGTAAAACGCAACGTAGTATATAGAGGCTGCGCAGTGCCATTAACTGGCTTGGATGACTTCAAGTATATCAAAACCTCGCATCGACTTAAGCTTTTATTGAGTGCTAAAAAAGCCCCAACGTTATGTTGAGGCTTAGTATTCTCATCGAGATAAACCGTGTGATTAACTCAAACCCGGTAACATCACTCGTAGACCGTTAATAATAAATTCAATTCCAAGTGCAGCAAGAATCAAACCCATGATACGAGTAATGACGTTAATTCCTGTCTGGCCTAAAAAGCGTACTATGTAAGGCGCTGAACGAAATAATAACCAACAGCAAAAAGCAAATACTGCAATAGTAATCGCAATTCCTATGGTTGAGGTAATGCTAGGATAGCGAGATCCATACACTATGGTTGAGCTAATCGCGCCAGGACCTGCCATTAATGGCATTGCTAATGGTACGACACCGACTTGTTCACGACTGATTGATTCTGACTTCTCTTCTTTATTCTGTTTTACCTCGCCTATTTTACCGCTCATCATTGAAAAAGCGATGCTGAGAAGGAGTAAACCACCGGCAACACGAAAAGAGTCAATTGAAATACTGAATAGGTCCAGTAAATGCTGCCCAGCTATTAATGCGATAATCAAAATAATAACAACGGCAACATTGGTTGTTAATGCGGTCTTATTTCGTTCCTCTGGACTCATAGATCCCGTAAGAGAAACAAAAACAGGCATGATGCCAACAGGGTTTACCGTTGCAATAAGCCCCACGAAAAAATGTAAAAATATAGCTATATCAAAAGCCTGCATGGTTATGCCTGTTCGGTGACCTTAATTTCTTATGGTGTGGTAAGAAGTAAAATAGCCATTTAAATCTTTTATATTGGTAATAAAAATTAAACCATGAAAGGAGTAATTGACCGTCAATATGTATTACCTAAGTTAGTGATCTATAAGGGCGTATGTGCAAAAACTATCGTTGTTACAATATTTTAATCTAAGCTAGCTATTTCAGCCACTAATAAAAGCTAATTTGTGCAACTTAAGACGTGGATAATTTTTATATTAGATTGATTATGTAAAGTGAATTTTTGTGTATTAGGATTAATGGGCAAATGACGTGCTAGGTAATATGCAACAAATATTGAGCGGTTAGCGTGATAAATCGTGATTTCTGTCACAACTGGATGTGATAGGGGCTAGTAAATGTATTTTTATTACGTAATATTTCGGCTTGTGAAATAAATGATTTTAGTACATATTAAACAAATCAACTGTGAGGCTCATTAAATTGCATGTAAAAGCATGAAAAACGCACTACTTTTTGCCATTTAGTGATATTTTCAGCATTTTAAGGGTGTAGTGATCTAAATCAATTTCTTTTACAGTGTGAAAAATTATAATCAAATTTGAAAGCAATTTACTAAGTATGTGTATTGCAATAAATGTTAATGCGTTTTAACGCTTTAATGTGAAAGGATTCCAGCATGTTCTTACTAAATGATTTTTAATTTTAAAGCTAGGAGTTATGTATGCCTGTAACAAATATGGCTGAACTAGATGCAATGGTTGCACGTGTTAAAGCGGCTCAAAAAGAATTCGCTACTTTTTCTCAAGAGAAAGTAGATGCAATTTTCCGTGCAGCATCTCTTGCTGCAAACAACGCACGTATTCCTTTAGCACAGCAAGCAGTTGCTGAATCTGGTATGGGTATTGTTGAAGACAAGGTTATCAAAAACCACTTCGCTTCTGAATTTATTTACAACAAATACAAAGATGAAAAGACTTGCGGTATCTTAGAAGAGAACGAAGAGTTCGGCACTATGACTATTGCTGAGCCTGTAGGTATCATTTGTGGTATCGTTCCAACAACGAACCCAACATCTACCGCTATCTTTAAATCACTTATTTCTCTTAAAACACGTAACGCGATTATTTTCTCGCCACACCCGCGTGCTAAAAATTCAACCAATGCAGCCGCTAAACTTGTATTAGATGCAGCTGTTGCTGCTGGCGCACCAAAAGATATCATTGGCTGGATTGACCAACCTTCAGTAGAGCTTTCAAATGCACTAATGAAGCATGATGATATTAATCTTATCCTTGCAACTGGCGGTCCAGGCATGGTTAAAGCTGCTTACTCTTCTGGTAAGCCTGCTATCGGTGTTGGTGCGGGTAACGTACCAGTTGTTATTGATGAAACTGCTGATATTAAACGTGCAGTTGCATCAGTACTTATGTCTAAGACATTTGATAACGGTGTTGTTTGTGCTTCTGAGCAAGCAGTTATCGTTATGGATGAAGTATATGACGAAGTGAAAGCACGTTTTGCGTCTCACAACGGTTATGTTCTGTCTAAAGATGAAGCAAATAAAGTTCGTAAAATCTTGTTGATTAACGGCAACCTAAACGCAGATATCGTTGGTCAGCCAGCAACTAAAATTGCTGAGATGGCAGGCGTTAAAGTTCCAGCTAATACTAAGATCCTTATTGGTGAAGGTGAGCAAGTTTCTTACGATGATGAATTCGCACATGAGAAACTATCTCCTACATTAGGTATGTTCCGCGCGTCTTCATTTGAAAACGCAGTTGACCAAGCAGTAACTATGGTTGAAATCGGTGGTATTGGTCATACATCTGGCCTGTACACTAACCAAGATACTAACGCTGACCGTATTAAATACTTCGGCGACAAAATGAAAACTGCCCGTATTCTTGTAAACATCCCGACAACACACGGTGGTATCGGTGACCTTTACAACTTTAACGTTGCACCTTCGCTAACTCTAGGTTGTGGTTCATGGGGTGGTAACTCTATCTCTGAGAACGTAGGTCCTAAACACCTTATCAACAAGAAGACAGTAGCGAAGCGAGCTGAAAATATGTTGTGGCATAAACTACCTAAATCAATCTACTTCCGTCGTGGTAGTCTTCCAATCGCACTTAGCGATCTAGAAGGTAAAAAACGTGCGTTCTTAGTAACTGACCGTTTCCTATTTAATAACGGTTACGCAGATGAAATCGTATCTTTGCTTAAAGCGCAAGGTATCGAAGTTCAGACATTCTTTGATGTAGAAGCGGATCCAACACTTTCTGTTGTTGAGAAAGGCGCTGAAGCAATGAAGAGCTTCCAACCAGACGTGATTATTGCACTTGGTGGTGGTTCTCCGATGGATGCTGCGAAGATCATGTGGGTTATGTACGAGCACCCAGAAACGCATTTCGAAGAACTAGCAATGCGCTTTATGGATATTCGTAAGCGTATTTACAAGTTCCCTAAAATGGGTAAAAAAGCTGAGCTAGTATGTATCACAACGACATCTGGTACAGGTTCTGAAGTAACACCGTTTGCGGTTGTAACTGACGATAAAACAGGTGCTAAATACCCACTAGCAGATTACGAACTAACACCTCACATGGCTATCGTTGATGCGAACCTTGTGATGAACATGCCTAAGTCGCTAACAGCGTTTGGTGGTTACGATGCAGTAACTCACGCATTAGAAGCTTATGTATCAGTTCTTGCTAACGAATACTCAGATGGCCAAGCGCTTCAAGCACTAAGAATGCTAAAAGAGTACTTACCATCAAGCTATGCAAATGGTGCTAATGATCCAATTGCACGTGAGAAAGTACACAATGCGGCAACTATCGCTGGTATCGCGTTTGCTAACGCATTCCTAGGTGTTTGTCACTCAATGGCACATAAACTAGGTGCAGAGTTCCACGTACCACACGGTCTTGCTAACGCATTGTTGATTTCTAACGTTGTGCGTTACAACGCAAATGATAACCCAACCAAGCAAACTGCATTCTCACAGTACGCAAGCCCACAAGCGCGTCGTCGTTATGCTGAAGTTGCTGACCACTTGGGTCTATCTCATGCAGGTGATCGCACTGCACAGAAGATTGAGCGTCTACTAACTTGGTTAGACGAATTGAAAGTGAATCTTCAGATTCCAATGTCAATTCAAGAAGCTGGTGTTGCTGAAGCGGATTTCCTAGCGAAAGTTGATGAGTTAGCGGTAGAAGCGTTTGATGACCAGTGTACTGGTGCAAACCCACGTTACCCTCTAATCTCTGAGCTTAAAGAAGTATTACTAGCTTCTTACTACGGTAAACCTTTCATTGAAGGTGAAGCGTTTGAAGGCACTACAGTAATCAAGAAATCAGAGCCAGTAGTAATTGCTGCTAAAGGTAAAAAAGCGAAAGCTTAATCCTCTTTACTGATTAAAAAATAATAAAGCCCGTCTAGCAATAGACGGGCTTTTTGTTTGGGGTTATTTACAGAATCGATAAATGATCAAAATTAACCTCTTAAACCTTAAACCTAAAAAAGGCCGAGTAGTTATACTCAGCCTATTGGTTAGATTCATTGTTTAGTACTGGTGAGATTAGACCCCAATTTCAGACTCAAGCATTCGGCCATTAAATGAATCGTTACGGACAATATATTCAACATTACGTGCAATTTCATCCTGCATCGGCACGTTAACTATCGTGTGCTGTTCATGGCGTTTGTCTTGTAAATTAATTGGCACAATACCGCCGACTCGAATATTTAAACTCGCAAGTTCATTAGCCCAATTTTGAGTTAAGCCGCTAACAACCGTTTTACTTGTTGTTGGCGTATGTGGGTGATGGTTTTCATGGCTCAATGCTAAATTAATAATGACACTTTGGTGGGGTTGATACTGCATAAATTCAGCAGCAACTTTGCCGAAAATAAAAAAGCTGGCGGCACTTTTTTGCATAATAAGATTAAAATCAGTGATTGATGTCGGTGATAATAAATGTGGTATTTCAGTTCCAGTCCAAGTGTTTAATAAAATATTAATGGCACCAAAGCGATCAGTGACTTGTTGGAATAAGGATTGAATACTGGCTTCATCATAACATTGCATGTAGAAAGCGGCTGAAGCATCATTAATTTTACGGCAAGATTGTAAGGTTTTTTTTAACTCAACTTCATTATTATCGACGAGTGCTAAGGTTGCTCCTAATGATGCGAAATGAAGTGCCACCGCTTTACCAATAGGGTTACCAGCATCGGTAATGATAGCGACTGATTGTCCGATATGCATAGATTCCTAGCCTTAATGTTTGAATGGTTCAATTTAAGCCTTATTGGTATCAATATGGGAGTGGTTATCTCTAAGGCAATTACTAGTATCAATATTAGCCAATAAGGCCGCAAACTAATAATAATAAAGAAGAAATTATGAGCAATGTCACGAACAAATACCGTAGTTATTTCTGCATCATAAATGACATATTTTATCTTTGACCAACTGCAAATATTGCTTTAAGCAGCCCAATTCATTTCACTTAGGCGTTTAGATTTAATCAGGGCTAAGTAAAGATTTTGTGGTGTTGCTTGAAGAGGTTTGGGTTCGACTGGCGGTAACTTACGGCGTTCGTGGATCGATAAGTTATGAAACAAATCTTCAGGTAAGCCTTTAGTTTGTTGCGGTGGGTAGCAAAGGGCGGTGGGTTGTAACTGTGACAGTAAACGAGTGCTAGTTAAACTGGCTTGGTGAAAAGCTTGAGCCTGCTCTGCTGAGCGCTGATAACATGATGCTGTTGATGTTAGTGGCTGCGAAGCTGGAATTTCAAAATAAGCCCGTAATTGTTGCGATGACTGTGTTTCAGTCGGCGTTGTATCTACAGGAATATTCTCATGCAGATCAGAAGATAATAGTGCCAGCATTAGAGAGAAATCAGCACGACGGCCACTTTCAACCGCATGGTTGAGGTTAGTACCGAGTTGGATTTCATTAATGAGCTGTATATTATCAAGTGATTGAGTTTGCATGTAACCAATAGACATCTATGTAAGATAAGGTACTTAAGTTATCGGCCATAGTATAGGTAACTTTAATGATTTATTTTAAATAATAAAAAGCCCTGAAGATGTCAGGGCTTGTATTTTGGGCAACGTAATTACAGGTTAAAACTCAGACTTAGCGCCAAACTGATGCGCACAATAGGCAACCCGTTCTTCTGGTGTTGGTGTATGTGCTGTAACACCCATTGCTTCAATATGACGTAAGCGAGGTAATAAACCAGTACCGTTAGCTATTTGAATTGCTAACCCTGGGCGAGCATTAAGCTCTAATACCATTGGACCTTTGGTTTTATCCAATACCATATCTGTACCCATATAGCCCAAACCAGTCATTTCCCACGCACTTGACGCCAGTACTAACAGTTTGTTCCACTCAGGTACTTTGAGCTCACTTAATAGACGATCGGTATCAGGGTGGCGCTCGATCGGTTGGTTAAATTGGACCGCTCGAATGGCTTTACCTGACGCAATGTCGATACCAACACCAACAGCTCCTTGGTGCAAGTTGGCTTTACCATCAGAAGCCGATGTTGAACAACGCATCATTGCCATAACAGGGTAACCCTTAAATACGATAACACGTACATCGGGCACACCTTCATAACTGAAACCATCAAACACATTATCAAACTGAATTAGGTTTTCGACCATGGCAACATCATTTTTACCCCCTAGCGAGAATAATCCCGCCAGAGTATTGGTAATATGGCGCTCAACATCTTGTTGATTGATTTCTGCACCTGATGGTTTGACATAGATTCCATCTTTGTGCTTAACAATCACCAAAATACCTTTACCACCTGAACCTTGTGCGGGTTTTATTACAAATCCCGGCCAATCCTTAACCATATGATGAATATGTTTAACGGTAGCTTGGCTATCAATAACGCCAATCAAATCGGGTACAGTTGCTCCTGCTTGTTGGGCAATAAACTTCGTTTTTAGTTTATCGTCCACAAGAGGATAACGGCTACGATCATTATAACGTCCAATGTAGCTATGGTTACGTTTATTCATGCCCATGATGCCACGTTCACGCAGTTTTTGTGGTGAAGTAAACTGTGAAAATAATGACATAGTTTAGTCCTCAGCGAGCGGCTTAAAGCGACGTAATTCACTTAGGCGATAACCGGTGTAGTTACCTAATATTAAGATCGCTGCTAGAATCAGGAACTGTACACCAATAAAGTTAAACGTTAGGTGACGTACGATTGGTGTCGTCATTGCAAGGTAAATTAACACTGATGTTAACAGTGAACCACCACCTTGAATAAACACTTCTTTTGCACCTTCCTCTTCCCATAGAATCGACATCCGCTCGATAGTCCATGACAAAATGATCATTGGGAAGAAGGTAATTGTTAGACCTTCAATCAGACCAATCTTAAACGCCACTACAGTGAATATCGAAATAATCAATATAACGGTTATTATGACCGCGGATATTCGGGCAACTAAGAGCAGGTTGAGTTTTGATAGATAACTTCGAATAATCAAACCTGTACCGACTATTAGTAAGAAACCAACAATACCTGTGAGTAATTGGGTTTGGACAAACGCTACTGCGATCAATACTGGCATGAAAGTACCAGAGGTTTTTAAACCGATGATCACACGTAAGAACACCACAATTAGCGCACCAATAGGGACCAGCATGATGGTTTTAAACATCGCCTGTTCTTCAAGTGGTAAGCTATGGATTGAGAAGTTCAGTAGATCTTCTGCTTTAATCTTTTCTTGGGTTGCACGTTGTGGCGTGATGTCTTGCGCAATAATAGAGAAACTGATGTTTGAGTTGCGACCACCAACAACATCAAGTAGGGCATTACCTTGTTGATTCCAAATCATCACATTTTCTGGTTTGCCTTGCTCACCAGTAGTCAGATTAAACAGCTGCCAATTTTTATGTTGTTTATCCCACACTTCAACCATAGGTGAAACACTTTGACGACGACGGCCATCTTCAAGCGTTAACCCACTGACAATACGAGAGTGAATATTTTCAAGTGAAAGTAAGCTTGTCACTACGTCTGCTGGTGACATTGTATCAAGCAGTACTGCAGCATTTTGATTCTGCTTATCATGTAATTCACGAATTAACTCACGTGCTAATGTGACATCATCTGCTGATAAGTTACGAGCTTGAGTTAATAATGCTGTTGCCGCTGTTTGTTGTGGGTTACTTAAACTGACCTCAGCAACGTTACCTTTTGGTGGTATCGGCTTATATTCAGCTTGGTCATCAACCAGTAATTGTGTTTTGTAATACAACACTTGTTTACCAATTGCGGTACGAGTAGCCCAATCGGCCTGACGACCATCTTTAGTATTGTGGATCACAACAGAATAATTAGGGGGGGATGAAGTACTTTCATCGATAAGAGTAAAGCCCTGTTGCGTACCTGGAGCTGACATTTTTACTTGTACAGGATCGCCAATAGCATCAAATTGTACTCGTGCTTCAACTTCCCATACTGCCCGCTCTTTGCCTGGGGTCCATGGTACGCCATAAACATCATGGCGGTACATGCTTAATCCTATACCTGAAATAATTAGCAGTGATATAAGAATATAAAAGGGTATTCTAGACGTCATGACATCCTCATCATTTATTTGTTAACTTGGACTGGTTTGGGCTCAGTCTTTCCCTGAACAAATTGTTTACCTACATCAACCAGCGCAATATCTTTAAAGAATTCACGTCCAAGTAAAATAGGGAAATCCATTTTCGTTCTGTCTGCGAGAGTAAATTGCGCTTTTTCGTGTAGATTACCTAAGGTGATCCAAGCTTCGATAACAGGTCGGCGAACCGCTTCTTCAGATGTTGACTGACGAATACGTACCCAGCGGAAAATAGGCGCTTCAATAGTTTCTGGTTTTGCTTTGCTATTCGCTGCAATTTCTTCAGGTGTGTCCATTGCAGAGTCATGACTTAAATTAAAACGAACCCATTCTTTACCATCACGCTCAAATGTTTGTACATCAATCGCATTGAGTGATGATGTAGTCGCACCGGTATCAACACGCGCTTTAAAATGGCTCTTAACTGAGTCAATCCATACCCACTCTTCTTGACCTAAAATGGCTTTACCATTCGCGGTTTTAGAGTCAGTTACAGGTTGCTCAATAGGAACACGAACAATTTGCTTTTCAACAATTACTTTAGGCTGAGTTAGACTCTTATGCTTAAGAAATTTTATATCTTTTGAGATAGATGCTAATTTTCTTTCAAGTTGGCCTATATATTGTTGCTGATTTGCAACGTGCGTAGAAACATTATTGATTTTAGTGTCAATGTGAGTTTCAACATTATTGATAGCTGCTAAAGTTTGTTGGTGATTTTTCTCTAGCGTTGCATTTGAGGTACATCCTGAAAGTATCGCTAGTGCAATTACTGATACGCTAAGACGAAGCATCATATCTCCTATGTGCGTCTGTTTTATATAATAACAACATTAGTTTACATCAAAAAAGGGATGCGCACAGCATCCCTTTGTCAGTCGTTAGTCAGGATTCCTACCCACTAAGATTGCCCGTCTTGGGGCTGGATATCCTTCTATAGTTTTTGAACTATTTTCTTGGTCTAAATATTCTGGGAGGGAATTATTTGTCATCCAGTCTGTTGATCTTTGTTCATCTGTAGTAGTGATATTCTCATCAACAATACGAACGTCAACAAAGCCACATTTCTCCATCCACACTTTTAATGCTTTAGCGGAAGGGAAAAAATAGACATTGTGCATTTGTGCATAACGATGGGTGGGTACCAACACGGTATTTTCATCGCCATCAATGACTAATGTTTCTAAAATAACTTCACCACCGGCACGCAATTGATTTTTTAATTGCAGGATATGATCTAATGGTGAACGGCGGTGATATAGAACTCCCATACTGAATACAGTATCAAAAGCTTTTAACTCAGGTAGCTGCTCAATGCCTAGAGGAAGTAAGTATGCGCGTTCGTCTTGCCCCATTAAACGCTTAATAGCTTCAAACTGAATTAAGAATAGACTCGATGGATCAATACCGACAGTTAACTTGGCACCTTCGCCAAGCATGCGCCACATGTGGTAGCCATTACCACAACCCACATCTAATACACTACGACCTTTTAGTGGTGTAATGTGAGGTAGAACGCGATCCCATTTCCAATCAGAGCGCCATTCAGTATCGATATGAATATCGTGCATAGTGAATGGGCCTTTACGCCAAGGATGAAGTAAACGTAATAGACTTTCTAAACGTTTTTTTTCACCATCGGTAATCGGTACTTCATTACGAACACTGACTTCATTTTTGAGATCAATAATATCTGGCTTGTTGGTAGGGAATTTTTGTAGTGCACGTACCCAACGAGCCATGTCGCCATGTTCTTGCTGTTCCCAATCACTTAATTGTTGTGGCAGCGTATTTAACCATGGACGCAACGTTTCATGTTGAGCGAGAAGCTGATAAAAAGCAGAAAAACTAAACATATTGGAACTGTAAACCTTATTTAATCGCAAACATTGAGCCAAAGTTGAAGCATTGGAACCACACTTCAGAGCTAGAAAAACCAATATCATTGAAACGTTGTTTGTGGGTTTCAATGCTGTCTGGACGCATCACATTTTCAATTGCGCTACGTTTTTGACTGATTTCTAATTCGCTATAACCATTTGCTCGTTTAAAGTCGTGATGAAGATCGATCAGCAGTTCATTGGCTCGTTCATCATCAAAAATGTATTTTTCAGAGAGAATTAATATTCCCCCCGGACGTAAACCGGCATAAATTTTTTCTAATAATGTTTGACGGTCTGCGGGAGCAAGAAATTGGAGCGTAAAATTGAGCACAACCACTGATGCATCATGGATATCGACATGACGAATATCGGCTTCAATCACTTGGACAGGTGTTTCAGAACGGTAAGCATTAACCAATAAGCGGCAGCGTTCAACCATAGCTGCTGAATTATCAATGGCGATAATTTCACAGCCTTCTTGATGAATATGACGACGCATCGATAAAGTGGCAGCGCCAAGTGAACAGCCAAGATCAAACACTTTTGAGTGTGGTTTGGCAAAACGTTCAGCGAGCATACCAATAGCAGAGATGATATTGCTATAACCCGGCACCGAGCGTTGAATCATATCTGGAAAAACTTCAGCAACACGTTCATCAAACGTAAAGTCACCTAGCTTTGCAATTGGCGTAGCAAAAATATTGTCGTGGCTTGCCATTCTCACGAACCTCATCATATATAAAAAATAGGGATCCTACTGGTACTGTGATGGTGTCTTGCAGTAAAGAGCAACCATCAGGTGATCCATCACCTTTGAAAGGTCGCGTATTGTAGAGAAAATAGCATCATTTGTCTTTAATAATTGTTGAAATGCACTGTTAGTTAGGATTGATACTTCATCGTGCTTGATAAGTAAAATGAATGTTGAGTCATGACTATGTTGTGATTCAATCATTCGTTATTGAGTTGGTGTGCTTGTTTTAATAACCAAGATTTAAATGCTATTTGAGCAGGGGTTTGTTTTTTTATATCTAATCGAGTAAGCCAATATCCGCCTTTATTAAGGTAAATATCGAAGGGTTGCACTATTTGTCCTTGTGCTATTTTTTCTTGGAACATAAACGGTGACGCTAGTGCAATACCATGTCCATTTATTGCTGCTTCCATCATCAGCGCGGTTGAATCAAAAGTAATACTTGCAGTGTGTGAACAATGGGCCATTTCTTGCGCTTGATTAAACCATAAACTCCATTCGTTAATATCGTAAGAGCGCAATAATGTGTGTTGTAAGATATCTTGTGGCGCATGTAAGTATGAGGCAATCGTTTTATTGCAAAGAGCGCTAAAGGGGGTATCAAATAAATGCTCAGCAACGGTACAGTGCCAATTACCACGTCCAAAACGAATGGTGTAATCGAGTCCTTCGGCAAATGTATCTGCAATATTATTATTCGTTGAAATTCTCAGTTCAATATGTGGATGTGATTGATAAAAATCACGTAGTTTTGGTAATAACCAATTGATCGCAAATGTGCCGACGACACCAATATTAATGAGTTCTCGATCTGCACCTAATTTTAAATTATCAAGATTGAGGCTAAGGTCAGAAAATACTTTTTCAACGACGGGAAATAATCGAACGCCCTCCATGGTTAGACTTATTCCTCTTGGCATGCGGTTGAACAGTGTGATGCCCAATTTCGATTCTAATCCTTTAACTTGCTGGCTCACTGCTGTTTGGGTTACGCACAATTCCTGAGCAGCTTTGGTAAAGTTTTGGTGTTTTGCGGCTGCAAAAAAAGCCCGTAGTGAATTGAGCGGAAGTTGATTTAAGTTCATGGAGTTCTTATTCGCCAATTAAAGCTGGGTATTTTATCGTGCTACATGTTATTTACGAATATTAATCTGGCGACGGTATCATTATTTTAGCCCAAGAAAATCTTTGGTCTCTGGTTAGAAATGGTATGTTGTGAGTGTTTGGATGACCTCTTAAAATCCTTTACTCATCTTTTTATGGACAAGAACAGTGAAAAAATATTTGGTATGTAGCTTGTTGGCATTGTTTTCTTATACGGCATCAGCAACCGATCTTGAACAGTATTTACGTCATACAGAACAACAGATTCAAGGACAAATTGGGGTAGCGATTATTGATACTCAACAGCATAGTCAGTGGAACTTTAATGGCTCGAACCATTTTCCAATGATGAGTGCCTTTAAAACGTTGGCTTGCGCTAATGTGTTATATGATGTGCAACAACATAAGCTAAGTTTGACCAATAAAATCAAGGTAACCAAAGCTGGTCTTATTAATTGGAATCCCATTACCCAAAATTTTGTTGGTGGTCAAATGTCACTGCAAAGTGTTTGTGGGGCTGCAATGTTTATGAGTGATAATTATGCAGCTAATTTAGTATTGGAGCAGATTGGTGGGCCACAAGGGTTGACCGAATTTTTGCGAACGATTGGTGATAAAAAAACGCGACTTGATCATTTTGAACCTAAGTTAAACTATGTTGAAAAAGGGGCGCTAAATGATACGACCACGCCAATTGCTATGATGAATACCATTAAAAAATTATTAACAGGAAATGTATTAGATAGTGAAAATAAAGCCCAATTACAATTATGGATGACCAATAATATGGTATCTGATGATTTGGCACGAGCAGTGCTACCGAGGGGATGGAAAATCGCTGACCGTAGTGGTGGTGGCGTCAATGGATCACGAACTCTGACGGCAATGGTGTGGAATGAACATCAACAACCATTGTTTATCGGAATATTTATTGCTAATTCAAAGCTTAAAACATTACCGGAACTAAACCGAGTGGTAGCGAGTATCAGCGCAAAAATTTTCAATAAATATAATATTGTTGAGCCACACTGATAGCTCGCGTTAGACTGTGATTATAGAAGTTTAATTTGCTGATCCTGCTGTTGATGTAATGGTAATTCAACATTAGGCAGAGCAATGATTGATGCCATTTGGTGTTGTAAGCTTTTATATAAACGTACCGCCGATTCTGGCGCATGATTATTATCAGGTGAATGAATAAATAAATACGGTTGTTTACCTTCGGCTATCCACAGCGGTAGCCGTTGCAACCAATTTTTAAAAAATGGATCATTGCAGTTGTCATTCGGATGACCAATGAAACGGATCACTGGGTTATTGGCTGTGGCGATAGCATGCACTGGAATCTGCGGTTTTTTACGATGGGCATCAATAACCGCAGGTGTAATTGGAGCGGCAGAAAAGACAGGCCGACTATCCATAATAATACGATTGCTGCGGTGTTTGATTAATAATCGATTTAGGGCTTGTTCTTCTGGACCTTTAGCAAAAAAAGCCGGATGTCTAACTTCAACCCCAGTTGTTAGATGAGCTGGAAATTTGGCTAAAAATTGTGCCAATATTGGCAAAGCGTCAGGACCAAATTGAGCCGGTAACTGAATTTTCCAAATCCCTGTTTTTGGCTCTAATACTTGCATCGTACTTAAAAAATCTGCCACAGCTTGATCGCAATGCCGTAATTGCTGCTGATGAGTGATGGTTTGTGGCAACTTAAAAGTAAAACGAAAATGGTCAGGAGTTGCATCATGCCACTTTTGTACAGTTGTCATACTTGGTGTGGCATAAAATGTAGTATTCCCTTCTACCGTATTAAATACCTCAGCATAACGTGCTAAGCGATCGCCACTTTTACAGCCTTTATCATAAAGGCTATTGATCCAGTGATTATGCGACCACTGGGTGAGCCCTAATCGAAGTGGTGACATTCTAGCTGTAGTTAATGACATGCAAAGCCTCATGGTGATAACCGTTAATTCATGATTACTTTATCGTATTTGTATTTAAAATGCTTAAATTGCCGCAATTAGAAATAATTTCAGTAATGATCTGTTTTGATTGGTTGCTGATAGTACGAATAAACGTGCGGTTAACTTCGCAAACTGAGGCTGTTTGGGTATAATAGCTCGTTATTTTTGCCTCTTGGCCGGCTTGCTATCCAATTTTATGCGTAAATTAGACAGCAAGCGGTCGGGATTGAACCAGTTGTGCTTTGTTAACAGTGAACTGTGACCTGAGTACAAACATGCTAAGTAAATATATAGATTGGGAATTTCTTATGCGCACCCATTATTGTGGACACCTAAATAAGTCCCTTGCAGGACAAACAGTAGATTTATGCGGTTGGGTAAACCGTCGCCGTGATTTGGGCGGTCTTATCTTTATTGATATGCGTGATCGCGAAGGTGTAGTTCAGGTTGTTATTGATCCTGATATGACAGAGATCTTCACACTAGCAAACCAATTACGTAACGAGTTTTGTATTCGTCTAACGGGTGAAGTGCGTGAGCGTCCTGAAAGCCAATGCAATAAAGACATGGCAACGGGTGAAGTTGAAATTTATGCAACTGGCCTTGAAATTATTAACCGTTCAGAAGCGTTACCACTTGATTTCAACCAAAAGAACTCAGAAGAACAACGCCTAAAATACCGTTATTTAGATCTTCGTCGTCCAGAAATGAGCGATCGCATTAAGCTACGTGCTAAAGCATCAAGCTTTGTGCGTCGTTTCCTTGACGACAATGCATTCCTTGATATCGAAACACCAGTACTAACTAAAGCAACACCAGAAGGTGCGCGTGACTACTTAGTACCAAGTCGTGTACATAAAGGTAAATTCTACGCATTACCACAATCACCACAGCTATTTAAGCAGCTGCTAATGATGTCTGGTTTTGATCGTTACTACCAAATCGTTAAATGTTTCCGTGATGAAGATTTACGTGCTGATCGTCAGCCTGAATTTACTCAAATCGATATCGAAACATCATTCATGTCAGCTGATCAAGTACGTGCAACAACTGAAAAAATGATCACAGAAATGTGGAAAGAGCTACTAAATGTAGATCTTGGCGCATTCCCTGTAATGTCATTTGAAGAAGCTGCCCGTCGTTTTGGTTCTGATAAGCCAGATCTACGTAACCCACTAGAGTTAGTAGATGTTGCAGATATTCTTAAAGATGTTGAATTCCAAGTATTCTCAGCACCAGCAAATGATCCTAAAGGTCGCGTTGCTGTGATCCGTGTACCTGGCGGTGCATCTCTAAGCCGTAAACAAATCGATGAGTACACTAAGTTTGTCGGTATTTATGGTGCTAAAGGCTTAGCGTGGATGAAAGTTAACGATCGCGCAGCGGGTTTTGAAGGTGTTCAATCTCCAGTGGCTAAGTTCTTAAACGAAGAAGTTGTTGAGAACTTACTTGAGCGTACTCAAGCAGAATCTGGCGATATCATTCTATTTGGTGCTGATAGCAAGCGTGTTGTTACAGAAGCGATGGGTGCACTTCGTCTTAAATTAGGTGAAGATCTAGAGCTAACTGATAAGTCTGCATGGAAACCACTTTGGGTTGTTGATTTCCCAATGTTTGAAGAAAATGAAGATGGTTCATTGTCTGCAATGCACCACCCATTCACTTCACCATTAAACCTAACGCCAGAAGAATTAGCGGCTAATCCTGCTGATGCATTATCGAATGCGTACGATATGGTTATCAATGGCTACGAAGTTGGTGGCGGTTCAGTTCGTATTCACAACTCAGCAATGCAATCGACAGTGTTTGATATTCTAGGTATCTCTACTGAAGAGCAACGTCTGAAGTTTGGTTTCTTACTAGACGCACTGCAGTTTGGTACACCACCACACGCAGGCCTTGCGTTTGGTCTGGACCGTTTGGTAATGCTTCTTTGTGGTACTGATAACATTCGTGATGTTATTGCATTCCCTAAAACAACAGCAGCGGCATGTCTATTAACGGATGCGCCAAGCCTAGCAAACCCAGCGTCACTAGAAGAGCTTTCTATTGCGGTTAACATTGCTAAGAAAAAAGAACAAGATCAAGAGTAATCTTATCCTGTTTAACTGTCATTTAGCCTAAATAGGATAAATTTTCAGTCTTTCATGAGCCAATCACCTAATACAGGGATTGGCTTTTTTTATAGCTATTAAGATGATTTAGCATCGCTTTGGTAAAAGTCTTTTGTTCGCTTTCATGATTTATTTAGTTTATGTTTTTAGAGGACTAAAAATAATGACAGTAGGAGATCGAGATGGCTGGTCACAGTAAATTTGCTAATATTAAGCACCGTAAAGCGGCACAAGATGCTAAACGCGGTAAGATTTTTACTAAATTAATTCGTGAAATTACGGTTGCGGCCAAAGAAGGAGGAGCTGAAGCCGAAAATAACCCTCGTCTACGTGCAGCAATAGATAAAGCATTATCAAATAATATGACCCGTGACACCATTAATCGAGCTGCAAGTCGTGGTGCTGGTGGAGAGGGGGATGAAGGGGTCGAAACGGTTATTTATGAAGGCTATGGGCCGGCAGGGACTGCGGTGATGGTAGAGTGCATGACTGATAACCGTAATCGTACTGTTTCTGGTGTTCGTCATGCTTTTTCTAAAGCGGGTGGTAATTTAGGTACTGATGGTAGTGTTAGTTATCTTTTTGAAAAGAAAGGTGTTATTTCTTATGCTGCGGGTACAGATGAAGATTCGATGATAGATGTTGCATTAGATAGTGGTGCCGATGATGTTGCGACTAATGATGACAGTTCTATCGATGTTTATACTACGCCTGCTTATTTTGGTGCGGTAAAAGATGCCTTAGATCGAGCTGGTTTTGTCGCCGAAAATGCTGAAGTAACGTTAGTGCCGTCAACCAAAGCTGAACTGGATATAACAACCGCCCCTAAGCTACTACGTTTAATTGATGCATTAGAAGATCTGGATGATGTTCAAGAAGTTTATCATAATGGTGATATGTCTGATGAAGTAGCAGCAGCACTCGAATAAGTGTTTGCTTCGGAATATAAATGTCAATTATTTTAGGTATTGACCCAGGGTCAAGGATCACGGGTTATGGTGTTATTCGTCAAGTAGGACGGAAACTTGAATATTTAGGCAGTGGATGTATTCGTACATCATGCCCTGATATTCCTGGTCGATTAAAACAGATTTATGCAGGGGTTTCTGAGGTTATTACTCAATTTCAACCCGACTGTTTTGCGATTGAGGAAGTGTTTATGGGGAAAAATGCTAGCTCTGCGATTAAGCTTGGACAGGCACGTGGTTGTGCCATTGTTGCAGCTGTTAATGCCGATTTGCCCGTGAGTGAATACGCCGCGCGGTTAATTAAGCAAGCTGTAGTAGGGAACGGTGGTGCAGATAAAGTTCAAGTGCAACATATGGTGTGTTCAGTGCTAAAGCTTGAAGGTAAACCACAAGCCGATGCTGCCGATGCTTTAGCGATTGCTATATGTCACGCTCATACTCATAAAACCCTAATTGCAATGGCAGGAAAAGCGACCAGCGCTCGTCGTGGTCGTTACCGTTAACTGCTCGATGATAGTAATTATGGTTATATAAAAGCAGCTATAGCTGCTTTTTTTATGGATGGAATTTTATTACATGACCGATAGTGGATATTCTGTGGCTGTTTGATCGCGATTACAGATAAAGGGCTGGATATTGATCCAGTAGTTTACTATTCTAGTGCCAATTTACTTTCTATTATAGAGATGATGTTGTGATTGGCCGACTACGCGGAATTGTGATTGAAAAACAGCCACCAGAAGTACTACTTGAAGTGGGCGGTATTGGCTATGAAGTATCTATGCCAATGAGTTGTTTCTATGAGTTACCTGAGTTAGGCCAAGAAGCTATTATTTTTACTCACTTTGTGGTGCGTGAAGATGCACAATTATTGTATGGCTTTAATAAAAAAAGTGAGCGTGAATTGTTCCGTGAGGTCATTAAAGCTAATGGCGTCGGGCCAAAATTAGGCTTAGCTATTTTATCTGCAATGACAGCAAGCCAATTTGTACGTAGCGTAGAATTAGAAGATGTTACTACATTGGTTAAAATCCCCGGAGTTGGTAAGAAAACAGCAGAACGACTAGTGGTTGAGATGAAAGATCGTCTTAAAGGTTGGGGTGAAGGTGATTTATTTACTGCGGCACTAGATACTGCAGCTTCTAATGCGGCAATTCAACATCCAGCGACTCAAGCTCGAGCAGAAGATGAAGCGGTTAGTGCTTTAGTGGCTTTAGGATACAAACCACAAGTAGCTGCTAAAGTTGTATCACAAGTTACTCAACCTGACATGACCAGCGAAGCGATTATTCGTGATGCACTGCGTTCAATGGTGTAATAGCACATCCTATAATAGGTATTTATTATGATTGAAGCCGATAGACTGGTTTCTAGTAATTTCGAGACACCTCGCGAAGATGATATTATTGATCGTGCTATTCGTCCGAAGTTACTGAATGATTATCAAGGCCAAGATCACGTCCGTGATCAAATGGAAATCTTTATTCAAGCGGCGAGATTGCGAAATGAAGCTTTAGATCACCTGTTGATCTTTGGCCCCCCTGGTTTAGGTAAAACTACTTTAGCCAACATTGTTGCTAATGAAATGGGAGTGAGTATTCGTACTACTTCAGGACCTGTGCTTGAAAAAGCGGGAGACTTAGCAGCGCTATTGACCAACCTCGAAGAGAACGATGTATTATTTATTGATGAAATACATCGTTTAAGTCCGCAGGTTGAAGAGATTCTTTACCCAGCAATGGAAGATTACCAATTAGATATTATGATTGGTGAAGGACCTGCTGCGCGTTCGATTAAAATTGATTTACCACCTTTCACTTTAATTGGTGCAACAACACGTGCTGGGTCATTAACTTCACCGTTGCGAGATCGTTTTGGTATTACGCAACGGTTAGAGTATTACAAAGTTGATGATCTTAAAGATATCGTCTCTCGTAGTGCTAGTTACTTAGGTTTATCACTCGAAGAGGGTGGTGCCATGGAAATGGCAATGCGCGCACGTGGAACACCTCGTATTGCCAATCGATTATTACGTCGAGTGCGTGACTATGCCGAAGTAAAAAGTAATGGTCATATTTGTCCTGATATCGCGAATAAAGCGCTTGATATGCTTGATGTAGATAGTAGTGGCTTTGATTATATGGACCGTAAATTATTGATGGCTATTATTGATAAATTTATGGGAGGTCCGGTCGGATTAGATAACCTTGCAGCAGCGATTGGTGAAGAAAAAGATACAATTGAAGATGTACTTGAGCCTTATTTAATTCAGCAAGGTTTTTTACAGCGAACGCCACGTGGGAGAATTGCAACTCATCGTGCTTACCTACATTTCGGTTTGGATATCCCCCAGACTAAATAATCTTGCGGCAGGTTAAAATAATGTAAAGGTGAGGCATTATAGGCCTCACTTTTTTTGCTAATATTTTGAGTTGCGTAAAAGATCACATATTAACACCACAAATAATAGTTATATTAATTAACAATTAATGATTATGTTTAACATGTATTGTGTGGGGTTGAACTTCCTAAATATAACTAATGGTTATTTTGAGGATCACAATATCTCTTTAATAGAGTTTAAAGGATAATTATTATCGTTTACAAAGAAGATAGCGTTAATTTTATTACCACCACCTCGTAAAAATCTCTCCTAAATTAAAATCTATTTTATTAAAAATGAATATTGACTTATATCAATTTAATAAGCGGTATGTTTTGTCTATTTATGGGTCGTGTAATATAAATGGCAGTGATGACTGTTTTTGTTTTTGCTTTTGTTTTTATATATCAATAGCTTAATTGCATTTCAAAACGTTTTTCTTATAAGCATCTGTGTTTATAACGTATTGTTTGGTAGTAACTTTTATTTTTTGCATTAATGATGACGAATTGACTGAATACCATCATCATGTGACACGATAAGAATGGATTATGTAACAATATGTCACCTAATAGCTAAATATTAAGGTGTAACTCTTATAAACTCGGCTCGCTAAACAAAAATGAACTCAACGTTGACTTGCATCAATGATTTGAAGTTCGTTGCTTTGATGAGGTTTTTCCTTGATGGATATCAAGGAAACACTATTAATAAATGCTTTGAAGATCAATGCTGATATCTGTAATATTAGCCTTGACTTTATTAGCTGTAGAATAACAGTAAAACAATATTTTTGGTACAAAACTGCAACAATAGAATGGACGCCATTATCAACATGATAAATGCGATCAGGAAGATCACTAATATTGCAGTTTGTTATCTACGATTGGCTAAGCCCAATAATCGGTACACTGTGTAGTACTGCACCAGTCAGCTGGTGAAAAAAGGAGTTATCAATGTTAACTGATGTCGTCGAACTATCGCGGTTACAGTTTGCTTTAACAGCAATGTATCACTTTTTGTTCGTTCCATTGACTCTAGGTATGGCTTTCTTGCTAGCCATCATGGAGTCGGTTTATGTAATGACCGGCAAGCAAATCTACAAGGACATGACAAAGTTCTGGGGTAAGCTTTTTGCTATTAACTTTGCTCTAGGTGTAGCAACTGGTCTATCCATGGAATTCCAGTTTGGTACAAACTGGGCTTACTATTCTCACTATGTTGGTGATATCTTCGGTGCTCCATTAGCCATCGAAGCACTGATGGCGTTTTTCCTCGAATCCACTTTAGTCGGTATGTTCTTTTTTGGCTGGGACCGTCTATCAAAACGTCAACACCTTACAGTGACATGGTTAGTAGCGTTAGGTTCTAACTTCTCAGCATTGTGGATTCTGATTGCCAACGGTTGGATGCAAAATCCAGTCGGCGCAGATTTCAACTTTGAAACCATGCGTATGGAAATGGTGAGCTTTGCGGACGTTGTGTTTAACCCAGTTGCTCAGGTTAAATTCGTTCACACAGTTGCATCTGGTTACGTATGTGGTGCGATGTTTATCCTTGGCGTAAGTTCATACTACATGCTTAAGGGACGTGATATTGCCTTTGCTCGTCGTTCATTCGCAATCGCAGCGGCATTTGGTCTTGCATCAATTGTTTCTGTAATGATTCTAGGTGATGAGTCTGGTTATGAATTAGGTGATGTTCAGAAAACTAAGCTAGCAGCGATTGAAGCTGAATGGCATACCGAACCTGCTCCTGCGGCATTTACTGCGTTTGGTTTCCCTAACCAAGAAACGATGGAAACAGATTACGCGATTAAGATCCCATATCTAATGGGTATTATTGCTACTCGTTCACTTGATACTCAAGTAACAGGTATTCGTGATCTGAA
Organism: Photobacterium kishitanii; assembly: GCF_000613045.3. Classification (NCBI taxonomy): domain Bacteria; kingdom Pseudomonadati; phylum Pseudomonadota; class Gammaproteobacteria; order Vibrionales; family Vibrionaceae; genus Photobacterium; species Photobacterium kishitanii. The sequence continues at coordinate 2,282,993 of NZ_LN794352.1, read as the reverse complement.
GAAACAACATGAAGTGCGAATTCATAATGGTATGGTTGCTTACGGATTGCTTGAAAAACTACGAGCAGGCGAAAGAACACCAGCTAACATTGCTGCATTTGATGAAGTAAAAGGCGACTTAGGTTATGGCTTATTATTGAAGCCTTATACTAAGAACGTTGTTGATGCGACACCAGAACAAATTCAACAAGCCGTTGATGACTCTATACCTCGTGTATGGCCGTTATTCTTTAGCTTCCGTATCATGGTTGGTGCTGGTTTCTTAATGTTTGCCATTATTGGTGCTGCATTTGTGCAATCATGCCGTCATAAAATCACAGGTAATAAGTGGGTACTTAAAGCAGCATTGTTTGGTATTCCATTGCCTTGGATTGCGATTGAAGCTGGTTGGTTTGTAGCTGAATATGGTCGTCAGCCATGGGCTGTTGGTGAAATATTACCAGTACATATGGCTGCATCCAATCTTGAGCCATCGCAATTATGGTTCTCGCTAGCCGCGATTATCGGACTTTACACCTTGTTCTTGATTGCCGAAGTGTACTTAATGCTTAAGTTTGCACGTTTAGGTCCAAGTAGCTTGAAGACAGGCCGTTATCACTTTGAACAACAAGATACGGCGCAAGATGTGGTTTCACGTCAGGTTGAAGTGTAAGCAGGGAGAGACAGAATAATGTTTGATTATGAAAGCTTGCGAGTCATCTGGTGGGTATTAATTGGTGTATTATGCATCGGTTTTGCTATCACTGATGGTTTTGATATGGGCGTAGGTATGCTGTCACCAATTATTGGTAAGACAGATAACGAACGTCGTGTAATGATTAACTCAATTGCACCGCACTGGGATGGTAACCAAGTTTGGTTGATCACCGCCGGTGGTGCATTATTTGCAGCATGGCCATTAGTTTACGCCACCGTATTCTCTGGTTTTTATGTAGCAATGATCTTGACCTTGGCTTCACTGTGGTTACGTCCGTTAGGTTTCGATTACCGTTCTAAGCTGACTGATCCAAAATGGCGTAGCTTGTGGGATAAAGCTATCTTTGTTGGTAGTTTTGTACCGCCAGTCATTTTTGGTGTTGCTTTTGGTAACCTGATGCAAGGTGTACCATTTGAAGTAAACGAATTTATGATTACAACCTATAAAGGATCATTCTTTGGGTTACTAAATCCGTTTGCATTACTTTGTGGTGTCGTGAGTCTACTGATGATCATCACTCAAGGCGCAACGTTCCTACAATTGAAAACAACCGATGCGATTCATGCTCGTGCACGTAATGTTGCAGCAATCTCTGCAGTATTAATGGCAGTAGTATTTATTATTGCTGGCTTTGTTTCTCAAGGTATTAACGGTTATGTGATTACATCGCAAGTATTACCAAATGCAGCTTCAGATCCATTAACTAAAGAAGTTGTTCGTCAGGTAGGCGCGTTGTTTATTAACTACCATAACTACCCTATATTATGGATTGCACCAATACTTGCAGTAGCAATGCCATTATTAACAGCGTTATGTTCACGTGCTGACCGTGCTGGTTTTGCGTTCTTGTTCTCAAGCCTAACTGTTGTTGGTGTGGTCTTAACGTTTGGTTTTGCGACATTCCCATTCATTATGCCATCAAGCTTAGATCCACATGTAAGTTTGACTATTTGGGATTCAACATCATCTGAATACACATTACAGATTATGACAGTGGTGGCATTTGTTATGGTACCTGTAATCTTGGCGTACACCTCATGGTGTTACTACAAAATGTTTGGTCGTCTTGATACTAAATATATCGAAGACAACAAGACGTCACTGTACTAAGGAGTAGACGAACTATGTGGTATTTCGCTTGGATTCTCGGTGTTCTACTGGCTTGTTCTTTCGGTATTGTCAATGCATTATGGCTTGAAACGACTGAAAATATGGATAAAGACAGTGAGTAATATAGATCGTGCGGTTAAGCTAATTCATGCACCACTGAGTGTGTTGCCGCTTAAATTATTAGCGATAGTAATGGCGTTGACCGTTACTGGGTTGCTAATGTGGGAGCCTCGACAATTTGCCGAAGATATTGGTGGATTTAGTGCGGGGTTAGCGCCTCTGATGATTTGGGCAACCTGTAGTGCCATGGTCTTTGGTATGGGGTTCGTTCCTCGTCGGTGGTATTTCCAGGTGTTTTTTACGCCTTATATCGCACTACCTGTATTATTGTATATTCTCGGATTACGTTTTTTATAACGTTTAATTTGTAGTACTAAAAAGCCTGTTTCCGTAATGGAACAGGCTTTTTTTATGTGAGTAAATTGTAACCATGATTAACAATTCGTTTTTAATGCATGATAACTGAACAGAATTGTGATTTGATTGTCAGAACCTACTGACAAATTTCATTTTTCAGTTAAATGCTCCCATCTATTAGCTCCACGGTAACTATCCGTGGGTGAGTTAGGGTATAGTAGTATTAAGCGAGATTGTTAGCACCGTGTAGGCATGACGGTTATGGATACCAAATGAAAGAACAAGATATTTTTAAATGGCCAATTACCATTTATTATGAAGATACCGATGTGGGTGGGGTGGTATACCATGCCAATTACTTGAAGTTTTTTGAGCGAGCAAGGACAGAACTACTGCGTTATATTGGCTTAAGTCAGCAACAATTATTTGCTGATAATATGAGCTTTGTGGTACGCAGTATGAATATTGATTTTATTCGCGGTGCAAGACTAGATGATCAGCTTGTTGTTAATACAACTATTCAAAATGTACGTCGTGCATCAATAGAATTTAATCAAGAGCTTGTTAATGACGATAATGTGGTCTTTTGCCGTGCAATTGTAAAAATTGCCTGTATTAATCCAACCATCATGAAACCAATAGCGTTACCTGCACAATTAAAGCCGGAGATCAATTAAGTGAATTCAGAATTAACCATTTTAGACCTTTTTTTACAAGCAAGTTTGTTGGTAAAACTGGTTATGCTTATTTTGCTTGGAATGTCGATTGCTTCTTGGGCAATGATCATTAAACGCTCGCAAGTTTTAAACAGCGCTGAACGTAACGCAGCTCAATTTGAAGATCGCTTTTGGTCTGGTATTGACCTTTCGCAGCTTTATCAAGAAATTCAAGATCGCAAAGAAGAGCTGTCAGGATCTGAGCGAATTTTTTACTCTGGCTTTAAAGAATTTGCACGTTTGCATCGTAGTAATGGTCGAGTGCCTGAAGCGGTAATGGAAGGTACTGGGCGTGCAATGCGAGTGTCATTATCCAAAGAAGTCGATGAGCTAGAAACGAATTTACCGTTTCTTGCTACCGTAGGTTCAATCAGTCCTTATATCGGCCTTTTTGGTACGGTATGGGGCATTATGACTGCATTTATTGCACTTGGTGCGGTAAAACAAGCAACATTGGCCATGGTTGCTCCTGGTATTGCTGAAGCATTAGTAGCAACAGCAATGGGACTTTTTGCTGCGATTCCTGCTGTAATGTTTTATAACCGCCTTACTAATAAAGTGACTAAACTTGAACATACTTATGTAACCTTTATGGAAGAATTTTCAAGCATATTACATCGTCAGGCATTTGCGGCGAATCAGGAGTAATAAGCAATGGCTTATCAACCGAAGAAACGCAAAATGACGGCAGAAATTAATGTCGTCCCTTACATTGATGTTATGTTGGTTTTATTAATTATCTTTATGGTGACAGCGCCGTTTGTTAGCCAAGGGGTAGATGTTGATCTACCTAAAACCCAAACTGCTGAAACAGTTGCGCAATTAAATAAAGATAATAATACTCCGCCAATCATTGTTGAAGTCGATAAAGATGGCAATTTAGGGGTTAGCATTGATAATGCTGATATGGCGCACGGGCTGAGTCTTGATGAGCTAATTGCGCGCGTAAAAGCTGAACTTGCGAGTAATCCAAAAACCTTAGTGATGGTTGGTGGTGATGGACGCACACCTTACGCTAATATTGTCGAAACCTTAGATGCGCTAAGCCATGCTGGGGTAGGATCTGTAGGCTTGATGACTGATCCGTTAGATAAACCCGGAAATTAAGGCATGAAGAAGAGTAATTATTCTAAGTCTGTCGTTATATCGGTGGCCATTCACGCGTTATTAATTGTGCTGCTATTATGGGGAGCTGATTTTACCTTTGATAATAAACAGCCTGTAGGTAATACAATCCAAGCGACCATGGTTGATCCTGCAATGTTGAATCAACAAGCTCAGCAGATTCGGCAACAACGTCAAGCGGCCAAAGAGGCTGAGCAGGCACGCCAAGATCGTTTAGAACAGCAAACAGCAGCCCTTGAAACCCAGCGTAAAGCAGAAGCTGAACGAATACGGCAACTAAAAGCCGATAAGTTGGCGGCTGAAAAACAAACGCGTGAGGCCGAAAAACAACAACAATTACAGCAGCAACAAGCATTAGAAGCTAAAGCAAAGGCAGAGGCTAAAGCGAAGGCAGAGGCTCAAGCAAAGGCAGAGGCTCAAGCAAAGGCAGAGGCTAAAGCGAAGGCAGAGGCTCAAGCAAAGGCAGAGGCTAAAGCGAAGGTAGAGGCTAAAGCGAAGGCAGATGCTCAAGCAAAGGCAGAGGCTAAAGCGAAGGCAGAGGCTAAAGCGAAGGCAGATGCTAAAGCGAAGGCAGATGCTCAAGCAAAGGCAGATGCTCAAGCGAAGGCAGAGGCTAAAGCAAAGGCAGAGGCTAAAGCAAAGGCTGATGCTAAAGCAAAGGCAGAGGCTAAAGCAAAGGCAGAGGCTAAAGCAAAGGCAGAAGCTCAAGCGAAACAAGATGCAGCATTAAATGATATGTTTTCTGGGCTAGAAGCTGAGAATGCACAACGTGGTGGTGCTCGAGGTAAGCATATTGCTGATGAAGTAGCCCGTTATGGTGCTATTTATAAGCAAATGATTCAACAAAATTTATTGGTTGATCAAAGCTTTAAAGGTCAAGAATGTAAGCTAACGTTACGTTTGTCTGCTAATGGTTTAGTGTTAAATGTTTCTCAGTTAGCTGGGAATGATACTCTTTGTCGAGCAGCTAAATCAGCCGTACTGCAAGTGAGTGAGTTTCCAATGCCAGATAATCCTGATGTCGTTAAGCAATTACGGGTTATTAATCTGACTGTTAGTCCATAGAAGTTGTTGAATATTTACTTTATTTTTTGCCACAACAATAGTTGTGGCTTTCGTAACGATAAGGAGCGATTGATGAAACGTTGGATGATAGGTGTTTTTTTTGCCTTACTAAGCGTTAGCCAATGTGCACATGCTGCACTTGATTTAGTCATCACTGATGGTGTTGATTCCGCCCGTCCAATAGGGATAGTACCTTTTGAATGGCAAGGCCAAAATAAATTACCTACCGATATTTCAGCTGTCATTTCTTCTGACTTACAGCGAAGTGGTAAATTTAGCCCACTAGCAAATAATAAGTTACCACAACACCCTTATAACGAAAGCCAAATTAATTACAGTGCGTGGACTAAATTAGGGGTAGATGCGGTTGTAACGGGCAGTATTACTCAAGACGCAGATGGTAATTATGTTATTGATTACCAACTGGTTGATGTCGTTAAAGGCAAACTGAATAGTGATTCGCAAGGTGCTGCGAGTGATTACTTACTTTTAAATAATCGTGCGGTAGTAAAGCCTGATCGAATGCGTCAATATGCGCATCGAATTTCAGATATGATTTATCAAAAACTCACCGGTGAGCGTGGTGCTTTTTTAACCCGTATTGCTTATGTAGATGATAATCAAGGGGCAGAATTTCCATACCAATTACGTGTTGCTGATTATGACGGCTATAACGAACGTGTAGTTTTAAAATCAAAGCAGCCGTTAATGTCGCCAGCTTGGTCTCCTGATGGCAGTAAGTTAGCTTATGTCAGCTTTGAAAATGGCAAAGCTGAAATTTTTGTACTGAATATTTATAAAGGTACTCGTGAACTTATTGCTAATTATCCACGTCATAATGGTTCACCGCAGTTTTCACCTGATGGTACAAAATTAGCGATGGTGTTATCAAAGACGGGTAGCTTACAGATTTATATTAAAGATCTACGGACGAAAGAATTACGTCAAATCACTCATGGTCGAGCTAATAATACTGAAGAAGTTTGGACGCCAGATGGTAAATCAATGTATTTCACTTCAGATCGTGGTGGCCGCCCACAAATTTATCATCTTGATTTAGCTACTGGTGATACTCAACGTGTAACATGGCAGGGTAGTCAAAACATGGGGGCTCAAATCACCCCTGATGGCCGTTTCTTAGTGATGGTTAATCGTTCAGATAGCGGTTATAACATCGCTAAACAAGACTTAAAAAGTGGTGCAGTGCAGATTTTAACAAAAGCAAACTTAGCTGAATCACCAAGTATTGCACCTAACGGTAGCATGATTATTTATAGCTCAGCACAAAATAATAGTTATGAATTGTCTTTGGTATCTATTGATGGTCGATTCCAGGCGCGTTTACCGTCGACAAGTAAACGTGTACGAGCTCCTGCTTGGGGTCCATTCCTATAATAGGATTATAGAACAATAACATACCCAAATAATGGGTATTACTGAATGATAAAGGATGAAAAATAGATGCAACTTAACCGAATTTTAAAAGGCCTAGCGATTGCGCTACCAATGATGACATTGGCAGCATGTAGTTCAACAGACAGTGCTGGTAGTTCAGCTGCGTCTCAAAACCAAAATGGTGGTATAGGTGGCGGTGGTGCTGGTCAAACAACTATCTCGACACCAGTCGATCAAAATGGTGCAATGACTGAACAACAATTGCATGAACAACAAATGCAAAAGTTGCGTCAAGAAGAACAAACAGTGTTCTTTAAATTTGACAATGCTGAAATCCAACCGGAATATCAAAAAATGTTGGAGGCACATGCAGAATATTTACGTAATAACCCAAATGTTAAGGTAATTGTTCAAGGTCATGCTGATGAGCGTGGTACCCCTGAATATAACATTGCACTTGGTGAGCGTCGTGCAACTGCTGTATCTCAATATTTACAGGCTTTAGGTGTACCGGCTAATCAAATGTCGATTGTTAGCTACGGTGAAGAAAAGCCATTATTGTTTGGACATACTGACGCTGATTATGCGAAAAATCGTCGTGCAGTGATCGTATACTAATTAAGATTTAGGTTGATAATTATGAACAGTAACAAAATAATGCGTCAATTTGCATTAGTGTTGCTGGTTGGCGCGGCGACCCAAGTGGTCGCCGCTCCTGCTTCAGCAGCTAATTTACAAACTTTAGAACGTATGCTTGAAGCACAAGGGCAATCGCAATTACAGGTTCAACGTCAGTTAGATCAAATGTCTGCTGATCTTGATAATATTCGTGGCAAAGTAGAGCGTAATAGCTACGATATTAAGCAGATGAAAGAGCGTCAACGGCAATTGTATAATGATGTCGATCAGTTAAGTCGTCAGCCAGTAAAAGCAGCCCCAGCGGCTAAAGAGACCAGTAATACACCGACAGAAGCATATTCTAAAAATATGGGCGAGAATGATGCTTATCAGAATGCGGTGAATTTGATCTTAAAAAAGAAAGACTATCAAGGAGCAACTCAAGCCTTTCAGTCTTTCTTAACTTCTTATCCTGATTCTGTGTATAAGCCAAATGCGAGTTACTGGTTAGGACAGCTCTATTTTGCTCAAAATGACTTATCGCAAGCGGCAAAGAATTTTGAGGTAGTCGCAAGCATCAAAGACTCAAGTAAGCGTGCGGATGCATTATTAAAGCTAGGTGTTATCGCTGAACGTGGTAACGACACAGTAAAAGCTATGTCTTATTATACTCAAGTCGTGAAAGGGTATCCTAATTCAACCAGCGCTAAGCAAGCTCAGTCTGCATTAACTAATTTATCAAAGCACTAAATTTATCGTTATTGATAGATTTAAAGCCTACAGAGATGTGGGCTTTTTTTTTGATGTTTTTTTGGTATGATCACCTTGAAAAATGAGTAGTTTTACTACTTACCTTAAGGTTAATACTATGGATAGTTGGAGTTCTTGTGTTAGATAAAAAAAAGATAGCATTATATTCATTAATTTCTATTTCAGGCTGGATTTTTGCGGCTTATCTGATGTTTATGCATCTACATAATGATCGTACTTTAATTAACGATAAGATAACTGAGAATGCGTACAATATCGTTTCTCAGTCCTTACAAGACAAGAAAACAGACCAAGAAATTGTCGCGCAAATGCAGCTATGGTTTGCCGATGGCTGGACGGCACAGACAGGATCAGTGACTACGATTTGTGATAATGATCGCAGTAAGTTTAAGACGATTTTATCTGATTCTTCAATCACTACTATTTGCCGTTTACATATCTAGTTTTAGGGTGATTAAGATGAATAAGTCAATATCAGCATTATTAGTATTATTGGCGTTATCTGGTTGGATAACAGGTGGAATATTCTCATATTACTCCAAAGTTAATGATGATTATGTAACAAAAATGGCAGGCGAGAATGCGTTTAATATTATCGAGCAATCGTTAAAAAATAATCATACAGAAGCCGATATACTTGCACAGATTCAGAAATGGAAAAAGGATGGTTGGACAGCTCAAACGGGCTCAATTATAACATTGTGTAACCTTGATCCCCAAAAGTTAGTTGATTGGGTAGGTAAAAATAATATAACGAAGATATGCCATCAAGCAGAATAGGTTAGCATATGGATATACCAACATTTATTTTGGTTGTTCTGTTTTGTTGTATAGCAGTTGTCTCTTATCTTTATTTATTACAGGTTTTTTCAGCAAAAGAGCAGCTGCTACAATTTGATGAAAGCACTAAAACAGTGTATTTCAGTGGACAGAAAGTGATTTCTGTTCGAGATGGGAGCGGTAACTATCGTTTCATTAAGTACGTCTTTGATAACGTTGGTAGGCCTATCTCTGTGGCTGAACTCGAAAAAAAAGTGTTTTTTGGTCAGAATGTAAACTTAGTAAAAGTACTGAGTAATACACATTTACCCAAAGAAATTATCACTATTTTTTTTAGTGTTTCTAAAGACAGTCTAACCTTCAAAAATAAAGCCTTTCTCAAATGAGAAAGGCTTTCGGCTTAAATTATAATTATATGCCGTAAGGGCTAGTTTGATGACAGTTATAGACATTCATCAATGTCTCACCTCTTCTACAGGTAGTTAAATCTTTGCTTTAAAAGCGATAAAGTATTATTTAATAGACTAAGGTTTAAAACTGTGATCAATGTCACTATTATTTTTTCTGAGATGTTCTCAGAGGATTCTCAGAATAAAATGACGTAAAATTCACTTTTATGTAGATGTTTTGGGTATTTTATATGCTTTTTGGGTATATGTGTGTATTGGTGCGTGTTTATTTGTTGACGGTGAAATTTCGAAATTCACAGGTATAATAACTAAACATGTAAGGAATGCTGACGAGCAAATGAATAATGAATATTGCATTTGATCCATCGGAAATGGTTTATCCGTTTCCACCTAAACCTGCTGTCTTATCGGATAATGAAAAGCAGGTTTATATTACAAAAATTAAGCAGCTACTACAGGATAATAATGCTGTACTGATTGCTCACTACTACACTGATCCCGAAATTCAGGCCCTAGCTGAAGTAACTGGTGGTTTTGTGGGTGACTCGCTTGAAATGGCACGCTTTGGTAATCAACACCCAGCAACAACCCTGATTGTTTGTGGGGTGAGATTTATGGGTGAATCGGCAAAAATATTAACGCCTGAAAAAAAGGTATTAATGCCGACGTTAGATGCTGAGTGTTCACTCGATCTTGGCTGTCCTGTTGATGCATTTACCACATTCTGTGATGAACACCCTGATCATACGGTAGTCGTTTATGCTAATACTTCTGCTGCAGTTAAAGCACGTGCTGATTGGGTTGTTACATCGAGCATCGCTTTAGAAATTATTGATCATTTAGACAGTGAAGGCCGTAAAATCATTTGGGGGCCAGATCGTCATCTTGGCGGCTATATTCAAAAGCAGACTGGCGCAGAGATGTTATTGTGGCAGGGTGAATGTATTGTACATGATGAGTTTTCAGCGCAAGCACTAAAACAGATGAAACATCTTCATCCAGATGCCGCTATTTTAGTGCATCCTGAGTCACCGGCAAGTGTCGTCGCATTGGCTGATGCGGTTGGATCTACTAGCCAGTTAATCAAAGCTGCAACAACACTGCCGCAAACCAAATTAATCGTGGCAACCGATAAAGGCATTTTCTTTAAGATGCAGCAAATGGTGCCAAATAAAGAATTAATTGAAGCTCCAACTGCGGGGGCTGGCGCAACTTGTCGTAGTTGTGCACATTGTCCGTGGATGGCTATGAATGGATTAAAAGCTATTTATACCGCTTTAGCTGAAGGTGGCCAACAGCATGAAATTTTTGTGGATGAAGCTGTGCGTTTAAAATCACTCATTCCTCTTAATCGAATGCTCGATTTTGCTGCTGAGTTACAGTGAAAGGTAATGCGTAAGTAGTCACTTACTCAATGTAAAAGAAAAGGCGATTAGATCTAATACTATTACTAGTAAAAAGAATCGAGTCGCCTTTTTATTATCGTATTAGATGACAGACTATTGGGCTGCTACGAGTTGTGCACCACGTTGGGTTAGGCCGCATAGCATGACTGGAATAGCGTTGAAGATTTCTTCAAATTGCGCGAGAGCATCAGCATTTTGTTCTTTCAGTGCTTCTAATGCGGTTTCTGGATCAAATAACAAACTAAAAGACAGTAATACACCGCCAAGTAGCGCGTTATCTTCACTATCTGGTGGCATAATAGTTTCCCAATCATCACGTGCTAATTGCCATCCTTGAAGCATACCCTCACAGAAGTTGCTGGTTGCTTCAGTTACAATTTGGCTATCGTCTAATGCACAGCCATCAGGCCATTGCCAACTACTTTCAAATAATGCAGCACGTGCTTCGTTCCAGATTTCGATGATTGCTTTTGCGTAAGTTTCTAAGTCATCATGATTTTCAAAAGGTGATGTTTCTTCGCCACCCCACATAAATGCTAGCCATTCAGTTGGATCTATAAGATGCGGTGCCGCTGCCATTGCTGTTACAAAGCCGCGAGTTTGTGATTCAGATAGCAATTGCTCTGCTAGTTGAGAGTTTTGCAGGATAGTACTTAGTTGTGAAGGCATAAAACAATCTCAGTTTAATAATGATTAACTGTTCAGGTGCATTAACTATACATGCATAGCTGAACTTTATACCAGTATTGTAACAGTCTCTTGATAACAACCTAGCAATGGTCGAATATATTTGTCCATATTGTTGTATAAAAAATACACGAAATACTTTTGCTGAGATTAAATTGCTTATTTTTGATTTTAATTAAAACATGGTGACTTCACAAATAACATAATCTTCAATTACTAAGCAGATTGATATTGGTAAAACAGATCAACGAGTGATGTTATTTACTTATAGTTAAGGTTGAGTGATGTATAGCGAACAATTAATGATGTTATTAGCAGTATTTGAACGCGCTGCATTGATGTTGATGACATTATTTTTATTAACGCGTACGCAATTGTTTCAATCAATCGTAAAGAAAACCCATCGACGTCCTGTTGAAACAGCAATGATTTCGTCTTTATTTATTTTATTTGCCGTATTTAGCACTTATACCGGCTTAAATGTAGACGGCTCATTAGTGAATGTGCGTATTATCGCAGTGTTGTCGGGTGGCATTATTTTTGGGCCGTGGGTTGGTATTCCTGCTGGTATTATTGCCGGTATTCACCGTTATTTAATCGATGTTGATGGCCCTACATCTGTTGCATGTTTGATTACGAGTATTTTTGCTGGATTATTAGCAACATGGATCCACTGTAAATGCGCTAAAAAGAATTATGCCTTACTTGGTATTCTTGCTGGGATGTGTTGTGAAATGTTGACAATGGTGCTAATTGTGGTGCTATCTCATAACAAAGTTCAGGCTTATAATATTGTTTCTCATATTAGTTTTCCGATGATTGTGGGCACATTATCGATTGGACTAATTATTAAATTAGTACAAGATCTTGATGAAGAAAAGGATCTTATCGCAGCTCAACAAGCGAAGTTAGCTCTTGATATTGCTAATAAAACCTTGCCTTATTTTCGAATTAATACTCGCCATGCTTTACAAAAAGTATGCAGTATCATTCGGTTTTATACGGGTGCAGATGCGGTTGCAATAACCAATACTCAAGATGTACGTGCTTATGTTGGTCGTGGAGAAGAACAATTTCTAGATGCCCACCATAAAATTAGTCAAATGACGCGTCAAGCAGTAGAAAGCGGCGAACAAATCATTAGTAATAACCTCAATGTGCATAACTTTCATTCATTGCTTATTATTCCATTATGGGAAAATGGTGAGGTTAGTGGCACGCTTAAAATATTTTATTGCCAGCCCGATCGTATTCGAATGTCGTTGCGTGAAATGGCGATTGGATTATCACAAATAATATCAACCCAAATGGAAGTCTCACGGATTGAGCAACTAAAGCAAATGGCTTCAAAAGCTGAATTTTCAGCACTACAAAGCAAAATAAACCCTCATTTTTTATTTAATGCACTCAATGCTATCTCTACTTTAATTCGTATTCGTCCCGATGATGCTCGGCAACTTATTGCTAATTTAGCGGATTTTTTACGGTACAATTTAGAACGAGATGTAGAGCTAATTGATATTCAAGAAGAAATTCAGCAAGTACGTGATTATGTCGCCATTGAGCAAGCCCGTTTTGGTCCAAAACTTGAAGTGGTGTTTGATATTGATGATGTACATCCGCGCGTACCGTGTTTGTTGATTCAGCCTCTGGTCGAAAATGCTATTTTGCATGGTATTCAACCATCACGAGTGGCTGGTAAGGTGCTGATTTCGGTTAAAAAAAGTGTTGATAATGTGGTTATTACTATCACAGATACTGGGGTTGGTATTGATCAACAAACTATTGATAAATTATATCAAGGTAAAATAGATTCACATCGCATCGGACTAAATAACGTTCATCAGCGGCTATTATTATTATTTGGCGATGGTTTGCATATTTGTCGCCTTGAGCAAGGTACGACCATGAAATTTTATGTAAAAGAACAGGATTAGTGCCATGAAACTAAACGCCCTGATCGTAGAAGATGAATATTTAGCACGTGAAGAATTAACTTATTTAATTGAAAAACATAGCACAATTAATATTGTTGCAGCTTTTGATGATGGTTTAGATGCCTTTAAATTCTTACAATCTAACAAGGTTGATATTGTTTTTTTAGATATTAATATCCCGTCAATTGATGGTATGTTGTTAGCGCGCAATATTGCTCAATTTTTACATAAACCTCAAATCGTATTTACTACTGCTTATAAAGAATATGCGGTTGATGCCTTTGAATTAGAAGCGGTTGATTATTTATTAAAACCGCTTAATGAGCAACGAGTTATGGGATTATTAACTAAATTACACACTCGTGCTCAAGATCAAGAACCTCAACAGCCACCAACGAATATACGTAGTCAAACTATCAACTTAATGCATAATAATCGTATTCATGTTACTGCGATTGGTGACATTTGTTGTGCTATTGCGCATGAAAAAGTTACTCATGTTTATACATCCGAAGGATGTTTTATTGCACCGGTTACGATTAGTGAATTAATGCTTCGCTTGCCCGTTAGTGACTTTTTCCGCTGTCACCGTTCTTATTGTATAAATATTAATGACGTTAAAGAGATTATTCCGTGGGTTAATAGTACTTATATGATAAAGCTTGCTAATGTTGAACAGCATATTCCTGTTAGTCGCAGTAATTTAAAAGCCTTCCGTGTCTTAATGCAGTTGTAAATAACAGTATATTGTTAGCGGCTATAATGCATTTCATGCCGCTATATTGTATTTTATTCCTTATAAGTTACCACTGATTTTATTGTTTTATCGTCCTCTTGTTATATGTGGTTATTGTCGTATTTTGGTGACCAGCACCAAGGTATGACACAAGGTTACCTTGAATATTTTCATCGTAAGAGGGCATCGCCATGACCAACCAACTTACCCATCGTAGTCGTTATTTCACGTTACTGGGCACTATTATTACTCAGTTTGCTTTAGGCTCTGTTTATACTTGGAGCTTATTTAATGCTCAGCTTGCGGGTAAGTTATCTGAACCTGTGAGTCGTGTTGCCTTTTCTTTTGGGATCATGAGCTTAGCTTTAGCTGTTGCTTCATCAATGGCGGGAAAAATGCAGGAGCGATTTGGGGTGCGTAATGTAACCCTTGGCGCTGGCGTTTTATTTGGAGTGAGTTTGTTGCTTACTGCGCATGCTTCAAATATATGGCTACTTTATATCTTTGCTGGCTTTTTGATCGGTTTTGCTGATGGTACTGGTTATTTAATGACATTATCTAATTGCGTTAAATTTTTCCCCGAGCGTAAAGGTTTAATTTCAGCCTGTGCTATAGGTGCTTATGGATTAGGTAGCTTAGGTTTTAAATTCATTAATATGTATTTCCTTGAGCATAATGGCTTAGAGAGCACGTTTGATTATTGGGGCATTATTGCAATGGTCATGGTTATTATTGGTGGCTTAATGATGAAAGATGCGCCTAAACTGCAAGTGTCTGCTACAGAATCAGCTGCTGATGTGCGTGATTTTAGTCTTGCGCAATCAATGAAATGTCCGCAGTTTTGGATGTTAGCATTAGTCTTTTTAACTGTTTGTATGAGCGGTTTATATGTTATTGGTGTTGCTAAAGATATCGGTCAAGGTTATGTACACTTATCGTTAGACGTTGCTGCTGCGGGGGTGGCTATTATTGCTGTGGCTAACTTAGGCGGGCGCTTAGTGCTAGGGGTGTTATCAGATAAAATTGCTCGTACCAAGGTTATCGCAATTGCATTGATTGTGTGTTTAGTTGGCGTGTGTGCATTGCTATTTGCTCATCAAAGTATGATGAGTTTTTATGTTGCTGTCGGCTGTATTGCCTTTAGCTTTGGTGGCACAATTACCGTATTCCCATCATTAGTCAGTGACTTCTTTGGTTTAAATAATCTTACCAAAAATTATGGCATCATTTATTTAGGCTTTGGTATTGGTAGTTTTATTGGTTCAATTGTTGCCTCTATCTTTGGTGGCTTTATAGCAACGTTTTATTTGATGTTTGCACTATTGATTATTTCACTAGTGATTGCATTAACGATTAAGTTACCTAAGTTACCGAGTCAAAATATCGCATAGAATATTATAAATCACCTTAATAATATAAGCCCAAACCCGTTATGGTTTGGGTTTTTTTATACCAATAAAACACCACTATCGGCCGTATAGGGATGATTATTACATTATGGTAATAATCAATTGTGAACTAATGGGCTAGTGTCAATTGTGAAAATAATTAAAAATACCTTATGGATTTTTAAATAATATAAAAAATAATTAATAGAATAAGGTGTTATATTTATGGATAAGATTATTATTAGCCCAAGTAAATATGTTCAAGGTGAGAATACGATTGCAGCGATAGCAGCTTACGTAAAGCCATACGGCAACAATCCAATGGTTATTGCTGATGATTTTGTTACGGAGTTAGTCGGTGAAACAGCTGCTCATAGTTTTATTGATGCTGATATGCAGTTTTCAATGGAATTATTTGGTGGTGAATGTTCACGACAAGAAATCGATCGGTTACAAGTTAAAATTGATGATGATCGCAATGATGTCATTATTGGCATTGGTGGTGGAAAAACATTAGATACAGCAAAAGCGATTGGTTTTTATAAAAAAATCCCAGTTGTTGTTGTTCCTACTATAGCCTCTACAGATGCTCCAACAAGTGCATTGGCTGTCCTTTATACCCCTACTGGACAATTTGATCAGTATTTAATGATTCCAACTAACCCAACGATGGTTATTATGGACACGACCATAATTGCAAAGGCACCGGTACGATTATTAGTTGCAGGAATGGGGGATGCTTTATCAACTTATTTTGAAGCTCGTGCAAATGCGGCATCGGGTAAAGCAACAATGGCTGGCGGTGCACCGACATTATCAGCACAAGCATTGGCTAAATTATGCTATGAGACCTTATTAGCTGATGGTTTGAAAGCCAAAATCGCAGCAGAAAATAATTTACCATCTAAAGCTTTGATGAATATTATTGAAGCGAATACTTATTTAAGTGGTATTGGTTTTGAGAGTAGTGGTTTGGCGGCGGCACACGCTATTCATAATGGTTTGACTCAACTGGAAGAAGCTCATCATCTATTTCATGGCGAAAAAGTAGCTTTTGGTACATTAGTTCAATTAGCATTAGAAAATGCACCATTAGAAGAAATTAATACGGTTATTAATTTCTGTCATCAAGTAGGTTTACCTACTAACTTATTTGATTTGGGTGTGAAAGATATTGACCTTAATAAGTTGATGGACGTTGCTATTGCATCTTGTGCTGAAGGTGAGACGATTCATAATATGCCATTTATAGTGACGCCTGAAGCTGTAGTTTCGGCGATACTTACTGCACACACATTAGGTTTAAAAAAATAATATTATGCTTCTACTTATTTTTATTTAATAAGTAGGAGCGTTACTTTATACGCAATGCTAATTTCAAAATATATTTGTATTTGTATTCATTAATTTTTTATATATGTAAATTCAATGATTTTACATATATAAAAATAATTAAAGTTTGGTGTAATATATCAATGAATATTAAAAATAGAATTATAAAAGAAAGTATTGCTGAGTTTATAGGTACTGCGTTATTAGTTTTTTTTGGGGTTGGTAGCGTTGCAGCATTAAAACTTACTGGAGCTACATTTAGCCATTGGGAAATTAGTATTATATGGGGGTTAGGGGTTGCTATAGCTATTTATTGTACAGCTGGAATATCAGGATCACATTTAAATCCGGCTATTACTATAGCACTTGCGACATTTAATAAATTTGATAAAAAGAAAATACTACCTTATATATCGGCACAGTTAGGTGGCGCTTTTTTTGCTGCTGCTATTATTTATGGTATTTACGGTAGCTTGCTAAATAATTATGAAATAACTCACCATATTATACGTAGTGGCTTATCTGGTCTTGATACTGCATCTATTTTTTCAACTTATGCTCAACCATTATTATCAACGCAGTGGGCTTTTATTATTGAATTGATTATTACAGCAATATTGATGTTTTCTATTTTAGCAATAACGGATGATAGTAATGGTATTGCTAATGGGGCAATGTCGCCATTGTTGATTGGATTAGTTGTGGCAATTATTGGCGGATCTGTCGGGCCATTAACAGGGTTTGCGATGAACCCCGCAAGAGACTTTGGACCTAAACTATTTACATTTTTTGCGGGGTGGGATTGGGTAACTTTTACAGGAGGTAGAGATATTCCTTATTTCCTCGTGCCATTAGTGGCACCAATTATCGGTGCTTTATGCGGAGCATGGCTATATTCACATATTGCGACGCCTTATTTATCAGAGATAAAAACAGTATAAATAGGGAAGTATATTTGTAATATATATCTAGTGGGTATATTTGTAACCAGATAATATGTAAAGATATTTCATCAAAATCACAACTAGATAAAATGACTGTTAATAGAAGATATTGCAGATAATAAATCGGAACTGAATTTAAAAATAGTACCTTATTTCGCAATAAAACTGTTCTAATGCGCACATAAACTGCATGGTGTTATTTGAATGGTTTTAAGTAACGTTTGCCATGTTAATATTGGTTGATTTTGCTAGGGTAAGGGAAGTGAATGTCTGTTATTAAAGTGCCATTTAAGGTGAGAAATGCTGCTGCAGATATATTTGCAATGGTGGTATTTAGCTTTATTACAGGGATGATGATTGAAGTTTTTATTTCAGGCATGTCTTTTGAACAGTCATTAGCATCACGTACGTTATCCATACCGATTAATATTGCGATTGCATGGCCTTACGGTATGTTTCGTGATTATGTTATTGGTTGTGGTAATAAACTTTCTCCAACGCGATGGATGAAAGGAATGTCTGATATGGTGGCATATGTGGTATTCCAGTCACCTATTTACGCTTGTATCCTATTTGCCGTTGGTGCTAATAAAGAGCAAGTAATTGCAGCTGTAATGAGTAACATTTTAGTCTCAGGTGCGTTAGGAGTGGTTTATGGCCAGTTTCTTGAGTTATGCCGTAGAATGTTCCGTGTTACTGCAGCGGCGCAACCAATAATTTAAGCACTATTAGCATTATTGATATCAATGAAAAGCATCCTTGGTGATGCTTTTGTTGTTTTTAAAATATGATAAACAATGATTTTGGTATAAGAACAGCACGAATTGCAGCATAAGCCAGCAAATAGAAAAAAGTCACATAAAAAGCCTTGACCCTGATCCCATAAATCATTACATTACACGCCGTCGACAAGCAAAGCGTTGTTGGCAACAATGTGGTGAGGTGTCCGAGTGGCTGAAGGAGCACGCCTGGAAAGTGTGTATACGGCAACGTATCGAGGGTTCGAATCCCTCCCTCACCGCCATATCTCTCTTTAAGAGATATAAAATTGGAGAGATGGCTGAGTGGTTGAAAGCACCGGTCTTGAAAACCGGCATACGTTTATAGCGTATCTAGGGTTCAAATCCCTATCTCTCCGCCACATTCAAAAAAGCCGCTAATGGAAATTAGCGGCTTTTTTACATCTGAATAAATTGGTCTCCATTATTCTCTACTACGAATACCAATCCTTAACCGTCATCATCTCCTATCGTGAAGTACAAACGCCGATAGGGAATCGATTATTAGCGCGTTATTGCTGTTTTTATTGGTACCTAATAGTGCGATGAGTAAATTGTAGTTAGGGTTCAAATCCACTAATCCTCAAAGCTGCTCCGCGACATTCAAAAAAGCCGCTAATGAAAATTAGCGGCTTTTTTACATCTGAATAAATTGGTCTCCATTATTCTCTACTACGAATACCAATCCTTAACCGTCATCATCTCCTATCGTGAAGTACAAAC
This sequence comes from Photobacterium kishitanii, assembly GCF_000613045.3. Classification (NCBI taxonomy): domain Bacteria; kingdom Pseudomonadati; phylum Pseudomonadota; class Gammaproteobacteria; order Vibrionales; family Vibrionaceae; genus Photobacterium; species Photobacterium kishitanii. The sequence goes on along the minus strand of NZ_LN794352.1, from coordinate 2,263,957 downwards.
GCCGATAGGGAATCGATTATTAGCGCGTTATTGCTGTTTTTATTGGTACCTAATAGTGCGATGAGTAAATTGTAGTTAGGGTTCAAATCCACTAATCCTCAAAGCTGCTCCGCGACATTCAAAAAAGCCGCTAATGAAAATTAGCGGCTTTTTTATATCTGAATAAATTGGTCTCCATTATTCTCTACTACGAATACCAATCCATTTCCTATCGTGAAGTACAAACGCCGATAGGGAATCGATTATTAGCGCGTTATTGCTGTTTTTATTGGTACTTAATAGTGCGATGAGTAAATTGTAGTTAGGGTTCAAATCCACTAATCCTCAAAGCTGCTCCGCGACATTCAAAAAAGCCGCTAATGAAAATTAGCGGCTTTTTTACATCTGAATAAATTGGTCTCCATTATTCTCTACTACGAATACCAATCCTTAACCGTCATCATCTCCTATCGTGAAGTACAAACGCCGATAGGGAATCGATTATTAGCGCGTTATTGCTGTTTTTATTGGTACCTAATAGTGCGATGAGTAAATTGTAGTTAGGGTTCAAATCCACTAGTCCTCAAAGCTGCTCCGCCACATTCAAAAAGCCGCTAATGAAAATTAGTGGCTTTTTTACATCTGAATCAAATCACTACCATCATTAATAGAGGTTTTTAGGAATTAGCTTGAAGCTATTTCTATGCATATCCATTTCAGGTGACTCCTCACCGCGAGGGATGTGGTGTAAGCTTAAGCTATACCAAACCACAATATCTTTATTTTCGATTGATGCACTACTTTGGACAAAATCAGACAACTGTTTTTTATTGTTACAAGCATAGTTTTGTGAAGCATAACGTTCACAAGCGACATCTTTCGTAATGTATAAATCATTACGAGTAAAGGCTTCTTTCTTTTTGATTCCGACAAAACGGTGGCCAGAGTCTCCTGGTTGTACATGGTAGCTTTTATTGGAATTGGCATTTTCTTGAATTAGCCAGCCACGGTTATTTTCTGCTTTGTTATTAAAACGTGATTCAACAACAACATCACGCCATTTGGCGATTATTTTATTGCCTTGCTTTTTATATTGGACGATTTTAACAATATCGTCGTTTTCATTATCACCTAATGCAAAATCAATCCGCCAAAAATAATTATGAACATGTGAAACACCCACTGTTTTGTTATCTATTTTCCAACCTAGTTTACGGTATTTCTTTTCTCGATCAGGATTATTATGAATATTCACAATTGTTTCTAATGCACCTGTAGCACCAATAGCAAATTCGATCATGCCATTGTTATAGAATTTCCATTCTGGAATATAGTTGTATGCTCCAACTTGATGAGATGAAAACAGTAATAGGTGCTCACTGGTGCTTGGTGTCCCTATAACTGAGTTGATCGTGGTATCTAAGACTTTCCGTTGACAGAGCCCGCGTATGTCTTCATACATAGTGCTTACCGTGGTTAGTTTACCATTAGCACAATTTTGCGGTTTAATAGCAATAATACCGTCACCAAAGCTATAAGTTGTCACATCATGAAATCTATCTTGTCCATTATCATAGGGTACAAATATCTGAGCAATATTAACCTCATTGATCACTCGAAAGGGGGTATTACTATCAGGTGGAGTATAAGTAATATCGGTTAAATAAATACCTTCATCATCGTTAAATTCCCAACACATTGACCATTGGGCACCATTAGTGAAGTTTTCATGGATATAGTTATCATCTGCCGCAGTGCAGGCATATGCTGGTTGTAAAAATAAACAAGGTAACGCAATAACAAAACTGATTATCCAAAATCGCATTGATGTAAACATAATATCCTCTCTATATTAATAGCGATTGATTTCATATTTAATTGACTGGTTGTGGCATATCTATATCTGGAATATTAGGATTCTGACTATAGATATCTCGAGGATAGACAGTGAAGTATTGCCATATCGGTGCTAAATCAGCATTGTTGTTATAGGGTGGAGTATGGTGGGCGGTCAATCTTATCCAAGCTACGACATCTTCAAGCTTTTCGCCATTGGTCATTTTCGCAATATTGCTCGCACAGTTTAGGGAGTGGTTAGCAATGGCATTTGTTTCGCAGTCATTGTAATTAGTGAAGAATACATCAGCTTTCGTCCATGGACGCTTAGGATCGCGCTCAAACACATTGTGGTTAAGTGGAAATATATGATAAGACGAACGCATGCTGTAATCGTTACGTATTTGCTTATCGACTATACGCCAGCTTTTCATTTTTATACGATCATATTGTTTGTTGAATTCATTCGGTTTGTTAAAGGTAAAGGTATGAATTTGTCGACCTTTACGCCCCTGACGTATTTTTGAACGAAACTCTTCAACAGTATCATTATTGGCTGTTGCGCCAATATCAAAGTCAACTCGCCAAAAATAGTTCACCGTATAGGGTATTGAGTCTGTGACATTATTAGTAATAAAACTCACTGATGGGCTAAAACTACCATCATCATTTAATTGAATACGAGAGAGAAACTGATGATTATTTAAAGTCATAATATGGAAAATATCAATGGCATATTGACGACGAGATTGTTCTTCATATTGCATGGCAAAGTCTTGTGTCGACTCACTAAGACAAATAAGAGGGGTGTTATCATTTGTCGTTAATAATTGGCCGTTACTACAACTACCGGTTATTGTTGATAGTGATTTATCATGTTGAGTAATATGGGCAGTATTTGTTGTATTGTCATTTAAAACCATTTCAACTTGATTTAGCTGTAAGGATGATGCGATATAAATATCTAAATTTTCTTTGGCAGAATAAAAACTAAGATCATGTAGACTTAGACCTTGTTGTTCACTCCACATCCAGCAAAAATTCCAGCTATTGCCTGAATCAAACTTGTAGACCACTTGTTGCTGTTTTGGACATTGATATTTTTCAGAGATCATGGCCGCTTGTGTCGGAATACTGACTGTTAATAATAAAACAATCAGTAGCGAATAAGCTTTTTTACAATAAGTCATCGCCCTTCCACCCAATTAGTTGTTTGTATTAATAAAACATAACATCATCATGTATTAATGATGCACAGTATGGTTATGCTCACGTTGAGATTGATTGAATGCCGTTACCGCCTTTAGTGATAAATTAACGATGGCTTTAGTATCTAGTGTGACATTGGCATAAGGCGCTTCAAGAGAGGATAAGAAAAAATAAATGCAGCGATTTAAACCACAGTTCTTGGTGTTTTTAAACTGAGGCAGATTGTGCACATTATCCGAAGTTAAAATAACCGCTTTAACCCGTAGACTGGATAATGGAATGGCTGTACTCGGTAATTGAGAATGATAACGTTGATAATATTCTGTCGACAGCTGTTTCATGAATACTGGATCATTTTCAAGTAAGTGTGTTGCATATTTTATTTCATCACGTGTTGCTGAAAGCTGAAGATTTTGGTGACGTTTTGATTGAATTAATTCATTACTTTTCAAATTGTAAATTAAAACTTCTGTTGTATCTGTTGGATAGTGATAACGATAAATATCAACCCATTTGTCATTATTAGCCAATATATTTGAACGGTGTTTTGATATTTTGATTATCCGTGAAGTGGGATGTGCAGAACGGTGTGAATTATCCGTGGCTAATAATTTAGCTTGGTTAAAGTCGTTACTATTAAGCGGAACAGCATATAAGCCATGACTTAAAAATAGACTTAATCCACTGAATAATGAAATGATTATTACACGGTACTTTATGTGTTTTAAAATATGCATCATAGGCACCTATACAATATAAACTGCGTGTATATTTAGTAATGCAACATGAATCGCTACTTAAGCCTAGCATAGATGCTATTTTTTAGAGTAATATTTTTAAGAACTGTTAGTGAGTAATACTGAAAATAGATTTATTGAGGGTGATGTGGCATCAATCTGTATATTATTATTTTGATGTTCTAAGTCGTGATTCTTTGTTGAATTTTGCTTCTTGTATGTACCACAAAATTAATGCGAAAAAGGGCGTAAATACAACAGTAAAAATAATGATGGGCATTTTGTTATAGAAAAATAGACTTAATTTAATATCATAGTTGTCTACATAAAAAGCGATGAGGTGTCCTATTAACATACCGAATGATAGGATTAAACTTTGAGTGATAACATAGCTAAGCTGACCTTTCGCTCGGATTTTCGACCAACGCTCAAATTGTTTTGTCTTCATAATTTTGCTTCATAGAGTTGCGATTTAAGCGGTTATACTTATCGATTAGCGCGGTGTTAGCCAGTATGGTACTTAGAAATATCGTTAGTAATCACAAAAATAGATGATTGCTGAGAGAGAATTTCGTTAGGATCATGGCAATGGTTATTCGATATCACTATTGAGTGAAGGCTAAATACGCTAAAATAGAACTAATTATTTTAGCTTTGAGCCTTTATATTCATGACCACAACGACAACCCCAGCCAGCTTTACTGAACTTGGCCTTATTTCACCTTTGCTAGCACGATTAACGGAGTTGGAATATCAACAGCCAACGCCAATTCAGGCGCAAGCTATTCCAAGTGTATTAGCTGGTCGTGATTTAATTGCAGGCGCAAATACAGGCTCAGGTAAAACGGCAACATTTGCCTTGCCGCTATTACAACAATTGCATCAAGCTAAATCATCAGAGAATAAAAACGTTAAGGGTAACTATGTTGCTGGGCTTGTTTTAGTTCCTACTCGTGAATTAGCTAAGCAAGTTGCTGATAGCATTAAATCTTATGCAGTACATTTTAATGGCGCAATTAAAACTGTAGCTGTGTTTGGTGGTGTATCTGCAAATACTCAAATGTTGGCACTGCGTGGTGGTACTGATATTTTGGTTGCAACACCTGGTCGATTATTAGATTTGATTTCAAGTAATGCTATTAAGCTTGATAAGGTAAAAACGTTAGTACTTGATGAGGCTGACCGTATGTTAAGCCTTGGTTTTACCGAAGAATTATCAGCATTATTAGCATTGTTGCCTAAAAAGAAGCAAACGCTATTATTCTCCGCAACGTTTCCTGAACAAGTACAGGCTCTCACCCAAGAGTTACTTAACGATCCGGTTGAACTGCAATTACAAAGTGTTGACTCAAGCACTTTAGTACAACGTGTGTTTACAGTTAATAAAGGTGAAAAAACATCAGTATTAGCGCATTTAATTAAAGAAAATCAATGGCGCCAAGCACTTATATTTGTAAATGCAAAAAACAGTTGTGAACATCTTGCTGATAAGCTTTCTAAGCGTGGTATTAGTGCCGAAGTCTTCCATGGTGATAAAGGTCAAGGTGCACGTACTCGTGTGCTGGAAGCATTTAAATTGGGTGATATTGAGGTATTGATTGCAACAGATATTGCGGCTCGTGGTCTTGATATTGAAAAGCTGCCGGTAGTCATTAACTTTGATTTACCACGTAGTCCAGCAGATTATATGCACCGTATTGGCCGTAGTGGTCGTGCAGGTGAAGTTGGTTTAGCATTATCTTTGATTGATTATGAAGACAGCCATCATTTTAAGATCATCGAGAAGAAGAACAAGGTTCGACTTGAGCGTGAACAAGTTGCAGGTTTTGAAGTCGATGAAGCTGAAGTATTATTAGCAGTAGAAAAGCCAATGGCAAAACCTGAAGGTACAGGTAAAAAGAAACGTAAAAACAAAGCCATTGTTGATGACTTTTGGTCATAGGGCTAATTATTACATTAATCATCGCCAGCAATAAGCATCTAAATTAAAAAATCCCTCGTTATGACTAGCGAGGGATTTTTCATTATTGCTAATAACGATGTTTAAAGCTGGTATTTAAAGCCACTCACTTACTTTAATCGTGCTGCCATTGCTTGTGATTTATCAGCGGTCATTACAAAGTGCAATGTTCCACCTGCTTTGATTTCACTGTGCTCAAAGCTATTAAATATATCTAATGGTTTACCGTTGATCTGTGCTGACTTCACGTACTTATTATCACTACTGTTATTCTCAGCTGTAATCGTGAAATCACCTGCTGGTAGTTTGATTTTTACTTCATCAAAAATAGGGCGTCCAATAGTGTAAGTTGGATCGGTTGGAGTGACTTGATAGAAGCCCATTGCCGACATAATGTACCAAGCTGACATCTGACCCACATCTTCATTACCAATGATGCCATCAGGGGTTGGCTTATAGAACTCTTTATAAACTCTATCGAGGTATTCTTGGGTTTTCCATGATTCATTAGTACGGTTATACAAGTAAATAACGTGGTGTGATGGCTCGTTACCATGAATGTATTGACCAATAAAGCCTGTCATATCTTGGTGGTTTTCACCGCCATTGGCATCAGCGGTGAATAAGTCATTTAGCTTTGTATTGAATCCTTCAGTGCCACCCATCATTTCGGTTAGCTTGTCGAGATCTTGCATAAAGGTCCATTGCCACTGCCATGCATTACCTTCGGTATACCAATAAGCATCTGAGCTATATGGATTAAAGGCATCAGAAGCAAATTTCTTTTCACAGTTATCAAGTTTTACTGGGACAAAGAAACCTGCTTCGTTATCCCAATGATTTAAAGACCAATAGGCGCGATCATTAAACTCATTATAAGCGGCGTCATCACCGGCCACTTTTGCCATTTGGCCGATAGTCCAGTCATAGTATGAAAATTCTAATGCGTAAGAGACTGAGTTCCAGTTTGGTAAACCAACACACTTATCACGTTCGTAATAACTAAGTTGACCAGCCATCACCGCTTGCAGCGTGTGATCGGGTATTTGTGGAAAATCATATGGACGGTAGTAAGCCGATTTCTTTGCTGCCTCTAACGCATCTTGAGCATCAACATCTAAACCTTTAACGACCGCATCACCAATAATTGCGGTGGCGGGGTAGCCAATCATGGTACCAGTTTCTTCACCATAACCTTCCCATTTAGGTAGTAATCCTGTTTCTTGTGATTTACGGATCAAATCATTGGCTAGGTCAGTGGCATGCTGCGGGTTTGTGATAGTTAGCAGCGGGTGAACCGCACGGAATGTATCCCATGTCGAATAAACCGAATAGTTTTTATAGCCGTTTGCTTGGCGAACACCGCCGAGTAGATCGCGGTAACGGCCGTCGACGTCCTGATATTCAATCGGTGCGATCATGGCGTGATACATCGCGGTATAGAAGTTAGTTTTCTCAGCCTCAGAACCACCTTTTACTTGAACTGTCGCCAATTCTTTCGCCCATGCGAGTTCTGCATTCGTTTTAACATTAGTAAAATTATAGGTTGGAGTTTCTGCTTCTAAGTTCTTTTGCGCCCCTTCCCAATCTACAGGTGATAGTGCTACTCGCATTTCAATCGGCTGATCGCCTTTGCCAAAATCAAGATAAGTGATTTGTTCTTTATTTGGACTATTGATTGAGCCGTAAACTGCGCCCATCTTCATGTCCATTGCTTCGCCACCGTCACGGGCAATCATCGCATGAGCAATCGGCTGACTAAATTGCGCATAGAAGAAGATGTCTTGCCCTTGGAACCAACCTGTAGAAACACGGCGACCACGAATGGTGTATTCATCGATTAATTCAACTCGATTTTGTAATGATTCACCATTATTGGCAGTCAGTGTATGGGCAAGGTCGAGTTTGATTTTACGATCAGCACCTTGCTCATAGGTGTAGCGATGAACGCCAACACGGGTGGTTGTGGTTAATTCGGCTTTTATATTGCCATTGTTAAGTACCACCGAGTAGTAACCAGGGGATGCGACTTCAGTTGCTTTATTAAAGGTATTATTTTCACTATTGGCTATATCTGAATAAGGTAGTACTAAAATATCACCTAAATCTGTTGCTCCAGTGCCAGAAAGATGAGTATGGGAAAAACCATAAATGTTCAAATCTGTTGTAAATATATCCCCTGCAACATAATCACTCGCATCCCAGTAACCTGAAGCAGAATGCCAACTGTTTTGACCTGCTTCAGAATCCGCATTGGTGCCTTTAAAAGTATCTGGACTTAATTGCACCATCCCGCGAGGAACAACGGCACCAGGAAAGGTATGCCCAGAGGCTGCAGTACCAATCATAGGATCAATATATTTCAAGACAGCCATATTTATAATCGGTGTTGCTGGTAGGGTAATTTCAGGTTGGGCTTGATTATTGTTGTCGTTGTTACAACCCAATAAACCTAATGACAATACCAGTGAGATTGCAATTGGAGTCAATTTAAACGTCATAATGTTCCACCTAACAAATATGTAGTGCCGGAATGTTCACGTCGGCCAAGAGTGAATCTTCTCAAGCGCTAAGAGTAATAATAAGCTGCGTTAGCCGCATAGTAGGGGGGAATAACGGTTGTCGTAAGATGATAAATCGACCATTTACTGGATTTTTGTACCGATTAAATTGAAATGTGATACTGCTTCATGCTGTTTTTAGAGGTAATTATGTTTCCTCAATGAATGATATTGTTTTTTATGGGAAACAATAAAAAAGTGTTTTTGCGATAAGGTTCATAGTATTGCAGATAAGTTACAGTGTTTTTTCAATATTTGTTTTAGATCAATTAGATTTTATCACCAAAGGCGTAAAAATACTGAAAGCGTATTTTAGGCGGAGTGTCATTAGTTAAAGCTGTTTTATAGGATAAGACATATTTGATAATGAATATTTAAAAAATTAAGGTAAGTTATTATGAGTAGTGCATTTTATATTCCAACGGTTAACTTTATGGGGGCTGGTTGTTTAACTGCAGCAGCAGATGCTGTTAAGGCTCATGGCTTTAAAAAAGCATTAATAGTTACTGATAAAGTATTAAATGAAATTGGTGTGGTGACGCAAGTTGCGGTGTTATTGACTGAGCGTGATATTGAGTCTGTTGTTTATGATGGTACTCAACCAAACCCAACTATTACTAATGTTGATCAAGGTTTATCTCTGTTAAAAGATAACGGCTGTGACTTTGTTATTTCATTAGGTGGTGGCTCGCCTCATGATTGTGCAAAAGGTATTGCATTACTTGCGGCTAATGGTGGTCAAATTGGTGACTACGAAGGTGTTGATCGTTCAGCGAAAGCACAGTTACCTGTAGTGGCTATTAACACGACGGCTGGTACTGCGTCTGAAATGACCCGATTCTGTATTATTACCGATGAAACGCGTCATATCAAAATGGCGATAGTGGATAAAAACACCACGCCGTTAATGTCAGTTAATGATCCTCAATTGATGTTAGCGAAACCCGCGTCGTTAACTGCAGCAACAGGTATGGACGCACTAACTCACGCGATTGAAGCTTATGTCTCAATTGCTGCAACTCCAATCACTGATGCTGTTGCAATTAAAGCGATTGAATTGATTGAAGCGAACTTACGTACCGCAGTTAAAGAAGGCCAAAATCTTCATGCGCGTGAACAAATGGCTTATGCGCAATTTATGGCTGGTATGGCATTTAACAACGCATCATTAGGTTATGTTCACGCAATGGCGCACCAATTAGGTGGTTTTTATAATCTACCGCATGGGGTATGTAACGCCGTGTTATTACCGCATGTTCAGCGTTATAACGCGCAAGTGTGTCCTGAGCGTTTACGCGACGTTGCTGCGGCTATGGGCGTTAATGTTGATGCAATGACACCACAACAAGGTGCCGCTGCTGCCATTGACGCAATCATGACGCTATCTCAAGATGTGGGCATTCCTACGGGTTTAAAAGAGCTTAATGTAAAAGCTGAAGATGTCGCACTATTGTCTGATAATGCACTAAAAGATGCTTGCGGTTTTACTAACCCTAAGCAAGCAACGCATGAAGAAATTTCACAAATCTTCATGGATGCAATGTAATAGTTAGAGGTTAAATTCTACCTGTGCAAATAAAAAACGCCTCATGATTGAGGCGTTTTTTTATAAGGGGTTAATGCTGTTTTTTGATGGTTATAACAGTGGACTAAACATGTAGAAGAAACGCTCACCAAACTTATTACGTACTGAACGTTTTTCCCATTGATCTTTATCGACAGGCTCTGAGTTTGCAATGTAATTTTGTTGCAGTTGGCTCAGTTTATGAGTGAACTCAAGGTTATCAACTGCCATTGTTACTTCAAAATTGAGCCACAAACTGCGCATATCAAGGTTAACCGTACCGATTAAGCAATGAGTATCATCAATGACGACGGATTTCGTATGTAATAAGCCACCATGAAAGCGGTGAATATGTACCCCTGATTTTAATAAATCGCTGAAGAAAGAACGACTAGCCCATTCAACCATCGTCGAGTCATTTTTCTTTGGTAGTACAATATGAACCTCAATATTACGTTCTGCCGCGCCTTTCATCGCATGTAATAAGTGTTCACTCGGCACAAAGTAAGGGGTGGTAATGACAATACTTTTCTTTGCTTGGTAAATACTTAATAGCAATACTTGATGAATAATATCATCGGGCATACCTGGGCCTGAGGGGATCACTTGCACCGTATCATAATAGGGCTTATCTTCTGCTGGTATTTTGCAAGCAGGTAATGGCGGTAAAAAACGCTGTCCAGTTTCTACTTCCCAATCCCATGCCTGAATACAATTAAGTACTGAAACAGTTGGGCCGCTGATTCGAACCATGACATCAACCCATTGGCCGACACCTGCATCAACTTTAAAGAAGGCAGGATCCACCAAGTTCATTGAACCGGTATAAGCAATATTGTCATCAATAACCACGATTTTGCGGTGTTGACGTAAATCTAAACGGCGTAAGAACATTCTAAATGGTGATACCGCGAGAGCTTCTACTAACTCAATCCCCGCACCACGAATAAGCTTTGGCCAATGAGAACGAAAGAAGCGCATGCTGCCTGCGGAATCGAGCAATATTCTAATTTTAATGCCGCGCTTAGCGGCTTGGATCAGGGCGACACCGACTTCATCAGCAAGACCACCTGGATTCCAGATATAGAATTCTAGATGAATGGCATGTTGGGCATTATTAATATCTGTAATAAGTGCTCGTAAAATTTCATCAGTTGATGATTTTAATGAGAGGTGATTACCGACTAATCCAGGTAATCCAAGTCTATTCTCACATAGATCGCTAATCGGTTTTGCCACATCACTCATATTTTGTGGCTGGTGGCCTGGGCATTCAGTGAGGCATTGAAACCAGCTAGCAAAAGGAAAAAACATTTCGCGAGCACGTTCCGCCCGTTTTTTACCGAGATTAAGTTCGCCGAATAACAGGTAGGCAATAACACCACCAATAGGGACGATATAAATAATCATCATCCATGCGAGAGAAACGCCAACGGCTCGGCGTTTGAAGACCACACGCATAGTGACAGCTGCAATTAACAGCCAATAGGCGAAAATGCCAATCCACGTTAAGATTTGATAAAACTGTTCCATCGAATGACTTCATCAATATATAAATACAATTTGTACATATATTGCATTGAAATCGAAAAAAAACCTAATATTCACTGTTGTTTAGTGCTTATGTTGAATAATCAAGGCTATTTTTGAGGGGGCGTTACCACTTTGCAGGGTAAACTGAGAGTAATAATTAAACCGATAGTATAGGGTTGACGATATTAGAGAATGATTATTTTTAGTGATAATAAATAATATAATCTTCAAGGCTGTTCTTTTTTTAATGACTGGTTATACTCGCGCCATCTTTGTTCTGTAAAGGCGTTATTTGCGATTATGTTTGATCTTGTTTACCAGCATTCGGATTTTTTAGTCATTAATAAACATCCAGGGATCAGTGTTCATAAAGACGATAATGAACAGCCACTACTGGCTGCTGTTGCCGCACAAACAGGTGATGAGAAGTTATATTTAATTCACCGACTTGATAAAATGACATCAGGATTGCTACTGCTTGGACGTAATAAAACAGCAGCTGCAGCATTATGTGCTAATTTTGCAGAGCGTCGAGTTGAAAAGTTTTACATCGCCATAGGCACTAAAAAACCAAAGAAAAAACAAGGTGTAGTGATTGGTGATATGACTCGTTCGCGTCGTAGTAGCTGGAAACTAGAAACAACAACAGTAAATCCTGCAATCACTCAGTTCTTTTCTGCTGCTGCTGGAGAAGGACGACGGATATTCTTATGTAAACCTCATACTGGTAAAACTCATCAAATTCGAGTTGCGTTACGTAGTGTCGGCTCTGGTATTACTGGTGATGATATTTATGGTAACGAAGCTGCTGATCGTGGTTATTTACACGCTTATGGTTTGCGTTTTCCATATCAAGGTGAATTACAACAATTTTTATGCCCACCGAGCGTTGGACAATTATGGTCAACAGTGGAAGCACGACAAGCATTAACAGAATGGCAGCATCCTTGGAGTCAAGCGTGGCCCATTTTAGCGCATAAAAAATAAAGATCAGCATTAAATATCTGCAGTTAAAGCTTAACTGTGGATATTATCAGCAATTGATTAGTAAAAGGCGGATGTGGATTTCTTTTTAGTATTGATAAATTATAATACGCGTAGAGAATGTATTAGTTAGAGGTTTACAATGCGCAGTACTCATTCACGTACGCTTAAAATGCGAGTTTCTCAACAAAAACGTCAATCGCATCATCGACGCAATCGTGCTCAACAACATTTATTATTACCTGAAACTACTCCTCGTCATTTTCTATCATCAGCAACACTTACCTTACACTCAACGAGCCTGATATCTTATTCGAGTGAATATGTATTACGCGCTAAACATTAGTAGTTAATTATTCTATTTGGGCTGTGGTTGGTATTCTGAAGCGCAACGTATAGAATAGCCGCCTTAATTGACTATATTTGAATGATGTTATGGAAATTAGTGCTCTACCTACATTAGAAGCCCATTTATTAACGGCTTTAGCAACGCCACCGTCAGAAGTGCGCCGATTATTTCATGGTCGTGGCCGCTGTTGGCAAGGGCTTGAACAAATCACCGTTGATTGGCTTCAAGGTCAAGTACTGGTTTCCTTATTTAAAGAACCTGATGCTGATTTTATGTCGGCGTTAATTGATGTGTTAACAAGGTTAACGCAAACAGATACTTGGAAAGCAAGCGGCGCTCACTCTTTATTGTTACAGCATCGTGCTCGTCAAGGCTCACCGATGGATGTGCTATGGGGACAAAGCTCTGACTATCAAGATGTGATCGAAAGTGGTCTAACTTACAAGCTAGACTTAGGCCGAAATCAAAATAACGGTTTATTTTTGGATATGCGCTATGGTCGTGATTGGGTGCGCGAGCATGCGGCAGGTAAGCGAGTGCTTAACTTATTTGCTTATACTTGTGGTTTTTCTGTGGCAGCTATTGCTGGTGGCGCAGAATATGTGGTTAACCTTGATATGGCTAAAGCAGCATTAAGCCGTGGACGGGATAATCATCATTTAAATAACCATGATTTAAAGAAAGTCAGCTTTTTAGGCCATGAGTTATTTAAATCATGGGGTAAAGTACGCAAAATGGGACCTTATGATTTAATTATCATTGATCCGCCATCATTCCAAAAAGGCAGTTTTGCGCTTACTAAAGATTACCAAAAGATTTTACGTCGCTTACCTGAGTTATTAACTGCTGAAGGTGTTGTATTAGCCTGTGTGAATGATCCGACGTTAACCAGTCAGTTTCTTATTGATGGCATGGCAACCGAAGCGCCTGATATGGTGTTTACCCAACGATTAGATAACCCACCTGAGTTTAATGAAATTGAGCCTGAAGGTGGGCTTAAAGCCTTAATATTTGAGCGACGTAGCTAAGTTTACTGTTTTAAATACACTATAAAATAATTATCCCTTATCGATTCTAGCCACTCAGGCTAAGAGTATATAAGGGATTTTTTTTGCCTCATTTTAGTAGTAATCTTTTTATTATAATAAGTTATATGAGATTTATTGCTGTTAGTTTGTTGCGTTTTTGAGGGCAGTGACAAATACTCAAATTAGTAGATTAAAAAGAAAGTTAATTGATTCAGTTATTAGTGCAAGGGTTGCACTTAATATAATACATTAAGGATGTGTGCCAATGTTTAAATCGTTCTTTTTAGATCGACGCTGGTTTTTATGGTCGATTGTCGGTAGTGCCGTTATTTTATATGTCACTTGGTACAAAGTGCAGATAGATGTAGAAGTGAATGAATGGTTTGGTAGTTTTTATGATCTTATTCAAAAGGCATTAGCCAAACCTAATGCAGTGACGTTTGATGAGTTTCTTGCTGGCTGTATTGAGTTTTTCAATATTGTATCGGTGTATATTATTATTGCCGTTATTCTGGATTTTTTTGTTCGCCATTATGTCTTTCGTTGGCGTACTGCGATGAATAACTATTACATGAAACATTGGGATAAAATTAATCATATTGAGGGGGCATCACAACGAGTTCAAGAAGATACTATGCGCTTTGCACGTATTGTCGAAAGTCTAGGTGTTAGTTTTATGCGATCCTTGATGACCTTATTCGCATTTTTACCTATTTTATGGACTCTAAGTGAAAATATAACCGAGCTACCTTGGATTGGTAGTGTTGATCGCTCGTTGGTTTACTTAGCGATTATTTCGGCGTTATTCGGGACGGTGTTATTGGCAATTGTAGGTATTCGTTTACCGGGGTTAGAATTTAAAAATCAAAAAGTAGAAGCGGCTTACCGTAAAGAATTGGTCTTCGGTGAAGATAATCCACAGCGGGCAGAGCCTGAAACGGTTAAAGATCTATTTCTTAATGTACGAAAAAATTACTTTAATCTTTATCGGCACTACTTATATTTTGATATCGCGAAGTGGTCTTATATCCAATATACCGTGATTGTACCTTATATTGCACTGGGTCCGGCAATTGTTTCAGGTGTACTAACGCTTGGAGTATTACAGCAGATATTAAGAGCCTTTGGTAAAGTAGAAGATTCGTTTCAATTTCTAGTACACTCATGGAGTACTATTGTTGAATTAATGTCTATTTATAAAAGATTGAGAGCATTTGAAGTGCAGATTAATGATGCGATTAGTGTTGAAAGCGTGCCTGTTGATTAGTTTATTGAGATGATATAAAAAGCCCTAACCAATAATAATAAATAGGTAGGGCTTTTTATATTGTATAATGTAATTATTTCAGAGAGTCACAATATTTTTCTGAAATAGTTTGTGATACTAATTGGCGTCCACTGATATCACGGATGGTAATTAAATAATTAACGCCATGCTTAAACAATGGTATTAGCTCTGCATTATGGCAGTAATTAGCACTGGCTGTTTCAATTGCTGTTGTTGGTTTTATACGGCCATTGCCACCATAGATGATATTGATTTTTACAATATTCTTACTCGCATAAGCTTGAGTAATTTGGTAAGCATCAATTTTAGGATAGGGTGCTTTGCTATCAATTGCTGCCGCTCGTGATTGAGCGAGTGACTCTGCAACCATCTGTTGGTCATGTGAAGCACAGCCACCAAGGATGAATAAGCCAGCTGCTGCGACAAGCCATTTTTTTGTTTTAGTTAGGTTCACAAGTTGATCCTGAATATATTTAAGGTAAGACTTTTTTAAAGGGCTTGACGATCACATTTGCGTAGACACCTGCATCAATGTAAGGATCTTCATTGGCCCATTGTTGTGCTTGTGCTAATGAGTCAAACTCAGCAATAACAGTGGAGCCAGTAAAACCAGCTTCACCAGGGTTTTCACTATCAATAGCTGGCATTGGCCCAGCTACCAATAAGCGATCTTGTTGCTGAAGTTCTTTTAGGCGAGCTAAATGTTGCTCACGCACGCTCATACGGCGTTCTAGGCTATTTTCAACATCTTGAGAAAAAATCACATACCACATAGTCGGCATTCCCTATTTTGTTGGGTGAAAGAAACGAATTATTTTTCGTACTGTTTTTAGTATGCCACCATACTAACCAAATATTTATAGCTAACAAGTATTTATAATTATTAATTTTTATGAAATATGACAACCAGTATCAGTTGTGATTTACACGACTAATTATATGTTACTTGTTGTTTATATTTATGCAACTTATTGTATTATATCATTGGTGCATATAATGAAATGACAATATGTAATTAAATGTTTATTGAGAATATAATTAGAGTACTGATTATACGAATTATGTTGTTGAAGTAAGATCACAAAATGAAGCTTAATTCATTTGTCTTATTTTTTCGTTATACACAGCTATAGTATTTAAAGACGATAAATTATCCCTTAATGGGGTGTTTTTGTCCGTTTATGGAGAAGAAATCCCAATTAGCGATAGGTGTCTTTTTTGATTTTAAAAAATAAATCATTTGTAGTCATTTTAATATTTAATAAAATCCTCGCTATATCATTAATAGAAAATTGTTTTTTGTAACAATAGTAATTTAATTAATTCTAGCGATATTGATAATGTAATTAATATCAATCTGACCTAAAGTTAAAATAAAAATGAATAAAACGTTATTAGCAACATTATTAGCAGCGTCTTTTATAATGACAGGCTGTAATGATAATCAAAATACAATCCAACCAACACCTGTTTCTGAAGTGAAATTTGCGCAATTTAACGCAGCACTTGCTGTAGATAATGATCCTACAGAAACGTATCAACGTTGGGTTGAATACATGACGATTCCTGTTGCAAAACAAAATGAGTTAATTGCAGCGTGGAAAAATGATACAGCAAATGAAGCTGATCATTTATTGGCTGAGCGTATTATTCAGATCCGTAATATTGCCGCTATTATTCAAAAAAATCGACCTGATGTTTTATTGTTAAATGAATTTAATAATAACGGTACAGTAGATGATGTACGTTCATTAAATGGTTTCCAGCAAAACTATTTGGCGGTAAGCCAGAGTCTGAATAGTGTTGATGGTGGAAATATGCAACAACCTATCGTATATCCTTATGCTGAGAACTATGCGACTAATACTGGGTTAGCAACTGGCTTGGATTTAGATAATAACGGTAAAACCGATGATGCTAATGATGCTCAAGGGTTTGGTTTCTATCATGGTCACTACGCATTTGCATTGTTGTCTAAGTTCGAAATAGATACGGCTAATACGCGTACCTTCCAGAATTTTAAGCGTAAAGATCTACCTAATGTAGTTAGGCCAACTATTGAGGTTTGTGACAGCTCTAAATACCCAATTCCAGCTGAAATGTGTAATAAAGCATGGTTTAGTGATGAAGAGTGGGAAGTATTACGCTTATCATCTAAAAACCATGTTGATGCACCGATCATTATTCCAACCCCAAGTGGCAATAAAACCATTAATGTGTTGTTAGCACACCCAACGCCTTCAGGTTTTGATACTGTTACCTACAATAACCGTTATCGTAATAGTGATGAAAATGCGTTCTGGAGTTATTACATTAATGGTGAGCCATCATTATATGATGATAGTGGCACTAAAGGTGGTTTTAGTGGTGAACACTTTGTTGTAATGGGAGATTTGAATGCTGATAATGTAGTTGGTACTCAAATCAACGCGCCATTTGACGGTATCATTCAATTACTTGCTAATGAAAAAGTCAATCAAACTGTTGCTCAAGTAGGCCAACCATTTACACCACAAAGCAGTGGTGGTCTTGAGTCTAAAAATCCAGCTAATAACTGGAATCCTGTACATCCTAATCCTGAAATTCGCACAAGTGTATTTGGCTCTCGAGCAGATTACGTCTTACCTTCAGCGAGCTTAAACGTTATCCAGAGCGGTATTTACTGGCCAGCAGTGGGTGAGGAAGGACGATTACTGTTTAACGATGCACGCATTGGTATGCATGGAGATAGTAAAGAAGTGTCTTCTGATCACCGTTTTGTATGGTCAACAGTGAGCGTTAAGTAATCAGAAAGGCTGGTACATTTAGTCTGCTTAGTAATAAAAAAGCACCGTGAAAGGTGCTTTTTTTATGAAGCTAGGTTACTGCGGGACTTCAATTTTACGAGGACGGCCTTCGCTATTAATCGCAACATAATTAAATGTCGCTTCACAAACGCGGTAACGTTCACCTACGCCATCGACAGCAACGGTTTTCACCCATACTTCAAGACCCACACTCATTGATGTATTACCGATACGCTTACATTCACCGTAGCAACAAACAACATCACCTACGCCAACTGGCGCTTTAAATTCTATCTTATCAACAGAAACAGTAACCACGCGGCCACGAGAAATTTCTTTAGCTAAAATAGCTCCTGCAAGATCCAATTGTGACATGATCCAACCACCAAAAATATCACCATTTGCATTGGTATCGGCAGGCATTGCTAATGTACGCAGTAAAAGCTGTCCACGAGGGATATTGTTTTCAGTAGTCATCGGTTATACAACTTTATTTATCATCAGGGCTTTTAGGTAAGTGGCGATAAATATAGCCACCCGTGGCTAAGGTAAATAGTAGCGTTAACGCTAGTAAACCAAATACCTTGAAATCCACCCAAATATCAAGCGGGAAATTGAATGCAATATAAATGTTTACAATAGCACAAACAACAAAAAATACTGTCCATGCCATATTGATACGTAACCAAACGTTATCTGGTAGGGTCATTTCTTTGCCAAGCATCGATTTAATCAATGGTTTGCGCATTAGTTGGCTAACTAGCAGTGCGAGTGCAAATAGACCATAGATAATAGTAACTTTCCATTTAATGAAGTTTTCATCATGTAAAATAAGAGTCAAACCACCAAAAATGGCGACCATAACAAAGGTAATTATCTGCATTTTTTCTAGTTTTTTATAGATAATCCACGTAACGATCAGTTGGATTGCCGTCGTCACAATCAACGCACCTGTGGCGACAAAAATACCATTGGTTTTAAATAACACAAAAAAGATCAGTAATGGAATAAACTCTATCAGTTGCTTCATTGGTACGGCTCATTAAAAAGAATTAACCAGAGTATACCCGTTCCAAGCCTTGAATGAAAAAAAGCTACTTAGTTGCCCAAGTAGCTATTGATTATATTGTAAAATGAGTAGTGACTATTATGATGTTACTGCAACTGGTTGTTGTTGATCTTCATATAAACTATCAATAATTACGGCACATGCCGCATCACCAGTAATATTGAGTGCGGTACGAATCATGTCAAAGATACGATCAAGCGCAAATAATAATGGTAAACCTTCAATCGGAATACCAGCAGAAAGAAGTACAGCAACCACTAAGAATGATGGTCCTGGTACACCGGCTTGGCCAATAGCACCGATGGTTGAGGTGACAATGATAGCAATATAAGCACTCATACCCAGTTCAATATTGAAAATTTGAGCAAAGAAAACAGCAACTAAACCATAGTAAATAGCATTACCACTCATATTAATAGTGGCACCTAGCGGTAATACAAATGAAGCGGTTGAGTTTTTAACGCCGAGATCTTCTTCACATGTTTCCATTGTAACGGGTAATGTTGCCATTGATGATGCTGTAGATAATGCTACTGCTTGGGGCTTTTTCATAGCTGAAAGAAATTTAAGCGGTGAAGTTTTTGAGAACAGCTTAATCATGATTGGGTAACCAATAAAGCCATAGATCAAAATAGCGGCAACATAAACAGTAAATAGTTTTAGTACGACAGTTAGCGCGCTGAATCCAAAAGTACCGATCGCATCAGCCATTAAACCAAACACACCGATAGGTGCAAACTTCATTACAACGTTAATCATCCATACCATTGCATCTACAATAGCATTTATGCCGTTAATTAATGGTTGGCGACGTTCTAGTTCTAGTTTAGAAAGTGCAATGCCAAAAAATAAGCAAAAAACCAAAATTTGAAGGATATTAGCTTCATTTAAGGAGTGAAAGATATTAGTTGGGATCATACCTAAAATGGTTGCCCAAAACGAAGGTAATGCTCCTTTATCGGCATAAGTGTTGGCAAACATTCCTGCAACACCAGATAAATCAACCCCAGTTCCTGGTTGGAATACTACCCCCATCACAAGCGCTAATGCGACCGCAAGTGCCGACGTTATTCCGAAAAAAGCTAATGTTGTGACACCTATTTTACCGGCGGCATGGCTACTACCTAAGCTTGCAGCACCTGAAATAATAGCGACAGCAACTAAAGGTATAACTAGCATTTTAATAAGATGGATGAAAAGACTACCAAGCGGCGCAAACATTACTGCATCATGTCCCATTATGATGCCGACAATCGTACCGATGATCATTGCTATAACGACTTGTATGCCGATATTATTTAACAATTTTTTATTTTTTAACACGATATATACCCCTGTGATATCGAGATGACACTTTAGCGATGTTGTTGGTTTGTTTTTATTTGTTTCAAATGTTGCCGTTATTGTTATTTTGTATATTTGGTGTGTCTTTTACACTGAAGGGGATATGTTGGCAATATATAAATGATTATTTTACTGATGATTATTATGTATTTTATGAATATACAAATTATTATCATTGGAATATTTTGAGCAGATGTTGAAATTTAAATAATAAAACATGAGGGGGTTTATTGATGTTTATTAGCTGGGGTAAGTATGTGGGGTGAATCAGGTGTGATTTATTGTTAACAGAGTATTTCATTGTTAACGATGAGGCCGATCAGTCGAGCCTTGTGAGCATAGGCAACAATAGTCACCAAAAAACGTTGGTGACTATTGTGATAATAAATTAGAAGCGTGTTGCTAATTTCATCTGGGTGACAAAGTGACTTAATGCATTAAGCATCTCACTTTGATCCTGTAAGTTGTGTTCGATAATATTGACGACGGCTGATCCTGAAATTGCCCCTGCTGCGCCAGCTTTAATTGCAGCTTGAACTTGGGCTGGGGTTGAAATCCCAAAACCTAATAATGCTGGCGGTGCGTTATGTGATTTTAAGCAGGCTAAAAGAGGTTCAATTGGCATTTCAGCTTTTGTTTCTGCACCTGTTACTCCTGCTCGTGAAAGCAGGTAAGTATAACCACCACCAAGTTCTGATACTGTTTTTAAAGTTTCTGTGTCAGCGTTAGGTGGAGCGATAAAAATAGGGTGAATACCATGTACTTCTGCTGCCATTCTAAATTCGTGTGAAGCATTAACGGGCACATCGGCAATTAACACTGAATCAACTCCTGCGTCAGCACAGCGACGATAAAAATTATCGATACCAGAGGCAAACACTAAGTTAGCATACATCAGTAAACCGATAGGTAATTCAGGATACTTAGCTCGAATCTTGGTTAGCATTTCAAAACAGATTGTTGGAGTGGTTTTAGCAGCAAGCGCGCGAATGTTTGCACCTTGAATCGTTGGTCCATCAGCAAGAGGATCAGAAAAGGGAATACCTAATTCTAATGCATCTGCACCTGCGGCCACTAAGGTATCAATAATATCCATTGAGTGCTGTGGCGTTGGATCGCCAAGAGTTACAAACGGTACAAAAGCCCCTTCATTACGGGCGCTAAGTTGAGTAAATAGGTTGTGATAGCGATCCATTATAAAACTCCTTTCGCCGTTAAAATATCATGGACAGTGAAGATATCTTTATCACCACGACCTGACAGGTTGACCACCAGCAATTGTTCTTTTTGTGGTTCGTCGGCAATCATTTTTAATGCGTAAGCGAGTGCATGAGCTGACTCTAGGGCTGGAATAATACCTTCTTTACGGGCTAGTAATTGAAACGCCTCTAATGCTTCGTCATCAGTAACTGCACCATATTCTGCACGACCAATCGCATTTAGATGTGCGTGTTGTGGTCCAACAGATGGAAAATCTAACCCTGCAGAAATAGAATATGACTCTTCAACTTGGCCATGTTCATCTTGCATTAGCGGGGCTTTCATACCAAAGAAAATACCAAGTTTGCCATGTTTAAGCGGTGCGCCATGCATGTCTGTGTCTAATCCTTTGCCTGCTGGTTCAACCCCAATTAAACGGACATTACTTTCTTCGATAAAATCAGCAAACATACCAATGGCATTTGAGCCACCGCCGACACATGCAATAACGGCATCAGGTAAACGGCCTTCTTTAGCCATAATTTGGGTTTTCGTTTCTTCCCCAATGATTTTTTGAAACTCACGTACTATGGTTGGAAATGGATGTGGTCCAGCCGCGGTGCCTAATAGGTAATGGGCTGTATCATAACTGGCTGACCAATCACGCATTGCTTCATTACAAGCATCTTTTAAGGTTGCTGATCCTGAATGGACGGCGATTACTTTCGCTCCCATTAATTTCATCCTAAAGACATTGGGGCTTTGGCGTTCAATGTCTTTTGCTCCCATATAAATACGACATTTTAATCCCAGTAGTGCACAAGCGAGTGCTGTTGCAACGCCGTGTTGACCAGCACCTGTTTCAGCGATAATTTCTTTTTTCCCCATTCGCTGGGCAAGTAATGCCTGGCCTAATACTTGGTTGGTTTTATGTGCGCCACCATGAAGAAGATCTTCACGTTTAAGGTAAAGTTTAGTGTTTGTGCCTTGAGTTAAATTTTGACACAACGTTAATGCTGTTGGTCGGCCAGCATATTCTTTTAATAGGCTCATAAATTGTTGCTGAAACTGTGGATCTTGTTGGGCGTCAATAAAAGCATCTTCGAGTTGATCTAGCGCTGGCACTAAAATTTGGGGGACATATTGGCCACCAAACTCACCAAAGTAGGCATTCAATTTACTCATAATTATTTATCTTCCTTAATGTGTTTGATTGCTGCAAAGGCTGCTGCTAATTTCTGGGGATCTTTTTTACCGGGGGCTGTTTCAACACCTGAATTTAAATCTAAGCCACTAAAACCCAGTGATGCAGCATGGTGTGCATTATCAGGGGTCAGTCCACCAGCGAGTAAACAGTTTGATTTGTCAGTAGTGGTAATCAGTGACCAATCAAAGCTGACGCCAGTACCGCCACTTTTCCCTTCAACTTTACTGTCAAAAAGGTGTTTATCAGCTGGCCAGAGGCTGATATCAGGGACGCTATCGGTAATGGCATGCGCTTTCCATATTTGACAATCAATGGGCAGCTTTTTACGTAACTGATTAATATATTG
This sequence comes from Photobacterium kishitanii, assembly GCF_000613045.3. Classification (NCBI taxonomy): domain Bacteria; kingdom Pseudomonadati; phylum Pseudomonadota; class Gammaproteobacteria; order Vibrionales; family Vibrionaceae; genus Photobacterium; species Photobacterium kishitanii. The sequence goes on along the minus strand of NZ_LN794352.1, from coordinate 2,240,977 downwards.
TGGTGACTCATTACCGTGTAATTGTACTGCTGTGAGTGCTAATTTTGTGGCGATCGTTATAACTTCAGTGAGTGGACTATTTTGGAATACGCCGACAAAACCTAGCGGTGCAGAAGTAACGATAGCTGCCGCTTGATCGATGCTGATATAACGCGGTGATGATGGTACGAAAATTAAACCGCCATAAGTTGCCCCTTGCTGGTAGACTTCATTTGCATCTTCGGTTGACGTTAAGCCGCAGACTTTATGCTCACCAAATAATACTTTGCGTACCGCGAGATCAAGGTTATCAGCAGCCATTAATGAACTACCAATTAAAAAGCCGTTAGCATAATGTGATAGTTCACGTACTTGCTGATGGGTATAAATTCCTGATTCAGAGATAACAATCGTACCTTCAGGGAGATCAGGTGCAAGTTGCTTAGTACGATTTAAGTCAATAGTGAGGTCGCGTAAGTTACGGTTATTAATGCCGACAACTTTCGCTTTAAGATTGATGGCGCGTGTCAGTTCAGTTTCATTACTGACTTCAGTTAAAATACCTAATTGTAGCGATTCAGCAACGGCTGCAAGGGTTTGGTATTGATCGTCATCCAGTACCGATAGCATCAGTAAAATAGCATCAGCTTGATAATGGCGTGCTAAATAGACTTGGTAGCTATCAATCATAAAGTCTTTACACAAGATCGGCTGTTTAACCTGACTACGTACTTTGGGTAAAAATTCGACATTACCTTGAAAGTATTTTTCATCAGTGAGTACTGAGATAGCACTGGCGTATTGGTTATAGACAGTTGCAATATAATCTAAATCAAAATCTTCACGGATTAAGCCTTTAGATGGCGAGGCTTTTTTACATTCAAGAATAAAAGCAGGGCGGCGAACATTATTATCGTCAGTGTTGTTTAGCGCTTGATAAAAATCACGATCACTTGGGGTTAGCTGATGGCGAAAACTGGCAAGTGGTTGGGCTTCTTTACGCGCATCAACCCATATCTTTTTATCCGCAATAATTTTAGTAAGTACTGTTTCCATAATTAACCTCGTGCGGCCAGTTGTTGTACTAATTGATAAGCGCTGCCTGAACGCATAGCGGCAATGGCTTGTTGGGTATTTGCTTTAAGATCTTGTTGACCAAAAAGGCGCAGTAATAGTGCGACATTGACTGCGATCGCACCTTCTTGAGCCGGTGTCCCTTTACCCGTTAGAATATTTTTGATAATGGCTTGATTTTCTTTTGGTTCCCCACCGCGAATAGCTTCTAAAGGGTAACTGTTAAGCCCGAAATCAGCAGGAGTGAGAGTATATTCGGTAATAACACCATCAATGATTTCAGCAACATGGGTTTCACCATGAATCGCGACTTCATCAAGGCCACTGCCATGCACAACAGCTGCGCGTTTTAATCCCATGGTTGCTAAGGTTTCAGCAATAGGACGCACTAAAGCATTATCGTAAACCCCCATTAATTCAATATTAGGTTTGGCAGGGTTAATTAATGGTCCTAATACATTGAAAATAGTGCGAGTTTTTAATGTTTGTCGTACCGGCATTGCATGGCGTACACCACCGTGATATTGAGGAGCAAATAAAAAACAGACTCCGAGCTCATCTAATGCTTGGCGCGCTGTTTGAGCTGGCATTGCTAAGTTGATACCAAACTTATCGAGTAAATCAGATGAACCTGATTTACTTGAAACGCCACGATTACCATGTTTAGCGACTTTAACGCCACAAGCTGCTGCTACAAATGCGGCAGTGGTTGAAATGTTAATGGTATTAGCCCCATCGCCACCGGTGCCGACAATATCAGCAAAATCATAATCAGGACGAGGGAAAGGATTGGCATTCTCCACTAGCGCTTTTGCGGCTCCTGCAATTTCATCCGGTGTTTCACCTTTGATTTTTAATGCAGTTAATACTGCTGATAATATAATAGGTTCAACCTCGCCATTAATAATGGCATCAAACAGGGTATGGCTTTCTGCTTGGCTTAGAGGTTGTTGAGCATAAAGCTTCTCAGCAATATCAGAAATAATAGCGTTCATAATCATCTTCCTTAATGGTTATTTTGGCATTCTGTAGGTGACGCCATCACCCAAGCCAGTGTGTGAGTGAGTAGCTCTGCGCCTTGGGTTGTGAGGATTGATTCAGGGTGAAATTGAAAGCCACAGACTTTATCGTGTTCATTGATAACGGCCATCACCAGTCCATTTGCAGTAGCAATCGTTTTAAGTTCTGTTGGTACTTCAGTAGCAACTAATGAGTGATAACGGGCCACGGCTAATGGGCTTGCGAGCTGACCAAAAACAGGATGTTGATTATGGGTCATCATTGCAGCTTTACCATGAACAATATCGCCTGCGCCAGCGACTTGACCACCATAAGCTTCGACAATCGCTTGATGACCAAGACAAATCCCCAGTATCGGAATTTTACCCTTAACCGATTGAATAAGGGCTGGCATGCACCCAGCATCAGCCGGAGCACCGGGACCTGGTGATAACACTAACACTGGATTCTCATGTTCAAGTAATGCGTGTTCGATGTGCTGCGCTGATAGGTTATTACGATAAACGGTTACCGGTAAACCGAGGCTACGAAATTGATCAACAAGGTTATAGGTAAAAGAATCAAAGTTATCGAGTAGAACAATATGGGGATTATGGTGACTATTTTTAATGGTCATACTGTGCTCCTTAACCTTGATGGGTACTACGAATAGCATTGATAACGGCTTGTGCTTTGCTTCTGGTTTCGTCGGTCTCAGCTTGCGGTATTGAGTCGTAGACGACCCCCGCTCCAGCCTGCACACTGGCAATTCCGTTTTCAACATACGCTGAACGGATCACAATGCAGGTATCCATATCGCCATGACCAGTGATATAGCCAACTGCGCCGCCATAACTACCACGTCGACGCTGTTCAACATCACGAATAAGCTGCATGGCTCTAATTTTAGGAGCGCCAGTTAAAGTGCCCATGTTCATACAGGCTTGGTAAGCATGAAGGGCATCTAGATCATGACGTAATTGACCAACCACTCGTGATACGAGGTGCATTACATGGCTATAGCGGTCAACATGTAATAGATCGGCAACGTGGCGACTACCTGCTTGGCAAATACGCGCGATATCATTACGAGCCAAATCAACGAGCATCATGTGTTCGGCGTTCTCTTTAGTATCACAACGCAGTTCTAATTCGATGCGAGTATCGAGATCTAAATTGATTGAGCCATCACTGTTTTTACCCCGTTGACGAGTACCTGCGATTGGGTAAATTTCAACTTGATTGGACTCAGAGCAATACTTTAAGGCACTTTCTGGTGATGCACCAAATAAGGTAAAATCAGTATCATGTAGATAAAACATGTATGGACTTGGATTACCTATTTTTAATGCCTTATAAGCGTTAAGCGGTGATGGGCATGGCAAAGTAAATTGACGCGAAGGAACTACTTGAAAAACATCACCACGAATAACAAAGTGTTTGAGATCTGCCACTGTTTGGCTAAAAGCGTCATCACTAATACTGGTGTGAGGTTCACATGCAGCAACAGGTTCTGGTGTTGGTAACGTTTGCGGATTTTGGCAATGGGTTTTTAGTGTCTCTAAACGTTGCTGAAGCTGGTCGTAAACCTGTGGTGTACTATTATCAAAAATAGTCGCTTGTAAGTGGGCTTGTTGACGTTGGTGATCGATGATCAATAACGTTTCGGCGATATAGAAAATGTAATCAGGGCAGTTATTATCGCTATCAACGGCTGCGAGAGGTTCAAAGTCAGCCACTAAATCATAGGCAAATAAACCACCAATAAATAACGCATCCCGAGGGTGGTTATCAGTATCAAATGCTTGTTGAATCAGACGTAATGCATCAAAAGATGATGTTTGACGTAGGCGACTATCTTCATCTAAAAGTTGATCGTGATTTGGAAATTGTAACTGTAAGTTATCAGCACAATAAGTCGCTTCAATATCAGGCTTGAGATGTGTTTTTAGTGCGCGTAATAACTGGCGACCATTGTCTGACTGGGGTTCTAATACAACAGTTTTTCCACGACAGACAATGCGTATTGCTGCATCAATTAAGAGCAAGCTTTTCAGATCTTGCTTAGAATCGACCTCGGCCGATTCTAATAGTAGATGGCAAGGACTATCGCCACAAAGCGTATAATAAACGTCAGTTGGGTCAGCAATATATGCTACATCTAAATTTAGTAATTCAATCTGATGTTGGGCTAGTGCTGTCGCGTTATAAGGATGAGATCCAATCGAGTTAGTATTCACAGCGTTCTCCCTGCCGTTTGTACAAAATAGCAATCCTGCTTTCATTGTTCGATAGTGGCGTAAACTAAGCATTTGAGCAAGACTAGTTTTTTACTTTTACCTACAATTATTAACAATATGTTTTTTTGCACATTGTTTGGGTCAAATTTATAATAATCAATATATTGGGATGTTGTTTTTAGCTGCGTTATAGCCCCAAAAAGCCCGCTATAATAACGGGCTAATGTGAAACTGCAGATTGTTACTGAATTTCACACTTCCCATACGTAACAATGCCACCAATAGGTCATGAATAAAGTCGATTGTTGTGTACTAATTTGCTGTAACATGACGTTATCCTATTTGTCTGCTGCTATATCCAAGGTTTATCGAGGTGTATAGCAGTGAATTAGTTTAAACTAGCTAAAGGTTGGGTTATTGAAACTGACCATCATTGCCTAGTAATTGCGTACTAGTAAACTAGTTCATAAAAACAAAGTCAAGAAGTAAAGTTATGTTGTTTGATTTACATTGTCATACTACAGCGTCAGACGGCCGCTTATCGCCGCAAGATCTTGTTCGACGTGCCGTTGAAATGCGAGTTGATGTGTTGGCAATTACTGATCACGATACAATTGATGGGCTTGCACAAGCACATGCAGTTATCGAGCAAGAACAATTACCGATCACATTAATTAATGGTATTGAGATATCAACAGTATGGCAAAACTTTGATATTCATATCGTTGGGCTTAATATAGATCCCAATCATCCTGAGTTAATTTCATTTATTAACGCTCAAGCTGCACATCGACTTGAACGTGCAAAAGAGATTGGCGCACGATTAGAGAAAAACAAAATGCCAGGTGCTTTTGAAGGCGCTATGGCATTGGCGGGTGACGCATCGATTACACGTGCGCATTTTGCTCGTTGGTTGGTTGAACAAGGTTATGCCAAAACTATGCAAGCGGTGTTTAAGAAATTCTTAACCCGTGGCAATCCCGGTTATGTACCACCTAGTTGGTGTTCCATTGCTGATGCCGTCACCGTGATTCATGCTGCTGGTGGTCAAGCAGTTATTGCACATCCCGGTCGCTATCAAATGACGGCAAAATGGATAAAGCGTTTAATTCAACACTTTATTGAAGCGGGAGGTGATGGTATTGAAGTTGCTCAACCTCAACAAGCACCGCAAGAACGACGTACCTTTGGGGATTACGCCATCCAATATAATTTACTCGCCTCACAAGGGTCTGATTTTCATTATCCATCACCGTGGACTGAATTAGGCCGTAACTTGTGGTTACCAAAAGATGTGTCACCGCTGTGGCAAGATTGGACGGTAGAGAAAAAGCGAGTAGAGGTAGAAATAACCGCTGAGTTATCTACCTCGAAGGAGGATAAATGAGTCAATTTTTTTATGTACACCCAGAAACACCTCAAGCACGCTTAATAAGTCAAGCTGTTGAGATTATTAAAAATGGTGGTGTTGTTGTTTATCCAACAGATTCAGGTTATGCCTTGGGTTGTCAAATGGAAAACAAACAGGCACTTGAGCGTATTTGCCAAATTCGACGTTTAAATGATAAGCATAACTTTACGCTGTTATGCCGTGATTTATCTGAGTTGTCGCTTTATACTCGTGTCGATAATATCGCCTTTCGTTTATTAAGAAATAATACTCCTGGTGCGTATACATTTATCTTTAAAGGTACTAAAGAAGTACCACGCCGATTGATGAATGCTAAGCGTAAAACGATCGGTATTCGTGTTCCTGATAACAATATCGCTCTGGCGTTGTTAGAAGCGTTAGGCGAGCCAATGATGTCGACCAGTTTAATTTTACCGGGTAAAGATACTACGGAAGCCGATCCGGATGAAATTCGTGATCAATTAGAGCACGCCGTCGATTTAATTATGCATGGTGGATATCTTGGTGAGCAACCAACCACTGTTATCGATTTTAGTGATGGTGATATCAATATTGTACGTGTCGGTGCTGGTGATATTACACCGTTTGAATAAAACAGTTTAATTTACCTGTAATTGTATTGCGATAATATGCATTTTTATAAACGTATCTCATTGTTTGCGATACGTTTTTTTTATCGCTATTTTTATGGTAAATAAGCTATATATTTGCGATAATAATCGGCTACATATCTAGCATGATAAATTGTTTATTATCAGGTTAGAGTCTAAATTATTGCTATTCGCATCAATCATCCATAATCACTTTCTTTGTCGTGCAATGTTTGCCGTAAGAAGCTATGAGTATATGGCAATTTTGATGAGAATTTCGACGCCTGTGAAGGCGACAAAGGTTTGTTTATAATGAGTGAAAAATTACAAAAAGTGTTAGCGCGTGCTGGCCAAGGTTCACGTCGTGAAATCGAATTAATGATCCAAAACGGCCGTGTGAGCGTTGATGGTGTTGTAGCTAAACTTGGTGATCGTCTTGAAGATCTAAGCGTGAGTGTACGCATCGATGGTCACAATATCGCACTAATTTCGTCAGATGAAGAAATCTGCCGAATTTTGGCTTACAACAAGCCGGAAGGTGAGCTATGTACTCGCCATGATCCTGAAGGTCGTCGTACTGTTTTTGATCGTTTACCACGTTTAACAACAGGCCGTTGGGTTTCTGTTGGTCGACTAGATGCAAACACGTCAGGCTTATTACTGTTCACTACGGATGGTGAATTAGCTAACCGTTTAATGCACCCAAGCCGTACTGTTGAACGTGAGTACATGGTACGTGTGTTCGGTGAAGTGAACGAGCAGATGGTAAAAAATGTCGTTAAAGGCGTAGAGCTAGAAGACGGCATCGCACGTTTTGAAGATGTTGTTTATTCTGGCGGTGAAGGTATGAATCATACTTTTTACGTTGTAATCACTGAAGGTCGTAACCGTGAGGTTCGTCGTCTATGGGATTCGCAGGGTGTAACAGTTAGTCGTCTGAAACGTGTTCGTTACGGTGATGTTTACTTAACTAAAGACATGCCTCGTGGTGGTTGGAGCGAGCTTGAATTAAAAGAAGTGAACGAATTACGTGCAACGGTAGAATTGCCGCCTGAAACTGAAACTGTATTAACAGTTGAAGGACAGAAGCGTAAAAAAGGTATTCGTCAAATTCGTCGTGCTGTTCGTCGTCACGAAGAGCGTGTTGAAACAACGGGTCCTGCTGGTCGTCGTGGTCGTAACAATGATCGTCGTGTACCGTCAAGTTCAAGCCGTAATGCTGAAGTTGATTCTCAACAACAAGAGCAACGTGGTGGTCGCGGTCGCACAAAACCTGCACCAACAGGTCGTGATAACGCAAAGCCACGTTCAGATCGCGCTCAAGGCAAATCTGTTCATATAGCGGGCAAGCCACGAGATGATGAGAAGAAGCCTTATAAAGCATCAGATAAGCCACAAAGTACATCTGGTAAGCGTAAGCCTTCAGGTAATGCGGCAAATCGCCGTAACCCGTTAGCGAATAAGCCTGCTAAGCCACGTACACGTAAGTAATATTTAAATGTTGCTTACGATGTAAGCGCACTATGAGTATTAAAAAGCCGACAGTGATGTCGGCTTTTTTTATCACTATCATTTACAAATCACTGTATAAATTACTTATTCTTCTTCACAACTGATGCCTGGTTTACGTTGTGGTTGAGCGTCGATACATTGTCCTGAAACATGATGGCTTTCAGGCCCCATTAAATATAAGTAAAGTGGCATAATATCTTGTGGTGTTTTGAGTAAACGGGCGTCCTCAGCAGGAAAGGCTTGTGCGCGCATGCCTGTGCGAGTGCCGCCAGGGTTAATGGCATTCACATTAACAGTGGTATCACTAAGTTCATCAGCCAAGACTTGCATCATGCCTTCGGTGGCAAATTTAGAAATAGCATATGTGCCCCAAAAAGCACGACCACTGTGACCAACTGTTGATGAGGTAAAGATAATACGGCCATCGGGTGATTGCTTGATCAAAGGTAAAATAGCTTGAGTCAGTAATAGTTGCGCTTTAACGTTAACTTGCATTACATCATCAAAAATAGTTTCTTCAATATGCTCGATAGGGCTTAATGCTCCTAATAGACCAGCATTATGTAATACGCCATCTAAACGTCCAAATTGTTGCTCAATAGTATGTGCCATATCAAGATAATGTTGTTTGGTCGCACCCATTAAATCTAGGGGTACAATGGCAGCTTGCTTACCGCCATTTTTTTCTATTTGATCATAAACAGCTTCGAGCTTAGCAACTGTTCTACCTAATAAAATAACAGTAGCGCCATGAGCTGCATATTGAATTGCAGCTTCTCGACCGATACCATCACCAGCACCTGTAACTAAGATCACTCGATCTTTTAAATTGTCTGCAGCAATTAGATAATCCACGCTAGCTTCCTTTTAAATAATGTCTTTTTGTTGTTATTTGAGTGTTTTTTCGTCGAAGTACGCATCAAGTCTTGAGCTTAACTGTAATATCGATTACTACTAAAACATATCAGAATTTATACTCTGAGAGAACGTACATTTATTTGAAAATCGTGACGGTGAGCTTGATTTATTATAGTGATAAATTGAAGTGATAGCGGCGATAATGATTACACAGTTACAATAACTTATGGCGCTTTTTCTTGCCTAATAGAGGATTTAATATTGGAATTTTTGTTTGAATATGGTTTATTTTTCGCCAAAATAGCGACAGTTGTGATTGCGATTGTGGGTGTATTGGTGTTAGCAAAAGCCTTAAATGGTCGTCATGGTTCGCAAAAAGGTGAACTAGAAGTGATCGATTTAACTGAACAATATAAAGACACCGTTGAGCAGTTGGAATCACATTTATTTGATAAAGCTTTATTAAAAGCACGTGATAAAGCGGAGAAAAAATCAGATAAAGAGCACGATAAAGCACGTCAAAATGAAATCAAGCAAGCGGTAAAAAATGGCAATTTAACTACAACTCGTGAACCGCGTTTATTTGTAATTGATTTCCATGGCAGTATTGATGCGCGTGAAGTTTCATCATTACGCCAAGAAATTAGTGCAATTTTAGCGATTGCGATTGAAGGTGATGAAGTATTGCTACGCTTAGAAACTGGTGGCGGTATGGTGCATGCTTATGGCTTAGCGTCATCACAGCTTGATCGTTTAAAAGCTGCCGGTATTACACTAACAATTGCTGTTGATAAAGTTGCAGCAAGTGGCGGTTATATGATGGCATGTGTTGCTGATAAAATAGTATCAGCCCCATTTGCTATTGTGGGCTCAATTGGCGTTATCGCACAACTACCAAACTTTAGTAAGGTATTGAAGAAAAACGATATTGAGTTTGAACAAATTACAGCAGGTGAGTTTAAACGTACCTTAACAATGTTTGGTGAAAACTCTGATAAAGCGCGTGAGAAATTCAAGGAAGAAATTGAAGAGACTCATGGTTTATTTAAGCGATTTATTGCCGTTCACCGCCCAGAGCTTGATCTTAATAAAGTAGCAACGGGTGAGCATTGGTTTGGTCAACAAGCACTTGAATTAGGTTTAGTGGATCAGATTAGTACCAGTGATGATTTGATCACTGAAGCCTGTAAAGCACGTGAGGTGCTACAAGTTAAATATGTGCGTCGTAAGAAGTTGATTGAGAAACTATCTGGTGCATCAAGTGAGGCTGCTGATAGCTTATTAATGAAGTGGGTTGCTCGTGGTCAGCGTCCCTTCATGTAAGATTGTAAGTTGATTGAGAATCAAGAAAACCCGCAGTAATTGCGGGTTTTTTTAATTTAAACAAGTAGGGTGTTTAAGGTAAATTCTGGTGATAATTTATGAGCGAGAAACTTAAACATATTAAATACAGCAGTAGTTTTAGCGGTTGGTAGGCCTTCATCATCGAGGAAGTATTCGCCTTTGAAGATCAGTACACCGTCTTTTTCTGTTACAGATGTTGCGCGCATACCTTCAACATAATCTTTATGATCTTGAATGATTTGGTTAGCGATCATTAATAGCTCATTGATTGAAATTTCAGCTTTATTAGCCATGATTGATCCTCATCGATAGTGAAATAGCAACAGTCTAAGTAACTTGGTGTCAGAAAACAAATAACAGCTTTGTTAATTGGTTAATATCTATTCAGGTATGGTCATTAACCATATCAAAAAAAGCGGATATTGTGATTAAATGCAAAAAAATTTACTAAGGCTGATCAAATTATTCTATACAGATGATAATGGTAACGCGGTTTTATGTTATTACAGTGGTCATTGATCATCAAAGTGATTGTCCTATAAGGTAAATTATGATTTTATCACCTTGATAATCAGTACGTTGTAAATGGATTAAACTAAGCTAGAAACAGATTTACAAATTAATAACAATTGCAGAAGGTACAACCAAATAGACGAAATAAATTAAAAACCAGTTGACCTTCTTGTTTTCTAGCCCAATATGTAAAGAGTATTTTACGTAAATGAAGTGCAATAATTAATTGCAAATATGTATCATTATCAAATTGGAACTCATCATATTAATTCACTGCTCTTAGATTTTTCGATTAGTGACTTAATGAGATTGGTCGAATGTTGTGGCGCTAATGATTAGCTAAGCAGTTATTTATATTTTTAGTATTTAGCGAGCACGAGGACGTAATAGGGTCATTATGGGTAAATCTCTCGTTATCGTGGAGTCCCCAGCCAAGGCGAAAACAATTAATAAGTACTTGGGTAAGGATTTCATTGTAAAATCAAGCGTTGGTCACGTACGTGATTTACCAACGGGCGCACGCAGTGGCGGCAAAAAAGCGGCAGCAACATCGACCAAAGGGTTGAGTGTTGAAGAAAAAGCAGCGATTAAACAGAAGAAAGATCGTAAAGCGTTAATCAGCAAGATGGGTGTTGATCCCTATGATGATTGGAATGCGCACTATGAAATACTTCCAGGTAAAGAAAAAGTCGTTAGTGAACTTCAAAAATTAGCAGAAGATGCTGATTTTGTTTATCTCGCAACGGATTTGGACCGCGAAGGAGAAGCCATTGCGTGGCACCTTCGTGAGATCATCGGCGGCGATGAGTCACGCTACAAGCGAGTTGTATTTAACGAAATTACCAAAAATGCTATTCAACAAGCGTTTGAACAGCCTGGTGAATTAAATATTGATGGTGTGAATGCGCAACAAGCACGTCGATTCCTCGATCGTGTTGTTGGTTTCATGGTATCACCACTATTATGGAAAAAAGTTGCACGTGGTCTATCGGCAGGCCGTGTACAGTCGGTGGCAGTAAAACTGATTGTTGAGCGAGAGCATGAAATTAACGCGTTTGATCCTGAAGAGTTCTGGGATATTCATGCTGATACTTTAACGGTAGGCAAAGATGCCTTACGGTTAATGGTCGCGCAACAGGCGGGAAAACCATTCCGCCCAGAGAATAAAGTCGATACGATGGCAGCTCATGCGCTACTTGAAAAAGCAGCCTATGAAGTGATTGAGCGAGAAGATCGCCCAACCAGTAGTAAGCCATCTGCGCCTTATATCACCTCGACATTACAGCAAGCGGCAAGTACACGTTTAGGTTATGGTGTTAAGCGTACCATGGGCCTTGCACAGCGTTTGTATGAAGCTGGTTATATTACTTATATGCGTACTGACTCAACCAACCTTTCAAAAGAAGCGGTTGAAGCAGCTCGTGAGTTTATTGGTAACGAGTATGGTAATGAATATTTACCTGAAAATGCCAATATTTATGGTAGTAAGAAAAACGCTCAAGAAGCGCACGAAGCTATTCGTCCTTCAAGTGTTGATGTAAAAGCTGAAAATTTAGAAGGCATGGATCAAGATGCAATTAAGTTATATGACTTAATTTGGCGTCAATTTGTGTCTTGTCAGATGATGCCAGCAAAATATGACTCAAGTACGATTAACGTTAAAGCAGGTGATTTCTTGCTAAAAGCGAAAGGCCGTACATTGCGTTTTGCTGGTTGGACATTAGTACAGCGCCCATCAGGCAAAAATGAAGATACGACACTGCCTGAAGTGAACGTTGGTGATGTACTAAAGTTAGAGCAACTTGAGCCTAAGCAACACTTTACTAAGCCACCAGCTCGCTTTACAGAAGCAGCATTGGTTAAAGAACTTGAAAAACGTGGTATCGGTCGTCCATCAACGTATGCGTCGATTATTTCAACTATTCAAGATCGTGGTTATGTACGTGTTGATCAGCGTCGTTTCTACGCTGAAAAGATGGGTGAGATTGTTTCTGACCGTCTTGATAACAGTTTCCCTGATTTGATGGATTTTGACTTTACCGCCCGCATGGAAGGTAATCTTGATAAAATCGCTGAAGGTGAGAAAAACTGGAAAAAAGTACTTGATGAATTCTTCTCTGATTTTACAGCTGAGCTTCAAAAAGCTGAGTTAGATGAATCAGAAGGCGGTATGCAACCTAACAATATCGTTCTGACAGACATTCAATGTCCAACCTGTTCTCGTCCGATGGGTATTCGTACCGCATCAACAGGGGTATTCCTTGGTTGTTCAGGTTATGCACTGCCACCTAAAGAGCGTTGTAAAACAACCATCAATTTAGGCAGTGAAGATGGTATTGTTAATGTACTTGAGGAAGACGTTGAAACAGCAGCATTACGTGCTAAGAAACGTTGTCCTATTTGTAGTACAGCAATGGACGCTTACCTGATTGATCAAGATCGTAAACTACACGTTTGTGGTAATAATCCAAGTTGTGATGGTTACATCGTTGAAAAAGGTGAGTTCAAGCTTAAAGGCTATGAAGGCCCGTTGATTGAATGCGACAAGTGTGGCTCTGATATGGAGTTAAAGAACGGTCGTTTTGGTAAGTATATGGGGTGTACCAATGAAGCTTGTAAGAACACCCGCAAGATTCTAAAGAATGGCGAAGTTGCGCCACCAAAAGAAGACCCTGTACATTTACCAGAGATTCCATGTACCCAAGATACTAGTGCGTACTTTGTTTTACGTGATGGTGCTTCTGGTTTGTTCATGGCAGCAAGTACATTCCCTAAATCGCGTGAGACACGTGCTCCTTTAGTGGAAGAGCTTGTACGCTTTAAAGATCGTTTATCACCTAAGTTCTTATACTTAACTGATGCGCCTGTTGCTGACCCTGATGGTCTACCAACTGTCGTTCGTTTCTCTCGTAAGACCAAAGAGAATTACGTGCGTTCAGAAGTCGACGGTAAACCAACCGGTTGGACGGGTTTATTTGTAGATGGTAAATGGGAAATTACCGATAAGCGTAAGAAACCTAAAAAAGCGAAATCAGCAGAAGAAGAGTAATTAATTATTCTTTTGCATTAAAAAAAACCGCCAAATTTGGCGGTTTTTTTATTGGTTATGATAGTAATATGTTAGCGACTTGGCTTAAGCAGAACAAACAGCCATCACTGGAATACCACTGTGAAAACGGAAAGTATCATCTGGCGTGCTAATTAATTCCGCTTCTTTGATACCAATAGCCCTGATACGATCGGCTATATTCTTACCGGCGATTTTTTCTGCAAGGGTAAGGTAATCCTGATAATGGCGTGCTTCTGAACGTAATAATGAAATATAGAATTTCTTAAGCTCTGGATCTAAATAAGGTGCTAATTTAGCAAAACGTTCACAGGAACGTGCCTCAATGTATGCGCCAACAATTAATTTATCAATTAAGGTTGCTGGTTCATGAGTGCGTACGGCTTTCATCAATCCTTTAGCATAGCGCCCAGCATGAAGATTACTATAAGGGATATCACGCTTATCCATAATCTCTAATACTTGCTCAAAGTGATGAAATTCTTCTTTGATTAAACGTACCATTTTATCGATTAATTCTTGCCCATGAGCAAAATCATTGCGTGGTATTAAAGGTGCGAGTAAGCCATTTTTTTTATCATGAAAGTCAGTAGTTGAACGGCTCTTACCACCATAAACAAAATCTTCGTACGGTTTTGCCCATGCCATTAATATTGCGCCACTTGGTTTATCAATGGCGTATTTACGCACCATAAACATCGCAGTCTGACTTGCCTTTAATTCACAATTACAGTGATCGACTAATAAAGCAGTTAGATTTTCTGGTTTACGAGCTTCTTCAATCCAGCTATCAGGGGTTTCACATTGAAGAAATTGATTAATAGGTTGGAGTAACATATTAATCATTTGTTGAGTGTTATCCATAAGGCATGTCTTTTTATTGTTATTGAAGGCGTAAAAAAGGCCGCTATTGCGACCTTTGTCGTTGTACTATTTTAAGCCAAAGTGAATCAGATCACCATTTTCGCTTCGGTTGAAATAATACATCTAATTCATCGTTATCTTTATCAAGTAGTTGTTGACGTTCTTGTTCGCTACTTACGCTCATGTTGTTGTCGATTTCGTTGAGCATATATTGCAGTTTTTGTTGCGCTTTGGTGGCGTAGTTATCATTACGTGATGATAGAACATCAATGCCTTTTTTAAGTAATTGCTTAGCGGTACCAAATTGGCGTTTTAAACGTGCGTCATTAGCTCTTTTAACGACATTTTCAATATTAATTCTTAATTGCATGTTATCTAGACGTGTATTTTCAAGTACATAGGTTTGGGTCGCGATACGACCTTTACTATGCTCTCCTTTAAGAACATTTTTTAAACGCTTAACTAATTGCAACATGCCAATTGCCTGACGATCTGAGTTAGGTACTTGAAAAGGAACAACATTGGTTTGGTCAAAATGGGTTTCTAAATGTGCTAATTGTTCGCTAACATGATGAATTCGTTGTTTTAATGATCTATCTTTAGTATCGATTTCGGCTGTACTTTCAAGTGCATAAAGGATACGTTTATTAAGGCAGATTAATAATTCTTTACTATAGGGTAAGTGATTAGCGTTACTAATGAGTTCTTCTGTTGCATCAATGATCGCAACTTGTTTTGCTAATTCTTGCTGTTTAGCACTTTCTAGTCGTTGGCGATATTGAATGATTATGTTGTAACCAATAATTAAAATTAGTAGAAGACTGATTAAGCCAATAACAAGAGGGATACTCATAAAGTGTGTCTATCTTCCATGGTTGATATATAACTATGGAAGATACACTATCTCATTGTTTAGTGGTAGTTTATTAGTAAAAAATGCTAACTAAATAACGCTGTAGAGAAAGATATAGTTTTTTAATTAAATACTTTGTTTTTATTCTGACTTTACTTCAATATGCAGAATTAGAGTGTAAATATATTATTATTTATTCCCCTTTCTAACACCTTATTTAATATGATTAAGCGCTTATATTTTGGTAAGTGTTTGTGCATTGACTTATGCCTATTCGATAGTGAAACCGTATTTTTATGGTTAAAAGTAAATAAATACTATGAAATAGGGTTAATTCAATATATAAAATATTTATTACATGGTTGCACGATCATGCTTTGAAATGAAAATCAGTGGCTGAGTTTATGGATAAGTGTGAAAGGTAACGGATTATTGACTGGGCGAGACCATGAAATTACAACAATTACGTTATATCGTTGAGGTCGTAAATCATAACCTTAACGTATCATCGACGGCTGAGAGTTTATATACCTCTCAACCGGGTATTAGTAAACAAGTACGTTTATTGGAAGATGAATTAGGTATTCAGATTTTTGAACGTAGTGGTAAACATTTAACTAAAGTTACCTCTGCTGGTGAAGATATAGTACGGATTTCGCGTGATATTTTATCACGTGTTGAGAGTATTAAGGCTGTTGCTGGTGAGCACACCCATCCAGAAATGGGAACGCTGAATATTGCGACTACTCATACGCAAGCACGTTATGCGCTACCACATGTTATTCAAGGTTTTACACATCGATTCCCTAAAGTCTCATTACATATGCATCAAGGTACACCAGCGCAAATTGCAGATGCTGTTGGTAAAGGGAACTCTGACTTTGCAATAGCAACCGAAGCGCTGCATTTATATCAAGATATGATTATGTTGCCTTGTTACTATTGGAATCGTTCAATTGTGGTGCGTAAAGATCATCCCCTTGCGACTAAACAAACTATCACCATTCATGATTTAGCAGCATATTCATTAGTGACCTATGTGTTTGGATTTACTGGGCGTTCTGAACTAGATAGTGCCTTTAATCGTTCGGGCCTAACGCCAAGAATTGTTTTTACCGCTACAGACGCTGATGTTATTAAAACATATGTGCGCTTAGGTATTGGTGTCGGTGTGATTGCCAGTATGGCAATGGATCCTGATGCCGATCATGATTTGGTTGCTATTGATGCAAGTCATATCTTTGCCTCTAGTACGACCATGATAGGTTTTAAAAAAGGTACTTTCTTACGTACTTATATGTATGACTTTATGGAACGTTTTGCGCCTCATCTTACCCGTAATGTGGTGGATCAAGCGATTGGATTAAAAAATGCAGCAGAAATAAACGAGATGTTTGCATCAATGGATTTACCTGTTAGATAACGTGAAATATTGTTGTTGGAATTAAATAGACCGCTAGTGATAGCGGTTTTTTTATTTGGTTAATGTGTCAGGCGTAAGCTTGGTATACACTAGCCCCAATTTTTGGTGGGTAAATGGTTGTTTATGTCTAACTACGTTGAGCTTTTTCATCGTCTTGATGCATTATTGGTAAAAAATCGTCAATTTTGGCAGTTTATGCCTTTTGCTGAACGTGGCTTCGTTTGGCCCCAACATGCGCAATTTTGCCAATGGTTAATGACTATAGATGACAGCCAATTACAATTGTTAACTCATGATATCAATGCATTAACAGCAGCATTAATGCCATGGATTGAAGATGCCGAATTATTAACTCACCTTACAACTGAAATACAGCCTTTAAATCGCACCGCGAGATCAGTACCACAGGGGTTTGATAGCGGCATTCCTGGTCGCAAGTGGCAACAAATTATCGCGTTTAATGAAGTGTTACCACCATTAGGCTTGCCATGGTTAGAGTGGTGCGCCGGTAAAGGCTATCTTGGGCGTGTACTTGCCGTATCACATCAACAGTCAGTAACTAGCCTAGAGTGGCAACAGCAGCTATGTATTGATGGTGAGCAAGCAGCTAAGCAATTAGAATTGGATATTAATTTTGTTCATGCTGATGCGTTTAGTGCGGATAGTGACGATGCTATTGCTACTGAGCAACATGCCGTTGCCTTACATGCTTGTGGTGATTTGCATGTCTCATTATTGCAGCGAGTTGTGGCTAAAAAAGGTGCCGCCGTAAGTATTTCACCTTGCTGTTATCATTTAATCCGTCAATCACATTATCAGCCGATGTCAGCCGCTGCTAAGACAAGTACATTGGTTTTATCTAAACATGATCTACGGTTGCCATTACAAGAAACTGTTACCGCTGGTAATCGAGTGAGACAGTTACGCTTTGTCGAGGTTAGCTTTCGTTTAGGGTTTGATTTATTACAGCGCGAGTTAAATAACACTGATACTTATCTTGCTATTCCTAATGTACAAAAAGCATTATTAACACAAGGTTTTGAAGCTTTTTGTCAGTGGGCAGCATTAAAAAAGGGGATTGAGTTACCTGCCAATATTGATTTTAATATGTGGCAACGCCAAGGTGAAAAGCGATTTGCAATTACTGAAAGAATGGAGCTTGTTCGGCAATTATTTCGACGACCACTTGAAATTTGGCTTGCGCTTGATCGGGCTTGTTTTCTTGAAGAACAAGGATATAAAGTCGTGCTCGGATCTTTTTGTGATAAGCCAATAACACCTCGTAATTTATTGATCCATGCTGAGCGTGGTGATATCGCAAAATAAGGGTGATATATTCCCTATCAAATTAATGATAGGGAAATAGTTAAGCTGATAATTGTATTGGCATATCCGCTAATTGGACATGAAAGTATTTCTGTTCGATCTCGTGAACAGGCATGGGTTTACTAAAGAAATATCCCTGACAGTAATCAAAACCGCATTGATTGATATAATCAAGCTGAGCTTGTGTCTCAACACCTTCTGCAACAATCTTTAGATTTAATTTCTCACAGATAGCTTTGGTCGCTTCAATGATGACTTTGCTACTTGTGTGTTCGCCTTGTACAAAACTTTGATCAAGTTTAACGGTACTAATTGGTAAATCATGTAACTGTGATAATGAAGAATATCCAGTACCAAAATCATCTAAATAGAGCTCAATACCCATCGCAGCTAATGCATCTAAGCAAGGCTTAGTTTCGCAGTAATCCTGCAGCATCGCTGATTCAGTGATTTCTAATGCAAGTTGTGATGGATTGACATTATATTGATTGATAATTTGTTCAATAGTTTGGGCTAAGTTCGGCTGTAATTGTGCTCGTGATAAATTAATACTGATGATAAACGTTTGCTTATAAAGTTGTGTCCAATATGCAAGCTGTTGGCAAGCACTGTGTAAAATCCATAATCCCAGCGGTACAATTTGGCCTGTTTCTTCTGCTAGCGGAATAAATTCAGCTGGTGAAACTTGGCCTAAAGATTCATCATACCAGCGGATCAAGGCTTCAAAGCCTTTTAATTGTTGAGTGCTTAAGTCAATAATTGGCTGATAATATAACTCGAAATCTTGATTTTCGAGTGCTTGGGATAAGTGGTGACGCAAGGTCATTTTGCGATATAACGCATCGGCCATTTCTTGTAAAAAAGGATAAGAACAATTGCGCCCTCGCTGTTTAGCGCGGTGCATTGCCATATCTGCTTGTGTTACCAGCGTATCAAAATTATTGGCATCATCAGGGTAGTTTGATGTACCTATACTGCAACTAATTGAGAGCTCACCAATATCTTTAATGTGGAACGGTCGATTTAACGTTTCTATTATTTGATTTGAAAAATTGGCAATGGTTGTGTAATTACGTCTCTCTATTTGAATAATAAACTCATCACCACCGAAACGTGCTACCAAGCCTTTATCTTTAACGACATTTAATAATCGTATTGCCACAGCACGTAGTAATTTATCGCCAGCAGCATGGCCATACGTATCATTAACAAGCTTAAAACCATCAAGATCAAGAAATAGTAAACTATATTGTGACAATCGATGATGACTGGCTTTTAATGCCGCAGATACCCCTCGACGATTCATTAGCCCAGTAAGGAAATCATGTTCAGCATTGTATTTTTCTTTATTTAGTTTTTCTTTATCTTTAGTGACATTAACCAGTTGTAATAATAATTGTGAATTATCGCAAAGCCATTTAGCTTCAATATCAAACCAATGATGACGTTGGCCTGTCCAACATAAACTGTTGCATTTGAAGTGATTATTTTTTTTGGCGTTATCGAGCCATTGCTGTGCAATATTAATATCACCAATGAACTCTGAAAGATCGACTAAATGATTACCGTAACTACTTGAAAAGGCATCATTAGCGCTAATGAATTTGCCATCACTAGAGAAAAGAAGTGCTAAATTTGAACAATCTGAAAAAGCGAGATCGCGGCGTAGAGATGATTCATCAGCAATCACTTCAACCAGCATTGCAGTGCGGCCATCATCGAGTGGAATACCCGAAAATAAGCACAGCATATTTTTAGTGATTTTTTTGGGGTTAAAACGCCACCAAGTTTTAATTACTTTGTTTAATTTAAAAGCTTGTTGGTATTCTACTAATGTTGCCCCCGCTGCCGCGGACATATCTTGACCTAAATCACGATTTAAGAGCTCTTCAATAGATGTAGCTTCCCATAAACGTAGCGATTTATCATTTGCCCATAGGATTTTTTTATTATCAACATCAAATACCCAGATTGGATTTTGGAGATAATGTAAAGGCGAGAATGGATCCATCTCCAACTTCTTTCTTTTTATTGAGGTGTTAATTCCTGAGAGAATAACCGAAATAATATCAGTTAAACATCCTCTTATTATCACTACGTGATATTAGTTCATGTTTTTATATGTCAAATGTGGATGACTAACTGTAATAAGAGCAAAAAAAAGAGGCTAGTAATAGCCTCTTTTTATATATCAGTATAATTAACCGACTGCAGGTATTATTCCAACCATTTGTAATAACTGTGCGGTGATAATAATAATACCGACGATAGTTACAAGACCTAAAGACAATGAGCCACCTTTTACAACATAGCCTGATTGATGGTTTGTAGCATGCTGTGCTTTACGTTGTGCTCTAACCATAGCGACGGGTAAAAATATAGCCAAAATCACCAATGAAATAGCAGCGTAACCTAATGCCATAATAAACCCTTGTGGGTAGAACACAGCAAAAGCGAGAGGTGGCAAAAAGGTGATTAAAGCTGTTTGCCCACGACCAGCAAAATGATTACCACGATTAAGTGTATCAGCTAGAAAATCAAACAGTCCTAAGCTCACACCAAGGAATGAGGTTGCTAATGCAAGGTCTGCAAAAATAGATACAGACTGACCTATCATTGGATTGTGAAGTAATTGACTTAAGCTACTGATAAACGAACCAAGGGTACTGTTAGCCATTAATTGTGGCTGCCCCATAATACCTTGGCTGGCTAATTGCCATAAAATGTACACTACCAGTGGTAGTGCAGAGCCAAAGATCATGATTTTTTTCAGTGCTTTAATATCAATCCCAATGTAACGCACAATTGAAGGGATACTGCCGTGAAAGCCAAAGGATGTAAAAATAACAGGTAAGGCAGATAAAATTAACCCCTTCTCGATCGGCATTTCAACCAGATGTTGCCCCTGAACATGTGGCAGTAATAATCCAAGCATTACTGCAAGAGCCACTACTTTTGCAGTGAAGAGGATACGATTAACCATATCAACACTGTGTGTGCCTATTGATACAACACTAGCAATAGCGATAGTAAAAATCACCGCACCTATTTGAGGAGCAATAGTTGTTCCTGTCCAAGTAGAGATCTTTTCACTTAATTGGCTTCCACCTCCAGCAATGTAGGCGGCGCATAATGCGTAAAATAAGAAGAACATTGCCAATGTTGCAATGGTTTGTCCCTTACGACCTAATAATTGGTGTGCCAATGAATTTAATGTCGAAGAGGGATCTGCGTGTTGATGAACTTCTAGCATTAATAATGCGGTGTAGGTCATTAATGCCCAAATACCGATCATAATAATTGTTGCAGTGGTAAAACCTAAACCTGCAGATGCAAGAGGAAGAGCTAGCATACCTGCACCAATAGTAGTGCCAGCAATGATCAGCATACTGCCGAATGTTTTATTTAAAGACATGATTATGTCACTCCCTGAGGATAAAAAATGTAACTTGGGAGGGGGTATAAATACACCTGTGGTCGCTCCCTATATATAAAGCAGGCCACAATGGCATAATCGAGATGACGTGTTTTAAAATGTTTACACCTAGATTGAGCCACTGTGGCTATCGATAGGCTGTGTTTAGACGGTTAGTTCGCACGTTTATTCTCTCTTCATTAGATATAATAACAAATTAAAGATGTTCAGCTGTTGCTATTAGTCGCTACATTAACGATAGAGTTTGCGGCTGTCAACTTATCTTTATCGTGTAAACAATTATTTACAGTGCTTGTTAAGATAAACAATAATCAATAATAAAGCCGATATAATATTCTATCTATGGCTTAAGGTTAGGCATAAACTGTAGTTAATAAACAGGATTTTATAAGGAATAATAACCATGCTTAATGTAGTGATGATCAGTACTGGGGAAGAAGTACTGTATGGCGATATTACGGATACAAATGCAGCATGGTTATCGGCACAGTTTTTCGAACAAGGTTTTGCGATGACGCGTCGAGTAACTGTGGGTGATGACTATGAAGCATTAGCGAAAGAAATTGAGATGTGTAGTTTAAGTGCCGATATTGTGATCGTAAATGGTGGCTTAGGACCAACATCAGACGATCTTACGGCGGCATCTGCTGCAATGGCTGCTAATGTTGGTCTTGAGCAATCGGATGCTTGGATTGCTGAGATGAAAGCGAAGTATCAGCAATTGGGGCGAGTGATGCCTACTGCTAATCTTAAACAAGCGATGTTACCCGAAGGTGCGGAATTAATTGATAATCCTGTTGGTACTGCATGTGGGTTTATTATGCAGTTAAATCGCGCGTGGTTGTTTTTTACTCCCGGTGTGCCGAGTGAGTTTAAAGTAATGGTGAAGGAACAAATATTACCGCGCCTGCAAGCTATGTTTAATGTAACGGATAGTAAAGTTTGCCATCGTCTTTATACTTATGGATTATCTGAATCTAGCATTAGTGATCTATTCCAAGTCTTAACATTGCCTGATGGCTATTGCTTAGGTTATCGATCATCGTTGCCTTTTATTGAAATAAAGTTATTTGCTCCTCAAGATGATATTCGGTCAACGGCGTTATTATCCCAAATGACAGAGTTACTTGGTGACAATATTGTCGGAGAAGGGTGTTCTTTACTTGATTCAATTGCGAACTTATTACCAAAGGATGCCACGCTAGCATTATCAGAACAAAGTTCGGGTGGATTTGCGATTAATTGGTTACAAGATGTGTCGTCATTAAGTGCGAGATTAGCGCAGAGTGAGGTCATGACTGATAGGGTAGATGAGCATGCTTGTGTTGAAGAATTATCAACCTTAATTGCATTACGTGCACAGCGATTGCATTTACACTCATCTGCAACTTATACACTAACAACTGGCCCGTCATTAATTGATGGTGGATTTATGCTAGGCCTTACAACCCCTGATGGTTGCTGGTGTCAGCAGTTAATGTTTAAGCGTCAATATCGTAATTATGATCGACGTTGGATTATATCAACCGTGTTATTTGATATGTTACGTCGCTATTTACAAGGTAAAGAAGTGTTTGGCTGTTATGAGTCACTCGATCGTGTTGTAAGTGAGCGATTATAGAATCTTATAATAAGAATAAGGTAATGTATTACAGGCATTATTATTATTTTGAATGCTGTATTATTGTGATAATAAGTGATAGGATTCAGAAAAAGTTAGTCGCAAATCATTGTCTGTATGATTAATACTGAAGTTATGATCATGATCGCGACTCAAAAAATAAGCAGAGTAATTTCTTCAAATAAATAGACATAGATTTAAGGAAAAATAATGGCTTTCAAATTAAAAAAAGTAGTATTAGCAACATCCGTTATGTTATCCGCTTTAATGCTACAAGCATGTAATGATAAAGAAGCTACTGTTAAAGCACCTCAGCAACCAACAGCTGTTGTTCAAGCAGAGAAAGCTGATATGAAACCATTAGATGTAAGTGTTATTTATTTAGATCGTCGTATGCTACCGCCAGGTGCTGTGTTGAATGTTACACTTGAAGATGTATCACTTGCAGATGCACCATCAGTAACATTGAGTACCGAGTCAATGGATATAGCGGGTGCGCCACCTTATCCAGTAACGTTGAATTATGATGCCAATAAAGTAAAAGCTAATCATCGTTACAGTGTTCGTGCAACAGTGAAAGTCGATAATAAATTGATCATGACTTCAACTTCAGCAATGGATCCATTTGCAGCTGATGCAAAACAGCCATTAGCGGTTAAATTAGATCGTGTTGCACCTGCTCAAAATGCAGCTCCAAAGGCGAATCAACCGAGCCTTGCTGGGCCACAATGGCAATTAGTCACCTTATCAGGTCAAGCTGTTCAACCTGGCGCAGGTGGTAATAGTGCTTTTATTCAATTTGATGCGACGACTAAAAATGCCAGCGGTTTTTCTGGCTGTAATAATTTTCACAGTGCATTGGAGTCTCAAACAGCAACAACATTGACGTTAGGTCAAGCAGCATCTACACGTAAAATGTGTATGGATGGAATGGAACTAGAACAAGCATTTTTAGCTGCATTACCTGAGTTTTCTACTTATAGCATTAATAATAATATATTAAGTATTAAAGATAATAACGGTAATGTTATTGCGACTTTTAAAATAAAATAATAGTCTAATAAAAAAGTATTATAGCGTATAGAAGAAGCTTTTCTTTTATGCGCTTTTTTTTGTGTAAATATTAGTTATTGATTAATAAATAAATAACAAAATTACTTAGTTCATGTATTTAAAATATGCAAAAAAAAAGGTTATTTTATTCTTACCACCTCAAAATATTTGAATATATCATTAACAAATAAACCTATCCTCATATTTTAAATTATACTTATTCCGATATAAAACATTGGTGTCTAATTTCATTGAAATAATATTGTTTTAAAGATAATTAATAAGCTATAAGGTAGTTTACGCTATGAGTTCAAACAGTAACAAAATGGGACTAATGGGATTAACGACCATAGTTACCGTTAATATGATGGGATCGGGGATAATATTATTACCCTCAAGTTTAGCCGCAACAGGAGGAATAGCTTTACTTGCATGGGTTGTTACTGCAATAGGTGCATTAGCAATAGCTTATGCGTTCGCTAAATGTGGTATGTATTGTAGCGATGATGGTGGTATGTCAGCTTACGCAGAAAAAGCGCATGGTAAATCCAGTTTTTTTATTGCCTCTTATACTTACTATGTGTGTCTTGTTATTAGTGCCGTTGCTATTGCGGTATCAGCTGTAGGATATTTGGAGTATTTTATTCCATGGTTAAAAGAAACGCCAATACATACCTTTGTTGGTGTTATTTCCATTTTAATTATTACTATGTTTGCGAATGTAAGAGGAGCAAAAATAACGGGGGGGATCTCAACAATAACAGTATGGGGGATTATTATTCCAGTGCTGGGTTTATCTATAATAGGCTGGTTTTGGTTTGATCCTAAGATATTTGCAGAAGCATGGAACCCTAATGATATCTCTGTTGGTAGCGCTGTCTATGCGGGTATGGCATTAACATTATGGGCATTCTTAGGTATTGAATCAGCAGGTGCTAACTCAGGAACCGTTGAAAATCCAGAACGTAATGTACCACTTGCTTGTATGCTTGCCACTGTGTTTTCTGCTGCTACATATATTGCTTCAACAACAGTTATTCAGGGGATTATTCCTAATGAAGTATTATCTAAATCCGATTCCCCATTTGGATTAGTTTTCGCG
This sequence comes from Photobacterium kishitanii, assembly GCF_000613045.3. Classification (NCBI taxonomy): domain Bacteria; kingdom Pseudomonadati; phylum Pseudomonadota; class Gammaproteobacteria; order Vibrionales; family Vibrionaceae; genus Photobacterium; species Photobacterium kishitanii. Next base: position 2,215,712 of record NZ_LN794352.1, on the reverse strand, counting down.
CAGATGTTTAATCCATTTGTAGGTGAAATTATTACAGCAATGGCAATTGTTGCATGTCTTGGTTCATTATTAGGTTGGCAGTTTACGAATGCGCAAGTATCTAGAGTTGCTGCAGATATGCGATTATTCCCTAAAATATTTGGTGAATTAAATAAATATGATGCGCCGTTTAAAGGCATGATGCTTATGTTGGCATTTGAATTAATTCTTGCCGTTATGACAATTTCCCCAACATTATTAAAACAATTTAATGTGTTAGTTAATCTTGCTGTATTTATTAATATGGTACCTTATATTCTTTCTCTAACTGCCCTCGGTATTATTATGAGAAATGCCAATGTGAATCAAAAGGAATATCGTAACGGTATTATTATTGGTTCTGTCGCTGTTTTATATAGTATTTATGGCGCTTATTCTACTGGAGAAGAGGCCGTATTTTATGGTGCTATAATTACCTTGCTTGGTTATTTCTTCTATGGGTTTATTGCTAGTCGTGAAGCTGTAATTAATAAAGAGTCATCGTGAATTTAATTATATTAAATGAAATTTAATTATTAATCTGATATTAAAGGATTGTATATGTTGAATTATGGTAAGCATATGAGAGTGTTAATTTTTGATAACTCTCAAGCTACAGGTGTGGTTGCTAATGCTATCGACCGATTAGTTGAGCAATTTGAAGATGAATCAATTATTGTTGCTAAAGCATCTACTTACGATGATTGTTATTCAATGCTAAATGTCAATATGGCTATTGATTGCTTTATGTTGACCTCAAGTATGACGGGGCAACAGCAAGAAGAGAACGATATGTTCTTTTCACTCATAGAAAAGTTGAATCAGCGTCAACAAGGTGTTCCTGTTTTCTTATTAGCGGAACGTAAGAAAATGACCTTAACCGTTGATCGCCATCTAATGTCATTAGTGAGCGAATTTGCTTGGATTCTAGAAGATACCTCTGATTTTATGGCGGGTCGAGCGATTGCTGCGATGCAACGTTATCGAGAGCAATTATTGCCACCGTTAGCAAATGCAATGATGAAGTACGATAGTGTGCATGAGTATTCATGGGCAGCCCCTGGTCACCAAGGTGGGGTGGGTTTTCTAAAAACACCTGAAGGTCAGCGGTTTTATAATTATTACGGTGAAGGGCTCTTTCGTTCAGATATGGGGATTGAGCGTGGTTCTTTAGGTTCATTACTTGATCATACCGGTGCATTTGGTGAAAGTGAGGATTATGCCGCTAAGGTCTTTGGGGCAGATAAATCCTATTCATTGGTAACAGGAACTTCTGGAGCCAACCGTACCATCATGCAAATTTGTATGAGGGAAAACACCTTAGCGATTTGTGATCGAAATTGTCATAAATCGATAGAGCAGGGGTTAATGTTAACTGGAGCATTACCTGTCTATATGGTACCGACTCGTAATCGTTATGGGATCATCGGTCCAATTTATCCTGAGCAAATGTCGCCCGAAGGTTTAAAAAAATCAGCCGAAAGTAGTGAGTTAACAAAAGCTCAAGCTGGCGGGCAGGCAACCTATGCGGTGGTAACAAACTGCACTTATGATGGTTTATGCTATAACGCTAAACGCGCTCAAGATATTTTAAGTGAAAGTAGTAATAGAATTCACTTTGATGAAGCATGGTATGGCTACGCACGTTTTAATCCTATTTATACCGATCACTTTGCAATGCGTGGCGAGCCAGAAGAAACCCCTGATGATGGACCAACGGTCTTTGCTACTCATTCAACCCATAAATTGTTGAATGCACTTTCTCAAGCGTCATGGATCCATGTTCGTTATGGTAAAGATCATATCAACTTTGAACGTTTTAATCAGTCATACATGATGCATGCGACTACATCACCGTTGTATGCTATTAGTGTTTCTAACGATATTGCCGTTTCACAAATGGCTGGTAATCGAGGGGAGTCATTAACCAATGAAGTGATTAAAGAAGCGGTTGATTATCGTCAAGCAATGGGACGTTTACATCGAGAGTTTGTGGCTGATGGCGATTGGTTCTTTAAACCATGGAATGCGGAATCTATCGTTGATCCAGATACTGGGGTCGAATATGCATTTGAAGATGCACCAGCAGAATTATTAGCCACTAATCAAGATTTTTGGATCATGAAGCCTGGTGATAAATGGCATGGTTTCGACGATATTCCCAAAGATTGGTGTATGCTCGATCCAATTAAGGTCAGCATTTTAGCGCCAGGTATGGGGGATAATGGTAAGTTACTTGATACAGGTGTTCCGGCAGCGTTAGTGACGCAATATTTAACCCGTTTTGGTATTGTGCCAACGCGTACCACTGATTTTCAAGTGATGTTCTTGTTCTCAATGGGGATAACGAAAGGTAAGTGGGCAACCTTAGTGAATACCTTACTCAGTTTTAAAACGCACTATGATAATAATACCCCATTAAAATCAGTACTGCCTGATTTAGCAGCGAGTCACCCGCAAGTGTACGGCGATTTAGGCTTGAAAGACTTGGGTGATAAGATGTTTACCTATCTAAAAACGCATACTCCATCTGAAATGTTGAATGCCGCTTATTCGACGTTACCAAAAGCAGATATCACCCCACGAGCAGCGTTTGAAGCGATAGTCGATGATAATGTTGAAATGGTACCATCGACGAAACTACAAGGCCGTATTGCTGCAAATGCAGTTATTCCTTATCCACCAGGTATTCCAATGTTGATGTCAGGTGAGAACTTTGGCGATGCAAATAGCCCTCAAATTGGTTATTTACACAGTTTAGAAATTTGGGATAAAGAATTCCCTGGTTTTGAGCATGAAACTGAAGGTACGGAAGTGGAAGATGGTGTTTATCATGTGATGTGTGTGAAGTAATTACAGTTAACGATTATATTTATAGTAAGTAAAAAATAGCCCTTTATATTTTATTTTGATTTAATGAGTTAAAGATATTTTAGAGGGCTATTTTAGTGTTAGTTACTTTAAGGTTACGATTAGGTTGGTAATCAAAGCTAATTTCAATATCTTGTTGTGGAATAGAGCAACAACTTAATATTTCATTTAAACCAACGAAAGCTAGAGTATCTTGCTGAGTGACAGAGCCTGAGATCAGTTTACATCGACAAGCACCGCACATTCCATGGCGACACTGATACTCTGGTTCAATACCTGCTTTTTCTAATTGGGTTAATAAAGGTTCATGGCGATTGCCACAAACCTTAATGCCATTAACCGTAATGGTTAATTGACTCACAACTCAAAATCACCGAGATCATCAGCGCTAATATCATTATCGATTTGACCGACAAGATATGAGCTAATTTCAGCTTCCTGAGGAGCAACTTGGACGTTATCTGATGATAACCAAGAATTTATCCATGGAATTGGATTTTGATTTGCGCCGTCATAAGCTGGACGTAAACCGACAGCAGCCATACGTAAGTTAGTAATGTATTCAACATACTGGCACAAAATTTCTTTGTTTAAACCAATCATTGAGCCATCTTTAAATAGGTATTCTGCCCATTCTTTTTCTTGCTCTGCTGCTGCTTTAAAGATACTGAAACACTCTTCTTCACATTCCGCTGCAATAATTGCCATTTGTGGATCATCATGGCCATTACGTAGCAAGTTCAACATATGTTGAGTACCCGTTAAATGTAATGCTTCATCACGAGCAATAAGCTTGATGATTTTTGCATTACCTTCCATTAACTCACGCTCAGCAAAAGCAAATGAACAGGCAAAACTAACATAGAAACGTATAGCTTCTAATGCGTTTACTGACATTAGACACAGGTACAGTTTCTTTTTAATTTCATGTAAATCGACAGTGAAACTAATGCCATTAGCTGAGTGTTGGCCTTCACCGTAACGATGATAATCATTGGTTGCTGAGATTAAATCATCATAATATTTAGAAATATCACCAGCACGCTTGATAATATGCTCATTACGGACGATATCATCAAAGATAATCGACGGGTTATTAACGATATTACGAATAATATGCGTATAAGAGCGTGAGTGGATTGTTTCAGAAAATGACCATGTTTCGATCCATGTTTCTAATTCAGGTAGTGAAACGATAGGCAGTAATGCTACATTTGGGCTACGACCTTGAATGGAATCAAGCAGGGTTTGGTATTTTAAGTTACTGATAAAAATATGTTTTTCATGATCTGGCAGGTTATTGTAATCAATGCGATCACCAGATACATCCACTTCTTCTGGACGCCAAAAAAAACTTAGCTGCTTTTCGATAAGTTTTTCGAAAATTTCAAATTTTTGTTGATCGTAACGTGCAACATTCACTGACTGACCAAAGAACATTGGTTCTTTAAGTTGATCGTTACTTGTTTGACAAAAAGTACTGTAGGCCATGATATCCTCAAATCAAAGAGGAGCCCTAAGGCTCCCTTTGAATGCTTAAATTTTACAACTTGTACAATCATCACCACTCAGGTCGCTCTGGCTATCAGATGCGCCATCTCGAGTGTTATGGTAGTACAGTGTCTTAACACCTAATTTATAAGCATTAAGCAGATCTTTTAGTAGCAGTTTCATTGGAACTCTGCCACCAGGCTGTTTACTCGGATCATAGTTAGTATTTGCCGAGATAGCCTGATCAATAAATTTCTGCATAATGCCAACAAGTTGTAGGTAGCCATCGTTGCTGCCAATGTTCCAAAGTAACTCGTAGTTGTCTTTGTATTTAGCAAACTCAGGAACAACTTGCTTGAGGATACCATCTTTTGATGCCTTTACGGAAACGTATCCACGAGGTGGCTCAATACCATTGGTCGCATTTGAAATTTGCGATGATGTTTCTGATGGCATTAAAGCAGAAAGGGTCGAGTTACGCAGACCATGAGTTTTAATCTCTTCGCGTAATGTTTCCCAATCGTAATGCAACTCAGCATTACAAATATTATCGATATCTTTTTTGTAAGTATCGATTGGCAAAATACCTTGTGCGTAGGTTGTTTCGTTAAATAACGGACATGGACCTTGCTCTTTTGCTAAATTAACAGATGCTTTCAATAGGTAATATTGAATCGCTTCAAAAGCTTCATGAGTTAGATTATTTGCACTACCGTCTGAATAACGAACACCGTGTTTTGCTAGGTAATAAGCAAAGTTGATAACGCCAACACCTAGAGTACGACGATTCATGGTAGAACGACGTGCAGCAGGCAACGGGTAATCTTGGTAATCTAATAATGCATCGAGTGCACGAACTGTTAATTCAGCGAGTTCTTCTAAGTCATCTAAGGTGTCAATTGCACCTAAGTTGAATGCAGATAATGTACATAATGCGATTTCACCATTTTCATCTTCAACATTCTTCAATGGCTTGGTTGGCAAGGCAATTTCAAGACATAAATTTGATTGACGAATTGGCGCGACAGCCGGATCAAATGGGCTGTGTGTATTACAATGATCAACGTTTTGAATGTAGATTCGACCCGTTGACGCACGTTCTTGCATTAGCAATGAAAATAATTCAATCGCTTTAATCGATTGTTTCTTAATGCTGTCATCTTGCTCATACAAGTTGTATAAACGTTCAAATTCTACTTGGTCTGCAAAAAATGCATCGTATAGCCCTGGAACATCAGAAGGAGAGAACAATGAGATGTTCTGACCTTTGATTAAACGGGTGTACATTAATTTGTTAATTTGTACGCCGTAATCCATATGACGAACACGGTTTTCTTCTACGCCACGGTTGTTTTTAAGCACTAGCAGCGATTCAACTTCACGGTGCCAAATAGGGTAGAATAACGTTGCCGCACCACCACGAACACCACCTTGAGAGCAGCATTTAACCGCCGTTTGGAAGTATTTGTAGAACGGGATACAACCGGTATGGAATGCTTCGCCACCACGAATTTCGGATCCCAATGCACGAATTCGACCAGCGTTAATACCAATACCTGCACGTTGAGAGACATAACGTACAATTGAACTTGCCGTTGCATTAATTGAATCGAGGCTATCATCACATTCAATTAGTACACATGAGCTGAATTGACGTGTAGGTGTACGTACACCAGACATGATCGGCGTTGGTAATGAAATTTTGAACGTTGAAGAAGCGTCGTAAAAGCGTTTGATATAATCAAGACGTGTTTCTTTCGGGTATTTATTGAACAGTGCAGCTGCAATTAATAAATACAGAAATTGCGCACTTTCAAAAATTTCACCAGAGACACGGTTTTGAACAAGGTATTTACCTTCAAGCTGCTTAACTGCAGCGTAAGAAAAATTCATGTCGCGCCAGTGATCGATAAACGTATCCATCACTGCGAATTCTTCTTCGGTATAATCATCTAATAAATGGCTATCGTACTTACCTTTTTCGACCAAGTTTTTGACATGGGTAAATAAGGCTGGTGGCTCAAATTGACCATAAGCTTTTTTACGAAGATGGAAAATTGCCAATCGAGCAGCAAGGTATTGGTAATCTGGTGTTTCTTCTGAAATAAGATCAGCCGCCGCTTTGATGATAGTTTCGTGAATATCATCAGTACGAATACCGTCATAAAACTGGATATGTGACTTTAGTTCGACTTGAGAAACCGATACATTTTCTAAGCCTTCTGCAGCCCAGTCGATGACACGATGGATTTTGTCGAGATCGATAAGTTCTTTACGACCGTTGCGCTTGGTAACTGTTAGTTGTTGAGTCATTTGTTGTTGTTTTCCCAGTTTTCCTTGCAGATGATATTTTTTTGCAATTTATCTATTAGATTAGCAAAGAATGTGATCTTTATTTATAAATATCGTTATTCGGCAGAAACACTACATGTTGGGGTGTTGAGCGAAAGTGCTTACAAGATAGTGGTGAATGCGAGGTTTTGCAAGATGGTATTTTTTGACCAGCTGTGGATAACATGGGGATTTTAATAAAAAAGTTAGTACCAACTCACTGATGTAGCGAATAGCATCAAATAGATAGTAAAAATCAATGCCTTTTACGTTATTTTTTTAGAGAAATAAAATATTTTTTTATTGCTTTTTGGGCTCGAATTTGAGTTGGATAAATGGTGAGTTTTTAGTTAAAGACAGCGTTAATAGTCCTTGATCTTGCTAGTTTTTTTTGGTTGTAAAATCGTAAATGTAATTACATTTGTTAGTAGAATGTAGTTTAAAGGAGATAATGTGATCTCCTTTAATATTTGTTTTGATCAACTACAATGGTTTAATCGTATGAACGATGTAATTCACATCGACATTATTGCCTAGACTATAGGTGTTGGTGAGTGGATTGTAGTGAAGTCCAATAATATGACGATCTTGTAGTGGTGTTTTATCGATCATTGCCATTAATTCTGATGGACGAATGAATTTTTGATGATCATGAGTCCCTTTAGGTACGAGCTTCATAACATATTCGGCACCAACAATCGCAAATAAATAGGATTTAATATTACGATTCAATGTTGAGAAGAAAACATGCCCGCCAGGTTTGACCATTTTGGCACATGAAGCAATAACTGATGCAGGGTCGGGTACATGTTCTAGCATTTCCATACATGTTACGACATCGTAAGCTTCATGATGATGTTCAGCGTGTTCTTCGGCTGTACATTGAACATAATCGAGTTTTGTTCCTGTCTCTAATGCATGTAATTTTGCAACCATTAAAGGTTCTTTACCCATATCAAGGCCAGTTACATTAGCCCCTTCAATTGCCATGCTTTCCGCTAAAATGCCACCGCCACAACCGACATCAAGTACTTTTTTGCCAAATAAACCATTGGCATTGTCAATGATGTAATTTAAACGTAAGGGATTGATTTGATGAAGTGGTTTAAATTCGCCTTCTAGATCCCACCAGCGTGAAGCTATTTGTTCAAACTTTTCGATTTCTGCAAGGTCAACATTGCGTGATTTGGTCATGTTAATGGTGCCATTTTCCTTAATAGATAGTCGCTATTATGCGAAATAAAGTGGTAGTTGCAAAGGATAACTGTGAGAAACACGGGCACAAAAAGAGGATATTCATAATAAGAAAAGTATATGGGCGCCAAGTACAATCGTGCTACTTGGCGAAATTTGGTGTCACTCATTAAAATTACTTATTGTGGCTGGAATGAGTTCTGGTGTGAACATACCACCAGACAAAGTGGTGATAGCAAGAATGAGCATTAAAATATATTTACCTACAATGATTGATATGCCAATCATATTAATTGCTGCACCCATCACTTTATCCTCAGTGGATTTATGTTGCTAACAAGTATGGAGTGTTCAAATTAACGATAAGGGGTATTTTAAACACTAATGTATCAGTTATTGCGAAAATAAGTTCATTAACAGCAATCGCTAATATTTAATACAGTGTGCTCAATAAAGATGATTGATAAATGGTCAAATGTCGCATTTTTGATTTTATTTTGTTAATTTTCAGCTGTTCTCTTATAAAACAGTGTTACATCTTGCTTTTACAAATGGTTACATACTCTGTAGGTTAAAGGGAGTAGTTTAAGGTAGTTGGCATAATGAACAATAAATAAACAGCCATATGCGGTTAATCCACAGATGTGACGATGTTTGTTTCTGTTTTCTTTAAATTCCGCTAAATTACTCATAACATAAGTCGTGAAAGGTGGCCTATTTAGGCTGAAATATGCTATATTATTGCACCTTGCACGTATAAAAATACGACAGAAATTACCTGAGGGATATTGGCTCCATGAGCGATCTTGCAAAAGAGATCACGCCCATAAATATTGAAGAGGAGCTGAAAAGCTCTTATCTCGACTACGCGATGTCAGTTATCGTTGGTCGTGCTCTTCCTGATGTGCGTGATGGCCTTAAGCCTGTGCACCGCCGCGTTTTATTCGCGATGAATGTGCTAGGCAATGACTGGAATAAAGCATATAAGAAATCTGCCCGTGTGGTAGGTGATGTTATCGGTAAGTATCACCCACATGGTGATAGCGCTGTATACGATACTATTGTACGTATGGCGCAACCGTTCTCACTGCGCTACATGCTTGTAGATGGTCAAGGTAACTTCGGTTCAATCGATGGTGACTCTGCCGCTGCGATGCGTTATACCGAAGTCCGTATGTCTAAAATTGCCCATGAATTATTGGCTGATTTAGATAAAGAAACGGTTGATTACGTTCCTAACTATGATGGAACCGAGCAAATACCAGCAGTTTTACCAACGAAGATCCCTAACTTATTAGTGAATGGTTCTTCTGGTATTGCCGTGGGTATGGCGACGAATATACCGCCCCATAACCTTGGTGAAGTGATTAACGGCTGTTTAGCATATATCAATGATGAGAGCATCACTATTGATCAGCTAATGGAATATATTCCAGGCCCTGACTTCCCAACTGCTGCGATGATCAATGGCCGTAAAGGTATCGTTGATGCTTATCATACTGGTCGCGGTAAAGTTTACATGCGTGCCAAAGCTGAAATCGAAACTGAAAAGAATGGTCGAGAAACTATTCTGGTTCATGAGATTCCATATCAAGTTAACAAAGCACGTTTAATTGAAAAAATTGCTGAGCTTGTTAAAGATAAGAAAGTTGAAGGTATTAGTGCATTACGTGATGAGTCAGATAAAGACGGCATGCGTATTGTTATTGAATGTAAGCGCGATGCGGTTGGCGAAGTTGTTCTGAACAACCTTTATGCTCAAACTCAGTTGCAAACGACATTTGGTATCAACATGGTTGCGCTTGATAATGGCCAACCAAAGATCTTCAATCTAAAAGAAATGATTAAGTGCTTCGTTAATCACCGCCGTGAAGTGGTGACACGTCGTACAATTTACGAATTGCGTAAAGCACGTGATCGTGCTCATATTCTTGAAGGTCTTGCACTTGCATTAGCGAATATTGATGAAATTATTGAATTAATTCGTCAAGAAAATACCCCAGCTGAAGCCAAAGCAGCACTAGTTGCTCGTGGTTGGCAGTTAGGTAACGTTGCCGCAATGCTTGAGCGCGCAGGTACTGATGCAGCACGTCCAGATTGGCTAGAAGAGCAATTTGGTATTCGTGATAATCGATACTATTTAACGGAACAACAAGCGCAAGCTATTCTTGATCTTCGTTTACATAAGTTAACAGGTCTTGAGCATGGCAAGATTCTTGAAGAATATAAGCAACTTCTAGAAGAAATCGCTGAACTAATGTTCATTCTATCAAGCTCTGAGCGTTTGATGGAAGTTATTCGTGAAGAACTAGAGCTAGTGAAAGAACAGTTTAGCGATGAACGTCGTACTGAAATCACAGCTGCAAGCAATGATATTGATTTAGAAGATCTGATCCCTAAAGAAGATGTTGTTGTAACACTTTCTCACGAAGGCTACGTTAAGTACCAAATCTTGAGCGATTATGAAGCACAACGTCGTGGTGGTAAAGGTAAAGCAGCAACGCGTATGAAGCAAGAAGACTTCATTGAACGTTTGTTGGTTGCTAATACCCATGACACGATTCTATGTTTCTCAAGCCGCGGTCGTATGTACTGGCTGAAAGTATATCAATTACCATTAGCTAGCCGTACTGCTCGTGGTAAGCCAATTGTGAATATTTTACCACTAGAAGAAAATGAGCGTATTACTGCTATTCTTCCTGTGCGTGAATACACAGAAGACAAGTTTGTCTTTATGGCAACCGCTGATGGTACCGTGAAGAAAACACCATTAACTGACTTTAGTCGTCCTCGTAGTGCCGGTATTATTGCCGTTAATCTACGTGAAGGTGATTCATTGATCGGTGTTGATGTAACTGATGGTGATTGCGATATCATGTTGTTCTCAGCATTTGGTAAAGTAGTACGTTTCTACGAAAGCCCAGTTGTTATTGACGATGAAGGCAATACCAAAGGTGGCGTACGCGGTATGGGTCGTACTGCAGCTGGTGTTCGTGGTATTAAACTTGCTGAAGGCGATAAAGTTGTTTCGCTAATTGTGCCACACAATGAAGGCGATATTCTTACAGTAACTGAAAATGGTTATGGTAAGCGTACTGGACTTGCTGAGTACCCGGCGAAGAGCCGTGCAACTCAAGGTGTAGTTTCAATCAAAGTCTCTGATCGTAACGGTAGCGTTGTTGGTGCTGTTCAAGCAGAAGATGGCGATGAGTTTATGATGATCACTAATGGAGGCACACTGGTTCGTACTCGTGTTGCTGAAGTAAGTCGTGTTGGTCGTAATACTCAAGGCGTTACACTTATCCGTACCGCTGAAGACGAAAAAGTAGTTGGTCTACAGCGTATTGATGAGCCGGCGGAAGAAGAGTTAATTGAAGATGCAGAGTTAGTTGATGGTGAGACTGTTGAAAATACAGAACAACCAGCAGCAGACGCAGAATCAGGTGATTCAACCGAACAAGAGTAAGCATTATAGTGCTTTATTCTAAATAAAACGCAGCCATTGGCTGCGTTTTTTTTATCTTCGCATTTATAAATAATGTAATTTTTAATTAAGCCTTTAAAGTTGCGCAATAAAGGTGTAAAAATAAATAAACGATCTCTATCACAATGTTGATATTTACCGTTAATGTCTGTTTTTTAATGCTAAAAGTAGCACAAATTGTGATGCTATTAGCTTTATGAAGCAGTAATTTTTTATTGTGCAACTCGAGCAGGAGCAAGTACAACATTATGGATAAGGTTTATAACTTTTGTGCCGGACCGGCAATGATCCCCGCTGATGTGATGGCGCAAGCCCAACAAGAATTAATCGACTGGCAGGGTTTAGGCACTTCCGTTATGGAAATCAGCCACCGTAGTAAAGAGTTTCTTGCGGTTGCTGCTCAGTCAGAACAAGATTTACGTGAATTACTGAATATTCCAGCTAATTACCATGTGTTATTTTGTCATGGTGGTGCCCGTGGCCAGTTTGCTGCTGTACCGTTAAATTTATTGGGTGAAGCAACAACAGCTGATTATATGGATGGCGGTTTTTGGGCGCACAGTGCGATTGAAGAAGCATCTAAGTATTGTCAGCCAAACAGTGTCGATATCACTTGTATTAAAGAGGGTAAAAAAGCTATTTTACCAGCAGTAGAATGGCCGCTTTCCGATGACGCTGCATTTGTGCATTTTTGTCCAAATGAAACTATTGATGGCATTGAAATTCGTGACTTACCTATTACAGATAAACCGATTGTCGCAGATATGTCATCGACTATTTTATCGCGTCAAATCGATGTCTCTAAATATGGGGTCATTTATGCAGGAGCCCAGAAAAATATTGGTCCTGCTGGATTAACGATTGTTATTGTTCGTGATGATTTATTAGGTAAAGCAAAATCAATTTTACCGAGTATTTTAGACTACACAGTTTTAGTTGATAAAGAGTCAATGTTTAATACACCACCGACATTTGCATGGTATTTAGCGGGTGAAGTGTTTAAATGGTTAAAAAGTGTCGGCGGCGTTGCGGCAATGGAACAACGTAACCTTGTGAAAGCTAAATTATTATATGATTTTATCGATCATTCTGACTTCTACATTAATGACGTCCATGCAGATAATCGTTCAGTGATGAATGTACCATTCCAATTGAAAAATTCTGAGCTCGATGATGTATTTTTAGCCCAAGCAGAAAAAGCAGGATTAAAAGCATTGAAAGGGCATCGTGTGGTTGGTGGTATGCGCGCCTCTATTTATAATGCGATGCCATTAGAAGGCGTACAGGCTTTGGTTGATTTTATGCGAATGTTTGAAAAAAATAACGCTTAATTAATTTAAATGTACAGCATTGATAAAAATACACACCTAAAGTGTGTATTTTTTTATAAATAAGCAATAATAAGTAATACCTAGTTACAATGTTTTTGATTGAGCCTTTAAAATTGCTATATATAATCCATGGCTAATTTCTATTGCTATGTGAACGTATGTACAAAAGCTCAGTATTAAAATCATATTACAACGATTATATCCGTGATATTTCGATTGTTTTCTTATTATTACTGCCTTTAATTATTTGTAATGCGATTACGCTATTTGTTGGCCATGGATTAAATTTGGCTCAGTTGAGTGATCTAGCCAATAATTTTTTTTATTTTTCTAACTTATTAATTGGTATTTATCCTATAGCACTGTGTTTAATCACTAGCTATTATATTGCAACTAAACATGGCGTGAATGCAATGGTGGTAGTGCCATATTCATTATTGCTATTCATTGCAGTATCCGTCCCTAACGAATTAGTTTCAGCACAGAGTGGTTTGCCTAATAATCCATTGATAGCGTTACTTGCTGCAATGATATCTGCAATATGTTGTATCTCATTTCGTCTCTTTCCATTAGATCCTTCACGAATTGATTTTGTAAACACGCTTTATAAGCATGTATTACACTTTTTTTGTTTCCTGCTTTTCACTGTGGCCTTGGCAAAACTAACTAAAATTATTATAGCCTTAAGTGAATACGTGCGACATGACCTTTCTCTTAATCCATTAACATTTTATGGCGGTTTATCGTATCAATTTATTTTAGGATTATTAGGTGCAATTGGTATTAATGGACATAATTTCCTTTTTAGAGCCAAACAACAACTATTTGAAAATACCCAACAAAATATTGCTGATTGGCAAGCAGGGGAAGCCTCTTTAAATGTGTTAGGGCAGGGTTTCTATGATGCTTTTTTATCAATGGGAGGTTCTGGAAATACCATTAGTCTGTTGTTATGTGTTTTATTATTTTCAAAAGAGAAACGGCATATTACCTTGGCTTTATCAGCTTTACCGTTAGTGATATTTAATATAAATGAACTATTACTCTTTGGTTTACCCATTATTTTTAATCCTATATTAATTATACCTTTTGTGTTGGTACCATTGGTTAGTTTTGTGGTTGTATATGGCGCAATTACATTTGGATTAGTGAATCCAGTCAGTACTATTGTTGATTGGATGACACCGCCTTTTATTAGTGGCTATATTGCAACTCAACACAGTTTATCTGGTGTGTTATTGCAAGTTGTGGTGGTCATAATTGGTATTGGTATTTATCGACCTTTTTACCTTCATTATGTGGGAAGAAGTCAAAATAATAATATGACAATAAGTCGGCAGCACGAGCTTGACCGCAGCACATTAAAGTCATTTTTAGGTGATGTTAACCAAGCAATGAGTAGCTATATCAATAAACATGATATCAGTCGCCGTGTGAGTCGAATGCTTAGTCGTGGCGAGTTTATTATGCATTATCAGCCACAGGTACATTTGAATAATGAGCATTGTTTATCTTTTGAATCTCTTATTCGCTATAAAGATCCTGAAGGAAAATTATGGCCACCAGTCTTTATTCAAGATTTTCAGCAATTAGGTGCCATAAAACAGTTGGATCAAATGGTTATTGATTTAGTATTAATTGATATCCAAAAAATGCCATTAGAGAAAAATTGTAAAGTGGCAATTAATGTTTCAGCAGAAACAATTTCTGATAAACATATTGTGGCATATATTGTTGAACGCTTAAGTTATTATGATATTTCACCGCAGGTACTGGAAATAGAGATCACAGAAGAAGCAATTATTGATAATGATAAACAAGTTTCTGAGAATATTGCAGTATTGCAAGCATTAGGTATAACAATTGCCATTGATGATTTTGGCTCAGGTTATGCTTCTTTTCCTCATTTACTCAAATTCAATTTTGATAAGGTGAAGTTAGATCGATCATTATTGTTTAATATTGAAAATGAGCGTGAAAAAAGTTTATATCAGCTTTTAGCTAAAATTAGCGAAGTAACTGGTTGTGTATTGGTTGCTGAAGGTGTGGAAACTGAGGCTGAAAAACACTTCGTGCAGCAGTGCGGTATTGATATTTGCCAAGGATTTTATTTTGCTAAGCCAATGCCGCTTGATAATGCTTTAGCGTGGACTAAAACTGTAGCGTTAAAGGATGAAAATGTTACGAAGCAAGACTGCTTTTCAATCTAAGATTTCATTTGTTAAGCGCTGATTGTACTTTATGAGTAAAAATAAAGAGTAGGATTATTAACAGTCTTTCACTGTATAAGAATGTTATGGATCCACTTATCTTTTTCGCTTGTTTATTGGTATTTATTTGTGGATGTTTTATCCAAAGTGCTCTCGGTTTTGGTATGGGAGTTCTTGCTGGGCCATTTATTTTATTACTTGAGCCGCGTTTAATGCCGAGTGCCGTTGTTTTTATCGGTATGTTTATGTCTGCAATTGTGTGGTATCAGTATCGTCATGCTGTATCACTTCGTTTTTTAATCTTTGCTTTTTTAGGACGCTTACCAGGTACATTAGTTGCTGCTTATGTATTAATGGTGATCTCTACCGATCAATTAGAGATTATGCTGGGAGTGACGGTATTAGCGGCAGTGATATTAAGTTTAGCTAAATTACGCTTAGCGCCAACATCACTTAATTTGTTTATTGGTGGTTTTATTTCGGGTGTAACAGGCACAGCGACAGGAATTGGTGGCCCACCGATTGCTTTGCTGATGCAAGATGAAGAGCCAGAAAGTATTCGCGCTAATTTAGCTGCGTTTTTTTGTGTAACAGGTGTTATTTCATTGGTCGCACTTCATTATTCAGGACGGTTCACAATGGCTGATTTTAGCTCTATTGTATGGCTGTTACCTGCCCCTATAATTGCTAGTCTTATTGCTTATCGCGTCCGTAATAAAATCAAAAAACAGGTGATGCAATATGGAGTATTAGTATTATGTTCGTTGTCTGCTGTTGTTTCATTATCACAAGGGCTACATGTGTTCCGTTAGAACAATAATATTCTGAGTTAATAAGTTATGAATGATAATAATATAGGTTTAGTTATTGTTGAGGATAAATAAATTTATCAGTATCAAATCCTGCTTGCTTAGCGAGGGTAAGGTAGTGAGTGAGTAATTTCGGTGATATGTTTTTTTCGCGTGCTAAAATCCATAAATAGTCATAGTTATAGCTACTGACTAGCGCTGCAGAATAATCCTTTTCAAGGGCAAAGATAATATAGCTACCATAAAAGGGTCCAAAGAAAGACACTTTGAGATAGCCAATGTTTGGTTGTTTAACAAATTTTGCTTTGCCTTGTGCCTGTTGCCATTGTTGATTAGCACTATCAAAACCGCGGTTAATAACGTTGATCGTTTTATCTGTATTTAGACTATAAGTCGCAGTTACCTGATCTAAACCGCGTTCAAAACTATGATCCAATCTCGCTATTTCATACCATTGGCCTAAATAACGATTTACATCAAAATTTGTAATTGGTTCAACGTTATTGGGCTTGCCTGTAGTACAGCCGCTAATCATGCTTAATAAGCTGATACTGCAAAACCATTTAATATAAGCAAGCATCCAATATTCCTTAATCTATGGCTGTGGTGATGAGAAAGTAACCTTAGCGGTAAAAGTGACCTCATTATCTGTAATCGTGAACGGCCATTGCATGCGCTCACAAATACGTTGCACGATAACCAATCCGCAGCCATAGCCTTGGTTATAGATTTCATTACCATCATGGCGATTGATGATTATCAGTTGCTCATGTACCAATTTTATTTCTATATCACCAATACTGTAGCTAAATGCATTTTTTATCAGATTATTAATGATGATAGTAATAAAACTGAGAGGGGCACTAATAGTCGCTGCATGATTAATCTCAAGATAGTAGCTCGCGTCTTGTTTAGCAAATAAAGGCTCCATTACAATTAGTTGCTGACGAAGCTGAGCGGCAAGATCACACTGGCTAAAATGATGCTTTTCAATTGATTCTTTACCTAACAATAAAAATGTCTCGGTTAAGATCCGCATATCGTCACTAGCTTGATGTAATCTATTTATCGCTTTTTTGGCAACGTTAGGTTGGTTGGGTACTTTATTGAGTAAATCAGCTGAGCCTTGAATCACCATGATTGGAGTACGTAATTCATGGGATGCAAAACGACTAAACTCTTTTTCACGTTGAAAAAAGCCAGCAATATTGTTTTTACTATCAAGTAATGCTTGTTCAATCTCTCGTGTTTCACGGTATTGCGTTTCAACTTCAAAGTTTGGTTGATCAGGCGGCATTTGGCGAATTTTCTGATCTATTTTGGCTAATGGCTGTGATAAAGAACGTACAAAATAGAAGCTGTATCCACCCATGATTAACGATAGTAGTAGCCCAAAAATGAAGGTGAAATAATGCAGGCTATCTTCATAGTCATCAAGATAATCATCGGCATCATCTTGATAAATAACATACATTAGTCCTCTTCCTGATGGGTGATCAAAGACTAAAAAATGTTTATCTTCCGTACCACGTAAATGCTCAAAAAAACCTGGCTTATTGTATTTTTTTATCCAATTTGGTAATGATTTCTCACTCCAATAACTTTTAAATTCACTATTATTAGGTAGGGGGGCATTCTCACCCATTTCTTTATAATCAATAATATATTGGCTTGATTCTTTATCTAGCCAATGATGAAGACTAATAATCTCTAATTGATTTTCTGCAACATAAATGACGACCCAGAATAAAACAAACATGCCAAATGTCATTAATCCAAAACTTAAGCCAACCTTACGGTAAATACTTGGAAAATTATTCGGTTTTGATGCGGTAACCTTGTCCATGAATTGTCTCTAATCGTGAAGTGGCAAAATCTTTATCAATTGCGTTGCGTAAACCATAAATATGGCTACGTAAAGCGTCGCTAGATGGGGACTCTTCTCCCCAGACCGTATCAATTACTTGTTGGCGACTAACAATATTGGGTGCATGGTGTAATAACACTTTAAGTATTTTAAATTGAATACGACTTAACTTGATGGTTTTTCCATCACGACTGACTTGATCGCTACGGTTATTCATTACAATATCAGCGTATTTTAATAGTCCAATATCTTGTCTAGGACCTCGATTTGCTAAGGCATATAGTCGTAAGCACAGTTCTTCCATCGCAAAAGGTTTTAATAGATAATCGTCCCCACCTGCTTTAAAGGCTGCAACTTTATCCTCTAGGGTATCTTTAGCGGTTAAGAAAAGAATCGGAGTGCCGCAATAGATTTCGTTACGTATTTTTTGTACTGCAGCAATACCATCTATTTTAGGCATCATGATATCCATGATGATGACATCATAATGGTTATTTTCAACAAACGTTAATGCCGCTTGTCCATGATAGGCACAATCAACTGTCATACCTTCTAGTTCTAAGTAATCAGCAATAGTTTCAACAATCTGATGGTTATCATCAACAATAAGAATTTTCATCTGTTCAATTACGCTCTTCACGAATACTTCACGTTTGAGGGGGTAGTATACGCGCCAATAAAACAATATTCATAATTTGTTCATAAAAAGGTTTGTATTCATGAAGAAAATCACATTAGCGACATTGGTTGGTTTCGTTCTTACTGGTTGTGGTGGTGGCGGTGATGATAGTGCTTCACCTCAACCGCCTGTTGAGACCAAGCCACAAGCTGTTCAAGGTACAATTAATGCCGTTAATGTTGGCGCTAATACGATAGAAGTTAATGGTCACAGTTATAACGTAGCGTCAGTAGCGTATGGTACAGATACCCAGTTTACAATTAATGATCTTCAACAAGACATGATGGTTGCTGTTTCTACTTCATCAAAAGTCGGGGCACAAGTTCAATTAGAACCAACCATGGTAGGTAGGGTTACAAATATTGATCGTGCTAAGTCAACATTTGTTGTTAATGGTGCGACATTAAAATTCTTGCTTAATCAACATATTGACGTTGGTGATTGGGTGATGGTGTCATCGTTACCACAAGCAACTGACGCTGGTCTTGGCTATAAAGTACTTTCAGTCGTGAAATTTGAGCATGAGGGTATTGTTGGTCAGTATGAAGTTGAAGGGCGCTTATCAGCACTAGATCCGAACGTTAAATCATTTGTATTAGGTGCTGCAACTAACGTTGATTATAGCGGTGCCGTAATTGAAGATAATGCGAAATTGCAAAATGGTCAGTGGGTTGAAGTAAAAGGTCAAATGAGTGGTAACACCTTTAATGCCGCGGAAGTTGAAGTCGAAACCTATGATGATTTCGATAATGACAATGAAATTGAAGGTGTCGTAACCTGGGTGAGCCGTGATAAAAGCCAGTTTGAGTTAAATGCCCGTGGTCGATTTATGGTGACAGGAGTTACTCGCTTTGAAGATGGTACTAAAGCTAACTTAAATGTTGGAGTAATGATTGAAGTTACAGCTGTGAATGGCATCGCGCGCGAGATTGAATTTGAAAATGATTTCGATGGTGATTTTGGCGACTCTTGGCGTGAATTTGAATATATTGGTCAACCATCAATTGTGAGTCAGGATAATACTTTTACTATCAATAAAAAAGTGGTTCATATTGATGCTTACACTGAGTTTGATGATGGTTTAAATAAAGATAATATTAGTTATCATAAAGTTGAAGTTGAAGGTGTGATTATTGGTACTCGTTACGTTGCGCGTGAAATCGAGCGTGAAGACGACTAACTAAACCGTAATCATTGCTACAAAAGCGCCTATTATTGAGGCGCTTTTTGCATTTTAAGAGAGCGGTTTTATTTATAGTGACTATTCATTGATACAAAAACGTTGTTCTAAGTAACATTGAATTGATTGTTCGCTAGCATCAAATTGTGGTGAAGGTACCTTAGTTGGATCGATCCACTGCCAGCCCTCACATTTATCCGGTTCTTTTAAGGTTAATTCGCCGCTAAATTGAGTTGCGAGTAGAGCGATACTAATATAATGCTTACCTGATTCATGATAAGTCGTGAGGTTATTGGTTACAGCGAACACTTGTGGTTGATAAATAGTGAGTCCAGTTTCTTCTTCAACTTCACGAATAGCGCATTGGCTGAATGTTTCGCCTAATTCCATGTGTCCGCCGGGAATAGAATAATACGGTGCATGACTATTTTTACGTTTACCAATTAATATTTGACCGTATTGATTAACAATAATAATCCCAATCCCAACCATGGGTGTTACAGCATTCATTATTACTCCAAGATTTAGCCATGTTATATACAACTACTTTACCGCAATTAGTAAGTAGATGGTGGAACTATATTTAATAGAGTTATCAAAAATATAAAAAACTGTCGCTAGATAACAGCGACATTATTGGGTACTCTGCTAGATAAGAAAAATTAGGATTGGAAGAATAATAAATGGAAAGTTTAACCTTACAACCGATTGCCAAAGTTAATGGCGAAGTGAATTTACCAGGATCTAAAAGTGTCTCAAATAGGGCTTTGTTATTAGCGGCTTTAGCACAAGGTACAACACGCTTAACTAACTTATTAGATAGTGATGATATTCGCCATATGCTTAATGGATTAAAGCAACTTGGGGTTAATTATCGGTTATCAGCAGATAAAACCGAATGTGAAGTTGATGGTTTAGGGCATGCCTTTATTGCGACAGAACCGCTTGAATTATATTTAGGTAATGCAGGCACCGCAATGCGACCATTAGCGGCCGCACTGTGTCTCGGCACTGGTGAATATATATTGACTGGTGAGCCAAGAATGAAAGAGCGCCCAATCGGTCATCTTGTTGATGCTCTACGTAGTGCTGGCGCTGAGATCACTTATCTTGAAAATGAACACTACCCACCATTAAAGATTATTGGTACTGGCTTAAATGGCGGTGAGGTTGAAATTGATGGTTCGATTTCAAGCCAATTTTTAACTGCATTTTTAATGGCGGCGCCACTTGCTAGCGCTGATACGGTGATCACTATTAAAGGTGATTTGGTTTCGAAACCTTATATTGATATTACCTTACATATTATGGCGCAATTTGGAGTTAAGGTTGAAAACCGTGATTACCAACAGTTTGTCGTTAAAGGTTGCCAGCAGTACCAATCACCGGGAGAGTTTTTGGTTGAAGGTGATGCTTCATCAGCCTCGTATTTTTTAGCAGCGGCTGCCATTAAAGGTGGGGCGATAAAAGTAACGGGTATTGGCAAAAATAGTATTCAAGGTGACATTCAATTTGCAGACGCACTTACCGCTATGGGGGCTGATATTGAATGGGGTGATGATTACGTCATTGCTCGTTGTGGTAAATTAACCGCTGTTGATATGGATTTTAATCATATTCCAGATGCAGCGATGACAATAGCAACAACAGCATTGTTTGCTAAAGGCACAACTTCAATTCGTAATGTTTATAACTGGCGCGTAAAAGAAACAGACCGTCTTGCTGCTATGGCAACCGAATTACGCAAAGTAGGTGCGGAGGTAGAAGAGGGCAGTGATTACATTACTATTACGCCACCAACAAAGCTTAACCATGCAGTGATTGATACTTATGATGATCATCGAATGGCGATGTGTTTTTCGCTGGTGGCATTAAGTGATACCGCGGTGACGATCAATGATCCTAAGTGTACCTCAAAAACATTCCCAGATTATTTTATTAAGCTGCAGAGCTTAAGTGCGTAGTTTTGAGTAGTTGATTATTGATATATAAATTTACACTCGTATTAAGCCTGATGTGATTGCATCAGGCTTTTTATTTAGTATAAAAAGGTATGATAGATAGGGAATAACTATATAAATTTAAGATTTTTTTCCGTATAATGTGCCACCGTTTGATGGCTAACCTTTATTTAGGTTAAGTTGCCGCTATTACGGATCCATATTCGGAGAAAACTTATGTCTACTCATGCTCCAGTCATTACTGTTGATGGGCCAAGTGGTGCTGGTAAAGGCACACTATGTATGCTGTTAGCAGAAAAACTTGGCTGGAATCTGCTTGATTCTGGCGCGATTTATCGTGTTCTTGCACTTGCAGCACTTCATCATGGTGTAGATACTGAATCAGAAGAGGCTTTGGTACCACTTGCTGCACATCTTGATGTTCAGTTTGTTGCTGAAGGTGAATTGGTGCGAGTCATTCTCGAAGGCGAAGATGTTTCAGATACACTCCGTACTGAGAAAGTAGGCAATGCGGCATCAAAAGTCGCGGCATTACCGCGAGTGCGTGAAGCATTATTGCGCCGCCAGCGTGCATTTAGTGAGCAACCAGGCTTGGTTGCTGATGGCCGCGACATGGGTACCGTAGTGTTTACATCGGCAGAAGTGAAAATCTTCTTAGATGCTAGTGCTGAAGAACGTGCAACTCGCCGCATGAATCAGTTGCAAAAAAAGGGCTTAGATGTTAGCTTTAGCAGCCTTTTGAGCGAAATTCAGGAGCGAGACTACCGCGATCGTAATCGTGCTGTAGCGCCTTTACGCCCTGCTGATGACGCTTTGGTACTTGATTCAACTGAAATGTCAATTGAACAAGTATTAGAAAAAGTCTTGGCATATGTTGATGCTAAGCTAAAATAAACGAATCCATATTTAGTTGCGTAAGCAGCTAAATAACGTCGGTGTCATGGATGATAACTGACTTTATTATCAACCCCATGCGGTAGGATACCCATGGTTGTTTATCATATTGAAGATTAATTAAATGACTGAATCTTTTGCTCAACTCTTTGAAGAGTCGCTAAACCTAGTTGAAACTCGCCCAGGTGCAATCGTTAAAGGTACTGTAATCGCTATCGAAAACGGTTACGTACTAGTTGACGCTGGTCTAAAATCTGAGTCATCTATTCCTGTTGAAGAATTCAAGAACGCTGCTGGCGAACTAGAAATCGAAGTAGGCGCTCAGGTTGACGTTGCTCTTGACGCGATCGAAGATGGTTTTGGTGAAACTAAACTTTCTCGTGAGAAAGCTAAGCGTCACGAAGCTTGGATCCAGCTTGAAAAAGCTTATGAAGATGCTGAAACAGTTGTTGGTATCATCAACGGTAAAGTTAAGGGCGGCTTCACAGTTGAACTTAACGGCATCCGTGCGTTCCTACCAGGTTCACTAGTAGACGTACGTCCAGTTCGCGACACTGCTCACCTAGAAAACAAAGAACTTGAGTTCAAAGTAATCAAGCTTGACCAGAAGCGCAACAACGTTGTTGTTTCACGTCGTGCTGTTATCGAGTCTGAGAACAGTGTTGAACGTGATGAGCTACTTGCTTCTCTACAAGAAGGCATGGAAGTTAAAGGTATCGTTAAGAACCTTACTGACTACGGCGCATTCGTTGATCTTGGCGGTGTTGACGGTCTTCTACACATCACTGACATGGCTTGGAAGCGTGTTAAGCACCCTTCTGAAATCGTTAATGTTGGCGATGAAATCAACGTTAAAGTTCTTAAGTTCGACCGTGAGCGTACTCGCGTATCACTAGGTCTTAAGCAACTTGGCGAAGATCCATGGGTTGCAATCGCTAAGCGTTACCCAGAAAGCACTAAGCTTACTGGTCGCGTAACTAACCTTACTGACTACGGCTGCTTCGTTGAAATCGAAGAAGGCGTTGAAGGTCTTGTTCACGTTTCTGAAATGGATTGGACTAACAAAAACATCCACCCATCTAAAGTTGTTAACGTGGGCGATGAAGTTGAAGTTATGGTTCTTGATATCGACGAAGAGCGTCGTCGTATCTCTTTAGGTCTTAAGCAGTGTAAAGCTAACCCATGGCAGTCATTTGCAGAAATGCAAGCTAAGGGCGACAAAGTAACTGGTAAGATCAAGTCAATCACTGATTTCGGTATCTTCATCGGTCTTGAAGGCGGCATCGACGGTCTAGTTCACCTATCTGACATTTCTTGGAATGTTTCTGGTGAAGACGCAGTTCGTGACTTCAAGAAAGGCGACGAAATTTCTGCAGTAGTTCTTGCAGTTGACGCAGAGCGTGAGCGTATCTCTCTAGGCGTTAAGCAAATCGAAGAAGACCCATTCAACAGCTTCGTAGCTGATACTAAGAAAGGTGCTCTAGTAACTGGTAAAGTTATCGCTGTTGACGCTAAAGGCGCAACTGTTGAGCTAGGCGAAGGCATCGAAGGTTACCTACGCGCTTCTGAAGCATCTGTAGACCGTGTTGAAGACGCAACTCTAGTTCTTTCTGTTGGCGATTCTGTTGAAGCTAAATTCACAGGCGTTGACCGTAAGAACCGCGTAATCAACCTTTCTGTACGTGCTAAAGACGTTGCTGAAGAGCAAGAAGCAATGGCTACACTAAACAAAGCTGACGATGCTGCGTTTGGTAATGCTATGGCTGACGCTTTCAAAGCTGCTAAAGGCGAATAATTGAGCGTTGAGGGAAATCGCTTTAGCTTTTTCCCTCTAAACGGCTATACTATTGAGAAACTTACTAAAACGGAGTGTTTATGACAAAGTCTGAATTAATTGAAAGACTATGTAGTCAACAAACACATCTTTCTGCCAAACAGGTAGAAGATGCAATCAAGGATATCCTTGAACATATGGCGAACACACTTGCTGAAGGTGATCGTATTGAGATCCGTGGCTTTGGTAGCTTCTCTTTACATTACCGTGCTCCTCGCGTTGGCCGTAATCCAAAGACAGGTGATAAAGTTGAGTTGGACGGCAAGTACGTTCCTCACTTCAAGCCAGGAAAGGAATTACGTGACCGTGTTAATGCATCGATAGCTGCTTAACCGCGAATAGAACAAAAAAACGGCATCCTCTCGGTATGCCGTTTTTTTATGTCTATAGATCATGGTTTGATCAGTAAAATTACTGCATAATCAGTAATTATAATTTAGATTTAGTGAGAGGATTCACGATGAAGATTTTAGGAATTATTGTTCTAGTAGCTGCCTTTTTAATCACTCTGGCTCTTGGTGCTCAAAATCAAATAATGGTTAGCTTTGATTATTTAATCGCTCAGGGTGAATTTCAACTTTCTACGCTATTAGGCACAGCATTTGGTGCTGGTTTTGTTATTGGCTGGGTGATTTGTGGTACTTTATATCTTAAAGCTCGTTTTGCTAAAAATCGTTTAATGAAAAAAGTAACGAAGCAACAGCAAGAACTTGATCAACTTCGTGCTAAGCCTATTAAGGAATAAGAATTAATGCTTGAATTGTTGTTCCTACTTTTACCTATTGCTGCCGCTTACGGTTGGTATATGGGTAACAGGAGCGCAAGTAACCAAAAGCAAGAAAAGTCTGACCACTTATCTCGCCAATATGTAACAGGTCTTAATATGCTGTTATCAGATGAATCTGATAAAGCAGTAGACCTGTTTATTGAGTTGCTTCAGGTTGACAGTGAAACTATTGATACTCATCTTGCTCTCGGTAATTTATTCCGCAGCAGAGGAGAGGTCGATCGCGCCATTCGTATTCACCAAAATTTGATAGCCAGACCTAATTTATCGATTGAACAGCGCAATTTAGCCTTACAACAATTAGCAAAAGATTATATGGCTGCCGGTTTTTTTGATCGTGCTGAGCGTATTTTTGAGCAGTTGCTGGATGAGCCTGATTATCGAAAGCCAGCATTACAACAGTTATTAGCTATTTATCAACAAACACGTGAGTGGGAAAAAGCCATTGAGATGGCAACCCAGTTGGTGAAATTAGGTAAAACTAAATTAAAGCACGATATTGCCCATTATTGGTGCGAACTCTCCATGCTTGAGCTTAGTGCTCAGAATCAAGATAAAGCGATTCAGTTATTAAAAAAAGCACTGTCAGTGGATAAACATTGTGTGCGTGCCTCGATTGCAATGGCTAAAATACAAGTTAAACAACAAGAATATAAGCAAGCAGCAAAAATTTTAGAAAGGATCTCAGATCAAGATATTGAGTTTGTTGGCGAAGCTTTACCGCTACTACTTGAGTGTTATGAAGCGATGCACAATCAAAATGCATGGCTAAAGTTTTTACAACATTGTGTCGAACAAAAAGCAGGGGCAAGTGCCGAGTTAATGCTCGCTGATGAAATTGCCAAGCATGACGGTGCAGTAACGGCGCAGTCTTTTATGACCCGCCAACTTCAAAAAAATCCGACCATGAAAGGTTTTTATCAATTGATGGAATATCATCTTGATGAAGCTGAAGAAGGTCGTGCTAAAGAAAGTTTAACCAGTTTACGCCACTTAGTGGGTGAACAGCTTAAGGTGAAGCCTCGCTATCGTTGTCGTCAATGTGGCTTTGCTACTCATTCATTGTATTGGCAGTGTCCATCTTGTAAGAGCTGGGGACAAATAAAGCCAATTCGAGGGCTTGATGGTGAATAATGACCATCGAATGTTTTTTCTAAAACCAGTGCAGTTATGTACTGGTTTTTTTGTAGTTGTAGCTATCAAATTTAATCAATTGATGTAGAATCCTGCCGGCGGTTGGGACAACCGCACAGTGGATGTATTTAGATATAATAGGAGCCTCAATGCTAGACGCTAAAGTAACAGACCCTAAAGTAATCGTTGCCCTTGATTATGATAATCATAATGAGGCACTCGCTTTTGTCGATCGTATTGAGCCGGGAAGCTGCCGTTTAAAAGTCGGTAAAGAGATGTTCACTTTTTTTGGCCCTGACTTTGTGCGTCAATTGCATGATCGGGGTCATTCTGTATTTCTAGACTTGAAATTTCATGATATTCCAAACACTTGTTCGAAAGCGGTGAGAGCTGCTGCTGAATTAGGTGTATGGATGGTAAATGTCCACGCCAGTGGTGGTGAGCGGATGATGACGGCATCGCGTGAGATTCTAGAACCCTATGGTAAAGATCGACCACTATTAATTGGTGTGACGGTACTGACAAGTATGGAAGCGAATGATTTAGCGGGTATTGGTATTTCATGCCAGCCACAACAACAAGTATTGAATTTAGCAACATTAACTAAAAATAGTGGTCTTGATGGGGTGGTTTGTTCAGCACAAGAAGCGAGTTTGTTGAAAGCGCAGCTTGGACAACAGTTTAAATTAGTCACCCCGGGTATTCGTCCTGTCGGTAGTGAAGCTGGTGATCAGCGTCGTGTGATGACGCCTGTAGAAGCAATGGCTGCGGGATCTGATTATCTGGTGATTGGTCGTCCAATTACTCAAGCAAGCGATCCTGCTGCAGTATTGGCTGCCATTAATAAAACATTAGCTTAATTTTTAACGATTAAGCAAACGATAACGCCAGCATTTTTACACTAATATGTAGTAATGCTGGCGTTTGTTTTATGATTAATAGCTAATTTTTGGAGTGCTATTAAGTATTCGGCCGCTTTTTTCTCGTGTTGGTGAGCTAAAGTGACTATCAAGTAGTTTTTGCGTTAACGAGTGCTTGGGGTTTGCGAAGACATTAGCGGTACGTCCTTTTTCTACTACTTCGCCATCTTGCATTACCATGACTTTGTCACTGAAATGTTTTATCACGCCCATATGTTGTGATACATACACATAAGACAATCCCATCTCTTCTTGCAATTCGAGCAACAGGTTTATCATCTGTGAACGCATTGACATGTCTAAACCATTTAACGCTTCATCAGCGACAATAATACAAGGTTGTAAAATCAACGCACGCGCTAAGGAAACACGTTGTTTTTGTCCTGTTGCCAGCATTTGTGGGTAGAAATACGCATGTTCTGGTAATAATCCAACTCGTTTTAGGGTATCCATGATACGTTTTTCACGGGCTTGCGGAGTCATGTTGGTATTACGCTTTAGCGGACCCTCTAGAATACGACCAATCTGAATACGGGGATTCAGCGACGTATTGGGGTCTTGAAAAATCATCCGTATTAGTTTGCAGCGAGTCTGGTAATCATGGTGATGTAGTTGTTCACCATTCACTCGTACAATCCCTTCTGTTGGAGTGATTACGCCAGCTAACATTTTTGCTAATGTGGATTTACCTGAGCCATTTTCACCTAACAGGGCGATTGTTTCGCCAGCATTTAGTTGAAATGAGACTGGCTTTACAGCTTCAATAGTACGGCGACGAAATAAGCCTGAGCGATAATGGTAATCTTTTTTCAGGTTTTCAACTTCAAGTAATGAACTCATTTGTTGTCATCCTTCATATTTAGCGGAAAATGACAGCTAAACTTGTGACTTTTAATTTTTTGGCGCTGAGGTACCTCAACACATTTTCGTTGTGCATAAGGGCATCGTGGCCCTAAACGACAACCTATCGGTAAATGTTGTAGTGGTGGAATAGAGCCCGGTAGTGTTTCTAGCTTACATTTGTGGCTTACATCCATTGAAAAGTCAGGCATTGCGCGCATTAATGCCGCAGTATAAGGATGATGAGGGAGTTCAAGTAGTTGCTTAGAAGTGCCAGATTCTACTGATTGCCCACAATACATTACAGTGATCCTATCTGCCCATTGAGTCACGGTATTTAAATCGTGGCTTACTAATAAGATCGTTGTGTTACCTAATTGGTTCATGCGACTTAGTAGTCGGAAAATTTGCGCCTGAGTAATAGGATCAAGATCGTTAGTCGGTTCATCAGCAATCAGTAATCGAGGACGGTTAGCTATCGCCATCGCAATCATCACTTTTTGACATTCGCCATCGGTTAATTCATAAGGATAACTGCGCATTACGCGTTTATGCTCTTTAATACCGACTTTATGGAGCAAGGCAATTGCTTGCTTTTGGCGCCAATGAAAACGCTGCCAAATACGGCCATTAAAGGATGATGACGGAATGGCTTCTTCTAGTTGTTCACCAATACGCTCTGATGGATCAAGACAAGTTGATGGTTCTTGGAAAATCATCGCGATTTCGCGGCTAACAATTTTACGCCGTTGGCGAGGCGACAACGCTAATAGATCAACATCACCTAAGCGCATACGGTCAGCGTTTACTCGCCAGTTATCTTTACATACGCCGGCAATGGCTTTTGCAACTAAGCTTTTACCTGATCCTGATTCACCAACTAAGCCACGAATTTCGCTTTCGTTAATGGTGATACTCATGCGATCAACTGCTTTTACCATCCCTTGGGGGGTATCGATTTCTATGGTTAGGTTACGTATATCGAGTAATGGCATATTAATCAATTCCTGCGTTAAGTGCTTGGCGTATACCATCACCAACAAGGTTGATAACTAACACACTAAACATAATCGCAAGCCCTGGCAGTGTCACTGTCCATGGCGCGAGATAAATAAGATCAATTGAATCCCCAAGCATTGCACCCCATTCAGGTAACGGTGCTTGGGCGCCTAAACCAAGAAAACCAAGCGCTGCAATATCCATAATGGCAACTGAGATAGCACGAGTCATTTCAGTAGTAATTGTGGTTAAGATATTGGGTAATATCGAGTTATAAAGGAGATAAAAGTTGTTAGCACCATCAAGGCGAGCAGCAATAATGTAGTCTTTTTCTACCTCAGCATGCACGGCTGTGTATACGGCACGAATGAAACGAGGGATTAATGCTAGCCAAATAGCCAGCAGAATATGTGTTTCCCCTGGTCCCATGTATGCAACAACAATTATCGCCAGCAACAATGATGGAATTGATAATACGGTATCTAAAATATGGTTAAGAAAGCTAGACTTAAGGCCGCTACTCATGCCAGCTAAAATACCAATTAATAGACCAATTGCGCTTGATGCAAATGCGACCAGTAAAGCGTAGCCGAAGGTTAATTGACTCCCAATCAATAACCGCGACAAAATATCGCGCCCAAGATCGTCAGTACCAAAAAAGAATGATACATGGCCTGAATTATCCCATGACGGTGGCATCAGTAACTCACCGACTTGCTCTATCGCAGAATAGGGAGCTAACCAGCGGGCATTAATGGTAATTAATAGCAGTGCTAGTAGGCTCCACAAACCAAACATGGCTAATGAATTAGCACGGAAATTTTGCCATGATCGTTCCCATTGAGTAGGGATTGTGGCTTCTTGGTAAACACTATTTGATGGCATACCATTCCTTCCTTACCAGCGGATTAACAATTGCGCCAACAATATCAGACAAAATATTAGCTAATAAAATAAATCCACCAACAGTAATAACACCAGCTTGGATTGCAACATAGTTTTGGGCTGCAATTGCATTGAGTAGCCAGCGACCAATACCGGGCCAGTTGAAAATAGATTCGGTTAGCATTGCGAATGTCATCATTGCTGCAAACTGCATCCCAAGCTTGGGAATGATGGGTGGAATCGCATTTTTCATACCGTGACGACGGACAATTTCAAAGGTTGAAAGGCCTTTGGTTTGCGCGACTTTAATATAGTTTTTAGTCATAACCTCAGCAATTGATGCGCGTGTTAAACGAATGACCTCAGTGGTTGGTGCCATCGCTAAGACAATAGTAGGCAAAACAAGGTGTTTAACAGCATCAAAGAAAGCTTCCATGCGATAAGGCTTATCGGAGAGCAAAATATCAATCAATGCAAACCCCGTCACGTGGTTAAATTGATACAATAAGCTATAACGACCTGAAACAGGTAACCAGCCTAAGTTGAGTGAAAACAGTAAGATAAGTAACATTGCTAGCCAAAATAATGGAATAGAGTAGCCTAATAATGTAATTGAACTTATTACTGTATCAATAGGACGGCCGCGACGGACGCCAGCAATGGTACCTAAAGGAATACCAATGACTAAAGATAAAATAAAAGCAAAAAAGCATAGCTCTAATGTTGCGGGAAAAACTTTGAGTATTTCTGCGCTCATAGGTATACCTGACGGGCTAATACCTAAGTTACCAGCGAATAAATTTTGTAGATAAATGATCCAACCCTGCCAAAACGGCTCATAGGCCCATTGTAATTGGGTATCAAGTCTTAAAATGCTAAAACTAACGATAGTTAGAATGAGTAACGTAATAATAAACAGATTTAAGCGACGTATAGTGTAGATAAACATACTTTACTCAGTCCGATAGACACTGGAAAATGAACGCGAGCCGAAAGGGCTCATTTGTAGTCCGCCGAGTGTTTTATTATGCGCTTGAAAATGCACGCCATGAGCAAGAGGGATGATCGGCACTTGCTGATCGAGGATATCTTGTGCATGTTGATAATAGTTGACTCGTTGCTGAGTTTTATTCGTGCGTGATGCTAGTTCAAGTAAATTATCAAATTGAACATTGCACCAATTCGCAACATTTAGCCCAGCATGTTTAGCATTACAAGAGAGTAATGGGCGTAAGAAATTATCAGGATCACCATTATCAGCAATCCAGCCAGCTAACATCATATCGTAGTTATTCATATCATTAACGCCAAGACGACCAACGTTATCTTGATGATAAATAATAACATTAATTCCAATTGCTTTGAGGTTAGCTTGAATAAGTTCTGCCGTTTTTTGTGGGCTTGGGTTGTAAGGTCGAGACTCTAAAGGTACCCACATGGTTAATACTTGATCGCTGTTATAACCTGCTTGTTTAAGTAATTGTTTGGCTTTTTTAGGATTATAATTAACCGCTTTACTGTCATTGTTATAAGCCCAAGATGTTGGCGGTAATAAGCTTTTTGCTTTGGTTGCCGTACCATAATAGACCGAATTTAATAAGGTGTTTTTGTTAATGGCATAGCTAATGGCTTCACGCACTTTGAGATTATTTAAAGGAGCAATACTGGTATTTAAGGCTAAAAATGACACGTTCATGCCCGCTTGTGCCAATAATTCATAGTTATCATTGTCGGTGATCACCGGTAACTGACTGGCAACGGGGGACGCTAATACATCACATTCCGCGCTTAATAATTTAGTTAAATTGCCCATGCCACGTGAAGAAATATCAAACACAATTTGCTCCATTGGTGCGACACCTTGCCAATAACCAATATGGTGCTTTAAACGAATTAGATCGTTAGGAATAAACTGATCAACATAAAATGGTCCAGTACCAATAGGACGGCTATCCAATTTACCTATTTGACCTGATTTTAGCAGTTGTTTGCCATATTCGGCTGAATATACAACCGCATAGCTAGTCGCTAAATTTGATAAGAAAGAGTTATCAGGACGTCGTAGAGTAAATTGTACTGTGTGTGGATTCAGCGCTTTAATACTTTCAATATCATCAGCAAAGCCGAGACTTTCAAACCACGGATAACGACCACCTGAAATATGATGGAAAGGATTATCGGGGTTTATTACGCGTTCAAAGCTAAATACAACATCATCAGCATTCATGGTACGCGTTGGTGTGAACCAGGTTGTGGTTTGAAACTTTACACCTTGACGAAGGGTAAATGTATACACTAATCCGTCGTCACTAACTGTCCAGCTTTTAGCAAGATCAGGTAATGGCTTATGGCTGACGGGATCAAGTAATAGCAGACGGTCAAAAATTTGTGCCGAAAGGGTTTCTGCTGTTAGCCCACCGTCTGTTAACTGGGGATTAAGTGTTGTCGGTGTATCTTGGCCACAATAGACAAAACCCCGATGTTGAATAACTGAATCTTTTGCTGGTTGCTTACACCCACTAAGGGTCAATAAAACCAAACTAGCGATAAAAAGACGATAGTAAGCGCTCATATGTAATAGGCGTTATTTGAAATTAAGTTTTTAAATTTAACATTTTCCATCTCGCTCACCAAGTTATCCAGCCTGTTTTGAATTAAATTAGCGAAAAAGCGTCAATTATGTTGAGTTTTCCCCTCAATTTGGTTGATTAATCACCATTAACATTGAGGTCATATTTACGAATTAAGCCTCTTAGTTGATGGTAGCTAAGACTTAATAACTCGGCAGCTTTTGTTTGATTAAATTTAGCGAGTGCCAAAGCTTGTTCAATCCATATGATTTCTTGTTGTTGCAGTTGTTGACGCAGATCTATTGGAAATGTCAGCGCATTAGAATCTTGATTTGCAGGTGATTTAACTGTTATTGGTTGAGAATCTTTCTCGGTTATTACTTTATCCCATGAGGTCATAAAGGGATCAATAATAATAGTATCGATAATTTCATCTTCTATTGCGTGGCGAAATACCGAACGTTCAACCACATTTTTTAATTCACGAATATTACCAGGCCATGAATAGTTTAATAACTGTTGTTGGGCCTGATAACTAAAACCAGCAAAGTAGCTAAAATTCATTTCACGACACATTCTTACAGCATAGTGTTCAGCGAGGGGTAAAATATCATCAAGTCGTGCTCTTAGGGGCGGTAAATGGATCACCTCAAAGGCTAATCTATCGAGTAAATCGGCGCGAAACTTTCCGTCAGCAGCGAGTTGTGGCAGGTTTTGATTGGTAGCACAAATTAATCGTACATTGGCTTGGCAGCTTTTATTACCGCCAACACGTTCATATTCACCATATTCAATCACACGTAATAGTTTTTCTTGGACACCCATTGGCGCTGTGGCGAGTTCATCTAAAAACAGAGTCCCATTTTCGGCGCGTTCAAATCGCCCTTGATGACGGCCTTTTGCTCCTGTAAATGCTCCTGCTTCATGACCAAACAGTTCCGAATCAATCACCCCGTCAGCTAATGCGGCACAATTTAAGCTGATTAATGGTTGATCCCATCGCGTCGATAGATAATGGATTCGTTGTGCTATTAGTTCTTTACCTGTACCGCGTTCACCTAAAATAAGTACCGGCCGGTTAAGTGTTGCAAGCCGTGATGCATGATCAAGTACTGCTAAAAAAGCATCTGACTCACCGATTAAATTTTCGGTCTTTCTCATTGGTAAATCTCACTACAATTTAGTTATATTCACTATATCATTATTTGTTAAAAGCGCGTGTTATTTATTTAGTTTAATTAAAACAATAACTTAAAAGTTGGCACGCAAGTTGATATGTATATAACAGAATTACACCTCACATGACAACATAACGTTAGTCTGATGATATAAACCGTTAATTGAACGTGATTCAATGCGGTTGACCAAGGAGTTTTATTATGGGTATTTTTTCTCGTTTTGCTGACATCGTAAATGCTAACGTCAATTCATTATTGGACAAGGCAGAAGATCCACAAAAATTGATCCGTCTTATTATTCAAGAAATGGAAGATACATTAGTTGAAGTGCGTACTTCTTCAGCGCGTGCGCTAGCAGATAAAAAAGAATTGCGCCGTCGTATCACTGCGATTGAAACGCAATCGACAGATTGGCAACAAAAAGCAAGTTTAGCGATTCAAAAAGGCCGTGAAGATCTAGCACGCGCTGCATTGATTGAAAAACAAAAGCTAGTTGATGTTGCGTTAACGTTAAATGAAGAATATAAATTAGTAGATGAAACGATTGAAAAATTATCGTTAGAAGTTGCTGAACTTGAACGTAAATTGCAAGAGACACGCGCTCGCCAGCAAGCGTTAGTTACTCGTCATAAAGCTGCGGGAACACGTCGTGATGTCCGTCGTCAACTTGATACCAGTAAAGTCGATGAGGCAATGTCGAAGTTTGAACAATATGAGCGTCGTATTGATGAAATGGAAGCAGAAGCGGATAGCTATAGTTTTGGTCGAGGAAAAAGCTTAGAGTCAGAGTTTGCTGATCTTCAAGCACAAGATGATATTGAAAAAGAGCTTGAGCGTCTAAAAGCAAGCATGAATGATAAACAACAGTAATCGCAGGACAATTGTCTTTTAAATTATATAAAAAGAATAATATTGCTATTACCCCTGCGTGAAAGGAGAACAACAAATGTCGATGGGTTTTATTAGTGTTCCATTAGTGGTGTTTATGGTTGTTGTTGCACCATTGTGGTTAATTCTTCATTACCGCAGTAAGCGTAAATCAGGTGAGGGATTATCTGGTGAGGATCATAAAAAGTTAGAAACCTTAGTGGCACGCGCAGAGGTGATGCAAGAGCGGATTGTTACGCTAGAGCGAATTTTAGATGCTGAAGCACCACAATGGAGGCAAAAATAATGCGCAAAACATTATATCGCGATCCTAACAACGGTAAATTGGGTGGTGTGTGTGCCGGTTTGGCTGAATATTTTGGCGTTGAAATTTGGCTAATGCGTATTTTAGCTGTTACTGCTTTTTTATTAGGGGTCGGCTTTTTTGCAACGGTTGCCTATATCGCGGCTTGGTTAATTTTAGATAAAATGCCACTACAACGTAAAGAACAGCAGCATCAATATACTGAACATAATGTTAAGCAAAAACCATGGCAAACAGGGCAGTCACCGCAACAGATTTTGGATAATGTAGAAATTGAACTTGCGCGCAGTGAAGTGAGTATTCAAAAAATGGAAGCTTATGTAACGTCATCTGCCTTTAAAGTTGATCGTGAATTTAATAAACTTTAGTGCAGAAATCTAAAGTGCTTGATGTTATTTGTGTAGATTATGTCTATAAATAATATCAATATGAAGCAGGTACTGATGAGGTCAGGCCTGCTTTTTTTATGGTCAGTTGTAAGACTATATAGATGAATAGGAAAGCGTAATGAATCGAATTAGCAATGAAGTGAATAAATGGGTTAACCGTAGCCTTGATCGCCATGTGCGTCTTGCGGTAACAGGTTTATCACGTGCGGGAAAAACGGCCTTTATTACGTCACTGATTAATCAACTGTTACACGTCAGTACTAATCCTCGATTACCGATGTTTTCAGCTGTTAGAGAAGGTTATTTACTCGGTTCTAAAAGAGTACCGCAGTTGGATATGCATGTTCCTAAATTTGGATA
Organism: Photobacterium kishitanii; assembly: GCF_000613045.3. Taxonomy (NCBI): domain Bacteria; kingdom Pseudomonadati; phylum Pseudomonadota; class Gammaproteobacteria; order Vibrionales; family Vibrionaceae; genus Photobacterium; species Photobacterium kishitanii. Next base: position 2,180,304 of record NZ_LN794352.1, on the reverse strand, counting down.
TGATGATGGGATGAATGCGTTGTTATCAACGCCACCAACATGGCCTCAGCCGACAAGTGATGTGAGCCAAACTCGATTGGCATTGCGCTTTAAACCACAAAAAGGGGCGCTAAAATTATTTCAAGATACCGCAACGTTGTATCTCGATATTATTGATTATCCTGGTGAGTGGTTATTAGATTTACCCTTGCTTGATCTGGATTTTATTAGTTGGTCTAAGCAACAGGCACAAGCATTAAAAGGTCAGCGGTTAGCATTAGCACAATCATGGTTGGCAATGGGGGAGCAATTTGATCCTTTTGCACCAGCTGATGAAGCTTTAATTGAAACGATAGCCGCGGCTTTTACTGATTATCTACACCAATGTAAAGCCGAAGGTGGTTTACATTGGGTGCAACCGGGGCGATTTGTGTTACCGGGAGAATTAGCGGGAGCACCAGTATTACAATTCTTTCCGATGATATGGACCAATAAGTATACCGAACAACAATTAGCCGCCGCGGCTGATGACAGTAACTATGGCATGCTAAAGAAACGTTATAAGTATTATCAACAACATGTTGTGAAGGCTTTTTATAATGATCATTTTTCCAAATTTGATCGCCAAATTGTATTGGTTGATTGTCTGCAACCTTTGAATGCTGGACATGAGTCATTTAATGATATGCGCCAAGCTTTAGATCAATTGATGCAAAGTTTTAAATATGGCCGTAGCTCTATGTTACGTCGATTATTTTCACCACGAATAGATAAAGTGCTATTTGCGGCTACAAAAGCCGATCATATTACACCAGAGCAACATCCTAATTTAGTCGGACTATTACAACAACTCGTTAATGAAGCATGGCAAACCGCGTCGTTTGAAGGAATTAGCATGGATTGTGTGAGCCTGGCATCGATTCAAGCTAGTGAGCCAGGGTTTGTGAATTATCAAGGCCAACAAGTCCCAGCATTGCGTGGCATCGATATGGCTGGTAATGCACAAACATTTTTTCCTGGTGAGGTTCCACGACGGTTACCTAACCAAGAATTTTGGGATGAAAATGGATTTGATTTTATTAATTTACGTCCATTGCCACAGCAGATAGATGAACCTTTACCGCATATTCGAATGGATAAAGCATTGGAATATTTATTGGGAGATAAATTGCAATGACAGAGCCATTAAAGGCCAAAATGGTGTTTGATGAGGCACAGCAGCCATTAAATCAACAGCAGCCTGATTTGACCGTAAAAATGAACTTTGAACAACAAAGTGAGTTTTTACCAGATACTGTTGAAATTGCTGAAATGGAAAGTGAGCAAACACTAGGGCAAATTTTAGCGGCTAAACCTAAACGTCGTTATCGTTGGTTTAAAGGACTATTAGTGGCTGGTGCGGCTATGGTCGGATGGCAAACAGTGGATCATGTAACGACTGCTTATCAAACGGGCAATTGGTTATCATTGGGATGGAGTGCCATTGTTGCGGGTATTGCAGTTGCAGGTATTGGTGCACTAGGACGTGAGTTTATTAATTTACGCCGTTTAAAACAACGCCAAACTGAGCGCGAACAAGCGCATGAACTATTAGCTGCTGACGGTATAGGATCTGGTAAGGCATTTTGTATTAAATTAGCTAAATTGAGCCAAATCCAAACGGATAATCATGGTTATGATCGTTGGTTACATGCCTTAGCTGCGACACATAATGATCGAGAGGTACTGGCACTTTACGATCAAATGGTCGTGAGTCAGCAAGATAAATTAGCACGGCAGTTGGTTGCTAAATATTCGAGTGAAGCTGCATTGATGGTGGCTTTGAGCCCATTAGCTGCCGCAGATATGTTGTTAGTCGCTTGGCGTAATTTCCGTCTTATTGAGCAAGTTTCTACAATTTATGGTATTGAACTTAGTTATTGGTCACGGATTAAATTAGTGAAATTAGTACTCGCTAATATGGCATTTGCTGGTGCATCTGAAGTGGTGGCTGATTTAGGAATGGATATGCTGTCGATGGATCTTGCTGGAAGAATGTCAACCCGAGTTGCGCAAGGGGTTGGTGTCGGTTTACTTACTGGTCGATTAGGTCTTAAAGCCATTAACCTTATGCGTCCCTTACCTTGGATGGAAGGCGAACAGCCGAAGTTAAGTGAAATTCGCCGTGATTTATTAAGCCAATTAGGGAATAAAAATAAGGGCTAATAGCTGAGTAATTTTAGATAGTTAAAAAGAGAGCCTCGGCTCTCTTTTTTTTCACTGAAAATTGCTATTTTTGTATTTAATCGATGCAGATGCGATCTCGTGGCTTGACTCGTTAAAGGGTTAGTCGCACACTGATATCACTGTCAGGAATAGTTGACAGTATAGAGTTATAAACTTTTTTAATTATGTGGATTAAGCCTCTCAAAATTAAAGCTTAACACTTTGATTATTAATAGTATTTTTAGAAATTATCCCTAATGGATAACTGTAATTAAATGCACATAAGATGAATAATAAGAAGGTGTAAACCATGAGATTACAGGTCTTTTGCGAAGATAGAGTGGGGATGACCCGCGAATTATTGGATATTTTAACCAGTCAAGAAATTGATCTTCGTGGCATTGAAATTGATCGTATTGGTATCATCTATTTAAATTGCCCTGAAGTTGAATTTGAACAGTTTAGCCAATTAATGTCGCAGATCCGTCAGTTAGATGGTGTTACTGATGTACGTAAAATTCAGTTTATGCCAAGTGAGCGTGAACATACTGAATTATCTGCTTTATTACAGACCTTACCCGATCCTTTCTTTACCATTAATCTAAACGGTAAAGTAGATTTCGCTAATCAAGCTGCTGAACAATTAATAGGGCACCGTAGTGAGGATTTATTCAGTGAAAATATTCAAACTTTACTTGGATTTAATTTTACTCGGTGGCTAGATAAAAATCAGGCACAAAAGCATAGCGAAATTGTGGTTATTTCTGGGTTAGATTACCAAATGGATATTATGCCTGTTTTTGTGAGTGATGAAGCACCGGAGCCGGTGCTTGCAAGTGCTTTAATTTTATTAAAATCACTTTCTGAAGCTAAAATGCCCGTTGTTATGCGCCCGATCAATGGTGACAGTGGGTTTGAACATTTGATTGGGCAATCATCACGGTTTAAGCACCTATTAGGCCAAGCAAAGAAATTAGCATTATTAGACGCCCCTTTGCTGATACAAGGCGAAACGGGAACTGGCAAGGAAATGTTAGCGCGTGCTTGTCATCAGCGTTCTGTGCATCGAGATAAACCATTTTTGGTGGTTAACTGCATTTCAATGCCTGATAATGCAGCAGAAACTGAGTTATTTGGTTGTGTTGCGAGTGCTAATGAACCGGCTAAAAAAGGTATTTTTGAGCAAGCGGCTGGTGGTACTGTTTTTCTGTATGAAATTGGCGAAATGTCGAAACATCTACAGATTAAATTATTACGCTTTCTTCAAGACGGTACTTTTCGCCGAGTGGGTGAAGAAGCTGAAATAAAAGTATCTGTGCGAGTGATTTGTTCTACGCAGAAAAAATTGCCAGAGTTAGTTGCTGATGGAGAGTTTCGAGAGGATCTTTATTATCGACTTAATGTGCTTGCTTTAGTCGTTCCGCCATTACGTGAACGTGCCGCTGATATTGTGCCATTAGCTGAATTATTCTTAGCCCAATTTGCACAAGAGTTACATCAACCGAAACCGTCGCTTTCTGAAGAATTAGCATTAGCGCTTAAGCAATACGCATGGCCGGGTAATATTCGCCAATTACGCAATGTATTGTTTCGTGCTATGACTCAGGTGGAAGGCATTGAAATGACCTCTGCGGATGTACAGCTACCTGAAAATGAATCGAGTACAGTGATTAGTGAAGAGACGTTAACCGGATCATTGGATGAGATTATGAAGCGTTATGAGTCTGGCATTTTATCTAATCTGTATCAGAGCTATCCATCAACCCGTAAATTAGCTAAACGATTAGGGGTTTCTCATACTGCGGTGGCGAATAAATTGCGTGAATATGGGCTTAGCAAACGGAACTAATCTCAGGTGTTATAAAGAAAGAGATAGCAAATAGCTATCTCTTTCAATAATAAACAGCAATGCTGATTGATTAGAATTAGTCGTTTTGATGTGCTTCAAGCAAGATGGTATCACCCGATTCTAACGCTAATAATAGCGCAACGATATCTTCGCCATAACGATAACCACATAATGAGTTATGACTATTTAATACTCGGTGACAAGGGATCACAATCGGAATTGGATTAACATTTTTTGCCATACCGATTGCTTGGGTTGCTTTGGTATTTCCAATATTTGCGGCTATTTGCTCGTAGGTGACAGTTTCACCATAAGGAATATCTGCGATAGCATGCCAAATTTGCTGCTGGAAGATGGTGCCTTGAGGTGCGAGGGGGAAGGTAAATTTTTTCCGAGAGCCGGTGAGGTATTCTTTGAGTTGTTTAATGAAAGGGGCCATAAACTCAGGGTTATGTTGCCATATTTCATTCGGGCTATAGCTGGGACTTGTAATCGATAATTGTCGAAGACCTTGATGATCGGCCAGCAACATAATATTCCCCAGTTCTGTTTCAATACAATCGTAATACATCAATAACTCACTAAAGGCGTAATAATTAATAACATTGACTGACAAAGAGTAACAGACAACCGCACGCTAATATATCGAATATTGAATGTGGCTTGTATTCATTATCATGTAAACTCACAAAATGTGCGTTATATCAATTAACATTGTCGTGTCGAGGTAGTACTTGTTTCATTCAATTATACATCGCTCATCAACTATTGTACTTGACGATATAAAAGTTCGCTTGATTGAAGCGCAAGATGCGGAACAAATTACCGCATATTATCAGCGTAATCGTCATTTTCTTGCGCCTTGGGAGCCATTACGGCATGAGGCTTTTTTTAGTTTAGCTGGTTGGCAGCAGCGTCTAGAACAAATTGCGACCTTACATCGTCATGAAATGGCTTTTTATTTTGTTATTGAACACCGTGTAACTGGCGATATTATTGGGGTGATTAATTTTAGTAACTTAGTTAAGTCCCCGTTTTATGCTTGTCATGTCGGCTATTCTTTAGATCAATATCATCAGGGACAAGCGGTGATGCGGCGAGCACTAACCGCGGTGACTGAGTGGATATTTATCGATAAACATTTTCATCGTATTATGGCGGCATATATGCCTCATAATAACAAAAGTGGCAGTGTGTTAACTGCTGTCGGTTTTGAGCAAGAAGGGTTAGCGAAAGATTATTTATTGATCAATGGCCAATGGCAAGACCATATCCTAACATCATTGGTTAATCCTAACTGGTCACTACCAATAAGCTAATATGTTTGTTGGAATTAAAAGGCTGAGGGTGTGCTCTCAGCCGGTGATAGGTAACTTATTGGTTATTAATGCTATTTAATCAACCATTAAAATGCGCATATTGTTAGTTGAGCCAACGGTATCCATTTTATCACCTTGGGTAATAATGGTTAAATCTCCCGCTTGTACATAACCTGCACTTTTTAGAACATCAAGTGCATGTTTTGCTGCATCTAATCCTGCGTCACTGTCACGATCAAAAAATACCGGTGTTACGCCACGAAATAAAGCAGTACGATTAAGGGTCGTTTTATTACGTGAAAGCGCAAAAATAGGTAAACCAGATGATATTCGTGACATCAGGCGTGGTGTTCGACCAGATTCTGTCATTACCACAATAGCTTTAATGCCAATCATATGGTTGGCGGCGTACATGGTTGCCATCGCAATGGTTTCTTCAGGATTGGAAAATTTACGATCTAAGCGATGATTAGAGACATTTATACTTGGCTCTTTTTCCGCACCCAGACAAACACTAGCCATAATAGTGACGGTTTCGACTGGAAAGTCCCCCGCGGCTGTTTCAGCTGATAGCATTACTGCATCAGTACCATCTAAGACCGCATTAGCAACGTCCATTACCTCTGCACGCGTTGGCATTGGGCTAGTGATCATTGATTCCATCATTTGAGTTGCTGTAATCACGGTTCGATCTAAGCTTCGTGCGCGGCGAATTAATTTTTTTTGTACGCCAACTAGTTCAGGATCGCCAATTTCAACCCCTAAATCACCACGAGCAACCATTACTACATCAGAAGCTAGAATAATGTCATCCATTGCTTCTGTGGTTGCAACGGTTTCTGCCCGCTCTACTTTAGCGACTAATTGTGCAGTTAACCCTGCTTCTGTTGCAAGTTGACGTGCGTAGTGCATGTCTTCGCCATTACGTGGAAAAGAAACCGCTAGATAATCAACACCCATTGCCGCTGCCGTAATAATGTCAGCTTTATCTTTTTCTGTTAAGGCAGCAGCAGATAATCCACCACCTTTTTTATTGATGCCTTTATTATTTGATAATGGGCCAGCTACAGTGACGATAGTGTGTACTTTATTGCCTATTACTTCGGTAACTTGGAGTTGCACTCGACCATCATCAAGTAATAAAACATCACCTGTAATAACATCGTTAGGTAGTTCTTTATAGTCAAGTCCAACTGCATCTTGATGGCCTTCGCCTTTAGGTAAATCACTATCAAGAGTAAATTTATCACCAATATTTAGTTGGATCTTACCGTTTTTGAAGGTAGATACGCGAATTTTAGGCCCTTGTAGGTCACCTAAAATTGCAACATGTTTACCCAAGCGAGTTGCAATCTCACGTACTTGTTGGGTACGAAGGATATGATCTTCAGGACTACCATGTGAAAAGTTCATACGAACAACGTTAGCACCAGCGGCAATGATTTTTTCTAGATTATTGTCACGATCAGTTGCAGGGCCGAGGGTCGTAACAATTTTTGTACGTCTTAGTCGTTCAGACATTGTAAGCTCCATGTGAAATAAGCAGGTCGATTAACGAATATCAATCAAAGCATAACGGTATGATATTAGAGAATAAGACCTTAAGAATGAGTGCTACTCAGTAAGTTTGAAAGCATAAGAGGGGATAAATCTGAGTGCATCATTAGCTGTGATAGCGAAGCCGAAACTTCGCTTGGCGTCGAGAGTTATAAAGAATAACCATCTTTAGAAAAGCGTGAATCTTTGAGTGAATCTTTTACGCGTTTTAAATTATCACGAAAACTTGATCCTCGGCGTAGAGTAAAGCCCGTTGCTAGTACATCAATAACCGTCATTTGCACCACTCGGCTCGCCATTGGCATATAGATATCTGTATCTTCAGGAACATCAAGGCAAATCGATAATGAACATTCGCGCTCTAATGGTGAGTATTTAGCTGTAATACCGATGACTGTTGCACCATTTTCCCGCGCCATTTGTGCGATTTCAACCAAACTTTTGGTACGTCCCGTGTGTGAGATCACAACAACGACATCACCATCACTGCAATTGATAACACTCATACGTTGCATAACAATATCGTCAAAGCAAACAATAGGAATATTAAATCGAAAGAACTTATTTTGGGCATCATGTGCAACAGATGCTGAAGCGCCTAAACCAAAGAAGGATATTTTTTTCGCCTGGGTAAGTAAATCAACTGCACGGTTAATTTGCATGGGATCAATGCTGTTCTTCGCAACATCTAAACAAGCCATTGTTGATTCAAATATCTTAGCTGTATAGGCATCTGGTCCATCATTTTCTTCGACATTACGATTTACATAAGGGGTACCGTTTGCCAGACTTTGTGCTAAATGTAATTTAAAGTCGGGAAAACCCTTGGTATCAAGTCGACGACAAAAACGGTTAACAGTCGGCTCACTCACATCGGCCATTTTTGCCAATGTTGCAATACTTGAGTGAATAGCTGTTTGTGGCGAGGCGATAATAACTTCCGCTACTTTACGTTCAGATTTGCTGAAGTGTTCTAAGTTATTTTGTATTTTTTCTATGGTATTCATAGGTATTTATGCACTTCGTTATTGAATTTCATTTGTAGCATTCTTGTCAACAAGTTGCCCATATAATGAAACTATACTACTTAACTCTTAACATATTCTAGTGATTCACGGCCTTTTTTAGGGGTTTTTGTTAGATTTTGATCGGGATCGACTTTTTATTTTCAGAATTGAAACTTATAAAACAAAGAATGTTGCTATTTATTGTTTTATCTTTCTAAATCTGAGTATTTGTTTCTTAAATAAAGACTTATTTTAAGCTATGAAATAAATCTTTATTTTATAATTTTCAAATGATTTATATATTTAATCAAGATTGATATAGATAAATGGAAAGGAATGTCGATGAAAGTCAGTATTTGTGGCTGCGGATGGCTCGGGTTACCGTTAGCATTATCACTAAAATCTCAAGCGATTGAGGTCTGGGGGTCAAAAACAACATTGGCTGGTGTAAATATATTACAACAGCAGGGGATTCATGGTTGTTTATTAACATTACCGCTGATAGAAAATATCAATACGCAAGTTGGGCAATTTTTAGCAACTGATGTGTTGGTTATAGCAATCCCACCTGGTCGTAAGAATCTTAATTCACAAGCGCATATTAAAAATGTGATGTCATTATCTGCTGCAGCACAGAAAGCGGGATGTAAACGGGTTATTTTTATCAGTACGACTTCAGTGTATGACCCATTACAAGGTGAAGTGTTTGAAACAACGCCTGTCTGTCCAAGTTCGGCATCTGGGCAGTTACATTATCAATTAGAACAGCAGTTACGTCAGCAGTGGCAGCATAATTTAACTGTATTACGACTCTCGGGTTTATTTGGACCATTACGGCATCCAGTAACATTTTTATCTGGTCGTCAACAGCTTAGTGCAGGTAAACAACCGGTTAATCTCGTTCATTTAGATGATTGTATTCAAGTTATCTCCGCTATTATTCAGCAGGAAACGTCGATGTTGATTATGCATCTTGCAGCGAGTACTCATCCTAGTCGAGAACAGTATTACACTGCAATGGCGCTTAAATCACAGTTACCACCACCTCATTTTAATGATGATAATGATGGGGTTAATGGTAAGAAAATAAATTCAAATCAAACGCTTAAGTCACTTGGTGTGATTATGAAGCATGATGATTTATTACAATATGATCCACAAATATAACCATATTGATAAGCAAATAGGTAAAAAAAAGCGCTGAAATAACTATTTCAGCGCAAACGAAAAATACAATTAGGAGTTAAAGCAGTAGTAGTAGCAATTTAAATTACAGGTCTGTTTGACGGCCAGAAAAACAAAATACTTACCTATAATTTTAATTCTTATAAAGTCAGACTGCGCCTGAATGAGAAAGTTCAGTTTAATGCAAAAAAAGAGGTATTTATTTTTTGTTGATGGTTTTTATGCTGAGGTTAGGGAGATGATCTTAACAATAGGTAAATTTTAGAGATAAAAAAATCCCGCTGAAAATATCAACGGGAAGGAGATTATCCAAAAAAAATACAATTAGGATTTAAAGCAGTAGTGAATTAAACATTAATAAAAAGGCATTACTGCAGAGCAGAATAACGATTTATCAAATTGAATACATAAATAAGAGTGGTGATTTCACAGAAAGTTCAAAAAAAATGATTTTATTTAAAAAAATTATTTTGTAATTGGATCAGGGGCAGAGCAGATAAAGAAAACCCATCAACAAAAATATGTTAATGGGTATTGAAGCAAAAACTTCTAAAAAAAGCAGTGGTATCTGTAAGACATTAATTCACACTATTGGTTCCCTATCATTTCGTATATAACTCTCAATATTTTTATTATTAATTTTCAAGTCGTTAATTTTTCAGGATCTTATTTTAAATAGTAATTCGTGATGTAGTTCAATTGTTAAACTTAATGTAATTGTGTAACATTTAAACGGGTGTTTAAATTGGGTGGATATTATGGCAGAACAAGGAGCGACTAAAAATCGAATACTGGATGCTGCTGAGTTGCTGTTTGCTGAGCATGGTTTTAAAGAAACGTCTTTACGTGCGATTACTACTGCTGCCAGTGCTAATCTGGCATCAGTAAACTATCATTATGGCGATAAGAAAGGGCTGATTCGTGCAGTATTGAGTCGCTATCTTGAGCTATTTATTCCTGCATTTAAAATGGAATTGGTGGCCTTACATCAACGTGATGAGTTTGACATGAATGATGTGTTTTTATGTACCAAACGACCATTACTTCGATTGAATAGCTTTAAAAATAATGGTACTACGATTTTCATGTCATTGATTAGCCATGGTTATACCGATGTTCAAGGGCATTTACGGTGGTTTATAACGACACATTATGATGATGTTATTCAATTGTTCATTGGTGCAGTTCGACGTGCTTATCCTTGTCTAGATCCTGAGACATTATTTTGGCGATTGCATTTTACCCTTGGTGCATCTGTGTTTACGATGACTTCAAGTACAGCACTTTGTGATATTGCAGACAGTAACTTTTCAAATCGAGTCCAGACCGAAGATTTAATCAATCGCTTAGTGCCTTATCTTGCGGCAGGTGTTACGGCACCGATAGAGCTAAGAAGGGTTTAGTCACGAACAACTCACCTTATACATTACCGATACTCGTCATTGAATCACAAAAGGATATGCATTATGAATTCGTTCTTAACCATGCGTAAACGTTATTTGAGTGATCCTGCTTTTAAACTGTTCAAGAAAGTATTACCACCATTATCAAACACTGAAAAAGAAGCCATGGAGGCAGGTAGTGTGTGGTGGGATGGCGAGTTATTCAGTGGTACTCCACATTGGCAAACGTTGCTTGATTACCCTAAACCAAGTTTGAGTGATGAAGAACAACGATTTATTGATACCAAGTTACAAACATTATTATCAATGTTAAATGATTATCAAATTGTTCAGCAACAAAAGGATTTACCACCTGAGGTATGGCAATACTTACGTCGTGAAAAGTTTTTTGCTTTAATTATCAGTAAACAATATGGCGGACTTGATTTTTCAGCACATGCGAATTCGACCATTGTTGCTCAAATAGCAACGCGTAGCTTAAGTGCGGCTGTATGTGTGATGGTGCCTAACTCGTTAGGTCCAGGTGAATTGCTGACTCATTATGGAACCCAACAACAAAAAGACTATTGGTTACCACGATTAGCAAATGGCGATGATATTCCGTGCTTTGCATTAACCGGACCAGAAGCGGGATCGGATGCGGGTGGAATACCCGATGAAGGCATTGTATGTTATGGCGAACATGAAGGTGAGCAAGTTTTAGGTTTAAATCTTACTTGGAATAAGCGTTATATCACGCTTGCTCCAGTAGCAACTGTGCTTGGTTTGGCATTTAAAATGAAAGATCCACAAGGGTTACTTGGGGACAAAATAGATCTAGGTATTACTTGTGCGTTGATTCCTGCCGATCATGTTGGCGTTGAAATTGGTGAGCGTCATGATCCATTGAATATGGCATTTATGAATGGGCCAACGCGAGGTAAGGATGTCTTTATCCCACTTGATTGGATTATTGGTGGTCAAGATTATGCCGGCAAAGGTTGGCGTATGCTGGTGGAATGTTTATCGGCAGGTCGAGGCATTTCATTGCCTGCATTAGGTGCTGCGATAGGGCATTTGGCAGCAAAAACAACGGGTGCTTATGCTGTTGTTCGTAAACAATTCGGTATGCCTATTGGTAACTTTGAAGGCGTTGCACAAGCGCTAGGGCGTATTGGTGGTTTTACCTATATGTTAGAAGCAACAAGAACATTGACGACAACCGCGTTAGATATGGGTCAGACTCCAGGTATTGTGACGGCAATTGCTAAATATCATATGACGGAGATGTCTCGTACCGTACTTAATGATGCTATGGACATTCATGCTGGCCGCGGTATTCAACTTGGACCAATGAATTATTTAGGTCACCATTATTTTGGTGTCCCTGTTGCGATAACCGTTGAAGGGGCTAATATCCTTACTCGAAACCTAATGATCTTTGGTCAGGGTGCTACCCGTTGTCATCCTTATGTGCTCGACGAAATGACTGCCGCAGCTAACCCTGATGAAGACCAAGCAGCGAAAGATTTTGATCGTTTATTAATCAAACATATTGGTTTTACTGCTGGGAATATAACTAAATCACTGTTAAATGCTGTTAGTAGGTCATGTTTTAATCGTACGCCTGTAGGTAGTGAGCTCAGCGATTACTATCGTCATTTATCGCGAATGTCAAAAGCACTTGCTGTTTGTGCCGATGTTTCAATGCTGAGTTTAGGCGGTGAGCTAAAACGGCGAGAATTGTTATCTGCGCGATTAGGTGATGTGTTAAGCCATTTATATTTAGCGTCAGCAACATTAAAACGGTTTGAGGATGATGGCTGCCAGCAGCAAGATTTACCATTGGTACATTACGCATTGCAGTATTGTTTATATCAATGTGGTGTGGCGTTTGAGGGAGTCTTTAGTAATTTTCCACGTCAAGGTGTAGGACGGATATTACGTTTACTCACTTTCCCATTGGGAATACATTATTCAGCGCCCAAAGATGAAACAAGTATTCGTATCGCTACGTTGTTAATGGCACCGAGTGTACATCGTGATCGATGGACTCATTTATGTTATGTCGGTTCTCAAGCCGATGATCCGATTGCGATAGTGGAGCGTGCTTTTGTCGCACTGCATGAGATCAAACCTTTAGAGCGTAAATTGCTACAAGCGACACGTAATGGTGAGATCCCGCGCAAAGCTTTATTGATAGATAAATTGCAGTTAGCGTTGGATGCGGGGGTGATCACAGAAGATGAATATAAAAAGATAGAAAATGCAGAGAAGCTAAGACAAAAAGCGATTCAAGTGGATCATTTTTGTGCTGACCATTTTAAACAAGTAAGCATGTAACCAGGGAAGGCAGCTTAGGGTTACTTAGCCAGTGAAATATAAACCTGGAATCTCCCGTGTGCCACGTAAATACGTGGCACTTTTTTTGACCAAAATTTAGGGTAACACCTCCAACCACTGTGATTTTTGTTCATTTATGGCATAAATTTAATGCGTATCTGCCTTTAACCTTTTATCCTATTCACAATTATGTAAGGGAAGTTGAAAATGATCATCAAACCTAAAACTCGTGGATTTATTTGTACAACAACGCACCCTGTTGGTTGTGAAGATAACGTAAAGCAGCAAATTGCTTACACTAAAGCACAAGGTCCAATTGCAAATGCACCAAAACGTGTATTGGTAGTCGGCTCTTCTAGTGGTTATGGCCTGTCATCACGTATTGCAGCAGCATTCGGTGGTGGCGCGGCAACAATTGGTGTTTTCTTTGAAAAACCCGGTACAGAGAAAAAGCCAGGTACAGCAGGTTGGTATAACTCAGCGGCATTTGACAAGTTTGCTAAAGCAGAAGGTCTTTACTCAAAAAGTTTAAATGGTGACGCTTTCTCTAACGAAGCCAAACAAAAAACAATTGATTTGATTAAGCAAGACCTTGGTCAAATTGATATGGTTATTTACTCATTAGCATCACCTGTGCGTAAATTGCCACAGACAGGTGAAGTTGTTCGTTCATGTCTAAAACCGATGGGCGAAACGTATACCACAACAGCTGTTGATACCAATAAAAACGTATTAATCGAAACGAGTATTGAACCAGCAACAGAGCAAGAAATTGCCGATACTGTTACCGTTATGGGTGGCGAAGACTGGGAACTATGGATTGATGCGTTAGCAGACGCTGGTGTACTTGCAGATGGTTGTAAGACTGTTGCTTATAGTTACATTGGTACTGAGCTAACATGGCCTATTTATTGGCATGGCGCATTAGGTCAAGCCAAAATGGACTTAGATCGCGCAGCGAAAGAGCTAAACACTAAGCTAAGTGTAACAGGTGGTTCTGCAAATGTAGCAGTATTGAAGAGTGTTGTTACTCAAGCAAGTTCTGCAATTCCTGTTATGCCATTGTACATTGCGATGGTGTTTAAGAAAATGCGTGAAGAAGGCGTACACGAAGGCTGCATGGAGCAGATTCTACGCATGTTCAGCCAACGTCTTTATAAACAAGATGGCACAGTCGCTGAGGTTGACGCTGAAAACCGTTTACGTTTAGATGACTGGGAATTGCGCGAAGATATTCAGCAGCATTGTCGTGATCTATGGTCAAAAGTAACTAATGACAACTTGTATGATGTTGCTGATTACCAACAATACAAAGATGAATTCTTAAAGCTATTTGGCTTTGGCATTGATGGTATTGATTACGATGCTGATGTGAATCCTGTTGTTGATTTTGATGTAGAAGATATCTAATCGTATTGAAATATTAATGTTTTACAAAACCGCTATCATGGCGGTTTTTTTATATCTCTATTTTCAATCTATCTTTAAATCGGATGGTATGTGACTTTGTTCCTAGTTATTTATAGATATATTAAGCGTATATTTTATCGGTAATTGTGAAAGAGATATCAAAATGAGAACAACATTTGATCGTATTCGTCATGCAATTGGTTTTGAAGTTATTGGTTTGCTATTGATGGTCGGTATATTGAGTCAATTTGGGTTTGAACTTGGCCATGTAGGTGCTGTCGGTGTGTTCTTTTCTATTGTGGCGACGTTGTGGAATTATGTTTATAACCAATGGTTTGATAATTTTATGCAGCAAAAATATAGTACAACGCAGAAGACAGTCAGAATACGGTTACTGCATAGTTTAGGATTTGAGGCTGGATTACTTGTCGTTACTATTCCAGTATTAGCATGGGTGCTTAATGTTAGCTTATGGCATGCATTTGTATTAGATATTGGCATGGTTGTATTTTATTTATTCTATGCCTATGGCTACAATCTTATTTATGATCGTATCTATCCTATTAGCGGATAAAAATCAGCCAGCGATACACGCTGGCTAATTTATTTGATTGTCAACGCTTAGCTCTTAGGCAGTTTAATAATAAACGCAGCGCCTTCAAGTGCCGAATTTTCCACATGAATTTTGCCTTGATAACTATCAACAATTTCGTTACAAACAGATAAACCAATACCTTGACCTGGGTTGAGTTGGTCCGCTCGTACGCCACGTTGAAAAATAGCTTCACGTAATTCAGGTTTAACCCCTGGGCCATCGTCTTCAATTGCAATGGTAAAATAATCATTGCTTTCAATAACGGACAGTTTCACTTGGCTAATGCAAAAACGGAAACTATTTTCAAGCATATTGCCAAACAGTTCCATTAAGTCATCTTTATTTATCGGTAATTTTAGCTTGTCATCAAAATGGTAATGCAATATCGCATGTTTATCGGCGTAAATCTTACTTAACATTCGATCCAAACTGGTGATGATAGGTTTTAGCTCGACATTGCTTTTCTGCAATCCTTGCTGACCTACCATCGCACGCTTGAGCTGGTATTGGACCAAATCATCCATTTGGCTGATTTGTTCCATGATACGTTGATTTAGCTCGCGACGATCTAAACTTGAGTCATCAAGCAAAGCATTAGTGGCTGCTAAGCGAGTTTTTAAACTGTGGGCAAGATCATCCATAGCATGTCGATAACGACCTTGTTGATCATTACTTATATGACTTAAACGGTTAACAGCCATGGTGACTTCCTGCAGTTCCATTGGATAGTCATCATCGAGTTTATCTCGTTTAGCTTCAGCCATTTGATCAAGCTGAGAAGCTAATTTTCGTAATGGTTGGAAACCCCAATGAAAGGCTGCAATAAGAAAAGCGACCGCAATCAACACAAAGAGGCCTAAATAGAAAGCCGTTCGTTTATGTAATTGTGCCAGTGAATGTTCATAAGCATCAGCTGAACGCAGCACAACTAATTGATAAATAGTGCCATTTTCTTTATTTCGACTAAGGTTATAGGCTATATAGCCTTGATGGTTTTTCATCGTAATTAGCGTGGGTGTCGATATATTCTCTGGTAAATAACGGCAAACATCACGTAATTTTGCAGCGGAGGATTTATCTGAAACCCATGTTGTTTTGTCACTTTGATCACAGACAACGGCAATATAATCAGTATCGGATGGATCAAGAGAATCAATCCATTTATCGACATCTTTAATTAATCCAGCCCGATTAAGTTGTGCCACAACCATTGGCATTTGAGCGACAAGTTCAGATGAATATGATGCCATGTAACTTTGGGAATAAAGCTTATTAATGACCGCAGCAAGCGCTGAAGTCACTAATGCAATAATTGCCACAGAGGTGATCAATACGCGTTGTCTTAATCGTGGTTGGAAAAATCGATTCATTGGGCATTGAGTTCAAAAATATATCCCTGACCACGAATGGTTGAGATAGGATTATTTTGTCCTGTTTTAGTAAATTTCTTGCGTAAGCGGCTGATCATTACTTCAATAGTATTAGGATCGCCTTCTTGATCTTCATAAAGGACATCAAGTAAGCGTTGTTTGGAGACAACTTGACGACTATGGCGCATTAGGTATTCTAATAAATCATACTCGAAAGCCGTTAATTCTAGTAATTCTTCACAAATATAAACTTGCTTAGCTAATAAATCGACTCGAATATCGCCAGCCGTCATTTCTGGTTTTACAAAGCCAGCGCTACGACGAACCAATGCACTTAAGCGAGCCACCATTTCTTCTTTTTGAAACGGCTTGACTAAATAATCATCAGCGCCAGCTTCAAGACCTGTGACTTTATCTTGCCAATTTGAACGTGCAGTTAAGATCATTATCGGTAGACGTAAGCCTTTTTTACGCATGTCTTTAATTAAGCTGATACCATCTCTATCAGGTAAACCAATATCGACAATTGCAATATCGTTAGGGTAATTTTGCGCAAAAAATAGCCCTTCTTCGGCATTATTGGCACATTGAACTTGATTTCCTAATTCGCTGAGTTGCGACTTTAGGTGATGGCTAAGGATGGCATCGTCTTCGACAATAAGAATTCGCATAGATTGGGCACCAGAGAGATAACGAATGGTATTAATAAGCTATGGTAAGGTATCTAATAATAAAGCGCATTATTTATTGTTACCATAGTCTCATGATAGGACATGCAAACTAGCGGGAAAGCGGGAAATTGAATAATAAAAGATCAATGGTTTGTTTTGCTAGTTACACTTAAACGCTAATAGTCAGTGTAGAGAATTAGACTGAATAGGGGCTGACTCATTAGTAAACTAATGAGTCAGCCCTCTATAAAAGGTAGGCGAAGTGCTAGATTGATCGCAGTTATTGGAAAATAAAGATCAGTGTACCGGCAATGGTCAGCAATACGTTAGCAATCGCATAAGTTCCTGCATAGCCTAGTGCTGGAATAGTACTACGAGCATGTTCATTGATCATATCCATTGCTGGCGCACATGTTCGTGCACCAATGATGGCACCAAATAATAACGCTCTGTTCATCTTCAGAACATAAGCGCCAAAGAGGTAGGCCAATACAACGGGGATAACACTCACCATTAAGCTGGTAACAAATACCGTTAGACCAATATGTGCGATAGAAGCGAATAAATTAGAACCTGCGCTTAAACCTATACCGACCATAAATACCATTAGGCCTAAATCTTTAGCCATGTTAAGTGCGCCTTGAGGCACATAACCAAATGTTGGGTGGTTGGCTCGTAAGAAACCTAAGGTAATACCAGCAATCAATAATCCTGCAGCGCTACCTAAACCAAAGGCAACATGACCGAACTTCATTGTGACTAAGCCCATTAATAGGCCAATAATAAAGAAACAGCAAAAAGCGAGAAGATCGGCAATTTGACTATGAATAGAGATAAAACCAATTCGTTCAGCAAGCCCTAAAACACGACTTTTTTCACCACTGACTTGAAGGATATCACCTTTACTCAACAGAATATTATGATCCATTGGCATTTCAATTTGTGCACGTACTACACGGTTAAGGAAACAGCCATATTCAGATAAATTTAATTCTGATAAACGTTTGCCTGCAATACCATCGTTTTTAACCACTATTTCTTCTTCTACAATACGTAGATCGAGTAAGTCGCGATCAAATACTTCTTTACCATTACGGAAACTAGGATCAAGACGAGCATGGCTATCAGGGTAGCCAACTAATGCTATTTCATCACCTTCTTGTAAGATAGCATCTCCATCAGGGTTAGCTAAAATTCCATTACGGCGTACACGTTCGATATAACAGCCTGTTTGACGATAAATACCCAGTTCGCGTAGGTTACGTCCATCAATCCAGTTGATTAGTTCAGGACCTGCTCGGTAGGCACGAATAATAGGTAAATAAACTTTGCGTTGTGAAACTTCGCCGATACCACGCTCACGGGCAATTTGTTGTGATGATTCAGCAAGGTTTTGTTTTTGCAATTTAGGCATTAGTTTTGCTAGAAAAATTAAGCTAACTAAGCCAACAAGATAAGACATGGCATAGCCAACACTTAAGCTTTCGCTTAATTGCTTAATCATCGCGGGATCGGTAATACCAGCAAGACCATTGTTCAATGCATCTTTCGCACCCACAAGTACCGGGGTTGCGGTTAGTGAACCTGCCATCAAGCCGGTCGCTAAACCTATATCCATGTGCAAATAACGCGCCATGGTCATGGTTATAGCAATTGATGATAGTAAGACGACTAATGCTAATAGTAAGTAGTGCTTACCATCGCGGAAGAAGATACCAAAAAAGTTTGGTCCAGCTTCTATGCCAACACAAAAAATAAATAGCATAAAACCAATATTTAGTGCATCAGTGTCAAACGTAAAACCAGCATTACCAAATAATAAAGCAGTCAGTAGAACGCCAATAGAGTTACCTAGTGTCATCTTGGCAAAGCGAATTTTACCGAGACTTAAACCAACAGCAAGGACTACAAATAGCAATAAAATATCATTTTGGTGTAGAAGAGCGGCTACATCAATGTTCACAACGGGTTTCCGAAATAATGGAAAGATAAAGTGGGATAAATTCTAGCTGATTTTGATGGGAGGTTATAGTTTATATTATAAATAAATAGAGAAAATGTATTTTATAAACGAACTCGTTAAGATAATTTATATTTTTGTAAGAATGATGATTTTAAAGGGGGAGCATACGTTAAAAAATAGTGTTTTAATCATGAACAGTAATGGCCTATACATAAAAAAGGCTGACGATGCCAGCCTTTTCCGTTAATCAATCTTTGCGCTTATTTAAAAAGAAGGTTATGTTCTTTTGCATAAGCTTCAAATTCAGTGCAACCGCCAATATGGTCTTGATCAACAAAAATTTGAGGCACAGTTTCAACTGGCTTACCTACGGTCTTTTCTAAATCAGCTTTACTGATACCTTCGGCATGGATATCAACGTAGCGAAAGTTAAAATCGTCGCGCTCTTCTTTAATTTTTTCTGCTAGTTCTTTTGCACGAACACAAAATGGACAACCTGGACGACCAAAAATAACAACGAACATAAATTTCTCCTGCATAATTTTTAGCTACTATAGCGTGACTGTAGCAATAGCGGAAGAGGGTTTTTTCTGTTAAACCAATAGATAAAAGCGATATCGTTTATGTAAGCATTGATTGTGTCCAAAAAAACTAAAAGCCAGATATTTTATCTGGCTTCGTGACAATGCTTAATGAACGTATTTAAAAGTCGTAACGAATACCTGCCTGTAATTCATCATCTTTTGTGCCAAGCTGTTGGAATTTATAACCGATGTAAGTATGTAGACTTTTGTTGAATTTATAGAGGCCTTCTAAAGCAAAATAGTCAACTTCGTCTGTGGTGACATTGTTAGTTTCTGATTGCTGAAAATTGTAAACGCCTCGTGCGGTAAATTGATTAAATGTATATGCTGCTGCCAACTCATAACCATTTAAGTCAGCATCGCCATGTTTACCATTAGCGTATGTTGCACCCGCATAGATATTATCGAGTTCATAACTTATAGCGAGGTTAAATTGGTTGGCATCTATATCAACTCCGTCATTACCATTAACATAGCCCGCACCTAAATTTAATCCAAAAGGAAAGCGATATTGGGCGGCAATACCAACGCTGTTACTGTCTTTCGTGGCACTGTTATTTTCTGTAATATAGTTAGTCGCAATGGCAAGATTATTAAACTCACCGAGATATAAAAAATTATTTTCGCGCTTGTCTTTATTACCATCAACCAGATCAACAGCATCACCACCAAAGGTTGATAAAATATCTGTAAAATCAGTGATCATCACTTGAGCTGAATCTTGTTTACCATATGAAAAGGCACCAAATTGCGAGTCTAATCCTGTATAAAGGTAACGGGTGGTGACAGTGCTATCTTTATTATCTGAAATTTCAGCTTCATATTTACCAAAAGCGGTGAGTTGTTGATTAATTGCAGACTTTCCTTTTAAAGTGAGGCGAGCACGGCTTTTATCTTTAAATTCATTACTGTCGTTATTAATACCTTTATTTTGTTTTGAGATATTAAAACGTGCTTCTGCTCTACCACCCACTTCAATCACAGTGTCGTTATTATCATACACCGTTGCTGCGGTTGCAGTTGCTGATAAGCTGGTAAAGATAGCGGCTACCACTGCTGCTTGTTTCATGGTTCATTCCTCGTTAAATCATTATATGGCTTCATTGCCGTTGAACGCTATGTAGCCTATCAATGCATTATTACGCTTCTGTTGCGGTAAAAAGTCACTTTTACGATATCTGTTTGTTAGTGATTTATTACTGCTATTGTGAGTGAGGATTGATCTTAACGGTGTAGTTCTTGAAACAAGCAAAAAATTGTTTGTAATCAATATTAGGTTAACTTATCTGATTGAATCTAGTTGCGTACAATTAACAATAACGGCAGTAGTCAGAGTTGATACTTTTATTTAATTGGCGTGATTTAGGGTGAGGTAAATAGCCTATGTTTCAGTTCATGACTTCAACACGGATTATTTTTGGTGAGGGTGCTCTACATAATTCTTTATCGTTGCTGAATCAATTTGGCTACAGTGCATTATTGGTTACAGGACAAGATCCGCTGCGTTCACAACAACTTGAGCATTATTTTAAGCAGCAGAATATACGTTATCAGCGGTTGGTGATAAAGGGCGAACCATTCATTGCGATGATAGAAGAGCTTGCTGCCGTTGGACGTACTTTTTGTCCTGACATGGTGATTGGTATTGGTGGTGGAAGTGTACTTGATGTGGCGAAATCACTAGCGGCATTAATTCCTAATCAAGGCAGTGTTTACGACTATGTTGACATTGTTGGACGTAATGTACCGCTACAAGTTAAATCATTGCCATGTGTTGCGATACCGACTACAGCGGGTACCGGAGCCGAAGTTAGTAAGAGTGCTGTTTTACAATCGGCACAAGAGCAAGTGAAAGTTAACTTAAGCAATGCTGAACTTTTTCCTGATTTGGCAATTATTGACCCAACCTTAACTTATGGTATGGATGCTGTGTTATCGGGATACTGCGCTATGGATGCGTTTACTCATCTTATGGAATCTTATGTTTGTAGTGAACCGAATCCATTGACGGATATGATCTGTGAGGAAGGGTTAAAGCATATTGCGATGTCCATACTTCCAGCTTGTCGAGATGATCATTACCCTTCTCGAAGTAATATCGCTTTTGCTGCAATGCTTGGGGGGATGGCGCGTTCAAATGCGAAATTAGGTGCCGCTCATGGATTAGCATCAGCATTAAGTGGGCGTTTGAATGCTCCTCATGGGCTTATAACGGCACAATTATCTCCTTACGTGATGACAGAAAATATTTCAGTAGCGATAGAGTTAGGTAGAAGTGATGTTTTGGCTCGTTACCGAAAATTAGCAGTAATATTAACGATGGATAATGATGCGAATATTGAAGATAGTGTGCAATGGGTAGAAAACATACTAGCAAAATTACAGCTGCCATCATTATCTGTCTATGGTTTGTGTAATACCATGTTTGAAGAGGTTGCCGAAGATGCCTTGCGTACTAGTGCGATTAAGGGCAACCCATTACCATTAAATCAACAGCGATTAATCACGATCTTACAGCAAGTGTGCGGCCTGAATTGTCATTATCAAGTGTTATAGTTTGCTAATAGATAGCGTCATTAAAATAGATGTGGTTTATGTTTATATTAAGTTTTACTGGTTTTGCACAAAAAGGTGACTTAGGTCGCTTTTTTTTTGTCTCTACATTAGAAAAAAATCGATATTTTCACGACATTTTTAAATTCCCTGTTTTAAGTTATAAAATAATTATATATATTTAATATTATTTCAAATTCGACTGTGAATATTAATGAAATTAAATGCATTATATATCAGAATGTTACGTGTGTTTTTGTATGTAATTAATGATGATGTAACGGAGTTTTATTTTTTTAATAATTACTAACAATTTTACGCCTTTAGTATCATAAAGGTTCTTTACATATTTTATACTTTAATAGTGTTTTTTGATTTAGATGCTGTTTTTTGTGATATAGGCATTGATCTGTTTCGCTGGTTACATTAAAATTCGCCGCGCATAAATATGCGAACACATTTTGAAAATTTATCACTTTTGTTGAAAATCCTGTAGGGGAAAAAGATGTCTACGAAACTTGCTAATCCAGCACCATTAGGTCTAATGGGCTTCGGTATGACTACCGTTTTATTAAATATCCATAATGCTGGATTTTTTCCTCTAGACTCTATGATTCTAGCGATGGGTATTTTCTATGGTGGTGTAGGACAAGTTCTTGTTGGCATGATGTGTTTTAAACGTGGTGATACTTTTGGTACAACAGCGTTTACATCTTATGGTTTATTTTGGTTGACCTTAGTTGGCTTAATCGTACTACCTAAGTTTGGGTTTGCAGCGAGCCCAGCCCCGTTCATGGCGTGGTATTTACTATTATGGGGTGTATTTACAGCCTTTATGTTTATTGGCTCTTTACGTTACCCACCAGCCAAGCAAGTTATTTTTGGTTCTTTAACGATTCTATTCTTCTTACTTGCGGCTCGAGATTTCACTGGTAGTACAACGATTGGTTTTATTGCTGGTATTGAAGGTATTTTCTGTGGTTTAAGTGCTATCTATTTTGCAATGGCACAAGTGCTAAATGCAGAGTATGGCCGTGTTATTTTACCTGTTGGTATCGCACCTAAAGATCGTGAATTACAGCAAGTTGAAGCATAATTTTTAATATGTAGTTTGATCTAGCCCTGCTTATTTTGGCAGGGCTTTTTTATATCTATTGTTTTTAACCTATAAAAAAACCTCGCATTGCGAGGTTTTAATATTGATGCTCTGTTTTTTTAATGACACATTTCTGGTAAATGTTCAGCGTGTTCTTTACGAGTAAAGCACCCATCAGTATCCATATCATTTTCTTTTCTAGAGCTGATTCTAAATTGTGATGGCGTTACATTATATTTGCGTTTGAATGCATCACAAAAATAAGCAGCGCTGCCAAAACCAGAACGATTACCTATTTGTGATATTGAGTAATTGGAAAAAGTTAAAAAGTTTAGTGCAAGTCCCATTCGAACGTCTAGCAATAATTGGCTAAACGATACACCTTCTTTTGCTAAGTGGCGACGTAATGTTGATTGGGTAGTAAACAATGCTTTTGCCATATCATCAACGCTCCATTTACGCTGAGGATCTTGGGTTATTAAACGTGCAATAGTACGTTCTTTGGGTTCGTCATAATTAAAACGATAAACATTGAAAACATCAATACCAGTATTATTAAGTGCAATTAAAATGAATACTAAGCACTGGCTCAGCAAAGTTTGCTCCATTGTTGATCCACTAATGCTTGGCAATAGTTGATTAAATAATGCGAAATTTTGCTCAACAATTTCTGATGAATCAATGAGATAGACAGGTGAGCAATTTGAGGTTGCTAACATTGGCTGTTTTAAAGCACTAATATATTTGAAGGCTTCAGTTATTGCATCTTCATCAATCATTAAGATTTGCAGTTCAATGTTCTCTTGACTGTTTAATTGATTAATAGAACAAGAGATATGACTGAATTTAGGTATAGCTAAAATGCTATTATTTTTTATATCTATAGTGTGACCGTTAATGTGAATATTACCTTCTACATTAGATAACTTCACAATTAAATGATGATCGACATAAAACTCTTTCAGAACAACATGGCTCTGCGAGAGGATACGCTTATATTTCATAGCAGTATTGCTTCTCTATAAAGGGAATAAATCCTTCATTACATATCGTACATCAATGATGTAAAAGGGCGATATACGCATCCATGCTAATACTACATTAAGGACAATGAGTATGTTTAAGTGAGTATAGGACTAAAATAAACGAAAGAATAGACACAATTGGTTATATAAAGAGCATAGGAGGGGGCTAATAGTTATATTGATATAATATAGTCATATATCTTAATACTATTGTATTGCTAGGTAATTATTAATGAGTCATGTTGTATATAAATTTGACTTTTAAAGGGGTATTTTGAGCGTAAAACAAAAAAACTATCCGAAGATAGTTTTTTAGTTAGAACTAAACTACGTGTTTTAGTTTAGCAAATCACTTTAATGGCTAAGCCACCCTGTGATGTTTCACGGTATTTTGCATTCATGTCTTTACCGGTTTCAAGCATTGTTTCAATAACTTTATCCAGTGATACTCGTGGTGCAGACGAACGACGAAGTGCCATACGAGTCGCATTAATTGCTTTTACTGCTGCAATACCATTACGTTCAATACAAGGAACTTGTACTTGTCCTGCAACGGGATCACAAGTTAAACCAAGATTATGTTCCATTGCAATTTCAGCAGCCATACAAACTTGTTCTGGACTTCCACCCATTAGCTCTGCTAAGCCAGCAGCAGCCATTGAACAAGCAACACCAACTTCGCCTTGGCAACCGACTTCAGCACCAGAAATAGACGCATTACGCTTATATAACCCGCCAACAGCACCTGATGCAGCAAAGTATCGGGTGTATTCTTTTGGTCCAACTGATTGCACAAATTTGTCGTAGTAAGCTAATACTGCTGGAATAATGCCACATGCACCATTCGTTGGTGCTGTTACAACTCGACCACCAGCTGCGTTTTCTTCATTAACGGCAAAAGCATACATATTAACCCAG
This sequence comes from Photobacterium kishitanii, assembly GCF_000613045.3. Taxonomy (NCBI): domain Bacteria; kingdom Pseudomonadati; phylum Pseudomonadota; class Gammaproteobacteria; order Vibrionales; family Vibrionaceae; genus Photobacterium; species Photobacterium kishitanii. The sequence continues at coordinate 2,155,293 of NZ_LN794352.1, read as the reverse complement.
TCAACAACTGTCATCGGGTCATTATTTAACTTTTCAGTGGTGATAAGTTGTTGACGTAATGCCGCAGCACGACGAGGCACACGTAGTGGTCCAGGTAAAATACCTTCTTCATTCATGCCTCGCTCCATACATTCACGCATGGTTTTCCAAATATTAGCGAAGTATGTACTAATTTCATCTTCTGCATTCATTGCACGCTCGTTAGCCATAACAAGAGCACTCACAGATAGACCGTGTTCATTACATTGATCTAGCAATTCAGATGCGTAAGAGAATGGGTAAGGAACTTCAACAGTATTTGTTTGTTCTTTACCAAAGTTTTCTTCATCAACAATAAAACCACCACCAATAGAGTAGTAAGTTTTAGAGAAAATAACCTCGTCACCAATCCAAGCGTGAATTGACATACCATTTTCATGCAGAGATAAGTTAGTTGTATGGAAGTTCATACCGCCATCGCGTGGAAAATCAACAGTGTGGCAGTGCATGCCAACAGGAAGACGTTCGGTTTCTTCTACGCGAGAAATAAATCCAGGAATACTATCAATATCAACATGTTCAGGTGAGTTACCTGCAAGACCCATAATGATAGCGATATCAGTGTGGTGTCCCTTGCCCGTTAGAGATAAAGAGCCATAAACATCTACGGTAATTTTAGTAACGTCACGTAATTTGCCTAATGCACGCAAGTCATCGATAAACTCTTTACCTGCTTTCATTGGACCGACAGTGTGTGAACTTGAAGGACCTACACCAATTTTGAAAATATCGAAAATACTGATCATGTTATTACCTAAGTCAGGGGGAGGCGATTCTGCCTCCGGCAAGACTGTTATTCATTGATATCCTCGCTCCTTCCTTGGCGAGCGCACTTAAACTAAAAGAGTAATGATGCTCGAAGCGCCTTTACTCTTAAGTATCGTATATTTTACGTCATTTGTGCTAGTAAACACCATGAGTACTAGCACAAATTTTTGCTTTGATGCGATTAATTATTCGCATTTGGTACATTTTTAATAGTTATATTAAAAAGCACCGTAAATGACAGAAGTGATTGCAGCGATACCACATAAAACAGTGAAGACACGAGCAAATACTGATGTTTTGTATTTAGCCATTGCTGGTACTGTTTGCATTGCGATAACGGGTAGTAAGAACAAAATACCAGCAATCATTGGTGCGCCCATTGTTTCAATCATACCTAGGATGCTTGGGTTAATGATAGCGACAATCCATGTTGTGATAACAATGAAAGCAAGTGAGATTTTTTCAATGTTAGCTACTGGCATTTTAGAACGAGATTTTGCTAGACCAACAAGACCTTCATGTGCACCAAGGAAGTGACCAAAGTAGCTTGAAGTAATGGCAGCAAATGCAACCAGTGGACCTAAGTAAGAAATCGCAGGTGAATCTTTAACGTTAGCTAAGTATGAAAGTACTGAAATATTTTGCTCTTTTGCCATGTTTAGTTGCTCAGGTGTCATTGAAAGCACTACTGAGAATACAAAGAACATAACAAAGCCCATTAGCATCATTGCTGCACCGCCAGTGATCATGTCGGTTTTCTTAACCGCTTCATCACCGTAGATACGACGTTGTTCTTTAGCAAACTGGCTGATCACTGGGCTGTGGTTAAATGAAAACACAATGATTGGAATTGCTAGCCAAATAATTTTAGGCATTGCAGACCAATCAGCTTCTGTCTGTATCATTGACATGTTCCAGTCAGGGATAAGGTATACAGAAAGAATCAGTAGAATAATTACTAGTGGGTAAACCATGGCTGATGTTGCTTTCAGCATTAACTCTTTACCGAACACTACACCTGCTGTCATAAGTGCAATTAATACACCTGATAGTAACCAGCGAGGGATTGACTCCATACCTAGTTGGTTAACCATGAATGAGTCGACAGTGTTTGTGATGCCAACTCCATAAATTAATACGATAGGGTAGATGGCAAAGAAGTAAGCAAAGGTAATTAGGTTTGCGCCTGTTTTACCGTAATGCTCTTCTACAGTGTCTGTAATATCGGCATTTGGATTTTTTGATGATAATACAAAACGCGCTAAGCTTTTATGCGCGAACCAAGTCATTGGTGCCGCGATAAGAGCAAGAATAACTAGCGGCCAGAAACCGCCCGCACCCGCTTTAATTGGTAAGAATAGAACACCGGCACCTACTGCAGTACCAAATAGAGAAAGAGCCCATGTGAAATCTTTATAGGTCCATCTGGTTTTTGTCGCACCGGTTGCTGACGCTGATGCTGTCGATGTATTTTGCATGCTGTGATATCCAATAAAAGGGAACGGAACGGAATATAGGAACGGGCGCATTGTCGCTATTTATTGGGGGAACACAAGGATAAAGATCTCGTTCTGTAATACGAAGATTTTGTGATACAAATAAACCAGACCTGCATCACATAAATTGGCTTGTAAGATTAAAGTAAAACGTCTAACTGGTTATTTTTTATCTTCCCAAATTTGGTTGGATAATAGTTTAATCATCTGTGCTGTTGCGCCCCATATGGAATAATTATTATAAGGTATTGCATAAACACGGTGGAATTCACCTCGAAGGTGGAACTGATGAGATTTAATATTTTTAGGATCAAGTAGGTAATTGAGTGGCACTTCAAAGATAGCATCAACCTCGCCAGGATCAGGTTTAGCACTATAGTTACTGCTAATGGTTGAGATAAAGGGAGTAACAATATAGCCACTGGTCGTTGCTAGTGGTGTTAATTGGCCAATAACATTATTACGTTGGCAAACAATCCCTGTTTCTTCATAAGTTTCACGTAATGCTGTAGTGATCAGATCGTTATCAGATGTTTCAAAACGACCACCGGGGAATGCTATTTGCCCCGGATGGTGTTTTAGATGTTCAGCTCGGCGGGTTAATACGACATTAAAGCCTTGTTCTCGAGGAACGAGTGGAATGAGAACGGCAGCAGGTTTGAAATGAATATCATCGCTAAAGTGATGATCAATTCTGCGCTTATGGCTCGCGTCGTACTGTTGACTTGGTGCCATAAGAAACCGAGTTAGAATTTGCTGCTGTTCACCCATAAAGCCTCCATTTACAACTTTTTCACTAAATTTAGCGTTATTATAAGGTTGGCAGAATTTTACTTAATTTGTCGAGAGTTTCTTGATATTCACTCTCGGCATTGCTATCAGCGACAATTCCACCGCCTGCCCATGCGTATAAACGATGTTGATAGGCGACCAATGTGCGAATTGCAATATTAGTATCCATGGTGCCACAACGACTGATATAGCCAATACTACCGCAATAGATACTGCGTCGATTAGGTTCTAGTTCTTCGATAATTTCCATTGCTCTAACTTTAGGCGCTCCGGTAATCGAACCGCCAGGGAAGCAAGCACGTAATAAATCCGTGGCTGAATAATTACTGGCTAGTTGACCAGTAACAGTGCTGACTAAGTGGTGTACTGCTGGAAAACTTTCAATGGCAAATAGTGCCGGTACACGAACACTTCCAGGTACGGCTACTCGACCAATATCATTGCGCAGTAGATCTACAATCATCACATTCTCAGCCCGATCTTTGGGGGCTTGCTGAAGCGCCAGTGCATTCGCTGCATCTTCAATGGTATCAGAACTACGAGGACGAGTACCTTTGATCGGCTTTGTTTCAATATCAGATTGATTTAATTGTAAAAAACGCTCTGGTGATACTGAGAGTATGGCGCCGTTATCGGTGCGAATAAAACTTGAAAAAGGCGCGCCATTTGCTGTTTCTAAACGGCAATAAGCTTGCCATTCATCACCTTGATAGTGGGCACTGAATCGCTGTGCAAGATTGATTTGATAGCAATCTCCCGACAATAGATACGACTGTATAGTGTTAAATTTGTTGCAATAATCCTCTTTAGTCATATTTGATGACCATGAAGATGTTAATTGGAACGTCGTATTATGGTTACTTTTTTGTGATGTTAATGATGATTTAGCTTGGGATTGTTGTTGTGTTAACCACGCTAGACGGTGACTATTTTTAGATTCAATCAGCCATGATTGTTGTAATTGATGATCGACAATCAACGCCCAATCATAAATACCAACAGCCATTTCAGGTAATGGAATATCATGAGTCGCTGTGGTGGCTATTTTTTCTACTCGACGGCCTAAATCATAGCTAAAATACCCTAGCGTTCCGCCAATAAATGGCAAATCTATGAGTGTGCTAAGTGGTGGTAATAACTCACTTTGTAGGGTGTTAATGACCTTAAAAGGGTCATCGGTAGTGGTACGTTGGTCACCATTTGAAAACTTAATATAAGTTGTATCATTTTGTGTCTCAATAGTGGCTAAAGGATCGGCAACTAAAATATCATAACGATTATCTGGATGCGTTGTTGCTGCCGAACGTAATATCATTGCCCATGGCAACCCCGATAATGGTGTAAACCATGAAAGAGCGGCATCTTTTGAGTAGGGTAATGAGGTAATGCTTAATTCTGGATGTGATTTACAAATCATTTTCTTTTTTGTGACAAGAGGTTTAATTGGCGCATAGCGCAATGTTATAGGCAAGAGTATCATATTCAGAGAAAGACGCCCAAGATTGAACAGTGTTATTTGGCTGTTTAAGACCCCTACAATTTGGAAGATTTAAATCGGGCGCCATGGAATGATAATACTTAACGAGGGTAATTATGACCATCATCCGTAAAGAAGATGTAATCAGTAGTGTCGCCGATGCTTTACAATATATTTCTTACTACCATCCTTTGGACTTTATTCAAGCATTAGAAAAAGCTTATAACAAAGAACAAAGTCAAGCTGCGAAAGATGCTATTGCCCAAATTTTAATTAATTCTCGTATGTCAGCTGAAGGTCGTCGACCGATATGTCAAGATACGGGCATTGTTACATGCTTTGTTAAAATTGGCATGAATGTGCAGTGGGATAGTGATTTAACAGTACAACAAATGATTGATGAGGGTGTGCGTCAGGCATACACCAACGCTGATAATCCATTGCGTGCATCTGTTGTTGCTGATCCTGCAGGGGCGCGTAAGAATACTAAAGACAATGCTCCTGCCGTTGTGCATGTAGAGATGGTTACGGGAAATAAAGTTGAAATTCAAATCGCAGCTAAAGGTGGCGGTTCTGAGAATAAAACTAAAATGGTAATGCTTAATCCTTCTGATGATGTTGCCGAGTGGGTAGAAAAAACAGTGCCATTAATGGGGGCGGGTTGGTGTCCTCCTGGTATGTTAGGCATAGGCATTGGTGGTACCGCTGAAAAAGCAGCAGTACTTGCTAAAGAGTCATTGATGGAAGCCGTTGATATCCATGAATTACAACAACGTGGTGCTAAAACAACAGAAGAAGCATTACGATTAGATATTTATGATCGTGTCAATAAATTAGGTATTGGTGCACAAGGTTTAGGTGGTTTAACCACTGTGCTTGATGTGAAAATTAAAAGTGCGCCAACGCATGCGGCGTCTAAGCCTGTATGTATGATCCCTAATTGCGCAGCAACACGTCATGTTCACTTTACTCTTGATGGTAATGGCCCTGCTGAGTTAACACCGCCGAAACTAAGCGATTGGCCACAAGTAACATGGGAAGTAGGTGATAATGTACGTCGGGTTAATCTTGATAATATTACTAAAGCTGATGTGCAAGAGTGGCGTTCAGGCGAAACCGTATTATTGTCAGGTAAGATCTTAACGGGCCGTGATGCGGCACATAAACGCATTCAAGAAATGCTAAGTAATGGTGAAGGTCTTCCTGAAGGGGTTGATTTCACTAATCGCTTTATTTATTACGTTGGCCCCGTTGATGCTGTACGTGATGAAGTTGTTGGGCCTGCTGGGCCGACGACATCAACCCGGATGGATAAATTTACTGAAATGATGCTAGGTGAAGCGGGTCTTACAGGCATGATCGGTAAGGCTGAACGTGGACCGGCAACCATTGAATCAATTAAGCAACACAAAGCCGTTTATTTAATGGCGGTTGGTGGTGCAGCATATCTGGTTGCGAAAGCCATTAAAAAAGCACGTGTGGTTGCTTTTGCTGATTTAGGTATGGAAGCAATCTATGAGTTCGAAGTTGAAGATATGCCCGTGACTGTTGCAGTTGATGCTGAGGGAATAAATGCCCATCAAACTGGCCCAGATACATGGCGAGTTAATATTGCTGAAATGACCCAGTAACTTGTTAATTTGTTAGTATAAAAAAGGCTTCCAATCATACGATATGGAAGCCTTTTTAATGAAAAGTCGTTAGTGAGTTAGTCTCTTAAACGGTTACTTTCCAAGTCATCATTTCACCTGCTTTAATTGGCACAACGGTATCATTGCCAAATTGCATTTCTTCAGCGACTTTCCACGCGTCTTTAGTCAGTGTAATCGTATCAGCATTACGTGGCAGGCCATAAAAATCTGCACCATTAAAGCTCGCAAAGGCTTCTAATTTATCTAATGCGCCTGCTTGCTCAAATATTTCAGCATATAGCTCAATTGCTGCATGAGCCGTGTAAGATCCTGCACAACCACAAGCTGCTTCTTTACGGCCTTTTGCATGTGGTGCGCTGTCTGTTCCTAAGAAGAACTTCGCATTACCGCTGGTTGCTGCGGTGATTAAGGCTTGCTGGTGGGTGTTACGTTTTAAAATCGGTAAGCAATAAAAATGAGGGCGAATACCACCCACTAACATATGATTACGATTGAACATTAAATGATGAGCAGTAATGGTTGCACCAACATTTGGACCTGCATTAGTAACAAACTCAACTGCATCAGCAGTAGTGATATGCTCTAGTACGATTTTCAGTGTTGTAAATTCAGCAACAATTGGTGCTAATACTGTCTCTAAAAAGGCTTTTTCGCGATCGAAAATATCAACATCATTATGTGTTACTTCACCGTGAATGAGTAATGGCATACCGACTTGTTGCATGGCTTCTAATGCTGGGCGAATATTATCAATTGAAGTGACGCCTGAATCAGAATTAGTGGTCGCACCTGCAGGGTATAACTTGGCTGCGTATACATGACCAGATGCTTTGGCTTTCTTAATCTCTTCAGCAGATGTGTTATCTGTCAGGTAGATAACCATGAGTGGTGTGAAAGTAGAAGCAGGCTGCGCCGCTACAATACGATCTCGGTAAGCAAGAGCTGATTTGGTATCAGTAACAGGGGGGATCAGATTAGGCATTATGATCGCGCGTCCCATATAACGGCTAATATCGCGAACTGTGTCAGCGAGTACATCGCCATCACGTAAATGTGTATGCCAGTCGTCTGGACGTGTAATTGTTAACGTCGTCATTTGTGCTTCCCTCCCAAAAATTTGTCCGATTCTAAAAGCATCGCCCTACGAAGTAAAGTTTATAAATCAAACAATATGGTTAATTGCTGCTTTAAAGCGCAATCGTTTGCTGTGAGGGTGGAAAATGTGAAGCATACTCATCGACCGTTTGATCGATGAGTATTTATAGCTACAATTTAAAGCGGCTCACGAGGGTATTTTGTTCAGTCGCTAAATGTTCGAGTTTCACACTGGTATCGGCCATTTCTTCCATGGCGTTATAACTGTTATCAGCAATATGACTAATATCTTCTAAGCTACGAGCAATTTCGGTTGTAGTACAGCGTTGTTCTTCTGCCGCTTGTGCTATCTGACTGCTCATATCACTAATATCAATAATAATAGCTTGAATTTCTTCCATTGAACTATTGGCATTAGATGCTTGACCAATACTGTTATCCATTTCAGTCACACAACTTTGCATCATGTCCATTGCTTGGCCTGAGCTGGTTTGTAAATTTTTGATCATTGCTTCAATTTCAGCAGTAGAATCAGTTGTGCGTTTAGCTAACACTCGTACCTCATCGGCAACAACCGCAAATCCACGTCCTTGTTCACCTGCTCTGGCGGCTTCAATTGCGGCATTAAGGGCTAATAAGTTAGTTTGATCAGCAATATTACGAATAACATCCAAAATTGAACCAATGTTACTACTCATTTTTTGTAGTTGTTCAACGGCCTGTACTGATTCATCTAGGCGGCTAGAAAGTTGGTGGGCTGTATTGATATTACTGGTCATAACTTCTCGACCAGCCGCTGATGCTTGTTCTACCTCATTAACCCGTTCCATGGTGAGCTGGGCACTTTTTGAAACATCGGTGACTGAGTGCTCCATTTCAACCATTGCTGTTGCTGCAGAGGCTGTTTGTTGACGTTGACTGTTTAAGCGAAGCTTAGCCTCTGCTGTCGTTGCATGATTTTCAGTGGCAACTGTGCTTAATTCTGATGATGCATGGCTAATTTGACTTAATATTTGTTGTAAATTTTGAGCAAGCATATTGATATGGTGACTAAGCTGGCTAAACTCAATGAAATTACTGTTTTCAGTGCGTTGAGTCATATTACCTGCAGTTAGTGCCTCTAATGTGTTTAACATTGCCATTAAAGGTCGACGTACACAGCGAGCTAAATACCAGCCGACAATGATAGCTAAAAAGATTACCGCGACACCGATGATAGTGGCTTTTGTCACTACGTCTGTATAGGTTTTGTTGGCTGTAGTAATAGTGTGGCTCATTTGATTATTAGCTTGTTTATTAAAGCTGCCAATAATCTCCATTGCTTGATTAATTTCTTTGGCTAAAGTAGCAATATTGTCATACAGGCGATGCTGTGCCTGAATGTATTCAAAATGTTGGTCAAGTACACCGCCAGTACGTCCAATATCAAGGCCATATTGTTCTACGGATAGACCAAATGCTGGTTTTAATTCGGGTTGTAATACAGATAAAGAGCGGAAGGTGTTTTTAAGATGATTAACGCTGATCTTATTACTTTTAATTGCTTTTTCAATAACAGCAGTATCATCAGAGGCTAACGCGTCGAGGGTAATTGTTTCTGTTTCTTTTAATTTTATAAAATAGTTTTTTGATAGCATTTTAACCGTAAGGTTATCTTGCTCGTTAATAAATTCTTTCATGCCAATATTGAGTTGTGTTTGTAGTTGTTGAAATTGGCGTGAAGATTGTTGGCGTTCATTAGCGGTAAGCAGTAATAAACGATAGTTTGTCATTGCGGTCGTGGCTTCAGAAAAATAGCGTTGCTCTAATGCCGTTAAAGCCTGAATCGATTGTGTTAATTGTGGATTATTTTTCGTAACGTGTTCAAGTTGATTGCGAGCCTGTTGAAAAACATTGGTTTGTTTTTCAAATTCAGTGCTATAGGTTGCCATTGCTTGGGGATCTTGACTGGTTAGATAATCTTTGAATATCTTATCTGCGAGCAGTAGCTGTACGCTGACATTATTTGAAACTGAAACTAGGGGTAAGGCATCGGCAGTAATTGACTTTAATTGATTATGAATACGGCCTACACCATCAAGCATGAAGATAATGGTGACGACAAATAATGTTACTAAGATAGCAAAGCCTGAGTACATACGACGTATGACTGAGGTTTGGTGTTTTTTTTTCATAATATCCCTAATTTCATAAAAGCTGATAACTTTGTACTTAATGATTAAAATTTCTTTTATAACAATGACAGCTAATGCTAAATCAATCATTAATGGTAATTGATGGTGTTGTTATAATTGATATTTCTAATGTTACGTCAGTTTGATTTATCTATCGACGCGAACTTCAAACTCTTGACTCTTTGAAGAGGGCATTGGTGAATATTTTGACTGTTGTTGCAAAAATAACGGTAAAAGATGAAATGAGACGCGAAAAAAGTGTTTAAAACGATGTTCAATATTGCCCTACTCACCTTGGTAGCGCATACTCAACCGAGAATACATTTAAGCTGATTATTTAATGGAGTCAGGTATGGCTGAAGAAACTATTTTTAGTAAGATCATTCGTAAAGAAATTCCAGCAGACGTTTTATATCAAGATGAGTTAGTAACTGCATTTCGTGATATTAATCCTCGAGCGCCAAGCCATATTCTTATTATTCCAAATAAATTGTTGCCAACGGTTAATGACGTTGAAGCAGAAGATGAGTTAATGATGGGGCGTATGTTTACTGTTGCACGTAAACTAGCAGAAAGTGAAGGTGTTGCAGAAGATGGGTACCGTTTGATTGTTAATTGCAATCCTTTTGGTGGCCAAGAAGTTTATCATATTCACATGCACTTATTAGGCGGTCGTCCATTAGGCCCAATGGTTGTAAGTTAAATAAGTGATAAATTCTTAGCATAAAGTTGCAATAGAATGTATTGATAATAAAGCTTGAGTATGACGGTGCTAATTCAGCAACAATGATTAGCAAGGAGTCACTCAAGCTTTTTTCATTCTTAGAGTAAACTTATAAAATAATGCTGATGAGTAATTCCATTGAAATTTAGGAGGCTACAGCCAAGCTGTACACGAATGTAGCATGAAGTATATATCTGCGTTGTCGCTATTGTTGGTCATACTTGTTACGGGATGTAGCGGAATAACAATGCCGGGGATTAGCCTTGATAAGGGTAATCATCAGGTTGTCATTGGTAATACGACATTAGCCAGCAAGCTTAAGTTTAGCCATTCACAAACAGATTTGCGTGATGGTTATTTGTATGCTTCTGTTGAGGCCATGAATAAAACTGACGCAGCCATATCATTGAACTATCGTTTTTATTGGTATGATGTTAACGGTTTAGAGATAAATCACCCAACGTCAGTCTCATGTACGCTGGCAATTAAGCCCAATCAAATATTGTTATTGCAAGCATTGGCACCTAGTACAGCAGCTACGCAATACCGTATTGTTGTGCGTGATACAAATAACTAAGCAAGATAGACAAATTTAAAGGTAATTAAAATGAAAAAGAGTGTAATAGCCTTGTTAGCAGCAGCAACGTTATTAGGAGGTTGTGCTCAACCAATTAATTACGGTGGCGGATTGCATGGAATTGAAAATGCGGTGACAAATTTTGGTGCCAGTGATTTAGAGAAATTATCATCGGCAATGGTTGATAAAATGCTAGCATCAGCTGCTGTGCGTTCGATGACAGCTAATGGTGAACCTATTGTTGTTGTTGATAGTATTAAGAATCAAACTCGTAATCATGTTGATACAAGCGCTTTAACGGCAATGATTAGTGAACAACTACAAGACTCAGGTAAATTCCGTTTTGTTGATCCCGTACGTGTTCAAGCTGTGCGTAAGCAATTAAATTTCCGTGAAGATGATCGCTTTGTAAACCAAAGTACGGCAATTCAGTTTGGTAATATGGTTGGTGCGCAATATATGCTTTATGGGCACGTAGCGACTGTAATGAAATCAACATCAAACGGTCAGCAAGCATATTATAAAATGATCATGCGATTGATGGATCTGAAATCAGGAGCTATTGAGTGGTCTGATCAAGATCAAGTGATGCAAGCTGCTGCGACAAATAGTGCTGCTTGGTAATTACAACGTCTAGTATCAGGTGAGGAGTAGCAATATGGATTGTTGTGAAAAGTTTGATTGTGATTTTTTACTTACCTTACCTGATACTGAATTTATTTCAGCATCAATGTTAACTGGTGGGCTGACTAATCGTTGTTGGAAAGTCGTATTATTTCACCCGTCAATAAATCAAACTAAAGAATATGTATGGCGACCATTCTCTGCTGCTACTCAGGTGTTTGGTATTGAACGTCAGCATGAATATCAGTTACTAACGATGATATATAATACTGATTTAGCCCCTAAACCATTACAGTTATTCGTCGATGTTGATTCTGCTGTCGAACGAGTGACAGGGCTTGTCGTGGAATGGTTACCTGGAACAGAAGCAACGTCTCGTTTTTCTGATACTGCATTATGTCAACTACAAGCAAAAGTACATCAATTGCCTCTCCCATCTTGGCGATTAGATGTTCAGCAACGGGCACAGCATTATTGGCAACATATCAATACTGATCATAAAACACCGTTACTCACTTCAATCTATACTTTCTTTCAGCATCAATCAGTGCCAACGGCGTTTGACGATTGTTGCTGTCATTTTGATCTTGGTCGCTATAACGTTATTTTGCCATTATCAACGGCGAGTTTAACTGATCACGCCAAAATTATTGATTGGGAATATGCCGCGGCAGGTGATCCGAGCTTAGATTTAGCGATGACAATCATCGCTAATGAATTAGATCCTGAGTTGGCAGTGAGTGATTATTGTGACTATCGGCAGCTGATTGAGCAAGGGACGCATTTTAATAAGTATGATTGGTTACAAGCGGTGAGTGGTTGGCTGCCGTGGTGCCAATACTTAGCGTTATTATGGTACTTGGTCGGCTATAAAATCTGGCACCAACCGGAATATTTACAACATGCTTCGCAATTACAGCAACAACTTATTGAATATATTAATAGATCTTAAATGATGTATAAGATAATTACCTTTAAAAACAATAAGTAAGTTATTACAAATAACACTTGAGTTAATATGATTATTACCTTGGTGAATAAAATTTTGTCGACTGGATCATGTTTTTTGTTTTAAATTTGTTAAAACACTACTCATATTATGGATTTAACTCAGCTATGTAGGTATAGATAGTAAGTAAAATTATTACTAGATAGCGAGAGATAACAATGATTATTTATTTACATGGCTTTGATTCAACAAGTCCAGGTAATCACGAAAAAGTATTGCAATTGCAATTTATTGATTCTGACGTTCGTTTTCTAAATTATAGTACGCTACATCCTAAGCATGATATGCAACATCTATTGAAAGAAGTTCATAAATTGCTTGAAAGTTGTGATGATCCACAGCCTTTGATTTGCGGTGTTGGTCTTGGTGGTTACTGGGCTGAGCGAATTGGATTCCTATCAGGCATAAAACAAGTGATGTTGAATCCTAATTTGCATCCAGAGCGCAATATGGAGGGTAAAATAGACCGTCCCGAGGAATACGACGATATTTTGACAAAGTGTGTAACAAATTTTCGTAAAAAAAATACAGGAAATTGTCTCTGTATCCTTTCAACTCATGATGAAGTGTTAGATAATCAGCAAACAAAAGATGAGCTAGATCAATTTTACGACATTGTATGGGATGAAAATGAATCTCATAAGTTTAAAAAAATCTCGCAGCATCTACAAAAAATAAAAGCGTTTAAAGCGCAGTAACAACGGAACCATTACCTCCTACATATCACAGACGGGTCGTAGATCCGTCTGCCTACATACGTGAATCTAAATATATAGATACTTTTTCGCCTAGCGGTCTTAGTGCTTGAATATTTACTCTAAGCAGACTGTTATGCAATTTAGTCTTTGTCAGTTTTTAAAAATCATAAAATAGAGAGGAAGCTATCTTGACACGTATTATCGTTGTTGGTGGTGGTGCTGGTGGTTTAGAATTAGCCACTAAATTGGGGCGTACATTAGGCCGCAAGCGTCGTGCTGAAGTTACATTAGTTGATCGTCGTGCAAGCCACTTATGGAAACCATTACTGCATGAAGTAGCAACGGGATCGTTAGATGCTGGTGTTGATGCAATTAGTTACCGAGCACATGCTAAAAATCATTCGTTTGATTTCCAAATGGGTTCATTACAGGATATTGATCGTGATGCAAAAACGATCACTTTAGCAGCATTATATGATAAGCATAATGAGCTATTGGTACCTGAACGTTCTCTAGAGTACGATATTTTAGTACTGGCGATTGGCTCTACATCGAATGATTTCAATACTCAAGGTGTGCGTGATAACTGTATTTTCCTTGATAGTCCAGAGCAGGCTCACCGTTTCCGTAGTGAAATGAATAACCAGTTCATGAAGTTACATGCGAATAAAGATCAAAAAACAGTTGATATTGCGATTGTAGGCGCAGGTGCAACAGGGGTAGAACTGTCTGCTGAGTTACACAATGCAGTCCAAGAATTACATAACTATGGTTTTGGTGATCTTGATAGTTCTCGCTTAAATATTAACTTAGTTGAAGCTGGTGAGCGTATTTTACCAGCATTGCCGCCACGTATTTCTCAAGCTGCGCACAATGAACTAACTAAGTTAGGTGTTAACGTTCGTACGGCAACGATGGTGACAAAAGCCGATGAAACTGGCTTAACAACCAAAGATGGTGAGCATATCCCAGCCCAAATAATGGTATGGGCCGCGGGTATTAAAGCGCCTGATTTCATGAAAGATATTGCGGGTCTTGAAACTAACCGTATTAATCAGCTAGTGGTTAAACCAACGCTACAAACAACCCGTGATGATAATATTTATGTTATTGGTGATTTAGCATCATGCGTGCAAGAAGATGGGTCATTTGTACCGCCACGGGCACAAGCAGCACATCAAATGGCAAGCCGTTGTTTTGCTAACATCGTAGCGAAATTATCTGATCGTGAGCAAAAGCCTTACATTTACAGTGATCATGGTTCGTTAGTATCATTAAGCCGTTTCTCAACGGTGGGTAGCTTAATGGGTAACTTATCTAAAGGTTCAATGATGGTTGAAGGCCGTATTGCGCGGATGGTATACATCTCGTTGTATCGTATGCACCAGATGGCGTTACATGGTATGTTCAAAACAGGCCTGATTATGTTAGTTGGCCGAATTAATCGTGTACTTCGTCCAAGCCTAAAACTGCATTAATATCATAGTAAAGTAATAAAAAACGCCAGTATTGTGAATTCTCTTTTTAGTTGAGATCAATACTGGCGTTTTTATTGGTTAGATAATTTAATTAATCTTAAATAACTCTACATCAAAGATCAGTACAGAGCCTGGAGGAATACTACCAGCTCCATTATTGCCGTAAGCAAGATCTGCAGGAATAAAGAAACGTACCTTTTCACCAACAACCATATGTTGTAAGCCTTCAGTCCATCCTTTAATTACCCGATTTAGTGGGAATGAAATTTTTTCACCACGATCAACTGAACTGTCAAATACAGTGCCATTAATCAATGTGCCATGGTAATGCACAGTAACTGTATCGGTTGCTTTTGGATGTTCAGTTCCAGTACCTGGCTGTAATACTAAATATTGTAAACCTGAAGCGGTGGTTTGTACGCCTTCTTTAAGTTTGTTTGCCGCTAGAAACTCCTGCCCAATCTTAATGTTTTCTTGCGCAGCTTGTTTGTTGTTGTAAGAGCGATAAAGAAAAAACGCAACTACGGCAGCGATAACCACTGCAATAATAATTTTTGGCACTAGTGTGTCCTTACTGAATAAATTTAATTTATAATATCATTCTCTTTCAGAAGTAACAGTATGAAATAACAATATAAGAATTTAAATTGAAGGTGGGATAATTAATCCTCTTATTTTTTCTAGCATATTGTTAGCATAATTATTCGTCAAAAAATTTTAGTTATGGTTTACATTTTATACTGCTAGTTGATTTGAATTTTTGTTACTGTAGTATGCTTATTTCGAATATTGTGATGGTGGTTTATTTTCACAAGAAATTATAAGCAGAAGGTTGATAGATAGAAAATGAACAATAATCTTAATGATATAAATTTACTTCAGCAAGGAGAGTTAATTGATGCGAGATATGAATTAAATTCTGATGATTGTTTTTTTAACAATATAAAAAATATTGCTAATGGTATTAATTATAAATCTTCTGGCTGGAAGAAAAAGCGAAAGGATACACGGTTTATAATATGGAGCTATTTGCATTATTCACGCTTAAAGCACTTAATGAATACCTTTTTAACACCCAATCTTAGTGTGATATTAGCGTTACACCCAAATATTGTAAAAAAACCATTTAAACCTTATTTATGTGTTAATTGGAATAAAAAACAGAGAATTACTTCTGTAACTCAACATTTTCAATGTATGTCAGAGTTATTTTCATCAAATTTACCCTTAATTTATCGAGATGAAGGCTATTGTTTATTAGAAATAGAAGATCGCGATGAAGTTAAATATAAATTGATATTAGATCGAGGTCAAAATAGAGAAGGTGCATTAGGCTTACGATTAGTTAATGATAAAAACCAACGTATCTATATGATAACAATGAATTTAAGTCCTGAATATCAAGGCTCAATGTATATAGGTTCGATACAAGGACCTAATCATGATGTTGAAAATAGAAATGATGTAATAAAAGCATTAACAAAAGGGTGTCATGGACTACGACCAAAAGCATTAATCCTTGAGTTTGCCATAATGCTTGCTCGCAGTATGGAGTTAAAAATGCTATTTGGTATAAGCAATAAGTCACATATGTATCAGTCTTGGCGCTATATTGGTCGTAAGCGCAATGCGGTAACATTTGATTATGATAGCCATTGGCAAGAATATGGCGCTGAAGTTTTTGATGGTAATTTTTATAAAATACCGTTAGAAGTACCTAAAAAAGATCTAGAAAGTTTAAATAGAAATAAAAGAAAGCTATATACTAAACGTTATCAGTGGTTAGAGGAAACTGAGTTATTATTTGATACTAATATTTCAAAAATAATAACTAAAACTGATAAAGAATAGAGCCTCTATTACTAGATATAACAATATAAATAAAATAAGCACCTGTACTTTAAAAATTTAAAGTACAGGCTTTTATCTTATTAATTCTGCTTGGTTCTATAAAACAAAAAACGTAGGTAATATTTACTAAAATAATGACTGAATTACTAATCATGTCAGTAAAATAAACGGGGTCGTGTGGTAATCGATAGACTACTGTATTAATGCTGACAGATTTGCTCTCTATTTGTATGTAAGTTATCGCTATCAAGAGTAAGTTTATTGCGGGATAAAAGAAAGGTTAGCAGCGCATCTAAAGAGAGGTTGTTTAATTTGCAAGTATGAAAATGAGTATCATCTCCCCAATGTTGTTCAACATATGCGTGTAATGTTTTGATTGTGAAAGGCGTTGAAGCATCAGCGATAAGGTTTAATACATCGTGGCCATGGCGAGATTCAGTAGAGGACATAATTATTGACTGTATAAAGAAATAGACTTGAATAGTAACTGAAATGTGGTTACTAAAGGTTGATATATACCAATGTAGATATAATTAATAATGCTTAATATAAATCTTGAGGCACTAATGAATACACATAGCCATTCATAGGTTTGTTTTGGTAAAAAATTCGGTTTCTTGCTTCACATTCAAAAATAGCGTTACAGGCAAGCGCTGTTTTTTGGCTGGCATAATTATCGGTATGGGTAATTATTTCCAGTCGAGTAAGACCTAACATTTGAAATGCAAATTGAATAATAGCGGTATTAGCTTCAGTTGCTATACCTTGACGATGATAATTATACTTGATCCAATAGCCGAGGTTAGCTGAATTAAATAATGGTGTAATGGCGCTAAGTGAAACGGTACCAACAAAATCATCATTAATTCGATCAAATATAGCTAATTCATAGCTGTAATCATGTTGCCAACTTAAACGGCTGGCATTGATCCATTCATAAGCTTGTTGTTGATCAAAATTATTATCACACCATTCTAACCATGGTTGAAGGTATTGATTTGATTGGTTAACCGCTTCAAGAAAAGCATGTAAATCTGCAGTTTTAAAAGGGCGTAAAATCAGTCGAGGAGTCGTAAGTTCAAAATCAAGTTTCATGATTATTTAGCCTCTAAGTGATGTTGTGCTTAATGCGGAGAGAGATAAGCCCCAGACGATGTGATTTATCTGAGGCTTGTCATAGTTAGATCATATTTTCTCTAAATTGGTTAAGTAGATCCTCAACAAATTTAATTCTCTTTTTACGATCCATCTCTCCTGATACAATTTTTAACTTCGTCGGGCCTTCCATTCTGAAATGCTGCGGTTGGGTTTGCAGTAAGCCAACTAAGAAGTGAGGGTTAATAGCAGCATCTTGTTTAAATTCAAAATAACCGCCTTTTTCATTACTCTCAATTTTTTTAACCCCAATAATTGCCGCTTTGAGTTTAAGGCTATTGACTGTAAGTAGGTTCGTTGCCGCTTCTGGTAATAAACCAAAGCGATCGATTAATTCTACTTTTATCTCATTAAGCTCATTATCATCAGTTGCGCTCGCGATACGTTTGTAAAGCGATAAGCGGGTATTAATATCAGGAATATAATCATCGGGTAGTAATGCCGGAATACGCATTTCTACCTCAGCTTGCTGTTTGAGTAAGTCATCAAGTGTTGGTTCTTTACCTTCACGTAATGATTCAACGGCTTGTTCTAGCATCTCCATGAATAAACTAAAACCAACGGATTGAATCTGACCACTTTGCTCGTCACCTAAGAGCTCACCCGCGCCACGAATCTCTAAATCATGAGTTGCAAGGGTAAAGCCAGCACCAAGATCTTCTAATGAAGCAATTGCTTCTAAACGTTTAACCGCATCTTTGGTCATACGTTTAGGATGTGGTGTTAGTAAATAGGCATATGCTTGGTGGTGGGAACGACCTACACGACCACGTAACTGATGCAGTTGTGCTAAGCCAAGATTATCAGCTCTATCCATAATAATAGTATTGGCGCTAGGTACGTCAATACCGGTTTCAATGATAGTGGTACAGACCAGTACGTTAAAGCGTTGATGGTAAAAATCACCCATGATCTTTTCAAGTTCGCGTTCACGCATTTGACCATGTGCAAAAGTCACTCGTGCTTCAGGTATTAACTTAGCTAAATCTTCAGTGGTTTTTTCAATACTATCAACTTCATTATGGAGGAAGTAAACCTGACCACCACGGCTGATTTCACGTAATATTGCTTCTCGAATAATATCGTCATCACCTTGACGAACAAAGGTTTTAATTGCTAAACGACGAGCTGGTGGCGTGGCAATAATTGATAAATCACGCATACCACTCATTGCCATATTCAATGTACGAGGAATTGGGGTTGCCGTAAGAGTAAGAATATCAACGTCGGAACGAATGGCTTTAATTTTTTCTTTTTGACGCACACCAAAGCGGTGTTCTTCATCAACCACCAGTAATCCTAGATCATGGTAGTTAACGCTGCTATTTAGTAGTTTATGGGTACCAATAAGGATATCAATCTTACCTTCTTCGACATCCTTCAGAATCTGCTTTTGCTCTTTGGCTGTTTTAAATCGTGATAAAACTTCAACGCGAATTGGCGTATTTGCAAAACGATCACGGAAGTTTTCGAAATGCTGTTGAGCCAATAATGTCGTTGGTACTAATATTGTTACTTGCTTATTATTATCAACGGCAACAAAGGCAGCTCGCATTGCGACTTCTGTTTTACCAAAGCCAACATCACCACAGACAAGACGATCCATCGCTTTAGGTTGACACATATCAGACAGAACTGCATTAATGGCTAAGGCTTGATCGTAAGTTTCTTCATAAGGAAAGCTAGTGCAAAAATCGGCATAGCTTTCGCGATTAAGTATAAATTTAAAGCCTGGCTTAAGTTCACGCATTGCGTAAACTTCGAGTAACTCAGCGGCGACATCTCGTACTTTTTCGGCGGCTTTACGGCGAGCTTTAACCCATGCTTCACCACCCAGTTTATGAATTGGTGCACTATCTTCTGCGCCGCCTGAATAACGGCTAATAAGATGCAGTGAAGCAACTGGTACATACAGTTTGGCGCCACCTTGATATTCAAGGGTAACGTATTCGGTTTTGATTCCGCCTGCTTCAAGTGTTTGCAGTCCTTGGTAGCGTCCAATACCATGATCGATATGAACCACCGGCTGACCAACTTGTAATTCAGCCAGGTTGCGAATAATCGTATCAGCATTGACGGTGGTTTTTTTGTCATTGCGACGGCGTTGCTGAATGCGTTCACCAAGCAAATCACTTTCACAAATAAAAGCGACGGCAGGTTTTTCGAGTATAAAGCCATTATCCGCCGCACCAATAACCAGGCAATGTTTATCTTTGCTTGCAATTGCTGCTTCAAGGTTGTCGTATACTGTCGGGCGCAGTTTTATTCGAGCTAATAAATCAAATAATGCTTCACGACGGCCTTCAGAAGCAACGGAGAAAATAATTTTTCCTTTAAATTGCTCTGTAAAGTGACGCAATTCAGCCAATGGCTCTTTGAGCTGATGATTAATTGTAATTGCTGGAATTGGCGATAGTGTCGGGTTGTAGCGACCCACTTTTTCATCATCAATCGGGTCGCGTTGTATCCTTACGCGCGGTAATTGCTTAAAACCAGCGAACATTTCATCTTTAGTTAGCCATAGTTCTTTAGGGGCAAGTAATGGTCGTAATGGATCGACTCGACGTTGATCATAACGATATTCGGCATCATGCAAGAATGTTTCAACGGCTGGCTCTAAGTCACCTAATGTCACTAATAAAGTATTGCTCGGTAAATAGTCGAATAAAGTTTCGGTATGATCAAAAAATAGCGGTTGCCAATATTCGATACCCGTCGGCCAGATTTTCTTGCTGACTTGTTGATAGATAGATTCAGGTTCACGGCGGGCTTCAAATCGTTCGCGCCAACGCATTCGAAAGTTTTCTATCGCTAACTCATCGGTTGGAAATTCATGTGCTGGTAGTAAATCAATAGTGGTGATTTCTGCAGTTGAACGTTGATTTTCAGGATCAAATTGACGGATAGAATCGACTTCATCATCAAAAAAATCAATTCGGTATGGCGCATTGCTACCCATAGGGAATAGATCCACCAATGAACCACGGCTAGCATATTCACCATGTTCCATTACTTGATCCACATGGCGATAACCTGATGCTTCTAGCTGAAGACGTAATTTTTCTAGCGAAATACGATCATCTTTTTTGACAATTAAAGCATGTTGATGAATAAATTCTTGGGGTGTTAATCGTTGTAATAGTGTGCTGATAGGCACTAAGATAATGCCCGTTTTCTGCGTTGGCATTTTGTATAAGCGCGCTAAACGCTCAGAGATAATATCTTGATGAGGTGAGAAATTATCATAAGGTAGTGTTTCCCAATCAGGAAAAACGTGTACGTCAAGATTACAAAACTGAGTAATTTCAGGCTGTAATCTCAGTGCCGTTTGGGTATCAGCAACAACGGCAAGTACAGGCCCTTTATGTTTGGTCGCTATTTCTGCTAATGACAACGCCAATGCAGAACCTGATAAATTACCGATGTAACGATTATCCCCAGCTTTCTTTGGTAAGGGGATTGAGAGTAATGTTTTATTCGTCATTGTTATTATTCATGTTTCGTTGTTGGGCCCGCTGACGTAAAAGCTTTTGTTGGCAATGCAGTGCGGCACGGATTAATAAATCACGATCATCTTCTAACAATCGCGTGTAATGCAACTGGATTAAAAAACGACCGTCTAAAGCGGAGCAATTAACCACCTCAGCATAACAATAAATTGCAGCGGCAGGGTGATCTAAAAATAGTTTAACGGTGACATTTTGCCCAATCGTAAAATCATGTGAGCTATAAAAGCTCAAATTACTTGCGCCAAATGTTTCAGTTATATAACGATAATTAACATTATCTTGTTGAGATAGCACGTAAGATAACAGCAGGTTTATTTTACTATTTTGAGCACTAAGATAATTAGCTAAGGCTTTACTATCTTCTTTACCAAACCCGTTTAATAGACGTTCTGCGTTTTCTTCAAGCGTGTTACATTCGCTGGCTATACGAAACAGTGGCGGTATTTCAGTACGAAAGGTGTCGATATTGGGGAGTGGGTGGCCATCTGCTAATGGTTCGACATTGATTGTTAGTCCTAAGTGAACTGAAAAATATTCATCTTGTCTCATTACTTACTCACTACCAGTTAATTGTCATCGACGTTGTCACTATTTAGGTTATGTAACCAACGTTAATATCGGCGACATTTGTTTCAATTATTACTTAGAGCGAAGTTACGAGCAAGCGATCTCAGTTAAGCGGTGATCTTTTACTCACTGTTTTTACATTACATTTACCTTGCTAGATGGTAAACCGAGTCGTTAACGAGTATTCTTGGATCATCAAATAAAGGAGTGGTTTTTTAAGCCTATGTTTCATCCTGTATCTTTTTTTATTGGTTTACGTTATTTGCGTGGACGTTCAGGTGACCGTTTTAGTCGCTTTGTTTCTTATATGTCAACGGCGGGTATTACAGTAGGAGTGATGGCATTAATTACCGTCATGTCTGTCATGAATGGTTTTGAACAACAACTCAAAGACCGAATATTAGGAGTCTTACCACAAGCTGTTGTGACGAATGCTGATGGACGAGTGCCTCTTTCTGAACAAGTACCTACAGTTTTAAAGCAGTTACCGCATGTGACAAAAGTAACAGCAATAACTCGTGGTGAAACCATCATTCAGAGTGCTAATTCATTAGCTGCCGGTATGATGATTGGTATTGAACCTAATCAATATGATCCTATTGCTGATCATTTGATGGTAGGTTCATTAAAGGATCTTCAACCTGGCAGTTTTAATGTCATTATTGGTCAAGCGCTGGCTGTTGAACTTGATATTCAACCAGGTGATAAAATTCGCTTAATGGTAACTAGTGCGAGCCAATTCACTCCATTGGGACGCTTACCAAGTCAGCGCAATTTTACCGTTTCTGGTATTTACGATACGGGTTCTGATGTTGATAAACAGTTGGTGTTTACAAATATCTCCGATGCGGGTCGATTACTGCATTACAAACTTGATCAAATGTCAGGCTGGCGTTTGTATCTTGATGATCCGTTTGCTGTCACTGAACTAGCGGAAATGCCACTTCCAAATCATTGGAAATGGTCGGATTGGCGTGAACAACGTGGAGAGTTATTTCAAGCTGTTAAAATGGAAAAAAACATGATGGGACTGATGTTGGGTCTAATCATTGGTGTCGCTGCGTTTAACATTATTTCAGCTTTGATTATGGTTGTGATGGAAAAGCAAGCTGAAGTTGCGATCCTAAAAACACAAGGGATGACTCATCGGCAGGTGCTGACATTATTTATGGTACAAGGCTCAAGTAGTGGTGTTATTGGTGCTTTATTAGGTGGTGTTTTTGGCGTGATAGTGTCCCATTACCTCAATCCAATTATGGCATTTTTGGGTGTAAACCTTGCTGCTATTGGTGGTTCTTTACCGGTGGATTTTGAACCGATGCAAATTTTAGCTGTTATTGTTGGCGCTATTATATTGAGTTTATTAGCGACTATTTTCCCTTCTTATCGTGCGGCCGCTGTCCGTCCTGCTGAGGCTCTTCGTTATGAATAATCCATTATTATCTTGTAATCAATTATGTAAAACCTACCAAGAAGGGCAGTTACAAACTGAAGTATTGAAACAGGTTAATATTGATATCGCTGATCATGAATTAGTCGCAATTGTTGGCTCTTCAGGTTCAGGTAAAAGTACCTTACTTCATATTTTAGGTGCGCTAGATGAACCGACTAACGGTGAAGTATTTTTTAAAGGTCAGCGTTTAGATACGTTAAGTTCAAATAAACAAGCAAAAATACGTAATCAAGATATTGGTTTTGTATACCAATTTCACCATTTATTGGCAGATTTTACCGCAACAGAAAATGTGGCAATGCCATTACTGATTGGTGGTGTTGCGGTGAGTGAAGCACGTACTCGTGCGCAAGATATGCTAGCATTGGTTGGATTAGATCATCGTTTTGAACATCGTCCATCAGAATTGAGTGGTGGTGAACGGCAGCGAGTTGCTATCGCACGTGCATTGGTGAATAACCCTGCGATCGTACTTGCAGATGAGCCTACGGGTAATTTAGATCATCAAACAGCGTTAGATATTTATGATCTGATGCGTAAGCTAAATGCAGAATCAGGTACTGCATTTTTAGTGGTGACTCATGATACTCAATTAGCTTCAAAGCTTGATCGTTGTATGCACATGCAAGACGGTATTTTATCAGAGGTTAAGGAGAAGTAATGTTTCGACCTTTATCCCTCTATATAGGTAGTCGTTTTAATCGTTCAAAAAAACGTAATCGCATGGTGTCGTTTATCTCTTTGTCATCGATGCTTGGTATTGCTGTGGGTGTCGCGGTGATCATTATCGGTTTATCGGCAATGAATGGCTTTGAACGAGAGTTACAAACGCGAGTGCTTTCTGTTATTCCGCAAGGTGAATTGCAAGCAGTGCAACCGCCATTGAATAATTGGAAACCGTTATTAAAGAAAGTTGAGCAACATCCACATATTACCGCTGCTGCACCTTATGTTGAATTTACGGCGTTACTTGAAAGAGGCGCCAAACTGAAAGCTGTTGCTGTACGTGGTGTCGATCCTAAAGAACAGCTTAAAGTGAGTGAGTTACCCCGCTATGTTAAGAATAATGCATGGTCAACTTTCACCGCAGGTAAGCGAGAGGTTATTTTAGGTCAAGGTGTTGCAACTAAACTTAAACTGAAGGTTGGGGATTGGATCACAGCAATGATTCCAAATACAGATCCTCAAATGAAGTTGAGAGCGCCAAAGCGTATTCGTCTACAAGTTGTTGGTTTGCTCGCTTTAGGGGGACAAATTGATCACAGTTTAGCCATTGTACCGTTACAAGATGCACAACAATATTTAGATATGGGACAAGGTGTCTCAGGTATCGAAATGAATGTTGATAATGTACTTGATGCACAACAAATCGTAAAAGAGGTCGGAGATACGTTACCGGTTTATGTTTACCTTAAAAGTTGGACGCAAAAATACGGCTATTTATACCGTGATATTCAAATGGTGCGTACCATTATGTATTTGGTAATGGTACTAGTGATTGGCGTTGCTTGTTTTAATATTGTTTCGACGTTGATGATGGCAGTAAAAGATCGTGCAGCAGACATTGCGATTTTACGTACTATGGGAGCGAGTGATCGACTGATTAAATCTATCTTTGTTTGGCATGGGGTATTGTCAGGTGTACTTGGTAGTATTATTGGTTCGATATTTGGTTCTTTAATTGCAATTAACTTAACGCATATAGTTCGCGTGATAGAGAAAATTATTGGGCATCGATTTTTGTCGGGGGATATCTATTTTGTCGACTTTCTACCAACACAGCTAGCTTGGCATGATGTTGTGATAGTTACCACTACTGCGATTGTATTAAGTTTGATAGCGACATGGTATCCAGCAACTCGAGCAAGTCGATTACAACCAGCACGAGTATTAAGTGCTAAGTAATAACTAGTAACGCTTTTATTCATGGTGTTAATTTCAAAACGGAGCTTAGGCTCCGTTTTTTGTTTGTGTTTTTTAGTTATCGGTATTATTGCGGTATTTGTAGCTATCATAATTGCTGAGAAATAACGTTTTTTGATGAGCATTAGAAAATAAGTTCATTTATAGCTGATAAATAAAAATAAAAAGCAGAGTAATTATGGATTATTTTGTCTTTTATTTGTATTTTATGGTTATTTTTTAACCAAAGATGTGATTTTTATGACATTGACAAGGTACGTTTTTTTTATTTTCTTTATTTTTATTTCAGCATTTAATGTTGGTAATTTATAAAAAATAAAGGTATCCCCAGTACTGATGTAGCCTACAGATTATCAAAAATTCTGAAAAATATTTTTTGGCACATATAAATTACGAACACTGTTCTTTTTTTTGTGAATTTATGTTGTTTAATTTAACAGTGTCATTTTTACGTGATAATTTGTCGTTACTTAAACACAAATATGTTGTTGTCGTTATTGGAAAGGGATTCATCCTGCATCGATATGACTGTTACTTTATAATAGACAGCTATTTGTTAATAAATAAAACAATTAGGATAGGAATTAACATGAAAAAGAATGCACTTGGTTTATTAGTAGCTTTTGCTGTAATGGCACCTGTTGCAGCACAAGCGGCTGTTCAACTTCCTGCTGGCACACAAGAGATTGGTGTTCAAGGTAACGCTAAACTAGGCAGCGGTTGGGATCTAAACCTAAACGGTTCTTACGGTACATTCGTAAAAGATAACTGGGAAGTTGGTGGTACAGCATCTGTTGCCGCTAAAGACGAAAATGATGCAGTTAGCGGTAAGCTAGGTGTGTTCACTGAGTACAACTTTGTTAACTCTACTAACTGGGTTCCTTATGTTGGTGCTGCAACTGAGCTTGCTGCGCTAAACTATAACAACAAAGACGGCGGAAGCACTGACTTTGGTAAGAGTGGTAATTCTTGGGCACTAAACCTTAAATTAGCTGGTGGTGTTAAGTACTTCATCAACCCTAACGTTGCTCTAAGCGCAGAAGTTAACTACAACATCGCAACTGACGATATTGAGTTCTCTAGCGGTAAAGCGAAAGACAGCCTAACAAACATCGTATTCGGTACTCGCTTCTACTTCTAAGTCTAAGCCCATATATGATGATAAAAAACCCGCTAATAGTTAGCGGGTTTTTTTATAGCTATTGATTGGTACAGATAATTAAGCAATGTTATTTTTTTTTATGCGTTTAATGAGCCAACTACTGAAAAGGCTTATGATCGCTATACCTAACGTAATGAAAGGAGCAACCATTAATACCATGGTCGTTACACGAGCGACACTTTCAGGTAGTAGTGTCAATAAGTAGCCTAGTCCAGTTAATACTAATACCCAAGCTGTTGCGCTTAGCCAAGCAAATCGAAAGAAATGTGCTTGGTTCTTGATTCTAAATCCCATCATTAAAGGTAATAAAGGCCGTACTACAGGAATAAATCGTGCAGCAAATAGTGCCACAATACCATGTCGAATAAGCAGTTTATCTACTGTTTGCATTCGATGAGGCGGAACCATATCTACCCATCGTTTTACTTTTGGCAAATGATCAAGCCAACGGCCTTGTAAGTAAGCTAACCAACTGCCAATTGCTGCAGCAACAATTAATAAAAATACAATCAGTTTGAAATCAATGATTCCCATTGCACCCAGTGTGCCAGCTAAAATAACAATACTGTCGCAAGGTAGTGGTGCTGCTGGTAAAAATGCGCTTTCCAACCAAATAACAAAGGTGACACAAAAATAAATCATTACAATACTTTCAGGGTTTTGTAATGCTGCAAAATCTTGTTGCCATAGCGCTGAAAAAATAGATACAAATGAATCAAGCATCTATGTAGTCCTTGTAGTCAGAGTCATAATTAAAGTAAATGTCGCGGTAATTGAGTAATCTTAACTGCCTACGACTATGGGTGAAACGGTATTGAAAATTAGCAAGTGCAAGAGGTGGATACCGTTGGTGCTTAGCGCAATGACTTATTGTTTGGTGTAAGTATAGGGCGACATTGTTGTCACAATTTAGAACAGGAACAAAATTCTTTTTCTCTGTTTTTGATAACTGTCGTGTTTTATGATTATTATTCGATAAAATAACGACATTATTGTTCCAGTTTTCTTGATTACTGGTAAGGCTAAATACTGAAACTTTATGTAAAGCATACTGAGGAGGTGCTGTAGGCACAGTCATACTCGTTGCGCTTATTAATAAAACGCTTAGCAGTAAGCTAAATAGAGTAAGGTAACCCATCAATAGTATCGCCCAAGTATAAAAAACACTCTTTTACTGAAATTTATAACCAAAGGCAATGTTTTTATAAGAAATTATAATAGAAATGAATTATTGATTATGCTTCTTATTGGTTATGCTATGAATTATAAAGAAAAAGCTTCAGCAATTAACTGAAGCTTGGATACTTTTGGGTAAATGTTAGTACTTACTTATGAAGCGCTTTTTTCATTTGTGAACCGATGAAAATAAAGCTAATTCCTTCAAATATTAACGAAACCCCAACAAAAATTCCTAAGAGTGACATTGAAAACTCAGGGTTATGCATTAAATTAAAAAAATAAACCCCAATTGCTGTTGATAATAAACCACTAAATACAATCCAACGCCAACCAGCAAGATGCTCGCGGCTACTAAAACCAAATACCATTCGCGTAATGCCATTAAATACCATGGTAGCAATCATAAGAACGGTAATAGTCACCAAGCCAATAAAGGGTTGTCCTAGGATGAATAAGCCACCAATGAGATAAAAGAGGGCACTAATGACATACCAAATTTTGGTTTTCCATTGTGGAATACTAAAGGTGTGATAAACCTGCACTAACCCTATCACTAAAAAGATCACACCAATAATGGTTGTAATAGTCATACCAGCTGCAACCGGTAAGCTAATGGCAAAAATACCCGCAAGTGCAACAATTACACCAACGATGACAAACCATTTCCAACCTTTTGTAAGTAAATTCTTCACTGGATTTTCCATATTATTTCCCTTTAATTAAATGACTAATGTTAATTAGCGACTAGTAAGTGATTGCTATTTAAGGATGTATTTCATTTTTAAATAGTAGACTGAACAATAATAATTACTAGGTATAAAATGCAGCTAATTAGCAATATAAGTTTTTGATGGCGCGATATATATAGAGAGAAGATAAAGAGGTGAGAGTTAGATCGATTAATCGTGAAATCTTGCGTATGGGAATGAAAAATGGTGTTAGTTGTTTCTCAAAAGAAGGTTTGTTAACAATAAAACTCCAAAATGATGGAGTTTTATTGTTATAACAAAGCAACAGTTAGTGGGTTTTAGGAATACGGAACTTACGCTTATTCCAGCTACGTACAACCGAGTAGCGCCATAACCATCGAATACCAAAATAACCGATTAAAGCGCTTAAGACGCTACAGATAAAGCAGCCCAATAAGAATGGAGGACCGATTTGACTCATTTGATTTAACAGGAAATCCCAAGTTAGCTCAAAATGAAATCCAACATCAGGACTATGCAAAACCCAAGCGCCTAGTTTGTAGGCACCGTAAAATAGTACCGGCATAGTCACGGGGTTACTGACCCATACTAATGCTACAGAGAGCGGTAAATTTACGCCAAACATAATAGCTAGGCCCGCAGCCATTAACATTTGACTTGGAAGTGGAACAAAAGCCATGAATAACCCGACAGCAAATGCGCCAGATGCTGAGCGACGATTTAGGCACCATAGGTTAGGGTTATAAAGTAGATTTCCAAATATTTTTAACGCTTTTTGGCGTTTAATTACTTCATGGCTAGGCAGAAATTTTTTAATGAAATGTCTTGGCATAATAATTTTTTTTCAAACTGGCTAAGGCCATATGGTTCAAATATTTATAGCGAGTATAAGCGGATTTCTGTCGTTACATTTTTTCAATGTATTACCACCATATTGGGCTTTACTATTAATCATAGTAATCGGTGTCATTATATTTATGGTGTATCGAAATGTTATTGTTATTAGCTTTTCGCTCGCTATATCATGGGCTGTTTTTGATGCTAATCAATATATTAACGATATAGATAGTATTCCAAAAAACAGAACTAATATTATCATAGATGTAAGCGTTAGTACGCTTTTTAATGAAAATATACCCACTGAGCATTTTGAGGTAAAGGTGCTTAATTTGCACTCACAGAATGTTGATTTTGTCTTTCCACTAAGATTGATGGTGGTCTGGAAAGATCCGCCGCAATTGAAACAAGGACAAATATGGCGTTTACCCGTAAGATTGAGTCGTATTGTTGGACGAGTCAATCAAGCTGGATTTGATGGTGAGCAATATGCACTAAGCCGTAGTATTCATGGTAGTGCCGTTGTGATAAACGGTGACACGTTGCCAATAAGATTATCATCTTCGGTGTCAGTACGGCAGCAATGGTTAGATAAAATTACCCCGTTGTTAAAAAGCACTAACAATCAAAGTTATTTAACCGCCTTAACCTTTGGACTTAGAGATGGACTTAAGGCCCAAGATTGGGTGTATTTACGTGATAGTGGCTTAGCGCATTTATTAGCCATTTCAGGGTTACATATTGGGCTAGCAATGTTAATGGGGTGGTGGTTAGGCTATTTATTGAGGTTATGCCTTCCACAAACGTACTATTGGCTGTGGTTACCTTTACTGAGTGGATTAATTTTTGCTTTGGGCTATGCGTGGTTGGCTGGATTTAGTTTGCCGACTATTCGTGCATTATTGATGTGTTTAATCGTCGGCATTTTAAGAATAACTGCAATTTATTGGCTACCTTGGCAAGTTTTGTTAATCACTTTAGGGTTATGTTTGCTGTGGGATCCCTTTGTGAGTTATAGCGCCGGATTTTGGCTATCTTTTGGTGCGGTTATCATCTTTTTAGTCATGATTATGACTGAGAATTCGCCAGTTTTAGCAAATTTAACGTGGTATCAGCGCTGCTATCAACGAATAAAGTATCTCTGTAAATTGCAAGGGTATTTATTGTTATTAATGTTACCGATGCAGTGGTGGTGGTTTGGTGGAGTATCTTTAGCTGCGCCATTGACAAATTTAATTGCTGTTCCTTGGTTAAGTATTATTACGGTTCCTTTAGTGTTAATTGGTGCGATCACTCCATGGTGGCCTTGGTTGTCGTCATGGTGTTGGCTAGTTGCTGACTTTTCTTTACTACCCGTTCTTAAAATTGCCGCATGGAGTCATGGTGCATGGATGATGTTACCGGCTTCGATAACGCCATGGTTAGTGTTGATCGCAATAATTACGGTGTCGTGGCCATTATTCCCCTTGATGCATTTTCGGTGGTTTTACAGCAGTATTATTTTTATTGTATTGAGTTGGCGGTGGGAAAACGATAACCAGAAACCGTCATTATGGACGCTTAGCGTGTTAGATGTAGGGCATGGGTTAGCAGTATTAATACAAAACCAACAACGTGTATTTGTTTATGACACCGGTAATGTTTGGGATGAAAATAGCATTGCAAAGTCAGTTATTGCACCGATATTGGCGGATAAGGGAATAACAGCTATTGATGGGCTAGTTTTGAGTCATGCTGATAGCGATCATGCTGGCGGTAGTGATTATCTTATAGATCGTTATCAACCTTTAGAAAAATACAGTAGCGATCACCGCTTAGGTTTTTCTGAGTGTATAACCGGACAAAGATGGCAATGGCAAGGACTTGAATTTGTCGTTAAGTGGCCACCTAAAGCAACGCCACGAGCCGCTAATTCAGATTCTTGTGTCATTCGCGTTCAGGCTATAAATGGTAACGGACCGAGTATCTTATTGACTGGAGATATTGACGCTAAGTCTGAACTAGTGATGTTAATGCAGGATCAAGATTGGCAATCCGATATTATAATTGTACCACACCATGGCAGCAGTAGTTCTTCAACACAAACTTTACTTGATGTAGTACAACCATCGTTAGCTGTTGTGTCTATTGGTTATTTTAACCCTTGGGGATTACCGTCAGCAGCGATTGCTGCACGTTATCAAACGAATAATATTGATTGGATTAGTACTCAAGATAGTGGCCAAGTAACGGTGACAATGAGTAATAATACCTACAGCGTAAAACAATACCGTTATCATTACTCTCAAACATGGTACAGGCCACAATGGTTAGCAAAACAATTAAATAACAGTTATTGACTGTGCTGACTGTTGTTTTTATGAGCAGAAAAAGCCCTTTAATAAAAAAGGATTGTGGACAAATTTGGTTGATAGCAATCTTAAGGGTAGAATAGAGACACTGTATTTTATCAATATTGGCATTCATGACGCAATTAACAGAAAAATCAACCAAAGATACTTATAAAAGACTATGGCCTTATATCAAGATCTATAAAGCAGGTATTATTGTCGCTGTTATTGCGCTGATTATTAATGCTGCTGGTGATACCTTGATGCTGTCGATGCTTAAACCGTTGCTTGATAAAAGTTTTGGTGGCTTTGACAGTATGGACTCAGGTTTCCTTGCCATGATGCCTATTTATCTTGTTGGCTTAATGATCATGCGTGGCGCTAGTGGTTTTGTATCAACTTACTGCTTATCGTGGGTTTCCGGTAATGTTGTAATGAGTTTACGCCGAGAACTCTTTCAGCATTTCATGAAAATGCCAGTGGCGTTCTTTGATAAAGAAGCATCTGGGGCATTATTATCACGTATTACTTATGATTCTGAGCAAGTCGCTTCTGCAACCAGTAGCGCATTAGTAAGCATTGTCCGTGAAGGCGCCTCTATTATTGGCTTAATGGTATTGATGTTTTGGAATAGCTGGCAGTTATCGGCTATTTTGATTGTCATTGCACCTATCGTTGCTATTAGTATTAGTATTGTTTCAAAACGTTTTCGGAAAATCTCGCGTAGTATGCAAGAGGCGATGGGGTCTGTGACTTCTTCGGCGGAGCAAATGCTAAAAGGCCATAAAGTCGTATTAAGTTATGGTGGTCAGGAAGTAGAGAAGCACCGCTTTGATTATGTGAGTAATTTAATGCGTCGCCAATCGATGAAATTGGTTTCTGCGCAGGCTATTGCCAATCCAATCATCCAGCTTATTGCTTCTTCTGCTTTAGTGGTGGTATTGATTCTTGCGAATACACCATCATTACGTGACTCATTAACGCCGGGTACTTTTGCAGTAGTATTTGGTGCGATGTTTGGCTTAATGCGTCCATTGAAATCATTAACGAATGTTACCTCTCAATTCCAACGTGGTATGGCTGCGTGTCATACGTTGTTTGATTTGATGGATTTAGAAACAGAAAAAGATAATGGTAAGCATGAAGTTGAGCGAGTTAAAGGTGATGTGTCAGTACAAAATGTTACTTTTACTTACCCAACCAAAGACACGCCAGCGCTACGTAATGTTAGCTTTGAACTTCCTGCGGGTAAAACGGTTGCACTTGTCGGTCGTTCCGGCTCGGGTAAAAGTACCATTGCTAATTTGTTGACTCGTTTTTACGATATCGATTCGGGCGCGCTACGTTTAGATAATGTTGAGCTACAAGATTACACTTTATTAAACTTACGTTCTCAAGTTGCGGTTGTATCGCAAAACGTCCATTTATTTAATGACACGATTGCTAATAATATCGCTTATGCTAGCGGTGAAGAATACACTCGCGAAGATATAGAACGCGTAGCAGAACTTGCTTATGCCATGGACTTTATTAAAGACATGGAGCATGGACTTGATACTGTTATTGGTGAAAATGGTGTGAGTTTATCTGGTGGTCAACGTCAACGTCTTGCCATTGCACGTGCATTGTTACGTAATGCCCCAGTACTGGTGCTTGATGAAGCAACCTCGGCTTTGGATACTGAATCTGAACGTGCTATTCAGCAGGCATTGGATGAATTGCAAAAAGATCGCACAGTATTAGTGATTGCTCACCGCTTGTCGACGATTGAAAATGCTGATCAGATCTTAGTGGTCGATGATGGTGAAATTATTGAACGTGGTACACATGGTGAATTAATTAGGCATGATGGTGCTTATGCGCAACTTCATCGTATTCAATTTGGTGATTAATTGTGGCGGCATTGATTGAAGCTATGTGGTATCAACCTGTTCTTAAAGGTAAAATGCGGGTTGCTTATTTACTGTTATGGCCATTATTGTGGCCTCTCAGTTTGTTATTTGGCGCATTAAGCCGTCGTAAGCGACAGCAATACGCCGATGGCAAAAAAATAGCATATCGAGCACCGGTGCCGGTTGTTATTGTCGGTAATATTACCGCAGGTGGTAATGGTAAAACGCCAGTAGTGGTGTGGTTAGTCGAACAGCTACTAGCACAAGGATTAAAACCCGGTGTTGTCTCACGTGGTTACGGCGGTAAAGCACCGTATTATCCGTATTTTGTTGATCATGATACCAGCACCAATATTGCAGGTGATGAGCCAGTACTTATTCGCCGTAGAACAGGGGTGCCAGTTGCTGTTGCTCCCGTTCGCAGTGATGCAGTAAAGCTACTATTAAAGCATGATGTTGATGTCATTATTACTGATGATGGGCTACAACATTATGCGCTTGCACGTGATATTGAATTAGTTGTCATTGATGGCCAACGTCGATTTGGTAATCAACATTTATTGCCATTGGGACCATTGCGTGAATCGTGTCAGCGTTTAAATGAGGTTGATTTTTTAATTTGCAATGGTGGCAAAGCGGAGATTAATGAAGCAGCAATGCATTTAGCACCGTCAGAATTAATCAATATTAAAACTGGCGCTCGTTGTGCTGTTACTTCTTTAACCGCTGTTGTAGCGATGGCTGGTATTGGTAATCCTACGAGATATTTTGCTACATTAGATGCGTTAGGAGTAAAGCCTGTTGTGTGCCAGCCTTTTGCTGATCACCAATCCTTTACTCATCAAACATTGTTAGATTTAGCCCAACAAGGGCAACATTTAGTTATGACTGAAAAAGATGCGGTAAAATGTTACCCATTTGCTGAGGATAATTGGTGGTATCTGCCTGTTGATGCAGTTATTTCCGAGCCACAAGCATCAGCTATTATTAAACGGATTATAGAGGTTAAGGAAAAGTATGGATCACCGTCTGCTTGAAATCGTTGCTTGCCCTGTATGTAAAGGTAAGTTGAATTTCGATAAAGAAAATAATGAATTAGTGTGTAAGTTTGATCGTCTTGCTTATCCTATCGATGACGGTATTCCAGTCTTACTTGACTCTGAAGCGCGTACATTAAGCTCTGATGAGGTTAAGTAATGGCATTTACTGTTATTATTCCAGCACGTTATCAATCAACTCGTTTACCAGGTAAGCCGTTAGCAGATATCGCGGGTAAGCCAATGGTACAATGGGTATATGAGCAAGCGTGTAAATCTGGTGCAGATCAAGTAATTGTAGCAACAGATGATCAGCGTATTGTTGATGTTGTACAAGGCTTTGGTGGTGAAGTATGTTTAACACGTGCTGATCACCAATCAGGCACTGAACGTTTAGCTGAAGTTGTGGCTAAATATCAACTTGCTGATGATCATATTGTGGTTAATGTGCAAGGTGATGAACCACTTATCCCTGATACGATTATTCGCCAAGTTGCAGACAATATTGCGCACTTTAATGCACCAATGGCAACTTTAGCGGTAGAAATCGATCATCATGATGAGATTTTTAATCCTAATGCCGTAAAAGTTGTGACCGATAAAGACGGTTACGCACTGTACTTTAGTCGCGCTGCGATTCCTTGGGATCGTGATAACTTTGCCCAGCAACCGCGTATTGTTCATCATAACCTTTTACGCCATATTGGGATTTATGCTTACCGTGCAGGGTTTATTAATACTTATATTAATTGGCAGCCAAGCCCACTGGAACATATTGAATCATTAGAGCAACTGCGAGTGCTTTGGTATGGTGAGAAAATTCACGTTGATGTCGCAATTGATGCGCCACCAGCAGGGGTTGATACACCAGAAGATTTAGAAAAAGTGCGCCAGTTAGTTGGCTAATTAGCTCGTAAAGTTAATACTGCATAATAAAAAACCGAGTCTTGTTTACTCGGTTTTTTGTCTTTAAATTAATCTACGGAAGTAGCTTATTCAGCGATTTTTACACGAATACGGCTTTTATCAACCATCATTTCATGAAGTGCTTTCATTGCGCGAATTGCTTGCTCGTCATCAGCCATTTCAACAAATGCAAATCCTTTTGATTTACCTGTTTTTTCGTCTAATACAAGGTTACACGCACTAATTTTGCCAAATTCTTCAAACATTTTATGAATTTGAACTTCAGTTGTGCTGCGAGAAAGGTTACGGATTAAAAGTTTCATGAATTAAATTCTTTATTAAGTAATAAGCGATTATTTTACCATGAAATAAAGCAAAGCATATTGAGATTAGAATGAAATAATAAGATTAAAGTAATTCTTGAGTAGTATTACTTTAATAGTTATGCAAAAACAGAATCGCTAAAAAAAATCAGATACCACATAATGTGGGATCTGACTTTAAATTAAT
This sequence comes from Photobacterium kishitanii, assembly GCF_000613045.3. Taxonomy (NCBI): domain Bacteria; kingdom Pseudomonadati; phylum Pseudomonadota; class Gammaproteobacteria; order Vibrionales; family Vibrionaceae; genus Photobacterium; species Photobacterium kishitanii. The sequence goes on along the minus strand of NZ_LN794352.1, from coordinate 2,119,669 downwards.
TAACTAAAATATGACATTGTAAAACCTATAAAGTTTCGGGTTTTACCTTTTCTGCCTGTAGATGCTCAGTTTTTGGGTCTAGCAGTTTGCTGGTAATACGTTGCCATAATTGCCCTAAACGCTCATGTTCAACAATCTCCATTTGAGTCAGATAGGTTGCATCAGGAATGAAACTACGCATTTTATTACTGGCTCTAAAGTTAGTTGGTGCTGCAATTGGCTGCAATCCTGCTTGATGGAAATAATAAAGAGCACGTGACATTTGACTGGCAGATGTTACTAAAATCATATTCTTATCTTTAACGACATCGGCGGCTTGGAAAGCTTCTTCTTTCGTGTCTTTTGTTGATTCAAATAATAAAATATCACGCTTATTTACACCAAGTGCTATTGCTAAGTGAGCCATTAAACGCGCGTGGCTAATACCATGAGAAGCAATCCCTCCGAATCCTGATAAGATCAGCTTGGCATCAGGATACATGCGGAAAATACGGATTCCTTCGACTAAACGAGTAATAGCGGTTGGAGATAACTCTGAAGTTATAGGGAAGGTTTTATCAATTACTTGGCCACTGCCTAATACCATTACGTAGCTAATAGGTTTAGTGGTACTCACAAATGCTGGGTTTTCTTGTTCTAATGGTCGTAATAACGATGTTGTTAATGGTTGGAATGAACATAAAAAGATACCGATCAAAGAGACACTAACCAAAATAGAGGCTAATTTTTTTTGGCGAGTAAACCACAGTACGCATAAACCAATAGCGCCGACTAATAATAGAAACGGGAGCGGCATTAGTATCGCAGAGATGATTTTTTTTAGTATAAACATAATATGTCGTCCGAAATTTCAGCAGTTGAGCAATAAAACCGATCACAAGCCTTTATTCCTTTAGCGCTTGTGAGAAAATAAGTCACATTCTAGAGTCGCTATCATAACGTAAATTAGCCATGAAAAAAGACCGAAATTTTGACGATTTAGCGAAAAAGTTCGCTGAAAATATTTATGGCACAGCGAAAGGCCAAATACGACAAACTGTTGTTTGGCAAGATATTGAATATATATTGGAACAATTGAATGCAGCCTCACCTTTGCAGGTTTTGGACGCTGGTGGCGGCATTGGACAAATATCTCAAAAAATAGCAGCGCTTGGACATCAAGTGACGTTATGTGATCTTTCTAGCGAAATGTTGACATTAGCAGAACAAGAAATTGCTAAAAACGGCTTAGTTGAGCAATATCGATTAGTACATTCACCGATCCAAGAAATCAGTGAGCACATCTCAGCACCTGTTGATTTAATTCTCTTTCATGCAGTGATGGAATGGTTAGTTGATCCGATTACAACATTAATGGGTTTATTAGATAACGTAAAACCAGGTGGTGTTATTTCGGTGATGTTTTATAACTACAATGGATTACTGTTTAAGAATTTGATTTGTGGCAATCTAACCCATATAGAACAGGGTATGCCACATCGTAAACGGTTTAAGTTACAACCTCAGCAAGGTATAAAACCTGATGAAGTATATCAGTGTCTAACTGAGGCTGGGTTTGACATAATGGGTAAAACCGGTGTACGCACATTCCATGATTACATGCATCACGATCGAATGGGTGATTACAGTTTCGAACAAGTTCTTGATATGGAGCAAAAGCTTTGTCGTCAGGAACCTTTTTTGTCATTAGGCCGTTATATTCATGTGTATGCGCGTAAGCCACTCACAGAAGCAACGCTAACATTGATGGCAAATTTAAATCATAGCAATAAGGACAAGGGATGAGTGAAGTTACCCAGACTGTTCCTGAGTTGGTAAATTGGGTCAAAAATAATGAGTTTGCCCTTAATTTACCAACAGAACGGCTGGCGTTCTTGTTAGCGATTGCGGTATTAAGTGGCGATCGCTTTGATGAAGAATTAGGGGAAGGTGAGTTGGTTGATGCATTTCGTATTGTTAGCGATATGTTCGGCCAAACCAAGGAAACCCTGGCATTTCGCGCCAATAACGCCATTAATGAATTGGTAAGACAGCGGTTAATATCACGCTTTACCAGTGAGGTTACTGACGGTGCTAGCATTTATCGACTAAGTCCGTTAGCGCTCGGTATTACTGATTACTACGTGCGACAACGTGAGTTTTCAACGCTAAAACTATCCATTCAATTAGCAATGGTAGCAGATGAAATAAATAAAGCAGCGACAGCTGCACAAGAAGGCGGTGATGAAAAGCATTGGCGTCAAAATGTGCATGCAGTATTAAAATACTCAGTGGCTGAAATATTTGACCGTATTGATTTAAACCAACGCGCAATGGATGAGCAGCAGCAACAAGTTAAGCTCGATATTGCTGAATTATTAAATCAAGATTGGCAAGCCGCAATTAGTAGTTGTGAAGCATTACTTGATGAAACATCATCAACCTTACGTGAATTGCAAGATACGCTGCAAGCAGCCGGTGATCAGCTTCAAAGTCAGTTACTTGCTATTCAAGAAGCAACTCAAGGACATGATGATCTCGATTTTGTTGATGGTATGATTTATATCCTCCAAATGAAGTTAGATCGCATTATCAGTTGGGGTCAGCAAACAATTGATTTATGGATTGGTTATGACCGCCATGTACATAAATTTATTCGTACTGCGATTGATATGGATAAAAACCGCGCCTTTAGTCAACGACTGCGTCAATCTGTCACCGATTACTTTGATGCGCCGTGGTTGCTGACGTTTGCGGATGCTGAACGTTTACTTGATATGCGTGATGAAACCTTGATGTTACGTGATGATGAAGTAACAGGTATCGTTCCTGGAGAGATGGAATTCGAAGAGCTTGATTTGGTTAACGATCAATTGGCTGAGAAAGTCGGTTTGATGTTACAAGCACATAAAGCGACAGGTGCACCAATTAATTTGAGCGTTTTACTTAAAGACTATTTGTCACAACATCCGTATGCACAACACTTTGATTTAGCACGGATTGTGATTGATCAGGCAGTAAGGATGGGGTATTCCGAAGCTGATTTCAACGCCATTCAGCCTGATTGGGAAGCAATTAACGAATACGGAGCTAAGGTACAAGCCCATGTCATTGACAAATATTGAAGAATTTATGCCGGAGAAGTTGGCAAAAGCGATAGCTAATCCACTTTTCCCTGCGCTAGATAATGCATTACGTTCTGGCCGTCATATTTCAAGTGAAGATTTAGATAACCATTCTTTTTTAATTGAATTTGAGAAAGAATTAGCGATGTTTTACCGCCGCTATAATGCTGAATTAGTGCGTGCACCTGAAGGCTTTTTATACTTGCGTCCACGCTCAACATCATTGATTGGTCGTTCAGTATTATCTGAAATCGATATGCTCGTTGGTAAGGTATTGTGTTTTCTTTACCTTAGCCCGGAACGTTTAGCACATGAAGGTATTTTTACTAATCAAGAGCTTTTTGATGAGTTGCTAGTATTAGCAGATGAACAAAAGCTAATGAAGCTTGTTACTAATCGTGCCTCAGGTTCTGATCTCGATCGTGAAAAGCTGTTTGATAAAGTGAAAACAGCACTGCGTCGTTTACGTCGTCTAGGGATGCTAATTCCTATTGGCGAAAATGGCAAATTTCGTATCAGCGAATCTGTATTCCGTTTTGGTGCTGATGTCCGTACTGGCGATGATGTCCGTGAAGCGCAGTTACGATTAATTCGTGACGGTGAAGCCGTGGTGCACCAGCAAGCGTCAAGTCAGTCAAGTTTGCTTGATGATATTGACACCAATAATCAAGAAGCGCTTGAAATGCAGCAAGATGTAGAGCAAGCAGGACAGGAGAGTAGTATTTAATGGAACGCGGCAAGTATCAATCGCTCACCATGGTTAACTGGAACGGCTTTTTTGCACGTACCTTTGATATTGATAACCTGGTGACAACGCTTTCAGGCGGTAACGGTGCGGGTAAATCTACCACCATGGCAGCGTTTATCACTACACTGATCCCAGATCAAAGCTTACTTCACTTTCGTAATACCACAGAAGCGGGTAGTTCAAATGCATCTCGCGATAAAGGCCTTCACGGTAAATTAAAGCCGGGTGCCTGTTATGCTGCGCTGGATGTGGTTAACTCAAAGCAACAACGCATTATCTTTGCCGTTAAATTGCAGCAAGTTGCTGGTCGTGATAAGAAAGTAGACATTAAGCCTTTTTTGATTCAAGGCTTACCATCACATATCAAACCTGCTGAAATTTTAGTTGAAACGATTTCTGAAAACCAAGCACGTGTTCGTCAGCTTAATGATGTTAAAGACCTTGTTAGCCAATATGAAGGGGTGCAATTTAAAACATTTAACTCGGTAACTGATTACCATGTGCAAATGTTTGAAATGGGCGTATTACCAAAGAAATTACGTAATAGCCAAGATCGTTCAAAATTCTATCGTCTTATTGAAGCCTCTTTATACGGTGGTATTTCAAGTGCGATCACTCGCTCACTACGTGACTACTTATTACCGCATAATTCAGGGGTAAAAAAAGCCTTCCAAGATATGGAAGCGGCATTACGTGAAAACCGTATGACGTTAGAAGCGATTAAGTTAACTCAAAGTGATCGTGACTTATTTAAGCATTTAATCTCTGAAGCAACGAATTATGTTGCTGCTGACTATATGCGTCATGCTAACGAACGCCAACAGAAACTCGATCAAACACTACGTTTGCGTGGTGAGTTAATGGGGTCACGTCAAACGCTTATTGATCAGCAATCATCGTTAAATAACATGAATGCAGAACTAGCCGAGCTGATCGATCAGGAAAGCGCGCTAGAACAAGATCATCAATCAGCATCGGATCACTTACAACTGGTTCAAGCAGCAGTACGTCAAGCTGAGAAAATTGAACGTTATAAAGAAGATCTTGAAGAGCTGACAGAGCGTCTTGAAGAGCAAGTGATGGTGGTTGAAGAGGCTGCTGAACAATTAGCAATTGCCGAAGAACAATCACAGTTAACTGAAGAAGAAGTTGATAGCTTAAAAACTCAGTTGGCCGATTACCAGCAAGCGCTAGATATGCAGCAGACACGAGCTCTGCAATATCAACAAGCGTTACAAGCATTAGAAAAGGCGCGCCAGTTATCGGGTGATCACCAAATGCTTGCTGATCAAGCGCCACCTTATTTATCTCAGCTAAAACAACAGCAAGAACAACAAACCACCGCTTTATTGGCATTGAAGCATAAGCTTGATATGTCATCAGCAGCGGCGCAACAGTTTGAAAAAGGGTTAGCGATTGTTACCACTATTGCTGGTGTGGTTGATCGTACTAATGCTAGCGATAAAGCCCGTGAGTTAATTGAGCATGGCCGCCAACTTCGTTCGGTCTCTGAGCGCGGTGAGCAGCTAAAAGCACAATATCGTGATCTAGAACGCAGTGTGCGTAGTCAACGTCAAGCGATTGAATTAGCGGAAACTTACGCGAAAAAGTTTGCAACGACTATTGATGGCGAATTGGCATTAGCCGAAGAGCAAGCCCGTCATGAAGCAACATTAGAAAGTTTAGAACAAGATCAAGCAAGTTTGGTTGAGCAACGTAATGACATGCGTCATAACGAGCAAGGACTAGCTGTACGTATTACGGCACTTGAAGCCTCTGCTCCGGCGTGGATTGCGGCATCTGATGCACTGGAAGTTCTTGCAGATCAAGCGAATGCAGAATTAACCAGTAGCCAAGCCGTAATGGATGCGATGCAAGTAACACTTGATAATGAACGTCAAGTGTCAGCTAAACGTGATCAGTTAGCGCTACAAAAGCAAACGTTAGAGCATGATATTGAACGTTTGGCACAGCCGGGCGGCAGTGATGATTCGGGTTTACGAGCGTTAGCGGAGACTCTTGGCGGTACCATGTTATCTGAAATTTATGATGACATTACCCTTGCTGATGCTCCTTATTTCAGCGCAATGTATGGCCCATCTCGTCATGCGATTATTGTCCCTGATTTAAGCGGTATTAAAGAAAAGCTAATTGCACTTGATGATTGCCCTGATGATTTATATATCATTGAAGGTGATGCGGATTCATTTGATGACAGTGGCTTTGATGTTGATGAACTTGAAAATGCAGTATGTGTACATCTTAATGATCGCCAGCTACGTTATTCACGTTTTCCAAAAGTACCATTATTTGGTCGAGCAGCCCGTGAGCAGCGTTTAGAGTTTTTGCGTGATGAACGTGATCAAGTGGTCGAAGATCACGCTAAAGCGGCATTTGACTCGCAAAAACTGCAGCGTTTGTACCAAAGCTTTAACAGTTTTGTTGCGACGCATATGGCGATTGCGTTTAATGCCGATCCTGAAGTTGAACTTAAACAAGCACGTGATCAACGTAATCAGATCATGCGTCAGTTAGCTGAATCACAAGCGCAAGAGCAACAACAACGCGCTCAATTAGCCGCTGCGCGCGAAGGTTTAACTTTACTGGGTAAGTTAAATCCAGTGGTCACTTTGCTTGAAGACGAAACATTAACTGAGCGCTTTGCTGAGGTTGAACAACAACTTGCGCAAATGGATGAAGCTCGTAACTATCTTGATCGTTACGGAAAATCATTAATTGAACTTGAAAGTCTGGTATCAGCTCTTGATGCCGATCCTGAACAGTTTGATGCACTACAAGCTAATTACGAAGCCGCTGATCAAAAACTGCAACAATTGAAAACCTTGATTTTTGCGGTTGCTGATTTAGCCGAACGTCGTCATCACTTTAGCTATGCTGATTCAGTTGAGTTATTAAGTAAGAGTTCTGAGCTTAACGAGCAGCTAAAGCTAAAATTAGCGATAGCAGAACAGCAGCGTAACAGTGCCCGTGAAAGTTTAAAACAATCACGCGCACAAGCTAACCAATATAACCAGTTGATGGCATCACTGAAAAGTTCTCATCAAGCGAAAAATGAAACAGTGCTTGAGTTTGAACGTGAGCTTCAAGAACTTGGCGTTCGCGCTGATGTCGAAGCTGAAGGGCGAGCATTGGTTCGTCGTAATGAATTGAATGAACGTTTACACAGTTCTCGTAACCGTCGCAGTATGTTAGAAAAATCAACCACCTCAATTGAGCTTGAAATGAAAGGCTTGATGAAGCGTTTACGTAAAGTTGGTAAAGATTACCAAGATTTCCGTAAGCTGGTTGTAAATGCAAAAGCAGGCTGGTGTGCTGTCTTACGTCTTGCTCGTGAAAGTGATGTTGAGCGTCGTTTACACCGTCGTGAAATGGCATATATGTCTGCAGATGAATTACGTTCATTATCGGATAAAGCATTAGGTGCATTGCGTCTTGCGGTTTCAGATAATGAAAATTTACGTGATGCGCTACGGGCATCAGAAGATGTTGCGCGTCCTGAACGTAAAGTCTTGTTCTATATTGCGGTGTATCAGCATCTGCGTGAGCGTATTCGCCACGATATTATTCGTACTGATGATCCAGTCGAAGCCATTGAAGAAATGGAAGTTGAACTGGCACGTCTAACCGAAGAGTTGACTGCACGTGAGCAACGTCTAGCGATTAGCTCTGATTCAGTTGCTAATATTATTCGTAAGACAATTCAGCGTGAGCAAAACCGTATTCGTATGCTTAACCAAGGCTTACAAAATATTGGATTTGGTCAAGTGCGTGGTGTACGTCTTAACGTTAAAGTACGTGATACTCATGAATCGTTATTACTCGGCTTAATTGATCAAAAAGATCAGCATAATGATTTGTTTGGCAATAATCGCCTAACGTTCTCAGAAGCGATTGCGAAATTATTCCAACGTTTAAATCCACATATTGATATGGGTCAGCGTTCACCGCAAATTCTGGGTGAAGAGCTACTTGATTACCGTAACTATTTAGAGCTGAACATTGAAGTTAACCGTGGTACTGATGGCTGGCTCCAAGCTGAATCTGGTGCATTATCGACTGGTGAAGCGATTGGTACTGGTCAGGCAATTTTGTTGATGGTTGTACAAAGCTGGGAAGAAGAATCTCGTCGTTTACGCGGTAAAGATATTATTCCTTGTCGTTTGTTATTCCTCGATGAGGCAGCGCGTTTAGATGGTAAATCTATTGCGACCTTATTTGAGTTATGTGAACGTTTAGATATGCAGTTATTAATTGCGGCACCTGAAAATATTAGTCCTGAAAAAGGTACGACCTATAAATTAGTGCGTAAAATATTTAAGGATCGTGAACACGTACATGTAGTGGGTTTACGCGGTTTTGGTAACAAACCAAAAGTGGAAATGCCAGTACAGACACTCCTTGATATTGAACCTGTGTAAACAGTAATTATATTCAGTAACTCTCTTGAGTATGCCAATAAAGCCAGCAGTGATGCTGGCTTTTTTTATGGATTAAATTAGGTATTGAGTCTTTTTTTAATACAACTAATTCGAAGTTAGGACGTGAAGGTTAGTTATCATTGACTATAATTTCACCAATCCATTTATCATTTGATGAATGGTGTACCGCTATAGTAATGATTACAGAGAGGTCATCGATGGCTAATACTGAAATTACAGAGCAGGAAAGAGGTCGCTATGAATGGTGGGCCTTTTTATTCATCACTATTTTTTTATTTCCGTTGTTATCCGCAGCCTTAGTCGGCGGCTACGGTTTCACTGTATGGGCGTTGCAAGTCTTTGTCTTTGGTCCACCTGGACACGGTTAGGTTGTAATGCTGTGGGTGGAATAAATAACGGAGAGTGAAACAATGCTGACATTCATAAAAAAATTATGGCTGACTTTTTGGCGTCCAGCCGCAAAGATAAGTCTTGGTGTACTCACTCTCGGTGGGTTTATTTCAGGCATTATCTTTTGGGGAGGATTTAATACCGCATTAGAAGTGGCCAATACTGAAAAATTTTGTATTAGTTGCCATTCAATGCGGGATACGGTTTACCCTGAATTGCAAGGGACTATTCACTGGGAAAATAATGCCGGAGTGAGGGCGACGTGTCCTGATTGTCATGTTCCTCATAATTGGACTGATAAAATTGCTCGTAAGATGCAAGCCAGTAAAGAAGTTTTTGGTGCTATTGTCGGCACTATCGATACCCCGGCAAAATTTGAAGCCAAGCGGTTAGAACTGGCTCAGCATGAATGGAAACGTTTTGCTGCTAATAAATCCCTCGAATGTAAAAGTTGCCATAGCTACTCCAGTATGAAATGGGATGAAATGTCACCCCGTGCACAAGTACAAATGAAGCAGGCAGCCGCTAAAGATCAAAGCTGTATTGACTGCCACAAAGGTATCGCTCATCACTTACCCGCTAACATGGATTCTTCAGGTGGCATGATTTCTGAATTAGCCACAGTGGCGCAGAATACTGATTATGAAAAAGGCAATACTTACTACAGTATGCAGTTTATCCCTATGTTTGAAGATGAAGCGAAAACGCAAGATGGTGGTTCATTAGAGCCAGCTTCAGCAGTGAAAGTCGTTGCGGTAAAAGATGATATGTTACAAATTGAAATTAGTGGTTGGCGTAAAGAAAAAGGGTTTGGGCGAGTAATTAATCAAGACTTTGGGATGAATATTCCAACGGCAGCATTAAGTAAAACGGCCGCTCAAAATAATAAGATTGTGACTGGAACAACCGAGAAAGAAGATGATGTAACAGGACTGAAGTGGCAGCAAGTCAGCGCAACACTATGGGTAGAAAAAGCGAAGTTTGTCAGTAATATCAATGATATTTGGTCGGTTGCACAATCGGCTTATAAAACCAATTGTAGTGTTTGTCATACTCAACCTGCAGAAAATCATTTTGATGCTAATACTTGGCCGGGAATGTTTAATGGCATGTTAGCGTTTGTGAATTTTGATACCGACAGCGAAGCTATTGTTTTGAAATATTTACAAAATCACTCATCAGATTTTGCTAAAGAAAAACATTAACAGCGGATCCCGTTTATAAAAGAGGAAAGATCTATGTCTTTGAGTCGGCGCAAATTTTTACAAGGGTTAGCGACAACCAGTGCCGCTTCCGTGATTGGTCCTGGATTATTATTGCAAGTGGCACAAGCAACTGAAGCTAATGCGACGACAACAGGAGAAGCCCCTGGTATTTGGAAGGTATCAGGTTCTCATTGGGGGGCATTTCGAGCTCGTATTTATAATGGTCAAGTAGCTGAAATTAAGCCATTAGAATTCGATAAAAATCCGACAGATATGTTAAATGGGATCAAAGGATTAATTTATAGCCCTTCGCGGGTGCGTTATCCAATGGTGCGTCTAGATTGGCTCAAGAAAAATAAATACAGTGGTGATACTCGAGGTAATAATCGTTTTGTACGGGTGACATGGGATGAAGCGTTAGATTTGTTTTATCAAGAGTTACAACGGGTACAGAAAGATTATGGCCCGTGGGCATTACATGCCGGTCAAACCGGGTGGCGAGAAACGGGGCAGTTCCAAAGCTGTACTTCACATATGCAGCGCGCTGTTGGTATGCATGGTAATTTTATTAAGAAGGTCGGTGATTATTCTACAGGTGCAGGTCAAACTATTTTGCCTTATGTTTTAGGCTCGACAGAAGTTTATGCGCAAGCAACGACATGGTCGACAGTACTTAAAGATTGTAAGACATTGATATGGTGGTCAAATGATCCGATTAAAAATGGTCAAGTTGGCTGGCAATGCGAAACTCATGGTGCGTATGATTATTATGCCCAATTAAAGCAGAAGGTGGCTGACGGTAAGATCCGCATGATCTCTGTCGATCCAGTGGTATCAAAATCGCAAAAATATTTTAATTGTGAACACCAATACGTCAACCCTCAAACTGATGTGCCTTTCATGCTTGCTATTGCTCATACACTGTATAAAGAAGATCTGTACGATAAGCAATTTCTTAAAATCTATACGCTGGGTTTCAATGAATTTTTGCCTTATTTACTGGGTACTGGCAAAGATAAAATAGCCAAAACACCGGAATGGGCAGAGCCTATTTGTGGCGTTAAAGCTGATGCTATTCGAGAGTTTGCCCGTAGTTTAGTTAAAGATCGTACTATGTTGATGTTTGGCTGGGCAGTACAACGCCAACAACATGGCGAGCAGCCATACTGGATGGGGGCGGTGTTGGCATCGATGCTGGGTCAGATTGGCTTACCGGGTGGTGGAGTGTCTTATTCACATTTCTATAGTGGTGTCGGTTTACCATTTAGTACTGCAGCAGGGCCTGGGGGATTTCCTCGAAATGTTGATGAAGGTCAGGAGCCTATTTGGAATAATAATGACTTTAAAGGCTACAGCTCAACGATTCCAGTTGCTAGATGGATTGATGCCATTATGGAACCCGGCAAAAATATTCAATATAACGGCAGCAAGGTCGTATTACCTGATATTAAGATGATGGTATTTAGTGGTTGCAACCCATGGAATCATCATCAGCAACGTAATCGAATGAAAGAGGCCTTTAGAAAGCTTCAAACCGTGGTTAATATTGATTATACATGGACACCAACATGCCGTTTCTCCGATATTGTATTACCTGCCTGCACTCAATTTGAACGTAGCGATTTAGATCAATACGGTACATATTCAACCAGCGGTGTATTGGCTATGCATAAACTGGTTGATCCTCTTTTCCAATCAAAAACAGATTTTCAGATATTCACTGAATTAACCCAGCGCTTTGGTAAAAGTAAACAATATACTCGCGGTATGACAGAAATGCAGTGGATTGAACAACTGTATAATGATTGTCGTAAAGCCAATAAAGGTAAGCATGAAATGCCAGAGTTTAAACAGTTTTGGCAACAAGGATTAGTCGAATTTCCAACAGATCAAACCTATGTTAGTCATGCTGCTTTTAGAGAGGATCCTGAAATTAACGGTCTCGGAACGCCTTCTGGATTTATTGAAATTTATAGCCGTAAAATTGCTCGTTATAACTACCAGCATTGTCAAGGCCACCCGATGTGGTTTGAAAAAGAAGAACGTTCACATGGCGGACCTAAATCGGATAAATTCCCTTTTTGGCTTCAATCTTGTCATCCAAATAAACGCTTACACTCACAGATGTGTGATTCCGAAGAATTTCGTAATACCTATGCGGTAAAAGGCCATGAACCGGTATATATCAACCCACAAGATGCCAAGAAAAAAGGCATTAAAGATGGTGATATTGTGAGGGTGTTTAATGATCGTGGGCAGTTGTTAGCGGGGGCGGTGCTTTCTGAGCATTATCCTACGGGGGTTATTCGTATTCAAGAAGGAGCGTGGTTCGGACCTCTTAATAATGATATTGGTGCTATCGATACTTATGGCGATCCTAATACATTAACGATTGATATTCCTACGTCTGAACTTGCGCAAGCAACCAGTGCTAATACCGTCGTGGTCGATTTTGAAAAGTACACTGGCAAAGTGCCTCCCGTTACGTCATTCAGTGGGCCTATCTATGTTAGTTAATTAAAAACATAGATTGTGATCAATAATAAAGAGCGACTACGGTAGCTCTTTATTCATTTATTATACTATTAACAGGTGATTGTAATTAAGAGAGTATGAAATGGTTGATAATAATGAATTTCCTGAAGGTGATGATTTATCCGGTGTAAAAAAGCGTAATGTGCCAGTATTTGGACAAGGTAATAGTACTTTGGTCGCTGCGGGTGGTGAAGCTGGTGTACAGCAGTTGGTGACAGATTTTTACCATTACATTGATAGTTTGCCTGAAGCTGCAACAATACGTGCAATGCATAGTGATGATCTTAGTGAATCCCGGCAGAAATTAGCCACATTTTTGATTGGATGGATGGGAGGAGAAGATCGTTATGTTGAGCGTTATGGACGTATGAATCTTGCAGGTGCTCATCGACATATGGCTATTGGTCAGGATGAGAAACAAGCATGGCTAATGTGTATGCAAAAAGCATTAGATGCTCAACCTTATGATGAGTTATTAAAACGATTTATTATGGTGCAATTATCTTTTCCTGCAGAAATGTGCCGTAATCGCAATTAATCTTAATGGTATTAAGTTGTTGGTAAAATAGATGTGCTTTCATTGAGTTTGAATCTATTCCAAACTGGAATGGATTGCTATCCTAGCTTTCACTATTCGATATCCCAAATCACCGTTATTATTCTGCTATCAATGTGTTAACTAATAAAGTGATAGTAAATGGAATTAGGTGTAGATGTACTTGCTATTTTATTTTGTGTAGCGCTGGCTGCTGGGTTTATTGATGCTATTGCTGGTGGCGGCGGTATGCTTACGGTTCCTGCGCTATTATCTGTTGGTATTCCTCCGGCTCAAGCATTAGCGACTAATAAATTACAAAGCTCATTTGGTAGTTTTTCAGCTTCTTGGTATTTCGTACGCAATGGGTTAGTGAGTTTAAAACAAATGCGGTTAGCGATTGCCTGTACATTTGCTGGCTCAGCAATTGGAGCCATATTAGTACAACATATTGATGCTAGTGTATTAACAAGCCTTATTCCAGTTTTACTGATTTGTATTTCATTATATTTTTTATTGTCACCAAATATTGGTGTAGGTGGTGGTACTCCTAAGTTATCAGAAGCAGCATTTGCATTTTCCGTCGGTACGAGTATTGGTTTTTATGATGGTTTTTTTGGCCCAGGTACAGGGTCATTTTTTACTATTTGTTTTGTTGTGCTTGCGCAATTAGGATTGGTTGAAGCGACCGCTCGCACTAAGATTTTAAATTTCACTTCCAACATTGCCGCGTTGATATTATTTATTTTAGCTGGATTACCTATTTGGAAAGTAGGTTTAATTATGGCAGCAGGCGGTTTTATAGGTGCACGATTAGGCGCACATATTGTTATCAGTAAAGGGCAACGTTTTATTCGCCCCATGGTGGTAATTATGTCGATGGGAATGGCAATTAAATTGCTGTGGCAACAGCATCCGCAATGGTTTCAATTAGCGTTTTAACCCGTGGTGATTTATAACTATTTTGACGGTAAATGAGGTTAATAGGGCGAGTGAGTTCCACTAATTCCTCAAACTCAAAACAGAATTTATCCTTAATCGCTAATGTTTTTACGATTGATTTAGGAACAAGGGCCGGTGCCATACCGGCCAGCGCTAATTGTGCCGAAGCGGTGTAAGAGTCCATCTCCATTAAAGGCGTAATCCCATGCTTTTGCAGCACCGCCGCTTGGGAAATATTTGAAGGGTTTTTTAAGTCATTAACTACAATGGCTTTAGGTAGTGTCGTTAGCGGCTGATTAAATATCACCTTAAAAGGCTCATCCATTAAATGCTCAGCAATAAAGTTATAGTTTGCTGGTAAATGACCTGCACAAAATCCAATTGAGGCCTTCCCTGATTGGACGTTTTCGACAATGACAGGGGTGTGATGAGTTGTTATAGAAATATACTTATCGTATTGAAAATACTGTCCCAGCGCATCGGATAAATAACCTGTCACCAAGGTTTCAGAGCAATCTAACGTAATAATAGTTTGGTCGTCTAAATTCTGGTGTTCAAAAATCAACCCGCGAATCTCATTAAAGCTTGGCCCAACATTTTTGATCAGCGCATGCGCATCGGGGGTTAGCTTAATTAACCTGCCTGCAGGAATAATCAGCTTGGTGCCTAATGTTGTTTCTAATTTGGCAATGCGTTTACTCACTGCCGATTGGCTGATATATAAACGGCTACCCGTTCGACTCATGGTACCTTCTTCGGCTAACACTAATAAGGTTTCAATACCTTCAAGTAACATCGGTTCATTCCATTGATGAAAGAGAGGAATTAATGATACGGGATGATCGCGGTAGAGGCGAGGTAAGACGCATGAGAATGTGGTATGTCGTGAGTAATATCGACAAAAGAGGTAGGGCCAAAGTATCTCTAAAAGTGTAATGAGCCTTTATCACGTATTGCGTTAATCTTTGCAGTGAATGACATGAGTAATTCTGAGCTTGATCAATGAATGGATTCTAATCAGCTACACAAAGTAGTGTTTGAAATTATGAGTGATATATTTTGTCGCACTACTGATCTTTAGACAGTTAAAGCCTCTCCACTTTAGTGCGCAAGGAAGTGATTATGAATAAGATAGAATTTATCCAGCAACACTTAATTGAAAAAGGTGTGCCAGCCGATTTAACGAAGTTCAATTCTAATTTCTTATCAAAGTTTATATTCTTGGAAGACAGACCGCTTGTTTTTCAATCTTTGGTTACGCTTTTTTTTAGAGAAAGTTTAATTCTCAGCGTGATATGGGGAGCATTGATGTGGTTGATGGTTTGGCATCCAACGCCAGAGAATTGGATCCGTTACACTCTATCTAGTTTGGCTTTTGGTTGTATTATGGGAGCAACCTTGGTCTTTCGTATCATCAGAGCCAAAAATAAATTGGGTAATGTAAGTTGGGAAACGTGGTGCCATAAAAATTATAATTCAGTATCTTAATATTATGCTGATCATTATTGATATAAAAGTTGAGACGGTATTCAATATCAACAAAAAATAATAAATTAATGGTAACAATATGTATAAATTATCAGAAATTAAAATTACATATAGTGATTTTTTTACTATTAGCAAGCATTTCATTTGATGTTTTTATTAATCCGCTTTCTCTATCAAATTATAATTTTTGGAATGAAGTTTTAAGAGGCTATTATTATTGCGTTATACTGTTAGTTTTTTATTGTTTATTTTTTGGAAAAAAGGTTTACGCTTCTGTGAGGTGGTTGGTACATTTAATCGTAAAAATTTACCATTTGCATTGGAGGTGGTTTTTTTTAATATCATAGTATCGTATTCGACGATTTATATAATATTTTATCCACTTTCGTTTGCTTACCCGAACTATATTTATGAATGGTTGAGTTCTGGACCTATCATTTTCTATACCTATGAGGGAGGATATCCATTATTGCCGAACTTTTTAATGGCTATTTTGATGGTGATATTTGTTCCTATTATTGAAGAATTGGTATTTCGTGGCATATTGATTAATCGATTATCTGTAACATTTAAGACTAAGACTGCCGTAATAATAAGCTCAATTTTATTTGGTGTATTACATACAGATCCGCTAAGTGCAACACTCTTTGGTGTGGTTATGGCTATGATTTATATTCAAACTCAGAAGCTTATTATTCTAATCATATGTCATTGCTTAAATAATTTGACAGCGTACGTATTTATTATTGTCGAAAGTATGACTGATGACACCCCGACAAGTGATGCTATTGTGGCATTTCAAGCCAGTTGGCGAATAGGATTATTCAGTATAATAACACTAATGATATTATCATTAATATATTTAAAACGCGGTCGATTGTATAACAAATTGTATGCTTAGCTAATCAAAATGAGAATTTTCTATTTAGCATTTTATATTGCTCCATGTAGTACCGACTTTTCAAACTATCATTGAATATGTTGAGCGTTCTCATAATAAATATTTAGATATGGGTCGAATAAAAGTATGTATGTTGTTACAAATAAAGTCATAATATTGTAAGAAAAAAATGCTCTCATATAATATTTCACGATTATTGATTTATAAAAGTGTATGCATGTGATTAAAATTGCTAATGGTAGTGGCAGTTTAATGTGTGCGTATTACAACTACAACGGATTTATAGATAGACAGCATAAGGAGTTCTACATGTCAGAAATACAAGAAGAGGTCGTTGTAAGTCCAACCATGACAATGAAAGATGAAGCGGCAAAAAACAATGCATTGATTGCTTATGGACTGATGGTTGTTGGTTTATTTACGGGGATTTTTTGGATTGTTGGTGCTATTTGGGCAATGATAAAAAAAGATGAAGCTAAAGGTACAATCTTTGAAGATCACTATACCAATATTACCAAAACCTTTTGGTGGGGGCTGGGTTTATCTATTGTATCGTTTGTATTAGCTTTTGTTGTTGTCGGTTACTTTTTAGCAGTTGCAGTATGGATTTGGTCTATTTTTAGAGTTATTAAAGGTTTGGCTAAACTGACTTCAAACAAGGCATACAATGCGTAATCGGTGATAAACGTATTGATAGCTATCTATACGCAAAAACCGATCAAGTGATCGGTTTTTTATTGCCTAGATATAAGCGGTTATCCGTTTATTCTTCTAATTCGCTATTCGCTTTTTCTTGTTTAGTAATACTGCCAACTTCAAGTAGAGGTGCAACATCAAGGTGTTCTGCATTCATCATGGTTGAAATACGTTGTACAGAAGAAAGCAGTAACGATTGTTCCCAATCTTCTAAATCATGGTATTGAGAGATAAAACTATCTTGTAATGGCATCGGTGCTTTATCAAGTAAGACAAGCCCAGCTTCCGTGAGATGTGCATGCACCTTACGTTTATCAAGCACACTACGTTTACGAACAACGAGGCCTCGTTTTTCTAAACGATCAAGAATAGTGGTAGCTGTTGCTTGGCTCATATTGGTATTGTTAGATAGTTGACGAATAGTAATCTCGCCTGATCCTCGAATTGCACGCATTAATACTAACTGTGGACCGGTAAGTCCGGCGCTTTTATTCAATTTTCTAGAATGTAGGTCAATTGCTCGAATAATTTGTCTCAGAGCAATAAGTACTTCTTCGTGCCTATCCATCTTACTTTCCCAATTAAATTTGTGTGCAATTACCGTATAAAATCATTGTGATATATAGGGTATTTTTATAGTGAGATTATACAATAATTATAACATTTTCATTGGTATTTATCGGGATCTAATGAATGTTTTCATAGAAAATGTAATTGTACGACATTACATCTACCCTTAGTTGTTACAATAGTGTCGTTGTGATGTTTTATTTTTAAGTGAAAATGATTATCGGTTGCATTATCGTTTTTCGGTGAACTGAAGAAATCATGTAGCTGTTATTAGACAATTAAAAGGTGAACCAAAGGACTGTTCTTTGGGATAATCATTGGTGTTCTATACCTGTCACTTAAGTATCAAAATGCTATTTCACGCTCTTGTGGCAATAAACTATTCATCTGCTTTGGGTAACATTTTCTTGTTTTTATCTAGTTAAAATAGCTTGTTACCTTAGACACTAATTTACCGTTGTACTTCTAAGATTTGCGAACATTATCGTCTTCTACATTTAATCATCGAATAAAGTTTTATTTGTCATGCTGAAAGTGTGGAATGGAGGTATTGAATGGCATTAGTTAAAGATATTTTGTTAATTATCATATTACTATTTGTCAGTTTTTATTGGCAAATATCATGTGCATATTCTCAATCTAGTGTTACTCAAGAGAATAATAGATTATTGCATTTAAATAACCCCAGAGCTTCTTTTTCGGCAGTTGATCGGTCAAGCAATATGTTAAGTCGTGCTCAAGGATGGGTTGCAGATGCCAATGCAAATATGACGCGTCTTAAATATCCAACTACATTGGTCGAGTTATATTTATCAACAGGGTTTAGCCAATTTTGGAAAAACCAACGTACAATCAATGATTTTATTGATCAATTACGCATCATTAGTTTATCTCAAACTAATAAAGAACTTACTGCAAGATATCACTTACTCATTCAATTACAGCCACAACAAAACTGGCAGCAATATGATGTTATCGCAACAGACACGTTATTAATCTATCTCAGCTTTATTGAACAATTACATGGTAAAGGAAAAATGTGGCTATTTGGTGAAAAGACATCTTCACGATTACCTCGGCCTAGTCAAATGGTCATTGAAGATATGCTAATGAATTATGAAAATAATCAGTTTCATCAATTCATTATTCGCTTAAAACCACAAACATCTGAATATAACCAATTAGTAGCATCAATTAATCGGCTGGAATCTCACCCCACATTACGTTGGCCTGTATTTATATTTCACGGCAAAGTGAATCCAGGCAGTAAAATTCAATTTATGCCCAGTTTGATAACGGTACTTAAGCGCCTTGGCGATCTTTCTCCACGTGAGGCTAAGCGGCATCAACAACAACGTAGATCGTTATATACTGGTAGTATTGTCTTAGCTGTAAAACGTTTTCAAGCACGACATGGTTTAAAACGCGATGGTATTATTGGTACCGAAACCCAGAAATGGTTAGCATTAAACTTAACCCAACGAGTACGATTATTAGCGTTAAATGCTCAGCGATTACGGTTATG
This sequence comes from Photobacterium kishitanii, assembly GCF_000613045.3. Lineage (NCBI taxonomy): Bacteria > Pseudomonadati > Pseudomonadota > Gammaproteobacteria > Vibrionales > Vibrionaceae > Photobacterium > Photobacterium kishitanii. Next base: position 2,100,570 of record NZ_LN794352.1, on the reverse strand, counting down.
GTCGACAAGTCTTTATACCGGTATTGTAGTGAATATCCCTAATTATTATATGAACTTATGGCTAGATGGTCGTTGGGTTATGAATAGTAAAGTAATTGTTGGCCGGCCATCACGGCAAACACCGATTTTTAATTCAATAGTAAACTCGGTAGTATTTAATCCATATTGGAATGTACCTAATTCAATTACGAAAAGAGATATATTACCAAAAGTAAGACGTAGTCGAAGTTATTTAAGGCGTCATAACTATGAGGTTCTTCGTAGTTGGGGCAGTTCTGAAAAAATAAATATAAATTCAATTCCTTATAACTTATTAGCATCTAATAAATTTCCTTATCGGCTACGTCAAAAGCCAGGTAAAAAGAACGCGTTAGGTTTATATAAGTTTAATATTCCTAATACCCAGTCTATTTACTTACACGATACGTCATATCCAGTCTTATTTAATAAGCATGAACGCGCACTGAGTTCTGGTTGTGTGCGTGTGCTTGAGTCTAAATCACTGGCATTAGCATTATTACAATATTCAGGAAGAAGTGAGTCGCAATTTAATATGTTTTCTAAGAGTAAAAAAACGCGCACAATTAGACTCAATAAAAGTAAAAAAGTTCCAGTAGAAATTATTTATCAAACCGCATGGATTAATGATGACGGTGAGGTGAATTACCGGTTTGATATTTACGAATATGATAGAGAACAACAAAATAAAGTGTCATTAACCTCTGCTTACAATAATAATTGAATGTAACTTAATGATATTTAAAAATAGATTTGTCAGCTTTATTTTATGTGACTTTTGTATTTGACTGCTTTATTAACTGAAGATAATGTCTTGCAACATTGGTATATGAATTGCTTTAGAAATAAAGATCATTTTTTTCGGTTGTGTGAATTATGTCAAATCTAGATATTAGTCGTCGTAAATTTTTAACATATGGTGGGTTGGCTGTTGGTGCATGTATGTTACCTAATATTGCGCTAGCCAGCGCTTTTCAAGCAACAACACCTCGAACAATGTTACTGCGTAATTTGCATACAGGTGAAGAACTAGAAACTAAATACTTTAATGGTAAGACTTATGTAGGTAAAGAAGTTCGACGTTTAGATCATCTTTGTCGTGATTTTCGCCAAAATGAAATTGCTCGCATAGATCGCCGTTTGTATGATGCGATTGCACAAATCCAATCGTATCTTGGTCACGAAGGCTACGCGCAGCTATTTTCGGGTTACCGTTCGCCTAAGACCAATAAAATGCTAGCCAAACGTGGTGGGGTAGCAAAGAAAAGTTACCATATGAAAGCACAGGCGATCGATTTTAATCTTGAAGGGGTTCCTTTAGCTAAAATACGTAAAGCGGCACAAGATTTAAATATTGGTGGTGTTGGTTATTATCCAAATAGCCAATTTGTGCATATTGACACTGGCCCCGTTCGTAATTGGAGAGGGTAGTTTATTCCAGCACGAATCTGTATTTTTAATGATATTCATGGCATGCTTCGTTACATAATGTCTCAGTTAGGAAGTATGAATGAGCCTTCAATACAAAATTGTGCCAGTTACGCCATTTCAGCAAAACTGCTCTATTATATGGTGTGACGAAACACATCAAGCAGCGATTATTGATCCCGGTGGTGATATTCAGCAACTTCAGCAAGTGGTTGAAGAACTTGGTGTTAACGTTACTCAATTATTATTAACCCACGGACATTTAGATCATGTTGGTGGTACTGAGCCTCTTTCTCAGATTCTGAATGTGCCGATTATTGGCCCACAGCAAAATGATGAATTTTGGCTGCAAGGATTACCTCGTCAAAGTGAAATGTTTGGTTTCCCAATGACAGAAGCATTTGCGCCGACTCAATGGCTAAATGATGGCGACGTAGTTAAAGTTGGTAATCAAGCTTTACAAGTATTTCATACTCCTGGTCACACTCCTGGCCATGTGATTTTTTATAGTGCGGATGCTAACGTAGCGTTTGTGGGGGATGTATTATTTAAAGGTGGTATCGGTCGTACTGATTTCCCACAAGGTGATCATCCAACATTGGTAAATTCTATTAAGACAAAACTGTGGCCTTTAGGTAATGAAGTGACATTTGTTCCTGGTCATGGCCCATTGTCTACGTTTGGTCATGAGCGTGTGACAAACCCATTTGTGGCTGATGAAATGCCCCTGTATTAATAATGTCTGTGTGTCAGGCTAGCACTTAGTTAGCAGGATTCAAGCACGAGATTAAATTGAAACCACTGATCGTTTTATGAGCAGTGGTTTTTTTATATCGTTTATTAAGCAATAAACAATTTAGCAGTCTAAAGCTTGCGTGAGGTTAACCTAAACGGTATTTTATGCTCGTTAGGGCTTTCCTATCGTTTTTTAGTGCCTATAGGTATATCTCATCATGATTACAGTCGCTTTAGTTGACGATCACGTTATTGTCCGTTCTGGTTTTGCTCAATTATTATCACTAGAGTCAGACATGATGGTTATTAGTCAATTTAGCTCAGCACAAGAAGCACGTAACGGATTAGCTAAGTTGACTGTCGATGTATGTATTATTGACATATCAATGCCTAATGAAAGTGGCCTGACGTTACTTGAAGATTTATCACGAGATATGGCGTGTATTATGCTTAGCGTTCATGATACTGCAACAGTTGTGAATAAAGCGTTATCTACAGGAGCGAAAGGTTATTTAAGCAAACGTTGCAGCCCCGATGAGCTTATACGCGCAGTTCGAAAGGTGGCGAATGGCGAACGTTATTTAGCCTCTGATATAGAAGCCCAATTGGGTACAGCCGATCCTTATCAGCAATCTATAGCGTGTTTAACTAAACGTGAACGTCAAATTGGCGAGATGTTAGCCACTGGTTTAGATGTTAAAGCGGTTGCGATCGAATTAGGTTTGAGCCATAAAACCGTTCATGTACATCGCTCTAATGCAATGGATAAACTTAATGTTAGTAATAATGTTGAGTTAGCAAAGTATTTCCCACAAGAAGTATTGTAATGCGACATTATTTTCTCACGTCATTAGGCGGGTGTTCATTTTTTATTTGTAGTTGGTTTTGTTTGTGGGTAATTGCTTTTTATTTTGTGGGTGACCCTGCATTAGCTATTTTATTTTTCCCTTTTGCACTACGATTAGGAATAACATTACATACGGCAAGTCGTTATTGGATAATAATTTACGCTGCTGAATGGGGTTTAATTTTACTTCTTTCAAAAGTGCTTAATGATTTACCGTGGTGGCCTATTTTAATGGCGAGTGGTTTATCGTGGCCGTTGTTATGGTATGGTCGGCGTTATTATTATGGCGAACAATGGCGACAGTTATTAGTAATGGCTGTAGCTATTCTATCTACTGCAAGTATTAATATTGCGATGGTGATCGGATTTGGTTCCATTGCTAAAATCCCCGTATCGTCAGTAGGCATGATCTTCCTTATTAGTATAACGGGAGGATTAATGTTGGTGCCAACGTGCTATTTACTATGGAGCTTTTTATTTAATCGGTCATGGATCCCATTGACGGTTGCTTTAATTTCTCGACCATTAGAATTACGCCATCGCGATTTATGTTTATACGCTTTACTTTTTGTCGCTAATATTTTATTGCAAATAAACTTACCTGATGAATTAAGTCGTTTTGCTCCATTTTGTTTAGCGATACCTATTATTGTATTTGCTTTTCGGCATGGATGGCAAGGTGCATTATTAGGGACGCTACTCAATAGTGTTGCATTAATAGCTGCAAGAAGTGGTGTCAGTAAGATGGAGATCACTGATTTACTCTTATCGTTATCAGCACAAAGTTTAACGGGTATTTTATTGGGGCTTGGTATTCAACGACAACGGGATCTTAATCATAAATTATCTGCTGAGTTAGGACGAAATCAGGTATTATCGCGGCAATTAATTAAAACTGAAGAATCTGTTAGACGAGATGTTGCCAGAGAATTGCATGATGAAATAGGTCAAAATATTACCGCGATTAGAATGCAAGCGAGTATATTAAAACGTGTTGAAATAACGCCTGTAACCCAGCAGTGCGCTTCTACAATCGAACAATTATCACTCAATGTTTATGATACAGCGAAAGGTTTATTATCACGGCTGCGTCCCAAAACATTAGATGATCTTGGTTTAGCTAAAGCTGTTGAGCAGGTTGTTTGTGATTTAAAATTGGAAGATAAAGGCATTGAGGTAGCAATGGCATGGGGCCATTATCAACAATTATTATGCGATACTACTAGCGTTACCTTATATCGTATTTGCCAAGAAGCATTAAATAATATCGCTAAGTATTCACACGCGACAGAAGTTATTATTGAATTAGAGATTGACCAAAAAATCAGATTACAAATTGAAGATAATGGGATTGGCTTTAAAGCTGAAGATGCATTTAAAGGCTTCGGTTTACGGGGGATTCGTGAGCGAGTTGAAGTATTGGGAGGGCAATGTTCAATAGTGAGCAATTATCATGATGAGTCCCAAAAAATATCATTACCAAAAAAAGATACAGGTACAACGCTGGTAATCTTATTACCAATAGCATAATTCCAACGATAAATTCATTTATATTTTCAGGTATATCATGGCCGTAATATCACATTCAACAGTTGATCAACGCTATAAATATTGGCGTTTGCATATTATGGTTAGTATGTATATTGGCTATGCGGGATTTTATTTAACCCGTAAAAACTTTACTTATGCAATGCCGGCAATGATTGCTGATTTAGGTTGGGATAAATCAGATATCGGTATGATGGGAACTTTGTTTTATCTTACTTATGGCTGTTCAAAATTTATATCAGGTATGATCTCTGATCGTTCCAACCCGCGCTACTTTATGGGTATAGGTTTGATAGCAACCGGCATTATAAATATCTGCTTTGGTTTCTCAAGTTCGATTATGGCATTTACGTTATTATGGATAGCTAATGCCTGGTTTCAAGGTTGGGGATGGCCTGCGTGTTCTAAATTGCTCACAAGCTGGTATTCTCGTTCTGAACGTGGATTATGGTGGTCTTGTTGGAATACTGCTCATAATGTTGGTGGGGCGCTGATTCCTTTATTAGTTGGCTTTTTAACTGTGCATTATGGATGGCGCTATGGGTTCTTTATTCCCGGCATAATAGCGATTTTTATTGGTTTTAGTTTATGTTGGCGTTTACGAAATAAACCGACAGCGATAGGGTTACCAAGTATTGGGTTATGGCGCCATGACCATTTGGAAATTGCGCAAGAAAATGAAGGAATTGACCTTACACAACGACAAATATTGTTTAAATATGTATTAACCAATAAATATTTATGGCTACTTGCGATGAGTTATGTCTTGGTTTATATCGTTCGAACAGCGATCAATGACTGGGGAAATCTTTATCTAACGGAGCAGCATCATTATAGTTTATTCTCAGCTAATGGCGCGTTGTCATTATTTGAAGTTGGCGGATTTTTAGGTTCATTAGTTGGCGGTTGGGGATCTGATAAATTATTTGGAGGCAACCGAGGCCCGATGATTTTATTGTTTGCAATGGGAATATTTTTGGCCGTTGCCGCACTATGGGTTATGCCAGTAACAAGTTATATATTGCAGTCGGGATGTTTTTTTGCGATAGGTTTCTTTGTCTTTGGGCCACAAATGTTAATTGGTATGGCTGCTGCAGAATGCTCCCATAAAGATTCAGTTGGTGCTGCGACAGGTTTTGTGGGTTTATTTGCTTATATGGGAGCAGCGTTAGCTGGATATCCACTGGCTATTATTATGAACCATTATCATTGGACTGGCTTTTTTGTCGTAATTTCAGTAGCTGCCGCTTTTATTGGGTTACTTTTATTGCCTTTTCTTAAAGTCCAAACCTCAGCGACTAGTCATTCATCGCCATGTTAAGTAGCGGCGGCTTTGTAGCGCCGTAATAAACCAATGAAATCAGCAATAGGACGATCGATAACGTCATCAGCAATAAAAAAATCGAACCCTAATAATTCTCTGTTATAGCGCATTCGATTAGCAAGCATGGCTTGTAGCCCTATAAATTGCTCCCCATCTTGAGTGATAAAAGGTGAGTCATCAAATAATATGTCTTCAAGCTGGTGATGTGAATCGACATTATATTTAAGTGCCATTATTAATAAAACCCGTTGTTCAAGTAATAATCTTGAGGCTACTCGGGGGCATATACTGCTAATAAAATTATCATAACTGTTTAAACGAATACCTATCCAGGGCAGGGATGTATGCCAGCCTTGTGTCCCAACAGTAGCATGACCTATATGTGCTACGTTGTGCCATGTTGTAGCCCAACCACCATAGCGACTATGATATTGGCAATGCATAAAAGTTAACGTAAAACTTATGCTAGGTGTAGTAATAATTTTAATCATCACTAACAATATCGTTATCATTAACGATAGCACGATAAATATACTGATTACTGATAATTGCGTATTAAAATAACTTAAAAAGGTGAGGCTTATGGTGATTACGATGATAACCAACCAGACATAATGTTTTGCAGTTATTTTGTCTGAATGAATATGAAGTGTCTCCATCACTGTCTCCTTAAATCATTATTACATTATAGTCACATTGTACCGTTACCCAATATCGACAACTTGTATATATGCACTGAAGGCATTTCGATGGATATGCTGATTTTTAGCGTTATTTTTGCTATTAGTATGTCAAAATCCACCATTATTTGATGCTCACCTGTTAAGGATCATATTTATTGATGGATAAATAATCGTTTGCTGGTAATTGTCAAATAACCTTGGTATAAAACGCGCTCACTTTTTCTCGCTGAAAATAGTGGTGATCGAAAGTAGTGTAACGGAGTAAATAAAGTAATGAGAATTTCTCACAAACGTAATATCCAGCGTAAACTGCATAAACAGAAACCTCTTTTAACGAATACAGTCTCTGCAGCTAAAAACGTACAGAAAGTTGAAACAGCAGTTGTTGCTGAAGTTGTTGTCGCTTCTAAGCCTGTTGTAGCTTCTAAATCAGCTGTAACGTTAACACCTAAACAACAACAAGTTTTAGATATTATTGTTAAGCATACTGATGGATTAAATCCAAAGGGGATTGGTTTACAAGCAGGCCAAGAAGATGCAAAAGCTGCATCTTGGGCTACCGGTGCGTTAAAAAAATTAACTGAAGAAGGGTTAGTTGAGCGTATCCAAATGGCAGGGAATAAAGTGTTATATAAAGCACTTTAAGATATGCTTATCCCGCTTCTTGTTCAGAAGCGGGCATTTCTATGTTTTTCTTATATTTCTCCTCTGCAATATGATTCTATTTCCCCCTCATACTACAGTTATTATTTATACTATTATTATCTTTAATACATAAAACTGACGGTTATTTTTCACTCTGCTATAACTATTAATATGGAGAGAGACTCTCAAGGAGTACGTAGAATTCGGAGAAACTGATCTTATGACAATGATAAGTGCAAAGGAATTTTCTGGTTGGCTACTTGAACGGTTTGCAGATGAAACACAGGGAGTATCCCTCAGTCGCGAAGATATTAATATGCTAACTGGGAGACAAAGTTTTTCTCTCGGTTATATTCACGATATACATTATGAAGTTATGCGACATGGAATGGCGTTTGTAACTGATACTACAAGAGAAATGTTTTATCTTGTACCAATAGCAGAGCGACCTTGGCGTAAGCAATTAGAGAAGCATTATGAACATGATCTTTATTGTAATGTACTGCCATTGAATAAATCAGGCTAATATTATTGGTGTCATTATAGTCGATAAAAAAGAGGACAATTATCCTCTTTTTTATGATTGTTTTAGGGACTATAGATTATAAAACTGCAGCAATTCCCTGACATAGCGGAAGCATATTTGATTTTGTCATGCCTGCAACACTGATGCGCCCAGAACCAACAATATAGATAGCAAACTCATCTTTTAAGCGGTTTACTTGATCTTTGTTTAGGCCTGAAAATGAAAACATACCGTTTTGACGTTCGATAAAGCTAAAGTCTGCATCTACACCACATTGTTTTAATGTTGCAACAAAGAGTACTCGCATTTCTTGAATACGATCACGCATGTCAGCAACTTCTTGCTCCCACTCAGCACGTAATACCGCATCATTTAGAATTTGAGTTACAATTGCAGCACCGTGAGCGGGGGGATTTGAATAAATAACACGCGCAATAGATTTTACTTGGCTAAAAGAGACTGCTGCTTGTTCTGCATTTTTGGCGACTAAAGTAAATGCGCCGACACGCTCGTTGTAAAGACCAAAGTTTTTAGAGAATGAGCTTGCAACAAGTAGTTCGGGCATTTGATCTGCGAAAATACGTAAACCTTGAGCATCTTCTTCAACACCGTAAGCAAAGCCTTGATAAGCAAAGTCAAACATTGGTAGCAAATCTTTTTCAAGGCAGAGTTTAGCCAAGGTTTGCCATTGTTGGTTGGTAGGATCAATACCGGTTGGATTATGACAGCAACCGTGGAATAGCACTACATCACCAGCATTGGCTTGGCTTAAATCAGCAATAGTTGCCTCAAAATCAATGTCTTTTGTTTGGGCATTATAGTAGCCGTAAGTTTTAGTTTCTAAACCAGCAGCACCAAATACACCGTGGTGGTTAGCCCATGTAGGGTTACTAATCCAAACGGTAACATTGCCTAACTGGCGTTTGATAAACTCAGCAGCAACGCGTAGGGCTCCTGTACCACCGGGTGCTTGTGCTGTTTGAATACGTTTTTCGGCAATAAGGGTTGAGTCAGCCCCGAAAAGTAGTTGCTGTACAGCAAGGCCATATTCTGGCGTACCTGGAATACTAAGGTAAGATTTAGTTGTTTCTTGTGCTAGTAGGATTGCTTCTGCTTTTTTTACTGTCGCTAAAACAGGTGTGTTACCTGCTTCATTTTTGTAAATACCCACGCCGAGGTTAATTTTATGTGTTCTAGGATCAGCTTTAAATTCTTCTGTTAAACCGAGAATTGGATCAGCGGGTGCTGCTGTAATCTTTTCAAACATATCGTTCATCCATGGGTAATTAAATAGTTATATGCCTATTTATACCCTTAGTGATGGAAGTTTGACAAGAGGATGCAACAAATTTGTGAATTTATATTTATAGTTTTTAGTATATTTGTATGATCGCAAGCATAATAATCTCTGATTGTTGATGCTGAATTGAATTTATCCCTATTTAAATAATGGTAACTTGATTACGGCCATTATTTTTTGAATGATAAAGAGCCTGATCTGCGGCTTTATAAGCATCGTTAAAATGTATACTCGTTGCGCTAATTCCGCCAATGGAAACGCTGATATCAATATCTGATATAGGATATAACGCAATTGAGTCACAAATTTGTTGTGCTTTTTTTGTGAGTTGTTCACTATTCATTTTTGGAAAAGAAAGCATAAATTCCTCTCCACCCCAACGAATCGCGATATCATTTTTACGGATACAATTATTAATGCGTTTTGTCACCCCACGAATAACCTCATCACCAACTTCGTGGCCATAGGTATCATTGACTGTTTTAAAGTGATCTATATCGATGATCAATAAATTAAAATCAGCTTGATTCAGCAGTTTTGCTTCATAGTAATCACGGCGATAAAAGCGAGTCATTTGGTCATAACGTAAAATATAATTTTTATTAGCAATGAGCTTTGTTAGTGAGTGGTATAAAAACATTAATAATATAGAGGGTAAAAAGGTGAATTTAAACAAAGTATAAAAATTAATCCCTAAATTAATAGGATCAACTTCTGAACATGGTAATAACTCACTTTTTTGATAAAGGTTATTATCTTTCATACTAATAATTGTTATTTTATTACGGTTATATTTTTTTAATATATTTTTGAATATTGAGTTATTAATATCAATAGCTAATAAAGCGTCTAGTTTTTTATTGTTATATATAGGGAAATAAACAGTACGAAGAATTTCATTTGTACCTTGTTCTTTATATATGTCTGTTAATTTTATATTACAACCATAAAATGATTGATAGGTATCTGTTAGGCCTTCATTTTTAACAATAGAGTTAAGTACAACGTGGTCATAGAGTTTTAAATAAATAGATCTAAGTGGGTCAAAATGTGAGTATTTCGCCGAAGTTTCAAAAACAGCCACTGTCCAAATATGATTTTCAGTTATTTTATTTATTTGTAAACGTAGTTTATTTATACCTGTAGATAATATTTTAGCTTGCGTTGGTGTATTTACGACTACAGAAACACCATTAAATAAATATTGCCCTTTTTTTAAATCCTCTGTGCCAGTATTATTATAAAATGAACCAAATCGACGCGCACCTGAATAAACATTCTCTAATGTAGTAATATATTTTTGATGTAATTTATTAATATTAAAAATATTATAAATTAGATATAAGCTAGAACAAACAATGAAAAATAAAGTAAAAAGCTTTAAATTTGAAAGTGATTTTTTTAAAAAGCTATTTAAATTTATAATCATTACTATCCATAGGTACTAAAGAGTCGTCGAGGCTGCATTTTATATATTCATATCATAGATTAAAATGAAAAATACACATCATAACCATAAAGGATTTTTATTGATATAGTTTTAATACCTCTGTGGAATAATAAGGGCATTTATCAGAGTCTCATTATCTAAATTGATGATTATATAGTCATTTATAGGATTATTCAGCAATGGTGTACTGATTCCTTCCCTGATTTTTGGAAACATACAGTGCTTTATCTGCAGCTTTATAAGCATCATTAAAATTAATATCTGTTGCAGATATACCACCAATAGAAACCGTAATACTAAGGTTTAATATAGGAACTGACGCTATTGAATGGCAGATTTGTCCTGCTTTAATATGCAATTGTGGAGGAGTCATATCTGTAAAAGTAATGATAAATTCTTCGCCTCCCCAACGAACTGCAATATCTTTATTTCGAATAGAATTATTAATTCGTTGTGCAACGTGACGTATAACATCATCACCAACTTCATGACCATAGGTGTCATTAATTTTTTTAAAATGGTCAATATCTATTATTAATAAATTAAAATTACGCTGTTTTAACCATTTTTTTTCATAATAATCACGACGATAAAAGTTTGTCATTTGATCTCGTTGTATATTATGTCTTTTTTTAACTAAATAAATATTAAAGTAGCTATATAAAATAGTTAATAATAAAGCAGGAAAAAAGACGACTTTAAATACAGATAAGATATTAATACCAATACTGATAGGATTTAATTGTGAACAAGGAAGTAACCCTTTTATTTTATAAATATTACTATTGTCATTCATATTGATCATTGTTAAATAACTCTTATTATATTTTTTTAGAGCTTCAGAAAAAACTTTAGTCTTTATATCGATAGCTAATAATGCATCAAGATGCATTTTATTATAAATAGGGTAGTAAAGGGTTCTAATTCTCGTTTGTGAGCCATCTTCAATATAACTTTCAGTTAGTTTGAGATTACAGCCATAAAAAGATTGATAAGTATTTGTTAAACCCTCTCGTTCAACTATGCGATGCATAACAGAATTTTCACCATATTTATCAAATTGATCCAAGTATTCTGGTCTGATAGGATCAAAATGAGCATAGTCAGCAGGGTTTTCAAATACGGCAATCGTCCAAATATTATTATTAGTGAGTTGGTTTAATTCTGAACGTAATTTACTTATGCCGTCGGAAAGTATTTTTACTTTACTTTTTGTATTAACAATTAATGAAACATTACCTGTTGTATAGATACTTTTGTGTTTATATTCTTCTGGGGAATTGTCGTAATATGATCCAAAACGACGGGTGTAGGAATATACAGCTTGAATTTTAGTAATATATTTTTGATGAAATTTTTCAATATGATAGATATTATAAATTAAATAAAGACTAGAGAACATGCAAAAAAATAAAGCAAAAATTTTCAATAGGGTAAGAGGGTGCTGATTAGTATTTTTATTACTTGTTCTCATAGGATACTTCGTTGCATCAGCAGCTTATATATTCTGCGCATGAATTGTTTTTCGAAATTTAATCCATTTTTGAAATTAAAGCAATAATTATAAGTTTTATGGGTATTTTATATTCACTTGTAGCATATGATTGCAATAAAAAAGCCACTCGAAAGTGGCTTTTTAGACGTCTAATTTAATATAAAAATTAGAAGTTTGCTGAGCGTGGTGTACGTGGGAATGGAATCACGTCACGAACGTTACTCATACCTGTTACGTAAGAAACTAGACGCTCAAAGCCAAGACCGAATCCTGCATGAGGAACAGTGCCATAACGGCGTAAATCACGGTACCAGCCCATATGTTCAGGGTCGATACCCATCGCAATCATACGTGCATCAAGAATGTCTAAACGCTCTTCACGTTGTGCACCACCAATGATTTCACCAATACCTGGTGCCAGAACATCCATAGCAGCAACAGTTTTACCGTCATCATTTAAGCGCATGTAGAAAGCTTTAATGTCTTTCGGGTAGTTCTTAACGATAACAGGTGCTTTGAAGTGTTCTTCTGCAAGGTAACGCTCATGCTCAGAAGACATATCAATACCCCACTCAACGTCGAATTCAAATTTCTTACCAGAATCAATAAGAATTTGGATTGCGTCAGTGTAATCAACTTGTGCGAAATCAGCGTTAACAAATTGCTCAAGACGAGTGATAGCTTCTTTATCAATGCGAGAAGCAAAGAACTCAAGATCATCACGACGCTCTTCAAGAACAGCGGCGAAAACGTACTTAAGCATATCTTCAGCTAGTTTTGCGACATCGTTTAGATCAGCAAAAGCAACTTCAGGTTCAACCATCCAGAATTCTGCTAGGTGACGACTCGTATTTGAGTTTTCAGCGCGGAATGTTGGACCGAAGGTGTAAACTTTGCTTAATGCACACGCATAAGCCTCTGCATTTAATTGGCCAGAAACTGTTAGGAACGTTTCTTTACCAAAGAAATCTTTATCGTAATCAACGCTGCCTTTGTCATCCAAAGGAAGGTTGTTTAGATCAAGCGTTGATACACGGAACATTTCACCTGCACCTTCACAATCAGATGATGTGATTAGTGGTGATGACGTCCAGAAGAAGCCTTGCTCGTGGTAAAAACGGTGAATTGCTTGTGATAGGCAGTTACGAACACGTGCTACAGCACCAATTACGTTAGTACGTGGGCGTAGGTGTGCAACTTCACGTAAATACTCAATTGAGTGGCGTGTTTTTGCCATTGGGTAAGTGTTAGCATCTTCTACCCAACCAACAACTTTAACGGCTGTTGCTGCTAGCTCAAAATCTTGACCTTTAGCAGGAGAGGCAACAATAGTACCAGTGACTTCAACAGAGCAACCTGTTGTTAATTTAAGTACTTCTTCCTGGTAATTATTTAACTCATTAGAGACCACGGCCTGAATCGGGTCGAAACAAGAGCCGTCATAAATGGCAAGGAAAGAAATTCCAGCTTTGGAATCACGACGTGAACGGATCCAGCCACGGACAGTAATTTCACTGTCAACTGCTAGCTTACCGCTTAATACGTCTGTTACAGGCGCGTAAGTCATGTTTAAGTCATTCTCCGTTTAGGCACTCACTTTGGAATTAAAGTATTACGTGCTTAAAGATATCGTTGTATAAGTAATATTACCTTTCTTACGTCAAGCATCAAGCATTGATCTCATTAGATTGATAAATTGATGTGGGAAAGAGGTAATTTATACATGGGGTTGGTTAAGAAATGATCATTTTGGCAATGATAAGCAAACTAAGTCTTATCATTGCACTATTATTTGTTGAACTACATTATGGTGAGTAATGAGTTGGTGTTAAGCAATCGCTAAATATTTATGAGTTTGGATTGATAAACGCCAGTTACGGGTAATGCAAGTTGAAATGCATAATTCAGTTGCGCGTGGCTTTTGGCTGATAGGCTGCAAGGCGATAGTAACATCGTTACGTAATGTTGCCGTTGCTAGCAGAGCGTCTAATTGATCAATATCTTTATGAGTACCAACTGGGTGTTTAACTTCGTTAGCACGAGCTAAAGCAGATGTTAATACTGGCAATTTTGCTTTCATATTTATTTTTGGTGATACCGTAACCCAAGTATTATCACTGGCTAAGATCTCTGAAGTACCACTGGTCTCAATTTGACAATTAAAGCCTGCTGTCTCTAATGCAGCAGTGAGCGGACGTAGATCATAGATGCAAGGCTCACCACCAGTGATTACCACGTGTTTGGCTGTATAGCCTTGCTTTATTAATAGATCGACAACGCCATTAGCATCAAGTTGTGTCCAAAGTGGAGAGTCTTCTGTTTTTACCATGATGCGTTCAACGCTGACTAAATCTTCAGGTTCAGCTGCCCATGTTTGTTTAGTATCACACCATGAACAACCAACAGGGCAGACTTGTAAACGAACAAAAATAGCTGGGACGCCGGTGAATACACCTTCACCTTGAATGGTTTCGAAGACTTCATTTATTTTGTACACGTGGAACCTCGTATTCTCTTACTGCTACTCTTGTCATTACAATTTAGACATCATAATAAATGCCGTTTAGTAAAAGTACGTGCAGAGATTAAATTTGCTAGTCGAATTTATACTCGACGAAATGTCGATTTATTATTATGTCAGAAGCGAAAGCGGAAGTCTTTAAGGATTCCTCGTGACGCCTGTCACGTCCTGAGTACAAGACACTTCACAATTAGTTCGCAAAGTAAAAAAATTAGAAACTAAATGATATTTATCACTGTTTTCCCCTAGGAGTATCGACATGTACGTCGCTCAGCCAGGTCATATTGATCATATTAAAAGAAATAATGCCGGGAGCGTATATAAACTTATTGATCTCTACGGACCTATTTCGCGGATTGAATTATCTAAGCGTAGTCAATTAGCACCCGCAAGTATTACAAAAATCACCCGTGAATTAATCGAAGCGCATTTGATAAAAGAGACACAATATCAAGAATCTACTAGTCGAGGACGACCTGCAATAGGACTAGTTCCTGCTAATGAGGGTTGGCAGTTTTTATCAATCCGATTGGGCAGAGGCTATTTAACCATCGCCTTGCATTCATTGAGTGGTGATATATTAGTTGAAGAACGTCAAAATATTAAGCAATTAGAGCAAGATGATGTCGTTGCTAAATTATTGACTGAAATTAATGTTTTTTTTGCCAATCACGTCAGTGCTCTTGATCGTATTTCAGCAATTGCCGTTTCATTACCAGGGTTAGTGAATGCAGCTGAAGGTATTGTGTTACAGATGCCGCATTACACCATAAAAAACTTACCATTGAGTGATGTCATTCATCAGGCGACAGGGTTACCAGTATTTGTCGGCAATGATACTCGTTCATGGGCTTTAGCCGAAAAGTTGTTTGGTAATTCACGAGGTATATCAAATTCTATTTTAGTATCAGTGCATCACGGTGTTGGAGCGGGGATTATTTTAGATGATACTGTGCTTCAAGGCCGTACTGGTAATATTGGTGAGCTTGGACATATTCAGATTAAACCTTATGGTAAACGCTGTTTTTGCGGTAATCATGGATGTTTAGAGACGGTTGCGAGTTTATCTGCGGTATTGGAGCAAACATTAGTCCGTTTACAAGAAGGGCACACGTCGATATTAACAGCATCCAAATTGACCATTGAAGCCATTTGCGATGCTGCCGTTGCTGGCGATACTCTTGCTCGTCAAATTATTATTGATCTTGGGCATCACCTAGGCCAAGCGATAGCGATTATGGTGAATTTGTTTAATCCGCAACGGATCTTAATTGGGGGCGAATTAAATCGCGCTAAATCGGTATTATATCCGGCGATTATGGAATGTATTATCGCTCAAACACTGCCTATTTATAATCGCGATTTAGAACTTCAAGAAAGTTGTTTCTATACTCAAGCAACCATGCCTGGTGCGGCTCTAGTAAAACAAGCGCTGTATGATGGCCATTTACTAATGAAACTTGTTGATGGCTAAAATTGCTCTTTAATTTCCATGTAGCTCTCTCGTATATGTTCAATAAGAGCTTGGATACGTTTGGCTGGTTTACGGGTATAAGGGTAAACAGCATAGATACCGACAACTTTACCAGCATGCGCTGCTAAGATTTCGATCAGTTGCCCTTGTTGTAATTCGTCATACACTAAACACGTTGGTAAATATGCAATGCCATTGCCCGCTAGCGTGACTTTTTTTAATGCAGCGGCATTATCAGATGAGAAGTTACCACTTACTTTATGGGTATAAATTTTATTTTGGCGAATAAATTGCCAATCAAATGGCCCTGAACTTTGAGGGTTGTAGCCTAAGCAATTATGACTATTTAATGCTTTTGGTGTCTCAGGTATACCATGTTGCTCAAAGTAGCTAGGAGAAGCGCAGATAACCCACCGAGAATTAAAAATATGTCGCGCAATCAGGCTTGAGTCTTCAAGATAGCCTGTACGAATAACCAGATCATAGTTATCAGCAACCAGATCAACAAAATGATTATTAAGCGACATATCAACTGTTAGCCCTGGATGTTTTTGGCAAAAAGTAGAGACCGCGTTGGCCAGTACTAATTCACCTGAGATCGTCGGGACTGACATGCGTATTTTGCCTGAGAGTGCTTCACTATAACCCGTCACTGAATCAAAAGCGGTTTGTGCAATATTGCTGATACTTTTAGCTCGATGATAGAGTACTTCACCCGGTTCAGTAAGTGTTAGTTTACGAGTGGTTCGATAAATAAGTTGTAGTCCTAAACTCGTCTCAAGCTTGCTAATGCGTTTGCTGACGACAGATTTAGTGATGTTATTGAGTTCAGCAACTTTACTGAACGATCCATGTTCAATAACTTGAGTAAAAAGAACGAGATCATCAATGGCTGGCATGTCATTATTCCAATAGTCGGCTTATTGCCGAATTATACGCGAAAAAAAACGCAGTCCGATAACTGCGTTTTTTCATATTCCCGTTTAAGTGCTTAACCACTAGCATCCTGCTAGTTTGATTATCACTATTG
The DNA here is from genome assembly GCF_000613045.3 of Photobacterium kishitanii. Classification (NCBI taxonomy): domain Bacteria; kingdom Pseudomonadati; phylum Pseudomonadota; class Gammaproteobacteria; order Vibrionales; family Vibrionaceae; genus Photobacterium; species Photobacterium kishitanii. The sequence goes on along the minus strand of NZ_LN794352.1, from coordinate 2,083,546 downwards.
GTGATAGGTAAAATTACATATCATCAATAATGATGTAGGTGGCAAAGACGGGCCCATGCACACCAACAACCTTGATCAGCTCGATATCTGCTGTCGAACTAGGACCTGAAATAAAATTAACACATGATGGTATACGTTCACCATTAAGTGCTTTTTGATGTAATACTTCTGTCGCTTGGGTTAAGCGAGGGACAATATTACTTTTAGGTACAATAAAAACAGACGCTTCAGGGAGCAAACTTACAGCTCGACCTTGCGCAGCTTGGCTATAAAGTACCATTGTGCCTGATTCTGCTAATGCCTGTTCGGCAAATACTACGCCGACTTTAGCTCGTTCTGCAACTGCAATATTTGCCTCGTAGCCTGTACTATGATCCCAAATATAAACACTGTGCTGTTTTTCAGTCAAATCTTTCGGATTTATGATATCTAGCAGACGATTATCTGCTGTAAAGATAGTTTCACCGATAGGATTTAGCCCTTCACCATTATCTGTGCAATATTGGAAACATACATTACGTAGTGTTTCTGTGAGCTTATCTTTAGTTGTAACAACTGCTTGTGATGCTAATGTCGTTTCAGTGTAGTCAACTAAAATGTTTTTTAGCTCATCTGAACTTTTATCAGCAAAAACGTCTTTGTGGCAGTTATATTTTAAGTTTGGGCGAGCTACAGGTGTAGTTATACGCTCACGACCAAGTTGTTTGGCGATATTATCAAGGAAACTATCGCGGTTAAAAATGCGTTGCTCTGACATGCGGAAGCCCCTTATTTGTCGTCTCTATTTTTGAACCAGCTACGGAATGATTGACCGGCAGGTTCGGGTAAATCACGAGTTTGTGTCCAAGCATTGAGCAAGCCAACTTTGAACGGTAATTTGCCATTTTTAATCAGTTTTCCAGCGATAATTGCGCCCATTTTAACTGTTTTATCCCAGATGAAAGGGTGGGAATTGACAAAGTTAAAGCCAGTGATAGCTGCACGCTCAGCTGGAGCGGTGATTTTTTCTTCACCCATAATTTGACGATGTTTTAGCAATAAATCAGACAGTGGGATTTTCACTGGACAAACGTCATGGCAAGCGCGGCATAAGCTACAAGCGTTAGGTAAGTCTTTAAAGTCTTTATAGCCGCCAAGTAGTGGTGATAATACGGCACCAATTGGGCCTGAGTAGATTGAACCGTAAGATTGGCCACCAATATGACGGTAAGCTGGACAAGTGTTAACACATGCCGCACAGCGGATACAACGAAGTATTGAACGGAACTCTGAGCCTAAAATCTTTGAGCGACCGTTATCAACAATAACTAAATGGAACTCTTCAGGGCCGTCACAGTTATCATCTTCACGAGGACCGGTTAGCGCGGTAACGTAACCTGTTAACGGTAAGCCAACTGCGCTACGACAAAGTAGGCTTGCAACAATATCAAACTCTTCAAACGTAGGAACAATACGCTCCATACCCATGACAGCAATATGTGTATTAGGCAGGCTAGTTGCAAGACGAGCGTTACCTTCGTTAGTAACTAAGGTGACAGTACCTGATTCGGCAATGGCAAAGTTACAGCCAGTAATACCGATTTCCGCTTCAAGGAAGTCATGACGAATATGCTCACGGACAAAGCGGGTCATTGCTTCAGGATCCGATGATCCTTCATAACCGAGCTTTTCTTTGAACACTTCGCGAATTTGAGTACGATTTTTGTGTAATGCTGGTACAACAATGTGCGATGGCGCATCGCAATCGTCAACTTGTAGAATATATTCGCCTAAATCGGTCTCGATGATTTCACAATTATTGCGTTGAATCATTTGGTTCATGCCGATTTCTTCGGTCACCATTGATTTTGATTTTACAATTTTCTTTGCGTTCTTTTTCTTAACAATAGTTTCGATGTAATTGGTTGCATCTTCTGCTGTGGCGGCAAAGAATACATGACCACCATTTTTTTCTACATTTTCGCTAAGTTGTTGTAAGTAGTAGTCTAGATTTTCAAGCACATGGTTACGAATATCCATGCCCATTTCACGCCACTCTTCCCAATTACCTAATTTTTCAGCGGCAACAGCACGACTTTTGAACATCCGTTCTTGTGCGTTGGCAACGGCGGCACGCATCGATTCGTCTTTCATTTTTAGATGAATACGATCTTTAAATTTAACGTTGCTAGTTTTCATTGACATAATAATGACCTCTTAACGACTCATCAGCACATCAACAATGTGCATTACTTTAATAGGTTGACCTTCACGGCTAATACGACCACCAATATTTAGTAAGCAGCTAATATCAGCACCAATCAAGAAGTCAGGTTTTACAGCACTAATGTGTTGTACTTTTTCTGTCACCATTTCACCTGAAATTTCAGACATCTTGACTGAGAATGTACCGCCAAAACCGCAACACGTTTCTTGGTTATCAATGGGTAGTAGTTCAAGCCCTTCAACGTTATTCAGTAAAATAAGCGGTTCTTCACGTACGCCTAATTTACGGATAAGGCTACAAGAGGGGTGATAAACACCTTTACCTTCAAGACGAGCACCAACATTTTCTACGCCTAATTGACGTACAACAAATTGGGTTAGCTCAAATAAACGGTCAGCAACTTTTTTCGCTCGTGCTGCCCACTCCGGCTCATCTTCTAAATAATGTGGATACTTTTTTACAGAAGCGGCACATGAACCTGCAGGTGTCACAATCGGATAATCGTTGATTTCGAAAGCTTCGATCATGCTTTTCATTGCGGGTTTGCTTTTTTCTATATAGCCACTATTTAGTGCGGGTTGACCACAACAACCTTGGCGTTCAGGAAAGATCACTTCACACTCTAGTTGTTCAAGCAGTTGTACGGTCTTTTTAGCAACCTCTGCTTTTACGGTATCGCCAAGACAAGTGACAAAAAAGTTTACCTTCATTTTATTGCTCCAGTGGCGTAAAGGCGCCTGAGATATTATTGGTTTACGGCTGTTGTACAGCGCGTAAACCTATTTTCGTTAACCGATTAAAGAAAAGTACTCACGATAGCGACAATTACGCCATATAAAACCATAGGAATAACTGTTCGTTTGATGATGTAGCCTTCTTTATTCGCAATACCAAGTATGGCTGATACTGCGATAATATTATTTATACACACCATATTACCCATCGCACCGCCGACAGATTGCAAGGCAAGAATGATGGTTTCTGGTAGACCGACAGTGTGAGCAATACTTTGTTGAATCGCACCAAAAGTAAGATTGGAAACTGTTGCTGAACCTGAGAAAAAGGCACCTAAAGCACCAAGATACGCGGCACAGTATTGCCAATTTTTACCTAAGAGATCTGCAAAGGCATTACCAGTAGTCATAATTGGTGAATGATCACCGCCAATCATCATGAATTTCACCATAATTAACGCACCAATAAGGGCGATAAAAGGGGTCTTTATTCGTGATGCAGTATCACTAAATACAGCTTTTACTTGATGTGAACTCATTTTTAGAAAAGGAATTGAGACGAACACGACCAAGAAAAACGGGATTAATGCTGGTACATAAAGTGTTTTGTATGCCCATGCTGTATCAGTGCCTAAAATTTGGTTTATGTGAATAATTAGAGCTTGGCTAATATGCAAGTCGGCAAATCCTAAGTGAATATTCCACATTGGCGTTGCATCATTTAACATTCCCTTTAGTCCTAATTGTTTAATTCGAGTAACAATTAAGATAACAATTAACAATAGGGTTGGTGCCATCGCTTTAAATACACGCCCAAACGGTAAAGAATCCGTTGTATTTTCTTCTGTGATATCCTTTTTTTCTAAGCCAACGTTATAGCGCGCAAAAAGTATTGATAAGGTTAAGCCAATGGCACCACCAATCAGAGCAGGGAACTCATAGTTCCATTGTGCTAACCAGACATAAGGGAGTGTGCATGACCAAATACTGAGCTGAATAAAAATAATGTTGCGACGAATTTGTTGCCAGCTAACAATAAATTTCAGAGCAATAACGGGTATCACTATTGCTGCAACGGTATGCATGATTGCGGATAAACTTCCCACATGCAGTAATTCCGTATCAGAAAGCCCTAAGTTACCGAATCCAAACCATGTTGGTGTACCTACAGCACCGAAAGATACTGGTACTGAGTTCATTACTAACGCTAACATTGCAACGCGTAGCGGATTAAAACCTAATCCAACAAGAATCGGCGCTGCAATTGCTGCTGGTGTACCAAATCCAGATGCTCCTTCAATCATAAAAGCAAATGCCCAACCAATGATCATTAGCTGACCAATCTGGTTTTTACTAATACCTTCTAACCATTGTTTTATGACATCTTCACAGCCTGAAACTGAGAGGGTACGATTTAATAAAATCGCACCAGCAATAATCGAAATAGGAGTAATTGCTGATAAAGTGCCAGAAATAATATTTGCAGTTAATAGCCGTCCACTAGTGCCAAAATAAATTAATTGTAAAATACCAATAATTATTGCGGTTAAAGGTAATGCGATATGTGATGGTAGTGCATTTTTCTTTGTCATCATCCAAATTAATAATAAAATTGGAATGATCGATATAGCTAGATTAAGCATATTTTTTCCCTGACTGAGTCGTCTTATTCCGTATTTCAATAGACGATTTTTGTTTTTATTTATTATTACTATATGAATAGTATTTTTTTTACTGATAACCTCAGTGGGGAGATTATTGTAGGCAGGAAAAAGAAACTTTCTATCTATTTTTTTTCTGTATTTATCATACTTATCAATTAAATGTGATGTGAATATAAATATAGTAGGTGATGAATTTTTAATTAGTCCCAAAAAATCAATACGTTATAACGTTATGCTCAGTAGGTAAAGATCATGATTATATCACTATTGGAAACAATATATTTGCATACATAAGCTAATATTTTAGGTATTTATTTTAATGAAGATATTAGTTATTTTTTATTAAAGATAATGATTATCACTACAGTGATTATTTAAGCGTGAAAATTAGTGTTAATACGATTAAGAATGCATTTAATATAGTTAATTGAAATATAATAAACGTTATTTGGTAAGCTTGAAATATATTTAATGAAGTAAATAATAATATATTTATATTCTTTTTGAACGTTATGTCATTTTCTATTAAAAATAAGAAACAATCACTCATAAGTGGCTGGGTGGATTATGCGTGGTTGTAGAGAAATAGACTTATTTTAAGCTAGCATTATTATTGATCACCGTATGTAGAAAAGATAACGCGGCACTACAGTCGTTGCGACTCATAAACCATTGCTTTTGATTCACTTCTAATGGCAGAATTTCGAGCCATCGTTGACATACCCATGTAATATCATCAAATTTTGGCTCGGGATAATAACGAGCATGATCTGGGTGCTGTTGGAAGAGTTGTTTTAAGTTATCTGAGATGTTTTGATCGATAAAGTTTATATCTTTGCTATGCCAGTTTGGAACTGGCGAAGTATCACCGACATAAAGATAGTCACTATCTTGCCAATGATTATTAATTAAAAACATCTCAACCCCCTTAATGGTAATACTCATAAAGCCATCGGGGAGGGGATCAAAATCGGTAATAATGGCGCGAGTCCCAAAATGACACAAAGTATCATCAATTTTCATGCATAACCCGAAGCCATGATGATTGGTCGTCGCTAGTTTTACTAATCGAATATAACGTTGCTCGTAAATACGTAATTTGCAAATACCATTGGGCAATAAGTAAATATCCAGAGGGAAGAGAGGTAATTGCATAATGATAACCCTAGCTAATGTGTTTAAACATAAGTAAATGGTCGCTCGATATATCATTATTATTATGTTGGTCGGGCACCTTTAATCAGTATAAGCAGACTAAAATAGAATAATGTCTGCTTTATGATACTGCGGTAAAATAAAAGGCTGCTTAGTAAAGTAGCATTATGTGTTTAATATTTGATATATCGCTTGAGTTAAACATGATAATTGGGCTGAGGTTATAATATAGGGTGGCATAATATAAACGAAGCAACCAAAAGGACGAATCCATACGCCTGCATTAACAAAAGCCTGTTGAATTTCAGTCATATTCACGGCTTGATGTAATTCTATCACTCCTATAGCACCTAACCAGCGTACCTGCTTTACTTTTTCAAGTGTTTCAATTTTAGGTAACTCGTTAGCAAGTTGTGCTTCAATGTCTGCAACTTGTTGTTTCCATTTGTTTTGTTCTAGTATTTCAAGGCTAGCATTAGCAACGGCACAAGCGAGGGGATTACCCATAAATGTTGGCCCATGCATAAAACACCCAGCATCGCCACTGCATACTGTATCTGCGATCTTTTTATGAGTGATGGTTGCCGATAATGTCATATACCCGCCAGTGAGAGCTTTACCAACACACATAATATCAGGGCTAATATTGGCATGCTCACAGGCAAATAGTTTTCCTGTTCGTCCAAAACCGACGGCAATTTCATCTGCAATTAATAATACCCCATAATCATCACATAATTTGCGTACTCGACGTAGATAGGTTGGATGATACAGCCGCATTCCTCCAGCACCTTGTACGATAGGTTCTAAAATAACGGCGGCAATTTGCTGGTGGTGTTGCGCTAATTTATTGGAAAAATCACTAATATCATTTTCATTCCACTCGTCCCAGAAATTGCATTGTGGGGAGTTAGCAAAAATATGTTCTGGTAAAAAACCTTTATAAATACTGTGCATGGAGTTATCGGGATCGGTCACTGACATCGCGGCAAAAGTATCTCCATGATAACCGTGACTGAGGGTTAAAAACTTGGATCTAGGCTCACCTTTAGCATGCCAGTATTGCAACGCCATTTTAAGTGCAACTTCAACGGCTACCGAACCTGAATCAGCAAGAAAAACGGTATCTAATCCTTGAGGTGTCATTGCAACTAACTTCTTACATAGATCAACCGCTGGTTGATGGGTAATGCCGCCGAACATCACATGCGACATTTTATCGAGTTGTGTTTTTGCCGCAGCAGTTAGTTGTGGGTGGTTATAACCGTGAATAGCAGACCACCATGAAGACATGCCATCGATTAATTGAGTACCATTTTCAAGGGTAAGGTATACGCCATGAGCTTCAGTGACAGGGTAACAAGGGAGCGGTGTAATGGTTGATGTATAAGGGTGCCAAATATGCTGTTGGTCAAAATTAAGGTCAATATTGTTTTCTTTATGCACTGTTGTAAACCAAGTTTATGTTTTGTGGTTGACAGTTTACGTGCTGTTAGTAGACTAGCCAACATCTAAAAGGCAATCAAATGTCTGGTTGGTTATTTATCACGCAACCTGTCGTAAATCGGTAATGGCTCTACATCGTTATTGTATTTATTTCAATATATTAACAATAAAGCATAAAAAGAGGGACGCATTGTGGAAGTTCGTTGTAATTGGACCGTTGAGGAAGTACAGGCTTTATTTAATAAGCCGTTTATGGATTTAGTGTTTGAAGCGCAACAAATTCATCGTCAATTTCATCAGCCTAATCAAGTACAAGTTAGCACCTTGCTTTCAATTAAAACTGGCGCTTGTCCTGAAGATTGTAAGTATTGTCCTCAAAGTGCACATTATCGCACTGATATAGAGAAAGAACGCTTATTGGAAGTTGATCGAGTACTTGATGCTGCGATAAAAGCCAAGCAATCAGGTGCGACTCGATTTTGTATGGGTGCGGCATGGAAAAATCCTAAAGATAGAGATATGCCTTACTTACTTGATATGGTGCAAGGCGTTAAGAAGTTAGGCTTAGAAACGTGTATGACATTAGGTATGATCACCACTGATCAAGCGAATACTTTAGCTGCTGCTGGATTGGATTATTATAACCATAATCTTGATACCTCTCCTGAATACTACGGTAATGTGATTACCACGCGCACTTATCAAGATCGATTAGATACCTTAGCGCATGTGCGTGATGCTGGGATGAAAATTTGTTCTGGTGGCATTATTGGCATGGGAGAAAGTGCACGAGATCGCGCTGGATTGTTGGTGGAGTTAGCCAATTTACCGGTTCATCCTGAAAGCGTACCGATTAACATGCTGGTGAAAGTAAAAGGCACACCACTTGAAAATGCAGAAGATGTCGATCCGTTTGATTTCATTCGTATTATTGCGGTCGCTCGTATCATTATGCCTCAATCAGCAGTAAGGCTTTCTGCTGGCCGTGAGGATATGAATGAGCAAATGCAAGCGTTGTGCTTTATGGCTGGGGCTAATTCAGTGTTCTATGGTTGTAAATTATTAACCACACCAAATCCTGGTGAGGATAAGGACATGCAATTATTTGCCAAGCTAGGTATTAATAGCCAGCAGCAAACGGCTAAGCCTGATGATATTCAAGCAGAAGCACTTTTTGCCCAAGTTGCAGAACGTGTTGCAGCACGCCCAACCAAAGATGACATTTTCTATGATGCCTCTCTTTAATCAGCGTCACCAACAAGCGCTTGTGCAGCGCCACCAACAAGGGCTTTACCGACAATTAAAATGTGTTGAGGAAAATCCGCAATGGTTGAATTTTGCTAGTAATGATTATCTTGGTTTAGCACAAGATCCTGAAATTATAGCGGCATGGCAATTTGGATTGGGTAAATATGGCGCTGGAAGTGGTGCCTCACCCTTAGTTACTGGCTTTCAGCCCCCACATGCTGATTTAGAACAACAATTAACTGAGTGGCTAGGGTATCAACGGGCACTGTTATTTAACAGTGGTTTTAGTGCTAATCAAGCGGTGTTATTTACTTTATTACAGGCACAAGATCATCTCTTTCAAGATAAGCTTAATCATGCCTCTTTAATTGAAGCTGGCATGTTATCACCTGCAAAAATGAAGCGGTTTGCACATAATGATATTACTGCTCTGGTTCGTAAATTGACGACAATGAATGCTGAAGTTGATGCTGCGTCATTGGTTGTGACTGAAGGTGTTTTCAGCATGGATGGCGACTGTGCACCGCTGGCATTATTACGACAAATAACAGAGCAGCATCAAAGTTGGCTGATGGTGGATGATGCTCATGGTTGTGGGGTATTAGGCGAAGCAGGACAAGGTAGCTGTCATCTGGCAGGAATAAAAGCTGATATATTAGTTGTTACCTTTGGTAAAGCATTTGGAATACAAGGTGCTGCTGTCTTATGCAGTCAAGAGACCGCAGAATATTTAATTCAATTTGCTCGACATTTTATCTATTCGACAGCGATGCCACCAGCGCAAGCGGTCGCATTAAGCCGGGCGTGTTCTTTGATTCAAACTCAATCTTGGCGCCGAGAAAAATTGCAGGTGCTGTCTGCACACTTGGATCATTACCTTGATAATAGTATTGACCTCATGCCAACGATCACACCGATAAAACCGATCATTATTGGTGATAGTAGTCAAACAATGGCGATTGCTACTCAATTACAGCAACGCGGTATTAAGGTCGGTGCTATTCGTCCACCAACAGTGCCGCCGCACAGTGCACGTTTGCGAATTACACTCACAGCTAATCATAATGAAACTGATATTCGGCAGTTGGCGGTTGCTATTAATGAGGTGGTTGATGTTGGATAGCTTAATAGATAAATCTGCATTCTCAATTGATCTATCAAAGAAACAAGCTATTGCAAATGCATTTGGACGTGCAGCCCAACATTACGATAAATCTGCTGCATTTCAACGACAGGTTGGGCATCAATTGTTATCTTTAATGCCGACAAGATCTTCTGTTATATCAACGCCGAGAGTGATTGATCTCGGTTGCGGAACGGGTTATTTCAGTGCAATGCTGCATCAACAAGGTTTTGCTGTTACTGCTGCAGATCTTTCTACGGCAATGTTGTTACAAGCTCAACAACGATGCGGGCAAGATTGCCAATATTTACAAACGGATGCTGAAAAGATTGTGATGGCTGATAATAGTTATGATCTTGCATTTAGTAATCTAGCTTTGCAATGGTGCGATGATTTAAGTGTGCCATTGCGAGAGTTACGACGAGTCGTTCGGTCTGAGGGGAGGATTTTTTTTACTACTCTTATTGATGGCTCATTAGGTGAGCTAAAACAAGCATGGTCACAAATTGATACTCAGCAACATGTTAATACGTTTAAATCACAACATGTTATTGCAGCAGAAATTGCTCGGTCAGGTTTAGTTATTGAAGCGTTAGAATGTAAACCTATAACGGTATATTACCCAACCGCGATGAAATTAATGAAAGATTTAAAAGGTATTGGTGCTACACACTTACAGCAACAGCGACAATCAGGACTTATTGGCCGACAGACATTCATTGATTTAGAAGATGCATATGAACGTTTTCGTTTAGACAGTGGCCTATTACCAGCAACTTATCAAGTATGTTTTGGAGTATTGATCAATGAATAAAGCCTATTTTGTCGCTGGTACTGATACCGATGTAGGGAAAACTGTCTGTAGTTGTGCCATTTTAAATGCTGCTAAACAGGCAGGTTTTGCTATGGTGGGCTATAAACCGATTGCATCTGGTAGTGATAATACAGCGCAAGGATTACGTAATAGTGATGCATTGTTACTCCAACAAGCATCATCTATTGTAGTGACATATGACGAAGTTAATCCATATACGTTTTATCGTCCTGTTTCACCTCATATTGCTGCAACTGAAGAAAATAAAGCAATTAAATTTAGTGTGTTGTCGCAAGGGTTAGCGGCTCTTAAGACTAAATCTGAATGCGTGCTTATTGAAGGTGCTGGTGGTTGGCGAGTCCCTATAAATAATGGTGATTATCTTTCATCATGGGTAAAGCAAGAACAATTACCGGTTATTTTAGTGGTGGGTATTAAACTTGGATGCTTAAATCATGCTTTATTAACCGCTGAAGCTATTCAAGCTGATGGATTAACAATTGTTGGTTGGATTGCCAATCAAGTGCATCCAACAACGGATAATTATGCTGCCATGATAACATGGCTAGAGCAACAATTGCCGGGGAAGAAAATTGCTGAGATTCCATATATATCAATGAGTAAACAAGGAATAGTTGTTAACAAGAATGATCGTTTGGCTAAATATATCGATTTAACTGTATTAAATTAAATCTGGGTTAGTAAAAGCAACAAAAGGCACGTAATGTGCCTTTTGTTTTAATTGAGTTGTATAACTAATTAGCTGAATTAAGCCCCATTAGTCTTTCCTGTACTTCTGTCATTGGCGTTGGATTACCAACTTGATCAAGGCCAAGCTCTTTATGTGCTTCATCAATGGACATCCCAAGATGGCAACGTAAAATGTCTATAGCAACTTGATAATTTTCATTATTAGCCATGAACCCTCCCTGTGTAATCATGTCTTTTTGTGTGCATTGTTTCATAACAATGTGTAAACAATAATCGAGTTATGTGATGAAATCAATACTACCAAAGTCTAATCATCACTTATTTTAGCAATAAGAAGCTATTTTAAAGGTGAAAGGTGCCAATTTTTGATTAAATAATAATGATTTCTTGACGCTACATTATGATGAAAGAGCCATAAATACAGAGCTGATAAGAATTGGTAACAATTTAGCACTTTAACTTATCGCCATATTATTTGAATATAGTGGGTAATAATCGCCTTAATGTACCAATAAGGCGCTAGAATACGATCTATAAAGTAAAAACCAGATTGGTAATGTCCTTTCAATTGGAGAAAATAATAGATATGAAACGTATTGCGTTGTTTTTAGCAACGAACCTTGCCGTAATGATAGTGTTTAGTATTGTGCTTAATATTGTTTATGCGGTAACAGGAATGAAACCTGGCAGCCTATCTGGATTGTTAGTGATGGCTGCTTTGTTTGGTTTTGGTGGATCATTAGTGTCGTTAATGATGTCAAAGTCAATGGCGTTACGTTCAGTTGGCGGTGTTGTTATTGATAGTCCACGTAATGAAACTGAACATTGGCTAATTAATACTGTTGCTCGCCAAGCAGAGCAAGCTGGCATTGGTATGCCTACCGTTGCTATTTATGATGCACCTGATATTAATGCGTTTGCAACAGGTGCTAAGCGTGATGATGCATTAGTGGCAGTATCAACGGGATTGCTGCATAGCATGACTCGTGATGAGGCTGAAGCCGTATTAGCTCACGAAATTAGCCATGTTGCTAATGGTGATATGGTAACCATGACGTTAATGCAAGGTGTAGTAAATACATTCGTGATCTTTGTTTCTCGTCTTGTTGCTGGTGCGATTAGTGGTGTCAATAATAACAGTGAAGAAGGCGAGAGTGGCGGTAGCTACATGACTTACTTTATTGTTTCTTCAATCATGGAAGTATTATTTGGTTTCTTAGCAAGCATTTTAACGATGTGGTACAGCCGTCATCGTGAGTTTTATGCTGATGCTGGCTCTGCAAAGTTGGTTGGTCGAGACAAAATGATTGCTGCGCTTGAACGTTTAAAAGTGAGTCATGAGCCTCATTTAGAGGGCTCTATGATGGCGTTTGGTATTAACGGTAAGAAATCCTTATCAGAACTATTTATGACCCACCCACCATTAGAAAAACGTATTGATGCATTGCGTCGCGGTGAGTATATAAAGTAATTATTTACTAAACACATCAGTAATAACATAAGCCCCCAGAGGTAGTTCTGAGGGTTTTTTTTTAAGTTATTATTTTAATAGTGCTTTTTCTTGGTTTTCTATATACCAGAAACCAAGAAGTGAAACACTCCAGAATTGGAATAAGTACTGAACATCAGAAGTTCCAGCTAGCGTTTGACTAAAGCACATTGCTGACGTTACAAATAAAGATGCAAGAATACCTGCTTTTAGCCATAGCTTTGGTTTACCTGGTATGAATTCCATTTTCAGAAATGATACTGCTAATAGAATAAACGGTAATACTTGTAATAACATTAGTACAGGAAAAAGGTAGTCAAAAAATGGTACTAATAAAAAGTCAGTAATAGGTTTTTTAGCCCAGTTACCAGCGATGTATTCTTTCCAGCCTGACCAACTATCACCAGCATAGGTACCAAAGAAAACGCCATAAAACTTATCAACGACACCATTAGAAAACCAAAAAGGAGCAAAAAGTAAATAGAAAGGGAAGAATTTTACAGTATCAATTATATTATTGAATTTCATTACAGTTATTGATCTTTATATTGTTATTGGTTTAAGTTATGAGTTTTGTATTTATTGTAGATATACTGTGTAATCAATAATGATATATTCATTATTTATATATCATCTATTAGATAGTATAAAATACGCTCGATAAATAATTATATAGAGGAATGTACTATATAATTGGTGATGTGATTATAGATACATGCTAAAAGGTTAAAATAAATAAAAATGGAATATTAAATTTATTAAAAATAGTTTTCATGAATCGTTGTTATTTAAATACGCGATTATTTGTAATGCTATTTACTCAATAATTTTTATTTAAGATATCTTTTTAAAAAAGAAGGAGATATTTTAAAAATGATATTTGTGGTTTAGGGTATAAATTCACACTTTAAGTATTTATGATTTATATAACAATAACTTTTATATCATCGTTAATAATTAATGATTACCGTTGCATTTATAATTAAAATGATTCAAGCCTGATTTAATCTGAAAATCAGAAAACTTGAGCCACGACTGATTAGTCTTAATAGCGGTGTTTTTTTACGTTTTTATATTGGTTGTTATTTTATATTATTGTTTTTATTGGATTTTTATTCTGTGATAAATGGTTTTTTTATTTTATTTTAATTTAATATTTTAATTTAATGGCTGTTTTTTAACTAATATCATATTCTTAGACCTGATTTACAAAGTATCTTACAGCGCTAACAATATATCTATATAAGAGCTTGTTGCTTTTTTCATTATAGCAGTGTTAGTACGACTGTTTTATGAGGAATCATATTTATATAGTGAATATTTTATAATGTGTAGCTTGCGATTCTAATGGTGGAAAATTATTACGGATTGCTATTTTGATATCTAAAAGTTGATCCCTTATAGGTACGAGTATTGCTATAAAAACGAGAGAATGAGAGTCTAGTAATCGCCTCATTTTTTTATGTGATTTATAACACATACAGATTACCTAGCATAAGCTAAATGAGGATATCTATTCGGTAATGTAGCTGAATCCTCAGGTTTATTCGAAATTAAAACCATATTAAATTTCAATGATAAGTATGGTAAGAATAAAGCTCTAGATATTAATCATCGTAATCAATAATTAGTTTGTTAATTATTGCGTTGTACTACTATTGTTGAATTATTTTAGATAGAAGTGCATTACGGTAGTTTATTTTAACAACATATGTGAATTTATAATGGATTTGACAAAGAAAATTCTAATAGCGGCATTAATCTCATCAACTTTAGCTGGGTGTACTGTACCTGGTTCAAACTTAACTCTTGATGGTAAGCATGTTGTCAAAGTTGCCGATGGCGACAGTACTAACTTATCAGATCGCGTTAATGTTTATCCTCTTACTGCGAATACTGTTAATCAGTATCGTATTCAGAAAGTGAAAGCTGAGCAAAACCCACGTTTGGAAGCTGAGTTAGCAAATTATGAATATCATATTGGCCCTGGTGATATTTTAAACGTTACAATCTGGGATCATCCAGAATTAACAATTCCAGCAGGTGCATACCGTAGCGCAAGTGAAGCTGGTAACTGGGTTCATGCTGACGGTACTATTTTCTATCCGTATATTGGTAAAGTATATGTAGAAGGAAAAACTGTTTCCGAAGTACGTAAGATTATCTCGCGTCGATTATCTGCTTATATAGAAAGCCCTCAAGTAGATGTTAATGTAGCATCTTTCCGATCGCAAAAAGCATATGTTACTGGCGAAGTTAAAACGCCAGGTCAACAACCTATTAGCAATGTACCTCTTACATTACTTGATGCGATCGACAAATCAGGTGGTTTAGCTGCTGATGCTGATTGGCGTAATGTAACATTAACGCGTAATGGTAAAGATCAGAAAATTTCATTATACGCCTTAATGCAACGTGGTGATTTGCTTCAAAATCGATTGCTACAAAACGGTGATATTATTCATGTACCACGTAACGATGATCAAAAGGTCTTTGTTATGGGGGAAGTGAATGAGCCTAAGCTACTTAAGATTGATCGTGCTGGTATGAGCTTAACTGAAGCATTAAGTAATGTTGGCGGTATTAATGAGCTTGAAGCTGATGCCACTGGTATTTTTGTTATTCGCTCAACACGCGATGACGTTAAGAAAAATCCAAACGATAAAACGATTGCTAATGTTTATCAATTAAACATTAAAGATGCGACAGCGTTGGTTATTGGTACCGAGTTTGAATTACAGCCATATGATATTGTTTATGTGACTGCTGCACCGATTGCACGTTGGAACCGTGTTATTCGTCAGATTGTTCCAACTATTAGCGGCTTTAATAATTTATCTGAAGGTTTTAATTATTATACTAATCTTAAATAATTGGATTTAGATTGAAGTTATATAATTGATAACGTTCAAAAGGGAGGCTTAAAATAGCCTCCCTTTTTTATATACGCAGATAAAGCAATATGCATGTAGTAGGGAGAGGGAGATAAACAGCATCTCCCGAATGAAGCTACATCATCGGTATCAGTATGACGGCACCTAAAAATGCCATTAATAAGCTAACGCCCGCTGGAATTAGCCATAACGATTTATCCTTGTTATTTTTCATATACTCTCCTGCATATCCGTGTCTGAGAGGTTGAATGCCAATGGCTTTCAGCTATAACCCTAGATTGTATTTGTTGCTTTGTAAGAATTAATTTTCATCAAAAAAAGACTTTTTGGCAAAAATGAGGCTTAGATGCTACTTTTTAAAAAAGGATGATGTTTTTTCGTATTTTATTGATTTTAAATCTAAACTGACAATGCAAAAACTAAAGATGTTATGTTTATGAACTGTTTTATATAAAATCAATTTGTTGGTGAAAGGTTGTAGGTTATGTTTAAAAGATTATTGGGTGTGGTGATGCTTTGTTTTGTACTACCAGTAACTATTGCTCATGCCGCTGATGTCAATAATAACAAACCCTATTCAGAGCAAAGTATTTATGACAAACCTATGATTGAACGTTATGTACTTGATGAATTGAAATCATTACGGATGGATCAGCAAGATCTAGAACGTCGAATTACCCTTGATATTACTGATAGAGAATTGGCCGTTGCAGATAAATCAATGAATTACGCCAATGTTACAGTAACGTATTTCTTTTATATTATTGCTGGCGTCGCATCATTAATTGCACTAATCGGTTGGCAGTCAATGCGTGAAATAAAAGAAAATACTAAACGTATGGCTGAACTACAGTTAAAAGATATAGCTGATAGTTATGAACAAAAGTTCAAAGCTTTAGAACGCGACTTAAAGCGAAAAACACGCATTATTAGTGAAAATAATCGAGAAATAGAAAAAATTAACGAAGTACATAATTTATGGCTTCGCGCTCAAAGCTCACAAACACCAGAGCAAAAGGTAGAAATTTATGATGAAATTTTAAAAGTTCGTCCTGGTGATTTAGAGGCATTGACGTATAAAGCCGACGCAACAATGGAAATGCGTGAATTTCATTGGGCATTAAGCCTATGTAATCGAGTATTAGAAGTGGATGATACTAATGCACATGCTTTATATCAGCGAGCTTGTGCTTATGCGTGTTTAGGGGTAGAAGAACAAGCGATCTCTGATTTAGAACGTGCAATTAAAGATAGTACATCATTACGTGAACTTGCAGCCGATGAAGATGATTTCGAAAACTTACGTGGTAATGAGCGTTTTGAATTATTACTGATTACTGTAGAAGATTAATTGTTTTAGTCATGTCTGTAATTACAACTCAACATTGCATTTTTAATGCTAGTAAAAAAAACTGAATAAGCTTAATTTTATAATTAGAATAAAAATTAAGAGAAACTAATATGACTAACTTTCAGTTTTATACTTATGAATTACCTTGTTTTAATTGTCATACTCGTAATGCTAAAACCGACCTTGGTTGGTTAACACCGAGCATGAAAGCAGATGTTATCGAGCAAATTGAAGTAATGTTAAAAAAACGGGGCAGTGATTATGAACCTTATTTTACCGTACAGATTATTTGCTCAGAAGATGAAGCAAAAGATTATTTATTGCTGAATTATTATGATCATTCTGAGTCAGAAATTAACCATGGAAATATTAAACCAACAGTAATTGCTGATATTGATGATCAAATTTCTGAACATATGACTACAGAAGGTGTTGCTGTATTTAGCCATGAAATAGTACTTCAAAACTGTGATGATTGCTCTCAAGATAACGATGCATAATTAAAAGTAGGGACAAAGTAATGCTGTGGAATGCTTGTGAGGAAAAAACTAAACTAGCATTGGGTAACGGTGATTTATTACCTTTAACCAGTGACGATATTATTTATCAGCAACAAGGAGTTAACTACATTGTTAATTTACTTACTGATAATATGAAAATAAAACATTCTCCTGCTGTTTCAGCACAAGATCCTTTCGTTGCGCCATATACTAATTGCGATTATATAACGGATATGGATACGGATTATGTATGTTTATTAAATCGTTTTCCGATCGTTGTTCCTCATTTATTGGTTTGTGCTAAAGATTATATACCACAAACATCAGTGCTAACCTTAGCGGATTTTACAGCATGGGTTAAAGGTATTACACGTAGTGATGTACTTGGTTTCTTCAATTCAGGTCATGATGCAGGCTCTAGCCAAATGCATCGTCACATGCAGTTAGTGAGAACATCTATTCCGTTAGAGTCTCATATTGTTAGTGGGCTGCTTCCGTTTAAACATGCGGTATTTATTTATTCAGCGTTGAACCCAAAACAGTTATATGCAGACTATTTAAATGCAATGGAATCATTACAGTTAAATACCACTAAGTTAGTAAATGGTTTAAATGAGTGTTTACCTTATAATATTTTATTAACCGAACGCTGGATGTTGATTATCCCAAGGGTTAAAAACCAAGTAGAAACCTTATCAGGTCACGGTGTGAATTTTAGCGGTCGTTTTTTGGTCAGCTCTGAGCAGCAATTAGCATGGCTAGAAAATTATGGTTTCATGCGATTTTTAGCCGATTGTGGTTTTCAGGAAAAATAGCGCTATAATCGTTTGATATTTAAGCAGTTGCGCAGCATTGACTTTACAACTGATAAGGTTGTGATTAATATAACTGTTATGGAGAGATGGCTGAGTGGTTGAAAGCACCGGTCTTGAAAACCGGCATACGTTTATAGCGTATCTAGGGTTCAAATCCCTATCTCTCCGCCACATTCAAGAAAACCGCTAATTTATTGGCGGTTTTTTTATGTCTGTACAAAAGCAGGTTTAAATCCTCTAATACCTAAAGCAGCTCCGCGACATTAAAGGAAGCCACTGATTTATTGGCTGTTTTTTATGTCTGTACAAAAGCAGGTTCAAATCCTCTAATACCCAAAGTAGCTCCGCGACATTAAAGGAAGCCACTGATTTATTGGCTGTTTTTTATGTCTGTACAAAAGCAGGTTCAAATCCTCTAATACCCAAAGCAGCTCCGCGACATTAAAGGAAGCCACTGATTTATTGGCGGTTTTTTTATGTCTGTATAAAAGCGGGTTAAAATTCTCTCATTCCCTAGGCTATTCTGATACATGGAAAAAGGGCGATGATTTATTTTATTCAGTGGCTTGTTGTTTGTATCATTGGTCCATTATATGGATTGTAATTAACTACCTTCATTAAATGCTTTAGATAATGTCACGAGTTTGAATGAACTTTGTTTCATCTGAATCATACTAAGATTAATAGCTTCCATTTCCTTGAGGTTATTTTTAGAGCTATCATAAATTTGATGACTATTTTTATTGATATCTTTAGATACTG
Source organism: Photobacterium kishitanii (assembly GCF_000613045.3). Classification (NCBI taxonomy): domain Bacteria; kingdom Pseudomonadati; phylum Pseudomonadota; class Gammaproteobacteria; order Vibrionales; family Vibrionaceae; genus Photobacterium; species Photobacterium kishitanii. The sequence continues at coordinate 2,064,634 of NZ_LN794352.1, read as the reverse complement.
TAGCTTGTTGTTCTGTTGCTGTTGATATTTGAATTGATAAATTTGATATCTCTGTCATTAAGGTAAATATTTCTTTAAGTTTAGATTCCATATTATTAATATCATTAACGCATATATTAGATTTATTCAGACCTTTTTCCATTCGTGAGGCAATTTTACTAAGAGAATGGACAATATAATTTACTGATTGTTGAATTTGAGAGGTGGCTGTATGTGTACGTACACTTAACGCTCTTACTTCTTCTGCAACCACAGAGAACCCTCGGCCGTGTTCACCTGCGCGTGCCGCTTCAATAGCTGCATTAAGTGCAAGTAAATTCGTTTGATCTGAAATACTTTGTATCTCTTGAAGAATTGAGGTTATTAACTTTGCTTCAGTGGCAAGTTTAGTTGTTAATTCACTTGTTTCATTAATTTCAGTTGTTAACTCTACAATATGTTCAGTTGTGATCATAACTAAAGCTTCAGTATCTTGGCAGGAAGATTCTGCCGTTGAGGCTGAGACTAAGGTGTGTTGGCAGTTTTCAGAAACATTATTGATGCTTGATGACATTTCTTCAATGGCTGTAGCGATACCATCTAAATGGGAACTTTGCTGTTTAATTTTATTAGTGCAATTAACTGAAAGTGCACTAATAGTTGTTATTTCATTATCTACTTCTAGCGTTGCTTCTTGAGTCCGAGCTAATATTGTACGTATTTGTGCATCTTTCATTGTGATTATATATTCTGCAATATTATTAACGTTATCGTTAAAAATGCCTTGTGACAAACTATTATGCTTACGTTCAAATTTTTGTAGCCAGCGAGGATACGTAATTAGTTCTCGATAAAATAAGCCAATACTAAGAATTGGAAATAAAATATTAAAATAATTAGATACACTAAAACTTAGTATTAAAGTTATGACAGTTAATAAAGTATATAAGCACCATTTTATTCTGAGGGGTATGGTACGTTTTAGCGTTGGGGTTTGATGTAATTGACGGTATAAAACTTCAGCTTTATGTCGTGCTTTAGGATCAAGGTAGAGGCGTACTGATTGATATCCTATAACGTGGTTGTTTTCAAAGAGAGGCGTGACAAACGCATCAACCCAATAAAAGTTACCATTTTTACATCTATTTTTAACCGCACCTCGCCAATAACGTTTTTGTTTAATGCTTTTCCATAAATCACCAAATACACAGTCTGGCATATCAGGGTGACGCAAAATATTATGATTTTTGCCTATTAACTCTTCTTGGGAATAACCAGAGATATCGCAAAAGTAATCATTAATATAAGTAATGTTACCATCTATATCTGTCGTTGAGACAATTTGACTTGATAAATTAAGTGGGATTTCTTTTTCTGTATTGAGTGATAACATTATAGATCACCATATAATATTGATTGTATATGGTGATATTAGAAGATAAAAACAAAACGTAAACAGGTGGTGTTTAAATGCTATTTATATTTGCTTGTTATTTGATGTCGTTAACAAAAAAATAAGTATAAAAGTAAAATTAATAAAAGGGGGGAGTTAAATCCCCCGTTAGCTAGCTTATGCGCATTTATCACAAGCTTGTAGTGCGATTTCGTGCTCAAAAGTCACTTGACCTAGTGCCGTCGTACTTGCCGCGATTTCTTGTTCAATTTCTTGAAGATCATCTGCATCAATACCACTTGAGATTAATTCATCTTCGGTGTAACCAAATGCATTTAATAATAAGTAATCACGTGCATCTTCTGGGTTACAAGTAATGATCATTGTAAGGTCATCGCCAAAAGCAGTGTCACCTGTAATGATTGCAGTAATTTGTTGCTGGACACTATCGTACATTGCTGGTGTTAACCAACCTAGGTCTGCTTCAGCAGTATTCTTACGACAATCAAAGCAAGGAAGGAGCTGAGAATAGCTCTGAAAATGGTTCATGGGAAAGCATCCTGATCACGGTATTAATATTGCCCCGCAACTTATGCTAAATTGGCTTTAATTGCCAGCGTAAAGGTAAATTTTTTATTGTCGCATAGCGGCGCATATCATTTGAAAATACGATGTCAGCGTCTGACTTAACCATAAGCTAAATAAGCGTAATAACTATCTATATTATTGGTGGGATAGATAAAACAGATTCAGTTGTTATAGTGTGGAGCTGTAGACTACAATCACAGCTAAATAAGCATTACCTTTAGTACAATAAAGAGAGTGTTATTATTAATTGCTCACCAACAAGGATAAATATGAAAAAGATAATAGTAGCGGCGGCTATAGTGGTTGTGGTAACAGGTTGTGCGGGAACACCGTCAAATAGCTATACCGTTGATAATGCAGCAGGTGTCTCATCTTGGGAGTTATGTCGTAATATTGGTTATCATGAGTTCTTCAATCGCACACAAAAAGCGCAACAATTGACTCACTATGTATTGCAGCGTGGTGATGTTGACCCTCAAGCATGCCAAGCAGCAGCAGAAGAAGGTAAGAAGTTTGCGGAAGAAGAATATCGAAAAACAGGCGGCTATTAAATATTTCGATACCCTTACTTACAAAATAATGTGCTAATTATCTGTTATTTTTGTTTTTAATTTATAAAATATCAGCAGTGGGTACCGCATTGTATGTGTAAATAGGGATAGCTGCCATTATGAAAAAAAGCACATTGCTTGTTATATGTGTGCTGAGTGCATTGTCACTTAGTTCGGTATCGTTAGTTGCACAAGCGAATGATCGTCCAACAACATTGCCGAGTGAGCGCTCAGGGTTACAAACATGGAATAAAGAAACCGTGTACACCAAAGGTGATAGTACGCGTTATTTAGGACGATTATGGGTAGCGAAGTGGTGGACACAAGGTGACCGTCCTCAGCGTGATAATGAATCTGGTCCGTGGAAGTTAGTTCGCCTGATTGATAACGATAATAATCATATTAAACCCAATAATTTTAAGGTAACCCGTTATCGTGCAGGGGTGAAATACAGTGCTGGCGATAGAGTACGTATGCCTAATGGTAATGTTTATCGTTGTCGTGATTGGCCAGCAACACCATGGTGTGAGCTGGAAGGTTACGCACCAGGTAAAACACAACATTGGCGTGATGCATGGTCACGAGTAAACTAATATCGAGTATCTGCTGATGAAAGCAGATACTCATGAGTGAGTGTTATTGCTCTGGTTGAGATGAGACTAATGGGTAAACATTCACTTTCTCAATGCGGTTGTGCTCAATGGCAAGAATTTCAAATCGCCAATGTTGCCAATCGATAATATCGCCACTTTGTGGAAGTCCACCTTTGATCCACATTAACATTCCATTTAATGTTTGATAGCCATTTTGATCTTCGTCTGGCAGTTTTTTTAAATCTAATAAATCTTTAACGACAGTGATGGGGATCAGACCATCAAGGTGCCAATGGTTATCATTTATTTTTTGAGACCATACATCAGTCGGATCTTGAGTGGTAAATTTACCGGTTAAAGCTTCTAGAATATCTTGTGGTGTGACGATACCTTGAATATCACCATATTCATCAACCACAAAAGCTATTTCAGTTCCAGAGTCTTGAAACATTTCAAGTAAGTCTGTACCAGTCCATGTTTCCGGGATAAATAGCGGTTGAGTAATATAATCAACTATATTTTTGGCATCATCGCTGCGATTATCAAGTTCAAATCGCAATAATTGCTTAGCAGTTATTGTACCTTTAACATCGTCAACAGTATGGCGGCAAACCGGTAAACATGAAAAAGGACTCGCAAGTAATTTTTGCTGATAGCTTTCAACAGCATGGTCGAGATCAAGATAACTAATATCATTTCTTGGCGTCATCATTGATGAAACTTTACGATCATCAAAATGGAAAACATTCCGAACCATGGTATGTTCCTGCTGGTGGATAATACCAGTTTGAGATCCTTCAGTTATAATTGCTTTAATGTCTTCTTCCGTTAAATGGTTACTATTAGTGGTACTTTTGCTAAAAACTTTTAGGAATAATTCTGTTGAACCCGCTAATAAGATAATAAAAGGGCGAGATAATAGTGACAAAAATGCAATAGGACGAGCAACACGTAATGCTAATGGTTCAGCATTAACTTGTGCATAGCGTTTAGGGATTAACTCACCAATAACAATAGAGAAATAAGTGATAATAACCACTGCAATAATAGTCGCTGAAACCGATGCTGTGTGTGCTCGAATACCGAATGCCGTTAACCATGAAGAAATAGGTCCGGCTAGAGCGGCTTCACCGATAACACCATTTAATATCCCGATGATAGTTATACCAATTTGGATAGTGGATAAAAAAGTGGTTGGCTTATTGGCTAATTTTAGGGCTGTTATCGCAGATGGATCACCATCATCAGCAAGTACTTGGAGACGATTTTTTCGCGATGTGACTAACGCTATTTCTGACATAGCAAACCAGCCATTCAGAATAACTAAAAATACAAGAATTGCGATACTCATTAAAACTCCTAACAATACAATAGGCGAATTTACGATGAGAATCGATAAATAAGTCCGCCAAATAGGGTGAATCGCCTATTAGGCCACTTCAATTTTCATTATAACTCGCATGTGAAAATAGGAAATCCACATTTCAGTTAAATAATTTATTATATTTGAAACAGCGCCATAATTTAGTGTGATAAGCCAAATCAAGATTAAATAGTTAATATAAAAATAGCCAAATAATAATGAAAACCAAATAGTGCGAGGGCACAAATGAAAAAGTTATGGATAATAAGTGGGTTATTGGTATCAAGTTCAGTCATGGCGACGATACAAACAACAAAGGTAGACTGCGATAATGCTTATACCACACTTGAAATAAACCAATGTGCCGAAGATAAATTTGATGCGGCTAATCAACAGCTACAACGATATTTAATCCAAAGTATCCAACAAAATAATACCGATAAACCACTTGTTGAAGCAATAAAAATGGCGCAAAAGCAATGGCTTCAGTATCGAGATGCTGAATGTAGTGCGGTATACACACAGTGGCAACAAGGGACTATTCGTGGTGTCATGGCATTATCTTGTAAATTAGCATTAACCCAACAACGGACATTGACGTTATGGGAAAATTATCTACGGCCAATGGACAGTAGTACGGCTATATTGCCTAAACCAATCGTCGATACAGACTAATTTATTATTTTATCAATGCCAATAAAAAGGCCTCCTAGTATACTGGAGGCCTAAAGTTAAGCTGTATAAGTTTATATGATAAAGGCTATATTACACACCAACGGTCATATGAAGCCCGTAAAAAATACCACGACTAGTGAGATCGGCTAATAGTATAAAAATTATACTCAAGCATGGTAAAGAGTATTGGCCGTGCTTTAATCAGTCGTGGAATAAACCAATAAATAATTGCTGCAAACACGAAGGTTATTCGTACCGTAGCACGCTCACTGACAGCATTAGATGAGGCTTTATTTGTTGAACTGTGCAGTAGCTGTAAAGCGTGTGAGCAGCAGTGTCCACACAAGTATTGGTTATTAATACAATCAACCACCACAATTAGATAGTCGTCGCTGTGATGGTTGTGGTTTATGTCGCAGCAGTTGCTATATTGGCGCAATGACATTAAGTTTGGTTGAGTAAATTGTTGTCATTATTTGTGATAAATGTCTCTTTATGGTGGTGTTTACCCTCTATTGATTACATATATTTTTGCATCTCATCTCTTTCTTCACGAATTCTTCACGCTTATGGTTATAAAGTTACTCCAACGAAAGAGCTTTGGATGCTTATAACCCCATGAACAACAAATTATTATTACCGTTAGCTTTACTATGCTCACCAGTATTTGCTGGGCCATATGTTGGTCTTGAAGTCGGTGCCGCATCAATTAACCATGATTTTAGTACTCATTTTAGTACTGATGTTAAAACAGTTACGCCAAGCAATTCATCAACGACATTTGGTGGTTTTGTTGGTTATCGTAGTAATAATATTGGTATTGAGCTGGGCTATAAGCAATTTGAATTAGAAGGCTCAACCAGTCAGCATTTTCCACTAGTAAATAATAATAGCTATACCCATGAAAGAGAGTGGGAAGCTGATATTAATGTAAAACAATTTAGTGTTAAGCCAGTTTATTTTTATGCGCTAACAGAAAAAGTACAATTAAAAGTAGGTGCTGGTATTACTTATACCCAATATGATTATTCATCATCAGTACAAGATGAATATGAGCACGTGTTAAATGATGAACTTGAATATAATGTGCCGCGTGTTGGTGGCGAGAGCAAAAATAATAGCGAATTTGGTGTAATTGCAAGTATTGGTATTGATTATAACGTTTACCGTAATATCAATATTGGTGCAGCAATGCAGTACTATGTTGATAGTACTGCAAATGGTGGTAACGTAACTGTTAATACAACGTATTTCTTTTAATACGTCATAAATAAATTTTCTATTAAATGTCATTATTGAATAGACATTTAATATTACCCATATCTTAGATTAAGAAGTGATTAAATAATGAAAAAGTCAATTTTACTTGTTACGTTACTAGCTGCAATGACATCTACGGCAGCATTTGCTAATAACCAAGTTATTAATCAAGTGGCTCAACCACAGCAACAAGGTTTCTCTGGTCCAACGCATGGTATTGATACTGTTAAAGGTGCAGTAGAAGCTGGTATGTTTAGTGATGATACACCGGTAACATTAACAGGTTACTTAACTTCATCTCTGGGTGGCGAGCATTACACCTTTACTGACGGTAGTGGCACTATGACGGTTGAAATTGATCATGACAAGTGGTTCGGTCTTCAAGTAACACCACAAACTAAAATCACTATTCAAGGTGAAATCGATAAAGAATTTAACCATACTAAAATTGATGTTGATTACGTACGTTTAGCACAAAAATAATATACATTGATATATCAATTAAGCCTAGTTTGTTATCAGACTAGGCTTTTTAGTATTTATAAAAATAAAAAAACCGAGCGGTAAAGCTCGGAAAAGAGAGAGTGGAACATTTATTATTATAGAGAGTCCGTAATATTATTTAGCACATAAGGTGATGAAAAAAGTGCATCATAGGATCAAGGTAAGTTTGGAATAAAATTAATGAAATCAAACCACCAATTACAACCCAAATAAGACCAAAGCGTAAACTAATCATTGTACAAACAATTGCCGCTAATAATTTAGGGTTTTCAAGATTAAAAGCAAAGTTAGAGCCTTTTCCTAAAATTTCAACTGCAATAATCGCGGGTAAAACGGTAACAGGAACAAAGCGTAATGTTTTCTTAAATCGCTCTGACATATTAAAGCGACCAGCCATACCAATGACAGCAAAACGAATAATAAAAGTCGCGGCAATCATCGCTAATGATAAATAAAGAACATAATCATTATCTAAAGCAATATGTGCGTGAGTATGCATGGTTATGATCCTTATTATTTATTCATAGTAGTTGTTGATGAAAGAGTCTGTTGGTATTGCTGCTCATCAGCTAATTCTTGCAAGATTACTTTTTTGGCTTCTGCTTTAAGTTCAGCTTCCATTTTTTCTGTTGAAATATCCATTTTATAGCCAGCGAAAACACCAACGATTGCCGCAATAACAAGACCTAAAGAATAAGGTAATCCTGACAATAAAATACCAGTTACAGTTGCAATAACAGCAGCGACAATACATTCGCGCTTTTTCACTTGTGGGATAACAATCGCAATAAAGGCAGCGACCATCGCAAAATCTAGACCATAATCAGCAATGTGTGGGAATGAAGAACCAATCATTGCACCACAGAAATCAGCGACTACCCAGTTAACCCAAAAACCAAACATTGCTGCTAAATAAAACCATTTACGCCCTGGCTTTTCTAATTTCATTTCGCCAATGGTTGCTGCATACACTTCATCAGTTAAACCATATGACATCAACATCCGTGTTGGCATGTTGTATTCTTTTACATATTCAGATAATGAGGCGCTATAAAGAATGTGGCGTAAATTAATAACAAAGGTGGTGACGAAAATAACAATAATTTCTGTTGATGATTGTACTAAGCCAAGCGCAACCATTTGTGCAGAACCTGCAAAAACAGTTAATGACCATAATGTACTTTGTAGAACAGACATACCGGCATTAATACTTATCGCACCAACAATGAAGGAGAAAGGAAACGCCCCCACGCAGAGAGGAAAGATAGCTTTTAGTCCTGCTTGTATTAATTGTTTCTTCATGAGCGGCCTACTTTAATTATCGTGTCTAATTCAAAAATAATTGCAGAAAATAAGTCTGCGCTATTTTTTTGCTATTTTGTTTTGTGCAAATATATTTGATTTAAATGACTTTTGCAATTAAGGCTATGATGGATATACGACACAATTTGACTGTTTTTAGTTACTTTATTAAAAACATATCGCTTACTCTCTGATTAATAACAACTTAATGCTATTATTTTAAAGTTGAAATTTATGATCTCAATAATGAATGCAAATAAAGTTGCACAAATTTATATTTGAAGGTTAAACTAAATTTGAATTTTAGCTAGGAAGAGATAAAAAACATGTCAAAAGTAATCACATCAAAAACAGCTCCTGACGCAATCGGTCCTTATTCTCATGGCAATACATTTGGTGACTTGATTTTTACATCAGGCCAACTACCTGTATGTAAAGAGAAAGGTGGCATTGTTGATGGTGGTATTGCTAAGCAATCTCGTCAATCTCTGGAAAACTTACGTTCAGTCATTGAGGCTGGCGGTGGTGATATGGACACCGTTCTTAAAACTACATGCTACTTAGCAAACATTGAGGACTTTGCTGCTTTTAATACGGTTTATGCTGAGTTCTTTAAAACAGAATGTCCGGCACGTAGTTGTTTTGCTGTTAAAGATTTACCAATGGGTGCATTGGTTGAAGTTGAAGCAATTGCATACCGTAAGTAATTTACTCATAAAATAATAATTAAAATAATTAGCATCAAGAAGGGTCATCAATATGAATACACAATGGAAGCAATACAAAAAAATCATTAATACTGTAGTTAAGCCAGCATTTGGTTGTACTGAGCCTATCTCAGCAGCATATGCGTCAGCAGTCGTTGCCCAACTACTTGGTCAGGAAGTTGAAGAATTAACGGTTCAAGTTTCAGACAACTTGTATAAGAACTCAATGGGTGTGTTTGTTCCAGGTACAGGTAAGATTGGTTTGTTAATTGCTTCTGCTGTGGGTGCAATTGGTGGTAATCCTGACGGTGGTTTGGAAGTTCTAGTTGATATTACTCCTGAAGATGTAGAAAAAGCACAGCAACTTATTGATGCAGGTAAGGTTCATGCTGGCCGTAAAGATGTTGAAGAGTTTATTTACTGTTATGCGGAAGCAAAAGCGGGCGGCAACATTGCAACTGTTGAAATTAGTGGTGGTCATACGCAAATCATCAAAAAGACCCTCAATGGTGAAGTTGTGTATGATACAACGACATTAAATGGGTGTGAGCAGCAGCAAAAATCAACGGCTTCTGTATGTGATGATATTGATATTTCTATTGCTGGTATTTATGAATTTGCGACGCAAGCCGATTTTTCAGATATTGAATTTATTCTAAAAGCTCGTGAGTTAACTGTCGCGCTTTCTAATGAAGGTTTAGAGAATGAATACGGTCTGCAAGTTGGCCGTACCTATCTAAAAAATATCGAAAATGGTTTATTAGGCGATGGCCTAGCTAATCGCGCCGTGATGCGCTCTGCTTCTGCATCTGATGCACGTATGGGAGGAGCTAAATTACCAGCAATGAGTAATTATGGTAGTGGTAACCAAGGTATTTGTGCTTCTATGCCTGTAATTGTGTTTGCTGAACAGTGCGAAGCAAGTGATGAGCAGTTAGCCCGAGCGCTGATTATGAGTCACTTAGGTGCAATTTACATGAAATCTTTCTACCCACCGCTATCACCATTCTGCGGCTGTGCAGTTACTAGTTCGGCAGCATCAATGGCGATGACTTACCTACAAGGTGGCTCATTTGAGCAAATTTGTTTTGCTATCCAAAATACACTTAGTGACACCACTGGTATGTTCTGTGATGGTGCTAAGTCAACGTGTGCGATGAAAGTAAAAAGTTCAACGAGTTCTGCTGTTATGAGTTCACTGATGGCGATTGATAACCATGAAGCTCATGCTCAAGGTATTATTGCAAATGACGTTGAAACAACGATTCGTAACGTGGGTCGAATGGTAACTGAAGGCATGGTAGATACGGATAGAACGATCATTAATATTATGTCAGCTTAATTACAGCGACTTAACCGCCTAACTGATATCAATTCATGAAAGTGGATAATGTCAGAGGGCGGTTTTTTTGTATCTATAATTTAACTAAGAGGCTTATGAATGTTATTAAGGAAATTAACTTCAAGCGATTATCATATTTTGCAGGCCATTGAAAATATTGTTGATGGGATTGCCGCAATGCGAGGTGAACATACTGAAGTTCTACTTCACAGCTTAGATATTCGTAATCCATCAATAATGAAAATTGCTAATGGTCATATTACAGGGCGTGAAGTAGGTGCCCCCATTACGAATCTTGCTTTGATTAAGCTTAATGAAGGTAAAGATATCTCAGATGCTTATATCACCAAATGCCCAGATGGTAAAACATTACATTCTATTACGACTATTATTCGTAATCATCAACAACATCCTATTGGCATGCTATGTGTAAATACTAATTTAGACGCACCTTTTCAATCAATGATTCAGTCACTCTTGCCTAATATTGCTCCTAATTATGATCATGGATTCACACCAGAAACGTTTGCCCGCAATAATGATGAAATGATGCACAGTGCTATTGAGTCTATTCGCGACCAAGTGATGAATGACGATGATATTCCACCGTCAAAGAAAAGTCGTGAGATTGTTACGCGTTTAAATGAGCTCAGTATTTTTGATTTAAAAGACAGTGCTCAGATCACGGCTCAAGGTTTACATATTTCGATACATACTGTTTATCGATACTTACGTGAATTACGCCATCATGAAGCACTACATTAATATGGTGGTTATCACAAAAAGCCGTAGCATTAAAATAATGCTACGGCTTTTTTAATATCATCACATTATAGAATAGTGATTAGGCATATTTAAGTTGTTTATTTCGATAAATAATAGCGGCAATAGCGGGTAGGCTAAAAATAATAAACCCTGAAATTAGTGCAATTGCGGCGGTACTTTTATTAATGCTTGAAGGCACATCAAAAGAAACAAAAATAGTGACGAAACAGCTGATTAGGCCTAGTGTCGAAGCCACTATCATTCCGTATTTTCCACCAGGGACACGGAAAGGGCGATGTATATGCTTGTGCTTGCGACGTGATGCTAAGAAACTGATGAAAATACAAATGTACATGACCATGTAGAGTTGAGTCATCAGAATATTTAGTAGCCACATACCTTGATTGACGTTAGGTACTAATACAAAGACTAGTGATAGTAAGCTAACGATAGCCCCTTGTAGTAACAATAGTGGTACTGGCGCTTTATTATGATTTTCTTTAGATAAGCGCATAGGCATAAACTTATCTTTAGCAGCGACGTGTAAACTTTTAGTTGGAGCAATAATCCAATTGTTCAAACTAGCAAGGCTACCAAACACAATCGCAAGTGCAATCACAGGTAGTAAGAATGGCAAATTCATATCTTCAAAGAAGGTTTTAAATGCCAGAATAATACCTTCACTTAAACTTGAATTATTATGCGAAACAACAGCTGCGATAGATAATGAACAAGCCGTTAGCGACACTAAAATCATTATTGTCGAAACTAATAATGCCTTAGGGTAGGCTTTTTGCGGGTTCTTAACTTCATTGGCATAAGCTGTTGTGATTTCAATACCGGTTAATGATAAAACAACGGCGGTAAAACTAGCACCGATACCGCTTTGCGAAAAGTCAGGCAGCCAATCTGAAACATGGCGTAATGAGATATGTGATGCTTCTGGGTTGGTATACGTCCAATAGCCACCTAATGCAATGATTAGCAAAATAGGGAAAATAAGACCAATCATCCCAAAGACATTTGTGATCAGTGATGATAGGCGTAGACCAAAAATATTAACTAAAGTTAGTGCCCAAAAGATGACATTAATCATCACTAACATGAAAATATTATTTTCTGCTAAATGAGGGAAAAATGGATAGGTACCAGTGGCAACAATAAATGATATTAGTGGTGGATAATAGACAATATTTTCAGCGTACTGATACCACACTGTCACAAAACCAAAGTTATGACCTAATGTTTCTTTACCCCAAAGGTAGACCCCACCTTGTTTAGGATAAGTTGTGCTCATTTCGGCACAAACTAATGCTGTCGGTACAAAGAAGCATAATCCCGCAAGCATAAAAAAAGAAATAGCATGGCTGCCAAAGAGTGCTGCTCCCGGTAAATTACGGATACTATCCACCGAGGTTATCGTGATCATAATTATCGAGAAAACGCTTAGTTTTGCAGCAGATTTTGCGATATCGCCCATTAAAGGCCCTCAGGTTAAGTCCGCAAAATGTGTTGTAAAACAGCAAGCAATGCGGTGTTTAAAAATAAAAAAGAGCAGCATTTTAGAGTTTGTAGCCTATATGGGTATATAGGCAAAAATGACATATTGATTATCAAAAATGGTAATAAGGATTCAGTATAGTAAATGATAAGTATATTTATTATACATTTTATCCAACATGACTATGTTAGCGCTATAAGCTAAGGAATTATAAGACTATTTAGTTATGGGTTTTGTGACTTTAAATAATATATAAATCATTATAATTGATGTTTCATATTGATGAAGCACCATTTTTAAAATGATTAATTAATCAGTTTAAGATTATTTGATTAATTATTTGTTTATAAAACAACCAACTTGGATTGTATAATTAAACAAATGATTAATTATAGAGGTTATGGATGAGCATAGTAGTAGATAAACGTAGTAGCGGACGACCCAATATTGATATTAATGCTCGACAACTATTAATCTATCATGCTCGAGAGTTATTTTCAGCGATGGCTTACGATAAAGTTTCAACGCGTATGATCGCTCAAAAATAAGGGATAAATGTGGCGATGATTCGTTATTATTTTAACTCTAAAGATGGTTTGTTTGAAACTATGGTTAGGGAAACATTAGCACCCATCCAAGATTTGATACAACAATCAATGGTAGACAAAAATTCTGATAGCTTATTTGATTTAATGCGGACGTATTATCGTGTTATGACTGTAAATCCTGCCTTTCCACGACTTATCTTTCAATTAATGTATTTGCCTAGTACAAATAAGCAGCGTCAATTAATGGAAAAGATATTTACTGAAATAACTCCGCCTTTACAGCGTAGAATTTTTGAGCGACTCGCCTTGCAAGGAGTTATGTGTCCTGATTTAGATCCTTGTTTATGTAAGGTTTCTTTTATTAGTTTAATGGTATTTCCCTTTATTGCACCACCAACCATGCTTAATATTCATGGTGTTGATGTAAATGAAGATTTTTTTATACGCTTACTTGAACATAACCTTAAAGTTATTGCTGGTGGACTATTATTGCCAAGAGAAGAGTAATAATAATGGTATTTAAACGGACATTATTTGGTCAATGGAGTTGATTATGAAATGCTTATTTTTCCATTATTGTATTTATATTTCTTTATTACTCGTTTTATCTGGCTGTAACGATCAACGTGGAACATTAGCACTAGGAACGATTGAGCGTGATCAAATTGCACTCACTGCGACAGCAAATGAAATTATTACTAGTCAGCCGATGACTGAAGGTAGCACCATTAAAAAGGGCGAGGTAGTGTTAACGTTGCAATCACAACAGCAACAAACACGAGTGGCTAAAGCTCAGGCTGTACAACAACAAGCACAAGCTTATTTACTTCGTTTAACCAATGGTGCTCGCCCTGAAGATATTGCAGCCGCACAAGCGGAAGTTGAACAATATCAGGCTAATTTTACCGATAAAAATCTTGATAATCAGCGTATAAAGCAGCTGTTTGCAAAGAAAATGGTTTCAACTGCTGAGCGAGATAGAGCACAGACACTGCGAGATATTGCTCAATCTGAACTTCAAACCGCGATTAATGGGTTGAAAAAAATAGTCAGTGGTGAGCGTATTGAAGATATTAAACAAGCGCAAGCAGCTTTAGTGGCTGCAATTACTGATGTAACCCTACAAAAACAAATTTTGCAAGATTACACAATAGTCGCAACCCGCAACGGTATTGTTGAAAGTCTTCCGTATCATATTGGTGATCGTGTCATGCTTAATACAACGGTTGCTGTTATTACGACTAACACAACGCCTTATGCGCGTATTTATGTGCCTGAACCTTATCGTGTAAATATAAAAGCAGGCAGCATATTAACGATACATGTAGACGGAATTCATAAACCTTATCAAGGCATAGTTCGTTGGATAGCAACAGTGCCTTCTTTCACGCCCTATTACACCCTCAATGGTAGTGATAAAGCACGTTTAGTGTATTTAGCAAAAGTGGATTTCCCTGACAGTGGGCGTGAGTTGCCTGCTGGTATTCCTGTACAAGTGGAGATGCCACATGAGCGGTAATGCGATTATTGCGACTAATTTAACCCGTAAGTTTGGGGATTTTGTAGCGGTTGATAATCTTAATTTAGTCGTACCTAAAGGAACGATATATGGTTTCTTAGGACCTAATGGCTGCGGCAAATCCACCACACTGAGAATGTTAACGGGATTATTAACCCCAACCTTTGGAACAGTGAATGTGCTTGGACTCGATATTCCTCGTCAAGCAGAGCAATTGCGGCTACGTATTGGTTACATGACTCAAAAATTTTCGTTGTATCAAGATCTGACAATTCAAGAAAACCTTGAATTTATGGGACAGATCTTTGGTATGCCAAAAGTACAACGTCAACAACGGGTTCAGCAGCAATTAATTACTTATGGACTCGATCTGCGGGCTAAACGACGCGCTTCTGAATTAAGTGGTGGTCAACGACAGCGGCTGGCTTTAGCTGCAGCAACGATACATCGCCCTGATTTATTGTTACTTGATGAACCAACATCTGCTGTTGATCCTGAAAATAGACGTGATTTTTGGGAACAACTATTTGATCTTTCCGATCAAGGTACCACTATTTTAGTAACAACTCATTATATGGATGAAGCGGAACGTTGTCATGGGTTAGCCATTATGGAAGCGGGTGTCGTGCGCGCTAACGGTACTCCAAACAAACTTATGGCTGCAATGGCTGTCACGGTTGTTGAAATAGAAGCTGAGCAATTACGGCAACTTAAAGCTCAAATTATACAGCTTCCTCCAGTACGATCTGCTGCTCAACTTGGAGTAAGGTTACGCGTATTAGTGTCAAAAGAAATTGATGATCCTATTGGTTGGCTAAAAGTAAAAATACCGTCCTTAAGCCAATCAGTAATAAGTATAAGTCGCCCCAGTCTTGAGGATGTTTTTGTAACATGTACAGGGGAGAGGCGACAATGATCACTCGCTTATGGCTTAGCTTGTTGCGGATCAATGCAATTGTTATTAAAGAGTTACGTCAGCTCAGTCGGGATCGTATTACTTTCGGTATGATCGTAATGATCCCATTAATTCAATTGTTACTATTTGGTTACGCTATCAATACTAATGTGCGAAATGTTCCTACTGCGATAGTTGATCAGAGTCATTCTGCGACTGGGCGTATGCTAGTAGAGTCCATTAAAGCGACACAGGTAGTTGATGTTATCGCGAGTTATGCAACTCCTCAGCAAGGCCAACAAGCGATAATGGATGGTAAAGTGAAAGCGGTATTAGTGCTCCCGCCTGATTTTCAACGACGAATAGCAAAGCAACAGCCATTAGGACAATGGCTTGTTGATGGATCAGATGCATTGATCAGTTCTACCATCATGCAATTACAAAAAATGCCATTAACAGCGGTGCTACCACAACGAAAAGTACAACCAGATAATTTTGAGGTGACGCTGTATTTTAACCCTGAACGTCGTTCAGCAATCAATATTATTCCTGGACTACTTGGGGTGATACTGACGATGACAATGATTTTATTTACCTCGGTTGCTATTGTACGTGAACGCGAGCAAGGAAATTTAGAACTACTGATCACGACGCCAATTCAGCCTTTAGAGTTAATGCTAGCTAAAATTACGCCGTATATTTTTATTGGCATTATTCAATCAATTATTATTTTAGGATTGGGATACATTATTTTTGATGTGCCAATTAATGGCTCATTAGGACAAATATTTCTTGGAACATTATTGTTTATTCTTGCTAGCTTAACGCTGGGTTTAGTTATTTCGACTAAAGCAACGACACAGTTACAAGCGATGCAGATGACTATTTTTATTTTATTACCGTCAATTTTGCTGTCAGGGTTTATGTTCCCCTATGAAGGTATGCCTGTTATTGCACAATGGATTGCCGAAGTATTACCAACAACCCACTTTATACGTATTATTCGTGGCATAGTGCTGCGAGGTGCCGATTTAGTGGATCTGTGGCGTGATACGTTATGGTTAATTATATTCACAATCGTAGGGCTAATCGTCGCCTCGATACGATTTAAGAAAACGTTGGATTAATACTTAGTAAACCTACAGTAACTTGAATTAAGGTTAATATAGGTTTACGACTTTCAATATAAAATTAATTATTGAATTACTTTACTAACTGGTAACTCTTGGCCATTTCTTGCGGAGCTATGCCATATTCATAATTAGCAAGGTAACCATCTTTGTAGACTTTCATACCGTTTGTATTCCAACTCACTTTAATCGTCGCCGATTTACCATCCTTACTGCCGAGCAGTGTCAGCATTTCTTCGGTAATTTTAATGGCTTTGATGCTTTTAATTCGATTAAATGGTTTGAATTCTGTTGATTGTGGCAATGCTCCATAGGTTTTGAGCCAGCTTTTTTTAGGTACTAGCCATTGATTATAAACGTTATCAATAATTGGCTTGGGCATACTCGCAATAACGATATCATCAGTAATTATATTTTGTGTTTCTAAAATATAGCTTCCTTTGCCATCAGAGATATAGGTTGGAAAAGGTGTCTGTAGTTCTTTTTTTTGTGCTAATCGTCCTAAGGTAATACCTTTTTTAACAAATGATTGAGCGTGTTCGAATTGGCTCATAATCTCTGGTATTTTTTGAAATTCGACGGGTGTATTTGCAAATGAAAGAGAAGAAAAAGTAAGAGAGACAGCAACAGATGTTAAAGAAAGTATTGTTTTCATTAATATAAAGACTAAAAAGGAAAGTGCTGCAATCATAAGGAGCTGGAGACAATGCAGCAATGAAATTAGGTTTGAGTTAAATCATTAGTGTGATATTGCGCATAGTAATAGTTTTTTGCAGTTATTGCGATTTACCTCGGCGGTAGAAACAGAGAGTTAATCCACCGAGGTTGGTTAATATATAGTCAAAATCACTTTACTTGGTTTTTAATGAATTCACCGAGTTGTGAGTGATGCATAATTTTAGAAACCGGTAAAATAGTCGCTGCTGGCCCCCATGCAAATACATTGACTGGAGTATGAGTGTGAGTTCCTGTTCCCCATACAATATTTTGTTGGGTTGCTTGTGCTCGTGCAATCAGGTTGGCACGATCGTTATAAGGAAAAAAGGCATCAAAATCGTGCACAGCAGGAATATCAGTGGCAGATAGATAGCTGTGATTATCTTTATGATAAGGATTCACTTTATCGGTTAATATTGCGCTAGCTTGTGCTTCTGTAATTGGAAATTCGCTATTATTATTAATGATGTTTGCTAAATTTTGCGGTGTTTGCTGATCTTTATTTAGCTTATTTAATGCTGCTAGCATATTGGCATAACTCATTTTTTGCTTATAAAGGTCATCTAAAATAGTAAATGCTCCAAAATTAAAGTTAGGCGCATAATCTTGGTTTTTAAATGCTTCACCACTGCGTTTTTGCGGCTGTGGTAATTGATAACCAGAATAACTGAAGCCGAATGAGCCTGTTTCATGGTCTGCTGTAACTATGATTAATGTATCATTACGGCCTTGTGCCCATTGATAGACAGATTCAACTGCTTGATCAAATTTAATCATCTCATGGAGCATAGTGCCAGCATCATTACTGTGCCCAGCCCAATCAATTTGTCCACCTTCAACCATTAAGAAAAAGCCATCTTTATCTTTTGATAGAATATTAAGGGCCTTGTCGGTCATTTCTTTCAATGTTGGCTGGGTGCGTTGAGGATCATTGAGGGTTGCACTGTTTTCAATGCCATCATTCATACCTGAGTTTGCAAATAAACCTAATAACTTATTCGTTTGTGATTGTTGTAACATGTCTTTATTAAACGCTAATGTATAGCCTTGTTGTTGAGCTTCTAATAATAAATTACGTTCATCTTTTCGCTTCGATTTTAAAGAAATGTTTGTTGCTGATAATAAAGGTAGCTGTTTAGATATTTCAGTTGATGTATTTGCAGATTGTGGAATCCAATGTCGCAGACCACCAGATAACATTACATCAACGTTTGTGGCTAATAAATCTGAGGCAATTTCATTTTCTAGCGAACGATGAGGTTGATGAGATGCAAAAGCTGCGGGTGTTGCATGAGTCATACGGGTATCAGAAACGAGCCCTGTCGCTTTCCCCATTCGTTTGGCTTTTTCTAAAACAGTTTCCAGGCTATTACCATTGGCATCAATACCAATGACTTCAGATGCAGTAATTACTCCTGTCGCTAACATCGTTGCAGAACAAGCTGAGTCAACCACAATGGCATCACTTGGGTGGGTGAGTGATGCACCGATGACACCTTGTTGTGCCAATTTGTATAATGCAGTTTTTTGACCATTATAAATTGAATGTGGAGCAAGATCGGCATAGTTTTCTAATAATCCAACTTGCTGAGGCCCCATACCGTCACCAATCATTAAAATAATATTCTTAATTTCAGTCGAGTGCGCAGTTGATGAAATGGTTGCTGAAATAACGATTGCTGCTAGAGATTTAATTAATGTAGTCACATTTAACCCTTGTTGTGCGAGTAATTTTTAGCAATTACAACAGTGGTTGATGACAAAAATATGGCATTTTTACTGCGAAAAAAAGATAGTTTGAAGAACTATTTAAGTTATCGATTATTGATGCGTTGGTATTGCAGATGAACTTCATTCTTAATTGGAATCTAATGGGGTGATGTTATTTGTTTATGGTCTAGCGATCTGTCAGCGCTATTGTTAGACTTCGGCCATTATTTAGATAGGTAAGGTCGTTTTATGTTCACCCATTCGCCAAAGTTGTTGTCAAAGCGAAGCTATGTTGCCGCGTTGTCATTATCTGCCATTGTTATGTTGTCTGGCTGTAGTCAAGCGCCAAAACTACAAAAGATCACCGGTTTTGCTGAAGGCACTAGTTATCATGTGACATATTGGTCAAAACAGGATGTACCTGTTGCGAAGGTCACTGAACAATTTAACAAAAAGCTAGCAGCGATTGATAAAGAATATTCAACCTATCGTAATGATTCTTATATTTCTAAGTTTAATCACAGTATGTCGACGCAATGGCAACCAGCTTCTAAAGATTTTATTTATATGTTGTCGTTAGCGAAAAAGTTAAATAAAGATAGCCACGGTTGCTACGATCCAACGATTCAGCCATTGTATAAATTGTGGGGATTCCAAGGCGAGACCCTAAATGTACCGTCAGCAGAGCAAATTGCGGCGATTAAAAAAGATATTGGTATTGATAAGATTGAAATTGATCCAGTGAACTTACGAATTAGAAAAACCATTCCTCAGTTACAGATTGATTTATCATCAATGGGAGAAGGTTATGCGATCAGTCAGTTAAGTAAAATTTTAGAAGCTGATGGCGTTAATAATTATTTGGTTGAGTTTGGCGGTGATATGAAAATTAAAGGCCGCAAACTTGAAGGTCAAAAGTGGCGGGTAGCTATCGAACAACCGATAGCGTTAAAAGATGGGATTCGACCTTATACTATCGTTAATATCAATGCAGAAGATGGTGTTTCATTGAATACATCGGGTACTTATCACCATAATTTTAAGGATGGTAAAAAAGACTATTCTCATATTTTAGATACTAGAACTGGTGCACCGGTAACCCATAATTTAGTTTCAGCCTCTGTCTTTGGTCATAACCCTATTGTTAGCGATGCTTGGGCAACCTCAATGTTATGTTTAGGTCCAGTAGAAGGTAAAGTTGTTGCCAACGAGCAAGATTTGTCAGTTTATTTTATTCAAAGTGAAGGCAAGACATTTAAAAGTTCTGAAAGTAATGCTCTCAAGAGTAATAAACGTATCACTCTAAGCTAGTTAGGCAGTTATTAATACCTCGTTATAATTATGGCGAGGTATATTCTGCTTATAGCTACCAGCCCCATAATTACATTTAGTTACAATGTAAGTTAATTAATGCTTTCATATGATTAATGCTTATAGATTATATTATTTTAAATTATATATAACTAAGTGTAGCAATAATGAAAGTAAAATATTTAGCGAGTATTTTCCCGGTGCTGATGATGTCAGTTTACGGTAATACCACCATCGCAAATGAGGTTGCGACAGGTAAAATCTATTTTAATCAGAAAGAGTTACCGTCTGATACCCAAGGTACTTTACCTGGTAATGTTAGCATCGCACAAAGTGTGATCATGCAATCTGTGAATAAAATTGCAGATGATCGCCAACCACATTTAGTCTCATTACGAAAAGCATTGGTATTGTTTGAGCCAAGTATTGGCGAGATTATCAGTGGCGAAGCTATTACGCTAATTGCGAAAAATGCGCATGGGGAAGTGGTTCATCAAGCATTAATGCAATTACCACAGAACTTACCAAAGATTGTCGGTCAGATAGATCAGCAATTAAACATTACCAAACCTGACATATTTTCTCATACTGTTTCTGGTAATGGACCACTACACACCATTCAAGGTGAACAAGGTAAAGCAGCCTTTAAAGCATTATTGCTTGAGCATGATGCCATTAATGTAACGACGAGTGATGGCAGTTGGGCGCAACACTTTATTTTAGCCGATGATCCTGCTTTTAATAATAAAACGGTAACCTTTACCTCTTGGGCGGGTTATAACTCTACGATTACGTACTCTCAAGGTACTGATACTATTAGTAATGGTAATGAGCTAACTTATAAAAATATAGATGGTATTTGGTATGCAAAAGCAGATCAGGATATTAACCGTATCGCTTATAGTGACAAAGCTTATTCAGCTATTTTACCCGCAGAAGCCGTGTTACCCGAATTACAATTATCATTTGTGAGTGAAAGTGGTAAAGAAGGACTAGTCAATGAAATTAGCGTTGGTGCGTATACGCATTTAATTTTAAATGCAGTCGATATTGGTCTATTAACACCACCAAGAGATGAGTTTGTCTTTATTAAAGATCATGAACTTCAGCGCCAATATTTTCAAAATACTCAAATTAGTAAGCTGACAGTTAACCCTTATCAAGCTGTTCACCTAACAGAAATCATGCTACCTGATGGTCGTTTGTTAGTGGATGTCGATCCAAGTACAGCTGATGCTTATGGCAGTGACTCGCATTATCGTATTGCACGTGAATTAATTTCTTCTGGTATTAATAGTGCGAACTATGGCGTTAACTCTTCTAGTGTTAGACCACAAAGTCAGTGGAATATTGATGCGGTTTATCATGCAGCACAAGTTACTGTAAATAACTCTCGTGGTAATTATAGTAGTGGTGTGATTAACCACGGTTTATTGGGGTCTTATCGCGGTGTTGCTTCTGTTGTTAGTTCAACAGGGAATGAATTTAGTCACGAAGTCGGTCATGAGTTTGGTGTCGGTAATCATTACCCTGGTGGCTTTAAAGGCGCTGTCCATAATAGCTCAATAAATAAAAACTCAACTTGGGGATGGGATGTTCATAAAAATCTCTTTATTCCTAACTTTAGTAAAGGGATTAATAACCAAACATCATGTTATGAGGGTGAATGTGCTCAGCCATTTGCCGGTCATAGTTTCGGGTTTGGTACTATGTCTGGTGGTTGGCCACAACATGCAAAATATAATGCCTACACACTTCATACTCCTTATGAATTAAGTATTTTCCAAGATTTCCTAGAAAATAAAGCCAATTTTGATGCTTTATCGCCAACAGGTTTCAGTAAATGGAACCACGAGCTACAGCAAATGCAGCCATGGACAAATAGTGCTGCTGATGATTTAGCCTTTGTTATTAAGTACGTAAGTGATAACGACAGCCTAAATCAATTTGGTGAACAGAGTGATAAATTCCAGACGTTACTCGCACAAGCGGATGCAGTTAAACTTGGTCTTGGTAATGGTTATTGGGCGCGTGATTTTTATTTACCAACCGATGATAGTCTAGAAGGTAAAATAATTAGCTTTGAATCATGGGCAGGTTGGACTGCGTATATTCATTATAATCAAACGACAATAGCGTTAAATCATAGCAATAAATATGCGTTTAAGTTTATTAATGGCCAGTGGCAAAGTGTTGATAGCGATATTTTAAATAAATCAATTGAGTTAACACCTTATAAGCAAGGCATTCCTGTAACAACACTGGTCGGTTATTACGATCCTGATAAGACGCTTCCAAGCTATATTTATCCTGCCTTACATGGTGCTTATGGCTCTGTATATGCTGATGGTTTTACAGACTCTTCGTGTCAATTAGATGTGTTTACTCGTAATGGTGGTACCAAAACTTTTAATCTACATAATCGCCGTTTACAAGCAGGAATGATGAATCGTTTCCATATTAATATTGAAACGGCCTTACAACCTTATCAAGCGCAAGTACGTTGTGGTAATGAACAACTTGATAGTTTAACGATCGAGCCTGCTAGTGTCACTTTAAAGGCTCAGATTACAACGACGGAAGCAGGGGAAGCGCCGACTATTTATGGTGTAACTGATGTAGTGATTCAGCAAGGTCAGCATTTTGATGTAATGGCTGGTGTGTCGGCTATTGATGATTACGATGGTGATGTAAGTGCCTCAATTGTCGTTGATGGTGCTGTTGATAATACTACTGCAGGCTACTACTCATTAACTTATAAAGCTTATGATAGTGCAGCATCAGAAACGGTTACGGTTAGACAAGTTGAAGTGTTTAGTGAAAAACCGATTTTTTCGGGTATTAGTGATAGTACGATTAGTTTAGGTGAAGTGTTTGATCCGCGTATCGGTGTGCAGGCTATGGATGCTGAAGATGGTGATTTAACGGCTAATATTCAAATTGCAGGTAGCGTAAATACAGATATTGCGGGTAGTTATGTATTGACTTACCAGATAGTGGATAGTGCGAGTCATATTGTAACTGCGACACGTACGGTAACCGTTGAAGGTGAACCAGTATGTGACAATCTATGGTTAGCAACGGCCACTTATGTTGCTGGTGATCAGGTATCGCATAAAGGTGCGTTATGGCAAGCAGGCTGGTGGACCCAAGCCGAAGAACCAAGTACTACTGGCGAATGGGGAGTTTGGAAGCAAATTGCAGATAGTGGTTGTTCTATTCCAAAACCAGAGATCACACCGCCAGTTGAGGGAGAGTATCCAGCTTATCAAGCCAATGGAAATTATAAAGCAGGGGATAAAGTAACTGCAATTGATGGCAATATTTATCAATGTAAGCCATGGCCAGCAACAGGATGGTGTAATAACTCAGCTTATGCACCTGGCGATAGTTACTATTGGTCAGAAGCTTGGATTCAGCTATAACCGATTAAATGTTTTTTAGTCAATGAGCGGAAGCGGTGAGTAATCACCGCTTTTTTTATGACATTTTTACGATAAGCAAATATATTCACAAGGCAGGTATTTGTTATGGTAGGTATAAATAGCTTTTATATATTGACAGTATTTTAACGAACAATGAGCGAATATTGATACCCTATGGGTATGGTTTGCATGAAGTAGAGCACTATTATGGAGTATAAGAGCAGAATTTTAATTGGTGTATTGGTTTTTCCTATGCTGTTTACAACATTATCTTCGTTGGCGAGTGAGCCTGCTAAAACGTCATCAATTCCGATTAAAATTCAGAATATAAAAAATCGAACGTTTAACCAAGACTTTCAGGAAGTAGGTAAAATTACTGCCGTTGATTCTACGGCGTTAACCTTTAGTGCCTCCGAAAAATTAATAACAAAATGCTTTCCTGATGGCGCTTATGTTCATAAAGGGGATGTCATTGCGAGACTTGATAGTACGCAACCAAAAGCAGAGCTTCAAAAGTCTGAAACACAATATGCGATTGAGCGTTCTAAATTACATCGTATGTTAGCGTTGATACAAAAACAGCCTGATGCGATATCAAAGCAAGACATTGAGAATCAACAACTACAAACACATTTAGTACAAGTAGACGTACAACAAAAAAAAGATGCTTTACTGAATTATCAATTAATAGCGCCGTTTAATGGTCGTTTAACTAATTTCAAATACTCTATTGGTAGCCGTATTAGTTCTGATGATGTCGTGGTGTCGTTAATCAAAAACGATCCTGTGCAAGTTGCCTATTCTATTAGCCAACAAGAACTAGCTGAAGCAGCATCTAATCAGCAGGTCACTATTTCTGTTGATGCTTATAAAGATAAACATTTCACTGGTGTTGTTAATTACATTGCGCCTGAAGTGGATCCACAATCGGGTCGTATTGATGTTCAGGCAAATATCAAAAATACCGATAAATTACTGATACCAGGTATGTTTGCTAAAGTGACGCAACATTCTGCTAAAAATGTCACTTACCCAATAGTATCTCAAACAGCAGTGATTGTTGATGGTGATAAGCGCTATGTATGGCTTTATGATGGTAAGGGGGTCAAACAACAGCCTGTTGTTCTCGGTGATAACACCAATGATGGTTATGTGGTGATTAAAAAAGGTCTTGCTGTTAATGATAAAGTTGTCGTTGCAGGGCAACAAAACTTAAAACCAGATTCTGTGGTTAAGCTCCAAGCATCTACAGCATCTACAGCATCTACAGCATCTACAGCATCTACAGCATCTACAGCATCTACAGCATCTAGAGCATCAGCTTTACCGTCATCCTCGACAGAAAAAGCGACGCAACAATCCTCTCCTTCAAATAAACCAATACAAAAAATCACCGATAGCTCAAATCAAGGAGCGAAGCATGAAGCTGCCTGAGGTTTGTATCAAGCATCCGATCTATTCGTGTGTACTCTGCATTGCGATTGTGTTGTTAGGCGTGGTGGCCTTACAAAGTTTGCCGGTGCAATATTTTCCAGATCATCGTGCTCCGAATGCGACAGTTACAGCGAATATTTCAGGCGCAAGTGCGGAGTTTATGTCTGATAATGTAGCGGATAAACTTATTTCTGCCGCGACTGGTTTAGAGTCAGTTAAAAATATGAATACTGACTGCCAAGAAGGGACGTGTACCTTAAAAGTCTTTTTTAAAGATAATGTATCGGATGTGAAATACGCGAGTTTAATGAATAACTTGCGCAGTAAAGTGGAGGCGATTAATAACTTCCCTCCAAGTATGATTGATAAACCAGTGGTAACAGATGATTCTTCAGAAAATGCGCTGCCAAGTAATATTATTACCTTTGTTGCAAAGGGAAAAATAACTAAGCAACAAATGTATAATCTTATTAGTCAGCAACTTATTCCTCAGTTTAGTCATATACCTGGAGTCGGTGGTGTGTGGGGGCCATACGGTGGGAGTAGCCAAGCTATTCATGTTTGGCTTGATCCAGAAAAAATGATGTCACTTGGCATTACCGCTACTGATGTGGTCAGCACGTTAAGTAAATATAACGCCACTTTTACAGCAGGAACAATCCAAGGTCAGGTACGTGACTTCTCAATTAATCCGGTGAGCTCGGTAAGTAGTGTTGATGATGTGCGCAATTTAGTGGTGCGTTACGATAATGGTAATATTGTACGTGTTGATGATGTTGCGAATGTTGTTAAAGACGATGCAAGTTTAACTCCTTCAATATTGCATATTAATGGTCAATTAGGGATGTCGATTCAGACATTACCACTTAAAAGTGAGAATCCAGTTGTTGTCGCTCAGCGAGTTAAAGCGGCGATGGCATCAATGAATATTCCTAGCTCCATTGAAATGAAAATGGTTTATAACCAAGCTGATTTTATTAAAGCCTCGATTGATGAAGGGTTTAAAACATTAATTGAAGCGATTGTATTAGTCGCTGCTGTGGTCGTACTATTTTTAGGCTCAATCCGATTTGCGCTTATTCCATTGATTACAATTCCTGTGTGTGTCATCGGTGTGTTTGCTGTTATGGCTGCTTTGGGTTTTAGTATTAATGTATTAACGATCCTAGCAATTATTCTTGCCATTGGTTTGGTTGTTGATGATGCCATCGTGGTGGTTGAAAACTGTTTTCGGCATATTGAGCAAGGCAAAAAACCGTTAGATGCTGCAATAGAAAGCAGTAAAGAAATTGTGGCTCCTGTTATTGCAATGACCTTAACCTTGGCGACGGTTTACTGTCCGATAGGTTTTATGTCAGGGTTAACCGCGGATTTATTTCATCAGTTTGCTTTTACGCTCGCTGCTGCAGTATTAATTTCAGGTGTTATAGCTTTAACATTATCCCCAATGATGAGTGCTTATATATTAAAGCCGGTTACTCATTCACCGGCTTGGTTTGTGTGGGTCGAGGCTAAAGTTAATCAGTTAACAACTAAATACCTACAACTATTAAGATTCGTTTTTACCAAGAAAAAGTGGTTAGTTGCGATTGCTATATTACTGATTGGCGCGTCAACAGCTGCAGTGTGGTGGATGCCTAAAACGCTATTACCAATTGAAGATACAGGTTTTATTTCAGTATCGACTAAATCTCCGTCAGGAGTAGGGCGAGCTTATCATCTGCAAAATAATGCCCAGTTGAATAGTGTCTTTAATGGTGATCCCGCAATTGAAGCTAATATGTCTTATATTGAATCGACGCCTGAAAATCATTTGGTGTTAAAACCATGGGATGAACGGAAACAAAATATTGAGCAAATTATTAGTCGCTTAATGGCAAAAGCTAAAGCGACGGTGTCAGAATATGGTGTTTCGATGTCAGTCCGTTCAGCGGATAATTTGAATTTACCATCAGGCCTAGTACTTGAATTGACCACGCTCAACAAAAACACATTGGCATTAGGTAATACCGCGACGAAAGTTGAGAAAGTACTAGAGGATTATGCGGGAGTATCCAATGTCAGTAATTCAATGCATCGTGATGTATTACGATTTGATTTAAAAATAGATCAAAATGCAGTGGTGTTATCAGATGTTGATTATGCAGCTGTCACTAGTGCAGTATCTACTTTTTTAGGATCGGTAAAAGCCGCTGATTTAAAAATGGCGGATGGCTATACTTATCCGATTCAAGTGCAAGTAAATAAAAAATCATTAGGTGATTTTAAGGTATTAAATAAATTATATGTCTTGTCTAAAACAGGACAAGCATTACCGTTATCGCAGTTTGTAACGATTAAGCAAGTGACTGCTGAGTCTCATATTAAAACGTTTATGGGGCTTGATAGTGCTGAGATTACGGCAGATTTGATGCCTGGTTATAATGCTAGTGATGTGCAGCAATTTGTGAATCAGCATTTGCCTAAGTTGTTGCAAAAAGGGCAGCAATATCAATTTAATGGCGTAGTAAAAGATCTGCAAGATTCTTCAAATGGTATGGTGTTAATTTTCGCTATGGCATTGATTTTTGTATTCTTAATTTTAGCTGTGCAGTTTGAAAGCTTCATTGAACCGTTGATTATAATGTTGACTGTACCACTGTGCTTAGTGGGAGCATTATTAACCTTAAGTGCTTTTGGTCAGAGTCTCAATATTTACTCTAAAATCGGATTATTGACGCTGGTTGGGCTTGTGACTAAACACGGTATTCTATTGGTTGATTTTGCGAATAAACAGCAACGAGAATATGGTTTAAATGCCTATGATGCTGCTATTGCGAGTGCTAAGTCTCGTTTAAGACCAATATTGATGACATCATTTACGATGATTATTGGTTCGTTACCATTAGCATTTGCTGTAGGACCTGGATCAATTGGACGAATTAATATCGGTCTTGTGCTGGTGGGGGGATTGATATTCGGGACTGTATTTTCGTTGTTTGTTGTGCCAATTGCTTATGTGGTGATGGCAAAAGTAAGACGATGGAATATTAGAGAATACTGGCAACAGTTAACATCAGCCAAGAAAAGTGATTAATACATTATTGATAATGTTATAAGCCACTCTTTATGAGTGGCTTTTTTAATGCTGGAATGGCGTAAATCAATGCTGGAATGTTGCAGCGTCATTATCGCTAGTAGCATTGATATCTCCAGCAGGATTAAGTAAGTGTGGTACGATTTTGGGTAAAATTAATTCAATATCGTTATCTGTTACTGGAGTAATTGCTGAGTCATACCAGCCGAGTAAACCTAATACGGCATAGCCAATTGCATCATCGCTGTCGCGGTGTTCTAGGATAATTTGTAGAAAACGTAAGATAGCTTTGTCGTTTGATTTAGCTTGCACTAATGTTTCTTTAAAAACAGCATTAGCTTCAGTTAGTAAGCCTTCAAATTCAGTATCAATTGATACTTTAAATGAGCCACCATCAACAGTAATTTTCATAGTCATATCGTCAATTATTCTAATAGACTCGAATATTACCCAATTATGGATAGGTTGTCGCTAAACGGGGTTATAGATTGCTATTGTTATGATCCAGATACAAAAAAGCCTGCTAAAAGCAGGCTTTTTTGTATCTAAAAGATGGTGCTCGCTACTGGACTCGAACCAGTGACACCTTGCATGTCATGCAAGTACTCTAACCAACTGAGCTAAGCGAGCAACTTCAGCATCATTACTGTTTAATCGTAATCAGCGAATGACAAGCATATTAGCGAGTCGCTCTAATCTAGGCAAGTGTTTAAAGAAAGTTTTTTAGGGAATTCAGTGCGTTTGCTTGCACAATAGCCAGTTTGGTTAATTTTGGTGATAGATAAATAGACGAATGTGATATTACGCACATTGTTAATAATAGATGCCACTAGAAAGTACTAGTGGCAATATGAGTTGGGGTTATTGCAGTAGCTCATGATTTTCTGGTAATAGACGAATAATCCACAATACCAGTTTGTGTTTCATGTTAACGCCGTCTTCTTTATCGACGGCTAATGGAGTGATTTGTTTACATTGTACTAATAAGCGATAAATACATTCAACGCGATCAGTTGAGCCTACACCGCGATCTAAATCATTAAATCCTTGTTTTTTTGCAAAGGCGAAACCGAGTTCTAATGCTTTCTTTAAAAGTTTTGCTTCATTTTTATGTTTTTTCATTCTTATCTCCCTGAACCTCTACAATGTAGTGTAGTTTACCTATTATTAAAATGAACTAATAGTAGCAAAAATGATAATTGAGGTTGGCAGCAAGTTATTGAAGTCCAACCTTAAAATTACAGCGCTTGAATAATCGTTGCCAATAATTCACGTGCTCAATAGTTGCTTGTTGAAATTGATGTTGCAGTTCACCTTGAAAATAATAACGAGCATATACTGTCATCATGGATGATGGCTGAATGTGGTGTTTAGCTAGCGTTGTGTAGAGGCTAGCTAAATATGGTTGTAATTGTTGATACTGCGAATGTAATTTACTTAGATAGGGTTGAATATCTTTTGCGTAATATTTATAAAAAACATTACGTAAATATTGAGCTTGCTGTTGGTTGATATTTTTACCACAAATTACATCTTGCTCATGACGAATAAGTTGAGTTGTAACGGTATTAAGCCTGGCTGTGACTCTAGCTATCGAATAAAAAAGTTGGCCAAGATATTGAGTATTGTGAATTTGTTGTTGATGATAAAGCAGCAAATCAATATTGTTAGTAGTCAGTGTTGTAAGTGCTTTAGATAGATTATGAGATGTTATTGTTGTCGTTAAAGTATCTAAATAATCAAATGCGGCTAAATTCTCGATATAGCCTCCAAATTGCTGTTGCTCCAGTAATTGACGATCTAGCGTAAATTGCTGACGCCATTCCTGACCTGTAAATACCATATTCCATAATACTTGTGGTAATTGCTGTTGTTTTTGATAATAAATATCTTTTAGTTGAGGCCACAATATATTGGTATTATTGAGAATGTTCAGACAATGATCGAGTTGTTTTAAAAACAGAAGCTCATAACGTAGTTGGCGAGTTTGATCCTGCACTTTTCCTAATACAGAATTGCGTTCAGCAATCAACTGAAATAAACCACACTGGCGTAGTTCATAAGCATTTAATAATCCCATTCGAATATCAGATATGGGTTGTTTTAGTAACCGTGTACCAGGGTAGATGGGTAAGCTAAGCGCTGGTGTTTCTGTGGGCTTTATATCCAACACATTAGCAAGCCGTTGTTGATAAGTGTCTAACAAAACTTCGGTAGTGTTTTTTTTGCAGCTAGTTAGTAGCAGTGAGCAAAAAAATACCAATAATAATATTTTCATCATAGCCCAAGTTTAGTGGCAATGATTTAAGCATATGTAAGCTTGCAATTTTAGACAAAAAAAGCGATCCGAAGATCGCTTTTTTAAGTCTGGGACTATTTACTGTTAGCGTAATGACATCTCAATTTGGTGTTTGGCATCAAGTTTATGCACCCAGCGCATACGCATGCCGAGCATTATTGCCGCAGACGTTAAGCCGATAATAAATCCAATCCAAAAGCCCTCCGGACCCATAGGTTTAACTATCCAATCAGTCATTCCTAAAATATAACCAATAGGTAATCCTAGTAACCAATAGGCAATAAAGGTGCAGAAGAAAATTGCTCGCATATCTTTATAGCCACGTAGTGCGCCTGCCGCAACAACTTGTACTGCATCACTGCATTGGTAAATTGCTGCTAATAACAGTAATTGACCTGCAAACATAATAACTTCAGGGTTATCAGTGTACAGTAATGCTATTTGTTCACGGAAAATGACCGTTAAAATTGCAGTACAAAATGCTAATGATGTACCTACAATTAATCCGCAATGACTCGCAATTTTAGCGCCAATAATGTCTTCTTGTCCCATTTTATGGCCGACACGGATACTAACCGCTGCGGCTAAACTCATCGGTAACATATAGACTAAGGATGAGAAGTTCATTGCAATTTGGTGTGACGCAACCTTCATTGGCCCTAGTGGTGAGATCAATAATGCAATAACCGCAAACAGAGAAACTTCAAAAAATAATGAGGCGGCAACAGGAAAGCCTAATTTGAACAAGCGACTAATCGCGGCAAATTTAGGCGGATAAATCACGCTAAAAACATTAAGACTGTTAAGACGCTTATTAATTAAGACGAATGCAAGCATGGCAAAGAACATAAACCAATACACGATAGCTGTTGCGATACCACAACCCACCCCACCGAGTGCTGGCATACCAAACTCACCGTAAACAAAAATCCAGTTAAGAGGGATATTGAGTAATAAACCTAAAAATCCAATCACCATGCCAGGAATGGTAAACGATAAACCTTCAGAGAAACTTTTTAGGGTTTGGAAAAATAAAAATGCAGGTACTGCAAATAATACTGCATGTAAATAACCGACAGTTTTTTCAGCTAATACTGGCTCGACATTCATGTAATGGATTAAAATTCCAGCGTTGTAAAGAATCAACATGGTTGGAATTGAAATCAGTACGGCGAGAATAAAAGCGGTCTGAATTTCAAACGGTATTTTGTCCTTTTTACCGGAACCACTCAGTTGGGCCACGATAGGAACAATAGCCATTAACAGGCCAACCCCAAATAAAATTGAGGGTAGCCAAATACTTGCAGCAACAGCAACGGCCGCCATATCTGTTGCACTTACACCACCGGCCATAACTGTATCAACAAATCCCATCGATGTTTGGGCGACTGAAGCAATTAAGACGGGTATAGCAAGTTTTAACAGTTGCGCTGTTTCTTTTCTGTAATTTTGCACTCAGCATGGCTCCAAAAATGAGGAAATAAAAAGGGGGGAGACTTAATAGTCATTAGTTACTATTTAATGCGCCCTAAATGGGCTGGATTATATAAATAAAACTAACAAAGCCAAGTACTATTTAACACTTTATGCATGTAAAAACAAACGGCCTCGATAGGTGATAATCGAGACCGTTAGCTTAAGTTGACAGTTATTATATTTGATTAGACGGTAAAGAAATGATGTCCAAAGAAACCCATCGCAATAAAGGTACTTGCAGCACTAAAAATACATAGCATTGGGATCTTAATATTAGGGTAACGTTCGACAAGCAAAGCTAATCCAAGAAAGGTTGGATAAAGGCCAAATGCGTAACGCGGCATCGCATTAAGGCTTGAAGAAAGAGGCAATATTAAGCAAATAAACATAAATAACGCTTCGGCATAATACTTACGTACGACTAAGTAGATATTAAGAGCAAAAGCAAGCAATGCCATGATCGTGAGGTATAACTTAGGACCACCAGTCTCTAAGCCAAATTTTAGCCAATGGAATGGATTGGTAAGTTGACGTCCCCAAGCGATTTGAATATGCCCAAACGCAAGTGCATCTCCAACATGGAAATACATATAAGTCATAAAGCCAAAAAAGCCAATAGGGATCACCCAAATAGCCGCTAAGACTTTCAGTGCTGGTGTCTTAAAGCGTAAAAAGCTTTGAATACCATAATGCTGAATAGCAATGATTAATACTGGAAATACTAAAAATACCCCTAGATTGCGGGTTACTGCTGCTAACATGCCCAAAACGGCAACCCAAAACCATTGCTGACGGTAGCTAAATAAAAACACGCCAGCGACTAATGCAATGAATAATGGTTCGGTATAACCCGCGGATGAATAAACGGTGTAAGGCGAAAAGCATAATGCCCAAATCATGGTATAGCGTGTTGTGTCACTTATTTTTAGCTGTTTTAGTACCATTAATACCATTGGGATACTAAATAAAAACGCGAGGTTAGAAGCAAATGCTAGGCCAAAGCGATAGTTATTTATTGGGTTCTCAAAGGTCGTTAAATGGGAGAATATCCAGCCAAGAAATGGTTGTAATGGCATAAATGCCCAATTTGCCGCATTTTTTTGTCCAAGCCATTGAGGGACAAGATCATAGCCGTTATCAATAATGCGATAGAACCATACACAGTCAAAACGACACACAGTTTGTAGTAATGGTTGTTCTGCATAATGCCCTGTCATAAACATGCTAACACCCCAAAGGCCAAGGGCATAGATGACAATACGGCTAACAATGACAGCAAAGATTAAGTTTAACCAATCTTTACGAGTCAGACGAATATCAGTAAGAGATAAGGGATTCATTTAAAGACCCAGAATTTCGATAAAATAAAAGTAATGATTGGTACACACAAGGTTGAAATGGTCACCGCGATCCAACCTTTAACATGCGCTGTTTGTAATAATGTCACTAAGATGATGTTATTAATTAAAAAGCCAAACAGAGAGACTGCTAAGAATTTAAAAAATGAGCCTTTTTGTGCAAAAGTAAAATGACGATGGCCAAAGTACGACACCAAAAATGCGACAGTAAATCCTAGAATATTAGCGATATACTCTGATGGATGTGCAATCTGAAAAAAGTACAGCCGTACGACTGACAGGTGCACCGCTGTTGCTAATAATCCCACAATGGCAAAGCGATTAAGTTGCCAAAAATGCTTAAGAAAAGAATCACTCATAATTATTGTTAGACTTGTTTAACGTTGTTGGTGTGAGGTGTTGATTGTTTTTATAGTTGCCGTATACATCTTCAACTAAATAGATTGGTCGGTGTTTGAGCTCGGTATAAATGCGACTGACATAACCACCAATAACACCTAAAGAAATCAACTGGATACCGCCTAAAAAAAGCACTACTGAAATAGTAGAGGCATAACCTGGAGTATGGACACCAAAACATAAGGCACTAATAACGATATACATTAAAAAGATGAAAGATAAAAAGGAGATACCAAAACCGACAAATCCCCAAACACGTAATGGCCAAGCAGTAAAGCTTGTGATGCCATCCATCGCGAAGTTCCACAGTTTCCAATAATTAAATTTGGTGTCACCAACAAGACGTTCAGGACGCTGGAAATTGACCCCAATCGCGCGTAATGATGACCAAGCAAGTAAACCTTTCATAAAACGATTACGCTCAGGTAATTGCTTAACGGTTTCAATTACGCAGCGATTAATTAATCTAAAATCGCCTGCATTTTCAGGTAATGTGGTTTCTGCTGATAAAAAGTTGAAGAAACGGTAAAAACCACCAGCAGTTAATCGTTTGGTATAAGTATCTTGTGAGCGATCCACACGTACACCATAAATAGTGTCATAGTTGCCAGTTAACCATAGCTCGACAAATTCAAGGATCACTTCGGGTGGATCTTGTAAATCGACGTCCATGATAACGGCAGCATCACCTTGGACGTAATCTAAGCCTGCGGTCATTGCTGCTTCTTTACCAAAGTTACGGGCAAAGTTTATTAATGAGATAGTTGGATCTTGTTCTATCATTTTATCAATAACGCGCTGAGTATTGTCTTTACTACCGTCATTAATGAATACAATGTCTATATGTGAACGAATGCTACTCAGTTTATCATTGATAGCATCTAAGAAGGGCTCAATAGCAACTTCTTCATTGTAGACTGGCACAATAAGCGATAAACGATAATCAAGCGGGTTTGGTTTATGATTCATTTTACGTTCCCAGTGTTTTGATTAAGATGGCCAGTATTATGTGGCATAGGTAAGGTATCTACATTCGTTGGTGTTAGGCTAATAGTAGTAACTTGCAATGGTGTTGGTGTTGTTAATATAAATGTTTGTAATTGCTGTGACGCTGATAAAAATTGTTGTTTTGGCAATTGAGCAACAAGCGTTTTTCCCTGTGCTTGTGGCAATAACGTACCTTGATGATGATTAAAGGTAAATGACAGAGGCTTTATCTGCTGCTGTGCTTTTGCTAAGGTAAATGTAATTTTGATATTTGCTGCTGGCGCAGTAGGTAGCGTAAAGTATAAGCCACCTTGTTGAGTTAATTCACGCATATTGTTACTGGTATCAAAACTCCAACCCGCGCGGGATAAATTAGGGACATTATCAGTGACCTTTAATTTAATGGGTAATTTTAATGTCAGATTTGGCTGTTTTGGTTGCCAATATAATGTTTGATTTTTAATATAATAAGCCTTGTAGGCCAGGCTTACATTAGGTGTTATTGCTTTGTAAAGCACCCAAATATAGTAACCTGATAACACCACTAATAAGGCAATAAGCAAAACACGTAAAACAGGTTGTTTTTGTTTTTGCTGTAGCGATAGTGTAACGGTAGATGAGACATCAGCGGCCATAGTGTACCTTATATACGTGTTATTTGTTGGCTAGGTATAGAAATAGAAAAAGCGAGTCAAAATAGGCTAACTTTTATTGTTATACAATTAATACGCTCATCGTGCTTTAAAGTGTCACTTTAATGTCAAAAAGTTATTTTTGACAACTGTAGCTGATAATATAGTTACTTTATTGGACATATAAGCACTTTTTTGAACAACATTGTTTGATAAACCAACACCTTAATCATAGGTTAAATTATCGAATAGACATAAGGATAGATATGTTTACTGGAATTATACAAGGTATAGCACAAGTCGTTAGTATTGATAAAAAACAGAATTTTCAAACCCATATTATTCGTTTACCACGAGATATGATGCAAGGATTATCCTTGGGCGCATCAGTGGCACATAATGGTTGTTGTTTGACTGTTACTGGTTTTGACGATCAATTAGTCTCATTCGATTTAATGCAAGAAACATTGAATGTAACTAACTTAGGCCTACTCAATGTTGGGGATTATGTTAACGTTGAACGCGCTGCTAAATTTGGTGATGAGATTGGCGGGCATGCTATGTCGGGTCATATTATGGCGACTGCTATGGTGTCGGCCGTGAAGACTTCTGAAAATAATCATCAAATATGGTTTTCGGTACCGCCTCAGTTGATAAAATATATTTTTGCAAAAGGGTATATTGGTATTGATGGTATTAGCTTAACGATTGCTGAAGTGGGAGATGGTTGTTTTAGTGTAAGTTTAATTCCTGAAACGTTACAACGAACGAACCTTAAAAATCGCATCATAAATGACGTTATTAATATTGAAATTGATCCACAAACACAAGCTATTGTAGAGACAGTTGAACGTATGATGGCAAATAAATAATAATATTAAAATATTTGTTCATCATCAGCATCGACAAACAAATTAATGGTTTTATGTAACTCATCAACTTCCATTGTTAAATGGATTGGATTACAACAGATAGAACAGTCATCATAAAACTCTTGACTGCCAGCACTTGCATCAAGCGGGATTCTAATAATATGGCCACAATGTGGGCAGCTGACGCTTTGATTTGAATATTTGTGCATGACGTATCCTTATAATCTATAGCTGAATACATAGCTCGATGAATTATAATCGTATGACTTTATATTGATCCTAGTTGTTAGTTATCTATTTTACCACTAATTAAAGAACGACCAACACTTAGAGGCAAAAGTGTTGGTGTGACAGGCGGATAATAAAAGAGGGAGCGTTATTCCTCCCATAGCATAAGTTTAGCAATAATATGCTGTGCCTGTCCCATATATTCACCACCGAAAAGATTACAGTGGTTAAGAATATGATAAAGGTTATAAAGATCTTTACGATCTTGGTAGCCCTCATCTAAAGGGTAGACTGACTGATAGCCCTGATAGAAACTTGCAGGAAAGCCACCAAATAATTCAGTCATTGCGACATCACATTCACGATCACCCCAGTAAGTAGCGGGATCAAAGATGATAGGTCCAGATACAGTTAATGCAGTATTGCCATGCCATAAGTCGCCATGGAGTAAGGAGGGCTTGGGTTGATGGTTACTTAAACGTCGAGCAACATTTGCAGTTATCGTATCAATATCACCAAAATGAAGTCCTTTCTCTTCGCAAAGTTGTAATTGCCATTCAATCCGCTGTTCAGAAAAAAATTTATACCAGCGACGACGCCATTTATTAGGTTGAGGTGTTAGACCAATATAGTTATCAAAATCGAAGCCGTATTCAACTTGCTCACCCCATAAATGAAGTTGTGCTAATTGTTGGCCAAGTTTATAACCTGCGTCATCATCAATGGTTTTGGTGGGAAGATAGTTTAGAATAAGGAAAGATTTGTCACGACAAGTGCCAAGGTGGAAGTGTTGCGGGACTTGAACACAATTAGCTTCGTTGAGAATACGTAAACTTTCAGCCTCTGTTTCAAAAACAGCGAGTTGATTTTTGTCATTAAGTTTAATGAAAAAACGTTGTTCTCCATCACTAACACAATAGCATTGATTAACATCACCGCCTTGAATTTCTTCACGTTCATTTATTTTGAATTGTCGACCAAGTACTTCCGACAATTGGTGAGAAATAGCCTGCCACATAGCATCCTCCACGCATTAAATTGGACTAGATAAAACTTGTCTATCAACATCTTAGTTCATTTCATTTATATATATCTGTGAAGTCGAAGCTATTTTAAGTATTTTGTTACGTCTGTGCTTTGTAAAATATTGAAAGTAAAGGTAATAATATTTATAGAATTAAAAATGGAATATTATTAATACCCCTTAAATATTTATTTTTCTTTGCTATTGTTCGTTTACTTTTAAATATTTGCAGTTACTCTAAGCCGAAATTTATTAAGTAATAAAGGACACATCAATGACGATTACTGTAATTCCTACGGAAATGACTTTTTTTGCGCGTTTTGAAAGCGATATCTTGTCGGGTAAAAAAACGATAACTATTCGTGATGAATCTGAAAGTCATTATGTACCAGGTACAACTGTTGATGTCTCAACTTATGAAGACGGACGCTGGTTTTGTCGTTTAGAAATTTTGACTGTTGAACCGATAGCATTTAGTGATTTGAATGATTTTCATGCACAACAGGAAAATATGACACTAGCAGAGCTTAAGGCTGTTATTCACGATATCTATCCTGGTATCGAGAAACTGTACGTAGTGAATTACGCCTTAGTGAATTAGTAGGATAAAAATTTAGGGTGATCCTTTGCAATATCTTGTTACCGTTTGTATAGTGTCATCCTATTTTTGCCTTAACGTGTTGCTCTGTATTGCGGCACCAAAGTAAAAATATTTTATTCATAAAAGCTTCTCTAAAAGCTTTATTAACTCAACATGTGCTACTTGGTGTGTGGCACCACTGTTTAAGGATATTTAAATGCCTGTTATTACTCTTCCTGATGGTAGTCAACGTCAATTCGATGACGCTGTATCAACAATGGACGTTGCACTTTCAATCGGTCCTGGTCTTGCAAAAGCAACCATCGCAGGGCGTGTTGATGGTGTTCGTGTTGATGCTTGTGATCTTATTGAAAATGATGCAAGCCTAGAAATCATCACAGCAAAAGATGATGTTGACGGTCTTGAAATTGTTCGCCACTCATGTGCACACTTGCTAGGTCATGCAATTAAGCAATTGTACCCTGAAGCAAAAATGGCGATCGGTCCTACGATTGACAACGGTTTCTACTACGATATCGATCTAGAGCAATCATTAACGCAAGAAGATCTTGAAGTTATTGAAAAGCGCATGCTTGAACTAGCGAAAACTAAGTATCAAGTTGTGAAGAAAAACGTAAGCTGGCAAGAAGCGCGTGATGCGTTTGATGCACGTGGCGAAACGTACAAGATCGAAATCCTAGATGAAAACGTTGCTCGTGACGATCGTCCAGGTCTATACCATCATGAAGAATACATTGACATGTGTCGTGGTCCACACGTACCACACATGGGTTTCTGTCAGAACTTTAAGCTATTAAGCGTTGCTGGTGCATACTGGCGTGGTAATAGCGATAACAAGATGCTGCAACGTATTTACGGTACTGCATTCCACGATAAGAAAGCACTGAAAGCGCACCTAACGCGTTTAGAAGAAGCTGCAAAGCGTGACCACCGTAAAATCGGTAAGCAACTTGATCTGTTCCACATGCAGCAAGAAGCTCCTGGTATGGTATTCTGGCATCATAACGGTTGGACTATCTTCCGTGAGCTAGAAGTATTTGTTCGTGAAAAACTAAACGAATACGATTACCAAGAAGTAAAAGGCCCATTAATGATGGACCGTGTGCTTTGGGAACGTTCTGGTCACTGGGATAAGTACGCTGAAGCGATGTTCACTACAAGTTCTGAGAACCGTGAATACGCTATCAAGCCGATGAACTGTCCTGGTCACGTACAGATCTTTAACCAAGGCCTTAAGTCATACCGCGATTTACCATTACGTATGGCTGAGTTTGGTTCTTGTCACCGTAATGAGCCTTCAGGTTCACTTCATGGTATTATGCGTGTTCGTGGTTTCACCCAAGATGACGCGCATATTTTTTGTACAGAAGCACAAGTACAACAAGAAGTTACATCTTGCATCGAAATGGTGTATGATACATACAAGACATTTGGTTTTGATAACATTGTTGTTAAATTATCGACTCGCCCTGAAAAGCGTGTAGGTTCTGATGCAATGTGGGACAAAGCTGAAGCCGATTTAGTTACCGCGCTTGAGTCAATGGATATTCCATTTGATATTCAAGAAGGTGAGGGTGCATTCTACGGTCCTAAGATCGAGTTTACACTTCACGATTGCCTTGATCGCGCATGGCAATGTGGTACTGTTCAGCTTGACTTCGCATTACCTGAGCGTTTAGGCGCTACATATGTAGGTGAAGACAACGAACGCCATACACCGGTTATGATTCACCGTGCAATTCTTGGTTCACTAGAGCGCTTTATCGGTATTCTTATCGAAGATTACGCAGGCTTCTTCCCAACATGGTTGGCGCCTCAGCAAGCTGTAGTGATGAATATTACTGACTCTCAAGCAGAATATGTGCAAGAAATTGTAGAAAAATTGAAAAAAAGTGGAATTAGAGTCAATGCGGACTTGAGAAATGAGAAGATTGGCTTTAAAATCCGCGAACATACTTTGAAGCGAGTGCCTTTCATGCTCGTTTGCGGTGACAAAGAAGTCGAAGCAGGCGTAGTAGCAGTTCGTACTCGTAAGGGTAAAGATTTGGGTAAATTTAAGATTGATGAATTAATTGCATTTATGCAAGAAGAAATCAGCAATCGTAAGCTCAATATTGTGGAGGAATAAGGTATTAAAGGCGGAAAAAGAACCCAAGCACCAGTTAAGCAAAACGCGCATCGTCTGAATGAAGAAATTCGTGGCGTACGTGAAGTTCGTCTAACTGGCCTTGACGGCGAATCAGTCGGTGTTGTTTCTATTGAAGAAGCAATGAATGTTGCTCTTGATGCTGGTGTGGATCTAGTTGAAATTAGCCCTAATGCCGAGCCACCAGTCTGTCGTGTGATGGACTATGGTAAGTACTTGTTCGAAAAGAGCAAGGCTGCTAAAGAGCAAAAGAAGAATCAAAAACAAATCCAGATCAAGGAAGTTAAATTCCGACCTGGTACAGACGAAGGCGATTATCAGGTAAAACTACGCAACCTGACTCGCTTTTTAGAAGAGGGCAACAAGGGTAAAGTCACACTACGTTTCCGTGGTCGTGAAATGGCCCACCAAGGCATTGGTATTGAGCTTCTTAATCGTATTAAGGCAGAACTTGAAGAGATCGCGGTCTGTGAAAGTTTCCCTAATCGTGTAGAAGGTCGTCAAATGACCATGATGCTTGCCCCAAAGAAGAAGTAATAACGGCATTCAAGTAGCTAAAAGCGCTGCTTTTAAGTAGCGCTTTTTGTTCGCCCTATTACTATGATTATTAACTATCAACAATGCGGAGTTATCATCTCATGCCAAAGATGAAAACAAATCGTGGCGCAGCTAAGCGCTTCAAAAAAACAGCTGGTGGCTTTAAGTTTAAGCACGCTACTAAGCGTCACATCCTGACTAAACGTACTACTAAGAACAAACGTCAGCTTCGTCCAAATGCAATCCTTCCTAAGTGTGAAGTGGCTGCAGTTGCTCGTATGCTTCCGTTCGCTTAATCGTTTTTAGTTTTATATTTTTTTAATTTTAGTTAGGAGTCTCCTATGCCTCGCGTAAAACGTGGTGTACAAGCGCGTGCACGTCACAAGAAAGTTCTTAAACAAGCTAAAGGTTACTACGGAGCACGTTCACGTGTTTACCGCGTAGCTTTCCAAGCTGTTACTAAAGCTGGTCAATATGCTTACCGTGACCGTCGTCAGAAGAAACGTACTTTCCGTCAACTTTGGATTGCTCGTATCAACGCTGCTGCACGTCAAAATGGTATGTCTTACAGCCGTCTAATCAACGGTCTGAAGAAAGCATCTATCGAAATCGATCGTAAGATCCTTTCTGATATTGCTGTATTCGACAAAGCTACTTTCACTGTTCTTGTGGAAAAGGCAAAAGCTGCACTGTAATTTCAGTCTAGTTTTAAGTTGAAAAGGAGAGCCTCGGCTCTCCTTTTTTCGTTTAAAGCGGTAGATAAGTTATTACTAGTTGATATTGTTCCGCACCTCGCACCTCGCACCTCGCACCTCGCACCTCGCACCTCGCACCTCGCACCTCGTATTATGATAGTTCTAATTGCAGTGATACTTTATTTGAGAGCACTAATAATGCTGCTTCCGTTTTTAATTGCTGATAGCTATTACCGTGTCCTTGTTGTTGATATTGTTTTAGCCAGTGGTAAGCGGTTTGCTTTAACTGTTGGTGTTGTTTTAGCTGCCGTTGTTGTTGGTAGACTCTTTGTGTTAATTGCTTGAGTGTTAGCGCATGCTGTTGCTGTTTTTTAATCAAAGTAATGTATTGGAGAGGGCTAGTGGATGGGGCTGCTAGTAAGTGCTGGAGTTGAGATTGATATAAACGTTGAGTAGATTGGTGGGCTGATATAGAGATATGTTGATTGGTAATATTGTGCTGGGAGTGCACGATTAGTCGGTTTAATGAAACGAGTTGTGTTACCAACTCGTTGATTACCATTATCGTGTTCATTGTTATCAATTACTCGTCAAATTCATTTAATAGCTTAGCTGTTTTTGCTTGTTCTATTTTATTTATTAATTGATTTGACTCAGTATTATCTCTAATTGCTTTACTTAAAGTAATAGTTGCACTGACTAAAAATAGGCTACAAATACTGTAGTAACCTTTTACGATTAGATCGCCTGGTAATTTTATAATACTGATAATCATTGCAATGGCGGCAATGATAAAAGTTGCTTTAGCGTAGTTTAACCAATAGTTATCTTGCTTTTTCATATTAATCTCCGGTGTAAATTAATTACGTA
The DNA here is from genome assembly GCF_000613045.3 of Photobacterium kishitanii. Lineage (NCBI taxonomy): Bacteria > Pseudomonadati > Pseudomonadota > Gammaproteobacteria > Vibrionales > Vibrionaceae > Photobacterium > Photobacterium kishitanii. Next base: position 2,022,222 of record NZ_LN794352.1, on the reverse strand, counting down.
AAGAGTGTTTTATAAACACATTTAAAACAGTGTTCAATTATGGTAGTCGATAACACCAACCAATGCAACACTGTTTTTTATTCTTTGTGTGGAGGAGGATATATTTAGGGGGAAGGAATATAGAAGGCGTTGAGATGATAAAAAGCCAGTAATATGTCGATAAACGATAATTGCTGGCTTTAAAATAGAATTCAGTAGTTAATACTTATGCGCGAGCGTAACGTTGATTACGTTTTTTGTTTGCTGTTGCTAGAGTTTTAAGTAAAAAGGCTAGGAAACCAACAAATAATGCGTTAAAGCCCATAAAGAAGACTAGATTAATGAAATTGAAACCCTCTTCTGGAGCAATTGGCATTGCTGATGCCAGGCCATAATTACCAAGCAGCAATAGAGCAGTACAAAGAATCGCAGCGATAGTTGAAATTTTTGAGAGAGCAGCAAGATCTTTAGTATTCATAATATGGTTCCTAACATTGACATTGATCATAATTTACACTGAAAAATGTAATTTTAAAACCAATTTGATAAAAAAAGATCGTATTTATCACAGCATTATTACATATAAAGCGCCTCAATAATTGGTATATAACGTTTAGAGGCGCTCATATAAGCATTTATGTTAGTTAATTAATATTAACAATTAGTTATGAGCAAGGTATTGCTTCATTTGTCGTTGTGACTGTTTTGCTCTCCAAAGAAGGCAGCCAAGAAACCCAACAAACATACAATTAAAAACAACGTAGAAAATGATATGGATGTAATCAATATGGGTTTGATTGCTGGTCATATCTTTGACTTCAATCGGCATGTTGGAAAGTAAGCCATAATTACCAAGCACAACAAGGCTTAAACAAAGTAAAGATGCGATAAGGCTCATTTTGATTAAAGCCGAAAAGTTTTGGGTGTTCATGATGATTATTCCAAAGTAAATACCGCTGAAATTTACTTTTTTCATCTCATTTTAGGAAGAGAGAAAAATGGAATATAGGTGTGCGAAATCTGTTTTATAGCTTTATGTAGCTGGACGTTAGTGTACTGAAAAAGCACAAATTCAGATTTTAACGGCAAAAGACGTTTTTTTTTCGTCCAAACTTACTGTTTTATTACGATTCAATTTGGTTTTAGACGCTGCTTTCTTTAGTATGTATCGTTACGCGATTTTATATCTCCCTTAAGGACGCCACCTGTGGGTGGATGAGGATACGATGCAACATCTAGACGAGATTATTGCCAACGCAACGGCAGCTATTGGGCAGGCTGATTCATCAGTTGCTCTGGACGAAGTCCGAGTTCAATTTCTAGGCAAGAAGGGTCATTTAACTCTTCAATTACAAGCCCTAGGTAAATTACCACCAGAAGAGCGTCGCACTGCTGGTCAAGAGATTAATAAAGCGAAGCAAGTAGTACAAACATTACTTGTTGAGCGTAAAGACGGTCTACAACGAGCAGAGCTTGAAGCTAAGCTTGCTGCTGAGACTGTTGATGTTTCTTTGCCTGGTCGCCGTATTGAAAATGGTGGCCTTCACCCAGTGACGCGTACCATTGAGCGTATTGAAAGTTTCTTTGGTGAGCTTGGTTTCACAACTGAAGCCGGTCCTGAAATCGAAGATGCTTTCCACAACTTCGATGCATTGAATATTGCCGAAGATCATCCGGCACGTACCGATCACGATACGTTCTTCTTTAACCCAGATCTGATGCTACGTACGCATACTTCTGGTGTTCAGATCCGTACTATGGAAAATGGTCACCCGCCATTCCGCTTTATTGCGCCTGGCCGTGTATACCGTAATGATTACGATCAAACTCACACACCAATGTTCCACCAAGTGGAAGGTATGTTAGTTGACGAAAATGTAAACTTTGCTCAGCTAAAAGGTATTCTTCACGATTTCCTTTGTAATTTCTTTGAAGAAGAAGTTGAAGTACGTTTCCGTCCTTCTTTCTTCCCATTCACAGAGCCTTCTGCTGAAGTTGACGTGAAAGGTAAGAATGGTAAGTGGTTAGAAGTACTAGGCTGCGGCATGGTACACCCTAATGTTCTACGTTCAGTTAACATCGATCCTGAGAAGTACTCAGGCTTTGCATTTGGTATGGGCGTTGAGCGTCTAACTATGCTTCGTTACGGCGTTAACGATTTACGTGCGTTCTTTGAGAACGACTTACGTTTCCTAAAACAGTTCAAGTAAGCACTAGGGGCTAGAAATCTATGAAATTCTCTGAATCTTGGCTACGCGAGTGGGTTAATCCTGCAGTAAACAGCGAAGAGCTAGCTCACCAAATCACAATGGCTGGTTTGGAAGTTGACGGTATTGAAGCAGTTGCTGGTGAATTCACTGGCGTTAAAGTTGGTCAAGTTGTTGAGTGTGCTCAACACCCTGATGCTGATAAACTACGTGTAACAAAAGTAGATGTTGGTGCTGAAGAGTTACTAGACATCGTTTGTGGTGCGTCTAACTGTCGTCAAGGTATCAAGGTTGCTGTTGCAACTGTTGGTGCTGTTCTGCCTGGTGATTTTAAAATCAAGAAGGCAAAACTACGCGGTCAACCGTCTCACGGTATGCTTTGTTCTTTCACTGAACTAGGTATTGATGTTGAGTCTGACGGTATTATGGAATTAGCTGCGGATGCAGTACTGGGTACTGATTTCCGTGAATTCCTTGGTCTTGATGATGTGACTATCGATGTTGACCTAACAGCGAACCGCGCTGACTGTTTAAGCATTGCCGGTCTTGCTCGTGAAGTTGGTGTTCTTAACCGTACTGAAGTGACTGAACCTCAGTTTGATATTGTTGCGCCAACAGCGGCTGATACAATTTCAATTGATGTTAAAGCACCGGTAGCATGTCCACGTTACCTTGGCCGTATCGTTCGCAATGTGAACGTACAAGCTGAGACGCCATTGTGGATGCAAGAAAAGCTACGTCGTTGTGGTACGCGCTCAATTGATCCTATCGTTGACATTACTAACTACGTATTGCTTGAAATGGGTCAACCAATGCACGCATTTGATCTGGCTAAGATCGATGGCGGTATTGTTGTTCGCATGGCAGAGCAGGATGAAAAGCTGACGCTTCTTGATGGTAGCGAAGCTAAATTAAACAGCAATACACTAGTGATTGCAGATGACACTCAAGCCCTTGCAATTGCAGGTATCTTTGGTGGTCAATTCTCTGGTGTTAGCACTGAAACGAAAGATATTTTGCTTGAGTGTGCATTTTTTGCACCTGATGCGATTCGTGGTCGTGCTCGTAGCTATGGTCTACATACTGATTCTTCACACCGCTTTGAGCGTGGTGTTGATGCAACGCTACAAATGAAAGCAATGGAACGTGCAACAGCACTTATCGTTGAAATTTGTGGTGGTGAAGTAGCACCAATCGTTGAAGCTGAATCAGAAGCTGATTTACCCAAAGCCGCAACGATTGAATTACGTCGTATTAAATTAGATCGTCTATTAGGTCATGCTATTGCTTCAGAAGAAGTAGTAGAGATCCTAACACGTCTAGGTTGTGATGTTGAAACAACAGATGCTGGCTGGAAAGCAACAGCACCTGCATGGCGTTTCGATATGGCAATTGAAGAAGATTTAGTAGAAGAAGTGGGCCGTATTTTCGGTTACAACAACATTCCTAATCAATCACCAGTTGCCGCACTGAGCATGAACCTACACAAAGAAGCGAATTTACCGCTGAAACGTGTACGTGATTTGCTAGTCGGTCGTGGTTTCCAAGAAGCAATTACTTACAGTTTCGTTGAGCCTGAGCAGCAAAAACTGATCGTGCCTGAAATTGAACCATTGATTCTGCCATTCCCAATTTCTGCGGATATGTCAGCAATGCGTTTGAGCCTATGGACTGGCCTACTAAATACAGTAGTGTTCAACCAAAAGCGTCAGCAACCACGTGTACGTTTATTTGAAGCTGGTTTACGTTTTGTACCTGAGCAATCAGCGGAAAACGGCATGCGTCAAGAAATGATGCTTGCTGGTGTAATTGCGGGTAACCGTAGTGATGAGCATTGGGATATTGAAACTAACACTGTTGATTTCTTTGATCTTAAAGGTGATTTAGAAGCCGTTCTTGAGCTAACAGCAAAAGATGCTTATAGCTTTAAAGCAGCTAAACACCCAGCACTTCACCCTGGTCAATCAGCAGCAATCGTTGTTGATGGCAAAGAAATTGGTTTCATTGGTACTGTACACCCTGAGCTAGAGCGTAAGTTTGGCTTAAACGGTCGTACGATTGTATTTGAAATCGAGTGGGCAGCAATTAATACTCGTATGCTTCCTGAAGCTGTCGCTATTTCTAAATTCCCTGCAAACCGTCGTGATATTGCGGTTGTAGTGAGTGAAGATATTGCAGCTGGTGATGTTGTGGCTGCTTGTCGTGAAAACGGTGGTGAGCTCTTAAAAGCAGTTAATCTGTTTGATGTTTACACTGGTAAAGGTGTAGATGACGGTCAGAAGAGTCTTGCGATTGCGCTAACATTGCAATCAACTGAGCGTACATTAGAAGAAGCTGATATTGCAGCAGCAGTAGAAAGTATTGTTAATGCATTAGCAGAAAAATTTGATGCGTCACTTCGTGACTAAAAAAACACCATAATCAAATTTAAGTCTTTGTTTTAGGAAAGCAGCCTCTAGAGGCTGCTTTTTTTTGATCTAGATCTAAAAAATAATAACAGCTTGATAAATAGTCATATTTTCTATTTCTTAGTTATGAAGTAGAGTTTTTGACTGTATATTGCTAATTTTTTAGTGGTTTAGTGCTGTTCGTGGTGTGGGGAAGGTCAACTAGATGCATTGTTATAGTAAAATTATGCAACCAAAATGGTGTTATTTGACATGAAGTTAACGTAAAAAAGTTGGCGAAAATCAGCGAGTTGGCTTAGACTGAGTCTAGTTAATAGTGAGAGGGATAATATAGTCCCGTAGTTTTTGCAGTTTAGAATTACATCTCTAATTGACATATACCTTATTCACAGTGGCATACTTTTATAATTGGTATGTACACTATCCATTCAACATAGTCTTGAGGGAGTTATCTATGGCGCTCACAAAAGCCGATTTGGCTGAGAACCTGTTTGAAAATGTTGGATTAAGCAAACGGGACGCCAAGGATACGGTGGAAGTCTTCTTTGAAGAAGTTAGGAAGGCTCTAGAAAATGGTGAGCAAGTTAAATTATCAGGTTTTGGTAACTTTGATTTGCGTGACAAAAATGAGAGACCTGGAAGAAACCCTAAAACGGGTGAAGATATCCCTATCTCCGCACGCCGTGTCGTTACATTCCGTCCTGGTCAGAAGCTTAAGGCTCGTGTCGAAAGTTTAGAAGTTAATAAATAAATCTTTCGCAAGTTTGCTGATCTGAACTGAAACCCAAGTAAATGTATTTTTACTTGGGTTTTTTATTACCCTATTTTTAGGATGTCACTTGTGGCATGACTATATTAATAATAGTGACGTCATTATTTCTTATCTCTAGGATGCGATAAGAATAAATATAGGGAGTTTATTTATAATGAACAAGGAGGTTGGTATATGACTTTAATCGAACAGATAAAACGAGGACAGTTTCTTAAAGCAACGTGCGATTTTTCACAGCCTTTTGTTACTGGAGAGTGGGTCTTAGACTCTGGATTACATTGTCAGCTGTTATATCGTGGTGTCTTACAAATTACGCCGCGAGAATTAGCCAGTGATACAAAAGATATTGTTTTGTCTTGTGGCGTTCATGGTGATGAGACTTCTCCGATAGAACTCGTTCAGCAAATAGCTTCAGGTGTAGTATTAGGCCAGATCCAACCGGTACATCGTTTATTATTAATTATTGCGCATCCTGAAGCGATTAATCATCAGCAACGATTTATGGCTGAAAACATGAATCGATTGTTTCAAGTTAGGAATTTTGAGAAAAATAACGAGTGTCGTATTGCGAACGCGTTACAATTGGCGATAAACAGCTTTTATGGTACTTCTATTGCGATAAAACCTGAACGATGGCATCTAGACTTACATTGTGCTATTCGGCCGTCACAGCATGATACCTTTGCAATAAGCCCCTATACTGATAAACAGACGCGCAGTAATAAATTGTTTAGCTTTATCCATCACGCTAAATTAGACGCAGTTCTGCTTTCTAATAAGCCATCACCAACATTTGCTTGGTATAGCGCTGAATATCATGGCGCGCAGGCACTGACTGTTGAACTCGGGCGAGTGGGTAAACTTGGGCATAATGACTTCACCGTATTAGCGCCGTTTCGACATGCTATTTTACAACTCATTACGGATGTCGCTTTGCCAATTATTTGGACCAATGAAGTCGAGGTGTATCAGGTTAGTCGTACGATTGTTAAACGACAAGCCGAATTCTATTTTACGTTTAATGATGATGTTGCCAATTTTACTTTTTTTGCAGAAGGCGATGAATTTGCAGTGGATGGTAGTCAAACTTATACCGCAAGTGTTGGTGGGGAAGCCGTTGTTTTTCCTAATCGGCATGTGGTAGTAGGGCAACGAGCGGTATTGATGGTAAAAAAAGCTAATTTGATTTTTGATGAACAAGTTAGAGTTTGTGCTAAAAGTAACGCATCATCTTGATTAATAGTTTTAATACTGCAGTTTTAGAGGCGTTTCTTTTCATTGTGAAAGTCACAGGGTATGGTATTTGACCTTACTCTTTTAATCGTAATGAAGTCTTAATGTTGTTAAATGAATTATTATATCAACAGCAACAACGGTGGCGTATTTGGATAATAGTTTCGTCGATGGTGTTGATCGGTATTTGTCTGTTTGCTATTGCTATTGGTGAAGTATGGATTGTACCTTGGGCACCTGATGGTGCTCTTCAGCAGCAATTATTACTGCAATTACGTATACCAAGGGTATTAGCAGCTCTGATTGTGGGGGCTGCATTAGCCAGTTCTGGTGCGGTTCTACAAGTGTTATTAGGTAACCCATTAGCTGAGCCTGGCGTGCTTGGTATTTCAGGCGGTGCGAGCTTAGCCGTTGTATTGCTCTTATTCTTTGTTCCTATCGTACCAACCCCCGTTATTACTATGTTTGCTGCTATGGCTGGTGCGTTATTGTTTACGCTTATTTTAGTTGGCTTTTCTCGACGACAAAAAGTCTCTATGGCTCGATTATTATTAATTGGGGTTGCCTTAGGTATTTTATCGAGTGCAATAGTGACATGGGCATTTTATTTCAGTGATGATTTAAGTATGCGTCAACTGATGTACTGGCTAATGGGCAGTGTTGGTGGGGTGAGTTGGGAGCAATTGTCACTACTATTTTTTATTGTGCCAGTATTAGTTGTACTTTGTATGCAAGGTAAGTCATTGGATGTGATGATGCTTGGTGATGTAGCAGCACGGCAATTAGGCGTTGATGTTAGGCGTATTCGATGGCTACTGATCTTAATGGTGTCGTTATTAGTGGGTTGTTCGGTGGCACTTGCTGGTGTGATTGGGTTTGTTGGCTTGGTTGTACCGCACCTATTACGGTTACAATTGGGCACCGAGAATCGGTATTTATTGCCGCTATCGGCTATTTGCGGTGGGATATTATTAGTATTAGCAGATACATTATCACGGGTGTTATTGACTGATGCCGATTTACCGATTGGTGTGGTGACAACATCACTTGGTGCGCCTGTCTTTATTTGGATGCTAATGCGTTCGCAGTTGGATTAAATTATGATAACAATGTTTGATAACGGTGATATTTCAACAGCGGCTGCGTTAATATTAAAAGCTCAGAATATTTCTTTTGTACCGCGATTATTACCTATGTCATTGACGCTTTATAGCGGCCAAATCACGCATGTTATAGGGCCAAATGGTAGCGGTAAAAGCACCGTATTATCCATTTTATCGGGTTTGTTTGATTATAATGGTAGCATTAGATTACTTAATGATGACTTAGTTGATTATGATCTGCCTTCATTAGCGCATGTTCGTAGTTATTTGTCGCAACAAGATAAACCCAACTTTTCAATTCCAGTTTTTCAATATTTATTACTTGCAGTGTCAGCTTTACAGCATGTTGATAATGAGCAATTACAAATCGCACTCGATGAGATTTGCAACCGTTTAGATATTCAAGATAAGTTGCCGCGAAATATTCAACAACTTTCTGGTGGCGAGTGGCAACGAGTACGATTAGCAGCGGCATGTTTACAAGTTTGGCCAGCTATAAACCCACAAGCTAAATTATTATTACTTGATGAACCCGCAGCAGCGTTAGATATTGCTCAAGAGGCGTCAATGTATCAATTAGTGCGGTGTATTGCGCAACAGGGCATTGCGGTAGTGATGGTTAATCATGACTTAAATAGAACCTTACGTGAAGCAGATAATGTGGTGATGTTGGATCGTGGTCACTGCGCCGCTTATGGTAATGTTGAACGAGTAATGACAGTTGAAAAGTTACAAGCAGTATTTAAAACAAGTATCCATAGAATAGATCATAATGGCGTTCCTTGTTTGGTTTTTATTGATTAATTTAAGTCACTAGAAATAGATTAGTTGGTGTTAAGCGATAAAATAAAAAGGCAGATAAACTGCCTTTTTAAAGATGAACTAGTTAAGTGATTATTTGATCTTAAATTGTCCGACTAATTGTTTTAACCCATGAGTTGCTTGATCGAGCTGAGTAATAATTTTTTCTGAATTATGATTCTCTTGAATTAATTTGGTCACAATATCTTGAATAGAAATCATATTACTATTAATTTCTCCAGTAACGGCATTTTGTTCAGTGGATGCTGTAGCAATTTGATTTGTACGATCGTCAATAGCATTAACTGCTTTAGTCACAGATTGAAGGCTATATGAGATTTGATTGGTTGAGTTAACGGCTTCATTACATGAGGCCTGACTCTTTTCCATTGCGTTTACGGCTTGAGTCACTAGATAGTGTAATTTGTCTAGCATCTCATTAATCTCGAGTGTACTGCTTTGAGTTCGACTTGCAAGCTCACGTACTTCATCTGCAACTACAGCAAACCCTCGTCCTTGTTCACCTGCTCGTGCAGCTTCAATAGCAGCGTTAAGGGCTAATAAGTTAGTTTGATCTGCAATATCTCCAATTACTTTTAATACATTATTAATACTATGTGACTGTTGGTTCAAATCGTCAATATACCCTGATGCGTGGGTCACTTCATCAACAAGAGTGTTAATTGAAACTAATGAGGTATCAACTTGTTGTTGTGCTAATAATGCATCATCGCTTACTTTGGTTGTTGAAGATGCAACGTCATTAGTGCTCTCTGCTATTTCATTTGCCGCTAAACTCATTTGTTGCACTGCGGTTACAATTTGCTCTGTTTCACAGTTATGGGAGTCTAATGTCGTCGTTAGCATATTTGTCTGTTGGTGGACATGCTGTGCAGCTGTGGTAAGACCTGCTGTTGATTGAGATACTTTAGTCATAATGTTTTGTAGTTTTGAAGCGAAACGATTAAAGGCATTAGCTAATTGGGCGATCTCATCGTTACCTGCTACATCTAAGCGTTTGGTTAAATCGCCTTCACCATCAGCAATATCGTCTAACGCTTTTGCCATTCGTGTAATCGGTTTAGTAATACGACTTGCGACTAATACAATGACTATAATTGATAATAAGCTAAATATAATAGAAAGGATAATGACAGTTTGGATTTGGTTATTTCTACTTTGTATGAGTTTATTATTGTACTTCAAAACATTAGCCTCAATATCATCTAGATAAAGACCTGTCCCTAGGATCCATTTGCCGTTATTTACAGTGGCAGCATAGCTTTTTTTAAGCTGTGGTTGTTGGCCTTCATTTTTAGGAAAGCTGTATTCAACGAATTGGTTATGGCCTTTAGATGATTGAATTAAAGCTTGAATATAACGTATACCATTAGCATCAATGGCTGCTATTTGATTGGTACCCTGAATTGCAGAATTAAGAGGATGGACAACATTAATACCCTCTATGGTGTAAATGAAAAAGTAGCCAGCGTTATTGTCAGCAAAACGTAATGGGTTGAGTAGTGCTTCAATTTCTTTAATTGTGTCTTGTTCATTACTGCCTTTAGCTATCATGTTGTCGATGACATGCTTAGTAATAAGTACTGCATCTTTTAATTCTTTTTGCCTTTCTTCAATAACTGCTGTGCGATAGTCATTAACATTATTTTTTAATGATTGATTTTGTAGATAGATAATAATTGTCATAGCAATACTCAGAATGAGTATCATAGGAGATAGACTAAGTAATAGTAGTTTGAGTTTTATTGATTTGAGCATAAAAATGTAGAGCCTCTCCAATATTGATGATTATATTTATTGATTACTGATAGTTATGAATTCGACGGATATATAAATATATTTATATGAATTTATAAAATAAGTATAAAAAAGAGGCGTAAATAAGATACTTATTCCAAAAAAATCCTGCTATTACATTATCTTGCAGTTAATTTAAAGAAAAAGACAAAAAAATACTCGCCATAGAGACGAGTATTTAAAAAGTAAGTTCTAATATTGATGATTATTTATTTTTTAAGTAAACAATAGTATTAGCTAAATCTTGTAGGCTTTTGTGTGCACTGGTATTTACTAAGTACTTACCATTTACAAGGAATGCAGGCACTGATTCAAGGGCTGAATTACGCACAATATCTTCAGATTGCTGGAACATCTTAAATACTTCTTTTTGTTGAGCTTCTGTTAGCTCGTAAGGACTTTTTAAGTTGTTATCATGGAAGATTTTATCAAGTGCAGTTTTACGTTGTTCAACTGTCATGTCTTTTGGTGAGTCTTGTACGAAAGCAAATAATTGCTCAACTAATGCATGGCTGGGTTTGTTGTCTGTTTGTACCATTGCTGCATAGAAAATGAAGGCTGCTTTTTGAGCACTTTCATTAAAAATAACGTGAACTTGCTTGATATCGCCATTGGTAAGTTTTTTGATTTCAGGAAGAATGCTTTCCATCTTACGGCAGTGGCCACAAGAAAGAGAAAAGATTTCCGTAACACCTTTCATTTCTGGCATTGGGGTTGGGATCACAGAGTATTGATCACCTTCTTGCGGTGTTTTTGAATCAGAACATCCTGATAGTGCAAATACAGTAAAGAGTAGAACAAAAAAAGCTTGATAAATACGTTTCATGTTTCAGTACTTTTAAAAGAAATTATGATTCTATTATGTCGATAAAATACTGTAAATGCATCGACAAAATGATAATAATCAATAAAAAAATGTGCTATTTAATTCCTTTGAGTCTAAATGTTAAGCGTTTATTGTTATCAATTCATTATCCATAAATAAGGTGTGAATATCTCCGTGTGTTAAATTATAGAATAAGCTATTATTGGCGGCTTTTTTACCGCATGTGAGTGTTAATCGATGTACATTGGATTTGATTATGGAACCGCGAATTGTTCGGTTGCAGTGATGGAAGACAGTAAGCCTAAACTTTTACCATTAGAGAATAATAATCAATATATTCCGTCGACCTTATGTGCGCCAACACGTGAATCTGTGTCTGAATATTTATATCGCTTCATGGGTATTTCACCATCAAACGCGACGGGTGAGCAGGTTTTACGTCGTGCTATGGCATTTAATCGTGAAGAAGACATAGAGGTTGTTGCGGGGGATTTGCAATTCGGTCAAGCTGCACTTGATCTTTATCTCGATGATCCCGAAGAAGTTTATTACGTTAAATCGCCAAAATCATTTCTTGGTGCGAACGGTTTACGTGATGGCCAAATTAGCTTTTTTGAAGATCTTGTTTGTGCAATGATGGTTAATATAAAGCGTACCGCTGAACAAAGTTTGCAACAAGATATTGTTAGTACCATTATTGGGCGCCCAGTAAACTTTCAAGGTATTGGTGGCGAAAGTGCTAACCAACAAGCTGAAGGGATTTTATCGCAAGCAGCTAAACGAGCTGGATTTAAAAACGTGAGTTTTCAGTTTGAACCTGTTGCTGCTGGACTTGAATATGAATCTACATTAACGGCAGATAAAACGGTGCTGGTGGTTGATATTGGCGGTGGCACTACCGATTGTTCGTTAATTAATATGGGGCCTAGTTTCCGTCATCTTACTGATCGTAGCTCTAGTTTATTAGCCCATAGTGGTCAACGTGTTGGTGGTAATGATCTTGATATTCATTTAGCGTTTAAACAATTAATGCCACAGTTTGGCTTAGGCAGTAAAACGATTCGTGGTATCGAAATGCCATTTAATCAATTTTGGAATCCGATTGCGATTAATAATGTTGCAGCACAAACTGAATTTTATGGTGATGCTAATTTACGTGCGTTAGAAAAACTTCGTCATGATGCTGCTGATCCACAATTATTGTCGCGATTAATTCATGTTTATCATGAGACGCTTGGCTATCAAATCATTCGTCATGCAGAAGAAGCTAAAATTGCATTATCGAGTCAAGCACATCACACCGTGAATATGGCGTTAATGCAAGATTTGTTTGAAGTTGATATTTCCGCCCAGCAATTGGCTGAAGCAATAGAAACACCAAAAGAGAAAATGCGCGATCTTGTCATTGAGGCAATGGCACAAAGTCAGGTTAAACCAGATGCTATATTTATGACCGGCGGCACTGCACGTTCGCCTATTTTACGTCAATGTATTGAGCAGCAATTACCGAATATTCCTATCGTAAGTGGTAGCTATTTTGGGTCAGTAACTGCCGGCTTAGCACGTTGGGGTGAACGCTGCTATGGCTAATATATTAATAAAAAATAAAAATTCATAGTTAAATGCCTGCGTGAATGCAGGCATTTTTGAATAAGGAAAACTTATGCTGGTTTAGGTGCATAGGCCGAACACCAACCGTTGATGTTAACTGTCTTTCCTGGAAAGATGGCACAAGGCTGCCAGTCACTACTACTGTTATCATTTCGAATCAAAAGGCAATTTTTACAATTTTGACCTTTAACTGTTGAATGATTAACGTATTTTAGTGCACTAGCTTGTGGGCTATCTTGTTTCAGGTGGGGGAGAGCAGCGGCAGAAGCTGAGCGTATTATTATTTTGTTACCCAGTGTTAAGCCAATAATACCGCCAGCTGTTAATCGTAGAAAGCGTCGCCGTGATGATTTTTTTATCATGATCCTTTCCCTATTCGTTATATTGAATAATTATACTAGCATTACTTATATAAGTAGAAATAAGCGATACTATTGTCCATTGTAATATTACTTATTTTATATTTTTAAATAATAGTATATGGATATTAAACAAACCAGAATAGAGATTATTTTTACTGTCTATTTTGTGATATTGATTATTATTATCATTTACTTTTGTTGTTATATTTCTCTTTAAATAAATCAAAATGATATAAAAGATAACTTTTGAACGATGTTTTAATACTATAACTATCTGTTTATAAGGGCATTAAAAAGAATTCATCTTTGATGGTATTTAATATTTCATTTTCGGTGTCTTTATTTATTGTTTTATTTCAGTCTTAATGTAAGAAAATGCATAACTATAATTTGTAGCTGCTTTTTATTTTATATTCATTACTAATAAAACGGTATAGCGTCATTATTCTTGTTATTTCACATTGGGGAGAAATAACATTAAGAAATATACGTGTTTGGATTAGTTTTACCTGAAATCTTTCAAGGAAACAGTACATGTCTGACGAGAACGTATTCAAACAGCCAAAACCGTTCTATTTGATATTTTCAATTGAATTCTGGGAACGTTTTGGTTTCTACGGTATGCAAGCTATTTTAACTGTTTATATGGTTAAAATTCTTGGCATGTCAGAGACAGCATCTTTTACTTTATTTGGTGCATTCTCAGCATTAGTTTATGGTTCAGTTGCTATTGGTGGCTGGGTCGGCGATAAAGTTCTTGGAACTAAAAGAACCATTAAATTAGGTGCAATGGTACTTGTAGTTGGTTACGCTTTATTAGGTTTATCAGCAACCAGCGGTTATGGTGGTTCCGATCTTATCTATATAGCGATGGGCTTTATTACCATGGGTAATGGTTTATTTAAAGCTAACCCTTCAAGCCTATTAGCGAAAGTCTATGGTGAAAATGATCCTCGTTTAGATGGTGCATTTACAATGTACTATATGGCCATTAATTTGGGTTCATTTTTCTCAATGCTATTATCACCATGGATTGCAGAGAAGTTTGGTTATGATATTGCCTTTGGCGTAAGTGCTGCAGGTCTAGTTATTACACTTATTAATTTCTATATTAGTGGTCATATCGTTAAAGGTATTGGCTCTAAACCTGATATGAAACCAGTTAATAAAATATATTATTTAGGTGTTTTAGTCGGCGCAATTATATTTAGTTTTATTAGTGCAATATTATTACAACATCTATTTTATGCGCACGCTATTTTAATTATCGTTGGTAGTACAATTGTTGGACTATATTTTAAAGAATTATTTTCAACCTCAGGTATTGAACGAGCAAAAATGTTTGTTGCTTTTGTATTGATGCTGCAAGGTATTGTGTTTTTTGTTCTTTATTTCCAAATGCCAACATCACTTAACTTCTTCGCGATACATAATATTTCACATGATTTATTTGGTATTAGTGTTGCGCCTGAACAGTTCCAAGCACTTAACCCTTTATGGATTATGATTGCGAGCCCAGTATTAGCGATGGTTTATAATAAATATGGCGATCGTTTTTCAATGCCATTTAAATTTGCTTTAGGTATGGTGCTATGTAGCTTGTCATTCTTAGTATTAGTGCTTGGTGCTCATTTTGCTAATAGTGACGGTATTGTAGATTCAAATTGGCTTATTCTTTCTTATGGTTTCCAATCCATTGGTGAGTTATTCGTATCAGGTCTTGGTTTGGCTATGGTTGCTCAGCTAGTACCACAGCGAATGATGGGTTTTGCTATGGGAATGTGGTTCTTAACGTCTGCAACCGCAGCTGTAGTTGCTGGTTGGGTTGCCACTTTAACCGCAGCACCTGCTAATGTGATAGAGCCTCACCAAACGCTAATGTTATACAGCCATGTGTTTGGCATTATTGGCTATTCTACGGCGGGTATTGCCGTCTTCACTATGCTTATTGCTCCTAAGCTAACCCGAGTTATGCGTGGTGAGGATTCATCAGCCGAGGTAACTACCGCATAACAATTAGTTAAAGTTACGTGCTTAAATAAAACGGATGTCGACTGATAAAGTCATTGGCATCCGTTTTTATTTGGGGGTAATAATGCGAGAGCAGGAGAGCAGGAGAGCAGGAGAGCAGGAGAGCAGGAGAGCAGGAGAGCAGGAGAGCAGGAGAGCAGGAGAGCATCACAATATGGCCAAAGGCATGCAAGATAAGATAGATAAGAATATGGAAGCTGAAGCTTGTTAGAATAAACGTTTAAGTACGTAAGAGGATTAGTAATGAACCCGTTGCTACAAAAAAGCCCCAGTATCATTTTAAAGTGATGAACTGAGGCTTTTTTATTGGGTGCTAATTACTGAGCAGAGATAGGATTACAATTTTCACTCTGTAATTTAAGGCTCGCAAAGTATTGCTGAGTTTCAGCGATTACAACATGACGTAGCATGACTAAACCAATGAGGTTTGGAATTGCCATTAAACCATTAACGATATCAGCAATGACCCAAATCATATCCAATTGCATGAATGCACCGCCAGCGATGAGCACTAAAAATACTAGCTTATAAGGCATTATTGCTTTTACGCCAAATAAGTAAGTAATACAGCGTTCACCGTAGTAGTTCCAACCCAAAATAGTGGTAAAGGCAAAAAACATTAAGCCGATTGATACCATTAATGGGCCGTAATATTCAGAATGCAAACCAGCAGCAAAAGCATGTGTTGTCATTGTTGCGCCGGCAAAATCACCTGTCCATGCACCTGTAACCACTAGAGTTAAGCCTGTCATTGTACAAATAATAATAGTATCAAAGAATGTTCCTGTCATTGATACTAAGCCTTGGCGCACGCATGAATTAGTTTGTGCCGCCGCTGCAGCAATAGGAGCACTTCCTAATCCTGACTCATTTGAAAATACACCGCGAGCAATACCAGATTGAATAGCCAGCATCATTCCAGCGCCGACAAAACCACCTGTAGCTGCGTGGCCGGTAAAGGCTGATTGAATAACTGTTTCAATTGCAGCTGGTAGCGCGTGGAAATTAGTACCTAAAACAATTAGGCAAGCTATGATGTAGAAGCCAGCCATAAGAGGCACAACTGTACTCGCTACTTTTGAAATTGATTGAATACCTCCTAAAGTCACTGTTGCGACTAATAGGGTTAATATAACAACGGTAATTTCTTTTGGCACACTAAATGAAATCTGAGCAGCTTCTACAATGGCATTAGCTTGTGGGAATGTACCAATACCAAAACAAGCAACACCGACAGCAAAAATGGCAAATAGTTTAGCGAGCCATTTGCTACCAACGCCTTTTTCAAGGTAGTACATTGGACCACCAAGGATTTGGCCATTAGCATCGATTTCGCGATATTTGACGGCTAATAAACATTCAGCATATTTGGTTGCCATGCCAAATAAAGCAGCGAGCCACATCCAAAATAGAGCGCCCGGACCACCAAGTTTGATTGCAGTTGCAACACCTACAATATTACCTGTACCTATTGTTGCAGATAAGGCGGTACATAATGCAGCAAAGCTTGATACATCACCTTCGCCACGGCTATCTGGATCTTTTTTGCCACCAAAAACATATCGCAATGCTAGTGGTAGGTAACGGATCTGGATAAAACCAAGTCGAACAGTAAGGTATAAACCTGTACCTACTAATAAAATTAATAGAGGAGGTCCCCAAACGAAGCTATCTAATGTGCGTAGAAAATTAAAAATTGTGTCATGTAGTGGATTCATTATTCCTCCTTCAACGTACAAAGGAAGAGATATAGAACAACAGGTAAATGTTAGTTACAGAATGGCTTCTGGTTGCTGCTCTTATCTCCTCTGTCCTTTTGCCTGAGAGTTTCACCGTAATATGCTACGGTTTGCTCCTTCGGCGCTCGATTTAACGAGTCTCTCCAGAGGCTCCTCCAATAACAGTCCATACCTATTGCATTACTGCAACCTGGTGCCTGAAAGATTTACGAATTAAAACATGATGGGATCATATCGCTTTTCGCTTACTTCTTCGGCGGGCCGACGTGTTATACCATTATGGTATTCGTCATTGGCCGCTCTCCTGCTATCTTCATCGGAACTCATTTCGCCCGCAATGTTAGGGGATAAAAATGTGATTGTCAGCAAAAAATTAAAAAAAAAAGCGCTTGCTGAATAAAATAAGCGTCAGTTGATAATAAATGGAATATTCCGTATAAAAATAAACCAGCTAAGACGATGGTAGTTATTGTGGCATTATTTCTATTGGCGATAATTTATGCGCGAGAGTTAAGGGTTTAAGGTGCTATCAAGTACTGAAATTAATTCATTATTAGCGTCAGAGGTAATCTCCCACCCGAATACACCACCAAGTCCCTGCTTCTTCGCATACTCGGCTTTAGCTTTTAGTGAGCGTTTATCTTCAAAACTAATATATTCTTTATTTTTCTGATTATAAAGCACTGCGGCCTCGGCATGCTCATCATAGTAATAACGGTAACCTAATTTAGGATTTTTAAGAAAATATTTACTGATGTCGTTGTAATTAAAATATCCAGGATCTTTAATATCAGATCCTTTATTTGACCCCCCGTTACTGCTAAGACCTTCGAATTTATTGAGTGGTATTAAATCAACACCTTGCCATCCTCGGCCATAAAAAGGGCTACCTATAATGATTTTTTGTTTTGCCACTTGTTTATTGATAAGCGTTTTTACTAGATTATCGACAGAGGTATTATTCGGGGTGTTTGGTGTGCTGTATAAGTTGCTATGATGACCAACCACGCTATTCCAGTTACCTAAAAAATCAAAGCTCATTAAATAAAGTTGATCTAGATTTTTAGCTACATGAGGCCAATTAATACCTGGCAAGGTTTTAGTATCGGCATTGATAGCTGCCGAAAGTTGATAATGGCGGTTATGCTTATTACCGAGATAGTCTAATTTATGACGTAATTCTTCAATTAAAAGGCTATAAGCTTCTCGTTCTTGAATTACTTGGTCGTGCCCTTTGCCTGATAAACCATGTCCTCCTGGGTATTCCCAATCGATTTGAATACCATCAAAGAAATCATATTTAGTAATTAGTTCTACTGCTGTATCAATAAATGTTTGACGATAGATAGGGTTGGTAGCAACAGTATGAAAAGGTTCAGAGAGGGTCCATCCACCAAAGCTGGGTAGAATACTTAAATGAGGGTATTTTTCAGATAATGCTTTTAATTGACCAAAATTTCCTTTGTAACTAACGTTAGGTGCAGTTTCTCCAGTAAGTTTTATCTGTAATGCTGCATATTCATCGAGAATAATAGCGGTTCCAATCGGTTTATCTGCGCATTGGGTTTTGATTATTTTTTTGATGTTATCTGGGGATGAATGAACAGGGCCGCATACTGCTAGAAAAGCATAGATTAAATGGGTTAATTTTTCGGCAGGGATCATGCTTGCAGAGTATGGGTTGTTGGGAGTGTAGACTTTCCAATCTGGGTAGTAAGCAGCAACAACATAAGGTCGATCATGCTCAGTAGCATAACTAAGGTTTATTTGAGATAAAAAGCCATAGGTTAAAAGAGAGTATGTTGAGAGTGTACGAGCTGCAGTAGAAAGAGAGATCATTTATTTCTTAATTAATCTTATAAAATTATTTGTATTATTAACCAGATAGATAAAAATCATACATAGACTTGTTGTTATATTTTGATGTGAATCACAAAACTAATATCAAGAGCTAACATCAATTTTCACAAGTATTCGGATGAAATCTTGAGTTAGTTATGCTGATAGTTGTATTTTTCATTAGCACATATTGATGTGAAAAGGCGATGGAATCTAATATTTAGAACAACAAATAAAGCCATTCTAAATTATTTTATTAATAGCATGTAATTATCTTCTTATTTAAAGGTATAAATGAGTTGTTTATATTTAAGACGCAATATTGGATGGCTAAGTGCGTTAGTTGTGATGTTAGGGGGTCATGTGATTTGGGTTAATTGCTGCTATAAAGAGAAATATACCAGTGTTAAGAATAATCTTGTGAAATATCATAATGTGTTGGAAGTATCACCTTATGAACTATTATTAACAATGACTGGATATGAATTGATTTTCATTGAAATTGAAAACTCACAATCTAATGGCTTTAAATTATTACGCATTATCAAGCAACGTTATCCTACTGTAAAAATTGTTATTGTGTATCATGAGCTGGACTCTGAATTAGCGATAGTTGCATTGCGTGCTGGTGCAGAAGATATTTTGATTGCTAGTGCAAATAGACAAAAACTTGATAGTTGTTTAAGCCGTTTACATACGCATAAAGAAGATATAGTTATTGATGATGATATATCGCAGCGTGAACGTTCAATATTACCGGCATTATCTATTATCGATAACGATATTAGTGCACCATTGCGTGAAGAGGAACTTGCTAAAGCCTGTGATTTTTCAGCAACATATTTTTCCCGTTTATTTCACACCACGATGGGAGTGACACTGAAACAATATATTATTCAAAAGCGGTTAGATTTAGCTTGTGGATTACTAAGTGCAGATCATGAAAAAATAGCATCGGTTGCTACTTCAGCAGGATTTAAAGATGTCTCTTATTTTTCGCGTGTATTTAAAAAACATATCGGATGTTCACCGGGGAAATTTCGCTCAAATAATTATAAAGGATCATAGTAATTGGATGATCATTTACAGGTTACAGAGGAGTTGTTTATAATTATCGCTTCTTTCTTTTGATGACTTGATTAATGACTACATTTCATGAATTACTTGGTACTGATGATCGCTGCTCAAAAGCAGAAATAAAGAAAAAATATCGACAATTATCAGTTAAGTTACATCCAGATAAAGGTGGTTCTCAAGCATTAATGCAAATGTTGAGCATGGCTTATCAACAAGTAAGTAAAGGTAATGGCAATAAAAAATGTTCGGATATAATGACTATAAATAACAGTGACGGGCGCAAACAGCAAGTTGCTGACTTAAATAAAAAAATATCATTATTAATTAAAGAGAAAATGCAGTTACAAGCGTTGATTGAGCGCTATCAACAACAGGCTAATAATGGGTATAATGCTGGTGAAAATCAGGCACAACAGACATTAGTTTTATTGCAAACCACTAATAATCGTCTTAATGAACAACTTCTATTGTTACGTCGCCAAATCGAAGAGAATGAAATTAATCCGTCTTTAGCTAACAATAGATTAAACAAACAATCTGTTATGATAATATTTTCAGTGTTAATCATTGTTGTCATTTTTATTGGATGGTTTATTTGGCATTATCAATCTCAACATATGCAGCCTCAACCTTTAGATTTGATACCTACTCCTATTACTGTTCAAGTAAAAAATGTAATAGCGACACAAACAACAACGATGGAAAATATTGATGCCATAAACAGTGCTGATAAAATAATGATGACAGATACAGTGGGTTTATGGCAACAGCGCTATTATGAAGGTACTCGTCAACCTTATATTGCAGTTCGAAGTCTAAATGGATCTTATATAGTTAAAGATTGTCAGGGGACATTTAGCTATTATTCTAATCGTTCTCATAATACATCACGAGTATCGGCTAATTTAATTTTTAGCGCTAATGACCGCCAATTTTCAGTATATCGAATACCTTATGGCAATGGGTCGAGTGATCAACAATGGCTAAATAGTCAGAGTCTAAGTATTAATAATAATATTTTTAGTAATAATGGTTATAAATCAAGTTCATTAGCGTTAGCAGCAGTGTGTAATAATACCGTACCATTTTAGTTACTGTGGTTATTTTAAACCTCTAGTACTATAACTAATAGCAATTAGAGAAAGGAATATTAAATGGATTTATCGTCGTACCAAGGGATTATTTTTGATATGGATGGCACCTTGGTTGATTCAATGCCTGCTCATATTAATGCATGGCAACAAACATGTGCTGATTTTGAGTTACCGTTTGAGCGTGATTGGTTTTACGCAATGGGTGGTTCGCCAACCATTAATACTGCAGTAGCGCTATTAAAAAAATACGACATTGATGCAGATCCACAATTATTGGTTACAAGTAAACTGCGTTATTTTGATGAAATAAAACATAAGGGCGATATTATTCCAGCTACGTTTTCGTTATTACGGCAGCAAAAGGCGCTGCATAAACCGATTGCTATTGGTACTGGATGTTATCGACATCATGCTTTAGAAATACTTTCTACTTCAGGTATTTTACCGTTGGTAGATGTTGTCGTAACGGCTAATGATGTCCAGCGACATAAACCCTTCCCCGATACCTTTTTAGAAGCGGCAAGGTTATTGGGCGTACCAGTCTCACATTGTGTGGTGTTTGAAGATACTGAATTAGGTTGCCAAGCAGCACATGCCGCGAGTATGGATTGTTACCTTGTTCGTGATGGGATTATTAGTGAGTTTAGAGCCTTTAAACGATAGGGTTTAGTCATTTAAATAAATACGCTATCCTTGTAGCGTTTTTTTACTTATTAGTGATGTCATTATGACTAACCATTCGTCACGTAAACAGCCTCAACATCAATTATCTGAAACACGTTTTTGGATTCAGCGTTTAAGCAAAACAGCTATTCGAGCAGCTCATATTTTAGGTGTTGCTATCTCCAGTGGTGGTTTTATTTTCCACCTTGATAAAGCGTTATGGCTTAATTGGTGGCTATTATCGATGTTCAGTGGTGGATTGATGATGGCACAAGAAATTTATCGTTCAAAGTTGTGGTTAATTCAGCTTAAAGGCGTGCTGACATTTATTAAGTTAGGGCTATTAGCATCAATTATTCTGATCCCTCAACAACAGCCTAATATTTATATTATCGTCTTATTACTTTCCGTCTTTATTGCTCATGGCCCCGCGGCATTAAGACATTACTCGATTTGGCATCGACGTGTTATTGATGAGCCAAAAGGGATCAGAAAAAAGAGCTTGAATGGGTAATACCACAACCGTTAGTTGACTTCGTCGCTAACGGTTTTTTATTACAACAGAAGCAGCAAAAAAGAATCACAGTTAGTACACTAAAGAGTATGAATGAAAAAAGGAGTCGGAATGATTAAATATGGGGCGTTATATTTATTATTTACGATCATTTTTGCTGCTGCTGTCATGATAGCTGATCGGATTCATAAGAATCAATTACTTAAAGAAACAAAAGATTCTGTTTATTTAGATACAGACAAAGAGCGTGCGACATTTGCAGCTGATATTGTACGTAAATATATTTTAAAACCTGATCAGCTTTTTCCTGCTGTTGAAAATGGGTTACCGCCGTACCGTTATGGGTATGCTGATTTAAATAATAATGGCAGTGATGAAGTGTTTATTATTATGCAAACCGATGAGTTTTGTACTAAAAATGGCTGTCAGGGGTATCTTTTTAGCCATACTCAGAAAAAATTAGCCAGTTGGAAAAGCATTTATCGACCAGTTTTAGTCGCTGATGAATCCCATAATGGTTGGCGTGATATTTTGATTGGCAATGATAATAAAATGCATCGAATTGAATATATTGCTGGAGGTTACCAAACGGATTTAACTAAAGCCCCTGAGTTTAATAATCGTCAACAAGCGTTAATTGCTGTTGGGTTAGCACTTGATAGTAAATATTATCGCAATGGTGGTAGTAATTTAGCCCTAAATTATTCTCAACCTATATTTGACTGCCAGCAATGCTTTTTGT
This sequence comes from Photobacterium kishitanii, assembly GCF_000613045.3. Lineage (NCBI taxonomy): Bacteria > Pseudomonadati > Pseudomonadota > Gammaproteobacteria > Vibrionales > Vibrionaceae > Photobacterium > Photobacterium kishitanii. Next base: position 1,999,403 of record NZ_LN794352.1, on the reverse strand, counting down.
TTAGTTTTAATCGTTATGATGAATCAGATAATGACTTTTATTTATCCGTAAATACCAAAGATAAAACAGTAACGACTTATCCTTAAAAGTGTATCTAATTGTTTCAATTTGTAAGAATTTAATTCATTATTTTTCAACGGTTTATGTTTTTTGTGCGTTATTGTAAGAATTATGTTTTTTACAAAAAAATACGATTGCTTATAGCCATAGTTCGGTATATATATTCCCGTAATAGATATAATAAAAATTAATTATGGAAGTTATTTGTGGCAAATAAAAAGTTGATTGTATTAGCAATATCATCTGCATTAATGATGGGCTGTAATGGTAGTAGTGATTCAAGTGAGCCTATTCAACCACCTCCAGTTGTTGATCCTGAAAAGCCAGATATTACGCCTCCTGTCGATCCTGATACGTCGATTCCACCGTCTGTTCTCGATCCTGCTATTCAAACGCATATAGCATCGATTAGCACTAGTGGTGTGAAAATTATAGGTGATGTAATTTGTAACCAACAACAACTGAGTAGTGATGGCATCTTTACAGTTAAAGATGGTGAATCTTTTACATGTTATTACGGATCTGTTGAGTTACTGAGTGTACAAGTGCCATTACCTAAGGCTGTAACAGGTGCACTTGATCAGAAGATCCTTAATTTTGATACGAATGCTGCTTTTAGTGATCAACTTGTTGCTGAGAATAGTGCATTACTACTAAAAAAAGTTAGTACATGTCAGTCTACTGCTGGTCAAGTGTGTCTTGATGAATTAAATAGTTTTGATATTAGTGATCTTTATGGTTCAGACAATAACGACGCTATTGATGCTTTTTTACATCCAACAGTGTCAGATGAAGCTGATAAAGAAACAGAACAGGTTGATAAAGCACCGAGCTCACATGTTGATCCCAGTGTAAAACCTGAAGTTACAGTCACTGAAACTGATTTAAATGCAGGGTTTATATCCGCTGCGGCAGAAGAGCATTATGTCTATAAGCCATCATCCGAATTGCGTGAAATAACGTCAGCGGTGTTGACCGATGATAATGGCCAACCAATTACAGGTGTTAATTATTACACTGCTTCTTCGCGTGGGATAACGGATGCACAAGGCACATTTGAATATGTGTGGGGTGAAGTAATTACTTTTGGGCTTGATACTTTTACTTTTGGTGAAGTTAAAGGTAATCAATTAAAGTACAAATTAACCGATGTTACTGATAATACAATTATCAAACAAAATATAACGGCATTGATTGAGCGTTATGCTAAAAAAGATGGGAATAGTGTTCTATTTGGCGAAAACGTACATAAAACGTTTGCTCTATATCCGAATGCAATTAATGAAATTATCAATATAAAACTACCTAATGGTGCCATTATTGAAGGTACTAGTTTCACAGTACCTAATGAGTTTGAGCAACAGTTTAACGCAGGATTAGCACTTGATATTGATAATCAGCTACGCTTGTCGTCTTATGACTACCAAACAGAAATTGTTAATACAGTCAAAACAAGTACTGGTAATATCAATGCAACTTTAAAGCAGCTTTATACAGATGTTAATCAATTTCATATTTTTCATGATATTGGATCTTATTATAGCGCTTCAGGGTATGCGCGATTGATGCGTAATCTCAATATATCAAATACAGCATTTCCAATATTAATGCCAAGAAATGATAGTAATTTCTGGCAATCTTTTGGTGAATATCAAGCGTGGACACGTGAGCTAAAGCCTCATGTTGTTGATGCGAAGACAATTGATGCAAATTCTTCGGTGGTCATGAAACGCCCACCTGTTGTTGGTAATTCTAATGTGACCTTTAATTTACCAGGTATTACTGTTGGTGAGATAGGTCAAGGACGTGTTATTTTTATCGGCAACGCTTTTTATTCGTCAGTATTATCTTGTCCTGATAGTTATTGGGGATCAAAATCGTTAACGATTAAGAACCAGCAGTGTTTATATCAAGAGAATGGTGAATTCGTTGATCCAACCCAAAATACTCAATATGATAATGGCGATATGGCACAATTCTTTAAGAATGTGTTTACATGGTTAGCGACAGATTATCAAAATGGAGCACAATCATTAACGGTTGCGACAAATATTATTCAAGCACCATATTTTGATCATGGCCATCAATCATGGTTACCTAAATATGATTTTTTTATTGATCCTCGATTCAATATAACTCTTGAAAATGTAGCGTCTGGTGGTTACGCAGGATTAGATCCGTTATCAACCCCAGTATTATTACTACAGTCCTATGAGTTAAAAATATCAGTCGGATCGGTAACATCGAATATTGAGCAGCCGAAATTAACTTTAGAAGATATTAATGCCCTGATTGAGTATGTAAATGCTGGTGGACATATTATATTTATGGATTCAATTGCCGAAATAAACCCTGAGCCATTAGCTAAATTAGCTGATATGGCAGGCGTTTCATTAGGTGGTTCAAATGTAGCGCATGATACAACTCAACAAAATAATTGTGGGGTAAGTTATTATTGCCAAGGTAACATAACTCCTAATGTTCATACAGTAACTGAAAAAGAACTGGTTGTTTATGAGCGTTTTGAGTATTTATCTGAGCCGGAATCAAAAATAAAAATTAATAGTGATGGTACTATTACGTGGCCTAAGCCAAATAAAATGCCAAAGTTAGAAGTCGCTTCTTTCCCTATCTCAGATGAAGCTGCTAAACGCTATGCTTTTATCGAAGTCGAAAATGCGCAACAAAAACAAGCAGCTATTGATGAAATTAAAGCTGCATTTCCTGGTGTGCAACAATGCAACGATAGCTATGAATTTGAAGTAAACTGTATCGAAACCCGTAAAGGGCATGGTATTCCTTCATTTGGTAATTATAGTCGTACTAATTATGAACGCTATCCTATGAATGTTGAGGTCGTCGACTCAATGGTTCAGGCGGCTAATTTAGGTGCAAACCTCGATAAGTTATTTGCCCATGAATTGTATTACCGAACTAAAGGTCAGCAAGGTAAGCGTTTATCTCTTACTGAGTTAAATCAGACCTATGATAATACTTCAGTATGGATGTGGAATGATGAGCAATATCGCTTTGATGGTGGTGTTGATGAACTTGGGTTTGAAAAAGCGGTTGAATACCTTAACTGCTACACCAATGATCAGCATAACGGTGGTGGAGTATGTACAACAACAACGCGCGATCAGTTGATTCAGCATAATTTTATTACTGAAAATGGTGAATTGCAGCCAAGTTACCCTTTGAATTATCAAGAAAAACCGTTAACTCGGATTATGCTTGGGCGTTCATTCTGGGATTTAGGAATTAAAGTTGATACGACAACGTATCCTGGGCGTCCATTAATTACGAATGACACTGCTAAGGTCGCTATTTCAACAGCAAGCGGTGGGGTGATCGGTACTGCAAATAATATGCAGTCAACGGGACTATGGGCTCCTCAACATCAAGATGTGACTATTAATGGTGGGGTCGCTGCGACCATAACTATTGCATTGGTTGATGACTTAACGGGAATGGAACAACATGAGTTAGGGCTGAAACGTCCACCTCGTGTCCAGAAAAGTTTTGCATATAATGGTTCATCATTAACGTTTCAAGTACCTTACGGTGGTCTAATTTATATTAAACCTACGGTATTAGATTCTGATTTATCATCAATGGTAAATTTTGACTTTACTGGTGTGGCTAAAGCGTCATTTTGGAAAAATGGTCAGTGGGTTAACCCGATTAACACTGATGTTCCTTTCGCTGAAATTGATACTGGTCATGTGATTTATACAACACCGGTTAATAATATAGCGAATTATACTGTTGCCGATATGAAGGGTTTTAGCGATGAGATGAATACTTTTGCAAATGCAGCAAGTGATTTTCATGGTCGTGATCAGCAACAATTAGAAGGAATGAATCGCCGATTTACTTATGATGCACTGCCTGAGTATCGTCATCGATTTGTCAATGATGTACAAATTAGTATTGGTGCAGCGCATTCAGGCTATCCAGTACAAAGTACAACTTATAATAGTGCAGCAACAACAATTCCAACGAGGCCTGTTGATGATTGGTTATTGTGGCATGAAATTGGCCATAATCTTGCCGCTGCGCCTTTTTCGTTCAGTGGTTCTACCGAGGTGACGAATAATATCTTAGCGTTATATATGCAAGAACAACGTCCAGCTCCAGATAATAGTATGAGCCGAGTCAAGAGTGATATTCAGAAAATGCCAATTCTGTTTGCACGAGATAAAGGTCATGTATGGAGTCATGGGAATGCTGGCGTGCGTTTAGTTATGTTTGCGCAATTAAAATTATGGGCAGAAAATCATTTCAATATTGAACCATGGTATGAAAATGCAGAATTACCATCACTATATGGTACTGATCAAGGTTGGAATATGTTCAAGTTGATGCATCGTAAAGCACGTGGTGAAAAGGGTACTAATGAAAATATTAATTATTGTTCAGCATCTGAAACAGGTTTAAGCCAAGGTGATTTATTGATGGTATGTAGTTCTTATGTATCAGGCTACGATTTATCAAGTTTCTTTACTTTGTGGGAGCCGTCAGAAGTGATGTCAGTATTGCCTAATGGTGACAAACTTTATGATGGTGGTATATCTGCGAAAGGATTACAGGTGTTATCGACGCTTAACCTACAACTACCAGAAATTAAGCCTGAAGATATAACAAGCCTAGTTCAATAGAATTGAAGCCTCGTAGTAAATAAACGCCAACAGCCAGTTAGTCAATCTAACTGGCTGTTTTTAATTATGAATAACCAAGTATCAGTCAATCTATACTACAAATGCTCGCTGATATAGCATCCACGCGGTAAGTTGCTGAATATCTTTTTCGATTAAAGCACATAACATATCTTCAGGAATTGGTGTCGATTCAGCATTAAATGGCGGCATAGCACCATGCTTACAACGGTCTGGAAATGTTTTCTTTATCCATTGTAATTGGCTGATCCAACGTGCAGTAGATTGTGGTTTATCTGACTGAATTCCTAATTTCGTTGCTAATAATAAACTATCGTTTAAACGTTGTATTAAAACCAACAAACTTAACCAATCCTTTGATGTGCGAGGGCTTAGATTAGGCTCTTTCAGTAAATTCATTACTTCGCCGTTCAAGGAATAATAACGTTGTTGGCTTTGGTATAAGTTAATTTTTTGTTCCCATTGTGGTTTATCTAATACAGCAACATATAGGATTTGGGATTTTATCATGCTAGAAGTATGACGATCTAACCAGGTCATGGTCCAACTTGGCGCAATAAAATAATTGACTGAAAATGCGATAGTTACCCCGAATAGTGTGTCGATAATTCGATAGAATGACACATACGTATTATCAGGAGAGAGCAAGCTAATCGCAAATACAATCATTGATGTTAACCAAAACACATGAATGTCATAACGTTCTTTATGATAAGAGGTAAATGCGAAAAAAACTGAAATACTGGTTAGTAGTATAAGGTGCTGTGGCGGCACGAAATATAAACAAACAAAACAGTAAATACCACCTAATGCAGTGCCATAAAAACGGTTCCAAATACGATGGTTAGTCACCGCCATTGATGAAGTCAATAAGACAATAAATGCCGTTAATGAGATCCAATATCCTTGGGGAAGGTGATAAAACTCAGTTAAAAATTGTGTAACAGCTAACGTAACAGCAATCTTACCTGCATGGCGCCATTCTTTAGAATTAAATTTAAGTGCCTGACAAAAATCACTAATGAAAGCGCTACTGTCATTAGTGAATAAGTAAATATTTTTACTATAATCGGGTGCTGAAAAAGTATCGAAATTGTAGCATCGCTTGAATTTCTCTATTATATCAATGATATAAACTGTATTTTTATATTCATTAGTCGCAAATGTAGCAGTGATTTGTTGATTGTTTTTTAATTGTTCAACTGTTGTTTCTATCCATGTAAATAATCTAATTCGCGTTGTTTGGTGAAGGTCAAAGCTAAGTACACGTTCTAAACAAATAATATATTCAGACATTTCTAATAAACGCTGCAGTTCGATTTTTATTTGTAATGCACGTTTAGATGATGACACAGAGTTACTGTAATAAGCCAAGTTATGAGCACTTTGGTAGAATAACTGTCGTTTTGTGGCTAGTTGTGTTTCATTTTCAGAAAAACGTAATTCATTTAACCAGTCAGCAAGGGCATTGTGTACCGTTACTGTATGCTGTTGCAGAATTCGACCTTTAAAAAATGGCCATAAGATTAGCGACGACACCATAACGCATAATCCAGCAAAGATATTCGCCATCATAATAATGGTTAAACTATCACCTACAGAAGCAAAATGAATTGTCATAATGTAGATAAAGCCAAAGTTGTAGCCAAAGGAGCGAATATGAGGGCGTTGATTAGACATTAGGCCATAGAGAATAGCTATTGAGCATAATGTGATGGCACTCAGCCACATATTATCAAAGACAAAAAATGCTAAATAAGTTGCTACAACGGTAATCAGTGCTGAGATCACCAGTATCTGTAATCGTTTTAAATAGGGAAGGTTACGTGCTTGAACACCGAGTAACCATGCAGTGATTAAGCCGGATATTCCCGCACTAGTAAAACCTAAACTATAAAATAATCCTAAGCTGATTAACATTGGAAAGGTTATACGAATAGAATCAGGAATATCTGCGGCGTTGGAAAACCAGCTGCTAAACGTAGTCGTTAACGTTGTTATTTTCATGATGGCGGCTTGTTAGTAGTGAAACATACAGATACGACAAAAGATAGTTAGGAACTAAAAGCTAAATGAGTCGTAGAAAAGTAATAAATATTGATAAGCGAGTAATGGATTATTGGTAATTTAATAGCAAAAAATTAATGAGAAGATAGAGACAGTGCATCATGTGAAGCACTGCTCGTTTCATGTATTTATGCTGATTTTAGTAGCAATTGACCAAGGTAATTCATCGCAAAAGCAGCATCCTGTGCTGCCGTATTTACTTTGGTGATGAGTTGTTGAGCTCGCTCATCATCTTTTAAGCTGATTTTTATCTTATTAACCAGTTGCTCTGACATTTCGGTCTTTTTCTTACAGTCATTAAATAATGCTGAAATAACTGAAATATCAATCTCGCCGCCCTTGTCGAATAAATCGGCAGCAATGTTATATACAGTATGAAATTGATTAGCCGTATCTTTCTTACCTGCTTCAACTTCTTTAGCCCACTCCGTAGACCATGTTTTAAAAATAACGGCAATTTGAGGGTTAGGTTGCACTTTTATTGGTTGCATTATGTAGTCCTTGAAGTGGTTATAACTAGCATAGTAATGCAGCTTATAACGGGATTAAAGCGCAATTTTTAGAAAGTGATAGCATCGGGTAAATTTCATAATGATTGGATGTTTTTACCTCAGAAACTGGTGGTTAACCGTACAACATTGAGGTGAGTATCACATTATTTAGTTATATATTCCATTTTACATCAAGATCTTTGCGAAATGGCTTGCATGCGACACTGTAACGTTTTACGTTAAATACAGCCCTTGGCAGTAGTGATAGCCAATAGGTGCTAAGGAGAAACTCATGATTAGTGTGAACTTCGAATTGGCAAAACAAGCATATGCTAAAGTGCTTATGTATCCTTATGGTGGTGAGATTGAGCAGCATGAATATACTGCACTGCGTGTCTTCCGTTGGGATTTAGCACGAGCTGGCAAGCCAATAGATAAAGCCTTTGATTTAAGATTGCAAGCGGGTGGTTATCGTAAAATAGCGACACAGCCTGCAAGGGCACATCGTCCACTTCCAGCGTGCGTTTTAGCACAAATGAGCGAAAGCTGGAAAAGCCAACATGGTTACCTATAATGTTTGAATGTCCCTAAGGCTAAAGAATTTATTTCTTTAGCCTTTTTATTATATTTGTTTTTATCCTTACTCTAGCCTACATCACGCAACTGAGTTTTTGATCTGGTGCTGACTTCTACTCGTAATTGCCGACAGTAAATGTTCGCTAAGGAGGAGGGTAGTTATGGATTCGGTCAGTTATTTTAATACTCAGCTCATTAAACATCAGCTGTATATTGTTGTCTCTTCTCGGTGATATTGTTGTGTGAAAATAAAGATAAAAAAACCAGTCATCGCTGACTGGCTCTTTAAGTTATCAATAATATTTACTTCTATTATTTATCGAACGTATTTCCATTCGCTTCACGTGCTTCTGCGATGGTATCTGGATGCCATGCACCTTCGATATCTTTTAGTTCTTTAAATTTAGAACGGTCAAACTCTGGTGTTTTACCGGCTTTAAGTTGTTCTTCGTAATCTTTGATGACTTTAATTGCCAATCCAGAAAGGAAAATAAGCGCAACAATGTTTACTAGCGCCATTAAGCCCATAGAAACGTCGGCTAAGCTCCAAACTACAGGAAGAGAAGCGACTGCACCAAACATCACCATGCCTAAGACACAAAGACGGAATATCAGTAAGCCTTTCTTAGTATTGCCATTTAGGAACATGATGTTTGTTTCTGCATACGAGTAGTTTGCAATAATTGATGAGAAACAAAATAACAAGATAGCAGAAGCAATGAAATAGGTCGTCCAATCGCCTAATTGGTTGCTTAACGCTTGCTGCAGTAAACCAATACCTGTTGCTGCATCTGGCGTGTTCATTACACCGGATAACATGATCATTGCTGCTGATGCCGTACAAATAACGATAGTATCAACAAATACACCTAACATTTGTACGAAGCCTTGTGATGCTGGGTGGTTAGGATTAGGGGTTGCACTTGCAGCAACGTTAGCCGCTGAACCCATACCTGCTTCGTTTGAGAACAAACCACGAGCAATACCACTTTGCATTGCCTGTGAAGCAGTAAATGCAACACCACCGGCAACAGCTTCATGCCAACCAAATGCACTTTTAACAATAAGTGTCAGTACAGCGGGTAATTCAGTAATATTCATTGCCACAATAACTAGCGCGATAGCTAAATAGCCAACTGCCATGATTGGAACAATTTTGGTTGAAGCGTTGGCTACACGTTTTAAACCACCCATAATAAAGAATGCGGTAAATACTACGATTACAATACCTTGTGTAGTTTCATTCCAACCAAAAGAGTGGTGTAGTGCGTCTGTGATGGTATTTGCTTGAACGGCATTGAAGACAAAACCAAAAGCAATGATAAGACAAATTGAAAAAAGAGTACCCATCCAGCGTTTGCCAAGACCTTGCTCCATATAATAAGCAGGACCGCCACGGTATTGGCCGTCAACATCTTTTACTTTGTAGACTTGGGCCAGGGTTGATTCGATAAAAGCGGTCGCCATACCAAATAAAGCAATCAGCCACATCCAGAAAATAGCACCAGGGCCACCGATAGTTAATGCAACTGCAACGCCGGCCATATTACCCGTACCAACACGTGCTGCCATTGATGTACAGAAAACTTGATAAGAACTGATACCATTTTCAATATCACGTCCACTTTTTAATACATGTATTGAGTGGCGGAATTGACGTATTTGAATAAAGCCAAGACGAACACTGAAGTAAATACCGACACCAACCAGTAAATAAACGAGAAGCTGGCCCCATAAAACGCCGTTTACTGAACCAATAATCGCCATTAAGGTGTCATTAATTGATCCTAGTATATTTCCATTCGTAGAAGTCATATTTTTTCCTGTTAATAAAACTATGTAGCCTCGTAAGGTTACTTAGTGAAGAGGAACATTCATCATGTGTGAGTGCTCTTGCTATCGGTTGCTATAATAGGTTTTTTATTGATAATAATTTGCAATATATCTAGTCATTAGTTATTACAATTATTAAACATGTAACCGATTTCATTGCCATGGAAGGCGATGCAAGGTAGCACAAAAAAGCGAAAATCCAAGGGGACTTATATCACAAAAAAAGAATTATTACTATGTAACACGTTACATTATTAACAAGGTGGTGTTATTTTACTCTTTATAATCAATTGGTTATAAAAAAATGTGAATAGGGTTATAATAATTATATTGTACGCCGTACATTATCGTATGTTGAGATTTTATGGATAAAAAAAACGACATAGATATTATTGATTATGATATTTTTAGATGAAGTTAGTTATTCAAACAGCCGCTATAAAGGCAGTTAGACGGTGAAAAATTATATTTAAGGAGATAGAGAGCAAATTAGATATTACTCTCTTATTTTAGAAATAAAGCTAAATATGAGAATGCTTACTTTCCAGCAGCTTCAATGTATATTTTCTTATGACAATTGCCATAAAAAGGACGTCCCTTAGGGCCAGACTCAAGCAGCTCTTGAACACTGTTGTTAACATTAAATGATTTGCCTATATTCAATCTAACTTCATTTAAATAACGGCCTTGGCTACACGCTAAGCTAATTCGATCAACAGCATCGGCTCCAAAATGAGAAATAAGGTTCTTTTTAAAACTCGCGGTTGAGACATTATTGCCTATATTAGATTTTATAAATTGTCCGATTGCTGAAGCATCTACTTTTTCTACCAGTTTCGTTGCTGTTAAAAAATAGGCGTTATCATCGAGGTTTTGACAGGCACCGTGTTTTTTCCACTGATATTCACCAAATTTTGTTTGATAATAAAAATTTGGCATCCACGGTGCGATTTCTTTGACCGTCGAAGCTGAGAGGTCTAAGCGTGCGTAACGATCACAATAGCCATATTTGGTACCGCAACTGGTTTTGTTAGGCCACAATCCATGCAGAGTTAAATTAGTAATGTTTAATTTACCATCATTAATTGCCGTACATTCTGGTTTATTGCCCTTATACTTAAAGTGCTCGCAAAATCCTGGCTGCCAGGTTAAGGCTAATACATATGAATCAAAATCATTGCGAGTATCACAGCTTTTTGACGATGTGTTTAATGATGCTGATGAAGAGGGCTGAGTTATAGCTTCATTATTAAACTTTGCTGTACCACAAGATTTACTAACCCAACGCATAGCTGGGGATGCATTAGGGATAAGTATTTGTATCCAATCATATTCTTTTTTATTAATAGCTTTTATTGCATATTGTTTATTATTAATTAATTGGGTGTTATCAGGGTTGGTTTGTTTACGAAAGGATTGGTAGGCTTCACAATGGCCATTTGATGTAAAACTACCAGAAGATCGAATTGATGCATTTGCAGCCAGACTAGAAAAAGCAATGATACTACCGACAACTACGGTGACTAAAAGAGAATTAGAGCGCACAATTTGCCTATTACTGAAGGATAATTAATTGCTAACTATAGTAGATTATTACATTTTTATTAAGGGATATAATCCGATACATAGAATAATAGAATGTGATATTGAGCGAAAAATCGAGTCAAAAAAGGACATATTCTCAAATTTAAATGAATAAATTGACGATTTTTTTAAATTAGTGTTCACAATAAAGCTAACTCAGAGTAATATTCACAGAAGTAGCGTCCCCTGCTACACGAAAATGAAAAGATCAATTATAATAAAAGAGTCTTTAATGTGAACAGATCACTTAAAGAGTGTTGGTGAACAGATACCAATCTCATTTATTCATCTGAGGTTATTAATTTCATTTAGCTAAATATAGAACAATGTTAATTTATCTGATTAAGATTGATCATCTTATCAATGCATGCTTAACCATTACAGTGTTAAAGCAAATTTGTATTATTATCCGAGGTTATTAATGGACAGTTTCGCTGCTGCAGAAAAAGCGCTCAGTGCGATGTTAAAAAGTGTAGAAGCTACAGGTGAAGTAAAGGAAGCCCGCATTGACTATCGTCAAATTTTAATTGATTTTGCTGATGAAGTTCCAGGTCGCCAAAAAGCGGTAATCAAACGTATTCCTCTGCAAAAAATCAATAACCTAATTGCTGTATTACATGAGTTCAAACAAGAATCACGTCAATCTCGTATGATTGAGATTTTAGCGATGATGGAAAAAGACGGTGTCTCACCGCATGATCTCCTTATTGAAGAGTTATCTAACGAAGTTGAATAACTATATGAATCAATAACTAAACTGATTTAAATGTTTATTTATTAAAATATAACTATGCCTATGCTGCTGATATCTTAATACTATATTTATTGTGTAATATCGATTACAGCCTTCTTATTTTAATATAGTAAGTTGCATTTTTATATTAATTAATTATTTAGTATGCAGAGTTAATTATATTAGCTCTGTATAACCTCGCTTATATTCGTATTATTGAAAAACATTGCGGATAGTATGCATTGCTATCCGTCTTTTCTACGTCATACAATTAAACGTCGTTTTATTTTATTGCTAATTTTGTAAGCCTTTAATTTATAAAGCTACCTGTTTATGTTATTAATAAATATTATTTTGATTAATTGGTCACTAAGGATTTTATGTGGGTAATATTAACTGCAATGAACCTTTTATTAAAGCTCAGCACATTACTAAATCTTATCATGGTAAAAAAGCATTAGAAAACATTAGCTTTAACTTATCTAGTGGGCAAATTCTAGGCTTACTTGGTCATAATGGTGCAGGTAAATCGACATTAATAAAAACCTTATTAGGTATGCACAGTTGCGCGGGGGAGTTAAGCATTTTTAACTTATCTCCTGAAAAACATCGTGAAAAAATAGTTGAAAACCTTGCTTATATTTCTGATGTGGCGATGTTACCTGATTGGATGACAGTAAACCAATTAATGGCATATACATCAGGTGTACATTACCGTTTTGAGCGACAAAAGATGCAGCAATATTTAGCTCAAACTAAGATTAATCTTAACAGTAAAATAAAAACGTTATCGAAAGGTATGAAAGTGCAATTGCATCTAGCACTGGTGATGGCTACGAATGTTAATGTGCTTATTTTAGATGAGCCAACGCTTGGGTTAGATTTGATGTATCGTTCGACCTTCTATCGTACTTTGATGGCATGGTTTACAGAAGGTGAGCGAGCATTAATTATTGCGAGTCATGAAGTAAATGAAATAGCCCATTTATTAACAGATGTTTTAGTTCTTAAAAATGGCCAAGCGGTTTTACAAGCTCCATTATCATCATTAGCTACTGAGTTTACGATTTTATCTGTTAATGAAGATAATATTGTCGCTGCTAAACAATTAAACCCGTTAGCAGTAAACTGCCAATTAGGGCAATATCGATTATTGTTTGAAGGTGTTGATACCTCGAGACTAACCCAGCTTGGTGATATAAGCCAACCAAGTCTTGCTGATATATTTTTAGCTAAGCAGCAGGAGACGGTATGAAACAAAGCTATACATTGATCAAGAATGAATTATTAGAACATAAAATAATCATACGATTACCGCTATTTTTGGCATTATTTACCATGCTAGTGGTGGTATTAGTATTAAGTAATATTAATAACTTTTCTTTTAATATTCAGATGAATGGTATTGATGGTTGGCAACCACCGATCACAGCGTCATCATTTGCTGGTGTGGTTGGTTCGGTGTCTTTATTTATTGCAGGCATTGTATCATTACTGAGCTTTTTTACTTATTCTGCAAGGGCTCTTGCAAAGGAGCGTAAAGAAGGTAGTTTAGCTTTTTGGCATTCAATGCCGGTGAGCGATAGTAAAGCGATTGCGATTAAATTATTGGTCGCATTGGTTGTTATTCCATTGTTTTCATCATTGCTATTATTATTTGTTGATATAACAGTATGGATCGTCGCTATGTGGGTTATGCCAACGGACATGCTAGTTGAAAATTCACTTTCTTTAGTTGCGATTGGATTACATTGGGGACAGTTTATTTCAATGATGGCAGCGATGAGCTTAGCTTTATTACCCATTGCTTGTGTTATTTTTTGTGCTTCTCAGTTAACTGAACACCCATTATTGGTGCTGTTTGTTGCGATAACCTTAGTTAAGTTCATTAGTTATATGTTGTTTGACTCGATGGCTATAGGCACTTGGCTTAATAAAGTCAGTAATTTGGCGTTTAATATTTTAACCAGTAATCATCCTTGGCAAACATTAACCAGCGTGGGAATGGTAACATTATTAGGGTTACTAGTTTTATCGGCGGGAATATTTAAGACAAGTGTGCATTTACGTAGCAGTGATTGAGCGTAATAGTATAATATTAATGTTATTAAAAGAGAATGTAATGATACATTCTCTTTTATTTCGCTTCTAATTAAACCATGGTTATTTTATTTCATATATACATTCGTATATCGGTTTAATTACAAAAATACATTTAATAATTAAGCAGCAGAAACTGACTCAATGTACTGTACTTCATTTTTATATTTGCGAACATTACGAGATAGTGTGCCTTTTGGTAGCTCATAACGCTTCTCAGCTTCGTAGCTTGATAGCCCATCAAATACTACTGCTGCAACAGCAACACGCTGGTTTTCTGATTTGAAGATACGTTGTGCGATTAAATCATATTGTGTATTAGTCATAGTCTTGCCTATTTGATTTTTTTAGAGTGAGATAATGGTCGTTCCAATTCGTCCACTCAATGCTTGAAAAACGGTCGACTTGTTATATATATAACAAGTAAACAAATGCTGTTAGCAAGACAATAGCAATATGAACCTTAACAGAAGATTAATAGAATTATTTTTGTGGTTTAATTTAGAATTTAAAATGAAAAAGTAAGACTTTCTGTCAGTTTTTTTAATCATAGAGCCAGTAATTGTGCTTTATTTTTAAATAGGTAATGTTAGATTGAATATATGTGGTGAAATAAAGGGAGGTGCTAACTCCCTTTATTGAGTTATTTTGAAATTAATTAGCCAATAAGACGTAATCCATTTGGCAACGCATCACCAAATACGCGTTTTGTCTCTGCTTCTGTCAATATTTTGACCTCGGAAACCATTTCGATCCAGCTATCTGGGGCTTTACTTTGTTTTAATTTATTAATGACTTGCTGGCGTAGATCGTCATTAATATCTAATGTTCTATCACCTGTCATACGTGTCATCATTACTGCAGCAAAACCAATGTATGATTCTTTACGCCAATCATAAGTCATTAGCTCAGGTAAGCAGTAAGAAACATGCTCTGCTGATAATAAATTATGGGTACTGCCATAAAAAGGAGAGCGAGTTGCTATACGACCAATTGCCCACCAATGTGCTTGTGCATATTGAGTTTTTTGAAGACGGCCAAATAGCCACTCAATTAACTGGAGCTTTTTATCAAACGGTAAATGCTCTAAAGAAGCCGCTAAGCGTACCATATCTTCATAACTACGCTCTTGGAGCTCTTTATTTAGCTTGGCGTTACGGCTAGCGCCAGGAGTAATATATTTAGCAAGATCTTTATAGATAAGAAGCTGTTGTTCTTGCGTTAAACCTCCCGCAACACGACGCCAAAATGTCCACCAATCACACCATGTTTGGGTATTAGTATCAAATTGAATGCCATGCTGATACAGCTGCCAGATTTGTTCCATGCGATATTCATCTGCAGGATAGCCAAAGCCTGGACGCATTGTAAAACCGGTTAGTTTTAGCCAATTACGTTCATGAAGATCTGAACGACGACGGCGCTTTTTACTGTCAAGTAAGGCATTGGCTAGTTCACGTAAACAAGGTGTCTCCCAATTATCTCGTTTACCTAATATTTTATCGAGATCATTACGCAGCGTTTTGACTGCTTTATTGTTATCTGTAGTTTTACTGCCACCAAATACTTTTTTAACTGCGTCAATCGCTTCCGGCATTCGAGCTGGAAGCTCACTTTCAGCGAGGGTGCTATCAGAATCATTATTGCGGTTTAAACGTGCTAAATCTTTGCGAATAGCAAATTCAACTTTCCAACGTTTAGTGTTGTCTGTGAGGCTAACAGCTTCAATTTGAAGCGTACCCACTTCTGTTAGCTGACAAGCTAAAGTAACTTCTTCACGATCTTTTTGGTTTGCTGCGAGTTGATTACGATCACGATCACTGTCTAAGGTCGCGATAAAAGGAGGTAGGCTAACATAGCCATCACCTAATATCTCAACCAGTTCACCCACATCGTGATGTTTATCATTCGTTGATGAGACTAAGTTAAATCGCACAGGTTCACCTAAGGTTAATGCAAATTTACGGTGGGTTAGTGTAACTTCGATACCTTCTTCAATGCCTTTTGGTAATAAACAGATACCTTGCTTTGTACCTTTGTTTTCACCAATGGTAAGGAAGAATGAACGTGCTGAACCACCGCCTATTTTTAGCTGTGCACCATGACGAGCTTTAGCATAAGCAACAGCACCAAATGCAACGGCTAAATCAGGGTGAAGGTTTTTCAATTCAGTGACAGGTGCGCCACGCCAGCGAGAGATTATATCTAGGGTACGGGCGGAAAGTAGGGGACTGTTAAATACGCCACCATTGAGCAATACCGCTACCGGAATAGCGGGTTGATCATCACTAATGACAATTGAATCTGGATAGCGAAGATTAAAATCATTAAATGCTTCACGGCAGACATTATCGTGTAGATCAATAAACTGCGCCACATGCTTACTAATCGCAGGATCTGCGGCATAGGGTAAGCCAAACTCAACCATAGCGGCTTGACGCTGGTTTGGTTGATCGGTGAACTCAGTGATAGGGAAAAAGCCATCAAGCGCGATACTGTGTACTTCTTCACGGTTTAACTCAATACTTTTTGCACCACCAATCAAACGCGAGCCACTGCCGAGCATAGTGACTTTAGCATTGTCTGGCGCATTACCTGATAATAACTTTTCTTTCACTTTACGGGTTTGCTGAATC
The DNA here is from genome assembly GCF_000613045.3 of Photobacterium kishitanii. NCBI lineage: Bacteria > Pseudomonadati > Pseudomonadota > Gammaproteobacteria > Vibrionales > Vibrionaceae > Photobacterium > Photobacterium kishitanii. The sequence continues at coordinate 1,982,644 of NZ_LN794352.1, read as the reverse complement.
AGTTTTGATAATGCAGCAGGACTTAGTTTCTTAGATTCACCATGTAATCGCTGCTCAGCGACATGTGCTAAGGCTAAATCGAGGTTATCGCCACCTAGCATTAAGTGATCGCCAACCCCAATACGATCAAGAGTCAATTTACCTTGATCACTGCCGACTTTAATTAAACTTAAATCGGTGGTACCACCACCAACATCGCACACCATTAATAATGGAATGTCTTTTAATAATTCATCCGCTTGTTGGCGGTTTTGGGCATACCAGTCATAACAAACAGCTTGTGGCTCTTCAAGTAATAATACTTTTTTTAATCCAGCCAGTTCAGCAGCTTCTAATGTTAATGCACGTGCTGATTCATCAAAAGAGGCAGGAACAGTAATTACAACTTCTTGTTGTGCAAGTTTATCGTTTTTATGATGATAATCCCATGCTTGACGGACATGGTTAAGGTAGCTCGCACTGGCAATTACAGGAGATACTTTCTTTACATCAGACGTTGAAGCTGTTGATGACCACGGTAAAATGGCTTCGTTGCGATCAACATGCTGGTGAGATAACCAACTTTTGGCACTGACGACTTGACGTCCTTCAACTTTGGCGCCCAATTCACGGGCAAATTCACCAATAATTACGCTTGGGATTTCACCTTTTACAAGTTCAGCGTTCCAAGGTAATACCAGTTGGGTTATATCCATTTCCCCTTCTGCTGGGTGATAACGGAATGAGGGTAACAGTGGTTTACGTACCACTTCACCCGGTGCAATTAATTGGTCGATTTCGAAAATATGCATCGGACTTGTTTCTAACGTATCCGTGATTTCACTATAGGCGACAACGGTGTGGGTAGTACCTAGATCAATACCGACAAGGTAGCGTGGAGAAGATGAAGGCATGCTGACTCCATAAAATAATTGAAATGAGAAAATAGCCAGATGGGAAACGGTCGATGTGTCAGGTTTGTGGGGAAAAAACAGGTGAGTATAGCCCCCTGACATGTTTCATTGGCTAGTTGTTAGATAAATAAACGGCGCACTATAAAGTGCGCCGTTGTGTTCGTCATTACGCTTCGCGAACGTCAAATTCGACTTGCCATTTCTGACCGTTATCCGTCGCAATCGCTTCAAGGCATAACATGCCCAGTTCTGTAACATGCGAGGCGAGTTTAACAGGAATAACTTCGCCGGCAGTACGACCTTCAGAGACTGGTAGGGTCATTTGAATCGCGGGTAACTCTTCCATTTCTTCTGGTTGCCACCAATCAAGGTGAGTGCCTGCAATATCGTCACGACGTACAGTTGAACCAAAGAATTTAAACTGTACTGGCTGACCGATAATCAAACCAAACTCTTGGCTTGGTACATCGGCTTGGCTGCCTTCTTCCATACCAAAAGGTGCCACACATAGTGCTTCTAATGGTGGCTCCATTCCTGGAATAGCAGGCATTGCACTTTCAATACCGACGTAGTAGCTACTTGCTATACCACCACGAATACGTACCCCTTTACCGCGGCGTACAAAGCCGTAGTATGAAGCACCACTTGCAACCGCAAGATCAAGATCAAGGCCTGAAAGTAACTTCGCTTCTGTTGAACCTGCTGTTGTTAACCAGTTATTGATAGTAGATAACAGACGCTCTGACAGTAATGATGATTTCAGTACACCACCGTTGAACAAAATAGCAGTAGGGCGAATAAAGCCTTCGTGTTGTTGTTCATATTGTGCAAATAGTTCTTCTACAGCTTGGCTTTGACGGCTTAAGAATCCAGCAACATGGCGTGATACCGCAGCATCTTGTGCATATGGCAGACCCATTTGGGTTAATGCGCCACGAGCAGTTTGTACTGGTAATTCATCAATAGGTGTCTGTGGGAAGAAGCCTTCAACCAAGGTTTGTTGTACTTCTTCTTGTGTTAGTTCTGTTTGTAATGTGCCGCCTAGCAGCTTAGAACCACGACTAGGAACAACAATCGGCATCGATTGTAGTTCAGCATCGTTTAATAGTGCTTCTTTAGCATCACGACAAGCATGAGTAATTGCCAGCACTTGCCACGGTTGTAATTGCTTGCCTTCTTGCGCTAGCTTCATCTTTAAGCGATAGGCTAGAGCAAGATCCATGTTATCACCACCCAATAGGATGTGATCGCCAACAGCTACACGGTTAAGCGTTAAGTTACCGTCTTCTTCTGTAACTGCAACTAACGATAAATCCGTTGTACCACCGCCAATATCGACCACTAGAATGATATCGCCAACAGCGACTTGGTCACGCCAGTTATCGTCGTTATTCTTGATCCAGCTATAAACAGCAGCTTGTGGCTCTTCAAGTAATGTCAGATGCTTAAAGCCAACATTACGCGCCGCTTCTGCAGTTAATTCACGCGCAGCAGGATCGAAAGATGCCGGTACTGTGATGGTGACATCTTGATCACAAATAGGCGTGTCAGGATGTTGGAAATTCCATGCATCAGCCATGTGTTCAAGGTATTTTTGTGTCGCCTCTAGTGGTGATACTTTAACCACTTCTTCAGGACTATTTAGTGGTAGGAATGCCTCGCGGCGATTAACGCCACCATGACAAAGCCAACTTTTCGCGCTTGAAATAAGGCGAATAGGTGTCTTACTACCTAGATTTCGTGCCATAGCACCAACAATAGCATTAGGTTTTGCATTCCAAGGAAGTGCAGTATCACCTTCAGCTAGCTCTGATTCGTGAGCTTGGTACATAAATGACGGTAATTGATTTTTATCTTCCACATTACCAGGAGTGGTTAATTGTGGAATCGTCATTACTGTGACATCAGCGTTTTCATTCTCAAGATCGACATAAGAAAGCACACAGTGTGTTGTGCCTAAGTCAATACCCACGCTGTAACGATGTTGTTGTGTGTCTTGCATTATAATTCTACCTCAGCGGCTGCGATGATATGTACATCATGGCCTTCTGCCAATTTAGGCAATTTAACATTTGTCACTTTCCAACCGCGATGGATCAGAGTGCCACTAAATGGCGCTTCACCGACCACGTTACCCGTTAGGCGTACTTCAGAAGCATTAAATCCTTGGGGTAGGGTGATGCGAGATTCTTCATCTTCAGAACGAACTGGTTCAAAGCTAAAGTATTCATTAAGTACTTTTTGACCACCTTCATGAATAACACGAGCAGCAGCACCAATATCAGCATCTGCAAAGCCTTTAAGATCTTCTTGCATGAAATCAATAAAGCGCGCGTCTTGTTGTAAAAGTGACAGTAGTTGGAGTGCTGAATCTGGTGTTGATGTTTTTAGTTTTGGTTCAACTTCTACTTCAACGATCTTTTCAACAATTTTTTCTACTTCAACAATTTTTTCAACAGGTTTCTCGACGATCTTCTCAACGATGATCTCGACGGGTTTTTCAATCTCAACGATTTTTTCTACTTCAATCTCTTTTTCAACAATTTTTTCGATCTCAACAGGTTTACCTTTTTTCGTTAGATACATTAACAAAAAGATCACTGCTAATGCGCCTAAGATTGCGTGCCCCATGTCGATACTCGTTGGCATCGCCGACAAATCTACGTGCATCGCTGATAATTCAGTGAGCATATTGGAAAAATCAAAAGCCATATTTGTTTACTCTTAGCGGTTAAAGGTCGATTCGCGAAACGTTCTGTTAGAATCAGCTTCAAATAATTGCATGAATATTAGCATAGACCTTTTCGAAACGTGTTATCTATACAAGGTTTTATCTCTTAAAATCCCGAATAAAAGGTCTCTTCGCTTAAATTACAGTCAAAAGATTAAGTTAAATACAATGAAAATTATGTTTAATTTTTAACTGAAAATGTAGCTATCATAATATATGGAGACTGGTGAAAACAATTTCAAGCTAACTGTTTGTATTAAAAGATCAACCTAGATTAAATTGTGATAGATGACAGAAGAGCTGAAACTTTACTTGAAATTTGTTGTTCGGTGGTGGTTCAATACGGCAATTGGCAATACGTTGTCTAAACTGACTAGAGAGACTAGCGGTTAATTCTTTATAAAATAGGTCAAGATATGTCGTCTGATTATACTGGCAGCAGTGCCGCTTATGCTCGTCAAGAAGCGGGCTACCGTGAAAAAGCATTAAAAATTTATCCGTGGGTATGTGGTCGTTGTTCGCGTGAGTTTGTTTATTCAAACCTGCGTGAGTTGACGGTACACCACGTTGATCATGATCATACTAATAACCCTCAAGATGGTAGCAACTGGGAATTATTATGCTTATTTTGTCATGATCACGAACATGAAAAATACACTGATGCAGATAATGGTCAGGGGAGTGTGATTCGTGCTGGTGAAGATGATCATCAAGCGGCGACATTTAACCCATTTGCAGATCTTAAAGCGATGATGGCGAATAAAAAATAACGCGATCGTGATTAAGTAAACACTGTTGTTAATGATAATGAAAAAGCCAGCATTTACAGAGGAGCCGTGTTTTGACACAGTTCACTGAATGCTGGCTTTTTACTTTTTACATTAAGTGCGATTAAGTACCTAAAATTTGTAGCGGTAGGCTAAGTAAACTGTCACCTAAACTCGCAAAATAAGCAATAATCCCTACAAAAGCAGCAACAAGGCCTATATACCACACCGTTGAGAAAATTTGACCGTAGCGATCTAAAGGCAACAAATGACTCTGATGGCGTTGTCGCCATTCAAAGATGATTTCTAAACTGCCCATAATCAGTAAAAAGCCAAATAAAGTTAGCCCTAAACGATAACTTAAAATAACCCCAGTGACGGCTGCTAATGCGCAAGCAATAATACCGATTTTACTGTTCATCGAAAAACTAATACTTTTCAGTACATGGCCACCATCTAATGGCAGAATCGGCAATAGATTGAATAGATTTAGCAGCGCATTAAAAACGGCTAACCCGGCAAAAAACATTTCTCCGGTGATCCAATAAGCAATCATGCTGACTAAGGACATGATTAAACCAAAGGCTGGTCCCATAATTGAAATCACGACATCTTGCCAACGAGTGTTAATTTTCTCGTCGCTTAATGCTAACCCACCAAGGAAAGGGATTAGGTAAATGCCTTTGGTTTTCATGCCAAAATATTTCATGGCTCGAATATGGCCATATTCATGAAAGACCAAACACGCTAACAAAGCTAAAGCAAATTGAATTGAGAATAGCCACGAATAAGCGGCCAAACTGGCTGAAGCAAGAACAACTTTAATTAATTTAGCACTTTTAAGTGCTTTCATGCCTAATGATGCTAGTCCGATTAGGCTGAATCTTTTTTCTGGTTTTATGGGGTTTTGAGGTTGCTGGCGTTCAATATCTTTATCATTACGCTCACCCTGCGCAATCATTTGCTGATCAGCACTGGCTTGATAATGGATCAGAAACGGCTGCCAACTCAAAGTGCCGTTAAGTTGGCATTGAATAGTTTGTTCATTATTTGATAATTCAAACTGATGTGTAAATTGATCTGTATCGGTTGGCGCTGCTGCAATTTGGGAAACTAGCGTGTTATCCCAAAACAATTGTTGCCATCCAGCCATTGAGCCTTCAAGTCGCAGCGGCTTACCTAAAAAATCGATAGCCAATAGTTCCAATGCATTATCCATAGTGTAAAAAAAGATAATGGGATTATACGGAAAAAAATGTACTGAACGAGCTTATGTTACTGGTTGTTACATATTCTTCTGTCTTGTTATTGACCTTGCTTGGAGAATATAACTTTAACTGTCATGACTAAAATATACAGGTCGGTTTTGATCCAATTTGAGAGAGAATTAAGTGATAACGCATAACTATGATCAAAACCAACTTTGGAACGTACATCATCAATGCAAGTATCATAACCTTGGCTTATTTGAGCTAAGCCAGTAATTCCAGGTAAGACACCATAAGTACGCTCACTAAAATAAGGAATTTCATTTTCTAATTTTTGATAAAAAGGGGGCCTTTCAGGGCGAGGACCCACTAAAGACATATCACCACGTAATACATTGAACAATTGTGGTAATTCATCAAGACGAGTTCGGCGTAAGAAGCGGCCAACATGAGTGACACGTTGATCTTCTTTAATGGCAAGTACTGCTCCCGTATCATCTTCAGCATCTTGTTCCATGCTTCTAAATTTTATCATTTCAAAAATATGAATTTTGCTAGGTGTTGCCTTACCCACGCGTAGTTGACGATAGAAGACATCACCTTTAGAGTCGAGCTTAATGGTTAAAGCAATAAGTGGAAAAAAGGGTAACACAATAATTAATATAATTACGGTGAGACATAGGTCAAAAACACGTTTAGCAATCATAGTCGGTCTATGAATCCGTTGATGTTTTATTTTGCGAGATGAACCTAGCATTGCCAATCTAATATTATTTATGCACACGATTCAATGGTCCTATTAGTCTACGGAAAATATAATTTATTCCACCAATAAAATTAGCGGCATGCCCAGCAATAAGATATGCCAATATTTGAAAAGATTTATGCGAAAAAATACGAGGGAGAATGATCCCTAATATGCCAAAACTGTAGCCTAAAGTTTGGCAAATAAAGGCAATTAAAAATAATGGATAAGTGATTAATAGCCCTGAGCCAATATAGGACATAATCATAAAATATGGCATGGTTATTCTTAAACCTTTACCTGAAAAAAAGGTAAAAGCGGTGCCTCTATATTTAGGATTAAATAAAGAGAACAAACGAATGAGTTGTTGTATATTTCCAGCAGAAATACGTAAACGTCGAGAAAAATCATCTTTTTTATCGACATAATCGAGTTCTACTGCACAAATGCTAGGATCATAAATAGCATGATAACCTTGCTCAACAATACTCATTGGCAGAATAAAATCATCGTTAATGGTTTCCTTATCTAAAGGAACAAAAAGAGACGTTCGAAATAGATAAAATGCGCCATGGGCACCTAAGCTATCACCAAATGTGGCCTCTTGTTGTTTAATTTTAGTTTGGTAATCCCAATATTTTCTTTCTCCAACAGAACTTGGGGTTAGTAGGCGATAGGTCGCATTTACAACTCCGACATAGCTTTTTTCAAAGTGCTTAGCAGCAATGAGTAACGCATCATAGGAGATTAACGCAGAGACATCACTTAACGCGATGATATCGCTATCGTATTGAGGAATAAATTGATTCAGAATAGCGACTTTGCCTTGATTTTTTTCAAGGGATAAAACTTCGATATGGGTATCAGAACAGAGAGCTTCTTGAATAGTATTGTTAGCTATTTCGACGGTATTATCAGCGCAACCATCACAAGCGATAATAACTTTTAGCTTATCTGTTGGGTAATCTAGATATGAAATATTACGTATTTTTTCTGCAATCCATTGTGATTCATTATAAGCCGGAATAATGATGGTTATTGTTGGTAAGGTACAGTCTTGGTTGTTTTTTGAAAATTTCCTTGGTGTTGGAGATATAGGTTTTTGTGGATGACGTTTAGCAAACCAACTTAAAAGCATTGGATAAAGTGCATGATGATAAATCACGGCAAATATGCTAAGGGATGTCATAATAAAGAGAAAGAGAATCATATATTTCCTCCAGAGAAGTAAAGTTGTTCATAAGCTTTTGTCATCGCTTGAGCATGATTATGTGTCAGAATAAATTCTCGGGCATCATAACTAATAGTATGGTGTGGCATTGATTTAATGGCAGTAGATAAGGTGATTGCAGTATTGTTTGGCACCAGAATACTATCAGCACTTAATGTCTCTTTTACACCACCAACATCATTTGCAATACAGGGTATACCGCAAGCTTGGGCTTCTAATATAGAGAGCGGAAAGCCTTCGTTATTTGAAGGTAAACAAAATAGATCAAGAGCCTGATAAAACGTTGGCATATCATCAATATGACCTAAAAAGTGTACTCGGTGAGTTAATTTATATTGTCGCACTAATTGCTGTAATGCGACGAGTGTTGAGCCTGATCCTGCGAATAATAAATGAAATGAAGCGGGTAATAATCGGAGGGCTTCAATAAGGTGCTGCTGTCCTTTAATGGTTTCAAAACGGGCGGCATTACCGATCATGGTCGCATGTTTAGGTAGTGAAATTTGAAGCTTATTTCGAGCTTGGTATTTATCTCCAATCGTAAATAGACTGGGATTAATACCATTCTTAATTGTATAAATAGGGTAGGTTTTAAATATATTTCGTATTTTACGACTAACAAAATCAGCGTCAGCTACCACTATTGGCGTGGATAATTGGAGGGAAATATATTGTATAACTCGATGTTTATAAGTGTTTAAGTGCCATGCATCATGTTCTGTATGAATGTGTTTTATGCGGTTGCAATTATATTGAATAGCACAGCTTGTATAGAGTAATGGTCCAATATGGTGTGAATGGACAATATCAGCTTGATAGTCTTTCAATACTGAATGCAACTTTTTTATGGTCGATAATGATATTCCTTGAGGCTTATCTAAGCCTATTATTTGGTGTTTAAATGGCACTAATTGTGTCCAGTTAGCCATTATTTGTTGTGTTGAGCCTTCCATGCTGCAGATAAAAACGCGATAACAAGGATCGCTAAATGCCAACATATTTAAGACCATTGTTTCAAGCCCGCCGGGGGATAAGTGCTGCACAACATGAATAATGGTTTTCATTACACACTCCTTATGATTCATATATTAGAATGCAGGGATTGTGCCAGTTAAAAGTTTTTTATATTCAGCAGGTTATTTTTAGTTTAGTGGGGTTGTCAAAATGAGAATGAATATAATAGTGATTTGATATAGTTCAAAAAGATTCGAAAAGTGGATGTTATTAATTTTTATTCGCTATTTCAGATTGCTTGGGAATACGACTGAGTATAGGGACTGAACTCAACATTGTAATTTGATCTTTTCTCCTAATGCTGGTGTCACAGACTTCGGTTAAAAAAGCTAATCCAGCACCTAAACCTATTCCACCAATAAAGCCTGCAATAGCAAAGAAGTAAGATGGGAAATTGGATGGACTCGTAGGTGTATAAGGGCGATCAATAATTTTAATTCGTTTTTCTTGTTCAAATACTCCTAATGATCGGGTTAATTTTGCCATTTCAAAACGATTGACGAGGTCGTTATATAATTGACGTTTTAATACTAGATCGCGTTGTAATTGCGCTAATTGTTTTTCATTTTGACTAAAACTTGCGACTTTCTTTTCTATTTCAGTAATGATGACTTCCAATACGCGAGTTTCTTCTTCTAATGCGTCAACTTTAGCGGTTGCTTCTTGAAGCTCTTCTAGTTGAGATAATAAAATAGGGGGAGATTGCGCTATATTTTTACCTGGATTACTACTGGCGATATCCCACAATTGTTCTGTACTGAGTCCCGCTGGTTTTTGTGATAATAATCGTGTTCGCTCTTTTTGTAAGCGAGTTAAATTGCGTAAGCGTCCCTGTATTTGGCTATGTTTAGGCGTATATTTAGCTTGTAATAAGGTGAGTTCTGCTCGAATTTTAATGATTTGTTCTTCTAATTTACCTATGACTGGATTGGTTTTTGATAGCTGTAAATCAATAGAACCGAGTCGTTTTTTTGCGCCAGCAAGCTCAGCTTGGCGTTCATATAAACGCTGTTTGAGTTTAGCTAAACGATCTAAGCTGGATAGCTGCATTTCTGGATGCGTTGTATTTTCTCTGTTTTTAAAATCGACTAATTCCTCTTCTGCGATATCAAGCTCTTTACGCCTAAACTTAATATGTTCGGCCAAGAATTGACTAGAATCTTTCATTGAAGAGCGTTCAGGGGCAAGTAACTGATCAGTGAAATAGCGACTGATTGTTTCTAATGTTGTTTTCATTCTATCTGGATTATTTGATCGATAATCAATTCGAATTAAATCTTTACCAGCCATTCTGACGGTAAGACTTTTGGATAACTGAGCAATAGCTTTATCAATTTCTTGTGGTGACATTGATTTATGTGTATAGCCTCTTTCCTCAGCGACAAGACCTAATATATGACGGCTATGAAGCAGGGTTTGCAGCGCACTAAGGCGTTCTTTTAGCATGGTTGAAACGGCAAGATCTTCTAAAAATGGATTCATTTTTGCTGTTTCTTGAATAAGCATGCTGGTATGGGACTCATAATGCTTAGGTGATAATTTAGCAATAACAAGCCCAATAAAAGGCATAATAAATATCGGAATCACAATCATATATCGCCGTCGCCATGCGGCAGTTAAGATAATATAAAAACGCTGGCTTAGTGAAATCATAACGCTTTTAGCCATTGTTCAAGTTGATGTGCTTGTGCTCGCCATGTTTGTTGTTTACTTAACGCAATTTGTCGTAAACGTTTACTCTCTGCATCAGTATTTACATTGTTATTGTTATCCCAGTACGCTTTTATGAGGTTAAGATTTGTATTGAACTCGATAGAATTACGCGCAAGGTAAACAACCGATTTATAAGGTAGAACTGCAGGAAATGGTGTGCTAATAACCGGTGTGCCAGTAGATAAATATTCTAATAATTTTAATGGATTACATGCTCTTATTTGAGAGTTGTCGACAAATGGCAATAAACTTACTTGCCAATGTTGGCTGTATTGCGGTAATTGGTAGTGTGGCTTTTCACCTAATAAATAGAGGTTATCATGCTCAAGAAAAGGCGAGTAACCTAATGTGTTTTTTCCAATGAACACGAAATTCCAATCTGGATTATCGGTAATAATATTATTTAATAAATTGTAATCGAGCCAGTGTGATAAGCTGCCGTAAAATCCTGCAGTAGGGCGATTATTATTGGGTAAGTCAGAAGCTCGCGATACTGGATTATTAAATAGATTAAAATCAACGCCATGCGGTAAGTAATGCACTTTGTGTTGCGGAAATTTATTATATAATTTCATGCTTGCGGCTAGAACGAGATCAGCTTTGGCGATGAGTTTTTTTTCATGTTCACGGACAGTCGCATGATTGACACCGGCTAAAGCTTCAAAATCATCGCCACAGTAATAGACAACGCCATACTCGCCTAATAAGCCACAAAGATCAGCGACAGTTGGCAGTGATGTCCATAATAATGGTTGATATAATTGTGCTTGGTTTAAAATAGGAATTAATTGCTTACAAATGAGCTTCTTTGCTATCCAGCGGGCAAATTTACTTTTAGGTGCTGGAATTGTTTTTAGAGTTATGGTTTGAAAAGGCGAGGTTTGTGCAAGATGTGCAGATTGTATTTTTGATTGAGTAAGTTTGTCGAAAATACGTTTTATATCGTGCAAGGTAAATTGCGGCTGACGTAAACCAATAGAATTTACCCAAATAATTTTTCGAGTGAGCGCGAGATGCTTAATAAGATGTTGCGTGCTTGAGGGTAATCCGCCCCAATCTTCAGCAAAAACGATGAGATCATGCTTCATGATGTATCCTTACCTTGGGAGTGAAGAACATCATTTTTCAATGTTTTTATAGCTTTAGCTGGATTGCCTGCAATCAAGGTATTAGGAGGAAAACTTTTAGTTACCACACTCCCTGTTGCAATAATTGACCTTGCTCCGATTGTTACATTGCCAATAATGCTGACTCGTGTGCCTACCCATACATCATTTTCTAAGGTGATATTACCGATTTGCTGTGGTAAATCAGGTAAACCTTGTGCCCGTAAATGAGGGTTTATTGGATGACCTGGGTAGCCACATAAAAATCCTTGGCCAGCAATACGTACATTATCACCAATATTAATTTTGTTACCGACAACAACTGTTGTTTGCCAACCGATATCGACGTTATTACCAACGGAGAGGGTCGGATAGATAGAATCAGAGCGACCTATAAAGGTAGTTTTTCCAGAAATTCTGCAATCATTCCCAATCGTCATAATGAGTGGGCCATTAAAAAATGGTAAGCCGTTATAGAGTAAAGTACGTTTACCGTAGCTGTGTAAACGGCCTTTAAAAGCAGGAAGGTAATAAAAAAAGTGGCTAAAATAATGCCACAGAGTAATGATAGTCTGATGTAGACAGTAAAGACAAAGATTAAACCATTGCGGTGAAGGCAGTTCGAATACACGAATAAACGAGACTAGTCGGAACAATGCCATAGGGAATGGATGTTTACTATTTTTAATCCATTTCTCACATCGAGCAAAAGATAATAAATACATCATCGCTATGCCTTATTTTATGCACTATCTTAGTACTTACATAGTCTGTGCCAATAATTTCTTTAATTTTATCAATTCGTTAGCAATTAAGTGGTCATGTTTCTTAAATTGAGAATAATAATGAGAAAAATTATGGTTCGAGTTTGTCTAATACCCGTTTTGATATATTATTTATTGCAATAATTAATGCAGCTAAGATATAAATTGGCCAGGTAAAACCTTGTGTTAGAAATGTTCCAGATACAATCGTACCGATAAGTCCTGCGTAGACTCCCTGCGCACTGACATAAATAACAGGATCCACTTGATTTTTATATTGTTGTAGCTTTTGTAAAGTAAGTTTAATATTTTTAATTAGAATAATAATTAAGCTAACGAAAATACCTAGTCCTATAAAGCCTGTTTCTGCTAAAACCGAAAGCCAAGTGCTATGAACCGCATGATTCATGCCGTCCCAATATGATGTGAAAAAAAAGAAGTTAGGGTAAAAGTTGCTGAGACCAACACCTGATAACGGGTTAGCAATTGCCATCCTGAAAGCCGCTTGCCATGCGTATAAACGACCCATTGATGATTCATCAATTCCAACTTCTGCGCTACCACCAGAGGTTCTATCTGCTATACCTGCAATTGTGAAGAGTATTATGCCTGTAATAGCAGCACTGCTAATCAGTAGTATTTTTGATTTTACGCGCTGCAACCCGTAAATGCCAAAGACAGCAATAATACCAAGTAGACCCCCGCGACTTTGAGTAAAGATTACGGCACAGAATAAAATAATCGTTACGATTAATCCAAATAAACGATATGGCCAAGATATTTGATGAGTTAGTAATAGTGCTATTGAAAATGAGATAGGGAACATTAGTACCAATGCTAAGTCGTTAGGATCACCTAGCATGGATCCGAGATCACGACCTATAGTAGTCCGGGTGCCCTCTACAAGCCCAATCCCTTTAATTCTATTATAAATTGCAGTTATGGCGACGATCAGTCCAGATATAATAATTGCTTTTAACGTTAATGCTAGTTGCTGAGGACGTTGAATTAGAATGGCAACAGCAAAAGTCATAACAATTATTTTTGAATAAATATCTAGAAAAGATTCTAATGCGAGACGACGGTCTATTGCAAAAAAAATACCGCTAATAATAATCATGGTAAATGCGGTAATTAATGTAAATTCACGACACCAGAAAAGCTGGATTCTACGATGAATAAAAATCTGCCATATAAAAGCTGTGAGTGAGATTATAGATAAATATTTTGGTATTTTAAAATCATATAAAAATGGAAAAACTTCATGTATTCGAAAGAATGAAAAGATAACAAATAGTAGTACGATTAAAAAAGGATTATTGAGGCTGTAATAAACGCCAATAGGTATTATTCCTATCGTTATAATTATCAGAGGATGAGGTATAAAATACCATATAACACCTACAATGATAGAAATAAAAAATGTGATTAGCCAATATGATTTTGATGATTTAGGCTGTGTGTCATTGGAGAACATCATTATCTCTTTTGAGTAATTTGTGTTGATTTACCCGTTATGGGGAAGATAATTAGCTGATTCCAAAACGCAAAAATTAATAAAGTAGATATTGATAAAAAAGCATTAGATAAATGTAATAATATGGTGCTTTGATATTGGCTTAATCCTATAGCTACGGCACTTATAACAAATAAACCGGCAATTTTTTTTATGGCATATGGAAAAGCAAAACAACGTTGAGATAGCCAGTAAGTGCTAAGTGTCCTGATACTTTGGGCTACGATTAAGGCAATGAGCACCCCATTAATTTTATAATAGGGTGTAAGTAGTATTATCATGGTTACTCCTATTATTGTCGAAAAGATATTAATCACTAATAATTTTTTTGTTTCTTGCTTAACTAATGCCCCTAAATTAATGAGTTCATTAAGTTCTTTGATAGCAAAAATAACAGCTAAAATATAAACCATCTCTTTGGCTGGTTGGTAGCTTGGTGGCATAAACCAATCTATAAAAAAAGGTGAAAAATAACATACCAAAACAGTTAAAACACATAATAAGACAATACTTATATGGGTAATTTCTGTTGTTGTATTCGCTCCGTTTTTAGATAAATACTCAAATCGTTTAGGCATCCACCACATACCAAATGGTTGCATTAGTAAAACAAGTATTAATGCAAATTTAAAGGCAATGGCATAAAGTGCAACGTCGTTAAATGAAACATAAATAATTAAGAACCAACGTTCGAGACCATTAAGTCCGAAAAATATGACACCACTGAACATTAAAGGTAAGCAATAGACTAAATATATTCGTGTAATGCGAAGATTAAAGTGATACTTAATATAAGTGGCTTTATTCATTTTATATTGAATATAGATAACTGCGACAGTTTGGATCATCGCACTAATAAAGCCTGTTAAAATTACTTCAGTAACGCCATATCCATAGTGAAGTACAATCATGACTAACAGTGCTTGAAGAAGTGCTCTTCCGGTTGTTAAGTAAAAAAATACCCATGCTTTTTCTTTCATTCGTAATGCTGCGAGTACAACCATAACAACAGCTTCAAATGCTAATGGTATTAACAGAAGTTCAAGTTCAAGAGTTGAACTTTGTAAGACGCTAATTTGACTTAATAAAGGACATAATATCCAAATTATAGGCAGAGAAATGGCGGCAATAATAAGACTGAGAATAAAAATATCTGCAGTAATCTTATTTTTTTTATTTTCATTTGCTATTCCTGAAAATCGATATAACGCTTCATGTAATGACAGCCCAAAAATAATACTGATAATAATAGCAATAGTCGAAAGAACTTCTAAACGGCCTAATTCTGATTGAGAAAGGTGAGTCGCGATATACGGCAACATTATAAGAGAGACACCTTTCATTAGTACAATACTCGTACCATAAAGAATGATATTTTTGATAGGTGTTGATAATGACCATATCTGCATCTGTACTTATGCTCGTACAGATATTGATAGGTATTTGTTAACTATGATCAGGTTTAATATTTTATTACGAATGGACTTAGATCGACCGATATAGAAAACTGGGATAAAAACAAAGACATAATGACTGTTACCCATAATCTTTCCTTATTTATCTAAAACACTTATATCAAATTATTAAGGTATGAAGATAAAATGAAGCAAAAGGAGTGCCAAGTTATTGTGGTGTTAATTTATTGAAAATAAAGGATTTTAATCTTTTTTGACCATCCCCATATTGATAAATCTATATTCTTAAATTGAGAATACACTTAATGACTATAAGCGGTTAATAATTCAGGGATTACAGCGCGTGATGAATAAGATTGGACAATTGTATTTTGAGCCTTTTTTTGTATTTTATCTCGCTGTGATTTTTGTAACTGAGACCAATGAATCACTGTAGCTGCAAGGGATTGAGGCTCAATAATCCAACCATTAATATTGTGCTTAATAAGTTGATGAATATTACCGACAGCAGTAGTAATAACTGGGATCCCATGACCCATCGCTTCAAGGGCTACCATTGGTAAGCCTTCATATCGGGAGCAAATGACTAATAGTCCGATATGGGACCATATATTATCCATAGATTGCTGTTGCCCATGAAATTGTAAGTTTGAGGGGGCATGTTGACGTAAAGTGAAAGCTAAAGGACCATCCCCATAAATATGAAAAGTGAACTGTGGTAAATGTAGAGCGAGTCCTACAAATCGTTCTGGTGCTTTTTCGTGACTTAAGCGGCCAACAAAGGCAATCTGTTTACCTTGGGAAAGGGTAAGAGAATCAGTATTTATAAAATTATTAATAACGTCGGTTTTGAATGGAATCCGTTGTTTTATATCATCACTGACGGCGAAATTTGTGTGATTCAAACATGCACTCCATCGATCAACTGCATCATATAATTTCACTTTCCCTGTAGGTATTTCTCCGGCATGGAAGGTATTAATAAAACGAATATTGCGCTGGGTACAAAATAGGATGAGTCGTAATAATCGACAATAAATAGCGGCTTTGTAACCATGAGAATGAATAACGTTGGGACGATGTTGTAACGTGAGGCGTAGTAGTGATTGTATTGAACCAGATAGAAAATGATAGTCAATTTTGGCATGAGTAAGTAAATGGGTTAATGGGTGTATTTTATTATAACGACATAAAAAAATGACGCTAACATGTTGATGATGAAGAGTTAAACCTTTAGCGAGTTGTAAAATATGTGACTCAATGCCACCAATATCTTTACTGTCGACTACCAGCCAAATACGTAAAGATTTAATCTGACTCTTCATAGGTATCCCAAATTTGTTTTTTCCTATATAAAGTTGATGGGCTTAGTTCAAGTAATACTGCCGCATTTAGGACATTTCCTTCGCAATAATCAATTGCATTTTCAATAACTTCACGTTCAATATCGGCCATTGGACGAATGAGGTTAGTATTAATAGTTTTTTTATCATCATTTTCGGTATTTGATGTAGCGACGGTATGCAGTGGTGGATCTATGTTTGCTGGTGGCTTTATAGGGGTGACGTTATTTTGCTTTTCTTGTGACTTTTCAGGCGTTTTAGTAGAAGACGTTAATTTATTAAGTGGTTCAGGTAAATGTTCCATTAATACATGCGTATCATTGTGGAGCACAACAATATTACGAATGATATTTTGTAATTGACGGACATTACCAGGCCAAGAATAATGACAGAGTTTTAGTTCGACATTACGTTTTATAGCTCTAAATTTTTTATTATCTTCTTTCGCATATTTTTTCAAAAAGAAACGTGCAATATCAATAATATCAGTGTCTCGGTCTCGAAGTGGAGGCATTTTGATAGGGACAACGTTAACTCGGTAATACAAATCTTCACGAAATCGTTTTTCATTAAGTTCGAGAAGAGGATCGCGGTTAGTCGCGCAAATAATACGTAAATCGGTGCTTACTTCTTTACTGCCACCGAGAGGAGTGAAGCGGCCAGTTTGTAAGAAACGGAGCAATTTCTTTTGCATTTCGAGCTCCATTTCACACAATTCATCTAAAAAAAGAGTGCCACCATTTGCTAGCATTGCGGCACCTTTGCGATCAGTCGTTGCACCAGTAAAAGCCCCTTTTACATGGCCAAATATTTCACTTTCCATTAAATCGCGAGGAATTGCGCCGCAGTTAATGGCAACAAACGGTTTATTATAACGTTGGCTTTTATAATGAATAGCTTCAGCACAGACCTCTTTACCTGTGCCACTTTCACCTGAAATGAATACATTGGCATTGGTGGGGGCAACAGCATCAATAATTTTGTATACTGCTTGCATTGGTAGACTAGATCCAATAAAACCTTGATACTTTTTGTAGTTAAACGTGTTTTGAATGTCTTCAACTAACATTTCAAGCTTATTATTTTTAAGGTGATTTTTAATTGAGGTTTTAAGGCGATCGGCTTGAATCGGTTTTTCTAAAAAATCATTTGCACCATTTTGAATGAGTGTAACAGCGATATCTATGGTGCCATGAGCTGTTGCAATAATTACTGCTGTTGGTATTTTTTGATCTCTAATCCATTGTAGAATCTCTTTACCTGATATATCAGGGAGTTTGAGATCTAGAATGATTAACTGGGGTGGATTCTTTACAATAAAATTTTTAGCATCCTCACCTGTTGTTACATGAAAGAATTCGTAAGGTTCATTCTTCACATACTGTTTATAAAGAATCGCTAATGATGTTGAGTCTTCTACTAAAAGTACTTTTTGTAGCATAATAACATCCTGTTTATAGAGAAGTTTAACAACTAAATTTTATTGGTTTTAGTCTTTTCCTAAGTTTATAAATATGAGCTATTAGCGACTGATTTTTTGAATAAATACATATAAAAGTGATAGTTAATCAGTGATTAATTATCTTTATATAATAATCAATTCTAATCTTATCAGTAATTATAGTCGTATTTTTAAATGCTTGGTGAATAATAATAAGACGGGTTAATTCTATGATTAAGTAGTAGATATTAAGCCGAAAGGAAGGTATTAAATGAAGTAATAGTCTAAATGTCACAATTAATTACCATAAAATAGTGTCATTTTTTTTCAATTAGTAATAGTAATGCATCATCATTCGGAGGTGTACCTGCTAATGTATCAAAAACGTGCATTATTTTCTGAAGTGCGATATTAAGTGGAAGGTTTGCTGTTATAAGTAAATGTTTTTTTATTGATAGCTCAAGTGTTTCACGTTCTGTTATGGTGTTGCCAGACTCAAATAAGCCATCAGTTAATAGTACCAAGCGTTCATTTTTGTTTAGGATTAGAGATATATTTTGATATTCTGTGTGAGGTAGCAATCCGGGTAATGTACCTTCAGCTTTAATTGGATGTAGTCTCTTGTGATGAATGTGTATTGGGTAAGGATGACCAGCACTGCTTAATTTAATCGTATTAGAGTTAATAAAACTGAGGCAGCAGCCAGTTAACATTGTTTGTGATAGTAATTGATCTTTATATGCATTATCAGATAATTTCGTGAGTAATTGTGCTGGTTGGGTTAGATCTGTATTTTGCATTAGTCCGCGGATATAGCCAATATATGCGTAAGAGAAGAATTTAGCACTCTCATCATGTCCCATAACATCAGCAAGTAATAATTGTGTGATGCCGTTATGACTCGTCGATAGGATAAAATCCCCGCCACCTCGCCCTGTGTTGCGTTGTTGGAAAGCTAATCGCCAGTGATTTGAACTAAGGTCAACCTGTGGCAGCAGTGAGGCTGTGATTTTTTGATTAACTTGCTGCGAAAGGAAATGATAAACCTGATTAAAGCGTGTAAGTACGCGATGTATTGAATTGAGTAACTGCTTTTTTTTAATGGGTTTTTTTAAATAATCATCAATACCTAAATCGACAGCATCATGAAGTATGGTTTCATCTAGTGAATGAGATAAAAAGATAAAAGGCGTTGAAGATGTTTTGATTTTTTCCAATTCTTGTCGTAATTCAATTCCGCTCATTTCTGGCATTTGAATATCTGAAATAATTAAGTCGACTTTTTCATTTTTTAGAAAGGTTAAGGCTTGTTTACCGTTGGCTGCAATACTCACGTTAAATTGTGGTTTTAGATACGCACAGTAAAGCTGAACTTGAGATTTATTATCTTCAACTAATAAAATATGAGGCTTAATACGATGTGTATCGCGCTCCCAAAGGATAGTGAAAAGGTTATAGGCGGGTTGAGACTGATAAAACATTTCATCTGAAGTATTATTAATTATATTTATACCATAACCACAGCCTTTTAATATATCCGTCTTCGTTTTGGAATTTATTATTGAACGATGCATGGTCGGATCCCATGCTTCACCATGATCTTTAATAAGTAATAGCCATTTCTTTTTTGACTTTCTAAAGCTAACCGTAATATCACGACTTGGAGGCGTCGCATGAAGAATAAGATTAGTACACCACTCAGAACAACATAATAAGCAGTGTTGTTTTACATTTGTCTTAATATCAAGATGATCAAGAATTTTAGATAATGATTGACGTAATACTCGTACTGATTCAAGTTTTGTTGGCTGGATGCTTTCAAATAGGAGAATGGATTCTGCCATTACTACACCAAAATAGATAGAAATCGGTTATTTTTAATAAACTTAATAAGTTTGGTCGATATTTTGTCAGGTAAAAAAGTACAGCGTTTAATTTCACGACAAATTTCATTTTTAATATGTGGTTGAAATTGGTCATTAAATACCAGCCCAATTAGGTTTGCATTATGTGCTGCTAATTTATCTAGCGCATCTTTGATTTCATTTTGTCGTGTTTGACCAGATAGAATGATAAGAATAGTACCATCACAGCAACTTGCAACTGTATGTGCTGGAATATTATGTAGGGATGATTGAGACAGTGGTGAGGTATCTATGATAATTTTATCAAATTCTAATAACCATGTTGCGATTGTTTTTTTCAAGTTTTGAGGCTGACGTAATGTAATAATATGAGCTTTGTCTTTAATGATCGACGTACCTAATACCCCCACTTTATTATGAGGATCATAGGCTAAATAATCGTTTGTTTGATTGTTGGAGTATGGCTTTTTTATAAACTGCGTTAAAGGAATTAAACTTGGATTTTGAAAATTTAGATCGACTAATAGGGTACGATAACCAGCTAATAAATGACGTTCAGTAATCGCTTGCGCTAGTGAAGTAACGCCTTCTTTGGGATTGCTAGATGTAATGCATATTGAGTGATAGTTCTGTTGCTCGAGGAACAAAAAAATATCTTCAATTTCCATCTGGTATGACGGGATTTTCATTACAAAGAGCCAATCAAAGCCAGTGTTGCAAGTACTTGGAATATATCTTGGATACCAAGACGAACATTTGCCAGAATACTTTCATCTTTAGTTGGTACATAAACGGTGTCTCCAGCTCTTAATACAGGTAGCATTTTATAATCGCCTGTGCGGCTAAATTTGATAAGATCAAAGGTCCGTGCTTGCCCTTGATGACGCGAGTTATTAATAACACTGATTTTTTCAGGGTAAGCATTATCGGTTGTACCGCCAGCCTTAGCTAAGATATCTAATATGGTCATAGAATCATGAAATCGATAACGTCCTGGTTTATGAACTGCACCCAACATGCGAATAGTTGTTTCATTAGTTTCATCTATCCATATACGTTTTTTTTCTGGAATATAAATTGAGTCACCGGTTTTCACTATCGGGAGTAGTGATTCATCACCGGTTTCAAAATAAAGTGCTAGGTCTAATTTAGATACTTTTGAATATTTTTGGTTTCGGTGCGTGACGCGAATATTATGCAGGTCAGCATCGATTGTCGGTCCATCGGCAGCAGCAAGAATATCTAAAAAATGGAGATTATTAGTAAAGCGATAACGACCTCCAGAATTAACTTGTCCAAAGATATAAATAGAACTGTCTGATGTTTGACGTACCCATTGTGATTTATTATCTGTTGGATCGAGGGGTAAATCTCGAATTCTGATCGTTGCGCCAGCTCTAATGATAGGGAGAGAGGACTCAGGCCTTCCTTCTAACATAAAAGTATCAAGGTTAAATGTATAAACAAGGTTTTTTCCGTTAGCGTCTGGAGTCACAACTTCGATGTTGGCGGTATCTGCTCGTACCGTTGGTCCACCGACATGGGCTAATAAGTCGAGGAAGGACATTTCATCAGACCATTCTATTCGTCCAGGATCTTCTACTTCACCAAAGACACGTACAGCACGATGAGGTGCTATTTTTAACCATGATTTTTCATTCATATCTGTTTTTTCAGGAACAAAAATAGCATCGCCAGATTCAATTAATGGTGGTGCTTGATAATTAGTTCCTTCGGTATACCCAGAGAGGTCAAAATTAATGACTTCACCATGGGATTTTATGATTCGAATTTGACGAGATTCTGCAAATCGAGTGGGGCCTCCTGCATTGGCAAGAATGCCCATAAAAGTTGCTCCTTTTTTACCTTCGTATGCACCGGGACTAGCTACCTCACCCATGACATAGACGATATTGGCACCAAATTTAATCTCTTCTTGTTGTTTCGGAATAAAAATGGTTGAACCTGGATACAGCTTGGGTAGTAAAGTTTCGTCACCTGAGTCTAAGTATTTTTTCAGGTTAAAAGTACGTGGTTCATTATTAGAAATAACTCTGATTTGCTCAACAGTCGCATAACGAGTTACACCCCCTGCACGCATTAAAACATGCACGATAGTGGCATCCTCTTTATAAGAAAACGTACCAGGGTCGTGAACTTCACCAAAGACTTTGACAGCGTTTTTATCATCAGCAGCATCACCAGCTTGTGCTAATTTAGCGGTATCAAATTCTTGTTCAATATTACCAATCATTGCTGATGCTGGAATAAACAGGGTATCGAGAGACTGCAGGGTCGGTAATTTTGATAGATCACCAGAGTCTAAAAACGATTTATAATTAAATGTTGTTATTGTGTCACCACGACGCAGTTGCAAGCGATTGAGCTGTGCGCCTGGCCGTAATCCACCAGCAGCATAAAGTGCCAGTTGCACCGAGTCAGTGTCAGCAATAATATACTCGCCAGGCTGATTAACATAACCTTGAATATTAATAATCAGTTGTCGTTTACTAATAAAAACTCTTAAGTGATTAAGATCCTGCATCACGGTTTTTAAGCTCATAGTAATAATCGTGACCATTTGTTGTTCTGTTTTTCCGGCAACGGTTAAAGGGCCTATTTCAGGTAGGGTGACTTGACCTTGCTTATCCACTTGAAACGTTGTGTTGAGTGATTCTTCTCCGGGTAAAATAATAGTTATAATATCACCAACACGAACCGTATTTGCTGATTCAGCATAGGCAAATTGACCGATTAACAGAAGGTAATAACAAGAGAATATAATCAGCCTAAATAAACGCATTGTATTTACCTCCAAGAGAAGTCATCAAGCATGAGAGGTTGATTTATATGCATTAATTCAATAGTGACTCGACGATTACTCAAATGCTCGCGTGCTTGTGGTGTAGAAAAAGAAGGGGGTTGAGAGTCTATTGAGTCAATATGAATACGGTTAGGGTTAAGTCCAAAAATACTGAGATAGCGTTGTATTTGTTCGGCGCGTTGACGAGCAAGCTGGCTGGCAGGTATATCGGCTGAAAACGCATCGCTATGGCCTGTTATTAGTATTTTGTAATTATTGTTTTTTGCAAGTAATTGCGAGGCAACAGATAAATTAACAATGTATTTAGGATCAAGCTCTGATGAGTTAAAAATAAATTGATCAGCTTTATTGAGCAGATTATATATCTTTTTGGTGAAGACAATATTGTTTGTATCAGTGTCGCTGTCTATTGGGGGTTGGCAGATTTTTTGTTTTTTTGCATAGTTTGTTTGTTGCTCCAATCGTTGTAATAAATTTCGTTGAATAATAAGGCTGTTGGTGGCATCTATCTCTAATCCACCAACAAGCTCACTCGCTATTCTAGATTCATTTTGTTGAGCTTGGAGTACAGTTGCAGGAAAACACCATTGAGATTTATTCATGATTAATTCATCAAGATGACGGGCGACAAGTTCCCATTCAAATCGTAAACCATCTTCAGGGCCTAATGGTTGTAGATGCTCTAATATTGTCGATCGAGTGTTTAAATAATTATTAGTGCCTCCACCACGACCAGGTTCAGCAAAAGTAGTACAACCTGGCGTAAAAAATAAGCTAAGTATTAGAATTAACCCTAAGTTATGCTTCAGTTTTCTGAGTTCCATATCGTGATCATCTCCATTATACAATGAGTGCTATTCACGGCTTTCGTTTACAGGTATAGCATTCTCAATTCGTAGCAGTTTTAGTAATGATAGTGGTTGTCCATGAGCATTTTTTATCCGCATACTATGCTGTTTTTCCGTTAGTCTTTTATAGAGATAGACTAAAGCCCCAATCCCTGATGAATCTAAAAAAGCGACATTTTCCATATCTACGTCTATATGTGGATGTGGTTTGCTAATTACATCATCAATGGTTGATTGTATATTTTGACATCCAGCAGCATCCATATCACCATTGATAGATAACACGATCGTATCGTCATTTATCTCTAATTGACGTAATTCCATATTTGACACCTAATTAATTAATGTTGAGGTTGTTAACAATTTAGCAGTAATTGTGCCAATAATATTCTTATTATTTTTCAGTGCCTTGAGGGTTTTTGTCAGAGCGGTAAAACTAAAAAATGTAATTTCTTTATTTGCAATGCAGTCTGATAGTTAATCTATTCTGGCATAACAGCTGATTTATTTACTGTGGATTAAGTAATAACAGTGACGATATGTCGACAATAGTTAGCATAAAAATAGAGATGAATAGAAAGGGTTAATTGATATGTCATTAGTTAGGAATAATGTTAAATAAAAAATAATAACGTATTGTTATATATTGGTGTTTTTGATTTTTAGTCACTAAAGTATAGATTATTCTAAATTTGACAATAAAAAACGTAGTTTTGCTTTTTACTCGAGTGCGAAAGGACTATTATAACGCCTTCTAACTATCATGTTTTTTAGTAAATCATTAAAACCCAAGGCTATAATATCGTATGAGTTCTAAGCATATTCCTGTTTTTTCTTATTCATTGCTGCATCCTCGCTATTGGGGAACGTTAATGTTGATAGCATTAATGTATCTTCTTAGTTTATTGCCTTATCGTGTACAGTTTTTCTTAGGACAACGTATTGGCCGCTTAGCTATTAAGCTAATGAAAAACCGCCGTCATGTAATTTATCGTAATCTAGAACTATGTTTTCCATCAATGAGTGAAAACGAACGAGAAAATTTAGTTAAAGAAAATATTGATAATACAGGGTTAGCATTATTTGAAACGGGTATGGCATGGTTTTGGTCTGATGCACGAGTGTGTCGTCACGTCACGATTAAGGGCATGGAATATATTGAACAATTAGAGCGTGAAGGTAAAGGAGCATTAATGGTTGCTGTGCATTCAATGAATCTTGAGCTTGGTGCACGTGCTTTTGGTATTAAAAAGTCGGGCATGGGGGTTTATCGTCCCAATAACAATCCGTGTTTTGACTACTTTCAATATAAAGGTCGTTCACGTTCTAACCGCACCCTTATTGATCGAAAGGATGTTAAGGGTATGTTGCGCGCACTAAAGTCAGGCGAACGAGTATGGTATGCACCTGATCATGATTATGGTGTACGTCGTTCAGTATTTGCTCCTTTATTTGCGGTTGAGCAAGCATGTACAACAACGGGCACGAGCTTATTAGTTGATGCGACTCATTGCGCTGTAGTGCCATTTACCATGGTACGTGATAATGATTCTGGTCATTATACATTAACAGTATGTCAGCCTGTTGATGGCTTTCCTAATAAAGATCCAGAAGCCGCTGCTGTTTTTATTAATAAGATAGTTGAACAATCAATTATGGCCGCACCTAGTCAATATATGTGGCTTCATCGTCGTTTTAAAAATCGTCCAGAAGGACAGCCAAGCCTTTATTAATTAATGTTATATTATTAATACAATCAAGCTCACTTTTTAAGTGGGCTTTTTTATTGTGTTCTTATTAGTGATTAAATTTTGTTTATTAACGTAATAATAACTAACCTTAATCACCGCTGTATAATGACGATTGTCGCATGGTATTCACTTGCATTTAATAAACTATTTCACCTAATATAACAATAACATTAGTCAGATGAATGTTTCTAGGGCGTTGTTTATCGTCAACACTTTAAAGATATTAATAGAGGAACCCTGTATTTTGTTATGAGTAAATTTACTGAGCCAAGATTTATTAAATCATTATTACATCCTCGTTACTGGCCGGTACTAATGTTAATGGGAGTGATGTATCTGCTTAGTTGGCTACCATACTTCATCCAATTTCGATTAGGACAAGGTGTCGGTCGATTAGCGATGAAGGTTATGTCAAGTCGTCGTGAAACAATTAAGCAAAATATAGAACTGTGTTTTCCTTCTTTACCTGTAGATGAGCAGCAACAGTTAATTTCGCAAAATATGGATAATACTGGGTTAGCGTTGTTTGAAACAGCGATGGCGTGGTTTTGGCCTGATATTCGAGTAGAAAGACATGTTGAGGTTGAAGGACTAGAGTATGTTGAGCAAATACAGCAGCAAGGAAAAGGTATTTTATTAATAGCTGTGCATTCTTTGAATTTAGAGTTAGGTGCACGTGCTTTTGGTTTGAAAAAACCTGGCGTCGGTGTATATAGACCAAATAATAACCCCTGTTTTGATTATTTTCAGTTTAAAGGTCGTGTACGCTCAAATAAATACATGCTTGATCGTAAAAATGTTAAAGGTATGCTTAAGGGTTTAAAAGACGGAGAAATCCTATGGTACGCTCCCGATCAGGATTATGGTCGTGGCCGTAATTCAACCTTTGCACCATTATTTGCGGTAAAAGATGCTTGTACGACAACGGGAACCAGTTTATTGATTGACGCATCTGGTGCTGTTCCATTGCCTTTTGCGATGATCCGTAACAGTAATAGTGGCAAATATACGTTAAAGATATTTCCACCGTTAACTGATTTTCCACATAAGAAGCCTCATGATGCTGCTGTTTATATTAATAAAGCAATAGAGCATTCAATTATGGCGGCACCAAGCCAATATATGTGGTTACATCGGCGCTTTAAAACCCGTCCAGAGGGCGAACCAAATTTATATTATTAGTTAATAGTATTACTTTATTAGAAAAAAACCGAGTGTGATATCTCGGTTTTTTTATACGTGCTAATTAAAAATCATAGGTTAAGCTAACGGTGCTATAAATTTCGGAATGGCTTTTATCGGAAGCGACCTCTGTGTTATAGATATATTTAGAATCGAGTAATAATGAAACATTACCGATAAGTTTATTTTTAATATATCCATCAATAGAATAGTTAGTATTTGAAACACCGTAGTCAATACCACTATTAGCACCGACTGATAATGTGGGAGTAATGTGCTTTTCTGCATTTAGAAAGGCATTAGCAATGATATTGCGCTCAATTTGATTAGGGTGCTCAGGGTCATTTAGTTGGCGTTTGCTGTAACGGAAACCAGGACCACCACCGATCGTTAATTTGGTCGTCTTTGTATCATAAATTTTATAACCTAAACCTGTTGCAATAATATATTCATGACGATAGGTTTCAAATTGGTCATGATTATATTCATTACGTAAGTAAGTAAATTTATGTGCATTAATCATATAGCGGGTATCTAACGCAATGCTATATTTATTGACACCATCTTCTTCTTTTGTTGAATCAGTGTAATAAGAACTAAATTTAAGTTTGTTACTCCAATCTTCTGTGCTGTGCTTCAACGAGGCGGCAGAATTCATCGACATCGAAGTATTTGTCGTTTTAGAGTAAATAAAACCTAACTTTGCCGTGCCTTTAAAATCAGAAGAAGACTCTTCAATTGGTTGATTATCTATGTTTGTGGCGTAGGCGGCGTGGCAAAATAAAGTTGTAATGGGTACTAACAGTAATGCTTTCATTGTTTAGCCGTCGAATGTAATTTGAGGCACAATGTAAGCAATATAGCAGTATAAAATGTCATGGTTCTGTATGGTTGCTGTAAAGTGCTTGTGATGATGTTTAATGGGGTAGACGGCAGGTAACTAAAAATATTTATAACGATTTGGTTTAAATAAAAAAGGCTAGTGGTTAGTTAGCCTTTTTCTATAGTTTGTATAATTGTTATTTACTGTATTAATGAATAAAAAATAGCAGAGATAGACATTAAACCAATAATAGTTACGAATACATTACTGATAGCCCCTGAATACTTTTTCATAGCAGGTACTTTTTTTATTGCATACATTGGCATAATAAATAACAACATTGCAATAATTGGTCCGCCTAAGTTTTCAATCATGCCTAAAATACTTGGGTTGAGTGTTGCAACAGTCCAAGTGGTAATAAGCATAAATAAGGCAGTGAAACGATTAAGCGATTTGTCTGAAATAGTTTTATTCTTATCACGTGCGACTTTGTGAATGATGCCATTCAAACCTTCACTTGCGCCTAAATAGTGACCTAGGAAAGATTTTGTTATCGCGATAATTGCAACAATCGGTGCGGCATAAGCGATAACGGGTGTATCAAAATGGTTTGCAAGGTAAGTCAGAATAGAAGCGTTTTGTGCTTTAGCCTCTATAAGATCGGCTGGTGTTAAGCTTAATACACAGCTACATACAAAAAACATCACGGTAATAACCATCATAATATGAGCGCGTAATAAGATACGTGAGCCTTGACGCTCAGCATTAACGCCATATTCTTTTTCTTTAGCAACCGCGAATGAAGAGATAACGGGTGAGTGGTTAAAAGAAAAGACCATCACAGGTAGTATTAACCAGACAGCCATCATTACGGTATTAGTACTGCCACCTTGAGGAATGATGTCAGTGAAAATAGCACTGTTCCAATGAGGGACAAGGTATAACGCAAGCATCAGTAATACAGCAACAAAAGGGAAGACTAAAATGCTCATCGCTTTTACGATCAGTTGCTCACCTAAACGAACGATTGCCATTAATGCAATAATTAGGATTAATGCCAAAATTGCACGTGCTGGTGGCTCGATACCTAATTGAAATTTCATGAAGCTTTCAACGGTATTGGTTAAAGCCACGCTATAAACTAATAAAATCGGATAGATAGCAAAGAAATACAGTAGAGTAATAATTTTACCCATATTTTTACCAAAGTGTTCTTCAACCACATCAGTGATATCGGCACCAGGATTAGCACTAGATAATACAAAACGCATCATTGCTCGGTGAGCAAAAAATGTCATTGGTAATGCTAAAATCATCATGACGATGAGTGGGATTAAGCCGCCAACTCCAGCATTGATAGGTAAAAATAAAGTGCCAGCACCAACTGCTGTGCCATATAAACCGAGCATCCATACGGTATCAC
Organism: Photobacterium kishitanii; assembly: GCF_000613045.3. NCBI lineage: Bacteria > Pseudomonadati > Pseudomonadota > Gammaproteobacteria > Vibrionales > Vibrionaceae > Photobacterium > Photobacterium kishitanii. Next base: position 1,954,041 of record NZ_LN794352.1, on the reverse strand, counting down.
TTTTACTCCAGCCGAGCTTTTGAGTATTTTCGGTTGTTGTTGCAGCTGTTTTTTGTTGTGCGGTGCCCATTATGGACATCTCCTCTATTTTATTTCAGTCAATGTGTACTGAATAAGTTGAGTCACACAACAAGCGAATAAATATTTACAATAATTGTTATTGTAAAAAGTGAACGTTCCATGACCGTAATAAGCATATCCATGCTAGTTATCGTTGTTGCTGCTCTTTATCCTATTATGTTAGTAACAGAGAATGAAAAATAATTAACCATTATTGAAGTGGGTGAATTATAGGGTATAAGCATGCTGCGCAACAATTTTTGCAATTAAAAAAAATTTGTTTGCTTAAAAAGTATTCTTGGTTGTGATTGGGGTGTTAATAGTGTTGTATTACGGTTTTTTGAATGGTTTCAGATGAGGTGTTATTGTTTATTTAATGTGTTATTCTGCATTTGTATGACGTATTTCAATATAACAGTAAAGTATAAACTTAATAGTTACAGTTTAAATGTTATCATTATTTTTAAAGTTACTCAAAAATAGTTGAATATTTAAATCAAAAAAAAGGAAGCGTTGATACGCTTCCCTTATGATATTAATAGTGATTAATCACGAAAATTATCAAATTGGAATGGTTGACCAAGATCTTGCGCACGAACTAGTGCCATAGTAGCTTGTAAATCGTCACGCTTTTTAGCTGTTACACGTAATTTTTCACCTTGAATAGCCACTTGAACTTTTAATTTGGCGTCTTTAATCGCCTTAACTAGTTTTTTAGCATTAGTGGTTTCTACACCTTGCTTAAATTCAATGTTCTGTGATGCTGTTTTACCTGAGAAGTTTATTGCTTTACGCTCAAGAGCATTGGCATCAACACCGCGCTTAGCAAGATTACCACGTAAAATCGCCACAATCTGATCGAGTTGAAATTCTGATTCTGAGGTGATTTTTACGATTTCTTTGTTTAATTCTACGCTGGCTTCAACACCACGAAAATCAAAACGAGTGCTAATTTCTCGGATTGAATTATCTACCGCATTTTTGATTTCTACGGTATCGACTTCGGAAATAATATCAAAACATGGCATGCTATTGGCCTCTAATCTGAATGTGGGAAATATATCCCGTTATAAATTAACGCGTATATTATACCGTTAATTGAATATGAGGAAAGGAGCAACAATGTATTGAAGCTCCTTTATTGTATTAAGATGTTAAGATGAAATTACGCGTTGGCGTCTTTAATGGCATCAGCAAGCATATTAAGCATCACAACTGTATCACCCCAATCGATACATGGGTCTGTAATCGATTTACCATAAACCAGTTCAGTTTCCTTACCGCTAATTACAGTCTGGTTACCTTCTTCAATAAAGCTTTCGGCCATAATGCCAGCAATAGACTGACTGTCATTGCGAATTTGCTCACAAATTTCAGCTGTAACATTAAGTTGGCGTTTATGTTGCTTTTGGCAATTACCGTGGCTGAAATCAACGATTAACTTAGGTGTCAATTTAAATTCAGTTAAAGTAGCGCAAGCCGTCGCAATATCTTGTGGGTGGTAATTTGGCATTTTACCACCACGAAGAATAATGTGACCGTATGGGTTACCAGAGGTGCGATAAATCGTCATTTGACCATTTTTATCTGGTGAACAAAATAAATGTGATGCGCGTGTGGCTCGAATAGCGTCAATAGCAATTTTAATATTGCCATCAGTACCATTTTTAAAGCCAACAGGGCACGACAAAGCCGAGGCCATTTCACGGTGAATCTGAGATTCTGTGGTACGGGCACCAATGGCACCCCATGTGATTAGGTCAGCAATATATTGACCAGTGATCATATCTAAAAACTCAGTCGCTGTTGGTAGTCCTAACGCGTTAATATCAATTAATAGTTTACGCGCTTTATGCAAACCAGCAGCAAGGTCGAGGCTACCATCTAAATGAGGATCTGAGACTAGACCTTTCCAACCTACAACGGTACGCGGCTTTTCAAAATAAGTACGCATAACGATAAAAAGTTGGTCTTTATATGTTTCTTGTACAGCAACAAGGCGTTTCGCATAGTCAATAGCAGCATCGGTGTCATGAATTGAACATGGACCTACGATTACCAATAGACGTGAATCTTTCCCTGATAGGATCGCTTCAACTTGCTTACGTGCGTTATCAACATGCGCAGCAATAGCATCTGTCATTGGTGAGGCTGTTTCTACTTCTGCTGGTGTCGGCATTCGGCCGAGACTCATTGTGCGAAGTTCATCTGTTTTCATTGGCATAATAGTTTGCCTACCTTGGTATCTCTGTAATAACCCCGTTAAGATAGCCCAAATCACTGTTGGAATAAACCAAACTTGTGATAACAAATAGGTTTTTAGTAAGTAACTATAGATATTGATAGCTAAAATGGCGATTTTGCATCCAATTATTAATATTCATAAACCTAGTCGCATATGTCAGTGATGTTGAATAATTGTTGTTAAATAATGTTTTGTTCTTGCTTGAAAATTGAACACGCAGTAAGGTCATAAATAGTTATTTAATGGATTGATATTTATAAGCATCAGTCTTTTTAACACGGACGTATAGGTGGTGTATGACAACACAAACAGAATTAACGCTTACAACAACAACCGTATTGCGCAATACGCAACAATTAGCGACTATCTGTCATCAAGGGATAGGATTGGTATCATTAGATGATCTCATCGCAACCGCAATTGGTATTCATCCATTAGTTTTTACTCAGCAAAGCGCTTTATCAGAATTAACTCAGCAAACATTGCAACAAAAAATAGCTGATCAATATGGACAGCAATCCGTTGCTTTAGCTGAATATTATGTCGCTATGTTGACAGAGTTATTAGTGTCAGCGGCAAGGCAACAAGGGGCTTCGCCATTAAAAGTGCAATTGGTGGGCGCTGATTCTGGCACTCGACATCAATTATTAGGTGCGGAATTAGAAATTGCAGAAGTGAATCCTCAATTAGGGGTACGCGGTGCCAGTTTTTGTGCTGATGTAAATTACAGACCGAGTTTTGCGCTGCAATGTGAAGCGATTAAGCGTGCCCGTGCTGCCGCAGGCGGAGAACAGATTGAATTAGTGGTGCCGTTTGTACGTACATTCAGTGAAGCCGCAACCATGATTGATTTGTTGGCTGAGCAGGGGTTATGCCGCGGTGCTAATGGCCTGAAAGTGCATATGCTGTGTTCTGTACCTGCAAATGCATTATTAGCTGACACCTTTATTCATTACTTTGATGGTTTTGTGGTAGATGTTGAGCAACTGGCACAATTGGCATTAGGGCAAGATTTTTCTAATCCAAATCTTACTTACCGAGTTGATACCCAAAATGATGCAGTGGTGCAGCTATTAAAAATGTTATTCGCCACGGTGAGTAATACCTCTAAAGATTGTGATATTTATTATAATAAGATTACTCAATCACCACGTTTACAACGATGGTTGATTGATAATGAAGTAACGACTGTCATTTGCTGATAATACAAACCAGCCGTTATTATGCTAATAGCGCTGGTTTATTTTTGATTAAGGATCCGTAATTGAAGAATAAGTGCATCGAGTTGACAGATAAACTGGCGGGTTAGCCAAAAATAGCCATAAATGCCTAAAGCGTTGGCTGTATCATCAGGCGATATTTCTTCGGCCATTGTTGATAGAAGTTCAATATTGGGTAACTCATCGATATTGACTAAATTACTATGATTAACCGACGCCAACTCTAATTGATTTAAAATAGTAATAATATGTTGTTGATACTGCTTTAGATCTGTCTGGGCTAATAATTGACGACGGCTAATATCTGAACTCCAGTGGGTTTCAATTAATTGCTCTGTAACACTAATTAATGTGCGTTGTACCGTAATAATGGTTCGATAATGGCCTGCTAATTTGTGTCTTTCTTTTTGCACGTTAGGTAATAGGATTATCATTTTCATATGGCGTTCTAATACTTCACGTTTCATCGAATTAAGTTGTTTAATACTGAGCATATGAGCTGAAGCGTGAGCTTGATAAAGCTGACGTAATGCGCGTAAATTTTGATTAAACAGTGTATTCCAACTGGTTACAGCACGAATAGGTAATAACAATGAAAAGGCAATCGCAATTAAACTACCAATTAAAATATTAGCCACACGCCATAGCGCGACACTCACTTCTAAAGCAGTATCACCTTGATAAGAAACTATAATTAGCGTCATTACTGCTAAAAAGAAGAAATAAATATTCTTCCCATAAGATTTTAGTGACAGTAAAAAGACCCATGCCAGCATCCATACTGGGATCAGATAATTAAGCTGGTGGGGGAATAAAACCGTTAATAGTCCTAATAAAGCGCCTAATAAAGTACCGCCAATGCGTTGAAAACCTTTATAAACAATAGCTCCAGCATAAGGTTGCATCATAACGACGACTACGGTAACAGGCCCCCACATCGAATGCGGTACATGCACAATAGAATAAAAAGCGAGTGTAAAAGCAATAGCCAATGTTACCCGTAAAGCATGAGAGAATTGTGCATGCGATATTAATAATGCTTTAAGACGTAAATACATGGCGTAGCCTATAGCTATTTAATAAAAGAATATAAATATGAGTTATCTCGTATTTTTCCATTATTGTTATTATTCCGCAATAGAATAATAGTAAAAGTGTTAGCGATGAATAACTTGGCGCGGGATCACCTCTATATTTGGCTCATAAGTCCCTTTTATTGCATTTAACGCGAGTGTTAACGCATGTTCAGCAATAAGCTCAAATTGCTGTGGTAATGATTGTATTTTATTCGGCAAAAAATCGAGTAGACGATTATCACCAAAAGTTGCTAAACAAGTGTTACTCATCAATTGAGGATTTTTAAGTAGGCAATCAAGTACGCCCTCAAATAAAGTATAAGACGTGGCTAAAATAGCATCAGGAAAACAGTCATTATCAATCCATTGTTGAACAATTTGTTGGCCGTTTTGCTGACTAAAATGTTCACCATATCCAATGAGAGTTGTGATGGCGTTGGAATGATGATCTATAGCAGCGATAAAGCCTTGCTGACGTTCTTTAGATACCCCGAGCTCCGCTACAGCACCAACTAAACCAATGCTATTGATCGGTTGAGTTAATAGTGATTGGGTTAGCTGATAAGCACCTTCTAAATCTTCGCTAATGATTGATATAAAAAACTCATCATCTAAAGCGCGGTCGATAGCAATAACGGGCACACCATTAGCTTGAATTTTACGATAAAAATCATTATCGGCAGCTAACGCGCTGGCCACAATTAACGCATCAATGCGGCGACTAAGCAGAATATCAGCAACCTTCATTTCAGTTTCAGGATCATCATCAGAACAAGAGATGATCATTTGATATCCTGCTTTACGCGCATTACGTTCAAGTAGCTTAGCGATTTTGGCGTAACTGGTGTTTTCTAAATCAGGAATAATTAGCCCAAGAGAATAGCTATTGCCGATACGAAGAGAAGTTGCAGCATGATCGGGGCGGTAATTGTGTTGTTCAACAACTGCCATTACCTTATGTTGGGTTTTTTCGCTGATACGGTATTGTTTAGCTTTACCATTAATAACGTAACTAGCTGTAGTGCGAGAAACCCCTGCAAGTTTTGCAATATCATCCAATGTCATGGTGTTTATCCGTTGTTTATTTATATAAAGGGAAGCTTAAAAATGGTTAATTAGGCTGTTCATTATTTAACTGAATCTAATTTTGTGCGCTTGATCATATATTCATATGGCGTATGCTTAACAACGTTTGCAATTCTAGCTGAAACGATTCAGTATGCAAGCTGAAAGGTTTCAGCAGAAATTAAATGTGCATTTATTGGGTATAGAATGTTGTGTTAAGCATAACATTTTTATTTTCCTTTATGCTGAAACGATTCAGCTATTGATAAGAAAAGATTCCTATTAAAAAATAGATAGGGCTTATCAATAGTTATTAATGAATAGCACCATAAATAGCGATGATCTCACAGAGCATTGAATCGGAGAGTTAAATGTTATCACTGTCTAAAAATGATATTGCGATGCAACAAATCGCATCCAACAAACAAGACGCAATCAAATCGTTGGCAGCTGATCTTGAAGCAACAGGGTTAGTACAGACAGGGTATGTCAATGGCATGCTTGCTCGTGAACAACAAAATTCAACCTATCTTGGTAATGGTATTGCGATCCCTCACGGTACAACTGAAACCCGTGATTTAGTCAATCATACTGGCGTTAAAATTCATCATTTTCCACAAGGTGTGCCATGGGGCAATGATCAAACAGCTTATATTGCGATTGGTATTGCGGCTAAATCAGACGAACATTTAGGTATTTTGAAACAGTTAACCAAAGTGTTATCAGCTGACGGTATCGAAGACAAACTACGCCATTGTGAATCAGAGCAAGCTATCATTGCGTTACTTAATGGTGATGAACAGCAAGAAGCTGAATGTAACCCTGAACTTATTTTGAAGCAGTTTCCCGCACTAGATTTATTACAATTAACGGCAGTTGCCGCAGGGTTAATTAAATACCAAGGCTTTGCTGATACAGCTACCGTCACTGATGCGATAAGTCAGGGTCCGACTTATTTAGGCCAAGGCTTGTGGTTAGTGAGAAGTAATAAGCAGGTTAAGCGTACTGCGATTGCTATTGTGACGCCTCAAGTACCTTTTGAAGAATTAGGTCATCCCGTTGCCGGTATGATTATGGTTGCGGCTAATGATAACGCTCATAAAGCTAACCTTGAGTATTTAACGAACTTGATCTACCAAGGGAAAGTTAGCCAATGGTTAGCATCATCAGCTGTTGAAATGGTAACTGCATTGACGCAAGTGAGTTTAGAGGGGCATCAAGCTACATTCGCAATTCGTAACCCTCATGGTTTACATGCTCGTCCAGGCGCAATGCTAGTTAATACGACCAAAAAATTCGATGCAGATATTCAAGTGGTTAATGTTACTAGTGGTAGTAAACCTGTTAATGCCAAAAGTTTAATGAAAGTCATTGGGCTGGGTGTGAAATGTGGTAATGAACTGCAATTTACTGCGCAAGGTAGTGATGCTGAAGCGGCCTTAACCGCTATTGGTCAGGCGATTGCTGATGGTTTAGGTGAGAAATTATAAAAGGACAGTACTGATGACGATTTCAACCAATAATTCAGAGACAAACAACATGCAACAAGTGCTAAAACCGAAAGTCGTGACTGTCACACTTAATCCTGCATTAGACCTGACCGGAAGCTTACAGACCATTTCGCTAGGCACTGTCAATGTGGTTGAACAAGGCAATCTGCATCCTGCCGGCAAAGGTGTTAATGTCGCTAAAGTATTAGCAGAGCTTGGTGCTGATGTTACCGTGACTGGTTTGTTAGGTGCTGATAACCAAGAACCTTTTTGCCAACTGTTTGAGAAAATGGGCGCGACAGATAAATTTGTACGTGTCGCTGGTGCGAGTCGTATTAACGTTAAATTGGTTGAGAAAAACGGTCAAGTTAGTGACATTAATTTCCCAGGGGTTGCGGTTACAGCAGCCAATATTTTAGCGTTTGAAAAAACATTATTTGAGTTAGCGACAACCCATGATGTATTTGTGATTGCGGGGAGTTTACCGCAAGGGATCACTCCAGAAATGTGTGCTAATTGGTTAGAAAAATTACATCAATTAGGCAAGAAGGTGTTATTTGATAGCAGCAAGTCAGCATTAGATGCAGGCTTAGATGCTCATCCATGGTTAGTTAAACCTAATGATGAAGAGTTAGCCGAGTGGGCAGGACAAGTATTTGAAACCCCACAACAATGCATGGCTATTGCTGAAAAAATTGCAGCGAAAGGCATTACTAATGTCGTGGTATCACTGGGTGCGAAGGGTGTGATGTGGCTAAACCATGAAGGTTGGTTACAGGCTCAACCACCGAAAATGGACGTTGTCAGTACTGTTGGTGCAGGCGATACCCTTGTTGCTGGTTTGTGTTGGGGTGAGATCAATCAATGGTCAAAAACACAGTCGCTACAATTTGCTACTGCATTATCAGCTGTGGCTGTTACCCAAGTGGGTGTTGGCGTTGATGATATCAATAAAGTAAACAACATTGCTCAACAAGTCATTTTAACTCAATAACTTAATCGCATAATAATAAGAACGTGAAGCGATATTGACCAAGGTGTAAATATGAAAATTGCATTAGTAACAGCTTGTCCTAGCGGCATTGCAACCACCATTATAGCTGCAGGATTATTAGAAAAAGCCGCAGCAGAATTACAATGGCAAGCAAGTATAGAGTGCCAAACATCACTTAATAGTACTAAGATTTTGACACAACAGCAGATCGATGATGCTGAGGTGATCATTATCGCAGCGAGTACAGCGGTTGATACTACTCGTTTTGTAGGTAAAAAAGTTTATCAAGCTGATATCACTGCTTGTTTTGAAGCGCCAAAAGTATGGTTAGCTGATGCTGCAACCCATGCACAATTATTAATAGAAGCAAGTGCACCGTCTGTTACTGATGCAACTGACAATGCAGTTAAAAAGATTGTAGCTATTACTGCTTGTCCAACAGGGGTTGCTCATACCTTTATGGCGGCAGAAGCGTTGACAGAAGAAGGTCAACGTCAAGGTTATGACATTAAAGTTGAAACCCGTGGTTCTGTTGGAGCTAAAAATCAATTAACTGATGCTGAAATTGCGGCGGCAGATTTAGTTATTATTGCTGCTGATATTGAAGTCGATTTAGCGCGTTTTAATGGTAAAAAACTTTATAAAACCAGTACTGGTTTAGCATTAAAGAAAACTAAATCAGAGCTTGAAAAAGCCTTTGCAACGGCAGCGGTATATAATCATTCTGGTAATACCAACGCACAAAATACAGATGCTAAAACAGAAAAAGCTGGCCCATATAAACATCTAATGACGGGTGTATCTTACATGTTGCCATTAGTCGTGGCTGGTGGTTTATCTATTGCATTATCTTTTGTCTTCGGTATCGAAGCCTTTAAACAAGAGGGTACGTTAGCCGCTGCATTAATGACCATTGGTGGTGGTTCTGCATTTGCGTTAATGGTGCCTGTATTGGCAGGTTTCATTGCGTTCTCAATTGCAGATCGTCCAGGTTTAGCGCCAGGTTTAATTGGCGGTATGTTAGCAAGCTCTACTGGTGCAGGTTTCTTAGGCGGTATCGTTGCTGGTTTCCTCGCTGGTTACTGCGCTAAGTTCTTGGTTGAAAAGATCAAATTGCCACAATCAATGGAAGCGTTAAAGCCGATTTTGATTGTGCCATTACTGGCGAGTTTAGTAACCGGTTTGGTCATGATCTACATTGTTGGTGGCCCAGTATCAGCAGCGATGGCAGGTTTAACCACTTTCCTAAACAACATGGGTTCAGCTAACGCAGTATTACTGGGCATTATCCTTGGTTGTATGATGTGTTTCGACTTAGGTGGTCCAGTAAACAAAGCGGCTTATACTTTTGGTGTTGGTCTATTAGCTTCGCAAACTTATGCGCCAATGGCAGCAGTTATGGCAGCAGGTATGGTACCAGCAATGGGCATGGGTTTAGCGACATTCCTCGCTAAGCGCAAGTTCTCTAACAGTGAGAATGAAGCGGGTAAAGCTGCATTTGTACTAGGTATGTGTTTTATCTCTGAAGGTGCGATTCCATTTGCAGCTCGCGATCCAATGCGTGTTATTCCAAGCTGTATGATTGGTGGTGCATTAACGGGTGCATTATCAATGTTGTTTGGCGCAAAACTTATGGCACCACACGGCGGCTTGTTTGTATTGCTCATTCCAAACGCAATTTCACCAGCGTTACTTTACTTAGTCGCTATTGCAGCGGGTACGATAGTAACAGGCGTATTGTATGCATTCTTAAAGCGTCCTGAAGAAGGCTCTATTGCCGCTCAAACGGTAGCTGCTAAAGCTTAATTAACAGCTACAAATTATTAATTAAAAGCCGACTTAATTGTCGGCTTTTTTATGGGGAAAGGGAGGGAATAGGTTATAAGGGACGAGGGAGTAACAAGAGGGCATTAAAATTCCAAACAGTGAATACAAAACCCATCCGTCATTCTCTACAGTGAGGTTACGAACGCCGATAGGGAATCTAATTACAGCACGTTGAATCGTTATTATTTTGCGAGATGTATTTCTTTATGTATATAAGAAAGATAGACGCCATATCGTACCTTTTATACTGTTAATACATACAGAAATTAGTATTAGTAAAAAAGTGGCAATTAAAAGGCAGATGCCCGATTTTGTGACTTCTATCGGGCAACCAATGTAATAATGTTTTTGATTTATAATGACGAATGAAATACGGGCGCAGGTTCAAAGAACAAATTCGGGCAAGTTGTTAATATAATAAGTTGTTAGTAATTTATGGATATAATATGGATATTCCCAGAGCAAAAAGAGTTCGAAGGAGAGTCAAAAGAAGTCGCTTTCAGTTCAGTGATAAACTATCTATAGGAGCACATTAGCTGCTTTTCTATTCACCTTGTACTCTTTTTACTACTCTAATCTGCGCGTTGATAATGAAGTTGTAATTACCAATCCCTTAACTAGGTTTGTGAATACAGGAGCATTTGAATTTGATGTTTTATTTCACAATATAGGTAATAAAGATCAAGCTGTAGTGAGACTGTAAGCAGAAATAACCCATAGCGGTAGCAATGGAAATATTTTCGACAATGAAATTGAGCCTTTTATAGTTAAGGCGAATGAGATTGTTCAAAGAAAAGTTAAGCTCCAAGTGCCGGTTAATAAAGAAACACCAAAACCATGTGTTATTCCTCAACCGAAACAAGGGAGTTATAAGCTCAATTTAACTATTTTGACTTCTGATTCTAGTGTTATGGAGAAAGAGCAAAAGATAAAACTAGGCTCATTAAAAATTGATGGCGCACTCTTTGATTACAACAGCTATCCAGTCCATGATGATCTACATAAGCCACAAGGCGTTAAGCAAAAAACAAAAACGGGTATGGCTATACACATGTCTGGAATTAGCGGTATCGAGGAGCGCCCAGACTCATGGCGCATTATAAGTAGCCTTCCTGTCATTCTTGAAATGACATATGGTAATTCTATTTCGGTTAAAGACTGGATCGAACAGTGTGCAAAAAATCACTAATAAACTGTTTAAGAGTGATTCGCAGCGGGTGGTGTTTTCCCTATGCGTTGCGTTTGGTGTTTAAGGTGGTTGCGGCACAATCGGTATTGCGTTGCTTACACCTTAACAGGGCGTTATGCGCCAAAATAGAAATGGAGACAGCAATTATGGAAGATTTAGTAGGGGCATTACAGAGCGATGGTTTCAACGCCAAGCTTAAAAACAGCAAAATGGTAGTTAAGCTCGAAGGGCTTTCGAATTTTGTATCAATAAGCAAAGATATAGCTGCCGATGAGTACAAAATTAAAACGAATGACACAGCACTATCGATATTAGCTAGTTTCTTTTTGCTATTTGGCTTATACGGCATCAATCAAACTAGTGGCGGTAATTTATTAGACTTTGTACTAGTAACATTTTCTGTGTTGAGTTTCGTCATAGTGATACTCACGGAGGTTAAAGTAACCAAATTACGTGCTGCAATAGATAGATTGAACCGTGGAACAAGCGCATAACAAAATGTTTAAAAGGGATTCGCAACGCGTGGCATTTTACTATGCGTGCGTTTAGTGTTTAAGGTGGTATGCGGCGGCTTCAGTATTGCGTTACTCACCCCTTAACATGGCGTTATGCACTAGTGTTTTTCGATATCAGAGGTGTAAATTGGAATTACTTTTTAATAATTACTTATCAGAATTTATTGCAGTTTTATCTATTACTGTTTTGACTATTATTACCCCTGGACCAGACTTTTTCATCGTTGTCCGTAATAGTCTAACTTACACAAGACGCTCCGGTATTTTTACTACTCTAGGTGTCTCTTTTGCAGTTTGGATCCATGTTATATATACCCTTGCAGGTATCGGACTTATTTTGTCCAAATCTATTGTTTTGTTCACTATTGTGAAATATTTAGGGGCTGCTTATTTAATGTATTTAGGCTGGCAGTGCTTAAAAAGTAGACCTTTAAACTCTGAACAATATATTAAGCAAGAGAGAAAAATTTCAGATTATTCTTCTTTCAAGATGGGGTTTATTAATAACGCGTTAAATCCTAAAGCAACTTTGTTCTTTCTGAGTTTATTTACTCAAGTTGTAAGTGTTGAAACCCCTTTTGCGATTCAGATTATTTATGGCGCTACAGTTTCCTTATCTTGTTTAATTTGGTTTAGTTTGGTTGCTGTTTTTTTAAATCAGAAAAGCGTTAAAAATACCTTTGAATCTATTCAACATTATTTTGAAAAACTCATGGGGGTAGTGTTAATTACTTTCGGTATAAAAGTAGCGTTGGCATCGAAGTAAGCGCATAACAAGTTTCTTAAATGGACTTGTAACTTGTGTGATTAACACTGCTCGTTATTGCTGCACACATTAACTCCCCCTTAAGTGGCGTTATAGTCAAGGAGATAAAATGGAACTTATTTACCTAGAACGTACAGATGAGCTATATCAAGATGCATTAGATCTACGGTATGACTTGTTCTTTAGAACTCCCAGCCTTCCGCGAAAAATAATGTTTGATGAGCTTGAAAGTAGCAGCTTTCATATTGCAGCAGTAGATAATAACTCATTGTGTGCATATGGTAGATTAAGCGAGGAAAGCCCTCGAATATTTAAGATTTCGCAGATGGTCGTCCGCCCAAACATGCAAGGTCAAGGCTTAGGTACTCGCGTTCTAACAAAACTGACACACGAAGCTCTCGCAAAGGGAGCAGATGAAATATATTTAAATGCTAGGCTTCATGCCGTATCAATGTATGAAAAGTTGGGCTTTAAGACTTCAGGTCAATCTTATGTGGCTAATAGCACTGGCGTTCCTCATATCAAGATGATCAGGCGCGTCTAAATTGTCTATAACACGAGTTAAAGACGGATTTTCATACCTGATATTTTTGTGCTAAAACAAAGGGAAGCCATAACTTTGCACATCAACTATGCGGTATTAAAATTGATCTTGTTATTATATTAAAATACTCACTAAAAATTCTGATAGTGACTGTAAAACCCGTCCCGTCATTCCCTACAGTGAGGAACGAACGAGATAGGGAATCTATTATTAACGTGTTGTATCTTATTGTTTTCCACTCGTATCATTGATGGCCGATACGGAGAATAGCTCACGGTTATTTCATTACTGACTAATTTTGATATTAGATGTTGGAATTGAACAACAGGCTAATACCATTCCTTGTTGTTTATCATGATCATTTAATGCTGTGCTTGGTTGTTGTAAGACTTCACCTTCAATGACTTTAACCTTACAACGGCCACATAAACCTGCACGACAACCGTTTTTTATGGGTAAATCTGCGGCTTCAATTTGATCAAGTAAGCTAGCCTGGTTATTTCCAGTAAATTGTTGTTGATTAAATTGGATGTTAATTGAGTGCTGTTGTTCAGGTACTGCTAATTGTTGACTAAATTGCTCTTGGTAAAAGTGAGCGGCAGGTAACCCTTGATTTATTAACAACTCTTGTGTTGTTTGGCTAAAGCGTGCATTACCACAGACATAGGCATGATAGTTGGCGAGGGATTGAAGTGACACAAAGTGCTCAGCACAGATACGGCCACAAAAAGAATGAGTCGAATCCTGTTGTTGGGTTAAACAGATAAATATTTTTATTTCTGGATGCTGGCGTTCTATTGCTGCGAGTTCAGTGGCAAATGGAATATCAGCCTGTGTTCGACAGTAATGATAAAAAATGAGTCCCTGAGTGTTTTTTTCGGCGATCAAGCTACGTAGCATCGACATCATCGGTGTGATTCCACTGCCAGCAGAGATGAGCAATGTATTTTGTTCTTTTTGTGGTTCGAGATAAAAACTCCCTGATGGCGTATCACTCCATATGTTGTCACCGACCTGTAAATTATCATGAAGCCAATTAGAAACCATGCCTTGATCAACTTTTTTCACAGAAATAGTGTAATGCTGGTGTGTTAGCGGTGATGATGAAAGGGTATAGCAACGCTCAAAAATCTGATCATTGATCGAGATATGAATAGGTAAGTATTGCCCCGGAGAGTAAGAGGCCAAAGTTTTTTTTTGCTGCGCTTTAAAAGAAAAAGAAACAAAATCCTTTGCGATGGGCTCACGTTTGATACACGTTAAAGCGATACGTTGATCTTTATATTGCTCTGGTGTGCGATATGATAATACTTCAACGCTATCACCTTGATGTATGATTCCTTCTTTTACGACGATAGCATTCATACCAAAATTAACATTTGTTGGGATTGCATTGTCAGAACGAAAGGTCATCAGTGTTGCAAGCGGTTCGTTATTGACGGCTTTTTGTGCAGTTTGAGGGTCGTAGTTGACTAATACACAACGGCTGCATGGTGCTTTAATTTCAAGCTCTACTTCGCCAATTCGAATTCTTTTCCAACTATCTTCTGCAAAAGCTTCAACACCTGAAACGACTAAGTTGGCACGAAACTTATCTATTGAGTGAATTTGTTGGGTACGTGCATTAAGGTTATCTAAAGATGCTTCAGAGATAATCATGACTGGAAAATTATCAGCAAAACTGACCTTTACTTGTGCTTTTCCTCCTGTTCTTTGACTTTCAATGCCGTTATACAGTAATTGTGCAGGTTGGCCTATAATCTCACTAACCCATTGATTTGCTTCTTCTGATGTTGTGTAGGCTTGAAAGGAATCATTCCATACGACAGTTGATGTTTGTGTCTGCGTTAATTGTGTAAAATCCAAAGATAGTGGTGCTTTATTTGGAAAATTAAACAGTAAACCATGAGGTTGAATAACAGTAGTGAGCTGAAGTAATTGAGGATAACGTCGAGAGGTGATCATTGAACCATCAGTTAATGCGATCATAAAACGACGATCAATATCAATACCTGCGGATTTGACGATAGCGTGAGATAAAGAGAGTTTTTGAGTTGATTTAATAGGGTATATATTAATTTGAGAAAGCATTTTATTCACTGAGAATATCATCCTATGAGGTTAAATCGATACTTATTGCTTGAATAATGGAATTTCAGTGTTAGTGAAATGTCAGCTAATGACTGTTTATTAGTAAACTGTCTGTTTTTAGTGATTAAATGGGCGAAAAAGTGGATCTTATAATAGCTAGTGGTTTGTTGCTTTTATAAACCATTCTCTGTTGATTTTTTCTGGTTTTTATTAATTTTGTACTTATATGAAATTATATTGTTAGTTTGCATATAAATGTAGAAGTTATATGTGGAAAAGAATTGCTTGATGGTCAGTGTTATAATAATCCAGAATAATGTTAATTTATTAAACATTACTAAGAGTAATTTAAACACAAGGTATTTTATGTTTTCAGTGAATGACTATTAAGAATAGAAAATATGAGCTCGCGCTTTTAAGTGACATTTATTGATGTAATGATTTTTATTTTTTAAATCGTGATAAAGGAATATTTGGGTTGTATTTATATCACTTTCTACATTGTTTTTATTCTTATTTAAGAATTTACAGTGAAGGTTTATTTGGTTGAGTGTTATTTAGGGTAAGGTTATACCATTTTATTATTTTAAGGTGTTGATGTTTATTATTAGTCGGGTAAATTCGTTTAACTGATTTCATTTATACAATATTCAATAATAACTAATTTTATATTGATTCAGCTATCAATTTATTATTTTAAAGCTTGCACGAAAAAGATGACACCTTAATAATCGGCTGATTTTTTATTTTAAGGTATTGATATGATTAACTCTTGTCCTCCGCATTGTGGAACACCGACATACTTAAGTGATACATATTGCCCTATTTGTGGTGATACTCTCGATGAAAAGCGTGCGTTGAATAATGTGCAAGACTTGTACCCAGATGCTTTTAATAGGCTTAAAGCACATTATCCAAATGCACAGTTAATTACTGGCCAAATTACTAAAACGCATTTCTACAAGCGAACAAAGCATACCAAGAATAATACTAATAGTTGTGCATTATGGTTTCTGACGGTTGAAAGTACTGATGGTATTCAATATCTATTTAATGTTGATGCTGAGAATAAGATCCTTGTTAACTTGAAAGTCGGTGATGTTATCACGTTTGCTGAACCTTACGCGGTTAAGGTACCAATGGCGCGTGATAATAATATCCCAGATGCGATCACCAATGATATTTTGCTTGATGCTGTTGTTTTACATACTGGTGAGGGACAGTTTTTACAACATGTGGGTATTCACCAACCGATTAATCCAATCGAGAAAATCATTACATACTATTTTTTTGCTCTTCTTTTTGCGGTGATTTTGGGTGGGTTTATTACATTGGCACCACACGGTCTTAATTTTTTCAAAGGAAATTTTTGGATATCGGTACTGCTCATTGGGGCGCCTGCCTTGTACTTTTGCCATCGTAAGCACCGTGAATTTTCTCAGGTGTTTGAAGATGAAAAACGGGTATATCAGTCATTCCTTGATATTTTGCCATTGATGCAAGGTGTTAGTTTGACGGATCTAGGCTATCACCAGAAAGTACGTCCAAAGGGAAATGATGACATATTATGTGACTATTGTGATCATCGCTTATCTACGCAAGCACATTATTGTCCTCATTGTGGAAAATCTCAGCACAATAATGAAACGGATGTCGATACTGTGATAGTTGATGCCATGGTGGCGTCTCATGATGGTGAGCTGGGGGCGGAAAGTGCGTTAATGACAGCGCCTAGCGGGGAGAATGTCGTTACAACAGAGAATATTGTTATGGCACACGCTGCCACGGCAACTCTGGCTGTTGAACCATCGGTTACCGTTAAGCCTCGCCGAACTGTTATGGATGTCATTCATGCCAAAATGGCCGAGTTTCGTTACGATCATGAAGATAAGATAATATATCGACATGCTTTGGTTCCTAATGAAGAACTTAAAGTGACGGCTTGGTGTTACATGGCGCGAGTGATTGAGCGTGAAGCGAGTGTGGATATTAATCGTACTTCGGTGACGACGACGACGACTCGAACAGATCGTTATGGTGATAAAGATACCTGTATCTCTACTCATCATACGCGTGATGTTAGTTTCAATTCAAAATTGTTGATGCGTACCGAGCTGGGTCATGAATTTGAGTTGTGGTTACCCGAAAAAATGCGCAGTTATACTGATGTGGGTGACATCCTGATGGTGGAGGGAGTGAAACTTGAGGACAAGTCTGGTAAATCACACTATTACAACCCACATTATTTAAACATAACGAAAAAACGATATAACCGTGAGGGTTCAAATCTTGGTAGTTATAGGAATAAACCGATTTTACCTCAACTGATTCAGCTTTCTTTAGCTCTAATCTGTCTATGGGGATTTATTGAAATTGAACCGCAGATGTTGGCGATATTTCATCAGTGGGCGTGGAGTAGTGCGCTTATTAATCACTTAGGTTATACCATTTTTACGGCGTTACTTACTTTTGTTCCTTATATGCTGTTCTGTATCGTGATCAAGTGGCTGGATTCCCGTTCTCGTGATTGGTACAAAAATGAAGCTATAAGGATATATCAGCCAGTGTGGGCATTAAGAGATAAAGCGCTAGATGATATTGATGAACTACATGATTTGTTTACAAAGCTAAACTGATCGTCACTATATATGCCAAGTGTACTAAAGGTATAACAAAGTAATCTGTACGATACTAATGGCACTCATTGTTTAGAGTGTCATTGGTTAAAGAATTAAGTTAATAACAAATTTGTATTTCGTTTAGTCGGTATTATATGCTTGGAAAGGTTGTAAATTTAAGCAAACATCAAAGCAGAAAAGAGAAGCGGATCCTTATCTTTTCTGCTTTAATTTCACATTACTTATTTGCTACACTTTTTAAATAAGCTAAGATTTCATCTTTCAGTAAAAGCTTTTCTTTTTTTAATTTATCAATTTCTACTTCATCAAAACCATCTTTTGACGTCATTTTTTCAATTTCAACATCTAATTCATTATGCTTCTTGTATAAACGGTCAAAAGCAATATCTTTACCTTCTAATGAATCGATTAATGCGCTGTATTCTGTAAACATGATTTTATCCTCATAATTAGTATGTACTTAGTTATACGCATTATCTGAATGAAAAATAAGAGATATTTTACTCTATTTATGAAAACGAATTTTACTTTTTACGACTATTGAAATAAAACTTGGCAGCCATAATATTGCAGGTTTTGACAACAATGTTTATGCTCATCTCAGATATATTTATATTAGGATTTAATGTTACGTGATACGGTAAGTATCCTCATGAATTGAAACAATGCGTATTAGATTTATTTTGAGGACATAATGCAATTATCAAAGAAACAAATTGGTGTATTGAAAGGTATGGCGTTAGCAATGCTAATTTCTATTATTGTCATATCGCTAACAATTTTTTTAGATCCTTTTCATTATTCGACTATTAATCAACTATCACAAAAGTTGACGGTATTAGGGCTTTCTTTGATATTACCGACATTATTTTTAATCGTTTCAATTGGACGATTAGCTAAGTTTAGATTTTTTAGCCCAGAAGATATTGATGGCAGCGGGTTAACCTCGGCTACAAGTGAAGCAACTGTTTTACAAAGCTTACTTCAAAATACCTTAGAACAAATTGTTATCACATATGGTGTATATACTGCTTGGTGTCTATTAATGCCAGCGTCTTGGTTATCAGCTGTACCTTTGTGTTCAGTGTTATTCGCTATTGGGCGTATATTCTTTTTTAGAGGTTATAGCCAAGGTGCCCCAGCAAGAGCGTTTGGTTTTGCATTAACATTTTATTCAACAGTGCTAATGTTTTTGGTGCTTGTAATATATCAACTGATGGTCGTTATTAGCTAAAATCTTACCTATGACTGTTTATTATTAGAATAGGGTGTCATTGACATTGTTTTTATGACTGCCTATACCTAATAAACAGGGATGAATAATAGGTGGAATATATGACAAGTTTAAAGTCAGTGATTAAAAATATTATTCCTCCATGGGTTGTCACATATAAAACCGCTGAAAAGGGGATTTTATTAACCTTTGATGACGGCCCTGATCCAGATATAACGCCTCTCATATTAGACTTGCTTGAGCAATATCGAATCCATGCTGTTTTTTTTGTGTTAGGTAAGCAAGTGGCAAAGCACCCTAAAATTATTCAACGCATCGTCGCGAATGGACATTGTATTGGTAATCATTCTTTTAGACATAAAACTGCAGATGAGTTGAGTTTTAGTGATTATTCTGATGATCTCAATAAATGTCAGAATATTTTGAAACCGTTTATTACGTCAAGCCCAACATTATTTCGCCCGCCTGAAGGTCGGCTTTCATTTTTGGTTTGGTTTGTCATTAAATATCATCGTATGCAGGTGATGCTATGGTCGATTGAGTCGGGGGAGTGGGGGAAATATTCTCATGAAAGTGCCGATCAAATGTTCGACCGTTTAGTTAGTGATATTAAGCCACATGATATTGTTCTTATGCACGATAATAGCCGTAAGGTTTTATTATTACTAGAAAAACTATTGCCGGTGTTAGTTGAGAAGGGAGATGAATTTATTAATCCCAAACAGGCTTTCCCGTATTTACATCATCATTAACTGAACAGTACTGAGTATGTATCAGTTAGAGGTTTTATCTCAACAAGATTTACGACAAGCGCTTTGTTTACCTAATGAGGTGCGACAGGCCTTTATTTTAGGCCAAACTGTTATAGATAACTGTTTTAGATATTCAGTCTTGCAGTGGGAAGAGCATTGCACTGAATGTGCGATGCCTGCCTGTTATAAGACATGTGATCTGTATGAACCGCGCCGTGATGGTCATTGTCGACGATTTGTGAAAGGTATTGTTCCTCTTTCAATTGCTGAGCGTCAATATCCGGTAGTTCAAGTTGACTTCAAACGTTGGGGGGCATTGATGTCAACATCATATATTGGCGTATTTGATCCTCAACAGGCTGATATTATTAATCGCAAGGCATCACGTGCTGAATATATTGCTCAACATGCTGAATTTTCAGATGGATTATCTATTGCTGGACGACGGGGTATTGTTGTTCGAATGGCGACTCGGTATAAAAATTATTTAAGTCAGTCTATGATGCCTAAGCAATGTGCGGATGCTTTTCTCATTGAAATATATTGTGAAACGGAAGTAGATTTGAGCATTGTTATTCGAGCTATAAAAGGTAAATTGAATAAGATCCCATTTCAATATCGTCTACAAAAAGCGGCGGGTTATCATCAAGTTTTTATTCCTTTTAAAAGTATTGCTCCACATGTTGATTTTCAAGAAATGCACTTTATCAATATTATTCCTAATAGAAGTGAAGCCGAAGAGGAGAATCCATTAACCGTTGTTTTTGGGTTTGTCGGTTTTATTCAGCAGAGCTCTCAGTTACAAGAAAGAATATCGTTAGATGTATTACCTAATAAATCTATTAAAGTATTAGTTTGGGATTTGGATAATACATTATGGGATGGGGTTCTTGTCGAAGATGGCGAAGATCGAATTCAACTGAAAAAAGGTATAACTGATGTTATAAAAACCCTCGATGCTCGTGGCATTGTTAGTTCGATTGCCAGTAAAAATGATCATGATAGAGCTTGGGCGCATCTTGGTGCTTTAGGCCTTGCTGCATATTTTGTTTTTCCTGAAATTAATTGGGGGCCTAAAAGCCAATCAATTCAACGAATAGCTGAAAATTTTAATGTTGGTAAAGACACTATTGCTTTTATTGATGACTCCGCATTTGAAAGAAATGAAGTAAAGAACATACACCCTGAAGTAAGTATTTTTAAACATAGTGATTATATGACGTTAACTGAATTAGCGGCATTTAGTCCCCAGACTTCATCGGAATCAGCATTAAGACGTTCTTTTTATGTTGCTCAACAAAAACGATCAACAGTGCGCTGTGGTTTTGATGGGGAATATGGTGAGTTTATAAAGACGTGCAATATACAATTACAGATTAGATGCGCGCAACTGACATTTATCGATCGGATCCATGAATTAGTACAACGAACTAACCAAATGAATTTTTCAGCTACACGCTATGATCGTGAAATGTTGATGCAATTAATTCAAGATCAATCAGTAGCAACATTTTTTTTAAACGCAACGGATAAGTTTGGTGATTATGGAACGGTTGGTTTTTGTATCATTGATTTGAATCAGCGTCGAGTAACGGATTTGATGTTCAGTTGTCGTATTCAATCTAAACGGGTGGAACATGCTTTTTTAGGTTGGTTGTTAAATACGGCTTATTTGTCGGGTTGGGATTGTTTACAAGTTGAATATAAAGCGACAGCAAAAAATAGCCAATCTGAAAAAGTATTCTCTGATCTAGAATTTAAAAAAATCACTCAGCACCAAGGTGTAGCTGTTTACGGTAAAGAAACAACGAGTGAGGATATAAGTGATGATTTTATAACCATTGACGCGCCTAATATTGTTTTTACTGATCGTTAATCCTACGTTTTATATTATAGCTAACATAGTTGTATCGCTTTTTTTTACTTTTAATTATTATGATAGCAATGATGATTATTGAGGCTAGGGAATGGCGACATTATTTTTTAAATGTCTATTGGGTGCCGCAGCAGTATTACTGATTGCGTTATTATCGAAAAGTAAGAGCTTTTATATTGCAGGATTAGTGCCTTTGTTTCCGACATTTGCATTAATTGCTCATTATATTGTGGGCTCAGAGCGCAGCATGGAAGATCTTCGTATGACAGCCTTGTTTGGATTGTGCTCGTTAATACCTTATGCCGGATATTTAATGGCAGTGTATGTCTTGAGTTATTACTATAACTTAACCGCAACGTTATCGTTAGCAACGGTGGTATGGTTAGGTTGTGCTGGATTATTGTTAGTAGCGTGGACGCGTTGGAGTCCATTACTGATTGCTAATTCGCTTTAATAATGACGATCGCCATCTTAATGTCTTGCGCTAAGATGGCGATGTTATATTAATTACGCAGATTTAGGCTTGCGTGTACCGCGTGGAATACCGGTATCACGATCAGTGATTGGTTTACGGTTTCTTGGCTTCTTTGCCTTTGGTTTATCTGTGCTTGGTGTGTTGCTACGCGGCTTATCATTGCGACGTGGCTTACCATCAGTACTATTTTTATCTTCAGGTTTATTGTATTTAGGTTTGAAGTTTAAAATAGAAATTGGCACTTCTTTTGTTGGTACAAAGCCTTCAATTTCTTTACGAACGATTAAGTGACCTAATAGACGCTCAATCATGCATAAGTTTTTAAAGTTATCGCGTGATACAAATGAAATCGCTTCACCTTTAGATCCTGCTCGACCTGTACGGCCAATACGGTGAACATACTCTTCTGGTGGGAAGGGTAGATCATAGTTCACTACGCGGGTTAACTCATCAATATCTAGACCACGAGCAGCAACACCGGTTGCAATTAAGTATTTCACTTTACCCGCTTTAAAATCTTCTAAAACTTGTGCGCGTGCGCCTTGACTACGACCACTATGAATAGCTTCAGCAGCAATACCACGTTTTTCAAGTTGGCTAACTAATTTAGCTGCACCATGCTTTGTTTCAATGAAGATTAACGCCTGATCCCATTGTTGCTCATTAATTAAATGGCTTAATAGGGATGACTTCATGTCTTTATCGACAGTGATCAGGCACTGATCAATTTTAGGTTGTGATGCTTCATCTTTGGCAACACTGATCTCAACTGGATTACGAACTGCTGTTTTTGCCAGTAAACGCACTTGAGCAGATAGCGTTGCTGAGAACAACATGTTTTGACGATCAAGAGGCAAGCGTTCGATGATCTTATTAATGTCTTCGATAAAGCCCATATCTAACATACGGTCGGCTTCATCAAGCACTAAAATTTCAATGGCGTCGAAATGAATAGCACGTTTAGTGTACATATCCAATAAACGACCTGGCGTTGCAACCAGAATATCAACACCCTCAATAAGGCGGCGTTTTTGTGGTTCGTAATCGACACCACCGTACATTGCCATAGAGGTTAAATTGGTGTGTTTGCTGTATTGGGCAATATTTGCCTCAACCTGAACAGCAAGTTCACGTGTTGGCGCGAGAATTAAAGCACGCACTCGTTTAGCTCGTACTTGCTGACCATCATCAAGCATTTGCAGAATTGGAAGCACGAAACTGGCTGTTTTACCTGTACCTGTTTGTGCTGCTGCAAGTAAATTTTTGCCGGTTAGTGCCACCGGAATGGCTTTTTCTTGAATCGGCGTAGGAGTGGTGTAACCCATATCGGTTACTGCTTTAACGATAGCGTCGCTTAATCCAAGCTTAGAGAAAGGCATGTAGAATCTCAGATAAATAAATCAAATAACGGCTCTCCCTAGTGTTAGGGTAACAGCCGACGAACAATAATGCGGATTATAGCACGGGCGACATTAGCTCATTATATTATTTCGTATTAAGCCTCGGCGAACATTTTTACACAGTTTGCCAAACTGCCTAATTTCATCAAACTGTGGAGTAACCCCACGTTCAATCGCGTGCTCCCAATAACTGACTTCAGTATCGACTAACTCTAATAATTTTTTAGGACAGCCAATGCATTTGTTATCAGGACCACAAACAAAGGTTTCAGGATCATAAAGTGGAAACGCCTGCTTAACATCGCTTAGAAGTTGACGCATGGCTGTTTGACGATCAGGTTTTTTATTCATGGTGTGTATGTACCTGTGCTAAATCAGTATTCTAATTAAGCACAGTGTAAATAACCATATTTATATTATATCTGATATCACTTGATCTTTATTTGGTTGAATTAACACATGTTTCTTTTTAATCCGCTCATTGATAGTAGTCGAGTTGATATTTCTTCAACGGATAATGACGAGGTGTTTAAATAAGGAATGGCTTCACGGCGAAACATAGCTTCCACCTTATGCAGCTCGTCTTGACATTGTTCTAGACTGGCATATTCACTGTCAGCAAAACGCTCATTTCTAATTGCAACTAATCGTTCGATATCTATCGTTAGACCAAAAGTTTTAAAGCGGTAAGGCTCAATAGCTTTGGGGAGTTTTAATGCTGACATATCATCGGCAATGAAAGGATAATTGACCGCACGTAACCCAAACTGCATTGCTAGATATAAACTCGTGGGGGTTTTACCACAACGAGACACGCCCAATAAAATAATATCGGCTTGTTCTAAGTGGTTGAGTGATACGCCGTCATCATGAGCTAGAGTATATTCGATTGCTGCAATACGATCATGATAACTAGCAGAGTCTTTATTTATACTGTGTGAACGCTGTAATTGTGGTGTTGCTTTCATGGCTAAATCACGCTCTAAAGGTTCAACTAAAACCTTTAGGACATCATAAAAAAGCGCATCAGCTTGTTCTATGATCTGTTTTATTTCAGGTACAACCACAGAATAAAACACGAGAGGTTGTACGCCATGCTTTTCATTTGATTGATTTATAAGGTTTTTTACTTGTTTGGCGCGTTCAATTGACTCAACAAAAGGCAGGGTTGTTTGTTTAATATCGAGTGAAAATTGACCTAAAACGGCATGGGCGAGAGTCTCTGCCGTTATCGCTGTACCGTCTGAAATGTAAAACACGTCACGAAAATTGGTTTTATTTTGCATTGTATATTGAATCCTTCAAAAAAAGTTGCAATTCTGTGCTTCATAGGAATAGCGAAGAGATACGTTAACATAAAATGGCATATCTTTAACACCGTTCACGCAAACGATTGCTGGTGTCGCTCGTTTTAGCTAATGATCAAGGAGAACTACCGTGCAGCAGAATGTTATTTGGTACAGTGATCTGTCAATGAATGATGTTGATAGAGTTGGTGGCAAAAATGCTTCCCTGGGTGAGATGGTAGCAAATTTGTCTAATGCCGGGGTGAAAGTCCCTAATGGTTACGCGACAACCTCCTATGCTTTTAATCAATTTTTACAAGCTAATGGATTAAGCCAACGTATTTACGCTTTGTTAGATACACTTGATGTTGATGATGTGAATGCACTAAAACAAGCGGGTGCAACTATTCGTAATTGGGTACTTGAAAATCCATTACCAGCAGCGCTAGAAGATGATATCCGTACTTGTTACCAACAACTCGGAGAAGGTGATGAGATGC
This sequence comes from Photobacterium kishitanii, assembly GCF_000613045.3. Taxonomy (NCBI): domain Bacteria; kingdom Pseudomonadati; phylum Pseudomonadota; class Gammaproteobacteria; order Vibrionales; family Vibrionaceae; genus Photobacterium; species Photobacterium kishitanii. The sequence continues at coordinate 1,928,797 of NZ_LN794352.1, read as the reverse complement.
TATCTGTTGCGGTCCGTTCATCTGCAACAGCTGAGGATTTGCCTGATGCATCGTTTGCTGGACAGCAAGAAACATTTTTGAATGTACGCGGTATAGATGCAGTTATTGAAGCAACTAAGCATGTATTTGCTTCACTATTTAATGATCGTGCAATCTCATACCGAGTTCATCAGGGCTTTGATCATGAAGGCGTAGCATTATCTGCTGGCATTCAACGAATGGTGCGTTCTGATAAAGCCTCCTCTGGCGTGATGTTTACATTAGATACTGAGTCAGGTTTTGATCAAGTTGTCTTTATTACTTCTTCATGGGGACTTGGTGAAATGGTCGTTCAGGGAGCTGTAAACCCAGATGAATTTTATGTCCATAAACCAACTCTAAAGGCAGGAAATCCGGCGGTTGTGCGCCGTACTATTGGCTCTAAACTTATTAAGATGGTTTACGCTGATGGTAAAGATCTTGGAACCCAAGTTGAAATAACCGACACTACGGTCGTAGAACAAAGCCAGTTCTCATTAACTGATACTGAAATTATGGAGCTGGCTAAACAAGCACTGATTATTGAGCAACACTATGGCCGTCCAATGGATATTGAATGGGCAAAAGATGGTAATACCGGTGAGTTATTGATTGTTCAAGCACGCCCAGAGACAGTACGTTCGCGTGATGATCAACAAGTAATGGAACGTTTTCATCTTAATGATCAGGGACAAACCTTGATTGAGGGACGTGCGATTGGACAACGCATTGGTAGCGGTCCAGTACGCATTGTGTCTGATTTATCACAGATGGACCAAGTACAGCAAGGTGATGTGCTGGTGGCTGATATGACCGATCCTGATTGGGAACCGGTAATGAAAAAAGCGTCAGCGATTGTTACTAACCGTGGTGGGCGTACTTGTCATGCTGCTATTATTGCGCGTGAATTAGGTATTCCTGCTGTTGTAGGCTGTGGTGATGCTATGGCACTTCTACAAGACGGCCAAAATGTAACTGTATCTTGTGCACAAGGTGAAACGGGATATGTTTATGATGGCATTCTTGAATTTGAAGTACGTCGCTCTGAGGTAGAACAATTACCAACATTGCCATTAAAAGTGATGATGAATGTGGGTAACCCTGATCGTGCATTTGATTTTGCTTGTATTCCTAACGAAGGTGTTGGTCTCGCTCGGTTAGAATTTATCATTAATAAAATGATAGGTATCCACCCTAAAGCGTTACTAAATTATGATCAGCAAAGTGTCGAAATAAAGGCTGAAATAGACAAGCGAATTATCGGTTATGCAAATCCAGTTGAATTTTATATTGAGAAATTAACGGAAGGTATCTCAACATTAGCTGCAGCATTTTGGCCTCAGCGAGTAATTGTGCGGTTGTCAGACTTTAAATCAAATGAATACCGTAATCTTGTTGGTGGTGTTAATTATGAGCCAACAGAAGAAAATCCAATGCTAGGATTCCGTGGAGCATCTCGTTATATCGCACCACATTTCCAAGATTGTTTTGCACTTGAATGTGAAGCGATAAAGCGTGTTCGTGAAAAGATGGGATTGAAGAACGTAGAAATTATGATCCCATTTGTGCGTACTGTCAGTGAAGCTGCATCTGTGATTGACTTATTGGCTAAATTTGAACTGCGTCGCGGTGATAATGGCCTTAAAGTGATGATGATGTGTGAATTACCTTCAAACGCGATTTTGGCTGAAGAGTTCCTTAAATACTTTGATGGTTTCTCAATTGGTTCTAATGATATGACTCAGTTAACACTTGGTTTAGATCGGGACTCTGGTGATATTGCGCATTTATTTGATGAACGTAATGATGCTGTGAAAGCGATGCTATCGTTAGCCATCAAAGCAGCCAATAAAGCGGGTAAATACGTAGGTATTTGTGGTCAAGGGCCATCAGATCATGAAGATTTTGCTCGTTGGTTAATGGATCAAGGTATTGATTCAGTGTCATTGAACCCTGATACGGTATTAGAAACATGGACTTTTTTAGGTAAGCCTCACTAAATTGATGCTTAAAATAATACGCTAAATAAATATTAAGCCTGACTTTTATGTCGGGCTTTTTTTACGTTCTTTGCTACGCTTAATAAATACTATTATGAAACTGATGGTACTAAGTTTTACTTATAGCATTAGCAGGGATGAAAACATGATTAAAAATATAACGACAATATTCTATGTTGTAATTCTATTTTTTATCGGCTTAACAAAAGCTTATGCTAGTGAACGTCTGCATCAATGGGTGATAGATAGCACTTGGTTACAGCAACAAATTATTCAACAACAGCCAATTATTATTTTTGATGCTAGAGATAAAGACCTGTATCAGCAAGGGCACATAAATACTGCAATTAACTTTCCTACTGCATTAACCTATGTTGAAATTAATAATGCTTATTATGTGAAAAATATAAAAAAAATAGCGCCATTATTACAACAAAAAGGAGTAACGATCTCACAACAAATCATTATTTATGATCAAGGCGATCTCAAAAATGCAGCGCGTTTATTTTGGGTGTTAGAATTATACGGTATTAAAAATATTGCTATTCTTAATGGGGGGATTGATGCTTGGTCTGAGCATTATCCACTTACTGAAAAAAGTACAATAGCTCAACCGTCGCAGTATTTTCCTGTATTAAATCCCGCAGTTTATGCCAGTACAACAGTTGCTAAAGTGGCTGCTTATAGTGATTTATACCAGCTATATGACAGTCGAACATTAGCGGAATTTATGGGTGAGCGTTCAGCAACGAAAAAATTTGGTCATATACCGACAGCCAAAAATATCCAAAATAGTGTGTTTTTTAATACAACGACTGAGGGGACTAAAATACTGAAGTCCCCTAAGCAGCTTGAAAGTATCTTTGCCACCTTAGATAAAAGTCGTAAAAGTGTGACTTATTGTAATAAAGGTAGAGCCTCAACGTTGACGTATTTTTTAATGAAACAAGCTGGATTTAAAGTGTCTCATTACGATGGTTCATGGTTAGATTGGTCAGAGAAAGGATTACCCATAGAGAAGTAGATCGAGGGGTACTTTATGCAAGATACATCTGAGATTTATTGTATTAGTCAGCAACTCAAATCACAAAAAGGGTTGTTTCATAAAATTGCTTTAATGATGAGTGGCGTATTAATTTGTGTCATGTTAACAGCATTAACACTCAGTTATTATAGTAATACTCAGCGTTTAGTTAAAAACGTAAAAGTCATGATGAATGCACTAGCACCTGTGTTTATAGATACTATCGTATTTCAAGATACGGAGTCATCATTAGAATTTAATCGCTTAATTAGTCAGTATAAAGAAATTCGTTCATTATCTGTTTATGATTTTAATAATAAACTTCTCCATTATTATCATTCAGATGATGCCCAAGATCTTAATTTAAGGCCATTTCTTTATATATCAGGATTATCTAGATATAAACAGGATTATCTATTAAGTTATCCTGCTTATTTTAATGGGGACCCAATTTTCAAATATGTCGTTTATTATAGTTCTAGCAATATTATTAAAACGATAGTGATCCAAATATTGATTTATGTTTTACCTTTTTTGTTTTTTATTGTATTTATTCTTTTTTATATGTATCACAAAGTTACCCAACCATTAAATTATCTCATTCGTGAATTAACGAAGATGGGATCTGGTCGGTTAGATATTTCAGGATTGAAAAAAGATGATAGTGAAGTATCACTATTAGCGATCAAACTCAGTAAAGTTGATAACTATATTTTTGATAATGAAACCAAGCTACAAGGGTTGAACAATAAGTTACAGCAGCAAACTAACCAACTCAATGAAGCATTGCGAATAAAAGGTAATTTTATGGCAAATATGAGCCATGAAATTCGAACGCCAATGAATGGTGTTTTAGGGTTTGTACAATGTTTAGAGGATAAAAATTTAGATCATCAATCAAAACAGCAGGTTGAATATATTAAGCAATCAGCAAATGCGTTACTTATTATTATTGATGAAATATTGGACTATTCAAAATTAGAAGCGGGTAATGTTGAATTACGTTTTAATCATTTTCATTTAAAAACGTTTATTCACGGCTGTATTGCTCCTTTTGAACACCAGTTACGAGAAAAAAATATTCAGTTATACACGGATATTGATGCCAATATAGCTCCTTATTTTGATGCTGATGAAGGACGAATTCGGCAAATTTTAACGAATTTGTTAGGTAATGCTGTTAAATTTACCCATCGTGGAAGCATTGAATTGAGGGTGGGGTTATTAGACGATATTGATAGAAGCTCAACAACACCTCATGATCAGCTAGGGTTACACCAACAGCTATGTTTTAGCGTTAAAGACTCAGGAATAGGTATTGCTCCTGAAAGTATTGATACTATTTTTGATTCTTATACACAAGCAGATGGTTCTATCTCGCGTCAATTTGGTGGAACAGGGCTAGGTTTATCCATTTCGAATAGTTTGTGTCAGTTAATGGCGACGACATTAAATGTCACTAGCGAACTAGGTAAAGGTACAACATTTTGGTTTAATGTTAACCTTAAATGTTGCGATCATCCACAAGCGATGAGTTGCAGCGAAAATTTTAAAAATGATTTAAGTTTTTATGCAGATAAACGCATTTTGGTTGTTGAAGACAGTAAAGTAAATCAACAGTTAATCAAGGCGTTTTTAGGTTCTTTTGGTTTATTGGATATTAATATTGTTAGTGATGGTGTGTTGGCGATTGATTACATTCATGGTCATGTTACCGATGTGATTTTGATGGATTGCCAAATGCCCAATATGGGCGGTATTGAGGCAACGCAACGTATTCGTCGTATGGATATCGTACAGCCATATATTATTGCGTTAACGGCTAACGTGCTTGAACAGGAAAAACAACATTGTCTTGACGCTGGTATGGATGATTATCTATCAAAGCCAATAGATAAGAAAAACCTATCTCGAACATTAGAACAGGCCTTTTTACAAATAGGCACGCTACCATTACTACAAAAAAACCAGCAATAAGCTCTGTACTTACTACTGGTTAATATTAATTATTGATAACTATTGGCGACAATTAATTATAGCTTGTCCCAAGCATCAGCCCAGTATTGAGATGTACCTGGAGCATAAGATGCGTTAGCACACCAGCCAGTGTAAGGCCATGGTTTACATTGGTAAATATTACCATCGTTAGCTAATACTTTATCTCCAGCAAGATAGGCTTTACCTGCTTCATACGCAGGAGCATCAGTTACTGGCGGCTCAACGGTGCCTTTATCTTCAAGTGTAAAATCTAAACGTTGTTCTACGTTTTCATTGTTTGATGTTGCGATCATACGCAGTGAATATTTACCTGCAACGACATCGTTAAGTACCATATTAATCGTTTTGTTGCTATCTACACTATCGGTAAATTGCCCACCTGAAACAGGGTAGCCCATTGTATCAATAACATCGATCTGTACTGAACTCGCTTTATTAGCGTTGTAATTAAGGGTTAATTTTGCAGTGCCGTTAGTGATAGTGTAATTGCCATTAACACCGGTTAGGGTTGCAGTAAAATCAACATTAGGTTGCTCTGTACCGCCACCACAATCGGTATCACCAACTTCACGCCATACACCCCATTCGCCAGTTGTGCCTGGTTCATTACCTTGTGTCCACCAACCAGCTTGCCATTCTTTACCATTGTGACTTACAACATCACCTTCAACATAAGTAGCATCGGCTTGCCATGCTGGAGTACATACGATAGAGCCATCGTTAACAACCACAACACGTTTTACAGTTACGGTTTGGTTAGCACTGTCAGTAATGCTATAAACAAGCTCATATTGACCCGTAATTGCAGTGTTTACTGTGCCAGAGACTAATATTTTTGCCGTTAGATCGCCGTCTTCAGCATCTGTTGCTACAACGCCTGCCATTGGGTCAAAGTTTTCACCGACTTTAATAACGCTATTTGCTACGCCAGTGAAGGTTGGAAGGGCGCTAAATACAGTTACTTTACGTGGTGATACTGTTTCGTTGTTATCAGAATCTGTAACTGAATAAGTCAGTACATATTCACCAACACGTTGAATATCAACAGAACCCGTTACGGCAATAGACGATGTTAGATCACCATCTTCTTTGTCGTTTGCGGTTACGCCTGACATTTCATTAAATGTTGATTTATGTTGCACTCGAACATCAGCGATACCAGTAAAACTTGGTTTACCCGGTTGGACTACTGGTGGTGTTTGATTATGAATAAATGGACCATAGGTATCAATAAAGCTGCTGTTGTATGCTTTACCTGATGCGTCAGTGCCGATATCCCAGTTAATTGACCATGTCATTACACCACGAAGAGGTTGAGCTTGGTTCTCTAAACGTTTAAACGCATCAAACAGATCTTGAGGCTCTTTAATAAAGCCTGTCGCTGCAGCATCGATATTAGTTGGAATACCAAAAACTAACTTATCATGCGGAATTGTTGTAAAGCCGCGGGTACCGTTAACTAATGAATCAGCAATGTAATAGATGAATTCTTCTTTTAGCGCATCGTTGTTTTGCGCAATCCAGCCTGGGCCTTCAACATAAACACCGTCGCCACCTTGGTTATAAAACTGCGGATTGATCCAATCATAGTAACCGTCAAGTCCTGTGATATAAGGAACATACTTACCAGCAGCCGTTAAGTATGGGAATTCAGGTGCCATTGTGATCAGGAAGTTTTTACCTTGCTCACGGTAGTGATCTTTTACGATACGTAATGCTGCAGGGATAACAGTTTGGTTATCTTTAGCATCAATTGCCGCTTGCTCAAGATCGATATCTAAACCATCAAACCCGTAAAGATCGGTTAGACGAATAACTTCAGCAGCGAAAGCATCTTCGTCGCCTTTTTGTAATTCAACATGCGCATCAGCACCACCAAGCGCCAGTATTACTGCACGGCCTTGATCGTTAAGTAGCTTAATTTGAGCGATAAATTGTGATTCAGTTAAACCTGTTGCAGGATCTAAATGAAAAGTAGGGATACGGCCTTCAGCAAGGTCGTAAACTTTCATGAAAGAAACAGCAACCACATTATACATTGGGTTCGTTGCTTCTAGGGTCATTGCCGGGGCATTACCTGCTTTATAACCTCGGCCATCAGCCCAGTTATGCCAGTAACCTACAACAACACCGCCTTCAGGGTTAACCATCTTTTCGCCGGCATTAACGGCAAAACTCATCGAGGCTAACGCTAGAGCTACAGTGTTTAATGTTAAGACTGTTATTTTTTTATTCATTTATTTGACCCTGATATAAGGAGGAGTTGTTATAATCTAAGAGCGAATAAATGCTATCACAATAGGTATTGATTAGAAGTGTGATTTTGTAACAAAAAACTTTTAAAACAGATGCTTACAGTGTCAATTAATTGTCGAGGCAGTGTCAATATCTGACTGAATTTTGTCATTATTCAATCGTAATTGAACGGTGGGTTATTTGGGGTGAGGTTTTGAGCAGAAATAATATATAAAGTAAGCGCAAATATAAAAAACACTACACTTAAAGAGGAGATAACATCGAGATCAGTTATTACTAGATTATGAATACATATTAATAAAACGGTCTTTTTTTATTATGGTTTTAGTATTGAATTAGATTCACTTATTAGATTAATTGTTATTATCAATTGTTGCTGAGGCCATTTTCTAGGTAAAATAGCACCATCAACAGAATATACGTTGGGATTATGATCCTGAGCGTTAATCTGATAAGTTACTGCAAAGTAACCTAAATACTAGATTAAGTAAGAGATAAAATGGCAGTTTTAGAAATTTTAACCGAACCAAATCCAAAGCTACGCGTTCAAGCTGAAGAAGTAACAGATGTAAAAGCTGAACATATCCAAACGCTTATCGACGACATGCTACAAACCATGTACGAAACGGGTAATGGTATTGGTTTAGCAGCTCCTCAAGTAGGCCGCAAAGAATCTATTATTGTTATCGACTTATCTGAAGAGCGTGATGAACCACAGGTATTCGTTAACCCTAAGATCGTTCGTGGTGAAAACCCAGTGATTGGTCAAGAAGGCTGTCTATCAGTACCTGATTACTACGCAGATGTAGAGCGTTTTGAAAAAATCGAATTAACTGCGCTTGATCGTGATGGTAATGATATTCACCTTGAGCGTGATGATTTTCTTGCTATCGCACTCCAGCATGAAATTGACCACCTAAAAGGTATTCTTTTCATTGATTATCTTTCACCTCTTAAGCGCCAAATGGCAATGAAGAAAGTGAAGAAATTCTTGAAGACGCAAGCGAAGTAACTATTTAAACCGTAGCTATCGAAAGGCTGTTGAGAACTACTCAGCAGCCTTTTTTATTGGTAAATGATGACGATTTATTTACTGTGAAAGGGAGTTTGAATACATGTTGCGTATTCAGTCATGTCTAATCCCGTTGAATCTTGGTTACGTTGTAACGTGATACTTTCACCGAGAATAAAAGGTTGGTTATATTTTCCATGGCCAAAGAAAGGGAAGTAATAAACCGGCTTATCGTATTGCGCTGCAAATTGTTGTAATACCGCTTTATACATCATGCGTTCTTGGTCGGTTGGGTCTATGGAATAATATTGACCAAAAATAATTGCTTTTAAATTATCATCTTTTAGAAATAATAATTGTTGTAAATATCTATCTAGCTGACGAAAGGTGACCCCAATATCTTCAAGTATTAAGATCTTATCTTCAAAATCAGCTTGGTAGTGAGTACCAAATGTTGCAGCCACAAGCGTATGATTACCACCGATTAACGTACCACTGATAGATGCAGCCTGTTGTGCTAATGCATTAAGTGGTAAGACATTATCGTAAACAACGCCTCGCGTCATTAACGCTGTTATATCAGGCAAAGGCTGTAGATTCGTTGCACCCATCTCAAGATGATTATTAGCATTTACACCATGAATAGAGCGCCATCCTAGCTCGTTATTTAAAAAGCCATGAATAGCTGTCACATCACTGAATCCTACAATCACTTTTGCTGGAATTGCTAATAGCTGTTGTTTATAACGATGTAGGTATGGCAATAGGTTTAATGCACCGCCACCACCTCGATAAAACCATAACACTTCAATTGTCGGATCAAGGAGCGCTTGAATTAGGTTATGTGCTCGTGCTTGATCGGTATCAACGTAGCCAAAATCAGAGATATTTTGTTGTAAATACTGGCAACTGACTTGATAACCGTGTTGCGCCAAAATAGCCGTTACTTGTGGCACTTGTGAAGGCTCATATTGAGTAGAGCAAGCGATAAGGGTTAGATTTTTATATGGAATGTTTGCAGCTTGTTTATTCATGGCTAATTCTCATCAAAGGTAAATAATCATCGATAGATACGATGTTTAGTCTGCAGGATAAATAGCCCCTAATTGCGCTAAGCGACGAGCTCCTGTGACTTCGGGTAAATTACCAGATTGATGATGCATAGTACGGTATGCCAGCCATGCAAAAGCCATTGCTTCCATGTTATCAATATCGACACCCCGATCTGCGGTTGTCATAACACACCAGTTTGGGAGTAACTCTGTCAGGCGCTGCATTAAAATAGAATTATGAGCACCGCCACCACAAACTAAGAGTTCATTTGGATTAACGGTTGCTGTTAAGCCCGTTTTTTTAACCTCATTAGCGATGGTTTGGGCGGTATATTCAGTGAGTGTTGCTTGAATATCGCAAGCAGAAAGTTGCAGTTTCTCAATAGCAGGATCAGTTAAGTATTGTTGTAACCATGTGAGGTTAAACAACTCACGACCAGTACTTTTAGGTGCTGGTTGCTCTAAATAGGGTTCTGATAATAAAAGTGTTAATAATGGAGTGCTAATGCTGCCTGAACGTGCCCAGTTGCCGTCTTCATCATAATTTTTTTGCTGGTGGAGGTTGATCCATGCATCCATCAACATATTACCAGGGCCTGTATCAAACCCTGTTACAGCTTTATTGGGTTCTAATACGGTAATATTTGCAATGCCGCCAATATTTAAAATAACACGGGTACATTGGGTCGAGCTAAAAAGTTGTTGATGGAAAGCGGGCACCAGTGGCGCGCCTTGCCCACCAAATGCCATATCTTTACGACGAAAATCAGCAATGGTAGTAATGCCTGTTTTTGCGGCAATTATATTGGCATCACCAATTTGCATCGTAAATGCATATTCAGTATGTGGCGAGTGAAATACCGTTTGACCATGGCTGCCAATAGCTGTGACATCAGCGGCTTGAGTATTGGTTTTTTTTAGTAGTGCTAATACGGCATCAGCAAAAAGGTGACCTAAACGATGGTCGAGTTCACCTAATGTTTGTAAGTTAGTTGGTTGGCCTAAACAGATATCTAATAAAGATTGTTTGAGGTTATTACCCATAGCAAAGGGATGCGATCCAAGTAACTGAATATTATTGTTGTTAATTTCAACGAGAACAGCGTCAACGCCATCCATACTCGTACCTGACATTAAACCAATATATTTTTCCATCGCGATTCCCACTATATTTCAATTTAACAGCAGTGATTTTTACACTCGTTAAACCAGTTAATTATACTGATCACAGTATAAGGTATGCAGTCACTTTAATCAGAAGTGACTGAGAAATAAAGCGTAGATGGAATATTTAGTTTATTGCGATCAATGCATAACGGCACGTGAAGCTGCTAGGCTTTGAGATCCTTGCTGTTGAACAACACTGTTCATTTTATTTGCAAATTCAGCTAGTTCATGACTAACCGCAGAGCTGGCAATGATCGCATCATCAAGATCAAATATTTCAATCATGTGGCCGGTTGTACCATCGTCATAAGTACCTGAAACAAAATGAATCGCGGTATCAGTTAGAATCGAACGACCATACGTATTCTCGACTAAACGCATCCAGTGGATTAATTCATCATGATTTTCTATGATTTTTGAGTGCATGAACACTTATCCTTTTATCATTGGAGGCATACATTGAGAGGACCGATTGTCCTTTATTTTGTGATGACCTTTTATGCGTTAAGTCTATCAGTATTGTCAAAATGATAACTTTAGCATCACGACAAAAATGAGGCTTAAAAAAAACTAAAAGTGACAAAAACGCACATTTTCCTAATTAATCAATGATTTACGAGTTAAAATTTGCTATCACGTAGTCGATAAATGCTCTTAATCGTGCTGGCATAAATTTAGTTGGCGCATATTGTAGTGCAATATCACCGTGATAATTACCGCGGATTGTCCATGTGGGTAGCACTCGAATAACGCTGCCTTGTTGTAATGCATCCTTGATCACAAAATCAGGGAAGATACCAATACCTAAATTATCTTTTACCCCATTAAGTCGCATTTGAGAGTGATTAACCGCATAGCGACCACTGACTGTCACTCGATGTCGCGTTTGTTGTTGCTCAAATTCCCAAATATTGTCGGTGCTGGTTTCACCTAAATATAAGCAGTCATGATGGATAAGATCCAATGGTGTCGTCGGCGTACCACGCAGAGTAAGGTAATCAGGGCTAGCACATAGCATAAGATCGACTTTGCCGATCTGTTTTAAAACGAGATCTTCACTGGGTTTTTCAGTCAACCGAAACACCACATCAATCCCTTCTTTAAGGATATCAATTTCACCGTCGCGGGCTTTAAGCTTTAGTTGAATATCAGGATATTGAGTCAAAAATGGCGTGACTAGAGGTTGTAATACAATCGATAAAAATGCTTTTGGGGCAGCAACCGTTATCATTCCAGCTGGCACTATCGGCTCTGAATGTGATATTTCAATAGCCTTTTTGGCGGCATCAAACATCGTTGTGCATTGAGTATAAATGCGCTTGCCGGATTCGCTGATCATTAGTTTGCGTGTGGTTCGCTCTAATAATTTAACTGAAAGCGCAGTTTCTAAACGAGAGATTTGTTTACTCAATGCGGAAGGGGTGACATTAAGCTTTTTAGCTGCGGCGGTATAACTGCCTTCATCAACCACCACGATAAAAACAGCCAGATCTGGCATTAGTGCGATGAGCTTATTAGTTTCCATTCATTTGTGCCTAGGGGTCAATAATCATTTTCCATGGTATGGGATAATACTGTGATTGAGTTTGAATTAGAATGTTGAAAAGTAACCAATCAAGTTCTAGTTCAAAGAGTTGATAAAAAACACCAAATAATTGACGATTTTCAAATAAAAAAGGTGTAAAAGGAATTCTATCTACCTAGATTCCAATATTTAATGCTGCGATTGTAGTGTGCTATTGGTCTAGGAGAGTAGCTTTTAGGTTTTATTAGCGATTTAGCTTTCTTAACCATTCAATAAATCTGTGAGGAACACATGTCTTCTGCATTCTATAAGCAAATAAATCAGCAAATTGAAGATGTTAAAGCTGAAGGTTTGTACAAATCTGAGCGTATTATTACATCAGCGCAAAAAGCTGCAGTTTCAATTCAATCGGGTGAAGAAGTATTGAACTTCTGTGCTAACAACTATTTAGGTTTAGCAAACCACCCTGAATTGATTGCAGCTGCAAAAGCAGGCATGGATCAACATGGCTTTGGTATGGCATCTGTTCGCTTTATTTGTGGAACACAAGATGCGCATAAAGAGCTAGAGAAAAAATTATCAGATTTCCTAGGAATGGAAGATACCATTCTTTACACCTCATGTTTTGATGCTAATACTGGTTTATTTGAAACGATTTTAGGCGCTGAAGATGCGATCATTTCTGATGCACTAAACCACGCGTCTATTATTGATGGTGTACGTTTATGTAAAGCAATGCGCTTCCGTTACTCAAATAACAATATGGAAGAGCTTGAGCAACAACTGATCGCTGCTAAAGAAGCTGGCGCACGTAATACATTGATCGTTACTGACGGTGTATTCTCAATGGATGGTGTCGTCGCTAATCTGCCCGCTATTTGTGATTTAGCCGATAAATATGATGCACTTGTGATGGTTGATGACTCACACGCAGTAGGTTTCATGGGTGCTAATGGTCGTGGTACTCATGAGCACCATAATGTGATCGATCGTATTGACATCATTACAGGTACATTAGGTAAAGCAATGGGTGGCGCATCAGGCGGTTATACGTCTGGTAAGAAAGAAGTGATTGATTGGTTACGCCAGCGTTCACGTCCGTACCTATTCTCAAACTCAGTTGCTCCTGCGATTGTAGCCGCATCAAACCGTGTTATTGATTTATTGGCTGAAAGTGGTGATTTACGTGATAACTTATGGCTAAACGCAGCTCATTTCCGTACCCGTATGACAGATGCTGGCTTTACTATGGCTGGTGCTGATCACGCTATCATTCCAATCATGCTGGGTGATGCGAAAGTTGCGGCAGAATTTGCAGAGCGCGCATTAGCGAAAGGTATTTACGTAGTAGGTTTCTCATTCCCAGTAGTACCGAACGGCAAAGCACGTATTCGTACTCAAATGTCAGCAGCCCATACTCGTGAGCAGCTTGATAAAGCAATTGATGTCTTTATCGAAGTGGGTAAAGAGATGGCTATTATTTAATTCGTTTTTCGTTGTTAACATCGGCACGGCCTTAGCAATCTGTTAAGGCTATTGTATAGAACGCCTACAGTGGTTGTTCTAGCTTTATGGAATAAGTGTTATGAAAATCAAAGCTCTTGCTAAGTTAAAGCCTGAAGAAGGTATCTGGATGACGGAAGTAGATAAGCCGCAAATGGGGCATAATGATCTACTGATTCGTATCAAGAAAACAGCTATCTGTGGTACTGACGTGCATATCTACAACTGGGATGAATGGTCACAAAAAACCATTCCTGTTCCTATGGTTGTTGGTCACGAATATGTTGGCGAAGTTGTCGGCATGGGGCAAGAAGTACGTGGCTTTAACCTTGGTGATCGTGTTTCTGGTGAAGGTCATATCACATGCGGACATTGCCGTAATTGTCGTGGTGGCCGTACCCATTTATGCCGTAATACTATCGGTGTCGGTGTAAACCGTGAAGGTGCATTTGCAGAGTTTTTGGTTATTCCTGCATTTAACGCGTTTAAAATCCCTGATGATATTTCAGATGACTTAGCATCGATTTTTGACCCGTTTGGTAACGCTGTTCATACTGCTTTATCTTTTGATCTTGTTGGTGAAGATGTATTGATCACTGGCGCTGGTCCAATTGGTATTATGGCTGCGGCTGTTGCTAAACATGTTGGTGCTCGCCATGTTGTGATCACTGATGTGAACGAATACCGCTTGAATCTTGCGCGTGAAATGGGCGTAACTCGTGCGGTTAACGTTGCCAATGAAAACCTAACGGATGTTATGGCTGAATTAGGCATGAAAGAAGGCTTTGATGTTGGTCTAGAAATGTCAGGTAATCCAATGGCATTTAACAGCATGTTATCAAGTATGAACCATGGCGGTAAGATTGCATTACTAGGCATTCCACCATCAGATATGGGTATTGATTGGACTCAGGTAATCTTTAAGGGTTTGATCATTAAAGGTATCTACGGTCGCGAAATGTTTGAAACTTGGTACAAAATGGCAAGTTTAATCCAATCAGGCTTAGATCTAACGCCGATTATTACGCATCATTATAAGATTGATGATTTCCAGCAAGGTTTTGACGTAATGCGTTCAGGCATGTCAGGTAAAGTTATTCTCGATTGGGAATAAGCATTATTTAAATGATAAAAAAGCGAGCTTGATGCTCGCTTTTTTTATGCCTATATAAATAAGCGTTAATGATGGCGACTAAAACTTAATAGCGCGCCTGCACCAATAAATAATGAACCAAAAATTTGATTTTGTAATTTCATTCGACGCGCATCTTTTACAATTCGCATTAAACGGGTTGCTAATAATGAATAACCAATCATGACAACTAAATCAACAGTAATCATTGTTGAACCTAATAAGGTCAGTTGGTACCAGTGCGAACCTGTCGGTGTTAAAAACTGTGGCAGTAGGGCAACCAAGAACATGATGCTTTTAGGGTTGGTAATATTAACAATAACCGCTTTAGTAAACAATCGAGAATAAGAGGCGGTAACACTATTGGCTTGATCTAAATTAATGGTGCCAGCCTCTTGGAATTTTTGATAACCAAGGTAAATTAAATAGAAGACCCCGCCCCATTTTATGACGCTAAAAGCTGTTTCAGATTCTGCCAATAAAGCCCCGAGTCCTGCACCAACAATGATAATATTAATTAGATTGCCTGTTTGTAGACCAAGGTTACCGACCAATGTCGTTTTAAAGCCATGTTTAATGGTGTTTGACATGGTTGAAATAGCCCCAGCACCAGGGATGAGGGATAATAAAATAGCGGCACATAAAAAGGTTAACCAAATATCCATGCTCATTGTCGACTCCTGTAGCGTTGTATGCATAACGACTGATTGGTATTGTTTATGTGGTAAGGGTATCTTAAGCTAGTTAAATCATCAATATGAATGACAATTGAGCGTCAACAAGAGAAATCTTGTCTTTTTTATTGATGCGTAGTCAGTTATTACCAGTATAATAACCTTAGCACTCAGCCAATACCTGCTAGGAATAATGATGTCAGAGTTAGAACAACAACCACAACAACAAAAAGCGCCAAAAGAATTGACGCTAGAGCAGCAATTACTACAAAATAATCCATTACATGGTCTTAGCTTAGAGAAAATGATAACGGAATTAGTTGATCATTATGGCTGGGAAATTCTTGATACTGCAATGCGCATGAATTGTTTTAATACCAAGCCTTCAATTGCAAGTAGTGTGAAATATTTGAAAAAAACAGAGTGGGCGCGTGAGAAAGTAGAGGCATTTTATCTGTCTCGTTTTAAGCGTATGCCACGCGCATCAGCGGCTGAATTTGAGTTACCACCACGCATGCGTACTTTTGCTCATGGTATTACGCCAAAAACGCCAATGGAACTAACCGTTGAATCTATTTTGCTATCGCAAGCAAAAGCAGCATCAGCGCATAAAGAACGTTCAAATAATGGCCGTAATCGTCGCCGTTAAGCATATTGATATTTGATTAATATGATAATAAAAACACCTTAAATATTTCGTTATCAGCGATGTATTAAGGTGTTTTTTTATTTATCAATTAACGACGGCAATACAAGAACAGACCGGTATATTAGTCGCATTAAGCCCTGGCTCAGTACGATGGAAATCAAAACTAAGATTAACGTGTGGGCCAAAAATAAGACAGTGTGTTGAGCCACCACAGTGAAACATACCGAGTTGCTGACCTTTATCTACATGTTGCCCTTGAGTGACTGTGACTTCACAAGATGACACTTCTGCGATCCCTACAGCGATAAAACACATTAATCTAATATAGGGATTATCTGACTCTATAAAAATAATCGCACGGGTTGCGACCGCTGTGAGAAATGGTAGCGACGAGCTTGGCGCATAATCATAGCTGCCATTAACAATATCAATTTTTTTTATGGTGCCTGAAACGGGGCTGTGCCAGCGGTGATAACTTAATGCGTTTAAGTAAGCTTGGTATACGGTACCGCCAACAAACTGTTCAGCGAGAGGATCAAAATTCATCATATTTTTCAGTGAATAAGGATGTCCCTTCAGCCAAAATTTCGCATTTAGTTCTACATTCTCTACGACTTGTAATGGCGCTGATTCACACGGGTTAGCAATAATATCCTCACCTGCGGCGATAGGGCGAATACTTGAAGTAAATTTTCGAGTAAAAAAGTCATCCCACGATTTGAAACCGTAGAATTCATCATTTGGGTCACATTCAAAATAATGCTCAAATGGAAATGCTTTTAACGCGGGATCAAAGCTAGCTTGACAAGCAATGTCTATTATTTGCTCTTGAACGATTGGATTTAGCCATGCCAGTATCTGAGGCTCTTGATTAAGACAATCTTGTACCAACACATCACGTGATGCTTCACTTGTTAAATAAACCGACCAATAGGCCAATATTTTCTTAAATTGTTGACAGACTAGCTGGTTAGAAAAAAAATGCCGACTTGCAGTTGATGTTATAGCTGCCGTGAGCAAAGCATTAATCGGTAGACCTATAAAACCGCTAGGGTTAAATGCTTCAGCTGTGAGGTTATTAGAACGAATATAGGCTGGGGCTTGTGTCATGACTGCGTTGAGTAACACAATAAACTCATCAAAAGATTGAAGCACCAGCGTACTAAGTTGTAATTGTTGTGTTTGCTGAGGAGGACAAAACATCTGCTTTGAAAGTAACAGTAATTGTTTGTCTTGCTTAACCAATTCAAGTAATGCCTTGATCGGTGGTACTAAGAGGATTGGATTGTTATCTGCACGTTGCTTGAGGTGCTGTATCCAAGTATTTATTTGATGTTGATTTTGCGGCAACCCACTATCCAAAGACTGTCTGTGCATAAAAGTATCATCTTGATAAGTATAAACTTAAATCAATATACTATTTGGGCGACTTTTATCATCTAGTATTATAATAAAATCAATTTTCATTATTCTTATTTCGCCATCGTGGTTGGTTAAGTTATCGGTTATGTGTATATGGCTGCATGATGAAATAGCAGTAGACTGACTCGTTGCAGTATTATTTAGCTGATAATTTTGAGGTGATGTGTGTCACGAAAGCTGCTATACTATACAACAATTTAGAGAAAAGTCGCTTGTAAGAAGCGGCTTTTTTAATGCTCGATATATTCACAAATTTTGGAAACAGTACATTGATTTCAACAGCTAATATCACAATGCAATTTGGCGATAAGCCATTATTTGAAAACATCTCAGTTAAATTTGGTGGTGGCAACCGTTACGGCCTGATCGGCGCAAATGGTTGTGGTAAGTCGACATTCATGAAAATCTTGGGTGGCGAACTAGAGCAATCTGGTGGCACTGTTTCTCTTGATCCTAACGAGCGTATGGCTAAGTTAGGTCAGGATCAATTTGCATTTGAAAACTACAGTGTTGTTGACACTGTAATCATGGGCCATAAAGAACTATGGACTGTGAAAGAAGAGCGTGACCGCATTTACGCAATGCCTGATATGTCAGAAGACGACGGTATGCGTGTTGCTGATCTTGAAGTTGAATTCGCAGAAATGGACGGCTACTCAGCAGAAGCACGTGCTGGTGAACTTCTTCTAGGTCTTGGTATTTCAGAAGATCAACACTTTGGTCTAATGAGTGCTGTTGCTCCAGGTCTTAAAGTGCGTGTGTTACTTGCTCAAGTATTGTTTGCTAACCCAGACATTATGCTTCTTGACGAACCAACGAACAACTTGGACATCCATACAATTGCATGGCTTGAACAGCTTCTTCTTGCGCGTAACTGCACAATGATCATTATCTCGCATGACCGTCACTTCCTAAACAGCGTATGTACTCACATGGCTGACTTAGATTACGGTGAAATGCGTCTGTTCCCTGGTAACTATGACGAATACATGATCGCAGCAGAGCAATCTCGTGATCAGCTACAAGCAGATAATGCGAAGAAAAAAGCGCAAATGGCTGAACTACAAACGTTCGTAAGCCGTTTCTCTGCTAACGCATCTAAAGCAAAGCAAGCAACATCTCGTCAAAAGCAATTAGATAAGATTCAGCTTTCTGAAGTTAAGGCATCTAGCCGTCAATCGCCATTCATTCGTTTCGATCAGGAAAAAGAACTGTTCCGTAACGCACTTGAAGTTGAGAACCTAAAGCAAGGTTACGGCGATAATATTCTTATCAATGGTGTTAACCTATTGGTAGAAGTGGGTGAGCGCATTGCGATCATCGGTGAAAACGGTATCGGTAAATCAACTTTCCTTAATACGCTTGCTGGTCAAATGGAACCAATGGCAGGTATGATTAAGTGGTCTGAAAACAATAATATCGGTTTCTACGCACAGGATCACAGTGAAGACTTCGCTGAAGACATTACGCTATTAGAGTGGATGGGTCAGTGGAAGAAAGAAGGCGACGACGAGCAAGTTGTTCGTGGTATTCTTGGTCGTATGCTGTTCTCACAAAACGACATTAAGAAATCAGTTAAAGTGATTTCTGGTGGTGAGCAAGGTCGTATGTTGTTTGGTAAGCTAATTATGCAACGTCCAAACATTCTATTGATGGATGAACCAACCAACCACATGGATATGGAATCTATCGAAGCCTTGAACCTTGCACTAGAGAACTTCAAAGGTACATTGATGTTCGTATCACACGACCGTCAGTTTGTAACATCAGTTGCAACACGTATCATTGAGATCACTAAAGATGGCGTTGAAGACTTCCACGGCACGTACGATGAGTACATTGCTAAGAAAGGTCTTGTTGGTTAAGTTTCATTATAATGAAGCGGCCTAAGCCAAAGAATTAAATAAAAGCCGCCTTTATATAAGGCGGTTTTTTATATAAAATGAATAAAGGAATGATCAATGAAAATTTGGGTTGATGCAGACGCATGTCCAAACGTAGTGAAAGAGATTCTTTTTCGCGCCGCCGATCGCGCTAAAATACACGTAACGCTGGTGGCTAATCAATATATTCGTACACCGCCATCACCCTTTTTACGCTCGATTCAGGTAGAACAAGGCTTTGATGTCGCAGATAACTACATTGTGCAGCAAGCCGAAGTAGGGGATTTAGTGATCACTGCTGATATTCCCTTAGCTGATGAGCTCATCACCAAAGGCGCACATGCCCTAAACCCTCGTGGCGAGCTTTATACGAAAGACACCATCAAACAACGCCTACAAATGCGTGACTTTATGGAAACCATGCGGAGTAGTGGAATTCAGACAGGTGGACCGTCTGCATTAACGCAAGCTGACCGCCAAAATTTTGCTAATAAACTCGATGCTTTCTTAGCTAAAAACCATAAGATACAATAAGTTATAACTATGGAGGTGAACGCTGTTTTACCTCCTTTTCTCCCTTCAGTTGTATTCACATTTCTTCTTATTTTCCTGCTAAATCCCAATTGATAACGTTTTGCTAATATGAATTGCTAATATAAATGATTATTTTGTGTTTTTTCAGAAAACACGAATGCATAATTATCTAAAATAAGTGAATTTAATATGGTGGGGTTTAGCGATTTATTCTGGCTGTAATAGTCGAAATTGTTTATTTAGATAGGAGGGATTAATATGAAGTATTATAGTTTTTAGAAATGTAAGTCTATGGTATAGGTTAATAGGCTTGGTAGTTACAATACGACAGAATCGCTTAGTGATCACACTTAACTGATGCCACTTCGTAAATCAGAAGTGCCCCAAAGTTACTTAGAACAAATACCCATTCCTATCTTATTAACTCGTTTGGGATTAGTTTTATTTACTGTTTATTTGGACAGTTATAACGAGCTATGATGATTATAGCACTTGAGTTTCGTTTTTAATAAGAAATATTTATTATTGAAAGCGAAAGTTGCCTCATAAAAATATGAAAATTAAACAATTCTATTTTCAATTTTTGTTTAACAAGACTGATTAAGTAGATTTCTTGCTTTCTATATTTCTCATAAACACTTTGAAACATAATAATGCAATTAAGTTCATTATGCTTATGAGTCAAATGGAATATAATTGGAGAAATACATGAGTGTATTTAAGTAAGAATACTTATTAATATTCTGTTATATAAAATGGAGGCATAGGCGTTATAAAAGCAGTTAGATGTGATTTTTGATGATTTAGAGAGCGCGATATTATTGGAGTTATCAAAAGCAACTAAGTATGAAATTAATTATTTTGACTTGATAGAAAAAATTGAAAACGAATGAGAGCGGAAATAAACAAATATATAAAAAATATTTAAGGCAGATTCTCAACGTAGCATTTTCAGTTCAAGTTGGGGATAGTGATTACAAGTGGTAGTGTTGCTCATCACTTTAATTCGAAGAAGTTGGAAATATGAAATATACGAAAAATCAACATATGTTGTCTCAGTGGTTTTTAAGAAATTTTCGTAGTGATGACACGGCAAACTCACCAAAAGATAAGCAAAGAGTGTGGTGTCACACAGTTAATATATCAGATGATGGTGAGAATGATATTAAAGAAATTCCGTTACCAATATCATCAATAGCAATTAATAAAGATTGTTTTATGTTAATTGACGGTGACTCTAAAAAAAAATTTGATATAGAGGATGAATTATCTGAATACGAGAGGGATACCTCTGTTCTATTCAATGAATTAGTGCACAAGCATAAATTCCACAAACTACTTGATGTTAGTCAAAAAGGAAACGCATTAGAGAAAATGGTTAACTTCATGGTTATCCAAATGTTACTTGGTTTTTTTAATCCTCAAAATAAAATGGATGATAAAGAAGATCTCTTAGAGCATATTTTGCTCGATATAGTAAAAAATTATGAAAACATTAGAGAGCTAATCATTAATCCACCGAGCCACGTCCAACCATTTTTTACTCAAAGTATTTTTAGGAAAATGCTAAGAGTTATTGAATCTGACTCGGAAGTGTACGTAAAATGTAAAGCTATACTTTTTCTTTCTATGATAGCTGAAGCTAAAAATATTCCCTCACCACTAGGCTATTTAAATAGAGTTAGAAATGAAATGTTCTCAAAAATTCATATCACTGGTATTTACCATACGGGCTATGAATTCGATAGTACTGAAGTAAGACCCGTCTTTACAACAAGTCCTAATGTGGTAATGATCAATCAGAACAATAACTTCAATTTATTACCAATATCTCATAATTTAGCAATAGGGTTCTCTCTTGGAGTCGCTGAATATTATAACTCGCACTTGAACATATTTAGTGTTTATCCAAATCAGTTAAAATGCAAAAGTAGTAAAAATGTTAATATTTATCGTGTATCTCATGATTATATGGATAACATCACTGGTTGGGTAAATATGATTGGTGTAAGACAAACAAAAACAATGTATACGCCTTATGAACTGAAAGACATTCAGCATTACCTAAAGCATCAAAATGATAATTACGATCATCACTATTCACCTGAAGAACCAGAGTTAGTCGAAATATAAGCATAACAAATTGTTTGGTAGTGATTCGCAACGCGTGGCATTTTTACTATGTGTTGCTTTAAGTGATTAAGGTGGTATACAGCGGCTTAGGTATTGCGTTGCTTACCCCTTAACTGGGCGTTACCCTTACTTTTTCTAATATCTACCAGTCTAAATAGAGCAAGTAATCTAAGTAGTTTATGTCCACTAATAAGTTAGTGATCAGCTAACTCATTAATGCCTTAATATGATTGAGTATAAATACTCATTTACGGCTAGTTAATGTGTTTGCATTATTAAATGTTTATTAGCTGATATATTCAAAATAGTTAAATTTCGCAAGGAAAACTCATGAAACTAGATAAAGTACATAATAAATCTAAGCGTATAATGAAGAAGCTCTATTTAGGCGAATTTGCTGTATTTGGATTCGAGGTTACATTTAAAGTAAAAGTCGCTAATGATGTTGAATTTGATGCATTTATAGATGATATAATCGAAGTTGTTGAGAGTCGAAATCTCATAGCAGGAGGAGGTGGTACTTTAAATGATTATTCGCTATTTCTATGTGGTGACGGACGATATTCCTCAGCGTCAGAGAGTGATAGAGCTTATATGAAAAATTGGCTTGAGATAAATGCTTGTTCTAATTCTATAGTCATCGGAGATCTTGTCGACGGTTACTACGGAGTTTAATAAGTCAAAGCACTCTGGTGAGTAAGGTTGCATCTGCTATTGCAACAGTACCCATAGTTTTTCTAATATCAATTCACCGAAATAGAGTGAAACGTCTAACTTACTTTTGTACACAGATGAGCTAGAGTTAACGCTATAACCTCAACGCAAAAAGCCCTCACTTCAAGCAGGAGGGCTTTTTGCTATTGATCACTCTTTGGTTTATTAATACTTTTTAGGTTGAGTGGTGGCACCATATCCACTTTACGATCATAGGTATTAACTTGAGCGAATTCTTTATGGCCAGAGAACCGTTGTTTGTCTGCCATGGTCCCTTCGTAATCTGAAATACCTTTAGCTTTTAAATCATGAAACGTGAAATCCGTATTAATGCCATATTCTAAAGCGGCTTTCTTTTTTGCTGTTTGCCAATAATCTTGTAGCGAACGATCGTGAACTTTTTGACCATTAGGGCGACGAAGTACAAAGTTAGTTTGTTTTTCAGCTAAGGTTTCAGATAGGGTAATGGCTTCACGTAAGCGTTGTGACCACATCTTAATTTGTTTCTTGCCAGTTTTAGACTGAGTAATGAAAATACCATCTTCTAATAAATGCGAGTACTCAAGTTTTAATATGTCACCTTTACGAGCTGCACATAAATAGGCCAGTTCCATTGCAACTTTAGTGATGGCATTAGCGCATTGGTAAACAGCAAGATACTCTTCATCTGTAATATAACGATCACGTTGATTGGCTGAGAACTTTCTTACTCCACGACATGGATTTTTATTTATCTTGCCACGTTCGTATGACCACTGCATAACTTTGGAAAGTAATGAAAAGTCATTATTTGCCGTTGATATTGAATGTTCACCACGTTTATCCATAAATGCTCGAATATGTTTAGGTAATAAAGCGTTAGGATTCATGTTACCAAACACTTTTATTAATATTGGTACTCGTGCCAAATTAGAACGTTGTGTTGATGGTGCAAGTGCTTTAAATTGCGGTGAATCAAAATATTCATGAAATAATTCAGCGGTATTTCTTCTATGTTTATTAATCAGCTTTTCATACTCAAGCCATACTAATGATAAAGGGGATTCAATAGGGCATATAGCAATCGAACCACCTGATTTAGGATGCCAGCGGTATTTTTTACCATGAGCATAGACACGAGGTGGTAGTTTTCGATCGCCTTTGTTATTACGTTCTCTCATGCTAATGCCTCTAAGTTAAAGCCATCATTATTATTACTGTGCGAAGCTGGATGGTTAATGTGATACCAGGTTGTTCTTATACGACCATCTTTCCCTTCAACATAAAAGATGCCGTGGCTTCTTAAACAAGAAGCTTGATCTGCAGCGCGGCTATAACCTGTTAGTTCTACTAATTCAGGGGAGGTAATAATTAGATTCTGCATGATTAAATCCTTTTATTTGATGGTTGAGAAAGACGAACACGATTCATGGTGTGCCAGCAACGGGCATCACCTTTAAATAAGCCCCCCGCCTTTAATTTTGCACATCCTTCCGGTAATGACTCACCACAATGTTGGCAAGTACCAAGTGATTGTTTGATTTGTTCCATCTCGCCATGAATACGATGGATCATTAGTTGTAATGCTTCGGCGCTATCACAAGTTGTATTGGGATAAGAGAAAAATTTACAGATCTCATTTAGCCGTTCGATCTCCATATTATTTAATGGGAGAGGAAAACTGGTCACGCCATTGGTTTTGCGGTTATCTCTCAAACGTTGGGCGCGTTTACGTGCTTGTTCACGCTTTTTATCGCTGGTATTCATTGATCACATATCTTAGTGAAAAGTAACTATTGGTTAGTTTAGTTAAAATAAACACATTGTCAATAACCATTAGTTACTTTTGTAACTATCGGTTAGATAATATTTAATAGTGATTATTATTTGGAAATAAAAAAAATCCACGATAATTCGTGGAAAATTAGGATTAAGTATGAGTTATAGACGGTTATTCAGGATTATAACTACCGATAACAACTCCACAAATATGAATATCTTTTTCAAAGATAGGGTGATGCGCGGGGTTCAATGGTTTTAAATAAAGCTCACCAAATTCATTATGAGCTAATTGTTTAAATGTTTGTCCTTTAGCTGTTCGTGCGACTACACGTTTGCCTACTGATGGCTCTTTATCTGGATCTACAAAGATAATAGTTCCTTCGGGATAGGTACGCCCAAAAGGAGCGGTCATAGAGTCACCGACCACACGTAAAGCAAAGGTTTTATCTGATGCTGAAGGCTCTGGACATAGAATCATGTCACAGTCATAAGGTAATACTTGTGTTTCTGACGAACAAAAATCGCCAGCTTGTACCCAGGAGATGATAGGAACAAAACGTGCTTTGACTGGTGTAGTGTTTGTATCTGGTTTGATTGGTGTAACTGAAGGAGTTATGTTATCTCCTTGATTTCCTGATATTAACTCTTCAACTGTGCTATCTAGTAGAATAGCAATATCTGCGAGTTTTTTTGTGTCAGGAATTGATTCACCTATTAGCCATTTCCTAACGCCAACGAGTGATATGGTAAATGGAAGTCTTTCCTTTAGATAACCGGCGCGACCACGAACAGGAATCCCATTCCTATCGCAGATGCTATTCAGCCTATCTGCAAATTCTTTTGCTTTATCTTCACCGTAAACCATAGAGCCACCGATTAATTAACCAAAGGTTATTTTACATCTATTGACTATAACTATCAGTTAGTGTTTAATTTAATAACCAATAGTTACTTTTGAGGTTATTAACTTGGAAAATGTAGTTACTCACGTTAAGGCAACGTACTTTGATGGTTCTCTAAAAAAAGCAGCTGAATTTTTTGGTGTGTCTTCTGTTGCATTTCGGAAATGGGAATTAGAGAAAGAATTTCCTGCTAAATCAGGGCGAATGCAGCAAGCTCATGAATTAACCAAACTGGATTATGTTGTTTTAGCACCATCCATTTTTAAGTTACCAGCACTGAAAAATAGTAACGAAACAATCTGATTATAGATGATTGTCCATCTTCTGGTTATTTATACAGTTAAGGAAAACCCGCATGTCAATTCAGAGCCTAAAAAGCGTTATGCGTAACGCTGTAGAGGGATGGCGTACTGAAGTCAGTAAAGAGTTCATTGCTCAAAAAGTTGCTCGTCAATATCACAACATGGATTTACCGTTTGAAGTTGATGCACAACGAAAGCAATTGCTTAAACCGGTAGGGGCTGATGATAAGAACAACCAACAAAACTTTTTCCGTTATTTAGAACGAACCAGTATTGAAGCCAAAGCCACCATGATGGATTTGTTACCGGCTATTTTGGTTGCCTTACCCAAACAGCGAGCTTCTGATGCGCTCAATGCGTTTTTAAATCCACTCGGGTTTTCTGTAGCTGTAATAGGAATGGGGAGTGAAACACCTAAACGTGATCAGCTACTGGCGATGTTTAATAAAGAATCATCCGAAGCACTGTCATCGTTATTGTTGCTACCTGATAACGCCACCGTAGAACAGCTTCGTGCTGCTTACCGAGAAGTACAAGAAAGTGAAGGATCTCATAAACCTTTACTTGGGTATTTAGAGACTTTAATGACTGCTAAAAATCAAAAGGTTGGCAGCCATGAATAAGTGTTATCAAGCAATCAACACTACATCAATACAGGTACGGGGGCGGTATGTCAGGGTTATTTAACGCAATACGAGAGCTGTCAGGTAATGAAGCCAATATCAGTATTCCGCGTGTTTATATTCGCTTTTGTAAGGGTGATTTAAACCAAGCTGCAGTGCTGTCTCAGTTAGTGTTTTGGTCTGGTCGTACAACCAGAACAGATGGTTGGTTCTATAAACGTCATGAGCAATTGGCGGATGAATTAGGCTTCTCTATCGATCAAGTTCGCTATGCATTGAAGAAACTAAAAACACGCTTAAATGATTGCTTAGAGACGGCCCGTAAGAAGGCTAATGGTGTACCGACAGTGCACTACAAATTTAACGAAGCAAAGCTAATGGAAATCATCTTTTTTAGCCAATATTCCGATTCGGTAAATTTACCGAATGGAAACGGGAATATTACCGAATCCATTCGGGGATCTCACCGAAACCTAGGAAACGGGAAAATTACCGAATCCATTAACAGATCCAATACAGATCCGATAATACAGATCAATAACCCTATAGTCCCTTGTGAGGATGCTTATCAAGATTCTGAAATTACTGAGCAACCACTATCCGCACCACAGGAACGTAACACCAAGCCTGTTCGTACTCAGCGTAAATTGAAAACTGAACTGGCAGATGATTTCACCATCACCGAGTCAATGCAGCAGTGGTACTCAGCACAAGGTTTTACACTCGATGCACAAGCGGCAACGTGTCAGTGGGCGGATGCGATGAAAGCCCGTGATTGTAAATATTTAGATTGGGTAGCAGCTTGGCGTAACGGTATGCGCAATGCCAACAAATGGGCAGCAGAGCGTACTAACAAACAAATTTCAGCCACACAACGAATGGGTGCCAGTGATGGCAAATATGGTCCACCGGAGGATTACCTATGAACATCATGCAACGTTTAGCGCAAGCTATGCCAGCCCATGTGAAGCCATACACCTATGAGCAAATGCAAGCCATTCATCAGCGTGAAACGAGTGAGTTAGGTAGGAATGTCTATGAGCAAAATCAACAAACACGAGTATCAAAAGCATTAGGGCGTTCAGGTATCAAGAAGCGTCACCAACACTGTAGCTTTGATAACTTCGTGATTCAGAATGCAGGTCAGCAACATGCGTTCAATGAATCAAAAGTGTTCATGGATAATTTACTGAATGATCGTGCTTGTGGCGGTTTTATCTTTGCGGGTACATCAGGCACAGGTAAAAACCATTTAGCGTGTGCGATTGCTAATCAAGCACTTCAGCAACGCCGATCAGTAGTGGTGATCACCGTTGCCGAATTGATGCTTAAATTTCGTGATACTTACCGTCAAGACTCAGCAACCAGTGAAACAGCACTGATTCGTTTTCTGAGTAATGTCGATTTGCTGGTGATAGATGAATTGGGCGTTCAGCACAACAGCAATAACGAGCGAGTAATGATTAATCGCATCATTGATGAACGTTATACCCTAGAAAAACCAACAGGGGTGATTACTAATCTTCAGAGTGATGAACTTATAACAACTTTAGGCCGCGCAGCTGTCGACCGTATTATGGAAGACGGTAAGTGGGTAACGTTTAATTGGTCAAGTTTTAGAATTAACAAAGGAACACAACCAGCATGAGAATCGAAACCCTGTTGAGTAAATTTGCGATTAAAGGAATCAACTACGATCCTCAGTCTGGTGGCGGTAAAGCATTATTGTCTGCAGAAGAACAATTAGCGGTAGTCGGGCTATGCTGGCATGAATCGCCAGTAGGGTGGTTGGTATTGTTTGTTGAAGGGCTAAGAGATGTCCATGCACTTAAACAACTACAAATAGCGACCAGGGGTGAAACATTACGGTTAATGGAAGATTGGCGCGGTGTTTATCCTGATAAGGCATTAATAGCTTTATGTGCAACTGCGATTGCTGAAGCGACCCAACAGAACGGCCAAGTGTGTCCTGAGTGTAATGGTAGTGCAATTGTAGTAGATAAAAATCGCAATCGTCGTAAGTGCCAATGCTGTAAAGCCGGCCGTATCGTATGGACTCAAGAAACTCGATTTGCCTATTTTGCTCAAGTTTTGCCTGTGACTTATAGCCGCTTTAAGCGTTATAACATGGTGTTAAATCAGTTGGGATTATGGTTGGTAAAAAATAGGACTGTGGCAGTTATGGCAATGGAAGAGCAGGTTAAGAGGGAAGAGGGTAGGCTTGTGGCGTAAATTTATAGAGAATACAGTAATCCAATAAAGTTACATCGTTATTGGATTACTGATGTGATATTTTATGGCTAACAATAAAGATAGTGACGCTGGTTGTTATTTGATATGTAAGATATTATAGATAGAAAATTAATTAATAATACTTTCAATTATTTTATCAACTCTTTCTTGATTAAACTCTTTAAAGTCAATTAATCTTCCCATCAAAATTAATTGTTCTTTATGAGGGTATCGAAGTGTTCTTAAATCAGTTGCATTTACTTGAGTATGACCGTTCATTTGTCGGAAGTACTTATCTACAAGAGAACTATTTAAAAATAACCATAGTCCTTTAGCTAAGTCATCATCTAAAGGCTGACCTAGTGCATGAAAATAATTTGTTTTATTTTCGAAGCCAACAACGTCAACATCAGCTATATCAGCAGTATAGATTGAAGCGACGATTCTTCTTTTTTCTTCTTTGGCTGTTAATCTTCGAGTTAGGACATAAGTGCCATTTGGTACCATTAAATTAGCTGTATTATTATTATTTAATAGTGCATTAGGTTTTTTTGCATTTTTAATAGGCCAATTTATAGAGCAGTTCTGTAAGTGTTGAGGGTAAATTAAAGGCACAGAATCAGTAAGATAATCAGTACATAGATTATCACGTGTACGGAAATCAACAACTTTACCGGTACTAGCCTGAATGCCTAGATCTGCAAGAGAGCAAGGTAGTCCTCCTGCTTTAATGGCTATCTGTCTTTCATCTTCACTTGTAATGACATGAATAAATCGTTCAGGATTATTTTCACTGACGATTTCTTTAAAAGGTACTTCAAATACAATTGGATTAGGATCTTCAGCACAAGCGCTAGAAGTGACTATTACTGTTTTACGCTGAGGTTCACCTTTTGTTAGATGATAAACAATATTTTCCTGTAATACTTTATCTGCTTTAAATGCTGATTTGCGACTGTTAAAAACATGAATCTTGTTAAGAGAGCAGTTATTTAAAATTAATTTACGGAAATCATTAAAATATGGTCCATTACAGAATGAACGAGGAGTTATGGCTACTAACTCGCCATGTTCTTCTAATGATTTGATAGCTAAGCCTACAAAAGCAGAGTATAGATTACCTGTTGAAAATTTGACCTTATTCAGTAATTGTCTTTCGTTACCTTTAGCCGCTATCTTTAAATATGGAGGATTAATAATAACCTTATTAAACTTTGGAATATAATTATCTTGCAGTAAAGTCTTCACTGTATGCTCAATAAAATCATCTTCAATTACCTGCTGTATCCAAGTAATATTATTCTGGTTGCACGTATTTGAACAATTTTTTAATGTATCAGAAAGATAATGATTCATTACATTTGAAAGCTCGTAGCAAGTTGAGTCAATGCTGCTTGCATGTTCTCTTACACGCTCTACAAAAGCCGCAGTCAATGAACCAACACCAGCACCAGCATCGAGTAATCGATGTTCGCCATCTACATTTTCAAACATATTAGCTAGCAACTTCGAGACTGAAGAAGATGACATAAATTGCCCAAGTTTACCTCTTAGTTTTTCATCAAGTTGCTTGTTTGCTTCAAGCCTATTTGCATCTGCAATATCATTTAGGTTAAGAGATAAATTTCTTGTTAGTTCAGTCATACTTGATCATTTATACAGTAATTAATTTGTAGGGAGTATCGCAAAAAAAATGTTTAAAAGAAAGAAAGAAGCTGATGCTTGGTGTAGAGTAAATCAAGAATTATTTTAGTATCAGTAAATCATGATAAAAATGAAGACATTAAAACTGGAACAAGCTAAAGAAATCCTCAAAGCACTTGGGCTTCCAAGTCAACAATATAACGATAGATCTGGTTGGGTATTCTTATCATTAGCAAATGTTAGAGCTGAGGATGATTGGAGTGCTGCTACGGCTCCTCTATTACCAACTGTAAGCATAATGGATTTCATCCGTACGGAATATGATAAGGATTACAAACCAAACTCACGCGAAACTATTAGGCGTCAAACTCTTCATCAATTTGATCAAGCACAAATAGTTGATCGTAATAGGGATGATCCTGCACGAGCAACGAATAGCAAAGATAATAACTATTCACTTAATCAACCTATTATTGATATTTTGCACGCATACCCTA
Organism: Photobacterium kishitanii; assembly: GCF_000613045.3. Classification (NCBI taxonomy): domain Bacteria; kingdom Pseudomonadati; phylum Pseudomonadota; class Gammaproteobacteria; order Vibrionales; family Vibrionaceae; genus Photobacterium; species Photobacterium kishitanii. The sequence continues at coordinate 1,898,140 of NZ_LN794352.1, read as the reverse complement.
ACGGTAATTGGAAAGAATTGGTAAAAGTATTTTCTGATGCTGTACCGACTCTACAAGCACAATACGAACGCACAATAGAAAAAGAGAAAATTCCAGTTAAGCTACCAAATGGTATGGAAATAAAGTTGTCTCCAGGGGCTCACAATCAACTTCATGCAGATATTGTTCATGAGTTCTGTCCTCGTTTTGTAAAAGAAGGAGGTAAGGTGCTTTACATCGGGGATACAGCTAGTAGCCGTAATGAAGGGGGCAAGCACATGATTCTAGAAAAAGAATATCTTGAATCACTGAATGTTCCACCTATGTCTCACGATAAACTACCAGATGTTGTTGTTTATGATGTGGAACGAAAATGGTTATTCTTAATTGAAGCAGTAACTAGCCATGGTCCAGTTAGCCCTAAACGTTGGTTGGAACTAGAAGAAGCTTTAAAAGGATGTAAAGTAGGGCGTGTTTATGTAACAGCTTTCCCTCATCGAAATGAGTTCAGAAAAAATGCAGCTGATATTGCATGGGAAACAGAAGTATGGATTGCAGATAACCCTGATCATATGATCCACTTTAATGGTGATCGTTTTATGGGACCGCACGAATAGCATAAAAAAGAAGAGAGGATAACCTCTCTTCTTTTTATAATAGATATTATTCTTCAGGAGGAAATATCTTATTTAATTTTGTTTTAATGTTATTCGAAACTAAATTAATATGAACTAGTTTTTTATCTTCGTTTTTTTGTAAATAAAACTCGTTTTCTGCAAAAATAGATAATTCATCTTTTATATAATCCATAATTAAAAATATTAAATCTCTTAACTTTAAAATACTGTCTCTATTGAGATTGAATGCTACTGATTCTGGATCTATTTTATTTCCATGACTAATTGCATTGCGTTGCGCTAATAATGTTTCATTTATATAGTTTTGTCTGCTTGCAATAAAATCAATATTACCTATACCAACTATTTTACAAAATGATCTTAGTGTTTTAAAGTTTAAATTATCATGAGTGTTAATGAATGTTTTGTCTTTTTCTGCAAGAATGGTATCAGGGATATTAAAGTTTTTATATATATTCCCATTTATTTTCTCAAGTAATGATATTTCATTTGATAAAGTAAGAGCATTATTACTATTTATTACTTCATTAACATGACCTTTCACCATAATAGCTTTGAAATTTGATGTTAATAAATTTGTTTGTATTTTATTTTTGGAAACATATAGTAAATATTGTTTGCAAGAGTTTTTTATATAGCCTTCCCAGTGAGAATAAATCATTAAAATCAATGATTTATTTAAGATGAACTCATTTGCATCTGAATGGCTAAGAAATAACATAGTTAGTTCTTGCTTTCTCCATGATAAATCATCTTCTAAATGATTAGTGAAAATATCTAACTTATCCATTAGTTTTCTTTTTATTCAAAGTAAGTTTTAGAAAAATTAGTAACATCTTTAAATCTTTTTATAGCTCTAACTCCGCGACCAAAACTAGTTTGAATTTCATTTGTAACATAGATTTCTTTAATTTTCGCAATTAATAAATCATTACCTAACTGTTCTACTTGAGTTATATTTGATGATATTCCAATTGTAAGCATTTCAAATACAGAAACATTAAACCCACCTTTGAATCGATCTTTTTGAATGTCGTATTTATGGAATGATTGATCAGCAAGGCAGTTTTTTAGCTTATCAAAAGTTCTTTTGAATATATCTTTGAATTTTTCTGTATCTGAATTTTTCATTAACCTTATAGTTTCTTTATCAATAAAATCACCCATAATAATAGAATGAAGAGAGCCATATTCTTCATATTTAACTTTATTTTCATAACCAATAAACATTCGAAGAATAAGTTCCATATGATTTTCTTTTTTATAATCATCTTCATTTAGTTGTAAACATTGCTTGAAGTTATCATAATCTTTCAATTCATTGATTACATCAAAGAATTCTGGATTAATCATTAACATTAAACAATTACGAACTTCTTGTGGAGATAGAGCACTTCCTCCCGTATTTAATCGCTGGAATAATTCATACTGTGCCTCATCGCTATTCTGAGTAAGAATAATACTTATTTTTATTTTAGAACGACGAAATGCTCGTTGAATTTCTATCGGCAAAGTCTTCCAAGATTGCCCTTCTAATGATGGGATATATTTACATGTTTGAAGTGTTAAAGGAGTATAAGTATCTAGTACGCCAGCTAGTTGTAATATTGTAGATAGGCGTTGAACACCATCAACGACATGCCATGTATTATCTGCTTTTTGGGCTACGAATATTTCAGGAATTGGGATTCCTATTAATATGGATTCTATAAGTTTAGTTTTTTGCTCATCTTCCCATCGGTATAATCTTTGAAAAGCAGGGTCGAGAATTATATCGCCATCACGATATAAATTGATAATTTCACCAATAGACATTGGATAACCATCAGTTTTTATATTTTGTTTGGCATGTTCTATTTCGCTAATTATATTGTCTTGTATTTCAGCTAATTGTACTATTGGATTGGTCATTGCTGTGCCTTTTTTTATGTATATTGTTGTATGGAATTATAGCGTATTTCGTTTTTTTTTAAATGACTAGAATTGACATTATTCGTTTTATGTTGCAATCTTTCCACATTGCAGAACCTCACCTACTCGGTGGGGCTTTGTCGTTTTAGGATCCCATTAAATCCATAACCGTCCTTTGAGGCGGTTTTTTTATGTCTGAAATTCGCCTATGAGAGAGAAAGTTATTAGCTGGTTTGCCTACCTGTGGGCAGGTTTAACCGGTGTAGCCTCTGGTCTTTCCATGAACGAAATAGGGGTGCTCATCTCTATTTTTGCCACCGTATTTACCGCGTTTATTAACTGGTTTTATCGACATCGAACCCTCAAAGCCCTGCAAAACCATCCAGAGGTGAAGAAAATTTATGAGCAAATTGAAGAAGACTAGTGGCGTTATTGGCTGCTTGGTCGCGAGTGTGCTGGCGGTTGTTGCTGGTACTCATCACGATTTAAAAACAAGCCCTGATGGATTAGCGTTTATCAGTAATTTAGAGGGGTGTTCATCATCCGCTTATCAATGCAGTGCTGACCGTTGGACTGCAGGGTTAGGCCATACCAAAGGAGTAAAACAAGGAGACAAAGCAACCACCGAAACCATTGCGGATTGGTACATTGAAGATATCAGTGCGGCGGAAAAGGTGGTTGATAGGCAAGTGACATTACCTGCTGGTCCTCAATACGATATGGCTGTGTCATTCGTGTTTAACCTAGGGGCTGGCAACTTTCGCAGTTCCACCTATCTTAAGAAACTTAAAGCAGGGCATTTAACCGCTGCTTGTAATGAGTTTCCACGCTGGGTGTATGTGAATGGTAAAGATTGCCGACTTGATAGCAGTCACTGTGCAGGTATTGTTAAACGCCGTTTAGCAGAGCAAAAGGTTTGCTTGTATGGCTATCAGTAAGTTTAAGCTAATCGGGGTTGTTGGTGTATTAACTGTGGTATCGATGTTGATGTGGAAGTATTCACATGTGGTGCAAAAGCTGGAAGCGGCTCAAGTACTGGTTGTGGAACAACAAACCAAATCAAATCAGTTAGTGGAAGTTAATCAGTCGATGCAATCTACCATTACCCGTTTAGAGCAAGCATCTCACCAAGAACGATTAGCCGCCGAGCATAACGAGCGTCAACGTCAGCAATGGCAACAACGGGCGTTAAAAGCGCAACGTCAAATCGATAAGGATATTGCTCATGAAAAGTGTGCTGATTTGCCTATCCCTAACGCTAGTCAGTGGTTGTACTACACCAAGCCCGCAAGTGGTGACTCAATACAAAATTGAATACATCAAACCACCTGCTGCGTATTTGATTAGCTGCAAACAACCATTTCATAAACCGCCCATGACTTGGGGTGAAGCTGCTAAACGTGATCCGGTGTGGTTACACCATTTCTCGCTGTGTGCTGCACAAATTGAAAATCTACGCCGTTGTTATAACGATCCAATACAATGTGCGGCGTTACCCATTACAGAGGGAGAGCCATAACCACGATTGAGAGTGCCATGAATAATGAAAAACGTTTTTGGAATACCACCGAACTTGAACAGTTTGGTAAACACCGTTCAACCATTCGTAAGAACTTAAAAGCGGCAGGGGTTTCTCCTGTCGCTTATAAGGGCAACACGCCACTTTATGATGTGGTGCAAGTCGCGCCATACCTATGCCAACAACCGCGTAAAGAATCAGATGCACCCGATTTAATGGGGTTTAAAACGGCAGCTGAATTACGGGCGTATGTACAAAGTGAACGTGAAAAGCTGATTTTGATGCGGGAATCTGGTGAGAGTGTCACCAAAGAAGATTATGAAAATGAAATTGCTGTCTGTATTGCCAGTGTTAAAGGCTTTAAAGACAAGGTGATCACCCGTATTGAATCCGCTATTCCTACCGCGACACCGCAACAACTTGAAGATTTAGAAACTCTGCTTAATTTTGATTTAAAGGCGGTCGCTGATGAGCTTGAGACAGTTTGATGCCCGTTTAGGGATTGAGTTTGCTAATGCCAAAGCTATTCGTCGCAGTTTTGCTTACTTGTGTGCACCCACGGATAAAACACCGGTGGAAGCAGCTGATGATGAACTGTGGATCTCAGATGGTACCGATGTGACTAAGTTCTTATCGTCACAAGTCCCGTATATGCGAGAGCCGTTAAATTGTTTGGCTCGACGTATTTATGAAGCAGTGATTGTGGTTGGTCCTGCGCGTTCAGGAAAAACCAAAGCGATGGTGGAAGGTTGGATAAATTATACCGTCACCCAAGCCCCTGGTGACATGCTGCTTATCTACAGTACCAAGACTAAAGCTACCGATATGTCGAAGGTTGATTTAGAACGAAGCTTTTCAGCTACCGTAGGCATTGCCAAGCTGCGAACAGGGCGTAAGGCTGATGACAATATCACCTCGAAGAAATTTAAAAATGGCATGATCTTAAAGTTGGATTCTGCCACTGAAACCAGTTTATCTGCATCTACGTATCGTTATGCCGGCGCGACCGATTACGATCGTGCTGATGATGCGGTAGGCCAAGAAGGTTCTAAGTTTGAACTGATGCTGATGCGTGTTCAAAACGCAAAATCATCCGGTATGGTGATGGCTGAATCTTCTCCTGGTCGTATTGTGCGTAACCCTAAACGGGTTGAAGACTTATCACCGCATGAATCTCAGCCTTGTGGTGGTATAGCTGACTTATATAACCAAGGTGATCGCCGCCGTTTCTATTGGCTATGCCAAGACTGTCATAGCTATTTTCGTCCTGATTTTGAAACCCTCAAATGGGAACAACATCCTGAGCCTTTAGAAGCCGCTAAAACCGCTTGGGTGGAATGTCCTCGTTGTTGCCATCGCCATACTGAATCACAAAAACAGACAATGAACCTTGAAGGCCGTTGGTTTCGTGATGGTGAAATTGACCAATATGGTGATGTTGTCACCGATGAATCAGCCATTCGAACCAGTAAATGGGCAACGTTTTGGTTTGAAGGCATTGTGGCAGCCTATGCCAGTTGGGAAAACTTGGTGTATCGCTTTCTTAATGCGGATGCCTTGTACAAAGACTGTGGTGATGAAGAGTCATTAAAAACCTTTATCAACGTCCGTATGGGGCGACCTTATGTGATGCAGTCGCGTGGTCAAGAAGTCGGTGCGCATCAGTTAATGGCGCGAGCTGCTGATCATGAACGTGGCATTGTGCCATTAGGTGGACGCTTCTTAATGATGTCCATCGATGTGCAAGGCGGCAAACAGAACCCACGTTTTGTGGTGCAAGCCCATGTTTATGGTGAAGGGCTGCAACGGTGGGTGATTGACCGCTTTGAAATCCTTACTAATCCCTATCGTAACAATGACCGTATTAACCCAATGGTGTATGCCGAAGATTGGGATTTATTGATTGAGCAAGTGATCAAGAAAACCTATCCCTTAGCGGATGGTTCAGGACGGGTGATGAAGCCGGTATTAACCCTATGTGATTCCGGTGGCTCAGGTGAGAAGAAAAAAGGTAAGCAGAAAAGCTCATCTGTTACCGATCATGCTTATCAGTTTTATAACCGCCTCAAAGGGCATGGCTTATCGCATCTATTCCGATTAGTGAAAGGGGCAAGCCGTGATATCGATGATCTTGTTAAAGAAACCTATCCCGATAAACGCAGTAAGTTGGCCAACGGTGAAATCCCATTGTTAATGCTGCATACCAACCGTTTAAAAAATCGTGTTGCTGCCAGTTTTTCACGATTAGAGTTTGGTGCGCGGTTCTTTCATTTACCGGGTTGGGCGGATCGGGTTTGGTTTGATGAACTTACCGTTGAATATATTGATGAGCTTGGCCATTGGCAAAAGCCTGATGGTGCACGTAATGAATCCTTTGATTTATGTGCCTATGCCGAAGCCGGTATGCATTACAAAGGCGGTGATGATATCCATTGGGATAACCCGCCAGCATGGGCTGCTGATTGGCAATTTAATAGCAATGTGGTTGATGCAGACCAAACGCCGAAGTTTGAGCGGGTGGCGCGTCGACGATATAACCACTCAAAAGGAATTTTTGGATGACAACCCAACGTGAACGGCTGCAGTGGTATCTCGATGCCGAGAAAAAGATCTTGATGCAACAAGCGGTTGAAACAGCAGAAGGGGAAAAGCTGACCTTTGCGAGTTTGGCAACGGTTCGCCGTGAAATAGAACGTCTGCAGCAGTTGATTAGCCGTGAAAATCAGGGAGGACGCCGCAGTATGATCCGGAGAAACTACCTTGAGTAAATTGAATATAGCCGATCGTATCATTTGTTATTTTAACCCTAAGTCGGGGGCTGAACGGCTTTATAACCGTAACCTGATTAATAAATACCAAGCTGCATTGCCTGCTAATCCTCATACCAAAAAACGTAATGCTCGTTCTACTGGCAAAGCCAACCAAATCAATAAAGATGCGAAATCTTTACGCGAACGTGCACGACATATGGATGAAAACACGCCTTATGTTACCGCCATCCTTGATGAACTGTGTGCCAATGTCGTAGGACCTAACGGCATTATGATTGAACCACAGCCGTTAGACATGAACGGTGATGTTCACACTGACTTTGCCCGTAAGATCAGCGAATGGTTTGAACGGTTTTCATTGCAACAAAACATTGATGGTGAGTTATCACGGGCTGAAACCGAATGGTTAGCCTGTCGAACGTGGCTGCGAGATGGTGAAGTGTTTGCCCGTTATTACCTAGGACGAGATGCAGGGATTGAATACCCATCAACAACGCCGTTTGGGGTGCAGCCATTTGAGCCTGATTACATTCCCCTGAATATCAACGAGCCTGAAAAGGGTATGTACGAAGGTATTCGTCGTAATGGTTTAGGTCAGATGGTGTCATTGCTGATCCAGCGTGATGCGCATGGTTTTTCCTTTACTGAAGTCGATGCGCGATTTGTGGCGCATTTAAAATTCACCCGTCGATTTCATCAAAACCGAGGGGTAACACTGCTGCATTCGGTTCTAGATTTGATTGCTGATATTGAAGATTACGATCAATCAGAGCGTGTTAGTGCACAGATTGCCAGTCGCTTTGCCTATTTCATTAAACGAGATACGGGCTCAGGTGAGGCTGATAACTTTGAACGTGGCGGCGATATCTTTCTAGGGATGGGGAACAGTTTTGAACTCGCCCCAGGTGAAGATGCCGGCATTGTTGAAAGTAAGCGCCAAGAAGCCATGAGCAGTCCATTTCGTGATGCTCAAATGCGATTAGCGGCATCCGGTGCAGGTGTTAACTGCTCAAGTGTCACCCGTCATTACACCGGTTCTTATTCAGCACAACGGCAAGAGCTGATTGATTCCTTTGCCCGTTATCGAATTTTACAACGTAAGTTCGTTACCAGTTGGACCCGTCCTCAATATCGAATGGCACTACAGATGGCGATTTTATCGCGGGAATTGGTAGTGCCTAAAGAAGTGGATGCGGTTTCAGTACTTAATGCTATTTATCAAGCGCCTGTGATGCCGTGGATTGATCCCGCTAAAGAGATGAGTGGTATTGAAAAAGGGACTCGTCTAGGGCTGCAATCACTCAGTCACTTCCAACGTGAACGCAACTATAACCCTGTTGCTGTACGCCGCGAGATAAAAGCCGAACGCCAAGCCATGAATGATGATGCCATTGTGAGTACGGCTGATCCTGCGCATAACGTTCAAACGAAGATCCAACACACAACCAAAGAGGCACAACATGCCAAAGACAACTAAATCGTGGTTCACGCTTAATAACCAAGGCGAAGGCCAACCGGTGAAGGTGTGGATCCATGGTGACATTGGTAGTTATGACATTGAAGCCATTGATTTAATCAAAGCCCTGCAGTCAGTTGGCTCGCAAGATGCTGAGTTCCGTATTCAAAGTTATGGTGGCTCGGTCTATGAAGGGCTGGCGATGTATAACGCCATTAAAGCCCATAAAGGTAAAACCATTGGCATCGTTGATGGGTTAGTAGCATCGATTTCTAGCTATTTCTTAATGGCTTGCGATGAAATTCAAATGCCCGAAAACGCTAAGCTGATGATTCATGATCCTGCTATTGGTGCTTGGGGTGGTGAAAATGAAATAGAAAGTGCGTTAACCCAACTAAAGAACGCCAAGCAGACCATAGCAGAAGCCTATGCCGAACGCTGTGGTAAGTCGTTAGATGATGTGCTGCAAGCAATGGCAAAAGAAACCTGGTTCACCGCCAACCAAGCGTTGGAGTTTGGTTTGATTGATGCGGTGATTGATGCTGTGGATTTATCCAATTGCCTTAAAAAAGTCTCTGCCACTGAGCTGCAAGCCAAAGCCTTTAAACATACCCCTGATGATTTATTGAATCAGCTTGTGCAACCGCCAGCAACACCGACACCTGAACCTCTAATAAACCAACAAAGTGATCCTATGCCTAAACCTATCGATAACGATGCATTACAAAATGCGTTAAAAAACGAGAACCAACGTCAATCGACTATTCGTGCTTTGTGTGCAACCCATAAGGTAAGTGACACGCTGCGTGATGAAATGCTCAATGATTTAAATTGCAGTGCTGAAGATAGTTCGCTCAAGATATTGCAATACTTGGGTTCGATTTCCATTAATGGCCAAGAGCCCAATGCAGAACAACCATCAACAGGGTTAACCAATACCCATATTCATGTGGGCAACGGTAATACTATTAAAGATGCGCTGCAAAATGCCCTAAATGCCCGTTGTGGTACGGGAGAAATTGAAAAAGATAACCCGTACCGCTTAAAAACCTTACTTGATATGGCTGAAATCGCGGTGGGTAAGGATGCTAAATATTGCGGTAACAAGAATGAATTAGTCGCTCGTGCGTTTAACAGCGGCGATTTTGCTGACATCATCACCGAAAGTGTACGAACGGTGATGCGAGATGAAGCACAAGTACGTGCACCATTATGGCGAGACTTGGCGAATACTGAAAACCTGCCTAACTTTAAAGAAACCGATTTAATTCTGATTAATGATGCGCCTGATTTAATGGCGGTATCAGAAGACGGTGAATACAAATCAGCCACTATCAAAGGCAGTGGAGAGAAAATTCAGTTAGCCAGTTTTGGTCGTGAAATTGCCTTTACTCGTCAAGCTATCATCAATGATGAGATTGCCTTGATCTCAAAAATCCCGCGTAAGTTCATGCAATCAGCTTATCGTTTGTCGGATAAGTTGATGTTTAACGCCATTCTGAGCGGAAAAATGGGAGATGGTAAGAGTGTGTTCCAAGCGGGTGGTGCCAATAAATGGGGTAACTTAGTCAATGATATTCCAGCTGCTGATTATCAAACCTTAGTGATGGCGCTGCATAAAGCCTTTGCGACCGCGACCACCTCTGAAGGGGATGCATTAGATTTACGCGGTGAAATCCTGTTAGCCAACCCTGACCATGCTTCATTCTTAGAAGCGGTACTTAATACGGCCAGCAAACCTGATACGTTTAATCCTGCCTATAAGAAGTTTGCCAAGGTGGTTGAAACCGCACGATTAGCAATGATTAATGGTGCGATTGCGTTAACCGGCAAAGATTTTGATTCGGTGGTGATGGGCTTTCTTGATGGCGCACAAGATCCTTGGTTAGAAACGGGGGATGGTTGGAGCAGTGACGGTGTGAAGTTCCGTATTACTTATGATGTGACCTCGAAAGTGCTCGATCGTCGTGGCATCGCTCAGGCAACATTTGCCGCCAAATAATATCTATTCTTATAGGGTGCTTCGGCATCCTTTTTTATAAGTGAAATAAACAACAGGGACAGAGAACACTATGCGTATTGCTGATGGTTCAAAGATTGATTTAAAAGCGCCAGTGGGTGGTTTTGTGAAAGATGTGCCAGTTAAGTACGGTGCGTTGATTGTGATACCGAACTATTCTGCGCAAGAAGGCCAAGTGGTGAGCTGTACTTACCGTGGTTTGTTTGATGGACCAATTAAAGCCGGCGATTCTCCATCATTTATCGGTGAGGCAGCTTATTTTGATAATGGGGTGTTTACTAAAACGTTACCTACGGGTGAAGGTGCTGTCACCGTACCTGTTGGCTCATTCATTGATAATTGCGTGTTGCTGATGGGTGTAGCTTTAATCAGTTAACTCACATGATAGGTGATCAATGAAGAGTGTATTTGATGATGCTCGGCAGTTGATTCGAGCCTCTATTCAGCAGTGTTTTGGCAGTGAATTAGTGGTGATGTTACCCGATGGCCAACAACGGAAAATTCAAGGTTATATCAAACACCAATCATCAGAAGGTCATGCTATTAAACGGTTATTAACGGCCAGTTGTTTGCCACCGTTATCAACCATGATGATAAAGGGTAAGCGTTATAGCTTGGCGTTCTCTGGTCATGAACAAGGCAAGGGTAACAAAGACAGTCAGCTGCAGCGTGAATATGTTTTAAATCTGTCTCAAGCAGGGATTAAACATGACTTCTCTGAATACTAACATGGTGTTGGACACCCGTTTTCTTGCCCGTCTTTCTTACCTTCCCGATGAATTAGCCAAAGCGGCTAAACAAGCGATGATCAAAACCAATCGCTGGTTAAGGGCGGCTTCAATGGCCGATTTAGGTTATGAACTCAGTATTGATTCAAAAGCCATGACCACCCGTTTTAGAACTTATAAAAACGGCGGTATGTCAAAGCTGTGGGTGGGGGTAAGAAGCCTTGGTGTGCATCGATTAGGGACACCGATTCAAAATGGTAAAGGGGTGCAAGTGGGTGGCCATTTCTATGATGGTGCGTTTATTTCACCAATGGACAGTGATCAACTGTTGGTCTTTCGTCGTGAAAATAAAGGTCGAAAATCCATAAAGTTAGTCACCATTGATATTAGTGAAGAAGCAGAAGATATCATTGATTCTTACTTACCCGATTTAAACCGTAAATTTGAGGAGTTTTTTCATCGTGAGTTCCAATTCATTCTTTCGGGCTCCAAGTGAATGGGTGATGACTGTCATTGAACGATTAGAACAGCGTTTACAGCTCGGCAAGATAGAAACCGCTTATCAACGTGAAGAAACCGAGCCAAGTGCACCTATCGTGCGTTACCAATGTGGTGAATGCCAATCCATTAATCACACTAATAATGATGGTCGTAAAATCCATGAAATTGAGCTGCGATTCTTGGTAGAAGTGCCGATTGCTCAAGCTAACTTTGATGTGGTGGCGCTGGACTTATCTAGCCGTATTGAGCGTGAGTTATTCAATCAACGCTTTGGTTGTGTGGATGATGTTGAAGAGGCGCGGTTGATTTCAAATCTTCCGCGTCGTTTTAATCCTGATAATGGGGTGTTCTTACGGGTTGTCACCATCAAGCAGCGTATTTTTATGGGGCAGATTGAACACGATTGGCATGAGATTATAGGGACGCAAGCCAATGTTGAGGGCATTAGTTGAACGGATCCGTTCGTTAGAAAAAGAAGTGATGGCTTTGCGTGAAGAAGTGGAAGAAAACCGCCGTTCTTCGGGCAATATTATTCGCTTAGGCGTGGTGGCTGCGACCTCGAATCAAGCCGTTGATGTTACCGCTGGCCAGAATAAGGCAACGCGGGTGCCGTTCTTTGTTCATAGTGCTGGGCGAGTCAGTCATTACCGCCGTCCTAGTGTTGGTGAACAGTGTATTCTAATTAACTTAGGCTGTGGTGATAACCTCAATAATTCCGTTGCTCTGATGGGATTACCTTCAACAAACTTTCCTTGTCCGACGACCGAAGAAAACCAAGTGATGACCGATTACGGCAACGGTATGACTGAGTGTTATGACTTAGATACTGGTGCATTAACGGCGCATTATCCTGGTGGTGTCAAAGTGGTGGGTGATATAGAACAAGAGGGTAATTATCGTGCTTCGGGTGATGTTGCTGATGGTACTCGTTCGATGGCTGCGGATCGTAAGATTTATAACGATCATATCCACATGCATGGAAACCCTAACACCAGTAAAACGGAGCAACAACAATGATAGGGATTGATCCTAAAACAGGGAAAACCGTCACGGGTATGGCTGCGTTAACCTGTCGGTTTGAACGGATCCTGACAACACAAATGACCTCACGCGTTAAGCGCCGCCAAATAGGCAATAAAGCCATTGCCCGTTTAGGTCGAATGCAAAACCCAACTGAAGCCATGATAGTGCAAAACCTATCACTCGAAGCATTGGCTAATCCAGCTAATGGCTTAACTCAATTTAAAGCCAAACAGTGCCAAGCGATACCAAGTGATGCGGGGTTTTCAGTGATGGTGAAAGGCGTGTGGCGAGGCAATGATATTGAATTACAGGTGCGGTTATGAGTTTACCTAAAGCGTTTGTGGTACCTGAATTTGAAACCTTACTGAATGAGTATATTGAAGCTGCAGTGGCGTATTGTGCTAAGTCAGATACCGATAAGGCGCAATTATTACACCAAGCCATGACCAACGATGGTGAGCTGCTGGCACAAGTGACTCAGGCGTTTGTGTTAAAGCGAGTGGCTGAAATTAGAGAGCAAAACCACCAAGCCTTACAGATGTTTCGTAAGTTCGTCACTGAATCCGACATGGTGGATTTGCTGGCATTGCAATATGGCTTAAAGCGGCAAGTATTAACGCCGAGTGATAACAGTATTTTTCCACCTAAACCCGCCATCATGGAATCAGATGCAAGCCTACTGCAGCGGTTTGATTTAGCGCCTTATCAGTTCCATACCACAGGTACGCGAATGGGGTATAAATTCCATGCACTGACTTTAGATGAACGACCTCTGATAAAGATTGAATCAAAACCCGATGCGGTGGTGATGCGGTATGAGTTTCAGCATTTAAACAGGCCGATGCCGGTGAAAGATGCAATTCCTAAAATGTTAGCGCCTAACTCTGGCAAAGTGTGTGTGGCAGTGCTAAGTCGAGAACATCCACAAGGCATTGCCAGTGCTGCGTTATTAAAGCGGGTGGCTGATTACCTTCAACGTGATGATATAGCTCAAGAGTCTGATGAAATCACCACGAAAAGTGCGGCTCCAAAGCTGTATCGAATTGTGGCCACAGTGTATACCGGCTCTGATCCAAGCTCGCATGTTGATAAAGCCCAAGCCGAACAAGCAGCATGGGCGTTAGCTGAAAAACGCCATAAGCTCAATGGCATTGTTGATAGAGAAGAGGTGGCACACATTCTTTATGAGTTAGGGGCAAAACGCGCCAAAGTCCACGAACCTGCAGCTGATGTTATTTGCCAGTGGGATGAAGCGCCGTATTGTACGGAGGTGATCATTGATGTTCGAGGTGACTGAGCCTTTTATTTCTGTTCAACCTGAAAATCGCACCCTGATTGAAGAATCCTTAGAGTATGCCTGGCATACCTTACTGGCTAACCAACGCGATCCCTTTCCAGAACTGAAACAACCACGATTAACCTCAGAGCACTTTGTTTCCTTACTCGCTGGTGAGCGAGGGGTAACCGATTGGCGACCTGAAGATTCATTAGAACAACAGCGTAAAACGGCAGATAACGCCTTTGAAATCCACCGAAAAGCGGGGACGCGTCATGGTTTAGCGGTGGCTATGGATGCGTTGGATTGTGATATTGAAGTTACCCCTTGGTATCAGATGGAAGCGCCGCCGGGTTCTTATCATATTGAGGTGGTAGCTTGGAAACGTAATGAGCCAGTGAATCAAAAAACCGCTAAACGAATGCTGACACGGATTGAAAACACCAAGTCTGAGCGTGACACCGTTGAACTGATTTTAGCCTTTGGTTTAGACACTGGGCTCACGTTCTTAGGGGCAAAACAGCCATCCGTTGTTGATTACGATGATTCAGCGACCGGCATCATGCCACCATCACCGTTGGTATTGGCTCCCTTTGGTGTTTCAGGTGGTTACTTTCATACCACGGTCGGTGATGAGTCGTATCAGGGATGCATGCCTAATGATACGTGGTGTACAGGAGGGAGCTATTTTGCAGGCGGTATGCGTATGGTGATGAGTACCGATATAACGTTAGGAGCAAGAACATGAGTTCACCCGTTGTTCAATTTACTAAAGTGGGATTGGCCGAGCTAATTAGCGCCAAAAACAAAGGCATTAAAGGGGCGATTAAATGGATAGCGGCAGGTGACCGCAGTTATCAGCCAACACCTGAACAAAAAGCGTTGTACAACGAAAGGCAACGTGAACTGATTTCAGATTGGGAAGAGTTGAGCCTAACACAACTACGTATGGCGGCGGTATTTAAAGGCAATCTGGAATATGAAGTGCGAGAAGTCGGATTCTTTTTAGAAACCGGCACCTTATTAGCGGTCTATTCAGTGCCTAATACTTTATTGGCGTATAAATCAGCCAATGCCAGCTGGTTGCAGAAGTTCACGCTAGATGTCTCTCCGTTACCGTCAAATAGCATCACGATTGAGGTCGGTAATGACAATATAAATCTGTTATTGGGTGAAGAGTTAACCACTATGGCAACGGCTCAAATTGGCAATATGTCGCGCCATCTTGAATTGCTATTTCGTTTTAATGAACTAGAGAAAAGAGTGTGAGGGATTATGGCATGCACAATGGAGGGACCGCTGTTACTGAGCATTATTTCCGGCACAACCTTTGGTTTTGATGTGAGTTGGACAACGGGGGATGACAGTAACCCTTATGTGAAATTGTTTGGGTGTACCGCTGTTTTTGTTGTTCGTTCGATTGAGGGTGAAGTGCTGGTACGGGGTACCACAGAATCTGGACATATCACCATTATTGAACACCCACAGCAAAGCGATGCACTTGATATCAAAGTGACTCATGATCAAACCCAAGGCCACCAACCAATAGCATGGGAGAACGCGAGTTATGAAGTGCGGGTAACCTTTCCGAGTGGTGATCCTTACAGCATATTACGCGGTCCTGCTGTACTGATAAAAGGGGCGGTTGATGATTAGCGCGAATGCAAAAGTGTTGGTCACGCTCAATACTGACCGCGTGATAACAGTGCGGTTACCTCAAGGGATTGCTGTCGTTCGAGAGCAAGTGAAACCCAACATTCAGGTGGTAACGGTTGGTCAGCAAGGGCCAGTGGGTACAGTTAGTGAAGAAGTCTTAGCGACAGCTGCAGAAGCCAAAGCATTAGCAGTAGCGGCTTCTGAAGTTACCCAATCAACCGCTTTATTGCTAGATAGCGTCATTAGTAATATCACCAATGGCTTTAACTTTCATGCGGGGGAACTTTCTGCTTAGGAGTGAGGGTGTTAAACAATAAAATTGACCAACTGATAGCGGCACTCAATAACGTGATGGGTGTGATTAATGGCAAGTTGCGATTAAAAGCTGACAAAACAGAAATCTATCCACGTTCTTATCTTGATGATCCGCTTTCTACCTTAGGCGCTAACACCGCAACGGCGAATAAACTCAAAGTCGCTCGCACCATAACCCTTGGTCGTGATGCTAATGGCTCAGTGTCATTTGATGGTTCAGGCAATGTCACACTGCAGGTCACCATTCCTGCACTTGATGATAAAGCTGACACGATTGATACCTTAACACCGGCACAAATTGATGCCCGTATTAAGCAATTGATAGGTGTGGCACCTGAAGTATTAGATACCTTTGAAGAGTTGGCCAAGGCACTGGGTAATGATCCGCATTTTGCTGCCACTATGACGGCAGAGCTAGCCAAGAAAGCCAATGCCTATCAGGTCTACAGCATCACGGCGGCGGATGCACAATTTCTAACTAAACGAGGTAAAGCGGCAGATACCACGCTGTTTGGTGGTAATGCGCCAGCTCACTATGCAACCTCAGGCCAAGTATCCATATTAGAGCAAGAGATTGCGGATGGTTTTACACGACTTGCAGCATCGTTTAATGATGCGGCGAATACAATTAATGGAAGTTAATCAATGAGTTTAGAACAACAAATAGGGGCATTAGTTAAAGCCTCCGAAAACTTAACTGGTGCCGTGAATGGCAAGATTGGGGAGATTGATAAAAAAGTTAATGTTGCGACTTCTGCAGTACCAGAGCAAATAAGAAAAAGTATGTATGTTACATGTTATGTTGATGCTATTAATGGGGATGATTCTCGAAGTGGTGATACACATGCAGCAGCCAAACGAACGATACAAGCTGTATTAGACTCTGCACCTTCTGGAGCTATTATTTGGTGTTCTCTGAAAGATGGACAAGAGCATTTAATTAATACAAAAATTAATGCTTCAAATAAAACGATTATTTTTTCATCGTGGAATTACTCGTCAAATAAGCCAACAATTCGAGTTGTATCTTATATAGATAATAGCAAATGTATGATTGGGACTATTCAGCAGCCGATGAGTGTTCATTGTTATTATGTGCATATTA
This sequence comes from Photobacterium kishitanii, assembly GCF_000613045.3. Lineage (NCBI taxonomy): Bacteria > Pseudomonadati > Pseudomonadota > Gammaproteobacteria > Vibrionales > Vibrionaceae > Photobacterium > Photobacterium kishitanii. The sequence continues at coordinate 1,881,242 of NZ_LN794352.1, read as the reverse complement.
CAATCGATGATTATCTGGATACAGATAGCCCACTAGATATGTATGCTCGAGGGTTTGTATCAAATGGTGATCGTCCTGCTAATCCTACAGTTACAATATCTTCTGGCAATATTACACATTCTGGTTTTCCGTTACTGCATTCAGCTGGCCGACCAACTGAAGCCTCTGTTTTACTTTCTCGTTGTAGTTATATACGAAGGGAGAGTAAACGAACAATGCCAAAATTGATTGAATGTGCTGGTGGAGGACTGTATTTATATTCTGTCGGTCTATCCAATGCTACTCACAAAGATTTAGTTAATTTAAATAGAGATCGTAATGGGGTTGTTATGAATTGGAATAGTAATTACGATCTTGCTGCGACAGCTGATGGAGTTTAATGATGCATTCTTTTGTTAGTTTTATAAAAGATGGAATTCAGTATATCAATATTAATATTGATGAATTAGATAGTTACAGTTTAGAACCAGCTTATCAAGAACAACTAATTAGAGACGTAATATGGGAGCCTATTCGTTTAAAGAGAGATCGATTAGTTCGTCATACTGATTGGACACAAATGCCTGATGCGCCATTAACCTCCGAGAAGAAAGCTGAATTTACTGCGTACCGCCAAGCATTACGCGACATTCCTCAAACTTACGATAATCCTGATGACATTGTATGGCCAGCAAAGCCAACCATTTAGAAACCGCTTTTAGTCAGCGGTTTTTTTGTATCTAAAATCTGAATAATAAAGGAATAACATGGCAACCTTGAATCAAATAGGGCTGCAAGATCATCCGATCTTGCAGCCTTTTCGTTTAAATGGACGTTGGTATTTACCTGCAGATAACACCATTGCTTTACATCCAACACAAACCGCCTTTTTGCTGATGAATGGCAAGATTGGTAAACCGGCACAACTTCCTTCCCAACAAAAAGCCCAAGGACAGCAATAATGAGTTCATTAGCACCTATTCAAGATTTTGAATTAAATGGGGTTGAGGTTCGCACCATTGAGCCGCAACCAAGTATGGGGCCATTAGCACAACAAGTCGTGCACTTGGTAGGTACGGCTCCCGATAAACGCGGCACCGTTGCCTATAACGAGCCAACACGGTTATGGAATTATGCTGATGCAATGATGGCATTAGATTCAACCGGTAACCGTCAAGGTTCGTTACCTACCGTGGTGCGTTATTTATTTGAGTACGTGAAATGTGCGCTCTATGTCACGGTGGTTGAAGTCGGTGCAACTACTGCAGCAACCGAAGCCAATGTGATTGGTGGTGTGGATTCGGCAACTGGTGCCATTCGTGGTTTGGAAACCGTTAAGGCTTGCCCTGAAATACCCACCATTATTGCCGCCCCTGGTTTTCATTCAAAAGCGGTAGGACAAAAGTTAGCGTTAATTGGGCGTGATGTGCGTTGTCGTCCTGTGCTTGATGGTCCAAACACCAATGATATGGCTGCGGCTGAGTTTGCTGCAGGGTTTGGCGCTGAAGGAACGGGCGAAGATAAACTGTGCATCATCGATCCTTGGTTTCTGAAAACTTATGACGGTGTACAGGTATTAATACCGGCATCCATCGCTTTAGTCGCGGCAATGGCTTCGGTATCGGGTTGGGAAAGCCCACAAAATCGCTCAGTGGTGTGTGATGAAACTGCCCGTAACATTGCTTATAAAATCAATGATAAAACCACTCAAGCGAATTTTTTGAATAAACATGGTGTGGTGACGATAGCGCATACACGGATGGGTGGTTATTCGATTATTGGTAACCGTACTAATACAGGGCGTTTTATCTCTCATGTTGGTTTAGAAGACTTGATGACACGTAAGTTAGAAGAAACTAGCCAACCGTTATTGGGTAAACAACTGACTGAAGAGTTCATGCAGCAAGTTGTTGATCGTTTAACCAATTGGGGACAGGACTTAGTCGCGCAGACCGTCATTCCTGTGTTTAAAGCCTTTCTTCATCCCACCAAGAATAATCTAGAAAACTATACGGCAGGTCGATGGTTCCTATGTGTGAACTATGGCCGCTATTCGCCTAATGAACACATGGTGTATGAAATGAGTGTCGATAACGGGTTAATTGCAGCATGGCTTGATGAGGTGGTAAATGGCTGATCGTATTCGTATGCGTATTACGGCGCAGGTTGAATCTGTGCCATTGATGAATGAAATCGTGGACTTTACGCCACCGGAAGTGAAAGCCAAATTAGCCAATAATGAAGGGGCATTTGTGGCTTCTGAAGATACGGTAGGCTTAGAAAAGCTCAGTTGGTCATTAAAAGTGAAAGGTGAGCATGGGGTGTTATCGCGTTCTTTGGGTAAGTACACCATGGGTAATGCCCAGATTAACGTGGTTGAAAAAGGCAAAAGTACCGATGGTGTTCCTTATGTGGAAACCTATTCGATGTATGGACCGATTACGGCCATTAAGAAAGAAGCGGTGAAGATGGGCGAGAAGCCAACCATTACTATTGAAGGTACCTGTAAAGCGTATACCCAACATGATACGGGCATTGTGGTTCATGACATCAATGTGAATACCGGTAAAACTATTATTGGTGGTGTCGATTTGATGGGATTAGCCGGCATCATTTAAACCATCTTCTATCGATGTATGACTGATAGCGCCTATGGGCGCTTTTTTTGTGAGAAAAATCCATGAATAAAGAAACTACGCTACCGTTTTTTAACCGTTCAGGTAGTCATAAATTAACGATTAATACCATTACCTTAGGTGCGTTTCGCAAGCTGCCTTTTGTGATGAAAGATGATCTGTCTGCAGCTGAACAATTTAAACAGTTTAAGGCGATGATTTTAGCTTGTACGGACTTAACGCCGATCGAGTTTGAAGAGCTATCGGTGCCTGATTTCACCCAATTACATCAAGATATTCGCGCCTTTATTTTAACGCCATCTGATGAAATGAATGATCATTCATTAACGGGTAAAGACTTTGAATTTGATTTGGTATTTCCGTTTACCAATGAGCTGGGAGAAACAATTAGCCACATTAAATTTGCGGTACCTAAGGTGAAACATTCTGAAGCATTGGCTGATATTGATGATCATTATGAACGTGAAGAATTTATGTTTCGGGTGGTATGTCATTTAGATAAACAAGATATGGACGCCATGGCATTGAATGATTACTTAGCCATTAAACCGCAGGTGGGCGCTTTTTTTCAACTTGCGGGGGATTACTTTCGCCCCGTGACGTCGAAGCTCTGATTGATTTGATCCCAATGCACCGTAATACCACTGAAAGTGAACTCAGGGAGTGGTCACAAGACCAGGCATTACGGCGTTATGAATTGATCTTATCTAAGCTCGGAGTCAAACAATGACGGAAAAGATTAGTTTTGTCTTAGATGCGTCGGTAAAAGGCGTTAAAGACATTGTTTCAACCACGACCGCGACAGAACGATTAACTGCAGCACTGGCAGCACAACGGGGTGAGGTTCAGTCATTAAATGGTCAGCTAAAGGGGATTAAAGGTTTTGAAGCTGCAGAGCTTAGAGCTGAAAAGCTATCGGCTCAATTAACTGAAACCAAAAGCACCATGACTTCTCTTAGTGCTGCGATAGCTGAGAGTAAGCAGAAAACTACCCAATTACGGGGTGAATACAATTTAACTCAGAACGAAATTCGTGGGTTAAATCAGGAAATGCAGCAAGCCTCAAAGGAAGGGGCACAAGCCTTACAAGTTAAGCTAAAAGAAGCCCAACTTCGACTTGAATCACTCAATACTGAGATTTATCAGAACAAAGCTCAAACCAATGATCTCTCTGTCGCTTATAAACGTGCCAGCGGCAAGTTAGGTAAGTTAACCGACAGACAAGAGAAGCAACATAACACCTTAAATAAGTTAAAAAGCTCATTACAAGCGGCGGGTGTGAGTACTGATAAACTTGGTGATGAACAAAACCGATTAAAGCAACAAGCTGATAAAGCTACCTTAGCCCTTGAAAAGCAGAATGCTCGATTAAAAGAGATGCAATCAATCCAAGGTCGGATTGATAGTCGTAAAGCTAAGTTAGGTGAAATAGGCAGTGAAGCAACAGGATTGGCGGCAGCTGCAGCCCCGATTGTTGGATCGATATGGACAGCGATTAAAAATGAAAGCTCATTTGCTGATGTGAAAAAAGTCGTCAACATGAGTGATGAGCAGTCCACAGAATTGCAATCGTGGGCACTGAAAACCTCAACCACCACACCCATGAGTGCCGATAATATCAATGCGATGTTAGCTGCAGGTGGTCAAAGTGGCATTAAAGACATCAATGAACTGAAAAGCTTTGTACTTGATTCCTCCAAGATGGGGGTTGCCTTTGATATGGATGCGGGTCAAGCCGGTGAAACCTTATCTGTGTTTAAAGCGGCATTAGGTGTTGATCAACAAGGCGCAATGAATGTCGCTGGTCTTGCTAACTACCTCTCAAATAACTCGAATGCCAAAGCGAAAGATATTGCGGGTGTGATGGCGCGTGAAGGGGCATCAGCTAAGACGGGTGGTTTTAAGGTCAATGAGTCCACGGCATTATCAGCTTCATTATTGTCATTAGGTATGGGTGAAGAGCGTGCGGCAACGGCTTTGAAGAATATATCAGGTCGATTGACGTTAGGTGATGCAGCAAGTGGTACTCAACAAAAAGCAATGGCCTCAATTGGCTTAGATGCTGATGATATTGCCGCCAGAATGCAAGACGATGCATCAGGTACCTTGATTGAAGTGCTTAATGCCGTTAATCAGGCACCAAAAGAAGATAAAAGCGCCATATTGAGTCAGATATTTGGTGAAGAAGCTAAAGGTGCGGTGGCATCCCTATCGGGCAATATGGCGAATTTCACCAAGCTGTTAACGCTATCAAAAGAAGATTCTACCGTTCATCTTGATTCTCTTGACCAAGAATACAATGCCAGAATCAGTACCACAGGCAGTGGCATTGATATGTTCGTGAATAAGTTAAATCGACTCAGCGTGGTGTTTGGTACCGCGTTATTACCAGCCCTTAATTGGGTACTTGAACCGTTAGGTAAAGGTGTTGATTTACTGGCTAACTTTGCTGAAGCGAATACCGGTGTCACTCAAGCCGTGGGTATTGGTGTTGCAGCGTTTATTGGTTTAAAAGGGGTGTTGTTAGCGGGGAAAGCGTTATCGCTCGTCTTTGGTAATTCGATGGATAAAACCCGTTTATTTACGAAAGGTTTAAATTGTGAAACCCAAGACGGTGGACGGATTGCAGCATTGGCTGCTAAACGTTGGCGAAGCTTAAATGCTGCCGTTTCATCTAGCCAAGGGCCAGAAAGTAAAGGCAATAGCAGTGTAGGTAAAGAAGCCCGTTCTCGTAAAAAGCGTAAAGGTCGTCGCCGTGTTCGTGGTCGCCGTAAAGGGTTAGGTGGGTTACTTAGTTCTGTTATGGAAAGTCGAATGGCTCAAAAGGTGGGTTCTGGTGCTCAGTCTTTGGTGAGTAATGTTACCCCTAAAGGTGCAGCTATGGCCTTAGCGGGTTCTGGATTAGCTTTAATGCCTATGGACGCGATGGCATCAGATGCAATGGATGTGATTGGAATTGGTGGTGATATTGCAGAAACAGCGGGCAAAACAGGACTTACCAAGGTATTGAAACCATTGGGAATGATGATGAATGCTTCTTCCGTTGTTGAAGGTGTCATTAATGGCGATATGGAACAAACAGGTGGTGCATTGGGGGATATCGGTGGTTCTATGGGCGGTGGTGCGTTAGGTGCTGCTATTGGTACTTTCATTTTACCTGGTATCGGTACCGCTATTGGTGGTCTGTTGGGTTCTATTGCGGGTGGCATGGGCGGTGAAATGCTCGGTGGCTGGTTTGGCAAGAAACTTGATTCACCTGAAGAAACCGCTAAAAAGGTCGATGAAGTTCAAACCAAAGAAGCGATGGCTAAGCAAAGCCCACCAATATCATTTTCACCTACCTTTCAAATAACGGCTGCAGCTGGCCAAGATGAAAAGCTGATAGCGCAAGAAATTACCCGTCAAATGAACCAACAATTATCGTCATTAATGGGCGAGAACACTTTATCAACCCAATTTAGTTATGCCGCTATTGATAGAGATAGCTAAGGATCGTTATGCATCACTTAGTGATAGGTGAATTCGTTTTTTCTGTGGGTGACAAAACACCGATTATGAAGTTTGAGCGAACATCACCAGGCGCGTATTCAGAAGTCAGTTTGATTTATGACGCCCGCTCTGAAATGACCGGAAAACCGCTTGAAACCCTCGATATAACCGCCAAATGGTTGCAATACGGGGCGCAAGAGTCAGTTGAAAAGCTTCGAACGTTAATTGAATCTCCACAACAAGTCAGTGATGGCCAAGGTATTAACTTAGGTAAATGGACGATTCAACAACTGAAAGAAGGTAAGTCGGCATTGATCCATAACGGCCAAGCCATGGTGACAGATGTCATGCTGCAATTGAAGGAGTACCGCGAGTGAAGGTAAGCGCCAAAGCCGATGAGTTGATCACTGATTTACTCTATAAGCACACTGGCCAAGATAATGACCAATTAGAACAAGCCTTTTATCAATTAAATCCTCACGTTCGGCGTGAGGTTTTTTTTGTCGATACCGAAGTGGTGTTACCTCAAGTAAAGCAGGTACCTAAAACTCAACGTGTTACTAAATCATGGGATTAAGGAATGTTTCATTTAATAGGCAATAATGCTGATTTGATTTTGGATCGTTTAAAGTCATGGCGGTTGAATGATGGCAACGGTACCGAAGGCGATAACGTAACTTTGGTGGTGAGCTCTGATGATGTTGATGGACTGCCACCCAAAGGTGAACGTTATTCGGTGCGATTGGGGGATGTTGTACGTGATAGTTTTCAGATATCAAAACGGTCAGTGAGTTTATACCCACGAGAGATCACGTTAGTCCTCACGGTTGCGCCTTTCTCTATCAAGGATGAAAGTGGTTATCGTGAACGTAAGTCGTGCAGTTGGGATAAAACAACAGTAGGACAAGTAGTGTATGACTGTCTTACCCCTCATGGCTTTGATGTTTTTGTCCATCCGCGATTACAAAAAATTGAAATCGAGCATATAGATCGTTCTGATGAAAGTACGCCGGCATTTATGAACCGCTTGGCCAAGTCTTATGACGCAATAGCGAAACCTGTTGAAGGGCAGTTTATCTTTGTGCCAATTGGTGAACAACGTAGTGCTTCAGGTAAGAGTATTGAAAGCGTTACGCTGTCACTCCCTGTGGTTAATCATCCGGGCAATAGTGACTTTGTTAATGTGTCTGCAGAATTAGATGGTCGCCAAGATTTTAATGGTGTTAAGGTTTTTTATAGTTCAACTGCAGATGGAAGCCGGCAACAGGTCAAAGTGGGGAGTAAACCGTTTAAGTCATTAGGCAAAGATAAGAACACCAAGAATGAAGCAGAACAAGCGTGTGCTGCAGAGCTTCGGAAAATGCAACGCCAAGGGCGGAAAATCAGCATTGAAGCACCGCCTAATCCCACCATTTTTGCGGAAGGGTTAGTGCTACTTGATGATACTTTCCCTCGCGCCTTCAAAGGTCAATGTTCTGTTGATCAAGTGTCGTTCTCTGGCCAAGGATTACAACCAAATCGAATGAGTATTCAAGCTACGTTAATAGGTGAGTAATGATCACAAACAGTAAAATTCGCTTTAATCAACATGCCTTCTTTTCTGCAACCCTCCCCGTAAAAATCTCTGATGCTCAAATCAAACGTCATATTAATGATCAACGTGTTCGCCAGTTAAAAGATATTCGATGCCCACTTTACTTACGGTTTAACGCATCTCGAACCGGTGGAACGTGGTGGTTTTATCGTTATGAAGCCGGAAAACAATACCCGTATCGTATTGCGAAATATCCTAGTACTCAGGCCAAAGACATTATGGATGTGGTGAGTGCGGTATCAGTCCAAATAGCTAAAGGTAAAGCCATTGAATGTAATCGCTTTGAAACAGTAGATCAGCTGGTTGATTGGCATGTTCAGCGGCAATGTACCTTAAAGCGTTCCACGAAAGAGCGATTGAATAACCTAAAAAGTATGGCTGAAACTCATGTGATGAGCCTATTTCATGGGGTTGCTATCACGGATATGGACCATCAAAAGATAGACAGTGCCTTGATTCAGCCTATGTTTGAGCAAGGTTATTCAGTGAGTTATGTGAGGGCAAATTTCTTCTTATTGAAAACGGCTTTCTCTATTGCTAGACGACTCAAACACATCACTGCTAATCCGTTATCAGAAGTGCAATTTAAGACGTTTTTCCCTGAGACTTTCTCCGTTACAGAAGCTCAAATCAAAGGCTGTCGAGTGAATACTGAAGACCTGATTGATATCTTGCCGGCGATTGGCCAACAGCAACCACCACAACGATTATTACTGATGATGATGTTAGCGCATGGCTCTCGTATTGGTGAAACCAGAAAGGCTTTATGGAAGAACATCAGTTTTATTGAAAAGCGGTGGTTAATTCCTAAAGAAGACGCCAAGAATGGGATAGCAATGAGCTATCCACTTACCATTGAGATGATTGAACTATTACGTTCATATCAAGCCTGGCAACGTGCGCTAGGCTATAACAGTGATCACTTGTTCCCGTTATCTCGTTGGAATAATCAGCCAATCCATAGTGCTAAAGCCAGTGAATGGGTGCGAGGAGTATCTAAGAAGGCGTGGAGTGCACATGATCTTAGAAAGCGAGCACGATCAATATGGGCGGAATTAGGGGTTGATTACATTGTCTGTGAATCTTTGCTTAACCATGCTCGAGATAAGTTAGATCAAGCTTATATCCATACACATATGGAATTACAGAAGAAAGAAGCGTTAGAAACGTACCATAAATGGCTTAAAAAAGGATGGTGTACCTGTCTAGCACCTGTCTCGATTCAAAATCCAATCATCGATAAACCCTTATCCAGACTGGCTTGAAGCCACTTTTCATTATAAACCTCAGCGGATGATAATAAGAATGCAGATTTGTACGAAAAACGAACAAATCAACGCAAATTTGATGGGAGCTGCACGTGTAGTTCCTCACCAAGTTGGCTTAATCAAATTGAGTAAAACCCAGTTGAAAGTTCTGCAGTCGATTATGCCTGGTGAAAAGGTAACAGCAGAGCAGATAGCCGAGCGTTGTGAATTGTCCTGTTCGTGGGCCAGTACTTTATTGAAGACGGTTTGGGAGAGAGGGTATTTGGTGAGAACGCTTATTATTAGGAAAAATGGAGGGGTGAATTTTTTGTATAAAATACATACTAGTATTAAGTTGTAACTGTTTTTATATACAGTATAATAATGTGGTGTGATTCATATGTGCAGCAATTTTAATAAAATTTATTTCATATAATTGTATCTGCGAGTAATATTCTGCTTAATTTGTTGATGATTAAAGGAATATTTTGTGATGAGTTTTATTGATGACAACTTTACGGTTCATTATGACGGCAAGGGTGAACGAATAGCTTTGCATCAGATGGATGGTGGACAAGTATCACGAAGTATTTTAGCACTAGTTACACTTTATGATGAATCATTTAAAGAAGCGAATAAGTTATATAAAACTAACATCGTGTCTCAGGTCTATGTTGAAGGAGGTATGCAACCAGGATCAATTAAGTGGTTAATGAGGTTGATAGCTAATGATGAAGGCTCTCAGATTTTATTAAATGAAAATACACCATTAAAACAACGAGTTCTTAATTCAATTAGTAAGACGATTGAACTTATCCGAAATATGGATTTAAGCACAACAGATATTGTTATTCATGAAACAGATTCTGGGTACTCAGTTGTTATTGATAGCGACTTTGTCGAAGTTGATGAGATGCAATGTGCTATATTGACTAATGAAAAGATACGAGGTGCATTAGCAAGTCTTGCATCTCCACTGGACGGCACAGAGCTTGATACATTAACAATATCATCTAATCATGAATCTATATCAGCATTTCAAATTACGGCCAAGGATCGTGCTAAGTTTGTCCAAAAAAGAAAACATACAAAAATTGTTGCTGAAGGTGATTTTAGTGGTTTTTACTATATAGATACGTTGTCATATTCACCAAAATCGAAGTGGTTATTGATCAATAAAGATAAACCAAAAGAGTCAATTAATGGATTAATAATAGATACCGCATTCTTAGTTCGAGTATCTGAGAATAAAGAAAAGTTCTCTAAAGATGATTTGCTTGAAGTTGAAGGGAAATGGTATGAAGAAAAAAGTAAATTAACAGCTAAACCTAAGAGAACTTACCATATTACGACTGTAAAACAGCATATATCAGCAGGTGATAATCAATGGGATCTTATATTGCAATAGTATTCCTAATGATTGGTGGAGTACTGTTATTCTACTTATGGCCACTTATCAAACACCGATTAGAGACTAGAAAAGTTCGATTAACTTATGTTAATAAGGCTGGGAATAAAAAATCAAAAGTACTTTATTTAAGTAAAGATGATCCATTGTGGGACGTTGTTAAGAACCATAATGAATGGACTGTTGTTAAAAGCCATAAGAATACGAAGGAGGTTTAAGTGGAAGCACCGAAACCTTCAGTTCAAAGTTCTGATATGGCAATAGCGAGTTCTTGTTGCGCTATTCTTGGATTGCTTGCCATACAATGTGTGAAATTATTGCCGGAAGGGCATTTATTACAGAAACTATTTAGTGATCAGTCGTTGTTAGTACCATTGAGTGCAATTACTACATCAGTTCTTACTTTTGCTTTAAGTCGTTTAAAATATTATGTGGAAAGAAGGCAGTACCGATTAGAGTATTTAGATATATTAAATACTTTCGATGAGCTTATTGAGGCTGCTAATTTAGAAGACACTAAAGTTGATTTAATGGCAAAGAAGGAATTTTTTCTAATGCAAAGGGCTGATGAATTACTAAAAAAAATGGCAGCATCAAGTATAAAAACAATAAAAGAGTAGGTTCTTTTGAGTACGAGTAAGGCTCAAACGAGTGCAACTCTCGGGAAATAAAAATTTTCGGGCCTTCTTAGCCACCACCACCGAGGTTGGCGATTTAGACCATTTTCGGTGGTGAAGGGCAGAGCGTGATGCGTAACGTTTATTTTATTTATTATAAATTGTATATATTTCTTTTAGCTCTTCTATTGAAAGTGCTGGTTGTTTACGATGGAGCATTGCATGACAGTTAGGACAAACTGGCCTTAAATCTTTCACTGGATCTATATCATATTCTTTATTTATTTCAGAAAGGGGTTTTAAATGATGAACATGAATGTAATTTTTTCCTAGTTGTCCATAAGTTTTCTCAAAATGAAAATTACATACACCACAATTATATTTCCAGTGTTCAATGCACAACCTTCTTGCTTTTGTATTTCTTTCATAAGCGTTAACCGTTATAACTTTTTTTCCCCCTTCTTTTAATTTTGATGATTCTGCTTCATCTGGACCACTAAAGTCCTGCTCATTTCTTTCAATACGTGAATTCCAAAAATCAAATAGACCGTCAGCAATGTCAGCTGGAATTGTTTTACCGGAACCTTGCGAGTCCCAAATGTTACTAATAAATTCGGGGGCATTTAATTCATCTCGTGAAATTGGAGTTTTGAATTGATTGTTTGATAAATGATCAAATTTCACGTCTACGTATAAAGATTCTTTACCTTCTTTACGTTTTTCTTCTTGATAATGTGGTGCGTAATATGGAGCAGCGGTAACTACCCCTGAACCAATAAGACCTTTATTTCCTTTTCCTTGTTTTAATAAAAAAATATTATCACCAACAAGGATTTTTTTTGTTGTACCACAGCTCCATTTCAATATTTTACCTTGTGTATATTTTTGATAATAGATCTCAAATTGTTCTTTAGGCCATACACGAGGATTCCATGTTAAAAGATATGTGCTCATATTAATCCTTGAGGTAATAAGATTAGTTATCAAATAGTACTGCTTCTTTTTTGGAACTAGACTTCAAATGATCATTGATTTTAGATATGTTCATTTTTCTGAATGAGATGTATTTGGTAAAACTAGTAGAAATTATAGCTTTGCCAGCAGAAGAATAGCCAAGATGACCAACAATAATAAAATCAGAACCATCAAGCTCAGAAACATCTTTAAGTCTAAAGTTCTTTATTAATTCTTGAGATAGCTCAGGGTTTAGACGAATGCTAGGCTCTGTTCGATAATCACCATAATTTAGCCAAAGAACACCTTTTTTATCTATATTTAGGTTATTAATTGGTCCCCAGAAAATATATTCTTGTCTCATATGGTCTTTTGATACATGTTTAATGTTTACAATATTGTCTTTTAATTTTCCGTCTATAATTGTACGGCCACCATTCGAAACGATTTTAATTTCTAGACCATTTTCACCATAATTTGGGTTGCGGATAAGATTAGTTAGAATTCCTCTTAGTGATTTATTTAAAGGATATCCGCTAGAGTTGCCAAGTGGATTTTTTATTGCTGGTGATGGGCGAGTTGATTCTTCATCACCATGTTTGTCATTATCCTGTGAGACATAAATATTAGATGTCGCTGATTTATCTAAATTTACATATAAGCTAGAGCCAGGGCTATTTGGGTCATCAATGTTTTCATCTGTTGCTTCTGATTTTAAATCTACAGTAGAAGCATTACATCCATCTAAATGCCTTGCACCAAAACAAGCCATACGACTCATTTTTTCTGTTTCAAATCCTTTTATAAACCAAGCTTTTTGGGAGCATTCGATACAGTCTATTAGTCCTCGATATTTATCTGGGTTTTGTGCGTAGTCTTCAGTACTACATTCTGAGCCATTATCTCTAAATTTAGCTTTAATCATAATATACTCAATAACTTATATGTAATATATAGTTAGGATATTCTTAGTATTTATTTACTCAATATGTTTTGGTGTGATGTGTGATAAGAACAGCATTGTTAGTGCTAAATGTTTTAAAAAGCAGTACTTAGATCTGCAGAGGAGGCGATAGAACATGCTAAGATTTAATGATGGAATAAATAACTTTGTCCCTGAAGTGTCCTCAGTAACAAAGAAAGTAATTTAGCTATTTTATATCAAATGGTTACAAGTGACGTATTAGAGTCAATCCAATAAAGCGAAATTATTCTAGAAAATAATAAAACCGCTTTATTTTACATACATTCTATACATTCTATAAATTCTATATTTTATGTATAAAAAAGGCCGTCAATGACGACCTTGTAATCTCATGAAAATATAGTGATTAACTATTTCCAGCTTTCACAGCCAGGCTTTGATTTATCTATTAATAGATTACCTTCGATTTTATATTTCACATAACCGACTAAAAACGAAAAGAATTCACTATCAGCAGCTACATCAGTTAATCCGACGGCACATCGGTCTTGTTCAATTGCGTTATCAGAAGCTTCTTTTATAGAAGGAACGCCAAGAGGAACAATAAAAATAGCCTTTGTATCTTCACCAACTACTCTCGGACCTTCTACAAAATGACCGTTATTCAAATTAACATTTTTTGTAGATGCTAACGTAAAGTCAGCAATTCTTTGAGCACAGCCCGTCAATAATAAAGTAGATGCAATAAAGCTAATCGTAACTATTTTCTTCATAAAAAGTATCAATTAAAGTCAATTGGGAGCGGATACTAGCATCTAAGTATATTGATTGCAAAAAAACACTGCATATCAGTAAGTAAAGATATGTATTGAATATATAACCTAGTCCTTTAAGTTGTGCTAAGAAGCTACTTTAAAGCTATATAAACGAGTTAGGTGAAACTTTTCCATTAAAGGCTGTATTTAACATATTGAACCTTATGTGATCCGATACCACATAACGTCCAGATACAACAAAGGCCACCAATGGCGACCTTTATGGAATTCGTATAACAAATATTATGACTTACTGTACGTAATTCAAATCACCATCAACAAATCCTACAGTAAGTGCCTTCGCTAATTTTAATTTATTTACATTTTTAGAATTTGAAGAAAGATAGGATTCTGTAAAAAATATAATATTTAACTCAGCTTTTTGCCATGAATCTTCAAATAACTCATCAGAAATCTGTGAAATCCTTTTAACTGGAATCCAATCCTCATTACACGCCCAATCATCATCATCTGGTGTATATTCACTCGAACCAATTATTTCGATGTTAAATGGTGACTCATAAATATTTATATTGAAGGCAATAATATCATCTGGGATTTCCACATCTAATTGAAGATCAATCCATTCAATAAAATCTGTTTTATTTTTAATCATGCTGATTTCCATACTTATAAATACAACCACCGATTACGAGTCGTTACCTCACTTATTATACCTGTCAAATAGCCCCAAGAAACGATTTTAAGACCACAAAGGCCATTCACTCGACAACCTAGTATGACTTTTCTCTAAAAACAGCTCTATTTAACAATATGCATCTTTCACGCACTAACAGATACTCGATAACGTTCAGATATAACAAAGGCCGTCTTTCGGAGGAGATCATCTAACTGTCACATTAAACGCGAAGATAAATTCATGGAAAAGTATACTTTTACTTTATATGCAATTGTTTGTGCATTGTATCGTTGGTCACAGTTCGCATTATCTAAATAACGTAATGTCAACATGTCGTTGAAGTCATATTGACATCACGAAATATTTTATAGGCTGGTGAAAAATGAAACTAAATTCTTATGTTATCGCGGCGATTCTTTGCGGGTCATCATTGGGAGTTACACAATCAGTTATTGCGAGTGACCTTACGTATTCGCCCGAATCGACACAGCATCTTACTATGCCAGTTCTTACCGCAAATATGAATGTTATCCCTTATTCTTATTTATTATCTGGTTTTACATTATATATCGATATCGATGGTGCTACCTTTAATACAACGAATGCAAACGATTTTCGTAATGCAACAACGTTATCTACTCCAAATCGTGTCACTCCTTATGGGGCTACAGAGTCAAGTATTCGCTATCGAATAACAGCCCTAGATGATCTTCGAGCCGTTAATTCTATTACACTAACTATTGATCAAAGCGTTTTATCTGTACCTAATTCTGTATCTATAACGATTCCTGTATTTCATGATATAGCACCGCCAGATACTCCCCATGAAGAAGCTAATACTGTAGCCTCACTGACTGTAGATTCTGTTGATGCAGCTGATTTCTTAATCCCCAAAGGGACTGTTTATACAATAATCTTGAATGATGGTGAGTTTGTTCCAGGATGTTCAGATGTTATAAAGCATAGCATTATGAATACCAGTAATATTCGGGATATGGTAACAATTTGGCATAAGTCAAGTAATGAAGTTCAATTTGTTCTTAGTGGAAGTAATCACCTTCCGAACAGTGCTAATTGGAATTTTGAATTAACTCCCGATACAACGACATTAAATAATACGTTGTATATAAGTACTCCTATTAATCACTAATTTTATATTAAAAAGAAGAGCTGTAAATAATTATGGCTCTTCAATTCATAGCAATCCCTTCAAGTGATTTTGGGATTAGCTTTATTTACTGTGTATTTGATCAGTTATAATGAGGTATGATGATTTGAATCTTCTATTTGTATTAAATAAGACTGATTAAATACATTTCTTACTTTCTACATTTTTAACAAACACTTTGAAACAAAATAATGTAATCAAGTTTATAATATTTATTAATTAAATTGATTATGATTGTGGGAATTTAGTGGCATTATTTTTCGTGAAAGTAAGAATGCTTATTAATAAGCTGTTATGTGCTTAAGTTTTATTCTGTGAGTTATTTGGTCGGTTATATGCCAGGTATGCATACAAAACAATTGGTTAAATATGCTGAAGTCGTGAAAGATAATATATACAATGCTTTATTTGAACGTCCATCAACGATGGCTTTGTTGGATAATATTGAAGGTAAAGACGTTATTGATATGGGGTGTGGCTCGGGGGCTTACGCTGAGTGGTTTATACAGCAATCAGTAAATCAATTAACCTGTACCGATCTATCCAATGAAATGGTTTCTTTGGTCAAAGACAAATATGACTCAAAAGTTCGAGCATATGTGCAGGATATATTTGTTGGATTACCTCTGGAGAAAAATGACAGTGCGGACATTATTGTTTGTCCATTAGTGCTGCATTATGTTGAAGATTTAACGGTAGTGTTTAAGTCTGTATATCGAGTGCTGAAAACTGGTGGTTATATGGTTTTCTCTACTCATTATCCATTGCCGATTTTGAGTGTTCTCAGTCGGATAACTATTTTAGTAGAGAGCGCGTTGAAGAGTGGGATACAGTTGGTGTTCCAGTTAAAGTAAACTTCTATCGTCGATCGTTGGCTGAAATTACTTCGTCAGGTCTAATGATCTCAAGGATCAGCGTTGATGAAAGAGCAAAAGATTTATCTGAAGCAACGTCTAGCAATCTTAAAAATAAACCAAATTTTATATTTATTAGGTGTGAAAAAGTACGCACATAACAGATAAGGATATGTGTCGCGCAGCTGACGCCTATCTGAATCGTTGGACAAGCCCAAATCACGTTATATAAGTAAATATTGGAAATATCATGAAGGGTGATACCTAAAAGTTGAGTATCACCAATACTTTTTAAATCGAGTGGTGGCACCATATCTACTTTACGATTATAGGTATTAACTTGAGCGAATTCTTTATGGCCATAGAAGCGTTGTTTGTCTGCCCATTGTTCCTTCGTAATCTGAAATACCTTTAGCTTTTAAATCATGGAATGTGAAATCAGTATTGATGCCATATTCTAAAGCGGCTTTTTTTTACTGCCTGCCAATAATCTTGTAGTGAACGATCGTGAACCTTTTGGCCATTAGGGCGATGAAGTACAAAGTTAGTTTGCTTTTCAGCTAACGTTTCAGATAGGGCGATGGCTTCACGTAAGCGTGGTGACCACATCTTAATTTGTTTCTTACCTGTTTTAGACTGAGTAATGAAAATACCATCATCGAATAAATGTGAGTACTCAAGCTTTAATATGTCACCTTTACGAGCGGCACATAAATAGGCCAACTCCATTGCAACTTTTGTGATGGTATTAGCGCATTGGTAAATTAGGCCGCGCAGCTGTCGACCGCATTATTTTCAATATAAGAGAAATAGAACAATTTGTTAGATCTGATTACATAGTGGTTTGATAACTTATTGGTTAGGTTCTTCTGTACGCTCAGAAACACCAAACGAGCCCAGCTATCGGGAAAAGAAAACTTCTCGGCTCTATTATCCACCATCACCGAGGTTCGCGATTCTGCCCATTTTCGGTGGTGAAGGGAAGAGCGTGATGCGTAACGTTATATAAAAACACCACTAATGGATGTATTGGATATCAAGCTTTATTTATGTTTATAGTGAATAACTTGCATATTAATGATTGATTTTTATGCGCAAGTTGTTGCATTCCTTTTAGGAATACATACAATATACTACTTCATTCATAATACAAATAAAGCTTAGTATGCCATTTAATAAATCTATCCTTGCAACCGTACTTATTTCTATTTTTTCACTTTCAGGTTGTAACGGTGGCAGCAATGACTCAACGACAGTACCTGTATCTTCAACAAAAACAGTCACCGTTATTGACGGA
Organism: Photobacterium kishitanii; assembly: GCF_000613045.3. Lineage (NCBI taxonomy): Bacteria > Pseudomonadati > Pseudomonadota > Gammaproteobacteria > Vibrionales > Vibrionaceae > Photobacterium > Photobacterium kishitanii. The sequence goes on along the minus strand of NZ_LN794352.1, from coordinate 1,863,619 downwards.
GCATTAGAAAATGCACAGATTTGTATCGATCTAAATGACAATGATCAATGTGACAAGTCAGATAAAATTCTACCGCAACTAACTAATAAAGAAGGTAAAGTTGAAGTATCGCTTGATGATGCAAAGCATTCTTTAATTGCACTGATTATTGCAGGGCAAACAAAAGATAGCGATGAAATTACACCAGTTACTCACAGCTACTCAATGATCACCGATGCAAATCAATCTGTAATTACACCGTTTACTACACTCGCAAAAGTTGATCCTATAGCATTATCTGAGATTGAAGAAGGCTATGGTTTAACAAAGCAAGAGCTTCTTGGTGATTTATCAAAATATCCTAAAGCACGTATTCTTGCTCGCTCTATTACACCAGTGATGACAAATAACATTGTGAATGTTACTCAGCACAAAGATACAATAACTAAAATAGTTAGCTTTATTCAAGAAGCAGAAAACAATGACAAAATAAATCAATTAATGGATAGCCGTATTGTTATTAATAATGGTAAAGCAGAAGCCCAACCATTAGTTAATATCGCCAATCTATTAGCTGGTAAAACTTGGTTTATAGCAAGCGTAAACAGTGATGAAAATAAAGATAGTGGTGTAGCATCAATAAATTTTAAAGATGCTAATCATTTGGAATTTACAGATAGTGACGGTGTCACAGAGACTGTAACTTATACAATAGATAAAGATAAGAATTTCATTTCAACGGATAATGAGAATAACGTTGATGCACAAAAATTCCTTTATGTATCTTCGGATTTAATTATCAGTGTGATGAACGATCCTGATGGGACTCATGATTTGATTGTTTGGTCGACAAAAAATTTAAAATCAAATCAACCATTACCTGTTACTGCAAGTCAATTTGTTGGTAAAACATGGTACATGTTAACGGATGACTCTGATAACAGCACTCCAGAGCCTAATGTATTTGGTTGTACTTTCAATTCAGATAGTTCACTAACAGTAACAGAGCCAAATGAATCGAGTGAAAGCTTCAATGCTGGCTCGTGGGCGATCAAAAATAATGTATTAACAATTAATATTATTGATGGTAATACAACTTACGTAGACACTAGTACTGTATTAGCACAAACCTCAGATTATATCGTGATTAAAAATATTGAGACTTCAGATGATTCTAATGATTCAAGAGTAGGTTTTAATGTTTTATTCAATGATAAAGTACGTCCGATGAGTATCCTAAAACAGTGGAAGACTATATCCACTGGTGAAGTAACAACACATGTAAATGTTGGTAAGCATAAGGAGATTACAAAGGTAAGTATTGATAAATCAGAGGCTGAAGCAAAAGATCCTGATGCTATATCAACAACGATTGAGATTCACAATGGTCAAGTTGTATATTCTAATTCAATATTTAGTGATGGAATTTACTATGTAATGGGCTATAAGCCTGATCAAATCGGTGATGATTATTATGCATATGGACCACTAAAAGTAACTGTAACTGATGGCCGTATTCAAAATTTAGACTTCACTCATGCACCTATTTTTCATGCTGTAGATAAAGACTAGATAAATTAAGGTGACCTATGGTCTATACCTTAATCTAAATCCCTGGACTATGTTCGGGGATTTTTTTGTTGTAAGGAAGTTCAACGGAATAATAATGTTTAATTTAAGTATATTGGTGGCAAAAAACGCTACACGTCAGTAAATAAAGATATGTATTGAATATATAATCTAGCTATTAAAGTTGCGCTAAGAAGCTACTTTAAAGCTATATAAATGAGTTAGGTGAAACTTTTCCATTAAAGGCTGTATTTTACATATTGAATCTAATGTGAACCGATACGCTATCACGTCCAGAAACAACTAACTCCCCCTTTGTAAATCACCACGGTGTTAACGATGTTTGGGCAAAAAAATATTTCTGGATACAAAAGTAGAGCGGCTGAAAATCCGACTATGGCTCTTAGTGTTAATGGACACAAAGCAGCACATAGAGCAGGAAATGATTATTTAAAAGAAACTATGGGATCTGTACGGAGTCAAGCTAAGAACCTTTCGCCTAGACAAATGCAAAAAATGGCGGAGAGGCGGTTCGATGCTGCGAATGTTCCGATGGCGGCTAGACAGAATTTCTACAATAGTTTTAATAGATATACTTACGGAAAATAAATATGAATTCGTTACTAGAGAAAATTAGAAATTCAAAGAGTTGTATTGTTTTCCCCCTATCAGGTTTACCTGAAATTAGTGGTGAACACTCTTTACCTGAAGATTTAAAAGAATTTTATAGGGAGTGCGGAGGTATTAAGTTCTTTGTCGGTACCGATTATGCGATGGAAATCGTTAGCCCTGATAACCTAGTATCATCTAACCCAGTAATACTACCTGAAGGCTGGGAAGAATACATACCTGAAAATGACATATCAAATGACTGGTACATCATAGCCGAAGCCGGATCTGAGCAAAGAATATCGATTGGCCTCGGTGAGAATCGTATCGGTAAATGCTACGACAGTTTTTGGGATATACACGCCTCGCCAGGTGAATGTCCCGTTCTAGCTCTTTCCTTTAGTGAGTTATTGGAAAATATTTTTAATTGTAAAGGTGGATACTGGTTTTGGTTAGCTGACGATTTTTCTAATCTTGATGACGCTTATGATTAATACAAATGTAAGTGTAGTAAGTAGAAAGTGATATCGTTGGCTCAATGTAATACACCCTAATTTTCTATACGTGAAGGTTCTTCGTATCATTTCAAGGATATTCCTATATAAACATATTTTTTAATATTCATTTACTAATCCACCTTTAAAATCGTCCCTAGGAACGATTTTAAAGGCTTAAAACCTATCATTCGACACCTAGTATGACTTTTCTCTAAAAACAGCCCTATTTAACATATGCTATCTAATAAATGCGAGTACTCAAGTTTTAATATGTCACCTTTACGAGCCGCACATAAATAGGCCAGTTCCATTACAATTTTGGTGATGGTATTAGCGCATTGGTAAACAGCAAGATATTCTTCATCTGTAATATAGCGATCACGTTGATTGGCTGAAAATTGTCATTGCCGAACACTTATTGAGTAGGTTCTTAAAACAGGTATACCTAAGGGGATAGTAGTGTGATTCATCGAGAGGTTCGTATCATTGGTGCAGACATTTTTGTAAGTAAAAAAGCAACGCTCATGAGATCTAAATCTATAGATGTTAATCTAATTTCATCTTATGTATGATTGTTGATGTTTCAATAGGAATGATTTTTTTTCTTCATCTAGAGTGTCTAGTACATCATTAATAGATAATTCAGTGTCACCACCTAGTAAAATTTTCTTTGATTCAAATGCTTCCAACATGTGATTCATTGCTAATAGTGCGCCGTCGCTTTGATTAAGTTGTGCAAGACGTATTATTCCTTTATTTTTAACTGTGAAGTCCGTTGTGGTGAATTCTTTTTCTATATCATTGCCATTAATACTTAACGCCTGTCTATGTGGTAATAATTCTCCCTCTGCTTTATTTTCCATTACATCAGCTATTACATTACCCATATTTCTAATTATTTTTTGTGTATGTTGATTAGGTTTAATGCCCATTTAATTTGCCATTTTTATATTAGTTTCTTTATAACCGGCCACGAGTGTAGTGGGAATATTTATTCTGTGTCGAAATGACGAGAAATACCGTATGTATCTATTAAATTAAAGATAAAATCTACTTTTTTTGAATTTAACGCAACACAATTTAACTTACATGTATCTATTATCATTTGTATTTTATAGAGCTCAATTGCGGTTAAATTATCTTTCGGTCTTAATATACGTTTATCACCATTACTGTGAACAATGGTTAATTCAGATGGTACTTGAATTGAATCAGTATCAGCAGGTGTATACTGACTATGAGCATGTATATGTTTAGGAGTGACTTTTTTATTTATTTGCATGTTGTTAATTCCTCAATATTAAAAATGGTACCTATATCATAAGATATAAAATTGGATATTTCTTTTTTTTCTGTCGTTACTAACATTTCTAAGCTTATGTTTAAATCCTTAGTTTCTCCCTTATAAGTTATTGAGTATTTGAGCGTACTATCTTTACCTAAGTAGTGATCCATTGCATCGGGTCTATTGCATTCGATATATTCTGGATCTATAGCTCGTTTAATCATAAAAGCTACACTGCTAGCCATTTTGTTTATATCATTATTGTCGAGTATTGTTTTTCCCACTTAAAACACCTTAAAATTTATATCTTGAACGGTTACTTTCTTTAATCATTTTCTCCTGGAAATTTGCTGAATAATGAATGCCAACGTTAAGCAAAATTGCTGCTAACAGTGGAATCCAAGAAATAAGGCCATACGCATAATAAGACGCGATTAATAAAATCCACGTGTATACAAATAAAATATAATCTTTAGTCTTGAAGACTACGCCGATAAGATTTAAAGCTAAAATCACATATGACGCTCCAACTGAATAAACTAATACGTGCATATGTTACCCCTAAAATTTAACGAATTATTTAGTTGTTTTTAGCAATGCTCATATTTCCCCTTTAAGTTATCTGCTATAAATTGAACAATTTATCTTAACTCGTAATACCCTAAAAAAGGCTAGAATCTTGTGCCACTATCTATTTAAGTGCTACATGGAGTTGCGAATTATGTACTTTTCACTACTTATAACATCCATAATAAACCTTAATATTTTTCTATTTCACAACATTTTTTAAAAAATTGATTTTCATTTTTAATTACTTTAATTTTAAGAAAAATTGAACTTCCATGTTTAATATCCAAATTTAAGGTTTATTTTCTTTTACTTAAAGCCCTTTAAGTTCAATTTAACTTTCACCAAATAATATTTTTGAGCATAATCATTTAATTTGATGTTTAAAAAATAAACGATCTATAACATAAATACTACAAAGTAATTCTGCATCTGGATTTTCTGAAGGTTCTGTGATCACAAGCATTTGCTATTAGTATGTTAAAAAACGCTAAGGTCTCTTAGCCACTGTTTGATAATTTAGTCCATTTTTGGTGGTGAAGGGTAGAGTGTGATGCGTAACTATGAAGAATTAATGTATTAAAAATCAATTATCGTATGCAGAAGGTTGTATTCCTTTTTAGAATACATACACTGTCTAACTTTATTCATAATACAAATAAATTTAGCATGCCATTTAATAAAACTATCCTTGCAACCGTACTTCTTTCTATTTTCTCTCTTTCAGGTTGTAACAGTGGCGGTAATGATTCAACAACAGACTCTGTAGTTTCAACAAAAACAATTACCGTTATTGACGGTACGTTAGAAAATGCACAGATCTGTGTTGATTTAAATGATAATAATCAATGTGATAAGTCAGATGAAATTTTACCTCAACTAACTGATAAAGCGGGTAAAGTTGAAGTGTCGGTTGATGATGCAAAGCACTCTCTAATTGCACAAATTATTGCAGGGCAAACAAAAGATAGCGATGAAATTACACCAGTGACTCATAGCTACTCAATGATCACCGATGCAAACCAATCTGTAATTACACCGTTTACTACACTTGCAAAGGTTGATCCTCAAGCGTTATCTGAAATTGAAGAAATTCTTGGGTTAACAAAACAAGAGCTTCTTGGTGATTTATCAACATTGCCTGCAGCATGTATTCTTGCTCGTTCTATTACACCTGTGATGACAAATGATATTGTCAATGTTGCTCACTACAAAGACACAATGACAAAAATAGTTAGCTTTATTCTAGATGCACAAAACGATGATCCAACATTAAGCCAATTAACGAATAAGCGTATTATTGTTAGCAACGGTAAAGCAGAAGCCCAACCATTGATTAAGAACATCACCGATCTACTTGTTGGTAAAACTTGGTTTATAGCTAGCGCAAATAGCGACGAAAATAAAGATAGTGATGTTGGATTATTGAAATTTCAAGATGCTAATCATCTTGAGTTTACAGACAGTGACGGTACAGAATCTGTAATTTATACAATAGATAAAGATAATAATTTTGTTTCGACTGATAGTAACAATAACATCGATACACAAAAATTAGTTTATGTCTCTTCTGATTTAATTATTAGCGCAATGAAAGCTCCTGATGGAACTTGTGATTTGTTTTTTTGGTCGACAAAAAATTTAAAACCCAAGCAATCATTACCCGTTACGGCAAGTCAATTTGTCGGTAAAACATGGTATATGTTGGATAACTCTAATAACGACACAAAAGAACTTACTGTATTTGGTCTAACTTTTAATCCAAATAACTCATTAACAATAATAGAGCAAAGTGAATCGAGCGAAGGCTTTAATACTGGTTCGTGGTCGATTAAAAATAATGTGTTAACAACTAAGATTACTGATGACAATAAAACTTACGTGAACACTAATATTGTATTAGCACAAACTTCAGATTTTATTGTGATTAAAGGTATAGAGACTTCTGATAATTCTAATGATCCAAGAATAAGTTTTAATGTGTTATTCAGTGACAACGTTCGCCCAATGAGTATTCTAAAACAGTTGGGATCTATACAAGGCGATACATCTTCTTCTGGTGAGGTAACAACGCATGTAAACGTTGCTAACCATAAGGAGATTGCAGAGCTGAGTATAGATAAATCACCATTTAACGTTGAAAATCCTGATGCTCATTCTCTAACGATGGCAATTAAAAATGGTCAAGTGACTTACTATAATTCAATGTTTAATGATGATGGTACTTACTATGTCATGGGCTATAATCCTAACCAAGCAGGTAATGATTTCTATGCATATGGTCCACTCAAAGTAACAGTAATTGGCGGTCGTATTAAAGACAAAAATTTAGACTTTACTCATGCACCTATTTTTCATGCTGTAGCTAAAGACTAAACAAATTAAGTCAATGGTTAGTTCTTATATAAATCCTTGAGCTATGTTCAGGGATTTTTATTAAAAGAGGTTCTAAAAGAAAGACTAATCATAATTAGAATATCTAAACTGTCTGTAGTTATGAAGTTAGTTTATGCACAAAATCGAAAATAAGTGGATAAAAATTCTAAGAAAATATAAGTATGCTAAATATAAAAATACCGTCTCAATCGACGGTATATAATATCAACTATATTTTCGTAATCACGACGAATGATAAGGAGCTGAGTGTTCTGATTTTGATTCAAATTCTTTAATAGAACTAATTTTACCATCAGCTGAAAATTTAATGATAGAAACTCCATTAAAATCATTAACGTTTAAATTTTGTTGCTCTTTAAAGTACCACTCAACCACCACAGTATTAGTATTCTTTTCATGTATGAATTGCTTTATTTCCCAAGCTAATACTTGTTGTTTTTCTAACATATCATCGATCCAGCGATAAATTTCGGACAATCCAAAATACTCAGGTCCATAGCATTCACTGTAATAGATATCTGCAGAGAAGATCTTATCTAGTGATGAGAAATTTCGGTCAACCCACATATGAAAATAAGTCTTAATAATCAACTCTCGTTCAGAACTCGTCACTTTAATCACTCCTATATTTATAGATAACGGGTTCAATCTAACATATTGGATGTTTTATGCATTAAGTGATCAGTCTCAGGAGAATTAATCATTTTTAGATTGATGGTGGAAATATATTCACTTCGCTCATTGGCATTAGGGCTGTTAAGAACACCATTAGTTTGTTTCTAGTGTGATTGTTTTACATAGGCGAGGTGATTGAGTAATGATTTACCTATTTTTATTTTTATATGTTTACATTGCTATTTTTGTTATGTTATAACATAACAAAGAAGGGGGTGTGGGAGAATAATTTACAAAAGTAGCTATACATCCTGAATACCTACAGTGGCATTTCATGATACGGGTGCTGATAAATAGATTATGGCTCGTTCCACAATACAGACATTACGCACTATTGAAGGGGATGGATGGGCGTGTTGCACGTTTTAATAAACAATTTGTTCTTTGTGATTTTAAGGTTGAAAGTTTATGCAGGTTCTTAGTTCGTTAAAAAGCGCAAAAAAGAGAAGTAAAGATTGTCAGGTAGTTAAACGTCGTGGCCGTATTTATGTTATTTGTAAATCTAACCCAAGGTTCAAAGCTGTTCAGGGTAAGAAAAAATAATCATTTAATATAAGAGCGGTAGTTATCCGCTAGTCAGCACTTTCTTATAGGTAGTGTACTGTTAGACATTAAAGATAATTTAGAGTAGGAATTTAAAGTTTTATACAAAAAGCCCTTATTTCAAGATGAGGGTTTTTTACTATTTATTACTTTCTTTCTAAGTTTATTTGAATGAATTTGTTATGGTTGGAAACTCGTTGTTTGTCTGCCATTGTTCCTTTTATAAACCTCACCAACCCAACCCAACTTAATTAAATCGGCTAACATCCAGTTGAAAGCTCTACTGTCGATAGCACTTTGTGAAAAGGTAACAGTAGGGAAAATTACTGAGCATTGTGAATTTCTTGCCCGTGGGTGAGTACAGTATTGAGGTGGATATGGATACGGGTCTTTAGTGACAACAGTATTTATGATTCATGGAAAATATAAAAGGAGGGTTTTCTTACCGAAGTTGATGTTACTTAAATGTAACACTAGGCTTAATTAGGCTTAACGGAGGTTTGAACATGAAAAAAACGATACTGGCTATTATTCTATCTAGTACTCTATTTGGGTGTAATGATAATAAAGCTGATGTAAGTAATTCAGAAACAGCCACATACGAATTAACACTTAATAGTAATTGGAGTGCCAATAATTTTAGTACCAACTTTCCATCAAATAGACATTTCTCTGGTGTAATTGGATTAACACATAATGCTCATGGTGGAATATTTGAGTTAGGTGAACTGGCATCAGCTGGAATTGTTGAAGTTGCTGAAACTGGAACTAAAACGGTTTTAACAGCTGAAATTAATAATTTGCAAAATCTAGGTAAGTCATTATCAACGATTGATGGGAGTGGCATTACAGTTGAGCAACAGTCGATTACTGTTACTTTTGATATTAGCCAAGATTATCCTTATATTTCATTTGTAACAATGCTTGCTCCAAGTCCTGATTGGTTTACTGGCTTAAATAGCTATCAATTGTTTGTTGATGGTAAGTGGGTTGAGTCAGTAGATGTGTCTCTAAACACTTATGATGCTGGTAGTGATGGTGGATTAATTTTTACTTCAGCTGATGATCCAATAACGCCTCCTGATGTAATTACACTTCTAACATCAGACCGAGCTAATACTGATTTTGAAAAAGGTATACATTATCTAAATTCATTGCCAGTGACGACAATTACTATAAAGCGACTAAATTGAATGAGTTAGGATCTCCTAGGGTTGATATATGTTTATCACACACTACGAGATTACACATCGGCCTCAAAAGAGGCCGTAACCCTGTTTTATACACTTTTATTGTCTAAGGCTGTTTAACTTTATGATTTATTAATGTATATCGATATAGAGTTAATCTATTTATCTAGGTGTTACTTTATCCAAATCTTTTCTATCGTAGATAAAAGCCATGTAGGATTATCTAAAGCTATATCATGGCCATCAATTCTATTAGTAATTATCGGTATTTTCCATGCCTTAGGAATAGCCATGGTTGCATTATAACTCACTAATTGGTCGTGCTCTGATGCGATAAAATGTAAATCACATTCAGGACAAGATATTCGAAACTTATTAGCTGCATATAATTGCCTCCAGAAGTTACTGATTTTCATTGGATGTAATTTACTATAAGTAGCCCACTTATTTATGGTATTCAGATTTATTGGCTGGTTAGATACCATTTCATAAATTACTTTTTCTCTCTTAAATGAATCTGACGTTAGTGCTATCAGTATTTTTAGGTAATTTTTAGGCAGTAAACGTTCATAGAAAGGACTAAATTCTTTTGCCGTTGTATTTATGCAAATTAATGACGCAACTTCATTTGGATATAATTCCGCCCATTTTAGTCCTATCATTCCTCCCATAGAGACCGCTAGTATGTATACTTTGCAATTGCCTTTACGTTGTAGCCTGACACTTTCAACCATACCTTCAATTGTATTTGGAGATATTTTTGATGAAAGATAACCATTGCCAGGAATATCGACACAAGTGATAGTATGCTCTGGGAATGCCTTTTGAATGAGATTAGGAAAATCTCCCCAGTGGTGGCAACCTCGAAATAAACCTCTTAATAATATTATCTCATTTTCCATACTCTATAACTCCTTAGCTCTAAGTCCACAAGATATGGCTATAGCGATTTATTCCATAATTTGCTATCAATGTTGTACTCGTTTTCTAAAAACAAGAGTGCCAGATATCATCAGGTAGTATCTGTTTTTTATATGTATTAAAAAGTATCTCATAAGATAAAGTTTATCCACTTAAAATAATCGAACCTAAAATGAAAGTAAGTAAAATTAATAGAAAGAGAAGAGAAGTTAAATCTTGTAAGATTGAGGTAGATCTTTCGTTTATGTGATAGACGGCAACTTATGCGTATTAATGGCTATCTAATAGATTAACCTTGTAGTATGTATGGTTATTTAAAAATAACGATAGATAATAAACATATGAGTTCAGCTGTTGATTATATTGATCTATGGATAGTTGCAGGACAATCAAACACAGATGGTCGTATTGAACTATCAAAACAAAGGCCTAGTTGGTTACCATACTCGAATATCGTACCTAATGTTAAATGTTTCAATAGTTCTAACAATAGATTTGAATTGTGGAAATATTCAGATAGTTCAGTAGTCCTTAATAATAACGAAGATAAATGGGCTTATGATAGTACTGCTATATTTAAATATGCAAATTTAGTCAATAAAGAACAATATGTTATTAAACATTCATTAGGCGGTAGTTCAATCGGTTTAAATCCTCCTGCAGGTAATGGTCAATGGAATAGTAATTATCATTTAGTCACAAGATCTTTATTGCGAGAGTTAGAAGATAAATATCATTCTGCTATGAAGGTATTAAATCAAAAAAATAAAACAATTGTTCTAAGAGGAGTGTTATGGCATCAAGGTGAAAGTGATAGTAACAGTAAGGAAAATGAAAATGCTTACTATCATAATTTATCTTCGGTAATAAAAAAAATACGAGAATTTACTCATTGTAGTAATTTACCTTTTATTTTTGCAACTATACCTAAACAGTCTAAACAGTCTAAACAGTCTAAACAATTTAGTATGATAATTAATATGGCTCATTTTAAATTATCGAAAAAAAAATACTCCTACATCGTAGACTTACATGATGGAACTACATTTGATGGCATACACTTTGATGGCACTACTGCAGAAAGGTTAGGTAATGATATGCTAAAAATCATGGCAAGTATAAGATCGTAAGATAACAAGCTTATTTAGATCATTACCTTACATGTCTTAGTCAGCAAGAGTGTAAGTCTATTCCACAAGTTATTGTAGAGCATTTTTACGCTGATGAGTATAATACGAATGAGTGTACGTATTTAATTTATATAAGGTATAAAAAAGCTTCTTGTATCTTAAAATAATCTTATGAAATAGAAGGTGAGTCTTTCCCTCTACATGTTCGATTGAATATGTTAAATACTCCTATACATGTTTTCTTTTAGTTAGATTATGACGAGTTATGGAAATAGTTAGATATGTATCATTTGTTATTGATACATATCTAAGTGTTGAATAGTGCAATATTAATGATAATTAATTAGGTTGTTCAATCTGTTTATTTTGGGTTAATAAATGAGGTAATAATTGCATCACAGCAACAGATCCAACAATAACAATAATACCAATGATTGATAATGAACTTAGATGGTGTGCTTTGATAAGATTTGGCCACCATCCCATTGCAACAACAAAGGCTGTCGATGTAAAACTGATCACCGGTGCTACGGCAACGACTGCACTGACTTGAGCAGCAGGCCAGAAAACTAACGCTTTTGCTAATGCACTATAAGCGATTAATGTATTGAAGGCGCAAAATAGAGCAATACTCCAATCAAATCCCGTTAATGTTGTTAAGCGAGTAAAATCAGTCAATGGGGTGAGTAAAACCATACCAATTCCAAATACACACAGTAAAACGTTAGAGGTGGATAACTTAGCCATTAGTGATTTTTGTAGCAAGGTATAACATGCCCAAGATAGCGCTGAAAATTCAATAATGCCAACCCCAATTAACACTTTACTTCCTGTGTTGATATGGCCACTTATATTGGGATGGAAGAAGAGAATAATGCCGATAGCTAAAGTGAATAAACACGAAAGTTGAATGGCACTTAAGCGTTCTTTAAAAAACAATAGGCTGCCAAAGGCGAGAAAAAAGGGGGCGACTTGAAAATTTAGCTGTGCTTCTCCTGGCGATAAGTATTTTAATGTTAATACAAACGTAACATAGTTAAGCGTTAAAAAAACACCAGCAAATAAAAGTTTTATTGCCTCAATTTTTGTTATTTTTCTAAACTGGTTTAAATTATTAGAGGATAATTGAATTATAAAAATAATAATAAAAGCGATAAAAAAACGGAACCAACTGAGTGAAGTTGCATCAATGAATTCTTCAGAAAGTTTTAATGCAATAGGTAATATTCCCCAGAATAAAAGTGTAATACTACTGTAAAGTAGGCCAAGTTTATTGTTTTTCATGATAATTATTCTTTATGTAATGATATAAATCGTAAGCAATATAAATGAAGTATTAAAAGTATTGTATGACAAATATCAAACGATAAGTTGTTGAACTTATATCTATATTTATTTCATTTATCTATATATTTATAAAAAGAGGTTTTTGGTTTTAGATCTCGCTTTATAAGATTATGTTATAAAGAGGAGCTATGATTGTAAATATTATCCCATATATTTTATGTATGATGCTATCAACGCAGTTGGTATTGAGTATAATTGCGAGATAATTAAAACGTGTGCATGTGTTAGTTTAACATGATGTATATAAGTAGTATTTAAAGGGTCGTTATGTCTAAAAAATATGAGTCAATGGTTGGTGATTATTGCATCGTTGTGAACGCAATTGAGTGTTATGTATCATCTAAAATTGCAGATTTTGAGTATTGGGATGCAGAAGTCACTAAATTTTTTATTGATACTGAATCTGCAAGCTATATGTATGATTATGTTGAAGCCGCTAATATTTTGGATGTTTCAGAATTGCAAATGCAACATTTCTTAATCGTACATTGCTGTTTAGGCGATTATTTAGATGGGCTTATTGGTGATAAAGATCCAGAGGCTTGGGATATGAAAGATCAACAATTAGTCGTGGCTTACAGTGACAGTTCAGAAGATGTATTCCAGATCGCTGATATTTGTGGCCTTATGGCTAAAACTGAAGCTGTAGGTTGGACTTTTGAGGATTTAGTGAAAGCGGAAAAAGAATTACAACAACAAGCCAAGCATTTAGCATAACAATAATGAGATATGTGCCGTGATGTGGCACATATCTCGTAACCATTGAAATCAGCTAGCGTTAATTAGTGATGGGCGCTAATAGCAATTTCGATACTGTTGTATTCGGTTTTTTGACCTAACATCGTCAGCAGGTTAGTGGTTTCAACCAAACGTCGAAATCTTGGATGTTCAATATTAACAAAGACTAATGTGACGTTACGGTGCGTCAGTTTTTGACTTAATACCTCAATCTTATCAACGGCCGTTAAATCCATATCACTGATACTACTGGCATCAATAATGATCAAACGCAGCAGTGGGCGAGTATTGGCGAGTTGTAAAATACGTTCTTCAAAATATGAAAAGGTCGTAAAATATAACGGTGCTGAAAAGTGAAGCACAGCAACATCTTCTTCAGTTGATAAATTATCTTCTGGATTTAAACGAGAGCGGTGTCCCCAATGGTCGCAGTTAGGCTCACGGAACAGTTCTTCACAGTTTGGGCGAGTGATAATAAATACACTGTGTAGTAATGATAATAAAACGCCAAACATTACCCCAATATCAATTCGAAAAGTGACTATCATCAACATAGTCGCTAAACATAAGTAGAACTCTTGACGATTCTGTTGATAGATCCGCTTAATCTCAGTCCATTTGAAAATACTCAAGCCGACATACATTAAGATCCCCGCTAAGGTTGCTTTAGGGATCAAATGAAAAACGTTTTGAGCATAGAGTAATACCAGACAAATCACTGCTGCTGAAAATAGTGCTGCCCATTTTGAGTATGCTCCAGTTTGTTGAATTAACATGCTGCGGGGGGGACTAGCATTACCTGGAAAGCCACCAATTAAGCCTGATAAAACAGAACCTAAGCCGATACCTGCAAAGTCACGGTTAAAATTAGGGGTCGTATTACGGTCTTTAATGGTGTTAGAAACCGCCGATGTTTGGACAATACAAATCATTGCAATCAATAACGCTAATGGAAAAATAGTTAATGCTTGTTGCCACGGTAATCCAATAATTGCCCAATGCAGTTCAAACCCGGCAGGATTTGATAATGTTGGTATATGAATGTTGTTAGCATTTAAAGCCATTTCAATTGTTATGCTTACCGTCAAGGCAACCAGTGCCGCGGGGAAGCGTTTATATTGGCGACTAAACCAAAAGATAAAGGCAAATACGCCACCACCAATTAAGGTTGTGATGACGTTAAGCTGTCCTATATTTAGTACTAAATGATATAGGGCTTGAAATGGTGATGCCAAATCATGCGGTAAGCCTAAAATAGAAGGCAGTTGGCTGACAATAATATGAATTGATACGCCAGCTAAAAAGCCTAATGTTACCGGGTAAGACAGTAAATTGGCGACCCAACCGAGTTTAAAAATATAAACTGCTAATAAGATCCCCCCAACAAGTAATGCTAATAATGAGGCGAGTGCCATGTATTGCGCACTGAACAATGCAGCATAACCTGCAAGACTCACGGCAAAAATAGGTGCAATGGTTGAATCTGCCCCACAAGATAAATAACGATTGCTGCCAAAAAGGAAAAAACCAACACTGGATACAACAAAAACGTATAAACCATAAATAACGGGGAAGCCTGCTAAATGTGCTGTTGCCATTTGAGCGGGTAACGCAATGGCTGCGACGGATAATCCTGCAAAAATATCCTGACGCCACGCCATCACATTATGTACTTTACTATGCATTTGATCGTTCGCTTTAAGATGACGTTATAAATTACGAGCATAATCGCATTCTTTATACGAATATCAAAATGTTAATGCATAAAATAGGTTGTAACATCTTGAATAGTTACAAGATGGTGATGATGTTACAACCTTTTATTAATATAGAAAAAGCTAAGCTAACGCTATTGGTGTTGTTGATTTCATTCTAATCATTAATGCGATCAACGGAGCAACGATAGCGAGCACTAAAACGCCGTTCCATCCTACGTGCTGATAAAGGTAGCCACCCGCGGCAGATCCTATTGCCATACCAATAAACATAAACGTGAATAAAATTGAATTAAGGCGTCCTCTTGCTTCAGGTTTTAAACTATAAACAATCGTTTGGTGTGACACTAGTGTTGCGTTGATACCAAAGTCAAAAAGTATTACACATAAAACCAGCCATCCAATTTGAAGGTGTATAGTGAAGAGTGGAATAAATAGCATTGCGATAAATGATAAAATAACGATGCTAATACTGACTAAGAGTATTTTATGGGCGCCAATGCGATCTGATAATCCACCGATTAACGGTGCCGAGATAGCACCTGCTGCACCAGCTAAGCCGAAAGCGCCAGCAGTAGCGCTACCTAATCCATAATTATGCGACAAAAACAGTGCTAGGGTTGTCCAAAAGGCACTAAAGGCAATTGATACGAAACATTGAGCAATAACGGATTGTCTTAACTGTGGGAATTGTTGCCATAGCGGCTTTAATGAAGCCATTATTTGTTTATATGTCAGCGTGTTTTGGGATGGCATCGTAGGTAATGAAAACCAAAAATAGATAATTAATACCATGATAATTGAAGCGGCAAGTTGGAATATTATCTCCCAACCCCAAAATTGACCAATAATACCGCTAAATACGCGGGATAAGAGTATTCCTGATAATAACCCGGTCATTACAATACCGACTGATTTTCCTCTTTGATTAGGCGGTGATATTACTGTACTAGCAAGGACGATATCTTGCGCGGATGTAGCTAAAATTCCAACACACAAACTCGTTATTAATAAGATTGGAAAGGTAGAAGAAAGGCTGCAGAGCCACAGTGCACCACAAAGAAGAACTAATTTAGAAATGATCAGTTTTTTTCGATTAACCATGTCTCCCAAAGGTACGAGAAAAAAGATCCCGAGTGCATAACCGATTTGAGTGAGCATCGCAACGAGTCCTGCTTCGCTGACTTTTACTTGGAAGGCATGTGATAATAATCCGATGATAGGCTGGTTATAATACATGGCAGAGACACTAAATCCAGCACCGACAGATAAGCCAAAGAGTTGCTTAAGAGGTAATGTTTGCTGTTTAGTCAGTGTGTAAGCTTTAAAAGTCATCGTGTGTCCGTTTTCGGAAAAATATGAACGGAATATGCCTGAACGAATACCAATTTTATAGATGGCATAATCGTAATACTGTTATACACTCAGCGTATGAACATACAGACTCTAAAAAACCTCGACCGAATATTATTACTTAAAACATGGGTAAGAATTGTTGAAGCTGGAAGTTTAAGTGCTGCGGCTATCCAATTAAATACAACGCAACCGACGATCAGTCGACGCTTGAAATCATTGGAACAAATTCTTAATTGCAAGTTAATGCTGCGCACTACGCATCAATTAAAATTAACCGATGAAGGGGACAGTTGTTATCAGCAAGCTAAACAATTATTGGCGCAGTGGTTAATACTAGAAGATTCGGTAGTGAACGATACGGCTACCCTTAAAGGGCGATTGAGAGTAAGGGTACCTCATGCTTTTGGTCAGAAACAGTTAGTTAAGCCGTTAATAGAATACCTTACGATGTATCCAGAAATGCGTGTTGATTGGTTGTTGAATGATACCTTACCTGATTTTCTTTCAGATAATATAGATTGCGCTATTCATGTAGGCGCTGTTACAACTCCAAATGTAGTCGCTAAACTCATCGCGCATGTTCCTCGTATTGTGGTTGCTGCTCCTTCACTGATTGAGAAATACGAGAAAATTAACAATATTACTGAATTACAGCAATGGCCATGGATTACGATCAGTAGCTTTTATAATCATGAGCTAACGTTAAAGAATACCGCTTGCAACACAACCTCTATATTAGAATTAGATCCTATTTTATCGACGGATAACCTTTATTCTGCTGTTGAATGTGTCAAGGATGGTTTAGGGATCAGTACCGTCTCTTCATGGTTAGTTGAACCTTACTTACTAACAGGTCAACTTGTACATATTGCTGAAGGGTGGCAAGCTGATCCATTACCGATTTATTTGGTATATCCCTACTCAAATTATTACTCAAAAAGACTGCGATTATTTATGGAAATAATGACCGTAGGGATTCAAAGTATGGTAGAAATAGATCAAAAAATTTCATAATAACAATATGATGATTTGTTATTTAGGCATACGCACCATGACACTGAAATCGCCATTGACAGATTGCGTTATCGATAATCGATAGTTATTTATTTTACAAATGTTACTAACGATCGATAGCCCTAGACCATAGCGGCTATCGTTTGATCTTGAGCTGTCATATTGATACAACGGTTGGATTAACTTTTCGAGTTCAGTTGTTGAGTAGTGAATGGTCGCGATATTAACGACTTCGATACTGATTTGTTGTGTATTGTCTAAGACATTAATTTTAATATTATCATCGGGTAAGCTATAAAATAAGGCATTATCAATTAGGTTTGTTAAGATTGTTTTTAGACTAAATTCATCGGCAATAATTGCTGATTTAAGCTGGATATTTATTGTCATTCTGCTCGTAATATTAGAATATTTAAAGGCTAATCTTTGTTGAATTTCATCTAATAATACCATCATATAAAGCGGTTCTTTGTACAGCTCAATCGTTGACGATGTACGTTGAAGTAATAATAAATTTTCGACAATTATTCGCATTCTATTAGATATTTGCAAAATATCATCAGTAAATGTTTTAGCTAATCGCTCATCATCAGGAAAGCGCTGGTGGACTTCTGTTAGTGTAATCAGCTCGGCGATAGGGGTTTTTATTTCGTGGGCAATATCTGATGTGATGCGTTTTTCATTTTCAATACTATTACGATTAATGGCTAAGAAATTATTTAATTCGTTAATTATTAGATCAATTTCAGAGTAATGTTTATTGCCATCAAAAATAAAATGCTTATTTGAATCGTCATTATTGTTATTGAAGGTTTTAATTTGTTGGTTTAATGAATCTAAAGGCAGCAAGCCTTGGCTAACAATTTTTTTAGTCACAATTCGAATGATGACCATTGATAATAAAAAGCTGCCAATCAGCAAAAGATCTAATATCCCTGTTATACGATTAAGGCTTTTGGTTGAGGTTGCGACGGTGATATACATATAGTCACTTGATCCATCTTTGTTTCGATGAACATATGACGATAAAAGCGCTTGCCCTGGTGTATTATTTGGCATGGTTACTTGAACAAGCTGATGTGAGTTAGTTGCAATTTTAGTGTGGCGTAGGTTTAGTTCAGGGTAGGGGTGAAGATTGGCCGAACGTTTGATCGTTTGATTGTTTTTCCAGATTTGATAGAAATAATGGCTACTAGAATTATCAACAATGGGAGTGGCATCATCATGGAGCAGGACTTTTATCTGCTCCATTTTCTCTTTTAGTCCAGTTTTGAATTGTTGTTGAGCCCAATCATCAATACTAGTATCAATAAATGTATACACAATGATGATAAATAATCCAAAAATAGCGGAAATGGTATTAATTAAGTTTCTTTTTATTGAGCGTGCTTTAATCATTATTAACTCTCAATATAGTAGCCAAAACCACGTTTGTTTTTAAGTGGAAAAGTCGCTGTAATTGGATGGGACTTTATTTTTTTCCGTATAGTAGAAATATGCGCTTCAATGGTGTTTTTAGAAATATAATCGAAATTATTGGCAATATTATCGCTGATCATGGCTGTACTCATCACTTGATTCGGATGATTAAAGAGGTATTCAATAATTTTAAATTCATTAGGTGTGAGATCAATATCGATCGCTTCATAACGTAAACTCATCGTGTTTGAGTCTAAAATAAAGTTATTAATTGTTATGGTGTTGGTGAAATTATTAATAATACCGCGCCGAGAAATAGCAACAACTCTGGCGTGTAGTTCATCAAAAGAAAAAGGTTTAGTAAGGTAATCGTCTGCACCTTGGAGTAATCCATTAATACGATCTTGACGTTGGTTGTTGGCAGAAAGAATAATCACCCTTGTTTGTACGGTAGACTTTCTTAATTGTTTGAGTATATCCATGCCATCAATACCCGGCAGCATAAGATCTAAGATGATAATATCGTAAGGATTATGAAGAGCTAAGCTGAGTCCATCAGTTCCATTACTAGCCTCATCGGTTGTGATCCCTAAGTTATTGAACCCAACAACTAAACTACGGCGCAACGGTGAGGAATCTTCAATAATCAATAGTTTCATTATAAACTCAGCGTAAAAATGTATACTCATACAGAATGTATAAGTATACATTAAATCATAATGTTACCTTAGTCGTTTATGGTTTAACTCTACAACTCGCACTAATATCAAGTGCAGGGTTGATAACTTTAGATTGCACACCATAAAGGCCTAATAAGCTATGGAACAAATTATCTTGTGATAAATGACCAACGTCTTCTTTCGCTTTTAAGCAGCTAATATTAATACCTTTTTGCTGAGCATATTGAGTGGGGATCCATAATAGCCATGGCACATGTTTTTGTTCTTTCGGTGCAATAGGGTAAGGCGCGCCGTGAAGATAAAATCCATTTTCACCAAGTGATTCACCATGGTCGGACATATATAACATGGCGACATTGTATTTATTTTCATTTTCCTTCAATAGCTTAATGACTTGTTCGTCTACATAGTCAGTGTAGAGAATGGTATTGTCATAAACATTTTTGATTTCTTGGTCGGTACAATTTTCAATATCACTACGATTACAAGATGGTTTGAAGCGATCAAACTGTTTTGGATAACGTTGGAAATATGTCGGGCCGTGGCTACCGATAAGGTGTAAAACCAGCAATTTATTTTTATCATCTTTGTGTATAAAGGCTGCTGCTTTACTCAGCATTACGCCATCATAACAACTGGTGCCGTCACAATATTGGTTATGTTTTGATGTATCAGTTGTAACATAAGGCATTCTATCTGCAACGCCTTTTGAGCCACCATCATTGTCTATCCACAACACCTCTGCGCCTGCACGATGAATAATATCAACGGCGTTATCTTGACTATAAGCACGATCTTGATTGTAGTGAGCGCGAGTTAGGTTAGAGAACATACAAGGTACTGACAATGCCGTATACGTACCACACGACTGAACATTTTTAAATGAAATTATTCCTTCATTTTTAGTATAAGGATTGGTATCTCGATCATAACCGTTATAGGCATAATCATAGGTACGAGCCGTTTCACCTAGCACCATTACAAACAATGTTGGCTTGTGGTTTTTCGTAGAGGGTAATGTTGCATCTAAGCCTTGTTTTTTATAAGGCAAAGGTTTGTAGATGAATTCTTTGTATAAGTATTTACCACCGGCATAAACATGGCCTGGTATGATCATTCGGTTTAAATAATGGTTATTACGCCCAACGGCAGCATAACTTTTGTAGTTAGTTAGCGCGATAATAAGTAGGGCTGTGGTGGCAATACCAATAAGTATAATACGAGCGATGATTTCTTTAATAAATGATTCACGTTTAGTGATCTTAACGCAAGCAATCCAAATACTTGGTACTATACCAAATATCACAATATAGGTTATAGAATGCAAATTAACATATGACATTGCTTCATCAGAGCGTGTTTGGAAGATGCTTTCGATAACCGCATTATCAAATAAAGTGTGGTAATTGACTTCAGCAAAGAATGCCATTGATGACGTTATAACTAAAAAGATCATGATGGCTTTAAAAATATACGGCCAGCACAAACAGCTAAAAATAATGATAAAAGCGGCAATTAAAACAATGGGTGCAGTATAGGGAAAAAGTGGGTTTGATACTGTATGGCTTAACGAAAATATCTTTGCTAATGTCGGGAAATTAAAGCATAGAGTGAAATAAAGAGACAGCCATACAATAAAGCTGGTCATTTTTAAGTGAAAAATTTTGCGCATTGTTTATTCTTTATTAGTTAACGGATGACGCTATTATCTACAGCATAACTTAAGACTTACTTAAGATTATTCACTTGGTAGTATGAAAGAATAGTGCTGTGTTTACTAAAGAATGAAGTTAGTAGGATATCAAATGAAAGGTCTTAATTTTTATTATGGTACGTAATGATTTTATTTATACTTTATGCATAATCAAAAATATTAGGCAGTAGTTTTAGTATAAAAAGTTGTAAAATGAAGATATAAAAGATGCTTTTTGGGTATTAACACGTGTTATTGGATGCCATTATGGCTTACGGTGCTTTTTTGTTAAATTTTATGTATCAGTAGGTTAAAGCACCGTAATTGGTAAAATATTAGTTATTTTCGAAATCATTACTTGCTAGGGGAGTTGGTTGATACGGTTTAGCTCCTAAAGGGATCGGTTTAGAAAATAGGTATCCCTGATACATTTCTATATTTAGATTTGTTAATAACTTAAAAACACTTTCGGTTTCTACACCTTCGGCAATAATAGGCAAGTTAAAATATTGTATTAACGTTACCATTGCTTGTAATGACTTTAATTTAGACAAATTAGTATCAATATCACGTACAAAAAGTCTATCAATTTTTACGTAATCAAATGGGTGATCAAATAGTCGGTCATTAACATTTTTATCGCAGCCAAAATCATCTAGAGCAATTTTTATACCTTTCACTTTTAAATAATGTAAGGTCATTCTAAAATTATCTATATTTTCTAGATCATCATTTTCTAATATTTCAATAACAACATTGATAGATTGATTTAATGTTACCAGTAAATGGATGACTGGTGTCGTTAAACTATGGCTATAGATATTTATAGAAATAAATAATCCATTGTTATTATGAGGCTTAAAGTGATCGATTAGCTGTAATAAAATGCTACTGGTTAAGTTTTCAGATAGTCGCTGGTCATCTTTTATTATCGGTATAAACTCTAAGGGTAAACGGATTTCGTGGTCTGATACAATCCAACGAGAAAGCGCTTCGAAACCAACTAAGTTTTTGTTTGTATTGACTATTGGCTGTATGAAAGGTTGTATTTTCCCTGTTGAAATGGCATCGGTTATTTGTGTTTTTGTAATTTCAATGCTGTCCATATTGTACCATTAAGATAAATGATTATTTTTGTGTTTTTTTATTAGTGACTCTAATATTTCTAGGTAGTGATTTTTTTCTGCTTCTGTTTTTCCTCTTAATAAAAAGGCAATATGATCTAACTTACTTAGGTTATGTTCATTATAGAAAAAAGTTATTTTTTTATTAGTAATCAAAGAAATATTAAAGAGTAAGTCAGCACGTGGAATTCGTGTTCCATTTTCAATGTCAATATATGATTGTCTTGATATATTTAATAAATTAGACATTTCTAGTTGTGATATTTTTAACTCGGAACGGGCTTTTTTTATTTTGTCATGCATAAATTTTAAATGTCACCACCAGTTTTTAAATTGATTATTATAGATAATTCATTAATTTTTAAATTGTATATTTCTAGGAATTGTTCGATATCCGATAAGTCATTGTTCAATATTTTCTGTTGTATGAAATTGCGCATTATTTTTATAGACATTAACGTCTTTTTATAATGTATTTCTATCATAAATCTCGCTAATGGTATCAAGTTCGATCTTGTTGATTAATAATAATAAAACATCATCAGCATTGAGGTTATTGTCAGTGATGATGGTTTCTATTTTTTTTATATACTTATCCTCAGAATGATAAAAATAACTAACTTCCATTTCTGACAATAGAGATAGTTTTTTTATAATGTCTGCTTTAGGTGAAATCTGGCCTCGTTCAATTCTAACTAACGTACTTCTTGATATTCCTAAAGCAAGGGCCATATCGTTCTGCGATAGTTTTAATGAATACCTAAGTCTAAGTATTTTTATATTCATTTAAATATGCTGGGTAGGCAGATTGTTTAGGCATTCTACAATATGGTTATGTTTTTTTTAAATGAAATAATCAAAAACTTATGCTTTTGTATTAAAAATACGACACGGGGAAAAAACATAATCCACGAAGAGTAATGCTATTTGGGTATATTTTATTTCTTGTAAGGGATAGTTATTTATATTAACTAATAAGAGCTTTTTTGATTAAACAGTCGTTTTTGCTGACTTTTTATGCTACTGGTTTTGTTTGTACTTTTTAAATTGCATCATATGATAATAAACTCTCATTCTTTATCTTTATAAATATGACAACACTGTTTCAAATGAAACATTTACTATTACTTATTTGCTCGTAATGAATGTGGAAAAATTTATAATCCGCATGTTTTTGATCTCGTCAGATCATATGTTTGGAGTTAATTATAAATGAAAAAGCTTGCACTTAAAGCCGTAGCAATTGCAGTATTAACCACTTCATTAACGGGTTGTATTGGTCAAATGGGTGCGTCAAAGGTGGTAACTAAAGCCAATTTGTCTGCTGTTGATAACCGTTATGGTCGTGCGGGATTATATGTATTGCTGAGTCCTGTGTACGGCATTGCAGCAACAGCCGATTTATTTATCTTCAATTCAATTGAATTTTGGACTGGTAAAAACCCTATTACGGGCAAATCACCAGCAGTTGCTGACATGAAATTGAATACATTTTTGAATATCAACAGTATGTTAGATCGTTCATTAACCACAGTGCCATTAGCAAGTGTACAAAACAGTGATATTGAAGCGGCTACATTTAAACAGCTTGATGATAAGACGTTAGAAATGCAAGTGTCTCACCGTAGTGGGGCAATAACGCTATTACGTGGAGAGAAAGCAGGCGATGCTGTGAATTTTTATCTCGACGGTGAGTTTATTACTGCAGTTACTGTTGTAGAACTTGGCCAGTATGCTGATCTGCAAGCGTAGTAATGGTTTTGCTTTTTAAAAAATAAATATGTAAATCCTGAATCAATATATTGAGTTTTAAACCGTATATCTCATAGAGGTGTGCGGTTTTTTCATTTTAAACAATGTGTTATGTATTATTTTACTTAGGTGGGAATTTCGTAAAACTTACATTGTCCGCTTTTGGTTATTAATTGTCGAAAGAGCTATATTATGCTAGTAAGATACTAGATATAGTAGATAGCAAGTCAAGGGAATGAAAGAAAAACGAACTACATCTTGATAACTATAATTTTTTTTGTTTTTTGATTAATTAATACTACTCTTGTCTGAGCGAGTATGCAGAATTAACTAGAATCGCAGAGGGACAATTTATGACTACATTTAACACACAACAACTAGAAAAAATGCGCACTCAGGAAGGTTTTATCGCTGCACTAGATCAAAGTGGTGGTAGTACTCCTAAGGCTTTAAAAGCTTATGGTATCGAAGAAAGTGCCTATAGCAATGATGAGCAAATGTTTGATTTAGTGCATGCCATGCGTTCTCGTATTATTACTAGCCCTGCGTTTAGTGGCGATAAAGTTATCGGCGCTATTTTATTTGAAAACACGCTAGATCGCGAAATTGAAGGTAAACCTTCTTCACTTTATCTTTGGGAAGATAAGGGGGTATTACCTTTCCTTAAAGTAGACCAAGGTCTTGAAGATAAGGTGAATGGCGTTCAACTAATGAAGCCTATTGTTGGTCTTGAAGCTCTAGTTGTTAAAGCTAAGAGCAAAGATGTATTTGGTACCAAGATGCGCTCTGTTATTTGGGATGCAAATGAAGCTGGTATCAAAGCAGTTGTGGCTCAGCAGATCGAAGTCGCTAAAATGATTATTGCAGGTGGCTTAGTACCAATTATTGAGCCAGAAGTTAGCATTGATAGTCCAGAAAAAGCACAAGCAGAAGTTATTCTACGTCGTGAGTTAATGGCACAACTTGATCAACTTAATGATGATCAATTGGTGATGCTAAAATTAACATTGCCAGAGCAAGCTAATTTATACAGTGATTTAATTGCACATAAGAATGTTGTTAAAGTCGTTGCGTTATCAGGTGGTTTCCCGTTAATGCAAGCATGTGAAAAATTAGCAGCTAA
Source organism: Photobacterium kishitanii (assembly GCF_000613045.3). NCBI lineage: Bacteria > Pseudomonadati > Pseudomonadota > Gammaproteobacteria > Vibrionales > Vibrionaceae > Photobacterium > Photobacterium kishitanii. The sequence goes on along the minus strand of NZ_LN794352.1, from coordinate 1,838,296 downwards.
TAACGGTATCATTGCTAGTTTCTCTCGTGTATTGACTGATGATTTATTTGCTGACCAAGCTCAAGCAGATTTTGATACAGCATTAGCAAAAACAATTGAGCCAATTTATCAAGCATCTCGCTCATAAGTTGCTATGTTATTTGATAATAATAATGCGTATTTACTCATTTAAATATTGTTGAATATAGTCAAACGTTACAAAATAAAATAAAAATTGATGTAGGATATAATGTACATATTTTATTAAGTATGTATATTATGTCCTGCATCTTTTTGTGCTATAAATATAATTTATGACCTAATCATTACGATATTGATTTACTATGAGATCGATGAAACAGAAATACTTCATTAAATAATGATATGCTATGAAAAGTGGTAAGAATATATAATAACAGTAGTTATAGGAGTTACTTTGAGGTTTTTAAAAAAGCTATTTTTGAGTAATTGGAGTACTGAATTTAGATGTGTTAGACCAGCAATTACTATTCAAAATGATCATTTAAAAGCTGTTTGGAATGATGAAAAAGAGAATACATTTGGTATTGAGCGGCTATTTAAATTATTTCTAGTATTATCCTCTTATGTATTTCCAGGGTTATACCTTCGTCATATATCTGGTAAATTTGGTTTGTTACCTCGTAAAATTTGTTCAGAGGTTTATGTTATATTTAAATTGATAACACCAATTATTATTTTTAGATGTAACTCAGAAGATTCAATTTTTGCAATTATTCTTATTAGTTATCTCTTGCTTGAAACATTATTGTATTTACTGGGTGTTATTTTTCTTTCTGATATATATAGTCCTCCGATATCAAAAAAACGATCTTATTTAATGCTTGTTATTAACTATATAGAAGTGTGTTTGGGATTTGCCGTACTTTATAAAGCAACAGGCGGAGTAAGTGAATTAGTTTCTAATTTTGATGCTGTTTATTTTAGTTTTATAACTGCGACAACGATTGGTTATGGTCATATGGCTCCAATAGGACATGATGCTAAAGCATTAGCTATTATTCACTCTATGTACAATTTTATCTTTATTGGACTTGTTTTAAGTAACTTTGCTTTTAATATTACTTATAAAGATGGTACTTATCGAGTAAAAGAAAACAAAAATAAATCAGAAACGGTAGATCAAAAAAAAGAATAAATATAGCCCTCAAATATGAGGGCTAATGTCGCTTAGATACTATAAAAATGGAGACAATGAAAACTAAGGTAATGTTATTTTTTCTTCAGTCGTAGTACGTGAACTACAGTCAAGAGAATCTTCCATTCTTGGACATTTACCACCAAAACGATGGTGGGTTGTCGTGATAGTCATAGTGTGGTCTGCTGAATTTATCTCTTTAATCACGTAACTAGTATCTGTACGCTCTTTAGTCAGCAGTACCTTATCATTATTGATGTTTTTTATGACTAATTTGCCATTATTAGAACCGCCACCAGGTTGCGGATAATTAGGTAATAACGGCGAATTTTCCAAATAAGCGACACGTGTATTATTAGCATAGAAATGTGCATTAGCGGGTGCTAGATAATGTTGTGTTGATGTCGCAAGTTGCTGCTTGTTATTTTGAATAATAATATCATAGCCATAATTAATGCTGCCACCACCAGCACCTGCTGGCTCCATCATTGCTTTTAATATTAGATTGTTACCATTGGGACTAAATTTATAAGGAACAAAAATAGCACCACTATTTCCTGTTCTACTTGTTGGCGCTAATGTGCCGATAATATAAGGGTGTTGATTATTAGCATCAGAGGCAACAAGTTTTAACTGCCATTTATTACAGCGGTTATTTTTGAGTATACTGCATCCTGCAAAAGTTCTTATAACAGTATTACATTGTGGGTTAACTAAAGATTTAACATAAACATACTGACTTGGAATCAGTTGCATTATATTTTTCGTTGGCTTAATGCTGATTGTAGGGCATTGCTTAATATTACTTTTTACTGTATTGGCATATTGTCGTAATGAACTATTTACGCGTCGCCATTTTTTACTGACAGTTGCTAACGCTGTAACTTCATTTTTAATATCATACAGTTGACGTTGTAAGCTAATACGGATACAACCTTTCATATATTCTAATGTGGTACATTGTTTTTTTATTTGTTCATGCCATTGATTTTGAGTATTTGTTATAACAACATTATCGACAAGACTATGGGCTTTTTTTAATTGTGTATATTGTTGCTCAACCTGCTGATTCATTTTTGTTAATTCAGGAGATGCGCAAATTGTTTTTTCGATAGCGGACGTTAACTGACTGCATTTTTGTGGCTCAGCATTTACATTAGTACTGACTATGGCTGAGGATAAAGCAATAACGACAGATAATAATTTCGAGCGAGAAGAGAATGGCATGATAATGTCCTTCATATTTTTATCAGTTATGTTATTGGCGTTATTTTTCCGTATTACTAAAAATAATCAGTTAAATATTAGAACTGATAACAGTATTTATGTGTCATCTTGTGCGTTACCGCCTGATAGTAGTACATCAACTTATAAAATAGCAACCCATTGTTTATTGGTTTTTTTTATCGATCAAAAAAAGCGCCTGTTATTATTAGAGGCGCTTAGTGGTTTAATAGCTTTGTGTAATAACGTTAATTAATGACTACGGCGAGGGCCTTTACTGACTAATTCTTTACCGTTCTCAAACACATCATCGCTAATCCAACGTCCGTAAATCAGCTGATGTTGGTTATTAAAAACAGCGACAAAGTGACGACCATCAGCATTGTTAGTTGCCATACCGATACCTTCAACCCCTTGTAGACCAAGGCCACCACTTTCAATTGAAAGTAGAAACGCTTCTAGTTCTTCAAGACTATCGATAACACTTAGTTCATTATTAATCATGTTGTACTCTTTGAGTGATTACTTGTTGCAATAGTTCATTTTAAGTAAATTCTTCTAATTAGACTAGCCTAATTATGATAACGCTATCTATAAGCGTGGCTGATTAGCTATTTACCAGTGTAGATAAAATCATAATTGTTTAGATAATATTAATGCAGCGACAATAAGGCCATCTTGCTGTTGATGACTTCCGCCAATATAGGCATCAGCAATTGAGCTAGTATTGGTAGATAACCATAGGGTGCCATCTGATTTAATAATCGCATTGGCAACGGTACCGTGGTTATCCTGTAGCCAAATTTGGTTGTTATTTTTAAGGATAGCAAAAGGAGGCTGACTACTAATTTCATTCACCCATATTTTATTATTTTGAATAACAATTACCCCTTGGTTATTGCTCAACGCTTGAGTGATTTTATTTTTATTCATTTGGTGAAATATAATGAAATTAGGTGCTTGAGTATGGTTATTTGATAACCATATTTGGTTGTTTTTGATGACGGCATTGGGGGTGATATTTTTATGATTGCTATTTAGCCAGATATTACCCTCGGCGAAGGCATTGCTAGAAAATAGTATTAGGGTCAATATTGCGATGTATATTCTTTTCATTGGGCTATTACCGTATTAGAGGTATAGATAATATACAGTATTAGTAACGAATTGTGATATGCGAATAAGAATAATCAATAACTTTTGGTTGCTAGTTTGATGGGGATATTCATGCTATACAATGAATATTCAATAACATATGGGTGACACATTGAGGGAGTAACATGTCTAGTAATAAAATAAATACTCAACTGATTACTGCTGGAAGATCAAAGAAATTTGGTCAAGGTGCGGTAAACAGTGTTATTCAACGAGCATCATCATTAGTGTTCGATTCAGTTGCAGATAAAAAGCGAGCTACAGCCAATCGTGCCAATGGTGAATTGTTTTATGGTCGTCGCGGTACATTAACGCATTTCTCATTACAGCAAGCGATGGTTGAAATAGAAGGTGGGGCAGGGTGCTACCTTTATCCTTGTGGTGCAGCCGCGGTTGCTAACTCTATTTTAGCGTTTGTGGGCGCTGGTGATCATCTCTTAATGACTGGGGCGGCTTATGAGCCAACGCAAGAATTTTGCAATGTAGTGTTAAAAGGACTCAATGTTGACACAACGTATTATGATCCGTTGATTGGTGCTGATATTGCTGACAAAGTGCAACCTAATACAAAAGTTGTATTTTTAGAATCACCAAGTTCGATCACGATGGAAGTACAAGATATTCCTTCTATTGTTAAAGCAGTCAGAGCAATAAATCCAGAAGTAGTGATCATTGTTGATAATACTTGGGCTGCTGGGGTGCTATTTAAAGCGTTAGATCATGATGTGGATATTTCGGTTCAAGCAGGCACAAAATATATTGTCGGTCATTCTGATGCAATGTTAGGGACTGCTGTTGCAAATAGTCGCTGTTGGAATCAGTTGCAAGAGCGATCATATTTAATGGGGCAGATGGTTGATGCCGATACCGCTTATGTTGCTGCTAGAGGTTTACGTACGATGGGAATACGTTTAAAGCAACATCATGAAAGTAGTATCAAAATTGCTGAATGGTTAGCACAACACCCTCAAGTTGAACGCGTCAATCACCCTGCTTTACCTAGCTGTAAGGGGCATGAATTCTTTATGCGAGATTTTAGTGGGAGCTGTGGGCTATTTTCTTTTGTACTCAAAAAGCGTTTAGATAGCCAACAAATAGCTAACTTTCTCGATAACTTTAAACATTTTAGTATGGCTTATTCATGGGGAGGCTATGAGTCTCTTATTTTAGCTAATCAACCTGAAGAACTTAATCGTATTCGTCCTGCTGGTAAGGTTGATTTTAGCGGTACCTTGGTACGGGTTCATATTGGTTTAGAAGATTGTGATGATTTGTTAGATGATCTTGAACAAGGTCTATCACGGATTGCTTAATTTTATAAACGTCTTAACATTGGTGTGTTAAGACGTTTTATTGATTGGTTTTGGCTATTGCAATAATAGTTGTAAATATTACGTTACACATTATGTTTCCTTCTCGATTTAAAATTAAAAATATCATTACAATACAATAGGTTAATTTTAACTGAAAAATCAAGATATAACTTATAGACCTCTTTTTGTCTTAATTTGGGTATTTTGTGGCTTATATTATTTTATCAGTCAGTATTGCTATGAAAACAGGAGAGTGATATCTTTATTGACATAGGCAATAATGATTATCAATAAGATTAAGGTGTTTAAGAAACACGCTAATGATGCAATGTTCTTATTGAAGTATATAAATTATTGATAGCTAAAATTATCATTTCATATTTATTTGAGTATTAATTCTCAGTCACTTTTTTATTGGAATGATTATGAATAAAACTATTATTAATAAATTTATATATTTTCCTGAAATTTATTAGCGCCGTTCTAAATATCAAAATATAATATAGAGGTTGCTATGAAAAATACTCGAATTGTTTTAATCCGTCATGGTCAAAGTCAATGGAATAAAGAAAATCGCTTTACCGGCTGGGCAAACGTACCATTAACTGAGCAAGGCGAAACTGAAGCACACTCTGCAGGTCAAAAACTAAAAGAAAATAATTTCAATTTTGACTTTTGTTATACATCAATGCTGAATCGCGCTATTAAAACGCTTGCAATTGTACTTGAAGAACTTGATTTACTTTGGTTACCTGTTGATCACTGCTGGCAGTTAAATGAACGTCATTATGGTAATTTACAAGGTTTGAATAAAGCAGAAACAGCAGAAAAATTTGGTGATGATCAAGTATTCATTTGGCGTAGAAGCTATGATACGCCACCACCAGCTGTTGATACTTCAAGCCCTTATTATCCAGGTAATGATAAACGTTATGCGAATCTAACTGTTGATGAGTTACCTGTTGGCGAATCATTAAAAGATACTTATGAGCGTGTTATTCCATTCTGGAACGAAGAAATTGTACCTAAAATCAATAGTGGTGCAGATATTCTGATTGCAGCGCATGGTAATAGCTTACGTGCATTAATGAAGCATCTTAGTGATATCGCTGATGATGAAATAACTCAGGTGGAAATTCCTACTGGAGTACCGCTAGTCTATGAATTAGACAGCAATTTGAAAGCAATAAAATATTATTATTTATAAGAGTACTTAAGTACTTAAGAGTTAATGTCAAAGATAAAGCCTCAGTTAATACTGAGGCTTTTTTATATGAGAAAGAGAGTCGTTATGATGAACAACTGATCTCAAGATGTTTACCCCAATTCGGTGGTAATTGAGCTAATACTTCAGCGTCTTTATGCTCATCAAAAGGGTGCGCTAGAATGGTAATTAACTGTTCAATCAGCTGAAAATCACCTTGTTCTGCTTCTTCAATTGCTTGCTGTGCAAGGTAATTACGCAGAATATATTTTGGATTATGCTGTAGCATTATAGTTAAGCGTTGGCTGGTGTTAGGTTCGAGCAGCAATCGTTGTTGGTAACCTATTAACCATGTTTTAAGCCTTGAGGTGCATGAGAATAGTGAGGTAAATAGGTGCTCACTGTGGGGCAGTTCATCCATGGCTATATAGGATAATGTTCTAAAGAATAACGTGTAATCAACGTGATGTTGTTTCAGTAATTGAAATAGATCTGAAAATAATACGGTATCAGTATCGTCTGCAATGGTTAATCCCAATTTTTGGCGCATATTATGGCTATATTGCTGCTGTAGTTCGGTTTGATAATGTTCTAAACCATGATCTATATCGGTTTTATCAAGTAATGGCGTAAGAGCGTAACCTAAAGCTGATAAGTTCCATAAGGCGATTGCAGGTTGTTGGTCAAAGGCATAACGTCCAGAGTAATCTGAATGATTACAAATATAACTCGGTTCATAATCGTCAATAAATCCAAACGGCCCATAATCAAATGTTAGCCCTAAGATCGACATGTTATCGGTATTCATGACGCCATGTGCAAACCCAACGGCTTGCCAAGCCGCTATCATTGTTGCTGTCCGCTGACATATTTGTTTAAACATCGCGGCGTAAGGGGCGGCTTCTGTCAGTAATGCAGGAAAATGATGTTCAATGACATAGTCAGCTAATTGCTGTAATTCATCATGTTGGCCAGTATAAAAAAGGTACTCAAAATGGCCAAAGCGGATATGGCTTTCAGCAACGCGAATTAGCGTGGCAGCGGTTTCTATTTTTTCTCGTACAACAGGTGTTTGGCTGCCAATGATCGCTAATGCATGAGTTGTCGCTATACCGAGACCTTCCATGGCAGCACTCGCAAGATATTCACGAATAGAGGAGCGTAATACCGCTCGTCCATCTCCCATTCTTGAATAAGGCGTTTTACCTGAGCCTTTTAAATGCAAGTCCCACTTTTTACCATTACTGGTAAGTACTTCTCCTAGTAGTAGCCCTCGGCCATCACCAAGATCTGGATTATATTGTCCAAATTGATGACCACAATATTTCATCGCTAATGGCGACAATCCAGCTAAGGTTGCATTACCACTAAAGATATTGATAAAGCTTGGGTCTAGCGCAGTAGTGGAATCTAGCTCAAGTTTTTCGGCAACAAGTGGATTAAAATGTATAAGAAAAGGGTTATCTAAAGGTTGGGCTGCAACCTGAGTACCTAATGATGTAGGAAGGTCACTATAGCTATTAGCAAACGTCAGTGTTGAAAGTGTTTTCATGGGCATACCTATAGCCTAAAAAAGGTGCTATTTAAGCTTATCGAGTTATGACAAATAAACAAGGGATGAAAAGTAAGGTTATTAGACAAAGTAATTATTAATCAAACTATTTTAAAAGATAAAAAATAAAGCAATAGCTACCAATAAATATAAAACAGCCGTTATTCATAAACTATTCATAGAGTATGTTTTATAAAGAAAGAAAAATATTCATCTCAATTAATATATAGGATGTTATTTAACCTAATTAGGTTTTATTTTATTTGTTATATTTTCTTTTTTGTAAATTTAGATTTAAAATATGCATGTAATAATTTGTTAAATCTTATTTTTCAACAATTAAAGTTGTCGCTGGCCTTATTTAAAGGCAATTTGTCATACTTATTGGTCATATAAGGAATGATAACGATGACAAATGAAACTTTTTTCCAAAACCTATTATCTCATGCTGATGTAATTATTAATGGCTCTCGACCTTGGGATCTGCAAGTTCATGACGAACGTTTATATGAACGAGTATTAAAAGACGGTTCATTAGGCTTTGGCGAAAGTTATATGGATGGCTGGTGGAGTTGTGATGCGATTGATGAAATGATTAATCGTATATTACATGCTCGTATTGATGAAAAACTTGATTTGTCCGCTAAACTGGCAGTTGGCTTGAAAATTGGTGCATCAAAAGTAAAACATCTTTTTAATCGTCAGAGTATCGATAGAGTTACTAAGGATGTACCTTTCCATTATGATCTAGGTAATGATTTATTTGAATCAATGCTTGATAAACGCATGACATATACTTGTGGGTATTGGAGAGATGCAAATGATTTGGATAGTGCTCAAGAAGCAAAGCTTGATTTAGTTTGTCGTAAAATGGGATTAAAACCTGGAATGCGATTGCTAGATATTGGTTGTGGCTGGGGTAGCTTTATGATTTATGCCGCAGAGAATTATGGTGTAATTTGTGATGGCTTAACGCTTTCAAAAGAGCAAGCAGCATTAGGGCAACAGCGAGCAGATGATCTAAACCTTCCAGTGAAATTCATTTTACAAGATTATCGCTTACATAAACCAGAACAACCTTATGATCGCGTTGTGTCTATCGGTATGATGGAACATGTGGGTCCTGAGAATTATGAAGATTACTTCAAAGCAGCACATCGTTACCTTGCTGATGATGGTATCTTCTTATTACACACCATTGGTAGTCCAAACTCTAAAACAGAAACCGATGCGTGGATTAATAAATATATATTCCCTAATGGTGTCGTGCCATCAATGACGCAGATTGGTTCTGCGACAGAAGATTATTTTAATATTGAAGATGTGCAAAATATCGGTCCTGATTATGATAAAACCTTAGTTGCATGGAACGATAAATTTGAACAAAATTGGCCAAAAATATCAGAACGTTACGGTGAGAAATTTTATCGTATGTGGCGTTATTATTTATTATCGTGTGCTGGTGCATTCCGTTGCCGTGATTTGAATGTATGGCAATTTGGTTTGACGAAAAAAGGTGCTGAATTACCTTTGTGTGTACGTTCTAACTAAATAGAGTGCCATTAATAAAAATGCCCTCGTAATGAGGGCATTTTTGTCTTTGTTATGAATTGGCGACGTCGAGCGCTTTTTTAGGCTTCGATTTTTTAGGTTCTGGCGTAGTAATAGCTTCAATATCAATGATTTTTGAACGACTCATGATGATTTTCCAGCGTTGAATTCTGACTGTTTTATCTTCATCTGTTTCCTGAGTGATCAAGTTAATTAAATGTCTTTTTTCAACAGATTCTTTAGTTACTTGGCCATCATTAAGTTGATATAACCGTTGTGAACCTTTTTCCATTAATGAAGCGACCGCTCGTAGATCAAGAATGATCGATTCGCGCGTTTGTTCATAACCACTTAAGAATTTAGTCGGTGACATTCTGGTGGTACTTTTATAATGCAAAATGGTCTCTTCACGGTGAGAGACATTGTGCTTACGAGTTTTACGAATAACATCCGCTAAACTGTCGTAATTAACAAACTCTAACCATTCAAGTTGTCGTCCAATGACGTGTCCAGTATTAGCATCGAAAAATTGTTTTCTCCAACGTGCTTTTCCTTTGCGCATCCATCGCCACAACATCGTTTTTAAGTCGTCTTTAAATACTTCACGTGCCGCATAAATAAAAGATAAAACCACAATAAACGAGGCGGTAATATCGCCTAACATGCCTCGCGCTTTGATCAGTATTAAAGTAACAAAAATCATCACAATACCGGCGGCTGCACCCGTGACAATTTTGCGAGTATTCTTACCTAACTCAACAGTTTTTTCATTCATAGTGACAGGGTATTCAATTAAGCGGCGTAATAATCGCATCTTATTCGACATTCGTGTCGGATCTTGCATTGCTTTGGTTGAGTTGTAATTGTTATCTATTCGGTGCTGGGCTTCTTTTTGGCACAGTTCTAATAATTGTGGTTTAATTTCATTGTACTCACCACCACGGGGTAAGTGGGCGATAAGTTGCAGAAAGCGTTGCTCTGTAAACCATGATAAATAGTTATCAATATTTTCATAATATTTAAGCAATTTTTTATCAGTTGGAATGTTACGGCGTAACCGCTTTAGAATGCGAGCGGCTAACTGCGCAGCTTCTTCAATCTCTTCTTGCTTAGATTCGCTACTATCACCTAACAATTGCTGCGTTGTTTTTTCCAAGGCTAACGCATATTGGTAGGCATAAAGGCTTAAACTTAAACGATACTGCTCGATAGAGAGTTTGCCACGACTTGCGAGACGGCTATGTACTAATGGCAGATGATTGATATCACTGAAATAAGTACGCTTGCCATGAATGGCATTATGATAAAACTCTTCTTCAGAGATGATATTGGCATTTAGCCCAAGTTCACCTGGGATAAATATGAACATATCAAGCTGTCGATTAGTTGTTTCATGAATCACATGAGATATTTTGAGTTTATGCCCATCTTTTTTATCGACAGTAATCACTTTTTATTTGCTCTCCAATGGCTAATGCTAAACGGCATAAAGTGGCTTTCCTTGAGATTATATTAGAATAATTTTTTGTCCATTATTTATAAATCACAATTATTGATGCTAATTGAGTCAAAAAACATCAAATAATTGCAGATAGGTTGGGCGAAGGTTAACAACATCACGTATAATACCGACATCATAAGCGCAACCCGCGCATTATAGCGCATTGCCTAGTCAGCGGTAGACATTAATAATCGCTGCTAATAAATTGATTGATAAAGATATTGAACCAACTGCACTGTAAGCGTGTTGTTGCCTATATAGAGAGTACCTGATACATGATTAAAATTGGACAATACAACACACTAGAAGTTATCAAATTGGTAGATTTTGGTGTGTTTCTTAATGGCGGTGATGATTTCGGTAATATTTTGTTACCAAAGAACACTGTGCCAGCAGGTACTAAGCTCGGCGACAAGCTTAAAGTTTTCATTTACTTCGATTCTGAAGATGAAGTGATTGCAACTACTGACGAACCATTGGTTGAAGTTGGTGGATTTGCAAAACTGCGTATTGTTGGTGCAACGACTATCGGCGCATTTGCTGATTGGGGCCTACGTAAAGACTTGCTAATTCCGTTTAGTGAGCAACGTCGTCGCTTAGAAGAAGGCGAAGAAGTCATGGTTCGTGTATATACGGATCGTGCATCAGGCCGTATTGTAGGCTCAACTAAGTTTAATCGCTTTCTTGATCAAACACCTGCAAACTATAAAGTGGGTCAAGAAGTACAAGTGATCATTGCTGAAACAACTGAGTTGGGTTACAAAGCGGTTATTAATGGTGAGCATTGGGGTTTATTCTTTAAAACAGAAGCGTTTGGTAAGCTGTTTATTGGTAAGCAACTAAAAGCTTACGTTCAAGAAATTCGTCCAGATGGTAAAATTAACCTATCACTACAAAAAGTAGGCTTAGGCAAAGTTGATGACTTAGCTGATAAGATTCTAACGTCGCTTGAAATTAAAGGTGGTTTTATTCCGGTAAGTGATAAATCAAGCCCTGATGAGATCTTCCGTGTATTCCGTACGAGTAAAGCAACGTTTAAGAAAACTATCGGTGGCCTTTATAAGAAAGGTTTAATTGTTATCGAGAAAGATGGTATTCGTCTTAACGACAACGATTAATCACTGCCTGTATTAGTGAAGATAATAAAAACCGACATTCAACTAGAAATAGTTAAAGGTGTCGGTTTTTTTATGAATCTATATTGTGAGTTATTCGTCTTTTTCGTGGAGTAGCTTTTCGAATTTAGTCATATTCCAGCCCATCAGCACACTATCCCCAATTTTTATAACGGGAACAGATCGCGCACCAGTACGACTTAACTCTTTTCTGCCTTGTGGTGTTGCGACGTCAACTAAACGAAAAGGGTAGCTCTTCATTTTCATATATTGCTGTGCATCTTTACAGTGAGCACAGTTTTTTTGAGTAAACAGAGTAATACGTTTCATAATAATTAATTCGTTTCTCTATTTGTCGCACACAGAACAGTTTGGTTGCTTCATCAATTTCATTTCGCGCCAACTCATGTTCATTGCGTCTAACATTAAGATCTTACCTGTTAATGGTGTACCGACATTGGCTGCAACTTTAATCGCTTCCATTGCTTGTACTGCACCAACGATACCGACAACTGGAGACATAATCCCGGCTTCAACACAAGTTAATGTTTGCTGACCAAAAAGGGCACTTAGACATTGATAGCAAGGTTCGCCATCGCGATAGCTATAGACACTTATTTGACCTTCCATGCGAATAGCGGCACCTGAAATAAGTGGTGTTTTAGCGGCAAAGCATAAGCGGTTAAGTTGGTTACGAGTATCAACGTTATCACAACAATCTAGCACTAAGCTGTGTTGTTGAATGAGTGGCAATAACTCGTCATCAGTTAATCGTTTAGCTATGGTTTCAACAGTTAAATAAGGGTTTATAGCGGTTAATGCGTGTTTAGCTGATTCAACCTTGAGCATCCCGATAGTGGCATCAGTATGTAAGACTTGGCGTTGTAAGTTAGAAACCTCAACCTTATCGTCATCAATAAGCGTAATTTTTCCCACACCAGCAGCAGCAAGGTATTGAGAGGAAGCACAGCCTAAACCTCCAGCACCTAAAATTAACATAGATGAGGCTTTTAATGCTTCTTGGCCTTCAAAGTCAAATTGGCGCAGAATAATCTGGCGGTTATAGCGCAGCATTTCGTCATCTGATAATTCAGCACTGGTATGTTGTTCTGTTGTCATAAGTGAAATTACCGTTGTTAGCTGTTTATTCGAGCGCAAGCGCAGTTGATAATGTATTAGCCGTTTATGGGTAGATTAATGATCGGCTAATATATTAATGACAAATTAGTACATGGTGTGGTTAAACATTTCAATGGTCACTAATTCACCAGCTTCAACGCGACCGCGATCTTGTTCTAGGACGACAAAGCAGTTGGCGTGGTGCATTGAACTAAATGCCCCAGAGCCTTGATTGCCTGTTGTAGTAACTTCAAATTGGCCGTCACTGTTAATACTATAAAGACCACGTTGGAAGTCAGTGCGCCCTGGACGTTTCTTAAACATCGATGTTGCTTTAGCTTGTAAACGTACTGGTGGTTGGTATTGGCTATGACCAGCTAGTTTTGCCAGCATAGGTTGTACTAATTGGTATAAGGTTAGCATTGCTGATACTGGGTTACCTGGAAGGCCGCAGAACCATGCATTATTAATGGTACCAAAGGCAAATGGTTTACCTGGTTTCATCGCTATTTTCCAAAAACCGATTTGACCTTCTTGATCTAAAATGTCTTTGGTGTAATCAGCTTCACCAACACTAACGCCACCAGATGTAACTACAACATCAGCTTCTGTTGATGCTGTAATAAATGCTTGGCGTAGTTTTTCAGGACAATCAGCAATAATACCTAGGTCAAGTACATCACAACCAAATTTTTCTAGTAATGCTTTCATGCCATAACGGTTGCTATCGTAAATTTGACCAGCAGCAAGTGCTTCACCAACTGGGCGTAATTCATCACCGGTTGAGAAAAAAGCCACCTTAGGGCGGCGATATACAGCAAAAGAAGCAATACCTAATGACGCTAGTAGTGGCATTTCACGAGCAGTTAAACGAGTACCTTTAACTAAAACAGTTTCACCATAATGGACATCATCACCAATAGGGCGAATATTATCGTTAGCTTTTGGCTTGACGTTAAATTGAATATTATCGCCATCGACTTGGGCTTCTTCCTGCATGATAACGACATCAGCACCAACGGGAATTTCAGCGCCAGTCATAATGCGTACACATTGACCTGCCTCGCAAGTACCAGTGAAAGGAATACCTGCAAATGACTTACCGATCATGGTTAATGTGTTGCTCTGTTCAAGATCTGCTACTCGAAGCGCGTAACCATCCATAGCTGAATTAGCAAAAGGAGGCACATTAATAGGAGAAAGAATATCTTCAGCAAGCACCATGCCCATTGCATCAGCTAATGCCACTGTGGTGATTGTTGTTAATGGTGAAACTTGAGTCATAATATTATCTAACGCAGTTTCAATCGTCATTAAACCTGGTACGTCGCAGCATCCCATAATCGTGTCCATTTATTTATTAGTAATAATGAAGGTGAGCAGGTCTGAAAAATTCTCAGTTTATATTTTTCTGAGTTTTTACTAAGTATTGTTCAGAACGCTAGTTTAGGTGTAGTTTACCCTTTATTGACTACCTCTGTAAGGGATTGAATATACTAAAATACACTTGAAGTGTATGACCATAGGAAATTTGGTGGTGAAATTATTCTCATTTGGAGGTATTCTGCTAGGGATTTTAGTGCTGGCAAGGTCAGAAGGGTATGTCTTTTTATTCTACCTAGGTCAGCTGGAGGAAGAGAATGACAGCATTAAGTGTATCTGCAATACAAGTACGTGACGCCTTAGCCGCCCGTGGTCTAGAAACCCCTATGACGGCTGATGTTGTAAGTCGTGAAGAAAAGAAAGAAAAAATTGAATACCATATGCGTGAAGTTTTATCGCTATTAGCGTTAGATCTTACCGATGATAGTTTGGTTGAAACACCACACCGTATTGCAAAAATGTATGTCGATGAAATTTTTTCAGGTTTGGATTACACCAATTTCCCTAAAATTACAGTGATTGAAAATAAAATGAACTGTGATGAAATGGTGCGAGTAAAAGATATTACGTTAACCAGTACTTGTGAACACCATTTAGTTACTATTGATGGTAAGGCAACGATTGCTTATATTCCACGCGGAAAAATCATTGGTTTATCTAAAATTAATCGTATAGTACGTTTCTTTTCTCAGCGCCCACAAGTGCAGGAACGTTTAACTCAGCAAGTTTTAGTAGCATTACAAACGTTACTTGAGAGTGAAGATGTTGCTGTTACTATTGATGCCACACATTATTGTGTTAAATCTCGTGGTGTGATGGATGCGACAAGTGTCACGACAACGACTGCGCTAGGGGGAATTTTTAAACGTAACCCTGCTACACGTGCCGAGTTTCTAAGTGGCATTCGTTAATCGTCGCGATAACTGATTGTGATATAAATGCCCGTCAATAGATTATTGGCTGGCATTTTTTATTTATATCCTAGGGATAAGAGATGGATCTGATTAAGCTTTCTCGTATTAGCATGAAGCACCTTATTACTCTGCATGTGATGTTAGATACTCTGAGTGTGACCGATTGCGCCCAACGATTGTGTGTTAGTCCTTCATCCGTTAGTAAAACATTGAGTCAGCTTCGAGATACACTGAATGATGAGTTGTTTTATCGTAATGGTAATCGCTTGGTTTCGACACCATTAGCACGTCGTCTAGGACCAACAGTGCATCAGATGATCAGTGATATGAATCAGATCATGACCCAAGAAGAATTTGATGTCGCCAATTATGCGGGCAGTTTTTCGTTGTCGATGCGAGAAAGTACATTTGAATTAATTGCGGCGCCATTGTGTGAGCATGTATTGAAACTAGCCCCTAATATTCGATTAGATATTTGGTCTAAAGATAATATCGGTGTCAGTGGATTAGCGAAAGGAGTGTTGGATTTTATAATCTTGCCTCATGATCTCAGTCAGCCACCGAACATCGATAATAACTTAGTCTGGGAAACGTTATTTACTGATGAAATGGTGTGTTTAATGTCACATCAGCATCCATTAGCGACTCAGTCTCTGACGATTGATGATTACTTGCAGTACGATCATATTGGTATTGTTGATAATGATCTCAGTGTGCCATTTTTTGAAATGCAGCTCGCACAGCAACACCGTAAACGTAAAGTGATGGTTAATGTTGCAGATTTTGGGGTTGCAGCAACGCTGTGCAAAAATACTGAGTTATTGTTTACTTGTTCAAAAAAATGGGCTGAAGTAGCGGCGCAGGCACAATCGTTAACCATGAAAGAACTGCCGTTTAATTATGGTCAAGTTGCTTATAGTTTAGTGTGGTATCAACCGAGTATGAATGATCCTGCGTTGCGATGGTTATACCAACAAATCACCACAGTAGGACAACAAATAGGGCTGGGTGAATAAATGATTAAGTAACAAGAGATATAACAATAAAAGTCAGTGATGATCAGATAATCACCACTGATAATGGGTTTTAGAGGGGGTTATACATACACACTTGGTAGTATCAGATTGGCGACACCACGGTCAGTCAGTAATGCTGCTAATGTTTCAATGTCGTCTTTTTTACATGTTGTCCAGTTGAGAGATTCACCGGTAACCCCATGGTGCTGAAAAGCATTGAGCTTAATTCTTACACTATCATCCAACGTCATTAAATAAGCAGCAATATCATCGATATATTGCTCATAATCTGTGATCCCGGGAATCTGCAATAAGCGTACTTCGTATAGTTTTTGGTGTTGACTTAACCAATCAATACTTGCTAATACTCGATCATTATCGCGAGCCGTTAACCAGCGATGGGTGGTGTTATTCCATGCCTTTAAATCAAT
Source organism: Photobacterium kishitanii (assembly GCF_000613045.3). Lineage (NCBI taxonomy): Bacteria > Pseudomonadati > Pseudomonadota > Gammaproteobacteria > Vibrionales > Vibrionaceae > Photobacterium > Photobacterium kishitanii. Next base: position 1,821,662 of record NZ_LN794352.1, on the reverse strand, counting down.
CATTGCCCCATCAAGGTAGGGTAATACTGTTTGCCAGCCTGTAATACTTAAACTGCCATTACTGTCGATCATACAGCTTAAGTGCTGCAAGGTTGGATCGGACTTTATCGCTTTAAATAACGCAATAATATACGGTAATTGTAATGTCGCCTCACCACCCGTTATTGTAATACCATTGATAAAGAACAAATTATCTCTAATCAATATTAAGGTATCTGCGACAGTTAACTGCTGTGTTTTAGGTGTTGATTGTTTATTACATGCAGTAAGGCATGCATCACACTCAGTACATGTCGACATTTTCCATACAACAAACGGTTTATTGTTTTGTGTCGTAAGTTGTAATGATTGCGTTGGACAACTCGGAACGCAATCACCACATTGATTACACATATCAATTGTTTGTGGGTTATGACAATTTTTGCAGCGGTAGTTACACCCCTGCAAAAACAACACCATACGATTACCCGGGCCATCAACACATGAGTAGTTCAATATTTTGCTGACTGTGGCAGAAATCATAGTATGTGTACTTTAATTTATTTTGTTGGGTAAACAGGTGACATTTCACGGCTAACAACACGCGGTTGACGCTCTAGGATACGTGTATTTTCAGACGCTTCTGTACCTAACCATGTTGTATTTGTACGAGAACCTTCTTCTTTAAACTTCGAAATATCAGATAGTTTAACCATGTAACCAGTTATACGGACTAGGTCGTTACTGGCCACGTTAGCGGTAAACTCTCGAAAACCTAATGCAAGTGCACCTTTACATAACTGCATCAATGCCAGTGGGTTGTTCTTGATAGTTTCTTCGATTGTTAAGATTTCACTGATACCAGATACGTAGTATTTATGGTGTGCAGCAAGCGCCTTAATGTGAACAACTGGATCTGGTTCTGTACCGTAAGGAATACGAATCCCTGGTGTTACTTCGTGGTCGCAACTAATCCCACCTTGTGAATGTAATAGAGCTCGACCTTTTAAGCCATGTTTTACTGGCGTGGTAGTTACGATTTCATTTAATGCTTCACTGATTTGCAGTGCGATAGCATTTGCTTCTTCATTGTGACCGTATTTAGCTGTTGAACCTGATTTTTCCATCAATATGTTTACCGCTTCAGCCATGCCGAATATGCCAAACATTGGTGCAAAACGGTCTTCATTGATCAAACCTTCAGTGGTTAAGAAACCAGTAAAGAAGTTTGATTCTTCATGCAAGAAAGCTGAACGAGCTTCAATAAGTTCAAACATCAGGGCACTGTAATGTGGCAGAGTCATGGTTAGAAACTCTTCAATACTATTACAACGTAGTGCGACTTCTTTTAAATTCATACGTACGAGTGTATTAGCGCCACCTGCAACGGGCAGTGAGTTATAGCAACTTACAATACCAAAACCAGGTGCACCAAAAGCTTCTGAGAACATAGGGTAATTAGCAATGTGTGGCTTACTGCATTCACAAATATTGTCACACGCTTGCTGTAATAAGCTTTCAGGTGTGATTTGTGGGTCGTACATAAAGGTTAAGTTTGGTGCTACTTGCTTAAGCTCGGCATCAATTTTCAAAATCATACGACAAACAATGTTGTCTGTTGGACCAATGTTTACGTGCATGAAAGCATCAGGTAGCGTGCGGTCAAGCATGATCCAGAAATTTCTCAGCTTACGATATAAAACCTCTTCGCTAACATCAGCAACAAATGGTAGTAAGATTTCGTCAAGTTGGCCAAGATAAACTGGAATGTTTGTGACTGATGGTACGTGATGATAAATAATTGTTAGTAGGTTAATTGCTTCATCTAAATTCGTTGCGGGTTCAAGTTCTAGATATTCTGAACCTTGTTGTAAAAATTTAGCATAATCAGGAAGAACATAACGAGGCTTGAATGGAGCGTTGCCTTCAAACATATCACAAATTATGCCAGCATCTTTTGCTGCTAAAACGCCGGCAGAAATTGGCATATAGTCTACAATTGCTTCAGCTTCTAATGATAGGAACAATGTTTTTTGTTTCGCACTTAATGTTGCATCAGTAATGATATTTTTAATTTTAGTTTGTAGTGACATTGCTATGCTCTTCTTATATCCATAAGTTTTGTGCGGCTAATCTAACGTATGAAATATATTTCCAGAAGTGAAAAAGAAAGAATAAGGTTTTTCCAAAATGGAAATCCATAGCAGTAATCTCTATTAGAAAGGAATCAATAATGAAAAAGCAGTTAGTCGTGACCACGCTGGTGGTAAGTAGTTTGATTCTCATCGGATGTTCACAAGATGAAAAGCCTACGCCAGAGTCTGTAGGTAAGGCTAATCCAGCATCAGTATATTGTGCCGATCAGGGCGGCAAGGTGGTAATGAAACAAGAAGAGAAAGGGACGGTCGGTTATTGTCATTTAAGTAATGGTAAAGTGGTTGAAGAGTGGATTTTGTATCGAGAAAATAACAAATAAGCTTAATTTTTGAGCTGACATTATACGGAAAGGCGAAATTCGTATTTTTTTCACATTGATATTAATTTTTAATAAAAGAATGTTTTTTATAGTGCTATATTAAATTTAACGAATTAAAATTCTATGAAATCAAGTTGTTGTGCTTGTTATTTCTAATTTTTAAAGATAAAAAATCATGATAGGGCATAATTAATTTTTAAAGTTCCATTTTTTGAATTGTATCATTTGCCAAAATTTGTCTAAATATAGTGAGTTAGTTTTTTATAAACTATGGATTGCCGTCATTGCATATCAAGTAAGATAAGCTGTAATGCTAGGTATGGTGTATTTCATTCTATTACATAGGTAAGGATCGCTTTGACGATGTTAAATCCTCAACGTATTGTTGCTAAGCGTGTTAGCAAACTTTTAGTTTTGTCGCTGATGGTTCCAGGTAGTGTTTTTGCTGCTGAAGTGAGCCCTGCTGTTCCACAAAATGTTGCTGCCGTTGCACCGAATAATGTGCAGGTTGTTGGCTCAAGTACTGTACTACCTAAAATGCCTGTTGGTGTGCGAAAAGCGCCATTAACAACAGGTAGTGTTGATTGGTCTTCATTGAATAATCAACATTTAGTGAGTACAAAGATGTTGTGTGGTAACACGACTAGTAATGTGTGCTTTACAACACAAATAGAACAAGCTTATGCGCAAAATAAATTCTACCCACTTTGGCAAAACGCAGCGTTACGTAATGAATTTGAATTGCAGCTAAAAGCACTCGCAGATACTAATATGTTATCTGGTATTCGTCAGCGTCTTACTGAAATGCACCGATTAGAAAAAGAGGGTAATCAACAAGGTTATGATCTTTTAGCTACTGATACCTATTATGTTTATCGTGCATTCCTAAACTATATTGCTCATCACCGCGATGTATTGTTCTTATCTCAGCCTGTAAATATGAGCCAAGTAATGGTTCAATATGGCGGCGGTGAGGATGCTTACCCAATGACAATGGCGAAGCTTAAAACATATCGTCCTACCTATATTCCATTTGAATCAACCATGGAAATGATTGAGAAGTACCAACAATTGGCACCTCATCATTTAACCAGTGCAAGTTTTAAATCTGCCGTCTATCGTCCTGGAGATGTGTTACCTAATGGACATGAAGTGGTACAGGTTCTTTATCATTTAGGTGATTTAAGCCAAGCTGATCATGATACGTTATCGGTGCAACCAACAGTGGCTAATTCAGGGGCATTGTTAGCGAGTCTTAAATTATTCCAGCAACGTCATGGCTTAACACCTGATGGTATTGTAGGCCCAGCTACAATTAAACAATTGGTGGTGCCATACAGTGATATTGCGCGGTTATTAGCGTTAAATACTTTGCGTGTTTCAGCATTAAATCGTCATAACGATAAGCGCGCTCATATTTGGGTAAATATTCCTAACTATAAGTTAGAACTGTACGATAATGGTAAAAAAGTATTTGAATCAAAAGTGATTGTAGGACGTGATACGCGTCCAACGAATTTATTCTCATCAGCAATAACGACCATGGTAGTAAATCCATATTGGAATGTGCCTATTACTATTAAACAGCATGATGTTATTCCAAAAGTTAAGATTTCTCGTGATTATTTGAAAGAGCATAATATGCAGATTTTAAATAGCTGGAGTGATCGTACTGTTGTTCCACCAAGTAGTATTGATTGGGCAACAGTAAATCCAAAAACATTCCCACATGAATTCCAACAAGGCCCAGGTCCTCATAACTCATTGGGTAATGTAAAATTCTTGATGCCAAATGATTACGCTATCTTCTTGCATGATACGCCATCACATGGTTTGTTTAACCGTAATAAACGTGACTTGAGTTCTGGTTGTGTACGAGTTGAACGTGCAGATGATTTGGCAAATTATGTTATCGATTATCAAGAGCGTAGTAATATTGCGCCTTTTAAAACAATGTTGGATACAAAGCAGCATAAGGTTGTAAGTCTTTCAAAACGTATTGATGTTGATTTTGTTTACTTAACCGCATGGGTTGATCAGAATGGTCATCTACAAATGCGTAATGATATTTATGGTTATGACTCACCACGAGCAACGCCTATCAAAACAAAGTTCATTACTATGAAAGATTTTGTTAAACGCTAACTTATTGCTAATTATGTAATATATATTAAAGCCAGCACTTAGGTGTTGGCTTTTTTATGTGCTAAATGTATTTACTCAGGTAGAATTTAGCGATTATTTTGAAATCAATATTGTCAGGGTGTCGTGTGCGGCACAACGAGGAAGTAATGTTAAAAGCTATTTTTTTAGATATGGATGAAACATTATGCGCGACATCAATTGCAGATAAACAGGCATTAGCTACTTTAAAACATTATGTCCAATCACAATTTCCAACCTTGAATGCAGATGTTTTTTGTCAACGTTATATTGCTGGTGTTTATAAACAGCTTAACGATGAGTTTCCACAATTAGTGGCGTTATTAGATAATGAACTGTTGTTTAGGCAAACGTTAGTACAGACCTTATTTGCTCAACAACAATTAACAATTACCTTTGAGCAAGCTGTCGTTATTCAAGCTTCATTTGACGATGGTCGAATGGCAGGGTTTGATTTCTTTCCTGAAGTAAAAGCGATGCTAGCTTCTTTGCGTCAACATTATAAGTTGGTGGTGATTACTAATGGCCCTATCTTTTCGCAGCATCCTAAACTTGCCGCGACAGCGATGGATGAGCATGTCGATTATATTATTGTTGGCGGGGAAGAGCCTGCAGAAAAACCGGCGTTAAGTATTTTCCAAAAAGCATTAGATTTAGTGGGTTGTCAGCCAAATGAAGCGTTACATATGGGGGACTCATTAACGGCAGATATTGCTGGGGCAAATAATGCTGGTATTGCTAGCGTATGGGTTGATACAGGCAAAGTAAGTGATCACGATAAGCTTTCACAAATTACGCCAATGTATATTGTGACTAAACCTCAGCAACTATTAGATGTAATTACTCAACATTTTGCATAGTTAAATCGTATTGAATCGCAAATAAAAATGCCACTGCAGTTAGCAGTGGCATTTTTTGTTTAATCCGTTAATCGTGGTGATTATTGTTCGGTTGTTTCAAGTTTACGTGTTTTCCATAGCGATGCGCTGATAGCTATCGTGATGGAAAGAATGATCACGCAAAGTGAAATAAGTGTTGGAATCGCATATGGCGAACCGACAAGTAACATTTTGATACCGATGAAACTTAAAATGAAGGCTAAAGCAACACGTAAGTAACAGAAACGGGTTAGCATACCTTCTAATACGAAATACAATGAACGTAAGCCAAGTAGGGCAAACACGTTAGCAGTAAAGACGAGGAATGCTTCTTGCGTAACAGCAAAAATAGCAGGAATCGAATCTAGTGCAAACATCACATCGGTAAGTGCAATAACCGCGACTACCACTAATAATGGTGTTGCAAGCCAGCCTTTATCGTCTTTGATGAACATTTTATGATCATGGTAATCGTCAGCAACTCTAAAAAAGCGCTTTACGAGACGAACAGGGGCTGAATTCGAGAAATCTTCTTGTTCTTCCTCACCTTCACGCCAAAGCTTAAAGCCAGTGTAAAGTAAGAAAACAGCAAAGATATAAAGGATCCAGTGGTAATCTGCTAATAGCTTAGCGCCAACGCCAATCATGCCTGCACGTAAGATAAGAGCACCAACAATACCAAGCATTAGAATACGAGGACGTAAACGTTCTGGTACCGCAAATTGACCAAAAATTAGCGCAAAGACGAATAAGTTATCAACACTTAGAGATTTTTCTAATAAGTAGCCAGTAATAAATGATGTTGCTGCTTGTTTATTTGTATATGTGCTCTCTGGTGCCATTTGTGGCCAATATAGGTAAATAAAGCCCATAAAAATGAAGGCTAAAAATACCCAAAAAACACTCCAAAGTGCAGCTGTTTTAATCGATATTTTACCACCACGTGTTTGGTACAAATCGAGCGCAAGCATTAATATTGTTAATACAGCAAACCCTTCATAACTAAAAATACTCATAGAGTTCTCTCTTTATATAAATTTCTGGCATGATAATTTATTGCTATTAGTTTTGTTGTTTATTTGAATTTATAAAATAATAGAGTTAAACAAAAACAAATTTCATAACAATATGTTATTACGCAGAATAAAATACGAAAGGTATGCCATAGGCGAGCCTAAACAAAACCTTCCGCGCATTAAAAAAAACCCACGCAATTATATTGCATAGGTTCGATTACATTTTTATGTAAACGATAATGGCATTGGTCTCGTCAAAATGGTGCTAGCAGCGATGTCTATGGCTGACATCGGTACTGCAAGCAAATCCATTCACGGCTGCCGGAAGCTTATGGCTTCGAGATGACGACAGGCGAACAAATGTGACTACTCCCCAAACGGGGCAATTTTAGACTTGTACGCGGTAAGTTACCAGTCGTTTTTGAGGTTAATTTGGCACAATATCTAAAATTGCTTTAATTTGGTGCAATTGCGTGTGAATTTGATGAATAAAATATCGTTTAATTATTTAGTTGTGTGGAATCGGCAGCTTAGTTCGCTGACAATATGCTCAAAAATGAAGTTTATGTTGCACTGCAAGTACGGTCACTAATTCTTAATATGAGCACGATACGATAAATGCTGTTTTGGTCTATATCAATAAAGGGCTATTAATGGACTCTTCAAATCAACAAAAAACAGTTACACCGTACTGGTTTAGTGAAGCATTAGCACAAGAACCAAACAGTTATCCCATACCACTTGAGAATGATATCCAAACAGATATTTGCATTGTTGGTGGTGGCTATACGGGGTTATGGACTGCAATATTATTAAAGCAGCAACAGCCTGAGCTAGATATTGTCGTCATTGATAAAGGACTTTGTGGGAGTGGCGCATCTGGACGTAATGGCGGCTGTATGCTGACATGGTCTACAAAATATACTTCAATGAAAAAGCTCTATGGTGAACAAGAAGCGGTTCGGCTAGTGAAAGCATCAGAGGAGGCAGTGTATGCAATAGATGATTTTTGTCGTGAGTATAATATTGATGCCCAATTACGTTTAAATGGTACTTTATATACTGCGACTAACAGCGCACAACAAGGTGGTATGGATGCTGTTATGGCACAACTTGATAAGCATCAAATAAATAGTTGGCAACAATGGCAGCACGAGCATGTTCAGCAGGCAGCGGGATCAGTATTACATCGTGAGGGATTCTTTTCTCCTGCAGCCGCGAGTGTACAACCTGCGTTGCTTGCTCGTGGTTTAAAACGTGTAGCAGAGCAGTTAGGCGTAAAGATTTATGAAAATACGCCAATGGAAGCGATTAGCACTGATTCACCAGTGACAATTACGACCCCTAACGCTGATATTTTTGCGAATAAAGTCGTATTAGCATTAAATGCGTGGATGCTCGAGAAGTTTCCGCAGTTTAAGCGCAGCGTGGTATTAGTGTCTTCTGATATGGCGATCACTGAGCAGATCCCACAAAAACTATTTGAAACAGGTTTAAAAGACGGTAAAACAGTTATTGATTCACGCATTTTTGTGCATTATTACCGTAGTACGCCTGATGGTCGATTGATGTTAGGTAAAGGCGGAAATTATTTTGCTTTTGCAAATAAAATTTCAGCTGTTTTTGATCAGCCTAGCCGTTACACGTCGTTGTTACGTCAATCATTTAATCGTATTTTCCCCTCATTACAGCAACAACCTTTTGCTGCAACATGGACAGGGGCATCTGATCGTTCGACAACGGGATTGCCTTTTTTTGGTCATTTAAATAATCATAAAGATATCGTTTATGGGCTAGGTTACTCTGGTAATGGTGTTGCTCAAACATGGATTGGCGGGCAAATTCTGGCATCATTAGTGTTAGAGCAGCAAAATCAATGGAGTCAATGCGGACTTGTTTCTGGCCCGAAAGGTTATTTCCCACCTGAGCCGATACGTTGGATAGGGGCAATGCTAGTGCGTAATGCGATTCGACGTAAAGAAACTGCTGAAGATAATGAGCAACAGCCATTTTGGATTGATAAGCAATTGGCTAAATTTGCGAATGCAGCAGGGAAGGCGGATAAAAGTTAATTTGTTAGCTTTGTTAGTCAGAATTTAGATGAGCTAACATGTTAGCTCATTTTTTTTGCGTTGTTTTATGTAAGCATGCCGATGATAAAGTCGCAAGGGACTCAATACGAATAGCATCATGACGCCAATATTCTAAGTCACAATCGATTAAATTATCATATTGATCATAATTAAGCCGTTCAACAAACATTGCTGGACTTCCAGCCGTTGCACGTAATGCATTTGCAGTATTACCGTTAAGTGAGGTTGTACTGATGCGAAAGCGGGTTTTAGTGTAGATCCGCTGATAGTGCTCACGGTAGGTTACTGTTAATGAATGGGTAATATCGTGCTTAAGTAAGCCAGGGAAAAATTCAGGTAGAATATAATTGGTGACTACCACCACTGGGCGGTTATCGAGAGAGCGTAATCGTTCAATACGATAAACGCTGTCGTTAGTTGTAATATTGAGTAATGTAGCAATATACTGATTTGCATGAATTAATTGTGCAGATAATAACGTTGAATGCGGTTTTCTATCTTGAGCAATTGCCATTGCTGCAAATTCAGTGGTGTAATTAGGATCATAGATAAGTGCTGGTGGTGATACAAACCAACCGCGGCGATCCTCTCGGTAAATCTTACCCTCTGATTCTAATAATGCTAATGCCTCTCTTAAGGTAATTCGGGTGGTATTAAATGACTCTGCAAGTTTTCTTTCTGCGGGAAGTTTATGGCCGATTTGTAGTATGCCGGTGTTTATTTGTTGGTTGATGGCATCCTTAATTTTTAAATATTGCACCAGTATTCTCTTTATATAAGTACTCATATGAGCGAATGAAAAAATAAGCCATGATAACTTAAGTTACAATAACCTCAGTTATCATAACCATAGATTATCATGGCTAATAATTATACCCAGTAGTGGCTTTTTAGTTGTTGTTTTTAATTAAGATTAACGTTTACGCCATGCTTGAGTATGAGTTTCCAACCAATACCCAATTCCAATATGCCCAAGTTTTACCAAGGCGGCAGTGAGTAAAATCATGACAGCCATTGCTGCTGCAGGACCTGTTTGTCCTGCATCATCCATATTAAGCACAGAAACAGAAGCAGGCATCGTATCGGCACCGTATAGGAAAACGATAGCAGAAGTTGTTGTCATCGCATTAATAAACAGATACACCATGATTTCTAAAATCGCAGGGGCACATACAGGTACGGTGACCTTAAAAAATGTTTTATATTGCGGTAGGTTAATTGATGCGGAAATAGCCTCGACTTCTGCGGGGAGTTGTTTAAGAGCGGTAACCGCTGTCATATGTCCTACCGTATAGTAGTGAACTACAGTGTTAATCACTAAAATAGTTAAAGTGCCGTAAAGCATTGATAATGGATTATCACCAGTATTAAAAAAGAAAATATAACCTAAGCCTAATACCATGCCAGGTACAGCCATAGGTACAATTGCTAACATTTGCAATAGGTTACGTAGTGGCCCAAGACAACGGCCTTTTTCAATACAGTACGCGCCGATAAAGACAGTTACAGTGCCAATAATCGCGACTAATGTGCCTAACTTTAGTGAGTTAAAATAAGGTTGCCAGCCATCAGTGCTAAATTGTGAAAAATTATAATTATGCAGACTGATCGTTAAATTCCAAGGCCAAAATGTGACGAAAGATCCGTAGATTGCCATACCAATGATAGTGATAATTGCAATACTGATAACGGTACAAAATAATAAGCAGAGTGTGTCTCGAATGATATTTTTTTGAGGTATATAGGCTACTGATCGGGAATCGAATAATCCTTTTTGTTTTTTTTGTACCCAACGGTCAGCGCCAAAAGCAAATAAAGCAGGGATTAACAGTATTACGCTTGTTACCGCACCCATTGAAAAGTTCTGTTGTCCAACGACTTGCTTAAAAATATCGGTGGCTAAAATATTATAGCTGCCGCCAATGACTTTAGGTACACAGAAATCACATACAACCAATGTGAAAACAACAATAATAGCACTAATTAGGCCATATTTAGCGCCAGGGAGAGTGATAATAAAAAAGGTTTTTATTGGTGAAGTATTGAGAGCCTGTGCTGCTTCATAAAGGCGGGCGTCAGAAGTACGTAATGAGGTTTTTATTATCATTAAAGCATGTGGGAAACACCAAAAAGTTAAACCAATGGTGATACCTATAGGGCCGTATACTGAATGTCCCATTAAGATATCTTTTGCTATACCTTGATTACCTAACAAGTAAATAAGACTAATACCAGGTAATAATGATGGTGCTAAAATAGGTGCCGATCCCAATACATTGAATAGACTCTTAAATGGCATACCACTTCGAGTTAATGCATAAGCAAAGCCAAATGCTAACACGCTGACTAAACTCGTAACCATAATACCAATAAAGAGGGTATTACGTAATGACTGCCACATTGCTGATGACGAAAAGTAGTCTCTAAAATTGCTCAGACCGATAAATTGCCCACTGTTACTTTGGAGGCTTTTAAGTAGCATGGTAAAAAGTGGCGCAAGAATAAATACACTCATGCCAATAGTTAATAAAATTAAAATTGTCGCTAGAATAAGGTTATCGCGACTTAAACTATGACGGAAAAGGGTTAATTTAGTTGTCAGTGTTTTTTGAGGTAATACCGCGGTGGCATGAGTGGGTAATATTGAAGCCATGATGATAATTCCTATTGCCAACGATCAGCATTGAGCACTAAAAATATGAGTGTGCTTATGATTAAGATTTACGTTGAGGTAATGACCTTCCTCTAACGCTAAACGGCGTAATTCTCGAATAGGAACATCAACTTTGATGTTATTGTGGTTATGGATTCCTCGTATTTTACAATTGGCGCGCACATAAGTACCTTGGAATTCAAGATCTTCAATTTGGACAGGAAAAGAGGACGCAGAATGATGACCATTTTCCGTGAAGTGGAGATCCTCTGGGCGTAAACCCATCTCAAATCTATCACCACGTTTTAGGCTATTGCATGGTTTGGGTAAGAGTGTTTCACCTATTCGAATACAACTATCACTCACAACAGAACTGCTAATAAAGTTCATGTTACCAACAAATTCAGCTACGAAACGAGAGGCTGGTTGTTGGTATATTTGTTGGGGAGTACCAATTTGCTCGATGACACCATGATTCATGACCACGATTCGGTCAGCCATCGCCAGAGCTTCTTCTTGATCATGGGTGACCATAATTGTGGTAATTCCCAATTTACGCTGAAGCTGACAGATCTCATCACGTAAATGGGTTCGAACTTTAGCATCTAGTGCCGATAATGGTTCATCTAATAATAATAACCCTGGAGATAGAGCTAAAGCACGTGCGAGTGCAATACGTTGCTGTTGGCCGCCTGATAATTGATTGGGATATTTGATACCAGAATCAGGTAAGCCAATCAGATCTAACCAATATTGAACGACTTCATCGGTTTGTTTTATATTTTTACCTTGGTTTCTTAATCCGAGTCCAATATTTTCAGCTACGGTGAGATTAGGAAATAAAGCGTAAGATTGGAAAACAATCCCAAAATCACGTTTTTCAGGTGCGAGAAAAGTCGTTTCTATACCATTTTGCTCAATGTAACCAGAACTCGCTAAATCCATTCCAGCAATAGCCCTCAATAAGGTTGTTTTACCGCATCCAGAAGGGCCTAGAAAGCAGATGAATTCTCCTTTATAAATTTCTAATGAGATATTATTTAATGCAGTAAATTGACCAAAATGCTTACAAACATTGTTAACCTTAAGGTAAGTATCCATATTATTTAACTCTTTAAAATTGGTATATACCAAATCTAGAGGTAAAGCGTGACACTTCAATGACGTAAGTTTGACGTTAATAAGACAGCAGTAAATCAGTATATTTGTTTTAAATAACGCAAAAACCCACAGCAAGTGATCGCTATGGGTATTGTTATTCATTGGTATATATTATTAATTATGATTTGGGCTCTGATTTACTATCAAATTTTTGCAACCATAATTTAAGAATGGCAGTGCGGTTGGAGGCCATTTTAGAAAAATCCATATTAGCCATTGCTTGCTCTACATTGGGATAGTTAGCAATTGGGTGAGATTCGGATTTGATACCAACAACGGGATAAAATTGATTATAGAGTTTATTCGCATCAGCAGACACCGACCAATCAACTAGCCGTTTTGCAGCATCGGACTGAGTATTAACGAGACCGACAGCTTCAGCTTCCCAGCCAACACCTTCTTTAGGCATGATAATATCAATTGGAGCTCCTTGATTTTTTAAGGTCGCACCACGAATAGCCATTGAAATACCAATAGCAACTTCACCTTGAGCCGCTTGTACACAAGGCTTAGAACCTGAATGGGTATAATGATCGATATTTTTATCAAGTTCAGTCATATAAGCCCAGCCGGCCTTATCACCCATTGATTGTAGCCAAGCTGAAACTTGCATATAGCCAGTGCCTGATGAGGCTGGGTTTGGCATGGCAATATGACCTTGATATTGCGGTTTAAGTAAATCTTGCCATGATGTTGGCTTTTCTAGCCCTAATTGTTTAGCAACGACTTCGTTATAGCAAACGGCAATAAAAAAAGCATCATTACCAAACCATGCTTTATTGGGTTGAGGGTCGATAAGGTTAGGTCTTATCGACTCAATTCCTTTCGGTGTATAGGCTTTTAAAATGCCATTATCTTTAAGTAATGCCATTGATGAACCCGCTAACCCCCATACAACATCTGCACGTGGAGCGTCTTTTTCTGCGAGTAATTTAGCGGTCATTATTCCTGTCGAATCACGGACCCATTTAATTGTAATATCTGGGTTTGCTTGTTCAAAACCCTGCTTGAATTTAGCTAGCATATCCGTTTCAAAAGCACTATAGACTGTGAGTTGTTCCGCAGCAAAAGCATGCGGTGTCGATAGTGCGGCAATGGCAGCTAGTGGGGCAAGTATCCAGCGGTTTTTCATTAAACGATCTCCATGATATGAAATGTCACAATATTGACGTTAAATCGTATTGGTATGTACCAGTTTGAATGCTACTGATGCTAGAGCGGAGATATGACATTTCTATTATTAATAAATGGCACTTTTAATGCGGTTTTATTGGCTTTATATGACAGCATAAAAAGAGTTAATAGGGTTTGTGAATGTTTTATTAACTCTGATTCTGAGGGATTTACAGGATCAACAGGATGCCGTTATAGTTTTGTTATCTGGTATAGTCCAAATGGAATTTATGATGGAAAATACAACCAACCAATACTTGCTATTAACCCCCGGGCCATTAACAACAACGGCCACTGTTCGAGCTGCAATGCTTCAAGATTGGTGTACATGGGATGATGATTACAACCAAGATATTGTTGAAGTTATTCGTGCTGAACTGGTGCAATTAGCAACTAAACATCTAGGCTATACCTCAGTATTGATGCAGGGTAGTGGCAGTGCATCAGTAGAAGCCACTATCGGTTCAGTAATGGCTGATGATGATAAATTATTAGTGATAAGCAATGGTACTTATGGTGAACGAATGGGAGAAATTGCCCAATATTTAAAAATTAATCATCACGTTATTAGGCTGGCTGAAACTGAGTATCCAACAGCCACTCAAATTGCAGATATCTTAGATGCTGACAATACAATTACCCATGTTGCGATGGTACATTGTGAAACGACAACTGGAATGTTAAACCCTATTGCCGCTATTTGTGATGTCGTAAAAACACGTAATAAAATTATGATCCTTGATGCGATGTCGAGTTTTGGCGGTATTCCATTGGATATTGGTGAGTTAGGGATTGATTTTATGATCAGTTCAGCCAATAAATGTATTCAAGGTGTACCAGGATTTGCATTTGTTATCGCCAAACAATCACAACTTGAATTATGTGAAGGGCGTGCGCGGTCATTAGCTCTTGATCTATATGCACAATGGCAATGTATGCAACAGCATCAGGGGAAATGGCGTTTTACTTCTCCAACGCATACAGTACGTGCTTTTTATCAAGCGATAATTGAATTAAAGCAAGAAGGTGGAGTGAATGCTCGTCATCAACGTTATTTAACGAATCAATATTTATTAGTTAACGGAATGCAAAACTTAGGTTTTCGTTGTTTGCTTAGTGAAGATTTACATTCTCCAATTATCACATCATTTTTATCTCCACCACATCCTAGGTACGACTTTAAACTTTTTTATAATGAACTAAAAAATAAAGGCTTTGTGATATATCCCGGCAAGGTTTCAAATGCAGATTGTTTCCGTATTGGTAATATCGGTGATGTATATCCAGATGATATTAAGCGTTTAATTGCAGTCATTAAAACATCAATGTATTGGTGTGATGACAATTAATATTCATGATACTTAAGTTTTTATCTAATTAAATATATAAGGAAATAATAATGAAACAAGTTCAAGCTGTCATTTTCGATTTAGCGGGTACTGTCGTTGATTTTGGTTCATTCGCACCAACAACTATTTTTGTTGAGGCTTTTCGACGTGGATTTGACTTTGATATATCACTCACTGAAGCACGAGTGCCGATGGGGTTAGGTAAATGGGATCATATAAAAGCTGTTGGTGAATTACCTGAGGTTGCAGCACGCTGGCTGGCGCAGTTTAATCGTCCTATGACAGTTGCGGATATCGATACAATTTATGACACCTTTATGCCATTACAAATAGCTAAAGTTGGAGATCATGCTGAATTAATACCGTATACAGAACAAGTGGTGAGTCAATTACGATCACAAAATATTAAAATTGGTGCTTGTACGGGTTATCCAAGAGCAGTCTTAAATGCTTTGCTGCCAGCATTAAAGGATAATGGTTTTAATCCCGATTATGTTGTAGCAACTGATGATTTAATCGTTGGAGGACGACCTGCACCTTATATGGTATTAAAAAATATGATTGAATTGGGTGTCGATGATGTAAAAACATGTGTCAAAGTAGATGATTCGGCTCCTGGCATTATGGAAGGTAAAAATGCAGGCGTGTGGACAGTTGCATTACTATTGTCTGGTAATGAGGCTGGAATGACGTTAGCTGAGTATCAAGCTGCGGATTTGGCTACTTTAGCTCAGGCGCGCGATATTGCTCAAAAGGCTTTTAGTCACTCAAAACCTGATTATATGATTGATACAATAGCTGATTTACCAACCGTTATTCGCGAAATTAATGAGAAATTAGCATCTGGAGAAAGGCCTTCTTAAAACGAATGGCCGCTGGTGGTATTTATTAAAATTATTGCTATCAGCTATTTTTTTAGTAGTGAGGGATTTTGTATATTAGTTGCTTTTTTATAATATCTTGAATGTGTATTCATTGTTAAATAATTGTTTTTGCATGTATTTTTATTTATCTATCTGTGTTATTTACGTGATATTAGTCGCATATTTTAATTGTGATATGTTCAATTAAAATTGATATAGACGTATAGTAATTACATACGTTAGTCCTACTAACGATGTATAGATTATATGATAATGAATATTATGTTTCTGACTAAGGACAGCTATGGAAACAGTAATTGATAACGTTGTAGAAAATACGATTATTTTTGATTATACAGGTTTCCTGTCTAAATCATGTCAGCAACGTTTGTCATTTATAGATGTTCTAAAATATCTAATCCCTTCATTTGAAGTGGCAGTAAAAACAACGGAAAAAAATCCTTTATCTTGTGCTGAGCAATTAGAAAAAAAAGCATTAAAAGTGTTATCAACTAATGTTAGTGACACACATAATTTAACTCGATTATTATATTTAGCTAAGCAAGAGGGCATTAAGCAGCTTATTGTTTATCTTCCATACTCTCTTGAAGAACAACAAATAAAGGAATTAAATAATAGAATCAATGGCACTATTGAATTTGTTCAGGGTAATAGTGAGCAACTATTGTTTAATTTAGATTGAAGTTGTTAATAAAAAAAGGTGACGATTAACGTCACCTTTTTTATTAGGTCGTATTTTATTTTTACCAGAATAACCATGTAAATACAGTTAAAAAGATAATACAGACAATATTTAAATAAAATCCGACTCGCATCATCTCACTTTGTTTTATATAACCCGTACTAAATACAATTGCATTTGGTGGTGTAGCAACAGGTAACATAAATGCACAAGATGCACTAATTGCAATCAAGGCTGATAATATAACGGGTGATACCCCAAGCGCTTCAGCTACTGTTGCAAAAACAGGGACAAGTAAAGCGGCACTCGCAGTATTACTTGCAAACTCAGTAAGAAAGACGACAAAAATTGCTACACAGAGAATCGTTAGTAAAAGACCCGCTTGCTGTAACATATCACTTAGAGCTGTAGCAAGAAAGACGCTAGTTCCCGTAGCTTTAAGAATATTACTTAAGCAAATACCGCCTCCAAAGAGTAGTAATACGCCCCAGTCTGTTGAATTTTTTATGTCTTTCCACTCTACAACTCTTGATACGGCTAGCATTATAATTGCGCTTAAAGCCACTAAGGTATCAAACTTGGAATAGCCACCTAAAAAAGCATTAATAGGATTACTGAAAATCCACAAAGTTACCGTCACTAAAAAGATTGCCATAGTGATTAACTTACCGTTACTCCATTGAATTTGATTATGATTTAGCTCAAATTTATGGTTTAGATCTGGTTTTAATGTCACATACAGTAATGCGACAGTAAGAGGTAATAGAATAATTGTGACGGGTACACCAAATGCCATCCATTCTGTAAAGCTTAAACCAACTTCAGCAGCTGCAATGGCATTCGGTGGGCTACCGACAATCGTTGCTATACCACCAATGCTGGCACAATAAGCTGTGCCTAAAAGGACAAACACATATGTTTTGTGACCACTCTTAGTATTCACTTTACTTAGAACACCAAGTACAAGTGGTAACATCATCGCAGTCGTAGCTGTGTTGCTGATCCACATTGATAATCCAGCGGTAACACCAAATAGCATAAATACGGCAACTGACATTCTGCCTTTTGCCGCAATAAGAACTTTATCTGCGATAACTTGGTCAAGTTGCTGTTTATGCAAGGCCGCAGCAAGTGCAAATCCTCCTAGAAATAAGAAGATGATTGGATTAGAAAAACTGGCTAATGCTTTGGATGTATCAAAAACGCCAAATCCAACTGCAAATAGAGGTACGAGTAGAGCGGTAATACTGACATGAATAGCTTCAGTTAACCACATAACGGCAACGAAAAATAGAATGCTTAAACCAATAACAACATTACGTTCAAAAGGTAATGTATTGAGGAGAATAAGCATCATTAAGATATTGCCAATAAGGATTAAACTGTTTCTATTTAATAGCCAATGTTTGAGCGTAAGTGTAAGGGTTGTCATAGGTGAATCTTCCATATATTGAGGCTACATTATTTTTATAGTTAGCTTTAATTCGCGGAAGTGATAATACGTTGTGTTGCGGTGGTGTTAATGTGATGGGGTTATATTAATAAGGTTATAGTTGTTTGTTTTTTGTGGTTATTGTGATCTTGCTGTGATTTCTTATTTTATTTTTTATAGCATATTGTTGTTGTTGTAGTGCTTTTTAGTTCTATATAATTTTGTAAAATATAGTCAGTGCAGAGTATTTTGATCTATGCTAACATAACAAGTGCAACATGATGCTTATTTGGTTTTCATTATGGCTAGTGAACAATGAAAGAAAAAAAGTTGTGTTTAACTAAAAAAATTCACAAAGAGGCTCAAGAGCATATGCGACTTGTTCGTAATCGAGTCCTTGCACAAGTGAATAGTAAGAAACCTAGTTAGTATTTTCTGAATATAGGTAACGATAAGCCAGACGCATTTATAATGTGGCTGGCTTTTTTAATGTGCAGATATTGATGGTTATGGCGTAGTTGTTACTGCTGAAGAAGGGGGGATTATATCAACAGCGACCTTTTCAGTTGTAGGCAATGGGGCTTGTTTAAATGTCGCTTTTATTAATGGATCTATAATAGGTACTTTAGGGCCTAAGAATTTAGGTTGTACATGTAGGATAAATAAATCAATCATTGCTTTGACACGAGCAAATACTTCGCGTACTCGAATTTTAAAACTAGCAATACCACGGCGAGGTTCTTTAACTGCTAAGCAGGTAGCATTGATGTTGTAGTGATCAGCAATGAATAATGCGCGTTCACAATGGAACTGCTGAGTAATAATAACAAAATGGTTTGTATCAAAGACTTCTTTTGCTCGAACAATAGAATCAAGAGTACGAAAGCCAGCATAATCAAGCACAATCTCATCTTTAGCCACACCAGCTTTTAATAAGTCACGCTTCATTGTACGAGGTTCATTATATGAACGATGTGCATTGTCACCACTGACTAAAAAAACATCCACTTTGTGTTTTTTATATAAGTCGACAGCGGCAGACATACGGTAGGTATAGTAGGGATTAAGCGTTTTAGCGATATATTTACTGGTTCCCAGTACTAATCCTACGTTATAAGACGGTAGTTTAGCTGGATCGTGGTAAATTCGACTTTCTGTTTGTGCAGAAACCCAACGATCAAGTAACAACAATGTCGCAACAAAGATGATAAAGAGAACTGCAGTAATGCGAATGATGTTGAGCAGTTTCATAATTATCCAAACTCAAAATATAATGCTTTATTAATATCTTACCTCAATAAATTATATTTTTGTCTAAAAAAGCCAAAACAGTAGTGCTAATCGAGAGAGTTTGTGGATTTTGTGCGCAACCTCATGCCTTAAATCGCTTTTAACAAAAAATCCGAAGTGTTAAATAACACTTCGGATGTTAGCGATAAATTGATGTTGGGTTTAGAACGAAGTACGTTTGTAACGGCGATACTCTGACTTCCAGAAGTTCGCGTCAATTTTTTCGCGAATACGCTCATCAGAGTTTTTAGGTGCTTTATGTTGTTCAACCGCTTTTTTCGCGACAGCAAAAGCAATTTTACGTGACACTTTTTGAATGTCTTCCAGACCTGGTAATAATGGACCTTTACCATGAATGCCTAATGGTGAACATTCAGCTAAAGCTCGACTACTTTCCATTAACATTTCGTTCGTTACGCGACGGGCATTAACAGCGAGGACACCTAAACCAATTCCAGGGAAAATATAACTATTATTACACTGAACGATTGGGTAAGTTTTACCTTCATAAACGACGGGATCAAATGGTGATCCTGTTGCAACTAACGCATTACCTTCAGTCCAATGAATCAAGTCAAACGGCGTTGCTTCAACACGACTGGTTGGGTTCGATAGCGGGAAAATGATTGGACGTGGGCAATGTGCGTACATTTCACGGATCACTTCTTCACTGAATAATCCAGGTACGCCAGAAACACCGATTAACACTGTTGGTTTTGCATTACGCATCACATCTAACAATGAAATGTTACTATCGAGCAGTTCCCAATCTTGGATATTAGTGTTTTTCTGGATCAATGCTTGTTGGAAGTTAAGCAAGTTTGGCATGTTTTCAACTAATAAGCCCCAGCGATCGACCATAAACACTTGGCTACGAGCTTGCTCATCAGTAATACCATCAGCAACCATTTGTGCAATAATCGCTTCTGCAATACCGCAACCAGCAGAACCTGCACCTAAGAAGGTTACACGTTGATCTGATAGTTTACTGCCAGCAGCCTTACATGCAGCTAATAATGAACCAACAGTGACAGCTGCTGTACCTTGAATATCATCGTTAAAACAACAAACTTTATCTTTGTAACGTTCAAGTAATGGCATTGCATTTTTTTGAGCAAAATCTTCAAATTGAATTAATGCTTCAGGCCAACGGTGTTTAACTGCTTGAATAAAATCATCTACAAAGTTGTCATATTCTTTGCCAGTAATACGAGCATGACGCCAACCCATGTACATTGGATCAGATAAACGTTGTGGGTTATTAGTACCTACATCAAGTACTACTGGTAAGGTGTAAGCTGGACTAATGCCACCACAAGCCGTGTAAAGTGACAGTTTACCTATTGGGATTCCCATACCGCCAATACCCTGATCGCCAAGACCTAAAATACGCTCACCATCAGTAACAACAATTACTTTTACATTTTGACGAGAGGCATTGTTAAGCATGTCATCAATACGATCACGGTTCGGGTATGAAATAAATAAACCTCGACCACGACGATAAATATTTGAGAAATCTTCACATGCAGAGCCAACCGTCGGCGTGTAGATGATCGGCATCATTTCTGTGATGTGATTTTCTACAAGACGGTAAAAAAGTGTTTCATTAGTATCTTGGATATTGCGCAAGTAAATATGCTTATCCATATCATTATCGAATTTTTGATATTGCTGATAAGCACGATCAGTTTGCTCTTCGATTGATTCAATAGCTTCAGGAAGAAGACCTTCTAGATTGAAGAACATACGCTCTTCAACAGAGAATGCGCTGCCTTTATTTAACAATGGCGTCTCAAGAAGTATTGGGCCGGCGTAAGGAATGTATAGAGGTCTTTTATGGTTGTTCATACGATAAACTCTGTTGCTATTAGCCAGAAAAAGGACTGAGAATTTCAATGCTGCTAATGCTAGAACTTCATCGTTGATAATTCAAAGGGTAGAGTGATTTATTTCGAGAAAGCGGTCATATTTCTGATGTTTATTTTATTAGGACGTGAATTTTTGACTGGTTTTTGCAACAATCAATCGTTTTATAAAATAAAAGCCCTTAAGTAAGGGCTTTTATTTATGAGATACGTTCAATGGCGGCACCGCCATCGTAACGTGATCACCTTATTATTGTTTTGCTGTTATTGGGATCAATAATGCCAAGGGAACTTACTGAAATCTTGATCGCGTTTTTCAAGGAAAGCATCACGGCCTTCTTGAGCTTCTTCCGATGCGTAAGCTAATCGTGTTGCTTCACCGGCAAATAATTGCTGACCGACAAGGCCATCATCAGGTAAGTTAAAACCATATTTAAGCATGCGCATTGCTGTTGGGGATTTACTATTAATTTCTTTCGCCCAACGAAGTGCTTCTTCTTCAAGCTCAAAATGATCAACCACTTTGTTAACCATACCCATGTCATAGGCTTCTTGAGCGCTGTAGTTAAAGCCACAAAAGAAGATTTCACGAGCTCGTTTTTGACCAATCATTTTCGCTAAATATGCAGAGCCATAACCAGAATCAAATGATGCAACATCAGGATCGGTTTGCTTAAAGACTGCGTGCTCTTTAGAAGCTAGGGTTAAGTCACACACAACATGCAGACTATGACCACCACCAACAGCCCAACCAGGGACAACAGCAATTACAACTTTAGGCATAAAGCGAATAAGGCGTTGTACTTCAAGGATATGTAATCGACCCATACGAGCAACATCAGCAGTACCTTCTTCAGCGCCTTCGTATTTATAGCCATCTTTACCACGAATACGTTGATCACCACCTGATGAGAAAGACCACTGTCCTTTATGAGATGGGCCATTACCCGTAATTAACACACAGCCTACATCCGACCATTGACGAGCATGATCAAGCGCGGTGTAAAGTTCATCGACAGTTTTAGGACGAAAGGCATTTAAGCAATCAGGGCGATCAATGGCAATACGTACAGTGCCATGCGCTTTAGCACGATGGTAAGTGATATCTTCAAAGTTAAAGCCCGGAACGGCTTCCCATAATTCAGGGTTAAAAATGGTTTTGCTAGTCATACGGCGCAGCCTCCATAAGTTGATTCTGTAAGGCTAGGGAGTTACAGCAAAAAGTCAATTATTGTGGGGATAAACTGACATATTTACTGAAATTAACTACTGATTGTTTATGTAATCAGCAACTATGAAAGCTGTACAATGACAATACCATTGAATATTGTCACAATAAGGTAGTCAAAATCAGTAATAGATTGAATTATGTACTCTTCATTGCCTATCGATAGTATTAAGCCCGATTTTTTAGCGGCATTATCTCAACAGCATATAGTGGTTGAAGCTGAAACAGGATCTGGAAAATCAACCCGTTTACCATTATGGGCAGCAGAATTAGGCCGAGTGCTGGTGGTTGAGCCACGGCGAGTCGCTTGTACCTCATTAGCGGAATACCTAACCACCAAGACTGCAAATCCATCTCAGATTTCAGTAGGTTACGCAATCCGTTTTGAACAACATTTTGATGCAAATACACAGGTAGTGTTTGCAACACCCGGTGTCGCTTTACGTTGGTTAAGTGATGATCAGCTAGCGCATTTTGATACTGTGATTATTGATGAATTTCATGAACGTCGTTGGGATACTGATTTACTGCTTGCATTATTAAAGCAGCGTCAAAGTCATCGCTTGGTAGCGACATCGGCAACCATGGATAGCCAACGCCTTGTTGAGTATTTAGAGGCGACTCACTTACATGCAGCAGGGCGTAATTTCATGGTAGATGTTTATTACCATGCGAATGATAACCAAACCATGCCCAGTGGTGATCATCTAGAGCAACGAATCGTTAAATTAGTGAGTCAGCATTATGATGCTCATCAAGATATTTTAGTATTTTTACCTGGTAGAAAAGAAATTACTGCCGTAACTCAAGCACTAAGACGTTATTTTACTGATGCAGTTGCCGCTGATGAGATGGATGTTATTCCATTACATGCTTCTGTTACTGATGATGAACGGCAACGAGCATTAACGGCAAGCGAGAAGCAACGTATTATTTTAGCCACTAATGTTGCTGAAACATCACTAACGATTCCCGGTGTAACGTTGATCATTGATTCCGGATTAGAACGTCGTACCCACCAGCGTAATGGACGGACGGTATTATCATTACATGCAATTTCAAACGCGAGTGCTGAACAGCGTAAAGGGCGTGCTGGTCGTGTGAAAGATGGAGTTTGTTTACGTTTATATGGTAAAGCTGCACCGTTGGAACGATTAACACCAGCAGAATTACAACGTGAAGAATTGGTTGAACCTTATTTAGCTGCTTTGTGCTGTGATGCTCAATTTTCACAGCTATCATTTATTGATTCTTTACCTGAAAAAACATTAGCAAGTGCATTTCAAGCATTACAAGCAATGAATGCGGTAACTGCGGATGAAGTAGTCACTGATTATGGTCGTCGTTTGTATCAGTTACCAATTGATAGTTTATTTGCCCATTTAATAACAGCAATGCCAGATCGCCGTCATCAAGAAGCGATGGTTGATCTAGCGGCAGCATTATCTATTCCACAAAAATTATGGCAACCCCCTAAATCAGAGCAAGATCAACAAGCATTATGGTTATGGCTTGGGCAGCAATACTGTGATGCTACGGCATTAATTAAAATTGTGCGAGCAGATGCGGTGCCTGAATGGCTAACAGTTGATGACAATATGCGTGCAGAAGCGCGACTGTTAGCAGCTAAAATGCGAGAAGTGCTACAATTACCACAATTAGAAGTGGCTAGTGCATTTCGTCGTCAGCCATGGATTGAAGCTGTAATAGCCGCTGTTCCTGAGCTGGTGTATGTACGTCGTCAGCGGCGTAGACAAGCATTAGGCAATGGCTTTAATGAAGTAACACTAAGTCGTGATACCTTATTTGGTATAGAACATGATCAGTCTACTGACGCAGCGGTAGTTTTTGATCAATTTGCTTTACCTGGAAAAGGCATCAAGCAAAATATTGTGTTAGCCACTTGCGTTGCCCCAGTGACGTTGTCACAAATGGTGGCGCTTGATTTGGGTGATAAACAACAAGGACAAACCGTTGAAGCCAGTGCTGGCCACTTTCAAACAGCCATTGAACGAGTTTATGCAGGACGAGTCATTGATACTCAATGGCAAGACGTTAGTGGTGAGGCGGCTGGTGCTGCTATTGTTGATTTGATTTTAGCCAATGAAGTATTAGAAGGGTTAGCTGCGCGCTTAAGCATTGATATTAGACAATGGAATTTATATTTAGGTTTAGGGCGTTATCAAGCTGATATTTGTCAGCGAGAGCCAGAGGTGGTTGATCTAACGTTGTGGTTATCACAACAAATTGCAGATCTTGGGATTGAAACAATTGATGATATTGCTTTATTCAGTGCCGAGGATTTTATTTTTGAGGGGATTCCTAACTGGGAACGTGAAGAGTTTGATAATCAATACCCTCACAGTGTTAATTTGAATGATTTTGAGATGCGGATAGAGTATCAAATCAGTCGTAAAACCGTTATTGCTCATTATCAGCACGGTAATCGTAAGCAAGATCCTAAGCGGTGGGAGTTACCACGCTGGCAGGGGTGGCGGATTAAATATAAGAAAGCGAGTCGTACCATTGATATTCACTAATTTTCTTGTAAATAATAACCACGGTAGCAAATAACTACCGTGGTATTGCTTTGATTACGCATTATATTATGACGCTAATTTACCTGCATTGATTTTTGCGCGAATATATTCAGAGTGATCTAAGTAGATCAGATCAGAGACTTGTCTGATCACGGCTTCTTCAAGAGGATCAATAACACCATCGGCATAAGCTACTTGCCACATTGCTTCAATCAGTTGGTAACGTTGAGGTTGTGATAATTCACGTAATTTATTCGTGAATTCATACAAAGATACTGATTGTTGGCTCTGTTGTTGTGCTTGGCTAAGTAATATTGTTGCTTGCTCTTCTGTTGTATCAAGCAGCTTAATTAATAGTTGTGTTTTTGCTTGTTCTTCTCGTGGGTCACGATCATGATCTGCATTAGCTACTTCACATAAAAGTGAGGCCATCGCTAAATTCAGTGTCGGCGTATCGACTGCGCCAGCACTTGCACTTTCATTCATAACTTGTCTAAACAAAGTTCGTAATGTTGAAAACATTGTGGCCCTTATTTTGATGATAATTGCGTATAACTAACTTCTAAGTTTATATCGAGATGCTATAAAAATGAAAGTCGCTAAATATACGTTTGCAGTTTTATACGTTATATCCATTTGCGGCGATAAAATAATGCGAGCTGTAGAATTAAGACTCCGACTAATAATCCACAGAAGATTGAAAATGATAAATGATCTTCTGCCCCAGGAATTCCATCAAGGTTGACCCCAAATAAACCTGTTAGAAAACCGAGCGGTAAGAATACGGTGGTGATTAGAGAGAGAAAATATAAACGCTGATTTAAAGCTTCTGACTGCAGACTCATTAATTCTTCTTGAGTCACATTAGCACGTTCACGAATGGCATTAAGATCATCTAGCGCATGACTGATTTTTTCATTTACTTCATGGATTTTTTGGCGTTCAGATAAAGAAAGTAGTGGTGTTTCAATAGTGATCAATTTTGCTAATGCGTCGCGTTGAGGTGTAACAGAATGACGTAATTTAACGGTTTCGCGGCGTAAGACGGCGATATTATTACGTAGATTCATTCCACTATCTGTCATCACTTGGTCTTCGAGTTCAGTTAATTGCTCATCAAGCGTATCAATGACCTTCATTTTATGACTCGCGAGATGATCGCATAAACTTAAAATAAAGTTGCCAATAGAAGTTGGGCCAAACCCTCCTTCAATATGAGCTGCTATACGTGAGATAGCCACAACCGGTTGATTTGAAGTGGTAATAATGAGGCTTTTAGTAAAATAGCCACGGATAGAAAGCATTTTATCCGACGGCTTAGCTTGTGCATCTTTATCAATATCGACACCGCGTAACGCTAAAAAAAATCCGTCTTTAGTTTGATTAAGACGAGGGCGATCACGATCGTTAATGAGTGAGTCTTTTTCGATATCAGGCAGATGGCTTTGCTGTATCCACTGTTGTGCTTGTGGTTGGGTAAAATTAAGGTGTAACCACAACAAGCCATCATTTGCTTGCCAGTTATTAATTTTATCAAGGGTTAGTGCCTGTTTGGGATGATCGCTATTGAGTTGATAACAGTAAGCAAAGCAATTTGGCATGGTGGTTCCCTTTAATAGCATTCGTACTTAAATCTTATTTATTTTATGACTATAAGCTTAACCGATATAAGTCATCGATAGAAAATAAAATAAATAAAGCTTATTAATTCTAGAGTTTACTGCTCAAGATTTAGTCTGAAATCGAGTTCTAAATTGGCGTGGGCTAAAAGAACTCCAAACTTTAAACCGAGTGCTAAAATTAGTGGGATTAGGGTAACCGCAAAAATCACTGATATGTTGAATTGGCCATGAAGTCGTGGTTAATAACCCCGCAGCATGCTCCATACGTAGATGGGTTAAGCGTTCAATCGGTGCATGATTATAGTATTGCTGACATAAACGATGTAAATGCGGTTCGGAACAAGGGTACATTGCAGCGAGATCTTTTACTTGCCAAGGATGATGTAATTGCCGTTTAGCGTGTTGAAACACATGTTCTAATCGCTGTAGGGCTAACGGTGAATGGGGTGCGGTACGGTTGGCAACCAGTAAACAAAGTTGTTCGGTGATATTCGTTGAAAGCTGATCGGCTAACGGGTAACCCAAACAGAGAGCTTGTTGAAGACAACTGATAGTTTGAAACAATAATTCTCCTGATTGTGATTGATGGTAGGTTATTTCATGGGGTAAACGCTGATCCCAGTAGTTATGTTGTTCTAACATAACCCATGCCATATCCCAAATAAGATCATTGTTATCATCGGGATTGATATCAAAGCCGTTTTCATATCCAGGTGGAACATAGATAACATGACCGGGTTGTAAGTCCCATTGCTTATCTGTACTGCTTAGCATTCCACGTCCTTTTATGGTGAACAATAGCATGTGCATGTCAGGGTTACGTCGGTAAATAGTAAAGGCTTCTTTACCGTAATTAACGCCACATTGAATAATATGCTTTTGTTCTAATGCTAATGATTGTACTTGGTCAATAATGATTGATTGACACAGCGGTGAAATATTCAAATGTTCAAACCATGCCATTAAAAAGTCCTTATTTAATTAAAGTTGATAGTTTGGCAAACGTTTTTGATTACTTAGAATAACCGTAAATTCGTAACACTAGGTATGATCATTGTCACAACGAAACCGTAAATTGGGTATTTAATCATGACAACATGGCGTACATCTGCAGATAAAAACTTTTGGCAAAAAACATGGCGATTAGCATTACCTGTTTCGATGCAGTCAATGCTGTTTGCATTATTGGGTTTAGTCGATGTACTTATGGTTTCTAAATTAGGTGAATCTTCAGTTGCGGCTGTAGGTATTGGCAACCGTATCTTCTTTTTTAATTTGCTGCTGGTGGTCGGTGTTAGTGGTGCCGTTGGGGTGCTCGCTGCTCAATATTTTGGCGCTGGTAGAATGGACGGTGTAAGACGAACCCTATTGCAATCTTGGGTGTGTGCAATTGTGTTTACATTGCCTTTTGCGATTATCTACCGTTTATTTCCACAGCAAATTGTTGGTGTGATTAGTGATCAAGCCGATTTTGTTCTCCATGCTAGAGATTACCTCTACGTTTGCGGTTGGAGCATTATTTTTACCGCTATTGTGGTGCCATTAGAAGCGGCATTGCGTGCAGTAGGTGAAGCCAAAATGCCAACCTATGTTGGTTTAGTGGCAGTGTTATTAAACGCGACGCTAAATGCATTATTGATTTTTGGTTTATATGGCTTTCCTGAAATGGGTGTAGCTGGCGCTGCGTTAGGGACGACGATTTCGCGTGGTATTCAAACAGTTATTTTATTAGTCGTGACCTATTATCGTCATCGAGAAATCTTGCCTCAAGCGATTGATATTAATACAGCTAAAACGCCACATGCACGTAAACGTTATTTTGCTATTGCATTACCAATGATCATTCATGATGCAGGTTGGGCAATGGGAGTCTTAGTTTATAGTGTTATCTTTGCTCAGTTGGGAGTGACTGAACTGGCTATTATCAGCTTGTTATCACCGATAGAGGGGGTTCTTATCTCTGCCTTCATTGGTTTTGCTGTTGCGGCATCGACTATTTTAGGCCATGAATTAGGTGCAGAAAATTACCAACGTGCTTGGCATCAATCATGGTTTTTTATCGCGCTTAGCGTTTCAATGGCATTTGTGTTGGGTATTGCGATTTGGTTAGCAAGTGACACTGTGAGTTTATGGTTGCAACGGGCTGATACGCCGAACTTAGCAATGTCGCTAAATGTGACCATGGTGCTGGCGTTGGGATTATTCTTAAAAGTGTTTAACATGGTAGGTATTGGTGGCGTATTACGCAGTGGTGGTGATATTAAATACAGCATTTTCATTGATTTATTTGGTCAATGGGGAATAGGTATTCCACTGGCTATTTTTACTGGTGTGTTTTTGGGTTGGCCTTTGCACTGGGTATTAATGGCTATTTTGGCAGAAGAAGTCGTTAAAGTTGGTTTAACAGCTTATCGTATTCGAGGTCGTAAGTGGCTAGCGAATTTGGTTAATGATCACGACCAAGTATTAGTATCGGTATAGTTATTAGTAAAAGTGTTGTTTATAAGCAAGATATAGCCCATTTGTATGCAAGCAAATGGGCTTTTTTTATGATGGATTATGGTGTTGTGGGTAATTGTCTTTTTAGCACACTGCAATGGCCTGATTTTGTGATAGAATTAACAAAAAATTTTGTAGTATATCTATACTCAACACATGCTTAAAACTTGCAGGTTGAGTTTTACTTAGTCATTGAAAAGTCAGGAATAACATTGAGTCAGTCTAATCAAACTCAACCAGACGTTTTGAATAATGAAAAAACGTTAAAAGCCGCGATTAAAGATTGCATGATGCGCGATCGTTTTCGGTTGCACAAACGTGTGCAAGGTGCGGCACGAATTAAAAATGAAAAAGCCAAGCACGCGGTATTTGATGAAATTGCGTTAGATATTGCTAAATCGATGCAAATGGTAGATTTACGCCGTCATCATCGTCCTAAAATTATTTACCCAGCTCAATTGCCGGTTAGCCAGAAAAAAGACGATATAGCAGAGGCGATTAAACATAATCAAGTGGTTATTGTTGCTGGTGAAACTGGCTCGGGTAAAACGACTCAGTTACCGAAGATCTGTCTAGAGCTTGGTCGTGGTACTCACGGTATGATTGGTCATACTCAGCCGCGCCGTCTTGCTGCGCGCTCTGTTGCCACCCGTATTGCTGAGGAAATGGAATGTGAACTTGGTTCGCATGTCGGTTATAAAGTACGCTTTAACGATCAAGTTTCTGAGCGTAGTCACGTTAAGCTAATGACTGACGGTATTTTGCTGGCTGAAATTCAGCATGATCGTTTTTTAAGTCAATATGACACCATCATTATCGATGAAGCGCACGAACGTAGCCTTAATATCGACTTTATCATGGGTTACTTACGCGAATTATTGCCGAAACGTCCAGATTTAAAAGTCATTATTACGTCGGCGACTATCGATCCTGAGCGTTTTTCAAAGCACTTTAATAATGCGCCTATTATTGAAGTATCTGGCCGTACTTTCCCTGTAGAAGTGCGTTACCGTCCTGTGGTTGAAGATGGTGATGATACTGATCGCGATCAGCTGGATGCTATTTTTGATGCGGTTGATGAGCTGTGCGATGAAGGCATGGGCGATATTCTGATCTTCATGAACGGTGAGCGTGAAATTCGTGATACCGCTGATGCATTGGAAAAACGTAACATACGTCATACTGAGATTTTACCTTTGTATGCACGTTTATCAGCTAATGAACAAAATAGAGTGTTCCAGTCACACTCTGGTCGTCGTATTGTGCTATCGACCAACGTGGCGGAAACGTCACTAACAGTACCAGGAATCAAGTACGTTATCGATCCAGGTACTGCGCGTATTAGTCGTTATAGTTACCGTACTAAAGTACAGCGTCTACCGATCGAAGCGATCTCACAAGCGAGTGCTAATCAGCGAATGGGTCGTTGTGGCCGTGTGCAAGAAGGTATCTGTATTCGTTTATATTCTGAGGATGATTTCTTATCACGCCCAGAATTTACCGACCCAGAAATTCTACGTACTAACTTAGCATCCGTTATTCTGCAAATGACAGCGATTGGCTTGGGCGATATTCAAGCCTTCCCATTTGTTGAAGCGCCCGATAATCGTAATATCCAAGATGGTATTCGTCTGCTAGAAGAACTAGGGGCAATTAACCCTAAGGCGACTGATCCACGTAAGCGTTTATCAAATCTTGGTCGTCAGTTAGCCCGTTTACCGATTGATCCACGTTTGGCTCGAATGGTTTTAGAAGCACCTAAAACAGGCTCATTGCGTGAAGTGATGATCATTGCCTGTGCGCTATCTATTCAAGATCCGCGTGAGCGTCCATCAGATAAGAAGCAACAATCAGATGAAAAGCATCGTCGTTTTTACGATAAAGATTCTGATTTTGTTACTTTTGTAAACTTATGGAATTATATTCAAGAGCAGCAGAAAGAATTATCCAATAATCATTTTCGCCGTTTATGTAAAAAAGAGTTCTTAAACTATTTACGTATCCGTGAGTGGCAGGATATTTATTACCAAGTTAATCAAGTAGTCAAAGAACTTGAGTTAAAAATGAATGGTAATGAAGCTAGCTATGACGGCATCCATATTGCTCTGCTTAGTGGTTTGCTATCGCATATCGGTATGAAAGATCAAGAGAAGAATGAATATCAAGGTGCGCGTAATGCTCGCTTTAATATCTTCCCAGGATCGGGCATTTTTAAGAAGCAACCCAAATGGGTTATGGTTGCAGAGCTGGTTGAAACCTCACGTTTATGGGGACGGATTGGTGCAAAAATCCAGCCAGAATGGGTTGAGCCATTAGCCGAACATTTGATCAAACGTAGCTACAGTGAGCCACATTGGGAGAAAAAATCAGCCGCAGTACATGCGTTTGAAAAAGTTACCCTTTATGGTATTCCTGTCGTAGGTAAGCGTAAGGTTAACTACGGTAATATTGATCCTGCATTATCACGCGAAATATTCATTCGTTCAGCATTGGTTGAAGGGGATTGGGATACTAAGCATAAGTTCTATCAGCAAAACCGTAAATTATTGCGCGAAGTAGAAGAACTTGAGCATAAATCTCGTCGTCGTGACATTTTGATTGATGATGATGAGCTATTTGAGTTCTATGATCAACGTATTGATTTACAAGTAACTTCTGGGCGCCATTTTGATAGTTGGTGGAAAAAAGCCTCAAAAGAAAATCCAGAATTGCTTAACTTTGAACGTGAAATGCTCTTCCGTGGTGATGCCAGTCATGTAACAGATCTCGATTATCCTAACTTCTGGCACCAAGGTAACTTAAAACTAAAGTTAAGTTATCAATTTGAGCCTGGTGAAGATAACGATGGTGTTACTGTTCATGTACCGCTAGCGATTTTAAACCAAGTTAAACCTGATGGTTTTGATTGGCAGATCCCTGGTTTACGTCATGAACTTGTGGTTGCATTAATTAAATCATTGCCTAAGACGTTACGACGTAACTTTGTTCCAGCGCCTAACTATGCTGATGCTTTCCTTGCGCGTGTAAAGCCAATGGAAATGCCATTATTAGATGCGCTTGAGAAAGAACTTAAACGTATGACGGGTGTGACCTTAGTTCGCGAAGATTGGAAATTAGAGCAAATTCCTGATCACCTTAAAATTACCTATCGTGCTGTTGATCATCACAATCGTAAGTTACGTGAAAGCAAAGATATTTACGGCTTAAAAGATAACCTAAAAGAAAAAGTTCAAGAAACATTATCACAAGTAGCTGATGATGATATTGAACAAGAGGGTTTGAAAACGTGGAGTTTTGGTGCGTTACCTGAGCGTTATCAGCAAAAACGTGGTGGCTTTGAAGTTAAAGCTTTCCCTGCGCTAACGGATAATAAAGATTCAGTCGGTATCAAACTATTTGAAACCGAAGAAGAGCAGCATAACGCAATGCAAGCCGGTCAACGTCGTTTGATTTTATTAAACGTACCGTCACCGATTAAATACTTGCACTCAAACTTGCCAAACAAATCAAAGTTAGGCTTGTACTTTAACCCGTATGGTCGTGTGCTAGATCTTATTGATGACTGCATTGCGTGTGGTATCGATAAGCTGATTGAACAAAAAGGCGGTTTAGCTTGGCAGCCTGAAACGTTTGAAGCGCTGAAAGAGTACGTACGTGCTGAACTCGGTGATACGGTAGTTGAAATTGCTAAGCAAGTAGAAGAAATTCTAACAACGGCATTTAATATCAGTAAACGCTTGAAAGGACGCATTGATTTACGCATGGCGTTTGCAATGTCTGATATTAAAGCACAAATAGAAAGTTTAATATTTAAAGGCTTTGCAACTGAGTGTGGTTGGAAGCGTTTACCCGATATTTTACGTTATATGCGTGCAATTGAACGCCGTATGGAAAAACTACCGATTGATCCAAATAAAGATCGAGTACATGTTTTAAAAATTGAATCAGTAGTTAATGATTATAAAGAGTTATTGAATAAGATCCCGAAAGGGCAGCCTGTACCAGATAAAGTAAAAGAGATCCGTTGGATGTTAGAAGAACTCCGCGTTAGTTTCTTTGCTCAACAGTTAGGCACACCTTATCCAATTTCTGATAAACGTGTTCGTAATGCGATTAATGAGTGCTAGTTATTTAGTTAACGCATAATCAAAATAGTATAAATAAAAAGGCCGATGCGATAACCGCAGCGGCCTTTTTTTCAGGGGGAATATCTACAGCTAGTGTGTTTGCGTTGCTGTTTTAGTCTCTGTCAGAGGCTGTTTCTTAGCGGCTTTTTTCTCGAAACGAGAGATCCACAAGTAAGCGAGCCCTGCAAATACAGCTGTCATAAAGACATTAATAAAGAAAGCCTTAACAAGGTTTACACCTGGAGGGAATGCCGATGCCGTCATACTCACCATAAAGATAACAATCAGTACCGACACCATACCCATGCCAAACATACGTGATCCCATACGGAAATCGCGTGGAGTATCATCATGCTTTAAACGGAATACAAAGTAAGCGACCATGATAAAGATAGGTGGCAACATTGCAGTACCTGCGGTTAAGTTAATCGCTGTACTCATCATTTCTTGTACTGATTCAGAACCAAAGCCGTTCGCAATAAGCATGACTAATACAAAACCAAACTGCCACCATGCTGCGCGTACTGGTACACCATGCTTATTTAGCTGAGTAGTTTTTTCACCGTAAACACCTTTTGGAATTTCAGAGAAGTGAATTTTAACCGGTGCTGCAGTCCACATCATCATCGCACCAAACATTGCAATAAATAGTACGATACCAACAAAACGTCCGACTAATGCTGCTGAAAGGCCAAAGTAATGTGCCATGCCAGTAAAGATCTCAACCATACCACCAGAGTAAGTTAGATCGCCACGTGCTACAAATACGTTAACCAGTAGTGAGCCAATAGCGTACATGCTACCAATTATCACGCCTGCTGCGATAATTACTTTAATGAATGATTTCTGACCACCTTTAACATCGTTCAAATAAGCAGCTGCCGTTTCTGCACCACCAGCGGCTTGGAAAATCCAACACATAATACCCAATGTTGCCCAATTAATGGTTGGGGTCATTGCTTCAAGAGTAATAGGTTCTGCTGGTGGAGTATCGCCACTTAGCGCCATCAATGCACCAATAACGTAAATAGCAAACAGTGCAAATACACCATAGGCAACAATTTCAGAAATTTTACCTAGCCAAGATGCACCTTTGGTTGAAATATGCGTGGCAGCGGCAAAAAGAACAATTGAAATCATTGAGGTTACCATTGGCGAGAACGCATATTCATAACCCAGCATAGCATAGGATGCGTAGGCAATAACGTTAGGTAACAATGAGATAAACCAAAATAAATTTACAAACCAGTATAAGAATGACCCCATGTAAGCGGCTTTCGTTCCTAGAGGTTGTTTGATCCAGTCATACATACCTGATTCAGAGTTTTTATTCGCAGAAACAAATTCAGCAATAATGAAAACAAAAGGAATGAAATAAACTAGCGTGGCAAAGAGAAAAATGGGGGCTGAACTTAACCCTAATTCGATGTTGTTATTAACAATATTTCGGACATTGAATACTGCTGCAAATGTCATAGACAGTAGAGCAAATTTTCCAATCGTACCGCGCATAGATTCAGACATAATGTCCTCCGTTGAATCAACTTTATGATAATTCAGGTGAGAATTATCTAAAGATGCGAGAAAGAAACCACTAAACCAATAACATTAAAACTATCAATTTAGTTAACATGAAATGGATTTTAGTAAAACTTTTACTAAAATATAGGAGTGAAAACGTTTTCCTTTAACTAGGTCACAGTTTGTTGTTCATTGTGTGTCGACGATGTGATTCAGTTAAAAGTTGTTATCAGATCAGTAACAACAAAGAAAAATGTAGAAAAAATAAGGCTTAAATACAGAAAGAATAAAATAACCCTGATATATCAATTGATTATATTTCGTTGGCGAGAACTGCTGAATAGAGTTACATATTGTTGGTTAAAAGAGGGAAGATTAATACGAAAAGACATTAGGTTATTGAGATCAGATGTGCGACAACCTCTCATTTTTAAAGTTACATATAATTTATACGTTGAAAAAAATGCTATTAGGTTGATAAAATATCAAAAATATCAATGACTTTGGTTTAATGTATTTGTTTTTAAAATCTTATTCCAAATACTATTACGTGTAAGGGATTACGGGATTTTGAATAAAAGTAATATGTCTATTAAGCAATGTGGAGTAAATGACAGAAAACAGAATAATAGAATTATTTTAAATGTTTGCTGTCTTCTTCTATCTATATTCATGATGGGATGTCAATCAACAACTCGACCTGATTGGTATAGCAATATTGCAGGTAATGATATTGATTATATTTATGCGGTTGGAGATGGTCGAAGTTTATCTAGTGCAAAAAAATCTGCTCTAAGTCAAATTAATGAGCAGTTATGGACACAAGTAAGTTCATCATCAGCATATATTGAGCAATTTAAACAAGTCAATGATAACCAATTTAGTCATCAATCTGTAGATAATAGAATTAATACTCAATCAGCAGAAATGATATTTACAGGTATTGAGTTTCTCCAAATAGCACAAGATGATGCTGGTTTTTTTGTTCAGGCTCGTATTAAACGCGAGAATATAAAAAAACAACTTAAAGCCGATCTTGCTGCAATTGAAGTTAGAGCCAAAATGATCCTTCAGCAAAAAGCTCATCAAGATTTGCTTATTTGGTGGTTAGCTAATAGAACAGCAGTTCATTTATTTCGGCAGTATCAGGTGAAGGTAGGGGTTTTATCGGCATTAGATGTTACACCTGTGAATAAGATGACTTATTTACCTCAATTAGCGACTGAAATTGAAAAAGCAAGATCATCGTTATTAATTAGAATTGTTTCTGATCATCGTGATCGAATAAGCATTGGTATTTTACAAAAGCAATTGGCTTTAGAAGGTATTGCGACAATAGAGCAAACTAAGCCACAAATAACGCATACGATAATCATGAAATCTAATTATCGTCAGTCTATTGTTGGCGATGCATTTATTACTACAAAATTTACAGATCTAATAACGAATAATAAAAATGGCAAAACGTTATCAAAAAATGAAATTATTTCTAATGCTAATTCTTTAACGAATTATAAGGTTTCTAAAGATGGGGCAGAGCGCCATTTTTCTGAGCGTATGGTAGAAATGGGAATTTGGCAATCATTAGGGTTTTCTAATATCTAGTACACATGGAGTATAACGGTGTTTTTTAAAAAAGGACTGATAGCAGTCGCATTACTTTCGACAATTTCAGGATGTTCTTCGATGGATCCTGATCGCTTATGTTTGCCGTCAGAAAGAATTGAAATGAATAATGCGGAGGTACCTATTGTACCGAATAAGGATAGGAAAATTATTGTATTGCCAGTTGATATTCCTTTTCCCGAGTCTGCAGCTTATTCGTTAAAGGCTGTAATTCTCAATGAGTTAGAAGCGACTATTACAGGAATTGGTGGTCATGTCGTTGATAGAAAATTGGCCAGCAAATTAAAAAATGAAATTAAATTAGCGGAGCAAAGTGGTCGCTATAATACTAATGGCGTGCCGATTGCCGATATTGCTGTAATAACAGAAGTAACAGCAAGTAATCTGAGTTATTCATTTGAGAAAGAAAGGAAAAGAAAAACAAAAGATGGAGAAACAAAATATTATCCATCAAAATGTGAATTTGATGTTGATGTAAAAGCTATCACAAAAGTTATTTCTTTACCTGATATGTCGTTATTAGAACGTATTGAATTTTCTGGATCTGATTCAAGTTCAACAGAAACACGGGATTCGGATTGTCCTATTTCTCAAGCTAAATATGTTGGCATGGCTAATGAAGCTGCGACTAATGCAATAAAGCATAGTTTCGATTTACAAAAGATGCTTGCGCCTATTGCACCAGTTATTGAGCTTCGTCAGTGTAGCGCTGGCAGTATGGTAAAAATCGGTATGGGAAGTAATAGGAAAATACGACCTGGTTCAGATATTATCTTTTCTCAAATTTATAAAAATGAATTAGGTGAAATTGAAACATATACGATAGGAGAGGGAAATGTAGTCGATATTGAGAATGATGGCATTAAACCAACATTTTCATGGGTAGCGATTGAAGAGGATCTTTCTTTAAAATTACGTCGTGGTGATGCAGCTAAAATTGTACCAGGATGTAGTCCACTTATGGATAGTAATTGTACAGTAGGGATGTGGTTAGATTTATGATTAATAAAACAATATTATCAATATTTATCGTCGGTGTATTAAGTTCATGTGCAAGTACTTCTACCATTGTTGAGAATCAAAATTTTTCGACTTGTACTTATCCTGATGCTCCAAAAGATAAAGCTCCAGCATGGATTTGCGATGTCATGCCATCAGATATATCTACAGCAGCCATGGGTTATGCTAAAAAAAATGCTGCTGGGTTATCTGTAATGCGTAAGGTCGCCATGAATGATGCGCGTGTTATGTTGGCATCACAGTTTGAAATTGACGTTAATAATATGTTCAAACAAGCGATGTCTGCTACAACAGAAACCGCGAACAATAATGGTATCGACAGTGTTAATGAAGCTGTATTTGAATCATTTGAAAATGCGACTAAAACTGTAGTTTCAAGATCACTGATTAATAGCAAAGTGCTAATGAGTCAGATGAGCCCTACTGGTGGTTTATATGTATTAGTTGGGATGAATGAACAAGCTTATAAAACGAACGTAAATTCAGTTGTGGCTGCAGTAGGTCAAGATTCAAAATTGTGGAAAAAATTCAACAATGAGAAAGCAGCTGAAAATTTAACTAAAGTATTAGATTCTCTAAAACAGATTTAGTTTCTCGTAAGTAATGTGTTATGAAATATAAGGTTATCTTTGAGATAACCTTTTTCTATGTGATTAGGATAATAAACATGGAATTGATAAACCGAAATATTATAACTATTGCGATTACTTCAATGCTAATGAGTAATACTGTTAGTGCGAAAGATCTCTTCGTTGAATTAGAATCAGAAAAAAAATATGTTAATTCGCTATCTAAAGAAAAAGTGGCAGAGTTTCATTTATGGTTAAATAATTATCTTGATGGCTATGAACAATGGCGTGACGCTTACATTAATGATCTAGATATTTATCGTTCTGCATTAATTGAACAGTGGGGGCGTGGAGATGTTTCAGATAAGAATAAATATGTAGAGTACAGTGATGATAATCAAGTAAAAAAGGTCATTGATTACGATAATAATACAGTAACTATTTCTGTACTTACAGATGAAATTATAAATGAAAAAAAAATAGCTCAATTAGTACCACAAAAAATACATATTGATGGTATTAATGTTAATTTATCTCAAGCAGATAAGCGTATTGAAACTGTTAATTATTCATTTGAAAATGAGAGAAAAGAAAAACGTTTCGTTATCGATCAAATAGAATCTCAAATGCAGCAATTAGATATACAAGCGGAACGATTAATTTTAGCTGAAACGGGTATTCCGCCATCATTTATTTATCAGAGGAGTCATGATAAAAAAGAAAAGTTATTACAATCGGGTAAAAAACGTTTATTAACAATAGTTGATTTATATGAAAAAAAGAGAACTGAATTAGGTATTGAAAGAGTAGAGAATAAACCTAAGTTAACAACATCTGAAACAAATAATAAAAGTGTTATTACTAGTCAATCAAAAATGAAGATAGAGATATTAGATTCTACATTTAAAAAAGAGTTTAATATTTTAGCGAAAGAAAAAAGTAATGATAAAGAGAGTGTAATAAAACCAAAGAAGATTGTTAGTTATAATCTATTATTACCGGCTAATAGTTTACAAAAAAGAGCTGCTCAATATCAGGCTATTGTTGATAAAGAAAGCAAACGTTGGTTGATAGATAGTGCCCTTATTATGGCAATTATACACAGTGAATCATCATTTAAATCTAATGCTAAATCATATATTCCTGCTTATGGATTAATGCAAGTAGTACCAACAAGTGCTGGTCATGATGTTAATAAATATATTCACAAAATCGATGCACCAATGGAAGTTAGTGATTTATATGTGCCGTTAGTTAATGTGGAAACAGGTTCTGCATATCTTAATATTTTAAATAATCGTTATTTAAAAGCTATAACAAATGAACAAAGTAGAATGTATTGTATGATTGCAGCGTATAACACTGGGGCTGGTAATGTAGCTAGAGCCTTTAATAAAGATCGTTCTACTAATATAAATAAAGCTGCCATTGTTATTAATTCAATGAGCTCTCAACAAGTTTATGATCATTTACTAAAAAATCTTCCTTATGATGAAACTAAAAATTACTTAAAAAAAGTTAATAATAGAATTACATTATATAAATAGAAAAATATTAAGGACGTTAATAATGGTCATATTTAACGATGTAAAAAATAAGAAAGAAGTAATAGATAAACTGATTAATGACGATAATTCACAGAATAAAATAAAACATAAATGGGCTAAAATAATTGCGTTTTTTTCGATTGTTGCTATTGCTTTTGGTGGGTTAAATGACACGATTGATGCTGTAGATAAAATATATAACATTACATTGTCACAATTTACGGATATACCATCACATAATAAATTGAGTAAGATTTATGTGAGAGCGTCTGAGGAATTATTAGATGATACTTTTGGAGCGCCATCATATATTAAAAAAACGACATCTGGCGACTTTATCAAATATTATAAAGATAAGAGATTTATATTGTCATCAGTGACTCGAGATGGTGCTATTGTTGCTTTTTTAGTTTTTCCTAAGAACAACTTTATTCCAAATACTTCTGAGCATGCAGGTGGCGATAATTTATTATTTACTCCATTTTCATCAAAAGAATCAGTAACGGATATTCGAGTGAATGCTTCACGCTCTGTTAGTTATTATATAGAAGAAAATCCAGTGGGAGAGTTTAGTAATCTTTATTCATCTATTGCAGGCTATAGTGAGTTTTTAATGCCACTTGATCAAGAAAAACAAAAACTATTCTATCGCTTATCTGAAGCGCTTGTTATTGGCGATAATGCCTCAGAATTAGTTGTGAACTTACGGAATAAAGTCATTCCTAATTTTTATGGGTATAGTATTGAAGGGCTTAATGATCTCGAATCAGCGATATTAACATTGACAGAATATCGACTGATGATGAAATAAGTAAAACCAGCCATCTTATCTAAGATGGCTGGTTTATTAAATTAACGTTCCCAGTATGCTTCTTCAAGGCAATCTTCGCGTTCTGGTAAACCATGAGAAAGGCGAGGGGCATGTTGAATTAGCACTTCGTAACTTACACGGTTTGAGTATTGGCAAATTTGAGAAAATGAAGAGTATGACAAAAACTGTGCAGTATGCTTAGCAGAGTTTGGTACATTGATTTTATGGAAACGGTTAGCAGACATGTCATGTAGTAGTGCTGACAATGCAGCATCACCGGCTCCGTTGGTATTTTTAATCTCGACTGGGCCACCAAGATAAGGTGCAATATGAGAGTAAACACGAATAGGGTTTTCACAATCAGCTTTTGCCATTGGACGACTAAATTCATATTTATTAAATTCAGCGATACGACCAGGCAATAATGGCAGCGTTGATTCACGCTTTAACTCATCATCAGTGTAACCTGCCATGTAAAGTCCGGCAGGACCCGCTGTACATAATACCATGTCAACCCATTCTAGCGCTTTATCTGCGGCCATCAGTGGATCTGTTTCGCCTGTAAGTGCTTCGGCTTCTTCTTCGTTCATTGCAATACAAGTTACGTGTTCTTTGATGAATTCAATCCACCATTCACGTTTGTCTTCAATAACGTATTTTGTACCAAGAGTAAGTACAACTGGTACATTATTCTTTTTAGCAAACTCAATCGCTTTAAGCGCAGCATCCTTCATTGGATCTGTGGGTTTACCGCGAACTAAATAAGATGAAAGTACTAACGCAGAAGCTTGTTTAAACGCACATTCAGGAATGCTATCAGGACTAAGTTGGTTCATTTGACCTTCGTTGATCGCAAAGGTACGTTCACCATCTTTGGTGATCAACGTATAGCAACGACCAATAGGTCCACAAACGGGTTGGAGATAATCAAGATCAATACGACTAGAAGTATTGCAAAGGTAACGGTAAGCATAAGATCCAATTTGAAGATCTTTGCTCATTACCCCAAGCAAAATGGACTTATCATCAGCTAAAACTGAGTAGTTATGTAACGTATTACCAATCGTATCGCCAGGGTATTCATGGCTGATCAATTTACGTTCTTTTAATTCTTGATACAGTAGTTCAGCTTTATCTTCATCAAGAACTAAAGAGTGGCCTTTACTTAGAGCATGTCTGGCTAAGAAGTCATCGTCGACGCGCGCTTCAATATCAACAATCGTTTGACCTACGCCAACAAGATGTGATTTAGCTAACGGGTTTTCTTGTTGAATTTGAACAACCAATGGATCGCGAGCATTGACAGGGAAGTAATGCTTTGACTTACGTTGACCAGGAAATTTCATGTCTAAAGGCTATAGAAATAAGGGATTTTGATTCATTCTATCATGAAAATGAGAGATAAATCCCATTTCTTTAGTGTTCTTACCTTGAAATTGATTCTTTTGCCGCTTTTTTAAACGACTTGTTCAAAAAGCTATGGTTAGATGCTAATAACGCAAGTTTGATGGTGCTTTTATTGTTCAATTCGTATTTTTAATTATAAATTAAGGATGTATATTTATTGCTATAACTGGTTGTTAGAAGAGCTATTTATAAAAAAAGCCGCAAAAGCGACTTTTTTTATTCGGAAACAATAAATTTAGTTTAAGCGTTTTAGTTCTTGTTGAGCACTTGTACCACCAACAGGTCGATTTACTGAAATAGAACGGCCTTTTTTCATGCCTTTTTCGTAATCATCTGTTAATGCTTTCATTGCTTCTTGAAGTTGTTTCTTGAACGTTTCTCTGTCTAAATTTTCAAACTGCTTATCGATGTAGTTTGCCATGCGTTGGTCATGGTCATCATCGGTATTTAACACTGGCAGTTTTTCTAGTGCGCCTTCAATCCAACCAGCAAGAAATGAGGACACGCGACGGGTTACTTCTTGGGTGCTAGTTCCTGTTCCTGCAAAGCTATTACGGAATTGACCTGTTTGTTGGTTCATTTCACGGTAAACAATATCAAATGCAAATGCTGCGAAAATCGCACGCTCTGCTGCTCCGATAAACTCAGCTTGCTTTAATCCTTTGTAATTAGTGAGAACGCACTCAACCCCAAAGCGACGATTAATACCGCGAATAATTTTCAGAATTTGTGAGCTAATATCTGTCGGTAATAATGTTTTTGACTTTGTTTTGCCCATCTTAATGAATTCAATATCGTCTTTTTCTAGACCATATTTAAGCATGAGGCGGTGAGCCATACGAATGGCTTGGGCTGCTTCGTTTACATTTGCTGAATTACCCAACTCAAGGCATTTTGCAATTTTCTTGAGG
This sequence comes from Photobacterium kishitanii, assembly GCF_000613045.3. NCBI lineage: Bacteria > Pseudomonadati > Pseudomonadota > Gammaproteobacteria > Vibrionales > Vibrionaceae > Photobacterium > Photobacterium kishitanii. The sequence goes on along the minus strand of NZ_LN794352.1, from coordinate 1,779,137 downwards.
GCCTTTCGCTTCTGTTCTGACATTAAACATACTCATGACTAAAAGAGGGCACATATTTTACCGCTTTATAGCCTCATACTACAAGTATGTAATTGTGATAACTGTGCTAATTGATATTAATTGCGATAGGAGATTGATATTTAGTCATAAATAACCAAATTAAAGTATAAAAATGTGTTGTTTAAGAGACATGTTTTGTAAAAAATCTATCATTTAGTCGCATCATTGGATAAGACACTGACCGATCGTTCGTCATCTCAAAGTTGAGGTACGAAAATATTCAGGATCGCTCACAGTGAACAGTGTTCCTAATTGAATATAATAAATACAAACGAGAAAGGGCAACATAGTCTGCATATCAACCGTAAGTTGCAGCGAGGTAACTTATGGTAAAGAGCATAATAAATCTAATTATCTTACTTGTTGATTTAGATAAAAGATAATTTAATAGGAATTAGTGTTTATCTATAAAATAATAATATTAATTTTATTTAATATGTATTTATTACTACGAATAAATGTTTTCAGTTAATTAATTTATTGGAGAGAGTATTTATAATAATTGCTTTAATCGTTAAGTATATATTCAGCGGTAACACAAAAACGCTTTTGTTTATTAATATTCTATCAATTACTGACGCGGAATTGACGCCATCTTAACTTTACGTCATTTAAAAACACAAATTAAAGAGTAGCCTATTGGTATTAGGAATGAATTATGTGTAATTAATTTATGACGATAATATGCTTATATGTGTTTTGGTTTATAGTTATTGTTTATTTTATATTATACGTGTAAATGCTATCAACAGTATATTTGTCACATTTCTTCTTATATAAAATCAGATGTAAATATTTAAAGTAAAGGATTAGTAAAATGTCAATGATTTCAAAAATACCACTTAAGTTTTGTGTACCGTTATTAGCACTTGCATCTTGTGCTGTTCACGCAGATGAAACTAACCCCCAGCAATTTGTTTTTGGTAATTATGGTACATATTTAAAAAAACCTGTATTTAATTATGGGCCGACTGAATTTAAGACACATGCTGCGAATCAATACACAGTGGGTGCTGGTGCTATATTGAAGCAACATCATAGGGTTAAGTTCGGCTATACTTTTGGTGAGTTTAAAGCTGGTGAGCCTTCACAATACGCTCATACCAATATGTTATTTACACAGTATGATTATTTACTTCCGATAGCACGTAATATAAATCTTACAGCTGGTGCAATGGCGGGATATCAATTTGCTGCCCATAAAGTTGATAAAATAATGATAAATGGCCCTGTAATCGGAGCCCAAATTGGTGCGGAATATAGATATCAGCAAATAGGATTTGAACTTGGTTACCATTATAACGTCCATCTTAAAGATCATAAATATGAAGATGGTATTAAAACCACCCAAAAAGATGATCAAACTGTCACAATGGGAATAAACTATTATTTCCAATAACAGACTATCGTTAGTATTTTCATATTATTAATAAAGGTACATTGTTTTTATATAGGCTACTATTGTTTTAGTAGCCTATGTAAACCGTTTAAACATAAGGGACTGAAATAATAACTAAAATATTTGACTCTTCATCGTTTCTATATAAGTTGGAAGTGAGACTTACAAGTAAATGAGGCAGTATGAAAAAGGAAATCTATCTTAATAGTATTTATAGTGGCAATGTTGAGTATTGTTACGGACTGAAAACGGCGATAAATAAGTATTTAGTTGAGGGGCGGTTATATCTTTCGTTTGAAGGACTAGAAGGTGATGAATGTGCAGATTTACGTCATCATGGTGGGTGTGAGCGTGCGTTACATCAATATCCTTCAGAGCATTATGCTTATTGGCAACAAAAATATAGTTCAATTATGGATTGGGTCGTTCCTGGAATGGGAGAAAACTTAAGCTCTAACGGTATGACAGAGGAAACAGTTTGCTTAGGAGACCGTTATCAATGGGGAGAAGCCGTTATTGAAGTAAGTCAACCTCGCTCACCATGCTTTAAATTAAATAAACGGTGGGGTATCGATAACTTTTCTGCTGATATGCAGCAGGTAAGTCGTTGTGGTTGGTTTTATCGTGTTATTCAAGCTGGAATGGTGAGTGTCGATGAGCCTCTGATATTAATTGCTCAGGAGCCTAATGCGATGACGTTACGTGAAGTTTGCGATATTTTCTTTGGTGATCCGTTAAATCAGAATAAACTTTTGATGTTAAAACAACAATGTAAATTGTCAGAAAGCTGGAAATGTAAGGTAATAGCTCGCCTTGAGAGTCAGGAAGTGGAGCGTTGGGATTTTCGGTTATTAGGTCATGAGGAAACTTTATAACGTCAAGAGTTTTAGGGTAGCCATTATTAAAAATAACGGCCCTAAATTTTACTTTATTACCAATAACGATCTACATTTTTTATGGCAGTTTATTAGTTGTAGGTTCACTTGGTATTACAGTGTTGTTACACAAATATGCATTAGCAAACATGGTAACCGAGCTTGAGAAATCAAGTGATTGGTAGAGATAGATCGTATCACCACCTAATTGAGCTGCTTTACTACGCATTTGGTTTAATGTACCCCAAACCATATCTTTATCAGCATGGAACCAGTAATCATAAAAATGGCCTTCAGAGCCATATACGATACCTAAACGTTGACAATTTTCTATTGCTTTTACATCATCCCAAATCACATCGACTTGATTAGACTCAGGAGTTGGAAAAGTAACACAGCCGCTTAATAGCAATGTTGAGGCTAACATTGAGCTAACCAGAATGTTTTTCATGTAAAGTTCACGAACAAAATAAATGTCGCGCGAGTGTATGTAAAATACCGCCACTAGCAAGCAAATAAAACCAAGATTCCGACGGATATAACATTAATATTATTGTGAATTGATGTTATGTGCCAATGAGCTACATTAAAGATTCTCAATTTTGGTAACCAAGCAATATTAGCTCAGATGAGATTGCATTGTTTCAACGATTCTTAGATAAAATGGTCAATAATCTTCGTGACAAATAATCATCTTGTTGTTGAACGCTAGTCTTTGCATAATACTCAACGTACTTTCAATCATAAATAGCAGATAAATGATTTCTTCATACCATAATATTGATGTGCCTTTTGACTATCGTCATACCTGTTGGTTCTGTGGTGAGCCGTATTTTGACAGTCATGCATTTATGGCTGTTCCAAATTATGATAATCAAACGTTGCCGATTATGCTGCCGTGTTGTCAGGAGTGTTTTTCTTTTGCCAATGCCATAAAAGTAAGCAGTTTAGATTTGCTACGTGACAAAGTAAAACAACAACTGCATAAGAAATACCATAAGCATTTACAAATTGGTGTTAACTGGACCAAAGAGGAACTCGAGTCTTCTGAAATGGATGGTAAAGCATTAGAAGGATTTCGTATGAGCGGCTGGAAAATGTTTGAGATAGCCAAAGAGCGAGTCAATTATGCTGGCTGGCCAATTAATATTGATGGGCTACCTTGCTATGATGTGACGACGACATACCAGTTTGAATATGATGGTATTATTTATACCAGTTTAAATCATGCAGTAACTCAGTTAGCAGCTTTATATGCCATTCCACAGCCTTATCTTGAGCAGGTGATTGAACTAGTCGGGCGCGATAAAATGACTTATGCCTTACGCTTTTGTAAAACGACTTATGGTTATTCGCCTGCAGAGCGAGAGTCGAGCCTTGCTAGCTTACGCGCATTATTGGCAGAAGAGCAAGCTAATGCACAACCATCACGACGATTGATGCAAGAACAGCGTAAGGTTGCACTTACCGATATTAAACAATTGATGTTGTACCGTACTATTATTTCACCGTATGCAATTCAGTGGGCATTAGAGCGTGGTATTCAAACATTGGTAGAGTTAGCTGATCATGAAGAGGTGTTTTTTGAACATTTTGGTAAAGATTCAGAGCTCACTGCGTTTACTTATTTTAATGGTTTACAAATTTATTTTGAAAAACGCGAATTAGATCCATTATGGGCAGATAATGACGATCCAAATAGGGCGTTATTTAAGTAAGGCCGTTAAATAAAGAGGCCCGTTGATAAGTTTTTCTCTTTCGAGTTGAAACTAAATCAACGGGCTTTTTATTTGATTAACGAAAAGGATAAGGACGATTAATTATGTCGTGCCCACACCATAGTACGGCCTTTGTCATCAAAAGCGACCACACTGTAACTGTCTTTTTGATCGCCGTACTCCATACCAGGGGATCCCATTGGCATACCACCTACAGCAAGTCCTTTCATACGTGTTGGCTTGTTGGCTAAAAATCGTTTGATGTCAGCTGCTGGAATATGGCCTTCAAAAGTGTAACCTTCAATTTGCGCGGTATGACAAGAAGCATATTCAGGCAAGACACCTAGTTTAATTTTAGTAGGGGTGAGGTTTTCTTGGTAAACGTTTTCTAACTCAAAACCATTATCTTTCATATGCGTTACCCACTCTTTACAACAGCCACAATATGGCGATAGGTAATTAGTACCTTTGATGATAGGGGTCGTTGCTGCTGTCGCCGTTGCTGAAATAAAAAGAGTACAAGCTAATAGAGTGCGTTTGATGATCATGATGACATTCCTAAAATAATAAGTTTGCACATTAATAATGTAATGGGTGCAAAGTAGATGATGTAAGTAAGGTGCTTAATGTTGAAATAGCCCTTACGCCATCGGTGGTTTTAGTAATGGTTCATGGTAATCGCGAGGAGGTTGGCATAACGCATTCATTAGTACTTCTGTACTACGGAATGATTGAAAACTAAAGCTAGATAACAGGGCTGGTTGATGGTGATGTTGTGATGAACAATCATTACCATTGCAGTCATCGTTGCAATTAGCAGTAAGAGTATTAATTACAGTCGTTGTGTTCTCACAACAACTACTACTTTCCATACTGCTGCAATGTGATGCCGATGTTGGTGTTATTTTTGTGGTGTGCGCATACGCTGCATTGGTTAATACAGTTATGATCAGCACACTATGCACAATAAAATATAACCAACGATGTATCATTTTTATACTAACTATCCTTATGATAAGTGGGCATTATAGATGTAATACTCAATTCAACAATAAATAACTTGTAATAAAGTATGAAATTGCTATGACTGTATTAGTTGTATGAATTGCGATACACACATTCTTACAGCAAATTTATGGATGAATATAATCAATTCGTTTAAATTCACGCTAGCGCAGTAGGATGAGTAACGTTGGGTTTATTCAATACGTTGAAAGCGTCTTAGGAAAGAAAATGGCATATACTGAAAATGATCGTCGAGTTTTGCACGATACATGGATGAGTTACAAAGCAAAAATGCGTATTACTCAAATAGAAATGGCTAAAAAGCTAGGGTTAACGCAACTTGAGTTTTCAGACATTCTGCGAGGGGGGACTATTATTCAACATCAGTTTGTTAATGACTTTTGTGGTATTTTGAATATTGATCCGGTGTTAATACTTCCCTCATTACGTGAAGCAGTGCAGAAGGGTACATTTACTCACTCTATCGTTAAAAATACTTTTATATTTGATGGTGAGATTAAAAAGGTAACCTATGTTGGTAATCAGCTTGTTGTTGAATATGAGCATACACCTGTCGCTAGTTAAATATAATCTCATTTTTAATCTATAAAAAAAGGCTCATGGCATAATGCGATGAGCCTTTTTAGCAACTGTTATGGTGTTAGGTTATTTCTTTTTTTTCTTTGCATGCTCGTCCCATTCAGGGATAAAGAAATAAAGTACTGCTGCTGAGAGTATGGATCCCATTACATCTGAAGGGAAGTGCATACCTAGCCATAAACGGCTAATGCCGACACCTGTTGCCCAAATAATTAATCCACCTGCAGCAAGATAATTACCTCTACGAATAAAGAAACCACCCCAGAACAGTACACAAATAGCAGCAAAAATCGTGTGACCCGATGGGAAAGAGTAGTTTGTTTCTCCTTCCCAGCTACGTAAGCGCCAAGGACTAACATATGCTCCTGCTTGTTTTACTACATTATCTTTAGCTACTGAATCTAAAGCATAGAAATCTGTTGGCGAATCGACTAGGTGTAAGTATTGCAGTTCGTAAGTATAAGGACGAGGAATGGCTGTTTCATGTTTCAATACCGTTTTAGTAACGAAACTTAATACGAGTAGAATACCAAATTGAATCCATACCTTTGTGATGGTTTTTTTCGGTAATCGCAGAAATACAGGTATAAGGCATAGTAACGCTGCGGTAATAAGGAAAAATGGACTACCCGCACTATCAGTTAATAAAGCAAATGATATGCCTGCCGCATTACTTACAGGCGTAGTTAAGACCGGTACAGGAAAAATATGAATAGCGATAAAGAGCAATAATGCAAATAAAGCTAATGCAATAAAGTTAGGTAGTTTTTTAGATATAAAAGTCATCATGGAGAAGGTTCAATCTTATCATTATATAATTGTTAAGTAAGCCATAAAAAAAAATGCAACTGTCATAAAATTGACATTTTTTTAAACGAGAGTCTTTTTCGCATAAATCATACTGAATGTCATTAAGAATATCGTTGAGTAACACATTCTATGCTTATTTGTCAGGTAAGGTTCATCTTTCTTATTTATTCAACAGTGAGATAATAAATCGTGCGCATAAAGTTCACAAAACAAACGGTTGCTGTAATGTGAATTTTGTAATTTTTTTGGGTGTGTTCTTGTAATCTTTCTTAATCTGTGAAGGCTGTCACGCGAAATGGAGCAAACATTAAGAAAACTTAATGTTTAGCTTAAACTAAGTTTAGCTAACTACTGTATGGTTAACACATGCTTAAACGACATATGTTGTTTATTAATTTTGATGTGATGACATGGAGAAGGGAATGAGTATTCTTGGACATTTCCAAAAGCTCGGAAACGCGATAATGTTTCCGATCGCAGTACTGCCTATTGCTGGTATTTTATTGCGTATTGGACAACCCGATCTATTAAATATACCTTTTATTGCGGCAGGTGGTCAGGCAGTTTTCACAAACCTAGCACTACTCTTTGCAATGGGTGTTGCCGGTGGTTTCTCGAAAGATAACTCAGCAGCAGCAGCAATTGCAGCCGCAGTTGGTTACTTCATTATGATGGCTGCAATGAAGACGCTTAATGCCGATGTCGACCCAGGTGTGGCTGGCGGTATTATTATTGGTGTGTGTGCTGGTCTATTATACAACCGTTTCCATTCAATCAAATTGCCAGAGTTCCTTGGCTTCTTTGGTGGTAAGCGTTTTGTTCCTATCATCACAGGTTTAGTTGCACTGGTTCTTGCGTTCGCATTTAGCCTTGTATGGCCTCCAGTTCAAGATGCTATCAACCATTTAGGTAAGTGGATTCTTACTAGTGGTATACCTGGTGAGTTTGTATACGGTGTTGCTAACCGTCTATTGATTCCACTTGGTTTGCACCACATTCTTAACAGTATGGTTTGGTTTGTGTTTGGTAACTATACCGATCCTGCTACTGGTCAAATTGTTACGGGTGAAATCTCACGTTTCTTTGCGGGTGACCCATCTGCAGGACGTATCCTAAGTGGTTTCTTCCCAGTTGTAATGTTTGGTCTACCAAGTGCTGCATTAGCATTCTATGTAACAGCGAAGAAAGAGAACAAGAAAGTTGTTGGTGGTATGTTATTGAGTGTAGCATTAACTGCATTCCTAACTGGTATCACTGAACCAATCGAATTCATGTTTATGTTCCTAGCACCTGGCTTGTACCTAGTACATGCTATTTTGATGGGTATTAGTATTGTTGTTGCATCAATGCTTAACATTCACATGGCGTTTAGCTTCTCATCAGGCTTGATTGACTATGTTCTGAACTACAATGCTCCAGCAGCACATAATTCATGGGAAATTATTCCAATGGGTCTAGTGGTTGGTGTGATTTACTTCGTGATCTTTGTTGGTGCAATTAAGATATTTAATCTTAAAACACCTGGCCGTGAAGATGCACCTGAAGAAGATTCAAACCCAGGTTCAGATAGCAAAGTTGATTTGGCACTACAATACCTAGAAGCACTAGGTGGTAAAGATAATCTAACTGATATCTCTGCTTGTATTACTCGTCTTCGCCTAGGTATTGTTGACCGCTCAATCATCAATGATGCTAAACTTAAACAGTTAGGCGCTAAAGGTGTTGTAAACGTAGGCTCAAATAACCTTCAAGTTATTATTGGTCCACAAGCTGAAATTATTGCTAACCAAATGAAAGCACTTTAAGCATCATTGATTAAGCAAAATACAGAATTCGCGATTTCATAACTTCCCCCTATGGTCGCGTCAACGGTCTACCTTTGGTAGGCCGTTTTTTTTATCTCAAAAAACATCTGTGGACTGTGTATAATCATCGTAATTGAGCTGAATAGCGTTAAAGAGTGATAGGCTAAGTCTGGACATTAAATGAAAATATTAGTAATTGAAGATGATCTTACAACCCGTGAATTTGTTGCTCGAGGATTACGAGAGCATGGGTTTGTGGTTGATGAAGCTGAAGATGGTCATCAAGGATTAATGATGGCAACCAGTTGTGAATATCAGTTGATTGTTTTAGATCGAATGTTACCGCAATTAGATGGCTTAAAAGTTTTAGCGGCACTAAGAGCCACTGAAAATCAAACTCCAGTACTTATATTAAGTGCGATGGACAGTGTCGAAGATCGTGTTGTAGGGTTAACCGCGGGAAGTGATGACTATCTGACTAAACCGTTTGCATTAGCTGAACTAGTTGCACGCGCAAAAATTCTGGTTAAACGGAACCAATCTATTGCTACTGTTTCGTCCGAATATAGTTATGATGATCTACGACTAGATATTAAATCGCATCGTGTATGGCGTGGCTCTCGACTGATTAATTTACAACAAAAGGAATTCTTGTTATTACAATATTTAATGGAACATGTTGAAAATGTGGTTTCTCGCATGAGCCTGTTTGAATCTGTTTGGAGTTACCATTTCGATCCGAAGACCAATGTCATTGATGTTCATATTGCTAATTTACGTAAAAAATTAGAACAAGAAGGTGAGCCAAGTTTAATTCATACCGTTCGAGGGGCTGGTTATGTCTTACGCCGGGTCTGAAAACCTGTCGCGATCAACCATTTTTAAAGTGTTGATGTATTTTATTACCTGTGTCGCTTTTATATTTATTCTATTTATTAATCAGGTAGTCGTTAGTTCTGAAACGTTTTATCATCAGCAATTGAAGCGTGATTTGGTGAATGAAGCCAATTTGTTCACGATGATGGTGAATAAAGGTGATACTTCTGGATTGTATAAAACAATAGCGCAACGTAAAAAAAACAATTCTACATTTAGTTATGTTGTACAGCCGATAAAACAGATCACTGATGATCCAGCTATGTACCCAGCGGCATCATTTATTTTTGGTCGCGGTAAAACTAGCCAGCTATCACAAGTCGTGACATTACCTTTGGGGATGGAGCTAGTAATAAGAATTAATCCGGAATTTATGCGTTCTTATCGGCAGACAGTTATTCCGATGTTACTTTCAGGTATTGCGGTTCCGGTTATTCTTATGCTGGCTGGTGCTTCCTTATTTGCGATTGTGATTCTAAAAAAGTTAGCCCGTGTGAATCATGGTATGAATCGGGTTATTTTAGGTGAAAAAGGGGTCAAGCTGCCAGTTAGTACCAATGATGATGAGTTTGATGTGTTGACTATTCATCTCAATTTTTTGATTGAACAGGTAGAAAAAAAAGAAACGTCGCTTAAAGCGTTATCGGTCGGAATGGCACATGATTTACGAACGCCTATTGCACGAATGAAACTCCGTTTAGAGCGATTATTGACACAAGAAACTTCACCGCATACGCAAGAATTAGAAGCATGCCATGATGATTTGGAAGTTTTATTGGGCATGTTTAATGGTATGTTAGAAATTGCAAATTTAAACAGCGGTAAGCAGCAGATAGATAAGGAATGGGTTGATTTATCTCAAGTGTGTCGCGATGTAGTTGAATTTTTATTACCTATTTCAGAAGAGAAACAGCAGCAACTTACGTTTCGAGAAGATCAGCCATATCGATTACAGGGAGAGCCAAGTTTATTATTTCGGGCAGTATATAACTTGGTTGAAAATGCAATTAAATACACACCAGAGCAGGGTGTAATTAAAGTGATCGTTGATCATTTTGGCATTGTGGTTACTGATAATGGCATGGGTGTATCAGACGAAGATAAAGAGCTTATTCGTGAACCGATGTTTCGTGCTGATCGTAGCCGTACTCATCAAGGATTTGGCTTGGGGTTATCATTAGTTGAAGCTGTGGTTATTCGCCATAATGGTGAATTGGTTTTCAGTGATAATAATCCAGGTTTACGGTCACGATTATATTTACCGTTAGCGTCTGAATTAGTTTCAAAGAGCAGTGAATAATAAGCTAAAATCACATGTAGAAAAAAGCCCAATCGATTTTCGATTGGGCTTTTTGTTGGAAAGAATCGTAAGACTTATTAGCGATTGATAGCGTTAAATTTATCTTTACGTTCGTTAAAACGTGAAACTAAATCATCAATACCATCTTGGCAATAAGGTTTTAATCCACTCATTAGCATACGTTTACTACCCGTACCAACAATCTCTCCATTTTCTTTAAAGCAGAAATGAAGTGTTACGCTACCGCGTTTACCTTCCACTTCAATGATAGAGTCTGTTAATTCAACGGTTGGCGCTGTAAGATCTAAACGTGTGAAATCAAGTTCCATACATTCATAGATCACTAATGGGCGAGTTGGATTGATCATGATATCTTTTGATTTCATCAAAGGTACCATGATGTGAGGGAAGTTCATCCCAGAAAATTGCACATAGTTTTTAGTGACTTGTGAAATTAATACATTATCCGTTGTTGTTTCACCACTGCGTATTACATCCATGTAGACTTTACCCTTACAGTCGATAACAGCTAGCTCTGTAGGGGATTTAATGTCTATAAGTAGGCAACTTGATTCATTGATCATGCCTGCAAATTCGAAACGCATTTTTTGGCTAAGGCCAACATTAGCTAAAAGAACCGAAAAAAGCAGATCGCCAGGTACACAAAAACGCTTGTTATCTTCATCGTGAATAGGGTTAAAGTCACCGGCTACGCGTTTTGCAAAATGGCTTGCTTGCTCACGAGTAAAAGATAATTCACCATCGTTATTTGAATAATATGAATCTAAAAACATGTTTACTTATAATACCTAAAAATAAGACTGTAGCTATTCTACAACATAAATATCACTTTAATGGTCTAGCCAGATGATATTAATGTAAATACATATATTGATAAAATACATAGCAAAAGTACTGGACATAAAAAAGCCAAGCAAATCCAGTTAAGCTTGGCTTTTTGGGAGGATATTTTTATTTCTTATAAGCGTATGTCGAGTGGAATCACTGTAACTTTATCGCCAATTTGAGCATATTCTTGCTGTGGAAGAATTTCGATTAGGCAATTAGCCTCGCTCATTGAGCGTAAAATTCCAGAGCCCTGTGAGCCAATAGTTTGTACGCTAAGACGACCATTGGCATCCCAATTAAAATACCCACGCAAATATTCTGTTCGTCCAATACGAGAACGTAGCGGCTCTGCTGCAATAGCAGTATATGTTTGTGGTTGCCAATGTTGATAACCTTGCTGTTTGCGAATTGCTGGCTCAACAAATTGTAGGAATGTCACCATTACGGCAACAGGATTACCCGGTAAACCAAAGAATGGAATACCATTAATATGACCAAAGGCTAATGGGCGCCCTGGACGCATATTAATTCGCCAAAAATTAATTTCACCAAGTTTATCAAGTACCGTTTTGATATAGTCCGCATCACCAACAGACACGCCACCAGATGATAAAATCATATCAGCTTGTTGGCTGGCTTGGAGCAAAGTAGCTTCCAGTGCAGCTTCACTGTCTTCAATGATTCCTAAATCGACTACCTCACAACCTAAACCCATCAGTAAAGCAAATAAGCTATAGCGATTTGAATCGTAAATACAGTTTTGCTGCTGAGATTCGCCAGGTGCTTGTACTTCATCACCCGTTGAGAAAATAGCGACTCGAATAGGGGAGTTGATGGTGATTTTATTAAGTCCAAGTGACGCTACCATTCCAAGCTCTGGCGCAGTGATTGTTTGTCCTTTTGCAACCGCTACTTGACCAATAGCGAGATCTTCACCAGCTAATCGCACATTTTGACCAGCTTTAATCGCACCCATACTAAGATTAAATGTGACAGTGTTACCATCTTGCTGTGCTTGCTCACGCATAATAACCGTATCTGCAGCTTGTGGAACTGGTGCGCCAGTCATAATGCGGACAGCTTCACCAGCTTGTAACGGCTGTGAGTAATGATGTCCAGCCAAAACCTGACCGACAACAGTATAACTATTTAGCTCAATATCGGCGCTGCGAATAGCATAACCGTCCATTGCTGAATTGGTATGCTGAGGTACATTAACGGGTGAGTGAATATCAGTATGTACTATATGACCCAGTGCTTGTTTAAGCTCAACTGTTTGAGGATTATCAAGTGGTTTTATTTGATCAAGAATGCGTGTACGGCCTTCATTAACTGACAACATACCTTGTGGTTGAATATCATCACAGCTAGCTATTTGGGTTTGATGAGATTGTGATGATGATTGGCAACTGAACTGAACCACAAAATCTGTTAATTGGTCGATATCATCTATATTTATTTGCGGTAAGCTCGAATCTATTTGGGTGTCACTTGCAATCGCAATAATATTGCTATCATCTTGATATAACCATGGCTTATTAATGATTTTTCGGCGTAATTCAATTTTTGGGAAATCAAGTTTTTTAAAACCTTCAACTAAAATTAGATCGAGCTGGCTTTGATCTAATTGGCGAATTAAATGCGGTAAAGTCGCTTCAGTTGTCGGTGTTTCAGTAATTAATGCACGACGATAACGAGAGGAAATTAGCATTTGAGTTGCACCAGCTTTTCGTAATCGGTAGCTGTCTTTACCTTGCTGATCAATATCAAAATCATGGTGTGCGTGTTTGATTACGGCGACACGCAGGCCACGTTCGACTAATTTCGGTAATATCGCTTCAATAAGGGTCGTTTTACCTGTGCCACTGAATGCAGCAAAGCCTAATAAGGGTACTGATGCGTTAATTTGATTCATGGCGTACTCCAAATTGTGATAATTCCTCAGGGGTATTGAGGTTGATGAAGGCATCTGCTTGGTCGCTGAAATCAACGGTGATCATATTACATTGACGATAAAGCAAAATGATTTTTCGATCGCCATTGGCTAAAAAGGCTTCTAGTTTAGGAAGAATACGGCGATGAAGCAGTGTCACTACTGGTTGAATATGTTCACCGTTGTGAGCCACTGCGATATCGGTATCGGGTTGACATGCTGCTGCCATTCGAGCAACTAAATCATGGGGTAATTGCGGGCAATCACAAGGCACAAAGCCAATCCAGTCGTTATTAATGTGATGCAGTGCAGCGTGCATTCCACCTAATGGGCCAGGGTAGTTTTCAATGCTATCACCGAAGACATCACCGTATTGGCGATAGATATCCTGATTACGGTTAGCGTTGATACTGATATGTGATGTTTGTGGTGCAAGTGTATCAATAACATGTTGAATAAATGGTTGGCCTGCAAGTTCAATCAAGCCTTTATCGTTGCCTCCCATACGGCTGGCTTGGCCACCAGCTAAAATTATCCAATGGGTCTGTTCAGGCGTAGGCATAATTATCCTTATTGTTTTTGATATTTGTAACGAGTTGGAGATCGGCTCGTTCAATTAATTGGGTATCATTGATTGTCCACTGACGACGACAAAGTGCAGTCAGTGCATTTTGCTGATGGCTAGTGATGACCAAACTGGTGCCACGTGACAATAGATCTTCCGCTAAAATAACTTGGCGATTGATGGATTCTTGATCCATGCTGGCACTAGATTCATCCATTAATAGCACACTGGGTTTGAGTACCCATGCTCGTGCCATTGCTACACGTTGGCGTTCACCACCTGACAAAACAGAAATATGTTCATTAGCAAGCGTTTCAAGACCGACCATACGCAAAGCATTAATGGCTTCATTACGGCGCTTTTGACGGTCTTTAATTGCAAATCTTAGTCCATAGCATACATTGTTAAACACTGTTGCATCAAACATATACGGCGTTTGATGAAGATAGATGATACTCCCTTCATAACGGCCACTAAAGAGGCGTCTAAAAAAAGTATGCTGATGAATATTAATACTGCCAGTGGTGGGTTTTTGTAATCCCGCTAATACTTTCAATAATGTTGTTTTCCCAACACCATTATCACCGGTTAAATAGATAGCTTCTCTAGGGGCTAAATTAAGCTGTGGAATATGAAACAGTAATCGACTTTTAAAACGGACTGAAAGGTCGAGTGCCTGAATGGATGCATGGGTCATAATGAGGCCTCGGCTTAGTTAGTGCGCAAATGGGCTTTGCCACGGGCAATAGATAAAATAAAGTTTAGACCTAAGGCTAAAATAAGTAACACCATTCCTAAGGCAACACCTTGAGCAAATGCACCTTTTGAGCTTTCAAGGGCAATTGCAGTCGGAATATTTCGAGTTGAATTTAAAATATTACCACCCACCATCATGGAGCAACCGACTTCAGTGATCACTCTGCTGAAAGAAGCAACAATCGCTGCAAGTAATGGAAATCGGCTTTCCCACATTAAACTCAGTAATGCACGTGGATAACTAGAACCTAAGGTGAGTGCAGTTTCCCATGCGCGACGATCGCTATTTTGAAATGCCGCATGCATCATAGAAATAAGTAAAGGAAAACAAATCATTACTTGGCCTAAAATCATCGCTTTTTGAGTAAAGAGCATTTGCCAATCGCCTAATGGCCCTGCTCGTGATAACAACATGTAAAGCAGTAAACCAATCACTACCGTCGGCACTGATTGTAAGGTATTCATTAAAGAGAGTATTAGCCAACGCCCTGGGAACTTACCGTAAGCTAATGCGAAGGCAATTAAGAGCGAGGGAATAATAACTAAGGCGATGGCAAAAAGAGACACCGAAAATGACACTCCGACAATGCCCCAAAGTGCGCTATCGCCGCTAAAGAGTAGTTGAGTCGCTTGCTGAGTTGTCTGCCAAATATTCATGCTAATGTTTGTTTTAACCTAAAAAGTACGCCGATGATGTCATCATTAATGTTATTAACATTAAGTCTAAGACCCTATGCAATAACTGTGATCCCATAATGTTTTATGTATCAAATAAACAATCATCGACGAAATGTCATATTAAATTAAGTTGTTATCGTTATTGTGTTTGAGCATCTGCAACGAATAATTGCTTACCATGACGTTGGTAATTATTGATTAACTTTTGGGCTTTTGGATTCACTAACCAATCACTGAATGTTTTAGCACCTTGGTAGTTAAGATCTGGGTAGCGACTAGGATTAATTAAAATAACTTGGTATGGGTTAAATAAACGCTTATCGCCCTCAACCATAATTTCCAGATCAAGTTTGGTTTCATAGGCTAACCATGTGCCACGATCAGTTAATGTGTAGGCTTGTAATTCAGATGCCATATTCAGGGTTGGTCCCATTCCTTGGCCAACCGCTTTATAACCACCGAAATTAGGTTCCATTTTTGTTTGCGCCCAGATATTGAGTTCTTTTTTATTGGTTCCTGAATCATCACCACGAGATATAAACACAGCGTTATCCGTAGCAATTTCTTTTAATGCGTGTGCAACATCTTTATCGCCTTTAATTTTTGCTGGATCATTTTTAGGACCGACTAAAACGAAATCGTTGTACATTAAATTACGCGGTAAAACCCCAAAGCCTTTTTCAACAAATTGGGCTTCTGATTGTGGTGCATGAGTCATCACTAAATCAACATCACCATGTTCACCCATTCGTAGTGCTTTACCTGTGCCAGCTGCTAATACTTCGACCTTATAGCCAGTGTCTTTAGTAAATACTGGTAATAAGTAATCGAGTAATCCTGAGTGATAAGTGCTGGTGGTCGTAGCTAGACGCACTGTTTTGTTTGCTGTTGTTTCTGTGGTTGCATAAGCCATGGTTGCTGATGCGCAGCTAAGAATAACGAAAGTGGTTTTTAATAAGTTCATCAACGTTCCTGATCGATTGGTTTACATTAAAAAGTTTTGAGATGAGAGGTCGTAAGTGCTTGATGCCTAAAGTGCGGCAAAATGACTCACATCATCTTAATAAATAGCGCTGTTCAGCTATAAGCAAGTAAAGTGCCATCTTTCGAATGTTGATGAATAAGGTTAATTATGTGATTTAGGTATCAATTATTACGTGAAATAGGTTAAAGATAACCGAAGTTAAACAGAATGATAAAACAGTTTTGACTTAATGATTAGCCGTGAGACAAAATGTCGCAAATTTTAATTCGGTTAAAATGTCCCTATGTCTATGTCTGATTTTAGTTTGTCTTCATCTTGGGCTGCGGTTTCTGTATTAGTGGTTGATGATGAACCGGGAATGCGCACGATTTTAAAAAAAGCCTTAAGTAAAAAATTTGCTCAAGTTGATACCGCAGGAAGTATTGAAGAAGCTGAAGAAATTCGTAAGCGCTGTCATTTTGATTTATTAATTGTTGATATTAACTTACCTGGCCGTTCTGGTATTGAATGGCATGAAGCGTTTGATCCGACAACCCGTCGTAGTGATGTGATTTTTATGACGGGGTATGCTGATTTAGAAATGGCAATTCAAGCGTTACGTGCTGGTGCGTCTGATTTTATTCTTAAGCCATTTAACCTTGATCAAATGATGCAGTCAGTGAATCGTTGTATTGAAAGGCGTTTAGTTGAACGTCAAAACTTTGCGTTACAGCGTGACGTTGAGCGGAGCTACCCAGTTAATATTATTGGTGATGCGCCTGCGACACAGCAGATGAAAAAACTGATTGCTCAAGTGGCACCATCTATTGCCGCTGTATTAGTTGAAGGTGAATCGGGAACCGGTAAAGAATTGGTTGCGCGCGCATTACATCAATTAAGTAAGCGTACAGGGCCTTTTGTGCCTATTAACTGTGGAGCAATTGCACCGGAACTTCTAGAGAGTGAACTGTTTGGTCATGTATCAGGCGCTTTTACTGGTGCGAAAAAAAGCCGAGAAGGTCTGTTTCGAGTGGCGAATAACGGCACCTTATTTTTAGATGAAATTGGTGAAATGCCACTGGCAATGCAGTCTTCCTTATTACGTGCATTAGAACAAAAAGCCATTCGTCCTGTAGGTTCAGAGCGAGAAATTCAAATTGATGTCCGTATTGTTGCTGCGACAAATCGTAATTTAAAGCTTGAAGTAGAGGAAGGCCGCTTTCGGCGTGATTTGTATTATCGATTAAATGTTCTAACGATTGATTTGCCCTCATTACGTGAGCGCGTAGAAGATATTCCGTCGTTAACCCATCACTTTACACTTCAATTATCAAAAGATCTGGGCATGAAAGCCATCAGCTGGACCCATGAAGATATTTTGGCGATGCAAGCCTATTCTTGGCCGGGAAATATTCGTGAATTACGCAATATGATGGAGCGTTGTATCTTATTAGGCAAACCGCCTGCTGATTATTGGCAGGAGTTACAAGGTGATGCTTTACCTGTTACTGCTGTCGTAGCGACAGGTGGGCAGGCGATAACAGCGATTGAGGTCGATCTAAATGCTGCTCATCCTCAACGTCCATGCCAATGTCATGATGCGGGTGAAGATCAATATTGTTACCCCGTCACTTGGACTTTAAAAGAAGTTGAGAAAGCGCATATTATGCAGGTTGTCGATGCTAGTGAAGGTAATAAATCAGCAGCAGCACGTAAGCTTGGTGTTGCAAGAAAAACCTTAGAGCGCAAATATAAAGAATGGACAGATGAGTTACTATAAGGTTAAGGCTATGAAAGTAAATACATTTGTCTTTATGTGGTTACGGCGCTTTAAAACGATGGTGCGTTATCGACTATTAGTGCTTACCTCTGTCCCTATTTTTCTTACGCTATTAGCTTTAATTGGTATAACTTGCTATTGGACGGTGACATATACCTGGCAAAGTGCATTGATGAATGTAAAAGCGGATTTAGCGGTTGCCCACCATAGTATGGTGCTTTTGAAAAAAGAGCAGCGGACGGAATTGCAAGCATTAGCTAATTCTTATGATTTTCAACGGCGATTACGGTTTGATGAAACAACATTACCGCAGTGGGTACATCTGCAAAATCAACAATATCATTTAGACTTTGTGGTGTTACATCCTGTGAGTGATATTGGAATATTTTCAGCGCAAGAGCAAAGATTATTGCGTACAGGGAAAGATCAGACTTTTTTCCAAGTATTAGATCGCAGTGCATTATTTGAGTTAAATCATGATTTACCAGCACGAGCACAATTACCGTTATTAAAAGAAGGCACTATTGAACACAAAGGGCTGGTTAGTCGCAGTTTAGTTCCAATCTTTAATCAGCAAGGTGAGCTTAAATGGATTTTAGATGGCGGGATTTTATTAAATAACAGTACATCGCTGGTGGATCGTATTCGTGATTTGGTTTATGCCGCAGATACATTACCGAAAGGAAGTCTGGGGACGGTAACATTGTTTATGGGGGATGTGCGTATTAGCACCAATGTTCCGTTAGACAGTGCTAATCTTATCGGTCGTGCTGTGGGTACACGAGTTTCTGAAGATGTGCGGCAAACAGTTTTACAGCAAGGGCAAACCTTTGTTGATCGCGCTTTTGTTTATGATAGTTGGTATGTGTCAGCTTATGAGCCTTTACATGCGAATGATGGCAAAGTTATTGGCATGCTTTATACCGGTTACTTGCAATGGCCATTAATTCATCGTTATTTAACCAATATTATAGAAATGAGTGTCAGCATCTTTCTTGTCTTGTTATTTACGAGCATTATCGTTTACCGAGGTTCCCGTGATTTGTTTTTACCGATTGAGAAAATTTATCAAGTCGCTAAAGCTGTTCAAATGGGGCTAAAACGACGAGTTGGTAAACTAGATTTATGTGATGGGCATGAATTACAGATATTGGGTGAGCAATTTGATTCAATGTTGGATCAATTAGAGCAGCGTAATGGTTTGATTAAACTAGCAGCGATAGAACTAGAAGAAAAAGTCGAACAGCGCACTCAAAGTTTACATCAAAAAACGGAAGAGTTAGAACGTCATATTCGATTATTGCATCAAGCACGGTCAAAGTTAGTCGCAACGGAAAAGTTAGCCGCATTAGGTGAGTTAACGGCTGGTATTGCTCATGAAATTAATAATCCAATCGCAGTAATTTTAGGCAATATTGAATTAATTCAGTTGGAGTTAGGCGACAATACTGCCGAAGTTCAAGAAGAGCTGACTGCTATTCATTTACAAATTGATCGTATTCGGAATATTACTCGTAGTTTACTGCAATATAGCCGTCAAGGCGGAGTACAAGATGAAGTGACATGGCACCACTTAAACTTAATTGTTGAAGAGAGCCTCACATTGGTACGTTCTGGCACTAAAAAAATGGATATTCAGTTTGAAGTCAACCTTGCCGCTAAATGCAGTGTTGAAGTTAATCGCCATCAATTATTACAAGTGCTGGTTAATTTACAGATGAATGGTATCCATGCGATGGATGACAAAGGGGTATTAAAAATAACCACCGATGATTGGCTTGATGAAAATGGAGAACTACGTGGTGCAATGGTTGCAATTACTGATCATGGTTGCGGTATTTCAGAACAAAACATGAAACGCATCTTTGATCCTTTTTTCACTACTCGTCGTTCAGGTACAGGGCTCGGTTTATCAGTCAGCCAAAGTATTATCGCTAATGCTGGTGGAGAAATGACAGTTGAATCAGTCGAAGGTCAAGGCTCAACGTTTATTGTCTATCTCAAGCATAAAAAAGAATGCCCTAGTGAGCTAGATCTTCAGGTGACAGCGTAACATAAAAAAATACTCGTTATAACAAAAGCCCCTTGGTAATCGCATGTTCATTGCAATTACCAAGGGGCTTTTTGTCACTTTTGTTTAGTTATTGTAATACAACGAGTTGTTACATCAGAGATAAGCCAATAATAAGAAACAGTGACGCGGAAAGGGATATTCGGCTAATAAGGCCTAATGAAGAAGGGGTGATCATTTCTGTATGCTGCATAAGCAATCCTTTTATTTTAAGAATATTTAAAGCATAGTTTATAGATCAATATCATACTGTTTTAATGTTTACTATTGAGATAGAAAACGCGATGGAAGAATCGCGATCATCTTTAATAACATCAATGATCGCGATATTAGGTTGTAGTTTGTTAGATAAATTTCATTTCAGTCCATGGTTCTGATGGGCGACTTAATAAATAGCCAGATTGCCAGCCCCATTGCTGGTGGGCTTTAATAAAGGCTTTAGCATCAAATGGTGCACCGTTGGCACGACCAAAGCGGGCACTGATAGTTAAATTCTTAATATCATTGCTGTTAGCGACTTTACCGTCAACAGAGCCTGCTGGTGTGAATGGTACGTTCCATACTGCCGCTGGATCAGATACATAAGGTTGCGAATCTTTGTCGTATTCAGCACAGATATTACGTGATGATGCATCAATCTTATTAAGGTAGACGTCGTAGGTATCACCTAGCATTTTTTGACCAACAGCAACGTCAATTTTACCGTTGTATTTATGCATCAATTGGATCCAACGTAAACGACGCGCACCTTCTTGTTGACGAATATCGTTGTAGTCAACATCAGAACCTTCAATATAACGTAGACGAGGATCGACAGAGACATTTTCGCCAGTGAAGTAACCAGATTTTAGTTCATTGAAGTATTGGTAGACACGACCTTGACCAAATTTAGCAATGTGGTTGTTATTAATATCACCAATTAACCATGTATTGGCGTAGCCGCCGTTGTTGCCTTTTTCTTCAAGTTTGATCCAGCTATCAATATTATTGGCATATTGGCTTGCTTCACGGACACGGATAAACTCAGGAATGCCACCAGCTTTCCAATCCATAACATTTGCCAATGTGGTTTCAACAACCGCTAGACCTGCACCTGTTTCCCAGAAGTCAGTACCAGATTCAATCATCCCCGGTGCTGTTTGGAAGGCCATTTTGTAGCCTTTGTCTGGTGTTATATCAAGAATGACGTTAGAAAATTGACCAGACCAGAAATCATTAAAGGTTTCATGACCAATTACGATACCTTTATTATCAGTAGCTTTACCTGTTGCGATAAAAGCACTGCAATTACCTTTAGCGCCTTCAATATTGGCGCTGTTTTTACTTAGCTCAATATTGTTCGAGTCCATTTCCGCTTTAGTATATGGGGCTGGGAATGCGGATGCGTTAATTAAACCAGGATCAACCCACTTGGTATAATTATGCATCCCCACTGAAGGCCACCAGTAGCCAGTAAGCTCGATCATGTCGTTCCAAGTAATGATGTCAGCTAGAGTGACATGCAAGCCTGCCGCATTTAGGCCTTTTGCAATACCTTCCATTTCTTGGCGAAGTTCAGCTGGGATCTTATCTTTAGTTTGCTCTAATGCGGCTTTTTGCCATGAGCTGTAAGGGACACCTGTTGTTAGGTAGGTCATGCTCCAGCTATCTTTCCACGCTAATTTAAAATCAGGCGCGATGAGGTAGCCATATTGGAAGCCACGATCAAAAGCATTACCTTTAATCCCGACATGCCACCAGCCATTTTTTTTCTCTAATTTGGCTTGATCAACGATTTGTTGTTGCTCAGCGGTTAGTTTTGTTTTGTACAGTTCACCAGTAACAGGGGCGGTGATTTGGGCTAATAACGCTTTAGGCGGATATTGGGTTAGGTTTTGCGAGTGTGTTGTTGCGTTGGCATAACTAACAGAAGCAAGAGAAATAATACAAGCGAGTAGTGTTTTTTTGCCAAGATGATGTTTCAAAGGCTTATTCATAATAAGTATGTTGATTGAGGTAAATGAGTGGCGTTAATCATCCTCCTTTTTCTCTATGCAACAAGAGACAGCTAGCTTGTGATTATTTTATAAAATGTAAACATATGATGCCATTTTTTATATAACTCTTACAGGTTGAAAATACAAAAAATAATGTTAATTTATAATGATAACCAAATGATTTAGTTACGAATAGTGGTTTAATTGAGATGTAAGGTTGCTAAATATTGAGCCGTTAAATAATGGGTAACGGTAACGGTAACGGTAACGGTAACGGTAACGGTAACGGTAACGGTAACGGTAACGGTAATGGTAACGGTAATGGTTTAATGGGAGCGACGTACTTATCTCTGTGAAAATTTCCACAAAAAAGCCAGCACCTTGAATGCTGGCTTTTTTGGTTATGAACTAACACCAATAGTTATTTTGTTAATTCTTTCAACTTTTGCTGTTGGTAGTATTTAGCGTCAGCAGTAATGGCTTTGCTTTTACCTGTTTGTAGCCATTGCTTAATGCGGCCAGCATCACCGATTGGTGTTAGCTTACCTTGTGAATCAAGCATGACCATTAGGATCTTTTTGCCATCAATAGTGGTAACCATCGCTAAACAACGACCCGCTTCATCAAGGAAACCTGTTTTACTTAAATTTACGTCCCATTTTTTACCTCGCACAAGCGCGTTAGTATTGGTGTAGCCTAATTTATAACGAGGATGCGTAAAGTAAGCAGTATGCACTGCACCATTAGTGCTGTACTTACGAATTTCAGGGTATTTGTAAGCCGCACGTACCATCTTAGCAACATCAGATGCTGTTGATTGATTTTTAGGGTTTAGGCCTGAACTGTCAACGAAGTGTGTGTGTGTCATTCCCAGAGCTTTTGCTTTAGCGTTCATTGCACGAATAAATGCGTTGTAGCCACCAGGGTAGTTAGCTGCAAGGGCAGCAGCTGCTAAATTTTCAGATGACATTAATGCAATGTGCATTGTTTCGCCACGGCTTAACTCAGAACCAACACGAACACGAGAATATGTATTGTACATATGCTCTCTATCCGTTTTAGTGAAAGTGATTTTTTGGTTAAGCGGAAGTTTGGCATCTAATGTCACCATTGCGGTCATTAGCTTTGTCAGTGAAGCAATTGGCATCACGACATTGGAATTTTTTCGGTAAAGTGTTTTTCCTGAGCTTAAATCGATAACATAATTACTTACCGAAGCCGTCTGAAGATTACTTGGGTTAAGTTTGCTGGTGTTGATACTTGCGAAAGAAGAAAAACTGATACTTGCAAGTGTAAAAAATAAAATTAAAGCGTTGCGCACAATGGCTCCTTGGAATCCCATTTAGAGAGGGGAATAGTTATCTTATTATTGTCTTCCTTTCAATTGTATTTAAGCAAGTCATGTTTGTGTTAATCCATTTAGAATTGTTTATAAAACCAGCAGTCAAACCAATGTCACTAATTAAACATTATTCAAAAAAATAATTGCTTAGAATATTAATTCTAAAAGTGATTTTGAAGCATTAAATGACTGTTAAAAGTCGGTCGAATTAGCATTACAAATTTTAGGATAGTATTTAAGCTGGAATATTTTATTGATGATTGCTATTTTTAATTTATTTTTGTGATTATTGTTTTTTAGATGGCTTTTTATGGTGGTGATATCTTGCTCTTTTACTGTTAATGCTTGCATTAAGGCCATCAGCTGATGACCTTTGCAGGAAGTACTAAAATCAATTAGCGCTCCATACTTGTTGCCCTGTACGCGTAAAATTATAGCCGCCCAATTGATCACCATGAGCTTGAATTTCACCTTGGGTTAATGATTGTAATAACTGTTGTTGTAAGGTGCGGAAGTAAATATTTTTAGGTATGACAAGTTCAAAGGCTTCAGTACAGAGGGGGATAAATCCCAACCCAAATTCTCCAGCAGTACTTTGACTGGCACAGCCTATATCTGCTTGTCCTCTCGCAATCGCAGAGGCCAACTCTCGTTCACTGTTGCAGCAATCGACTTGATTTAGCATTGTCATATCATAGCCATGACCATGAATCCATTCTTCTAAAGCTCGCATACTACCAGCGCCTTGTTGACGCAATGCCCAGCGCCAACGAGGTGATAATAATTCATGACGTTGAATAGAACGACTATTAACGGCTTCAGCAATGATAGGGCTAACTACCAGCCCTTGTTTTCGCTCAAAAGCATGGACTAAGACCCAGTTTTTATGGCCTGGATATTGTTGTAGTAATGCAGGATGACGTAAGCTAGCTTCCTCAACATTCCCCCAATGAATAGCGCAAATATCAACGTGGCCTTTACTTAACATTGCTAACCCTTGACGTGTACCTGTTGAGGTATAGCCAACCAATGCAGTACTGCCAAGTTGATTGGCCATTTTACCGACAACACACTGTAATAGAGGATCATCAGAGCCCGCAATCAGTAAGCGATCGGTTAGCACACCGTTATGACAAGATTCTAATAACCATTTATCGAGCATTGCTTTAGGAAATAACCATTTCCCTGTGACTTTAGTGGCGGGTAGTAAACCTTCATTGGCTAAGGCGTATACTTTCTTCTCATTAAGATCGAGATATTCAGCGACTAACTTGGCGTTCATGAATTCAGGAAAGTTAGCCATTAGTCTTGATTCCTTTCAATAGCGTTACCTTTAACATCAAGTTCAATGTTGTTGCTACCGTTATAGATTTGAAAGCGTAGCCCTTTAGCACGCGCAATCATGGTAATACCTAATTTTTTAGCCAGATCGTAGCCCATTTGAGTCGCGCCAGAGCGAGAAAGTAACACTGGAATCCCCATTTGAGCCACTTTGATAACCATTTCAGAGGTTAAGCGACCTGTCGTGTAGAAAATTTTATCGTCACCGGTTTGTTGCTGTAACCACATTTCACCCGCCAAGGTATCGACGGCATTATGACGACCTACATCTTCTACAAACGATAATATTTCGGTGCCTTTACATACGGCACACCCATGTACCGCACCCGCGGCTTTATAAGTTTCATTGTGATGGGTTAATGCTTCAAGGAGCCCATATAACATCGATTGTTTAATTTGCGGTTGCGGTAGCGTAATACCTTCGAGTTTTTTCATGACATTGCCATACATGGTGCCTTGCCCACAGCCAGAGGTGACGGTTTTCTTTTCTAATTGCTGAGCAAGGTTCTCTGTATTTTCTTTGGTAATAACAACTGCGGCATTGGTTTGCCAATCAATCATCACCGATTCAATAGCACTAAGATCATTAATAAAGCCTTGGTTTTTTAAATAACCTAATACTAATGCTGAGGGGCGTTCACCTAAGGTCATTAAGGTGACGACTTCAACCCAATTAAGGTAAACCGTTAAGGGGTGCTCACAAGCAATCTCTTTTGTTTGTTGGTCGCCATATTCATCAACAATTTCTACTGACATAGTTTGCTGCACTGTTGCTTGTGTTTTTATTATTTTAGGCAATGTCGCCATCTGAAATTCCTGCGTAATAAGTTTATATACATCTAAGAAGGCATATAGGAACTAAAACCTAAGCAAGGACTGTTCCACTATTATCTAAATAAAACCAATACGCAGTTAATTAATAAAAACAAATAAAAATGCGTATATTTCATGTGGTTTTTTGTTGTTGGTCTAATATTTGCTTATATCTAATAAGTAGCGAAATAACGCTTATCATTAAAAGTTATGAAATAACAACATAAAGGCAGAGCAAAATCTGTCAGTAGGAGTAGATGTGCCAAAACAAGCAGAATTAGAATTAAAGAAAAATGAACATGTTTGGCCTATTAATTTTCGCCTACAAGCAGAAGAACGCCAAGTAGGTCGTTGGACAACATATGCATGGACGATTGAAGATATTTGTTTGTATGAAGAAGATCTTATCTCTGCGGTGGAAGTAGCAACTATAGGCGCAGGTAACTATATGATGCCTTTAGAACTTTTCCGTGATGAACGCATGGAGTATCGATTTAATCTTAATTCGCAAAGCCCGCATTTATTCTTTATTTGTGCTGAAGAAAATGAGCAATTAAAACCTGTTTTAGTGACCGCCGCGCAAGGTGTTGCTGCTCGTTATATGGATGGTGATTATGTTGTTTTACACATAGAAATTCCATTAGCGGTTCAAGCATGGATGGAAGCGTTTTTAGGTCGTCATGGCGAATTATTTGAATTTAAACGTAAACGTGGCGGCGATAAGAAAAAAGGACGCTCAAGTGGCAACTAATTTTTTTCAACGTTGGTCGAATCGTAAGTTAACTCCGAGTGAAAAAACAGAGTCGACTATTACGGATACTGAAGCCGTTGATGATTCGATAATCTTTGAATCTGAGCATATTGAGACTCCCGAGAATATAACAATTGATGAGGTAACGAATCCTAATAGTAAACACCCATCATCAGTTGATTCATCAACGATTCCATCAAGTTCTGTAGCAGAAGAACCGATTATTGAATTGACGATTGATGATGCAGATAAAGTGACTTATGAATCTGGTGTTGCGTCATTTATGCAACAACAAGTGACTAAATCTGTTAAGAAAGCGGCTTTGAGGAAATTGTTTCATTCTGAAGAGTTTAATTATATCAGTGACATGGATGATAGTACTGAAGATTTTAGCAATATGCAGGGTTTGGCACCAGAGATCGCATCACAAATGCGTGGTTGGATAAATACTGCAACAGAGACAGCAACAGAACAATTGAAAAACGATGGAATATCAGCATTAACATCGACATCCTCACCAACACTTGATGCTGTCGATCCTATTGCTGGTGGTTCTACGCATTCAGCAGTTACTGATTCCGAGTTAAATACCGGCGGTGACAATATCGTTGCTGCAACAACAGATCATTCGACAGTAACTCATACTGCTATAGAGAGTAATGATACAGAGGATGATTTGTTAGTTAATAACCTCGAAGCTATTAATCCTGATGATGATGCACTCCCTACGGCAGATTTATCGTTAACACCAATTATTAATGGTCACGAGCATAAGTCATAACACAAAAAATAGAATAGTTAGTTAGCCATTAATACTATTCGTAAAAATACACTGGGACAAAAAGGGAATACGACCAAAATCATAAAGAGAGACAATTTGGCGCGTTAGTTCGCTACAGGTAAGACAAAATGTCTCATTGCTCAATAGCAAAATATGATCGTTATGATTTTAGTTCCTTTTAGGTCATTTTATTCCGTGAAAAGTTGGATCGGTTATTGCTCTATTAGAGAGTAGAAGAAAAATTATTATCTTCCAACGACACTGATTAGCGGTAGTGAGCATACAGGAATAACAATGTTAAAAAGTACATTAAATGCATTTACTGATACTAATGGTGTAGCACGAGCTACGGCTATTACAGGAACAGTGGAACTTGCCAATCTTATTCCGCCTACAGTGACGTATGAAAGTCGTGGTAATTTATTAATTATTGGTACGGCAGAGCAACTACTTCAACTTGCGGATCAATTTTCAACATTAAACAGTGTGACGTTACTGGCGACTGATTCAAACACATCTCATACCAAAACAGCCCATACGCTGTATTACAGTCAAGCTATTACCGTAAAAGGTTATCTTGGTGCATTTGATGTTTATTGTCGCATAGGACATGAGACCACAGCCGTCGATACTAATTTAGCGAAAATCGCTATTGGTCGTGAATGCTTTGACATTGTGGTTGATATGACGGCAACAGGGGTAATGAATGTTGAAATTCCTGCGGCTGGTTATTATGCGGTGGGTCAACGTTCTGAAGCTCAAGTTTCTGCAAAATTAGCAGCGCTGGTGGATGAACTACCGGCCATGATTGGTACGTTTGATAAACCTAAATATTTTCGCCTTAATCCTGATCTTTGTGCGCATTCATCGAGAAGCATAAAAGGGTGTGATCGTTGTATTGATGCCTGTCCTGCTGGTGCATTAAGTTCAGATGGGGTTGCTATTGCGATTGATCCTTACCTTTGTCAGGGAGTAGGAACATGTGCGACGGCATGTCCAACAGAAGCTATTAGTTATGCCTTACCTGATCCTCAAATTACCCAAAACTTTGTTCATAGTGTTTTAGCGCGTTATAAACAAGAAGGTGGTCAAACGCCAACACTCTTACTTTATGGTGAGCGTGATACCGATGCTGTCGTTCATGCACTTACTGAGCTTCCTTCATGTGTTATTACGCTTGCATTAGAAGAGTTAGCCACGGTAGGTATTGATACTTGGTTTAGTGCTTTAGCTTATGGAGCGCATCAAGTTTTGTTAGCGACGAATACAAAATATATTCCAGCGACCATTGATACTGTATTAACCAATGAATTAACGATTGCGCAAAATTTCTTAACTGAATTAGGTTATGACGCTGATCGCATTTGTTTATTCGATTTTTCTGATAGTGCTCATTTTAAGGGCTATGAATCCATACTTATTACTCCGATTGAAGCCGCACTAACAGGCACTAAGCGTGAAAAACTCTTTACTGTTTTAGAAACCTTAAATCAATCAAGTCCTGCACAACCAACACATTCAGCTGTAACTTCGAATGCTCCTTATGGTTCTGTGACATGTGAAACTGATGATTGTACGTTATGTATGAGTTGTGTATCTGTTTGTCCAACACGTGCTTTGCATGCCATTGGTGATCGTCCGGGATTATTATTTGTAGAACAAGATTGTATTCAATGTGGCATGTGTGAAAAAGCGTGTCCTGAAAAAGTGATTACCCTTGAAGCTGGCTTTAATTGGGATTGGCAAGCACGTAAAGCCGATAAGCTTATTCATGAAGAACCCGCAGCCTGTTGTATTAGTTGTGGAAAGCCTTTTGCCCCTGCATCTATGGTGAAAATGTTGACAGAAAAACTTCAAAGTCATTCACATTTTCAAGGAGAAGCTATTCGTCGTCTATCTATGTGTGAAGATTGTCGTGTTCGCGATATTTTCGAAAAGATGGAACAAGATCCACAAAGTCAGGTAAGGGTATAAGGTCATTATATGGAAAATGCAGCTATGAATTATCACGCTAATCTTGCTGATCAAGACGATTTATTACGTATTGAAATTTATAACATGTTAGCACATTTATGTCGTCAAGCTCCTGAGCAATCGGTGCTTGAATTTCTTGCTAATCTTGATGTGGATACTGCACAAACATTTCAACGTCAAACCATGGCATCAGCTTGGCCTTTATTAAAATTAGCCGCTCAAAAAACGACACTTCTTAGTGTTGAAGAAGAATATCAAGATGTTTTTATTGGTATTGGTCGTGGGGAAGTTATTCCATTTGGTTCATGGTATTTAACCGGATCTTTAATGGAAATGCCTTTGGCTTACTTACGTCAAGACTTAAAGCAACTTGGCTTTGAACGTGCTCAATCTGTCATTGAACCAGAAGATCATATTTCAGCTTTGCTAGAAGTTATGGCAATGCTGGTGGAGGGGGGCAATGAACAGCTTCAACAAACATTCTTTAATCGTCATCTTGCACAATGGTGTGAGAAATTTTGCACGGATTTAAAGGCAGCAAAAAGTGCTGTCTTTTATACCGCGGTTGGTGAATTAGCATGGCAATTTTTAACGATTGAGAAAACCCGTTTCTTAGAATCCCAATAAAAAGATACTCGCTATAATAAAAAATCGACACCTATTAATGAGTGTGGCGATAGAGGAGCAAACGCAATGAGTGAGCAAAAAACAAATAATAGTCGTCGCCAATTATTAAAAAATATTGGTTTGTCTGTTGCTGCGGGCGCTGTCGTTGCTGGAACGACAACGGCTGTTCAAGCATCAACAACTGAGACGGATAAGAAAGATCCTAAAACAAAAAAAGGGTATCACGAAACCCAACATATTCGTGATTACTACAATACCCTATAAGCGGAGCCTTAAATGAAACTAACTAAACGTTCCGATAAAGTGAGCAAGGATGAAAACCAATTAGGTATTTCTCGTCGTTCTTTTATTCGTAATTCTTCTCTTGCCGCTGCTGGTGGCGTTGCTGGTGCGAGCCTTTTTGCTCCGAGTTTTATGCGTAAAGCGGAAGCTTTTCCTGAAGCTGATTACAGTGCACCTAAAGTTGTTAAACGCACAATCTGTTCTCATTGTTCTGTGGGTTGTGGCATCTATGCTGAAACTCAAGATGGTGTGTGGACTCATCAGGAACCTGCTTTTGATCATCCTTTTAATGCTGGTGGGCACTGTGCAAAAGGAGCGGCGTTACGTGAGCATGGTCATGGTGCTAGACGCGTAAAATACCCAATGAAGCTGGTTAATGGTAAGTGGAAAAAACTGAGTTGGGAGCAAGCGTTAGACGAAGTTAGCCAGCAAGTGCTAAAAATTCGTGAAGAGTCTGGCCCTGATTCCGTTTATTTTTTAGGTTCAGCTAAACATAACAACGAACAAGCCTATTTATTCCGTAAAATGGTATCGCTATGGGGCTCGAATAACGTCGATCACCAAGCACGTATTTGTCACTCAACCACGGTTGCAGGTGTAGCAAATACATGGGGTTATGGCGCAATGACCAACTCTTTGAACGATATGCATAACTGTAAGTCGATTCTATTTATTGGTTCTAACCCAGCAGAAGCTCACCCTGTAGCAATGCAACATATTCTGATCGCGAAAGAAACTAACGGTTGTAAAATTGTAGTGGTTGATCCGCGTCGTACTCGTACGGCTGCGAAAGCGGATCATTATGTTTCGTTACGTCCAGGTACAGATGTTGCCTTTGTATGGGGCGTGCTTTACCACATTTTCAATAATGGTTGGGAAGATAAAGAATTTATTCGTCAACGTGTTTACGGCATGGATGAAGTGCGTGAGCAAGTGGCGAAATGGAACCCGAAAGAAGTTGAGCGTGTAACGGGCGCACCGGAAGATCAAGTTTATCAAACAGCGAAAATGTTGTCTGAAAACCGTCCTGGTTGTGTTGTTTGGTGTATGGGTGGTACGCAACATACAACGGGTAATAACAATACTCGCGCTTACTGTATTCTTGAATTAGCTCTTGGCAACATGGGTAAGTCAGGCGGCGGTGCAAATATTTTCCGTGGTCACGATAACGTTCAAGGTGCGACGGACTTTGGGGTGCTATCTGATAATTTACCTGGTTATTATGGTTTATCAGAAGGCGCTTGGAAACACTGGGCTGAAGTGTGGGATATAGATTATTCATGGCTACAAGGCCGTTTTGATCAAAATACCTATAACGGTAAAAAGCCAATGAACAGCGCCGGTATTCCCGTATCACGTTGGATTGATGGTGTTTTAGAAAATAAAGATAAGATTGAACAACGCGATAATATTCGTGCGATGTTCTATTGGGGCCATGCGGTTAACTCACAAACCCGTGGTCCTGAGATGAAAACCGCGATGGAAAAACTGGATATGATGGTTATTGTTGACCCATACCCAGGTGTTGCGGCAGTGATGAATGGTCGTACAGACAATGTATATCTCTTCCCTGCAACCACACAGTTTGAAACTTATGGTTCTGTAACCGCAACTAATCGTTCTATCCAATGGCGTGATCAAGTCATTGAGCCATTGTTTGATTCAAAACCTGATCACGAAATTATGTACCTATTAACCAAGCGTCTTGGTTTCTCTGAGCAATTATTCAAACACATAAAAGTTGAGAATAATCAGCCTAGTATCGAAGACATTACTCGTGAATATAACAAAGGTATGTGGACTATTGGTTATACAGGCCAAAGCCCTGAACGATTGAAAGAACATCAGCAAAACTGGGGTACATTTGATCACACCACACTTGAAGCTATTGGCGGCCCTGCAAATGGTGAAACCTATGGCCTACCGTGGCCATGTTGGGGTACGCCAGAGATGAAGCATCCAGGTACACACATTCTTTATGATACGTCAAAAACAGTAGCAGAAGGTGGTGGTAATTTCCGTGCCCGTTTTGGTGTTGAGCGTAATGGTGAGAGTTTATTGGCTGATGATAGTTATTCATTAGGTTGTGAACTTGAGGATGGCTACCCTGAATTTACCGCTAAAATGCTTAAGCAATTAGGGTGGTGGGATGAGCTGACAGCCACAGAGAAAGCCGCTGCTGAAGGTAAGAATTGGAAAACTGACCTTTCGGGTGGTATTCAGCGTGTGGCTATTAAGCATGGTTGTATTCCATTTGGTAATGCTAAAGCTCGTACTGTGGTATGGACATTCCCTGATGCAGTGCCTATTCACCGTGAACCACTGTACACACCACGTCGTGATCTATTGCCTGAATACCAAACATGGGATGACAGCAAAGCGATGTTCCGTTTACCAACACTTTATAAGTCTATTCAAGAAAAAGATGTATCAAAAGAATATCCAATTATTCTGACTTCTGGTCGTCTTGTGGAATATGAAGGTGGTGGTGAAGAGACACGTTCAAACCCATGGTTAGCTGAATTACAACAAGAGATGTTTGTAGAAATTAACCTCAAAGATGCTAATGACATTGGTATTCGAGACGGTGAAATGGTGTGGGTTGAAGGTGCAGAGAAAGGGCGCATTAAAGTGAAAGCGATGGTAACGCCACGTGTTCGCGAAGGGTTGGCTTTCTTACCATTCCACTTTGGTGGTGAATTTGAAGGTGTTAGTTTACGCGATCGTTACCCTGAAGGTTGTGCGCCTTATGTTTCAGGTGAAGCGGCAAACACTGCAACCACTTATGGTTATGATCCTGTTACCCAAATGCAAGAAACCAAAGTTACTTTGTGTAAAATCACTAAAGCGTAAGGAGTCACCTGATGGCACGTATGAAATTTCTTTGTGACTCTAAGCGTTGTATTGAGTGCAATGGTTGTGTAACGGCGTGTAAAAATGCTAACTCAGAAGCTGTGGGTTGGGGTATTCAGCGTCGGCGCGTTGTTACCTTAAATGATGGTCTTCCAGGGGAAACCTCAATCTCTGTAGCATGCATGCATTGTAGCGATGCGCCATGTATGGCGGTATGTCCTGCTGATTGTTTTAGCCAAACAGAAGATGGCATTGTGCAGCACGATAAAGATTTATGTATCGGCTGTGGTTATTGCTTATTTGCTTGTCCATTTGGTGCGCCACAATTTCCTAAGCAAGAAGCTTTTGCTGAGCGTGGCAAAATGGATAAGTGTACTTACTGTTCTGGCGGTCCAAATACTGAACCGGGCTCTGAGCAAGAACGTTTGCAATATGGTGCAAATCGGATTGCAGAAGGTAAGTTGCCAATGTGCGCTTCAATGTGTGCAACTAAGTCACTGCTTGCTGGCGATGCTGAAAAAATATCTGAAATTTTCAGTAAGCGTGTTGTTGCTCGTGGTGCTAAAGATGCGGGTTGGGCCAGCACTGATGATTTAGCTTACGATGCAAGTAAAGTACGTAAAGCTTAATCATCTTAAGATGGGCTTAAGGTTATATTTAAGCCCATTTATAGACTTGTTGTAATAGTTTGGCATGCCCCGTTTTTAGGTGTGCCAATTAATCCGCTTTCTGAAGTGGACAGGAGCTTTAATGACTAAGCGAATTCAACGCTGGTTAACTATCATGGTTACCGCATTAATAATGGCATTTTCGGTATCCACTATGGCAAGTGGTAGTGATGCGAAGACAGCTGGTGAAGCCGTAGTAAAAAAAGAAGTGATCGGTTTTGCTGGAGCTGATTATTGGCGAATGGTGAAAGATGGGGAAAAGGGCTACACCACCTCTGGTTGGCCTGAGCACGATGTATTGATCAGTGTTCCTGGACAAACATGGTATATCCTCAAAGAAAAGTGGATGTCACCGTTAGGTGCATTAGCCATTTTTGGTAGTCTTGTGATGGTGACGTTGGCTTATGTCGTCATTGGACCGCTTAAGTTAAGTAAGCCTAAAACAGGGCGCAAAATAAAGCGTTGGAGCCGTATTGATAGGGCATTGCACTGGAGTATGGCATTTACCTTTCTTACTTTAGGGTTCAGTGGTTTAACGCTCGTTTATGGTAAACACTTTATTAAGCCAATTGTTCCTACTGAAATTTGGGGATGGATCATTTTAGCGGCCAAACAATATCATAACTATATGGGGCCTATTTTTGCGATTTTATTGCTTGCAGTATTGGTTAAGTGGTGGCGTAAAAGTACCTTTAATAAAGTCGATCTTGAGTGGTTTAAGAAAATGGGCGGTATGGTAGGTAAGCATAAAGGCTCGCATCCATCTGCTGGTTTCTCTAACGGTGGTGAGAAAGTTATTTTCTGGTTATTGATTATCTTTGGATTTTCGATTGCTGCCAGTGGTTTTGTGTTAGATTTCCCTATATTTGATCAAACTCGCCGTGATATGGAGTTATCAAACTTACTCCATATGCTATCAGCACTTATTCTAATCTGTGGCTTTATCTTCCATATTTATATTGGTTTATTTGGTATGGAAGCTGGTCTCGATGGTATGGTTACAGGTGAAGTTGATGAAACGTGGGCACGTGAACATCATAACTTGTGGTTTGATGAGGTGAAAGATTTACCTGAAAATCAACCAGGCTATGAACCAGAAAAAACGGTTTCAGATAAACCTAAACCATCAGTCGATAGTTAAGGTTAAGCATTAAAAACAAGGCCGACACAATCCATTGTGTCGGTTTTTTTATGGTCATAATTTGTCGTTAATGACAATAAAGTATTCCTTACACTAACGTCTAATAAAAAACACCGTTAAATCATATAAAATCAGTGGTATAAATAGGTTAGCAGGTTAATCATTATTACCAACATAAGGATGTTGTTATGTTATTTCCTTACAAAAATATTGTCGTGCTAACGGGGGCAGGCATTTCAGCTGAATCGGGGATCCGTACTTTCCGTGCTGCAGACGGATTATGGGAAGAGCATCGAGTTGAAGATGTCGCAACCCCTGAAGGATATCAACGAGATCCTGAATTGGTACAAGCTTTTTATAACGCTCGTCGAGCACAGATAGAAAACGGATCTGTTACTCCTAATGCTGCTCATTATGCATTGGCAAAATTAGAAGCTGAATTAGACGGTACAGTAACTATTGTTACTCAGAATATCGACAACCTCCACGAACGAGCGGGTAGTCATAATGTTATTCATATGCATGGTGAGCTATTAAAAGTACGTTGTTGCGAGTCAGGCCAAACATTAGAGTGGCATGGTGATTTGCATACCAGTGATCATTGCCACTGTTGCCAGATTGCAGCACCGTTACGACCTGATATTGTGTGGTTTGGTGAAATGCCTATTGATATGGATAAAATTCATGATGCGATAGTGAAAGCGGATTTGTTTATTGCTATTGGAACATCAGGTAATGTTTATCCCGCAGCAGGGTTTGTCCATGAAGCATCATTGCAAGGAGCGCATACGATAGAGCTTAATTTAGAACCAAGTAATGTTGAAAACGAATTTGAAGAGAAGCGTTATGGTAAGGCTTCTGAATTAGTGCCAGCTTATGTCGCTGAACTATTAAAAGCACAAGAGTAAAATCCATTTTATCGTAGCAATAAAAAAACCGAGCTAAATGCTCGGTTTTTTGTATTTCACTAACTAACAGCAGCGATTATTCGCCTGCTTTTAGTTTTTGGAAGTACTCTTCGTAAACTTCAGTCATAGGACCAACACTGTTCTGCCATTCGCCAGCATCCATCACTGATTGTGGTGGATAGATGCTTGGATCATTTACGAAACTAGCAGGTAATAGCTTCTTCGCTGCCTCAACAGGTGTCGGGTAACCGATTTGTAGCGCAATTTTTGCTGCAATATCTGGACGAAGTAAGAAGTTGATCATCTTGTATGCATTATCAACGTGCTTAGCATTGATTGGAATCGCTAGGTTATCCATCCAGAAGATAGCACCTTCTTTTGGCCATACGATGTCAATTGGAGCGCCTTCTTTACGTGCCATATATGCAGAGCCATTCCATAGCATACCTAATGACGTTTCACCTGCCATATAAGGGTTTGCAGGGAAGTCAGAGTTAAATACTAGTACATTAGGCATTAGTTTTTTAAGTTCTTCGTAAGCGGCTTTAATTTGCTTAGGATCTTGCGTATTACCAGAGTAGCCTAATTTACGTAATGCAATTTGGAATACTTCACGTGCATCATCCATCATCATTAACTGACCCTGCCACTTAGGATTCCATAAATCAGCCCAGCTAGTGATTTTTGATTTATCAATCACATCAGTGTTAACACCGATGCCTGTAGCACCCCAAATGTAGGGAATTGAGTAATTATTGTTAGGATCAAAAGGTTTATTTAAATAGTTTTTACCAATACCAGCAAAATTAGGGATTTTAGATTTGTCGATTTTCTTCAGCATACCTTCCTTACTCATTTTAGAAACGTAGTAAGTTGAAGGAACAATTAAATCGTAGCCTTTATCGTAAGTTTTTAATTTAGCGTACATGGTCTCATTCGACTCGTAAGTCGAATAAATTACTTTAATACCGGTTTCTTTTGTAAACTGTTCTAGTACATCGTTAGGGATGTATTCAGACCAGTTGTAAAAGTATAACTTGTTACTATCTGAATCTGCGGCTATAGCAATGTTTGAATACATTGATACCGCACAAACTGCACCGGCCATCATTAAAGACCATTTTTTCATTGTTGTTAGCTCCTAACTAAACAGGATATCGAGAATGTTCTCTAGCGGCTTTAACCGCTTCTCCTAATTTTATATTGTTTAAAATAGCATGCTTTTTAAACAAATATGAATTGGTATACGTGGCTAGTATAGCAGATAAAATCATACCTCCATCACAAATATAAACAGTTGAATGAGATATTTGTTTGCATGGCATTGATTAATAACAGCTAGTTAACTTTTATATAATATTGTTATACAAATAGATAAGAGTAGATTATATAAAATTAAAAAAACCGCCAAATTTAGCGGTTTAAATGAAACATTTTACTGATTTGCTTTTAACTCTAAAAAATAAGTTTCATAGCGAATATTCATTTCACCCACGGAATCTTGCCATTCTCCACGATCTAGATCTGCTTGGGGTGGGAATAATGTTGGGTTATCTTTATATTTAGCATTCGATTTTTCAACAGCAGTGAGATAGCCTGTCTGCTCTGATATTTGTGCTGCAATATCTGGACGTAATAGGAAATCAATCATTTTATGTGCGGCATCAACATTTTGTGAATTTTTAGCAATAGCTAAACTGTCAACCCAAAAAATACCACCTTCTTTAGGCCAAATAAGTTTAATTGGTAATCCTTCTTTTTGCGCGGCTGCTGCAGAACCATTCCATAGCATACCTAAACCAACTTCACCGGCTAGGTAGGGTACTGCTGGGTTATCTGAATTAAAGACTAATACATTAGGCATTAATTTTTTTAATTCTTCTTTAGCCTCATCAATCTCTTTAGGATTAGTTGTATTGCCTGAGTAACCTAATTTGCGTAATGCAATATGGAACACTTCACGAGTATCGTCCATTAACATTAATTGACCTTTAAGTTCTGGGTTCCATAAATCAGCCCAACTATCAAAGTCATCAGGGTTATACATATCAGTGTTTACGGCAAGTCCTGTCATGGCAATAACATGAGGAATAGAATAATCGTTATTAGGATCAAATGGCTTATTTAGGTAATTGCTGTCTAATTGATTGACGTTGGTAAGTTTGGTCTTATCAATTTTTTGTAGCATACCTTCATCACGCATTTTTGCTACAAAATAGGTTGATGGTACTACTAAATCATAACTGCTTGGATGTGCTAGCAATTTTGAATACATTGTTTCGTTCGACTCGTAAGTCGAATAAATTACTTTAATGCCCGTTTCTTTGGTGAATTGCTCGCGCAGTTCGGTCGAGATGTAGGGGCCCCAGTTCATAAATACTAATTGTTTATCTTTAGTATTTTCAGC
The DNA here is from genome assembly GCF_000613045.3 of Photobacterium kishitanii. Lineage (NCBI taxonomy): Bacteria > Pseudomonadati > Pseudomonadota > Gammaproteobacteria > Vibrionales > Vibrionaceae > Photobacterium > Photobacterium kishitanii. Next base: position 1,741,229 of record NZ_LN794352.1, on the reverse strand, counting down.
AAAAACATTGATGCTTGCAGATAGCAGCACAGTACTAATAAAAAGGGATGGCCATTTTTTCATTAACGTATCTTCATCATGATTTGAGAGAAAAGAGGAACGCAATTTAGAGCAAGTTAAATCAGATTAATAGTAAAATAATGTGTCTATTTGTAACCATATATTTGGCTATTAATTAGAGAATAAATGAGGGGGGGAGATAAAAAAATGGCTAACTTTAAGTAAGTTAGCCATTCAAGCGTTTAGGTTACTTTTTTTCTCTTGCGAGTAATTGCGAACAAATCACAAGGAATAATGAAATGACCAGCATAATGGTTGCTAATGCATTAACCTCTGGAGAAATACCAACTTTAACCATTGAGTAAATCTTTAAAGGTAGAATTTCATAACTAGGCCCAGTAACGAACGAGCTCACAATTACGTCATCAAGTGACAGTGTAAAGCTTAGTAACCAACCAGCAGCAACAGCAGGTTTAGCCAGTGGTAGGATAATTTTCTTTAAAATCACCCATTCACTTGCACCTAAGTCACGTGCGGCTTCAAGCATTTTTACATCGAAACCTTTCAAACGACTGTAAACAGTTACTACAACAAACGGCAGACAAAAAGTAATATGCGATAGTAATAACGTTAAGAAACCAAGATTAGCTCCAAGTAATAGGAACAAAGCCAGTAACGAGATTGCCATTACAATATCAGGTGACATCATTACTAAAAATAACATACCTGATACGAACTTTTTGCCTTTAAAGTTATAACGAAATAGGGCAACGGCTGTCAAACTACCAATTAGTGATGCTGCAGTTGCTGAAATCACGGCAATTGTAATTGAGTGACCAGCGGCTTGCATCAAGCTATCATTATTGACGAGTTCTTCATACCACTTGGTGGTAAAGCCACCCCATTTCATACCAAACTTACTGGCATTAAATGAGTTAACGATCAAAATTATAATCGGGGCATATAAAAATGCATATACCACTGACATAAAGCTGAATTTAAAGAAACGACCCATTATTCAAGCTCCACTTTTTTGTTCAGTAATTTTCCTGCTCGATAGTAGGCATATAGCATAATTGCCATCGCTAACGTCAGTGCGATACTGGTTGCAGAGCCAAATGGCCAGTCACGCGCATTGAGCACTTGACTCTTTATCACGTTACCAATTAGCAAGTTTTTCGCGCCACCAAGTAGATCTGCTACATAGAACATACCTAATGCAGGTAGCAACACTAATAAACAACCAGCAATTATACCTGGCATTGTTAGTGGGAAAATAACTTTGATAAATGTTTGAAACTTATTCGCACCTAAATCTCGAGCGGCTTCGATATAGTTATTATCAAGCTTTTCTATAGCCGAGTACAAAGGTAACACCATGAATGGCAATAGAATGTAAACTAAGCCGATCATTACTGCATATTCGGTGTACATGATGCGAATGGGCTTATCGATAATATCTAAGTACATTAACGCATTATTTAGAATACCACGTGTACCGAGCATCAGCTTTAAGCCATATGTACGGATTAGCGAGTTAGTCCAAAAGGGTACAATAACCAAAAACAGCATAAATGGACGCCATTTTTCAGGCATCTTGGCAATGGCATACGCAAAAGGGTAACCAATCAACAAACATAATAACGTTGCTGTAATTGCCATATTAAATGAGTGCAAAAGTACTTTTGCATACATTGGATCGAAAAGACGTTCGTAGTTATCTAGCGTGAACACCATTTTGATCAAGTTTGCATCATCACGGGTTAAAAAACTCGTGCCGATAATCATAAGGTTTGGTACAAATACAAACAGTAGCAACCAACTTACAACAATCGTTATGATGATGTTTTGGAGATTAAACTTCTTGCTCATCTGCTAGCACCACTTCCCAACTTTCAACCCAAGTAATGGCAACTTTTTGATCAAGAGAGTGGTCTACGTCAGGATCATCTTCATTGAAGAACTCACTAACCATTACCGATTTTCCTGAATCTAGCTGTACCACAGAATCAAGCGTCATACCTTTATAGGTACGCTCTTTAACTTTACCTAAAATACCCGTTGTTTGATCGCCGTTATGAATTTCTTCAATACGAATATCTTCTGGGCGTAAAAGCACTTTCACTTTATCGCCAATGGCAACATCAAGTTCACAGTGAATTAAAGAATGACGACCTTCTAAATCTGCCATAATACGCTTACTGTCTAAGCGTTCTTTAACGATAGCATCAAACACGTTGATTTCGCCGATAAAGTGAGCAACAAACAGGTTAGTCGGCTCTTCGTAAATTTCACGAGGACTGCCATCTTGTTCAACATAACCATCACGCATAACGATGATACGGTCGGACATTGAAAGCGCTTCTTCTTGATCGTGAGTTACGAAGATGAAAGTAATGCCAAGTTTTCGCTGAAGTTGTTTCAGTTCAAGCTGCATCTGCTTACGTAATTTGTAATCAAGCGCAGAAAGTGATTCATCAAGCAAAAGAACTTTTGGTTTATTAACAACTGCGCGTGCAATCGCAACACGTTGTTGTTGACCACCTGACAGTTGATGAGGTTTACGAGGGGCAAATTTATCAAGTTGCACCATACGCAATGCTTCCATAACTCGAGGTTCAATTTCACTCGATGGCACTTTTTGCATGCGTAAACCAAACGCGACGTTCTCAAACACTGTCATATGTGGAAACAATGCATAACTCTGAAACACCGTATTGACTAGACGTTGTTCAGCTGGAATGTCAGTAACATCTTTGCCATCGATTGTGATCTGCCCATTATCAGCAGTCTCAAAGCCAGCAATTAGACGAAGTACTGTGGTTTTACCACAGCCTGATGGACCTAGGATGGTTAAAAATTCACCATCGTTTACGTCTAGGTCCAAACCTGTAATGATTTGCTTACCGTCAAAGCTTTTGCTAAGACCCTTCAGCTGGATTACAGGTTTCTTAGATGTTTTTGCAACGTTCAATTCTACGTTATCTCCACCTTGGGACTGATTGGTTAAGCCCCAATATTTTGGCTAAAATTAGGGGCGCATAATAGACCTGTAGTCTTTCAATTTAAAGCGTTTTCTCACTAAATTTATAGATTAACTGCTACTTACGTTAATGATAGCACGTTGATTCCTAGCAATAGGGGGACTATTACAAATAATACTGAAAAAATAAATTACGATTCAGTCAATAATAATAACGCTTTATTTTTACGCCCAAAAAATTATTACTTATGTTCAATCATAGCGGATGCGTTTTCTTATAAAATAGAAAAAAGCGGTAGTTATCGCCTTACGAGTGATTTATTGTCCGTTTTTCATGCAGTAACGGGGTTTTGAAATAAATTTTTACGCGAATAGTGTTTTTGTACAATGATGAGTAACGTACAATACGCTTACCCAAATAATGATGATATGAGTATGAAAGAGACAACTAAAAAAAGTTTTCACGTTGGCGGTTCAATCGAAAAGGCGATGGTTGGCGATGTTGAGCTACAGCCAATAGCTGTTCTTCAAGAAGCGTTTAAGATAACAGCAAAGAATTTCACTAAGTTTTTACCTGCTGTTATTTGTTTATTTATTGCACAGATCGCATTGTTACTTTTAAGCCTAAAAATACAGCTAGGTAACCCTAGTGTATTTTTTGATGCCTTTCTTACGGGACAGGGATTTACAGCAGATATTTTGAAAGCGGGCTTTATGGCTAACTTTTGGTCTGATATTTTGATTGCTCCTCTATATGTTGGTGTAAGCTTAATGGCGCTTAATCACTCGGTAGGGTTACCAACAAAACCTAGTCAAATCGTTAAAGGTTTTTCGTTCACATTAGTATCTATTATTACTATGTTATTAATTTCCTCAATTCAGGGGATTGGTAGTAGTATCTTCCCATTGGTAGGGTTATTTTTAACAATGGCATTAAGCATGGCCATTTTACTCGTGTGTGAGAAGCGAGTAACACCGATTAAAGCGATTCAATATTCATTTATGGCGACTGTTCGAAAAGTTATGCCAATGACTGCAATTTATTTAGTCGTAATGATCTTGTTTTTTGTATCTATTGTTACTGCGGGTATTGGTTTAATTTGGACATTACCATTTTTCTTTAATGTGAAAGCGATTATCTACCGTAATATGTTTGGTATCACATTACAGGTTACAGCTGCAACACCAAAAGCTGATGGCAATAAACCAGAATCAAAGTCTGATAATAATGTCAGTGAGCCGATTAACAATGATACGTTTAATGCGTAATTCAACGATAATAGTTCAAAAAAGCTCCTTTAAATAAGGGGCTTTTTTTTAACAAAAAAACCTAATGCACTATAACTTTATAGGTTGGCTTATCTTTAAACTTATCAATCTCTTTAAAATATTCAATAACTAATTAAAATCAATAAACAATGCTCACTAGTTTAAAACCGAGGACTAATATTACAAAAAAGAATCGTTAATGATGATGTATCTCAATGCCATTTGCTAACAATTCAATAATAATATTCTTAATAGTAAATAGTGGCAGTACAAGCTGTCAGCTTCAGCAATAAAAGGTTATTTAATGGATAAGTTAATAGAACGTTTTTTACGATATGTGAGCTTTGATACTCAATCTAACGGTGCAATTTCCTCTTGTCCTAGTACATCAGGGCAGCGTGTATTAGCTGAAGTTCTTCAATCGGAAATGGTTGAACTTGGACTCAGTGACATTTCTCTAGATAATAATGGCTATATTACGGCACGATTACCCGCAAATATGGAGGGTGATATTCCAGCTATTGGCTTCATTGCTCATATGGATACAGCGCCGGATGCATCAGGCAAAGATGTTCGACCACAACTTGTTGAAAACTACCGAGGTGGTGATATAGCTTTAGGTATAGGGGATGAAGTACTTTCGCCATTTCAATATCCAGATCTAAATAAGTTACATGGTCACAATATTATTACGACTGACGGAACAACCTTACTTGGTGCTGATAATAAAGCAGGGGTGGCTGAGATAATGACAGCTGTCGCTTATCTTATTGCTAACCCTAAAATTAAGCATGGTGATATTTGCATTGGTTTTACACCTGATGAAGAAATCGGGCGTGGTGCAAATCTGTTTGACGTTGAAAAATTTGGGGCGCAGTGGGCTTATACCATCGATGGTGGCCCAATTGGTGAGTTGGAGTATGAAAACTTCAATGCAACCTCTGCAGAGGTTATTTGCCATGGCGTAAATGTGCATCCAGGTACAGCAAAAAATAAAATGGTTAACTCTATGAATATTGCGGCACAGTTTCAATTAATGATGCCAGCAGATGAAACGCCTGAATGCACTGATGGTTATCAAGGTTTTTATCACCTTAAATCAATAGAACCATCAGTTGCTCGCACTGAGCTTGGCTACATCATTCGTGATTTTGATCGTGATGGTCAAGAAAAACGTAAAGCATTTATGCAGCAAAAAGTTGACGAGCTAAACAATAAGTTAGATCAAGTCCGAGTTGAGCTTATCATGACAGATTCTTACTACAATATGCGTGAAATGGTTGAGCCATTCCCACATATTATTGAAATTGCTCAGCAAGCAATGCTTGACTGTGAGGTTAAACCTGAAATTAAGCCTATTCGTGGTGGAACCGATGGTGCTCGATTATCATTTAAGGGATTACCTTGTCCAAATATCTTTACTGGCGGCTATAACTTCCACGGTATTCATGAGTTTATAACTGTTGAAGGTATGGAACTAGCGGTGAAAGTTATTGTTAAAGTTGCAGAGAATACAGCTAATCGATATGCTTAATTTTCTCATTCTCGATTAAAAAAAGCCACTATCAGCAATTGTTTCTAACTGATAGTGGCTTTTTTAATAAAATACAGTCTGTATTATTTAAGCGTGATCATTACTTAGCATTTCATTTAATCGTTTTAAAATAGCGTGAACAGCGTGGCCTTTAGTGATTTCGCCACCGTTCTCAACTTCAATTTCATGTTTGCTATGTAAACCCGTTGCATCTTCAGCAATATGAAGCCAATCAGGATGCCAGTAGAATGATTGACCACCATCAGTGATCCAGTTGTGTACACCACAATTTTCGCCGTGGTAATTTAGGTCTGCTGCTTTATAAGTCATTCTTAAATCCTTCAATGATAATCGTTATATTTATTAGTAAAGAGTATAAAAAACAATGATGATGAAACTGTGATCTATACGGTATTATTTTGCTAAATATTACAACCAAGTAAAATAAGTGACATTTTTTTGCGTATAGATCGATAATTTATTAATTATTTAAATAACGTTCCATCAAATGTTTTTTAAAGTACTCTGGATTTAAAGTTTCACCCGTTGCTTGCTCCACCAGCTTGTCAGTTGATAGCGTTGAACCTTTATTCCAAATATTTTCATGCAGCCACTCAAATATTGGTGCTAAGTTTCCTTGAGTAACAAGTTCTTCAACGTTTATTGCTTTATTAATTGTCGCCATAAACTGCGCAGCATACATTGCACCTAAAGTATAGCTAGGGAAATAGCCAAAGCTACCGTCGGTCCAGTGAATATCTTGCATGCAACCATCTTTAAAATTACCCAATGTCGATAGGCCAAGATATTGAGTCATTTTTTGATCCCAAATAATCGGAATATCATCAACCTCAATATTACCCTCAATCAAATCACGTTCAATTTCATAACGTAAAATAACATGCGCAGGGTAGGTGACTTCATCTGCATCAACACGAATAAAACCCGGTTTAACTCGCGTATTCATTAGGTACAAGTTCTCAACAGATAATGAACTATCTTTTGAATTAAAAACCTGTTGAATCATAGGTGCTAATAAACGACTAAATGACGAACTACGTGATAATTGCATTTCACAAAATAAACTTTGTGATTCGTGTATCCCCATTGAGCGTGCTTCGCCAACAGGTAGATCACGCCATTGTTCAGGTAAACCTTGTTCATAACGTGCATGGCCTGTTTCATGGATAACACCCATGAGTGCAGACGTGAAATCACTTTCATCATAGCGGGTAGTAATACGTACATCCGTTGGTACGCCACCACAAAATGGATGAGTACTAATATCTAATCGGCCATGTTCAAAATCAAAGCCGAGTAACTTCATCGCTTCGAGGCTTAGTGCTTGTTGTTGTTCGATAGCAAACGGAGCTGATAGTGGTAATACGACTTCACTCGTCTGTTTAGCTTCTACTTGTTGAATTAATTGAGGTAACCATGATTTTACATCCGCAAAAATACCGTCTAATACAGCAGATGTCATACCTGGCTCATAAATATCTAATAACGCATCATAGCGACTTAATCCCGTCGCTTGTGCACGAATAGATGCTTCTTTACGAGCTAATTCAACAACAGGTTTCAAATTAGCTTTAAAACCTTCCCAATTATTTTCTTTACGTTGTGAACGCCAAGCATGCTCGCATTGAGAACCTGCAAGTGATTGTTGCTCGACAAGATCTGCTGGTAGAATATTTTGCATCGTCCATTGACGTTTAAGAGCAGCAAGGCTAATACGTTGCTCTGGTGTGAGATCTTCTGTCTCTGCTTTTGTAAACCAATCATCGAGGTAATCAGCAGTTGCTAGTTCATGAGAAATAACGGCAAGTTCAGCCATTGCTTCTGAACGTGCTTGTGCGCCACCATTAGGCATGATTGCAGCCTGATCCCAACCGCAAATAGCATTGAGATGCCCAAGGCGAGAAAGTTTTTTAGCATGACGTTCTAATTTATTGTAATAGTTCATACTTGTTCCTAATTGATAAACAGCAATAAAATAAATTTAACCCAACTTTTCACTATTTAATAGAAATACTCTATGTGTCGAGTAATAAAAATGCGAACATAGCAGTAATTATTAATTTAAAATGAAAATAAGCAGTATTTAATTGCTATTAATGATTTATATTTAGCGCTATTAACGTTATAAATGTAATTAGTAATAGCAATTAGTAAGACAATGTTACGAAGTCCTGTTTTATTATATTTTTTCGCTATACTGGCAATCATATAAATACCTATTAGGTTATTATCTGCAAGTCCTCAATAGCTATGTAGATTGATATTATCGTTTTTTAAAGGAATTTTGCCTCACATGGAAAAGACGACTCGGTTTTTCTCTCTTGTTGGTGCTACAGCGCTTTACTCTTTATCATTTTCAGCGTCTGCAGCTATGCCGACGGTAGTGCCTGATGCACCAACGTTAAGTGCTAAAGGCTATGTATTGATGGATTACAATACAGGTAAGGTTCTCGTAGAAAAGGATGCTAACGTTAAACTAAATCCAGCTAGCTTGACGAAATTAATGACAAGTTATGTAGCTGGTCAAGAAATGAAGCAGGGTAACATCAGCGATAAAGATCGTGTTGTTATTAGTCGCAATGCTTGGGCTAAAAATTTCCCTGATTCTTCAAAAATGTTCATTGAAGTGGGTAGTGAAGTACCTCTAATGGATCTATTTCGCGGCTTGATCGTTCAGTCAGGTAACGATGCGAGTGTCGCAATAGCTGAACATGTCGCTGGCTCTGAGCAATCTTTCGTGAGTTTAATGAACTCATGGGCGAAAAAGCTAGGTATGAATAATTCTCATTTTGCTAACCCACATGGTTTAGATCATGGGGACTTATATACAACGCCTTATGATATAGCGTTACTTGGTCAAGCTCTTATCCGTGATTTACCTACAATTTACCCGTTGTACAGTGAAAAATCATTTACTTATAATAACATTACTCAACGTAATCGTAATGGCTTGTTAAATGATCCAAGCATGAATGTTGACGGTATGAAGACCGGTTACACCAGTGGAGCAGGTTATAGCTTAACCAGCTCAGCGACTGAAGGTGACATGCGCTTGATTGCTGTTGTTATGGGTACAAAAAGTACCAAAACTCGTGAAATCGAGAGTAAACAATTATTAAATTATGGCTTCCGCTTTTTTGAAACAGTAACGCCACACAAAGCAGGTGATGAAATCATTACTGAACGCGTATGGTTTGGTGATAAAGATCAGGTTAAATTAGGCGTCGATGAAACAAGTTATGTGACACTGTCACGTAATGATACCAAGAAACTGACAGCTAGCGTTGAATTGAATAGTGAGCTTGAAGCTCCTATTGCTAAAGGTCAGCAAGTTGGTGAAATTATTTACTCGGTAAATGACAAAGAAGTAGGCAAACAACCACTTGTTGCCCTAGAGCCTGTTGATGAAGGCAGCTTCTTTAGCCGTATCATTGATCAAGTGCAGAAATTTGTAATGAGCTTTTTTAAGTAATTACGATTTCATTTAACGTAAAAAAGCCCAGCCATTGTGCGCTGGGCTTTTTTATTGTGCATAGCTATTTCCAGTCAACAATAAAATACGTATAATTCACGCCCTATAAATTCTTATCCCGCAATTCTACTATCGATGTTGTCGGTAGTTCGAGAAGTAGTAATGAATCAGACAGATAACCGTAAAGAAACACTTGAATATAACAAACTTCAAAAACGTCTTCGCCGCAATATGGGTAACGCCATTATTGATTACAACATGATCGAAGAAGGTGATGTTGTTATGGCATGTATTAGTGGTGGCAAAGATTCATTTGCGATGCTGGATATTCTGCTTAATTTACAGAAAGCGGCGCCTATTAATTTTGACGTTGTCGCGGTTAACCTTGATCAAAAGCAACCTGGATTTCCTGAGCATATTTTGCCAGAGTATTTTCAAAGCTTAAATATTCCTTACTACATTGTCGATAAAGATACTTATTCTGTTGTTAAAGAAAAAGTTGAAGAAGGCAAGACAACCTGTGGCTTATGTTCACGTTTACGTCGTGGTACGTTGTATTCATTTGCTGAGAAAATTGGTGCAACTAAAATTGCATTAGGACATCATTTAGACGATATCGTTGAAACATTATTCTTAAATATGTTCCATGGCTCACGTTTGAAAGCGATGCCACCTAAATTGCGTTCAGATGATGGCCGTAACGTAGTAATTCGCCCGTTAACATACTGCCGTGAAAAAGATCTGATCAAATACGCAGAATATAAGCAGTTCCCAATCATTCCTTGTAACCTTTGTGGTTCACAAGAAAATCTACAGCGTCAAAGTATTAAAGCAATGTTGATTGACTGGGATAAAAAGACACCAGGTCGTGTTGATGCTATTTTCAAATCAATTCAAAATATTAGCCCAAGCCAGTTGGCAGATAAGAACTTATTTGATTTTGTTAATTTGCCATTGGATCGTGAAGGTGATAGAGCTGAATATGCTTTCACTGAAGCAACTGTATCATCGACTAATATTGATGAAAGTATGTTCATTGATGTAACTAACGTTTAACGACGGTTGTTAATAAAACGACACCTTACTATTGAGTCGGTGTCGTTTTACTATTTTATGTTTAAGAACTTCTCAGAAAATTTTTGCCTGTTTTTATTAATCGCTTGATTATTATTATCAATCAACTGATCCTTACTTGCTATCCAGCCTTTATTTTTTATTGTTCTTAAATGATATTCTTGTTTATCATCAGTAATAAAACTTCCTTCCGTAACCGCTTTAATTTGAGTTATTTTTCCTATATCTTGACGCTGAGTATTTTGTAATTCCCATACCACAATATTGTTCTTTTTCCGTTGAATCGATGCAATTATAATTTGTTGTTTACCCTTATCTGGCAATGAGAGGATTAGACTATCACCGATAGCTAGCTGTTTAAGTAATGTTGTATCAACTTGTATTATAGTGGAATCACTAGGTAAAAATATTTGCTGCTCTAATTCAATTTGCTCTTTTAAGTTCGGCAGATAAATCCATAAGTCACTACCAGTTAATAAATTAATATTACTGTCGATTGCTAATGATTGACTGCTTTCCATCAATGAAGGTGATTCATTATCATCATGGAATGGATTACTTACTAAGAGATTGTTATCAGATAAAGGTATAGCTATTGTGTCATTATTTTTTCTTGCAATAAGCTCATCAAAATTATCAGGTATAGGTAAGACCTCATTACTATGGTCATTAGGCTTAACAGTAGGAGAGCTATGTCTAACCTTAATATCTATTGATGGGGAAGGTGACGTATAGTAAGCATAATAAACATACATACCAACAACCATCATAGAGAGAAGAGAGATATAACGCTTATTCATTTTATTACTCAGTAATATTTAAATGTACGTTAAGGCGGAGGTCGTGTTTAAAGTGACGATAATGTAATCCACGAACCGTGATAGGAAAACTACCTTTATATTCTCCTATGTCTAATTTTGGGTTATCGTCAGCAATAAAACTTATTCTAAGTTCGCCATAAATAGGCCCAGTCTTACGGCAATAAGCTGCGTTATTCATCATAGACCAACCACAACCGAGATAACGTTCACCTCGTAAAATAATATTTTTTATCGCTCCTGTTTGATTATTTTTTACATCAACATTAATTTTGCTATACATGCCAGTACGCCGACTCCATTGTGGTCTATTTGCCCCTATTTTATTAGGCGATTGATAATAGACTGTGCCATGTATCATACGCTCGAATCGTTCACTTATAAAAGGTGATTCAGCTGTTATTGTGCCATCAATTGGTAGAGCTTCATTAATAGTAATATCAGCATTAATAGTGACAGTATCATTATAATTACGGTTATAAAGACTTTTAGCACTAAAAGTAAATTCGCCACTATAGCGACCTATAGGTAAATTAGGATTATCTTTTTGATCAAATTGTAATTTTAATTGACCAAGGTTTGCAGCTGGATTACACCAAGCACTATTATTAATTTTACCCCAGCCACAATGCGTTTTACGTTGTCCTTGTAACCACACAAGATAAGCAATGCTTGTTTGTTGATGAATAAGTTTAGTTGAAAATAATGTAGTAGCATTAGGATAACGCCATATATAACGAGTAGGGCCATTAATCACATTATTACTTTTTAAATAGTAAATGGATCCTCTTATATTTTTCTCTAACGGATCCGTTTCTAAGATGTTTTTTTCTGTTAATAGAAAGATAGGTTCTTCTGTATCAGAGGGGATATCGTCAACTGTTTTCAACATCGGAACAATACTTTGTAACCACGAACTATTTAAAGCAATGGGTGCATGGCCTGAATAACCGTATTGCCATCCAAACCACCATGATGAAATGCCAACAGCAACATCGGTGCCTTTACGCTGTTGCCAAATGGCAGAGCCGCTATCACCAGGTGAAGCAAATGCCCATGATGGTGTGTTTTCAATTGCATGATTAATTAGGCAATCTTGATATAAAAACCGTAATTGACCGGTACCACTACGTTTACCAAGCCAACCTAATTGACCTAAGGAACGTGATCCAAAAATACCAAAGCCTGTTAAATTTATAGCATCTAGTAAAAGGTCAGAATTGAAATGATTATCTATATATGGCTGCTTAATCACATTACCATTTTTATCTAACGGATCTGTAATTTTAGGGATTTTTGCTACAGCGATATCAGAACTACACCCTGTATATTTATTGAAGTAGTTTGTTGATATTCCAGAGCTAATTATAGTGCCGTCATATAATTTGAAGCTGACATATTGACCTTGATGCTGGTCTTTGTGGTAACCGTATAAACAATGCGCAGCTGTTAAAATATAACTATATTGTCGGTCACTGCCAAGCCAAGTCCCAGAACAATAACCTCGGCCAATAACCAATCCCACGTAATTATATTTTTGTTGATTCGCTTGTAAATGCAATTTAGAGCTGACGTTGTTCACTAATGCAGGATCTAAACTACCACCTAGCTCAATATATTTGCTGTCATTAATACCAATAGAATATCCATTAAAAGAGAGTAAACATATAAATAGCACTACTATTTTATGAGTCTTACACATAATGAACTACTTAATTACTAACTAATAGCTACAGTGTAGTGCAATATTCTTTATATAATTGTTTATTGGTTTTTAGTAATTGTAATAAACCATATCGATCATTTTTATTTATTGATATTATTAAAAAAACAGATGTCTTAGGATTGAGAATGATTAAATCACAGTTAATTATACTAACAAGTCTTAGCGTAATAATGATGGGTTGTAGCTCACATCAAGCACAACAACTAGGATTTCAAGATAGTAGCGTTAACAGTTATGCTCGGCATATGTCTAATAGTCAACTCTGCGCAACTTATCTTGGTGAACGTTCAACTAATCAGACTCGTGTATCTTTGGCGGCAGAATGGCAGCATAGAAAACTAAGTCATGCTTATTGTTCAGAATTAGAAAATGAATGGTATTTAACTAAGTTTACTAAGTGGCTGATAAATGAAAAAGCAGCAAAGCCTAAATAATAAAAACGCCTCAATTGAGGCGTTTATTCAAAATAATAATATGACTTACTAATCAATTGAATTTGGCGCTAATGGGCTGATATAACCATCAGGTTTTAAGGCCAGTAAATCACAATTTAAACTATCAATAATATTCTCTGCCGTATTACCAATAAATACGGCGGATAACCCAGTACGTCCAGTGGTGCCAAGAATCACAAGTTCTGCATTAATTTCATCAGCAACTTTTGGAATAACATCTTCAGCTAAACCTTCTACAACATACGTTTGCTCTTCATCAATAGTGTACTTTTGACGTAAGGCTTTCATAGTCATCAAGTGATGTCCACGAACTGCGTCGGTGTATGATGCAGGATCAAACTCAGGTAATTCAATCGTAATATTTACTGGTGTAGCAGGGTAGGCATTAACTAAATTAACATGTGCATGAGTGATTGATGAGAAGGCAATAGCTTCTTTTACAATTTTATCGTTAAGATCTTCATGGGTTTCATCTTCAGCCGATAAATTTACACAAGCAAGAACAGTACCATTAGATGGCCAGTTTTCACCTTTTACTAATAAGACAGGAATAGGGCATTTACGTAATAAATGCCAATCAGTTGGCGTAAAAATAACCGAACCTAATTTATCATGCTCATAGGTAGCTTTTATTAGTAAATCAATATCTTGGCTAAATACATCGGCAATAATAGATTCGTAAGGACGATTGTGCCATACAACTTTAATTTCGATGTTAATATCTTTATCGGTATGAGGCTCTATGATTTCTTTGAGCCATTCTTCACGTTGCATAACGACACCACGACGCATTGCATCACGTTCGTCTGAAGAAAGCATTGATGTCATTTCATACGAAAAGTCATAAATAGCGAGGAATATAATAATTTTTACATCATCACAAGTCTTAGCTAAATGAATAGCACGAGATATTGCAGGCTGTTGTTCTCGTTCAGGATCTGCGACAACAAGTATGTTTTTATATTTTTGCATAATAATGTCTCCCTACGGCAGAATCTCTTTTTGAATCAGTAAAAACAAAGAGAACACCTTTACCGTTGCATTTGTCTGATGCACTTTTAAATCAAGTGATTAAAAAATTAACATAATATTTACTGTACTCTAAAGTAACCAATATGGGGAGTAGTTTGATCAAGAAAATGCAAAAATGGGACAAAGGAACAATTATATACATTCATAATGCAGATAGTTGTTAATCAAGAAGGATGGTAGATATAAAAACAGGCACTAAATAATGCCTGTTTATAAATTGATTAGATAGGGTGTTTTGCTACTACAAATTATTACTTTTACTGACACCAGCAAGTTTTGCTAACTCATCATGATCTAAGATCGTAATGTATTTACCTTTTACACTTAGCATTTCAGTTTTTTGAAAACGACCCAATAAGCGACTTATAGTTTCTACAGTTAAGCCTAAATAGTTACCAATATCACCACGTGTCATGGTTAAACGGAACTCACGAGGAGAAAAACCACGTTGAGAAAAACGTAATGATAAATTATAAAGGAACGCTGCTAAACGCTCTTCTGCATTTTTCTTAGACAATAGTAAAATCATTTCTTGATCACCTTTGATTTCACTACTCATCAAACGCATGATCTGTTGTCGAAGTTTAGGCATTTTACCCGATAAATCATCTAGAATTTCAAATGGTATTTCACATACCATTGATGTTTCTAATGATTGTGCAAAGCTAGGATGTTGCATTTCATTGATAGCATCAAAACCAACTAAATCACCGGCTAAGTGGAATGCAGTGATCTGCTCATCACCTTGCTCTGTAATAGTGTAGCTTTTTATTGTACCTGAACGAATAGCATACAAAGATTTAAGCTCATCGCCAGCTTTAAAGAGTTCTTGACCTTTCTGAATCGGCTTTTTACGTTCAATTATTTGATCCAGTTGATCTAACTCTGATTCATTCAAAGTGAATGGAATACACAGTTGGCTAATGCTGCAATCTTGACAGTGAATAGCACACCCACCGGATTGAATGCGTTTTGTGGTGAATTTTTCTGAAATCATATGCCTATCTAACCAATTTGATGTAGGTCAATATTTTAACATATTATGAAGCAATATTACGAGTATTAAAAACCTTACCATATTTGATTGATTGCAATGTAACCAGTATGCATACCATAAATGATAATAAATAATGCATTACCTCGTTTAAAGTAACTATTTTGAAGTAATAATTTTAGTTTATCTGCGACAGTTCCTATAGCTAACATAGCTGGTAATGTACCTAGACCAAAAGCTAGCATGATAGTCATACCATTGATTGCACTTCCAGAGACTGCAGCCCATGTTAATGTCGAATAGACTAAACCACAAGGTAACCATCCCCATAGAAAGCCAAAAGGAATGGCTTTAAAAGGTGATGTTAATGGTAAAAAATACTTAGTTATAGGTGCAATATAACGCCATAGACAGTGACCAACACGCTCAATATAAGTAAGACCAGACCACCATTTACCGATATATAGCCCTAATATAATCATCATGATAGAAGCTAAAATACGCAACAAAATCAATACACTACTTGAGTTGCTGAGAGTTGCAGCTTGAACGACGGCTTGGCTAACAATTAATCCGGCTATCATATAGGCACTTATTCGACCTAAGTTATAGCATAATAAATATATCCAATGTTGTTGCGGTTTATCTGGCATCCCCATTGTTACTGCTGCCGCGATACCACCACACATGCTAATACAATGGCCTGCACCGGTTAGACCTATAATTAATGCCGTCAGAAAATTAAGTTCGATCATGACTAGAGTTTGATGATAACACTGCCTTTTTTGATGAAGTTTGAGATGAATGTTGGGGCTTTTCTAAATCATCATCAA
This sequence comes from Photobacterium kishitanii, assembly GCF_000613045.3. Lineage (NCBI taxonomy): Bacteria > Pseudomonadati > Pseudomonadota > Gammaproteobacteria > Vibrionales > Vibrionaceae > Photobacterium > Photobacterium kishitanii. The sequence goes on along the minus strand of NZ_LN794352.1, from coordinate 1,725,018 downwards.
ACAAAATATCATAACCTCGGCGCTCCAAATCATCAAATTGGTTAGTCTTTACTGCCCATAAAAAGACAGTAATTGCGAGGCAAACAAAAACAAGTGCAATAGGTATTAATATGTAAAGAATTGCCATTTATTTTAATAACCTTAAAGAATTTGATACAACAATAATAGAGCTTGTAGACATACCTATAACCGCAATATAGGGAGCAACAAGACCAATTATAGCTAATGGTAGAATAATTAAATTATAGCCTAATGCCCAAACTAGATTTTCATGAATAATATTACGTGTCCGTAATGCTAATTGTCTCGCGGCAATGATAGGTAATAATCGATCACCTAATAACACTATATCTGCCGATGACTTAGCAATATCGGTACCACCACTTAACGCAATAGAAAGGTGAGCTCCAGCCAAAACGGGGGCATCATTAACACCATCACCAATCATTAATGAAATATCAGTCGATGGTATTTTTTGTAAGTAATTCAATTTGCTAATTGGGGTCATATTCGCTTGTAAATGATCAATATCTAATTCTTGCGCCACTCGTTGAGCATTAACAGAGCAATCGCCTGTTAACATTGTGACTTTCATTCCTTGTTGTTTTAAAGCATTAACTAATTGTTTGCTATCACTACGTATTGGATCTTCGATTTTAAAAGCAGCAATAATACGTTTATTGCATGATAACCATATTGAGTAGTCATTAAGATGTTGATTGTTAATAGCAGGAGGATGCGAAGATTGGTTGTGACTGACAAATGCGTACTTACCAATTCGCCATTGTTGTTGATTTATAGTACCACTTAAACCATGACCAATTACATTTTCAACTTTATCAAATAGTGCTGTTTTTGCTTGATAAAGTATAAACATTTTTGCGATCGGGTGATTTGCATAGCGTTCTAACTCTGCTGCGTACATTAGAATATCTGCTATGGAATGTTCACCAAAGACTTTGGTTGTAACGAGTTGAACATTACCTTCGGTTAAGGTACCCGTTTTATCTAATATAACATGATTTACTTTGCACAATGTTTCTAATACGTGGCCGCGACGAACCAATAATCCTAGTCGCCCTAATGACGATGTTGAACAAGTTATTGCTGTTGGTGTAGCAAGCGATAATGCACAAGGGCAGGTAGCAACTAGTACAGCTAATGTTATCCATAATGCATCTTGCGGGCGATAAATATTCCAATAAAGCCATGTTGAAAGAGCAATGACTAAAATTGCTGCGACAAAATAGCGTGCAACAGTATCAGCAATTAAAGCTATTTGGGGTTTTGAATATAATGCATGATCTTGTAAACGAACAATGTTGGAAATTAATGAGTCTTTGCGATCGTGCATAACTTTAACAGAAATATTTCCATCGATATTAATTGTACCAGCGAATACAGCATCATTTTTAGTTCGTTGAACCGCAACAGATTCTCCCGTTAGCATTGATTCATTAATAGTTGTTGTACCTTTAGCAATGATTCCATCGGCTGGTAAACATTCACCAGGAAGAACTGTGACAACGTCACTTTTTTTGAGCGTTTTAGCTGCAACTTTCTTGCCTGAAATAAGCGTAGCCATTGTCGGAATAAGTTTTAATAAATTAGCACTTATAGCTGCGGCATGACGTCGAGCTCGCATTTCAAAAAAACGACCAAGCAAGAGGAAAAAAGTAAACATTGAAATTGATTCAAAAAAAACCTCACCTTGGCCAGTAATGGTGGCATATAAGCTGGCGCTATAAGCAAACAATAAAGCAATAGATACAGGCACATCCATACCTAAACTTAACGTCTTAATATTTCGCCAAGCATTACGATAAAAAGGGAGAGCTGAATATAATAAGACAGGGGTCGCTATCAATAAACTAACCCAGCGTAAATAATTTTGGAAACTATTATCATGCTTATCCACAACATCAAAATAAAGTGCAATAGCTATCATCATAATCTGCATTGTTGCAATACCAGCAATCCCTAACTTATACAGATAATGGCGCATAGTTTGTTGATAATTTTGCTCTTGAGAATCAACTTCAAATGGTGCTGCTTGATAGCCTAATTGATGAATAATAACCAGTAAATCGCTTAATTTTACAGTTGCTGCGTCCCAAACTAATAAAGCGCGATGAGTTGTAATATTCACTTCAATCGTGATGACACCTGCTTGTTTCTTTAACTGTTTTTCAATTAGCCACGCACATGCGGCACAAGAAACGCCATCAACAGAAAGTGATATTTGTTTATGCTGATGATCATTTTCGATTACAAAGTCATCTTGGATATCTTGATGATCATAAAGTTGTAATGCTTGTAGGTTAGGAGGAATAATATTGGTTTTTTTCGCAGTTTGAGTTCGATGTTCATAGTAAGTGGTTAAGTTATTATCAACGATAAGCCTCGCTACAGCTTCACATCCAGCACAGCATAAGTGTCGTGACTCTCCTAAAATCTCAAGATGAAATTGACACTCTTTAGGTATTGGTTCATCACAATGATAACAACGTTGGGTAGGCGGTGGTGTTATACTGTTTAAAGTCATTCCTTGTTATACCTATGTATTAATATAGGAAAAGTATTGGCTCCTTATAAGGTTAGCACTTAATATCGAATATGAATTTTTTTAGTCATTTAATAGCTAAATAATAGTAACAAAGGAAGGAATAAATAAGAAATGGCAGCACAAAAATTAACCAGAGGGCGATTAATTCAAATTATTGTTCTAATGATCATTTTAATTACAGCATTTGTTTGGAGAACAGTAACATATCAAGCACAACCTATAACAAAAGTTAAAGCGAAGGTCTGTAGTTTAAATGCTGGAAATTGTTTATTTAATATTAATAATAAAACAGTCACAGCCGCATTATTACCTGTAGCACCAAAAGCTGATATACCGCTTATATTGAATATTAAAAACGTTGATATAAAACCAAGTGCAAAGGTGAGTGGTGTTAGTATGAATATGGGTTCATTACCCGTTATATTTAAACAAAAAAATGATGGTTGGAGCGGTGAGTTTATAGTCCCTCAATGTACCCATGACAATATGACATGGGTTATCGATATTAAGGTTAATGACAATATATATTCATCAGAATTTACAGTAACTAAATAAGATAGGTAGTGCTATTTGGCACTATATATCAAATACAGAGTAAATATTAATGGTAAATGTTTACTCTGTATAAATCATTTTTTTTGTCATCCCGCCATCGATAACAAAATTTTGCCCTGTAATAAAACCAGATTGAGAACAGACTAAAAACTCAATCATTTCTGCAATATCGTCTGTATTACCAACACGACCAACAAGATGTTGTTGATGGTCTGCGCTATTTAAAATTTCGTTAGATGAATTGATCCACCCAGGCGATATACAATTTACTTTAATTTCCGGTCCTAAACTAACCGCTAATGCATGAGTTAATGAAACAATACCACCTTTAGTTGCACTATAAGCCTCTGTATTTGCTTCTGATTGAAGTGCTCGCGTTGATGCAATATTAATAACATTACCATGTGAGATCTTTAATAATGGTAAGCATTGTTGAGTGATCATTAAAGGAGCAGTTAAGTTAATATCAATAATACGTTGCCATTCATCCAATGGTAAAGACGCTAATGGTGTATTGTAAGGATTAGCAATCGCTGCATTATTAATAAGTCCATTGAGTCGACCAAACTGTAATGTTATTTCATTAATAATTGCTGTCATTTCATTTTTATTAGTCACATCAGCAGGCCAAAATCTAATTTTCGGGTTATCTGCAACTAGTTGATGGCCAGCATCAATATCTATATCGACAGCAATTACAATATTATTTTTTTTAGATAAATACTGACAAATACCTTTACCGATACCTTTTGCACCACCAGTAACTAATATAACATTTTGAACAATTGAATATGACATAACGCTCCTTGAGTCTATTAACTGTATACTATGATAGGTGATAATAGGTTAATTCATAATAATAAGATAAAAAATAATAATTAAAAATGATTTGTTTACTGATCATATTAAGAAAAATGATTATTATAAGGAAAAATTAAAAAGATATGGCTATGGATATTGCAACAAGTTTTTCAGTGCTAAATAATTCTCATGATGCGATCGTTGACGCGATTAATAAATTAGATGAGAAAATAGCACCTCCATCATTACTTTTGTTGTATTTTTCGGAAAATTACGATTACGACGTTTTACAATTAATATTAACGAAGCGCTACCCAAATACACCGTTTCTCGCATGTTCATCATGTCAGGGGTTTATGACGGAGGAAGGATATATTAATGGCCAAGGTATCGCACTTTGGGCTATTAATGATATTGTTGGTGCTTATGGGACATCTATTGTTTCATCTAACAGCTCTATTTTTAATATTGCTCGCCAAGCAATACTTAAAGCAATTAATAATAGTGGTCGCCTTGGTGAAGCACCAACATTAATTTTACTTCATGCGACACCAGGATATGAAGAAGAGGTGATTAGAGGAATAGAAGATGTTGTTGGTAAAAACATTGCCATCATTGGTGGTAGTGCGGCTGATGATCATGTTCAAGGTAAATGGCAGATATTTAACCAAGAACAACAAACACAACAGGGTATAGGCATTGCTGTTTTTTATCCAAATTGTGAAGTAAGTTTTTCTTTTCACTCAGGTTATGCTGCAACTTCATATTCAGCCATTGCCACAAAAGTGCAAGGTCGAGAGTTAATTGAATTAGATTATCAGCCAGCTGCGGATATTTATCAAAAATGGATAAAACAAAGTTTTGACGCAAACAGTAGTATTATTAATGAAAGTAGTTTAAATCCTCTCGGACGCTTAGTCGGAGAAATTCATGATTTACCTTATTTCAAATTAGCGCATCCTTTAATGGTAACTAAAACCAATGGTTTAAAAATGTTTGCCTCTATCATTGAGGGTGAGCGTTTATATTTCATGACTGGTACAGATGAACGATTAATAACTCGAGCAGGTCGAGTTGTTACTGCAACAAATGGAATTAAATTAGACCCAATTGGTGGCCTAACAATATATTGCGCAGGTTGCATGCTTAAAGTTCAAAAACGTATGAAAGAGGTCGCATTGTTTGTAAAGATTGCGATGCATGACAAACCTTTTGTTTGCCCATTTACTTTTGGTGAGCAGGGGCAATTCGTTACTGGTGAGAATGCACATGGTAATTTAATGATTTCAGCTGTTGTTTTTCATAGGGACTAATAATTATGATTGGTTTTGATTCAGAAAAACTACAAGAAACATTATTAGATCTTCAGCGCAGTCAAGAGAGAGAAAATCAATTACGGATAGAGAATGCAGCAATTCTTGAAGGCGTTTCTGCAATGGCTGGCGCAAATAATAAGCGTCAAGTTTTTAATAGTTTATTAGAAGTTTTACGGAAGTTTATTGCTTTTGATAATGCGATAGTTCTAACTCGTGACGACGAGGCTTCAGATTTACATGTTTTAATGAGTACTGTTACAACGCTTGATTTTAGCCATTGGCAAGTCGGAAGTACATTTAATCGCTGTATAAATGGGGAGTGTATTGCATTATATTCTCCCAAAGACATTGAAGAATTTAAAAATAAAAGCTCTGATTTATTAGATATATGTAATTCAAGTTTGATTACTGGGGTAAAAATCAGTTCTGGCGATGCTATGATTATTCTAATGAGCACCGAAAAAGGACATTTCACTTCTAGTTGTCGACGTGTTTTAAATAGATTTAGACCATTACTTGAACGTGCAATTATTGATATTGATTATCGAGAGCGATTGCAATCGTTAGTTACAGCACGAACACAAGAACTCACTCATAGCCAACAACGTTTTAAAGATTTTGCGCGTACTGTTGGTGATTGGTTCTGGGAGATAGACACTGATTATAACTTTAGCTATATTTCAGCGTCTCATATTGCTAACCATTTAATAGATAATGATAATATCATGGCATTCTTTGATGGCCATGAGGATTTTAAACAAAAATTTCGATTACAATTACAGCAAAATCAGTCATTTGAAGATCTTGAGTGGCAATTAGTCATAGACGGAAAAAAACAATGGCTCAGTTTTAGTGGTACTCCTTACTATAATAAACGTGGATTGCTGCTTGGTTATCGTGGTACAGCAAAAAATATAAGTGTCAGAAAAAAACGGTTATGTGATTTACAGCAAGCTCGCCAGCAAGCAGAATCTGCAAATAAAGCTAAATCACAATTTATAGCAATGATGAGCCATGAAATAAGAACGCCATTAAATGCTGTATTAGGTTTAATGGATCTATTATCATCCTCAGGCCTAGAAAATGAGCAACAACAATGGTTAGGACAAATGGAGCAATCAGCACATTTACTCTTAACTATTATCAATGATATCCTCGACTTATCTAGAATTGAATCTGGTAGCTTTGAATTATTCAATAGTAATATTAATTTTTCAGACAGTATTACCTTGGTTAAAAATCAACTTCAGCCAGAAGCCAATAAGAAAAACATACTATTACAATGCGATATTGATAAATCCATTCCTGAATATATTTTTGCAGATAAAAATCGCATCATTCAAATCATGTTTAACCTTATTGGTAATGCTATAAAATTTACTAATATTGGCTCTGTTAAAATAGTTGCACGTAAGATAGATAATAATATTGAAGTTTCTGTTTTAGATACAGGTATTGGAATTGCTGATGATGCATTGGAAAATCTCTTTAATCCATTTCATCAAGCTGATGGTAGCATTACCCGTAAGTATGGTGGTACAGGATTAGGATTAACGATTAGTCAGTTATTGATAAAAAAAATGAAGGGAACTATCACAATTAAAAGTGAGTTAGCTGTTGGTAGTTGTTTTACCGTTACATTTCCTATTCATCCTGCAGAAGTTAAAATAGATAATCCAACTGAAAAAAAACAAATAAAATTAATACAATCACTTAATATATTGCTCGTAGAAGATAGTCTTACAAACCAGCTTGTTGCTAGGTTAATGTTAGAACGGCGAGGACATCAGGTTACGATAACTAATCATGGCCAAGAAGCAATATTAAAACTGTTACAGTGTCACAAGTTGTTTGATTTAGTGCTAATGGACATATCAATGCCCGTTTTAGATGGGTTAGAAGCAACTAAATACATCAGAAAACTCAATATTGATACGCCAATCGTCGCATTAACTGCAAATGCTATGCAAAGTGATCAATTTCTGTACCAGCAAACAGGAATGAATGGCTTTTTAGCTAAGCCAATTCAACCTGAAGAGCTAGATCTAATGCTCGTAAAATATCAGGCTTTAAAACAAATAACATAACATTAGTTATACATGATTAAGACAGCTGGTATTTTCCAAATATTCAAATAACTAAGAACGATCAAAAACTGATTACGTTAAACATAGTCAGTTTTTGGTTCATAAGTAATTAAGATCTAATTTAAGTACCAAGCATATGTAATGTGCGGCAGTATTTAAATTAGGTGTTAATTACCTATTTTATGGTAAATAGCCAATACTGTTAAATAGCGAGAGTTTAACGATATGTAGATCGTTAAAGGGGGAGTTAATAGAGAGCAGTTCAAAACAATATGACCATTATATCCCACTGCTTAATACCTTATTTAACATAATATACATAATGCGCACTGATGTATCAGGTTATTATCGGCGTTTCTTTCTAGACCGTTTGGCCTTATTCTTTGATGCAGGCTTAGGTTCATTAGTTGCTGGCTTAAGGTTTTCATTTGAAACATTGTTGCAGATTGGAACATTAGACTTAACTCTTACTGGTTTTTTCGTATCAACATAATCAACCGCGTCACCACCAATAATCCCAAGTGATTCCCAGCCAGATAGCAACGGATGACCACCACGCTCAAGTGACACAATAAACTGCAAATACCTAGCCGCATAAAGTGTACGATTGTCTATTTCTAAAAGTTTCATACTGGAACATAATGGTAATGTTGTTTATTGGTTTTCATTGATGATACCACTGGCAAACTGATGAACTTACGATTTATCGAAATAGAATCTGCGTTTGATTACATGGTTGCCACACGTGAATATGTTGAACACCATGGTAATTTTTACAGTGATCAGCATGCCGTCTTTCATGTCAGTAAACTGGATGCAGAAACTAATCGCATAACTTAAATATAGAATTGATTTGCGAAAATAGTTCTCAAGCCAAAGGCTATATTGAGCGTGTGGGCAAAACCTTACAAGATCGCTTAGTTAAGCGTGGCTCCTCGACTTTATCACTGATTTTAACCAATGTTTTGCCAAGGCTGCTCAGTATCCTAAAGACATGCATCGGAAGATGAATTACATGATATTTTTGTGGTTATCGATTAGGATTTAAAGTGTTTGATAAACACGAAGATAGGTGGTTGATAACAAACGCTTGGGTTCGGTATTGAAATTTCCCAGGCGCAACAGCAACAATATGACCAAACAGCAAACACATATTCAGCAAAAAAGCCGTGACTTCCCTACTCTATAACTCCATTTCCTCCCTATGAACTATCTTAATAATGATCCTTCCTAGCTCGTTTGGTCTAGCTCTTTGATAACGGTTTAGATTCATTAGTTAATAAGTCACCGACAATTTATTATTTTTCTATTTGGTACTTACTGATCAATTTAGCTAAGCTAAATATGTCATTGTCAGATCTAATACATACTATCAAGATCTTAATTATGTGTTATAAGACCATGACTAATCAGTACGAGAAAATTAATTAAGCACCATCGTCTCAATATTTGATTAGAAACGTAGATCAATTGATAATCGTCTTTTGATTCCGCACTTGAGTCTATCAACCATGTTTGTATAGAGCGTTAATATTGATGTTGTAAACTAAGAACCTCTGTATCCATAGTTCACTCAATTAACCTTATCACTTCCTTTATCTAGATATGCTTAATCTTAATATATTTTTCATAATCACTTAGATATAAGACAATTAAGTATAGATACCTGAAGTATTGGTATAAAAAAACATCTATTCTATCGTATTATTATAGCTTTTATGATAGTTATACTTGTTTCACAATTGCATATTTAGCGGTTTTGTATAAAATACTAAGGCGCTTTATCTATTTTGATACGGTGAATTTGATGACAATTTAGCTATCGATTTATAGCTAAAACTGATAGATAAGAATAAAAATGAACGATGAAGTAAACGACGGTTGCAAACGTCTTGGGCGTTTCGATGTTGATTTTGCACGTAGAACCATAACACGAATTAGTGATGGCGCTTTTATTAAAGCTTCACGCTCAGAAACCTTAATTTTCACTCTTCTTGCTGAGTCAGCTAATAATACAATATATAGAGAAGTATTATTGGCCGAATGCTGGCAAGGAAAAATTGTTACTAATAATTCACTAACAGTTGCAATTAAAAATTTACGTACTGCTTTTTCAAAAATTGGCGAGAATAAAATAATAACAACAGAGCCTAAATTAGGTTATTGTATTCGACAATCTGCACTTATTGATGACGGCTCTCACCCACCTAAAAGTGATGAGATTAGCTGTGAAGAAAAACACACTCGACCTTTAATTGAAGTTCAACCTGTTGTTACTGAAGAAAAATTAGAAAATTCAAAAAAAATAAAAATATTAACGCCACGAATATGTAATATTAATGTTTTTGAGATTATTGTTGGTATTGCTTTTTTCTTTGCGACATTAACAATATGCTATCGTTTTTTATTTTTCATTGATACTACCTCTGTTGAGGGGTTACCTGTTATATACAATGGTGCTGATTTACCAAAGCCGGTCCAAAATGCTATTTTACAGAATGATAATAGTAGTATAAGCAGATGGTATGCGTTTCCTATTAATAAATCATGTAATTATTATCAGTTATTTAGTGTAAGTAATGATCATTTTATTAATTACTCACCTACTATTAAACAGGAAATTTGTAGTGTTAAATAAAGCGCTTATAGGCATTGTTAGTGCTCTTGTTTTTTTGATTATACAGGCAATAATTAGTTCCGTTAATACTAAGGCTACTTATGAGTTTTCAATAAATAATAATATTGCACAAAAAGAAACATTAAAATTAACATTAAATGATGGTCATGCGTCTATGCTGATTTCTCGTAATTCAAATAACCAAGACTTCAGCCATTTTGATGGTTTATTTTTACGATTTCAAAATCATTATTATTTATTTGGTATTGAACACATAGATAATAATAATTCTCAATTCAAGTTCAGTAGTCTTTTTATTGATTCATTACGTTCAGGAGAAGCTATTTATATACCACGCTCTCCTTCTTTGTGTCTGGATAAAGATTTCCCTGGTTTATTATTAGGCAAAAAAATAAGTGGTTAATATAGTAAAAGTCATTGTGAGATGGCTTTTATTTTAATAAAAGCATAAAGTTATAGTGCGTTAGAATAAAAGGTTCACGTATATGTATCTTCTTGTTATTATAAATATTCAATAAGGAGTAACTATGGCTATTACCATTAGAGATATCGATCAGCATTATTATATGATCGAAGCATTAAAGTCTCTGACAGAAACAAATGTAACAACTAAAGCATTAATTAAAGGTGGTTATTTAGCCGTTGAAATCGGTGAACAATTAGAACAAGAGACTAATCGACGTCTAAAAGCAGAAAAAGAACTAGCTGAATTAAAAGAAAAAATTACCCTTTTTATCCAAAGTAAAGAAGCATTAATTAAATCTATCAATTGATATAACTAGTCCAAGGAGTTAATTCTTGGACTAATTATTATTATCAACTATAACTAATTCATCAAACCCTGTTTTACTATCATATTCACGCTCAAAATTTAAATTATTAAACGCTACCATACATAATTCCGTTGTATAGTGGACAATACAACCAGGCATTAAATGTCCCCCATACACATCCCCTTTCCCATCAGCAACGGAAATATGGATATGAACGTGCTGTGATGTTAATGTTCCTGACAACGTTATAATTTCTAAAGGCCCTTCAAGATTTAATACATTATTCTCGTTCGCTAATCTAATTTTAGCTTTAGATAAGCATCCAACCCCACTTAATAATGAACCCGCTTGAATACTATTTTTCTGAACAAATTCCAGTAGTGAATAACGTAAGTCATCCCCTTGTAATAATCGTTTCGCATAAGGTGTCATTATTTATAACCTTTTTATACATAATAAAAACGCTATCTTATCGATAACGTTTCATTTTAGCTTTATTCGTCTATGCTCTCTTTCCGCGTTTTGAGGTGGGTATATTGTGCGGAAATACATTTTTGATACGTTGTTTAATTTTGTTTGGAATATTTTTTGAAAAATCTAATTTTGTAACAAATCGTGTTTTATATACTTTTACTCGTCCTGAAAATGGTGTTTTATGAGCAATATCTCGGCAAGCTATTTGAAATCCCGTTGGTACTTGTCCTTTTGTCTTAATAAGTTCACCATCTTTAAACTCTAGTACCATTATAGGACGATCCTTAAATACAAGGAAAACAACTACAATAGCTAATAAAAGAACATATTCCATTACACACTCCCTAATAGTAAAGTTTAACTTGAAAGAGAAGTACCAACGACTTAATCAAAAAGTAAATTATTCAAAAGAATCTGAATTAAGTAGTTGGTTGAGATCATTCTTTAAATCAGAAACTTTTTGACTTGCTTGCTCTGTACGAGAGCTTTCGCTAATCAAATATTCGATAGTATCCGATAACGTTGAACCCAACTCTTGCGATTTTTCCGCTAGCTTTTCCCAAACACGGTAATCCAAATCAATTGATTTCTTTCTTGTATGCATCTGCTCTGAATTAAAATGTCGCTTACGTTTAGCCCTAATAGCTTGCTTTAGTTTATTCTCTAAATCACGGGACATATTGTTATCAATCCACTCGATAACTTTGGTTGGTTCGTGTTCAATATCAAGTAATATTTTTACAGCTGCATTCGCTTCACTTTGATCAATAAAGCTTGTTATCGCCTCTCCTTCTTTCCATTTCTTAACCAAATAAGTCCATTTCCAACCTGCTTCAAGGTTCTCAAGTTGCTGATATTTCATAGGATTGATAATTCTCAAACTATTTAAACTGACTGTTACAGTGTAACTCCAGAGAAGTAAAATAACAATCTATTCCCCCAATATTAAATAACCTTAATATTGAAATTTAAATATAGACGATAAGTGTCTATTATGAGTCCTTTGATTGCTTTATACTGCACATCTTTTCACAGTAACAATAGAAATCATAAATTTATGCATGAAGAATCTTGGCGTAACATGTTTCCTGATTACAGCCCATACCAGCACGTTTTAGATCAATATGATGATTTAGACTCTACTCTGGTTGGCATCCTTCAGTCCCGCCTATCAGATGCTGTACGCCGCTTCACCGCGATGAATTTACAGCCACGCATTCTACGCATTACGGCTTCCGATAACACGTTATATCGTGATTACATTATTGAATTGCTAAAAAAAAGCATTAATAAATCAAGCAACGATAATGAAAATGCCGTAAAACAGCCAATCATCATTGCCGGTGACAACGTCACTCATGAAAAGCTATTTGGCGCAGTTTACCCAGCTAAAAACGGTGAAACACAACCTCAGCTAAAATACGGCTTACTCCATCAAGCACATAACGGTTATCTCGTTTTATCTATTACTGCAATTTTAAGCAATCCAAGCTTATGGCCACAATTAAAAAACGTATTAACGGATGGTCAACTAGAATGGCATCCCATCACTAATAAACAGCTCTATACTATACCGGCAGCAGAAACAGTTAATGTTAAGCTTATAATTATTGGCGAACGTTATCTAATGGCTGAACTTGATACTGCGGAGCCAGATTTAAGTGATGGCTTAGCAATGTATGGTGAATTTGAGCAAGATTTATTACTTAATGAAGCTACACTGACAGATTACTTGAGCTACATTAAAGGTATTGGTGCTCATTATGGTTTGCCAGAACTTGCTGATTCTGATGCGATTCACGCGATATTACAAGCAGCTGCTCGCCATGCAGAAGATCAAACACGGTTACCTTTGTGTCCATTATGGCATTTAAATTTACTTTCAGAAGCTGCTGTAGAATCTGAAGGTAAACCAATCACAGCTCAGCACATCAAAGCGTCACTAAGAGCAAAAGAATATAGAGAATCATATTTACCTGAGCGTGCAATTGCAGATATTCACCATGGCCAAGTGCTCATAGCGACTGAAGGTGAAGAAGTAGGACAAGTTAATGGCCTAACTGTTGTTGAAATGCCAGGACACCCGAGTGCTTATGGCGAACCGGCTCGTATTTCTTGTGTGGTTCACTTTGGTGATGGTGATATTGCAGATGTTGAACGTAAAGTTGAACTCGGCGGTAACATTCATGCAAAAGGCATGATGATTATGCAAGCCTTTGTCGCAACGGCATTAGACTTAGATCAGGCTCTTCCCTATTCAGCATCAATTGTATTTGAACAATCCTATTCTGAAGTTGATGGTGACAGTGCTTCTCTTGCTGAGCTTTGTGCGCTTATGTCAGCGTTATCATCACAACCAATTAATCAAGAAGTCGCAGTTACTGGTGCTGTCGATCAATTTGGTCGCGTGCAAGCTGTTGGCGGTATTAACCAAAAAATTGAAGGGTTCTATAAGGTTTGTGTGCACCGAGGCCTTACAGGTAATCAGGGGGTAATTTTACCACATACCAATTTATCGAACCTTTGCTTAAATGATGAAGTTATTGAAGCTATTAAGGCGAAACAATTCCATATTTGGGCTGTAAATAATGTTGATGAGGCTATTCCTCGTCTTACAGGTAAACCTTTCCGTAGTGAAAATGAAGATGATGAAACAATCCTCTCTTTAATTGAAGAGCGCATTGATTATTTCCATCATGGTGACCTTTCAAATGAGGTTGGTGTTATTAATCGACTGCGATTAATGATTTCCAACTGGTTGGGCCAGAACTGATCCGAGTTGTTTAGCGTACACGTGTAAGCTAAATTGCTTGCATACTTTTGAAGGAGTAAATGATTCTAATGACACGCCAGAATTCTTATACACACGAAGAACTAGTTGCATGTGGTAAAAGCGAACTATACGGTCCTGAATTTCCATCATTACCAGTAGATAATATGCTGATGATTGACCGTGTTGTTAATATCTCTGCAGAAGGTGGAGACCACGGCAAAGGTTTTATCCACGCGGAATTAGATATCAATCCTGATCTATGGTTCTTTAAATGCCACTTTATTGGTGATCCTGTTATGCCAGGCTGTCTTGGCCTAGATGCTATGTGGCAACTTGTTGGCTTCTTCCTTGGTTGGTCAGGCGGTGAAGGCAAAGGTCGAGCTCTTGGTGTAGGTGAAGTTAAATTCACAGGTCAAGTATTACCAACAGCGAAAAAAGTAACCTACGATATTCAGTTTAAGCGTGTTATTAACCGTAAACTTATTATGGGTGTTGCTGATGGCCGTGTACTTGTTGACGGTAAAGAAATCTATGTTGCTAAAGATCTAAAAGTGGGTCTTTTTAAAGATACTGACAATTTTTAATTCTTTTCCAATTTTAATACTAAAACCCTGAAGTCTTCTTCAGGGTTTTTTTATAATAATTTTTCACAGTAATATCTTATTTAGTCCACCAGCAATAACATCGAGAAATATACATAAAGACTAACCATCCCCACCATTATTGCCATCTTATTGACTAACTAATAACACTAAAATATAAATAGATTGCTTTTTATCGTGGCGTTATAAAAACCCTAGGGTAAAAATGATAGCAATAATATATTTGGTAATAAAAAGCCCCTTCTCCTAAGGGGCATCAGAAAGGTTAACCATGAGGGAGGTTATCTTATTTATAGAGACCTTGTTGCATTTCCTCTCTTGCGTCTCGCCAACCGCCTAACCAATTCGTACGGGCGTCTGTACCGTTGTACGGACAATCATCTGTAGAACGGCCATTCAAACCGGCTTGATAACCTCGAGCTTGTGCGCGTTCTAAACGATCCCGCTTTTGTCTCTTCATAGTTCGATCCTCATTCCTTATCTGTTGGTACTTTTCATCACACTAAAGTAATGACGGAGTGTTTTAACTCCTTTATTAAAAATGGGTCAAATTTCTAAATTGATCAAGCCTAAAAACAAAACGGGCTCACAAATTGTGAGCCCGTTATAATTAAACAATTTAATTGAAAATTTATTTTCTTCTTCTGAAACCAATAAAGCCTAACGCTGTCAAAGCAAGAATGCCCAGTGAACCACCAGAACGTTTAAACGGTTGCTCATCATCTTTAGCACGTGGTTGAATAACTGCATCAGTATTTTTAGGTACCAATTTAACAACCGTTTTTACTTCTTTTTTAGGTAGAGAACAAGCTGATAATTTACTTAGATTGTCATAACCACCATCACAATAAAACGCTGTTGCAGAAATTACACCTGCATTATTAATGCCTGTCGCATCTACAATACGGTATGAGTTAGCAATAGAGTTAGCGGCACCATTATCGTTAGTCAGATCATCAAGCATCCAAGCACCACCAGTCTTTAATGGGCCTTGAGCTGCACCATTAATGTAAGTAAATGCACGATGACGCGCTTCTGCACCATTACTTGCTTCTACATCAACCCAACCAACAACTTGACCATTATTATTGATCGCAGCTGCGTTACTGTTTGAGTCTTTAAAGAACAGTGAAGATGCTAATTGATCAAAGAACTTAGCATTGCCTTGACCTACTTGATAGATAAATGCACGTTGTGGTTTTGTGCCATTACCTTTTGCATCACCAACAATCACAGAATGACTATTAACACCATTTGCCATCGTATAAGTAAAATCACGATCATCACCTGGCTTAATATTCAAACCAGGAATAGGTGTCGCAGTCCATGATGCTAAACTACTATCCTTAGGTGTAAAGTAAGTTGCTTGCATTGCATAGAAGTCGTCTCTAACATCTGCAGTAGAGTAACCAACAGCAATTGGAATATCATCCCCCTTTAGTGCAACTGCTTGTGCCGATGCTTGGAATGATAACGAATCATTGTCTTTATCAATAATAGCTAAACCATCGCGATTGTTCCCACTACCTGCCGTAATTGCGCTAGCTACTACCGATGTCTTTGTACCATTAGCATCAACGATCCAAAATGCAGCTTCGTTAGCAAACGTACTAAATTGACATTCCCAATTAGCATAAAGATTATCAGATGGATTAGTTGCACATTGTCTAAATGTATCAAAATCTAGTTTTTGCGAGCTATCTTTTAATATATCATTTTCGTTTGGTAATTTATTCGTATCTTCACGGAATTTACCATCGCGATCTTGAGCATAAAAGCTTGGCGCATAAGATGATGAACCAACAACAAGCAACTTACCGTCTGCCATAGCAACAGCATCATTCGCTTGAGTTTGTCCCATATTTGAAACAAGTTCATTCGATGTCGTTACAGGTGCTAATTGAACAGATTTATCATTTATATTAACAAAACCACGCTTGCTAAATGCTCTTGGCTTGCCTGTTGCGTTTTTAAATAATGCTGATGATGTAACACCATAAACAAAATCAGTACCTACAGCACCTTTTACAATACTATCTGTAGTATTTTCAACAATTGAACCAAGATTCTCTTTTTGAGTACCATTATAGTCAGCAATCGTAGATGCAAATGTATTAGATGGCGTACCGTCAACTAAACCTTGAGTACTTGAATGATAGCCCTTAACCCAAGCGGCTTGTTTTTTCTGTAAGCCACCTAAACCTTGACCATTCCACTCATCGTTATCAGCATAATCATGACCAAAAAACTGATTCTTAGCCCAAGTATCACAAGTGCCGTAACCTAAATTATCATCACAGTAGCGTTGTAATTGAAATAGATCTGTTATCTGTTGGTCATTTTGATTATACGGTGTGGTATCAGCAATCGGTGTACCTTCTGTACCACGATTCGCTTCACTCGTAACTTTATATGCTTCAGCAGTACAATCAGTTGTAAAGCAACTTGAATCAGTCCCTGAGTCCTGAATGCCAGTACTTGAGTATAAAAGCGGAGCATCTGATTGTGCCGTATCAAAATATGGCTGATCTTTTAATGTACTATTCTGATCAACAGGCACAACTGTATACACAGCAGCATTGGCTTGTGAGGCACCCGCGATTAAAATGGCAAGTGTAGAAAGCTTTAATATCTTATGTGGCATTAGGATTCCTTTTGCATCGCGTCCAGCTCTTCCC
This sequence comes from Photobacterium kishitanii, assembly GCF_000613045.3. Lineage (NCBI taxonomy): Bacteria > Pseudomonadati > Pseudomonadota > Gammaproteobacteria > Vibrionales > Vibrionaceae > Photobacterium > Photobacterium kishitanii. Next base: position 1,707,755 of record NZ_LN794352.1, on the reverse strand, counting down.
ATCGTTCAAAAGCTACTTCAAATTCTTCTTCAAGCTTAGCTAAAGCTGTAAGCGTTGTTTGAGTATCATTTTTCGGATCCGAGAAAAACGCAGGATCATTAACTTGTTCCTGCAATTTTGCGATTTCATTTTCTAAGTCTTCAATTTTTTGCGGTAAGCCTGCTAACTCATGTTGAAGCGTAAAAGATAACTTCTTACCTGCACGTTTAGGTGTTACTTCTTGCTGCTTTTGTTCTTGTTCAGCTTTTTTCTTTTTTGCTAATTCAATTTGAGCAGCCTGCTCTTTTGCTTGATTTGCATAAGAATTAGCGCGCTGAGATTGAGCATCATGGTAACCGCCAACGTATTCGTTAACAACGCCATCCCCCTCAAAAATCCAGCTTGTTGTCACAGTATTATCAACAAATTGACGATCGTGACTAACTAAAAGCAATGTTCCTTGATAATTGGCAAGAATATCTTCCAAAAGTTCCAATGTTTCGATATCTAGATCATTGGTTGGTTCATCGAGAACCAATAAATTATTAGGTTTAAGGAACAATTTCGCCAATAATAATCGGTTTTTCTCACCACCAGAAAGTGCTTTAACCGGCGTACGAGCACGACGTGGATGGAATAAGAAATCTTGCAAGTAACCTAGTGCATGACGTGTTTTACCATTAATAGTTACTTCTTGCTTACCATCAGCAAGGTTATCCATTACCGTCTTCTCTGGATCTAGAATTTCACGGTATTGGTCAAAGTAAGCTACTTCTAGTTTAGTACCACAGTGGAAATCACCTTCTGTTGCTTGTAATTTATCAAGCATCACTTTAATCAGCGTACTCTTACCACAGCCGTTAGGGCCAATTAATGCAATACGATCGCCACGCATGACATTAAAGCTAAAGTCTTTAACGATTTGCTTATCACCGTAACTATAACCGATATTTTTAGCTTCAAAGACAATCTTACCTGAGCGGTTAGCATCTTGTAGCTGCATATCGGCCTTACCGACAACATCACGACGCTCACTACGCTCATTACGTAATGCTTTAAGCGCACGTACACGACCTTCATTACGCGTACGACGGGCTTTGATACCCTGACGGATCCATACTTCTTCTTGCGCCAGTTTCTTATCAAATAACGCGTTTTGTTCTTCTTCTACACGTAATAATTCAGTTTTAGCGTCTAAGTAAGCTTCATAGTCACCAGGGAAAGACACTAATTGACCACGATCTAAATCAATAATACGTGTTGCCATTGAACGAATAAATGCGCGGTCATGCGAAATAAAGATAATTGAACCACGGAAGTCTTTTAGGAAACCTTCTAACCATTCAATCGTTGTTACATCTAGGTGGTTAGTTGGCTCATCCAATAATAAAATATCAGGATCACATACAAGCGCACGAGCAAGTGCTGCTTTACGTTGCCAACCACCAGAAAGATCAGTTAACAGTGTATGTGGTTCTAATTTTAAACTTTCTAGTACAGCCGCAATACGTGTATCAAGCTGCCAACCATTGTGATGATCAACTTGTTCTTGAATACGTGCTAGCTTATTAATGTTTGCTTCACTAGGATCTTCTGTTACTAAATCTAACTGATGATGATATTCACGCAGTACACGACCCGCATCAGCAAGACCTTCTGCAACATAATCAAATACAGAACCTTCAGCATTACGTGGTGGATCTTGCTCTAAGCGTGAAACCACCAGCTCGTTTTGACGTTGAATGCTACCGTCATCAAGTAATACCTCACCAGCAATCACTTTCATTAATGTTGATTTACCTGCGCCATTACGGCCAACAAGACAAACTCGCTCATGAGAGTGAAGAAGGAATTCTGCTTTATCAAGTAGAGCATGATCGCCGTAGGCTAGTTGGGCGTTACTGATTTTAATTAGTGCCATCTTATTTTAACCAAGCTTATAAGTAGTTAACCATGCTGCTAACCTATTTCTGTCAAACGGCCAATGGAGTTCTGGCATCGAAATAGTGTGATCATGATTTTGAACTGAGAGTACGGGTATAGTTACACCGTAACGAGAGAATAAAGCATCATCAAACGCGATATCGATGATGCTTACTTGATGCTGCACTCCCATCTCCACCAGCAAACCATAAGCTTGCTCGCAGAGATGACATCCTTGTGTGCTATAAAGTGTGATTAGCACTTAGTCTTCCTTGTGGGTAATAATCCAACAGTTATGGATTTGCTTATTTTTAGCGAAATCAAGTGGTAATGTCTTATCTGAAATATTCTTAGCTTGTAAGCCAAGTTCAGTCAGTTTTTCAAGATCCATCTTGAAATGACGCTTATTGTTAGAGAATACAATCTGTCCATCTGGACGCAGCATACGCTTTAGATTTTCCATCAACATGATGTGATCACGTTCGATATCAAAAGTCTGCTTCATACGCTTAGAGTTTGAGAACGTTGGTGGATCGATAAAAATCAGATCAAACGTATCATCAACTTCTTGTAACCATTGTAGACAATCTGCCTGCACAAACTCATGTTGATCACCAACCTGATTATTAAGCTCCATGTTCTCTTGAGCCCAACGCAAGTACGTATTTGACATATCAACAGTTGTGGTTGATTTAGCACCACCTACTGCAGCATGAACCGTTGCAGATCCTGTGTATGCGAACAAGTTAAGGAAATCTTTACCTGCTGCCATCTGACCTAACATACGACGAGTAATACGGTGATCTAAGAATAAGCCTGTATCAAGGTAATCATAAAGATTTACTTTAAACTTAATACCGTATTCATCAACGATCATGTGACGTTCAGCACTTGATAGTTTTTGGTATTGATTACGGCCTTTTTGACGCTCACGTACTTTTAAAATAACTTTATTTGGCTCAACACCCGTTACTTCAATAGTGGCACGTAATACATCCATAATACGGCGACGTGCTGTTTCTTCAGAAACTGTCTTTGGCGCTGCATATTCTTGAATGATTAGGTAATCATTGTATTTATCAATAGCAGCGTTGTAGTTAGGTAAATCCGCATCATAAATACGGTAACACTCAACGCCTTCACGCTTAGCCCACTTACCTAACTTCGCGATATTCTTCTTCAGACGGTTAGCAAAATCAGGAGCAACGTCTTCTTGAACAATAACACCTTCTTTCTCGCCGTCTTCTTTCTTAACACTACCAGCAGTAATTAAGTATGTTTTAAGAACACAATCAAGTGCACCGTTACTTAATTTAAATTGTTTGTCTGCACGCATACGCATACAACTTAACAATTCATTAGAGCCTGAATAGATAGCCGCAACTGAACCTTCAAAGGCAAGCTTTAAACGGTTACCAAACTCTTTGTACAATGAGATAAGCTCAGGTGTTGTGCCCAAACGCTCACCGTAAGGAGGGTTACAAAGAATAATACCTGTTTCAAACCCTTCAGGACGAATCAGTTGTGTCGCATCACCGTATGCAAAGTCAATTAAACCTTTAACACCAGCGCGGCCAGCATTATCACGAGCAATCGCTAATACACGTTGATCCATTTCACGACCAAAGAATTTAGTCGTTACTTTCGCAGGACCACGACGCGCTTTAACCGTCGCTTCAGCATGAATCTCTAGCCAAGCTTCTTTGTCAAAATCTTTAATTGACTCAAAGCCCCAACGCTTACGTTTAAGACCTGGTGCAATTTCAGCGGCCATCATAGCAGCTTCAATGACTAACGTACCTGAACCACACATTGGATCTAGTAATGCTGTTTCTGGTGTCCAGCCACTTTTCATAACCAATGCAGCAGCATGTGTTTCACGTAATGGCGCTCGTCCTGCTTCACTACGGTAACCACGTTGGTGTAAACCACTACCAGCCATATCTAGGCCAAGAATACCTTTCTCTCCAGAAAGACGCATATGAATACGTAGATCTGGATTTTCACGATCGATATTTGGACGACGAAGGTCCGCTTTAGTAAAACGGTCAACAATCGCATCTTTGATTTTCATCGCGCCGTATTGGCTATTACGGATTTCACGGTTAGTACCATTGAAATCAACCACAATACGCGTATTGCTATCAAAGTGGCTCATCCAATTAATCGCCGTTGCACCTAAGTATAAGTCCATATCATCACGGACATTAAACTCACTCAACACTTGGATGATTCGAGAGGAGATACGAGTCCATAGACAGCAACGATAAGCCATTGCTTGATCTGCTTTAAAACGGACACCGGCATGCACAACTTGAATGTTCTGTGCACCTAATTGTTCTAGTTCATCCGCAAGCAAGTTTTCTAGGCCGCGGGAAGTAATCGCTAAATATTGATTCATGGCGTTCTTTTCACACTAATATTGCATCGAATTATAACTGAAATCACATTAAATACCTCGCTTTTACCACAATCAATTCGCTAATTAGATGAAAAAATAAACCATTGATAACCAATGAGCATTCCCGACCCATTATTTGAGCATAAATTCAGTGCATATTTTTGCCTTCAGAATTGGTTGTTTTTAAATTTTCAATTATCTACCTGTGTGAACAATTAACGAGCAACCTCTGTTTTAAACACATCAAAAACAGAGGTGAAAACATTGTTTACACAAGAAGATAATAACTAACATATTGAATTGTAATTATAAATCCAGACAAAGCGTATTAACATAAGACTATTAAGCGACCTAAAATCCTGTATAATTAACAGAAATTGTCATGATGGAATAAATGGAATACACCTAATTAAATTTACTTATTCGACGATCTTTCATTCTGAAATAAGGAAATTATTTGATTTAATATGACATTAACAACAATAAAAATAGCGATTTTGACTATGCTGTTAGGATAATAATGGTTGTTTTTCATGCTTAAATGATCATTTTTTTGATATTGATCACACTACTATTTATGTCTAGTTTCAACTTCTTTATTCATTTTTATATAAGCCACCAGCAAGATCAGCTTAAGATCTAATAAACTTCTCTTCTCTATCACTCCATTTTTTAAGCCTCAAATAGCTTAATATCAATATTGATGTAAATTAAATAACAATGAAGAGAGTATGTGTTTATGTCGGTACGAGAAAGCATGGCAAGATTAACAATCGTAGATGTAAGAGCATTAATTGCGCAGGAATAACGAGGTTATAAGTAATTATGATCGAGGAGAAAAAGCAGAGAATAGATAATGATATTAATAACACACAGTAGTAATTAGGGAGTTACATAAGAGTAACTCCCTACCCTACTAGAGCAAAGTCCATTGGCATACTCCCTGAATATGATGACATACGATTATTCATAACACGGATTGTATCTGAAAAACTAAGCATCTTATTATTATCTAACTTTATTGGTGTAACATCAGCTAACATACAAAGACTTGAATTTCCGTCATTTTCAACAACAACAAAACGTGCACAACCATAAGCCGTTTTTAAAATAACCACTTCTCCCCAATGAGGATTAAGTCCAATTTGTGGTGTGAAAAACCAACTTTTTACCATCAACGGTTTTTGAAAGCGGTACGCTGCGACAGCATTTAACGCCAATTCAGATTTACGCGCTTCCGATAATGGTAAACCAACCATACCCTCTTTAAATGTTTGATAAGCTGCAACATCTGCCACCGTAAAAACTTGCTTTGAAATAGACATTGTTTCAGCAATTAATTGCTTTGATGGTATAGAAACACAAAACAATAATTCATTACCAAGGTCTAGCATTAATACCTTTGTTTCTACATCAAACTGCCAATACCAATAATTATTTGGAGTTAGCATATCCCCTCCCTTACTTACTATATTTCGATATTATCAACAAAATTTTACTGCACAAATGACATATTAAAAGAGGAAGGTTTTAATCAGTTACTTTAGTGGGATTAGTACACAGACATAAAAAAACCAAATTGAACATTATATTCAATTTGGTTTAATAGCTAAGGATGAACTTACATTATATGGAGGTATTAAAGACCATTAACAATGTCTTTTACTAATCGTGGGCCATGGTAAATAAAGCCAGTATAAACTTGGACTAATTGAGCACCGGCTTGCATTTTCTCACGAGCAGCCATTGCTGAATCAATACCACCCACACCAATGATCGGTAATGCACCATCTAAAGCTATTGCCATTTTACGAATAACTTCAGTGCTTTTATTTTGTAATGGACGACCACTTAGTCCGCCCATTTCATCACAATGCTCCATTCCTTCAACTAAGGTACGATCTAACGTGGTATTAGTACCAATAACGCCATCAATGTTATTACGAATTAATGACTCACAAACCTGAACGATTTCTTGATCATCAAGATCTGGTGCGATCTTAAGTGCTAACGGAACATACTTACCGTGTTTTTCGGCTAGTTCGGTTTGTTTTTGTTTTAGTTGTGATAGCAAATCATCCAATGCTTCACCATATTGAAGCGAACGTAATCCCGGTGTATTTGGCGATGAAATATTGACAGCGATATAACCTGCATATTGATAGACTTTTTCCATACAGATTAGATAATCTTCAGCACCCTTTTCTATTGGTGTGTCTTTATTTTTACCGATGTTAATACCAATAACGCCGTCATAGGTTGATTTCTTTACGTTCTCTACTAAATTATCAACACCAAGGTTATTAAAACCAAAACGGTTAATAATACCTTCTGCTGGAATTAAGCGGAATAAACGTGGCTTATCATTACCTGACTGAGGGCGTGGTGTTACAGTGCCGACTTCAACAAAACCGAATCCCATTGCGCCAAATGCATCAATACATTCGCCATTTTTATCAAGGCCAGCAGCTAGACCGACAGGATTTTTAAAAGTAATGCCCATAACTTCAACAGGACATTCAGGTACATGTTGACGATAGAAGATATCAAGTGGAGTGCCAGTAAAGCGAGAAAAGTTTTGAATAGCGAGGTCGTGTGCTTTTTCTGCATCCAACTGGAAAATAGCGGATCGTGCGATGCGATATAACATTATAACTCCATTAAAAATCCCGTATAAACGGGGTGGTATTATTCACAGTTATAACGCTAAATACAATCCTTATTCATTTGATTATTATCAATAAAACAGCAGCTTATATTTTATATCAATATTTACAATGAGTTATAAATAGCTCTTATTTAAAATAATTGCCATTAAAAGCAAACGTTTTCGTGACCAATGCTAAAAACCCATAATGAAACACATATTGATTACATAAAACCACTAATAAAGTACATTTTGTTTACTTAAAATAACGTGTTCTGATTATTCAGCTGATTTAGAATGAATATTTAATAATGTTAACTCTCTTAGTGCTACGGCAAATTTAGCAAATTCATGCACTGTCCCTATTTTAAATTCCGTTAATACACTTTCCCAACGCTTAATCGGAACAGGATGTTGATCAATCCATTGCCGTACACACTCTTCTGGCTGAGAGGCTGTATTTTGAATAACTGAAATAGTGAGTTGTCGTTGTTGCCAGTCGAGCTCTTCCCTAAATGATGCTCGTGCCAATGCTTGCCAGTGATTATCTACGGGTTGATTATTAATTTGTTTCAAAAACCAGTGTAATGATAAATCAACACCAACAATAAAATACACGCGAGCAATATGGCTTACATCCTGTTGTTGATGATCTGCAATTTGGCCAATATCCATCGCACAATATAAACTTGATAGCCGCACAATACCATTAGCCAAACTTTGAGGTACACCGACGTTTATCAAACGTTGAGCTTGCTGTTGATGCTCTTGTACTTCGTCCGTGACAAGGTAACTTTCTAAGTTTTCTCGTAAATCAATAATATAAGGCGTATAGAAACTGATCTGTTGTTCTATCGTTAACTTTCTATCTTGATTACGTAACAGCCATCGCGTTATTCGGCGCAACATTCGCCGACATTGAAACAGCATGTCGTATTGTGTCTCTGTAGTAACTTGGTTATCTAATCGACGAATAGCGCTATACAGTTCAGGAAAATTGAATATTTCACGCCCCACAACATACGCAGATGCAATATCCGTTATTAATGAGCCTGTCTCTTCATGTAGCCGTGTAACAAAATTACACCCCATTTCATTCGACATCTGATTAGCTAATGCTGTCGCTATAATTTCTTTGGTTAACGGATGATGATTCATTTGTGGGTGATATCGTTGTAATGCTGATGGAAAATATTTCGCTAACTGGTTACGGTGAAAAGCGTCATTAGCAATATCATCACTCTCTAATTGTTGTTTTAAGACCATTTTCCCATAAGCCACCAGCACTGATAGTTCAGGCCGAGTCAGACCTATTCCTGCTTTTTCTCGTTCAATTAAAGTTTCATCATCAGGTAAATACTCAAGACAACGGTCCAATTTCCCTATTCGCTCTAAATGATGAATAAAACGAATTTGTTCTTTCAGTAATACCGTCTGCTGGTATTGCGTAACCGATATTGATTCACTTTGACAATAAGCATCAGCTAATACTTGTTGACTCACATCAGCTTCCATTTTATCCAATAACACATTACGCTGCTTATAAGTCAAATCACCAGCAACAACGAGGCTATTTAATAAGATTTTTATATTTACTTCATTATCAGAGCAGTCAACCCCCCCGACATTATCAATAAAATCACAATTAACCCTTCCCCCGTGTTTAGCATACTCAATCCGTCCTAATTGAGTTAGGCCGAGGTTGCCACCTTCCCCAACAATCTTTGCTTTTAATTGATTACCATTAATTCTTAACCCATCATTTGCACGATCGCCGACATCAGTATTTGATTCTGATTCTGCTTTAATATAGGTACCAATACCGCCATTCCACAACAAATCAACATCCATCATCAAAATCAATTGAATCAATTCATTCGGGGTACAGCTATGTTTTTTTGTTTGCAGTAATTTTTTTATCTCTGGCGTAAGTTTAATCGCCTTGCTACGACGAGAAAAAACACCGCCACCAGCCGAAATGAGTGTTGAATTATAATCTTGCCAACTAGACCGTGGTAATTCAAATAAGCGCTGCCTTTCTTGAGTACTGGCCTGTTCATCTGGTGCTGGATCAATGAAAATATGTTGATGATTAAAAGCAGCAATTAAACAAACATGAGGTGAAAGTAACATACCATTACCAAACACATCACCGGCCATATCACCAATACCAACACAGGTAAATGGCGTCGTTTGACAATTAATCCCTAATTCACGGAAATGGCGTTTAACTGATTCCCATCCTCCTTTCGCAGTAATGCCCATCTGCTTATGGTCATAACCATGTGATCCTCCAGAGGCAAAGGCATCACCTAACCATAGTTGATAATCTGCAGAGATTGAATTAGCTAAATCAGAAAAAGTGGCAGTGCCTTTATCTGCAGCAACAACCAAATAAGGATCATCGTCATCATGGCAACGAACATCTACAGGTGCAACAACCTTACCTTCTATAATATTGTCAGTCACATCAAGTAGTGCTTCTATAAAATGTTTATAACAACGCATACCTTCATGAGTGACTTCTTCTCTAGTTTTTAATTGCAGTTGACGTTTACATACAAAGCCACCTTTAGCCCCCACCGGTACGATTACCGTATTTTTTACTTGCTGTGCTTTCACTAAACCTAATATTTCGGTTCTAAAATCTTCCTGTCTATCCGACCAACGCAGCCCACCACGAGCAATTTTACCTGCCCGTAAATGCACTCCTTCAATATCAGGTGCATACACAAAAATTTCAAACATTGGAATGGGAGCTGGAATGTCGGGAATATTAGTGGGTAATAGTTTTACAGCTAAACAATGCTTAGGTTGATAGTTACTATCATGTTGATAATAATTAGTGCGAACAGTTGCTAGAATCATATCGATATAACGTCGAATAATACGATCATCATCTAAACTTTCTACCGATTCTAACTTTTGCTCTAATTTTGACACTAACGCTTGTTCGTTTTTGAGTGAATGATGGCATTTTGTATTAAAGCGTAACTGAAACAACTTTACTAAATCGCATGCAATATCACTATGGTACGTTAACGTATCTTCAATATATTGCTGACTAAATGGAAATCCGACTTGGCGCATATAGCGAGCATAACAACGCAAAATCGTCACTTCTCGCCCAGTTAATCCTGCATTTAGCACTAATCGATTAAAACCATCACTCTCAAGTGTTCCTTGCCAAATCAAAGCCAATGCATTTTGAAACCGATCTCTTGCTTCTATTAGATCAATACCACCACGGCGGCTATGTAGCATTGAAAAATCAAGCACCCAATAAATGGTATTCTTGGCCGTTATAACTTGATATGGAGATTCACCAACGACACGTAAACCTAAGTTCTCCAACATTGGCATGACATCAGAAAGGTAGATGGGTTGAGTTCGGTGGAAAAGTTTAAGTTTAACGACACAAGAATCTGAAGCTTCTTCTTGGGGTCGATAAAATAGCATGCCAAGCTTGTTAGTATCGCTTAGCTGTTCTAATTGAAGTACATCCGCGACAGCATAACCGGGTAGCATTTGTTCTTTATAAGATCGAGGAAATGCATTGGCATAATTTTTAGCCACCGCAATACCTTTACTTTCGCCAAGATTAGCGACTAAAGCATGAGTTAATCTGTCTTCCCACAATGAAGCGACTTCTACCAAATTATGCTCAATCTCTTTAACATCAATATCGCTATTATTGTTATCAACTCGCACAATATAATGCGTTCGTGCTAACCGACTCTCTGAAAAAAACGTCGTAAACTCAACATGTTCATTAGATCCAAGATACGCTTTTAATATCCGTTGCGTCTTTCGCCTTAGCTCAGTGTTATAGCGTTCTTTACTGACATACACCATGCATGAAAAAAAACGACCAAAGGGATCTCGCCGAATAAATAACCGTAATAAATCACGATTTTGCATCTGTACGACACCCATCCCCACAGTTAGCATTTCATTTTCATTCGCTTGAATAAGCTCATCGCGAGGATAGGTTTCTAATATGTTATTTAACGCTTTCCACGAATAAGATCCTGGTGAATATCCACTGGCTTGTAAGATACGACTAACACGATTACGTATTAACGGAATATTACTGACGGTTTGATGATAAGCACTTGAGGCGTATAAGCCAATAAAGCGGTGCTCCCCAATAATATTACCTTCAATATCAAATCGTTTAATACCAACATAATCAATATAAGCTGGACGATGAATACGTGACTTACCGTTACTCTTGGTAAGAATAAGCACTTCAGGTTTTTGTGCCTCAATACGGGCAGATTCAGGCAGGCTAGATAATCTAAATGAAGCCGCTGATGTGGTTTTAGTGAGTAGCCCTAAACCAGTATGTTTAACCGGTGTTAATTCATAATCGCCATCTACAACGCTAAGATCATAAGTATGATAGCCCATAAAGGTAAAATTGTGCTGAGTTAACCAATCAATGAATTCGAGTGCTTCTTGGCTATGTTCCTTTGAAATAGGTAAATCATGATCTTGCAATTCAGACGCTATTTGCAGTAACTTTTGTTGCATTGGCTGCCAATCATGTACTACCAGCGTAATGTCTTTTAATAAAGAAGTTAACTCCCGCTTTAATTGCGCTATTTCGGCTTTTGTAGGTAAACGATCAACCTCAATATGAAATAAAGTTTGTGGATCGCCATCATCACTACAAGCCTTAATAATTTGTCCATCATCATCACGTTGAAAGCGATACGGTCCATTAAGCATTAAATGGCTTGTTATATCGAGTCGATCTAACACCATTCGAACAGAATCAACTAAAAATGGCTGATCCGGTGTCACAATCTCAACCACGGTATGAGTCGATTTCCAACCATGAAGACTAACACTTGGGTTGTAAACTCTAACAGAGATCTGATCCGGTTTGTTCATGGCCAAATGTTGCCATAAACTCAGAATCGCGCCATAAAGATCAGATTCGTTACGATGTAACAAGTCATCATCGGCGAGTTGCCCTAATAGTTGTTGGGCAAGTGTCATAACTAAAACACGTTGAGGGGATTTTACTTTTTCAGCAATTAAGCCATACACTTTTTCAAGTAAAACGGGGACGATATTGTCGGGTGCAGTCATGCATATGCTCCAACATCTTTATAATTATACTAATAAGTATAGAGTTTGATGCTGGTGGCGTGACTTTTTAGAGGAGTATTAATCTAAATACGTTCAATTGTCTCGAATTTGTTATCGCTATTAACTAAAACACGAAATTTTCCAGCTATACCTGCATGAGTTAAAAATCCACGTAACCTCACCGCTGGTAGTTGAAGTTTTAATCCCGTATCGGTTAATACCACCACACTACTTGCGGCACCAGAATAGTGCTGCAAGAATACATTGTAGCTAATATTAACGTTAAACGTAAAACTGCGCATAACCTATTAACCTATATCTAAAGATTTAAAAATAATATAAAACAATAGCATAAAATAAAAGCCAGTCACTATTTTAGTGGCTGGCTTAGTTTCATAACAGTTTAAATCGTCGAATGATTATTTTTGATCAAGTGCTTTTTGTACTTTTTCAAATAAGTCTTTTGCCAAATGATCCATGGCAGCTAACTTTTCAAGTTGGGTACGCATCAATTGTTGACGACTCGTATCGTAATGACGAAGTTTAAGCAATGGCTCAATTAAACGCGCAGCAACTTGCGGATTACTGGTGTTTAAAATCACTAATATCTCAGTTAAAAATTCATAGCCTGAACCATCTTTAGCATGAAAATGTACCGGATTATTAGCACTAAAACCTGCAACTAAACTACGGGTGCGATTTGGGTTTTTAAGGCTAAATGTTGGGTGATTCATAGTATTACGTACATTCTCTAATGCATCAGCAGCAGGATTTGTACCTTGCAACATAAACCATTTATCCATCACTAAACCATCATGGCTCCACTTATCACTAAAGTCAGCCATTTGCGCAGCACGACAACTAAGTTGCGCATTATTTGCTGCCGACATTGCAGCCATTGTATCTGTCATATTATCGGCAGTGTTATATTGCGCAGCAACAAGTGCATTTCCTTGCTTTGTATATGCAAGGTATGACAAGCATTTATTACGCAGTGCACGTTGTGCCATTGCTGCATGATCGAGGCTATATTGAGCTTGAGTTAAGCTATGATAAATTGCGCTAAACTCATCTTCCATTTCAGTGGCTAATAATTGCGTAAATGCGCCAGCAACTTGATTAATCGCATCCACATCAACAGTTGTATACCAACCGGCAATTTCATTTTCACTTGGCAGAGTTAGCATTTCAGCAATAAAAGCAGGATCAAGATTTTCATCAAGTAATGCACCACGGAAAGCATCAATAACCGCTTCTGGTAATGTAATACTTTGACCCTGTTGTACACGTTCTACATTTTGGCGAATATATTTTGCCAATAACATTTGACCCGCATCCCAACGAGCAAATTCATTAGATGCATGAACCATTAAGAAAATAAGTTCATCATCAGTGTAGTCATATTCTAAAATTACTGGTGCAGAAAACTCACGCAGCATAGAAATAACAGGTTGCTCTACTACATTATCAAACACAAATGTTTGCTCGGCTTCTTTTACATCAAGTACATGATGTACCGATTGGCCATTACTCTGTAAAGCAATCACTTTACCTTTGCTATTGTATAACTCAATATCAAAAGGAATATGTAACGGCTGCTTTTCAACTTGCTCTGCTGTAGCTGGTGTCTGTTGGCGAATAGTTACAGCGTAACTCTTTTTATCCGCATCATAAGCTGTTGATACTGTTACAACAGGTGTACCTGCTTGACTATACCAGCGACGGAAACGGCTAAGATCAATTCCCGATGCATCTTCCATTGCTTGTGCAAAATCATCACACGTTGCAGCAGTTCCATCATGACGATCAAAATACAGTTTCATACCGGCTTGGAAGTTTGCTTCACCTAATAAAGTATGTAGCATCCGGATCACTTCACTACCCTTTTCATACACTGTTAAAGTATAGAAATTATTCATCTGAATCACTTTTTCAGGACGAATTGGGTGTGACATTGGGCCACGATCTTCAGCAAATTGAGGACCACGAACAATACGTACATTAGCAATACGGTTAACTGGTCGAGAGCCTAAATCAGACGAAAACTCTTGATCACGGAATACCGTTAAGCCTTCTTTTAAGCTTAATTGGAACCAATCACGACAAGTAACGCGGTTACCCGTCCAGTTATGGAAGTATTCATGCCCAATAACGGCTTCAATACCTTGATAATCAGTATCTGTGGCTGTGTTTGGGTTGGCTAATACGAATTTAGAGTTAAAGACATTAAGACCTTTATTCTCCATTGCGCCCATATTAAAGAAATCAACCGCCACAATCATGTAGATATCAAGATCGTATTCAAGACCGAAACGTTCTTCATCCCACTTCATTGAGTTTTTAAGAGATGTCATCGCATAATCGGCACGATCAAGATTGCCCTTATCGACAAAAATCTCCAGTGCAACATCACGTCCGCTCATGGTGGTAAATGTGTCACGCAAGACATCAAAATCACCGGCAACAAGTGCAAATAAGTAGGATGGTTTTGGGAACGGATCTTGCCACTGAACCCAATGACGCCCATTATAAAGCTCACCTTCTGCAATGCGATTACCATTGCTTAGCATGTAAGGAAAAGCGGCTTTATCTGCAATAATTTTGGTCGTGAAACGTGCTAAAACATCAGGGCGATCTAAATAAAACGTTATACGACGGAAACCTTCTGCTTCACACTGGGTACAGAAACCACCACCAGATTTATATAGACCTTCAAGTAAGGTATTGGCTTCAGGATTAATTTCCGTCGTAATCGCCAATTCAAAATCAGCAGGCAGGTTTGTTAATGTTAAGTGCCCTGACTGCTGGTGGTAATCTTGCCAAGCTTGACCATTCACAGTCACACTGATCAATGTTAAATCATCACCATCTAACACTAACTCAGCGTCCGCTTGTTCGCTAAGACGTACTACATGACTGATAGCAACAACAATGGTCTTGGTATCATTAAGGTCAAATGTCAGATCAATATCAGTAATGGTATAATCAGGCGAACGATAGTCTGAACGATATTTTGCTGCTGGTTGAGTCACAGTAGAATGTTCTGTCATTATTTGAAATCCTTTATGATTAGCTCCAATGCTAAATGCACGAGCTACCGATTAATGTTGACTGTTATATAATTAATATTGTGTCATCAATAACACTTTTCAAGCATGAATTCATAGACAATATTTATTATCACCAACGTAATCGTTTACGTATATTAATAGCAATACACGTTGAGATGATTAATGCAACAGTCACAATGAGTAAACTTGATATTCCTTGACGTAGTTAACCTCTTAGGTCACAATCTCACACCAGTTAAATAGTTTAGTTATTTATTTACTAAGTCTTATAAACCATGTCCAAGACATTGAATTTAAAGATCCTATAATTATAAAAATAAATTCTTTAAGTTTATTAATTTGAGTATCTACTACCAGATATGAATAATAACAGACACAATAATGGGGTTATCGACTCCCTGCTTGATACTGATGCTTATAAACTGCATATGCAACAAGCAGTTTTCCATCAATACCCAGGCGTTGAAGCTGTGGCAGAATTTCATTGCCGTAGCGAAGAAGATTTACGTCCGTATGCTGATGAAATTAAAGCACAAATTGATCAAATTGCGACCTTATCTTTCACTCAAGGTGAACTTGACTTCTTATCGACTCTGACTTTTTTTCATGCCGATTACCTTGCGTTTCTAAAAGATTTCAAACTTAATGCAAATGATGTTGAAATTGATACTTCAGGTGATCAATTAGCAATTACTATTCGTGGCACATGGCTTAATATCATTTTATGGGAAGTACCTTTACTTGCCATTATTTGTGAAATTCGCTGTAAACATCTTTACCCACAAGCAACTACAGCGATGGCAATTGAGCAGTTAAAATCAAAAATTGACCGCTTCTATCACGACGCTAAAAAGTGTGATTTAAGCCAATTTGCGTTAGTTGACTTTGGTACTCGTCGCCGTTTTTCAAAAGATGTTCACCATCATGTTGTTGATTATTTAAAAGACAATATGCCTGAATTTAAAGGCACATCGAACTACTATCTTGCTTACACGCGTGGTTTAACACCTGTCGGTACTCAAGCACATGAATGGTTCCAAGCACATCAACAACTTTCAGGTGAATTGGCTGATTCCCAGCAACTAGCCCTTAATCGTTGGTTACAAGAATATCCTCATGATTTAGGCATTGCGTTAACTGACTGTATCAACATGGATGCATTCTTACGCGATTTCGATCAACGCCTTTCAGAGCGCTTTATTGGTTTACGCCATGATAGTGGTGATCCTATTTCTTGGGGTGAAAAAGCCATTACGCACTATAAATCTTTAGGTATTGACCCAAAAACTAAATCTTTAGTATTTTCAGATAGCCTAACACTTGATAAAGCATTAGTTATTTATAAACACTTTAATGATCATATCAATGTTAGTTTCGGTATCGGTACTCAACTCACCTGTGATTTACCTGGTGTTAAAACACTAAATGTTGTTTTAAAATTGACGGAATGTGAAGGTCGACCAGTAGCAAAGATTTCTGATGAACCAGGAAAGAGCATTTGTCGTGATGAAAACTATCTAGACCAGCTACGTACTGCTTTTAAACTAGTCAACGAATAATTGGCTACAAAAGATAAAGTTATCATTCAATAAAAAAGCGAACAATCATTGTTCGCTTTTTTATGCTTTTAATACCATACTAATACAACCCATCGTTGCTATTACTCTCGACTTAATATTGCTTCCATTCCAAAATGCTTGTTGGTAAGCGTTAAAGTGTTATGTCCATTTAATACAAAATGACTGTCATGTTGCCCTTCTTCATACAATAATACTATCTGATCATCTTCTAAATAATACACACCTCGGTGCTCTTTCTTTTTCCCTGCTTGATTAGATATTTCAGCCGAAAATAAAAAATCAGGACGTAAAGATAATGCAAACTCTGAAATATTATCAGCTACATCTTGTCCTGAAATCGTTTCTGTTCGCCAATTTCCAGCTAAATGTTCAGGTGCAAGTTTGGTGAAGTGAGCACCATCAAGAACAAACCGATTATAATTAAGCAAATAGGTATGCATTTGATCATCATCACCAGATGAAAAGAAAGTGATATTGGTATCATCAATATCATAGTTACCCGTCCACTGCTCAACTTTGCCATCAATCCGTAATAATCGCATCGAAAAGTGATAGTCTGATTTAAACATTACATGCATTGCACGATAACTTTCACCATCACTTTCTATACCCTCTTGTTGATTACTAAACCAATACCAATTACCTAATAAAAAGGGGTAGTCAAATTCAGTAATATCATCAGCAATCGAATTTACACTAAACAAGCTCAAGATAAATAACCAGAAAAAATAAAACGTCTTCATCATACGCATTTCCCCTTGCTGAATATTTTAGCTTTTGTATTTCCCCTTCAAATTGCAGAGGTCTCATACTTAAAGCTAGTTGGGAAACCTAATTTTCGATGAAAAATATGCTGATTATCACACTTTATGATTTAATCTCTCTCAATAATAAGACAAAAAATCACAGACAAAAAAAGCGCTCCTAAGAGCGCTTTAATAATAGAGACATCAACAAGATAATGTCATTCCGTATCATACTTACGATTGTTTTTGATTACTAAAATCAGCTGTTATCGCAATGGCTTCATCAAGATAAACATCTGGAGCTTCATAATCTTTCGGCACCGCATCCAAATCAGCAAAAGGCTTTTCACCTAACACTTTTTGACGTTTATTTAAGCGGGCTAAACGATCAGCATCCTCTTTATCTTGTTCAGCTATACGTGTCTTTTCATTCAATGAAATTGTATTGATATCTTTTTCCTTTTTATAGGTAATAATATCTTCATTGATAAAACCAAATTCCATATTATTTTTAATACGAGTTTGGTGCTCAGCTGTTAGTATCGGTACAAGCGTACTATAGTCATGTAACTTCTGATAACCTGCTGGTTTAATACTATCCCAAGGTAATGCATTATCCTCAACACTTTCTCCCGTTTCAGATGGATCAATCGCTGAAGGGAAAGAAATATCAGGCACAACACCTAGGTTTTGAGTACTTCCACCATTAATACGGTAAAATTTTTGGATAGTATATTGAACATGGCCTAATGGTTTATCAAATAAATCATAAAGATGATTTAACGATCGGTGTTGTTGCACCGTACCTTTACCAAAAGATTGCTCGCCTAAAACAATAGCACGTCCATAATCTTGCATTGCTGCAGCAAAAATCTCTGAAGCAGATGCACTATAGCGGTTAACTAATACAGTCAACGGCCCATCAAACGAAATTTGATCGTCTGAATCACCATTTATTTTAATTCGACCATAACTGTCTCGCACTTGCACAACCGGCCCACTCGAAATAAATAAACCTGTTAACGCAGTCGCTTCAGTTAAAGCACCACCGCCATTATTACGTAAGTCGATTACAACACCATCAACATTCTGATCATTCAATTTAATCAGTTCTTTTTTGGTATCTTTTGATAATCCCACATAAAAGCTTGGAATTTCAAGCACACCGATCTTTTTACCATCGATAGTTTTCACTTCCGACTTAGCAGCACGATCTTCAAGACGAATCTTATCTCGTACAATCGTTACGGTGTAACTCTTTGCATTATTGCCTTCAGGTAATATATCCAGAATAACCTTACTGCCTTTCGGCCCTTTGATTAACTGAACAACATCATCAAGACGCCAACCAATTACATCAACAACTTTCTTGCCTTCTTGACCAACGCCAATAATGCGATCACCTGCTGCTATTTTTTTCGAACTCGCAGCTGGTCCACCAGCAACTAAAGAACGGATCTTGGTATAATCATCTTCTACCTGTAATACTGCGCCAATTCCCTCTAATGACAGATTCATCTCTGCCTGAAATTGTTCAGCATTGCGTGGCGATAAATAACTTGTATGTGGATCGACTTCACGTGAGAAAGCATTCATATATAACTGAAATACATCTTCACTATGAGTTTGTGTTAGACGCTTAATTGCATTGTTATAACGTTTAGTTAACGTTTTTTGAATCTCAGGCCATTCTTTACCTGCAAGTTTAAGATTTAACGCGTCGTATTTAACTCGTTGTCGCCAAATCTCATTCAATTCAGTGCTGTTTTTCGGCCATTCAAGTTCTGAACGATCAATAACAAAATCATCTTTATCATCAAACTTTATTTCGGTATCAAGTTGAGTAAGTGCAAATTGATAACGTTCAAAACGACGTTGAAGGACTTTGTTAAAAATATCAAATGCAGCTGATGTATTCCCTGATTTCAGTTGATCATCTAACTGATTTTTCCATTTTCCAAACTGTTCAACATCTGTTGCATCAAGAAAGCTTTTATTATAATCAAGCATTTCAATATAACGATTGAATACTTGTCCAGAGAACTGATCATCAAGTGCAAAATGCTTATAGTGAGAACGCGTATAACGCGAAGCCACCCTAGTGCTCGCGGTTGCATGCTGTTTTTCAGGAGCAAGGTGCGGCACATCACTTAATGAATACTTAGCCTCAGCGGCTTGAACCGAAGCTGCTAGCATCATGCCAGCAGCTATCAGTGAGAAACGGAATCGACAATTCATGTGTCGCGCATTCTCCTTTATGAACGCAAGTGCCCCGCTTTAACAGCCATTACTAGACCGTTATTTAAACGAACTCGCACATCGTCCTTGTTAATTTCAACAATAGTCGCAGGCATATTACCAGAACCCATGTTCACCTGAACATTTTTGCCTACGATTACTTCATCAGCATTCAGTACACGTGTCGTCTCTACAGGCTTCTTCTTAATAGTAGCTGTTTTTGGCTTCACATTACTAGATTTAGCTGTTTTCGCTCGAGTTTTTTTAGCTTCGCCTTCTTTAGCCGCTTTAGCAATTGCTTGCTCTTTACGACGAGTACGTACTTTAGCTTTGCTTTCTTCTAAAGCTTTAAGCGCATGATCTACGTGCTCTTGCTCTAGAACATCACAATCATTACCATCTAGATCAACACGGTTCACACCCGCTTTAACACCGTGAAGGTAACGCCAAGAAGATGTGTATTGACGTAAAGCTGTACGTAGTTGAGTCTTGCTTACTTTTGGATCTTCATTAAGACGCTCTGCAAGGTCTTGGAAGATACCAATCTTAAGTGGCTTCGCTTCACCTTCAACAGTGAAACATTTTGGGAAACGCTCAGCGATGTATGCAATAACTTCTTTACTGTTCGTTAACTTTTCAGAGTTTTCCATGGAGTTTCCTGACATAAACGAGGATTGCTCGTTATTTGTGCTTTGTTCAAAAAGAAATAGTGCTGCTATTATAATTACCTAACGCGGAAAAACCACCGAAAGCATGAAATTAGAGTACTTTTTGTAGTGCTTCTACGAAAGAAACTAGACCTCGTTCATCATTTTGGTCAAATCTTGACAAAATTGGGCTATCAATATCCAACACACCGATTAATTTTCCATTCACTGTAAGTGGAATAACTATCTCAGAATTACTTACAGCATCGCAAGCAATGTGCCCTGGAAAACTATGTACATCCGCAATCCGCTGTACTTTGTTCTCAGAAATAGCAGTACCACAAACGCCTCGCCCAACCGGAATACGCACACACGCAGGATTTCCTTGAAATGGACCCAAGACTAATTGGTCTTGCTTGAGCAAATAAAACCCTACCCAATTAATTTGTTCTAACTCCATATTTAATAACGCACTAATATTAGACATATTAGCGATAAGATCTGTTTCACCTCCAATTAATGCCAATGCTTGTTGGGTGAGGCGATTATAAAAAGCGATTGTATTTTCCATAGCTTACTCCGTATATAGCCGTTAGAATAGCAAGAACAATATTGATAATAGGAATTATTCTCACTGTGAAAGATAAGAACCATCTTATGATTAATTGGTCTTGGTTACTACTACAAGCGAAACTACATAAACCAAGATTAATTATTGCGAATATTATTGCGGTTATCGCAACCTTGATCAGCGTACCCATTCCACTTCTGATGCCGTTAATGGTTGATGAAGTTTTATTGCACAAACCAGGCGAAGGCATTACCTATCTAAATACCCTTTTACCATCTGCTTGGCATAATGCAACTGGTTACATTCTTTTAGTGCTGGTTCTGGTTGTATTAATGCGTACATTCAGTCAAGCGCTGAATATACTGCAAAGTCGACAATTTACATTAGTATCAAAAGACATAACCTATAACCTACGCCAACATTTACTCGATAAATTAGGCCGTATAAGCATGCGACAATATGAGGAACGCGGTAGTGGCGGTATTAGCTCCCACCTTATTACTGATGTCGAGACGATTGATAAATTTGTTGGTGATACATTAAGCCGTTTTATTATTGGACTATTAACTGTTGTCGGTACGGCTGGTGTCCTTTTATGGCTTGATTGGAAACTTGGACTCTTTATTCTTATTATCAATCCGGTTGTTGTCTATGCCTCTAAATTGATGGGCAACCGAGTTAAAAACCTCAAACGTAAAGAAAACCAATCTTACGAAAAATTCCAACATCGTCTAATAGAGGTATTAGACGGCCTGTATCAATTACGGGCATCTAATCGGGAACGTGACTTTTTAGAACAGTTAAAAGGTAATGCCAATGATATTCGCCATAGTGCCGATAAATATGCATGGCAATCAGAAGCAGCCGGTCGTGTTTCCTTTTTGTTATTTCTGATTGGGTTTGAAATTTTCCGCGCTGCCGCTATGCTCATGGTGCTATTTAGTAACTTAACCATTGGTGAAATGTTAGCTGTATTTAGTTACTTATGGTTTATGTTAGGCCCTATTCAAGAGTTATTAGGGATTCAATTTGCTTGGTATGGCGCATCTGCAGCAATGCAGCGTCTCAACAGTTTATTAGCCTTAGAAGAAGAAACGCGTCCACCAGCAACGGTTTACCCTTTTAATGATGATGAGACCATTGCGATTAAAATTCGCAACTTACATTTTTCTTATGATAACGACAAAGAAGTACTCTGCGGCTTAAACCTTGATATTCCCGCAGGCAAACGAGTAGCATTAGTTGGAACCTCTGGTGGCGGAAAATCAACATTAATTCAATTGCTGTTAGGTATCTATCAAAAAAGTAGCGGTGATATTTTAATCAACAATCACCCTATTGAAGCTGTTAGCTATGAAGCACTACGTGAAAAAATGGCAGTCGTATTACAGCAACCCGTGCTGTTTAATGAAACGTTACGTCATAACTTAACACTTGGAGCGCCATACAATGATGATGAATTATGGCAAGCTTTAGATATTGCTCAATTAACCGATGTAACTGAACGCCTAACTAACGGATTAGATACTGAAATTGGCCGTCAAGGCATTCGCTTATCTGGTGGGCAACGACAGCGACTGGCTATTGCACGTATGATACTCTCTAATCCTGAGTTTGTTATCTTAGATGAAGCCACTTCAGCACTAGATACATCAACAGAAGCAGCTTTACATACTGCCCTCAATACTTTTTTGAAGAATAAAACTACCTTAATTGTTGCCCATCGTTTATCTGCAGTGAAACAGGCTGATATTATTTATGTACTTGAAGACGGCTTAGTTAGCCAATCAGGGACACATTTAGAGCTAATCAATAAACACGGTCTTTATCAAACACTTTATGGCTCAATTCAATCAGCGGAAATTGCCACTAATGGCAGCAATCCTCACGAAGCAGTAGCCAGCGTCAACACAAAATAATATAGTGTGCACCAATCGGCGCTCATTGATAGTTGTTATTGTTTTTCCATTAACAATAAGTGACTAACAACTCAATGAGCGCTTTTGTACACCTTATAACTAAAGGAAGAAACGCACCATGTCGAAGGCTCGACGCTGCCCAGGCTGCGATTTACTTGTGTTGCCAGAAACAGCAACTCAAGGACACAGTGCCTATTGTCCACGTTGTCATACTCGACTCTATCGCGGCGGTATTGCGCGCTTTAATGCAGAATTAGCGATTGCGGTTGCTTGTCTTATTCTTTATATCCCTACGATTAGCTTACCGTTAGTTACCATTCGTTTAATTGGCCAAATGATCCCTGCAACACTAACCTCTGGAACCGTTGCACTTGCTCCAACCTTTCCTGCTGTTGCAATATTAATTCTATTTTGTAGTGCAATAGCGCCATTATTACTAATCAGTGCTGTTTTAGGGGCACAGTTCTCGTTACGTTTTCGACAATTACGATTATTTAAACTATCACTATGGATCCTCTCACACTTAAAACAATGGGCAATGCTGGAAGTCTTTTTAGTTAGCTTAGCTATTTCATGTTTTAAAGTGCAAGAAGTCGCAGAAATTTATGTCGGGATTGGGCTTTATTGCTTGATCAGTATGCAGATTTTATTATCGGTATTGTTAACTAAAATCAGTGTTCGTCGTTATTGGGATGCTTGGCAGCCCGAAAATGAACATATCAGTGACAAACTTGATACTGTCTGCCATAGCTGCCACTTAACCCAAGAAGCCCTACCGCATTGTCGTCGTTGTGGCAGTCAATTACATCACAGAATCCCTAAGTCACTTCAAAAAACATGGGCATATCTCATTACCGCTAGTATTTTCATCTTACCAGCAAACCTTTACCCCATTTCTATTTTTATGAATAACGGTAAACGTATCGAAGATACCATCTTTTCAGGGGTCGCAGGTTTAGTAAAAACAGGAATGACCAGTATTGCCATCATTATCTTTGTTGCCAGTATTGTTGTTCCCGTCGCTAAAATTATTGGGTTAGCGTACATATTATTATGCATTCAATTTAAACAGCGTAGCCAACGTCTACAACGCATGCGTATTTTTCGCATAGTGCATTGGATTGGAAAATGGTCTGTTATGGATCTTTTTGTAATAGCGATTATGGTCGCTTTAATCGATCGTGGACAACTTCTTGATTTTACACCGGGGCCTGGCGCCATCGCTTTCGGTGTAGTTGTTATTTTAACAATGTTAGCAGCAGAGAGCTTAGATTCTCGTCTAATCTGGGACAAATATGAACAACGAACCAAATAACGAGCAACCGCAACACGTTAGTATTCGCCGTGATCGCGGCTTATCCCCTTTATGGTTATTACCACTACTGGCAATTATTATCGCTGGGTGGTTATTATATAAAGCGGTTAATGAGGGTGGCGAACGTATTCAAATCCACTTTAATGATGCTGTTGGTTTAGTCGCGGGGCGTACCACTATCCGTTACCAAGGATTAGAAGTTGGCATCGTACGTGATGTAACTTTATCGAAAGATCTTAAAAGTATCTATGTTTCTGCTGATATCTACCCTGAGGCAGTAAAAACATTACGCACGCACACGCGGTTTTGGTTGGTCAAACCCAAAGCCTCTATTACCGGTATTTCTGGCTTAGATGCATTAGTTTCAGGTAACTATATTGCCCTTCAACCGGGAACAGGTGATGAAGCAACCAAGTTTACAGCGTTAGAAAATCAACCTGCAAATATGCCCACAAATGATGGTTTAACCTTACAATTAAAAGCACCTAATTTAGGCTCTCTCAGTATTGGCTCCCAAATTTTTTATAAAAAGATCCCTGTCGGTGAAATTTATAACTATACCCTTAGTGCTAATAAAAAAGAGGTGCTTATTGACGCACTAATAAAACCGCGTTATGCCAACCTTGTCACGAACAAAAGCCGTTTCTGGAATGTCAGTGGGGTCAGTGCCAATATTGGCTTTAGTGGTGTTGATGTCCAATTTGAAAGTTTATCTGCATTAATCGCCGGAGCTATTGCCTTTGATTCTCCAGATGCAGGTAAGCCTATTGATGAAGGACATTTATTTAACCTGTATTCTGATATTAATACTGCTGGTCGCGGTATCGCTATCACAATCACCCTTCCTGATAATAATAATATCAGTAATTCAGGTGCGCCGATTATGTATCGTGGCCTGCAAATTGGTAAGATTTCAGATTTAAAACTGGATGATAAAACCAATAAAATCATTGCCCATGCCGCCATAGAACCGAGCATGAGTGATTTACTTAATAATGGCTCACGGTTATTGCTAGAAGAAGCACAAGTTTCACTCACCGGCGTCAAAAATATTGGTAACCTTGTTCGTGGTAATTATTTACGCTTAATTCCCGGTGAAGGTAAAAAAGCACGTCATTTTACAGCTATCACCCAAAATACGCTTGAAGAGCAGCAACCAGGTGTCGCTGTTTTTTCACTATTTGCTGATCAAAGCTATGGCTTAAAAGCAGGAACAAAATTACGTTACCGTGGGATTGATGTTGGTCATATCACAACAGTGAAACTCGACGGTAATCGGGTGCGATTAGAAACATTAATTCAACCGCAATATACCCATTTAATTCGCTCTCATAGTCGTTTCTTTATTGATGGTGGTATTGAAGCTAATATCAGTAACAGTGGCGTAGATGTTTCTATTCCAGCAGCAGATCAATTGATCAGTAGTGCCATAAGCTTTACTTCTAATGGTAAAGAAGGAATCCAAAAGAGTTACTCTCTCTTTAAAAATAGACATCTAGCCAAACTCGCGGATGAAAAGTTAAAAGGCTTCACTTCTATTACACTTGTAGCTGACAACTTACCAGCAATATCTGAAGGCAGCCCAGTGCTTTACCGTAACTTACAAGTCGGTGAAATCACCAGTTTTGCTCTTAAAACATCAGGGGTTGAGATAAAACTTAATATACAAAAGAAATATCGCCATTTAATCGATAACAATACCGTATTTTGGAATCGCTCAGGCGTTGAAGTTGAGGCTGGGCTTAACGGCATTAAAATCAAAGCAGCGCCACTCTCGACATTATTAAAAGGCGGGATTGCATTCGATTCAATGAAAGGTGTTACTAACCGTTCTGGTCATGACTATAAACTTTACCCTAGCCTAAGTGATGCCCAACATTTTGGGGTAATGATTACGTTAACTGCTGATGATGCACGTTCGATTTCAAAATCAACAGCTATCAAATATCAAGGCGTTGTCATTGGTAAAGTTGATAATATTGAGCCTAACTTTGAACATAATAATGTCACAGTAAAAGCACGCTTATTCCCTCAATATGCAAAAGTAGTCGCACGTAAAGATAGCTATTTCTGGATAGTAAAACCCAAGATAAGTTTAAATGGCAGCGAAAATTTAGACTCACTATTAAGCTCATACATTGCGGTACAACCAGGTAAGGGCTTAACATCTCATACTTTCAAATTAGGTTCTGCCGAATTATTTGATGCCGGCAAAACCTTTATTTTAGAAAGTGAAGAAAGAGGTTCAGTCAGCGAAGGTACTCCGTTGCTTTATCGTGATATTCAAGTAGGACAAGTTATTAAAGTCGCTTTAGGCGCATTAGCCGATCGCGTTTTAATTACCGTCCAAATTGAACAAAAATACCGTCACCTTATTCGCGCTAATAGTGTATTTTGGAATGCATCAGGACTAAACGTTGATATCGGTATTACTGGTGCGAAAGTAAAAGCCGGCACTTTTGATAGTTTGCTTCGTGGTGGTATTTCATTTGCTACGCCAGCAACACACCCACTCGCGCCATTAGCAAAACAAAATAAACACTTCTTACTCAATAAAGAAGTAAACCCAAAATGGCTAAGTTGGCGAACGGCTATTCCTATCAAGTAACTATTTAAGCAACAAATAATTAAGGGGCATTAAATGCCCCTTTTTAACATTTAATGTTTAAAAAACCACCACACCAACATCCTATATGATAATGAAAATTGTTCATATGCATAACAATCTTAGAAGCACAGATAGCTGATATAAATTTGCCACTGTTTAGTATAGAATTCTGACATTGCCAGTTTGACTGAGAGTGCTACCTTGCATCCTAATATCTATATTCCTGACGCTTTTATTGATCTAATCAAGCATACAATGCCAGAAAACTTGAGTATTGATGAATTTATTAGCTGTTGTAAAACACCGTTACGTCGCAGTATTCGTGTAAATACGCTCAAGATAAGCGTGGCTGATTTTCTTACTCGTATTGCAGATAAAGATTGGACACTAACTCCCATTCCTTGGTGTGAAACCGGATTCTGGATTAAGCGCGAGGATGAAGAGAGTGTTTCATTAGGTAATACAGCAGAGCATATGGCAGGGTTATTCTATATTCAAGAAGCCAGCTCTATGATGCCAGTAACCGCTCTACTCAATAATAATAATGCACTTGATTGTGTTCTTGATATGGCATCAGCACCAGGTTCCAAAACTACCCAAATTGCTTGTGCTATGCAAAACCGAGGCGCGCTGGTTGCTAATGAACTTGCAGCTAGTCGAATTAAAGTATTACATGCCAACCTACAACGTTGTGGCGTACATAACGCAGCATTAACACACTTTGATGGTTGTGTTTTTGGCACATGGGCACCTGAAGCTTTTGACTCTATTTTACTCGATGCACCCTGCTCTGGTGAAGGCGCTATTCGTAAAGATGATGATGCAATGGCAAACTGGAGCCTTGAGTCAATTGATGAAATCGCAGCAGTACAACGTAATTTAATTATCAGTGCTTTTCAGGCTTTAAAACCTGGAGGTGTCATGGTGTACTCAACATGTACCCTTAACCAACGTGAAAACCAAGAGGTCTGCCATTATCTGAAAGCAACCTTTGGTGATGCGGTTGAATTTGAGTCTTTAGGTGATTTATTTGATGGTGCAGAAAAAGCATTGACGGCTGATGGTTTTTTACACGTTTACCCTCAGGTTTTTGATAGTGAAGGTTTTTTTGTTGCTCGCATTCGAAAACACGCATCTGTTGAAACAGATCCAGTTAAAAAACGAATGGGGAAATTCCCATTTAGCCAAGTAAAAGCCGATGAGCAGCAGCTTATAGCCCAGCAACTTAATACTGATCTTAATATCACATTATCAACTAACAGTGATATTTGGCTACGAGATAAAGAAGTGTGGCTATTTCCTTCACAGCTTAAACATTTAATTGGCGAAATTCGTTTCCAACGTATCGGTATTAAATTAGCTGAACAACACAAAAAAGGCTATCGCTGGCAGCATGAGGCCATCATGACACTTGCTACAGGTAAAGAATCGGTTGCGATAGCACTAACTGCACCACAAGCAAAAGAGTGGTTTATGGGACGAGATATTCGCCCAGAGAACCTTACAGGTAAAGGCGAAGTAATTGTAACTTATCGTGATTACCCTATCGGCATTGGTAAATGGGTCGGTAATCGAATCAAGAATGGCTTGCCTCGCGAATTAGTACGGGACACTAACTTGTTTGATATCTGATTATATTCAACTTGTTAGCATTAGCTGGTGGTTTATTGACTAAATAAACAATTATTTTTGATTAAAACTGGAAATTCATCAAAGCTAAACTAATATTGATAGTGTAACCGAATTCTATACATAAACCAGTTAGCGCAAGGCTCATCACGAGCCTGTTCCCCTAAGCCCGACACAGGAATCGTTTCGGGCTCTTTTTTTATCTTTTCGTTACATCACTATTTTTAGTTATATTACTAACCAATAAGCAAAAAAAACCTGAGCATATAGCTCAGGTCTTAATTAGCTCACAAACAAAATATTAGTTATGTTTGTGTGCTGTAATTTCTGCTTTTTTAAGGTCTTTAACGTTCTTGCTAACGTCACGACGCTCTTTAGATAACTCAGCACTGATGATGATATGATCATCAACACGATCTTCGTAATCGCCTTTCATGTTTTCAATGATCTCTAAAATTTGATCATGGCTCATATCTGGCTTGATATAATCCAACATGTTTTCTAGTAATTCTACACGCTTACGGTTATCACGAATTTTACGATCGTTATCAAGGATTTCGCGCTTAAGTTTGTTTTTACGGCGAGCCTGACGAACAAGTTCAAGGATGTTGTTCATGTTTTGTCCTTAGTCTGAAAATAAAGCCTTGTGAAACTGATTTAATGCTAATAATTAGGAAAAATGCACTTCCTAGTACATAACCGTCGAGTCTCAGTTTTTTTCTAAAATCGGTTATATCAGAAAATCTGCTGTAAACTCAAGTAATACCCGAAGATTATCGACTAGATGGTGAGTTAACATACGCTTAAAGAACCTTTCTTGTTTGGATTATGCCCTTTCCTATTCGACTTTGCTTTGATTTCGTTCAATAAATATTTAAGAGAATGGCTGACGAAGAAGACATTTAAATAAACTTTCTAAGAAATTATCATGACACCAATATTATTACTTTCTTTGTTCACAAAAAAAGTGAATTTGATTTGCAAATCACCAATCAACGCCTAGTCTTCATAGTAGACCAGTACTTATTTACAGTTAAAGCAATCTGAACAAGGATATCTTCGCTGTCATCTTCATGATCAGCAACAGAGTTCAAAGCTCAAATCGCTCCGTAATCTGATATTGGCTATACCGTGTGATGAATAGATTTATCAGGAGACAACATGTCAAAAGCAACAGGTACCGTTAAGTGGTTCAACGAAGAAAAAGGTTTTGGTTTTATCACTCAAGATGACGGCGGTGCTGATGTATTTGTACACTTCCGTGCGATTAGTGGTGATGGCTTTAAAACCTTAACTGAAGGCCAAAAAGTGTCTTACGAAACAGAACAAGGTCCTAAGGGTCTTCAAGCTGCAAACGTTGAAAGAGCCTAGTAATTTAACCTTGAATACCTACAAAATAAAGGGCTCATTCAGCCCTTTTTCTGCCTCTAATCATACTGGTTTGTATAAACACCACGCCTTTAAACAACATAAATGCAAGCTAAAAACACGCTAATATCATTTGATATATAAAGAAAATATATATCAAACGTCAGCTGGTATCCTCGCGATCACAATGCGCACACTAGCTCATATAAATTAAACATATTATTTTGTTAAAGTGGTCACATTATTGACTTGTTCTTACAAGAGAAACTTGCCCTTTCAATATGAAAATGGCCTAATACTCATGGTTTTATTAAAGGCCTATTTATGCAACAAATTGAAATAGAAAACTTCGATACACTGTTCAAATATTCACAGTTGTCCTGAAGCGCTTCATTATTCTTTTGTACATAAGTAAAACAGCGTAATGTGCGCTACTAATTTATTTTTTCAGGAGACATAACATGTCTAAAGCAACTGGTATCGTTAAGTGGTTCAACGATGAGAAAGGTTTCGGTTTTATCACTCAAGACAATGGCGGCGCTGACGTATTCGTTCACTTCCGTGCTATCACAGGTGAAGGCTTCAAATCTCTAGCTGAAGGTCAGAAGGTTTCTTTTGACGTTGAGCAAGGCCAAAAAGGTCCTCAAGCTGCTAACGTTGAGCGTGCTTAATTTTTCAACGAACAGTTGAAAGAAGTAAAGGGTATCTTAGATACCCTTTTTTTGTATCAGTAAATCACACCACAACATAGACCATTTTGACTCGTGGCTGCTCCAGCCCAAAATAATCACTCTCTTGTTCAACCTCCATAAACCCTAGCTGCTGATACAATTTCTTCGCATGATTATCAGGATGAACCGTAAGCCACAATTTTTCACAGCCAGCTAATTGATTCATTGCTACTTGCATCAATTGTCTACCTACCCCGCTCCCCTGCACGCTTGTATCTACCGCTAAGGCAAGTATCCATCCTTCTAATACAACTAATGACATATTATTAAACTGAGGCGCGCACAGTACATAACCGACAACATTATCATGATCTCGTGCGACGAAGAAACCAGCGGGCCAGCAATCATAGGCTTGGCGAATAAAAAAATCAGGATAACAATAATCACCAAACAAGCGTTGCTCTAACTGATACACCGCTTGCAGATCTTCTTTCTTAGCAACATCAATTGTTATTAACTCAACCACAGCATTCCCTACTCATTATTTTGCTTTCTTCCATAAAAAAGCCAGCATCGAATAAACGATACTGGCTTTATAAAACAATAATAACTAATTATTATTTATCAGCACGACTCATGAACTTGTGTTCAGTTGTGTTGATTTTGATTTTTTCGCCATTTGCAATGTACTCAGGAACTTGAACAACAAGACCTGTAGATAATGTTGCAGGCTTAGTACGAGCACTTGCAGATGCGCCTTTAATTGAAGGATCTGTTTCAACAATTGTTAGTTCTACCGTTGCTGGTAGCTCTAGCGCAACAGGTGCACCATCAACAGTCAATACTTCAATACCTTTAGTATCTTCATTGATGAAAAGCAATTCTTCTGCAATTGCATCTTTTGAGAAAGTGTATGGAGTGTAATCTTCATCATCCATAAATACATATTCTTCGCCATCGATGTATGAGAAAGATGCTTTTTGACGACGGAAGTCTGCTAATGTAATCATCTCATCAGCTTTGAAGCTAACATCTGATTTTGAGCCTGTTGCAACATCATAAATACGCATACGGTAAAGACTTGCGCCCGCACGACCACTAGGCGTTAGCTTAGTAATTTCTTTAACTAAAGCTACTTTACCGTTAAGTTCAATAGCAGCAAATTTTTTAATATCACTAGCCTTTGGCATGATCATTATTCCAAAAATAAATAGTGGTGAGAAATTACACCAAGATACAGATTTATAGCAAGTAATATGATAGTCCAATCTCTATTTTTTTGCATTGATATGCCAACATGGTTAATAGATAGCCAAGACAATAATTATAGAATTTCATTATCTTTATACAACAGCACCACCCCACCCATAAAAGAATAACATATCCCTAATACAAATATATTGTTGTAAGTCTCCCAAAAAGCGTGATAATAGTTAATTACATATATTTTAGAGCGTTACCAAAATGGCAAATACATCTCCAACTCTCCGCGATTATGCCAAGATTATTTACCCCGATAGTACAGCTGAACAATATTCACCGCTTTGGAGTTATCGCGCTAAATTCGTACTTCGAGCGACTTATTATCATAATGCTTTTCAGCTTATCTCTTCTAGTATTACCCCTCCTTTACTGAAAACGCTATGTAAGCAATGCCCTCGATTTTTAGAAAAATCCTTTCGTCCTTATATTGTTAATGATAGTAGCGCGATTGAGAGAGCACAGTTTGTTGTACAACATTATCAATTTGTAAGCGAGAAATTACCGGCACATATTCGTGACGAAATTTATGTCAATGAGAATGGATTAACGCTATTTAAATTTACCGTTGATGAAATAGATTATTCTTTTAAGTTAGTTTTTCACGCACGCTATCAAAAAGAAGGTGATATGAGCCTACTTTTATTTAATGATATAGATAAAAACTTTTACACTCTTACCTTTTCAGTGCGGGATATAGAAGGGCAACGCCAGTTAGTGATTGGTGGTTTACAAGGACCAGCAAGTAGTTCTGAAAATAACCTTAAAATAAAAGCATTGACCAAAAAATTACATGGACAACGCCCTAAAGACTTAATGATCAAAATCATTACACTTATTGCTAATATTTGGCAGGTTGACACATTACTTGCAGTAAAAAGTGCTTCCCATGCTTATTCTGTTAAGCGGTACAGTAAAGGGCGTATCAAGACTAACTATGATAAACATTGGCAGGCCTTAGGTGGAACCGAATTTGATCGTCATTTCTATACATTAAGTTTAGAGGATATTCGTCGCAACCCTGAAGATATCTCTCGCCCTAAACGCGCTATGTATCGCCGCCGTTATGAATGGCTTGATACTATCAACGAGATACTCCAACAAAAAATAAGTTTATAGTTACTTAACTCTAACTGCCCTTATAACCACAGAGATCAATCTCCTCTGTGGTTAAAGCGCTACAATTCATAGCTTCAAATGCGATGTATTAGATTATTAAGGTAATACTAACTGACTCGCATCAGTTAAAACCCAAGCACTATTATGTTCAACAAAACCAATTTTAGAATAATACCCTTCAGATTTAGGTGCGGATAATAAAACTATTTTACAGCTCTCAGATACTGATTCTGCCGTAACTAAAATAAGATATTTACCAATACCCATTGATTGAATACTTTCATCAACCGCAAGATCTGATAGATAGCAGCAATAGTGAAAATCTGTCATTGAACGAGCAATGCCGACAAGTTGATCATCAACCCATGCCGTTACAACCAAATTACTATTTTCAAGCATGCCTTTTATTATAGTTTCATTTTCCGTTGGCCTTCGCTCACCCAAAGCAGTTTTATTCACTAATTCAATATATTGATTTGGCGTAATAGGATGATTAACTTTATATTCAATTTCCATCTTGACCCTTTAATACTAGCTCGATGTTTTAGCAACATACTACAGCCTTAAAGTGACATTGAGTTAATCGAATGTCCATTATATGGATTTCTGTGCTATTTATTATTATTTATTAATCACTCCGCACACTAAACAAGCCCCACTGCCACCACGTGGTGAGGATGATTTCTTCCCACGATGGATTTTCATCAAAATGGAAACCATGCAAGCCAGTTGATAAATATGGTGTAAACACTACACCACATTGTGATTGTTGCACGGTAATATCATTAAATATTAACATAATCGGTAATTATTAAATTATAGACAGTTTTTATATCTTCGTTAGGAACGAAATGACAATATGATTCAATAAAATAGCAACGTGATATTTATCGTCACGTTGCTAGCTACATTTTACTTACTTTCAGATGTATAACTGGAATATGAGCAGTAATAACAACCATTTGATTGAGGGTATATCTTTTTTGCGGCATCTAATGCGGTACTACATGCGGTATGATAACCAAGAGCATCACAATTTTTCACACCAGGACTGTGGCTACATGTTGCTGTATGTATTTCATGATCGCCATTATCTTGCGCATTTTTATCAACATAAAACAAACTCATAATCACCTCTGAATATTAGTATATTGAGCAAAGACATTACTCCTATAAAATTATAGGAGATACTCAATAATCCCAATAATTAGATTCGCATCACTATCAGTGGTAAATATTAACCATTAAATATTAATACTGTGATTTAATCGATTTATTTAAGCATGTATTAATGCGATTAAGCCACTACGAATCATGGCAAACAACCTCAATAATTTTTATGCTTAAATAAAATCAATTAACATACCTATTCACGGTGGTTTATTTTAAGATTTTCTCTTTAATAACCGTCATTACGCCTTGATCATTATTACTTGGAGCATGAAAACGCGCCAATTGTTTGATCTCAGGGTGAGCATTATCCATCGCATAACTGAAGTAAGTTTCTTTTAGCATTTCAACATCATTTAAAAAATCACCAAAACTCATACTTTCTTCAAATGTAAAATTGAAAATACGTTGTAATTCCTTAATAGCAGCCCCTTTAGATGCAGTTTTATGCATAACATCCAACCAAATCTTTGCACTTACAACAACTTGGTGAGTCTGTGAATATAAAGGAGATATTATTGGATATATATACTGCTCTGTGCCGTTGAAATTTAGCACTGCAATTTTAATAAATTCATCATCAACAGCAAATAAATCGCTAACAATTTCAAGATTATGATAGTACTTGTTAATTTCTTCTAATGCCTGTGTATCTGTTGTTTCTGTATAAGCAGAATTTTTACCGCACAAGACAATGAAGGAATTATCAATCGCTTTAACCCTAGTTATAATGGCATGAATTTCAGATGTTGGAATGGTTGAGCTATAGAGTTCTTTGCCTTGGTACATAACCAATGTACCATTCTCTGCAATAAACACCATTTTATCTTTAATCGGTTCAAAAGTATTAACTAAACTCTGATACTGTCGACCGGATGCAGCTGAAAATAAAACATCTTTAGTATGAAGTGCATCAAATACATCATAAAAATCAGTAGGAAGATTTTTATCGTCATTTAGTAATGTGCCATCCATATCTGTTGCTATAAATTTTATTGAAGATGTCATATACAATTATTACTCCGATATTTAATGTTATCAATGCCTAACATTCTACCTGTTAATGATGTCAATTTTCACCAAAAACACACATAAAATGTCATAGATATAAATCGAGTAATATGAAAAACACTCACTATTTACCTAATTAATCTAAAAAACACCACTACATAATGTAGTAGTGTTTGATATTTACACTACGAGCGATGATCATCACTCCTCTTATGCTTTGGTGTAGGTTTTACTTCAGCACCACAGCAACCACCAACATTTTCTTTTTTTGCTTTTAGGTATAACTGTATAAATAAAAAGAACATAAAAAATAAAAATACAACAACAGAAATAACGATATAGAGAGGAAATAACTCATCGGTACTCATAGGACCCCCTTATCTAACCCTTTCAATTTATCAATAAGTTAATTAAAAACTAATCTATTAATAATATTTGTCAAGAGAATCATAACTTAATCATCATACCTTTATAACAAATTTAAAATATCACGTTAGTTACACTGTAACACTTTTTGTTTAATAACAGTAATAACACCTTGTTCATTATTACTTGGAGCAATAAAGCGTGCTAATTCTTTAATCTCAGGATGGGCATTACTCATCGCATGGCTAAAATAGGTTTCGTTTAGCATTTCAACATCATTAAAGAAATCACCAAAACTCATACTATTTTCAAACGTAAATCCAAATTTGTTACGCATTGCTTTTATTGCTTGTCCTTTTGATGCTTGCTTATCCATAAAGTCTAACCACGTTTCACCACTGACAACAACTTGGTGTGTTGCTGCAAACAAAGGAGCAACAAAAGGATAAACATGCTCTTCTGTACCCTTTAAGTTTAATACTGATATTTTAATAAACTCATCATCAACATCTAATAAATCATCAACGAATGTTATTTGATGACAATACTTCATTATTTCTTGCTGAGCTTGTTCATTTTTAGTTTCGGTGTAAGCTGATTTTTTTCCGCATAACACAATATGGCTATCTTCAATGTTACGTACAACATCAATAATTGAATCAATCTCAGACTTAGGGATCGTAACGCTATAAAGCTCCTTCCCTTGATACATAACTAGAGTTCCATTTTCAGCAATAAACAATACCTTATCTTTAATCGGTTCCAGCATATTTAACAATGTAAAGTATTGACGTCCAGAAGCGGCAGCAAAGAGTATATTTTTCTCATCAAGTGCCTTAAATACATCAAAAAAATCACATGGAAGTTCATTAGTGTCGCTCAGTAAAGTACCGTCCATGTCTGTTGCAATAAATTTTATACAAGATGTCATTACTGTTACTACTCCGATAATGGCTAAACTAATCTAGTGACAATATCTTACCCATAAATTCTCAATAAGAATATAAAAGCAACACTATTTCCTATCCAAATAGTGCTGCTAAATATTTATAGCGTAGTCGTTATTTCATAATTGACGTTATCACTTATCCGCAGCCGATAATAACTTTTGTTGAAAAGTCAGCATCTCTGCTGTCCGCTTTAATAATACACCAGAATGAGATTTATCAGCCGAACCATTCACCATGTACCTTTGCAGCGATACATTATTAGATTTAGTCTTATCAAATCGAACATTACCCATAAAATCACCATCTTTAGCTGATACGGTATAAGACGTTAAGCTAATAACAATCAAAAAAACATACTTAATATATTTCATAACTATCCCCTATTAAGACTTACAACCTAATAATTTTTTATTATGCTCAACAACCATAATTGCAATGGCTAGAAATAAAATATCTTTGACTAAAAAGAAGCTTGTCGTCGGCACCCCATCGACAATTTTCCATGTGTCAGGCGTTGTAAATAAAAAGCTCAGTGTCACAATAAAAATAATGCTTGATGCTAATCCTGAAAAATAACCGACTCTAGGATTAAAAAAACCATAAATAAGTCCAATCGCCACAACGATTTCACTAAAACCAACAAGGTTAGATACCATTTGGACAGACAAAAAGTTATATGCCCACCCCATTAGTGGGTGGTTTTTAATTAAAGGTTCAATTGCTGCCGCTTCAGTTGGTGTAAATTTAAAAATACCAATCCACAATAAAACTAACACAACACCGAAAACACCTAATTTATAACCAAATGTCGTTACTGATGATACTAATGGTACTGATGTCTGTTGACTTAAACTATTCATATTAGACCTTTCAAAATTAAATTGAACTAAACTGTTCAGTTCAATTTAGTTGTAAATAAATCTGCTGTCAACATTTTTGAACTAAACAGTTTATTTTGATATGATCTGACCAATGAAAAAAGAGGTCTACGAAATGAGCAAACAACAAGAAAAACGACTCAATATTATCAACAAAACAATTACATTATGTGCACAATATGGCTTTCATGGCACCAGTATGGATAGCATTACTACCGCTACCGGAGTATCTAAAGCAACTATTTATAAGTATTTCATTTCAAAAGAAAATCTTATAAAAGAAGCATTAATAATGTTCAGTGAACGTGCATTGAACCACTTAAATATTATTTTTTCTGATCCAACACTAACGCTAGAACAAAAGCTCTCAGAACGGTTTGAAATATTAGTAACATTAATGAAAGATGATTTATTTAATGGCTGTTACTTTCAATTGGCATACAGCGAATTTAATCATACCGATATTACCATTGCTGATATTTGCAGCGGTTATAAAAAGACGCGAGTAAAGATGATTCAAGCTTTATTAACTAAGCATAATATTAGTGATCCTGAACTAAAGTCACAACAAGCAGAGTTAATTTTTAATGGATTACTAGCATCGTTACAAATAACAAAAAACACGCAACTAATACCGATGGCAAAAGCAATGTATCTTGATGCTATTTTTAAAGATTAATACATGTAACATGATCTATTTACCATCATTGTTATACATTAGCTTTTAAAAACACCACTATACTGTAAGCGAATTATTGTTTTGCACTATGTCACAATTTAATGATAATTTCCTTTGCTAAAAACCATTGCAGTGCCATAAGATGAATACATATGTGTTATTGGTGGGTAAATAACCATTATAAAATATGGTTTATCATTACTTTTAAGCATGGTTTTTAATAAAAAGGCATATCGATATGAAAAATTATTTTGTTTTCTCTCTACTATTCATCTCAACATCAGTATTGGCTAATACTGATATAATAAATTCAAAATTTCATAATCCACATAATAAAAAAGTAATACAAAAGGTCTCTAAACCAACGACCAACAGCAGTAGAATAATAAACCCTAAATTTCACCACCCTGATAATAAAGAACATCATGTGATAAAAAAAACCAAAAAGATCCCCGCATCAGTTCCAGCTCTTTAATTATCTAATTACCATAATCATTAAAAATGAGCACAATGACGTGCTCATTTATTATATTATTTATCATGCAATTACAGCATATAACGCACCTACTATCCTCCCCTAGAACCCACTAATTAATCATTAAAAATGAACAATGGCAGATAAGACACTCATGAAGTCATATCACCTTGCTGATAAAACTTCCTTCTCTCCACAATAAAAAATACCGCACCAACATAAATAAAAACCAACATTCTCATTTTTTAAACTAAGCTTGGTAACAACATTCGCTTTTACGACCAAACGACAAGGATAGAATGAGATGGCATTACTTGATTTTGTACGCGATATTGGCAACAAACTATTTAGCAATGAAGATGAAGCACCAGAGAAAATTACCCAACATATCGAGAATAACAATCCAGGACTGACTGATTTAAAAGTTGAAGTAAAAGATGGCGTAGCAACCCTTTCTGGCACAGCAAATAGTGCTGCAGCCAAAGAAAAAGCCATTTTGATGACGGGTAATACCGCAGGAATTGAATCTATTGTTGATAATCTCAATGCGCCAACCGCCACCGAAACCGTGAAATATTACGAAGTGCAATCTGGTGACAGTTTATGGAAAATAGCAGAAAAGACGCTAGGCAATGGTGCTGATTATCAAAAAATCTTTGATGCTAACCAAGAAGTTATTATCGATCCGGACAAAATATTCCCAGGTCAAAAACTTCGCATACCAACAACGGCTTAATATAAATAGAGGTGAACATCATGGATATTAATCAATTATTACGCGTTGGTGCTCAACTATTCTCACAATCTCAAGCAAATACTACAGGATTAAACGAAAATACTATTACTTCAGCATTATCACATTTATTCGGTGGCGATAGTGACGGCAAAGGTATTGATTTACAAAATATAATTCAATCACTTAATGGAGCTGGATTGGCTAATATCGCAGCCTCTTGGCTTGGTAATGGTAACAATGAGGCTATTTCTGCCACTGACATTGGTAATATCTTTAACCAAGACCAATTATCAAATTTTGCCAATGAGGTTAAATTACCACAAAGCGAAGCGATAACGGGTTTGCAGGAAACATTGCCAGGTATGATAGATAAAGCTAGTCCTAACGGTGATATTGCAGGAGAGCTTTTTCAAGCGGTAGGAGGCATGGATGGACTGCTCAACATCGCCTCAAATATTTTCGGAAAAAAGTAATTAATCAAGTAGTCATTTGAAAAAGGAATCGATGTTATTACAACGAACTGGCATTAATAATTTCATCGATTCCTTTATTTTATCGCATTATTTCTGGGCACTAACACCCATCAAGTGATCAACCTTTTGCACGTTCTTAAAGCCAACCGTTTTTAATCGACGAATAACACCATCAACAAAGCCACTGCCCTTTTTCATAATATGTGGGTTACCAGTGTAATGGAAAAGACGTCCATCTTGACGAAGTACACGGTAGATTTCGCTATAAAACTCTTCGCTATACAACTCACCAGCAAGAGAAAAACGCGGTGGATCGTGAATAACGGCATCAAATGACATTGAAGGCATGGTCGTGATCAATTCAAAGCTACTGCCTTGTCGTTGCTCAATACCCTCGTTATTCAAATCACGAGACCAAGGATTGAGTGCACGTAATCCCATCACTGACTCACTGAGCTCAATGGTCAACACTTTTTTAGCACCTAAACGGTGTGCAGCTATCGCTGCGTAACCTAAACCACTGCAACAATCGAGTACATTATCACCACAACGTACAGCTTGTTTAGCCATATCTGAAGCACTTACAAACGGATCAGTTCCTTTAGATATGTGCATCTTAACACCGCTAATTTCAAGCAGTGGTGCGCCTTCTGTAGGTGCTAACTTATAGTAACCAACACTGCGATCTTCAATCG
Organism: Photobacterium kishitanii; assembly: GCF_000613045.3. Lineage (NCBI taxonomy): Bacteria > Pseudomonadati > Pseudomonadota > Gammaproteobacteria > Vibrionales > Vibrionaceae > Photobacterium > Photobacterium kishitanii. Next base: position 1,667,530 of record NZ_LN794352.1, on the reverse strand, counting down.
GTTCCATATCGCCATCACTACAAAGATAAATTCTTTGTGTCTTTTTGACGATTTTTTTAAGATCAGCAATAGACAGTATATTGTCTTCGTCAAGAATTAAACCTTCAGCGCTAACAGAGTAATCCTGCTCAGAAAGATGAAGATCAGTCGAGAGATGGACACTTGATTGTCCTTTAGCGATAGCATCTAACGCCTGTTGGGCATTTTTTGTATGAAGATAGTAGCCAAGCATAGTTCGTTTATCTAATTAAAAACACTGCTCGCATTATAACATAAAATAGCGCAGCCATATCTCCATCGTTATAAACCTACCCCGACTAATTTTAAGTTAATACAACATTACACTTTAAGTTAGGTATTTTACTGTTATCAATACGACCAATCGAAATGTTGGTATTATGTTACTTAATACACAAAAATGTTTCAATAATAAAACAAGATTTATCAATATCATTATTTAATTATCCATAATAATGATTATTAAAGAACCGCCTCAAATTAATTCCCCCTACAAATCCCGCATCATTTAATCAATCGCCGAGATTCCAATGCAGAATAATCACCAATCAAAGTGAATAAATATCATAATGATATGACTTTATATCCACATGAAAAAACAATAATTAATTAATTTATTAGAAGGCTATCCCATTTCTTAATATTAGACGTGATTCTTATTGTTGAGTAGATTAATGTAAAAAAAACAATGCAATTATTTACATTGTCTTTGGGTGTTATTTCCTGCTTTATTAACACTGAATAATTAAATAAAGGACTGTCATGAACAAAGCATTTTTGTTATTAACGTTACTACTCCCATCTGCTGCAATCGCTTCTAATAACGTTAACAATACTGAAAATTATCCATCGATACAAAACCCGTCTACCTATACTAATAATACTTACACCTATGTTAAGTGTTGGTATAGAACGAGTGTAAGTCATGATGAACCAGCCACTGATTGGATTTGGGCTAAAAATACAGATGGCAGTTATTATAAACTTCCGGGTTATTGGTGGTCGTCTATTTCATTTAAAAATATGTTTTACACCGATGTGGCAAATAAAGATATTAAGCAACGTTGCGAAGCTTCAATTGATACTAATAATAAAAATGCAGACATTACTTTTTATGCCTCAGATATAAAATCCTCTTATAGCCATACTATTTGGAGTAATGACAAAATCACCCACTCCAATGCGATCAATAAGATCGTTGCTTTTGGTGATAGTCTTTCTGATACAGGTAATACCTTTAATGGTTCACAATGGTTATTCCCTAACAGTAATAGCTGGTTCCTTGGTCATTTTAGCAATGGCTTAGTATGGACAGAATATTTGGCTAACGCTAAACACTTACCTTTATATAACTGGGCTGTTGGTGGTGCTGCAGGCGTTAATGAATATAGCATTCTTACTGGAATTTATGACCAAATATCATCTTTCAATACATATATGAAATCGGCAAAAAATTATAATATCGGCAATACTCTATTTACCTTAGAGTTTGGCCTTAATGATTTTATGAATTATGGTCGCAACGTGACACAAGTAAAGAGTGATTACAGTACAGCGCTTATTCGTTTAACTGATGTTGGAGCCAAAAATATTTTACTTATGACATTGCCAGATGCCAGCAAAGCACCTCAATTTAAATATTCATCAGCAGAAAAAGTTGCTCTTGTGAGTAAACAAATCAAGCAGTTCAATGCATTTATAAAAGAACAAGCAGCGTATTATAAAGCAAAAGGTATTAATATTACTTTAGTTGATGCATATAAGATGTTTGAAAATGTAACGTCTAATCCACAAAAATACGGTTTTATTAACGCTAAAGATGCTTGTATGGATATTAACCGCAGTTCATCAAAAGACTATTTAATTAGCCACAACCTAACAAATGATTGCGCACAAAATGGTTCAGATAAATACGTATTCTGGGGAGTAACTCATCCAACAACAGCGATGCATAAATATATAGCTCAACAAATAATCAATCAATTGTCAGTAAACTAATTATCCTAAAATATTGGCACTAACTATTTTTTAGTGCCAATAATATAAAACCATTAATAAATTACGCTATTAGCCACTAAAGTCTGACACAGAATAGTTAATATCTGTGTCGATAATTTAATTACACATTACTCATCAATTGTACTTGCTTGATTATCGTTGCAATACCAATAGACCGTGTTGGCGTTAAGTGCTGAGTTAACCCTAATTGTTCGAACCACGCATCAATATCAAACTCAGCTATTTGCTGACGACTCTTTTGATCATAAGCAATAATAATTAACGCCAATAAACCTTTCACAATCGCTGCATCACTATTTGCTGCTAGGTGAATCAGATTATCGTTTGGGGTTAATGTGATCCAAACGCTACTTTGACAACCTCGAATTTTATGATCATTCGTTTGTTCATTTAAAGGTAATATACAAAAACGATCACCAAGTTCAATAAGGTATAAATATTTATCTTCCCAGTTAGAACAGCGCTGAAAATTTTGTAATACTTTTTGGGGCGTCATTGTTGAACTCATGACTTATCCTAATAACTGTTTAATACGCTGCAAACGATCAACAAAGACATCAATATCCTGACTATCGTTATATAGTCCAACCGATGCTCGGCACACTACTGATTGTTCTAAGCGTTGCAATAACGGCATAGCACAATGGTGACCCGTTCGAATCGCTACCCCATAATTATCTAAAAAACTACCGATATCAAAAGCATGATGGTTGCCTAAATTAAATGAAATTACACCGACACGGTTAGCTCTCTTGCCGTATATCGAAAGAGCATCGACACTTCGCATTTGTTCTTCAGCGTAACGAATTAACCTATCTTCATGCTGAATAATCGCATCCATACCAATATGATTAATATAATTAATCGCCTCACTCAGCCCTAAGATTCCAGCAATATTAGGTGTACCAGCTTCAAAGCGCCACGGCGAAGTTTGATACGTTGTCCCCATTGGCAATTGAACACGGTCAATCATCGCGCCACCACCTTCCCATGGAGGTAGCGTATTGATCCACTGCTTTGCAATATAAAGAACACCAATTCCTGTTGGACCATAAAGTTTATGCCCAGAAAAAGCATAAAAATCACAACCAATATCTTGTACATCAACAGCTTGATGCATAATACCTTGCGCACCATCAATCAATACCGCAGCGCCAAACTGATGAGCAATCGCTGTAGCAGCTTTAATCGGGTTAATACAGCCCAATACATTAGAAACATGTGATAACGCTAATAACTTGGTTTTTTTACTCACTAAGTAGCGTAAATCATCCAACTCCAACGTATGTTCAGCGGTCATTTTCCAGATTTTAATTGTTAAACCTAACCTCTCAGCCAACATTTGCCATGGAACGATATTTGAGTGATGCTCCATATCAGTAATAATAATTTCATCACCAGCTTGAGCACATGTAGGAAGAAAAGTATTTGCCACTAAATTGATCGCTTCAGTGGTTCCTTTGGTAAAGATAATCTGATCGCTAGATGTAGCCTTTACAAACTCAGCCACTGTTTGACGTGCTTGTTCCATATTATGGGTTGCATTAGCACTTAACCGATGAACACCTCGATGCACTGTTGCATATTCATGAGTATAAAAGCGCTGCATCCGCTCAATCACCGTTAATGGTGTTTGTGCAGTCGCTGCACTATCGAGATAAATTAAAGGCAGTGTATTATGAATATTATTGAGTGTAGGAAAATCACTTCGCCAAGGGCTATTAAACATTATTTCCGCACTCCAGCTTTTGCGTTACATGCTGCAATAAATACTGACGTATATTGTTTAACGTCACTTTTTCACACACTTGAGCAGCAAAAGCTTTGGTAATCATCTGCTCAGCTAATGGTTTAGGAATACCACGAGCTTGAAGGTAAAATACCTGTTCAGGATCTATTTTTCCTGTTGTTGCCCCATGACTACATTTTACGTCATCAGCATAAATTTCTAACTTAGGACGGCTATTCACTTGTGATTTTGTACTTAACAACAAGTTATGATTATCCATTTGGCCATCGGTTTTAATTGCGCCTTGATTAACATAAATCATACCGTCAAACACACCAACCCCTTCGCCTAATCCTACGATTTTATGCAATTGCTGGCTGTGACAATGTGGTGCACTATGGTGTAAGAAAGTTCGGCTATCAAAACATTCACTCGATGTCGGTAATGCCAAACTATTAAAGCTGACATTACATCCCACATCACCAAGTTCGGTACTTAATTGATGACGGATTAACTGACCCGATAATAAAAATGTACTGCTGCTTACATTAACATCACGGCCTGTTTTTATATCGTTGTGAGCCAAATGATACTGCTCGCGACCCGCTTCTATTAACTTAATATGTTCAAGTCGAGCACCATCAGCAATAGTGGTTGATAATCGAGAAAGCGTAACGCCCTGTGTATCAGATGATGAAATATAGTGTTCTACCAATTGACATGATGCCAACTTTTCAAGCCGTAGATGATGTCGAACTGAAGTCACTTCCCCTACTTTACTATTACTAAAATGAAGCAAGTAAATCGGCTTATCTACAGTCACTTTCGCAGCAATAGTAATAAATAATCCATCTTTTGCTGTCGCATCTGTTAATTCAGAGGTAAATTCAGGCTTTATTGCATCATTGGTAGATTCATCACTATTCAGCCATTGCTCAAAACGTTGGATCTCGACACCTGCAATAACATCCGATAAATCAGAAGCAAACTTGCCATCAATAAAGATAAGTCGATAACCGTCATCTTTCCATAGCATTACATCTGACTTTGAAAGCACTGTTGCTGGTTTCACTGATGTAAAATCAACATCATTAAATTTAGCCAGTGAGGTATATTTCCAATCTTCATCTGTTCCCGTTGGCAAACCAAGTTGGAGCAGATTATTCCAATGTGTATATTGCCACGCTGAATCTTGAACCAATGGCTGTAACCGCATTAAAGCAAGATCAGAATTACTCTGCAGAGATCCAGCCATAGCCTTTTTCCTCAAGTTCTTTCGCTAATAAATAATCACCTGATTTCACAATCTTGCCCTTCACCATAACATGCACATAATCTGGCTTAATGTAATCAAGAATGCGTTGATAATGGGTAACAACAATAAATGCACGCTGACCGTCACGCAGCGCATTCACTCCTTCAGAAACCGCTTTCAATGCATCAATATCTAACCCTGAGTCTGTCTCATCTAAAATACAGAGGTTAGGTGCAAGAACTGCCATTTGTAAAATATCATTGCGTTTTTTCTCTCCACCAGAGAAGCCTTCATTAACGGAACGATCCAATAGTTGCAGCGGCATTTTTAATAACTGCGCTTTCTCTTCTAATAAGTCTTCAAAATCAAACCGATCTATTTCCTGCAAGCCTTTATATTTGCGAATGCCATTCAGTGCAGTGCGTAAAAATAATTTATTACTGACGCCTGGAATTTCAACTGGGTATTGAAAGGCTAAAAACACACCTTCACCAGCGCGCTCATCGGCATCTAATTCAATTAAATCTTTAGTCTCAAACTGAATAGCACCTTGAGTGATTGTATAATCATCTTTACCCGCTAATGTCGCCGAAAGCGTACTTTTACCCGAACCATTAGGCCCCATAATGGCATGCACCTCACCTGGACGCACAGTTAGGTTAATTCCTTTAAGGATCTCGTTATCATCAACTGCAACATGTAAATCTGTAATTTTTAGCATAATCAATTAACCCACACTGTGTTCAAGACTAATAGCAAGTAACTTCTGTGCATCAACAGCAAACTCTAACGGTAATTCTGAGAATACGTCTTTGCAGAATCCGTTTACAATCATAGAAATAGCATCATCCTCACTAATTCCTCGCTGCACACAATAAAACAGCTGATCTTCACCTATTCTTGAAGTGGTTGCCTCATGCTCTATTTGAACCGTTGGATTATTCACTTCGACAGTAGGAAACGTATGAGCACCGCATTGATCGCCAATCAACATCGAATCACACTGAGTATAATTTCGTGCACCTTCCGCCGTTGCGAGTATCTTTACCAAACCACGGTAAGTGTTGTCACTTTTACCCGCAGAGATCCCCTTTGATATAATCGTTGACTTGGTATTCTTACCAATATGGATCATCTTGGTGCCGGTATCGGCTTTCTGTGATCCGTTAGTCAATGCAACCGAGAAAAACTCACCTACAGAGTTATCACCTTTAAGAATGACACTTGGATATTTCCACGTAATCGCCGAGCCTGTCTCTGACTGTGTCCATGACATCTTACTGTTAGCGCCTTCACACACAGCCCGCTTAGTAACAAAATTTAAAATGCCACCAGCAGTACCTTCTTCACCTGCAAACCAATTTTGAACTGTAGAATATTTTACTTCTGCATCTTGGTGGATTATGACTTCAACCACAGCAGCATGTAGCTGATAAGTATCGCGTACAGGTGCTGAACAGCCTTCGATATAACTGATATAAGCACCTTGATCTGCAACTAAAATAGTCCGCTCAAATTGCCCAGTCTTAGCTTGATTTATTCTAAAATAAGTTGATAGCTCACGAGGGCAACGCACACCAGGTGGAACATAAATAAACGTACCATCAGATGCTACTGCCGCATTCAGTGCCGCAAAAAAGTTATCTTTAGCTGGCACAACAGTGCCTAAATAACGTTGAACCAATTGAGGATATTGCTTAATAGCATCACTGAAAGAACAAAATATAATACCGAGCTCGCTAAGTTCTTGATGATATGTCGTTGCCACAGAAACCGAGTCAAAAATAGCATCGACGGCAATACCTGAGCCTTCATGTACAGGTACGCCTAACTGTTCAAAGGCATCAGCAACTTCTTTGGTTAGAAAGTCATTGTCACTATCTTGCTGATTATCATCATTACACTGACTACAACTTGGCGCTGAATAATAACTATAATCTTGGTAATCCAGCTCAGGATAGGTCGCTTTTAACCAATGCGGCTCGGTCATCGTCTGCCACTGCTTAAAAGCATTTAACCGAAACGCTAACATCCATTCGGGCTCATCTCGACGTGCAGAAATTGCTCGAATAACATCTTCATCAATACCTTTTTCAAGCGTATCACTGGCAATATCGGTATAGAAACCTTCTTTATAACCTTTATGATTCAGTGCCATATCGATATCTTGTTGAATTTCTGGACTATTCATTAACTAAATTCCAAAGCTCTCACCACAACCACATTCTGTTTTAACGTTTGGATTGCGATAAATAAAAGATTGATTTAAACCCTGACGAACAAAATCGATCTCTGTACCATCAAATATGGGTAAAGCACTTAATACGACATAAAAAACACAACCATTAGATTCAAACCGAACATCGTCAGCCTGAGGATTGTCTAGTTGCTCTATAACATAGGCATATCCCGTACACCCTGATGTTTTCACTGAGAAACGAACAACTAATCCAGCTTGTGACAGCATTAAAATCCTTTTCGCGGCAGAGAAAGTTGCCGTAACACCGCACCATGTTTCATCTTGCAAAGAAAACTCTTCCACACCTTGATAATGGTTTGTCATTGCTACATCTCCTTGGCAATAAATTCGTTTTAGATAATAATGATTATCAATATCAAATCAACCATGAATAATATATGCCTAATTACAAAAAATACACGATTAACAACATGTGGTAAAAAAAAACCTTGAGAACACAAGATATAGGTGTCAATATGATAATGATTATCGTTCAGATAGTTATTAACATCAATTAGGTGAGACGTAATATGACTATTCTTGTTTATTCCAAACCAAGTTGCATGCAATGTGTTGCAACAAAAAGAGCACTTGATACTCGAGGTATTGATTATCAAAGTATTGATTTAAGCCAAGATGAAAGTGCATTGGAAAAAGTAATTCAGCTTGGATATCGAGAAGCGCCTGTTGTGATCACAGGAACAAAACATTGGAGTGGATTTCGCCCTGATTTAATTGAACAACTATGTGCAAGTTGATCTATTTTTCAAGTCAGTCTGGTAATACTCAGCGCTTTATTGAAAAGCTTAATTTGAACGCAATCCGCTTACCAATAAACGCTGACACAATGCCCCCCACTTCAGAAGAACCTTTTGTTTTGATATGCCCAACCTATGCCGATGGTTATGGGCGTAATGCTGTACCTAAGAGTGTGATTCGATTTTTAAATAACCCTAAAAATAGATCACTACTTAAAGGGATCATTGCACCTGGTAATCGAAATTTTGGTTCATTGTTCGCACAAGCTGGGGATGTGATTGCACAAAAATGTCAAGTTCCAGTGCTTTATCGATTTGAGCTCGCGGGTACGGAGCAGGATGTATTACGCGTTCGGGAAGGACTTAAACGATTTTGGTTAACGTTATGACTAACAACAAAAAAAATGATTCTACTAGTCTCGATTATCACGCATTAAATGCCATGTTAAATTTAGTAGATAACAAGGGTGAAATTCAATTTACGGCAGATAAACAAGCCGTTCGACAATATTTCTTGCAGCACGTAAATAAAAACACATTAATGTTTGATAACTTACGTCAAAAGGTAAATTACTTAACGACTGAACATTATTACGAAACTGCTATTTTTTCAGCTTATTCATGGCCGTTTTTAGAGCAGATTTGGCAAGCTGCATTTAAGGTTAAATTTAGATTTGAAACCTTTCTCGGTGCATATAAATTTTATACATCTTATGCACTCAAAACACGTGATGGTAAACAATATCTCGAACGGTTTGAAGATCGAGTCGTAATGACCGCCCTATTACTTGCTCAAGGTAATGAAACACTTGCAATGCAATTAATGCAAGAAATCATCAATGGTCGCTTTCAGCCAGCAACACCAACATTTACCAATGCCGGTAAATGCAGTCGCGGAGAGTTAATTTCATGTTTTTTACTCAGAATTGAAGACAACATGGAAAGCATTGGTCGTGCCGTTAATTCATCACTGCAATTGTCACGCCGAGGAGGCGGAGTCGCATTAATGCTATCCAATTTACGTGGCTATGGTGCGCCAATTAAAGGTATTGAAAACCAATCATCCGGTGTAGTGCCAGTTATGAAATTACTCGAAGACAGTTTTTCATACGCTAACCAGCTTGGTGCTCGTCAAGGCGCTGGCGCAGTTTATCTTCACGCCCATCATCCTGATATTCTGCGCTTTCTTGATACTAAACGTGAAAATGCCGATGAAAAAATACGCATTAAAACCTTAAGTTTAGGGGTAGTTATTCCTGATATTACCTTTGAACTTGCGAAAAATAACCAACAGATGTGCCTATTTTCGCCGTATGACATCGAAAAAGTGTATGGGAAACCATTATCGGAAATTTCAATTAGCGAGTTATATCATGAAATGGTCGCTGATGAACGCATAGGTAAAACACAGATCAATGCGCGTCAATTTTTCCAAACACTGGCTGAAGTACAGTTCGAGTCAGGTTATCCTTACATTATGTTTGAAGATACCGTCAATCAAGCTAACCCTATTGATGGTCGTATTTCAATGTCAAATTTATGCTCTGAAATTCTGCAAATTAATGAAGCATCAACCTATAACGATGATCTTAGCTACCAACATCTAGGTGCTGATATTTCATGTAATCTTGGCTCATTAAATATTGCTAAAGCATTGGATGGCAACAACCTTTCACAGTCGGTTGAAATTGCAATTCGTGCTTTAAATGCGGTCTCAGAAATGAGTAACATCAATAGCGTGCCGTCAGTACGTAAAGGCAACGAAGAGAGTCATGCTATCGGATTAGGCCAAATGAATCTGCATGGTTTCCTCGCCCGTGAACACATTTATTATGGTAGCCAAGAAGCCTTAGACTTTACTAATGTCTATTTTGCAACGGTACTCTATCATTGCCTACGAACATCCAACCAACTCGCGATTGAAAAACAGGCAATATTTAAAGGCTTTCGACAGTCACAGTATGCCAGCGGTCAATTTTTCAATAAATATTTAGCGAATGATTTCTCGGCTAAAACATCACGGATTAAGCAGCTCTTAATCCAATTTAAGCTTGATATTCCAACTCAAAAACAGTGGGCACAACTTAAACAATCCGTCATGGTTCATGGCTTATATAATCGTAACTTACAGGCGATTCCACCTACAGGTTCAATCAGTTATATCAACAATTCAACGGCGTCTATTCATCCGATTATATCGAAAATAGAAATTCGTAAAGAAGCTAAGATTGGTAGAGTTTACTATCCGGCTCCTTATCTAACCAATGACAATCAGCACTTCTATCAAGATGCGTACGAGATCGGTGTAACTGCCATTATTGATACCTATGCCGTTGCCACTCAGCATGTAGATCAAGGCTTATCGTTAACCTTATTTTTCCCCGATACCGCAACTACACGGGATATCAACAAAGCTCAAATTTACGCTTGGAAAAACAACATTAAGACTCTGTATTACATTAGATTACGTCAAAAAGCACTGGAAGGTACGCAAGTTGAAGGCTGCGTTTCTTGTAGTTTATAAGGAAAAGTTATCATGAACTCTCAATCATCTTACCCTCTTGCTCGTGCTATTAACTGGAATCAACTCGAAGATGACAAAGATCTCGAAATATGGAACAGATTAACCGTTAACTTCTGGCTACCTGAAAAAGTCCCGTTATCTAATGACATTGAAAGCTGGTCACAATTAACAGATCACGAACAACAACTGACTATTCGTGTTTTTACTGGGCTAACACTACTCGACACTATACAAAATACTATCGGTGCGCCAACGTTGATACCTGATGCACTAACACCTCACGAAGAAGCGGTTTTAACCAATATTGCCTTTATGGAAGCAGTACATGCACGCAGTTATTCTTCTGTTTTCTCGACCCTATGTACAACGCCACAAATTAATGAGGCCTTTAAGTGGTCGGAAGAAAATGAATTATTACAGCGAAAAGCACATTTGATTTTACAACAATACAATGCGGTCGAATCACCACTTAAAAAGAAGATTGCCAGCGTCTTTTTAGAAAGCTTTTTGTTTTATTCTGGTTTTTATCTGCCAATGTATTGGTCAAGCCGAGGTAAGCTCACTAATACTGCTGATTTGATCCGTTTAATCATTCGTGATGAAGCAATACATGGCTATTACATCGGCTATAAATTCCAGAAAAAATACCAGACACAGACTGAAACAGAACAAGCTGAACTTAAAGACTATGCTTTTTCACTCTTATTTGAATTATATAATGTTGAATGTGAGTACACTGAAGAGCTTTATAGTAGCGTAGGCTTAGTAGAGGATACCAAGCAGTTTCTCCACTATAACGCCAATAAAGCCCTAATGAATTTAGGCTTTGAACCACTTTTCCCAGATGAACTATGCCAAGTTAACCCAGTGATCATGGCTGCATTATCACCGAACGCTGATGAAAATCATGACTTTTTCTCAGGCTCTGGATCATCCTATGTGATCGGCCAAACTGTTGCGACAGAAGACAATGATTGGGATTTTTAAAACATTATAAATCAACCACATAGAAAGACTACCTATCAATAGGTAGAAATATTGTTTGACGTAAAAAACAAACCACCCTATATTTAAAATCAATGAAGCGAAGCATGAACCATTTAATTAAACTGCTCGCTTCTTTTTTATCGCCACAACCTACCAACCAGTAGGTAGTTAAGTAAGGGGTTACATTATGTTTACTACATCATCAATTGCACTTATTGTTGGCGGTTCATCAGGCATGGGGAAAGCAACCGCTGAACGCTTATTAACCGCAGGGGTTCCTGTAATGATTCTATCGCATAATGCAGAGAATCTTGCCACTGCAAAAGCCGATTTAGAACAACGTACTGGCGGTACTGTTGAAACAGCACAAGTCGATTTATACAACCTTACCGACGTTAACACTTTCATGAATCAGCTGGAAAATGAATCCCGTCATATTGGTTATCTAGTTAACGCCGCCGGTTTTTTTAAACCCGTTAGTTTTCTAGAGCATACAGAAAAAGATTATGACCTTCAGTTAGATATCAACAAATCATTTTTCTTCATTACTCAAGCTGTTGCAAAAAACATGCAACGCCATGGTAGCGGGTCAATCGTAAATATTGGTTCAATGTGGGCACATCAAGCCATTAAAGCAACACCATCATCAGCTTACTCAATGCAAAAAGCCGCCTTACATGCCTTCACTCGTAATTTAGCGATGGAATTAGCTAACGACAATATTCGAGCAAATGCTGTCGCCCCTGCTGTTGTACTTTCAACTATCTATAAATCATTCATTGCTGAAGATGAAATTGAGTCAGCTTTACAAGGATTTAATGAGTTTCACCCTATTGGGCACATTGGTACGCCCAATGATATCGCAGATGCGATTGAGTTTTTACTCTCAGATAAAGCAAAATGGATCACAGGTACTGTGCTTGATGTCGATGGTGGTGTTATGGCAGGACGTAATTAATTCACTTTAAGATAGCCGTCATATTTTGCTCAATAATGGCGATTAATGCATCGCCATTACCTTTCTACTCATAGGTAGAAAAATTGTTATCTTTGATATTAAATGATAAATTATGGGTTCTCTTTAGAATGTGAATATCAATTATGAAAGAAATTAATCCAACGGCAGCAAAAATCGCAGATATTGCTGAAAAATATATTCAATGTCGTGGTTTTAATGGCTTTAGTTTTCGTGATATTCAAGACGAGCTGGGTATAAAAACAGCCAGTATTCATTATCATTATAAAACTAAACAAGATTTAGCTATTGTGGTGTTTGAACGTTATCTTGAACGCTATAAAACAGCATTAATTACAATTGAACAACAACAGTTAACTGCTGTAGATAAACTAAAAGCATTAGCCGATATTTTCATTACTGTACGTAATGAAGGTAAACTTTGTTTATGTGGTATGTATGCATCCGATTTTTACTCTCTCACCGATAGTCTAGAAACCCAACTTAATCGATTCGTTACTTTTAATGAACAATGGATAACACAAGTAATAACTGATGGGATGACTAAAGGTGAATTTCCATCACAGTTAGTTGCCTCAGAGGCTGCTCGACTTTATTTTGTATCGTTAGAAGGTTGTATGTTAATTTCACAATTTAAAGACACTAACTATATTCAAACAGTAGTTAACAATTACTTTAATGTTGTTTTAAACACAGAATTTTGAATTTCGATAAAAAGAAAGAATATTAACTATCAATATTCTTTCCCTACAAAAATTAAATAAATTATATACCTTAAGACACTAATTACTCATCAAGTTATTAATTTATAACACCACAAACAAGCCTAGCCCCACCGCCACCAAGAGGCTTAGGATGATCAGAATGATTATCACCTCCCGCATGGATCATTAAAGCGCGTCCTTTTAAATCAGATAACTTTAATCTAGGCGCTAAAACTGGTTGTTCAACATTGCCTTTCATGTCGACATAAAGTGGAGGTAAATCACCTAGATGGTTGTCGTTTGTCCATGCATAGCCATGTTTATTCGTTTTCATCGGATCATAATGGCCACCAGCCGCACCACCTAAAACAGTTTTACCCATTTTTTCAGACGTACCACATGATGGATTAACGTGAACATGAAAACCATGTATTCCAGCAGGTAGATTTGTAAGGTGAGGTGTAAAAACAACACCATATTTTGTTTGTTCAGCTGAAATAGTGCCTACTATTTTTCCAGTATCAAGATCTGTCATTTTAACTGATAGATCAGCAGCACTCACATTGATGGAAGCTAAAAGTAATGTCGATAATAATATTTTTTTCATTATGTAACATCCTAGTTATATTTAATTCATGAATAGCTATATCATGAAACAATAATACAACCTAAGAATAAAAACACATATAGCAAATCGATTTTTCCGATTAAGCGAGCGTAAAGATAGCTTATAATTATTCTATTTAAAATAACTTATTAAATATCAATACATCAGGTATATGTCGATTTCTCAACACATACCCTTTGTCATTCGCTATTAATGATATTATCAAATTTAAAAAGTACTTAATATTTTAATTGAGCTTACTTTATTATCGAACCCTGTCGCATTGCCGTCACCGCCTTTTCGAGTATAGAAGCCACCAGTATAGTTTGTCCCCTCATAAAAACGCACAGTCCAACCGCTAGGAATATCATAAGAAGACATTCGGTTATCAAAATTATAAATACTCAAATTAGGCTCATCATGAGTAATATTTACTGATGTTCCCATTTGGTTATTACTGCTATAAATTGAGATGCCATTATTTCGGTTAGTATCAATACCGAAAGCCAGTGATGACGCAACACACTGCGCTTCTTTAGCTTTACAAAAAATACTATTTTCACCTTGAGATTTTTCACAGCGTTGTTTTACCTTATAACGCGCAATATCCTCAGTGATACCAACATCAGCAAAAACATCACGGAATGGTTGCAGAGTACAAACATAAACTCGACTACTATTACCACCATTATTGTTATTAAGATTATTTACATTTTTAAACTCAACATGTAAACCGGCTTGTGAAGCAGTACTGAAACCTAAAAGAGTGGTTAAAAAGATTATTTTTTTCATGACTACTTATCTACCGTAGTAAACAATATTACTACTACAAAGGGTTAGTGTATTTGCTGCATAATAGCAGTAATTATCACCTTTGAATATAATACACTGTACAAATATTTCAATTTGGAATAAAAAACAACCACTTTAGAGTGTTTGATCTATTTTATATAATCGCCATGATGGGTATTACTTTAAATAGCTTCATGTTTAATAAACATATATAAAATTGTTGATAGGCTGATTACAAATAAGCACGTTCAATGGTCATACAGATATAATGTGTATTCTTATGTAGCATACGACATTAAGAAAAGACCAAGCGACATGTTAAAAATAGTTTTCTATTGGCTTAAAAAATTTATTAAAGATCCATTTTCTCATTTCCTAATTGCAGGTGCGATCCTGTTTATTTGCTATTCGTTCTATCATTCAGGTCCGTCTTTAAATGAAGTGATAATCACACCATCTCAAATCACTCAACAAAAACGAGACGACACAACGTACTTTGGCAGTGCACCCTCACACGCAATGTTAAACAACGATATAAATCAGGTTATCTTGCAACGCATTCTATCTCAAGAAGCGCTAAAGCTCGGGTTAGAGAAAGGCGATCCAAATCTTAATGCAATGCTAATGCAACGATTCATTTCTTACACGACTCAAATTGCAAAAATTAATGCTGCAGATACCAAACTATTGCACAGCTATTACTTAACACATCGTCAAAACTACCGCTATCCAGATATGTATTCTCTATGCTATCACTTTCTATCATCACAAAAGGAAGCATATCCAGTTACAGCTCCAATTTCTTACCAGTGTTTAAGCAATATAACTAAAAAAGCATTACTCACTAAACTTGGTAATTCAATAATAACCACATTAAATACGATCACACCTAAAAAATGGTCAAATCCAGTAAGTACTCCGTTTGGTCCAATTACGGTTAAATTAATCCAACACAAAAAAGCAGGAATTCTGAGTTTTAAAGATGCGAAATCTCTCTTAACTAACGACTATACCAATGATGTTATAGATAAAAAAATAGCCGACGTAATAAAAGAATACCACATTCAGCTTCCAACTAACTCTGGCATTAACGTAACAACAAAGACCTTACTTAAAAATGTATAAGAACAACGTTTACACTGCCCTATGCGCGGTTATATATATAGCATTTAGTTTGATATGGAGTCCGCAAGTACAGGCACACCCCTATCAACCTGCTGTTGGATTAATCAGCCAAATAAATAACTATCAATATGAATTGACCCTCAAACTGCCTGTGGTTGCTGGAGAGCACACAAATATTACGCCAAAACTTCCCCATGGTGGAAAAATTCATCTATTAAGCTCTCAAAATAGTCTTGATGGTTTTGGTATGGATCTGCACCGTTATTTATTGGTATTTCCGCCTCAAGATACAACGCCAGATATTGAATTCCAAGGATTAAACAATATCCAGCTCCTGACTCAAGTCACCAAAAAAAATGGTCAAATAAACACATTAGAACTTTATAAGGGTCATAATAACTTACGACTAGCGGGAAAAGTCAGCACTTGGTCTACCGTGAAACTATTTGTAACGTTAGGCATAACCCATATATTAACAGGCATCGACCACCTTATGTTTGTCGCTGGCCTACTGCTCTTTACCCGTGATTTTCGTACCTTCTTAAAGGCCATCACTTGCTTTACATTGGCACACAGTATTACGTTAAGCCTGTCGGCACTCAATTTCATTCATGTACCCGAACCGCCAGTTGAAGCAGGCATCGCATTGAGTATCTTGTTTTTATGCTACGAGTTAACTCGACCTAACAATAAAGAACAACCGACATTAAGCCGACGATTCCCGTGGATAATATCGTTTTCATTTGGACTCTTGCATGGCTTAGGCTTTGCAAGCGCACTTAAAGCGGCAGGACTGCAACAAACCAGTATTCCTTTAGCACTCGCATGTTTTAATGTCGGCGTTGAAATCGGACAGCTCATCTTTCTGAGTATACTGCTGACGTTACTCAAAATTTGCTCAAAAATCACATTTTTTCAAAAGAGTATATTCCGGCAAGTACCGCTATACATCATGGGGATTATGGCTTCATTCTGGTTTATTCAGCGGGTTTACATCGTCTTTCACTAAATCTGATATGGCTAAAACGCCATTAATTAGCTCGCAATGATAGCAAATAAAGCAGGCCAATCTTAACCAACGAAAACTATTAAGAAATTGAATATATTAATATTTAAAACAACAAATCATTAATCGTAATCAAACATTTTATTTTTATCTGTGGTCAACGGCGCTATGGCTATGATAGTCATAGCACTCTAAAAATAAAATAACAGTCAATCTGCTAAGGAAGTTATATGTATATTGCAATGAACCGCTTTAAAATTCGTTTAGGCTCTGAACAAGAATTTATTGATATCTGGAAAAATCGCGAAACTTATCTCGATACTGTCCCTGGTTTCCAATCCTTTAATTTACTGCAAGGCGCATCGAATGATGAATATACATTGTTCGCATCTCATTCAGTATGGGACTCTCGCCAAGCATTTGAAGGTTGGACTCAGTCAGAACAATTCCGCAAAGCCCATGCGAATGCGCGTGGTAACAAAGAAATCTATTTAGGCGCTCCAAACTTCGAGGGTTTTGAAACCTGCCTTTAATCTCTAAAGAACTTGTAAATCAATGCCCAAATACTTTATATACAAAGTATTTGGGTTATTGTGGGTAGGGTTACTACGACTTAACGAGTAGCTTAAATTTAGCCATTAGCTAACAATGAATAATAGGAATATCGCTCCATCTTGTTAATACGTTGCGAAGCTGTTTAGATTCAAATCGCTCACCAATAAGCTTTGTCCCTTGACTGGCCAAGAACATAGTTCTACGACCAAACTTAGTATTAAGCCCGTCTAATGCCTCCATTAATCGTTCATCATGTTTAGGAGCAAAGAGATCCGCTTGTTCAAACCTCGCATCCGTTAATGATATAGCCCCCACTCCAAACTTATAGATTGGTATAAATGCACCATTAGGAAGCAATTGCGGCATGTGTTCGGCTAATAACTTTAAAAAACAGATCGTGTCATTGCTCGGGTAATCGAGTGTAATATTAATGCTTGCTGAATGTCGATATTGGTCGTAAGTACTTGTACTACAAAAATATTGGATAGTTTTAATATTTGATTGCTGCTTTCTCGCCTTTTCACACACCTCATGAATATGAAAACTGATCGCCTGCTGTAAGTCCTGAGCATTATGGATTCGGTCACGTTTTGAACGGCTAGAAAATATCTGCTGTTTAGGCTCAGGAAGTTGTCGCCAGCTCAATATCTTATCGCCATGTAATTCGCGAATAAGGGCAACCATCGGCTTACCAAAATCACGTTGTATTTTCTTTAAATCCATCTGCTTAAGTTGCAATGCTGTATTAATCCCTATGGCTTGTAGTTTAGTAGTAGACGCCTTACCCACTCCCCACAACTCACCCACAGGCATAATATCTAACACCTTATCAATCTGTTCTATATTATCTAACACGCAGATCCCTTTATAACCAGGAACCTTCTTCGCGCACCAACTCGCCACCTTAGCTAAAGTACAATTCAGACTGGCTGCAGCGCCGATAGGTAACCGCGTTTCCTTATACACTTGTCGTCGTAAATCAGTCATGAACTGAAGGGGGTCAGGAATACCAGAAATATCAGCAAAGCATTCATCAATACTATAAACATGAGAAATTGGTAAAGCACGTTCTAAGATAGTATGCATACATCGAGATAAGCCACCAAACAGATTGAAGTTAGCATCAACAACGGCGACATTATTCTGCTCAATAATGGTCTTATATTCAAAAATAGGTCCAAACTTCTTAATACCTAAATCTGTCGCTCGTCGACTGGCCGCAATAATAATTCCATCTTTACCACTTAGAACGACTACTGGCCTTTCGCGTAATTCTGGCTGATAGACAGCAGCACAACTTGCATAAAAACGTGTTCCATCAAAAATAGCGATAAGGCTCATTGCAGTAATGTCCTAAAAAGAATCACTGTTTTAGTTACTACCCCCTCCACAGAAAATGGCCGTTGAATCGGCATTGAAATGCCATACCCATCTTCTAAAGTACCTTCAGAGAAGTTTAATCGCCGACAATAGAACGTACTTTTCTGATAAACAACGGCAATATCCCCATCTTTATAATCAACATGACGTTCAATAACGTTTAACGATCCATTGGGGATACCGAGAGGCAGCATATTATTACCCACAGCCTGACTAATAAAGCTGGTTTCAGGACTGGCTATCAACAAAGAATTAAGGCTTTTACTTAAATCCGCAATATTGAGATCAGGTAACACTGATTTACCTCGGTGGAACTTAATAATTGCAATTAATACACCAAGCATCAGCATATCTTCATTCCAAACAACCTTATCTAGCGGAATTAAGCACTGCTCAGCATTAAGTTCAATCAGTATGACATCGCCTTTTTCTGGGTGAAGAGAAGCATCGACGACAGCCCAGTCGTTACGGTGTAACAAGTTATAACGATCAAACTCTGTTTTAGTGTAAATAAATGTTGATGCCGGATGATGAATAATGTCACCAAGATCGAGCGAATATTCAAGATAGGCCTTAGATTGGTTTTCAAACCCAGTAAATACTGACACGTTAACCACTGGTTGTTTATACAGGGTTTTTATAATATCACAGTAATGCAGACTCAGAAACGGTAATCATCACGCTGATGATTTCCACTTAATAAGGGGTATACAACAAGATAAACAGACGTAGCTAGGGTTATTAAAAAAGGCACAACCACCGTTTTTCATCCCCTATTCGCAGACCATAAACGGTGGTGTTACCCATTCACTTTATTAATACTTTTTGTTCCATAAACACCGAATCTCATTTCTATTTTTTGATACATCTTAACCATTCGTTTTAATACCATAATCATTAAGTGTAACGGTCCTACCACTCTATTATTTACCAACAAAAGAATATGGATTCACTTCTTGAAAGAGTCATGACCTTACGCAAAAAGCACGCAACAACCGCAACTATAAAATTGGATACCACCCACTTCGTTTTCTATATAATCATCGTTACAACAATATTTAAGCTTTATTAAAAATAGCCACCACATATATCCACCTAAACTTGTTAAATAATAGTTATATTTAAACAATCATTAACATAGACGCTATCTTATATATCTAATTTTGTGATAACTATTGAATAATTAGACTGTTAGCGTAAATTCTTCGCATAAATATTGTGTATGACACTGCAATTATTACATCCAAAGTAAATTAGCTTAAACTCGTTAAGCTGCTGATAAGGTGTGATTGACTCATTATAAACGCATCATTGGAAATCATCCTCGACTCTACAGCCTGATCACTTTCAATGATTATATAACTCAATCGTCGTTGAGCAATCGCTATGAAAGTGCATATGTTTAGTAGGTGCCTATATAAAAAAGGCCGCTATTATTAGCGACCTTTTAATATTCTGTCCAAAATTCGGATTTTTTCATCATAATGCTATAGCGGCATTATTAATCCAAGAGTTATTTTCTTTTGTTGCTAATAGTTTACCAACAATATCTCTTAATTCTATTTTCACAGTAAAAAATGGAGCAAAAGAAGATGATGATATTTTTGCACCTCTTAAACCATTCATAAATACAGTTTCTGACTTTATTATTTTGTTAGCGTCATCAAAGTACATTATATTATATGCAGACATTTATATTTCTCATTTGAAAATTAAAAAGGTTACTAATTAAATTATCACCATTATTCTCTTACCGAATAAAATCATAATATTAGTATTATTATCATGTTACTTCATTAAGCTGCCGCAGCAGGTTAAAGTAATTCATTTCGAGGTATCAATAGACAAAAAGCAAATCCTATAAGAGAGCTTTAGGTAGTTTTTTGACCTTCAGTCAATGCCTTAAAGCCTTCTGAAACAGTAGCTAGAAAGTGAACAAATACGTCAACACCACTACTGTCTTGAGTCAGAAAACCAAAACATTTCTCTTCATTAAACCATTTTACTAAACCCAGTGTTTTATTAGACATTATTTGTCCCTTATATGAAAATCCATAAATTTATCGTGAAAAATATCAATTTACTAAGAGCTGAATTATTAAACATGACTAAGAAGTTAAGGGAAACACAGAGGATGGCAACAATAACGAAGATATTCTGAGGGTTCTACTTTTACTTAATGTTTCATTAATCACTCTGAACAACAGAGTCGTTACACTAGAACACTTAAATTAGAATATGTACAGATTTATTTCATCAAACAGCAAAGATAAATCATTACATATGATTTTATGATTAATCCTTTTTTCTATGCGAAATAATATTTATTTTGATATCTATTATCTAAATTACCTGTAGAATAGCCTTGGTTTAGACAACGAACTATTAATTAAATATTTAATCGAAAAGCCTCTCAGTTTCTTTTCAATTTAAATCACCTACTCTGCGATACTTTTTTCTTCATTACTAATTTAGATTTTTGTCTTTGCACCAACCTTATAATATAACGAGATTATTATGCGTAAACCTGGAAGAAAAATCGGAAAAAAAATAAGAAAAAATGCTTTTGAAGATCGATTTGCTCTCATCGTTGAAGACTACAATAAAGCCAAAGAAACACTGGATTCTTTGATTGTAGGAACGGCTGAATACGATAAGCAAAAGAAAGAATGTAACCACCTTTTTGCGCATGCAGAGCGTTGTATAAATTCTGGAACATAACAAAAAATTAATTATTCCTTATTACCACTCCTCACAAGATTAGCTTACCTATTTATCCCCTTGTGGCATTTGAACATTAGACTGATTTTTAACTTTTTTGAGTCCCCATACCATGAAATTAATGACTTTCCGATCTGAATGTATTTGCGGCACAGCTACTATTCCAGCTCTCCTATCAACTCTAGGAGTAAAGATTCACAAAGCAGAAGTAGTAAATGATCATTCAGCCGAGGCTAAATGCCACAAATGGGAAATGGATGTTTACACGATAGAGGTACAGGATAACCACACCTTAGAAAGTTTACGTGAACTAATGGTAAGAGTGATTGAGCGGGAAGGTATGTTCTTAGATATGCATAAATGTCACCAGACATTAAATCTTGGTACATCCCCAAGCGAAAACTAT
Organism: Photobacterium kishitanii; assembly: GCF_000613045.3. Classification (NCBI taxonomy): domain Bacteria; kingdom Pseudomonadati; phylum Pseudomonadota; class Gammaproteobacteria; order Vibrionales; family Vibrionaceae; genus Photobacterium; species Photobacterium kishitanii. The sequence goes on along the minus strand of NZ_LN794352.1, from coordinate 1,645,729 downwards.
CAATAGATAGAGCTATCTGTAGAAATTAAACATAATCACACCTCTTATCTGGTTAGTCTATCCACAGCCTCACCCAATAATGAAAATCCATACGTTTTACTTATTTCCCATAATCATCTTTGGGCTTTCGCAAAGGCCAGCTCAAAATGATAGCCCTGATAGCATAAAAATATTTAAGGACAATTAATGATTACCATTAACTTTCGCCTACCACACGGTAATACAGAAAACTTTGAACAAAAGTTTGTTGCTTATACAAAGGCTGGTGCTTTTCTTCAAGACGCAGATGGCGAAAACAAGGTAATAATACCAGCTTACAACGTGCTATCGGTAACTCTGAAGTTCGGCGATCTAAATACGCAACTGAAAAAAGATTTAAAGTCAGCAGAACCAACAAAGATTGAGGATTACAAAGACTCAACTAAGTTAATGGAAGCTCTCCTTAAAACTAATAAAGAAGCATAACGAACTTTAGTGATGGTGTGTAAATCTTCCATCGCTAATTTTTATAATACAGATTATTTCTATACAGACCCCACCTCATTAAACTTAAAACGCATTTCTTGCTGATTCACTATTTCTTCAATACTTGCGTCATACTATTCAATATCACCAGTAATTAATTAAAAGAAAAATACGCTATTTCGATACTATGATTAATGAAAGAATTATCCCTGTGCAAAGTGAATATCAATGTGAGCATATATAGCAATATCAAATATTAAGTTTACATTATCTATACTATGCAGCATGCTTATGTTTGATTTCTAACCTTTACTTTAATGGATCTGTTTTATCATGAGTCAAGCAATGCTAACTATTATTCTACCTTTATCTCTAGCTTGGATGATGTATTGCGTTGGCTTAACGCTAAAATTAGATGACTTTAAGCGTATTAGATCTTTTCCTCTAAAAATAACAGCAGGTCTAATAACGCAATTGATCGGCTTACCAATTATTGCCTATGGCTTTATTCACTTTTTAGAATTACCTGAACCCATAGCAATTGGTCTCTGGCTACTAGCATTAGCACCAGGAGGAGCGTCATCAAATACAATTACTTATTTAAGCGGTGGCGATACTGCATTATCAATTAGTATGACAGCACTAAGTAGCCTTATTATCCCATTTAGTCTTCCTTTAATGTCGCCATTTGTGCTTACTGATGCGCATTTAGTCATGCCAATAAAGATGGCGATACTTCAATTAGTGGTAGTGACGATCTTACCGACAACTATCGGTATGGTGATGAGAGCTTACATATCAGCAATATGGTTTAAAGACTTTATTAAAGTATCGGGAAAATCAGCATTATGGGTGTTATTTTTTACGGTATTTGTAACGTTACTTGCCAATTTATCAGTTTTTGAACAACTCTTTTCCATTGCGTCAGTCGCTGTTTTATCTTTATGTATATGTGGAGGAGCACTGGGAGCAATAGTCGCAAAGATAATCGGTGGAGATAATACGGTAATAAAAACATTTTCCATTGAAGTCGGCATTCAAAATGCGGGTACAGCAATCTTTGTCGCAGTAGTACAATTACAACGACCAGATCTTGCAGTTACACCATTGCTCTACGGTATTCTTATGAATATTCCAGCATTGATGCTAATTTATTGGCATAAATCTCATAAAGAAATAACAATTTAAGTCTCTTTTTATAGTTAAATTGCAGATACAAAAAGACCGTCACTATAGACGGTCTTTCTGTATCATATCGATATATGTACATTAATAAGACTTAACTCATTATTGGACAGAAACATATTAGCTGTCGATTTAAAGCTTTTATTACACGCTAAATCCATTCCTGCTTATCTTGGGAAATCGTAATTGTCGTTTCAATTTCACCAGTGTGAGCTGTAGATGCTGGCTCGATCATCATAAAATGAGTATCCGGCTTAGCGACAGGACAATGTTCGATACCTTTCGGAACAATATACATTTCACCTGGGTTTAAAACTATATTACCAGCTTGAAGCTTTAAAGTTAGTTGGCCTTTAAAAACAATAAATAACTCATCTTCGTTATCATGCTTGTGCCAAACTAACTCTCCGCTACCTTTAGCAATTTTTACCAGCTGACCATTTGACTCAGCAATAATTTTAGGTGTCCATTCTTCATCGAATAGCGCAAACTTTTCATTAATGTTAATTCTACTCATAAGTTACAACCTTATCGTATAGTGCCTCTGCATGCCAATACTTAGCACTAAGGAGCGCAAGCATGCGTTTACGTTCTGGTGATGGCTAAGGCTTAGCCAAGTAATGCACCGCCATCAATATCAATCACAGTCCCTGTCATATAAGAATTATTAATAAGAAGCAGATATGCCTTTGCTACGTCACTAACCTCACCTACTTTACCTACCGGCAAGCTATTTTTAGCTCGCTCATACAGGGTGTCTCTATCGTATTCATTCATACCTTGGTAAGCTTCAGTTTTTATTAAACCAGGGCTGACAGCATTAACTCGAATAGGAGCCAGTTCTTTAGCCAGTACTTTAGTGGTAGCTTCCATTGCAGCATTAATGGCTGTTTTTACATAAGTATTAGCAACGACTTTACGCGACAACATGCCAGAAGTCAGAGTGATAGATCCCCCTTTCTTGATGTAGCGCACTCCATGTTTTACTGAATTAATTGTGCCCCAGAACTTAGTATTAAAAGCGGATTGCGCTTGGGAAACGTTGACATCCACTACTTTACCGGCTGGAGCATAAGAGCCAGCTGTAACAATAAGGTGATCGAACGCACCGATATTTTCAAAGTAGTCGCACACAGATTGTGCGTTGCAGATATCCAATCCTGTTTTACGGCTCGCAACATGTACGATGGCGTTATCATGTTCTAATTGTTTAGCCAATTCGGCACCAATGCCTGATGTACCACCAATGAGCACATAAACTATTTGCTCCGTTTTCATAATTTATTGTCCTTCTCTTGTTTTGATAGGAACAGTATATTATTTTAAATAAGCTTGATAATTATGTAACATTTGAATTAATTATTTAGTTTAATTAAATAATAATATTAAAGGATAATGTATGGACAAATTTTCTGATATGACGCTGTTTGCCAGCATCATCAAAAATCAAGGATTAGCAGCGGCGGGCAGAGAATTAGGTTTATCCCCTGCCGCGGTAACAATAAGACTCCAAGCATTAGAAGAACGCTATAGGGTTAAGTTGCTCAATCGTAGTACCAGACATATTTCTTTGACTGACTCTGGAGCTATGTATTATCAAGCTTGTCTGGAAATTATCGACAGCGTCAAAGAGACGGAAAACTTGCTCCAAACAGGAACCACAGAAGTACGTGGAGTACTAAAAATCTCTGCACCTCGAGATATTGGTAAACAATATATCTCGCCGATATTGTCGGAGTTTAGTGAATTATATCCTGATGTGATCCCTTACCTATACTTGAACGATAATTTGTCCAACTTGGCAGAATCTGGGCTGGATGTTGTAATTCGTTACGGAGAATTAGCAGACAGCAACCTTATTTCTCGTAAGCTTGCTTCTAGTAGACGTGTTTTATGTGCATCTCCTCAATACCTTGCTAAGAAAGGCACTCCGATTACACCGCAAGATTTAGCCGAACATAATTGTTTAGCTATGGTGCGCAGTAACGAAGAGCTGAAAACATGGCACTTTCAAGACGAAGAATTTCAAAACGTGATTACTGTGGTACCAAAGCGCTTTTCAGATGATGGTGAAGTAATTCGGCAGTGGGCTCTAGATGGCGCAGGCATTGCGTTAAAATCAATCCTTGATGTTCAAGAAGACATTAAACAACAGCGATTAATCACTGTACTCAATGGCTACATGAAAAACTTCAACGCCCTCACTTCTTCTGCTGGTGCCGACTTGAACGTGATTTACCTAAGTCGCCAATATCAACCTAAGAGACTTCGATTATTTCTTGATTTCTTAATTAAACGTTTTACTGAAATATTAAGGTAACGCGAATATTTACCCTAAGTTCAGCAAAATTTTAATATAAATATTCAATGCTAACTATTATCTTATAGAGAAGACGACACATATTAGCAAGTGTCGTCTTACTAATGGTCCACCACATATTTTTTCTACGCTAGGCTAGCTATCATAAAACATAAATTTAGAGAGCCTAATATTCTTCTCCCCAAAGTAATGCTAATTTTAGCTTTTACGTATTAATAATAACTTAAAATATTCATTTTTATTATTTTATAAAACTTAACTTATCTTTAAATTAGATTGAATATAAATCAAGAGCCTTATACTTTATATTAAAAAAATAAAACAAATTCATTCGGTACTTATATGTTTTCTGAACATAATGATATATTTTCAAAATTAAAAAAAGAAAACTCTCATTTTTATAAATTATTTATTCAATATAATGTGTTAGATAGAGCTATTTTAAAGCTTGAAAATAACTTTAATGATATCTTAGAGTTAAAACAAATACAATTAGATCTAAAATATAAGATGTTTTCTATTATTAAAGACGAAGAAGAGTATAATTCACAAAAACATGAAAAGCCTTTGTCCATGGTAAATACTTGTAGTGATTGGAATAATATTGAGCAAGATGATTTTGCTAATTAGTGATATAACGCTTCCCTATTACTCTGCTATTCACCAACAGAATAATAGGGATTTGCTTATTTAAAGAGACATCCTTTTTACGCTAAAAGAATACAATATCCACATACACAGATAATTATATCGCCAGCCTCATTTTCTAAACACTCATCACCATCACAACAAGATTTAGGATTTATTAAAAAGAATCTACACATACTGCCACCTAAAGTTGTAAAAACAATATCATACGTAATTGACAATTCACATGATAAAGATATTGCGCATTCAAATATGTGATGCTTATTAGACTATGAGAATGTTATCTCTAATTATTCGCATTACTGTTATGTGTATACAGCCATTATATGAGTAGCAGTACTGGAGGGTGCGCTAAAGCGTCAATTTCGTGATTGAAGTCACACATCAAAGATGTTTGGAGTGCGCATTGCTATCCTTAACTACAAAACGTAAGCTCTGGTGTGGTTGAATTATAAGTAAATAGTAGTTGTTAGCTTTTTTTGTGCAGCACAAAAACTCCATCATTAAGTAGTCGAGGATTCCCATGTGAATATATAACCCTCATAAGTGATCATTTAACATCAGTTTATAAATCAGACACTTGCTCTCATGGTAAATAAAATTAACAAGATAATGATTTCTTAAATATTTCACTATTAGATGGTTTTGAGTAGTAGAAACCTTGGCAAAAATCAACACCAAGATCTTTTATTCTATTTAATTCATCTTCTGTTTCAACACCTTCGACAACAATTAATAAATTCATTGAATTACCAAGTTTAACCATCATATCTAACATATTACTATTTGATACAGCATATTCGCTGGAAACAAATGCTCTATCTATTTTCATTACATCAAAAGGAAGTTCTTGTATTGTTAATAGATTTGAATAGCCAGTACCAAAATCATCAATTGATAATAGTACACCGTGTTTTTTGAGTTTAAGCATAACCTTTCTTATATCATCTAACTGTTTAAATCGATTATCACTTTCTGTTAGCTCTATAATAATATGATTTTTAACATTGGGCGTTGTTTCAATAAAATTTATGACCTTATCAACAAATAGACAATCTAAAATCATAGCAACAGTAAAATTAAAGCTTAAAAGGTAATCTTGATTATTACTACAATTGAGATCTTTAAATGCTTGTTCGATTAAGCGAAAAGTTACTATATTTATATTATCTGAGCTCTCTAATTTCTGAATGAAATAATTAGGAGTAAGAATTTCACCTTTATGGTTCCATCGACATAATACTTCCGCGCCAATAAATTTCTTTGTCGAAAAAGAATAAATATTTTGATAGTAAGGAATAAATTCATTATTGCGGACACCTTTATTAATTAAGCGAGACATAGAATTATCAATACTAAAATAATTAGATAATAGGTGGTGAATTTTTATTATTATACAAAAAGATATTATGATATTAAATAATGTTAACACTAAAAGGTTAATCTTATTTATACCACTTGATATTATGATATTCAAATGATCGATAATCTTATCTGTTCTAAATAAATCAAGACGGGGATTTTCATGATCATTATATACTTTAAATCTAGTTAATGAATTATGAATATTTTTAATAAATAGGTCTTTATAGTAATTTACTTTATAAAATCCAGTTCCAAATTTAAAAATATAAGAAAAGTATTTATCATCATCATTTGATAAAAGATAAGAATTATGTTCTTTATTGATTATTTCTTTCAATTTATCATCGATAGGTTGGTAAATACTTTTCTTTCTATCTGAAAATATATATTTGTTATTATCTATATATGATATAGACATTATTACTGGTTTTAATAAAACTATTTTTTTTAACTTATTATATATATCAACATCACCGTGTGCGTGCTCAATATCTAATTGGACTTTATCTATTTTATTATTGAGTAAAGATGATATATTATTTATTTGATTTGACTCTACTACTTTTATCGTAACAAAAGTCATTAAGAATGAAAGTAAGATGGTACTTACGCATAGATAACACTTTGCATTAATTTTAAAATTCATTATTTTATATTCATATTTTGTATATATTTGTGTAAGCATTAGCACATATAAATTATTATTGCTTTTTGGTTATATTTAGTCAATACCTCGATTGTTCTTCAATTAAAATGAAAGCAACTATATCAAAGTAACATAAGTTAATAATTATGGGATAATAAAAGTACTCTCCCCTACCTATCCAGGGCTAATTCGTTAAAAAATAGTTAGTTAGGCTCTTCTTTGAGCACAAATAGAGTCTTAATATTTTCTTAAGTTTTAAGTTTCTATTCACCAAAAAATATTAAAAGACAACGCTATTATTATACCTCACCACGTATGCAATAACTTGAGTATAATTTCATTACATACATCGTTCAAAAGATAACATTAAGTAAAACCGCTAATATATAACATAGGTGCATCATATATAATTTATTATTATATTGAATAATGATGGTCTACATCTACAAATAACGTCTTATGTATCAACACGCCAATCGTAATACAAATATTTATCGTCTTTATAATTATAAGATTTTTCAATCTCATTAATATTTAATAAAATCAACTTTCTCGTATCTAAAATATTGTTAAAATACTAACTATGTTGTATTAAAAATCCCAACATAGAGTATATTCATTAGTAATCTCTGAATATTAATGGTTATTTTTTGAAAAAAGGTAATTAATCTACTAAAGATGCTGTATATATATCGAACTAACAACATTTATGAAAAAAACACACTATCTCGATACTATCGATGAACTTAACATATAAAATGGCAGAATCCTGATTCAATGCTTTAGTAACACATATTTTTACTCGACTAAAAAACCCCAAAGAACAAAAACAGACAGAAAAACTAGCCTAAATCATAAGAAAGCCGCTTCTATTAGCGGCTTTTTAACATCATGTCTACGTACTTCGTGACAACTTCAGTAGATGTGACAGATCTGCTACTAGGATTAAATTCTATGAATTTTACTACTTATAAGTACTGAATCTCATAAATTTGAGTGTTAATAATCAAGGCTAGTGCACTAAAAGATGGTGTAAAAACTGTTTTATCAATGCACTTTCAGTGATCATTTGGGGGAATCTAAGAACTCCAACAGTAACAATCTGGATACTACTCTTCGAGGCTATATCTTAAAGAAAATTGAATCCATTTTCTTTGAGATACAAGTGACTAATTACGAGTAAATAATAAATCAATCAATTGAGTAATTATTCCTTGGATTATTTTCATCAAAATAAGACACATGGTCATGATAATTAACAACATAATGACCCCACACAACAAACACGATAACGAGAATGATTTCAAATTTTTAATATTTAATACTTTATTTGTAATAGCTGTCTGAATCATACAATTAAAACTCCCTCCTTAGAATAGACATTACTGACTTCCCTACAATAGAAAATAATTTATCTTTTTAATTTTACTCCAATAAATAAGTTAATTAGTAAAAACATCCACGAATGATCTTAAATATCCCCCCTATCATGCGGGTTAAATTCGAGCATAACATACCAATAAAGAATAAAAAACAAACAAAATAATACTCTTAGGAGCTGTTTTTAGAATAGAATCGAATTCAATGTTTTTTGAGGAGCTAAATATCAACGATGACTAACAATAAGTTATTCGCTATAGGAATGATATTGAAACGAGAAAATGTAGAAATATTAACCCCCCACTTTGCTTAATAGCAATTAATAATAACAGTTTATTAGGAGTAGTTAGAATTCACGAAAATAGATTGAAAATAAGATGATTCAGTATCTAGTCCAATCGGGCTAATGTGTATATCCGTCATTCTATTCAATGCATAGAAATCAGGTTTTTGAGCAGGTGTTGCCCCTAATAACAAAGCAATGGCTACTAATTCTGGTGGAAAAAAAACTTGAATTTGAAGACTATCTTTATGCATAACTGAAATAGGGCATTTAAAAAACGCACCTAGTGGTAAGCTATTGAAATAATTAACTACAGCTGTTGAAATTTGAATCTCTGTATTGAGAGCCTCACTTGGCGTATTTATATAATCAATATTTAAAACATTCCACGTCATATCTAACACCCATCTTATTCAGTCAGAACTTACTCAATAACTATAGATATCAATATAAGATTCGTTAGTTTTTTATCTGATACAAAAAGCTGTCATTTTAGCAAGGTTGATTTAGGCTCGAATTCTGACCGCTAAACTTTTTATATCTTGTAATATATGTTTCAGAGTCAGAATACCGCGAAAAACGCATTATTAGTTGGTTAAAAGCTTTGACTATTATCAATAAAAAGAAGAAAGTCGTCATTCTTGAAGCCAAGACTATTTGTGGCCTACCCGCTTTAACCTACAAAGTTGAAGTACAAGGCATTAATGCATTTATTGAAAGTTGAAATTTATCAGTGAACAAATTCGTCAAGCGCGATTAACTAATCGACACTAATCCATAAAATAGAAACGTGATAATATTTTAACCACACTTAAAATACTGGTATTACTAATTGGTCAGGTTATGAGAATACCATAAACAATAACACCAACGTCCGGCTATAAATCTTTTATAAAAGAGCTTTTCACATCCTTGTAAATCCATTTAACCGTATTACGAAAGCAAACTTAAACCCACGGTTCGAAAAGCTTATTTACACTACTTCAAATGCATAATGATTCAATACATATTTACACTTTATTTTCCATTAAATGCGATCGGTATCACACTTGCTGTTTTATTTAAATGAAATACACCACTTTTAAGTATTTCTCAATCGCAACCATTATGGTTGAAATGTATAACTTAGAAAGTTCAAATGACTCAAGAAGAATACCATCTACACGGAATAATTCGCTTATCTATAAAACCTCATTAAAATGGTATAAAAAACCACCGCGCCTTTCGGTACAGTGGTTCTGGTGTGGCTTCCAATCATGTAATTGATACGTACTAACAGTATTTTTGATTACTTAACATCATTAAGATATTGCCAATACTTATTATTAATAAAGGTGATTAATGATCCCCTTTACTATATCCATCCCTCAAAGATGATGGCTCATTTGATTTTTTTAACTTTAAATCAATAGCTTCTTTAATTTCATCCGCTGCATATTTATCCATAGAAAACATTTCTTCTGTGTTTCTACCCGGGATTTTCCCGAATTCATCACTAGGAATAAAATATCCATAAGAAGCATTGGCTAACCCAACAAATAATTTATATTTGCCGTCCATTTCATGCTTAATCGGTAGTCCTAATCGTGATAATGCTTCACCAGGGAAGGTTAATAAGCTGACATTTTTACCGATATGTGCATATTTCAAATCAACAGAAACTTGATTTTTATCATCCAAATTAATATCCAATACGCCATTTTGTTGCAGCTGAAGCATAGCGGTATTCGTTACAGCATGGTTGAATGAAATCGTTGATACATCGAGTGATCCACTCACTTTTTTCTTTTCTTTCTCTGATTCAAGGATTGCATTCGCGGCTAAATTTCCGATTTCCTCTGCTTTTTCAAACGTTCTATCTGAAGTATTAAATTGAGCGTCACCCAAAATACCATTGACAAATATTGTCATTCCCCCTCTATTGCGTTCAATATTTGTTCTTAAACTATCAATATAATCACTACTATATTGCATATTGTTACCATCTAATATGGTGGGATGTGCACTTAAGTTAACTAGCGTGGCAATAGGTTGATTTGTTTTCCTATTATTGAAAAAAAGTGTAGTAACACTATCATCGACAACATCCCAACCTCTGCGATTAGAGACAGGTACACGAGTTTGTGCTGCAAATGTTTTTACAACTTTAGCAGTAGATTGCGCTTGGATGATAGATCTAGCTGCCATATCAACAATTCGGTTGCGATATTCTTTATCAACACCGCCCCATATTCCTTGGTAATCAAGCCCTGCGTGAGTATGTGTGGCAACAATGACCAAATTTCGAGCATCTAATCTATCTGTCAGTTCGTTTACGCGTTGCCTAATATCGTGAATGATGGAATCGCCAATACCCGTAGTATCAAAAACTAACATAGATAATTGCGTCTTCTTACTTGCCATATAAAGCGCACGTACAGATAAATAATCATGCGTTTCTGTCACACCACAGCGAGGATTAGTTAATGGCAAACCGTACCCTCCCATGCAACTATCAGAAAGTTCTGACGAGGTAGGTGTTATATTTTCTTTCCATACGCCGACTTTTATCGCAGCGAAAGAAAGTTGTGGTGTCAAAAGAAAAATAAAGATAATGCAAAATGTTTTCATCGACTTTTCTCGTTATTGATAGAAAGGAGCAAGCATTTAATTTTAAAACAGGAAAGAAAAAAACCTATTTGTAAACCTATATACGATATGACTGTAATAGCTATAAATGCATTTATAATTGCTTTACGTATCTTATATTCTTTTATATTAAATATAAGAGAATATGTTCATGGTAAAACGAAGATATATAGACCTGTATATGCTGAATTTTATTTTTATCATTTACAAATTAAGTAAATAACATATTATTATCGTGATCTACTTCAAGTTAAATAACTATAATCACCTTATGTATTTACCTTGATTTTATAAATACAGCGAAACAATATTATTGCACCGCTTGGTAATGCCATATCTGCAATGGTTCATCAACCACATCGGCATCATCAGGACTATCCAATATTGCTGCTAGTTCATCAAGTGTTTCATTACCTGTAATTCCAATCGTCATAGATTAACTTCTCCGATTGTAGGCGTATCGCTGTCTGTGCGGATAAAGGCTTTAAACAAACCCCTTATACCTAAAGACAGGCATAAAAAAACACATCCCTTTCGGATGCGGCTTTAGATAATGGAATCAGACTATATTAGATTCAGATAGAATCAAGACGACAGCTACACTGTAAAAATGGGAGAGATTCTGCTAGTTATATCCACTTCCATGTGGGTTTTAGTCCTTATCTACACGTCATGTTTCATATCTCAAGTATATTTATACACTATATTTATTAGAGTAAATATTCTTATTTTCAATGTAACATGCAAAATTAAACCTCTATAGAATCAATTTGTTTTTGAAGATTCAACCGCATATTTTGCTTAGCCAGCCCCACTTCGACACTGACTTTTTCCATTTCAGTTAGAATCTTACCTATTTCTGCTTGTACCTTAATTGGTATCATACTTCAATCTCATTAACGGACGACAGCAATCATTCTTCTGCTACTTGGGTCTCGAAACTATCAATGTTACGTTATAACGGCTTAGTCTTTACCTACCATCATTTGATTAGTCGATTGCTCTAAAATAATGTCTCATGTATTAAATAAACTCATGATCTAAATAACATGTTAATACATAAGCCTAATATCAACGAAACAATTAAAGTGTTTTTTAATTGATTAATGCGAATTAATTTTAAGGAAAGTATGTCAAAAATTCAAAATAGAGGTCTGAATGACAGCATTTTATAATATGCAATAGTTTAATTTATAAATTCCATTTTTAAAATAAAGATCTAATCATAAATAAATTTAGTATCTTCAACATAACCTTCAAATAAACAAAATAAAAAACATTATTAATCTAGAAAAATAACCACAGATATATAGCAATATTTTGCACATAATTGTATACATTTAGCGCATTTAATCCAAAATAATCCGATACACTATAAAAACAAGTACAGAAAGGTAGTCTTGATGGACTAATTGACAGTTATTTAATATCAAATTTATTTAAACTAACGTATAAAAAATCATCGTTATTTTGATAATTATAATTAAGTTTCATAATAAAGTATTAAAACACCCTATATGACTATTTAGATACAACTTGTCACCCTTTTGAATTCCACTTTTATATTCAGTTATAGATTCAATAAACTGAATGACGTTTTTAGGTGTATATAATGAAAAAAGTCTATATATTAGGCTGCATACAAGCGGTATTAGCTTCTAATGTTCATGCAACTCAAACAGAATCTATCGTAGATGAAAGTCACAAAAAACCGCATTCACATACAGCTTTTAGTCAATCTGAACAAGGAGACTATGCTAAGCTGACTCGCTCAGAAGATAATAAACTTTACTTTGTTAGTAAAAGAAAGCATGAATCTAACTTATCAGGAGAGCTGGAAGGTTATGTTAGTTTTGCTCAATCACACACCATTGCCCCTAATGACAATTCAGAAAACGAATTGCCTCATCTTGTATCAAAACGTAAAACATTATTGATGATAACATTTCCAACGTTATACCAAACTGATGCGATTATTTCTGCGACAGTTATGGATAACAATGGTCAAGTAGTTGGAGAACTAGATCTTCAACCGCCATCTTTATTACCAAAATCAGATCGACCTAGTAACTTAGATGCTAGTCATCCTGACGTTATATATGCTGAAAATACTTGGTCAGCAGTTATACCATGGGATATGGTTACCCCCAGTATGACAATACAATTCAAAGACAATAAAGATATAACTGGTGTATTAAATAACATCGAAGTTGGTGCTGAAAACGAGATCGTCATTCAAAACATTCGTATTGGCATGCTTACAGAACCCCCTCGCATTGATAAATTCGAGGAAAACCCTTTACTTGCAATTGACTACTTCCAGAAACTGCCAATTTCTAGTATGAAAGTAGGCAACTACTCTCCACTTTATCTAGAAGAAGTTGTTCTTCCCAACGGTACTAAATATACAGAAAATAGCGCTGTAAAAGGTAGTGTCTATTCTGGTGATATGCGTGAAAACATTGCTAAATCCCTAATTTCTATGGGTATAGATAATGCAAACTTTGGTATCAACGACACTGCGGGTTCAGCACAGTGGCAACCTCAGTACTTCAATCAGTATGTAGTTCACAAGGTTGCTGGTCGTTACACTAATGGGATCGTAACACATGGCCTTAGCGGTGGTAATGGCATGGCTACTCTTCTAAATACCACTGGTAACGAATTTAGTCACGAGTTAGGTCATGCTTACGGAATGGGACACTATCCTGGTGGCGGTCTTCAATCAACTCACAACGATAACTCTGGTTGGGGTTGGGATTCGTCCAATAACCGATTCATTGCAAACTTCTTCTGGAATCTGTCAGGTATTACTGAAATTCAAGGAGAAATAACTCAACCATTCAATGAATTATACAGATTCAATACCGATGCAATGGCCGGCGGAGTCTCCAGTTCACCTATTTCAGCGTACACTCATCACACAGGGTATACCACTAAACGTATACAGCAAAATTTTGAAAAAACTGGAATCCTTACAACCGAAGGTTATAAAAAATGGAATGCTGCAACACAAAAAATGGAAGCTAACAACATTGGTAGCATTCCTGAAGTATATGGTACAGATGTTGTTACTCTTGTTGGCTATTATGATCCACAAATGGAAATGTCTAGCTACATCTATCCTGCTTTATACGGTAGTTTCGGCCATACTTTCGAACAAAATTCACCAACAGCCATTCAATGCTGGGTTAACGTAGAGCTATCAAATGGTAACGTTAAGCGATTTCCATTAAGTGGTCAGCGTTTGAATCCAAATGAAATGAACAAATTCCACGTCAACGTAACTCGTAGCGATGCCCCAACATCAGCAAGTGTGTCCTGTCCAGAACATAACCCGCTAAATGATTACCATGACTGGCTACTTAATAAATTTGAAGTGACCTCGTTCCAATCATGGTCTGGTTCACGACATGGTAATATTGGCGATGTATATGAATATCACCGACCAGGTGGGGACACAGAATATTTTCGTCTAAATTCATCTACATATTGGTACTTCCCTAGTACAGGTGACAGTAATGGTCACTGGGAATACTTAGGATCCCAAAATCAACTTAACCAAGAGTTTGTTATCTCATTAAACGAGATACTATTCGAAGAAGCAAAGGCCATCGAATTAAATAAACGTGTAATTACTGCACCAAGCGTAGAACCTCAACCTGCACTCTTCATTGGTGAGGAATACGGCTATGACCAAGTTCGCGCTATAGCAGCAGATAAAGCACTAACTTTTGACGAAATCGACTCTCTATTAAAATCTAAAGATTTTGGTAGTATTAACGAGTTTCTATCATTCATTGCACCTCACTACAATCAAAGCCATGTAGAGCGCTGGAATGGAAAAAGAACAGGTGAAATTGGTGATTTATACTACTATCCTAATCCATATACAGGTAAGCAGGAGTTCTTTATTCTAAAAACTAAAGAATATGGCTACTTCCCAACAAATCAATCTTCTAACCATCAATGGAAATACCTAGGTCTTGCAGATATCTACTTGAACGAAACTCTATCTCCATTTGATATTAACCTCAAGAAGACACTAAAAGAAAACCTTGCAAGAAAAGTTAACAATGGAAAAGGTATTCTTTATTGGAATCAGCGATTTATTTTTCCTGATATCGGTCTAGTATATAAATATGACAACCCGTACAATGGTGATCAAGAATACTTTAGACAAGTTCGTTCTAAAAATGGCTGGTATTTCCCTACATCTAAAGGTTCTAACAATCAATGGGTATATCTGGGCGATGAAAAACAATTCCAACATCGTAAAGATAAGTTAGCGACTTTTGACGGCTTTGAAGCAGACATCTTGAACTGGTACAAGCAAAATACGATGGCTCAATGGGGTGACAAAGCAGAAGTTGGCACCATCTTCGAATACAAATTCCACGATGGCGATATCTACTACTTTAGATTAAATCAGCCGTCATACAGTTACTTCCCATGGCCAGAAAATGGCATCGGTTATAGTCGTGGCTCTTGGGAATATATGGGGAAATTTGATTTATAATAAACCTATCTCTGTCTAAAATTCGTTGCCTTGTTTTATGAAGCCAGCAGCTTTTGCTGCTGGCTTTTTATAATTAACAATATCTCTTTTCCAATAATAATATCGATTATTATATATAAAAATCACTAGATACATTAAATAGATAAATTTACTCAGATACAGATAAAATTGGTATCATCCGGATTTTTACTAATGATTGTATTCTAGCGATAATTTATTAAAAGGATTATGATTTGTAGTTATGCAACCTCTTTAGCTAGCCCCGTTAAATTACGTGCCTATGTTAAATTTAAAGAAGCAAACACATAATATATTTTTATCCTCTATTTTTGCAAATAAAGACTACCAGTCAAAAAGAGAGTTAATTGTGGATAGTAAAGTTATTAAACAAACACGCTTAAAAGTATACCAAAGATTTGAAAAGGCAATAGCAAAGAGCGGATACCTCTCTTTGCGTTCCATTATTGAATCCACTTATTATTACCCTCGTAAATATAATATGGAGCCTCTCAGACAATCATCAGTTATAGAAACAGAAATAGACAAAAAAAGATAGAATATAACTTCCTCAACAAATAGAGATTCCGTCATATCAGAATGATAAATTTTAAAATAAAAACAATATTTATTAAAAACATAGATATATTACTACGGAACGTAAACTTCTTGAATATATTGGATAACACCCTACATATTCTTATTAGAACGTATAATAAGTGATTTTTGAAAATAATATACTCATTGCTAAAATTTAAACAAAAGCCCGCTATACCGTTGTCATCATGAATACAGTATTACACAACACTGTCTCAGCAGTATTTACTTACCGAATTCCAATAGATAGATACTTTAAGTTATAAAAAGTTTTATAATGACACTCTTATCGGCGGCATTTACCACTAAGAATATTTATACTTAAATCGTTCTAGGGTAATAAGCACATCCATAGTTCAGTGGAACTAACACATAATAGACAGACATGAAAAAGGCCGCTGAAGCGACCTCTTTTCACTATGCAAATTCGATTAATGATGATTTGTACTATTTACCATAACTAATTAAGTCTCTAAAAAGACTGAATTTGCGACCTCAAGGATATCAACGCTGCAATGTAATACTATTTGTACGAATTTGGTATGTACTATTATCGTCATAAGTGAGAACTCCTACAATCTGTATAACATCACCTATAGAATTCGCTGCATTTGAAATTAAAGTAAAATTGAGATCTGTATTCTGACTTTGGTCTTGAGAATAATTAGAAAAATTAAGGGGCCTCCCCGATTGACCAGCCCCAAACCCAGAAGATACTGCGTATTCATAAAACAAACTATTTACTAGTTTTTTTCCTGGAATATTATTTAATTCTAAATGGAGAGTAAAACCGTAGTTACCACCAGAATGACCATTAGAAAGCAAAAATTCTTTATATATAGACGAATCTACAACTTCTTTTGCAATAGTTTCGGTAGATACCCTTGCCTCCATTGCTCGTCGGCGAGCTTCATTTATTATAATTTGGCTATGTTCTACTTTTTCAACACCAATTAATTGCCAATCTTCATTAGAGACTCCAGTTGTAGGAAACCATCCATAATAGCCATCATGCTTTGCTTGAAATAGCTCTGTCTTATTATTGTATGGATTATGATATAGAAACAAATCCTTCATGTTTGTATAATTATTACCATGACCCCAATCTTTAACACCATCAATACTATTACGGAATGAAACAGACTTAACGTTATTCAGCTGCTGCTCTGTAACTTCGCTATTAGAAAGAGCAAATAAAGGTGAGGTGAAGTCAGAATTAGAAAACATTGTGAATACTGTATTATCTGGCATGCAAATTAGATCAATAACTGCATCTATTTGTGGCATACTAAAACCATATTCTGTATAGGAACTCCTATCTATCGGTGCGGTACCAACCACAACGCCTTCTGAGTAGATAGTAACCTCGTCTGTTTCAGTACTACATACTGATGCAAAAGACGAAGTACTAACAATTAAACTTCCTAATAATATAATAGATTTCATTAATAGAACCTTATTAATAAATTAAAAATTATCGGATGCACAATGATTAATAATTCAAGCGAACCCAATCAGATGTAGTAACCTAATTTATTTTAAAAGTAAAAAAGATTTACTATTCTTTTATAATACTTAAACAATTCATCATGGGAATAAGCACCAACAACATTAACACAAAAACACATTTTATTTGCGCATTAGACGTACAACACAAACCACCAAAGCCATAATCCAAATAACTTTAATTCTATTTTTTAATTACTAAAATTGAAACAGTGTCAAAACATTAGCATATAAAACACATAAGACAGGCTCTTATTCGATAAATGAATATGTAATAGTAATCCTGTTATAGCAAACTGAGCACATAACCCAAAATAGCTCGCGATTTCACTAAAAACAAACAGATAAAAAGAAATATTAACTTATCTGAAACCAATCTAAGTAAATTTAATCTTGAATGAGACATTGTAATCTTCATTCATCATTTCTTAGTAAGGAAATTTTACTCAAAAGTAACTTCGACGAAACTGATAACCTTAATAAAGTAGATTTATCATACGCCATTGTTACCAAGAATAAATCTAAAAAACACGGATTGAACATGGTGTATATAGTGCATAATATGACCTCTTTTATTTAATGGTTATATCTGATAGCTAAAAATATTCGAGGCAATGACGATAGCTCATAAGGTGAAAATGATTCTTATACAATCTCTGGCCAAGGTGTAGTAAGTAGACAAATATTAGTAAATGAATTCGATGCAGATAAACATTCTAATCATCTAAACGATAAGTGGATAGTTCATCGCTGCCCCATTCTAGACATCCTCTTTAGGAATTGAATTAACCACCGCTTTTCAATAAAACTGATGTTCTTCTATAAAGCCCTTCTGGTTTCACCAATACGAAAGCCATAGTAATCGTTGTGGTGGTTGTTGTTGGCCAATCGCCAGCAAGATATCAACCAGATCTTCAGGTTCCACCGGCTCGAGATGTGTTAAACCGAAAGAAAAGTGGGTATCGAACATCTTTTAACTGGTGAATACGTTGATCATTAATATGACGTTTGATTTTTTAAAGTGAATAGTTGCATAAATATATACACATATTATAGAAATATTATAAAATACTAATTATACCAAATAGGTATTTTATTCTTTTAGATTAGTTTGTTATGAGATTTATTACAATAGCAGATACATATCTGCAACGAATCATTCATTGGTGTTTAAAAAAAGTGGCTACTCTTTTTAGTATCCTCATTGCGCTTTCTTTTATTGCTCTATTTTTTACTGAACCATTTGAATATGATGATGGATTATTTGATATTGATCGATTTGAAATTATTTCAATGATTTTATTTGTCATTTTTACATGGCGTTTTTTTAAAAAAGCAAAGATTTCAGAATTAAAAATATGGTACTCGATCAAACGATACGCCTTAATATTAACTCTTAATACACTTATTTCATTTGCCATTATAGGCCTTGTTCTAATTATAAATTTAGATCAAACAGGAACATTAAAAATGCCATTCCTTAATGAAATCAGTTTATTTTCGTGGTATATTTCTATTTTTATAACAATATATTCATTCACCCCTACTCCGAAAAAAACATCATTACATGCCATAAAAAAGAAAATCTACAAGATAAAAACCCACCTCTTGAAAGCACAAAAACCACCATTAATGAAGATAATTAAAATGATAAAAACAATGAAAACAACAAAATTATTCTGTGTATTGATATCTATTTTCTTTATCATTCCAGCAAATGCAAAAACAAATTCGTTTAATACAAATGATGGTGCTTTCCTAATCAAATCCTGTAGAGAAGCTATTGAAATATTTAAAAATAAATCAGAAAAACGCTTTTTAGCTGCACAAATGACTTTGGTGTCTGAAGCAATGAGAGCGGGATATTGTATTGGGGTATTAGAACAATATAATAAAGAAAATCATTATTGCTCATATGGTGATATTGATGTTAGAAATTGGTATCAAATGGCTAAAATAATTGCTAATGAACCTTATTATAAAAATGGCGATATCTTTAATATCTCATCATCAACAGTATTAAAGAAAGCTTATTGTTATGAATAATAAAATTACTATTCCGCAAGCTATCAAAAAACTTTTTGATATAGAAGTTTCTAAAGAAAGTCCTTACCTGAAGGATAAAGCAAATTCTTTTGTCCGTAATAATTTAATTAAAGTTGTTACTGAACAAAAAGTACAGCGAAAAAGTGTTTATCTAAAAGATTCTCAACAACTTGATGTTATCTACAACGCCCTACTACTGAATGCATTTTATCCTGACCCCAAACATGTGCAACAAATATTCAACAATGAACAGTATAGAATAGAATAGAATAGAATGTGCAGAGACAATAAAATCCCTTTTTGGTCAAAGAAATAATCTTGCAGAACAAACATTAATATCAAATAACCTAAGTGCTTTAATTAAGGCACTTAAAAGTCAGTTGGATCTATTTTGTACCAGATTACCTAATCCATTTCATCAACTCCCCCAAATCGCTTTAGGAAAGAATACTGGGCTATTAAATTGCTTATTATTGCAAGCATCCGCATAGAGCCAATAGACAATGTACTCGTTTCTATAACCAATGGTGATTAGGAGAAAGCTCAACATTTAGCTATAGCGTTATCTGATGATGTTTCAGGCGCATTACAACTTAAAAATATGATCAATGATAAATTAAAAGAAGCTCAAGAATTTGATGACCTCTTGAATTTTTTTAGTCTACGTTAGAAATATTTTCAAAAGCTCTTGTTAGTGCAATGCACTAGGTGATTATCCTGTTATCGAAAACAACAGAGATATACCAATGTCTATTCAAGAGCTAGTCATTAATTTTCACATGACCGAAACATGTAACTTCCGTTGCGAATATTGTTATGCCACGTGGGATAGTAATAATTCGCAACAGGAGTTACATCACTCATATAGTAATATCAAAGAATTAATTACAAAAACAGCTAATTACTTTCTTAATGATAATCCAATTAAACAAAAATTAGGCTATAAAACTGTACGCTTAAATTTTGCTGGCGGTGAACCCGTTAGGCTTGGAAGTCAGTTTATTAAAGCTATCTTACTCGCTAAAAGTTTTGGACTAAATACATCATTAATTACAAATGGTCATTTACTCACTAACACTATAGTATCAAAAATCAGTCCTCAACTAGACATGTTAGAGATCAGTTTCGACACTGCAGATCATTTACTAGCTGATAGCATTGGACGAGTAGATAGAAAAAAAATTGCTTATCCCCTCAACGCCTAAAAGAAATTGTATCTAACTATCGTCAGTCTAATCCGTGCGGTATGGTAAAAATAAATACTGTTGTTAATAAGTATAATTGGGAAGAAACCCTTACAGCGACAATAACAAGAATAATGCCAGATAAATGGAAAATACTACGTGTATTACCCGTTTACTCCGATAGCTTATGCGTAACACAAGAACAATATAATTTGATTAAAAACAATATGGCTTAATAAAAAAAACGACGTGTTATTAGCATTTAGCATGTCGGTTTTATCTTATTGTTTGTAGTGGTTCTAGTGAATGCTACCAATACGGTTGAAGCGAACCCCATTAGGTAACCAACTTGGCCACATTGAATCTGCGTCATGATTGAAGGTAAAGCTGATCCAAATAAAGGTCGCTTTGCCAACTAAGTTCTGCTCTGGCATAAAGCCCCAGTAACGGCTGTCTAAACTGTTATCTCGGTTATCACCCATCGCAAAGTAATGGCCTTTTGGTACAACCCACTCGCCCATTGGTGAACCTGGCTGTTGGTAATAACTGTAAAT
Organism: Photobacterium kishitanii; assembly: GCF_000613045.3. Classification (NCBI taxonomy): domain Bacteria; kingdom Pseudomonadati; phylum Pseudomonadota; class Gammaproteobacteria; order Vibrionales; family Vibrionaceae; genus Photobacterium; species Photobacterium kishitanii. The sequence goes on along the minus strand of NZ_LN794352.1, from coordinate 1,624,406 downwards.
TTGTTCTGGTAATGCAGGATCACGCAAAATATGGTGATTCACTTTACCTAGTTGCTCGTTGTATTCATTTAACTGCACGCCTTGCTCAGTAAAGTTAGTTAAGCCAACATATTGTTTGGGTACTTCTTGCGCGACAGGACATACTTTCTGACCGTTACAAGCCGGTTTAATATAAAGGGTTTTGTTTTGGTAAATAACGGTGTCACCCGGTAAACCAACAACACGTTTGATTAAATCGATCTTCGGGTTTGATGGATCAATAAATACAGTAATGTCACCGCGTTGAGGTTTACCCGTAGGGATTAGTGTTTTGTGGAAAATAGGATCGCGTAACCCGTAAGCGAATTTTTCTACGCCAATAAAATCACCAGGTAGCAAGGTTGGCTGCATTGAACCACTTGGAATTTGAAAAGGTTCGATAATAAATGATCGAATAATTAAAATAGCAAACAACACCGGAAACATTGAGCGTGCTTGAGCAACCCAACCTGATGAACTCTCCTGTGTCAGCCCTTCTCGTTTAGGTCTCCATACAAACTTATCTAACGCGAAAACAATACCTGTTATTAAGGTCGCGAGAGTAAGAATGAGTGAGAACAATTCTGCTGCATTGAATACTGAAAGCATGTAAAATCCCAAAAAATGTGTAAATAAAATAATCTATGAATAATAGTACTGCTTATTGAACATGATTAATGCGCTAAATAAAATGGTTAGATTTTGTAAACTATGATCTCACCTTGTTCGTCATTATTTTAATAGCTTAAACGGCTAAATATTTTGACTATTAAATAGAGTCTCTAAAAACAAATCAACCCACTAGCAATAAACTCTCTAATTTAAAATTTGCAGTTCATTATTTAAATTCTTCGTTAAATCGACGCCACATACAACTTACCAAGCACTTCTCAAACCACAACCTCAGCTCACTCCCACAGTTTGTCACTAACTCGCCCTAATCCTATATGTCGTAAGTGTTGGCGAATATTATCAACACTAGGTATAAACAAGCCACGACCACCGCATGAAAGACATTCATCTGTATTCAATATTAAGTGAGTGCCACTACATCGAGGGCAACACAACTTAATGCTATCGCTAAGTCTTTACGCTTTAACGACTCATCATTCAACCATGTGGCCATAACATCAATGATACGATTTGCGGCAGGGGTATCATGAACATACTTGGCCATCAACAAATCCATCCCTAATGGCATCTTATGTTGGACCTTACCAAAAACAGCTAAGATAACGTCACCGGTTAATGTTTGGCGACCGCGTTCATCTGCCGTCACACTGCGCACTTCATGCATTCTTGCGAATAACTCAATTGCTCTGCTCATAATGCCTCATGTATTCAGTAATAATCACGATAGCTTCTACTGAAGAACATATTACCCCTGATACCCAATTTCAGAGAGACGAGATAACCATGAGGCCAATAGTGAACATAGGCTATTAAATATATTGGGGGCTCTATTTTAAAGAAGTAGCTATAATTTTAAACTGCAATAAAAAAATCATATTAATTTCTTAATTGAACAAAAAAAACCACTCAATATAGAGTGGTTGCTCAAAATAGAGAGTGGTTGCTTAAATAAGCAAAACTGATCCCATAGAAGAGCCTACATTGAACCATACTTAACACCAATACATAAGCAACAACTTATTACCATTAGGTATAGGTTCATACTATAACTAATAACAAACATAAAATTACACATAACGATGAACCAATATCTCCTTATTTAGTTATTTTTAATTTCAGCCTTAATAAGGATTTATTAGTATATAAAAATCACTAATAATTTTAAAATAAATTTCTATCTTTTTTACTTAACATATAAATATTGACTGAGACTGTAACAAGCCTATGTTTATAAACACAATAACCTTTATCACTATATTATTTACTTATAGAATAAGAGGCGTTTAGTTATTTAAAGAGACATTACCTTATGCAAAAAGCACACAACAACCACAGCTGTAAATTTGGACATCACCAGCTTCATTTTCTATATACTCATCGCCACAACAACCGTTAAACTTTATTAAAGATAGCCACCACATAGACTCACCAACACTGCTAAATAAAAGTTATCTTTAAACAATTATTAACGTGGATACCGTTTATCTATTTTATTTTGTGATAACTATTGAATAATTAGAATGTTATCTCTAATCCTTCGCATTAATGTTGTGTGCAGTGCCGCAAGAATATATTGCTCTTTCTCCCCTGCTAACCACTCAAATGGTACTCGCCCATCAAGAACGTCATGACAACTTGAGCAGCAATCAACTGCCCATATGTCATCAGATTTATAGCTCATGCCATGAGTAGTACTAGGTAGATGCGCTAAAACGACAGTTTCAGGATTAAAGTTACACACACCAAGAATTTGGACTGCGCATTGTTGATTTTTAGCTGCGTTGCGCAATTTATTACTACGCAACGCTACTCCTTTAATAATCATAATGTGACTATAAGAATATAAAATTAGTAATATAAAGGCTTTGTTATATTTTTTATAGACAACATTTACTGTACTGCTACATACTGTTTAAAACCATTATTCAATGGCTAGTTGGTTATAATGTTTAAGTACGGCTTTCAACATAAATATAATCTTAATATTTTCTATTTTTATCTGATTTAAGCTTCTATCTAACCCCAAAACATTATTTAAAAAAACACCTCCATGATTATACTTTTTTATTGAAAAAAAATAAGCAGTACCAACTAAAGAGATATTATTACGACCCACCTTGTACGCAACTATCTGAGCATACTTTTCATTACATACATCTTCCCAAAGATAATATTCAATAAAACCACTCATATATAACATAGGTGCCATATATGATTTATTGTCATATCGAGTCATGCTAGTACTGTTTTGATTTGCTTCCATAGAGCCTCTCTTAACCACCTCAATCAACAAGTAGAAAAATCATAATCAATACAATTTACTATATTAATAATTGACACACTCCTTATAAAGGCTTGTAAATCAAACAGTTAACAACACCACAAACTAGCAGCACTATCACCTAGAAGATTAGGATAACAACCGACTGTACAACCTAAAGCAGTCCTACCCATTTCCCTGTATCAAAACTGCTATATTCACCGAAAAATTCACACTAAAAGAAACTTAAATTACAACACCTTTGGCACGCAGTATTTCGCTCGCAAATATCTATATCATGAAACAAAAACAGTGACTAGATATAAAAACAAACATGACTACTGTTTTTTCTCATTCACTAATGATTAAAATATTATCTAGATATCTAAATTTACAAATAACTTCTTATATATCAATATGCCAATCGCAATAAAAACATTTTAGCTCTTCATAAATATTAAATTTTGAATATACTTAATATTTTACTTAAACTAACTTTCTCATCATATCTAATATGACTCAAATATTAACTCTGTTGCATTAAAAAAGCCCATATAGGGCCTCTTCTATTATCACTGCTTTTTCATTTACCTAAACCGCGTATCTTTCAGCTTTGCTATTTCTGCGATTCAAAAGATTGCGCAATTTATCACTGCATAATGCGGGAGTTTTGGAGAGCATAGTATAGCTCTTAGGCTAAGGTAATAAAGATTGAGGAGTTCATAACTCAGTACTTCATCTTACGACAGAATAACAAACGGACGAATAGAAATTAAAACTCCTATCCGCCCGAAACTAACTGTTAATTATTTCATAGTTTAAGCATCGCAAGCTTAGCACTAAACAAGATATATACGACGCCTGAAAGTCTATTTAAACGTGCTTTATTCATGCTCGTGCTCAGCCAACCCGCCAAACGAGATGCAAGTAAAATAACCAAGCTAAACCATGCTGAAACAATGAGTGCTTGTACAATACCCAAAATTAAACTGTCAGTTATTACCGAGTTCTTAGATATAAATTGTGGGAAGATCGATAGATAAAACATTACAATTTTCGGATTTAGCAAATTAGTAAAAAGACCTCGAATGAAACTTTGACGCAATGTCTCAACTTTAAGTTCAGAGATCTCATTCACTCTATCAACTTTAACGCTATCTCGGATATGACTATAACCAAGCCAAAGTAAATATCCTACGCCTAACCATTTAAGTAATGCAAAAGCACTTGCAGACTGTGCAAGAAGCAAGCTTAGCCCTAAAGCTGAAACCATTGCATATATAATGAAGCCTAAAGATATTCCAATAATATTAAAAAAAGCATTAAGTTTTCTAGCTGATAAGGACGTATGAAGAATTAAGAGCGTATTAGGCCCTGGAACTATTGTGATAACAAAAACAATAGATATAAACGCAAAAATCGATTCAATAGACATAGGTATTCCAATAAAAATCAAACGAATCCATTCCCACCAATTTATAGGCGAAGAAAATAGAGTTAATCAACAACGCTAAATTAACTTAAAGGTGGGCAACGATTTGCTTGATCTAAATATTGGTTCATTTCAGAATCAATCCTACTGTATACATATAATATTTATAATAACAATCATTCAATATTGCGTCGATAACTAAGTTAACAATTAGAAATTTAGGCTTCTCACCAAGTTTTTACTAAACACAGTATATCATGCCAAAATTATCTAATTGCAGCTTACAAGTATGCACTTAGAGTAAACTTATACCCCCCTATCATGGATGAACCCGTCTAATGATAAATCTTTACGTTGCGTACAGTTACGATATGCAAAATAAAATAGCATGATAATAATCGAAAGTTAGGCTATATAGGTACAGCAACACCTCGTGTAGACGCAAAATTTCACCAACGTAAAAACTCCCAAACAATCATTTCTGGTCTCTGTAATTCGAAATTTTCTTAACTAAATAATCAATAAATTTATATGAAGTTATCGCGTAAAACGAAATGATACTGCCATGTATTGCCGATGAATTTTCAGTAAAACCAAAATAATCATAGTGCTTAAGCAATAATGTAGTTAGAAAGTTCATCGTAAACACAAATAAAGCTAAAACTATTAATTTGCATGCAGGATTTATTAGCACGTAGCAATTCCATTATAATGATTGTTATTTACAGAATTCATATGTGTCAATGTTCTTAATTAGATTAGAAAGTAACTATTAGATACAAAAAAGGCCGCCAAGGGCGACCTAAAATTCATATAACGAGGGTTATATTTAATCACAATCTTTATAATCAGATTCCAAACATATTTTGGATTTTTCTTGCGCTTCACTTATATCTCTTGATGTCATGTTTTTAGTAATGATATCAAAGTTATATTTCATGTCATCCATTCCATTATATTTAGCTAAATCGAACCACATATACGCTTGTTTATTGTCTTGGAACATTTTGCTCCTATAGTACATCCACCCAAGATATAATTGAGCGCTACCATCTCCCTGCTCGGCAGCTTTACGATACCACTTAACTGCTTGTTTATCGTCTTGGGGCACCCCTATGCCCTTCTCGTACATCAATCCGAGGTTGAATTGAGCATCCGCATATCCCTGCTCCGCGGCTTTTCGATACCACTTCGTTGCTTGTTTATCTTGGGACCCGTCGTACATCGACCCAAGTTTATATTGAGCATACGCATTCCCTTGCTCAGCGGCTTTTCGATACCACTTAACTGCTTGTTTATCATCTTGGGGAACACCTTTTCCGTTCTCGTACATCAATCCAAGGTTGGTTTGAGCAAGCGCATATCCCTGCTCCGCAGCTTTGCGGTACCACTTAACTACTTGTTTATCATCTTGGGGAACACCTTTTCCGTTCTCGTACATCCACCCAAGGTTGGTTTGAGCAAATGCATATCCCTGCTCAGCAGCTTTTCGATACCACTTAACTGCTTGTTTATCATCTTGGGGAACACCTTTTCCGTTCAAGTACATCAACCCGAGGTAGAATTGAGCATCCGCATATCCCTGCTCCGCGGCTTTTCGATACCAATTAACTGCTTGTTTATCATCTTGGGGAACACCTTTTCCGTACTCATACATTATCCCAAGGAAGGTTTGAGCAGGCGCATATCCCTGCTCCGCAGCTTTGCGGTACCACTTAACTGCTTGTTTATCGTCTTGGGGAACACCTTTTCCATTCGTGTACATTAACCCAAGTAGGGTTTGAGCAGGCACATATCCCTGCTCCGCAGCTTTGCGGTACCACTTAACTGCTTGTTTATCGTCTTGGGGCACACCTTTTCTGCTCAAGTACATCAACCCGAGGTTGAATTGAGCTTTAGCATCTCCGGACTCTGTAAAATGAATAATTTCGTTGGTTTTTGCCTTGATATCTGGTTGATATCCACTTTTATAGCACCCAGACAAAGCAATAGAAGCTAGCAATAATATTAAAATTCGCATCGATATCTCTGTTGTGTATTTAACGATGATTAGACGGACTATTCCCATCATTTCCTGCAAATAACATATGTCACTTAAAATGCATAACGTATCATATCAAATCAAAAGTATAAAAATACTCACTATTTTTAACTACGTTATTATCGTTGCGAATAAAAACTGAAGTTTTCACTCATTATTGATCTAACAAGTTTTAAGGAATTTCCGTATTAGTGCCTATAACCAACACGGCTTAAATCAACAATGAATAACAAGGAAAGAAGACTACTTCAAATAACTATCCAGCTTCTCAGCATACAGCTCATACCCTTCTAACGACTCTTTCAACCAATCATGTTTGTTATAAAGGCCCATATAGGGCCTCTTCTATTCTCACAATTTCTTCATCTGCTTAAACCGCGTATCTTGCAGCCTTGCTATTTCTGCAATTCTTGTATTCACACTACTCGATATCGCCAATAACTCATCCATACTAAACAAATTTTGCTCTTTAATTAGTTTATTCACCTGCGATTTACTAATAATAAAAGCATCATTGGGTATTATCTTTGAACTCACAGCATGACCATTTTCAATGGTGGTCACGACTCTATAGCTCAATGGTTCTGCTGCTGGTTTTTTTGTGAGTTGTTCTGCCATTAGATTAAAGGCATTGATATAAGCTTCTTTGACTGCCGCTGCACGTTTTCCAGTAAATCCCATAACAAGGAACATGAAGCCATCTTTAGTCATTTGGTATGCTTTCGAATCTCTTACTGCACTATTACCAATGTTTAATTTTTGAACATAAGCGCAAAAGTTCGCTGATGCAAAAATATCTGAGCAATCAAGGGATTCAATCTTTTTTAAAACATCTTTGTGTTGTTTGTTGAAATGCTTAGATACTGTTAATGAATCGGTAACAAGTTCATTAGTATCAGAAATGAAAATAAGATCTGAGGGACTGAGTTGCGTAATAGGCAAAGCAGATTGGATAGGCATGATAACCTCCTGTAGTATGATTTACTCATCACTCAAAAGGCTAATTTGGGGTGGTGAGCTGAACAGGATTAGCCTTACCGCCTACAGGAAACGGCGCACCGAAGTGCTCCCACTCAGCCCACCATAATTCAGATGTGCGAGTTCGCCGCATAAAAAAACCAGCTAAGTGCTGGCGATAATGCGCCCGTAGTTTGTGCGAGAGGCTAATCCCGGCACCAGATTTTGCTGGTACTTTTTAAAGATAATATACAGGTGCTTATTAAGTCAACGGATAATAGTGAATATTATCCGTCGGGAGTTTGCTTATTTGGTATGCAGACTTGGTTTGTCCAACACTTCGGATATCTGTCGGCTGCGCGACACATATCCTTATTTGTTATAAATCCTTTAGCGTCCGTACCTTAAGAACTTCTCGTCCCCAATCGGTGTCACGTTCTATATGAGCTAGAAATTCATAAAGCTGCGTTGAATTGTTAGTTATAACTTTGAATTTAGGGTCATTTGCAAATCTGGACGATAACGTATTGTTAAAAAGCTCCCCATACACCTCATTTTGCATACAAACTAAAAAGTCATGGGTAAAGAATAGGCACTGATTCGTAGTCCAAAACATAGTGTCTAAAAACTCAATTTCAGATGAACCAAATTGAGTCTTAACCATTTTGTAGTGTTCTGATTGCAGTGCATATCTAGTGGCTCGAAATAATAATGGATTAATAATTTCGTTAGCTTCTAAAACTTTACACAGCCCCATAACAGTGTCTGTACAAGCTTTAACGATAACTAACCGCTCTTCTACATTTAAGACAGCTAAGTCCCTTTTATTTTCGAGGTAGACCTTTTTAACGTTGACCGTTGAGCTTACCTCTTCACAGACGGATAAAGCTACCTGTGCTTTTTCAGAAATCAACTCAAATGCTTTTATTTGATGTTGTTTCTTGAACGTTTTTTTTCGCTCATCTTTGACATTTTGAATTTGTTTTCCGACTTGTTTAAAAGTCGCAAATATTGCTACCGCTGCTATAAATGGAGCAGAAAAGTCTTTCAGAATTGTATAAACATCCAATTAGCATAACCTCACATTCCAAACTCAAATAGGATTTATAACGTCGAATTAATGTATGAACAACGCTACCACGAAACTAAACCATACCACCGTAAACACAAAACCCAACGATGGAATGAAAAATGCCAAGTGTTGGGAATCACTCTTAAATGCTTTGTTGAACGAAGCCGCTGCGCGGCAGAGTAAAGCAGACAGCGATTAAGCTACCTTTAATACTCCTTTTAATGGAGTATTAATGATGAATAACGAACAACAACAACGTTCAGATTATCTTTATGAACAACATGTTACCCACCTAACTTTACAAGGTAAACGTCCAGCTACTATTGATGGTTATAGTCGTGCACTTCGTCGCATTACTCACCATTTAGATAAATCGCCTGATACGTTAACCACTGATGATCTAAAACGCTACTTTGCTCAATTGATTAAAACCCATTCATGGAGCACCGTCAGAATTGATCGTAATGGATTACAGTTTTTCTTTAAGCATGTACTTCAACGTGATTGGGAATGGCTTAATATTGTTAAGCCACCACAAGTTAAAACATTGCCTGATATTTTAACGCCAGTAGAAGTTAGCCACTTAATAAATTCAACCAAGCAACTGCGTTACCAAGTGTTTTTTCTGACCTTGTATAGCCTTGGATTACGATTAGGAGAAGGATTAGATCTCGCTGTTGGCGATATTGATAGCCATCGAATGTTAGTCCATATTCGAAATGGTAAAGGTGGTAAAGATAGATTCATCCCTATTCCAAGACGAACATTGTATGCTCTGCGTTATTACTGGCAAACCCACAAAAATAGCCGTTATCTTTTCCCTTCACAGTTTAATGTTAACCATACCGTGATGGATCGCGGTGGTATTCAAAAAGCCATGAAAGCGGTAATTAAAAGCTGTGGGATCAATAAATCAATCAGCCCACATAATTTACGCCATAGCTATGCGACTCATTTGTTAGAACGTGGATTAGATTTGCGCTCAGTTCAGCATTTATTAGGTCATAACAGTTTAAATACTACCGCTAAATATACTCATCTTACCGATATCTCCCGTAAAAACACGTCAGCTACCATTAACCAACTTACTAATGATTTAACATTATCATGGGATCTTAAGTTATGACTTTTCAATCATTATTAAGCGACTATTTCGATGAGTTTTATGCGACTTATTCAAATCAAATTAATCACGATATCCGCTATGCCATGAAAGCAATGTTGACTTGTCATACAGAACAACAAGGACATAGTCGCTGGCAATGTTCTCACTGTGAACATCACGTCAACCATCCAATGTCATGCGGACACCGTCATTGTACGCAATGCCAGCACCGAACAACATCAGATTGGTTAAACAAGCAACAACAAAAACTGTTACCAATTGATTATATTATGGTGACGTTTACGCTACCAGCAGAACTTCGATATCTTGCAAAACAACACCCTAAATTGTTGTACCAAGCCATGTTTACCGTCACTGCCAGTATTATAAAAAGCTTTACTAATAATGATAAACATCTTGGCAATAAAATAGGTTTTACTTCTGTGTTACATACTCATAATCGACGTCGAGATTTACATCCTCATATTCATATGGTGATCACTGGGGGTGGTTTTGATGAAAAGAAGCGACAATGGAAACAGTGTAAAAACAAGTACCTATTTAATTCTTTTGCGTTAGCGAAAGTATGGCGAACTAGATTTCTTGAATATATCACCAGCGTACTCAAGCTCTCCTTACCTGACAAATTAGCAAATAAATGGGTGGTAGATTGCCGCCATGTTGGTCATGGGAAACCCGCTTTATTGTATTTATCAACATATCTTTATCGTGGGGTCATCGCAGATAAAGACATTCTTTATCTCGATAATCATCAGGTGACATTTCGATATAAAGAGAACCAAACAAAGACAATGAAAACACGCACTTTGCCTGTATTACAGTTTCTATGGCTGATATTGCAACATGTATTACCGAAAGGATTAAGGCGAGTTCGTGATTATGGTTTATTACGAGGGCATGAGAAGAAACAACTTCAACTGATCCAATATGCTTTTATGTTAGCAGGGCAACTGACGTTGCCCTCACAACAAAAAATTGTCCGTTTAATGGCACAACTTTTTTGTCCATGCTGTCAGCATGTTATGCAATTGGCGGGGATTTTTCGACCCAGATAAAAACGTAAAATAATAAGGATAATGGCATTAACGCGTAATAATTAACGAGGATCTAATTATAAATCAATGAATTAAATTGATTGGTTCACACCAAGGATAACGCTCGACTTCTTTTCGGCATCACCCTTCATGATATTTTCAATATTTACTTATATAAAGCCGCTCGGGCTTGTCCAACACTTCGGATAGGTGTCGGCTACGCGACACATATCCTTATTTGTTAGGTTTTGGCTGTCATAGGATAAGATTTCAAAATTTTCTCCATTTTATCCAATAACTGTGGTGCATAAACTTCGGTATTATCAACAGCAATCAACTCTTCTAATACTAACTTTATGATCGCAACACACTCTGGTGGAGTTAACCTTTCTGGAGTTTGCTTCTTAAAAAATTCCATTAACTTATCTGCATCAGTGGTATCGGGAAATTTTTTACTCTTATTGTGAGCAAGACTATTTCTTATTCTAAAAGCTTTCTTGATTCCTTGAACTGCCTTTCCGCCAACATCTAAACCTTGGTTATTAAATAGTCGGGTAATAACAACCCATTTTGAAACTGGATCTAACTTATCTAAATATGTCTCAGCATAGTTGATACTTTCCTTTCTAGCCGCATAATCAAAAATAAATGCTTCAAGGAACATACCAGTAAAAATATTAGAAATTTCAATCGTGTCATTTTGACGCTTACCAAGCCTAATAATTTCTTCTTCCTCTAATTCAGCGATACTAAAGTTCTTAGATGCAAAATCACAGTACGTTTTATATTGGTCTAAAACTGTTTCAAAAAAGGTGCCCAATGCACCATATGTGACTATTTTTATGCCACTTTCACTATTATTTATCATTGTACTTCCTATAAAACCTAACAACTTATTATATTAACAACTTACCCGAATTTGTTCTTTGAACCTGTGCCCGTATTTTAATCGCCATGATACAAAAAATATTATAAATCAAACATATTATTACATTTATTGCCCGATATAAATCACGAAATCGGGCATCTTCCTTTTAGTTTCTACTTTTTTACTAATACTTTATGTATTAACAGTATAAAAGGTTCGATATGGCCTCTCTCTTTCTAACTTACATAAAAGAATGCATGTATCAAAAAAACTACGCAAAACGTACCGTTGAAAGTTACTTATATTGGATAAAAAGCTATACTTTATGCCATAATAAAAAGCATCCTGATAAATTAAATAATGATATTGAATAATTCATTTCTTATTTAAATAACTAATCACATTCAACAAATAATAATTTTAAATATATTATTATTTAAAATTCCAACAAACTTTTCCAGCATCATCCTTCATGATATTTCCAATATTGACTTATATAAGGTGGCTTGGGCTTGTCCAACACTTCGGATAGGTGTCGGCTGCGGCGACACATATCCTAATCTGTTAGGCGGGTTCCGAAAACCTGTGACGAGTTCTTGCACCAAGCTTTCTGAGATGAACTACCTCAATATGGTTACGAATCCTTACCCAATTGATATTTTGTAGTACGTTTTCACGAGGGATGTGGATTGTCATAGTTGAATTATCTTCGGTTGGCTCTGGAACTTCACTTAATAATTGCCAATATGCCATGTCTTCAGACGCAATATATTTTACAATCATGACGACTTGTAGCTTATCCCAAAGAAGATTGTATGTAGATATATTTAACTGAACTCTTTCAAATGCACCATTAGCCGTTACATTTGATTCCTCTGATGCTTTCAACTGGACTAGCAATTCACGTCCAGAAGCGTTATCTTCATCAAAAATATCTACAACTAGGTCTACTCCATAATCAGGAACTGGTTTATATGCTGTCCAAAACTCTGGAAGTGACTGTTCAAAAAATAATTCAGATGCTCGCTCCAAGCGATGACTACTGTGTCTTTGTGGTAACTGCATTTTTTTTACCTTATTAAATACTATATCTTTTTCACCTAACAACTTATTAATAAGCATTGTACTTTCACGCAAAAATACACTCGTATATTTCGTTGATCATATTCCATTTAACTCATAAATATCATGAAGTTGATTGCATTATTTTGTTTCAAAATGTTTTTTAGAGCAATAGTGCTGAGAAATGGGGCAAACTTGAGCTAGCAATGAAAGCTTGCTCGATGTTGGTAAAAGCTTCTTAGACAGTTCGTTCTATTTAGGTTGTTAGGTAATGTAAGGATAACGCCTAGCTAAGCACTACTCACCATCATCATATGAATTTAAATAATCAGCTAGCACATCGCCATGACATGCTTCTGGCTTGCAGTAACAACCTAACCTTTTGCCTGCTAAGGAATATACTTTATTCTTGTCTCTATTTAATAAACAATTATATTCAAAATCATACTTAAACTTTCTAATTACATTATCTCTAGGAGTTTCATCTTCATCTAAATCCTCAACTTCATAAATTGAGTATGGATTCCCCCAATAAGATCCTCTACCTATATACTCAAACTTAGGATCTATTGTAGTTGTCGAATATTCATCAGAATTCTTTATATTAATTACTCTAGTAATTTTTATTTTAATAACTCTGATTGGAAGTGAGACTGCTTTAATAAATTCAATCTCAGATATGAACTCTTCACCATCGTCAAACACGATAGCGTGAGTAAATTGTGACAACTTCCATTCTTTTGCAATTTCAAATGAAGCTACATTACCACCCTCAGAAGAAAACTGACTAACAAAACCATTATAATCTAACGGGGAAATAATTGTATAAACCCCAAAGTTACTCACAATATTTTTTAACTTACGAGCAAACTTTGAGTATGATTTAAACTCTTTTGGATAAATTACGAGTAACTTGTTCATATTAATATAGATGCTTCACTTTAAGTTTTAAATCCGTTGTCTGATTTAGGTAGTCAACAACTAACCTCCTATGACAAAAGTGTGGTTCGTGCTCACTACATAAAAGACAACCATTATTAATCAAAGTCTTGTCGATAGTACGTTCAACGTTTCTTTTTACCATCAAACTCATAAACTCTTCTTCATAGTTATCCCAAGTAATTATTCCTTTCTTGTAATTACTTAATATATCTTTTGTTGGTGCTAAATCTGGCAGGTGGACATATTCAGTTTGACAGATTTCTCTAAGAAAAAATTTCAAATCATCTCTTTTTGCAAAGCCCGCCAATTGAGATACATTATTTAAACGAACATCAATTAATGTAGATATCTCTTGGCTTTTTATAAAGTTAAAAAAAGTTTCAGCGTTTTTTTTTGTAAAGCCTATTGTATATACATTCATTAAGCATAGTTCCTTTGCAAATAACCATCAAAATCAAATGCGGTAGCCACAAGCTTATAGTGCATATCTTCAGTTCCAAATCTAGGACTCAAGCTCATACACAATATATAGTTATCACCTTTATTTAAACTCATAGTTATAGGTTCTTTACCTTGTTGAGGATACTTATTTTTAAGAATCAGTCTCACAACAGGACAAGTAACAGATATGTTAGCATAGCTAACATCCAAATAATTAAAGCTTGCAACAATTTTCTTCTTATACTCACCCTCATAGTCATCATATTCGTTAGACAAAGTAACCATAAAGTTTTTAGGTTGGATTAAGCATAGTGACTGCAACACCAACCCTTGCTCGTCATACTCCGCTGTCACTTTGTTTGATTCAGTGGTGGTATCATTCCAAATACTCGCCACTTTTTCTGTCGCCTTGAGTATACTGTCGCCGTTAAGGTTACCAATTTTTTTCCATTTTTTATTCTCGTCTACAACATGATTTTCAGGCTGACCATCTAGGGGAAATGCTCTGACTATTGGAACTTCTACGATATCTAAAACTCTAGCTTCTGTCCCGTCTTCATATATATACATATCTCTAGTTAGTGCTCCTTTTCCTGTACCATCATTTGCTACAGGTCGCACCCAATCACCTAACGCTACTTTCTTGTCTCCGATAAATTTAACTCTTCGACCTGCAATACATCTACCACCAGGCTTATAGGATTTAGCCAATAAAACCATCACGATACTTTCCATTATCTATCTCTAATATTTTTGATTAACTCTTAACACTGGTATAAGCAATGATAAGTAATGTATTGCATATGGTATTATTGAATATACTGATGAGATAACACGAAACTATAGAAATGTGAGCAATGACGTACCATTAAATAAAAAAAATATTATTACACTATAAAATCATACAGATAAATATCATCTTCTTAACATCACAAATACCCCAACAACCTATTAACAGCCAACTCTACTTCTTCCTCATCATCAAAGTAACTATTCAAAATGCTATTCCACAAGACTCCAAACGATGCTTGGTATAACTCACTGAATTCAACATCATCCATTTTGGCAAACCGAATACTCTTAGCCTCTCTGCGAATAGAACCATTAGGTAATATAACTTGGTCATACCATCCTGCTTCAACAATCACCCATTTGCGATACGCTTCAAATGACTTCTCTGTTTCAAGCTGCGCTCTATGTACTGATAGATGGTCTAAATAACCACTCGCCATATCTTGCAATGTTTGTTGTTCTCCGCCGTATTGCGCTAACATCCGAACAAAGCGCATCAATAGCCCACATTCTGCTGGTGATACTGTTCCTCCTGTTGGATTCCAGTAATCAAATCCTAAGTTCAATAGAGCAAAGTATTTACGATGAAACATTGGATTACGTAACGTTTTAAAATCACACTCGAGCACCGTCCCTACGCGTTTTTTATCAATGAAGTTCTTATCATCATAAGTAAGCGGGACTAATGCCCCGCCTTGCGTTTTGACCAACGCTATCTTAGCCATTGATAAAACAGCTCGCTTGCGCACCTTGCAGCTTAAACGCACGCTTAGTGACAACTTCGGCGATAACACACTTAAAAACATGAACTTCTATTGAGTGCCATACACCGCCAGATTTCACTTTATGGATAACATGACCAGAACGTTCACCGTGTTTCTCGATAGCAGCAATTGCAGCAACACGCTTATCAAACGTGTCAGCACCAATAATTCGAATCTCTCGACTGGTCATACTGCTACCGCCTTAAGTACACCAGCTTTAATGAGCTTCTTAGTGAGCCACAGTTCACCTTTGCCTGTAATCAATGTGGTATTAGCAATACGGTCATTTTCAGGCCCATAGGTACTTTGGCGCACAACAAAGCAGCCATTCTTATTGCTGCATCGGCAAGTTATAGCCTTGGCAGCCACTGATTAGTATTTTCATATCACGCAGAACAGCGAAGATTTTACGGGGGCCTAAGTTCACGGCTTTAGCGAATTTACCCAATGTCATACCGCAATCTACTTTAGCGATACGCTCGGCAAAGTCTACCTTTGGGGCATCAAGCATGAGCTGCTTATTTTGGGTTTCAATTTGTCTAGCTTGGTCAGCGGCCAGTTGTAATGCATCAGCAAATGACGCTGGCAGCACAGTGCTCGGCTGTGATAGCTCTCTTAGTTTAACTAATACGTTTTTCCGAACAGCTTTTGATTCACGCATACCAATGAGCATCATCTGGTCGTATGTAAGTTCAAAATATTTAACTGTATTGCCACGTACGATTTTTTCGTACGTCACCAAGTCATCACATTCATCAATAATCTTCTTATTAAAATCATTATTTCGAACTTCACTCTCGTTTGCTGCAATACGTGTAGGATTAATATAATCATTCAAAAAATCTAGCGAGCTCATATTTAGCTCATGGTTTTGCATTACTGAAATATTCATCACTACATCTCCCCTACACTCATTGAGCACTCAAAATTTGCTGTTTTGATTGACGGTTTACCTATCACCCCTCGAGCCGCAATATCCCAACCATTAAACGTGCTGGCCTTTGCTCGACCTGATTTAACCAGGTTGTAATCGTACTCAAGCCACTGCTCGACAATTGCCTTCGTTGGCTGTAACTGATGGGCTTTGATTGATAGGCGATAACACGCTGCAAACTCTAATGCACGCTCGACATACACTCCACGTAAACCATGTTTCGACCACGATTTAATGGCGCTACCACTGGCACAGCAATAGGTTCCTACTTTGTATTTTGCTCTCGTCACATCAGGGATATTTTTATCGTGAAGAACAATCAAACGTAGCAATGAATTAAAACCATTAATCGCCAATTCTTCTGCCATTGCTGCACGCTCTGACTCAGTAAATTTACTCATAATTTGCTCCTTTTCGTGCAATACGAGCAAACACTGAATTAGCTTTAAACTGCTCTGGTCGCACTGTTGTCGAGTTACGTTGTTTATCAAATTCAGTTACTAAGCTACTCGGGGGCAGCTGCACAAGTTCAGTTAATAAACCTTGTTCTTCAAGTCCCTGATATTTCTCAAAAGCTAGTTTGAATTTCTTCTCAGCATCGGATGCTGATAACTTGTTTCTAATCGCCCAAGATGTTGCCTGACGCGCTCTTTTTTCAGCTAAATTTTGTACTGGCTCATGATCCAACATGCGCTTAAACGCCTCTTGCCATGAATCATCTTTGCACCAACCGCAGAACTTACCCACGCTTGGAAAGAAATCAGACTCTTGCTGACGGGCTTTCACTAACCCACGTTGTACTTGGGTCATGCTAACAATGCCGTTTTCCATCATGCCTTTGGCAAAGCTTGCGCGTGTCGCTTTGAACTCTTCAGCGGTTCTCAAGTGATTACGCCAAGCGGGTAAAATCGCGCATAACTCTTTGAATATTTCATTGATGTTCTGCATAGCAAATTCATCAATATTTCTTACTGACTGTTGTTGCGCTGGTCGATGCGCAATGTTTGCCTTTTGTGCTATTTCAGCGATAGTTTTCATTGGTCGTTACCTTTGGTCGTTATAGGCCTAAATCATGACCCCAAGTGGTGTCATCAAAATCTGCGAGAGTGACGGGTCGATTAGCATCATTGCCACTTGCTTGGTTAGCAAAGAACTTTAGCTCGTATAAATCCCGCCATTCAGAATCAATACTCTGATTCACAATTGCCATTTGAATAGATTTATCACCACCCGATAGCGTGATCAGACGGTTAGCTTTAACTTGTTCGCCATTGAGCGTTTTGTAAGATGTTTTGATAGTTTTCTTATACTCAAGCCATTTCGTCCAAGCTTGTTGATTGAGTTCTTGAGGGAATTGACTAAGCAGTGAACCGCCAGCAACCTTGCGTTGCTTATCTTTATTGTTACTCTTCAGTTCTTGTTTTAGATTAGTCTTTATTAGTATCGGCTCAGACTGATTAGGTTTATCCGCATCAGGGTTTTCCGTATTTGGTTCAAACTGCTCTATTTCTATTAGATCATATTGATATTCACTCGACTTAGGCTTCTTATCCTCTTTATTTATAAAGGCTTTATTACCTATAGGCGTGTCATAAACAATATAATTGGTTTCACCTGTAGACAGCTTTTCACGAAGAATAAAACCAGTATCACGAAGCTCTTTTAAAATGGCGTAAACGCCATCTCTAGCGGTCTTTTTTGCTGTGTTTTTAGTGACTGTGATTAACTGCGCTGGCGATACACTCCAGTTATCAGGTTTAGATAAAATGTAAGACAACATACCCATAGCCTGAAATGACAGTTGGTTATTAGCAAAGACGGTATTACTAATTGTTGTGTATCGATTACGACGTTCAGATCGGATGATAGACATTACACTTCCTCCAACTTTTGCGGAGTCTGCTGACGATGAAACAAAGTGGCATTAGCACTTGTTGGTTCAGTCCCTAGCAACAATAAACTTCTAGCAACCGTGATACTCATGCCACGGCGTTTAGCCGCGACACGGGATGCTATAGCGATAATTTTATCGAGATCATTTATGTTATTCATAACTCAGTCATCCATTCAGGAATGGCAATACCAGCAATCGTTAATTCATCTCTTATCTCGCGAGCTAACTCGGCATCATTAATCATCATTTCGCGAACGCTTGAGATAGCTAACGTGTATAAAAACTGTGCTTCGTTGGTATCAGCTGCTTTAGAAAAAGAATCAATCACTGCTCGGTCAGATTCAGTAAATCGTACTTTCACCTGTTCATCACGAATCAAGGCTTGTGGCAGCCCTACTTTTCCGATCTTACGGCGTGCTGCGATAGTGATTAGCATCTGTGTTTCGAACTCGTTTAATTGAATCATTGGTCGTTACCTCTTTGGTCGTTTTAATATTTAGCCTCTTTCCATTCCGTCCATAGTTGCTAGGGTTGTAGGTGTACGGAATATCTTTTGATAAATGACACAGTAAAGCTATTTTCTCAGGGACTTTCTTTTTGAAATGACTAGCGCGCTCTAAACCAAACGCCTTGGCAATTGCTTGTTCTGTTTTAAAAACATCTAAAAGTATTTGATATAAAGAATCCATATATCACCTCCGACAATAAATGGTTAGATAATTTTGATTTTTTAGAACGATTACACAGCGTCCTTAAACCAAGTAAACCCATTGATAATATTGAACAATTATGGGGTCGAAAAAAACAACTCCAAGAATTAGAAGTAGCATTACATGCTGATGGACGACACGCTTTTATTCTAGGAGATAGAGGAGTCGGTAAATCTTCATTGGCTCAAACTGCGGCACATCTTCTGCAATCGTCAGATAATCAGCCGATTATTGTTAGTTGTGATTATACATCTACATTAACTGGTATTATTTCTGCCATTTTGAATGAAGCTCTATCCACTATTGATATATCAGAGTGCTCCCATAAAATTGCTTTTAAACCACCACTATTCTCTTTTGAATTTTCGGGACAACTATCAAACAAACCATCATTACCCGAAGTTATAGATCCGCTAACCGCCACAATAGCTTTGAATAGTTTATCTAAATGGCACTCTGAAAAGACGATTATTGTTATTGATGAGTTTGATCAGATGCCTGATGATCAGCGAAAAGCTTTTGGTGTATTACTTAAGCAACTCGGTGATAAAGGATCTAAAGTTAAATTAATTTTTACAGGTATTGGGCAATCATTAGATAGCTTAATGGATGGTCATTTATCCAGCTTTAGGCAGTTACATCAAGTAAAACTAGATGTATTACCATGGGATGGACGTTTTAAGATTATTGATACGGCCTTTAACGAGTTCAATATTAAATTACCTGATGATATTCGTTATAAAGTAGCTGGCTTAAGCGATGGTTTTCCTAGTTATGTACACTTGATTTGCGAAAAAATCCTCGTTGCAGCTCATTTTTCAGATGATCCAATAACTGAAATTAATTTTTCTTTATTTTTGCAGGCTCTTGATGATGCAATCAATTCTGTCTCTGAAATATTACGAAAAAGCTATGATCAAGCAACAGATGGAAAACCAGAATATATTCATCATATCCTCTGGGCAATGGCGGATTCAGCAGATTTAATCCGAAGTTATGAGCATATAACCTTTTCCTATTCAGATATTGTTAATCAATTAAAATTAGAAGCTTTAGACGAAGATAAATTTAAAAAAGAATTTGCTAAATTAATAAATAAATCCTACGGATGTATATTAAAACGAGCATTTGATAATCGTCCCGGTTGGTTTGCTTTTCGTGAAAATGTTATTCGAGGCTTTATTCGAATGTGCGCTGAGAAAAGCAATGTTCAGTTAGATTTTGAACGTTACTTCACTGCCCATACAGCATCAGCTAGAACAGTGGGAACTCAACGCAAATATCAACCACTGACAGAAGTTGAACGTAATGTTGAATATCTAAAATGTAAAAAATGATTATTTTTATGAACGTAAGCCAAAAGAAACTTTTTACTAATGCGCTTTAGTCATTAGAGCGCATTTAGGTAAAGACCAAGAAAGCCAAAGGTAATGACCGAGATACAGCTCTTCGGGGCTGTATCTCAAAGAGAATTGAATTCAGTTTTCTTTGAGATACAAATAGCTAATTACGAATAAAGAATGAACCCATCAATCCCATAGTTATCATTTTTATTATCTTTATCAAAATAAGAAATATGGTAATGATAATTAAAAAAATAATAACCCCAAACAACAAACACGAAAACAAAAATGATTTCCATTTTTCAATCTTTAATCTTTTATTTGTAATAACTGACTGACTCATAAAATTCATAACATTAAAATATCTCCAAAGAAATTCCTCAAAAAAATAGACTTTACTGATTTCCTTACAATAGAAAGCAACGTATTTATTTAGTTTTTCTTCAATAAATAATTTAACTGTAAAAAACATCCTAAAACAATTCCGCACATATTCACCCTTGACCATATGGTTGAAACTTGAGCGTAACATATCATTAAAGAATAACAAATAATCTATATGGTACTTTTATGAATATAAAAAACCCTGCCATTCCTGACAGGGTTGACTTAGCCAATAACAATTAACAGTAACTGATTATCAGGAATGGGTAGATTTCACGAAAAGAGATTGAAAATAATGTGAGTTTATATCTAATCCAATAGGGCTAATTTCTATACTGCTCATCCCTTTCAATGTCTCGAAGTCAGGTTTTTTACTCGGTTTCGCCCCGAATAATAGAGCAATTATTGATAGTTCAGGTGGGAAAAACACTTGAATATGAAGACTATTTTTATACATGACGGAAATAGGACATTTTAAAAAACCACCTGATGGAAAGCAATTAAGGTAATCGACTACAGCCGATGAAATTTGAATCTCTGTATTGAGAGCCTCATTTGGCATATCTATATAATCGATATTTAAAACGCTCCACGTCATATCTAATACTCATATTGTTTAGTAATAAAATGCTCAATAACTATACACGTCAATATGAATTTCGTTAATTTTTATCTGATACAAAAAAACCCTGCCATCTCTGACAGGGTTGATTTGGGCACTAATCACGACCAAGAAATTAGCGCCATGGTGTATCGACCAGATATCACCAAAGGTAACGACCATTGCTTTGCAGACAGCTAATAAACATAGCAACCAACAACAACAAGGGACATGGAGAGTATCTTATGAAAAATATCTTTAATCAAGTCTCACCCCAAGAAGTTGAGACACTGGAGAGGTTCCTAGATATAGGTAAACATCGGATCCTAAATAACCGTGAGTTTTGCGGCCTATCAGTCTCTGATTTCGTAACCTTTTACTTTGAAGTTCATGATGGGAAATTAGCCAATGCAATGGTCAAATTTCTTATCACCGCCGACTGTGGTTCAAACAACACCCTACTTGTTTTAATGGGTTTTCAAGAATTCGCAAAAGATGTATTTGAGGATTTCTTTAATGAAAATGAAGCCACTATCTTAAAAACCTTTCGTACTGAATATAAGGAGCAAAAAGAAGAATTTGAAATTGCATTGGCAGGTTTATAACTCATTCGTAAAGTGCTCTTACTTAACCAGAGCACTTTGAGGATGCATAACCTAAGGTAACGACTAATGACCACTCAACCTACTATTTCTTTCGAGCAAGAATACCCTGCTGTCGCACAGCGAGGTATAGATCAATCAACATGGGGAGCCCTGCAAAATAGTGTCTTCCCTGGTGCGCGAGACGAGTCAATATTAATGGCTGTGGATTACTGCCTATCTCGTCATTTAGATATTCTACTTAAACCCGTTCACCTTGTTCCGATGAGCGTTAAAGATGCTTCTTCGGGTAATTCAACATGGCGTGATGTTGTTATGCCAGGTATTGGTTTATATCGAATCCAAGCTGACCGAAGTGGTACTTATGCTGGTGCAGATGAGCCCGAGTTTGGCCCAGTATTAACAGCCGATTTGGATGGTAACCAATACACGTTCCCTGAATGGTGCAAATACACTGTACATAAGTTAATTGGTGATCGAATTGTCGCTTTCAGTGCGAAAGAATACTGGCTAGAAAACTATGCAACCTCAGGACGTAACGCCCAAGCACCCAATGCAATGTGGAAAAAACGCCCTTATGCTCAGTTAGCAAAATGTGCTGAAGCACAAGCTCTACGTAAAGCGTGGCCAGATATCGGACAAGCACCTACCGCCGAAGAAATGGAAGGCAAAGAGTTTGTACCCTCCGAAAAAGATATCACCCCACAACAACCAGCCATCAAACACTATCCTGTCGATCAGTTTGAACTCAATTACACTAAGTGGTCATCCGTTATTCAGTCCGGTAAGAAAACCGCTGAACAGTTGATCTCCATGATTGAAAGTAAAGGTCAATTAACTGAACCTCAAAAACAAGCACTCATCAATTGTGAAGCGGAGTAAGCCTAATGCAAATTATCAACGTCACTCAAGGTTCGCAAGCGTGGTTAGATTTACGAGCTACCAAGTTCACCGCATCAGAGGCGCCAATGATGATGGGAGCATCAAAATATCAAAGTCGTGATACCCTACTTAAACAAAAAGCAACGGGTGAGCGACCAGAAGTGAATAGCTTTCAAGAGAAGATATTTGCCAAAGGTCATGCCGCAGAAGATGCAGCTCGTCCACTCGTAGAAAAGCTCATTGATGAAGAGTTATTCCCAGCAACAGCTGTCAGTGATGAATACGATTGGATGCTTGCCAGTTTTGACGGTATCACCCTACTTGAAGACATTATCTTTGAGCACAAACTCTATAATCAAAACTTGTTTGCTCATGTACTTAATGGTCACTTAGAGCCCCATTATTACTGGCAATTAGAACAGCAACTTCTGGTATCTGGCGCAGATAAAGTCATCTTTGTTTGTAGTGATGGCACAGAAAAACTCTTTGCATCTTGTGAGTATGTTTCACTGTCAGAGCGCCGCGAACAGCTTATTGCCGGTTGGCTGCAATTCCAAAAGGACTTAGCTAATTATGAGCAAAAAGAAGAAATCATTATTCTTGAAGCAGAGCCTATCCGTGACCTACCCGCTTTAACTTACAAAATGGATGGTCTAACACTTAACAGCAACTTTGATATTTTCAAACAAGCTACCATGGCACTGATTGAAAAATCAAAAATCCCCATTGAAACTGACCAAGAGTTTGCTGATGCAGAGCAGCTTGTCAAAGTATTCAAAGGTGCAGAAGACAAACTAAAAGCACTATCAGAGCAAGTGCTTGGTGAAGTCCAAAGTATTGATGCGTTCATTAAGGAATTGAAGTTTATCAGTGAACAAATTCGCCAAGCGCGATTAGCTGCAGATAAACAAGTGAAGAGTCGTAAGGATGAAATTCGCAAAGGTATTCTTAACGATGCTAATGCTAAAATTCAACAACATCTCAATGCGTTATCCTTAGAAATCAAAGCCCCAATGCCAACACCTACAGTATCAGTACTTAATGCCATCAAAGGTAAAAAGACAGTTCAATCACTGGAGGAAGCTGCAGATACTGCTGCAGCACAAACTCTTGTAGAAGCAGACCTTATAGCTAACAAAGCAAAGGAAAACTACGCCACCCTATCGACACATGCTGAGTACCAATTCTTATTTAATGACTGGGCGGCAATTTGCTTCAAAGATACCGATGATTTTAATGCTCTTGTTAAAACTCGAATTACTGACCACAAAGCTGCAGAAGATATTCGATTAGAACAAGAACGCCAACAAATGCAGATAGAAGCAGATGCTAAAGCACAAGCAAAGGTTGAGGCTCAACAGGAAATACTACCCGCTAGCGAAGAAAGTAAGCAAAGCGATGTGATTGCCCATACACTTGAAAAAGGCAAAGCTGCACTTTTACCAACGACATTAGCCCATCAAATAGAAACATCAGAAATCAAAACGGTACCTATGGTTCAAATGACAGCTAAAGAAGCGAATTATCTTCGTAAACGTGATGCTATTTTGACAGCGCTAGAAAATGCAGGTGTTGATAATTGGTCAG
Organism: Photobacterium kishitanii; assembly: GCF_000613045.3. Taxonomy (NCBI): domain Bacteria; kingdom Pseudomonadati; phylum Pseudomonadota; class Gammaproteobacteria; order Vibrionales; family Vibrionaceae; genus Photobacterium; species Photobacterium kishitanii. The sequence continues at coordinate 1,600,027 of NZ_LN794352.1, read as the reverse complement.
GTTATGAGAATGCTATCAGCAATATTACTAGCACCAACACCCAACTATAAATTCTTTACTAAAGAACTTTTCCGTTTTAACACCCGTAACACACAATTGCCAAGCGTCTATTGGGGTCGTTCTATCCATATTCCCATCACTGCACACCATGAATCGGGGTCGTCTTTCTAATTTTGTTAGCACAACATGCCAATAAGGAATCAAACATGTTCGATTACAACAGCTACCCTACTGTAAACATCTCATATACCATAGAAAATAGCTTAAACGTGACACCGTCACACTATAAAAGTAAACAAGAAAAGCAACTACCTGATTCACCGCCACCAGCAAAAACTTATGCTGAACTTAATGAGCAATCAACACACCTTTTAATTAGTCACGTTGAAGTTTTAGAGATGTTTCAAATCACAAGTCGAGCAACTATTTATAAATGGCGACAAACACGAGGCTTCCCTGAACCAATTACACTGATGCCCTTACGTTGGTTACGTTCTGCCGTTGAAGAATGGAAAGATAATACAAGTCGTTTTGGAAAGCGGTTTTAGGAGCAAAGCGATCTTGGTGAGAGATCGCTTTGTTTGTTTTTGGCAATAATACTTAGGAATAAATTATGGCAAGTATTAACTATGAATATTCACTTGATGAAAAAATCTTAGTTGTTTATGAACACAATTCCTTCGATGATATTCAAGAAACATTATTAACGTGTTGCCAGCAATATCTAAATTGTACATTCAAAGTTTACTTTAATAATTACAATCATGAATTTACTCATATTGGATTTGTAAAACTCACTTATAACTACACTAATGCTATACATGTCATTCAGCCTTTCACAGCTGATCATGAAGAGCTATCCAATCAATGGGACGCAGTTAAGTTTTATCAACACCGATGCAGATTAAAATCTAGATTATAAATACTTTAATATAGAAAATCTCAAAAAACCAACAATACTAAATGTAGAAAATCGTATTAATATGCCTGTTAAATCTATACAAACATACTAAACCGAAGCTCTTACTGCCCTTTCAAAATCGTCACTTCTGGACAAAGCCTTCATTAAAACGACCCGCCAATGATTTATACCATATAGCTGCTCATCAGAAGATAATAGTATGTTAATGAATCGACCAACATCTATCCCCCCTCCCCGAAGGTGACTAATACAAACATTAAATACTTCAGATATTTCATTATTTGCTAGTTCATTATATATCTTAATTAGATTTAGTTTAATATAGTGCATGCTCAAAACATCCCATACATTATTAGGAATGTTTGGAGCTCGAGATATAGAAAAAATAGCACCTACAGCACACAAATTTATATCAGACACCAGCCTAACATTAAGGTACTGAATATCAGGTATAATATCCATGTAAAAATGTAAAAAAAGTCTATGGTTATCGTTTTTCCAAAAATTATTCTTTGTTTGATTACATGAATTACAGCAAGGGATCAAATTCAATGCATGAACAGAGAGTTCAGGATAAAGACTTTCAGGTAAGTAATGATCATAAGTTTTTGGTAACGTAATACCACAATACGGACAACGCCTCAAAAAATTAGCCGGCTGTACATCCTCTATTGACGAAAAGATTTCTTTTACTTTTGCAGTCCTTCCTGTGTAGCAACTCAATAAATCATCTTTATGTTCAGCTAAAATTGGATCTTGCGCTAAATTAAAAAGGTTACCGCTACTTAAACTCGACTCAAAAGCACTATACCTAGCTTCAATTGCTGACTCTAAGCTTTGTAAATTCTGTTTAATTAAGTTTGGTTCACCTTTTACTGTGTTAGCTTTTGAACTAACTACATTTTTATGTCTTTGAAAGTATGAGATTGAATCTGCTGACGGAGTAATCATTCTTTTCATTCATCACCGCCATACTGCGCAAGTAAGTATGCTTTAGCATTAAAACTAAGATTATTATTAAAAAGTTTATTTACATCTTCAGCTGACATACTCTTTGATAAGTTTTTAAGCACTGTTTTGTAATAGTTTGAAATTGACGCGGTATCAAATACATGCCTAGTTAACTCGGAGACACTTTCTCCAAAGGTTTCAAACTGCATTCGAGTTGGCATAGTACTATTGCCTTCTCTTGTAAGCAAAATCACTCGTTTACTAGGAATTTCTTGAATTACAATAGGTGAATGTGTCGCGATTATTGCATATGACTTGTAACGTCTTAGCATATGATTCATTACATTAAAGAGGTTTGCTACTGCATTTGGATGTAAATGAGTTTCAGGCTCATCAAATAAGACTAATGTATTTTCCTGAATACGAGCAACAAGAGCAGTAACGAAATGCGCTAATATAGATTGTCCCGAACTTAATAATGATAAGCTTTCACTGTCAGCATCTTCAATATTTTCAATTTCCTTTAAAAGATTCTCTTTAAAACCATCTCCTAACTCATCAAGTATTTGTGCCATATAATTGACCCAAGCATCAACTCTCTCTTGGTCTTTTATTTTTTTTAAATTACATTTATAATTTTTAATTAATGACGATTTAGATAAGCCACCTTTTTCATCTCTTATACCACAATATACATAGCTAGCTTGTGGGTTTTTAGGACGTATAAATTTATCAAACGCACTATATGATATTGTAATAACACGATTAAATATGGGTCTGCTACCCTTAAATCTTCTATTTTTATCGTCAATCGTCTTTTGTGATACCCGACCAACTTGTACTAAATCTTTAGCTAACGCTCCCATCAAATGAGTTTTTCCAACGGCATTACGACCTATAATACCCACAATTCTATTCGGTAATAAATCGTCATCATCAAAATCTATTGATATATCATAAGAGCAGCCTGATGATTCAATATTCACCATATATTCAAACGAAACACTATCATCGTATGGCTCATTTAAAATAATTGATCGCCCAAAACGAAATGCGTTATGTGCACTGTTTTCTCTAAATAAGGCATTTCTATATGCAGGTTTGCTTTCAAACTCATCAGCTTTATTTGCTTGCCATGAGATATCATTCAATGAATCTAATACAACTTCTGAGTCCGTTGCACCGATACACTCTCGTAAGTTCTCATAAAACTCTATACTTTGTCCAAGTGATATGTATTCTGAATCTAAGTCGTCAAACTCTTTATCAAGCTTTGTCGTGCTTTCATTAAGCTGTATTATTTTCAACTCACCAATTTTAATAACTACACTTTTACTTTTGTGGTATCGGAGATTAAAAGTACACTTAAAGCCAAAATCATCCCAACTATCTGTTGATAGACTAAATATTGGATATTTATTACTTACTAACGTTTCGCCATACTCTTTAACTTTAAACATTTTATTATTCCTGATTTACTACCGATGTAAGTTTTATATAATAAGAATATTAAATTGTACTATCTTTATCTTAGAGATATAACCAAAATATCATACAACATCATTAACTTTTATGATATTAATCATGTTGTTAACGCTTATTAAATACAATAATTTAAAAACTAAAAACGATATTACTTTAAATAATCAAGTCATAACGATAAAAAATAAATAGTCACTTATATTAATTAAATTCAGAACATCGTAAACACAAATAAAAAAGTATTTCCTTATCAATAGCAAAAAAAATAACAAGAAAAGTACAAGCTATTATTATTTTAAATAAGACTCCAACTTCTCCGCATACAGCTCATACCCTTCTAGCTGATCTTTCAAGCAATCATTTTTGTTATAAACAAAAAAGGCCCATATCGGGCCTCTTCTATTATCATTGTTTATTCATCTGCTTAAACTGCGCATCTTGCAGCCTTGCTATCTCTGCAATACTTGTATTCACACTATTCGATATCGCCAGTAGCTCATCCACACTGAACAAACTCGACTCGTTAAATATTTGAGCAAGACTTGGTTTACTAATTATGAACGCATCATTAGGGATTATTTTTGACTCTATAGGCTGACCATTTTCAATAACGGTCATGATTCTATAGCTAACAGGTTCTGCTACTGGTTTCTTCGTGAGTTGTTCTACCATTAGATTAAAGGCATTGATATAAGCTTCTTTGACTGCTGCTGCTCGTTTCCCCGTAAATCCCATTACGAGGAACATGAAGCCATCTTTCGTCATTTGGTAAACTTTAGAGTCTCTAACAACTATACCTGCTGTGATTTTTTTTGTGTGAGCCGAAAAGTTGGCTGACGTAAAAACTTCTGAACAATCAAGAGATTCTATTTTTGATAAGACATGTTTGTGTTGTTTACTGAAATGCTTCGATACCATTAAAGAATCGGTAACGAGTTCATTAGTATCAGAGATAAAAATAAGATCTGAGGGACTGAGTTGCGCGATAGGCAAAGCAGATTGGATAGGCATAATAACCTCCTGTAGTATGATTTACTCATCACTCAAAAGGCTAATTTTGGGTGGTGAGCTGAACAGGATTAGCCTTACCGCCTACAGGAAACGGCGCACCGAAGTGCTCCCACTCAGCCCACCATAATTCAGATGTGCGAGTTCGCCGCATAAAAAAACCAGCTAAGTGCTGGCGATAATGCGCCCGTAGTTTGTGCGAGAGGCTAATCTCGATACCAGATTTTGCTGGTACTCTTTAAAGATAATATACAGGTGCTTATTAAGTCAACGAGTAATAGTGAATATTATCCGTAGGGGTTTTTATTAGGTAGCCTTGCTTGTCCAACACTTCGGATAGGTGTCGGCTGCGCGACACATATCTTTATCTGTTAACTTATTACTCGTTTAAGTTGCTCATTTATACCCTTGACCCATTCCTGCTGCTTTTCTTGTGAACGAGGTAAAGGGTGGTAAAAAAGACCTTTCTTACTTTTGTTTCCTACAATTCGATTTGTTTCAAACTTGGAAACAGCCCTAGATGTTAGAAAGCGCAGTTTGTAATTGACACCACTTGCAAAAATAACTGAAGATGCCTTACACCTTTCTATAATTTGATTCAATTCATCGCATCTACTCTCGGAGAAAAGGGAGTGCCCTTCACCAAACGAGCCAAATGAAAACCGATTTAATTTTCTTGTAAACAGACTACTCTTGGGTTCTCTTATATCAGATAGGTTTATAACAATAGTAGTCCTAAAGTTATTGTCACCCATGACCTTCATAATTTGAGATTGAGTATTATCTGGCTTTGTAAGCACACATGGTTTTGAAAATATTGTAGCTCGAACATTTGAATCTTTTGGTTCAGAATTACCTGGATTCATCATCACTACTAATAAGTCAATTTGAATGTCATCCGAAATATCCTCTAAATCAGTAATTAAGAGTAAATCACGAAAATTCAGCTCACAAGATGAGTAGAAATGACCATAACACTTATAATTCATATTGCTATTACTCGTAAAATTAATTCTAGTTTTGACGCCAACAGCCTTGAACATTGACTGCTAATAACCCACATTGCAAGCTAACAGTGTATAAATAATAACCCTTGCTTTAATGCAAAAGTATACTTCTAAAACCCAGCAATCACTAATAAATTAACCTTTAAATATCAAAAACTTGTTAGTATTCTTATCTTTCAAGTAGCTAACTCACTTGTGTCGAGTAGACGACACTTGTTACCAAGTGCCGCCCCTCTAAGAACCGTACGTGCAACTTTCACTGCATACGGCTCAAGCCTCCACTAAGGCATCATTGATACCCAGCAACTTAAAACGAAGTCAGGACAGGCTCTTTCCAATAATTACGAGCTAGCCTTTTGGGTTTTCTCTTCGCCAAGTATTCTTGGTGTTGAGGGTCAAAAGGGGTCGCTGCACTCCTAATTTTCACGTGTCGTTCGATGGGCACTTTCGCTATTTGGAACAGATTGAAGTGACAGTCCATGTTCATGACTTTCTGCCAACCGTGAAATTGCCACTGGCTTTTACGATTGAGGAAGTACTTATGGACAACCCAGTCTTTGGACTTGGTTGGATGACGTCTAACTGCCCAGTGCCATAGCGCTTGGAATAGTTTGTGGCCGACATACCCGAATATCTGCTTAGCGACACAGTGGCGATAGTAATTCGCCCATCCTCTGAGTTTCGGATTTATCAACTTGATAAGATCGTTAACAGGAATGGTTGCGTGCTTTTTGATGAGTTCACGTAGGTTTCTCAAAAATAACAACGTGTTGGATTTGCTCGGTTTAATAAGCAATTTTCCTTTGTACTTTCTATGGTTGAAGCCAAGAAAGTCAAAGCCATCATCAATGTGAGTAAGCTTCGTTTTCTCTACGGAGAGGGTTAACCCTCTTTCTGCCAGAAAATCAGAAATCAACGGTTTGATGTCGTTCACTAGCACTTCCTTTGAAGAGCAAGTGACCACAAAATCATCTGCGTAACCAATAAAGTTGGCTCTAGCGCTCTTTTTGAGCGCAGTGGATTTTATGCACTGCTCTAGCCCTGCGAGAGTCATTAACATCAAGGTCGGAGATATGATTCCACCTTGTGGTGTACCCTCATCAGTATCATAGAACAGACCTTTGTCCATAAAGCCAGACTTTAGCCATTGTTCCAACATTCGCTTATCTACAGCGATGTTATCAAGAAGCCATTGATGGCCGATCTTGTCGAAACAGGCTTTGATATCCCCTTCAAGTACCCATTTGGCTGATTTCTTTAGAGCCAAACATTTGAAGCATTGACTGACTGCGTCAGCAGTACTGCGGTTAGATCTAAATCCATAACTATTGGGGTCAGCAAGTGTTTCAGACACAGGCTCTAGTGCTAGTAGATGGAGTGCTTGTTGCGCTCTATCAACCATGCATGGAATGCCTAATGGCCTGAGTTTGCCGTTCTTTTTGGGAATGTAGATGCGTTTAAGTGGTTTCGCTTTATAAGTCTTGCGACTAAGCTGGTTGACTGCTTTCATACGGCGTGCATCTGTGTTCCAGATGACACCATCTATTCCAGGCGTTTTACTGCCTTTGTTTTGAGATACTCGCCTAACCGCAAGAAGCTTAGCTGAGCGAGAATGAGTTAAGAGCCACTGTAAGGAGTTCACCTTACCGTAATTCTTTTCTCTAGTTGCTTTTGCGATACGCATTTGAAGCTTTAATACCTGCGCTTCAACGGATTTCCAGTCTATTGACTGCCATTGAGCACCGTCAGAAGATGCACTAATCTCTTTCGAGATCACCATTTGCTTTTCTCCTTAAATAAAGTTCTTCAAACTCTCTCGCAAAGGGAGACCAGTCAGAAGTGGGCTCACTTTCGTGATCAGACATGGGTCTGTATCTACATCATTACAATGTAGCTTTCGCTTTTTCCAACCTCCTATACCTGCATCACTATCGGCCACAAAGGCTTTCCCAAAGGGAATGATACAGGCTTACCCTGTTCCGTATGTCACGTAAAATGTCAGCTTAGATGCCCACTATAGTGCGGAGAGTACTGCGATCACGAAAGAATACTGTCCAACGTCTTTCCAACTCTCATTGCCTTTTGGCCACAGCGTATTAACCACTTCCGCTGCTTCATCGTATAACGCACCTTGAATGGATTCACATACGTTCATCATACTGACTACCTAGCACTTACCCGAATTGTGGTTTTCAGGAGGAACGTCCTCTCACGATTCTTTTCCCACTCAGCCCAACGGCCAAATTTCGTTACATTGTCCGAGCCGCTGCTTTATTCAGGCTCGTAGGTTCATCTGGTGATACAGATGGTTCATTCATAAAGCGATGAACAACGCTTCATACGACTTCAGGTCGCACGGACAAAAACGGGTTAGGCAATTTGGGCTGGTAGGTATAAATAAAAGTATGGATAACGCTTAAATAAACGGCTAAAAATGCTTGGTTATACTTGGGAACGCAGCGAACTAAGCAAGCGTTGTTAGTCCGATTAATTTTCTTGTTATAGCTAAATGTAGTCTCTAGGGTTGAACTTTACGGTATACATAATACCTTTTATTTTTATTGCTTTTTTAAGCTGAGAATAGGCAAACAACATTGCTAATCCACCGTAAATATTTAAGTAAGGTAAATACTTCAAATACTTAGTATCTGCTTGACCTTGGAATACAAGAATTAAACACATAAAACTCAGTATTGCCAAAAGCGTTGAGCGTTGCCTAAATCGACTTTCTTCAAACCCCAGTAAAAACAAAGTTCGATCACACTCTTGAACTTTTTTAACTAGCTCAATATGTTTGTTTTTCCTTTGTTCAACATTTAATTTCCATGCTTTAAAAATAGAAGATAATATTTTATCAATTGACTCTTTTATGTATGCAGCAATGACACTAACCAGTATGCCAACTACAACAACACTAATCCACCAAACAGGTGAAGTTAAACTTTTAAAAAATTCGTCCATTCTGGCTGGACTCTCCTTATTAGCTATCAACGCCGCGTTAAGTGGTGAGCAACGCAAACCACCTGACCTAAACTATTGTGCCGTAAACACTTAAGCTGAAGCAAACCGAAAATACCGAGCATTGGAAATCCGTCTTAAATACTTGTTAGCTCATGGGCGGATTAATACATGTACTTCTAGTTCAGAGTCTTTTCTTAAATCTGTTTCCAGCCCTCTAGGATTAACGATACGTTCTTCTGGATCGTAGACAAAACACACTAAAGTTTTACAGTCAGGATGTGTCTTGTATCTATGTATATCTTCGATCAATTGACTACCAACTTCCTTTGCAGTTAGTCCTTGCCTAGTTTTCTTCACTTCAATAATGATTCCCTCATTTTTGAGTAAGAAATCGACACGAGTGCATTTGGCAGCATTACTTGGAACCCATTCTTCTGCTCGAATATCTTCAAAGTGCAAATGTAGAAGTCCATGTAGTAAATCTTGCACATCGTATTCATCATTCACATTTAACGTTTCTCGACTTGAATACCTGCTTCTGAGTTGTTTAACAACTTTATGAAAGCTGTTACACACATTAACGACATTTTCTAAAGGCAAATTAGTACTTAAATGTTCATCTGTAGTTTTTGTTACGTCAGATTCAATAATTTGAGGCTGTTCATATGTGCCCTCTTCTAGATCAATAATTAGGGATTCCAGATACGAGCTAACCTTTTCTCCATCTTGACGCCAGAAAGATTCAAAGGCAGACTCCCAGCGGCCTTGATGTACTCCAAGTAGTGTTCGCTTATTCTTAAACCTTTGACTTTCACCAGGTAAGTGCTGATCGAGAAATTTTGTAACTTGTTGACGCCATGAGCCATAACGTTCATTTCCAAACTGCATGCCTCGCTCATTATATGCTGGCACAATTTTTTCAATCAGATCATCATGATGCTTTTGAATTACATCTATTATTTTTTCTGGATCCATTTATTCCTCTTATAAGCATTCTTACTTTTATGTAGCGTGATGCCTAAAATTTTGGGTAATCATACAAGAAATTTGGATATAAAGTCATTATACTGATAGCGATTTATTACTTTCCTTTAGAATTGTTTGAAGAAATTACCAACAAGCTACCACTAATTCAACTTTAAGGTTAAGTTGATTATTAAAACTAATCCAAACCGCGTTAATGAGATATTAATAAGTATTTGACCTCACTCGTTTCGAGGCAATTATGAGTTAGCTGAATAGCTAACTCACTTGTGGACAAAAATTGGTTAGAGTATTAGCGCTAATCAGACTAAGATATATTAGGAAAAGTAAGGGGAATGCCGCATTAAGGTATGAGCGACGCTACCAACTAACCTAGACCATTGCACCGTAAACACGAAACCCAACCTTAAACTGAAAATACCCAAACATTGGGAATAACTCTTAAATGCTTTATTATACATTGTTCTCAGCAACTACTTTTGTGCCGTAAATTGAAATGTGGTGCGCACGTGTACCAACACTGGAGTGATGCCAAATCTCAATAGAGCTAGCATCATGACCTTCATTTACAAACTGAGTAACAGCATTTGTAATATTTCTGATTAACCTAGGTTTATCACCATAAATCAGACAAATACCACGCTCATATCCAGCATGATTGGACTGCATAAATTTAACTATTGTTTTAAAGTCTTTTATAAGCTTCTGACGATCAAAGTCGGCTGGTTTGACTTCAATAATTGCAAAATTTGCGGGCTCCCCTGGTACATGAACAAGAAAATCAGGAGACTCATCAGAATCTCTCAGTACTGGGTGGCCGCGTTTATCAATTTCACCACAAATTTTCCAGTTAGTTTCATTTGGCCAACAGCTACGCAGTTGATGATAAAGCTCATAGCAATATACGCGCTCTCTGAAAATAACAGTGTCACGACCATTAACTTCTAATTGAAAATATTCCGCACTTATTCTTGAGGCAGAATCAGCTAAATAACTATCAAAATTATGCATTTAAACCTCTAAAATGTATAACGCCCTGTTAGCTCTTGGACATAAAGTTACCGCACCTTTCTTGCCACATATTTAACCATTCTTCTCGTGAAGTGCCATTAGCTTCCAAAGTATGGTCGTGCGAACCACGCATGACTTCAGCTTTTCCGTTTTCTGTTGCGTAATAACCAGATGCTTTTAATAGTTTATGTGTATCTTTATTCGCCAGTCTGGCACTCGAATGACTACAGTTCTTGCAGCTAGAACAACAATACTTTTGCGTTCGATTGACTGGGCTAAATTGACGCCCGCAATATGCGCAATTTTTATACATCACACGATCCTTTAATTTTATTTCTAAGAGAGCTAACAGCTTATTAGCAAGCGTTCTTACTTTCACGTAAAGGAATACCCCTAAAGCCCGACAATCATAATCAATTTAACGCATAAATATCATTGATTTGATTGCATTATTTTGTTTCAAAGTGTGTATTGGGCATGTATTAAACAACTCTGATTAACTACAATCCTACTTCAAATAACTATCCAGCTTCTCCGCATACAGCTCATAACCTTCTAGTTGGTCTTTCAACCAATCATGTTTGTTATAAACCGCTAATACTCCACCTAGCTCATGGCCAAGCATTTTCTCTACTACATGCGGCATTACACCTAATTCTGATGCACCGGTAGATAGTGAACGTCTAAAATCATGAGTACGCCAATCATCAATAGGTAAACCATCTCTAATACGGCGGATATAACGGTTAGCTGCTGAAATAGTTATCGGCTTATCAAGATCACCACCAGGGAAAAGCACATCATCATAAGTAGCCATTACTCGCTCTAATATCACCCGCGCTTTAGTTGGGATTGGGCGTCTTATTGGCGTATTGGTTTTACTGAGCTCTTTCGGTACCGTCCATATACCCGCTTCCATATCAAAATGGCTACGACGAGCAAGGCGCAACTCTGAAAGACGGCTGCCCCACAACATAGTTAATTGATGCAGCGCCTTATTGGATGAGCTGGCGCGGCTGCGTTCGATAGCCAACCAAATCATGCTGAGTTCTGAAAACGTTGGCACTCGAGTTCCGACTTCTGGTGCTTTACCTACGTGCTGTCTTTTAATTCGGTCTAAGTCTGTTTTTTCAATAATGAACTTACTCTTACAGAAATTTAAACAGGCTCTTAACTTGGTGAATAGTGAATTAGCGGTTTTGGGTTTATCAAGACTAATAGTATCTAACCATTGCATCCACTCTCTGGCAGGAATGGTTTCGACATTACGTTCAGGGAACGCACCAATAAAGTAATTCTTTGCAAAAGAGCGATAAAGCACCTGAGTACCCACTTTTAATTGAGGGACATAATGTTTAAGCCAGTACGCGACACAGTCATCTAAAGTGATGAATTCAAGCTCACCCGTTATAGCAATGTTGGGATTTCGACCAGATTCTCTTAATTCCATCATTAATTTATGCTTTCGCCTTGCCTCTTTAAGGCTAGTTACGGGATACTTACCTATACGAATTCTTAGGCTTTTTTTATTAAAGCGGCAACGGTAATGAAAATAGATTTTAGCTTGAGGTGTTATGCGGACAACGAGCCCTTCACCATCACTAATTTCAGCTTTACCGTCATAAGTGTCTTACTTTGATATAAGATTAAGTTGTCGGTCTGTCAGGCTCATTACGCTATTCCTTTAAATTAGGACACAGGCTCAGATTTAGGGACACACATTAGGACACTAATGCAAATCCCACGCTGAATTCAATTGGAATTAACTACTGTATATATAAACAGTATATCACGAAAAGCCATAGTTATAACAATTACTTAATACAACACACATGGCTTCTGGAAACTACTATGAACAAGAAAAACGAGCCAACATTATACTGGATTGATTACGAAACCTTTGGTGCCAGTCCAGCAAATGATCGCCCTTGCCAGTTTGCAGGGGTACGTACCGATATGGAGATGAACATTATCGGTGAGCCTTTGGTGATCTATTGTAAGCCACCAGCCGATTACCTACCGTCACCTGAAGCATGTTTGATCACGGGGATCACGCCACAGGAAGCAATGGAAAAAGGTTTATCAGAGCCGGAGTTTATTGCCCAAATTCATGCCGAGCTGTCAAAGCCGAATACTTGTGTTATTGGTTATAATAACGTTCGCTTTGATGATGAAGTGACCCGCTATACGTTATACCGTAACTTCTATGACCCATATGGTTGGGCATGGCAAAATGGTAACTCGCGTTGGGATCTATTAGATATTATGCGTACCTGTTATGCATTACGTCCTGATGGGCTTAACTGGCCAACTGACGATGAAGGTCGTCCGAGCTTTAAGCTTGAAAAACTCTCAATTGCTAACGGTATTGAACACACTAATGCCCACGATGCTATGGCTGATGTATACGCCACTATCGAACTGGCAAAAATCTTAAAGCAAAACCAACCTAAGCTGTTTGATTACTTGTTTAACTTACGTCATAAGCGTCAATTACAAGAATTAATCGATATTGTCGATCTCACCCCTATTGTGCATGTATCGGGGATGTTCGGTACTGAGTGCGGTAATACCAGTTGGATCGTGCCGATGGCATGGCATCCTGATAATAAAAATGCAGTGATTTGCGTTAATCTTGCGCAAGATCCGACCCCATTAATTGAACTTAATGCCGACCAACTGCGTGAGCGTTTATATACTAAACGCATTGATCTTGGTCCTGATGAATTGCCAGTACCGATTAAAGAAGTGCATTTAAATAAATGTCCGGTACTTGCGCCAGCTAAAACACTTAAAGCTGAAGATGCGGCCCGCTTAGGGATTGATCGTGAGTTATGCCTTAAGAATCTTGCGCTATTAAAGCAACATCCTGAAGTGCGAGCCAAATTACTCGAAATGTTCAGTGTTAAACGTGAGTACGCTAATAATGGTAACGTTGATACCATGCTCTATGATGGCTTCTTCTCCACCGCTGATCGCTCAACCATGGATATTATTCGTGAAACAGCAGCAGATTCACTAGCAACACTGGAAATTAATGTCGATGATGAGCGCATTAAGCCGTTATTGTTCCGCTATCGCGCACGTAATTATCCATTAACGTTAACTTATCAAGAACAGCAACGTTGGAAGCACCACTGTCAAGATTTCTTTGAAGAAAACATGACCAAATATATGGAAAACTTTGAAGCTGTCGCGCTAGATTGCCAGTCAAATGAACACAAAATGAAGATCATGAAGTCGTTATATGACTACATTAATAAATTGATGTAATTCATTATGTTATGACTTTTGAATACGCATAAGCTCGTCATAGTGATCCTGTGATGGGCTTTTTTATTATTAATAAGACCCGTTATTTGATGATTGTCGTAATTCCGTCAACACTTAATGCTATCGAATGATGTTGTGTTCGAAGCGTTTACAAGTGGGTGATCTAATGACAACCAAAACAGCAGTAAAATGTTATCGGTTTGAAGGGATTGATTTTATTCCTGAAAATAGACTACTTAACTGGCATGATAATCAACAAACACTATTAACGGCTGATGAGTCCCGTTTTTTAGCCTCACTGTGTTACCTCGCAGGTGAAGTGGTTAGCACTGAATCGATATATCGTTATACCTTTACCTCCCCTAACGCCTACGAAGAAAGCTGTGATCATCATTATGATCTAAATGTTTTATTGCTATCACTGTCTAAAAAATTACTCCGCAATGGAAAGATGGCGATACCTATCTATATTATTCCAAGTTATGGCTTTCGAGTGTCTTTACCTAATACCACTGCAGTTCGCAATGAAACGACACCACTTAAATCCCCTCCATCATGGCCTGCTCTAGTTAAAAACAAATCAAAAAAGCCTTTGCTTCAAGTGATTAACATAAATTACGCCATCATCACAACGGTAGTAATCATTACATTTACACTACTGATTAGTTATTGGATTATGACAACCCAATAACATTGATGCTTGTTTTATCAACAGAAACAAATATAGTTCATTAATCGTGAAAAATTAGTGTGACATTTATCATACTTATTTGTATGATGAATTAAATATTTAAAAGTTGTAATATCCATGAATTATATACGCTCATTTGCCATCGTTATGATTTGTTTCTTTTTAGGACAAGGCATTCAACACTTTTCTGGATTACCGATTCCAGGCAGTATTATCGGTTTATTTATCCTTTTTATCAGTCTTGTCACAGGCATTTGTCGGGCTGAGTGGGTTGAAAGTACCTGTAATCTATTAATAAAACATATGGCGTTGCTATTTGTCCCCGTCGGTGTTGGCTTGATGAACTATTTAGGTGTCATTGAAAACAACGCTGCGATCATTTTTGCAAGCACCCTAGGTAGTACCATTATCGTATTAATTGTTATTGGCTTAGCGGTACACCATAAGGAGAAAGAGTCATGATATGGCTAGTAGCAACCTTAGTGTGCTTTTATTCCGCACGCTATTTAGCAATGAAAATCAAAAATCCCTTTTTTAACCCCCTTTTGATCACGCTTATTGTGATGATCGTGGCACTTAAATGGTTCACTGTACCTTATCAAACCTATTTTGCCCAAAATGAAGTGATTAACTATTTGTTAGGTCCTGCTGTTGTTGCATTAGCCTTTCCTTTATACCAACAAATTGGGCTTATTCGCAGCAAATGGAAGACGATCTTAACTTCGTGTTTTGTTGGTAGTGTATTGTCGATGACATTTGGTACTGCTATTGCTTTTTCAATGGGCGCCGATGCCCAACTCGCAGCAAGTATTTTACCGAAATCAATCACAACGCCACTAGCGATGGCGGCTTCACAGCAAATTGGTGGTATTCCTGCAATTACATCTGCAATGGTTATTATTGTTGGCTTATTTGGTGCCGTATTAGGTTATCCAATCATGAAATTATTTCGTGTTAAACATCCTTTAGCAAAAGGTTTGTCGATTGGTACGGTTTCACATGCATTAGGCACAGCCAAAGCCGTTGAGGAAGACTATCAAGAAGGGGCGTTTAGTTCATTAGCATTGGTTATTTGCGGCATTATGACGACCCTATTAGCACCGCTGATGTTCCCTTTGCTTTTACGCCTATTTGGACACACCTAACAGCAATGTATGAAAAGCAATCAATTTGATTAATTTTCACTAAGTTATTGAAATATTATCTGCAAAATTGCAGAAACAAGTGTGACGCCACTCCCAACAATGTAATAGGTGCAACATCAAAACCAACAATGTGACCAAGATCACTTCCAATACCTTGTGATTCACATAGAATGTTTTGCCATCAACAATGAAGGAGTAACACCCAATGTACGCACGTGTTATAAAAGCATTAAGCTTATTACCTGCTGAATTGGCGTCAGCTTTAAAGCCTATTATTGAAGCTTCAGATTTCGACTCAACCATTAGTCCTGAGCAATTCGAACTTTTATTATCAACTACTCAGATGACTGATACTGAACTTCGCTTGGCTCTCCTTCCTATTGCTGCATCTTATGCTGTTGTACCTATTTCCAATTTCTATGTCGGCGCGATTGTGCGTGGCGCATCTGGTCGCCTTTACTTTGGTGCGAATATGGAATTTGAGAACGCTAGCATGGGTTGTACTATTCATGCCGAGCAATCAGCTATTAGCCATGCATGGATCAAAGGTGAAGTTGGCATTAAAGATGTCACCATCAATTACAGTCCGTGTGGTCACTGTCGTCAGTTTATGAATGAATTAACATCAGCTAACGATATGATAATTCAACTGCCGCAACGTCAGCCAATGACATTACAACAATACTTACCCGATTCATTTGGTCCACTTGATTTAGGCATTAAAGATGGCTTATTAAGTGACATTGATAATGGTATTAGTATCGAAGAAGATTCAGAGCTAGCTGCTTGTGCTTGTAAGGCCGCTAACCGCTCACATGCGCCTTACTCGAAAAACTTCAGCGGTGTTGCATTAAAAGCACAAGATGGTCGTATTTTTGAGGGGATGTATGCAGAAAATGCAGCCTTCAACCCTAGTCTACCTCCGCTGCAAGTTGCATTGATTAATATGAATATGTCTAATTATCCGCTATCTGAAATCGTTGAAGCGGCATTAGTAGAAAGTGCTGACAGCAAAATTAGTCAACTAGCACGCACACAAGCATTACTTGAAGCACTTAATCCTGATGTGCAATTAACGTACGTTGCTTATTAAGTCACCAATTGATTTAAATAATCTAAAAAGACCGCCTTACTGGCGGTTTTTTATTACCTAATATTGATCAATGTTGGCTATCAAACATCAAAAGCGTATTATCTCGCCACCTATTATTAGAAGCCAATGACAATGTCTCAAACACATAATCCTTTGCAAGGCGCTGCATGGATGCTCACTGCAGGGCTCGCGTTTGCTATCGTAAACAGTTTAGCTCAGTACCTTAGTATCAAAATGCATGTTCCCTCAACCTCTGTAGCTTTGATCCAATATTTCATTGCTCTAATCGCGATGTTACCTTGGTTACGTACTATGGGTATTCGCCACTCGCTTAAAACAAATCACTTTTGGTTACACTGCTTACGCGTGTTTTTAGCGGTTATTGGTATTCAATTATGGCTATGGGCACTGGCCTATCCGGTACCAATTTGGCAAGGCATTGCCCTACTCATGATTTCACCACTATTTGCCACTATTGGTTCAGGTCTAATTTTAAAAGAAACGGTCGGTAAGGCGCGTTGGTTTGCAACGTTAGCAGGGTTTGCTGGTGCCATGATTATTCTTGAACCATGGTCTGAAAATTTTAATATCGCGACACTATTGCCTGTCGGCGCCGCATTTTTCTGGGCGGCCTATTCATTAATGGTGAAAAAACAGTCCAGTAATGAATCACCGACGACTATCGTGATGTACCTACTCATTTTAATGACACCATTTAATCTTATTTTAGCGGCGCCTGATTTTACAATGCCAACAGTGAGTTTTAGCTGGTGGCTATTAATTCTAGCAGGCTTACTAACGGGCTTAGCGCAATGGGCGATTGCAAAAGCTTATGCTGTCGCTGACGCGTCTTTTGTACAACCCTTTGATCATGCGAAGTTACCACTAAACGTATTAGGTGGCTGGCTGGTCTTTGGCTGGGCTCCTCCTGGACGACTCTGGCTGGGTGCAGCTATTATTATTCTTTCCGTCGCGTTTATTACCCATTGGGAAAATCGCAAAAAATAACCATTTTAAAAACCGCTTATCATAAGCGGTTTTTTTTGTCTTCGGTTATGGTTATCCATTAATCAGGTCGAAAGCAAACGATTGCGCAAACGTAAAAATAAGGTATTATTAATTTCAGATTTCACCTTTAATGACAAATCGTAAGGAATATCAATGTTTGGTACAGCTACTTGTTCTGATGCAACCCGTGTATTACTGCTTGGTTCTGGTGAACTGGGTAAAGAAGTTGCTATTGAGTGTCAGCGTCTTGGCCTTGAAGTAATTGCCGTTGATCGTTATGAGAATGCGCCAGCGATGCAAGTTGCGCATCGTAGCCACGTTATTGATATGTTAGATGGCGATGCACTTAAACGCATTATTGCGCTTGAAAAGCCCCATTTTGTTGTTCCTGAAATTGAAGCAATTGCAACAGATACATTGGTTGAACTTGAGAACCAAGGGGTAAATATTGTCCCAACCGCTAACGCGACTAAATTAACCATGAACCGTGAAGGTATTCGTCGTCTAGCCGCTGAAACGTTAGCTATTCCAACCTCCCCTTACGAATTTTCAGATCAATATGCTGATTTTGAAGCTTCTGTGCATCGTATTGGTATGCCATGTGTGGTTAAGCCAATCATGAGTTCATCAGGTAAAGGTCAAAGTGTCATTAAAACCGCCACTGATATTAAATCTGCATGGCAGTATGCACAAGAAGGCGGACGCGCAGGCGCGGGACGTGTCATTGTGGAAGGCTTTGTTGATTTTGACTACGAAATTACGTTACTAACAGTACGTGCTGTTGATGGTGTGCATTTTTGTGCCCCAATTGGACATCGACAGGAAGATGGCGACTACCGTGAGTCATGGCAGCCACAACAAATGTCTGCTGCTGCCCTAAAAGCAGCAGAGAACGTTGCTCAGAAGGTTGTAAACGAATTGGGCGGTTATGGCTTGTTCGGTGTTGAGCTGTTCGTTAAAGGCGATACAGTGCTATTTAGTGAAGTATCCCCTCGCCCACACGATACAGGTATGGTCACATTAATATCGCAAGAGTTATCTGAATTTGCACTCCATGTACGTGCATTTTTAGGCATGCCTATTGAGCAGATCACTCAATATGGTGCGTCGGCTTCTGCCGTTATTCTTGCAGAAGGTGTATCTACTAATATTCGTTTTGATAACCTTACCGCCGCGCTATCTCGTCCACAAACACAAGTTAGATTATTTGGTAAGCCTGAAATCAATGGCCGTCGTCGTCTTGGCGTAGCGCTCACACGCCGTGATAACATCGATAATGCAATAACTGATGCTATTGCTACTGCTGCTGACATTAAAGTGATTCTATAGCCTTAGCAGCGCAATAGAGACCATAAAGGCGTCATCATGACGCCTTTATTCTTCATATAGCAGTCTTAAATCAAATTACACTTCGATTAACCATACTTCTTCAGCAAAGCGCTCAACACCACGTTGACGGCGAGGATGGGTTTCATCTGCCTCATCACGCTCTAAATGGGTAATTTTGCAGCCACTAAATAAAGCGCTGACTTCAGCCTTAGGTACAGAGAATGGAGGTCCGTCCATTTGTGCTTGAGGATAATCCAGCGTGACTAATAAAATTCGTCCACCGGGTTTGATTAAACTCAATAAACGTTCAACGTAACGTTCACGCATTGACTGTGGCATCGCTATCAATGCTGCACGATCATACACCACATCAACAGGTGCTACCGGAACAGTAAAGTAATCACCTTGATAAATAGTGATCTCATCAAAAGAATATACATGCTCACAACCAATCCCTGTCACTAATGGCGTATAGAGATTCTCTGCAAAGAAGGCTTTCACTGCAATATCACTTAACTCGATGCCAACAACATCGCTATGATGTGCTGCTAGCCAAACTAAATCTTCTGACTTACCGCACATAGGCACTAGCACTCGCTCATCACTCTGAGCGTTAACCTGCGGCCAATATTTCACTAATAACGGATTAACGTCAGTTAAGTGAAAACCAATGCGATCTTCAGCCCAACGGCTATGCCAAAATTCAGCGTCCATGAATTACCTTTTCTAGTGATCTCTAATTTGGCGTTAGTTGACCATAATTTTATATAGAGACTCAAGGATTATCAGTAAAAACAAGAGAAACAGGAAAGAGGTAAAGCAGGTAAAGCAGGTAAAGCAGGTAAAGCAGGTAAAGCAGAATACTGGAGGGAGAAAGGTAAATAATATGATTTACATTAATCAACAAAAAAGGGATGCCGCAGCATCCCCTTTTTATTGACCACGCTGATAGCTAGATCAAAAATCTGTTTTTCAATTTTTCTATCGGAGAGTCATTGAATAACGATTGGAAGCCACTCAGGTTATGAAATTCTGAATAGTTTAATCGAATCACGACGAACCGTTACGCCACGGAAAGTTACAGGCTCTAACAACGTCATTAGTTGCTTAGAAACAAAAAACTTACCGCCATAGCTACGATCACCGCCACGATTAACCCAATCAGCAAATTCATCAGCCAGACTGAACATTGAGTTACCGACTAGTAAAACTAGAACTTTAGCAACTTCGCTATCGTTCTGACGGTTAAACTCTGCGTCACGAACTTTTTTGCGATATTCGTCGACAATTCTTTCAAGGCACTCAAATCTGCTCATATACACCACCATAAAAATCGAGGCGTGGATACTACTGCTCAACTCCCATGAAATCAAGCTATCTCGGCATGTTTCTTGTGTTTAATCATTAAATTTTTCACTTTAATAACATTATCAACACTTATTGCTAAAATATTTCATCTTTATCTTCATTATTTGTTATTTTTTGAAAGTTTTATTTAAAATGCATCTTTATAAGCGTTAGAATAATTCCTTTTACTAATAGTGATCATAAAACATGGATAAAGACACTGATTTTCACCTATTTGGTAAGCTTAATACTGAATTTGATACCATAACTGCAATGATCGACCTTTATTGTTTAAACCATCACCAAATCAATACGAATAAATTTCAGCGTTGTACTAACTGTGAGCAATTTAGAGCCTACGTCAAACAACGTCTCGACCGATGTCCTTATGGTGAAAATAAACCCAGTTGTAAGCAATGCCCTATTCATTGCTACAAACCACAACAAAAGGTTAATTCACAAACAATTATGCGTTATTCTGGCCCTAAAATGATAGTTAAACATCCAATTATGGCAATCAGACACTTAATTCATGACAAAAGATCAATCCCCGTAATAAACAGAGATATGATATCTAATCACAAAAGAAGAAAATCATTATTAAACAATAAATAATAAAGAAAAAATAATAACTACAAATAATTCATTTCGTAATTATGATTATATTTCGCACCACATAAGTGGTGATTATTTTTTAACCGTAATAAGCAAATTATGCTGAATGATTAAGTGAAGGCAATGGTGATATTATGGCTAAAAATAGCTATAGAGTATGAAAAGAAACAGAAAATGCAGAACGCAGCCCTTAGATAAGTAAAGACTGCTTGATTATAATATAGGCGTACGTAACCCATTTAGTTACGGTAAAAATCTATCACTTCAATTTTTACTGGGGTATTCTTTTTGGTTAACTCAACAGTAAATTGATCTTCATCAACTACTTTTGCATCTTTCGCACCTTCACCTACAACACTCACCCCTTCGATTTTAGTGTAAAGCTTACTGTAGTCGTAGTGCATAGTAACCGTTACTTTTGTTGGAGCAGAAGTTGATAATTCAAAAGTACAGATACCCGTTGGACAAAATACATCAATATCATCAGGTGATGTGACCGATACAGTATCGACGTTTTTAACTGGTGTCGCTGTGACTGTCGCTTCACTACAACCCGCTAATAACATTGTTGCTGCCACCACAAGAAAACCTAATTGACTTTTTTTCACCGATTCATCCTCATTTGATTTTATATGCCATGCACTTGCTTGATTATAAATATTGCACAGCATATATTAACTTTATTATTGGCTTAATGCCTTGATTTCATCAACCGTCAAATAGCGCCATTGACCCTCGTCAACATCTAACGTTACGCTACCAATAGACTCACGATGTAAGCTAACAACTTTATTGCCAATGCTTGCAAACATACGTTTTACTTGATGAAATTTACCTTCTGTGATCGTTAGTAATACCTGTTTATCATCAACAATAGTTAATATTGCAGGTGCAGTCAGCTGTGTTTCACCTTGTAATTTAATACCTTGAGCAAACAGCTGTTTAGCACTTGCATCAATCGGCTGGCGAAGTTGAACTCGGTATACTTTAGGGCATAATTTATTTGGCGAGGTAATATTAAACGACCATCGACCATCGTCTGTAATCAGCACCAACCCTGTCGTATCTGCATCTAACCGTCCAACAATATGTAACTCTTGAAGACGTTCTATATCAATATAATTGAACAACGATGGGTAAACTTCGTCAATATTAGAGCAAATTGTCTGCGGCGGTTTATGCATTAATAAATAACGAAATGGACGTGGGTAAAGCCGCTCACCGAGCAATGTTACATCATTATTTTCATGTACTTGAGTGGTAATGTCAGTAATTACCTCACTATTAACCGTTACATCACAGCGAGTAATCGCAGCAATGGCTTGCGCTTTCGTTAATGCGGTACTTTTACAAACAAATTTATCAAGGCGCATAAAATATCGCTATTTATAAAGCGATTATTATCCTTGTCCGTCAATAATAATCAACACTTACACCTATATTTAGCATGTCAACTATCAATCCCTTATTATAAAAGTAAAGCAGTATAGTTATACTAGCATTGTTCCCTTTAATACGGTTACAGCTTGACCACTAAGCATAACGCGATCGTTTCCAAGTAATTCAACCTTCACTTCCCCACCTCGTAATGATGCTTGATAGCCTGTCAACATAGTTTTATTTAGCTTTTGGCCCCAAAAAACGGCCAATCCACAATGAGCTGCACCAGTTACAGGATCTTCATTGATTCCGACCCAAGGCCCAAAATGGCGCGACATAAAATCAATCGAATCCGTTGTTGATGGAGAGGTCACAACTACAGCAGATAATCCACTAACGCTGTTCAATCCATCAAAATTAGGTGTTAATGCCAGTAAATCTGCTTCATTTTCAATTTCAATTAATGCCTTACCATTAAAAAAATGACTGCTAAGCACTTGTTTTTCAGCTAAACCTAAATGAGTTAATAAGGCTGATGTTGGTGTAAATGTTGAATCAATATTTGCGGCAGGAAAGTTCATATCAATACCAGCATCATTAATGGTCACAACTAATTCTCCTGATAATGTATGAAAAACCAGTTGCTGCCCTAGCGTGACGTTATGTTGCTGTTGGAGAATATGAGTAACAGCCAATGTGCCGTGTCCGCATAACTTTACTTCTACTGTGGGCGTAAACCATCTTAATCTAAAGTCATCAAGGGATAAAAAAGCCGTCTCTGGCAATGCCATTTCAGCGGCAATTGATAGCATCAAATCATCTTCAAGCGCAGTATCAGTAATACAGACACCCGCAGGATTACCTTTAAATGGCTGTGATGTAAATGCATCAACTTGGTAAATAGCGATTTCCATACGTTTTCCTTAACAAAATAGATTAACGCCACTACTACACCAGAAAAACCATCTAATTACCACCAGCCTCGACAAGTCAACATATACCAATTAAGAATCAAATGAGATCAATCTTAATAATTTTATTAATTTGCTAAATATTGTTTGTTGCATTACTAAAGCTAGGCTAATATCGCGCAACTTTGGTAATAGAACGATTACCACAACCAAGATAATCTCTTTATAATCATTAGGTTAATAATGTCTTATAACGCTTTATACACTGATTTGTCTGGCTACTATGATTTAATGTGTGCTGATATCGATTACCAAGAACAAAGTAATTGTGTTCGTAGACTCCACCAGCTATTTGGCAATCAAGGCACTCGTTATCTTGATCTCGCTTGTGGTACAGGGCCTCACGTAGAACATTTTATTGGTTATGGTTACCAAGCAAGTGGCTTAGATATTAATCAGCCGATGCTAAATATTGCTCAACAACGCTGTCCACAAGCAACGTTTGTACAACACGATATGTGTAATTTCCTTGTTGATGCACCATTAGATTTAATTACCTGTTTCTTATATTCATTACACTACAACGCTAATATCGAAAAGCTAATGCAATGTATTGAAAGTGCGTTTAATGCATTAGGTCCAGATGGTGTTTTCTGCTTTAACGCTGTTGATAAAGATAAAATTGATAATAACTCGTTTGTACGTCATACAACCGAGTTTGAGGGAAGTCATTTTATGTTTCAGTCAGGTTGGAATTATAATGGCGATGGCGAACATCAACAATTACAGTTACATATTGAAAAAACATCAGACAATGTAACGCAATCTTGGCGTGATAATCACCCAATGGTGGCAATAAATTTTGCTCAGCTACAGCAACTACTAGCACCCTTTTTTGATGTCACTATGTTTGAACATAGCTACGATAAAATCGTACCGTGGAATGGCAAATCGGGTAATGCCATTTTTGTATGCGTCAAAAAAGAAAATGCGCTAATGTGCCAACAAGCCGCATAAAAAAAGCCACGATCAATATATTGATCGTGGCTTCATCTGCTTAACTAATAATCCATGCAATGCTTTAATATCACTGCACTTAAAAAACGATATTATTTGTTATTTTCAGCAATTACGATGTCAGCTGCTGCTTCTGCAGATGCTTCTTCTTCTTTAAGGAAGTTTTCTTTATCACGCTCGTTCAATTCAGAACGGTGAGCAAGTGGCTTCTCTTTTTTCTTAATGATTTGACGCTCTAAACGTGCAAATGCTGCATTTAGCGCATCGCTTAATTCTTTTTCATCAGCAGATGCTTCAATATCACCTACGCTAGTTTTAACTGCGATTTCGACAATAAATTGACGACCAGGTTCTAGCTTCATAAATACATTACGGCTATGGAATACAACTTGGAATTTATCGAATTTAGCAAACTCAGATTCAATATGAGCTTCCATGTAGTCAGGTAATTCAAAACCTTTAGCAGTTACTTTTAAAGTCATTTTATCCACCAATAATTTATTAAGTTATTTATTGTTTGTGCTATTAAGATGAACCTAAATTAAAAAACAAAACGTGATATAGATCACATTTTTAAATTATCATTGTTAACTCTCTTTTGAATAACACCTATTAAATCAATCACAAACGATAAAAAATAGAACAAATACCAACCAACAACAAACAATAGAGTGCAAAAAAAATACTGATTTATCTTTTTTTGACAGCATCATTATTGTTATAAAAAAAATTAAATTAATAAAATTAGAACTAAATAGTTAATTTGGTCTATGGTTCATGAGGCTAATGTTTAAGTCTTACTTAATTATCTATTTATAATAATTGATTACATAAATTTGAATTTTAACCTTTAGGTTTTAGATAATGACTTAAATATTTGCTGGCGATAAAGTGTTGCTAATGTTGAGTACATTAAATTATATATATTTAATATGTACCCGTGCTTTAGCGTTTTTAAATTTAATTTATCATTGGTATAAAATTATGAATCAGACATTTCCTCTAATAAAAGGTAATTGGCTTCCTAAGAATAAAGCACATGTTGCAGCTTGGATTAAAAATTTAAAAACACGTACGCATTTAACGTCTCACTCGATCGCTCAACCGATTGCTGAATTCAAAGAATTAGTTGAAAGTGATCCTGTACTTTTACGTCTTTCACAAGATATGTTTAGCGAAGCAAAAAGTCACAAAGAACTGACCCCTTTAGAAACGTCTGAGGTTAATAACTTTGATGAGTTTTTAGTTTTATTGAATCATATTATGACTCAAGCACCAGAATGCACTGAGTTTTTAGATCCCAAAACAGGCGCACTTGAGCCTTGTGGTTTAATTGGTTTCCCAATTAATGCCCTACTTGATTGGCCAATGGCAACTGATTCAGGTTATGCGTTCTTTGCTAACGAACTTGTTAATCAACAATTCAAGAAAATTTTAACTTACTGGAGCCTATACCTTTCATCTCCAGAGTCACGTTCAGTATTGGTTGAAAACCATCCTGATCGCACTCCGAAAGTATTTGGTTGGCTAAGTGATAATGCTCAAAAAGAAATGGTGACTGTTGCCTGTCAAGCTGAAGCCAGTGATTCAGAAAACCATGATAAACCATTTGAGCATTTCTTTAACTGTGATCCAACAGATAAACACTACGGCTTTAAGTCTTGGGATGATTTCTTTACACGTACCTTTAAAGACGGCGTAAGACCTGTTGCAGAAGGTGATGATGTTATCGCTAACGCCTGTGAATCTGCGCCTTTACAAGTCGTGACTAATGTTGCTAAATCTTCAAGCTTCTGGCTTAAAGGTCAACCTTATTCATTAGAAAACATGATGGATTTTGATCCACTTGCAGAGCAATTTGTTGGTGGTACTGTTTATCAGGCCTTCTTAAGCGCATTAAGCTACCACCGCTGGAACAGCCCAGTAAGTGGTACTGTTAAGAAAACCTACATGGTTAATGGTTCATACTATTTAGGTAACCGTTACCAAGGTTTTAATAACCCTGACGGTGCTGATGATAGTGCGCCAAATAATTCACAGCCATTCTTAACTGCTGTTGCGACACGTGCTGTGATCTTTATTGAATCAGACAACCCTAAAATTGGTTTAATGTGTTTCATTGCTATTGGTATGGCTGAGGTTTCTTCTTGCGCTGTTACTGTAGAAGAAGGTCAACACATTAATAAAGGTGATGAACTAGGTATGTTCCACTTTGGTGGTTCTACTCACTGTCTAATCTTCAAACCAGGTGTAGAGCTTGAGTTTGATTTCCACAATACAGCACCAGGTCTTGATGCAACGAACATTCCTGTTTGTTCTCGTATCGCGACAGTAAAAAATAAATAATATAACCACATAATTGAACGAACGAAGGCAGCCTGATAATAGGCTGCTTTTTTATGCCTTAACTTTCCAACCAGCATGGGTTTTTATAAAGATAACTTGTTGCTGATTACTGCTAACATCCCCTGCTTTATACTGCTCATACTCAACTGAAAGCACATATAAACCCAAACCTGAAGCACGAACATCCTTGCCTATAGTATGGTTTTGTTGACTACTAATAAAACGAATGTCGTAACTCACTTCTGCTATATATTGATCCTGTTTTTTATATCCACTGACTTTAGCGAAGTTATCAACGGTCAAGATTTTACTAGCTTTAGAGGACTGTGCTGCGGAGTAAAAGGCTTGTTCTAATGTCATATCATTAGGGATTTCAGTGCACCCAGCGAGAAGAGGAATCATCGCTATACTAATGTTTTTGTTCATACCAACATCCTTTGTCATTAAACAATATGAATTACAAGTCATATTAAATTGAGCAACGAATAATGACAAAGGAAAAACATCTTTATACTAAAAATTATGCTGTTATATGTTACATGCACTGATTATGATACTGCAACAGTACGCGTTTCTTTTACCCAACGGTTAATTAGTCTCCCAATTGTTTCAGTATCAGAATATTGATGCCTATCACCGTTAACCTCTAAACAGCAAATATTATGCTTGCCTGCCACCTGTGCGGCAATTTCAGCATAAGAACCAAAAGGATCGTGCTTTTCTTGAATAATCAATATAGGCAGATCTTTATCTTCTAATGCTGGTAATAATTCCCGCTCTTGATCTGAAAATAGGCTCCATGCAACACCAATAAGCACTAATCGATCCCAACTAATGGTATTTTGCGCTTTCAGGGTAATTAAACTCCCTATTGATTTAGTAATTACCACATCAAAGTGCCCTGATGGTAAATAGCTTATTTCTTTATCTACACTAAATGTTTGTTCATTATCCCACGCCGCAAAACGGTGCATCTCGATAGATTCTTTACTCCAATTCGTCGCCGCTAATATTTTTAATAGCCACTTTTCTGTGATCGGCATTTTTCCTGGTATTGCCAAAATCTTCATATATCATCCTTAATTAGATCTATAACACAATAGAATTAACTCTATAATAGTCCTGTTTATTGATGAAGAAGGCACCCAAAAACGCAATATTATTATTGCTTGATGTCCAATAAAAAACATTGGTTCAATTGTTACTAAGACACTAACGCTTACCAACAATCGAGTAATACAAAAATAAGTGACTCTGATTGGCAAGTTACCTTACTTGTTATTCTCGCTTTTAATCAAGTTGGCGAGTCCATCAACCTCAGAGAGTTTTTCAATTAAGTTAATCGGTAATGGAAATACAATTGTCGACGTTCGTTCATTAGCAATTTCAGTTAAAGTTTGAAGATAACGTAACTGCAGTGCATTAGGTGCTTTATTCAATTCTACGGCTGCTTGTTGAAGCTTCGCTGACGCCTCTAATTCACCTGTTGCATGAATTACTTTTGCTCGACGTGATCGTTCAGCTTCCGCCTGTCTCGCCAGAGCACGCACCATACTCTCATCTAAATCAACATGTTTTATTTCAACATTGGCAATTTTAATACCCCAATTATCAGTATGTTGATCAAGAATCCCTTGTAAACCTCGATTAAGCTCCTCACGCTCAGATAATAATTCATCAAGTTCATGTTGACCTAATACAGAACGTAATGTGGTCTGTGATAATTGACTGGTTGCCTCTAAATAATTCTCTACATTAATGATCGCCATTTTAGGATCAACTACTCTAAAATATACGACAGCATTCACTTTCACCGATACATTATCACGAGTGATTAAATCTTGAGTTGGTACATCAAGCACAATAGTACGTAAATCTACTCGTACTATTTGCTGCACAATCGGAACAATGATAACTAATCCCGGCCCTTTTACTTCATAAAAACGTCCCAGTAAAAATACGACTGCTCGTTCATATTCTCTGAGAATTTTAAACATACTGATCACAAGAGCAATGACCAATACAGTTACTGTCACCAGCGAATAAATCAACATAAATGCTCCTCTAGTAGCGGTATGCTGAAGTGACACCGCATAGTATTACCTTGTTACTAGACTTCTATTTCTAGCCATAAGCCCTGCACATTGGTTACTGTCACCTTATCACCTTGTTTTAGGCTCTGTGGCCCTTTGGCTTGCCATACTTCACCATTAACTAATACTCGATATTGCCCATCGGCTTTACTGCAATCAACGACTTCAGCTTGGGTGCCAATCAATATTTGAACCCCTGTAGTAACAGGCCGTCGGCGTGATTTGAGAAGTAACGTCACAATAACGAAAAAGAAAACAACTGATACAATCGTAAACCCTGCAATTAAAGGAGCAGCTATTTGATAACCAGGCAAATCTGTATCCATTAGCATGATCGACCCAACGACAAAAGCAACAATGCCACCTAAGCCTAAAACACCAAAACTCGGGCTAAAGGCTTCTGCTACCATTAACATGATGCCAAGTACAAGCAACGCTAAGCCGGCATAACTAATCGGCAGCATTTGTAATGAGTACATCGCTAGCACTAAACAGATCCCACCTAATACGCCAGCAAGACCAACGCCTGGACTATAAAACTCCAATAACAGACCATACATTCCCAGCAGCATTAAAATATAAGCGACATTAGGATTAGTCAGAACCGAAAGTAATTTAAACCGCCAATCCTGTTCTCGCTCAACAAAAGTCACATTATTTAATTCAACAGGAGTCTCAACCCCATTGAGTTTCACCATGGTGTTATTTGACTGTTTAACAACCTGATTGATATCGTTAGCTATAAAATCGATAACATTCTGTTTTAGTGCCTGCTCTGCATCAAGACTCGCAGCTTGCCGCACCGCTTTCTCTGCCCACTGCGCATTACGTCCATGTAATTTGGCTAAACTTTGAATATAAGCAGCTGCATCATTAATCACTTTCTTTTCCATTGAGGTTTTATTTGAAGCTGGTACGGCTTTAGCTGCTTCTTCTGCTATATCTGACGGTGCTTTGTCTTTGGGTGACGGTGGGCTTTCAGAAGATGGCTGTGGTTTATCCTCTTTTTCAGAGGAGAATGGATTACTCTTGGGTTTTCCACCACCAAGTGATACTGGGGTTGCGGCACCAAGATTAGTGCCAGGTGCCATCGTTGCAATATGGCTTGCAAATAAAATATAAGTTCCAGCACTCGCAGCACGTGCACCTGATGGCCCGACCCAAGTGGCAACAGGTACAGTAGATACAGTTATAGCTTGAATAATTTGTCGCATAGAAGTGTCTAGGCCACCGGGAGTATCCATCTCTAAAATAATCATCGCCGCATTATTTTTTTGTGCTTCAGTTATTTCTCGTGTGACATAATCACTGACAGCTGGACCAATTCCACCTTTAATATTAATAACCCAAACTTGTTGCCCAAATACAGGAAATGTATGTAATGCGATAATAAACAATAACAGTCGAATAAATATATTCATGAATTCACCTATTACAAGCATAGGGTGTGATTAACCTAACCCAATACTTATTGTGAGTATTATTAGGTTCCACCTTAACTATACTGCTATAGATACAACTATGATTTCTCAACAATGCTAAAACAACACTTAATTAACATTCCCCCTCGCCAACTAAATAGTAAAAGCTTAACAGCACTCCATATTACTCTACCAGGCAGTTATACTAAAAATCACAAAAAATATATCTAAAATGACTGGTGTTTTATAAAATACTAATAAGGTGAAAATAAACAATACGATTTGCTACAAATTTAACCAACCGTAATATTAACCAGATAGCTATCTATATTTATTACCCACATTAATAACAAACGACTTTATTATATAAAAATATTTTTGTTCGATTTGATTTAGAATGCGTAATAAAAACAAACTCTCGTTATATATAAATTTAATAAGAAAATAATATATAATAATAATGAGTTCATTTTATATATTTCCATATCTTATATTAAATTTAATCCTAAACTTCCAATAACATATAATTATTATTATTTTTCTTATAACCCTTTAAATATTGATTGTAGTTGTCTACAATTCAATGGTTCTAACAAAACATTAATAAGGCATCTCCTTATAACCACAGATATCAAAGGAATTTAGTTATGAGCAATATGCCTCTAAATGGTGTTTATCGTGCTGTTTTTAAAGCAAATATAGTAATGAGCCAGTCGCTATTGCAAGAACGATTACAAATTCGTAAGGAACAACAACATATAACATTAGAAAAAGTGAAAATTCTAGATGAAAACAACCATAAAGAAGCAATATTAACAGGTAACTCTTCTGATATTTACCAAAAAATTCAAGAGATAATTACATCTGTTCAATAACACTATTTACTTTATATTTACAAAATTTCAATTTATATTTATGCGTGGTATTAAATAATTTAATACCTGCGATTTTTATAAAAATAAACTTTATCATGATCACTTATTTCACGAGTAACCTTACACGGGTTTCCCATTGCGACCATATTACTTGGAATATTTTTTGTTACGATACTCCCGGCTCCTATGACGGTATTATCACCAATAGAAACACCGGGTAAAATAACACTGTTTGCGCCAATCCAAACATTATTACCAATTGTCACTGGAATATTAAATTGTGTTACCTGTTGTCGTAATAGTGGATCTATTGGGTGTCCGGCAGTTGCGATAGTGACATTAGGACCAATCATGACATTATTGCCAATATAAATATGGGTATCATCAACCAAGGTTAAATTAAAATTCACATATACATCGCAACCAAAGTGAGTATGCTTACCCCAATTAGCATGCAATGGCGGCTCGATATAACACCCCTTACCGACTTCAGCAAACAACTGCTGCATAAGTTCTGCACGTTTTGATATTTCTGAAGGACGCGTATGATTAAAATCATAAAGCACTTCCAAACACGCTAATTGTTGTACTGCTAATGCCTCATCACATGCATACACTTTTTGACTATGTAATTTATCTTCTGGATTGACTTTCATTCTTTATCACCTTGATATTTATAAAGTAAAAGTATCATAGATTTTTTTAATTCATCTAATGATAAAGCAATGATTTACACCAAAAATAGACACTGGTCACTCAATTACTTTTCAGCCTTTATTGTTGCAACTTGATACATAAAATCACATGCTAAACTAGTCGTTCTCAATTACAATTACGACCTCTTTGAGCTAGCTTTTAATCTTAACCATGCGTGTTATATTCCACACAGTTTCAGTTTTATTATTAAGCTCCATGCTTATCATATCGCCAGCAGTATATGCAGCGACAAAGACAACGAATGAAATTCAACAAGCAGCAAAAATCACACTTGGGCGTTATCTTTTCAATGATAATCGACTATCCAAAACGGGAAATCGTAGTTGCGCTTTATGCCATGCGCCGGATTTAGGCTGGACTAACCGCTTTGCTAAAGTGCCAGATATCAATAACAGTCCTACCACCCTCAATACACCGTCATTACTTAATAGCGCGCAGCTAACGACATTCATGCAACGTCAGCCAAATTTAACCACGCTCACTGACACCATTAAATTACCGCTTTTTTCATTACATCCACCAGAAATGGGGATGACAGATGCATTACTACTAACACGGCTACAACAAGCAGACACGTTATATCAACCTCTTTTTAAAGCTAGTTTTGGTGACAACACGTTGAGTACACCTAAAGTCATTGACGCATTAAGCAATTATGTAGCAACCATTAGAGACACCAATACAGCTTATCAAGCTTTTATTGATGGCGATAAAACGGCACTTAATGAGCAACAGCAACAAGGACTAGCACTATTTACCAGTCAACGACTTAATTGTTCTCAATGTCATGCTGGACCATTATTAAACCAACCGAAAGCCAGTAAGACCGTCTATTACAATACTGGACTCTATGGCATCACAAATAATTCAGATGAATATGGCTACCCACAGCATGAAGTTGGATTACGACAATTTACCCAACAAAAAAACGATGATGGTAAATTTCGCATTCCGTCACTGATCAATGTGATAAATACTGGGCCATGGGGACACGATGGTAGTTTTAATCGTCTTGAAGCAGTACTTGATAGTTATGCTGCTGGTGGGCGTATTATCAATATTGGCCCAAATAAAGGTGATGGCCGTAAACATCCTAATAAAGATCAAAGGTTACAAGGCTTTACACTAACGACTACTGAAAAACAGGCATTACTCGCCTTTTTTTCAAGTTTAAATACCCGTGATATGAGTAAAGATCCAGCTCATCAATCACCCTTTTGCCAAATTATTCCACTAAAAACTAAACAAGATCCACCTAATTGCATTACAGCTTTTCCACTTCAACAATAAGAATATTACCATGAAAAAAACACTGTCGGCTTTGCTCACTATTGCTGCTAGCTATCCTGCAATTGCAGCACCACAAATCCCTTCTGACGCTGAAATTCAAGGTCGCAACACCTATTTTATTACACCATATAAAGCAACATGTGATGTGATACCCGTCAATCAACCAACGTCGAATACTGCAGAAGAAGCAATGCAGTTAGAGCAAATATTTGACAAAACATTGGGTTACTCACTAACCCTCAACGCTAAAGGACAAGCGTATATTCAGTTAGCGATTAAAGAATGGAACGAAAAAATGGTTTTTGCCGTCAACCCAGATGTAAAAATAACCATCAAAGGAGCTGATATTAATGGTCAATACATTACGAATAAGTATTGTCTTGAACAAAATCTAGCTTTGCATCATGTAAATACCCATGAATGGGGCAGTTATTTAGTTGAACTACAAGGTAAGCCAAATCAATTAATCAGCTTACGTATCGTTAAAGAATAGCAAATACAAAAAGGCCTGCACGAATGCAGGCCTTAGTTATATCTCTACAGGTTAAGGATTACAGCTTGCGCCATACGCCCCACTCACCTGTTGTACCTGGTTCTTCACCAACTGTATGCCAGTGTGCTTTCCAGCTAATGCCGTCATGAATTGCTACGTCATTTTCATTGTATGTTTTAGCCGCAGACCAAGCTGAAACAGCAGGTGTTTCACCTTCAGCTAGTACTTGTGTCCACACGTTTGCAACGCCAGGTTGTTCACCTTTCGTCCACCAACCAGCTTTCCACGTTTTACCATCATGTGTAACTACATCATCAGCAACATAAGTTGCAGCCTTGCTCCAGCTACCTTCTGGTAATTCAGGTTCTGGTAATTCAGGATCAACAACTGGTGGTGGCAATGGCTCAAGCGCTTTAAAAATACTTAATGCAAAGCCATAATTCTCACCTTCTACCCATACTTGGTTAGCATAAATATTATCAGCATTGAATTCGTACTTAGTTGCGGCTTGATTCCAAACACCAATAAATAGTTTATCGTCTGCTAATGCGTTTACTTGCTCTGCTAATGTTTGTGCCCATGTTGCTTGGTTAGCAGTAGTGATCACTAAACGCTCGTCTAAAACTTCAGCGCCAGTACCTGGTGCCATTAGACGAAAACGAACTGTATCGCCAGCAACAGGTGTAAAGCCAGGCTTAACAAAGAAACCTGGAATTGCGTGTAAATCACCGCCTACAACTGGTGGTGGTGGAGTAATATCACCATTACCTTGCTTAATTGTAATGTCACTACAGTTGTAGAAACCTTCACCGGCTGGATCAATACGCTGCCAGCGAGAGTAAAGGATAACATCATCACCTACGCGATCTTTCGGTAATTTAACTTTGAAATTATATGAAGCTGGTACTGTATCTGTTGATGGCGCAACGTCGCTTACTTCATCAACAAGATCTAAATCATCCCACGTTAACGGCTGTGACTTATTGTAACCCGGCTTAGTAATATAGAACTGCCAGAATGATGGATTATGTGTTGCTGTTGCAACCCATTTAAAATCAAACTCGCCGTTAGCATCAACAGTAACTTCTGTTTTCTGCCATTCATTATGTGGAATATCTAGACCCGCTTTTTTCTCATCGCCACCAGAACATAACAGACCATCAACAACTTGTTTTTTTACTTCTTCGATGTTGTAGTAATCTTCAGTGTTTGCAGCATTTTCATTCTTTTGAGTAAAAGGATGAGCATTTGATTTATCCCAAAGTGCCTGACATGCCGCATTAGGAATTTTATCCTGCCAATAGCCACCGTCACGATCACAAATTTCAGTACGTGATGGCGGAAAGTCAGCCCAACCATGTGCACTTACAGCACCAGCTGCTGCAAGGTTAGTTGCAATAAGCGCAATCGCTAATGATAGTTTTTTTAATTTTAAAGGCATGTTTATCTCTTTTATTTATAAAAACACCGTCTATCCATTGTGAGCATATAGATAATAACGATGCCATTGCTTTCATATTTGTGTAGTGAATATACCTAACAAATCATGCCGTTAAGAAATGGATTTTTACACACCAAATATAAACAAAACTTATAGTAGCAATAAGTATATGATATATAAGAAAATAAAACTTTAGCTGGCAAATAAAAGAAATATCTTGTTACAAATGTACTATTTTGCTTTGAGTCAATACAGTCACATATATAACTATCATGATTTTTATGCTTATTTTACAATCAGTTTAAAGCATTGTTGATAAATATAAATGTGATTTTTTTAACCCAAAATGTATATATTATCTCCCTATTCTATTACTACTAACCCCACCCTTACTGGCAGTGAAAAATATTACTCAAAGTTTATTTTTAGCTATTAAATATCGTATACATCAATACGACTGAATATATAGTCGATTAAATTTGTAATATTTGGTTTTTTAGCTAACTCTAATTATAAGTACCGAATATATAGGAGAGGTATGATGAATACGCCATTAATGTGTAGTTTACAGCTTACCCAACTTAGTGATCATGCGGTTAATGAGCTTGCCCCTTCATTCAAATATTTGCCTCACACTTCTCACGCTGACGGAGAGTACCGTTTACGTCGTTATTCTATTATCCGTATTCATAACGGTAAGATAGAACCTTTACCTTCAACAGATTTTGTCCAATCTAATGATATTAATCATTTTCAAGGCAATGTTGTACGCCATTTTGAGGCTTTAGACGATGAGCTTATTCATTGCGGTGGGATGTTAGAAATGTGCAAATTATTTCAACGTGCAAATACCTTACCTGATGATCAACCGATTGAAATTCACCAGATGCGTATTGCCACCCTCGATAGTGAAGTTCCAGCATCTCCTGAAGGTATCCATCAGGATGGCTTTGAACATATTGCTGTAATTGGGATTGATCGTCACAATATTAAAGGCGGGGAATTTTTAGTATATAAAGATAAAACAGCATCACCTTTTCTTTGTACAACATTGCAACATGGTGAAATGGCAATATTAGCTGATGATATTTTATGGCATAACGCTCACCCTATTAAGGCGATCAAGAAACATCAACAAGGATACTGGGATGTATTTGTATTAACGACCAAGGAGATCCAGCATGGCGTTTGATCCCTTTACTAAGCGGTTATTATTTCCAGCACTAAATCGATACATAAATAAACAACCTGTATGTTTCTTTGATGGTCCCGGAGGCTCACAAGTTCCTCAATCAGTTTTAGATGCAATGAGTCACTATTTAAGCCATTTTAATTCAAACTTAGGCGGTGCTTTTTTCTCAAGTACTGCAACCACATCATTAATGGCGAATGCTCGTGAAGTGGCGCAGGCGTTCGTTAATGCACCATCAATCAATAATATGGTTTTTGGTGCTAATATGACCAGCTTAACGTTTCAACTAAGTCGTATTATTAGTCGTGATTGGCAAGCTGGGGATGAAATTATTGTAACTGCCCTCGATCATTATTCAAATGTATCAAGTTGGCAACAAGCAGCCGAAGATAAAGGAGTGATCGTACATCAAGTACGCTTAGATGATACTAATTGTGATTTAGATTATGACCACTTTAGCTCACTACTCAATTCGCGGACTAAACTGGTCGCTGTCACTTACGCCTCAAACGTGACAGGGTCACTAATTGATATGAAGCGTATAATTAGCGCTGCTCATGCTATAGAAGCACAAGTGTATGTTGATGCTGTACATTATGCGCCACATTGTTTAATTGATGTCCAAGAATTAGATTGTGACTTTTTAGTTTGTTCTGCCTACAAGTTTTTTGGTCCTCATCTGGGTATTGCTTATATCGCTCCCCAATGGATCCAGACATTACGTCCTTATAAGGTCGAGCCTGCTCCCAATAATGGACCCGCTCGTTTTGAAACTGGAACGCAAAATTTTGAAGCCTTGGCTGGATTTATTGCCGCAGTCAATTATTTAGCAGATTACAGCCGTAATTTAGACGAGCAATCATTATCTCTTCGGCAACATTTAAGCCGTAGTTTTAAATATTATCAAATCTATGAAGGTACACTCAGTCAGTATTTCCTTTCTCGTTTAAATCGCTATAGCAACGTCAAATTATTTGGCTTAAATCATCATCACCAACGTACACCTACTTTTGCAATACGTATTAACAATGTAGAACCTGCCGAAGTGGCAGCCTATCTTGCTAAACACAACATCTGTATCTGGCACGGCCATTTCTATGCACAAGGATTATGCGAACAATTAAATCTGCTTAATAAAGGTGGCGTGATACGTATCGGATGCATGCATTATAATACTTTTAATGAAATCGATACTTTGTTTAGCATGCTCGATTGTTTCTTAACCCCAAAATAAAACAGTTACATTTGTTTTAAATATTGCTTTGGCGTAGTACCTAATTTCTTTTTAAAAAAAGTAATAAAAGCACTCACCGACTCATAACCTAAATCATCAGCAATTAGTTGTACTGGCATACCGTCCGATAATTTTTTAAATGCTAGTACTAGATGCAATTGTGAGCGCCAACGTGCAAATGATAAACCCATTTCTTGTTTAACTAAGCGACTTAATGTTCGCTCACTCATTGCATATTTAGTCGCCCACTCACCCACAGTACTACGATCAGCTGGGTTATCTAATAGCTGTTCTGCAATTTTTTGCAGTCTTGGCTCCGTTGGGATTGGAAAGTCGAAATGTTGTGTTGGCATTACAATCAATTGATCAATTAACACATCGGCTAACCGTACTGTTGTTTGTTGTTGCTGCTGTTGATGATCGACATGACACAAATATGTAATAAGCTCACGCAATAATGGCGAAATTGATATCATTGCAGCTTGCTCTGGCAAACCTTTAACTGTTGAGTCAATAAACAAATTACAGACTTGGGCATCTGGTGAGACACGTACACTATGAGGGGTATCTGTTGGTACCCATACTGCACAATTTGCAGGCATCATCCATATCGCATCAGCAATTTTACAAGTAACAAATCCACTTAATGGCATTACCAACTGACATTTTTTATGTTGATGCATTGGGGTTTCACTTTCTTGATCAATGCCATTCAGCATATAAGCAATCGCTTTTTGTGGAAATGCATCAGAATCAAAGTGAGGATCAAAAGAATGGTATTCCATTAGGTACTCTTTTATTGTTTTTCAGACCAATATACCTAGCTGAGCTAACAACGCAACAATCAATAGCGATTCATTAATACCGCTATCGTTGACTTTTAATAACAAAAGAAACATTGCTTTTTTTTGTTATTAAAGTAAAAATAATCGAGAATTACTAATGGAATATTAGATTGCAAAAGACAACCGGGCGCTTATCTTTTTTTATCACTTTACTTACGGTATTACTTTTTTGTAATGTCGCGAGTGTGGTTGAGCTCGGCTTTTCTCAACATTCGTTTACAGAAGCAAGCCAAGATCGTGCTCCTGATGCTTCAATAGATATTCTTATTCAGCGTCATGCAACATCTAGAATAAATTCACTTGAAGCACAACCCCCAACTAAAGATCCACAATCATGGCCAATTTTGTTGCTCACTATTGCCATGTTGCTTGGTCTATTTTCTAATTTAAAATATATAGCCCCTCACTACCTTACATTTAGTAGCCATCGTCTTGCTGGCTGGCAAGATGCGAACCTCCAATTTCGATTTATTCATAGTCGCAGATAATCCCTTTTATACCTCAATAACGTTCTATTTCTATATGTTGGTATATTGGAGAAAACTATGTTTGAAACAATCCAGGAAATACTGGTTGCCCTTTGGCGTCAGGATTTTGATGCACTACTCACGCCGGGTAGCGCCATTGTAATTTATATTATCGTCACGCTGTTTATTTTATTAGAAAGTGCTTTTTTGCCAGCAGCCCCTCTACCTTGTGACAGTATTGTCGTTTTGGTTGGAACGCTCACTGCTATTGGTGTACTACATCCACTAATCATCTTTCCACTGCTCATTTTAGCAGCATCATTTGGTAGTTGGCTCGCCTATTTACAAGGGCAATGGCTGAATAAACTGCCTCTGGCTACCTCATGGCTAAATAAAGTTCCTCAAAAAGGTCTCGATACGGCTGACACTTTATTAATTCGGCATGGCCTAATTGCCCTCTTTGCAGCACGTTTTATTCCTTGTGTACGCTCTGTTCTCCCAATGATGATGGGAATTCGATCACAAAAAATAGCACAATTTCATTATTTCTCATGGATAAGTGCTTGTTTATGGGTGGGAATTCTTTCTGGGCTTGGGTGGCTATTACCTATTCTTCCCGATCCATTTAATCGTATCGTGACTATTGGGTTAATGATTGCACCTTTTGTAACCT
Organism: Photobacterium kishitanii; assembly: GCF_000613045.3. NCBI lineage: Bacteria > Pseudomonadati > Pseudomonadota > Gammaproteobacteria > Vibrionales > Vibrionaceae > Photobacterium > Photobacterium kishitanii. The sequence goes on along the minus strand of NZ_LN794352.1, from coordinate 1,560,805 downwards.
TAGGTATTGCTCTTATAACTGCCATTATTTGGCGTTTAAATAAAACAATACTCGTGATAAATCCACTACATAAGGATATGTAAGATGACGATAATATCGAATAAAAAGAATCGAATAGCACCACTAAACCGACTCAGTAAGTGGAAATATGCGCTTTTATTACTGATGCTAATTAGCTTATTTCTACAAGCAATCCCAACCTTTTACGGTGATATTCCCGCACTAGGCATACACCCTAAAAAAGGAGAGCACGTCTCTTTAACTAATATCAAAAGCATTTTAGCAGCTGAATATATTCCGACGGTTGATGTTGCTATAAATGATGGCACTATCATTGTTACATTTGAGGATATTGATAACCAACAACGTGCAAAATTAGCATTAACAGATGCCATCGCAACAAAAGCGGATATTACAGTGCAATATCAATCCGCAGCACCCGCTTGGTTTGCTACTTTTGGGGCTGACTCTGTAAAACTTGGACTCGATTTACGCGGGGGGGTGCAATTATTACTTTTTGTTGATCTGGATGCTGTATATACAAAACACACAGATGCAATGGTTAATGAAATACGGCGTACATTACGTGAAGATAAACTACGTGGTATTACTGTTCGTAAAACTGCGTCAACCAATATAGTAATTAATACTAATACTTCTGATCTTAATCACAGCATGCAAACGTTGTTACAAACTTATACCCATCAATGGCAACTTATTGATAATGGCAATCAAATAAAGCTAGCAATAACTGATGATGAGCGTCTTTCTTTAGCCCAATCAGCTATGGCACAAAATATGTCCATTTTACGCAATCGTATTGGTGAATTAGGCATTGTTGAAGCCAGTGTTCAACGTCAAGGTCGTGATCATATTCGAATTGAATTACCTGGCGTACATGATCCTAAGCAAGCAAAGTCAGTAATAGGTGCTACAGCGTCATTAGCCTTTTATGAAGCAAATGCTGCCGGCGCACTCACTATTCTTGACCGAAATGATGTCCCTGTACGGCTAGTTCGCCAAGCTGTACTTTCAGGTGATCACATCATTAATGCCAACAGTAGCAATGATGAAATGGGGCGACCACAAGTTGACATTCGTCTTGATGGTATCGGTGGCGATAAAATGACAACATTTAGCCGTCAACATATTGGCCAACCTATGGCTACTGTTTATACCGAATATAAACTAAATAATATCAATAAATTAGTTCCTCATGATCAAGTTATTAATGTTGCAACGATTCAAAGTACGTTAGGTAATAGCTTTCGTATAACAGGTTTAGACACTATTACAGAAGCGCAAGAAATTGCCCTACTGTTACGTTCAGGAGCTTTAACTGCCCCAATTCAAATTGTTGAAGAACGCGCCATAGGACCAACATTAGGTGCTGAAAATATTCGAGCTGGATTCAGTGCATTAGCATTAGGTATGGCTGGTATGGCTATCTTTTTAATCTGCTGGTATCGACGTTTTGGCTGGGTCGCTATTGTCGGATTATCCGCGAATCTAATCATGCAAATTGGTCTGTTGGTACTCTTACCTGGTGCTGTATTAACCTTACCTGGTATTGCAGGTTTAGTGCTAACTGTAGGTATGGCCGTCGATACTAATGTGCTTATTTTTGAACGTATTCGAGACCGATTACGTGAAGGAGCATCATTAGCAACATCCATTGATTTTGGCTATCGTTCCGCATTTACAACAATTTTTGATGCGAATATAACCACATTAATTTCTGCTATTTGTCTTTACAGTATTGGATCTGGGCCATTACAAGGCTTTGCTACCACACTGATTTTAGGCTTAATTTCTAGCATGGTCTGCGGCATATGGGGAACACGTGCCATCATCAACCCATTATGGGGCCGCGATAATCGTCGTGCCATCAAGATTTAAGGATAATAATTATGCTATTTCGTACATTAACACAATTACGTTATTTCGGTCTTGGCTGCTCATTACTACTCGTTACTGCCAGTATTTTAAGTATTAGCCACTACGGACTAAAATTGGGAATCGATTTTACGGGTGGAATTATTATTGATGTCTCTATACAAACCTTAGCAACAGCGGCAGAACTTCAAGCACAACTCTCTGGTTCATGGGCTACGATAACGGCAGATGCAGCGCAAGGGATTTGGCAACTAGCTTTGCCTGCAAAATCAACCATTACGGATCCTCAACAAATCATTAGCCTATTAGCTCAACAGCTAAACCTTCCGGTTAATTTACTACAGGCAACCGTTATTGGCCCACAAGTTGGCGAGGAACTTTATCATCAAGGTGGGTTAGCTCTGCTGGTTGCATCACTTTCTATCATGCTTTATTTAACCATACGTTTTGAATGGCGTTTATCATTAGCAGCCATTGCATCGCTTATTCACGATACAATTATAACTCTTGGTTTATTGGCTTTTCTAGAAGTAGAGATGGATCTTAATGTGGTTGCAGGCTTATTAGCCGTTATTGGCTACTCACTTAATGATTCAATAGTTATTGCTGATCGTTTACGTGATGTATTACGAGCAAAGCCTGATACTAATATCTTCACTAGTACGGATATTGCAGTATCAGCAACTTTTACTCGAACTTTAATCACAGCAGGTACGACATTGTTTACAATTGGTTGTTTACTTTTATTAGGTGGCGAAGCGCTTTATGGATTCTCTATTACTTTATTTGCAGGCGTGGTAACGGGTACATGGTCATCAGTCACGATTGCATCAACAGTTCAAGAGTTGCTTGGATTACACCCTCAGCATTATCAACCTAAACCTGATTTAATCGACGAATTACCTTAACCAACGTAATGTCTACGACAAAGGGATAATATTATTATCCCTTTCTAATTCTTCGCTGTCATTGACTCAAAAATACAAAAAAATTATTGGAGTAATGTCACTTAATATAAAAATTATTACGCTAAATTCTGCAATTTATAATTAACGTATTAACTATTATCTTACGCCAGTAATAGTATGATATTATTATCTAACCCGCTCCAACTCGGTACACCAATGAATCAGTCTCAACAATTACTTGATATAAGTACTAACGCTCTACTACATCTAGAGTTTAAAAAACTTGATAAACGACTAACACAAATAGAACAAAATAACCTACTTGTTCAGTATCTAAAGCACATCCTAAAAGATAATAGATACCGTACAGTTAAAAAATCGACTAAAAGCTGGTTATTACGCGGTAGAAAAGCAGGTGCCAACCTAGAATCTATACTTAATAATGATCGAGAACGTATTCTGCAAACCAGTTCAACGGATCTTTACCGTTTTGTTGAGCTTATTGAAGACGTCGAGTCGCAACTACATACCAAAGTGCAATATTCGTTAGCGCATAATATCAATCTTAAAGCACGCTTTGGTAAAGTGTTGGTATGTGTAGTCGATGAAGATTTAACATCAAGTTTTGATGATGATGGGCTGATGATTAAATCAACTCAGGTTTTATTTATTGGCAGTATTGAGCATAAAGATATTTTTTCTGCTGCAATTGATCAAAGTGGGTATTTCCAATCTGTAATTGCATATGAAGATGAAATTCACCTTCGCGTTGAGCTCTTTAGACTCTAAAGTTAAACATCCTTGTAACTTAACAATACCAATGAGTTAGCCCTTCTGACTTACTCATTGGTAATGAATATTTCAAATTAATAATGATAAGAAAAGCCATTACCTTATTGATAGTAGACATAATTACTTTATTGGTTTGCTAAAAAAACATCTCTTGCTGCAACAAAAGACACTTCTTCTAATAGATAATCAATATTATCACATGCGTCATTAACCATTAGTTTTTTTGCTATTTGTTTTACTACATAACATTTGGCTGGTATTTGTGGCTGCTCATGACTGCCATTAAAAAATTGAGCATCATTAATTGCAAGAGATACTGGTAATTGAGTATCAATATCAATTTCAGCAGTCAAAACATCACCAACACGCGGTAAATAAGATAAGCTATCAGCTGTAATATATTTTCTAGCTGGAATAATGTTTTGGTCTGATTGTAGATCAATAAAATTAACCATCAATGCAATCATTGAATTATTTAACATGTTATCACCTTATTTAACTGTTTTTTTTATTATATCGACTTAACGACCAAGCGATGACAGCTAAATTCTATTTATTATTTTCCATAAAATAACCGATAACAATGTTCCAATTTCACAGTAAAATTAAAGTAACACCTTGTCAAATATAATACACAGAAAACAAATAAAATCAACAGCTTAATTAAAAAACAAAACCATCTAAGATTCTAATCAGGTTCGACTAATACCATTAATGAAAATATTAGACTCTGTGACATCTAAATCACAGAGCCTAAAAATAACTGTTACATCATGAATTAAAACATCTGTAACAATTCAGCCTTTATATGCAAACTTAGCTCCTCTTATGACAGAACCCTATTATTTAAATACATGATCATTAAATAAATGCTGAATAATATCATTTGAGGTTGTAATACCCGTTAAATCTGAATGAGCAGCAAAGTTATCCAATACAACGAGTGTATGCATCGAATCATCAGCGTTATGAATCGACAGCTGTACATCCATTTTATTGTCATGATCGACGTCTTTAATCTCAGCTGAAACGTGCTTTAACAAATCATCTATTGTTGTTTTATTACTATTATCAAGAATATCAGTCAAATCTATTTTATCTTCACCAACTGAAAAATCCTTAATATGGTCAATAGGTTGATTATTAGTCGAATCTTTAGCTGCTAATGAATCTTGACTCCAACTAAATACATCTTTACCTGTTCCTCCCATCAAGATATCACTACCAAGACCACCATCTAACCAGTCATTACCACTGCCACCAGTTAAGATATCATTACCCAACCCACCGATAAGGTGATCATTACCACCATCACCAATTAGAATATCATCACCCTTACCGCCATTTAGATTATCATTACCGCCATATTCATTATTACCAAACTTTTCTAAATGGTCAGCAACAAAGTGGTTTAGATCTGAGGTAAGAACCTTACTGACGTCACCATTATGGTGTTCATCAGCTAAATACTGCTTAAGCTGGTCAGCGGGTTGATCTTTACCGTGGTCATGTTGAAATTTACTATCAAGAATTTTATCGTCATACATCCACTGAATATTTAAAGCGTCACCAACGAGCACATCATTATCATCACTACCAGTGATAGTGTCACTTCCAGGGACAAAATGCTGACCTATGTTATGGAAGGCATCATTTAATTCATTCGCGTTAGTAATAACTTTAGAATAGCTTGGTGCTGTCGGATCATTATGATCATACCCAGAACCCATTTGAGCAATTTCATTGACTTGTTTTCCATCACCTGAAGGACCAACAGCAATAGAAACTATTTCTGTATTGGGTAAAAAATGTATTCCATTTGGATGAAAAGAATCCTCATCTTTACCGTCACTTAAAAAGTAAATAATATTTCTTTTTGTGCTATCAGTAATATGTGCGCTTGCATCTTTTAAGGCACCTTCAAATTGAGTACCACCGCCAGCATGAAGACTGCTAATATAAGTATCTATTGATACATTTTTACTATTCACATATTCATGTGTTTTTGCATCATAATGAAACGATTCATTTCCCTGAACAGAATTACTGAATGTCACAATATTAAACTCTAATAAACTTTTATTATCAGTACTATCAAGAATACTATTTGTTAACGTCTCATATGCCTGCTTTGTCATATCAAATATTGAAGGTAACGATAAAAACGGATTGCTAAAATCTTGACCATCTGCTGATTTAATATAGATATCATCATAATTACCAGCATCATATTGTAAGCCCGCTTTAAGTTGATCATACGTTACAGTTACCCAACCTTGAGTACTGGCGATACGAGTACCATCTGCGGCAGTTAATTCTGAATTATCACTAACATATATTCGATATGAATCGGCTTTATGTCCATGTACTGCGTCTAATGTTAATAAACGGCCAAAATACATACTACCTGATGTATCGATAACAAAATTTACGTTAGTTGGCTTTGGTTCCACTTCTACAGGTACAAGATCACCAATTAATAAATCACTACCAACCGTACCATTAATTATGTTGTCACCATTATCACCTTGAATAACAGAACCATCAATCTGATAACTTTGTTCGGCTGTATCTGACGCTGTATGGCTAGCCCCATCAGTAGTTGTTACTGACGCATCTACAATACGATCACTGTCTTTTAATAAAGCATTACCATCAACATTAATCTGGTAGTGTCCATCTTTTGCTTCGCCAGTAAAATGCTGGCCATCGATGGTTAATGTTACAGTATCGCCATCTTTTACATCACCACCAACAGAACCTTTAATTGCTACCGTACTCTTACCTTCTGCTTGAGTAACAATATTATCTTCAGCAATAGAATCAATAGTCACTAATGCGCCAATATCTACTTTATATGGTTCATTCGTTTCTACTGTCGCATTATGAGAACTATAAGATGTCGTAACGCTTACTACAGCTTGATCTGCGTGCAGAACATTCGTCCCAGCTACCGCAACACTCCAACTCAGATCTTTATTAACATGAGTAACATAATTTGTATTATTAATTGTTAATGTAACAACATCCCCTGCACGTGCTTGTCCACCTACTGTACCAGTAATATCAATACTCTTTTGGTGACCTTCTTGCTGAGTAATGATGTTATCACCCGTGATAGGATCAATATCAATGGTCGCACTAACATCAACAGTGTAATTATGTGTATCTGTATCACTGGCGTGATTACCTGCAGCATCGGTTATCGCCACAGATGCTGTCACGTTATCGGCTTTGGCATCTAGTAATATCTTGCCATCAACAGACAAACTCCATGACTTATCCGCTTGCACTTCTGCGGTGCCTAACTGCTGACCATCCAGCGTCACAGTAACAATGTCACCCGCTTTTACATCACCACTGACCGTACCAATAATAGCCTGAGTATGCTCTGAGTCAGGGCCGGTGACGTTATCATCCGTTGCAATCGAAGTGATCGTGATATGAGCCGTAATCTCAGTATCAACTTGATAATCGTGATTATCTGTCGCCGTTGCACTGTGACCAGCTTCATCTTTCGTCATTACGGTGGCGGTAACACTGTCTTTGTTAGCACTCGACAACACACTGCCGTCAACCTCTGCGCTCCACGTCAGTTTACCGTTATGACTTTCTACTGTCGCCTGACCAATCTCTTTACCGTCTACAGAAACAGTAACCGTATCACCCGCTTTTACATCACCACCTACTGTACCGGTAACAGGTACTTTTGTGTGTGACTCTGCATTGTTGATCACATTATCACCACCGATGCTATCAATAGTCACACCCGCGTTGATTTCAACCTGATAATTTTCATCACTGCTTGCAGTGGCATTATGAGAACTGTATGAGGTAGTGACGGTTGCAGTAGCTTCATGGGCGTGCAGTACATCACTGCCCGTGACATTCACTGACCACTTATTACCCGCTTCAACTTTGGTTTCATAATGGTGCCCACCTAGAGTGACCTTGACGATATCACCTTCTTGAACCTGACCGCCCACAGTACCTGTGATGGTAATATTCTGCTGATGACCTTCTTGCTGAGTAATGATGTTATCGCCAGTGATAGGATCAATATCAATGGTCGCACTAACATCAACAGTGTAATTATGTGTATCTGTATCACTGGCGTGATTACCTGCAGCATCGGTTATCGCCACAGATGCTGTGACGTTATCGGCTTTGGCATCTAATAATGTCCTGCCATCAACAGACAAATGCCATGACTTATCCGCTTGCACTTCTGCGGTGCCTAACTGCTGACCATCCAGCGTCACAGTAACAATATCACCCGCTTTTACATCACCACTGACTGTACCAACAATAGCCTGAGTATGCTCTGAGTCAGGACCAGTAACGTTATCATCGGTGGCAATCGAAGTGATCGTGATATCAGCATGAATAGTGGTATCAACTTGATAATCGTGATTATCTGTCGCCGTTGCACTGTGACCAGCTTCATCTTTCGTCATTACGGTGGCGGTAACACTGTCTTTGTTAGCACCTGACAACACACTGCCGTCAACCTCTGCGGTCCACGTCAGTTTACCGTTATGACTTTCTACTGTCGCCTGACCAATCTCTTTACCGTCTACAGAAACAGTAACCGTATCACCCGCTTTTACATCACCACCTACTGTACCGGTAACAGGCACTTTTGTGTGTGACTCTGCATTGTTGATCACATCATCACCACCGATGCTATCAATAGTCACACCCGCGTTGATTTCAACCTGATAATTTTCATCACTGCTTGCAGTGGCATTATGAGAACTGTATGAGGTAGTGACGGTTGCAGTAGCTTCATGGGCGTGCAGTACATCACTGCCCGTGACATTCACTGACCACTTATTACCCGCTTCAACTTTGGTTTCATAATGGTGCCCACCTAGAGTGACCTTGACGATATCACCTTCTTGAACCTGACCGCCCACAGTACCTGTGATGGTAATATTCTGCTGATGACCTTCTTGCTGAGTAATGATGTTATCGCCAGTGATAGGATCAATATCAATGGTCGCACTAACATCAACAGTGTAATTATGTGTATCTGTATCACTGGCGTGATTACCTGCAGCATCAGTTATCGCCACAGATGCTGTGACGTTATCGGCTTTGGCATCTAATAATATCTTGCCATCAACAGACAAACTCCATGACTTATCCGCTTGCACTTCTGCGGTGCCTAACTGCTGACCATCCAGCGTCACAGTAACAATGTCACCCGCTTTTACATCACCACTGACCGTACCAATAATCGCCTGAGTATGCTCTGAGTCAGGGCCGGTGATGTTATCATCGGTGGCAATCGAAGTGATCGTGATATGAGCCGTAATCTCAGTATCAACTTGATAATCATGATTATCTGTCGCCGTTGCACTGTGACCAGCTTCATCTTTCGTCGTTACGGTGGCGGTAACACTGTCTTTATTAGCACTCGACAACGCACTGCCGTCAACCTCTGCAGTCCACGTCAGTTTACCGTTATGACTTTCCACTGTCGCCTGACCAATCTCTTTACCGTCTACAGAAACAGTAACCGTATCACCCGCTTTTACATCACCACCTACTGTACCGGTAACAGGCACTTTTGTGTGTGACTCTGCATTGTTGATCACATCATCACCACCGATGCTATCAATAGTCACACCCGCGTTGATTTCAACCTGATAATTTTCATCACTGCTTGCAGTGGCATTATGAGAACTGTATGAGGTAGTGACGGTTGCAGTAGCTTCATGGGCGTGCAGTACATCACTGCCCGTGACATTCACTGACCACTTATTACCCGCTTCAACTTTGGTGTTGTAGTCAGTACCATTAACGGTAACCACAACCTGATCGCCAACTTGTACTTGGCCGCCCACAGTACCTGTGATGGTAATATTCTGCTGATGACCTTCTTGCTGAGTAATGATGTTATCGCCAGTGATAGGATCAATATCAATGGTCGCACTAACATCAACGCTGTAGTTATGCGTATCTGTATCACTGGCGTGATTACCTGCAGCATCGGTTATCGCCACAGATGCTGTGACGTTATCGGCTTTGGCATCTAATAATGTCCTGCCATCAACAGACAAATGCCATGACTTATCCGCTTGCACTTCTGCGGTGCCTAACTGCTGACCATCCAGCGTCACAGTAACAATATCACCCGCTTTTACATCACCACTGACCGTACCAATAATAGACTGAGTATGCTCTGAGTCAGGGCCAGTGACGTTATCATCGGTGGCAATCGAAGTGATCGTGATATGAGCCGTAATCTCAGTATCAACTTGATAATCATGATTATCTGTCGCCGTTGCACTGTGACCAGCTTCATCTTTCGTCGTTACGGTGGCGGTAACACTGTCTTTATTAGCACTCGACAACACACTGCCGTCAACCTCTGCGGTCCACGTCAGTTTACCGTTGTGACTTTCCACTGTCGCCTGACCAATCTCTTTACCGTCTACAGAAACAGTAACCGTATCGCCCGCTTTTACATCACCACCTACTGTACCCGTAACAGGCACTTTTGTGTGTGACTCTGCATTGTTGATCACATCATCACCACCGATATGATCAATGGTCACACCCGCGTTGATTTCAACCTGATAATTTTCATCACTGCTTGCAGTGGCATTATGAGAACTGTATGACGTAGTGACGGTTGCAGTAGCTTCATGGGCGTACAGTACATCACTGCCCGTGACATTCACTGACCACTTATTACCCGCTTCAACTTTGGTGTTGTAGTCAGTACCATTAACGGTAACCACAACCTGATCGCCAACTTGTACTTGGCCGCCCACAGTACCTGTGATGGTAATATTCTGCTGATGACCTTCTTGCTGAGTAATGATGTTATCGCCAGTGATAGGATTAATATCAATGGTCGCACTAACATCAACGCTGTAGTTATGCGTATCTGTATCACTGGCGTGATTACCCGCAGCATCAGTCGCTGTCACGGTTGCAGTCACGTTATCGGCTTTGGCATCTAATAATGTCTTGCCATCAACAGACAAACTCCATGACTTATCCGCTTGCACTTCTGCGGTGCCTAGCTGCTGACCATCCAGCGTCACAGTAACAATATCACCCGCTTTTACATCATCACTGACCGTACCAATAATAGCCTGAGTATGCTCTGAGTCAGGGCCGGTGATGTTATCATCCGTTGCAATCGAAGTGATCGTGATATGAGCCGTAATCTCAGTATCAACTTGATAATCATGATTATCTGTCGCCGTTGCACTGTGACCAGCTTCATCTTTCGTCGTTACGGTGGCGGTAACACTGTCTTTGTTAGCATTCGACAACACACTGCCGTCAACCTCTGCGGTCCACGTCAGTTTACCGTTGTGACTTTCTACTGTCGCATGACCAATCTCTTTACCGTCAACAGAAACAGTAACCGTATCGCCCGCTTTTACATCGCCACCTACCGTACCGGTAACAGGCACTTTTGTGTGTGACTCTGCACTGTTGATCACATCATCACCACCGATATGATCAATGGTCACACCCGCGTTGATTTCAACCTGATAGTTTTCATCGCTGCTTACGGTTTTATTATGAGAACTGTATGAGGTAGTGACGGTTGCGGTAGCTTCATGGGCGTGCAGTACATCACTGCCCGTGACATTCACTGACCACTTGTTACCCGCTTCAACTTTGGTTTCATAATGGTGATCACCCAGAGTGACCTTGACGATATCACCTTCTTGAACCTGACCGCCCACAGTACCTGTGATGGTAATATTCTGCTGATGACCTTCTTGCTGAGTAATATGGTTATCACCCGTGATAGGATCAATATCAATGGTTGCGTTAACATCAACGCTGTAATCATGATGATCCGTTGCTGTTTGACTGTTACCCGCAGCATCTGTCGCTGTCACGGTTGCAGTGACGTTATCAGCTTTGGCATCTAATAATGTCTTGCCATCAACAGACAAGCGCCATGATTTATCCGCTTGCACTTCTGCGGTGCCTAGCTGCTGACCATCCAGCGTCACAGTGACAATGTCACCCGCTTTTACATCACCACTGACCGTACCAATAATAGCCTGAGTATGCTCTGAGTCAGGGCCTGTGACGTTATCATCGGTGGCAATCGAAGTGATCGTGATATCAGCATGAATAGTGGTATCAACTTGATAATCGTGATTATCTGTCGCCGTTGCACTGTGACCAGCTTCATCTTTCGTCGTTACGGTGGCGGTAACACTGTCTTTGTTAGCACTCGACAACGCACTGCCGTCAACCTCTGCGGTCCACGTCAGTTTGCCGTTGTGACTTTCTACTGTCGCCTGACCAATCTCTTTACCGTCTACAGAAACAGTAACCGTATCACCCGCTTTTACATCACCACCTACTGTACCGGTAACAGGCACTTTTGTGTGTGACTCTGCATTGTTGATCACATCATCACCACCGATATGATCAATGGTCACACCCGCGTTGATTTCAACCTGATAATTTTCATCACTGCTTGCAGTGGCATTATGAGAGCTGTATGAGGTAGTGACGGTTGCAGTAGCTTCATGGGCGTGCAGTACGTCACTGCCCGTGACATTCACTGACCACTTATTACCCGCTTCAACTTTGGTGTTGTAGTCAGTACCATTAACGGTAACCACAACCTGATCGCCAACTTGTACTTGGCCGCCCACAGTACCTGTGATGGTAATATTCTGCTGATGACCTTCTTGCTGAGTAATAATGTTATCGCCAGTGATAGGATCAATATCAATGGTCGCGCTAACATCAACGCTGTAATCGTGATGATCCGTTGCTGTTTGACTGTTACCTGCAGCATCAGTCGCTGTCACGGTTGCAGTCACGTTATCGGCTTTGGCATCTAATAATGTCTTACCATCAACAGACAAATGCCATGACTTATCCGCTTGCACTTCTGCGGTGCCTAACTGCTGACCATCCAGCGTCACAGTAACAATATCACCCGCTTTTACATCACCACTGACCGTACCAATAATAGACTGAGTATGCTCTGAGTCAGGACCGGTGACGTTATCATCGGTGGCAACAGACGCAATATAAATATGGGCGGTAATGTCAGTATCAATTTGATAAGTATGATTATTTGTTGCTGTAGCGCTATGGCCAGCTTCATCCGTGGTTGTTACGGTAGCTGTTACACTGTCTTTGTTAGCATTAGACAACACACTGCCGTCAACCTCTGCAGTCCACGTCAGTTTACCGTTATGACTTTCCACTGTCGCCTGACCAATCTCTTTACCGTCTACAGAAACAGTAACCGTATCGCCCGCTTTTACATCGCCACCCACCGTACCTGTAACTGGCACTTTTGTGTGTGACTCTGCATCATTAATAAAATCATCGCCAGCAATTGAGACTATATGAATATCAGCTGATAATTCAGAGTGATCAATCCGACTACTTTCGTCAATATGGTCCTTTTTTATCTCTGGCTCATAAGCAGTGTCAAAACCAGCCTTTGCTAATAACGCGTCATTATCGTAATCAATACCTACAAAACTTTGGGCAGAAGAAGAACTCTGATTCCCCTCATGTCCTGCTCTAGGAGCGAATTCATTACCCATTGCAGTTGCTTCAAATAACTTAGTTGGATCCTGTCCTGCTAAAATAATGTTATGAATAGTACTAATATCATCGGCAGAAAAATTTGCATTTTTAATACCTTGTTCATTGAAATGAATACTATTATTTAAATCGACCGTTTTTATCCCATTAAGAGATACAGTAGAACAAGTAGGTACAGGTTGTTCAATAACTTGCTCAATACCATCCTTAACAAAAATAATTTTAGTATTACTATTAGCTACAATAATTTCATCAGATTGGAGTTGGTGGTTACTATTAATAGATATAATCTCTTTGTTATTTTTAATAACAAAACATGTACCATTAATAATCTTTAACTCACTAATATTATCATTTTTAATTTCAGCCATAAACATCCAACCTCTGATATGTAATGGATAATATTTATCTCATCACTATTTAAATTATTGCGATAACGCATTATTGACGCGGTATATTCTAAAAGAGAATTAAATAGAAAAAACAACTATACGTCAACGCTCTAAGAGATTATTATCAATTTTTTTCAGAACAACACATTGATATGTAATAATTTATAAATTCCACCGCTTTGAATAATATTTCAACCGTTAGTTGCAAGGTATTACTCCTTCCTTAATAGCGATTATTATATACAAAGGCTCTACGCTTAATTATCTATTGAAAACTTTAAAGCCATTACAAATAACAAAAAGGGAATTTATTAAACAAAAGTAACTCACTTATTGGTCAGTGTTAAGTATCTAACCATACTAATACTAACGCAGTAATTACTAAGATACTTTCAATAATTTCTAATATAAAAACCCCTGCAATGAACTTCAAAGTAAATGTCAGTTAATAAACGCCTCTAAAAATGATGATACAACCAGTGGATAGTCACCATCAGTTACTACTATATATAATCTACAAACAAAGCTGACAAAACAATTTTGAATGGAACAACGACTATTACTTGGCATATTTACTCAGTTAGACTGCTTATGGCTACTGAATAAAAAACTAAAACTCTCAATATATAACTAGTCTTTTAATACTATCAGATCCTTTAATAGAAAAAATTAATTACAACACCATGATGAAATACTTAAAACAAAAAACATCTATTTCTTGTATTTATCACCAAAAAGCATCAATTAAGACTATTTTCTCTTGTAATAACCAGTTATCGATTAAATTATATGAATTAATGGCTAACCTTCTTCAATTGCACTTATTAGTAGAGAATAAAATCATAAAACAACACCAAAGCAATACAACAAACTAACAATTGAACAATAAAAAGCAACAACATCTAATATAAACCCAATTCAAAAAACAAATAAACACCAACTTATCAATAAGTTATAGATATCATCAAGTGCGATAACATTTAGTCACAATTAACTTTTTCCTTACTTAGCAGCGGTGAGATAGCATCCAATCACAAAGATCCCATTGACGGGATCAATATGATAATGGAGTTCATCATGTATTCACCAGATTTAAAGCAGACACAACTGCCAAGGAAAACACTCTTTACACGTTTTCTTGATACTGTTGAATGGCTCGGAAACCTATTGCCCCACCCAATCACTCTTTTTGCACTTTTTTGTGTGGCAATTTTAATCTCTTCCGGTATTGCAGGTTATTTTGGGGTATCTGTTATAGATCCACGCCCAGAAGGAGCAGCCGGTCGCTCAGCTGATGGTATTATTCATGTCATCAGTCTACTCAATGCCGAAGGTCTACAGTTAATCGTGGCCAACCTTGTAAGCAACTTCACTGGATTTGCTCCACTTGGTACCGTTCTTGTTGCCATGTTAGGTGTTGCTATTGCTGAACATTCTGGGCTGTTATCATCAGCAATGCGTGGTTTAGTGATGGGAGCATCACGTCGCATGGTTACAGTCGTTGTCATCTTCTCAGGTATTATCTCAAATACAGCTGCAGAATTAGGCTACGTAGTATTAATCCCTCTTGCTGCAATGCTGTTCCATTCATTAGGACGCCATCCTCTAGCCGGCTTAGCTGCTGCATTTGCTGGAGTCTCAGGAGGTTACAGTGCCAACCTATTGCTAGGCACTGTCGATCCACTACTGTCTGGTATTACCGAGACAGCAGCACAGATGATTGATCCTAATTACACTGTCGGACCAGAAGTTAACTGGTACTTTATGTTTGCCTCAACATTTGCCATTACCATCATGGGTGCATTTGTTACTGAAAAAATTGTAGAACCAAAACTGGGAAAATACGATAGTCACTTAGCGAGTGATGATCTTAGCCACGATAAGATGGGTACATTAACAGATCTTGAAAAGAAAGGTCTTAAAGCCGCTGGTCTTGCTGTTCTCGTTGTTTCAGCACTACTCGCTCTCACTATTGTTCCCGCTGACGGCGTTCTACGTAACCCTCAGACAGGTTTAGTCGCTGGATCACCTTTCTTAAAAGGCATTGTGGCGTTTATCTTTGTATTCTTCGCCATTCCTGGGTTTGTCTACGGTAAAATCGTTGGCACCATGAAGAATGACCGCGATGTAATCAATGCAATGTCATTGTCGATGTCATCAATGGGTGTCTATATTGTCCTAGTCTTCTTTGCCGCACAATTTGTTGCTTTCTTTAAGTGGACAAACTTTGGTCAGGTTTTTGCGGTTGGCGGAGCTGATTTATTACAATCAATCGGATTGACTGGCCCAGCCTTATTCTTTGCCTTTATCTTAATGTGTGGCTTTATTAACTTAATGATAGGCTCAGCATCGGCACAATGGGCTATTACTGCACCTATCTTTGTACCCATGCTAATGCTAGTGGGTTATGCACCAGAAACCATTCAAGCTGCTTACCGAATCGGGGACTCTGTCACTAATATCATTACGCCTATGATGAGTTACTTTGGTATGATCTTAGCAGTCGCTACCCGTTACCATAAAAATCTTGGTCTTGGTACACTGATTTCAATTATGCTGCCATACTCAATCGTCTTTATGATTGGCTGGAGCATCATGTTTTATGTGTGGGTATTTATACTTGGTATCCCTGTAGGTCCAGGTGCTGCAACTTACTATAACGTTGCTGGTTAATGGTTCTTTATTTACGCAGCCAAACAACACGATAATCAAACACAGAAAGCCCTCCTATGAGGGCTTTTTTCATTATACAGCTCTATCAACGAGTACTTCTTTAAAAGCAAACATACCATTTAAAGCCGCAGGAAAACCGGCATAGATTGACATTTGGAGTATGACTTCTTTTATTTCTTCTTCACAACATCCTACATTTAGCGCAGCATTTAAGTGAACTTTAAGTTGGGAAACACAATTCCCTAAAACTGTTAATGCGGCAACTGTTGCAATTTCTCTCGATTTTAGATCTAACCCTGAGCGAGCATAAATATCACCAAAAGGATATTCAATGGTGTATTTAGCTAAATCAGGACAAATATCCTGCAAACTTTCAAGGACTTTATGTCCAGCTTCACCATCAATACTTGTAAGTAGTTCTAGACCATTTTCAAAGCGAGATTTATTCATTGTAATATTCCTTATTGGCTAATTCGGAATATCATACAAGTTAGAGTTAACTCTAAGTCAACGGACTTTCCCACATTTATAGAGATTGATTTTCTCTTCTAATGCAGCCATATGTTTTTCCTGCTGCGCTATATGAACTGTTAAGGTTTCTTGATGCAGCTCTAATAACTTTTGACGCTGAGATAACGATTCCGAACCGAGTTCTCTTAAGCTCGCATACACCAATATATTATCAAGAGGCATAGCCGTCTCTTTTAAGCGCTTCACAAAGATAATCCATGTTAGATCTTTAGATGTATATGCTCGATGACCGCTGCTATTCCTTTGAACATTTTTCAGTAAACCTATTTTTTCATAATACCTAAGAGTATGAGGTGATAACCCCACCAAACTAGAAAACTCTCTCATGTTCATGATTCTACCTTCTGGAATATTTACTCATGCTCTAATAACCATCATATACTTCGATATACAATCACCATATCGAAATATCATCTTTATCAACTCCTTCTGGTGCACTCATCACCGCCCGCCTCTGAATCGATCATAGCACTAAGGCTAATTCATACTCATAGCTTAGAGCGACAAACAAATACCCAGTAAAACTACTGTATATTTTTACGTGAGATGACTCGTATATTTGCAACGTAAATTTATTATTTTCTATCATTTACTGGAAAATCACAGGTTAAAGCAACAAAAAATAATAAAAATAACACTATAAAACAGATAGTTAAAATAAAAAGAACGCCACAACCCTCCTGGAGGATTTTTAGTCGATATGAGAAAGTACAGATAAATAATACTTGCATCTACACTCGAATAAAACTACTGTATGTACATACAGCATGTATATATAACCACTGTCGGAGATGGCA
Organism: Photobacterium kishitanii; assembly: GCF_000613045.3. Taxonomy (NCBI): domain Bacteria; kingdom Pseudomonadati; phylum Pseudomonadota; class Gammaproteobacteria; order Vibrionales; family Vibrionaceae; genus Photobacterium; species Photobacterium kishitanii. Next base: position 1,543,252 of record NZ_LN794352.1, on the reverse strand, counting down.
CTATGAAAGCACTAATGCAGGCTCAAGAATTTATTACTGCTTCTGAAGTTTATAAAGCAACATTTGGCTCTTGCTCAAATGTTTTTGAGTCTCCGTCAATGGCAGTACCTATTGAAGTAAGCTATAGCGAACAACAACAAGTACAATTAGCGTATTTTTTACGCCTTCTTAAACAAGCTAATGAAGAAAATCGTTGGATAATGTTTATCGGTCAAGATGCATTATTAGATAAACGTTTATTAATTAATGCAGGCATTGATATTAATAAAGTGCTATTACTGCGAAATACTAAAAACCAAAGCAAACATTTGCTAATGGCAAAAGCATTAGAAATGGGGAACTGTTCAGCAGTTATCGTTGCTGGTGAAATTGAATCATTTAACACCCCAATTATCTCAATGGCAGCGGAACACGGTAAAACACTAGCTTTTGTACTAAATCAAAATGTTAAAGCACAATTAACGTTCCATTGAGTTAATTTACAATCACCAATGTTACTATTTAGTTGCAATCACTGGAATATTGCATAAAGTTAATAATGAAATGGAAACAGAAAATATATATTTATTTGAAAATATGTTTTTTTAATTATTAAAAATTTAAAAAATAGCTTTTACGCATAATGAAAATCCATATAATCGAGGAAATTCAAAATTAAATACTAGGTTTCAGAATGGATAATAAGCTCGGATTTGGTGCATTAACTGCATTTGTAATCGGCTCAATGATTGGAGCGGGGGTTTTTAGTCTGCCACAAAATATGGCAGCTGTTGCTAGCCCCGCAGCAGTCATGATCGGCTGGACTATTACTGGTGTAGGCATGATCTTCCTTGCTATGTCTTTTCAGGTTCTATCATTACTAAAACCAAACATTAACAGTGGTGTTTTTGGTTACGCACAAGCAGGTTTCGGTGACTTTGTTGGTTTTTGTTCTGCTTGGGGCTACTGGCTCAGCGCAATGCTTGCTAATGTTTCATACCTAGTAATTGTATTCAGTACCTTAGGGATGTTCTTTGATAAACCTGGACATGTCATTTTTGGTATGGGTAATACTTGGCAATCGATTGTCGGTGCTTCTATTTTATTATGGCTTGTATATGCATCTGTAAGACGTGGTGTACAAACAGCGGCAACCATTAATGCTATCACTACTGTCGCTAAGTTAATCCCACTAGTATTATTTATTTTCTGTGCATTAGTAGCTTTTAAATGGCACACATTTACATTTGATTTTACAGGTGTTCAATTTGGTGCTCAGCATGACCTACTAAGCCAAGTTAAAAGCACCATGCTTATTACTGTGTGGGTCTTTATTGGTGTTGAAGGCGCTGTTATCGTTTCATCACGCGCACGTAACCGCCGCGACATTGGTCGAGCAACAATTCTTGGCTTACTTACTGCACTCACCATTTACGTATTCGTAACACTACTTTCTATGGGTGTTATTTCCACACCTGAATTAGCTAAGCTTCACAATCCATCAATGGCACTTGTACTCGAACATATTCTTGGCCCATGGGGTTCAATTATTATTGGTTGTGGTTTATTAGTTTCGGTAAGCGGTGCATTTTTAAGCTGGACAGTATTAGCAACAGAAGCACCATTACTTGCTGCGCAAAATAATATGTTTCCAAAATCTTATGCCAAAGAAAATAGCGCAGGCACATCAATTAAAGCGCTTAACCTAACTATCATTTGTATTCAAATTTCATTATTTGCAGTTATCTATGCTGGCGGTACTTATAACTCACTACTGATTATTGCTTCAGAAATGATTTTAGTACCCTATTTTCTTGTTGCTGCTTATACGCTTAAACTTGCCATCAAGAATAAAAATCGTGGTATGTTGTTATTTATTGGTGCAGGCTCAACAATTTATGGCATTTGGTTACTTTATGCTTCAGGCTTAAGCCACTTATTATTAGCATCTTTATTATACTTACCGGGTCTTTATTTCTTCATCAAAGCCAAAAAAGAGTTGAATCAGCCTTACTTCGTCGGTAAAGAACGTCTTTTTGTGCTCTTCTTAATTCTATTATCTATATTTGCTATCTATATGGTTGCGACTGGGCATATTACCCTAGAAAGTTAATCTTTATATTTAAACTCAAAAGCCGTGTATTTACGTCAAGTAATACACGGCTTTTTATTATGAGATTATTTAAGCTGTTGATGTTCCCAAGTTATTTCAATTCGATTACGACCCATTTTCTTCGCTTTTAATAACGCTAAATCGGCACGCCTAATCAGATCTTCACTGGTCTCATCCACTAATTCAGCAATACCAAAACTACATGTTAGATTAAATTCTCGATCGAAATTCCAAGCTTTATTCGCAATACTAGCTTGAATAGACTCTGCAATTTCAACAGCTGCACTCATATTGGTTTCAGGACAGAAAATAACGAACTCCTCTCCACCCCAACGAGCAAATACATCAGAACGGCGTATTAACGTTTCAACTGTTGCTGCAAATTTAATTAACACCTCATCACCAAAGCTATGGCCATAAGTATCATTAACTGTTTTAAAATGATCAATATCTATAAAAATCATCGAAAAAGGCAGATTATTAAGCCTCGTTTGAATCGTTATCTCTTCTAACCATTCATCAATCGTATGCCGATTTCGAATTCGTGTTAAAGGATCTGTACAAGCTAAATGTTCAAATTTTAAACTTTTATTATACAGTAATCTATTAGCATCTCGTAAACGCTGGCTACGTTCTTCTGTATTTTTCATTTTTTTATAAAGAATAAATCGCTCAATGATAATGAGAATAACAGCAGTAACCACCCACAATAATAACAATGACTTTACTAAAGTAGATTCGCTTATCCAGTCGCCATAAAATACCAACCGATTTAATCGAATGGCATAATAAGATTCTTTAACATAACTGCCTGTCGCAATTTCAATAATAGAAATATTGTCAAATTGTCGGCTCGATTTATCTACTGATATATTATTTTCTGCTATCCACCACGATAAAACTTGAAAGGTCCGTAATGGAAAAATTTGTAATCCAACATCAACGCCCGGTGAATATTCAATAGCGTTAAATTTCAATGAAACTGGATCGTCAATATTTGCATAATTTGGATCAAAGTTCCGTAAATAGATACGTACTCGTTCACCTTCAATTGGGCTGGTATAATCAATATCAATTCCAACTGAATGATAAGAACTTAAGTCAATGCCCTCTTCAATAGAGTCGGTTAACGATATAGCAATTTCACAAAATGGCCACTTTGCCTTATTAATAATATTACATTCTAATAATGCACCATGCTTACGAATATCTAATGTTGCTGTTGTCGCTCCATTTTGTGCTGAATCATCGATGATTTTATATTCACTATTTTTAGGAGTAACAATATATTCTTTCTTAGCACCACCAAGAATAAACCACCCATATGCTGCAATTGTAAAACAAACTAAAAATAAGACAATTGATCGAAGCCATTTATTTAACCCCGTCATAAATACCCCGAAAAACATTAACGGTTACGAAAAATAAAGTAAAAGACAACATTTACGTGCGACAAACTATCAGACAACATTAGGTTAAACAACCAATTAAAACAAACTGTTACAATTCAGCCCAAACACAGTCACTACTAGTAGCATATACATAAAAAAACGCCGCTATTATGCGACGTTTATGATTTTTTGAGATATAAATGACTTTTATTTAACGACGACGCTGATTATTTTTGCCGCGATTTTGATGTATTTTACTTTTAGCTTTTGCTCGACGTTTTTCTGCCGATGCGCCACGATGAACAGACACCGTTTCAATTAAACTCGGATCAGGTTCATAACCTTCAAGCCATTGTTGTGGTAAACGAGTATTTAATAACTCTTCAATCGCTTTTAATGCCCATTCTTCGTCAAGACTCATTAATGTAATTGCATGACCCGTATTTCCTGCTCGGCCAGTACGACCAATTCGGTGTACGTAATCCTCAGCATTAAATGGTAAGTCGAAATTAACAACATACTCCAGTTGCTGAATATCTAAACCACGAGCAGCGACGTCTGTTGCAACCAATACACGTACTTTACCGGCCTTAAAGTCATCAAGTGCACGTTGGCGCGCACCTTGACTTTTATCCCCATTAATAGAAACGGCTTTAATGCCATCTAAACCTAAGCTTTTAGCTAACTGGTCAGAACCTTGTTTGGTTTTAGTAAATACTAACACTTGCTGCCAATTACGCGAGCCAATCAAATATGCTAACAATTCTGATTTCCGTTTTTTATCAACCGGATAAACCATTTGTTGAACTGTATCTGCAGCAATATTTTCAGGTGTTACTTCCACCATTTTTGGATCAGTTAAGATACTAAACGCTAATTTTTTAACTTGCTTTGAGAATGTAGCTGAAAAGAATAATGTTTGGCGTTCAGCAGGCATACGCTTCATGATACGGTTAATATCAATAATAAAACCCATATCAAGCATACGATCAGCTTCATCCAATACAAATGTTTCTACATTCGCTAACGAAACATTACCGACAAAAACATGATCAAGTAATCGCCCTGGTGTCGCAATAAGAATATCAACGCCAGCTCTTAATGCTTTAATTTGAACATTCATGCTCGTACCGCCATAAGCTACAGCTACTTTCAAGTCACTGTATTTACCGTAAGCGATAAAGCTATCATAAACTTGTTGCGCTAACTCTCGTGTAGGCGTAATCACTAAAGCACGAATTTTTGCACCTTGCTGGGGCTTGGTTTCATCACTTCCCTGCTCTGCTAATGACGGTAACGTCATCAAACGTTGTAAAATAGGAAGCGCAAATGCTGCTGTTTTTCCGGTACCCGTTTGTGCCCCAGCCATCACATCATCCCCAGCTAATGCCAATGGGATTGCTTGCAATTGCACATCTGTTGGTTGTTCATAACCTAACTCTGTAACGACTTGCAATAATTTAGGGTGAAGGCCGAGCGTTTCAAACGACATAGTGTATTCCTAGCAATAAATACGCTTATACCAATAGAGCGGTATAAGAAAACAAGCGCGAATTCTAACACAAAAAAAAAAGCACTCCGCTACGAAGTGCTTTTTGTTACGAAATAAATGTCTGCAATTTATATCATTATTACTGTTTAATGTTTAGGAATGCAGCACCACGAACACCACCAGCATCACCATGTTTTGCCTTCACAATTTTAGGTGCTTGTGACACGGACAGTAAATATTTAGGTAAGCGCTTTGGTAATTCATCATAAATTAACTCAAAATTCGATAAACCGCCGCCTAATACAACAACATGAGGATCAACGCCAGTAAATAAGTTAGCGAAACACATTGCTAATATTTCCATAAAACGATCAACGTGCTGTTGTGCTTTTTCATCACCCGCAGCATTACGTTCAATAATCTCAATCGCTTTTAGTTTTTCGCCATAATAATGCGCATAAAGCTGCTCAAAACCACGGCCAGATAAATAATTATCGATACAGCCTTTTTGACCACACCCACAATCAAACAATGGTGCTTTATCACCCATGTGTAACCATGCATCTAAAGGTAAACGGGCATGACCAAACTCACCACCAACATGATTTAAGCCTGAGAATACCTTACCATCAAACACCATACCACCACCAAAGCCTGTGCCTAAAATAAGACCCAGTACTGATGGTGCATTTTTATGCTCATCGTCCCACGCTTCAGACAGAGCAAAACAGTTAGCATCATTATCAAGGCTGACGCTACGACCTAGTTTTGCTTCCAAATCTTTGCGTAAAGTACGACCTTTTGCTGATGGTATATTCGATGTGAGTACAGTACCATCTCGCGCATCTTCGATACCTGGAATACCAAGACCTACAGAGCCTTCACAGCCAAATTTTGCGTCTGCAGCTGTAATAATAGATACAATAGTATCAATAAGTTTATTGTAATCATCACTCGGTGTCGGTACACGCTCTGTTGCTACGCGCTCTAGTTTTTCATTAAATGCACCAAATTCAATTTTAGTTCCGCCTACATCAAAGCCGTAGTACATCCTATTCTCCTACAAATAATGTTTTAACAACACCTTGAGCTTATAACTCATTAAATATACTAAAGATTATCCACATTTAGACCAAAAATGACTGTGATCTACGGCTAATTCATTAGTGATGACCAAAATCGGTTTTAATATTATTCAATCAACATCACATCTTTAAATAGTTGTTTCATCAATCGACATGAATTTTTCCAATATAGATAACGAGGATAATTCAGGTAATAACCGATTCATTTTACCAGCAATATAATTTTCACGAAAAACGTCGAACCATAAATCTAACAGTTCTGCATTATAGTGCTCCCCAAATAGATCAATAATACGCGCAGCAACTTCTGCAGTCCCTAATTGATTCTCTTTTGATGCTTCTCGCATTTTGTAACGTGAAGGCTTATCAGGATTAATTGATAATAGTGGGAAACGATCGAGGTATGGGCTCTTACGAAACATTTTTTTTGCTTCAGCCCAGCTGCCATCTAGCATTATAAATAATGGACGCTTACCTGCTTCAAGTGCAATCGTTGTCACTTCTCGTTCTGGAGCATATTCAGCAGGGAAAACGATATATGGCTGCCATTGAGGATCTTCTAATAATGCTAACATTTCTGAATTCGGTTCAGTACGTGACCAAATATAAGCGAATGTATCTTCAAATATATCAGCAATTAAGCGACCAGTATTACTAGGTTTTAGGATTTCATCATCGAACATAACCAGTAAAAAAGCAGCATTGGATGTCGCTAATGGGCGATGTTTACAGATACACAAATGCGTACGTAACATACACTGACGGCAGCGTTGGACTTTACAGCCACGAGCAAGAAAAGGACGAGTTGAACGTGCAAGACGTTCTTCATAAAGAGTATGTATAGCATGAATGCGCATAGCGACTAACCTAAAACAGGAAAAACGCCTGCATTTTACAGAAACCGTACTAAACATACAGTCATAATCCACATTACAGGATTAGCTGTATACTATTGGTTATTTTGTAACCATGTTTTTATCTGTCTGCGCTAAAATAAACTCCCCTTTACTATCACTATAACAATTATCGCAATTGATAATCGTCGTGGTATTACGGCCTTTTTTCTTTGATTCATATAACGCTAAATCAGATTTCTCTAACCACGATTTATAATCAGTTAATTGCGGGTTCCATTCACATACGCCTAAACTGACTGTAACTCTAACAACACCTCGTTGATCATCAAATACGGTTTCTTTTTCGATACGGTTACGTAACCTTTCTGTGAAATATCCCGCAAGTTCAGCTGATGTTCCCGGTAGAATAATACCAAACTCTTCACCACCATAACGCCCTGCAATATCACTTTGTCGTTTAGTGCGGCGTAATACATCAGCAATAACTTTAATTACCCCATCACCAGCAACATGGCCATAAGTATCATTTACACGTTTGAAATGATCAATGTCAAACATAACTAGCGTGGCTGGCGTTTGAGTTTGATTACAAAACTCAAACGCATCGGCTAAGCAATTCTCCCAATGGCCTCGATTATAAAGCTGAGTTAAGCGATCAGTAATACTTAAATATGTTAATTGCTTATTAGATTCATGAAGATGATTCTTATTCTTCGCAATATCAGTAACATCAGTAATAGTTAGGCATATATGCTGGTATTCACCTGATAATGAGCGTAATGGTGTTAAAGTCATATTTTGATACATGATATCTGAACTGCCAGAAATTGGACAAAAATTCAAAAATCGGAATACCCATGGTCGATCTTCCCACGCAGAGAATGAACGCATTCTTAATTTAAACGTCGATTGTATTTTGTTCTGTAACCATAACTTTGGTAAATCAGGCACAATATCAAACAGAGATTTTCCCATAATTTGAACACTAGAAATTCCACTATAAGCTTGCATAAAAGTATTCCATGCACAAACATTATAGTTCTCATCTAGTATCACAACACCAGCATCAAAATTATCTAATACTTGCATCGTTAAGTGAAAATCAGCTAAAGATATTTCGTTCAATGTAATGATTCCATCACTTTCTTATTAATAACGGCCAGAGAATGGTTGTCCATAATAAATAGAACCTCACACTCAACATCTAGTACTTCGGCTTTATAAGTATATTCAATAGTAAAAAAAGTATTAGAATCACCATAGGTATGATGTAAATTCATATATTCTTCTAAAACGATCGGCTGTCGTACAGAAAATGGAATAGTAATTTGTTCTGATAATGCGACTAAGAAAGACGAAACCATTAAATTTGCAATATCGATGACCACTTCATTTTTATATTCATCGGTTTGACTGAAACCCAATTTTTCACCAAATAAATGAATATCTTTACCATGCAATTCAACTAATGCTTCGCCATGAATTCCACCACCTACAAAACGCTGTGTTATTGCTATTAGCTCATTATCATTACGTATATCTGCAATCGCCATCGATAGATCATTACTTTTCATAAACGCCACATTTGGTAATGGCATTTTAATAAAATCACCTAAATGATCAGAGATAATTGCAGCGCCACGTCCTAAAGCAATATTGGCAAGTTCACGAATACTTTCAATAGGTTCACTTATTAAATGATTATCTGGTGTGATAAATTGACTGCTATCAAATACTAACCCTAAATGTTGAGAAAGTTCAGTCAGTTCTTCATGGTTAAATGGCTTAGATAAAAAATAATCAGCCCCTAGTGCTAGACTTCTTTCCCTTGCGGTTAATTGGATATCAGCCGATAGCACAATAATAGTCGTATTAAACTCGCGTACAGGTAAAGATTTCATCACACTAAAACCATCCATAACTGGCATGGTTAAATCTAAAAACATAATATCAATATCAACATTTTTTAAACAATCAAGTCCTTCTTTTCCATTTTCAGCATAGAAAAAAGTTGCATTACAGCATGATTGTAGTGATCGCGTAATTGATTTATGTACCAATACTGAATCGTCACAAATGAGAATATTTATATTTTTAATCATCCAACTGATAACTTATCCCATAAAACTTTGATTTAGTATAATGCAAAGCAACATTTCACAGTAATTTAAATATGCATTCAGTGACATACATCTAATTATTGAGCTTGCTTCCAACAATTATCACTAATATAAAAACAAAATATTTATGTCTTATCGGTGGTGATTGAATTTATAAATTACTATTACTTAGCTGACAATTAATAGCTTCTAAATAGTAACTAAGCATAATAGCTATACAATATAGTTACCCAAGACAGTTTTTATAATAGAATCATTGCACAATTTTAAGTAGTCAGTGGATAAAAAACATGAAAGCCCTTCGTTGGATTGTCGGTCGCATCATCCTTATACTCAACGCAATTTTTTCACCACGAGGTATGCAACGCTCCGCAGTAGAACAACAGGTTGTTGACACTGCAGTCGCTAATATGCAGCTCTATCAATTTGAGACTTGTCCTTTTTGTGTAAAGGTACGTCGCCATGCTAAACGTCTAAATATACCACTTACAACTCGCGATGCTAAAGTTGCTCCTTGGGATAAAGAGCTATTAGAACAAGGCGGAAAGCGAAAAGTTCCTTGTTTACGCATTGAAGAAAATGATCAGATCACCTGGATGTATGAATCAAATGATATTATTGCATACTTAGATAAACGTTTTGCTTAACGTTACCGATAAGTATCACAAGACCTTCAAATAAACACTCAAGTCCTGATGTTATAAGCCGATATGTATCCATTACGTTTTTTATAGTTGCAGTATAAAAAACCGCACGCTTATCGGCTTTTAACGGCTGAATTTTCACTTATTCGTTATAAATAAGTTTTACAGGGCTGTATATGAGAAAAAATCATACAATCACTACCGACGATATTTTAATTAAATTATGTCATTCTTTGGCTGATGTATTATCAGTTGCGACAGAAAGCCAGATTAAATATTCACCAATGGTACAAAAAATCAATAAAACCAGCCTCAAACCGGATATTGGTTGTTTTGTTTTATTTGACGGCGGTTTCACCGGTTTAGTCGTTACCAACTTCTCAGCATCAGCAGCAATGGAATTGTATAAAAATTATATGCTACGAATGGGATTTACTGACTCAGATCTCGCCATTCATCATACCGCTGATGATGTTGCGAATATTTTAGGGGAATTAATGAACCAAGTCGTTGGTGACTTTACTGGTAAAATTGGCAGAGAGTTGAAAATATCCATTACTCAAAACCAACCTAAAATGTTGGCATTACATAAACAAATTATTTTATCCGTTGACACTAACCTCGACCGCCCTCAAGTACGACGTGTTAGTTTTACTACTGCAAACAATCATATTTTCTATCTCGAACTTGCCATGGACAAAACAGAGTTTATTCAGCTCGAAGCGTTTGAAGTAGATGAACAAGATCCTGATACTATTTTTGAAACTGCTTATGATGCTCGGCAACAACAAAACCAACTAACCTCAAACAATAGCACCCCTGATAATAACAACGACAATCAAGATTTACTTGATCAACTTGGATTATAAAAACAGTAATAATTTAAGCAGTTAGGTAACTTTAATAACAATATTGTTGCCTACTTACTTTGTGCTCAATTCAAATAACGATTATTACTTTAATTATGTGATCAATAACGGTATTACCTTTCATAATACAATTTACAAAATCTTCAAATCCGTATAATTTCGATCCCACTTTGAATCTGTGAGTTTTAGTAATGTCTCAACACCGTATTGGTAGTTTTGAATTCGGTCGAATTATCGCCACCATCGCCATCATTGCTTTGCATTGTCAAATTTTCATGCAAGCCCCACTCTTTAATGGTCAGCCGCTACTGGGAATGGGGCTTAATCAAGTTAGTCGTTTTGCTGTACCACTATTTTTTATTATGGCTGGCTATTTTATTCAACCTCGTTTAACAACAGAACTTGGTCCTTACCTATGGCGTTATGCACGTCCTCTACTGATCATGTGGGTATCATGGAGCATTATTTATCTCATTCTGCCATTTAACTTTCATCTTGTCGCAACCGATGGCTACTTTGCTGAACGTAGTTTGTATTGGCAAAAACTATTATCAACGCCGTTAAATACTCTCTTTGAGGGGGGCTTAGTCCATCTTTGGTACATTCCAGGCTTACTCAGTGGTTTAGCTGTTATTACCCTACTATTACGTTTCAACTTAGCTCGATTTATTATTCCTGTCGCTACCGTATTATTTATTTTTGGTCTAATGGCTGGCAGTTATGCACAAATGACAGATTTAAGTTCTCCTGTCTTTACTCGTAACGGTCCTTTTTTTAGTACCTTTATGATCATGCTCGGCTTTGAAATTCGTCGCCGTAATATTAGCCTTAGCCTAAAATACAGCATCATAATGATGATGGTTGGGTTTGGCTTATTTATTGGTGAAGCAAATTACCTTTCCTTACAAGAAAATGGTTCTTTTTTCCATGATTTCCTGTTTGGCACCCCGTTATGGGCATTAGGTATTTTCTTTGTTTTATTAGCGAAACCAAGCTTAGGTGACAGTAAAATTACTCATTCATTAAGCAAAGATGTATTGGGTATTTATTTATGTCATCTTATTATTGTGATTTATTACTTAAATATCGTCAGAATATTAGGTATTAATCCGATTATTGCGAGTATTTTTGCTGTACCCGTCGTATATTTCGTATCAACAATAATTGTTCGCGGTTTGCGTAAAACGCCACTGGCTCGATTCTTAGTACGATAAACACAAAAAAGGCTAGTTTTAAACTAGCCTTTTCATTATTTATAGATAAAACGAAAGCAATCCTTTATAAAATAACTACCGTTTTAACTATAGAGCTATTATTGAAAATTACCTTCTTTTAAAATCGCACTAAATTTATGCTCTACCGCATGATCAAATTGATCAAAATAATAACTACATACTTCAGGCTTATTATAATATGGTGTAACAACACAAGATCGAATCAAAGTAACTTTATGAATATCATCCCAGTCTTTACGTGCTATGCCACTTCTTGAAATTAACTCTACTGGCGAGTCTTTGTAATCAGAATAATCAAACTCAGTGTGAGATACAATTAAGTCATTAAGATAAGCTTCAGTATAGTATGAGGAGCATTTGTAGAATTCAGTATTCAACTGATTCATAACAGCTAAACTAGCATTACCTTTTAAATTAAAAACATAATTAACCATATTGGTATCAGGCTTAACAAGAGGATGTACTTGTAATGCTATACCATTAATATCATATTCTGTATTAACCAATTTATTATAAAAGTTTTGAGCACCTTCGATACTAGCGCCAATCAGGCGTCCGTAACCTGTAATATTTAATGGCAATATTTTATGGCATACCCACACAGAAGCTGCTGCAGCCCCTGCTTTTGAGCCTTCAAAAACAAATGCTCCCAATAAATCAGGAATTGAAGTGTCTTTCTGAAATGCATAATTAGAAAAATATGAAATAGTATTTCTCATTCGCTTATCACGAATAACAATACCACCAGCTTTATAAGGTATATATCCCATTTTATGAGGATCGACAGTAATACTATCAGCTTGATTCATTGCTTTATAAGCGTTATAAACCTCTAGGCATGGCCAATCTAGTTTCTCATTTTGGAAAATATTATATTGACTATATTTATCATGAATATTATTAAATGGAATAAAGTTATAATCTTCATCAAGAAATATTGAGCGCATATAACCACCATATGCAGCATCAACATGATAGTAAAAATTTATTCCTTGCTGACTATATTCTGACCTTAATAATGCAACTTTATCAACATAATCAACAGAACCCTCTTCTGTTGTACCCACAACAGAAACAACCCCAAGTACTGGAATCTTTTGCTCTACTAGAGAATCAATCGCTTCTTTTAGTTTATCAACTCTCATTCTAAAATGATCATCAACTTCAATCTCAATAATATTATTAATACCAACACCTAAAATATCAGCCGCTTTCAACCAAGAATAATGCTTAGTTTCAGGCACAATTAACTTACCAAGTAGTGGGATTTCTTTATCATTAAACCGAGCAGAATAAGCTTTAATATCATCTAATTTTTGAGGGATCTGATCTAATATATCCATTATTTCGCTAATAGACATATTTAATAATTGCCAATCGCTTTTCCCAACAATAAAATCAGGAGCAACGTCTTTTAATGCAAAAGGAATCGATTTAATATTTCTCATGTACCATACAGCTTCATAATTTGCTGTTGATCCATCAGGTGTTAAATGTCCCCAGCCAATATTATCGTCATAACCCATTAAATGACAAAAATCATATGCTAGTTCATTTTCTAACTCACTTGTTGCTGGCGATCCCTCATAAGCAATATTATTACCGTTATATAGCATACCCGCAAAATAGCCCAAAAGAGCAGGCATTAATGTTTCTGAGTTCATATGCCCTAAATATCGAGGAGAATGCCATGGCATCATCTTTGTTCGCAGTTTAGATGAAAGCTCATTTAATGCATCCTCCATCTTATTAGTGCTTTGTAAAAAGCTTTCACTACACATATCTGCTTTATTAATAATATTAGGATCTTCTGGATGAAAGTTTTTCCTCCACTGAGAATGATCAATAAATAATTTCATTAAATTTTTGCTGAAAGTCTCTTCATTTTCAGATTTAGTTCCAAGAAACATACTATCGATATTAATTGGAGTAGTTATTGCTTTATTGTTCATAAAAACGTCCATTTATTTAGCTACGACCATTTTTTTCCATGATTCTTTTTTAAATTTAAAAATAACCAATGGAATAACAAAGAAAATCACTGTACCTATAGACTCAAATAAAACATATGTTAATTTTTTATCGCTTGGTATATCTATTGATGGTATAAAACTAATTATAATTGTAATTCCCACACCTAAGTAAGCGAGAATACATATTAACCACATTCCAGCACTTCCACCTGGAATTTTAAATGCTCGAGGAACATCAGTTGCTGCATAATGTAATTTAACTTCAGCTGATATTATAAACAAATATACAATACTATATAATATAGTCGTTAATATAAGCACCATAAAATATACAGTATTTATACCTGGGATAAAGACAAATAATAAGGATATTAATGACACTGCAGCTGCTTGTAATAATACAAAACTAATAGGTATATCATCTTTATTCCTTTTTTGTAGAATAGCAGGTAGATACCCTTCTTCCGCAACTTTAACCATTGATTTTGAAGGACCAAGAATCCATGCACTCATCTGAGCAATCATACCAACACAAATCATTAACCCTAATATGCTAGTTATCCATGGAATATTTAAGTCTGTAAAATAAACCTGAAAAGGCTGTAATATATTAGCAAGTTGAATATCATGTACAGGTATTGCATTCGCTTCAGTCAAACCTGCAATCAAGTTAAAAATAACCATTGCACCAATTGAAATAAATACCGCTATTGGATAATTCTTTTTTGGATTATCTATATCATTAGCATGAACAGATGCTATTTCTAAGCCTGCAAAAATAAAACAGATACCAGCAAAAAATGACCACTTAGATAAATTTGTAATATCAGGTATAGCACTATTAAAATTAAGTGGGCCTAAATTAACATTACCATATTGAATCCAATACCATATACCTAAAATCACTAATAGTGTAAATGGGATATAAATACCAATGACAGAACCAAATGTACTAATCCACTTACCTAAACTACCTTTTAGATTAGCTAATGTTACAATCCAAAAAATAATCATAGTAGTAATGGCAATATAACTACCATCATTAACTAAATCTGGTCTATGTATTGAATAGGCAAATATACTTGCAAATGCAGAACCTACCATTTGCATACCAACTAACATTTGAACCCATAGTAACCATGAGACTACAAACGCCCATTTAGAACCAAATGCGGCTTTAATCCAAACTTGTGGACCACCTTCCTGCGGCCAACCCGTCGCTAACTCTGCTGCTATTAATGAAATAGGTATCGCAAATAATATTGCTGCTCCTGCCATAAAGAAAATAACTTCCCAACCAGAACTCGCGACTGTCGGAACATTTCGAATGCTTCCGTAAAAAGCAATACTCATTGCTATTAACTGAAACAGCGTTATTTTTTTAGTCATGCTTTTCTCCTTAAGCACTTAACTACTTGGTTAAAGAAAACTACTCCCATTATATAGATGCGTATATCTATGAAAAAAAAACTTAATATTTTAAGATTGAATTGATGACATATTCACATTAAGAGCATAAATATTATCAATCAAGCAAAACTCATTCACTGGCATCCCCTCCTCTCGATTACATATTTGTAGAAAAGAAATACCAGTCTAATCATGAATTAATGATTATTTACAAAGTGATTACGTAGTCATTTTCAATGTAATTCATGTTTACTTTGTAAATAATTTCTATGTCAGTCGCATATTTCTTTTTTTTAGATTGTTAAATATTTCCATTAATTTTATAAATTCAACGTTAAGCAATAATTAATGACAACTAACTCTCTGTGATATCTATTTTCATTATTAATGTATGTAACGTTATATTTTAAAAGGATTTATCTGATGACTAAACCGCGCCCTTTATCACTATTTATAGGCTGTGCTTTTGCAGCAAATAGCTATGCCATGACACCTCAACCAGATCCAGATAACGTCGGCGGCTATGTCATTGAACGCTCACAAATTATTGCTGCCGAAAATGCTAAAACAACCGATCCTATGTACGATGTTTGGGCGCAAGCTTTAGCTACTGCATCAAATACTGTCGTGGAAGCCATCGCGCCAGGATTTAATACTAATCCTGATAATGTGAAGCGCGTAGAGCGAGTTTTTCCTGAAACTGAGTGGAATTTCCTAACCCAAATGGCAGCACCTGAATATACTTACACCCGCTTTTTACGTGCTATAGGTAAATTCCCTGCTTTCTGTGGTGAGTACACTGATGGTCGTGACTCTGATGCTATTTGTAAGAAATCAATTGTTACTGCTTTCGCCCATTTTGCCCAAGAAACTGGTGGCCATATTAGTATTGAAAACGTCTCAGATAACCCATTAGGCCTTGAGGAATGGCAACAAGCATTAGTCCATGTTCGTGAAATGGGTTGGTCTGAAGGCCAACCGGGGTACACCACGGGATGTGGTCAAGATGATTGGCAAAATAAGCGTTGGCCTTGTGCTGAAGGACAAGGTTACTTTGGTCGTGGTGCCAAACAACTCTCTTATCACTTTAACTACGGTGCATTTTCTGAGGTAATGTTTGACGGCGATGCAACCGTATTACTCAACAACCCGGGTTTAGTTGCTGATTCTTGGCTCAACCTCGCTTCAGCTATTTGGTTCTTCCTAACTCCTCAAGCGCCTAAACCTGCTATGTTACATGTTATTGACCGTACTTGGACGCCTTCTCAACGTGAAACAGATGCAGGTATCGGTTATGGATTTGGTACTACTATCAATGTTATTAACGGTGGTATTGAATGTGGTGAGCAAAATAAAGATAAAGGTCAACCTGTTAACCGTATTCGCTACTGGGAAGGTTTAGTTGAAAACTACCAAATATCATTACAGAGTGATGAAACCAACACCTGCTGGCAACAAACACCTTATGGTAGCTTAAATTTAAATGGTGCTACTGATGTGCTTTACACTAACTGGGATGCAAATTGGAAATACTATCCAGATCGTCCAGGTGGTGTCTCATTTGAATGTGAATTAGTCGGTTTCCAAACCGCTTATTCTGCTTTAGTGGCCGGTGATTATGAAAAATGTGTCGCTAATTTCTATGGATCACACGCTAACTGGCCAGCCGTACGCGTCGTCGATGAATTAGATCCAGACACTGGTGGTGGTACAACAGATCCTACAGATCCGCCAGTTGATGGGGTTGCTAGTTGGGATCAAAATAAAGTCTATACAGGTGGAGAACAGGTCTCATACAAAGGCGCTATTTATGAGGCACAATGGTGGTCACAAAACAATCAACCTGATTTAGGTGGGCCATGGAAGCTGATCCAAGCGGCAGTTTCAACAACCAACGCAGCCTAACTACCACCGAATAATTAAATCAATAAAAATGGCTTTGATGTGGTTGTATAAAACCCTATCAAGGCCATTTTTTATAACTAGCAACAATTATTACTGTTATTTTGTTGCAGCATCAAACACTAACTTACCTAATCGATACAGCCGCTTTGCTTGCTCACTATAATCAATACTCTCACCCTGAGCACGACGACGATTTAACTGCGTATTAACGCCATCTTGATATACCTGCTGTAACTGGGATTGTAAATTATCAAGATTATATGGAATGCGATCACTACTCACTGAAAATGGCAAAATATATTCGGCCTGCATTACATCACTATTATATTTCACAGCATCCACAATAATACGTCCTTTAGCCGTTTGTGGTGCATCCAAGTCATATGGCGGTAACCATTCATCAACTGGTTTAAGTTTATCAACTTGGTTAACTAACATAATCACTTTAGGTGCTTTACGCTGTTGATTTTGAGGCTGTTTATAAAAGGCATCTAATGCGGACTTCAATGTCACATCAAGTTGTCGTGATGATTGATTAGCTTTCAATACCCAAATAACTACATCACTTTGGGTCATTTGCTTCAGTAGTTTTTTCTCTGTCTCCGCACAGCCATCAATGCCGGGTAAATCGATAAGATTAATTAAATCAAGCCCTTCAACCTCACACTTATAAGTTGTGGCTTTATCTGTTGATGGTAATGCGCTAACTTCAGCTGCAATTTCTCCAAGTAAGCCATTAATAACAGAAGATTTACCAGCACTCACTTGTCCAACAACTGCCACACGTAAAGGCTCAACCTCAATTGCTACCGCTTGTTGATCTTGGTCATGAAGCTGACTATGCGGAACCGCAGCATCATCAAGTTTAAATCGACCGCTATATAAATCAATCGCAACT
This sequence comes from Photobacterium kishitanii, assembly GCF_000613045.3. NCBI lineage: Bacteria > Pseudomonadati > Pseudomonadota > Gammaproteobacteria > Vibrionales > Vibrionaceae > Photobacterium > Photobacterium kishitanii. The sequence goes on along the minus strand of NZ_LN794352.1, from coordinate 1,525,281 downwards.
GATGCAACCTCTTGTAATAACGTCGCCTTTAATTTGCTTTGAACTTCAGCACTAACATCATCAAATAACTTACCGACCACTAATCCACGTACTTCAGATAACCACCCCGTGGGAGTCGCGATTCTAAATAAACGATAAACATCATAAGCACTTTTAGCGTAACCTATTTTATCTTTAAGGGCATAACCTTGCTTTAAACTCGTTAAGGTGATCTTCTCTGAAAAAGGAACATGTTGTTGTAAAAAATGACGGTAACGACGGCTAACTTCTTCAACCATCATTAAAAACTCTGGAGCAGTAAAAGCTAATTTTTGCGAGCTAGATTGCTGATGATATTGCGCTGCAACATCAGCAACCAAAACATAAGCATGAGCCTGTAAACTTTCCCATGCAGAATCTTGAGCTAACTGTTTATCAATCAACGCCACCATTTGTTGCCATACTTGATGATCGTGCTCGCTCCATTGTGGATTCGCTGTTACATGTAATGGTGCGATATCATCCATCACAGCATCAGCAACAACACGCTTACGGCGCAGCCACCAATATGGCAAGAAAGCCAATAAACAACCACCAGCAATAATAGCAAAGAACAACAACCACTGACCTTGTTGAATCAAATCAACCACGCCAAAACCGGCTAATACAACCACTGGCAAACAGATAGCCGATACCACTAACGGCAAAAAGCCTTCAGAGAGTTGATTAATTAAATGATAACTTTTACTGACCCGTTTCATTCACAGTCCTTTTTCGATGATGCTTTACTTAATTGTTGTCGATCAGCAACTTGCTTAACGGTTGTAAATGCTTGTTGATAAGCTAACTTAATTTGATCTTTAGATATGGGTTCACCTTTACTACGATGATACAAATACATACATGCTGCTCGACCAATGGCATAAGTTGATGAAAAACTCATTGCCGCAGCTGTTGCACTACCCACTGTTTGGCCATAAGCAGGAATAAACTTAACTAATTGGTTAAGTCCTAACTTAGATATATATTGCAGTAAAAAACCTGAACCCAACATACCGACAAATTCTGCATAATCTTTCTTATTCCAACTCACGCCATATTGATTAGCGAGACTATGTAGCATTTTTCCTTGAATAGCAGGTACGCTAAATAACCCAACAGCAGGAATAGCATCACTAGCACCAGCAGCGCCGGCATACCACAATACTTCTTGACGTAACTGGTAAAAATTTTGTTCTTCGCGATTAGTATGTGCTTGTTGATTTGATAATAAACTCAACATAGGTAGCGCATCAGTTAATGCACACTGCAATACATCAAGGCCAATAAATTGTTCATCATCGGGAATAAAATCAACCACTATCGGTTGATACATTGTTGCAGTTTTCGATTGCCATTGTGCGGGTTTTATCCCCCACACATCCATTACTCGCTGATGATTATAATCAATTGCTCGTTGCCGCTCTTGAATATCAACAATACTATTAACAGCGGTATGAATAACCAATAAATGTTTAATTGCACCGCTGCGTTTTATCTGCTTTAAGGCATTTAATAGGCCTGATTGTTCTGGCTCTTCAGCTTTCATTACCACCATTAATGCATGGCTTTTACCACTACACATAGCAATATCTTCAGCAGGATCGTAATCCGCCTCACCTAGCCCTCGTGTATCAAGAAAACACACTAATGGGTTTTCAGCAGGATAAAGATAATGATGCGCAGTACGGGTACAAGGCTGAAAGCCATTACCGATCTCCACTAAACTATTTCCAGTGAGTGTTTGAATAATAGTCGATTTTCCAGCGCCAGTTTTACCTAATAGCCATAAGGTTGGAATATGCTTTTGCCATTCATCAAACGCAGGCGCCAAGTCAGGATTAACCGAGGGATTTATATATTGATAAACTTTCTTAAAGAAGCGATTCATATCACCTACACAAAATAGTCAACAAAACAAATAGATATCTACTTCTAACATACTCCTATTTTCTCAATTTTGGAAAACAGTTAATGCTATTCGAAATCGTTAACTTATTTACAGTGACAAAAAAGGGAATGATCATCACAATCATTCCCTTTGATTTCATTGCTTTTTATTTACCAATTGAGGTCTTAATACTATTAGCAATAGACTCAGCTTTAGGCCCTAAAATAACTTGTGCACTTTTAGCGCCAATTCTAACAATACCCTTAGCACCAAGCTCTTTTAAAGCATCATCATCAAACAAGTTACAATCTTTCACACCTAGGCGAAGTCGTGTTATACAAGCATCAACAGAAACAATATTATCAGTTCCACCTAGCGCTTCGATGTAAGCTTTAGGATCTATTGTAACCGGCTGTGATCCTGACTTATCGTTAGCTTCATCAACTTCCGGTGTCGGCAGCTTAAATATTTTGATAATAAAGTAAAATATTACAAAATACAGAACAAAGAACACACCAATTATAGGTACTAGCAACCATGGTTTTGTCGCTAATCCCCAATTCAGAATAAAATCAATAAGACCCGCTGAGAAACCAAAGCCATGTAAAATACCTAATGAATTACACACAACCATTGCTACGCCAGCTAGTACTGCATGGATCACATATAAAACAGGAGCTATAAATAAGAAACTAAATTCAAGTGGCTCAGTAATACCCGTCAAGAATGACGTTAATGCCAGCGATAACAACATCCCCCCTACCAACTTACGCTTACTTTTAGGTGAGGCTAAGGTTAATGCTAACGCAGCACCAGGAAGGCCGCCCATCATGACTGGGTATGCCCATGCCATGTATACGCCAGCTTTTGGATCCCCCGCAAAGAAGCGATTAAGATCACCACGAATTGTCATATCAGCAATTTTTGTAATAACGGAGTTATCAATATTGGGTAACGCTTGGCCTAACGTTAGATGTGATACGACCTCAGGATTTAAACAAATTTGATGCAATGAAGATCCAACTTCATAAGACACTTTAGTACATTCACCAAGGCTGAACCAGAACACTGAGTGTAAAAAATAATGAAGCCCTAAAGGTATTAAAGCACGGTTCATTACGCCATAAATAAATTGCCCAATCGCACCGCTTTGCGCAATCCAAGCACTAAAATTATCAATTCCATGCTGAGCAAAAATCCAAAACTCACCACAGAACCACGCCATCACTAAACAGCATAATCCAGCTACAATCGGGGTTAACCGTTTACCAGCAAAGAAAGCTAAAAAATCAGGCATTTTTGCTTGGTAAGAGTAATTATAAGCATGACCTGAAATAATACCGGCAAGAATACCCGCGAAAAATCCAAGATTAACATCAGGATTAATGGCTATTGTTGCCTGCGTTAGAATGAAATATCCAACGACCCCAGCTAATGCCGCAGCACCTGAGCCATCTTTGGATAGCCCAACAGAAATACCTAAAGCAAAAATTAAGGGCAGATTATCGAAAATACTACTACCGGCTTTAGCTATAAAACTGATATCAAGCATATCAGGCATACCGAACCTCAACAGCAAAGCTGCAATTGGTAAGGTTGCGATGGGTAGCATCAATGCTTTACCTAATCGCTGGAAATAAGCGAAATTTACCATATTCGTGGCCTTATTTTATTGAGAATTAAAGCTACAGATAAAAGATAAGCAAAACCTATATTTCATCTCAAGCGTTCAATAAAATAATCTTTTTACGTAGTACGAATTAATACTAAACTTGCAAATAGCAGTACTTTTTCATCAGTCGCATTTTTTTCCCTCTAATTCATGTACTATCTTCGTAAATAACAATACTTTTACGTCATATTTTAATTTCTAAGACCTCTGTAAATGGAGAGATAATTTGAAAGCAAGTTTAGAAAAAGTACCACAGCGTGTTGGAGTATCATGGCGTTTGAAGCAGATAGTGGATAGAGAAAAAGATTTTAGTTGGCATTATCATAATAAAGAGTTCGAACTGATGCTGCATCGAAATTTTCACTCAAGATGCCATATTGGACATTATCATGGTGAGCTTGAACCACTAAGTATGATTTTAATTGCTCCTAATACTCCCCACGCCATTCAAGCTATCGAAACAAATAATAATGAAGATTTTGAGACTATCGTTATCTGGTTTAAACAAGATTGGATAGCTAATATGATGTTTAGTTGTCATGAACTAAGAAAGATTGATGTATTACTAAAACGGGCTCAGAAAGGACTTTTATTCAATCAGCAAGCTGCAAACGATGTGGCTGTTATCGTTGATGACATTGTCACATCCAATTACGGATCTATCGAATTATTATCACAATTACTGAAGATTTTTGCCATTTTATGCAAGGATAAAACCAGCAAAACGCTGCAGTCTCACCACATTGATAATGAAATCATAACTCGCAACCATAAAGAAAAGATTGAGCGCATTTGTAATTTTATCGAAAAGCATTACGCCGAGCCTCTGACACTAGCCGATATTGCCAATAACCTTTGTACCAGCGAAAGTACAATTCATCGGCTGTTTGAACAACACTTTAATGAAAGCTTTATTCAATACTTAAAAAAATTACGACTTAATCACGCTGCCGAAGCATTAATGTCAAGCAGCGATCCTATCTCTCACATTGCTGAACATGTAGGTTATCGAAATCAAGCAAACTTTAATCGTCAATTTAAGCAATACAAAGGCATGACTCCACGAGAATATCGTCGCACCTATAAATTAAACGCTAAAGTGTAGCCACTTTAGTAATAATATAACGGTAGCGTTTATTAATTAGAATCATCGCTAAAATACTGCTCACGGCTTGAACTCACTAAACTCGATACCACAATTGCCATGTAAAACACGCCAATAATAGCTTCAAGATATGCAAACACTTTAGCAATTGGTGTTATCGGTAAAATATCACCATAGCCAAGCGTCGTTAAAGTGACAAAACTAAAGTATGCGGCATCTGAAAAGTTTTCATGCCATGATCCCTTGCTGAGACCATGAAAAGATCCTGGTAAGAAATGGATCAAAATTAAATAGCCAATTGCCCACATAAGACCCAGTAACAAAAACAAGGCCATTGAACCAATGATTTTGTTGGTATTAATCGAACCCGTAAACAGTATTTGACGCATAATTGAGCGAAAAGTGCCAAAGAAGAAAATAAACATCAATAACAACATGATAATCTCTATTTCCTCGACCCCTAATACAGTACGAGTAATAACGGCCACCAGCCACGTTACGGCTAATGCTGATAAAAATCGAAACCAATTTTTATCAAAACGTAAACTTAGTAGGCAAATACCAAAAGTCATTAACGTAAAAGCTTCAAGAATATATTGTAAAAAACCTGACGTAATCACTTTTTCTAACGATGCACTGATCAATAAAAAAACCAAAGCTAATGTTAAATAGAAAAAGTTATTTTGAGCATTAATTCGCTGGCTGTTTTTATTCAACATCGGTCAATATTCCTTATTATTATTCATATCCTGTAAGCTCCATAAACCCTTTACCGCTCTGCGACCCCGTCACATTTATCGGGCCCTCCCAATAAGGGAACATAAAATGAAGCCACTGATTACGTCGTACAACACTTGTTTGGAGTTTTAATCCTTGTGATGGCACTTCAATTAACCAGCTTAATGGAAATTTAATCCCACTCACTTCACGAAAATGCTGTGGTTTCATACGGATTTGATTATTATCTAATTCAACGACTCTGCCATCAGGCCATGATCGTGAACCGATAAAATAGGGCCTTTGTCCTTTTTCACGTAATTGCGACACCATCAATGCACTACCATCCGCAAGATGAATTGAAAACCAATCCCATCCCAACTGTTTGGCACTGAGCATACTACTGCTCCACTCACGATCAAACCACCCACGACCACGCACGTTGTATTGCTTACCATCAAGCTCAATGACGCCATCAATATCTAAAAACGGAGCACTATAATAATATGAGGCGATACCAAGCAATGGATGTTTTTGGCTATACCCTTCGTCACCTTGTAAAACAATAGAACCCTTTTGCTTAATATTTAGTCTAGCTAACATATCGTCATCGGAAAATTCAAGATTTCCAGGAAAGGGATTGCTAGTGGCTGCACGCCATGACCAATTATCGAGCCAAGCCCGAAAAGGTTTAAGACTTACCCCTGCTTGCCCAATTCCACCACGAGCAAACCTTTCTGTCGCCCAGATTTTATCTTGTGTTGTTATCACCGCATGCGCCATATACATTTGCGGCGTTTTCCAACCCGTTAACTCATCATCACTCGTTGCCATACGAAATAGCGTCCACTGAACGGCTATTTCTTTGCCTGTTTCAGTTTTTAGATTTGCAGTTAAATACCACCATTCAGCAAGATATTCAGGGTGTTCGCCATAATCTCGTGGGAAAACTATCGGCTCTCCTTTAATAACAGGTTCAAACACAAAATCTTTAGATTGGGTTAATGTCTTCACTGAATTACTTCGGGCAGGCTGATTATCACAACCACTTAATGGCATTATAATAAGCAGCATTATTGCTAGATAATATTGCTGCCAACGAGATTGTAGAGTTAAAGCTCTCATTAAAATGACTCTCGCAAAGATAAAATTGCTGACCGATGAACTAAACGCCATACAGGCCATGCACCTGCAACTAATAAAACCAACAAAGCAGTCCCTAACGTCATCAAATAATCATAAGGAAAATACTGTATTTGCATTGTCCAACCAAAAGAGTATTTCAGCACCACATCAATCAGCAACTGGGCTAACAGTAATCCTAACGGCAGGGCCATCAATGCTGTCATCAAACCAATAACAAGCAATTGTCCACCACCGAGTAGTGCTAATTCAATCCCCGTCATTCCCATACAACGCAATAATGAGAATTGTCGTTGTCGAGAAATCTCGCCAGCTATTGTTGCGAAGAATAAGCCACAAATAGCAATAAATAACGTTAAATTCCCTAACGTTGATGTCACCACAAAAGTACGATCAAACACGGTCATCGCTTGTCTCATTAATGCAGCGTTATTGCGAATTCGTTCAGGCTGCAAACGGAATTGCTCGCCTAATTTTGCTAATAATTTATCGGACTTCGCACCCTTATTTAAATGAATAGCTAACCCTACTAGCCCTGAATTAGGCCAAAAGCGTTGCCATTTTTGCTGCGAAATGAGTACCTGTCCGTAAGGATTACCATAATCATAATAAATACCGACAACTAACCAATCTTTATTCATTGGTGCTGGTAGATTAATAATATCTCCAGGTTTCCAATGATGTTTCAACGCCATAGATTCACTGACCATTACCGCACGATCATGATGCAATTGTTGCCAATAATTATTAATACCGACCTTCACCGAAAGTGCTTTTTGCTCTCCCGATGTTTGCCCAATACTCATCACTTGAATGGTACCATTGTCTGAACGTGTTTCTTTTTGCCAGCTCCACCACACTTGCTCAACTTCAGGTTGTTCTTGCAGCCACTTTGAAATACGTGGTGCCATATTCATTGATGGACGAATATAGATATCAGCAGCTAATCGTTGCTCAAGCCAATTTTCAGTAGTATTGCGAAAACTACCGACCATTGTTTCCATGCCAATATTAGAAGCTAATGCCAACATAAAAGCCATTGCTGCAATACCGCGATAACTTAAACTTGCTGCTGCATCGAAGAAAAACCATCGCATACGTGCTCTACGGCTAATATTGCCCAAAAAGTGAAACAGTAACCACAGCAAATAAGGCATCATTAACCCTGATGCGATCAAAATAAAAGCAATTAAAGCGAATCCAGCTAGCTGTCCATGGGGTAATTGATAAACAGCAAAAGCACCCACAATAAACACACAAGAAAACAAAGCTTGCCATGCAAACTCTCGACCACTAAAACGTACTAATGCTAAGTGAGTTGATAAGCGCGCTGGCGGTGTTTTAATTAATCGTACTAATGGCCATGTACATGCAAATGCACAACCAAAAATCGCAATCGCTAAACTTGCCGCCCCCCATTGCCAATTCCAATGCACTTGAAGATTAACATTAGCGTTATATAAATCATTCAATGATGCAGCAACCGATGGCAACAATTGCTGTGCTAGCAGTAATCCAATGATATTACCGCCAACTAGGCCAAGTAATACCCATAAGCACAGCTCACCAATTAACGCACCAGCTAGTTGAGTTCCATTAACGCCAAGTTGTCGTAATACCCCCACTAACGGCTGTCGTTGTGCTAAAGATAATGACATCGCTTGGTAGAAAATAAATAAGCCAACAACAAACGCAAGCATACCCATCGCAAATAAATTCAAATGGAATGCGTTGGTGAGAGGTTCTAATTTAGCGCTTTGTTTACGTTCAAGAGTTAAACCTGGAGGTAGAATATGCGTCAGTTTCATCAACTGCTTACGACTCATTTCACCACAAACGACAGCACTAAACCCAGAACTGGGTTGTAATTCACGCAATAGAGAGATATCAGCAATCATCCGTGAATCATTCATACGACTATCATTGATCACTTCCAATGGACCAATTTTACGTCCTGAATTAAGCGTGAGCATATCGCCACTTTTAATGCCAATATAACTAGCCAGTTGCTCTCCCAGCATAATGGGATACGGTGGCCGCATTAATGTTAATAATTTAACTTTACCGGCATCGATTCCGTTACTTTTTACCGCGCCTAACATAGCAACAGGATCGATACCAAGCAGCTGAAAGTCTCGTTGATTTTCAGTAATGATTCGATGTTCTATTACTGGTGCACAACTTTTAAGCCCCGCTCGACGCATTTGAATGTAAAAACCTTGCGGTACATTCATGCCAATTTGAACGTGACGAATACGGTATGGAAAAGGATTAGAAAAAAGTTGTTCACCTTTACGGTAACTTTCTTTGGCTTGTTGATTAACCCCCATTACACCAACCAAGAGTGCAATGCCTAATGTTAAACCAAGCCAAACTAAAACAATTTGTAATGGATGACGGCGATAATGCCCCCAAAGCGCATTAGCTACGGGGCGTAACATTAAGCTGGCCTCCCTGCAAACGAATACATCCCTGCATATGTGATGCGACCTTCTCACTATGGGTAACAACTAATAACGTGCAATGAAGTTGTTTCGTTAATGAAATAAGTAATCTAATAACAGCATCAGCATTACGCTCATCTAAACTGCCAGTGGGTTCATCTGCAAGTAACAATGCAGGTTCCATATAAATGGCACGAGCAATCGCTGCTCGTTGCTGTTGACCTCCTGAAATTTCTTCAGGATAACGTAATAATAATGGCCTTAAGTCCAGTGCGGAAATTAATTTTAACCACAGCTTGTCATCATCTGGTAACCCTTTTAATTGGCGACAAAAACGAATATTATCTGCCACGGTTAACGTCGGTAATAAATTATATTGCTGAAATACCAGACCGATATTTTTACGACGAAAAGCAGTACGCTCACGCTCAGAAATTGCATGTATTGCCGTACTCCCCAACCATATTTCACCCGATTCAGGTTTATCAAGCCCTGCTATTAAATTCAATAATGTACTTTTTCCTGAACCACTTTCTCCCATAAGAGCCACTTGATCTCCGGGATTTAAAGATAAATCAGCCCCCTGAAGCACAGAATGAAACTCAGTACCGTCTAGATAACCTTTACAGAGTTCAGATAGTCGTAACATGTCCAATCACCAACGTTTACTTGCATTACAAATTAGCTACTATTTATTTTAATATTGAATAACTAAAACAATAGTTATTCAATATTACCTGTTTTATTCTTTACATAACAGTTTAGTCATTAACTATTATCGCTTTAAACACTAATCCTATTGAGATATTCCTCTTTAACAACAAACAGCTACCGAGCAAGAGCGATAAATTGTCATTAAGAAACCGAATATGCCGGAAAATTTAATTTTAATAACTATAAAACAAAGACGCATATTAAATTAAACAATAGATAGACTGATTATTTAAAAAACAACTATTCCTTGAGTGAATTATTTGAGGGGTTTTCTTCATCATAAAGCGACAATATTTATATGCATAAAAGCCCATAAAATGTAGTGATAATAAACATATTAAATGATAAAAACTATCATCTTCTACTGTTTAGTATTGCTTTTAATCAATAAAAAGCCATTATCTTTAAAGACGATATTAAAAAAGTTAATAACCGTTTATTTTCGTCCTTATATCACAACACGGAATTTAGAGTGGTTAATTAATGAGCAAAAATATTCTTGTAGTCGGGGCTTCTGGTTATATCGGTAGTCACTTAGTGCCTAACTTATTAGAACTTGGCCATCATGTTAGAGCAACAGGACGTAATCTTAAGCTATTAGAGAAGCGTGGCTGGGGGCACATAAATAATTTAGAGTTAGTTGAGTTAGATTTAGAGCGCGACCAAGATTTGACCGATCTATTTATGGGTATTGATACGGTTTACTTCTTAGTCCATGGGATGAATCATGGTCATGACTTCATTGAATTTGAACTCGATTGCGCTCGTCGATTTAGTCATTACCTTGCTCTTAGTCACGTTGAGCATGTTGTTTATCTTGGTGCCTTACAATCACAAACCGGCCAATCAAAACACCTAACAGCTCGTAAAGAAACGGGGAACATTCTTCGTGATAGTGGCAAGTGTGTGACTGAACTACGTGCAGGTATCATTATTGGCCCAGGCTCTGCTGCATTTGAAGTAATGCAAGATTTTGTCTATCACCTACCGATTATGTTAACGCCCGACTGGGTTACGTCGCGAAACTCCCCTATCGCATTACGTAACCTACTCTACTACCTAACAGAACTTATCGAATGTCCTCAAGATCATAATCTTATTTTAGATGTCGCTGGCCCAGAGCAAATGACTTATAAAGATCAAATGGTCAGACTTAGTAAGATCCATGGTAAAACCATTCGCGTCATTCCATTAAAATGGTTAAGTCCAAAGATGGCGACTTACTGGCTACGGTTTATAACCTCTGTTCCTACTAATATCGCACGCGCACTTATTGGCGGTTTAAGTTGTGATCTTCCTGCTGATGGTAGTGAACTTCAACGTCGTATTCCTCAACACCTCATCAGTTATGAAGAAGCGATCCAAGAAGCACTAGACATGAGTACTGAATTAGTCAAGAGTGAAATTTGGGGCTTTGATCCAGATGCACTATTACGCTGGCAAACCGGTTATGGCTATTACCCCAAGCAAGCTGGCTATACACTCAAAACAGACGCAAGTTGTGAAGCTCTCTGGCGTCAAGTACAGCTTATCGGCGGAGAGGAAGGCTACTTTTTTGCTAATAGCTTATGGCGAGTTCGAGAATGGATGGATGCCATGATTGGTGGTGATGCGCTACAACGTTATCGCCGAGATCCACAACAGCTACAACTGGGTGATAAAATAGATTCATGGAAAGTGATCAGTCTTGAAAAAAATCATTTCCTGTCGTTACTATTTGGTATGAAAGCACCGGGTTTAGGCCGATTAGAATTCACGATTGAAGATTGTGGCGATCATCGCACGATAGATATTCGTGCATGGTGGCACCCAAAAGGTTTCATGGGATTACTGTATTGGTTTGCTATGATGCCTGCGCATTTATTTATTTTCCGCGGTATGACTCACGCCTTAGTTAAACGCTGTAAGGCAAAAATACAAGAAGGTAATATCGACACTAAATAACGCCTACCGTTAATTTATCACTCACGATATTCGATAATAAAATGCAGCTCTAAAAAAACCGAAAGCATCACACTTTCGGTTTTTATTTTAACAGCATAGGTATACGGTAATAATACCCTATTGAATTACGCTGTTTTTGCCGTTTTTGATGCGCACGTCATTTTCCATGCTGCAATAGGACCACTTAGTAGCGTTAGTCCAATTAATAACGAAACGGGTACTGCCGTTATAACAATGAAGGATTGTAGAGCATTCAACCCACCATCACCGGCCAATAATAATACCGCAGCAACAATACCCATAGTGATAGCCCAAAATAAGCGATGCTTACTACTTGGTTCATTATCACCGGAAACTACCATCGCAATTGAATACGCCATTGAATCACCCGTTGTAACTACGAATGTTGTAGTTAACACTAAAAACGCAGGTAACAAAATATAACTCAATGGTAGATTAGACAATGATGCTAATAATACCGCGGGTAAGCCACCATCATTTAGCGGACCAGAGATCATACCTGGGTTATTAAGCTCTAATGAAATACCTGTACCACCTAATACCGCAAACCAAAAGTTTGTCGCAATCGGAGCACCTACAGCAACACACAAGATTAAACTACGGATACTACGACCTTCAGAAATTCGAGCGATAAAAATAGCCATCATTGGTGCAAAACCAATAAACCAACCCCAGAAAAACCATGTCCACCATAAGTTCCACTCAGGCTTAGCCGTGGTCAAACTCATCGTTCCCATATTTTGCAAATAGCTACCAAAAGCAGATCCAAATTCTTTTAATAAGAACGTTGTTGGACCTAGAATCAACATGGCAGCTAAAAGTACAAAAGCACCGATGACATTAAGACGTGATAACCACTGTAAACCTTTATCCATCCCTGATGCTGCTGAGGCTGAATAAATTGCTACCACAACTGCCAGAATAATTAGCTGGGATTGAGTGTTATTTTCTAAACCGGTTAATAACTCAAGGCTATAACCTAACTGCGAGGCTAAAAATCCAATCGGACCAATAGTGCCTGCAGCAACAGCAATAATTGAGCATGCGTCAATGACACTACCCAGCCAATGATTTTCTAAGCGATGTCCAAAAAGTGGAAATAATAAAGCGCGAGGACGTAATTTAATACCATGTTCATGATGAGCGTACATTAACACTATCGTTGATAGCGTACCTAATACAGCCCAAGCAAGAAATCCCCAATGTAAAAAGGCTTGATCTAATGCAGGAGTAACTGCGGCTAGTGTACCGCCTTCTACACCAGAAAATGAAGGTGATGGTGTCATAAAATGATAAATAGGTTCAGCTGCTGACCAAAATACACCGCCACCAGCAAGTAGCGTACACATGATCATCGCTAACCAACGAAATGTACCAATCGTCGGTTTACTTACACTGCCCATCACTTTTTTACCGAACGGGCTAATCGCGACAATTAGTGCAAGAAAAAAATTAACAAGCATCAACCACTGCCAACTTGAACCAAAGGTTTTAGCTGCAGAGCTAAAAGATGTTTGAATCATTGCGGTGAAAGCTGGCATATCAATTAAAGCAGAAAGGACGAATAAGCTAATAAACCCAATCGTTAGTGCTGGAACGAGTTTGTTATCTAAACCTTTCAATCCCATGACTATATTTGGCGTTGTATCATTACTAATTTGGCTTGTATTGCGTTGCATAAATCTCTCACGCTGTGTGTGAGGGAAGACACACTATCAGCATATAGATATTAACACCAGATAAATTTCTCTATAAATTTCAACACTAAAGAGCACAAACAAACACTTCCCTAAGTTTTGTAATTTAAAAACAAAAACTTATATTTTGTCCTACAAACCAATATAACAACAAGCAAAAATCATCGTCACCATAAAATACCATTACCACAAATCATTTTAAAAATTAAAAAATGATTACTGAACAAATCATATTAACTAATGCCATTGCAAACTTAAGTTACCATTCTCATATTTTAACAATCCAGTGAATGTGACATTTTACGCAAATACCCATGTTCCTATGTCCTATAGTAGAAACCATTTTTTAAACGCCCCTATAGAGACACATAATGAAATCCACGTTAATTTGTGCCGTCGTTGCGGCAACCATTTCCCCATCCATTTTTGCTTGCACAACTATTCTTATTGGTAATCAAGCAACAATTGATGGTAGTTATATTATTGCAAGAAATGCAGATCATAGCCCACTCGTTAATCCTCATTGGTTTAATCACCCTCATCAGATCAATACCCACGATGAATTTAAATCTAACAGTAATTCTTTTACCTACCCTTTACCTAAAACAAGTCTTGCTTATAGCAGTTTCTCTAAGGCAAAAACGCAAGATACCTCCTTTGGTTCAGCAGGTTTTAATGAATTAGGTGTCGGTATGTCTGCCACTGAAACTATCTATAACAACCCGACTATGCTTGCAGTTGATCCCTATAATGATGAAACAGGAATTAATGAAGATTCAATTGTTAATGTGATTTTACCACGGGCAAAAACAGCTAAAGATGGCGTAAAACTATTAGGTAGAATTATAGAAGAAAAAGGAGCTGCGGAAGGATTTGGGGTAGCTTTTGTTGATAAAACAGGTATTTGGTATTTAGAAACAGGTAGCGGTCATCAATGGATGGCAACCAAACTAGATAATCATGATTATTTCGTTTCTGCCAATCAAGGACGTTTACAACGTTTTCACCCTAACGACACTGATAAATATCTTTCAAGCCCGACGCTTATAACGTTTGCAATTGCTCAAGGGGTGTATAATCCCGCACATGATGGGCCCTTTAACTTTCACAAAACCTATTCGGTTGATAACGCCAATGATCGCCTCTATAACTACCCTCGAGTCCATGTTATACAGCACATGTATAGTCATGGCATCAAAACAACGTTAGCGAATCCATTAGAGTTTCCTGTATTTGCAATGCCAACCCATAAATTATCAGTAAACGACGTAAAAAAAGGGTTGCGTAACCACTATCAAGGCTCAACACACGATCCATATGCCAACGTTAACCCCAATGAAGCTTATCGGCCGATATCAGTATTTAGAACTTATCAATCCCACATTCTTCAAGTTAGGCCAACACTCCCTCAAGCTATTGGAGAAGTTGCTTATATCGGTTGGGGAATGACAGACCTCACACCATATATTGCGTTTTATCAAGGCGCAAAAATTCCAGCTATCTATAAAACGGGGATCGGTAAAACAGCCGATAACTTCTCAGCCTATTGGCAATTACGCAAAGTGCAAACTCTGGCGATGACTGACTATAATCAGTTTGCTCCAATGGTTAAGAGTGCATATGCTAAATTTGAGAAAAAGCAAAAAGCATTAATGAAAGAAACTGAGAAAAAATATTTAGCTATCTATAAAACTCAGCCTCAAAAAGCACAAGCATTATTAAATGATTTTGAATTAACCACCACTAATCAAGCGATGGCAACTGCAAGTAAACTCCAAAATGCTATCATTACCCAAATGACATCCAATATTAATACTACCTATCAATTCTCGGGAGCTTAATATTCTTTTAATAGCGTAACTACCCTATTATAACGTCACATCTACAACTATTAAGAAAGGCTGTCATTCAATGACAGCCTTTCTTGTTTTGTAACAAATATGTTAATCAATAATTAAATCATATTGAGTGCAGTGATGGTTTACGATATGAGTAATTGTCTGACGATCGATTTTTTGCCACGAGTCTGAATGATCTAATGGTTCAGATGCAAGGATGGTTTTTTTCGCTGAGCACTGAATAAATACCGGTGGTGGCTGATGATCAGAGCTATAACGAACCACCCAAAATTGCTCGCCATCAGAAATACAAAGCGATGTTTTTAATGGTTCTGTTATCGCCTTATCTTCCATTGCTTGTTCGATTTCATACAGCGTCTGATTAATCGCAGCAATTGGGTCGATTCTTAAGCCATTTTTAATCATCATCAAGAAAATCAATTCACTATCAGTTGTTCCTACGCGTTTTAAAAATAACTCTTCCGTTAATTGTCGTACCAGAGTGAATTTTACCTGATCAAAACCACCAATATGGCCATTATGTAAAAACATCCAATTATCAAGTACAAATGGATGACAATTAACACGCGATACTTGTGATCCCGTAGAATGCCGAATATGTGCCATAAAGCGATGAGAGCTAATATGGTGAGCTAACGATCGTAAATTCTCATCACCCCATGCAGGTAAGATATCATGGTAGTAACCAGGTAATGCACGATGAGAATACCAACCTAACCCAAAACCATCCCCATTAACTCGAATAGTTCGTTTTTTATTCGACTCTACACTTTGCTGAATTAATGAATGCTCGGGTTGATAAATTAATTCATCCAAATAGATACTATCACCATGATAGGCTAACCATCGGGACATAACGTATTCCTTACTCAAAACAAAAAGTGCTAACGAAGCAGGATAATTTATCATGCGCTACGCTTGATAACTATGCCTATGTCGTCTATCGTAACCTGCTTATTAATTAATATATTTATAACAAAAATATATCATTCACGCTCTTTCATATATTGCTTTGGTGGTCGCCCTAACGTTTTTTTGAAAAACAAAATAAAGGCACTGACAGACTCATAACCTAAGTCTTCAGCTACACGTTGAACAGACTCACCCATTGATAGTTTTTGAAGCGCCACGACGATATGCAACTGTCCACGCCAACGGCCGAATGTTAATCCAATCTCTTGTTTAACAAGTCGTGCTAATGTCCGCTCACTCATCGCAAATTGTGTCGCCCACTCACCAACAGTATTTCTATCCCCTGGATTTGCTAATAATCGTTTCGCTATTTGATTCAATCTATGCTCAGAGGGAATAGGAAAATCAAAATGTTCTGTTGGCATTGATATTAATTCATCAACTAACACATCAACTAAACGTGCGACTGAACCATCTTTATCATAATCCTGTTCTTCTTGAGCAAGGCGAATGATTAACTCGCGTAATAATGGCGAAATAGAAAGCGTACATGCTTTGTTTGGCATACCGATAATATCTTGCTCAACAAATAGCATACACACATCAGCATCTGGTGAAATTCGATTGCTGTGCGGAACCTGGCTGGGTATCCATACCGCACAATGTGCAGGCACCATCCACACCGCATCATTAATATGGCACTTAGCAAACCCAGTTAAAGGCATGACTAATTGGCCTTTATGATGTTGATGGAATGGGACTTCCTCTTCCTTTTCAATACCAGCAATACGCAATGCCAGTACCTTTTGTGGGTAGAGATCTGTATCAAATTCCATAAAACTGGTTTTAAAATTCATGTTATGTCCGTTTTTAGATATGAATTGTCAATATACCCGAATACAGAAATAAAAGTAAAGCTTATTATTACATCATTGCTTTATAGGAGACTGATATGTCACACAACGTACGTAAAATTGCGCATCCAGCGCTGGTGATCGCAGGAATCTTGCTAATCGCAAGTAACCTTCGTGCACCAATCACTGGTCTAGGCCCTATTCTAGACTTTATCTCTCATGATCTTGGCTTATCAGCAACACAAGCCGGTATGCTTACCACATTACCATTGCTAGCCTTTGCCATTTTCTCACCAATATCTTCTGGCCTAGCAAGAAAGATGGGACTTGAGCCCTCACTTATGTTGGCACTGGTACTTGTGGCTGCTGGTATTGTTGTCCGTTCGGCTGGCTCAACCACCATGCTCTTTTTAGGTACCTGTATTATTGGTGTGGGTATTGCTATCGGTAACGTATTGCTACCAAGTTTACTAAAAAGAGACTTTCCAACTCAAGTACCGACACTAACGGCTGTTTATGTACTTGTTATGGGTATTGGTTCTACCGTAAGTTCTAGTTCTGCTATTCCTTTGTTTAATTTAGCAGAAAAACTACACATTACTGCTATTCCAAACTGGGCATTTTCACTTGCTGGTGTCATTATCTTCCCAGCGCTATCTATCTTAGTGTGGTTACCACAGTTAAGCGGCAATACTCGTCCAGCTGCAGACACCGCAGAGATTGATAGCCATAGTTACTTATGGCGTTCAGCAGCAGCTTGGCAGGTAACGATTTTCCTTGGTCTTAACTCATTTATTATGTACATCTTTATCAGTTGGTTACCAAGTATCCTAATTGATAACGGCTACACAGAAAACCAAGCAGGTTATATCCACGGTATTCTTCAACTTTCAACAGCAGTGCCAGCATTAGTACTTATTCCACTAATGGCAAAAATGAAAGATAAGCGTGGTATGAGTGTGGCAATGGCGATACTGTCATTTGTTGGTATTCTTGGCCTATTATTCATGCCAGAGCACGCAATTGTATGGGTTATTGCTTTTGGTTTCAGCTGTGGTGGTGGTTTTATTCTTGGTCTATCGTTCGTAGGTATTCGTACTCATGACGCACACCAAGCAGCAGCACTATCAGGTATGGCGCAATGTATGGGTTACCTACTTGCCGCTACTGGCCCTATCATTTTTGGTTCATTACATGAAATGACAGGCAGCTGGCATACACCATTACTAATGACTGCTGGTGTATGTATTATCTGGGCCTTATTAGCGTTATTTGCGGGTCGTTCACATGTCATTGTTCGCACTAAGAGCGGTAAAGATATCATTATCGATGACACTGAACAGCAGATTCAATCTCATCCACATACTGATGTGCATGCAGAGATTAAATATCTAAAAGCAGAGTTACAACGTATTACTAAAGAGCGTGACCAATTGAAAAACGCTATTGAGAATAAACAGTAATCTCGTATCAATAGATCGCTATCAGCATACAGCTGGTAGCGATTTTTTATCGCAATATATAGTTAGTTATGCAACATGATCTTTTAATAACAGCAATTTAAATACATCATCATTCGTCGTAACGTTTGTTTTATTTAAATGGTTATTACTCGAATGAAACGTCTATCTTTAATCACTGCCAATTTAGCCTTACTTTCTCCTTCCGCTTTTGCACAAACAGTAATCCCTCAATCTCAAGTTAATATGCCAGACATCATTACGACAATTATCATATTTCTAATTGCACTAGGCACTTACCATCTAACTAAAACTAAAATCCAACAAAAAAAACCGAACTTTCCAGTAGTAATACATCATGCCGCTGGTGCTATTATGGCGGCTATGATTTTCTATGTTATCTTCTTTTTTATCGGTTTTTGTTTCTAACATAACATTAATGCTGAACCCCACAAGCGGTGATCAAAAAAAAAGGCCACTCAAGAGTGACCTTTATCTATTAATAACTCGCTTTAACCAAATTGATGTTCAACCTGATCAGCTTTAACAAATTTATCATGCGTTGCTAATTGAGCTTGATAGCGTTGAATATTAGGATAATGATTAATCATACCGTTATTTTGCAGTATTTCAGCAATAAACGACATCATGATATCCGCCCCAGTGAGTCGTTCTTCAACTAAATAAGTTTTACCTTCAAGACACTGTTCAAAATAGCCAATCACTTTTTCAGCTTCAACGTCAGCGTAACCTTCTAAAAAGTTGGTTTTTGCCCCGTCTTTAGCGACAAACATCTTTAATAACAAAGGTAAAATTGCTGAACTTTCAGCAAAGTGTAGCCATTGTAAATATTCAATATAAGCGGACGTTCCAAGCTTTGGTGCTAGATTAGCACCATACGTTTGGATCAAATATTCAGTAATAGCCCCTGATTCAGCAATCACTAACCCATTATCTTCAATAACGGGTGATTTTCCTAACGGATGAATAGCTTTCAACTCTGGCGGCGCTAAAAAAGTAACACTGTCACGAAGATAAGGTTTTACCTCATATTCCAACCCAAGCTCTTCTAATAACCAAATAATACGTTTTGAGCGTGATTTATTTAAATGATGCAGGGTAATCATAATATACTCACCTTTATTATTGAGCTTGATTGGTTTGAATAACTAGCTTGCCAAAATTCTTACCTTCTAATAGACCTATAAATGCTTGAGGTGCATTTTCTAGCCCTTGAACTAAATCTTCACGATAATGAATTTTACCTTCGGCTAACCACTGGCTCATATCTGCTGCAAATTCATCATAACGATCAGCATAATCATCAAAGATAATGAAACCTTGCATCTTAATCCGCTTCACAAGTAACGTTCCCATTAGCATCGACATTCGATCGGGCCCTTGCGGTAATTCAGTCGCATTATATTGAGAAATCAAACCACATAATGGAATACGAGCACCAGTATTTAATAATGGTAACACTGCATCAAACACTTTGCCGCCCACATTTTCATAGTAAACATCAATACCTTGATCACAAGATTGTGCTAGTTTTTCAGCAAAATCATCCGCTTTATGATCAATGCAATCATCAAAACCTAACACTTCTTTGGCATAGCGGCATTTTTCTTCACCACCAGCAACACCAACAACACGGCAACCTTTAATTTTACCAATTTGACCAACCATTGAGCCAACCGCACCTGTTGCTGCCGCGACGACAATCGTATCACCTTGCTGAGGCTTACCAATATCAAGTAGACCCATATAAGCGGTAAAACCAGGCATCCCCATCACACCCAAAGCATAAGATGGATGTGTTGGATGCATGCCTAATTTAATTAAACCTTCACCATTTGAAATAGCATAATCCTGCCAGCCTGAATAAGATAAAACCCACTCTCCTTGCTGATAATCGGCATGATTTGACTGCTCAACTTGGCATACCGTACCGCCAACCATCACCTCACCTAAAGCAACTGGATCTGCATACGATTTAGCATCGCTCATACGACCTCGCATGTACGGATCTAATGATAAATACACACTACGTAGTAAAATCTCCCCTTCACTTATCGTCGGTATGGTTGCTTGTTCTAAGCGAAAATTATCTGCCACAGGAGCACCAACAGGACGAGAAGCTAATACGATTTTACGGTTTACGTTTTCCATTGAGCTTTCCTTTTCATTCTTTTACAAATAATAGACCAGTCGTCTAGTGTTGTTTTATAAAAAATCCCGTTGCTATTATAACGGGACAATTATAAAATATACGACTTAAAAAGCTGGTCGTAGCTGAGCTTTAGTTGTAGCTAACGCTTGCTGTAATACATTTAAATCTTGGCTAAGCTTATAAAATAAACTGGCACCAAGCCATAATTGATACAATGTTTGTGCGGTTGATTGACTGTCTTTCACAGTAATCGAACCATCTTTAATACCATCCTCAATGCAAAGTACAATTAAATTAACAATGCTATAAGCACCGTTTCTTAATGCTTCTCGCATTGGTTCTGAAAGATCTGACACTTCAGCACTAAGCTTAACAACCACACATTTATTGGCGTTACAGGTACCATCATCAATTTCTAACCAACGTGAAAAATAGTCAGTTAAACGTTCAAAACCACTACCTGTACCTTGTATTAAAATCGTTGCCACATGCTCAAGGTAGTATTCAAAATAATCTTCAATTAACGCCTCACCAAATTGCTCTTTCGATTTAAAATAATGATAAAAAGAACCTTTTGGCACAGCTGCTGTTTTTAATAATTCTGACAAGCCAACATTAGTGAATCCTTTAGCAACCACAAGTTGGTAACCAATATTAAGAATATGTTGGCGTGTATCGTTTGTTTTTGTGTTCATGCGCTAACTATAAACCCGACTAGACCAGTCGTCTAGTGCTTATTTTAAATATATTGTCCGCAAGAGATCAATGATCACTCATTCACCTTCTGAAAAGAACGAATATAACGAGCAAGCTCACTTAACTCAGCATCATCAGCTCGATTGCAATCATGTGATGATAAATACCCCTCATAATGCTCAAAATACTTCGTTGATTTTGATTCGATTAATTTAAAACTCGCATCATTCCCAGTCCCATGCATAGGAAATAATTTACTATGTAAGTGATCAACACCGTAGCCTTCAAAGAACATACCGGTTCGACCGACATCATCAAAAGCACGATCCAATACATTCGCCACTTTTTTGGTCGCCAAAATCAATTGTGTTAATACTTCATCTGATTGCTCAAACGCATAACTACCACAATGATGTTTAGGGATCACAACGGTAAACCCCTTGGTATTAGGGAAAATCGAAAGAAAAGCCATATGGTTCTCATCCTCCCATACTTTATGACAAGGTATTTCTCCTGCAACCATTCCACAAAAAATACAACTCATATATACCGCCTATAATTAAATAAAATATTACTATTCAAAAAGTTATAAATACATTGAATCCATCATGCAACTACTTTATCTATGACGACTTTATATCATGATAATAAACCCAAACTATCCCCATGGATTTACGAGGATATTAATAGACATACGGCGCCGAACACGTATGATCTACACCATTAGCAAAACACCTGTATTACACTGTCAATTGGAATATCGTTTTGATTAGAGAAAATGTCTTTACCCCTTTTGCAACTTGGAGCAAGCCGTTAGTTTCTGAAGTTGCAGAAGCAATCAACTTATTAAAAGATAATGGTTATGATGCTAAGCAACTTACTTTAGCAACTGGACTACAAGAAAAAAACATCTGTAACTGGACTGCTAAATATAAGAAAGAGCCATTAGATGTTTCTTCAATCCCTTACCCTTGCTGGTGTTTTATTGCCGCACTTATTGGTCGACCTAACATCGCAACCAATGGCCGAGTGATTGAAGTTGATGAGATCAAACGTGTATTACGTTTATTTAAGCCTTCTGCATTTGGTAGCCAAAATACGTTTGTATGTCCAACTAGCGATCAATTCGCAAAATTAATCGATAGTGGCTTATTTGCAGAAATGACCACAGACAATATTGCAGCACTATTTAACTGGAAACCAGAAAACGTCAATGAAAGTTTACGTGCAGGTAAATTACCTTACTTAAACTGGTGTTTAATCATGATGATGTTTGGTATTAACATTCAAAAAATGGCGTTAAAAGACTTAGATTCTGAAATTACACTTAATCAGTAATTGTCCCATTATTGCCTAAAAATAACGCCTTGTGATCGGTACTTTACCCACAAGGCGTTACTGCATCTAAAGGCTCATAATATTCATATAATCAGAGCTTGAATAGTCAGGCTCAGTGATTTTAGTTAAATCCGTCATAATTTGATAACGCATTTTCTTCGCTAACTTTAACATTTGATTTAATTGCATTGTCGAGTAATCAACCGACACTTTTATAGCGGCAGTTGGATCCTGATGATATAGACGTATTAATTGCTGATCTGTATTAGCAAATGTCTGATAAATATTATGTTGTGCCCGTTGCCAATTATTATTAATAAATGGTAAATATTTTATAGGGTGTGTTGTAGCCAGAGTCGTTAAACTTCTAAATTGCCAATAAGCAGAATCATCAGAATAGGTATCTGTCCCCGTTTTATATGCAATAGGAAAATCATGTAGTCCGCTATATAAGGGAATTAATATAGACTCTGCCAATATACCGTAGCTCTGCCAAATCACACCTTGAAAAGGAACGGGCATCGTCGGCCTTAACTGAATAATATGTGATTCAATTTGACGATCAACACGAATAGGACGATCACCTGAATGTGCTAGCACTGTATTTTCGTAGGTTGCACTCAATACTTGTGCAACTTTATTAACACTAATTTTGTCATCCGGCTTCATAAACAATGGATATTGCTTCTGTCTCACTTGTTGTCCAACTGAATGCGATAGTATTTGTTGTCCGAGCCATTCACGATCAACATTAAAGGTATCGCCAATCACACCAAACGCTTTTGCAAAATTAAAATCATCTCGCTGCGGGTTAGACAATAACTTGTGCTGCTGAACAAATTCAAACAACCCTTTGGAATGCAATACCTCTTTGGAATCCAAATTAATACCATGGATCCTCAAGCCATTAGCTAACATCGCATAACTATCATCAGGTACTTTAACTGCAATCCAATGATGACCTGAGCCTATTTCCATTAACCATGCTTGATTAATATCAGCAATATATAAACTATTGCCCTCGCCTGCTCCATATTTTTCAATATAGCTGCCAAGTAATTCAATACCTTGTTGCGCTGTTTTAGCTTGGGGAAGGACAAGAGTAGGTATATTTGCTTCAATCACTCCATGCTTTACTAATGGATCCGATTGCTGAGCCCGCTCATTTATATCAACACTGGTAGTTGCAGAAACAGCAACATTAAATTGATTAATGCCACGCTCTTCAAAATATTTACTCTTAGGTGCTATTTGTTTTGCGTTCCAATCAGGCATTGCTGAATAGGCATACAACACATCAGGCATGGGGACTACAAGTCCATTACCTAGCGGCCACAGTTTAGTGGTATTGATCTCTTTGGGACGATAGACTTGATACTTATTCCAATTATTAACTTCATAATCTTCATTTCTAGCAATAATAATACTGCCATCTATCGTGGCTTTTTTACCAACAATTAATCCAGTACAAGCCTCAGCGCTAATACTCAACATCGATATAATTGAGATCATGACTAAACTGAGCACAATAATATTCATTAATCCTCTCTTAACCTCTACCTCGCCAACAAAGATACAAGTTTAAACAAATCTTTATTTATTGCCTTAAAGATTAACATTCTATACATTTATGCATTATAGGCATGCATATCGCTTGAATTTGCTCAGAAGATCACGAGATAAGATATTTTCTTTGTTATTTCTATGATCATAAATCGCGTAATAACTTGATTGATCGTAATACCTGATTAAAATGGTCGATTATTATCGTCTTCTGGAATCTCACCACTCATGCCAACCTCTACTCAACATTTGGCGTTAAAACCTACAACTTTATTGACCCTCTACAGTATTATTTTCCTTGGCTCTGCTGGTTTTTTTATTACTATCCCCGCCTATGTGAGTTTATTTTTAACTGATCATTCATTGGCTATCGCACAAAATATGCCAATCGAACAACGTCGTACCCTGTTTGGCACCGTAATGTCAGCCGCCCCTTTTATTTCGATGTTCTTCACACCATTAATTGCCCGCTTTGCCGACCGTTTTAGCCGCAAAGCGACAATGGTATTATGTTTAATTATTGCTGCAATTGGTTTTGCAATGCCTATTTATGCCATTGTTATCGGTTCGATTGCATTATTATTTGCAGGTAATATGATCAATAGCCTTGGCTCTGCCAGCCAACCTATTGCACAGGCAATTCTGGCAGATAATAGCCGCGGGAAGACCAAAGCGACATTAATGAGTATGGTCGCAGTAGTCATGACAGCAGCAATGTCATTTGGCCCAGCATTAGGCAGTAAATTATCAGCAACCTATGGCACTCAAGCTCCGTTTTACGCCTGTTTACTCATTGCTATATTTTGTTTGATATTGTTAAATCTCGTTCGTTTACCAGCGCAAATGTCATTACACAATGAGAATCCACTGTCATTTATTGCGCCATTAAAACGTAGTCAATCCGGCTTAGTGGCTTGTTTAGCGATTGTGTTTATTTGCCAATTCAGCTGGAGCTTATATTTCCAAAATATTGCATTTATTTTTCCGCAGAAATGGGGAATCAGTGTTGAAAGTAGCTTTTATCAATATTTTATGATGGCAATTGGTGTAGTAATGATCAGTTCATTATTAGTACTTCCACGGATTATTTTAGCGCGGATTCATGTTCAATCAGCATTACGAATCACGACACTATTTGCTGCTATTGGCATGATTTTATTGGCAATCACACCAACACCAAATACACATATTGCAGCAATGATTTTTACTGCAGTTATGGTTGCTATCTCATTTCCTTTTTACATTACAGCATTATCAGATAGAGCCAGTGAAGCGGATCAAGGTTGGGTAATGGCACTGTCTAGTGCAATGGTAGGTTTGGCGTGGACACTAAGCGGCTATTTAACAAGCCTATTTGTTAACATAGATTTAATACTACCGACATCTATTGCTGCTATAGGTTACTTAATTGCGATGGTACTCGTACCACGAAAAGCAGCGACAGTTACTGCTGCTGCTTATTAATATCTTTAATAAGGAAATTGCTGATGACACCATTAGCTCGCACACTTGCTGCACATCGTTTTCACCCGGTTATTCCACCAGCGCTCCAATTTGGCACTGGATTAATCGTCGATCTTTCACCAAGCAGTGATATTTGGAAAAATGTCACCAATGATCATAGCTTTGCAGATGAAATAGTCCGCCAAGCCACTGCTATTAGTGCTGAAATAGTGATTGGTCGTTACGCAGAACAACGTCTCATTTATCAAGATAAAGCAAATTTTAGTGACAGTAAAAATCGCACTGTTCATATGGGCATAGATCTAGGCGTCTCTGCCCTTACTCCTGTTTTTGCACCACTTGATGGCATAGTACATAGCATTGCTAATCATCAGGGTGACGGTGATTATGGCCCTACTATTATTTTACGCCATCAACTTGAAGGAATAACTTTTTTCACTCTATATGGCCACTTACACCAAGCAGCACATGCCACGTTAAACGTAGGCGATATTATTACCGCCGGAGAACGGTTCACTGCAGTAGGCACAACAGCAGAGAATGGTGGTTGGGCTCCTCACCTGCACTTACAAATCATTGAGGATATGGGTACAAATAAAGATGATTATATTGGTGTGGTCGATCCTGCTGAGCTGACGTTCTACCGCGATAATTGCCCAAACCCAAATTTGATTTTAAAACGCAGCGATCTTAATTAAATAACGATAAAAAGCGCCCTCTTTACTTTCCTGTAAGTCTAAATAATCAATCAGGGCGCTTATCAGTTTAAGCTTTCGCTAACAACCACTTTTCATTAAAACCAATGAGTTATCATTCCACCACCGTTGTACTGAGATATTCAGTAATGCCATCGTCACAAGTACACATGCCATCATCCATTCAATACTCACTAAATGACTCACAATAAAAGTTAACGTAAAGATCCCAACCATTTGTAATGAACCAAACAGCGCACCCGTTTGTCCTTTATGCTTAGGGAATAAATACAGCGCACTGACTGCCACGACTGAGGTTGTTAAGCCTGCGCCAAAACAATAGATACCCATGCCGATAATGATCGTCGCCATGCTGTGAAATACCACATTCGATAATATCGTCAGCGCACCAAGCAACATAATACAGCTTGCTGCTTTAATGATTCGGCCTTCTGTCTGGGTATATTTTAGAAACCGAATATAAAAAATACGTGCGCATAAACTACAACCAATTAATAACAATGAAGACAGGCCAAAATATTGCACGGGTAAATGGTATTGCTCTTTAGCAATAAACGCGCCCATCAAATAGAACACCAGCGCACCACCATTCGCCATCACCATCATGGCTAAATAGCGTAGAAACTGCGTGTTCGTTGCAATCATGGCATAATCACGAGCAACAACCGTTGGTTTTGTCGCGTGAATATTCTTTTCTAAATGCGTTTCTTTTAAGCCAAAGACAATAACCACAAATAACAATATGGCCAAACCCAACATAAACCAGAAGCTACTATGCCAACCAAAATGGCTTTCTAAATAGCCACCAATCGCAGGTGTCGACGCGGGTAAACACATAAATAAAATACTAAACCACGACATCACATCCACTAACTGCTCTTTCGTCAATGAGTCTTGCATTATGGTTCGGCATAATAAAAACAATGCCCCTACGCCGATACCTTGTATCGTACGCCCAATAATCAAACCGGATAGTTGATCTGCGTGTAAACAAAAGGCTGAGCCGATAATGAATATCACCGCACCTAAGATCGCGATAGGACGACGACCAAAGCGTTCTGCGACAGATCCACACATTAATTGGCTTAAACCTAACGCTATAAAAAACGCACTCACCGTTTGTTGTACTGCTGTCGATGACACATTCAGCGCCTCAGACATCACTGGTAAGCTAGGTGCATACATATCAGAGGCAAAGAAATAGCTACACGCCATTAATAAACTGATAGAAAGTAAACGTAGTAAAGACATGACAACAATCTCCTTAATTGATGCCTTTAGCTTAAAGAAATGCGCTTACTGTTGTTGTTGAACTGACGCCAATAGGTTGTGATTTTTCGCCAATTTCTGGCTAGCTTTATCTTGTTTGAAGCGATTAAGGGCATGAGAAAAAGCGGATAAGCTGTTATAACCTAAATCTAATGCAATATCTGTATGTGCGACACCTGCTCGACTCAACTGCCATGCTTTTTCCATCACCAACTGTTGCCTTATTTCACGAAATGGCTGCTCAAAAGTGCTAATAAATAAACGATTAAGAGTTCTAGAAGAGGCACCACAATGTTCAGCGAAGCGCTCTAACGAAAGTTTAATATCAGGCTCGATAGTCAGCGCTTCAATAATAGGTAATAAGCGTTTATCGATGTCGTTCGTACTTTGATAAACATCATTTTGGTAGTTTTGCTTCTTAAGTTGATCAATAAACACCGCTAAATAATGATGTTGAACATCGCTATTGCTGTCATCATTTTGATCTCTGCCACTATCTTGCGCCTCCATTTCCGCCATCACCTGCACCATTAAACGATTAGTCGATATAATCCCCATCTCGTCATGGAAATATGGAATAACATCAGGGGATGCGTGAATAACACTTAAACAGGAATCTTTTAGCACTTTCAAATGATGGCGATGATTAAGTGGTACCCAAATGAGCTGCCCACCGACAGCCAGGATGCTTTTATCTTGTGTTCTAGCAATACCGCAGCCTTGATGGATATAGAAAAGTTGTACAAAATCGTCATGAGAATGCGGCGCTTTTTCTTCTGTCGGTGCATAACGTTTAATCGAGTGAAATAACCGCATTCATTCCCTTTAGCGTAAAATAATAAGTTCAACCTATATATGGCTTAACAGACTTCATGCTGTCTAACCAACTATAGACAGTTTCCAACGTTTCGTAAGACGGTAAACGGTTATTTCTAGCTTGAATTTGGTCCACCGTATAAATCTCACTCGCACGCCCATTTGCAAGATAGTGTCGCTTTAAGCCAATAGTTACTCTTTCTGGCATATGCATTTTATAAACGAGGTATTCACCTTTGATGATCCTGTTATGGTAAATAGCGACATAGTGATTCTGTTCTACACCCTCAAGTTCAAGCTGCTGATAGTTCCGAATCGGTACAATATTACTGTTGCCAGCAAAAGGAATATCGTAAGCCTTGTCACAACTTGGATCAGGTACAAATTTTACTGTTCGCTGCGCAATTACCCACCGATCGTGCAATTGTTTCAATTCATCATATGAGGTAATAGCATGAATACGCCGAACAGAATCAACATCAAGAACGCGATACCCTAACTGAAAGACGTCTGATAATATTTGGTTAATTTTTAGCCGCTCTCGTTGTGTGGCTTTAACTAAATAAAAACCTAACTTTGTTCCCGTAAGCGTTGGCCATTGTAAATAAACTTGCAAAGTTAAAGTTGTGATCGTTTTATAATGACGAAACAATTTAAACGTCATTGTTTCTGGATCTAATAAACGATGAATAACGATCACAACAGAACGCGTAGAAAAATCACTTTGAATACGATCAATAAATCGTAATGCTGAGCGACACGATGCTAATCCTAAGTATGCCAATATATTACGCTGGCCTAGTTCACATAAAGACAAAACGTGTTCATGATCTAAGGGATAACGCTCACACACTAAATAAAGCAATATTGGACGTTGAGACAATAACTGGCGTGCTTTATCACTCATAGCAGCAATCTTTAGCATATAAACACCAAGATCAGCATACACCCGCGCTTTATTCACTAACTCCGCAGGAATACTTTCAATCCACGCCTTACCACCATCAAGCGATTCAATATGTTCAATATAAAACGAACAACTCCCTTCCAATAATTCACGGTGACCATCAGAATAGGCTCTATACATCGCAAGACCATCACGCCAATCATAAAATTCGAGCACAAAAGGAAAAAAAGTTAATGTTTCATCAAATGATAATATCAATGGCGTCGAGACATGATCATTTTCATATTTAGTACAACAAACAGGCATAGACATCCATATTTATCTGTTGGTCTTAGCAACCATTATATCAATAGTCATAATGGCAATATTATTCACGGTAATTAATAAGACTATCATGACTGATAAAGATGAAGATTCAACTTAAAAACTACTAAGGTGAGAGTCTTACACAATATTTTCATTACATAATATGTCAGACTGTTTCGATGTTTGTTTAACGTTAAGTTGTCGCAAAAAATCAGTCAATTTAGGCTGAATTTTAACTTACTCTCTTTAAATAAAAACATAGAATGCAGGATTTATTATTTGAATTCAATCATAAAATTAAGTGGTGTAAATCCTGTTTTTTGACGGAAAAAACTAATAAATGCACTATCATTAGCAAAATTAAGTCGATATGAAATATCTGAAATACGTTGACCTTGTGAAAGTAATTCCACTGCTGCTAATAGTCGCCATTGTTGGCGCCAACTCTGATATGGCATCCCTGTTTCTTTATTAAAAATACGGGTAATCGTCTTCTCGCTCGCACCAACAAGTGCGCTAAGTTCTGCAAGTCTAGGCGCTAAAAAGTCCGGACTATTAATATCAACTAACCATTTCTGTAATCGTTGATCGTGCGGTAATGGTAGGTTTAAATGACTCTCAGTAGCAAGATTAAGTTCTTCAATCAATAAGTTAACTGAATTTAGTTGTTCTTGTATCGGCTTATCAAATGGCCACATTGACATTCTTTCAAGCAGTACAGCCAATAGCGGATTGATATCAATAATCCTCATCTCACGACTAAGTTGCGACTGCAATGATTGATCAAAATACAATGAACGATAATGGGTCACATTGTTCATTTGGGCATTATGTAACACACCCGCAGGGATCCATGCGGCTCTCATCGGTGGCAATACACACTTTATCCCTTCTAAGGTAATTATCATACAACCATGATGAGAAAATAGCAGCTGATCCTTATTATGCCGATGTTCACCAGAGTCATGTCCACCAAGATCGACGGCAAGGCCAATGACTAGGCTATCATAATCGTCAGCACAAAATTGTTGTTCCATCGTAATATAAGCCATCTTAACTCCCTTTATTAGTTTGTCCTTAAAGTAATATATATCGTCCCAATATTAATATTACACCATCTGTTAACACTATATAATTTTCCATATTGAAATTACAGTCAGACCAGCAGCTTTTACTATTGCGATAGTTAATATTTTAAATATTAATAAATAAGCAATGAATATAAATGCAGTGATTACTGGTTAAAAAGGATATTGGAAATGAATATAAAAAAAATATCAACACCATTAGCCATTGCTCTTTTGATGTTCCCACAATTAATTGAAACCATGTATAGCCCTGCACTTACATCTATTAAAAATCATTTTGCAGTTAGCGCTGAGAATGCAGCCCAAGGTTTATCCATATTCTTTATGGCATTTGCTTTTGGTGTCGTTTTTTGGGGTAGATTATGCGATATAATTGGTCGCCGCTATTCAACTTTAGCCGGTTTGGCTCTTTTTATTATTGCAGCAATATTTACTTATTTAGCCCCTAACTTTGATCTATTCCTCTTTGGGTTTGGCAGTTGTGCCTTTGGTGCTGCTGTTGGCTCGGTATGTACACAAACAATTTTAAGAGATAGTTTTGAAGGCGCTGAATTATCACGGCTGTTTTCAATTGCTGCAACATCTGTCGGTATTAGTCCTGTAATTGGCATGATTATTGGCAGTTGGCTAACATCTCATGGTGATTATACTTGGGTCTTTGCCGCTATGATTGTACTCATTGCACTACTATTTATTTGGTCAAGTATTCAGTTACCTGAAACAAAACCAGAAAATATTAAACGTGATAGTTTACTCTCTGTTGCCAATAAAATGATCCGCGATAGCCATATTTGGTATATCACATTAATGATCGGATTCGCTAACGTTGCCCTCTTCTCTTACTACAGTATTGCGCCATTTATGTTTGAACAACTAGGCGCAAGTGTGAAATTCTTTGGGTATACCGGTTTTGTTTTAGCAATAGGCTCAGTATTAGGCTCACTGATTAATATGAAGCTAATTCGTTATAAACTAAATGGCGATTCTATTGTATTTATAGCAATGGTTTTAATGGTCATCTCAGGTATCGGCGTTTATTTATTACAACACACTATTTGGTTCTTTATTCCAATGGCTCTAGTTTCTGTTGCTTTCGGTCTTGCTTTACCGAACCTATTTAGTACTGCTTTAACAAATTACCGCAACCATCTTGGCAGTGCTGGCGCTTTATTAGGGTTATCTTATTATCTCATTATTGGTTTCGGTTTAGATCTTGCGGCATCAATCGGTAACTTGGCGATAACATTATTAACCTGCGGCTGTTGTTGTTTATTATTAGTTTGCATCAAACAATTTCTCACTAAGTTGACCCAACTACGTAACGCGAAAATATTAACGGACTAAAAATTTCGTTTTTACTATAAAAACGCCGCATGAGTTATTAACCCATGCGGCGTTGTATATACTAATTATTACCACTAATTAGCAACTGTCGGTAATTCAGGTAGATGCCCACCAGCATTCATCGGGTAAATAATATACTCACCATGAAACTTAACTTTCGACTTATAGTCAGTAATTTTATAAAGCAAAATGC
Organism: Photobacterium kishitanii; assembly: GCF_000613045.3. Lineage (NCBI taxonomy): Bacteria > Pseudomonadati > Pseudomonadota > Gammaproteobacteria > Vibrionales > Vibrionaceae > Photobacterium > Photobacterium kishitanii. The sequence goes on along the minus strand of NZ_LN794352.1, from coordinate 1,492,957 downwards.
CATGTTGATAAGCAATATCAATAAATTGCTGCGTATTACCACGGACATAAAGAGATAATGGTTTTACTAACTCACCATTTTCATTCATTGATTCGGCATACTGAGCCGAACAAACCACTAACGATGCTTTACCATCTGTATGGTGGCTAACCTTACGGTTCACTTCATATTCATTGGTTACTAACCAGTCTTGCTGTTCTAGCGCAGTATAAAACGTTGCCATAACAGCAGGAGTAATAACGGTTGATTGTCCTTGCTCATTTGTTACATTCGCGTAAGTTTCAGCTAAACGCGAAAAATGCAGTTTTAGTTGTGCATTTTTACCCATAGTCCGTGATTGCTGTTGCCATTCTTGTAGTGTTTTCACGACACAACGATCAAAGCTATGTTGTTTAAGTACTTTTGTTACCCAAGCGCTTAAAAAGATACTTTCACTGACAGGGTTTTTCTGTGCTTTACCTGTTGCTTGCGCTTCTTGTAAAGCAGTTAACCCGCTACTAACTACATTGTAAATTTCATTAAAAAAAATGGTCATGATTTATTTCAAACAATCCAAAAATATCAAACCACGACACAACCTCTAAGCTGTGCGTGCAAGGAACCAATAAAAACCAGCTGATAATATAGCACATGATGCCATCGTCAATGCCATTGGCCATACATTACTATCTGGCATTAATGCAACAAGTCCGCCCACTATAGAGCCAATACCAAAACGGAATGTCCCACCTAAAGAAGAAGCAGTACCTGCCATCTGAGGATAACTCGATAATAAACACGCCATGGTATTACTACCAATAGTAGAAAGTGTGCCAATAAATAACGCGACGGGAATAACCACACCCCACAAGCCTAAATCTAACCATTGCCCAATAAGTAACAGTACGCCGGCAATTAATTGTACTATCAAGCCTAAACGTAGCATCCAATGCGTACCTTTTCGCTTAACAAAACGACCATTTATACTAGTAAAAAGGATCATGCAAAGAATGTTCAAGCAAAAGTAGTAGCCGAAGGTCTCAACACTGATACCATAAATATCAATATATACAAAGGAACCAACAGTTAGGAAAGTAAACATACCAGCAAAAGAAAATCCACTGCAGCACACTAACCCGAAGGCAACGGGATTTGATAATAACCGCTTGTAATTTTTAATAATTGACGTTAAATGAAAAGGGATTCGTTTTTCTTTCGGCAATGTTTCTTTAATTTTAAATAAAATCGAAATTAAAACAATTACAGAAAAAATAGCTAACGCCCAAAATACTGCACGCCAACCAAACCAAACAGAAAGATGACCACCAAGTACCGGCGCAATTAACGGTGCAATAGTCATCACTAAGGTAACAAATGACATTGTCCGAGAGAACTCCTCACGTTCAAACATATCACGTACCAATGCACCAATGATAACCGCTGCTGCCGCACCAGCAAAACCTTGTGCCACTCGAATAATGGTTAACTCTGTTATATTGGTACTCAGTGCACCAAAAACAGTTAACACCATGAAACAGACAGTGCCTGCTATCAACATCGGACGGCGACCATAACTATCCGCTAATGGACCGTGAATTAACTGACCAAAGGAAAACCCAGCAGTATAAGCAGTTAATGTGACTTGAACCGCACTTGGAGATACTAAAAAGTCTTTTGCAATACTAGGCATTGCTGGTAGATACATGTCAATGGCAAAGGGGGTTAAAGCAGCAATGGCACCGAGAATGAGAATGAGCTGTAAACTCAATTTAGATGAGGCTTGTTGAGTCATAAATATTCTTTTTATAAAAATAACAACGATAGGCAGGATATAATTGCTATTAAAGAGACAATAGGATCATTGTACGCTAAAAAACTGGAATCATTGTTTCCTGATAGGAAATAAAAAATTTCTAAGTTTTCTTAAAATAAAGGAATGATAATCATTTGATCTTGGGTGGATAAAAAAAGCATAAATAATAATATTTATGCTTTCTTGATATTAAAATAACAATAACGTTATTTAGCTAAAAATGATGCAACCTCTTCCGCCGTTAACGGACGGTATTGGCCAGGTTCAAGATCTTCATCCAACTCAAGCATACCGACTCGCTCACGATGTAATCCAACAACGCGGTTACCCACAGCTGCAAACATACGCTTCACTTGATGGTACTTACCTTCAGTGATGGTTAATACACCCTCACGCTCGCCTACAATCTCTAATTTAGCAGGTCGAGTAAGTCCTTCTTCACCATTTAATTGCACGCCCGCTTCGAATTGAGCAATATTCTCTGCAACAATAGGATCAGCTGTTTCTACAAAATACACCTTCTCACACACATGGCGTGGTGAAGTAATACGGTGTGACCATTGACCATCATCGGTTAATAACGTTAAACCAGTAGTATCACTGTCTAAACGCCCCGCTACATGCATTTTCTCAGGGCTAACTTCGTCAAACAACACAAAAACAGTGGGATTGAAATCATCAACATGTGAACACACAAAACCTTGTGGTTTATTCAACATGAAGTAACGAGGACCTTGTAGACGAAGTGGACGACCGTTAAATTCTACATCGTTATCATCACCGACAGAGAAAGAAGCACTACGGACAATCTCGCCATCAACTTCAATCATTTTATCTCGAAGAAGTTTACCGGCTTCTCTACGGGTGATACCTAAAGTGGTACCTAAGAATTTATCAAGCCTCATTGACTGGCTCCGCTACTTACAAAAGGGTCGGTATTATAGAAAGCAAATGACATAGATGCATTAAAAACTTCATTTTCATACACATTCATGCTTTGAACATAGATAAATATCTCGCCCACTAAAAAAATCAAATAATTAAACTTGTCATTATGTTATCAAAAATATGAACATTTCTATGACTCGATTGTCATATATCTGCTAGATTACAAATTAAAAAAACATTCACTCTATGCAAATACAACAATTTACTCACAAGTTGTAACCAATAAAGCCTTCAAAAAATAAGGGTTTAAATTAGGGACTCAGTATGAATATTTCTCTCAGCACACCAACACTTTCTTCGCTAGATAAATTTCTCCAATTGATAGATGAATTATTTGATTATGAAGCTTTACCCCAAAAAGCAGAACAAACAACAGCTGCAGTTAAACAACTGCTAAGTAATCCACAATTAGGGCAAGCATGGTTTATCGAGGTCGAACAACACGGTATTAAACATATCGCGGGGCACATTATCGTCAGTTATAGTTTTAGCCTTGAGCACGGTGGTAAAATTGGCTTAATCGATCAGTTCTATTTGAAATCTGATTGGCGCCAACATGGAATTGGCACTGAATTATTACCGCAACTAGAAACATTAGTGATCCAAGACGGTGTTAAAGCATTATCGCTAGAAGTCAATATTGGTAATGCGGGAGCACGTAATTTCTATGAAAAGCATGGCTTTACCCCTCGTCGTCAGTTTTGCATGATGACAAAAAACCTAACTGAATCCCATATACCACTCACTGTTGTCTCGTAGATAAATCTAGCAATAACAATAAATCTGCATTTAAGCCTTGTTTTGACAAGGCTTTTTTCGTTATAACTAGAACATAACCTTAATATCTGCCGTGAAAATCATGAATCTCGGCCGTTGGTTTATATAAAGGGAAATACAAATGCTAACAAGTATAATCGTCTTTGTGGTACTGGTTGCATTGTTATATATGACAATGCGTAACAGCCTCATCGGTAAAAAAAATCAAGTCGCTAATGCAGAAGCCAGTATTGATGTAATGCTAAAAAAACGCTTTGATTTATTACCTAATTTAATTGAAACCACCAAAGCTTATATGATACATGAACAGGCAGTGCTCACTGAGCTAACGGCATTGCGAGAAAAAACACACCATCTCGACACGGTTAATAAGCCACAACTAGATAAACAACTATCAGCAGTAGTGTCTAATTTTAGAGTCGCTGCTGAGGCTTACCCTGAATTAAAAGCCAATGATAATACAATGCTATTAATGCGTTCTATTAATGAAACGGAAGAACAACTATCGGCTGCTCGACGCAGTTTTAATGCTGCTGTAACGCGCTATAACAACGCCATTGAGATGTTCCCATCAAGCCTTATTGCTAATCAAATGATGCTGACCACTTTACCTTTATTTGAAATTGCTGACACCGAACGCATCAACATTGATGCAGCTCGTTTATTTAAGTAATTAGGATATGATTACCTATGGATAGTAAGCTAACTGTACTGTATGAAACACACCTCAAACCTCAACTTGAAGCGCTTGATCATGATCGTAAGAAAGTTATAAAACAATACTGGCTATCATTACTGATCGGTGTCGGTTTTGCGGTTACTATCATCCCGTTAAGTTTCATGTATGACTTACAAGCATTTGGTATTATCTTTACCATTATTATCGCTATCGTCATGCATCGCTTATACAACAAACGTTGGGATCAATATAAAAAAGATTATAAGCATAAAATAATCACTAAACTTATTAGCTCAATTGACAATAGTTTTAGTTATAAACCAACACAATGTATTGATAAACAAGACTATAACAATAGTGCCCTCTTTGGCCGACATTATGATCGTTATCGCGGTGAAGATTTTATTGAAGGTCAAATAGACAAAACGCATTTACGTTTCTCTGAATTACATACTGAATATAAAACTCAAAGTCGTGATAACAGTGGTAAAAACCAAGATCAATGGCATACCATTTTTAAAGGTCTTTTTTTCATCGCTGATGCTAATAAGCACTTTTCTGGCCAAACAACCATCATGCCTAATAATCACAGTATTTTTTCAGCATTGGGTCAGAAACTCTCCGATATATTCAGCAATAACCAACAGCAAGTTATCCTTGAAGATCCTGAATTTTCGCAGCTTTTTAATGTTTATAGTAACGATCAAGTAGAAGCTCGTTATCTACTTTCACCAACAATGATCCAACGCTTGATTAATTTCAGTAATCGCTCTGAACATGCGATAGCCTTCTCATTCGTCAATGATCATCTGTATATAGCAATTTCAAGTTCAAAGAATTATTTTGAACCTAAACTTTTCCAGCAAGCCGATTCTCTCGCCTTTATTGCTTCTATTTATTACGATCTTCAATTTGTGATAAATATCGTTAATGAATTAGATCTCAACACTCGAATATGGACTAAACCATAAATAGCACCTATAAAAAAACGGAAGCTCATGGCTTCCGTTTTTTATCACACATTATATTGTAACTAGTCGTCTAATCTGCCAAAAATGTCGTTTCCAAAAAATATGATGTAAATTTGAAATGGAAACCCCTCGCGAACTAGCAGAATTCATAAAATCACCATTAGAGAGATAAATGCCTACATGTCGCTCATTATGACCAGTTTTAAAGAAAACTAAATCCCCTAACTTAGCTTGATCCTTACGAATTCGTCGACCTAATTTTACTTGCCCTAACGTTGTTCGAGGCAGATAACGATGGAAGACTTGACGATACATTTTCATCACAAATGCAGAACAATCAATTCCTCGATGGCTTGAGCCACCAAAATGATAAGGCGTTCCTTCCCATCCATAATATGCATGAAAAATTTTATGTTTTACCAATCGAACATGTCGTAACTCTTGCAACTTCGTCAAGTGATGATGCTTAAGTGTATGGTGCGTGTGGTGTATTATTCCTCGATGCTTATTTATATGTGAATAATGACGATAAATACGAGAATGATGTACTATCGTATGAGCAGTCGTTTTTGTTGTCGAAGCAGCGGCATACCATGATAAAAATGCCGATAAAATAATAACAATTCTAAAAATATAAAGCATTGGTCGTAATTTTTTAATTATAGGTAAAAATCATAGCTAAGTTACAATGTAACATTATTATTAATTTGTATATTATTGTATTTCTGCAATATATAAATTCAATAACGACCATACTAATCCACACAAAATAGCTCAATATTTCCTTGACAGTTTGAGCTATGAGATATCCTATCTATGTTAATACAAATGACACATTAATCTACTAGCCTACCCCTAATCTCAATACATACCTTTTAGGGATAGAACGTAATTATGAACATCAATTTTTCTCTCATAGCTCTTTTACTGTCAGTAGTTAGCGCACCAACATTTGCAGCAGATACTGCATGCAATATAAAACAGTACGAAATGGGTCTACGTTATCAACAACAATCCGCTGAAATTATGGCACTACAATTACAGACCTATAAGTTTGCTCAACAACAGCTTAATGAGAACTTAACCCGAATAAAAACAAAGAAAAAAAAAGCTATTATTATAGATCTCGATGAAACGGTATTAGATAACACACCATTATTAATAAAAGATCTGAATAAATGTCACGACTATACTCAATGGGATACATGGGGAGATTGGGAGAAAAACGGCAAGCCAAATTTAATTCCAGGCGCTAAAGATTTCCTTAACTTCGTAGATAAGCAACATATTGCCATCTTTTATGTTTCCGATCGCAGTCAGGAAAATAAGCAATCAACGATAAAAACCCTCGCTAGTTTACACCTGCCGCAAGTTAATAATAACCATATATTACTTGCTAATAAATCAAAACAACTACGGCGAGAAGATATCAACCAACACTATCAAGTTATCATGTTATTAGGTGATAGCTTGGCTGATTTTGCTGCAGAGTTTAAAACTAAAAAGCCAACAGCCGAACAACGTCAGCTTGTAGAACAACACCAACAGATGTTTGGTACTCAATGGATTATTATGCCTAATAGCAGTTATGGCTCATGGTCACAGAGTCAACTTAAAAGCTAATTAGTATTAAATAGGCGTAAGAGTGATAATTAAATAATACTCTTGCGCCTTAAATTCTAATTCCATTTATATTCGTTAATTATTATATTCTCAATGCTAGCTGAGTCACAATTTCTTGTACTGTTTTATTCATTTGCTGAGTATTATTAGTATTAAAATCTTTAATATTAATATTTGACTCATTCGCCTCAAACACAATAGCTTGATAACGGGCATTTTTCACTTGGGTCATATCAACAATAGCCAAGATACGATCATCTTGATGGTTTAAAATGGGTAAATCAAAATTACCATCAGAGTCAACATCAACTTTTCTCGCTAATTTAACAAATGCCGCATAAGCAATTCGCTGACGTTGCATATTAATAGCATTCGATATAAAAGAACTATTCTTAATAATATGTTGTTTTAATTGATACTTTACTCTCAATGCTTGACCACTATCGTTATCACTTGTTGTTAATGATAATAGCGTCTCTTTTACCACAGCATTCCAGTCAGGTTGAGTATATTGATAACCTTGCATGATTGTTTGTAATTGTTGAACTTGTGCAGGATTAATATCAACTAACGGTGTATCTATCAATGCATTCATCACCTCAATATCATTACCAAGAGAAATAAATGATTGCTTTTCGATTATTGTCTCTAATTGTGAAATTTGACGTTGATGTAAAACGTACATTTTTGCGCCATCAAAATTAGCTTCTTTTTTATTTAAAAAGCTATTATGGCTTAGATGATTATCATTATTACAACCGCCTATAAGTAATAAGGGTATTATAAGTGACAACATTATTTTTTTATTTAAAAAATCCATTTTATAATCCTAAAAACACATCTAATTATAATGTTACTATTTATTAATAATATTAGACAACTAATTACTTTTTACTGTTTATACCGCAATACAATTCAAATATATAAAATCAACTGAGCCTCTTGCTAAACCACTGGGTAAATGTACACTAGTCATAGTTTATTTGTAGCAGATTTACGGTATGTATACTTTACGCCCTTACCAACAAGATAGTGTTAACGCCACCCTTCATTACTTTCGTAAACACAACTCTCCCGCTGTACTTGCTCTACCAACAGGAGCCGGTAAAAGTCTTGTCGTCGCAGAATTAGCCCGTATTGCACGTGGTCGAGTTTTAGTACTCACCCACATTAAAGAATTAGTCGAACAAAACCATGCTAAATACGAAAGCTATGGCCTTAAAGCAGCCATCTTTTCAGCAGGTTTAGGGCGTAAAGAAACCGATCAGCAAGTGGTATTTGCTTCCGTACAATCGATGGCCAATAGCCTTGATAAATTTAATGAACAATTTTCTTTATTAGTCATCGATGAATGCCACCGTGTTCCTGATGATGAAAATAGTGCCTATCGTAAAGTTATCAAACATGTACAAACGGTAAACCCCAACATCAAGGTGCTTGGACTTACAGCAACACCTTATCGGTTAGGCATGGGCTGGATTTATAAATACCACACCCGTGGTCAAGTAAAAACCGAGACTGAACGCTTCTTTCGTGATTGTATTTTTGAATTACCGATCCGTTATTTACTTGATGAAGGTTTTTTAACTGAGCCTAAGGTCATGGATATGGCAGTATTAGGCTATGATTTCTCATCACTGACACCATCAAATACAGGCCATTATAAAGAAGCAGATCTTGATAGCGTAATCGAACAATCAGGCCGCGCAACACCGATGATCATCGAACAAGTGATCGATTACGCTAAAGATCGTCGCGGCATCATGATCTTTGCTTCAACCGTTAATCATGCTCAAGAGATCATGGGCTATCTCGCACATGAAAATGCGGCCTTAGTCATCGGAGATACCCCTCTCGATGAACGCGATAGGATCATTAACGATTTCAAGCAACAAAAGATTAAATACTTAGTTAACGTCTCAGTATTAACGACCGGTTTTGATGCGCCCCACGTTGATCTTATTGCTGTATTACGACCAACGGAATCTATTAGCCTCTACCAGCAAATTGTCGGCCGTGGCTTACGCTTATTTGAAGGTAAAAAAGACTGCCTTATTCTTGAATATGCTGGTAACTGTTACGATCTTTATCAACCAGAAGTAGGTGATCCTAAACCAAATAGTGACAGTGAAGTGGTTATGGTTCCCTGCCCTGCTTGTGGTTTCAATAATAGCTTTTGGGGCAAACTTGATCCTGCTGGTTTTCTCGTTGAGCATTATGGTCGTCGCTGCCAAGGCTACTTTGAGGATGATGATACCGGTGAGCGTGAAGAATGCGGCTACCGTTTCCGCGCTAAATATTGCGAAGAATGTGGTGCTGATAATGACATTGCTGCTCGTCGTTGCCATCAATGTGATGCGGTAATGGTTGATCCTGATAAAAAGCTACGTGAAGCGTTAAAACTCAAAGATGCAATGATCATGAAATGCCATGACATGCGTTTAGAACCTGGAAAAAATAAGTTTGGTAAGCCACAACTTAAAGTGGTTTATATTGGCGATGAAGACAATGAAATTAACGAAATTTGGCAGCTATCAACTAAGACTCAAAAAAATGACTTTCTCGCCAAGTTTATTAACCCACACTTAGTGGATCGACATCGTCCTTTTACTGATACAGCACCGACAAAAGTGGCGAATAACGAACATCGATTACGGCCACCAGAGATCGTCATTGCTCGTAAAAATGGTCGCTTTTGGGCGATCCGCGATAAATTGTTCGATTTGGATCAGTATCAAAACAAATGATCGTCGCCAACATAAATGCCCTATTCTTGTAGGGCATTTATGCGCGTAATATGATCATAATTACGACTAATCATTACGCCATTTAATTTGAAACTCAATTTCTTCTTCCTTACCTTCCCGCTCATGTTCTACGCTGTATTCTGCACGAACAGGAACATAGATACGCTCCCCTGCAATTTGAATTTCAAACCGAGTACCACTTTCTACCGCATCAGCCAAACGACGTAATTTAGCCGCAAACTCAGCATTGGAGTATTGTTTTTCAATGTCTCTTTGTTTTTTCTCTGCCATTTTCACTGCCTCCAAAAGGGATATAAAACTTATTTAAATTACACCACCACAACCTCAATCAATAAATCCATCTTATGCAATAAATTACCAAATCAATGATAAGTAAAAAACCACATGTAAACTGCGACTTATAATGGGTAAATCAAAAAATAATATCAGCCGACTATCGTTCAGTTGCTAATTTCTCACCTTAAATCCAGTCGATTTCACATAACGTTCAAATCATTGAAATATAATTACAATTTTACGTTCCGCATTGAAAACTGTTCCCGAAAGTTTTAGGTTAATAAAGACTTTATTTCCATACTCCCCCTGATGCGAATGCATACCTTACTTGCTCAATATTTTGAGCCACATCATCGGTCGTAAAAAGATTAAACCATCAACTAGGCCAAGATCATGAATACAAGCAATACCTTAAACAATGCCCCTTTTGGTGCTTTGCTCGGCTATGCCCCTGGTGGCATCGCTATCTACTCTTCCGATTACAGCACCATAGATGAAGATAAATATGATGATGCCTGTGACATGCGTAGTTATGTTCATGGTGAATATATGGGTTATAAATGGCAATGCGTCGAATTTGCGCGACGTTTTTTATATATCAACTATGGACTGGTATTTACCGATGTTGGTATGGCTTATGAGATATTCTCGTTACGCTTTTTACGCCAAGTAATTAACGATAAGATTTTACCTTTACATGCTTTTGAAAATGGATCGCGCCAAGCACCTGTTGCAGGCGCATTACTGATTTGGCAAAAAGGCGGTGAATTCCAAGATACTGGTCACGTTGCAATTATTACTCATATTGCAGACGATAAAGTGATGATTGCCGAGCAAAATGTCACCTTTGAGCCATTGCCATTAGGTCAGCAATGGACCCGTGAACTGGCACTACATGTTAAAGATGGTCACTACATCATTGAAGATAGTTTTGATGATACCGAAATTTTAGGTTGGATGGCTTATAATACTGACTCAACCTATAGTTTACCGCAGTCCTCACCTGATCCTAAATTACTTAATATTCAATGTGCCCAACGTTTGAATAGTGGTCAATTTGCAGCTAACTGGTTAGATAGTACAGATCAACTTGAGCAGACTTATTTACAGGCCAATGCCAATAAACTACTTAATGATGATATATATCGTTATTTTACTATTTCAGAAAGTGCCGAACACGAACTCGCGAAAGCAACCAATGAATTACATCTAATGTACTTACATGCCACGGATAAAGTACTGCAAGACGATAATTTATTAGCACTGTTTGATATTCCTAAAATTCTTTGGCCTCGTCTACGACTATCATGGCAAAAACACCGTCACAGTATGTTAACGGGTCGTCTTGATTTTTGTATGGCTGACAATGGCTTAAAAGTTTACGAATATAATGCAGACTCAGCCTCTTGCCACACCGAAGCTTGTTTAATTATTCAAAAATGGGCAGAACAAGGCGGCGATATCACTGAAAATAGTCCTGCCGAAGACTTACTAAATGAACTCGCCAGTGTATGGAAATATAGCCAAGAATATTCATTTGTGCATATCATGCAAGATGATGATGCAGAAGAAGATTATCATGCTTTATTCATGCAAAAAGCGCTCTCTTTAGCCGGTATTGAAAGTAAAATACTCAAAGGTTTAGATTGTATTCACTGGAATCCAGCAGGCCAATTAATTGATGATAACGAGCGTTTGATTGAATGTGTGTGGAAAACATGGGCATGGGAAACCGCAATAGACCAAGTTCGTGAAGTCAGTAGTACCGAGTATGCCGCAGTACCTATTCATACCGGCTACCCTGATACTAAAGTACGCCTGATTGATGTGTTATTACGTCCAGAAATAAAAGTGTTTGAGCCGTTATGGACAGTGATCCCAAGCAATAAAGCTATTCTGCCAGTATTGTGGTCTTTATTCCCCAATCATCATTATTTATTAAATACTGATTTTAATATAACAGATGAATTACGCAGTACGGGTTATGCAATTAAACCCATTGCTGGTCGTTGTGGCAGTAATATTGATTTAGTAAGTCACAATGAATCAGTATTAGATAAAACTGACGGTAAATTTAACGATCAAAAGAATATTTATCAGCAATTATGGTGTTTACCTAAAGTTGCTAATAAGTATATTCAAGTGTGTACGTTTACGGTTGATGGTAATTACGGTGGTGTATGTTTACGCTCTGATAATTCACTCGTGATAAAAAAAGACAGTGATATAGAGCCATTAATTGTATTAGAAGATAATGCGTTTCTAAGAAATTTATAGCCTGAATGTTTAATTCGCTAATTTGACATAAATATTAAATGAAAAGCCGCGTAATAGCGCACTATTACGCGGCTTTTTTATCTATTTAACACCTAACGCTAAAGAAAAAACCATATATCATTTAAGAAATATACAGCTAATAGCAAAGAGTATTAAAACTGATATTGAGCAGATATTTTATAAGAACGACCAGGCTCATACACTTGTGTCCACGGCGTGCGATAGTTTTCATCAAAGGCATTAGCAACAGTGAAATCCACTGTTAAGCCTTCTAACCTCGATGTTGGTTCCCACGTTGCATAGAAATCAACTAGCTCATATGAATCGTAAGAGCCTTCCTTATCATCTTTAGGTAATCTATCTTGAGTATTGGCAAAAATAGCTCGAGTACCGACCTTTGTATCTATTTCCCAAATACCATAATCAACTTGAGCAACCCACTTATCTGCTGGAATATTGCTTAACCACTCGCCTGTTTTATCATCTTTTCCACGAGTTTGTCCGTACGATAGCAATGTATTTAATCGGTTATAACGATATTGAGCAACGACTTCAAAACCTTGTAATTTCGCGTTATCAATATTATCTGAGCGGCTCGTACCACCACAACCGTCACCGGAACCACGATTAGCCATCATACAAGCAATCATATCATTACGATTTGGGACTGTTACGTCTAAATTAATGAAGTCTTTTACTTTATTTTGGAAAGCGCTCGCGGTGAGTAATAACTCATCATCACCTAAAATGTTTTCAAAATTAAATGTACCTTTCAGTTCAATATTATGTGCTTTTTCCGGCTTTAAATTAGGATTAGGTTCAAATACATTTGTAATAGGTCCCATAGCAAAGTGTGTACCGTCCATATAAAGTTCAGAAGTGCTTGCTGATCTAAATGCTTCATCATATCGTAAAGACCATGCCATCCACTCAGTAACTTGCCAATTAGCACCTATTGATGGTGACCAAGCATCTTCACTATTACCTTCATAGCCTTTAGCTTCTGACTTAAAAGTATCGTACCGTAAGCCAGCATCTAGATCTAATGTTTCAAGTAATGAGTAATTCACATGGGCAAAACCCCCCAAGGTTCTCGTCTTAGCCCCATCAGGTGGTACTGGACGTCCTGCTGTGGTAGTTGGACGTTTGGTATCTAATTTATCTTCATAGCCATCAGCTCCGATAAAGATCTGATAACGATCTAAGTTTGATGTGTTAGTAACAGAAAAACCATTCGTCGTAATTGAACTAATATCTTTTTCAGTCCTGCCACTACCAAGCTCTTTAATATCCGTATCATTTCTATAAATACGAACTGAGCTATCAATTAGCTTGCTTTCTGGATTATAAGCATATTTAAAAGTGATATTTTGATCTGATGAGGTGCGATCGATCAGATTATCTTTAAACTCTAAAGACTCACTAGAACCAACAACAGGAGGACGGCCATTATAATCTGAAATTCGATAGTCTAAACCAACACTTTGACTATCTGTAAACTGCCAATTAAACTTTGCCAGACCCGTTTTATTTATTGCTTCAGTACCATATAACTTATAGCCATTACCTTGCTCCATAACGCCACTGTCTTGGTAACTACCAGCAATTAACCAATCTACATTATTTTGCTTATTCGCTATTGCACCAACTGTAGAAACTACATTGCCATTACTCTGATAGCCCGTTTTAACTTTTCCGCCAAAACCAGAATTATCAACAAGATCATCTGCTATTATTGTATTTTGAATTACAATGCCACCAATAGCACCAGAACCATATAGCGAACTAATTGGTCCTTTAACAACTTCAATATCACGAATTAAACTTGGATCTAAAAAGTACGATGGTCGATGCTCAAATTGTGCATTTTGGCGATTACCATCAATAATTTGAAGAACTTTATTTCCTTCTAAACCTCGAATATTAATCGATTGGTTACTCGCAACATTACCGCCAGCAACAGATACATTAGGTATAAAACGCACAGCATTGGCAACAGAGTTAACTTGCATTTCATCAAGCTCTTCGCTGCTAATTTTTGCAACAGTCCTTGTCTGATCTTGGTTTGTTTTGTCCACTCTTGAACCCGAAACAACAATTTCATCAAATTGAGAAACGCTATCTTGCGCAAAAAGTGATGGTGAAGAAAATGCCATAACGAGTGAGCTGGCGATAAGTGTCAGTTGCTTATTCATAATTCCCTGCTTTAACAAAAATCCAACGATACGGTTCGATGATGATTATACATACCGAAATGATAATTACTATCATTATCATTCAATTTTTGTAAAGTAAGTTTACTTTAATAAGCAGCTGTTTAGCCACATAAAAACTAAGGAAAACGCCGATATATTCACCAATAATGTGCTGAGATAATAAAAATAACAATATCGCGTTTAATATGCTTGCATGTACTTATTGGGATTGTTAGTATGCGCGCTCGTTTTACGACGCTAAGTAAGGTCGCATTACTTAGTGAATTATTAAATTAAAGAGTATTATTATGAAATTTAATGCAATTGTACGTACAGACCTTGGTAAAGGTGCGAGCCGCCGCCTACGTCTTACTGAGCACTTCCCTGCAATCGTTTACGGTGGCGAAGCTGCACCAGTAGCTATCACTCTAAAGCACAGTGATATCATCAACCAAATGGATAAGCCTGAGTTCTACGAAGGTTTTGTTCTTGTAATCGACGGCCAGGAAGTTAAGGTTAAGCCTCAAGACATCCAACGTCACGTGTACAAGCCAAAGGTTGAGCACATGGACTTTAAACGCATCTAATTGCGTGTTCATAAAACTCTTCAAAAAAGCACTCTTCGGAGTGCTTTTTTTATGTCTTCGGTTTATCGATATCATCAAATATAAATTGCTGCTGCGGTGACTGAATACTACTTTCTTGATCATTCTTATGTTGTTTACGTCGCATGACTCGTAAATAACGTTGCCGACATAATTTTATGACCTTTATTTTTTGATCTGCTGTCATTTGTTGCCAATAAAATCGCTCATCACGGCTGCGATAACATCCCTTACAATAGCCTCGATTGTTTACCTGACAACAGCCAACACAAGGGCTAGGCACATCAAAAAAATCAAGTTGCTCCATGTAGATTCACTCTTTAGTCATTCTAACTTAGCTGTATTAAAATCGTATAAATACGCACCAAATGTTATTAAAAATAATGACAATGTTTTTATTGTAAATCTTATTTGTTATTTTGTCGTATTGATTTTTAGTCACTAATTCTGCTAAGGTTATTAACATTGTCACGGTAGATGATTAATTATTGATTATATACATCAATTATCCATAACATAATTAATGTATTAACTGGAGGGAACCATGGATTTTTTTGTACCATTAGCTAAAGATATTGATCAAGCTCAATCTGTTTATACATCGATTGCAGAGCATGTCTCAGCACCTACACCAACTAATGATAAACGTATTCAAAAGTTAATTTGGACCCATGAAGGTGTTGAATGTATTGGCGAAGTAGGGAAATTACCGCCAGAGGTATTCCGTGCTGACGATGAAATTTTAGCTATTTTCGAATGCGATAATGTTTACAAAATTTGTACCCAAAACCGTGGTGTTATCAATTTTGATCCTATTTTAGCAACGACTGATACCGTAAAACGTGTGATTTATTTTGATTAAAATCATTCTTTAAAAACGCGCTTATAAAAGCGCGTTTTCTTTATTATTAAAATAGACCTAACTGCGACGCGGTTATATTATCAAAAGACTTTCCGATAAAAATAAGAATACCATCAGCGACTGGCTTTAATTGTTTTTCTAAATAATGATTATAATCGATAGCGCTTTGGCGATATTCTACAGGCTCAGCGCCTGAAGTCGTAAATACATATTCTATTGCACCTTTTTGTTGATATTGTAATGGCCGTCCTAATTTAGCATTCATTTCATCAGCCAGTCGCGCAGCACGCACCTGTGGTGGAATATTTTTCTGATAATCATCTAAATTACGCCGTAAACGCTTACGATAAACTAATTGATCATCAAACTCACCTGCCAAAGTACGATTAGTATAGTTACGTACATAATCATCGACGTCCTGATCATGAAATACCATTGAATACAGCGTTTGCTGAAAATGTTGAGCTAACGGCGTCCAATCGGTACGTACCGTTTCTAAGCCTTTAAAAACCATTTTTTCAACATCACCACGCCATACTAATCCTGCATAGCGTTTTTTACTGCCTGTTTCTTGTCCACGAATCGTTGGCATCAAGAATTTGTGATAATGGGTTTCATATTCAATTTCAAGTGCTGATACTAACCCATATTGCTGCTGGAGATGCTGCCCCCACCATTGATTGATATGTTCAACTAACACATCACCAATAGCATTTGCATCTTGTTGAGAATGGGATTTTTTAAGTGATACAAATGTTGAATCAGTATCACCATAGATCACCTCATAGCCTTGTGCTTCAATCAACTCTCGAGTTAACTTCATGATTTCATGACCACGCATAGTAATGGATGAAGCTAAACGATGATCAAAGAAACGGCATCCTGATGAACCTAAAACACCATAAAATGAGTTCATAATGATCTTAATCGCTTGTGAAAAGGCTTTATCGCCATCACGCTTGGCACGATCACGGGCAGCCCATAGCGATTCAATCATTTCAGGTAAAAAATGACGTGTGCGATGAAACTGCCCGCCACGAAAACCTGCAATAGCTTGATGCTCTGCTTGACCCTCTTCTAACAATAATCCCTCAACCAGTCCCATCGGATCTATCCTGAAGGAGCGAATAATTGATGGATACAAGGATTTGAAATCCAACACCAAGACTGAATCATATAGACCTGGTTTAGAGTCCATGACGTAACCGCCTGGACTTGCTATCCAGTTTTCACTTTCAAGATTTGGAGCAATATAACCAGCTCGGTGCAACTGTGGCATATAAAGATTAGTAAATGCTGCCACTGAACCACCAATACGATCAAGCTCAACGCCAGTAAGACGACTACGCTCTATGGCAAATTCTAATAAATGCGTATGTTTAAAAATTCGAGTAACGAGTTTACAATCTTGAAGGTTATATTTAGCTAATGCTAATTTATCATGCTTAAACATATGGTTAATTTCCGCCATACGATCATGCACATTATGAATAGCTTTTCCTTCTCCTAACAATTCTTGCGCTACCGCTTCTAATGACCAAGAACGGAAATTATAAGTGGCTGTTTTTAAGGTATCGATACCATCCATCACCACTCGGCCAGGGATACTAATAAAACCTTGATTAGCATTTTGTGTTGATCGGCGGTAATGAGGCGTTTGCTTACCACGACCAATACGAAGATTAATCTTGTTCCATTCTGCGCGATGTAATAATAATCGAAAGTCAAAATCAATTACGTTCCAACCAATAATGATGTCAGGATCATAACGAATAAACCACGCTTCTAGCGCGAGTAATAATGCTTTCTCATCTGCAACCCACTCGATATTCAATTCAACATCATCTTTAGAATTAGCCGAAGGTTCACCGACCATGATGACTCGACTATCAAGATCACTGTGCATACCGACTGAATATAAAACCCCTTTTTCTGAACACTCAATATCTAACGATACTAAGGTTAAATCTGGAATATAATTAGCGGCTTTAGCTTTCGCAAATAGCACATCATGGTATCCATTACGCAGTTTAGTATCCCCAGTGAACACTAAACCACCACGAATAAAACGCTCCATCAAAAAACGGTCAGCAAGTCGAATATCGGCTTCAAACGGTTTAATTCCTTCAACCTGTAAACATTTACTAATGGTGAGGTTATCTCGAATCGTTTCGCTATAGCACCCAACAACATTCTGATGCTGAAATGTTTTGAGCGGCAAAGGTTTCCATTGCACTTGAATATTAGCAGCCTTAATAATTTCCATGGCTTGCTGCTGCTGGCTCGCGCAGATAAAGAGTACTGGTTTATCGCCTATAATAGATAAGCGACAAGGACCTGTGGCGGTTTTCACCCACAGAACAATTTCCGTTTGTCCTTTAATATCTCGACTTTGACGAGTTAATACAAACCCAGTTGAATTTGACAGCAAAGAAACCTCAATCTGATCTTGATACGACAATAACGGCGTTAACCAATTTTTCGTTCGATATTATTAAACTCATTTACAATCCAGTCACCAAATTGCGATAGCATAAACAACGATGCTTTCTTAGGTACTTGTGGACCATTAATTAGCACAAATAGTCGTTCAATCTCAGTGGCTTTATCTGGATAGAACGCTAGAAAGAAATCAGCACATTGTTGATCTGTATATGCCCAGCCATCAATACGGCACGCGACTAGCATAAAACAACTTCTGAGCATTTTTTTACCAGCACTACGGCAATAACCTTGATACTCAATCATGCTTTTAGTGCGCTTAATTTGTTGCTGCATATATATTAAAAAAGAGGCTATATCATCATTAAATAGTTTAGCAATTTCCCAACAGGGTTCAAAATCACCAAATTGTTCACTAAGATTAGTCCCGTACAAACACACACTACAATGCTTAAGCCAAAAGCCCCACTTAAAAATAGTGGCAATAGAAAGTACGTCATCAAGTAATAGCCACGTAATATCAACATTTGAAATAACAGGATACCGACGTTTTAAATCTTGGCATATAACAGTCATTCGGTGCTGTTCTTCAACTGTCAACGGGGCTGTTATCACCACAGTAAGGTTCAGATCAGAAATACCATTCGTTGCCTGTCTATAGGCAACACTGCCATTAAGATAAATACTATGTAATACCGTTAATTGGGATTGTAAATCCATAACAGTAGCCATAATCAATGGCATGAAATCTAATTGAAAAGATGTTTGATTATCCAAACGAGGTAAAAATTTAGCCACAAACCATACTCATTACATCAACCAACAAATATTAATGACACTTTATTGCTAATCATGGTCATTAATTTACCGAATAAATACTAATATCACCAAACCATATCGACTTTAAGCGTCAATTCCATCAGCAAAGCTAACGATTATTGCTAAACATCGCATATTTGAAGTGTTTCGGTATAATAACACTACTAAACATAGATAGAGATCAATCAGTATCATGGAAACAGAAAACCTTATTTCATACGATGATGTTATTGACGTTGCATACGATATTTTTCTAGAAATGGCAGCAGATAACTTAGAACCTGCTGATGTACTTCTTTTCACCATGCAATTTGACGATCGCGGCGCTGCAGAAGTTGTTGAAACTCGCGATGATTGGGAAGAGCATCTAGCTTGTGAGATTGATAAAGATCTTTACGCGGAAGTGTGTGTTGGTCTTGTGAATGAAGAAAATGACGAACTTGATGATGTTTTCGCTCGTTTACTAATCAGCCGTGATCCTGAAAATAAAGGCTGTCATATCTTATGGAAGCGTGACTAAGTCCATACGCGCCATATAAAAAAGGCGCTAGATATAACTCTCAACGAAAAAAGAGTCGTATCCTGCGCCTTTTATTTATCTAATCTTATAATGAACAATAAGTACTATTAACGAGCAAGAATGGTTGTATCTTGCTTACTATAACGGATCCACCATAGACTCATCACCACGATAATTGCCATCACCGTCATAACGACGCCTAGGCTAAATTGGCTTTGCGCGCTCATAAATGATGCTGCTAATGTTGCAGCTCCAGCACCGACATTTTGCAAACCGCCAAGTACAGCCCCTGCCGTTCCTGCATGATTAGGAAATGGTTGCACTGCTGCTGTCGTTGCAACTGGACACAACATACCTGTACCAATAAAGTACAAAAATGCACCGCCAATCAAACTCTTAATTGTAACTAAGCCAGCAAAACCCGGTATAATAATCGTCACGGCACCAAGTACCAGTGCAATCATGCCGATAATCAGCACTCGATCAACACCTAAACGACGTACTAAACGACCAGATAACCATGCCCCACCTAAATAACCTGGTAAGGGTAAAATAAACAGCCAACTAACCGTAATCGGATCAAGTTTAAGCACACTACCTAATAACACCCCTGCCGATGCTTCAAACACTGCAATACCAGCAAATGTTGCGATAAGGCAAATAACATAGCCTTGGAAACGGCGATTACCTAATACATAACGGTAACTCACTAATACACGTTCAGCATGGCGTTTTTCTGGTGGCAATGTTTCGCTAAAGTATTTCATCATCGCAACAGTTACCGCGGCACCAAACACTAATAGAAATCCGTAAACCGATTCCCAACCCAAATGTTTAGAAAGGTAACCACCCAAAACAGGTGCAATAAGTGGAGATAAAATCACACCCATACTAATTAAACTATTAGCTTGGTGTAAATCATCACCGTCATAACTATCACGAGGTACAGTACGACACATTGCGCCACTACAACCAGTACCACAACCTTGAATAAACGTCGCGAACAGGAACCAATGGAAATTTGATGAAATTAAGGTACCAACAGTACCAATAAGAAAGATCACCATCCCAGAAATAATCACTGGGCGACGCCCAATACGATCAGATAATGGACCATAAATAAACTGTGATAACCCATAAGGAATAAGGTATACAGCCATTACTGCTTGTAAATACGCGGATTTAACAGAGAAAAATGTTGCCATATCAGGAATCGCTGGCACATACATTGTCTGTGTCATCTGCCCAACAGCAACCAAAATAATGAGCAATAATAATAACTTACTCATGTTACTAGCCGAAGATTGCTTAATCACAACCATCACCCTCAAAAAAGATTAATATTGTTAGTTAATTATTAATAATCAACATATTAAAGAAGAAGAAAAAATAGAATAGAGTATCTCTGCTATCGAAGACGAAGCTTGTTCGTTTAAATAGTATCTATGCCTGTAAATCAGCGCAAATAGTAATATTCTGGTTAATAACTAACAAGTGAATCTTGTACATACAGCACGATAGTTTATTATGAATTACATTAGAAAAACTAATGCCAACAAAATACGAGAATTTAACCTCATTTTTTGTATAAAAAAAGCCCCGTAATACTTTCAATTTACAAGAAAATACTATGGGGCTGTTTGATTTTATAAATATTAGTCAAACTTTAGGCGATGTTTACCGTGTGAGGCCTTTATTTTCAAATAACTTTCATTGCCATCTTTAACGTGTGCTTTAGTACCAACAACTTCAACAATATTGATGCCATGCTCTTCTAAATCACAAATCTTTTTAGGATTATTTGTTACTAAACGTATTTCATTAACCCCTAATGCATTTAACATTTGGGCTGCTTCAGAGAACTCACGCAAATCATCACCAAAGCCAAGATGATTATTAGCTTCATAGGTATTCATACCTTGGCTCTGCAATTCATAGGCATCGATTTTGTTATACAAACCAATGCCACGCCCTTCTTGGCGTAAATAAAGAATAATACCGCCGACATTACCCATTTTTTCAATTGTTTCATCAAGCTGCTCACCGCAATCACAACGCGAAGAATGAAACACATCACCCGTTAAACATTCAGAATGCATACGGACTAAAGGTGCTAACGTTTTGTCTGCACCTTGAAAAATAATAGCAACGTGCTCTTTACCTGATTCAAGACCATTGAATGAAAGCAATTCAGCTGGGATATTGCTGTTAAGACCTACTTTAAAAGGCACTCTTGCCCTAACATTTACCATATTCTTCCTAAGCACTTCTTCATGTCCCTGCCGTAGAGGGGCATTTGATTATGACTAAATAATACCGAAATTAGGGTACCAACAACAACTATATCAAAAATCAATTAGGATCATTGATCCACATCTATTTTGAATGCGTTACATTACCACTTAGTGCCACAAATATAAATGTTATATTATAACATTTTGTAACGATAAACCGGATTTTTGGTATAAATGATAAAATAAATACATCTTTATCCATTCGCTTTAAATCTATGCCTAGATATTATCGGCTAGCGCAATAAGCTGCTCTAGAATATGTTCACCATCAACACGTAAACCATTATGTTCATATTGATTGGTTTGCCATGACTTAGTGTTAGTCAATAAGGCCAATGTTTCGCAACTATAACGATACTCAACATACATATCTTCAACATACACTGCGGCAGCAACAGGTACAGTATTATTGGCTAACTGTTGTGCACAATATAATTGCGGCCAATCATTTTTTTGCGCCAATAAATGTGCGGCTTCTCGTAATGGTTGTAGACATGTCATTTGATCAAACATCCACGGATAAACCATTTCACCCGTAAAACTCAAGTCTTTACCCGTTTGATATTGGTACTGAGGATATTGATGACGCACTCGTTCAGCTGACCAATCAGATGCCTGCTGCTGGCAATAAATAGCTTCATGCAAAATGGCATAAATAGGGTTGGTCTGATAGCTTTGTTGATTCAGCATAGTGTTAAGAAAAGTATAGCTCAGTCGTTGCTGCCCTTCGACATCCACAAAAGCGCTCTCTAAGGCATAATACATCGCTAAGTCACCGCCAGCGCCACCTAAGGTTATGCCCCATGTTTGAAATTGCTCAACCGTAAATAATTGTCCATTCGGCAAATAAGTTTGATTATTTGAAAGATACTCAGCAATGGCATTACATTGTTGTTGAGCGCCAGCAAAACGCTTAAAGAATGCCTTATTCTTATCTGCAACTCTTTTATACGTTGCTTGATACACTTCATCTGCAGTTGCAGTTATTGATGGTATACCGCCAGTAATAAAGACACGAGATAAGCTTTGCGGATAAAAAGACAAGTAATGTAATGCGCAGAAACCACCAAAACTTTGTCCAAGTAACGCCCACTGCTTAATACCAAGATGTTGACGTAATTGCTCAGCATCCCGAACAATATTATCAGCGCGAAAATGGGTTAAATACTCAGCTTGCTGCTGGAAGGATTTAGTCGCTAAAGTTTGATGAGAAATAGCACTACTTGCTCCGGTACCACGTTGATCAAGTAATAACACACGATAATATTTTAATGCCGTTTTTAACCAGCCACTATTCGCTTCTGGTCGTGGTGCCGCAAAACCTGGACCTCCTTGTAAATAAACTAACCAAGGTAAATTTTTATCTATGTTTAATTTATGTACTACTTCTCGAGCATAAATTACTAATGAACCGTCGCTTATTTGTTCATAATTAACCGGGACATTAATATTTATATTTCGAAAACAAAGTTCATCACTATAAATAAAGTCTTGCAATGGTATTCTCCAATGACGTAATAAAAACAATTATCATTTAATGTTGGTTAAATAATAATACATTCAAACTAAATATCCTTATATGTATTTTAAAATATGTATCGTAAAAAATAAAAAACCTTAAATATCAAAATGATATATATTTTAATTCACACCTAAAATACATAAACACTAATAAGAATAATTATCAGTTAATGATTTCATATTTGAAATCTTTTTTCCAAAAATTAAATAACCTTGGATACAAAAAAAAGCGTATATTTATTCCATTAACAAAATAGACAGTAAAATCAATTTTGTTGCTATAAATGATAGCTTTAATAATAAGCTTTATAGCGGGAGATGATGTTCCTCCTTTAACCGCCTTATCGAATTTCTTTAAGGATAATGACGTCTGACAACATTCGGCTTTTAATAGTCGAGGACCGTGTTAATTTCTATTGAATACCTAACGATATTCGTTTTCAAACACGTCACGTTGTTAACGTATAAAAGTCCTCTTCTTATTATCTGCACGATAACGAATTATCAATTCTACACTGCTAACAGTAATACGCTAATGCATACATTTTGTATTATCTTATTGCTTATACTGCGGTGTCTATGAGGCAGAGCAATGCAATACTCAAGTGAAGTTCAAAACATGTGTCCTATCTCTCGTGGTCCACAACACGAGTCAGCGCCAATTCCAGTAGAAGGTCGCTGGGTTAGCCCTAAAGATGTTATTGCTATTTCTGGTGTAAGCCACGGTGTTGGTGCTTGTGCACCACAACAAGGCGCAGCAAAATTAACTCTTAACGTTAAAAACGGCATCATCGAAGAAGCACTAATCGAGACTATCGGTTGTTCTGGTATGACTCACTCTGCAGCAATGGCTTCAGAAATCATCACTGGTAAAACAATCCTTGAAGCACTAAACACTGACCTTGTGTGTGATGCTATCAACGTTGCAATGCGTGAAATCTTCCTACAGTACGTTTACGGCCGTACTCAAACTGCATTCTCTTTAGACGGCCTACCAATCGGTGCTGGTCTTGAAGATCTAGGTAAAGGTTTACGTAGCCAAGTAGGTACACATTACGGTACACGTGAAAAAGGCCCTCGTTACATGGAGATGGCTGAAGGTTACGTAACTAAAATTGCATTAGATGACAACGAAGAAATCATCGGCTACCGTTTTGTAAACGTAGGTAAGATGATGGAATCTATCGGTAAAGGCGTTCCTGCTGCTGAAGCTATGGAACAAGCTACTGGTCAATACGGTCGCTTTGATGAAGCCGCTCGTACTATCGATCCTCGTCACGAGTAATCATAGACCTATATCACACAAGTAAATGACGCATTTATTTTAACTTCTTTAGAGTTACAGCGTCACTGAAATTGATTTTACCGAATTAGAGGAAACTCCATCATGGCTGCATTATTTGAAAGTTTTGATCGTCGTATTGCAAAAATTACTCCAGTACTAGAACAATACGGTTTCGCTTCACTAGAAGAAGCACGTGATTTCTGTAACGAAAATGGTGTTGATGCATACAATATCGTTAAAGAAACTCAACCTATCGCGTTTGAAAACGCATCTTGGGCTTATGTTTTAGGTACAGCTATTGCACTTAAAGAAGGCGCAAAAACAGCTGCTGATGCTGCTGAATACCTAGGTCAAGGTCTACAAGCTTTCTGTATTCCTGGTTCTGTTGCTGACCAACGTCAAGTAGGTCTTGGTCACGGTCGCCTAGGCGCTCGTCTACTAAGCAATGAAACTCAATGTTTCGCATTCCTTGCTGGTCACGAATCATTTGCAGCAGCTGAAGGCGCAATCAAAATTGCTCTAAACGCTAACAAAGTACGTACTAATCCACTACGCGTTATTCTTAACGGTCTTGGTAAAGATGCTGCATACCTAATCGCTCGTATCAACGGCTTTAACTACGTTGAAACTAAATTCGATTACGTAACTGGCGAACTAAACGTTGTTTCTGAGCGTCGTTTCTCTAAAACACAACGTGGTGACATTAACTGTTACGGTTCTGATGATGTACGTGAAGGTGTTGCTATTATGCACCGTGAAAACGTTGATATCTCAATTACAGGTAACTCAACTAACCCAACACGTTTCCAACACCCAGTTGCTGGTACATACAAAAAAGAACGTCTAGAAGCAGGCCAAGCTTACTTCTCTGTAGCATCAGGCGGTGGTACTGGTCGTACTCTTCACCCTGATAACGTTGCTGCAGGTCCAGCTTCTTACGGTCTTACTGATACTATGGGTCGTATGCACTCTGATGCTCAATTTGCAGGTTCTTCATCTGTACCAGCTCACGTTGAAATGATGGGTCTTATTGGTATGGGTAACAACCCAATGGTTGGTGCAACTGTTGCTGTTGCTGTTGCTATTGAGCAAGCTGCTAAAGCTAAATAAGCTCAGTAGACTTAAAAAGTTTATCTTCAAATAACGAAAAAGGCGCGAGATTAGACACTCGCGCCTTTATTTGTTTGTCACAATTGTTATTTCTGCAAAATACTCTAGAATCATCCCCCATCCCAAGTTCTTGATCACGCTTATCCCTATAAAACAGTCTGTCTTCAAGGTATAATCAGTAAAGAATCAAGTTAGTCTTATATATGTTACACAGCACACGCTGTTACAGATAAAGTAAAGGAAATATCATGATCCAAGTTGTAGGGCACAAAAACCCAGATAGTGACAGCATTTGTTCTGCACTAGTGTGTACAGCTTTTCTTAAAGCTCGTGGTCTTGAAGCGACAGCAATTCGTCAAGGCGAAATGAACCGTGAAACTCTACACATCCTTGAGCTAGCTGGCGTTACAGCTCCTGAGCTACGCACAAGCGTTGCGGGTGAGAAAGTATGGTTAGTGGATTACTCAGATCTTGCTCAAGCACCTGATGATCTAGCTGAAGCAGAAGTTGTAGGTATTGTTGATCACCACCGTCTAGGTGATGTGATGACAATTAACCCAATGGAAGCTTGGATCTGGCCTGTAGGTTGTACTTGTACTGTTCTATTCAACTTATTTAAGATCGAAGGTCACGAAATCACACGTGAACTAGCGGTTCTTATGATGTCAGCTATCCTGTCTGATACAGTAGGTTTTGCATCTCCGACTTGCACACAAAAAGATAAAGACGCAGTACACGAGCTTGCTCAAATTGCTGATGTACAAGATCTAGAAGCATTCATCAAAGCACTACTAATCGCGAAGACTGATATCAAAGGTCTAACTGCAGCACAACTTGTTGAAAAAGACCTTAAAGGTTACCCTTTCAACAACCGTGATGTTGTTGTTGGTCAAATCGAACTTGCGACTCTTGAGCAAGTTGATAGCATGATTGAAGAGCTTCAAGCTGATCTTCAACGTCGTTGTGACGAAGATGGTCTAGGTATGGCTGCATTGATGCTAACAGATATTACAACAAGCACTACGCGTCTACTTTACACTGGTGATTGGAACCACATTCTTGATACACACGCTACTGACGGTGTATTAATGATGGAAAATACCCTAAGCCGTAAAAAGCAAGGCTGGCCTTGGCTACAAACAGTACTTGCTAACTAAATAATCACCACGATTATTGATTATAAAAGGTCCTTTTAAAGGGCCTTTTTTTTGAGCCAAATTTACGATCTATCTTAGATAAAATACGGCTAACTCCGCCTAAAAAGTAAAACATCATGGCTTAAAATATCGATATTAGAGTAAATGCTTTAATTATTTTATCAATCAAAAGCTATCTATTAAGCACCAATATGAACAAAGTTTAAGCGAACAAACTCTTTTATTGTGATATTTATCTATCTTTGCTTATTATTCTCTTGAGGTATAACTATACTCCCCTCTCTTAAAAATCCTGCCTTCCTTGAAGGGTGAAACAGCAAGAAGCTATTCGAAATTATAGAGAGACAGTATAATGTCCATTAATAAAAAATATATCGCCTTAGTTATTACAGCAGTACTTTCGAGCCAAGCTCAAGCTGCTGGGTACCAAGTATCGGAACATTCTGCCGCTGGTCTTGGTCGAGCATATGCAGGTGATGCAGCAGTAGCAGATACTGCAGCCGTACTAGCACGTAACCCCGCAGCAATGACACTCTTTAAGCATGCTGAAATTTCTGGTGTGGTGAGTGTTATTAATCCATCGATTAGCATTAATGACCATACTCATGGTGAAACAGCAAAAGACATTGCGCCAATCAGCATTGTACCTGCTAGTTATTACATTCAGCCTATCAATGATAAAACTGCCGTTGGTCTAGCGCTTTTTAGTAACTATGGCGTAAGTACCGATTACCCGAAAGCGATGCAAGCTGGTAGCTTAGCTGGTAAGACATCACTTGAAACAATTAACTTTAATCCAAATATCGCTTACCGTATTTCGCCACAACTAAGTATTGGTGGTGGTGTTAGTCTTGTTTATGGTACCGCAGAGTTTAACCGCCGTTTAGGCTCTTTAGCTTACGCAGCACCAAGCCATAACCTTATCGATATGAAAGGCACAAGTTGGGGCTGGGGTTGGAATATTGGCGCGTTATATGAACTCGATAATAACAACCGTTTTGGATTAAGCTACCGTTCACAAGTAGACCTCAATTTTAATGGCCACTTTACTGACTACTTGGGTCAAGCAACATCCAAACCAAATGAAACTGTTTCAGCAAGCCTTGCCCTGCCTCTTCCTGCTATTGCTGAATTTTCAGGTTTCCATCAGCTAAACCCACAATGGGCAATTAGCTATAGCCTGCAATGGACTCAATACAACAAATTCAAAGAAATTAGAGCAACAAGTTCTCAGTGTGCAACAGGTACTTGTTTTGTTAAAAAAGAAAACTTCAAAGATACTTATCGCTGGGCTGTAGGTACAACATATACTCTAAATCCGACGTGGACACTGCGTTATGGTTTCGCTATTGATCAAAATGCAGGACAAGCAACGCTAAGCATTCCCGATACGAATCGTTATTGGTATTCAGCAGGTGCGACCTACCATTACAACTCAGCGCTATCCGTTGATGTAGGTGTATCGTATATCCATAGTAAGAAAACAGATTTTGTTGAACAAACACCAGTGGGTGAAAATGATCACTTTACTTCATCAGGTAAAGCCTACCTTGCTGCCGCACAAATTAATTACCGCTTTTAATGCGAAATAAACTATAAAATCATTAGGAAACACAATGAAAATACGTTCTATCGCATTATTAGTCACCTCTGCGCTAAGTTTAATTGCATGTAAAGGTAATAGCAGCTTAGACAATCAGTCGCCGATTGATCCCAATACAGCTACAAGTTTGAAAGCAGAAACAAAAGTTAACTTTGACCTACTATCAAAAAATAAAAAGCTAATATTACCGACATATTTAGCAATGGATCCGCAAGATGGCACCCTTGCAACTGAAACAATGGCACAAGATAAAACCAATACCTCAGATCCATTAGTTGCTATGGGACAAACTGATGGTTGGAGTACAACCCAGCCGATCACCATTAATTTCACGGGTAAAGATCTCGATTCTACAACCGCAGCAAATAGCTTTTATTTAATTAAATCAGGTGATCCAACTAACCCTGACGATACAACAAAGCCAACTCTATTATCTCAGGAAAATAGAGATTTTACTCTTCAAGTCTCTGGTCACAGTTTAATTGTGATCCTGCTTAAACCATTAGATCCTGCTAGTAACTATATGTTTGCGGTGACTGACGATCTAAAAGATGTCAATGGTCAAGCAGTAGGTATGAGTAACTCATACGCATTATTAAAGTCAGATAATCTGCCACCAGCACCGGCATTATTACCGGCACAAAAAATCACCCATGCGACTGAAGAAGCTTTCCACGGTATTGTGGAAAAACGCGATATCATCTTCTCATCATGGTTTACAACGTTATCGTCTGGTGATGTGCTATTTGCCGCCAAGATGGCAACCGAAGAAGCGATTAGTTTTGGGGCTAAAAACGTATGGCAAGGCTCTGCAATTGCAAACACAATTACTCAAGAGCAACTCGATAAACTATTTACCTTCTCTCAACCTATAGAAATTGAGGACACGAATAAAGTTAATGGTAAAAGTAATGTCCGTATCTACCACGGAACACTTTCTCTACCTTATTACTTAGATATTCGACCAAACAAGTTTATGAACACCCCTTGGCAAAGTGGTATGCCGAGCCTTGCAAAGATTAAATATGTGTTAAGTAATGGCAGTAATGCAGATAAAGCCACTATTTTAAATCAATTAGCAGCTGCTAATGTATCACTACAAGACATGGCGCAAGTGGCGACTAACCCACAAACACAAGTTGAAGTATTAACCAAGTTAATGGGTAAAACACTGTATTTAGCCAATGGTAACCAACTGGATCCTGAGCGTTTGATCACTCGTTACAGTGCTGTTCCTGAACTAAAATCAGTACAAACCATTGATTATACTTTAGTACTACCAAGTAATAAAAAATGCCAAACGCTAGGTGCTAACGATGTCACTATCTTCCAACACGGTATTACTTCGGATAAAAGCGTATTAACAGCACACAGTGATGGTTTACCGTCTTTAGCTGAAACGTTAATTGGTAATCAATGCCGTGCAATCTTTGCCATCAACCAACCATTACACGGTGAAGATCGTGGTATTCATACCATCGATAGTGAGGGTAATAGTCACTATAAAAATGCCGCAATCGATCCATCAATGTACTTAAATCTTGAAAACTTAACCGTTGCACGAGATAACTTACGCCAAAGTACTATTGATGTGGTTAACCTACGTGCTTCTATTGGCTCATTGTTTGCTCATATTCAACAACAAAATAACCAAGATCCACACACTGTTTCACCGTTAGAGATGTTAAATCCTAATAACGGCGTTAGTTTTGCAGGTCATTCCTTAGGTGCAATTGTTGGTACCAATGTCGGTAATATTGCTAACCGTCCGACAATGAACCCAGCATTTGATAAACAATACTTTGCAATTAACAAATTAGCATTAGCCAACCCAGGCGCAGAGATCCCTTACCTACTATTAAACTCAGGTAGTTTTGGTGGTCTTCTAAAAGCAGGGGTTTTACAAAGCACCGTATCTAATCCAACAGAAATTACACCTGAAGTAATTGAAACTGGTAAATTTTTACAAGCTTTGAATATTTGTTATATCGCTCAAGACGATAAACACAAAGATTTAAATAAATGCTACGTTGATAACATTCCAACGATTAAAGAAAATAATTCGAGTTTATTCGCTAAATGGACTGAGACTTACGTTAAATTTGCTTATGCCGCTCAAACAGTAATGGATCCAGTCGATCCAATTAACCTTGCTAAAGGCATTCCAGCATCAGTACCTGTATTGGTACAGATGGTTGAAGGTGACAGTACTATTCCAAATATTAGTGCTCCTAATAACTCACCTTATTCACCTTTCACTGGTACTGAGCCTCTAATTAAACAATTAGATTTAACCTCAAGTAATATAAATAAGGGTTGGAAGGTATATACACCAGGAAGCCATACATCATTATTAGATCCAACTATTTCACAAACAACTACAACCAAAATGCAAAGTGATATGGCTGATTTTTTAAATAGATAATCTAATATTATAAACAGCCTTGATAATCTTATGAGTGTACATATCATTCTGGTTATCAAGGCTTTTTTATTCCCTGACTATCGTAAATGCTGCATTAGACTGGTTTTTTGATTTAATATCTGAGAAAAAGATCGCACAAACTGTTCGCCAATCTGTTTTCCTTGCCGATAATCAAGCTCTAAATCTTCATAACTACTTAATAAAGCACTACTGTTTAACGTTTTCTCTGGCGCAATTTGAATCACTTGTAACCCTAGCGGCGGATTAACTAAAAAATCATTTACGTCTCGATATGTACGATGATAACGCGCTAACATTTCTAATATTTCAGAGTTCGTCCCCTGCCCTGTCAATTCTAATAGCCGTTCGACATTTAACTGCGAAAACCAACTCTTTCTAGTTAAAACTTTACTTTTAATAACAGCGTTTTCTTCATTACTGTCTTTATCTTCCCAATAGTGCTGTCGCCATTGTTCAAATCGTTGGCTCAATTCTTGATGAATATTTTTAATTTTATCAACTGACTCATTCAAACTTAACTTATCAATATAATAAGGTAATTGCGTTTCAACATTTGCGCGCCAATCATCAAAAATACCCCGTTCATCGCCACGACTAGCCTCTAGTGGTTCAGTACGAATAACCACCACTAAATCAGCTCCTCGTCGCCATGCTTCTTTAACAGGAATTGCAGCGCTGACCCCACCATCAACCCATTGTAAATCATTCATATTAACCGGTTGATTATAAAGTAATGGAATAGCGCAAGTTGCCAATAGCACCTCACGCCAATCTTGCTGGTACATTGGTAAATAATAATCTTGAAGAGTATCTTTACGGGTCGCACACGCGAGTGCTGTACGATGAATTAATGTTTTATGTGCAGTAACAACATCTAACGGATATAGCCCTGATGGTGAGACTTGTTGTAATGCCCACTCTAAGTTCATCGGCTGTTGTTTGCTAAGGTATTTATATAAATTAAAAAACTTATCGTCCATCGATACATCACGAATAAAATGATAACCAAATCGAGGTTGACGACTAATAAAAGAAGATAGATTAAGCGCCCCGGCAGAAGTGCCAATATACAATTCAAACGGATCAAACTGATGAGCGAGAAAACTATCAAGTACACCCGCAGAGAAAATACCCCGCTGACCGCCACCTTGGACAATTAGCGCAATTTTTTTACGAGGTGCTGCGTGTATCAACGAGGAAAAATCAGCGACAGATTTATCCTTGATATCACGTAAACTAAATGGAAGATAATTCATTTCTCCTCCCTGTTAAATATGTAAACTGACATACATTAATATATCTAGAGAGTCGAATATACAATTTGTAGATACTAATAGGAAATAATGTTAGAAAAATATAATTATCCAATATTACTTACTTTAATTGCTATGCATGTAGAGCAACCAATCCATAACTAGCTATAGTAAAAAGTGTCACCGTTACGATTACTAATGCAATTTTCAATTCGATATTCATAACAAACCCACCTTTAAATGTTATTATTATGTTAACTTAAGTCTATGGTCAGATTGTTAAGAAAATCAATATCAATTACAATAATTACAAAGATGATCACACCGTTAGCTGTTTAAGTGCACTCTATACATCATCGATAAAATACCGCATTACTCATATGATCTAAACACCTTATTTTATAGGAAAAATAATGAAACCATTACTCACTGTAGGGTTAATTGCTACCACTATGATTTCCAC
Source organism: Photobacterium kishitanii (assembly GCF_000613045.3). Lineage (NCBI taxonomy): Bacteria > Pseudomonadati > Pseudomonadota > Gammaproteobacteria > Vibrionales > Vibrionaceae > Photobacterium > Photobacterium kishitanii. The sequence continues at coordinate 1,460,271 of NZ_LN794352.1, read as the reverse complement.
GACAGCAATAGCGAAACCTGTCGATTGGACACCTGGCATTGGTGGTGATATCTCTTTAATGGTTGGTTACAACAAATCAGACTCACAATTTAATACTGACAATCACACCACACCTAACTTAAACAATAATGGTAATGAACAAGATAAGATGTTCGTGGCTCCTATTGGTAGCCTCAGTTACACATTTAATAGTGGTAATAAACAACTCTACTTTGGTACTAGTCGTTCAGATATTGCACTCGGCCGCTTTCACATTGAAGCGGGCTATCGACAAAAGCTTGCTGATGCATCAACGCTAACACTGAGTTATATTCCTGGCATTTTAAGCCAAAAAACATGGCAAGATCCTTACCTTCAGGGCGTAGAGCGCAGTAAAACAGAATCTAACATTAATGCCTTTAGTGTTAAGCTCGATAATATTCGTGGTTCCCGTTTTTCGGGTCAAATAGCTTACGGTAAATTCAGTGTTGATCATGAACAAAGTGGCAACGATCCTTTACTTAAATTGACAGCAAATGAACGTGCCTCTCTAAATCGTAATGCTAATGTTCTTTATACTGAAGGAACTTATGTTCAACCTTTTAGTCGCAGTTTAATGCTACGCACAGCCGTTAACTTTACGAATATTGATGCGAATGGAAACGCCATGAATAATAATATTTATGGTGCTGCTGCGACTATTATTCAGTTATTACCACAATCTAGCCTCGCATTTACATTAAGCTATAAAAAAGCGCTGTTTGATTCAACCAACCCTGTGTTTAATAAAAAACAACAAGATAATAAGTTTGGCGCTTTCTTAGCGTATGAATATAGCCAACCATTTAATTGGAAAAACTGGGGCTTAGTTTCTCTTATTGGCTATAGCTCAACTCAATCAAATATAAACTTCTATGATAGTAGCGATGTTTTAGTAAGTGCCGGTTTAAACTATAAATTCTAATACAATGTAATAAATATCTATTCGATTAGCTCGTCATTAACAAATAGGTTGTATTTCGGGTGGTTATATTTTAGCCACGCCGAAATAATTCGAGACATCGACCAGAATATCGATTAGATTGACTACACTTTGCCAAAGTTATGGAAACGTTAAATAAATTATGGCGGCTAATAATCGTACTGCCGATGCATCTTTAGAATCCTTGCATCGCATTTTCACTGTACCAGAAGCACCGGATTCAACATTAGGTTTAATCGAAAAAGAACTTTCAGAAAACCTCAATGAATTTCTGCGAACCCATATTGCAGCAACAGAGAAGCCACTAGCTGAAATTGAAAAAGATTTCTCTAATGCAGGTATTCCTGAGGTTCCCTCTTTTGTTTCTGAGCACACTCAATTTTTACTCAATAAACTGGTTGCTCAGTCAGTGCATACCGCCGCACCGACATTTATTGGTCATATGACCTCTGCTCTACCGTATTTCATGATGCCTTTATCTAAAATCATGATTGCTTTGAACCAAAACCTGGTCAAGATAGAAACCTCAAAAGCTTTTACACCACTTGAGCGCCAAGTATTAGGGATGCTGCATAAGTTAATCTTTAATCAAAATGAAAGTTTCTACCAACAATGGATGCACAGTGCGGACCATTCTTTAGGTGCTTTTTGTTCTGGCGGTACTATTGCTAACATCACGGCATTATGGGTTGCTCGTAACGCTGCATTACAGCCTGATGGTGATTTTACTGGCGTAGGTCAACAAGGTTTACTGCGAGCGATGAAACACTACGGCTATGATGATCTAGCTATTTTAGTCTCAGAACGTGGCCACTATTCACTCAAGAAAGCCGCTGATGTTTTAGGCATAGGCCGAGATAGCCTTATTGCAATTAAAACTGATGATAACAACCGTATCGATCTTGATGAACTTCAAACCACTCTTGCAGATTTAAACCGCAAAAATATCAAACCATTTGCCATTATTGGTATTGCAGGTACTACAGAAACTGGCAATATCGACCCTCTCGATCAACTTGCTGATATTGCAGCAGAACATCAATGTCATTTTCATGTTGATGCCGCTTGGGGCGGTGCGACATTAATGTCGAATAAATACCGTCACTTACTTAAAGGCATAGAACGCGCAGATTCAATTACCATTGATGCCCATAAACAGCTCTATATTCCTATGGGCGCTGGTATGGTGATATTTAAAAACCCAGAGTTAATGACAGCAATTGAACATCATGCCGAATATATTCTTCGTAAAGGTTCAAAAGATTTAGGTAGTCATACCCTTGAAGGTTCACGCAGCGGAATGGCAATGTTGCTCTATGCTAGCATGAATATTATTAGTCGCCCTGGCTATGAGTTGTTAATCAATAATAGTATTGAAAAAGCACACTACTTTGCACAATGTATTGAGCAACATCCTGATTTTGAATTAGTCACCCGCCCCGAATTATGTCTTCTTACCTATCGTTACGTGCCAGCCAGTACGCAACAAGCATTACAGCAAGCGACGCCAGAGCAACGTGATATTTTATTGGAGCTCTTAAATGATCTCACTCAATTTATCCAAAAACGCCAACGAGAATCAGGGAAATCATTTGTCTCACGGACTCGTATTACACCTGAAAAATGGCAACGAAAGCCGACCACAGTCTTTCGTGTCGTACTTGCAAACCCGCTCACAACCACTGAAATATTAGAAAATGTGCTTATTGAGCAGCAGCAACTTGCACAACAAAGCACAATTAGTCTGCCTAGAATAGTGAAATTAACTGAAAAAATTACGGAAAAAAGAGCGAAAAACGATAGATAAAGACTTTATATCTACACGTTATTTTTTGAATATTTAGGATATCTCGCACTTTTCCCCTTTTTTTTAGTGTTTCACTGTATGGTAAACGGTATTCAATATATGACTATTTTATGAATAACTCGCGACTCAACTATGAACAGCGGATGATTACAGTATGAATAGCACCATGAAATAATACCGTTTACCCTTCTCAATATTCACTCAATCACACACCAAAACCATGACTTTTGAGTAAAATAAATTTTTCAAGGGAATATTGCTCAAAAGTCATGTTCATAAGATTTCATTTTTCAATGCCATTGTTATCATCAAGAACGGCATTCATTAATTAATATGTTGTTATACGTTTATGGAATGTTACAAAAACAACCTCTTATTAATATTGATTCTCAACAAGACATTTTGTTCCATTTTGACCCAAAAAAATAACTTGATAAATCATGATCTAAATCAAAATAAGCCGTAAATTGAGCCAAAAAAAAATGCCCTATTTGCTTTAAATAGGGCATTTTTATGTCAATTTATGTCATAACTATTTCTTTACAACTGTCTTTTTCAGGTCAATTTGAGGCCTAAATTAATCGCCAGCAAACATATAACCTTCGCCGTGAACGGTGACAAAAATCTGTGGATTTTTCGGATCTAGTTCCATTTTAGAGCGCATTCTACGAATTAAAACATCAATAGTTCGATCGTTTGGAGCCTCTACACGATGGCTCAACATATTCAAAATACGCTCACGGCTTAACACTACATTTGGATGTGATGAAAACGCAACTAATAGCTCGTATTCAGCTTTTGTTAGTTTCACTGGAAGACCATTATGTGTCAGTGCGCGCTTGTTAATATCAAACTGCCACTCACCAAAACGAATGATGTTATCTTCCTGCATTTCAACCATGGTTTCGTCACGCGCTTTTTCTACTAACGTCATGCGCCACAACAAGTTTTTCACTCTTACCAATAGCTCACGAAGTTCAAAAGGCTTAGTTACATAGTCGTCTGCACCCATCTCTAAACCGACAATTCTATCAATACTGTCAGTACGCCCAGTTACCAAAATAATACCAACTTCAGAACGACTACGAAGTTCACGAGTTAGCATTAAACCGTCTTCACCAGGCAGGTTAATATCAAGCATTACAAGGTCAATCTTTTCCGTTGCCATTACCTCGCGCATCTGTGCGCCACTGTCCGCTTGGCTGACCTTGTATCCTTCATTCTCAAAATACCCAACTAATTTTGTGCGGGTAACAATTTCATCTTCTACAACAAGTACGTGATGGGTCATGTCGTTCTCTTTTTTAGTTTTTGGCTTTCTAGCTGAACGGTAGCACAAACTAAGACCATTCACAATTTGTCATAACTATGCCTTTGCTATTCATTCGAAGCGTTAACCTTATTCATATCGTGACAATAAGATTACCCCATAAAATTTTAACCGTCACCGTAACCTACGGTGAGCATTCTTTTTAAATGGAATCTTTCAAAATGAAGAAAATTTGGCAGATGTTGACGAAACCAAGTAGCAAGTACTCAATTCTTGCTCTGGTGCTTGTTGGTATTGGTATCGCCGTTAGTGGTATTTTTGCTGTACACAAAGGTTTTGAGTACGCATCCACTAATGAATTCTGTGTTGGTTGTCATACCATGAAGCAGAACTACGAAGAATATACACAATCTGTACACTTCAAAAATGCTTCTGGTGTTCGTGCTGACTGTGTTGACTGTCACCAACCGAAAGATTTAGTCGGTATGGTAGAAACAAAGTTAATGGCATCAAAAGATGTATATAACCAGTTTATTACTAAGAAAATCGACACGCCTGAAAAATTTGAAGAGCACCGTTTAGAATTAGCTCAGATGGTTTGGAAGCGCATGGAAAAACAAAACTCAAGCACCTGTAAGAGTTGTCATAACTATTCAGCTATGGACCATGCTAAGCAATCACCTGAAGCTGCTGCTGCAATGACAGACGCTGCTGCGAAAGACATGAACTGTATTGAATGTCACAAGGGTATTGCACACGAACTACCTAACATGGCTGGCGGTTTCCAGAAAGATTTCCAAAACCTACAAGCTGAAGCAACTACTCAAGGTGCTACTGCTGAGAAACTTTACTCACTGGGTGAGAAAGACATTTTTGCAACTGATGATGCTAACGGTAAATCAGAAGGTAAATTACTACCCGCTTCTGAAGTAACGGTACTTGAACGTAAAGGCGACATGCTAAAAGTTGAAGTTAACGGCTGGCTAGAAAAAGCAGGTAAAGGTCGCGTAATGACTGAGTACATGGGTAAACGTGTCTTCAAGGCAACTATCCGTGGCGAAGTGAAAGCGAACGAGAAAATCATTAAAGAAGAAACTGATCCTGCAACTAACATTGTGTGGCAGAACATCAGTGTTCAAGGTTGGGTTACTAAATCAGACATGATTGATAGTATCAAACCAATCTGGAACTATGCAGAAGATATGTACGCGTCTACATGTAACGCTTGTCACGCGGCGCCAGACCCTGGCCATTTTACTGCAAATGGCTGGATCGCAAGTCTGAAAGCCATGAGCTCTTACTACCGTCTGACTAAGACTGAAGAACGTACACTACTTAAATATCTTCAGAACCACGGCAGCGATACAGGTGGTGCTGGCGCGCATTAATCCAGCGCTCCAATAAACGATTAAATGATAGGCGGGTGATAATTGTTATCCCCGCCCCATCGATAAAAATTAAAGTTTAAGGATTCTCCAACTATGGCGACTCAAAACAATCATAAAGGCATTACACGCCGCCGCTTTCTTTCTGGCCTTGCAGTAGCAAGTGCTGCGTCAGTTGTTGGCACTAGCCTGCTTGCTCCTCGCAAAGCAATGGCAGCAACTGATGCCATAACTGGCTTTAACGGTGAAGTGCTATGTGGCTCTCACTGGGGTGCTTTCCGTGCCAAAGTTGTTAACGGCGTATGGACTGAAACTACACCATTTGAAAAAGACAAAAACCCAACGGATATGATTAAAGCGGTACGTGAAGTGGTTTATAACCCTGCACGTGTTAAGTACCCAATGATTCGTATCGATTGGCTAAAGCAAGGCTACAAGTCAGATACAACCCAACGCGGTAATAACCGCTTCGTACGTGTGCCATGGTCTCAAGCATTAGACTTCCTATACCATGAAATGGAGCGCGTACAGAACAACTTTGGTCCAAGTGCACTCTACGCTGGCCACACCGGTTGGCAGTCAGTAGGTAAACTGCATAACGCAGGTACCATGATGAAGCGTGGTGTTAGTCTTCACGGTACAACACTAGGCAAAATGGGTGACTACTCTACTGGTGCTGCACAAGTCATTCTTCCTTACGTTGCTGGTGCAATGGAAGTTTACGAACAGCAAACATCATGGCCGCTAGTGCTTGAACACACTGACACTATCGTGATGTGGGCATCTGACCCAATTAAAAACCTGCAAGTGGGTTGGTTAGTACCAGACCACAGCCCATACCAATACTATGAGCAACTTGCAGAGAAAGTGAAGAACAAAGAAATCAAAGTGATCTACGTCGATCCAGTGGTTTCTTGCACTCAAAAAGCCGTTGGTGGTGAGCAGATCCGTGTTAACCCACAGACTGACGTTCCACTGATGCTGGCGATTGCGCACACGCTATACACTGAAAACTTATACAACAAAGAATTCGTTGCGGATTACACAACGGGTCTTGATAAGTTTATGCCTTACGTATTGGGCGAAACTGACGGCATTACTAAAAACCCTGAGTGGGCAGAAAAGATCTGTGGTATCAAAGCTGATGATATTCGCGCTCTTGCTCGCACGATGGCTAAAGGCCGTACCCAAATTATTGGTGGCTGGTGTCTACAGCGTATGCAACACGGCGAGCAGTATGCTTGGATGTTGGTTGTTCTTGCTGCAATGCTGGGCCAAATCGGTCTACCTGGTGGTGGTTTTGGTTTTGGCTGGCACTACAATGATGCTGGTTCAATTACTTCTAACGGTCCACTAATGTCTGGCTTTAGTGGTGTAACAGGTGTTGACCCAATTCATAGCGGTTCATACGACGGTTACTCTACTTTCATTCCAGTTGCACGTTTTGTTGACTGTATTGATAACCCAGGTAAGACCATCGACTACAATGGTCAAAAGATCAAATATCCATTTATGAAGATGGCTATTTTCAGTGGTAATAACCCGTTTGGTCACCACCAAGATCGCAACAAAATGATCAAGGCGTGGACTAAGCTACAAACTGTTGTATCGATTGATCACCAGTGGACAGCAACGTGTCGTTTTGCAGATATCGTATTACCTGCAACAACCACTTACGAGCGTAATGATATCGAACAATACGGTAACCACTCTAACGCTGGTATCATTGCTCTGCGTAAAGTTGTTGAACCAATGTACGAATCTAAAGATGACTACGAGATCTTCAGTGAGTTATGTTCTCGCTATGACCGCGAAGAAGCATTCACTGGTGGTAAAACACAAATGGAATGGATCGAAGAAATCTACAACGGCGCTCGTCTACAAGGTCGTGGTCTAGGTGTTCGTATGCCTAACTTCAAGAAATTCTGGGATGGTGAAGGCTTTATTGAATTCCCTGCAGGTAAAGAATGGGTTCGTCATGAATCATTCCGTAGCGAACCCGATCTTGAGCCATTAGGTACAGCATCTGGTCTGATTGAGATTTACTGTAAGACAATTGCAGATATGGGTTACAACGACTGTCAAGGTCACCCAATGTGGTTCGAGAAAACAGAACGTAGCCACGGTGGTCCTCGTTCTGATCGCTTCCCGATTAACATGCAAAGTACACACCCGAAAGATCGTCTGCACTCGCAGCTATGTTCATCAACGGACTTCCGTGCAACGTATGCTGTAGCTGACCGTGAGCCTATCTTCATCAACACTGAAGATGCAAAAGCACGTGGCATTCAATCTGGTGATATCGTGCGTGTTTACAACGACCGTGGTCAAGTAATGGCAGGTGCTGTTGTGACTGACGATTACCTACCAGGTGTTTGTCGTCTACAAGAAGGTGCATGGTACAGCCCATTAGAAGGCGGTAAAGTAGGCACTATCTGTACTTACGGCGATCCAAACGTACTAACTGAAGACATCGGTAGTTCGAGCCTAGCACAAGCAACATCTGCGGCAGCTGCATTGGTTCAAATTGAAAAATACACCGGTCCAGTTCATGCAGTAACAGGCTTTAACGGTCCAACGTATGAAACAGGGATTGACCCACTATTCCCAGCAATGGATAAGTAATTAATCCGTTGCTAACATAGTGAATTAACTTATAAAGGCGATGAATAATAATTTCATCGCCTTTATTTCATTTTTTAGAACCTATTCTAATAACCCTTAGGTATACTCTGCCTAATTGCTTTATTTGAATATGTTTTATGTCTGGAGTGACCATGCAAGAATTTATCGCATTCAACGAACAACGTGCTGAAATCTACTGGTGGATGTCTTCACTTTTCGCCCGTGAATTAAGTGATGCCGACCTACATGAATACCATGGCGGTGAGATGTATACATTTCTGTCTGGTCTAGGTATGACAGAAGAATTAAAAGCACCTGTTGATACTTTCCGTGCTGCAATTAAAAAATCTCATGCTCGCAGTGACGAACAACTAGAACTGGCTGCTGACTTTTGTGGCTTATTTCTAAGTACTCCCAAATCAGGGGCACTACCTTACGCGTCAATGTATGTCGGAAAAACAGGACTATTAAACGACAAGCCAGCCCAAGAAATGCATGAGCTTATGGCCTCTTTTGATATCGCACAGCGTAAAGAATTTAATGAGCCAGCGGATCACCTCGCGATTGAATTAGATTTCATGGGTAATCTAATTATCATGGCTAATCAGCAACAAACCGAAGAACAACGTGAAGCACTAATGCAATCACAACTGTCATTCATCGATACTATGTTGCTAAACTGGTTACCGTTATTTGCTAAAGAATGTCAACGTCATGACCACTTTGGCTTCTATGCTGCTGCTGCAAACCTGCTACTTGCATTCTGTATGCTAGATAAAAAATTCCTCGTAGGCGAATAAGTTTTTTAAGCACTAACAGTACATTTTAAACGCCCTTTTTTAACCAAATAAGGGCGTTTTTTATGTCTCATTTCTAAAAATTGCTAATTTTAGAATTTAGCAAGTTATTCTGCCAAAATATTTATATTTTAAGCTGGTTTTATATTGCATAACCACGCACTAAATTAAAAATAGCCATTATTCCCCCAAATAATAAAACCATTATTTATCATATGGTTAATTCGCACAAAAAACGCATAACACATTGAAATAATAGTAGTTCTCATTACCGAGCGTTATTTTATGCATAAGCTCATTTTTGATTTTTTATATTGTCATACAAAAAATTAAAATCTGATTCAGATCAACTAATTGTATTGATTTAAGTCATAAAATCATGAGGTAATACTTATAAAGTATATTTATTCATAGCTAACAAGGTTGATAGATGGACTCGCATGCAGCCCTTTTTGAACTCGGCCAGAAACGTCTTGCCGAACTTCGAAAAACGAAACCTCTTCGTGAGGGATCTTTCCAAAAAAAATTAGAAAAAAATGGCATTACTCGTCGTGACTTCATGATTTGGAGTGCGACTATCACTTCATTGCTGGCACTACCCTTACCTTTTAGTACCATGGTTGCGGAAGCTGCTGAGCTTTCTGACCGTGTACCACTTATCTGGTTGAGCCTTGCTGAATGTACCGGTTGTTCTGAGTCATTAGTGCGTAGCACTACACCGGATATTAGTACGTTATTGTTTGAGCATGTTTCGCTTGAATATCAAGAAGTACTAATGGCAGCAGCTGGCGATCAAGCGGAAGAAAACCTTGATAACGCCATGAAAGCTTATAAAGGTAAATATCTACTTGCAGCTGAAGGTGCAGTACCAACAGCCAACAATGGTACTTTCCTAACATTAGGTAGCCAAGCTGAAACAGGCCTATCACTAATTAAGCGTGTTGCAGCAGATGCAGCAGCTGTTATTTGTGTTGGTACATGTTCATCTTACGGTGGTGTCCAAGCAGCACGTCCTAACCCTACAGGCGCTAAAAGCGTGGGCGCAGTCATTGATCGCCCAGTGATCAATGTTGCTGGCTGTCCACCAAATCCAGCCAACATTACGGGTACATTAATGTACTACATCATGTTTGGTCGTTTACCTGCATTGGATATGTTTAACCGTCCTAAATGGGCTTATGGTGCACGTGTTCATGATAACTGTGAGCGTCGTGGTCACTTTGATGCTGGTGAGTTTGTGACAGAGTTTGGTGATGATAATGCCAAACAAGGTTACTGCTTATTCAAAATGGGTTGTAAAGGCCCTTACACTTACAATAACTGCCCTACTGAGCGTTTCAATGCTCACACTAGCTGGCCAGTACTTGCAGGTCATGGTTGCATTGGTTGTTCAGAACCTGATTTTTGGGATGACATGGCCGATTTCGAAAAACCATTAAGTCGCCAACCAATTCATGGTTTAGATGCCACTGCCGACACGATTGGTGCGGTTATTTTAGGTGTCACAGCTGTTGGTATTGGTGCACACGCAGTCAGTAGTATTTTTGCTAAAAAAGTCGAGGAATAATTCATGAGCAAGCGCGTCGTTATCGATCCTATTACTCGTATCGAAGGCCACTTACGCATCGAAGTTAAACTTGATGCAAATAACGTAATCAACAAGGCATGGGCATCTTCTACCCTGTTCCGTGGTCTTGAAATTATTATGAAAGGCCGTACACCGTACGATGTTGGTCTACTAATGCAACGTATTTGTGGTGTATGTACATCATCACACTACCTATGTGGTACGTTAGCAGTTGAAGATGCAATTAATGCACAAGTGCCTTTAAATGCGAAATACATTCGTAGCTTAATCTTAACTACACTACAAATGCATGACCATATTGTTCACTTCTACATCCTACATGGACTAGATTGGATAGATGTTGTTTCAGCATTAAGTGCAGATCCAGCCAAAGCCGCGAAAGAAGCAATGAAGTACTCAGCCACGCCAATTGCGGCTGGTGAGGGTGATCTACGCGCCGCACAAGAGAAAGTACAAGGCTTAGTAAATACTGGTAAGTTAGGTCCATTTGCAAACGCTTATTGGGGTAACAAAACTTACAAGTTCACTCCAGAGCAAAACCTTATTGGTCTAAGCCACTACCTTAAAGCACTTGAAATTCAGCGTATTGCGGCAGAGTCAATGGCTGTTTGGGGTGGTAAAAACCCACATCCACAATCCATTGTTGTTGGTGGTGTAACATGTGTACGTGACATGTTAGATCCCGCTCGCTTACAAGAGTTTAAGCAAAAGTATGTGCATGTTGCTGAGTTCATCGAACGTGCGTACCAAGCTGATATTCTAATGGCAGCAGCAGCTTACGGCAAAGAACCAAGTGTATTGGGCGGCTGTAATGTTGATACTTTCATGTGTAGCGAATCAATTTTACTTAGCCCTGATGACCACCTTTTTGTCAGTGGCGTGATCCGTAACAAAGATTTAGCTAAAGCTGAAAATATCGATCTTAACCTGATTGCTGAAGATGTGACTCACTCATGGTATGACGCTAATAAGCCTCAACACCCATACGATGGCACTACAATCCCAGAACATACGCCATTTATTGAGCGCGATACCATTGTAGGTAAACGCCCTACTATCAATGAAGCTGGCAAATACTCTTGGGTTAAATCACCACGTTACAATGGCGAGCCAGTTGAAGTTGGTCCACTAGCAACTATGGTGGTTAACTATGCCAAAGATAACCCTCGTGTTACCACGATTGTAAACGAGTTCTTGCAACAAACAGGCCTACCCGCTGGTGCATTATTTACCACCCTTGGTCGTACTGCAGCACGTATGTTACATACCCTAACGATCTCTCGTCATGGTTTAGAAACATTTGAATCTATGGTAACTAACCTAAACTCAGACCAAACAACTTACATTGAGCCAACCATTGATCCTAAAAAGGAATACAAAGGTGTTGGTATCATTGAAGCACCACGTGGTTTCTTGAGTCACTGGTTACGTATTAAAGATGCCAAAGTTGAAAACTACCAAGCGGTTGTACCAACAACGTGGAATGCGGGTCCTATTGATGGTAACGGTAAAATTGGGCCATACGAAGCTTCATTAGTTGGTTTACAACTTGAAGATCCGAAAAAACCATTAGAAGTATTACGTGTTATTCACTCTTTTGACCCTTGCATGGCGTGTTCAGTACACGTAATGGATTACAAAGGCCAATCACTTAGTGAGTTCCGTATTCCAGCTCAGGCAATGTAACTAAGGATTCATCATGTCAACAGATACCGTGTTGTATAAACGATCCTATGTATTTTCATTCGTTATCCGTTTATGTCACTGGTTACGCGCCTTTGCAATCTTTGGTCTAGTGATCACAGGCTTTTATATTGCTTGGCCATTTTTGGTTGCTCCAAATAGTACCAATGTCCTTGAACAAGGCTGGATTCGATTAGCACATGAGGTGTTAGGCTTCATTTTGATAGCTGTTACACTGATTCGTGTTTATTTATTCTTTTTCAGTCGCAGTAACGTTGAACGACGCTCGGTTAAAGATATTGTTAGCCCGAAAAGCTGGATTCAACAGATTAAAGCCTATTTTTGGATGGGTAATGCACCACACCATGGCGCTTATGGACCATTGCAACTTATGGTTTATGCAGGTATTTCTGTCGCTGCAATCTTCATGTGTGTGACTGGCTTAACGCTATATGCTAATGTATACCACTTAGGTATTGGCGGCATGATGTGGGAACCTGCTCAATGGGTCGCATACGCGATGGGCGGGTTAGATGAAGTGCGTAAATGGCACCATTATATTACTTGGGCATTCATTATTTTTGTGTTGATCCACGTATATATGGTTATTTGGACAGGGATCCGCTTCCGTAACGGTTCTGCTGATGCCATTATGTCTGGCTACGATTACCATCCAGTAAACGTAAAAAAAGCAGATAACGGCAATCATCCAGTCCAGCATCATGCTCACCACAATAGTCATTCAAAAAATAAAGGCCACTAGCGCAAATGAAGATATTGCTGCTTGGTATTGGCAATGTCTTGTACGCCGACGAAGGAGTCGGCGTACATTTCGTCAATTATCTCACAGAAAACTACCGCTTTACGCATCCCGACCATCAGATTGATCTTATTGATGGCGGGACGCTAGCGCATTGTCTTATTCCTACGTTAACGCAATATGATCATTTAATTGTGGTTGATACGGTTAACGCCGCAGATGTGGATGCTGGCGAAGTGTATTTCTTTGACTTCGACAAAGCCCCTGCCGAAATTGATTGGCAAGGTAGTGCTCACGAGGTTGAGATGCTACAAACACTTATCATGATGGAGTTGGTTGGTGATCGTCCAAAAACGTATGTTTTAGGCGTAACGCCAACAGTGTTAGAGCCGATGCATATGGGTCTAACCTCTAAAATTCATGCAGCAATACCGGTAATGGAATCTGCATTACTCAATCACCTTTCCGCATTAGATATCCACTGCGAAAAAGTGAATAACATCGATATAAATAGCTTAATTCCAACAGCTTATAAGCGAGGCGTTGAACAATGAAATTAATTCAATTTTCTTTTACCTGTTCACGCCCTGTGCCTTTTTATGCCCAATTATGTAACGATTATTTGGCTAACCAAACGTTAGAAATTACCATTGGTTATGATAAAAACCGTTACTTAATTGAAGCCGTTGGTACTCAACCACAGCTTGAAGCATTAGCAGATCAAATAGCAAAAGACTTCTTATTGTCTATTTGGTTGGTTGATTCAACGGTTAAAGAAATTCGCCACCGTGAAGGTCGTGTTGTTCCTTTGCTCACCTCACCGCATCATTTGCCATTTTGCAGTTACTGCGAACCAGCATTAGGTGATAATCAATCAGAGCTGTTTGGCGAAATTTCTATCGCATGCTCACATTGTCATGGTGAAACATCTGTTGAGGCATCAGTCGACTATAAGCAGATCCAGCAATGGGCTGAAGCGGTAATAAAAACCGGTCATGTGACTTTTAGCTTACCGTTGGCGAATAATCACCAGCATGAGTTTCATTTAAGTCGTGGCCCAATTGCGACTACTCGTAACCAGCGTCAACAAGTGATTATTTGTAATCCTAATAATGTACCGATGCATTTTATTGTGCCGTCGCTGCATGTGTTAGCATTATCAAGTTTAGAAAAACCACGGGTTACAGTACGTGCAAAACAGCATCATGCCCAGCTTGATCAACCCTTGTATGATCTCTGTTTCAGCTACAATCGTATCTTAACGGTATTAACAGAAATACTGCGAGTACGCGGTATTGATTATCTACACATTGAAACTAATCACCAACAACCTTTAATTGCCCGTATTAATAAAGGTTGGAGTCAGGTTTGCAGTGATCCCGTCACCCACCCATTAGTGCCTTTTAAATCGGTTGAGCCTTTACATGATCAAGCCTGTATCAATGGTTTAAACGCCTATTGGAGCAAGCGTCGAATTCGGTTTGATTACCAGCCTAATCACTCCAATGATGCCCCTGCGCATACACTGCCTATTTGTGCTCTACATGGCGGTATGCTGGAATCAGGTGTCGGTCGTCATAGTGCGGCGATTTATTTTGGTCGCTATTGCGCAGGTGAAATTGTTAGCCAAGATAAATTCACTCGTACTGATACTTTCTTGGTAATGCCAAACCTGCCACGTTCTGGCTCTGAGATGATCGCTACATTAGCTGCGGGTGAACAGGCTGAAGTATTAGCTAAATTTAAGCATCAAATTCCCGTTAGTTATAACGCACTCAACAAGTTAGTGTTAAACGAGTGCAATGATCAGCTATCAGGTTTATTTGCGCTTGCTGCGATAATATTAGGCCTATCAAAATCAAGCCAAGATAATGTCCAATATCTTAATGATGCGCTGATCGCTAAATCACTGCAGAATGCCGATAATAAAGGCCATCGTGTCGATTTCTCATTAGATATGGTTGATAGTAAACGCACTATTGATTGGGCAAAAATGGTCGGCAGTTTAATGAGTTTCTGCTTAGTGGTTGATGAAGTCGATTATGACAAACTCGCTTTTGGCATTATGGATTCTCTGGCTGACTATATTGCTAATTGGATTGAGCGTATGGACGAAACCACTGGCATTAAAGCTGTTACCCTTGCTGGTAGTGATTTTGCCAATGAAGTGCTGGCTGATCGCATCTGCTTACGAGTGGGTAAAAACTTCCCTATCGTGGTTAATCGAAAACTAGAACTTGATGGTAGCAACCTCAGCGCTGGTGCATTGTTCTTAAAAATGCGTCGTCGTTAATCCATTATCACCACCATTATTTAAAGCCCAGTATGAGTTAAAAATGTATAACAAATTACTGGGCTTTATTATTTACGGCGATTGTAGATACGTCAGTGCTTTACAGGCTTTATTACCATTACTTAGCATCAACAAGTTTCTATACTGACAAGCTTCAAACCAATCCGTACCATGTAGATCTAATGCCTCCGCTTCAAATATATCTAAATTAATATTATCCGCACTCGCATATTGATAAAGTTCTATCTTTTCGTCATGCCATTTTCCTTCCCAGCCATCAGTCGCACCAATAGCGAGATAATTCAGATGGCGATGCTTTTCAAAACCGGCCTGTACAGCTTGATCAATTTCTAATTGGATAGGCTCTTTATTAACCCCCATTGCAGGGCCAGTTAGCATAACCAATGCTGCTGCCATTAATATATTTTTCAAAGTGATTCCTCGTATTAAAATATGACTAACTGCTAAACAAGATTGAACTAACCTTTTTTATGCTGATAATGCTGAAACAATTCTTGCCATACTTTACCAGGCACTCCCGATCCAATAATTTGGCCATCAATGCTGATCACAGGCTTTAACTCTTCAATGGAATTTGACACCCAGACCTCATCAGCATTTTTCAACATTGCTGGGCTTGGAGCCAACTCATAGACCTGATAGTTAAGTTTTTCCGCAATCTGAAGGATAATATGACGCGTAATTCCAGGTAAAATGTTATCAACTGGAGGCGTATAGATCAGGTTATCTTTCACCATAAATAAATTGCTGCTTGCGGCTTCTACAACCACCCCATCTCGTACAAATAAAGCCTCATTTTCAGCTAAATCATTACAATATAACTGCTGATATGCCAATACATTAGCCAGTAAACTGGTCGCTTTAATATGGCAATTTTGCCAACGTTTATCGGGCTGTAATGTAGCAGCACAACCTTGATATTCCATCGTTACGGTTGGTGTAAAAGGAGTAGCGAAAATCAATACTGTTGGCTCTGATACAACAGGGAATCGATGCTTTCGAGAAGCTTCAACGCCTCGCGTTACCTGAATATAGAGCATCTGTGCCGCTTCACGTGTCGTCAATACTGTACGAGATATGGCGCGCCAATCACTCAGCGTATAAGGCGATGTAATCCCAATCGCCGTTAAGCCATTCAGTAATCGTTGTAAATGAAGATCCCCTCCCAGCATTTTGCCGTTATATACCGGTATCACTTCATAAAGACTATCCCCAAATAAAAAGCCGCGATCAAACGGTGATATTGCGACCTCAGTGATTGGCATATACTTTCCATTAAAGAACGCCAACTGGTTATTATTCTGTTTTGTCATAGCCCTACTCGTTTCAACTATCTAATTAGTGCAGGTTATGGGAAAATTATAGGATCAACAAACGACTTCTGGTTACCCAATCATGATAAACAGTCATACTAAGCTGCGATATCAACGCCTTCCTGCTCAACAATCTATTCGCGTTTTTGAAGCAGCAGCACGACACTTAAACTTTACGCTTGCGGCTGAAGAGTTGGCGATGACTCAAAGTGGGATCAGCAAACAGATAAAAGCACTTGAAAGCTTTCTCAATACATCGCTGTTTATTCGCAAAGGGCAAAAAATTTATTTAACTGATATGGGACGGTTATTTTACGACCGCTGTGTCGAAGCATTGGATTGCCTACAACATGCCGTTGATGAGATCCAAGGTCAAACAGGACAATTGCGATTACAGGCTCCACCAACATTCGCATGTCGCTGGCTGATCCCTCGCATGGAACAACTACACAATAGTTTGCCTAAACTATCATTGCATATCGAAACAACGTGGCTACGCTCTATCCATGATCATATTCAAGCTGAGACAAATCAATTAGTTATTCATGCTTGTATCAACTATCCCTTTAATAACTTACATGCTGAACTACTTCGAAAAGAATCACTGTTTGTCATGGTCTCCCCTAGTTATATGGCTCGTCATGGTGACATTGATTGCGCTAAAGATTTAATTGGAAAAACGCTCATTCACACTCGCGTTGATGGACATATTCATTGGGAAGCTTGGGCTAAAGCAATGGGAGAAGAGGCTTTAGATACCAGTAAGGGCTATGAATTCGAAACATTAGACATGGCACTTTCCGCGGCAGAAAACGGTTTAGGCGTATTAGTTTGCGACTTATTATTTGCGCTTAATGCATTACGTAATGGTCGCCTTGTCATTCCGTTTAAAATGCCAATAGTAACTGGATTGTGTTATTTATTACTACGCCACCTAAATAGCAGTTATCAGCCATTACAACAGAATTATCGCCAGTGGTTACAACAACAAATTCATCAAGATAACCAAGACATGGCCGAATACCTCACGGAGCTAGGTTTTGATAATCAAGATCAGCGTAAAGGTATTTGATGTTTATATTTAAACCATCACCGATATAAATAAATAAGTAATAACTTATCATTCTACCTTTAGTATATAACGTCATAAACACTATATATAACACATCCTCAACAAAAATAATTCTTATTAATTCAATAATCTAACTGGATTAGTAAGAATTATTTCATTTCTTTACTTTTTATTAAAAATAAATCGTGTAACATTTTATGTGTCATTTGTTATACAAATAAATTATTAATATCATTTTAAAGGATATCTTCATATGAAAATAAAACCTCTATTATTATCAATAATTACTGCGCTATCATTTAATGCTTATGCATATAATGACACCCAATCATACCCAATAGAACATAACGCAAATTCTATATCCAGCTCACAATCAACTATTAATTATATTGCTCATCATTTGTTAATTAACGTGAATATTAAACAAAACTTTAATGAAAAAACAAAAGAAAAAAAACAGATCGTTGATATAATATTAAAAAATAATGGGGATAAACCTATCCCGATTAGTGACTGGTCTATTTATTTTGGAATAAGACGAGATATTCAAGATACCGTCAATAATGGATTCATTATAAAACAACAGCTTGGTGACATGAAAACCTTAACCCCGATAGCAAATAGTAAACCTATTAAAGCGGGTGAATCTCGTGTAATTACACTGAGTAGTAATTATTTTATTATTTCTAATTCAGCTATTTTACCTAACTGGTATGTTAGCTCAAGTAAAACAAAACCCATTATTATTGATAGCACCAAATTTGACGACCCAATTTTTGTTAAACCGTTCACATCAAACATTCAATTAAAACGTTCACCACAAGATATTATTCCTTTAGCTACTCCTAAGACTCGATTTGAGCAATATAAAACAAATTCAGATCAAAACTTAAATGACTTTGCAATCACACCAACACCTAAATCTATTATCCCCCAGCAAGGAAAGACAACTATTGATAATAGTTGGTCTATTGTATATACAGAAAAAAATAAACATCAATCACTTGCATTGTATAATGCGTTACGTAATGAACTATCAACCGCTAATACTCCAACGTTAACTAATGCAGCAATATCACCTCAAACTAAAGTAATTCGATTAATTGATCATGACGTTGGAAAAGAAGCCTACACACTTAATATTAATAATAATTATATCGATTTAACAGGCAAAGATGCTGGCTTATTTTATGCCCAAACAAGTTTGCTTAGTCTAATAAAACAACATGGTAATACATTACCCAATGTTATAATTAATGATAAGCCTAGAAAGCCATACCGTGGTTTTCTATTAGAAGTTGCGCGTAATTTCTATACTAAAGACACCATTTTTCGATTACTTGATCAAATGTCGACATACAAAATGAATGTCCTCCATTTACACCTTTCTGATGACGAAAGTTGGCGGCTTGAAATACCCACTCTTTCAGAGCTCACAGAGTTTGGTGCAACGCAATGTCATGATATATCAGAAACCAAGTGTTTAATGCCCGTACTAGGCGCTGGCCCTGATAAAAAAACGCAATATTATAGCGTGGAAGATTATAAAGACATATTGAGATACGCTAATGAGCGTCATATTACAGTCATTCCTGAATTTGACATGCCAGGCCATGCACGTGCTGCTATTTATGCAATGGAGTCACGTTATCGAAAATTGAAAGCAGAGGGTAAAATAAACCAAGCACAACAATATCGCCTTTTAGATCCGTTAGATACCACTCAATATAAGTCTGTTCAACTATATTCAAATAACGCCATTAATGTTTGTTTAGATTCAACGTACAATTTTGTTGATACTTTGCTTACCCAAATGCAAAAAATTCATGCTGATATTCAGCCGCTCAAAACTATTCATTTAGGCGGCGATGAAATAGCAGGTGCTTGGGTTAACTCCCCTGCATGTAAGAAACTCATATCAGACAACAAACACCTTAACTCAACCGAACAACTTGGCGAGTATTTTTTCAATAAGGTTACTCAAATATCAACCCAGCATAAACTTGAATTACATGCCTACGGTGATGCTTTCGATCATAAAAACCAGACGATAAAAATCAAAGGCAACCTTGTAGCGCAAGTCTGGAATAGTATATGGGAATGGCAATCAGGTGGGCGAGCAAATCGGCTTGTTAATGCCGGATACGATGTCATATTAAGTAACGCACCTTATTTATATTTAGATCAGCCACAAGAAGCCTCACCACAAGAACGGGGCAACCCTTGGGCGACTCGGTTTATTAATACCGAAAAAGTATTTAGTTTCACGCCAACAGATGTTTATAAGAATATTGATATATTCCAAAATGGTACAAAAATAACCAATAAAGACATTACTAATGGCTCTCTTGGCTCGTTACCACCGCTAAAGCCAGCAGCAGCAAAACATATTTTAGGTATTGAAGCGGCAGTCTTTGGTGAAACTATCCGCACAGATGAGCAATTAGAATATATGATTTACCCTCGCCTAATTGCGGTAGCTGAACGTGCTTGGCATGAAGATAATTGGGAAAAAATTGAAAATAAGGCGCAACGCAATAAAGCAAAGCACACCGCTTGGGAGGAGTTTGCTAATCGCTTAGGTAAAAAAGAACTGTTACTAATGGATAACTATCATAACCATGGAAATAGCATTCACTACCGATTGCCCATGGTCGGCGCTAAAGTGGTTAACGGCAAACTCATTGCAAATACTGAATATCCGGCGGTGAAAATCCAGTATTCAATGGACAACGGCAGCCACTGGCTTGACTATTCAACCCCCGTAAAAATCTCCCATGATAAAAAAGTCTTACTGCGTACATCTTCAAGCAACAATCGTTATAGTCGAGTCACACAACTCGATATAGGCCAAGAATAACAATCATTAAATGATAATAGCTCCATACATTTAAGGTAATGGAGCTGTTTTATATTAGCCTTACTATTGTTATTACTGCTGGAAGCAATACCTCATAACTTGTAGCTGTAACAAAACATTCAATAATTACCACACATACATTCCTATTAGGTTGATAGCCTGCGGTTTCCATCATCCGCAATCAACCTAGAGAAGCCTGTTTGCATGACCCATTTCGCGATTCTACTCGTTATATTTTCATCACTTCTGCATGCTGGCTGGAATATTTTAGGTAAGAAAAATACGGGCTCAAGCTTGGCATTTGCTCTTGCCGCCAGCAGTACAATCTCACTGCTGCTGTTGCCCTATCTCATTTGGTTTTTATCGACTATCGGCATCAATAGCCTTCCCGCTAATTTCTGGTATCTCGCTATATTAACGGGTATCGCGCAAACGGTTTATATCATGGCATTGGTCACTGCCTATCAATATGCAGATATCGGGGTTATTTACCCGATGATCAGAGCACTCCCGGTATTGATGGTCGCGATTGCAACAACCCTACTCGGTCAACCATCAACGTGGTTACAATGGCTTGGGTTTGGATTAATCACTATTGGATGTGTTGTTATTCCATTGCAGCGCTTTAATCAATTCAATATCAGGGCTTATTTCAATAAAGGGATGTTTTGGTCACTGATCGCTGCCCTGGGAACAACGGCTTATTCAGTTATTGATAAATCAGCCCTGACGATTGTCACTCACATCGCCGATCCTATTTTAGCCAATCAATATAGCGCGCTATTTTATTTAGGGATCCAATTTATGATGATGTTGCCACCACTACTGGTTTGCTGCTGTTATAACCGCAATCTTGAACCCATTATTCAAGCATGGCAGATTAAATACAGTGCTGGCCTCGCTGGAATTATTATGGGCATTACCTATTGCTTAGTGCTACTCGCGATGACAACCACCGCCAATGTCAGCATGGTGGTCGCCTTACGCCAGATCAGTATTGTTTTTGGGCTGATTATGGGGGTGCTGTTTTTAGGTGAGAAATGGTATTTAACCCGCACAATTGGCGTAAGTCTTATCCTTTTAGGGCTTATAGCGTCATTGGGGTGAGGGCTTAAAAATGGAAGAATGAATACTTTTTGATGTTAAACCCCATTGCAGTATAGCTATGGGGCTTTTTCTTATTAAGATCTAGCCGAAATGCATTTTACGATGACAATTGGGGCATATAGCTTGCACATTATCAAGTGAGTCCTGACCACCTTGAGACAATGGCTTAATATGATGGACTTCTAAATAAGGATCACCATTCGATTTTTTCATAAATGGCGCTGGCTGATGGCAAGCTTCGCAATTTCCTTTCGCTCGATATAAAGCCTCGGCGACTATATCTGGATTGCGAGTATAATCTTCAACATACCTTAATACTTTTTTAGGTTTGTTATTAGCTGCTGCTAATATTCTTTGTTGTCGTTTAGCTGATGTTGTAGTGAGTGAATCCCCTACAGCCATATCAAATTTGTTTTTATATTCAGCTTGTATTTCTGTTACTAATCCAAGCTCACTAATATCTAATTCTTTCAAAGAAACAAATTTTATGTAGGTTTTTTTCTGTTGATTATCAAAGATTTCAATTAGACCTATATGTACATTTCTTAATTTCTTGTTGGCTGATTTACTAATAACAAATAATGGTATTTTAGCGTCATAACAATTTTTAAGAGCTTGGATCTCATTCTGATCGTGGGAGCCATTTCGTTTCGTCGACGGAAAATCGTAATTAATACCTTTTTCTGAAAAATCATCGTCGTAATCTTTGCCAGTATGCAAAATACTTACAGCAACACCCGCATCATCAGAAACAATACCTTTGGTTAGTGCAGTATTAACCCATACCCCTGCGGCCCCACTATAAATACCTAAATCTCTTAATTGGCCAGCGGTAACATCAATTGCAATATCCACATACGTTATTGCATTAAATAACTTTTTACGACGTTCTATTTCTTGTTTTATAGATAAGTTATTCACAGTCCCTCCAGCAATAATTTATCCACTGAGTATTTACTCAATAGATATCTTTTCGTGCAGGATTCTATTACTCAACTAGTGGAGTATCACGCTTAACCTATTGAAAACGTGATGTGCATCATAATGAATGTGAAACTAATCTTAAATATCTGTCATTTTATAATTAAGCGATTAATTTTTAATAATAAATGACGAAATAAAACTGGGATCTTAAGGTAGTAATAGCATTGGTTATTCTTCGTCATCTCGGAAGTAAGGGACGAGCTATCCGTGATCTATTCGCCGCGTGTTTGAGCATTACAGATACCAGCTAAAATACTAACTCCACAACGCGTGGACAATAGATTCCCTATCTCGTTCGTAACCTCACTGTAGGGAATGACGGGTTAAAAAAAGGCCATACCTGCATTAACAGGTATGGCCTTTTTTAGCGGTAGTCGCTGTCTATGCGTCTTGACTTTGCTCTACTTCTAACTGCATTAGCATTAAGTCTTCACCATCCAATACATGGGTGCGATTACTATGGCAGTGCTGACAGATAATACTGCGCTCGTTATGAATGGTTTCCTGCCCACATTCAAGGCAGGATAATACCAGCGGCTGAATGTGCATCTCAAACTCAGCATCATGGCAAATACCTTCAAGCTTAAAAGTCTGAAAAGCGGTTTCAAGTAACGCAGGTTCTACCCCACTTAAAATACCGACTTTAATGGTCACCCGAGTGACTTTATTGGCATCGTTATCACGAGCATGTTGTTCGCATTGTTCAATCAATGCGCCAACAATGGAATACTCGTGCATTAACAGATCCTCGGTAACAATTCGCCTTGTGGAAGATCTAAATAACGACGACTGCCCCAACCGCTAGTTAAAATAACGCGACCAGCATGATCACTATTAACTGAACCAATCACAGTCGCATTTTCACAGGCTGCAAAAGCTTCAAGTACCTCTAATGCCTTTTGCGCTTGCGCTTGTGGCAGTGCAATAATGAAGGTGCCTTCGTTAGCTAAATCAAACGGTTCAAAACCGTATAATTCACATAAGCCGCGCACTTCTTCACTCACAGGTACATCATCTTCAACAAGGTTAATGCCAACATCAGACGCTTGTGCCCATTCGTTTAATACTGCTGATAAACCACCACGGGTTGCATCACGCATCGCATGAATATCAAGCCCCGCAGCAATCAATGCCTCAACCGCTGGCCACAAAGTATTACAGTCACTGATAAGCTCAGACTCAAGAGTTAGGCCTTCACGTGCCATTAAAATTGCTGCGCCATGACGACCGACATCACGCGAGACAATAATCGCATCACCATCAGCAAGGTTACGTACTGAAATACCGGTTTGGATGATTTTGCCAACACCAGTGGTATTAATGAAAATACCGTCAGCACACCCTTTTGGCACGACTTTGGTATCGCCACAAACGATTTTAGCCCCAGAGATACTTAATTCGTTAGCCATGCTATCAACGATGGTTTTAAGCTTACCGATCTCAAACCCTTCTTCGATAATTACGCTACAACTTAAATATTGTGGTTGCGCGCCCATCATTGCTAAGTCATTAACCGTGCCTGCAATGGCTAATTTACCAATATTACCACCCGCAAAAAATAATGGTGATACTGTAAATGAGTCAGTGGTAAAGGCTGTTTTACCTTCAAGGGTTAATACTGCGGCATCTTCTTCACTACGCAGGATGGCATTATCAAAGGCTTTAAAGAATAAGCCTTTAATCAGCTTATTCATTTCCTGACCACCACCACCGTGGCTTAGTTGAATCGATTTTGTAGTCGATAATGCAGAAAAATCTTGTTCACTCATTTCACACCTCGGTAACGGAAATACGCATTACACGCACCTTCTGAACTCACCATGCAGCTGCCAAGTGGCGTTTGTGGCGTACAACCACGACCAAAGACTTTACAATCTTTTGGTTTTGCTAAACCACGAAGAATATCACCACATTGACAGGCTTTATGATCATCAATAGGTGTCATTGGCAAACAATCAGCAAATTTAATTTCAGCATCACGATGACGATATTTTTCATTCAGTTGCAATGCTGAATTCGCTATAGGGCCTAAACCACGCCAGCGGAAACTATCACGGATATCAAAACAACGCTTTACTGCCGCTTGTGCAACCGTATTGCCTTCTTCAGTTACAGCACGAGTATATTGCACATCAAGTTCAGCAATACCAGCGACTCTTTGTTTGGTTAAGCGCAGAATAGATTCCATCACATCAACGGGTTCAAAACCGGCAACAACCACGGGGGTCTGGTACTTTTCAACTACCGAGCGATAAATTTTAGCGCCTTCAATAACACTCACGTGCGAAGGACCAATAAACGCATTTACCTTAACCGCAGGATCAGCCATAACCACATCAATCGCTGGTGGCACCAGCACATGGTTGATATGGAAATAAAGGTTATTAACCTGACGCTGTTCCGCCAATTCAATCAAAATAGCCGTCATTGGGGTTGATGTTTCAAAACCAATCGCAAAGAAAACCACGTCTTTATTCGGGTTATCAAGCGCAATGGTTAAACAATCAAGCGGATCATAGATTGGTCGAATATCACAACCTTGAGCACGATATTGCGCCAAGCTACCTTTTGAGCCTGGTACACGGATCATATCGCCCAATGTCACTAAAATGACATTCGGTTGACAGGCTAACGCCGCAGCATGATCGATTCGCTCTTTCGGCATTACACATACAGGACAGCCAGGTCCGTGAATAAAATCAATATTATCTGGCAATAACTGCTTTAAACCATACTTCATAATGGTATGTGTATGACCGCCACACACTTCCATTACCTGCATTGGCTCAGGTAAATCAACCGCAAGTTGCTTAATTTGTTCTGCTAAATTTAAGACTGTATCGGCATCACGAAAGCCCTCATACAGTTTTTTCAAATCAAAACTCATATTGGTAGTGGCCCTGATTCATCCATAATAAACTGATACATTTCAAGACTTTCTTGTGCATCTTTATCATTGATTCGGCTCATTACGAAACCAATATGAATCAATACATACTCACCCACCACCAGCTCATCCATTAATAAATGGCAACTTACGCGGCGTTTAACACCCATGGTATCAACAGTGACAGTATTATCTTCGTGAACTTCAACAACCTGAGATGGAATAGATAAACACATAATTACGCTTCCTGTGGACGCAGATTAGCCGTTAGCCAATTAACCAAAGGCGCAAAGGTTGCTTCATCTTTAGTAGATAATGTAATCACTTCTACCTCAGGATTAAGTTTTTTAAGTTGTGCTTTAGCTTCATCAATACTGAAATCAAAATATGGCAGTAAATCGCATTTGGTAATCAATACCAAATCTGCACGACGGAACATTACTGGATATTTTTCAATTTTATCATCGCCTTCAGGCACAGAAACTAAGACGATATTTTTATGAGTACCAACATCATAACTAGCAGGACAAACTAAATTACCGACGTTTTCAACAAAGCAAATATCAAGTTTTGCGAGTTCAACGTGATGTAATGCGCCATGAACCATAAAGGCATCAAGGTGACAAGCAGAGCCTGTTTGAATTTGGTAAGCATCGATACCGTGTGCTTTTAGACGATCAGCATCACGCGATGTTTCTAAGTCACCTTCAATTACTGCATATTTTAAATCAGTATGCTGGTGCAAATGCTCAAGTAATGTCGTTTTACCGCTACCAGGGCTGCTCATCAAATTAAATGCAGTCACACCTTGTGCTTCAAAATGGGCACGATTATGTGCAGCTTCCACATCATTTTTATCAAGAATTTTATGAATCACTGATAATGTTTTTTTATCATTTAATTGTGGATTAGCTTGTAATTGATGATGGTGATAATGATCACCTCTCGGTAATGAACAACCGCAATCTTGGCACATATGAACTCCAACAGAAGGGACTTTTATCTATATTTATGGCTCAACCATGAGCATAAAATATCAGATAAAATTATAGAGGACTCAGTTCAGGTTATTAAACACTCAAATTCTGAGAATTATGAGTATTGATTATCTATGCTTTGAGGGGATAATGCAATTTGTGTGATAATTTATTTTACGGATCATTAGATTGATATTATATATATACCGTCCTTCCCGACTAACTGGTAAAATAGAAACTTCTATAATTCAGTTTAGCTTCAGGCTTAATGACACTGATCTGACATAACAGTAGATCAGTGCGCGTATGTTATGTCGTAAGCACTTCAAGATTATCATGCTGAGACTCGCTAACGATGCTCTCTCAAGCTTTCTTGAATAGTAACGTTATTCATTGAACAAAAGAGAAACCATAATGCATACAAAAACACCTAGTTTAAAAACCAAGCTTCTTAAAGTCGCAGCTCCTGTCGCTTTAGCTTGTGCATTTGCAGCAGCACCAACAGTGGCAATGGCTAAAGATGCTCCAACTACTGTGCCTATGGTGTCGTCTCATCAAATCACTGCTGAACAACAACATGTTGCTAGTGAAATTGGTAAAATCCAACAAGAGCTTGCTGCTATTCGTGTAAAAACACTAAAAGCAAACCCTCAACTAATCACTGAGATGAAAGCTTACGAAACTGCATTTAACAATAAAGTTAAAGCATTGGGTTACCAACCTGAGAAGTTAATCAAACGTGCTCAAGAAATTCAAGTTGAAGCAACGAAGAAAGAACTCTCAAATGACAAGCGTACCGAGTTAGTAAAAGAATTTACAACTATCCGTACTACGCTTGAGAAGCAGCAACGCACTATCTTGAACGATCCTGCAATTAGCAAGCAAGACAAGCAAGTACAAGATGATGTTATTAATGCAATGAAGAAGCAAGATTCAAAAACTGCTGATCTACTTAAGCAACTAGATCAACTTGTAATGCAGTTTAAAAAATAATTGCCATTGAGAATATTCTCTTTGTAGCCAATAAAAAAGGATAATCAATTGATTATCCTTTTTTGTATCTGATAAATTAAACAATGGCTATTACAACTTAACCGCTTGATTTTTATTTAGTAATCGCATGCCATTAATGATTTTTGCAAACCACACGACGATCGCAACAATAGCAATAGCACCACCAATGAAAGGTAATACATTCAATATCTTATCAAGAATATCACTATGAACCCAGTACTCTGCCCCTGCAATCATGCCCGTTGTTGTTGCAGCAGATACGCCTAACACTACAAAAAAAGTTAAAAACAAAAAGAAGCTACGAATAATAGTGTAATAATGGCTATAAGCTATTTCATCAGTGCCTTTATCCAGTTTATAACCGGCATAAATAATGGCGATAATCCCTGATAATAATAAAGTAAACGGGGTTAGAAAGCTGGCAATATAAGCAAACCAAATACCCTTTTTATGTTCTTCCGTCATCGTATTGATCCGAATAATTAAGCAATTAATATGCTAATTATCACAGGTATTTGTACGAGTTCAAGTTTCGCTCTAAATTACGATGATCGGGATCAACTTATCTATAATGGCCGTCGCTAGAGTCTGCTATAACGCCCTAAACGAACACATGCCTGCGATTAATCAACAGGCATGAGAGGGGGAATTATCTCGTCGCTACAATCTATAAGCTATTTATAATTTATCTTCTGGTGTTTCAATTTCAGAACCATCTTTAATTCGGCGGTGACCTTGTTCTAAGTGAACAAAATCAACTAAGTCATCACCACTGACTTGAAACGCTTTACCAAACCCCTTCACAAATAATCCTTGGGTTGGGGCTAAACGGAATAAGACAAAATCCTCTAAGCCACTGAGCCCATCAATAATCTCACCAAAACGGCTACGCAAAGCCGCAACCGCTAACGGCCAACATTCACTATTACGATCAACAACACTAACATCTGCTTCAAAGGTTAACCGCTTACGGGCATAAAGGGTTTTAGCAGTCGTTTCGTCCTCAATCATCATCAATGAGACCTGAGGATTTTCAAGTAAATTACGTGCATGTTTAGCAATTTGACTAATTAACACGTAATAACCATCCTCAAGTAATGCAAACGGCGCATAACTCACATTGGGTTTACCATTAATATCGACCGTGGCGAGTTGCAGTGTTAAGCATCCCTCACGAAATTCCTTAATCTCTGGTCCTAAACGGTTTTGTAATCGCTCTTGTTTTACTTCACTCATTTTATTTCCCTTAAATGCTGACTAACATTCTACTTTCATATGTTGTTATTATATTTTTAGCTGACTACTGTTATTAACTCACTAAGAGTTTTAACTGCTGGAACTTTTCAATTTGCTCAGGATATAAATTACGTTGTTTATCTCGTCCTAAATAAACTTTAAATACACACTCACCTTGCGCTGCAAAAAAACCGATAAAATAGCTTTCTTGGCCCATAAAAGGCTTACTCACTAACGCAATATGCTCGACAAGATCTAAGCGTAAATGACCATGTAATTCACCTTCTTTACCCATTAAATTATAGTAACCGCGTGCTAACTTGCCTTTGGGAAAAGGCGCTTTAACCTCAAAAATAGATCCCATTGAATGCACAATCGTTGTTACTGGCCCCCAGCTTGGTAGTGCCTCAGCAATAGTTTGTGCTAAGTTACCAGCCATAGGGAAAACCAATTCTGATGGTAGTGATAACACCACCTCACCTTCTGTTACCTGCAATTGTTCAGCAATCGCTCCGGCATGAAGTTGCTCATTTTGTTGCAATATTTCTGCAACCCTAGTTTTTAATTCATCGTGGGTATAACGAGTAAACACAGTTATCATCCTTTTGGTTACAATTAGCACATCTATTTAGTTTACACACGGCTGCGGTTGAGCTTTTACAACCGCGGTAGTTATTACTTGAATCAATGCTTGCGCAAGCGTTACAGACCAAAATTGTCCCGCTAACGTTAAATTCAAATAGCGGTGGCTTCCTTGTTG
Organism: Photobacterium kishitanii; assembly: GCF_000613045.3. Taxonomy (NCBI): domain Bacteria; kingdom Pseudomonadati; phylum Pseudomonadota; class Gammaproteobacteria; order Vibrionales; family Vibrionaceae; genus Photobacterium; species Photobacterium kishitanii. The sequence continues at coordinate 1,430,871 of NZ_LN794352.1, read as the reverse complement.
TTCTAATACTACAAAACCATTTTTTTGCCATTGCTGAAATAACGGTAAGCAATAACTAAACAATGACCATCCTGCTTGTTTATCTAACTCTTTCGCGATGATGACTCCCCGATCAAACCCTGCTTTAATAGCGGTATTAATCGCAGCATTTGTCGCCGATTTGACCATCATTGCAAATGGAACACGCTGATTACTCACATCATCCATATAGCGTTCAAGTTTACGATGCTGCATAAAGCCATAACCACCGACATTACCGCCAGCTCCAGCACCAAGCGGTAAAACCTCTGCGGTTGTTTTCGCTAAGCTGTTATAACAACTCCGTTCACGATTATCCCGCGCCCAGTGATTAACACTTAAGCGGCGTAAATGATGCTTTGCCATATAATCAACGCCAATCTCAAACATTGAAGCTTTGGTCATAGTATCAGCAGGTTCTGGTAAACGACCTTGTTCGACCATTTTCCCCATTGGGGTATTACCCATTTCAATAAGCTGATATAAATCAACGCCATGAGCACCTGAATCAAGAAAATCGTCTAGATCCTGCTGCCACACATCAATACTTTGATAAGGCAGGCCGTAAAGTAAATCAATCACAATCGGAGCTTGATCAGTCGCGGCTAATTCACTAATACGTTTAAGTACCACATCTCTATCATCTAACCGTTTGGCTTGGCGGCGCACTTGAGTATCAAAACTCTGAACCCCAAACGAAAAACGATTAAATCCACCTTCAAGTGCCGATTCAAACATTTCATCGCTAAACCGATTAATACGCCCTTCTAGCGTCAGCTCACAATCAGTTGCCAACGGAAAGTATTGGCGAATCATGGTACCAAGTTGCTTAATTTGCGCTGCAGTTAAGTCTGTCGGTGTACCACCACCAATATACACAGCTTGAAAAGGGGCTGCTTGGGTCCAGGGTTGAGCCGCTTTATATTTAAGCTCAACCATTAATGCCGCAAAATAATCATCAATTAGACGCTGGCTCGATGCATATTCAAAAAAACTGCAATAGGTGCAACGTACTCGACAAAATGGAATATGAACATATAAACACCGCTTATTTAAAGGTGGCGTCGTAAGTTGCAATACTTGCTTCGCTAATGGCTGTATTTGCTCACTCGCAATTGGAGCATGACCACTGCCACCAGCATGTGCTGATAATTTACGTCGAAAACCAAACCGCAATGGATCTGGCGTATTTTCACCAAGAATATCGCTTTCAAAAACAGACGTATCCAATATAGCGGGTACATTAACGGGCAATATTAATTGTTCGGCATTTATCATCTTAAATGGCTATGTTCACTAGCCCCTCTTAAGTAACTTGTAATTAAGTATTTCGATCAGGTTGGCGGCAAATCGATACTAACCACATTATTTATGATTGTTTGCTGTCACTTTCTAAACTTTTTATCACAAAACATCAGCGTAAAAGTGGTACATCGCCACTTCTATCAATGATTATAAATGTCATTTAACAGCATGATATTTTGCATTGAATAATATTGCAAATGATAATTGATATTATTCGCATTTCGTGGATAATGAGTAAAAAAAGCTATCGTGACAAAAACAAAGTCATTAACCACATGAAATTATTAACAAAACAAACAACAAGCAACGGAGGCGTTATTTTGCATCAACTTTCAATCACTACTGACAACGTTCTTTGCTGCTTAGTTTTAGGTAAGCATAGTGAATACTAAACGTTACGTAGCCGCTGGAGCGGTATCACTATTGGTGCACAGTATGTTTCTTGCTGCTATGCCAACAAAAGATCCAATAACACTCACTATGGGGACAGATACCCCACGGGTTAGTTTAACATTTGCAGCCATACCACCAGCGGTAGTTGACACCCCTCCGCCAACAGCAAAACCCACGATGCCTACAGTGTCAACACCGGTAAAGACCCCTGTTGTCTCTACAATGAAACGCTTAGCAAAAACCAATACCACCCATAAAGTCGTCACTAAAAAAGCACCAACACCACCGAAAAAAATAACGAAAACCGCGAAATCAACAGCAACAGTCACCAAGAAAAAACACGTTACACCGAAGAAAACGAAAACCCAACAATCACAACCTATAGCTAACAAAATAACGCATAAAGAAAAAAAACCATTAAAAGCGACAAAAACCATTACTAATCAATTAAATAAAAAAACATTAGCAACGACTTCTACTGCCGGAGCGCAAACGTTGCAATTAGTATCGAAACCGACTTTTGCAACTCGCCCAGGCGCGGTTAATTACCCTAAATTAGCCAAGCGCCGAGGTATAGAAGGCCAAGTGCTGATTGAAGTTTGGATTGGTACTGAAGGACAACAGTTAAAACAAAAACTGATCAAATCATCTGGTGCCCATATTCTGGATAAAGCGGCTCTCACCGCGATCAAGAAGTGGCACTTTTCTGCTCACATTGTTAACGGTAAGGCGATTGCCCACCGAGTACAAATCCCTGTACGTTTTAAATTGGATTAAACATGACTGTTATTGACAACCTCACTCAACAATTTGGCCTTATGACATGGCCACTGCTCGCCTGCTCTGCACTAACGGTCATGATTTTAGTCGAGCGTTTAATACAGGTTCTGTTATGTACTGGCGTTGGAAAAACCAAGGTCACGGCATTACTTGAACAGCAGAATAGGCATGATGATCGTGCGCTTGATCAATTAGCAGAACAACTCAAGCACCAACGACCATTATTATGTAAAGGCATTGCCATGCTGATCTCTCATCGCCATTTCACAAAACCTTTACGAGAAGATGCCGCAGGTATTTGGTTGCTTCAGAAACGTCAGCAATTACGCTCAGGATTACGATTACTCAGCTTAATTGGTGTTATTAGTCCTTTACTTGGCCTACTTGGAACCGTACTTGGTTTAATTGAAATGTTTAAAGGCATTGCACTGTCTACTGGTTCTGTTACACCCAGTGATCTTGCTGATGGCCTAGGTTTAGCAATGCGCACTACTGCTGCTGGACTGATTATTGCGCTGCCAGCCATTACTGGCTCACAATTATTAGGGCTATGGGCAGATAGCATCATGGCAAAACTTGAACACAGTTTAAATCGCTGCAATTTATGGCTGGAAGGAATGAATCTTGATGCGGGTAATGGCCCAGTGAAACCGTGTGATACCTGTGAGGAAAATCCCGCTTACAACGGTACCTCAGCATGATAAGCATTAATAATAGTCATCAGAATAGTGATGAATTAAACCCAGATTTAACGCCGTTATTAGATATTATTTTTATTGTGATGGTGTTTTTATTACTTACCGCGACCGTAAAAATTAAAGCGTTAGATGTGGAACTGCCACAAACCGCCACCAAGATATTACAAACAACCAAGGCCGATCCGATTACGATAAATCTCGTTGCAAATGAACCTTATTGGGCATTACAAGGCCAATCAGTTAGCACTTGGGATAGCTTTAATCAGCAGTTATTAACAGAAGTAAAAACGCACCCCAATAAACCCGTTGTGATTGGTGCTGATAAAAAAGCCTCAGTAGAACAAATGCTCAAACTATTAGCTTTCCTACAAAAAAATGACATTAAAGCCACTCAACTATTAATGGAAGATCAACAATAATGGACCGTCAAAACTCTCTTTTAATCACACCTTCTTGGCGTCAAATTTCTCGAAAAGTACTCTTTACAGCAACCCTATTAATGACAGCTTCAAGTGTATTATCACCAATGGCACATGCTCAAGCTACTCCAGACTCGTCTCGTATCATTAGTGCTGGCGCTGCAATTACTGAGATTATTAACGCCTTAGGTGCTAAGCAACAATTGATAGCAGTGGATGTCACCAGTAAAACATTGGTTGCTGATGCGATCCCTAAAGTGGGCTATCACCGTCAACTTTCAGCGGAGAGTTTGATTGCGTTAGCACCAACAAGAATCATTGGCTCAGATGAAATGGGTCCACCAAAGACATTAACCTTGCTAAAACAATCAGGGATTGAGGTTGATATTGTTAATGGTGGTGAAACTGTCAATGATTTATTCCATCGCATCGATCAAGTAGCAACCTTAACTCAGCATCAACAACAAGCGCAGCAGCTTAAGCAACAAATCACAACCACCGTCGACAATATTAAGCAACACAACTTACACCAAACACAACCCAAGAAAGTGTTGTTCTTAATGATTCACGATGGTCGCCCAATCAGTGTTGCGGGTAAAAACACTACCGCAGACAGTATTATTACTTTAGCGGGTGCGATTAACCCTGCAGCAACCGTAGTGACAAATTACAAACCGGTATCGACTGAAGCTATTCTACAGATGCAACCCGACATTATTTTATTGAGTAGTCGCACTACAGCATCGATTAAAAATATGGCACAGCTAGTGAAAAAGATGCCGGTGTTAGCGGCGACCCCTGCTGCGAAAAATAATGCTATTGCTGTCATTGACGGTACCGCATTAATTGGTGGTTTAGGTATTCACAGTATTAATGAAGCCATGCGCCTCAATCGCGTTTTTTACCCACAGTCGTAATCTGAGATAAATGTCACCATGAATGTCACTCGTATTTCCCCGCCTGTCATTTACGCGATCAGTATGGGCTCGCTGTTATTTGCGCTACTAAGCTCAATTGCGATTGGTCCAATGGACATTAGCTATAAAGACAGCTTTATTGCCCTATTACCTGGCGAGCACCAACTCGCCGCCCACGTTGATTTAGTGATTCACCAGATACGCTTACCACGGACACTATTATGCATTGCTATTGGTGCAATATTGGCTATTTGTGGTGCGGTCCTACAAGGACTATTTCGTAACCCTCTTGCCGATCCAGGTATTATTGGTATTTCTGGCGGCGCAGGACTTGGGGCTGCTTTTGCGATCATTTTATTTGCACCATTGATGGCTCAATACCCATTATTAATGAATATTGGCGCAGTACCCTTTTTTGCCTTTTTAGGCGGGGCCATCAGTACCTATTTGGTCTATCACCTTGGCACCGATAAAAACGGGACTTCTGTGGTCGTCATGTTACTGGCTGGTGTTGCGATTGGGGCAATTTCAGGTGCAGGATTAGGATTACTGAATTATATTGCGGATGACCAAGCCCTACGTGATTTTTCTTTATGGTCAATGGGATCTCTCGCAGGCGCAACTTGGCCTAATATTGGCTTAGCTTTTATGAGTCTGATAGTGATTTATTATTATTGTTACCGCCAAGCCAATGCACTCAATGCGTTTTTATTGGGCGAAGCTGAAGCTCGTCATATGGGCGTTAATGTTCAACACCTCAAACGCAGTTTAATTATTGTGTGTGCCGCAGGTGTAGGGATCACGGTGGCGATTACAGGCCCGATTGGCTTTATAGGGCTGGTGATCCCTCATTTAGGTCGTATGATTTCAGGGCCAAACCATAGAACATTATTACCAATTTCCGCTATTTTAGGCGCTTTAATACTGCTCGTCGCAGATATGATCGCTCGTAGTGCCTTTGCACCACAAGAACTTCCGGTGGGTATTATTACTGCTATCTTAGGCGCACCATTTTTCATCTATTTACTTAATAAGCAAAAAGGCAGAATCGCATGACGGCGACATTCTCACACTCGACGGCGATTACAGCACGCAACTTACAGCTCACATTAGCCGATAAAGTATTATTAGATAACTTCAGTATTGATATTAAAGCGGGTGAAGTCACTGCGCTTTTAGGCCCTAATGGAGCAGGTAAAAGTACCCTTCTCAAAATATTATGTGGTGAAATGACCCCTGAAAGCGGTGATGTGGCATTTTTCGATCGTGATATTAATGAGTGGCAACGCGCAGAACTAGCACGCCATTTAGGTATATTACCGCAACATAGCTCACTCTCTTTTGCTTTTACATGTAAAGAAGTGGTCGAGCTTGGCACCATGCCTCTTTGCTTATCACGTCAGGAAATAGATCATATAACCACCCAAACTATGCACAACACTGATGTTATTCATCTCTCTCAACGCTTATATCCAACCTTATCCGGCGGAGAAAAACAGCGGATCCATTTCGCGCGAGTATTAACGCAACTAAGCCAAGCTAATAACAAGTGTATCTTAATGTTAGATGAACCAACCTCAGCACTGGATTTAGCCCATCAACATAAAACGCTGCAAGCCGCACAGGCAATGGCTGCACAAGGTGCTGCGGTGATCGTAGTATTACATGATCTCAATTTAGCGGCGCAGTACGCTCAAAGAATGGTAATTATTCAACACGGGAAAATTCAAGCGGATGGTTCACCATGGCAAGCATTAGATCCAGCAGTGATTAATGCCGTCTATGGCTGGCAAGTTTCCGTTCACTCCCACCCTATTCATGGTTACCCTTACCTATTATCATCGTGTTAAAAAACAGCATCATTAATGAATCCATCAAGTAAATTTCAGTAACACGACGATAAATTTGCTGAAATTTACGTTTTTTTGTTGATAGCATCAAATAATTTAATCCAAAACAATAGAATCGTTGCACTACGCTCAACACTCAGTAAAATGTGAACGCAAGCGATTACACTTGAAAAATATGCAATAATTATAAAGCCGCAAAATAAATGCGGATTTTGGCGTTGAATACAATTAAAGTCTGTAATAGGCACTGAATCGGTGTCAAATTGAATAATTAACGAGATGCTTTACATAAGTAAGATGGATTTTATTAATCTCAGTGATTACTCAATTTGATACCACACTATTAGCTAGAAACGCCTCTAGCGCTCATTATTAGAAGAATAAATATGGCAACCATTAAAGATGTTGCACGTATGGCTGGGGTTTCAACCACAACAGTTTCACACGTGATCAATAAAACGCGCTTTGTAGCAGAAGCAACACAGAAAAAAGTACTTGCGGCAGTTGAAGACCTTAACTATGCACCAAGTGCTGTTGCGCGTAGTCTAAAATGTAATACCACCCGTACTATTGGCATGCTAGTAACAAAGTCGACCAACCCTTTTTTTGCTGAAGTTGTACATGGTGTTGAAGAGTATTGCTATCGTGAAGGCTACACCCTAATTTTATGTAATACCGAAGGGAATCTTTCTAAGCAACGCGATTACTTACGCATGCTTGCAGAAAAACGTGTCGATGGCTTATTAGTGATGTGTTCTGATCTTGACCAAAAATTATTGGATCTTCTTGAGCGCCAAAAAGACTTACCAATGGTGATTATGGATTGGGGCCCAGAGAGTCCACATACCGATAAAATTCAAGATAATGCAGAACAAGGTGGCTATATAGCGACCAAATACTTTATCGATCATGGTCATACTCTCATTGGTTGCTTATCTGGCCACAATGACAAGTCTACTTGTCGTGAGCGCCTAAAAGGCTTTAATAAAGCAATGGCAGAAGCAAACTTAGCGGTTAACGAAGACTGGATCCTTGAAGGTGACTTTGAGTGTGATTCAGCAGTAAAAGCCGCTGAGAAATATATTGCAATGACTGAACGCCCAACGGCTATTTTTTGCTTTAATGACATTATGGCAATGGCACTTATTAGTACGTTTGAACAAGCAGGATTACGTGTACCTGGTGATATTTCAATCATCGGTTATGACAACATTGATCTAGCACCTTACTTTGCGCCACCACTAACGACTATCCATCAACCAAAACGTCGTTTAGGCAAAACAGCTATTAAGATTTTAATGGAGCGCATGAAAGATAAAGATCACGAACGTCAAATTTTTGAAATGGCGCCGGCTATCGTCGAACGAAAATCTGTAAAAGATTTACGCTAATACCGTCAATTATTGATCAAGCCAATATTTATATTGGCTTTTTCACTCTATATAATAACTACTATTCTCACCGCTTTTAAAACGACCATTCCAACCAAAAAATACGAGCAATGTCACATATTCACCAGCTTTCGTTAATATTCAAACTTACCTTGTTCAAAGATCGAATATAATGATTCGTGTAAATACATATAATAGTAAGCAAAAGACTTACAGGCTATAAATAAACTTTCGATACTGATTATTTTATTTATAGAGGAATGCATGGATGATTTAAAGTAGTTAAATTTTCATGTAAATAGCTTTAATAATAAAGTAAATTTACGACTACTTTAATGTTAGCTGACACTCATTTATTCATCGAGTAGAAGTATGGACAAAGCAATATTAAAAAACTCATTAAAACTATTAGATCATTTAGGTAATGTAAAATCACGCTCAATGTTTGGTGGCTTTGGTATTTTCGCAGGCGAAGCAATGTTCGCACTAGTGGTTAATAATAAACTCCATCTACGAGCAAATTCAAAAACAGAAGAGGAATTTAAACAAGCGGGTTTAGAACCTTATATATATAAAAAACGTGGTTTCCCTGTAACAACGAAACACTATGCCATTCTTGATGAGTGGTGGGAACACCCTGAAAAAATAGTAGAACAAGCTAAATATTCACTTAAAGCAGCACAAGAAGACAAAAAAGCCAAAGAATGTTGTACTCCAGATAGAATTAAAGATTTACCTAATTTACGACTTTCAAATGAAAGAATGCTCAAGAAAATAGGTATTAAAACTATTGAACAGTTACATAATATTGGTGCACTCGAAGCTTATAAAGCGTTACAAAAAACACAAGAAACGACTTTAAGTATAGAGTTATTATGGGCACTAGAAGGTGCCATACATGGCCAACATTGGTCAGTAATACCTGAAAGCAGACGCAATGAACTGCTAGCAAAACTATAATAAATATATCCGTCAACTGGCTAAGTGACACTTAAGAATAAAGAGGCCTTGTGCCTCTTTAATTTATTCTAGAGCTGAATTTGTATTCGCCTACTAGCATTGTCATCTAAATTTAATCTTAATAAAATTGCATAATATTACTTATTTAAATATGCGTATTAATAAATAATCTAAATACCACAATAAAACATAATTTTTTATTTCTTAAATGTCAGTTCTATATCACTTACCTAAAACGTATCTTTAACGTTCGACAACGATTATTTATCATTCATCAACGCTCTCATATCATTAGTGCGATTTACGGCCATAACTACACGGTAAAGACTCTATTTGCTGTTGTTATTTCAAGCAATTTCTCGAATAATCAAAATTTTTTTTATTAAATGAAATACAATGTCACTTCTCTCGGTCTTGCTACTTAAGAGTTTGTGTAACTTTCATTTAATAAGGATATACCTTGCGTATACTAACCAAAAATACATTTTCATTATGGGTAAAACCTTTACTGTGGCTACAAGCCCGCCATTTTGGCAAAGTACTCAACCCCGCCAAACTATGGGGACGTAAGCCTGTTCTTTTCTGGTTAGTTGCTTTGTTCTTTGGTTATCTTGACCGTAAAAAATCACCGATTGATGCCGTTATACGATCATTAGTGTGTGTCCGTGTATCACAACTTAATAATTGCGCATTTTGTGTCGATGCTAACGGTATGAAACTCGCAGAACGTTGCCACTCAGTAGAAAAAATAAAAGCATTGGCAAATTGGCAATCTTCTGAGTACTTTTCAGAACAAGAACAAGCCGTATTAGCCTATACAGAAGCAATGACAATTACTGGACAACATGTCAGTGACGAAATGCTTACGGCACTCGCTGCTTGGTATAGTAGTGATGATATTGTAGAGCTAACAGCATTAGTGAGTTTTCAAAATTTATCAGCTAAATTTAATACTGCACTTGATGTACCTGCGCAAGGGTTTTGCTCATTACCAATTCAGCCACAAACAAGCAGCAACTCTCAAAAAAACACAACCCAAGCTTCTTCTGATTCAAATAAAAAACCACTAGGGAGCTTAGATGAAAAATAACAAAATTTTATTATTGGTTGTCATCGCAACGATTATTAGCACTTGGTTCTATTTTGACCTGAGTCATTTTCTTACCCTTGAATATGCTAAGCGTGAGCAATTAGCCTTACAGCACCATATTACCGAAAATCCAGTCATTGCCTACGTCAGCTTTTTCAGTTTATACGTATTAGTGACGGCTCTTTCTATTCCTGGCGCATCTATATTAACCTTATTAGGAGCTGCATTATTTGGTTTTTGGACCAGCCTCATTATAGTGTCGTTCGCCAGTACCATTGGTGCAACGTTAGCATTTCTATCAAGCCGTTTTATATTACGTGATTGGGTACAATCAAAATTTGGTCATCGCTTAGCGACACTAAACAAAGGCATAGAAAAAGAAGGTGCTTTCTATTTATTAAGTTTACGTTTAATACCTGTTTTTCCTTTTTTCCTCATCAATCTATTAATGGGATTAACTTCAATTAAAACCCGTACGTTTTTCTGGGTTAGCCAATTAGGTATGTTAGCAGGTACTGCCGTTTATATTAATGCCGGCACCCAATTAGGTAAAATAGAGTCACTGAGTGGCATTATCTCTGCCCCCGTTTTAACGTCTTTATTTTTACTCGGACTTTTCCCATTAATTGTAAAATGGGTAATGAAAATCATGAAAAATAAAAAACGCTATCAACAATGGCAACAACCCACCCACTTTGATCAAAACTTAGTGGTTATCGGTGCTGGTGCTGGTGGTTTAGTCAGTGCTTATATTGCCGCAGCAGTAAAAGCTGAAGTAACCCTGATTGAACGTCACAAAATGGGCGGTGATTGTTTAAATACTGGTTGCGTGCCGTCTAAAGCACTTATTCGTGCGGCGCATACCGCTGCTGATATTAATCATGCAGCACGACTTGGGATTGATGCTCAAATTAACAGTGTTGATTTTTCTAAAGTCATGGCGCGCATTCAACATGTTATTCAAAAAATTGAACCCCATGATTCTATCGAGCGTTACAGCAAACTTGGCGTCAATTGCATAACTGGTGATGCAAAAATCTTGTCTCCGTGGGAGGTTGAAGTGAATGGCAGCCGTATTACTACGCGTAATATCGTTATTGCCACTGGCGCACGGCCACTTGTTCCTGCTATTGCTGGTTTAGACGACGTCGACTATTTAACCTCTGATACCATCTGGCAGCTTAAAGCGCTTCCTAAACGATTATTGATTCTTGGTGGTGGTCCGATTGGATGTGAATTAGCCCAAAGTTTTTGTCGCTTAGGTGCAGCGGTCACTATGGTTGAAATGGCACCACAATTATTGATTCGTGAAGATACTGACGCCGCAACGTTAATTGAACAATCTCTCACCCACGATGGCGTAACACTATTATTACAGCATAAAGCAATACGCTTTGAGTCGACTATTGATGTACACGGACAACGCACACAATCTGCGGTGTTAGAACATAATAACCAACTGATTACGGTTGAGTTTGATGCAGTAATGCTCGCGTTAGGACGAGTAGCCAATGTACAAGGGTTTGGCTTAGAACAACTTGGTATTACAACAACTGAACGTGGTACTGTTGCCGTTAATCAGTATTTACAAACTCAATACCCTAATATTTATGCTGTAGGTGATGTTGCAGGCCCTTATCAACTAACACACGTTGCAGCTCATCAAGCATGGTATGCGGCTGTAAATAGTCTCTTTGGCGCGCTAAAGAAATTCAAAGTCGATTATTCAGTGATCCCTGCGGTAACTTACACTGCGCCAGAATTAGCCCGTGTCGGTATTAACGAAAAAGAAGCACAAGCGCAAGGAATTGATTATGAAGTCACTCGTTATGGACTTGATGATTTAGATCGTGCTATCGCTGATGGCTATGACGAAGGTTTTATTAAAGTCTTAACCCCTAAAGGCAGTGATAAAATTCTAGGTGTTACTATTGTTGGTCATCATGGTGGTGATTTACTGGCCGAATTTACCTTAGCAATGCGCCACAATTTAGGTCTAAATAAGATTTTAGGTACCATCCATCCATATCCCACTATGAGCGAAGGGGCAAAGTACACCGCTGGTGTATGGAAACAAGCACATGCACCTCAAAAACTGCTTGCTTGGGTTAAAAAATATCACCACTGGATGCGTAATTAATACGACCGCAAATAAGGATATCAATCGTGATAACACCATTTCCTGCTTTAAAAAAACTCACACTAACGGCTGCTTTGTTAATCAGTAGCCTCAGTGCGAATGCAAACGAAACACCTACAAACGCCACTATTACGCCAACATGGCAGCAAACTCTCACCCAAGCCAAAGGTGAAACCGTTTACTTTAATGCTTGGGGTGGCAGCCAAGAAATTAATGATTATCTACTATGGGCTAACACGCAATTACAACAGCGTTATGGCGTCACTCTAAAACAAGTAAAAGTAACGGATATTGCCGAAACGACTCAACGCTTATTAGCAGAAAAAACAGCGGGGAAAAATAGTGGCGGCAGTGTTGATATGGTCTGGATCAATGGTGAAAACTTTCGTTCAATGAAACGCAATGGATTACTGTACGGCCCTTTTACTCACCAATTACCTAATTGGAAATATGTTGATAAATCACTGCCTATAGATAAAGATTTTTCAGAACCAACCCAAGGACTAGAAGCACCGTGGGGCGTGGGACAACTGGTGTTTATTTATGATCCTGAAACATTATCTAACCCGCCTAAAAGTTTTAAGGCATTATTAGCCTTAGCACAACAACACCCAGGGAAAATCAGTTATCCGAAGCCACCAGAGTTTCATGGCACAAGCTTTTTAAAAGCGGCGCTGTTAGAACTTACAACGGATAAACAAGCCTTGTATCAGCCATTGCAACTTCCTCAAGATCAAGCACTGTTTAATCGTGTTACAGCACCGTTGTGGCATTACCTTGATCAACTCCACAAAGTTGCATGGCACCAAGGGAAGCAATTCCCAGCAGGTACTGCAGAAACGATACAACTACTTGATGATCAACAATTATTGTTGGCAATTACGTTCAACCCGAACGCTGCAGCGGCTGCCATTGCCAACGGTAATTTAACCGAAAAAGCAAAAACCTATGCATTCAGTGCTGGTGCGTTAACCAATATCCATTTCCTTGCTATTCCATGGAACGCCAATGCCAAAGCGGGTGCATTAGTGGCGATTAATTTCCTGTTAAGTCCAGAGGCTCAAGCCCGTAAAGCGGATACCAGTTTGTGGGGCGATCCAACCATTTTAAGCCCACAAGCCTTTACCAAATTACCAGCACCTTATAACCAGCAAAACTTTAAACCCTACCCTTCCATTGCAGAGCCTAATCCAACTTGGCTAGCCGCAATTGAACAGCAGTGGCAACAAAGATACGGTAACTAGCTGTTATAATTATTATAAATTAAGCTAACTTGCATTATGATAGCAAGTTAGCTTCCCTGTCTGATATTTATTTGAGCCTTATGTTAGTCATTATCTTTGTTGCTACTTTATTGCTATTCGCGAGCCCATTGATAATTGGCTTTATCGGTATGTTGGCACCTGCTTTTGCATGGATACCAGCATTAAACATGCACCAACCATCATTTTTAGGCTGGCAACAATTATCCACATGGCCTGATCTTAGCCATTCTATTGGCTTAACACTACTATCAGGGCTTGGTAGCACTATGCTTGCTTTGTGGTGGTGCTATTTAATTTTGCGTCGTTATTGGTTAAGTACTCAATGGCAACAAATCGAACGTTTACTTGCACCTTTATTAGCCTTTCCTCATGTTGCCTTTGTGCTTAGCTTTGGGTTAATGTTTTCATCTACTGGTTGGCTGGCACGTATTTGGCACCACCTAGGATTAACGGATTCCTTTTACCCAACGCTGATCCATGACCGTTATGGTTTAGGATTACTGCTTGTATTAGCGATAAAAGAAACACCTTTTTTATTATTAATGAGCATAAGCATTCTTAAGCAGCTCAATATAAAACAGTTCTATAATGCTTCAGTCAGCCTTGGTTACGACCACCAGCAAACATGGCGTATGGTGATTGTACCGTTATGGTTACCAAAATTACGGTTAGCGATTTTTGCTGTTGCAGGTTATGGACTCGCGGTGGTCGATATCGCTTTAATTATTGGCCCAACCCACCCAAGCACGTTATCAATGTTAATTTGGCAATGGTTCACTGACGCAGACTTAACCCAATTACCACGCGCTGCGGCTGGCGCATTACTATTATTGATTATTGTTCTGCTCTGTTTTGGATTATTACGCTGCATTGAATGGTGGTTGTTATCACACTCAACAGCATGGCAATACAGCGGCCCAATTAAAACGCTAACGTTACGCTCACGAAATATTAGCAAAACCTCAGCGATAGCAACGTTATTTAGCTATGGCTTATTACTGCTGCCATTAATAATGCTGCCTATTTTAGCGCTGTGGTCGTTTGCCTTACGGTGGCGTTTTCCTGATTTATTGCCCAGCCGCTATAGTGTGCGTTTTTGGTATCAACAACTTGAGCCACTACAGCAACTTATCAGCAACAGTATTACTTTGGCGCTAATCAGTAGCCTTAGTGCATTAATTATGGCGATCATTTGTCTTGAATATCGCCAAAAACACCACCGTGGTATTCCAACTATTCTGATTGCAATACCCATGGTTGCGCCACAGCTATCATTATTATTTGGAATGCAAATAGCCGTCTCTTTTATTGCGGGGCAATCTTTTTGGTTATGGGTAAGCTGGAGCCATTGGTTGTATGTTTTCCCTTATATTTATCTAACCTTAGATGGACCATGGCGCAGCTATGATCAGCGATTGGATCAGACAGCCCGCAGTTTAGGCTTAAGTGGTTGGCAGACATGGTGGCGAGTGAAATTTCCACAACTAAAACCAGTATTGCTACTCGCGTTTGCCGTTGGATGCAGTGTAAGTTTGGCACAATACCTACCAACACAAATGCTTGGCGCTGGGCGTGTACCGACACTAACAACGGAAGCCGTTACACTCGCCAGTGGTCAAGATCGCCGCGTTAGTGCAATTTATGGGCTATTACAGGGTTTATTACCCTTGGTATTTTTTACACTTGCAATGGTGTTCGCTCGACGCAAAACATCACATGCTCAAACGACAAAGGTGATCTTATGACGTTGTCTATTTCACAACTGACCTTACGCCATCACAGCAATAATATCCTAATTGGCCCCCTCAGTTTTGATGTTAAAAATGGACAAATAATGACACTAATGGGTCCAAGTGGTAGTGGTAAATCAACCATTCTCAGTGCAATTGCTGGCCATTTGGCTACCGACTTCACAGTAACAGGTGATATTCAACTAAATCAACAATCTATCATGTCACTTGCGCCTAATATGCGCCATATTGGAATTGTTTTTCAAGATGATTTATTGTTTCCTCACTTGAATATTTGGCAGAATTTAGCCTTTGGTTTACCACCACAGATAAAAGGCGCGCAACGCAAGCAGATGGCATTACAAACATTAGACGAGCTAGGCTTACTTAATTTACAACACCAACAAGCACACCAAATATCCGGTGGACAACGAGCAAGAATTAGCATGATGCGATTATTATTATCACAACCGCAAGCAGTATTACTTGATGAACCATTTAGTAAATTGGATAAAACCTTGCGGGCTGAGTTTCGTCAGTTTGTATTTGACCAAATTAAACAACGCAATATTGCGGCATTAATGGTGACTCATGACGACGATGACATTCCAACAAATGGTGATGTCTTACACTGGCCTTGGCAATAAAAAAATAATACGGAAAATATCATGCTCGACCGTTACAGTATTACTCTGATACGTCAACCTTTAGCGAAACTGGCGGCATTACCTGATCACTATGGTATTAGTGCCAATCAAATCACCCTTAGTGGTTTTGTTATTGGTCTGTTTGCACTACCCGCCTTAGCGTTTGAACATTATGGATTAGCCCTATTTTTTATTGTTCTAAACCGATTATTTGATGGTTTAGATGGCGCTGTAGCGCGTCGTCAAGGGATCACTGACTGTGGTGGGTTTCTTGATATAACGTTGGATTTTTTGTTTTATTCTTTAATTCCATTTGGGTTTGTACTCGCAGACCCGAGTCAAAATGCTATTGCCGGCGCTTTTTTAATTTTCTCTTTTATCGGTACTGGTTCAAGCTTCCTAGCATTTGCAATAATGGCAGGTAAACGCAATATAGAAAGCCCAGTATATAAACAAAAATCGTTGTACTACATTGGCGGTCTAACAGAAGGTACTGAAACTATTGCCTGTTTTGTGCTGTTTTGTCTCTTACCACAATACTTTGCCATTATCGCTTGGGTTTTTGGCTCTCTGTGTTGGATAACCACCACTACGCGTATTTGGGCGGGTTACCACACTTTAAAAAATTAATTCAAAGATGCTGGATGTAAAATAAGCTCATACATCCAGCAACCACTCTTCTGATAACAACTCAATCAATCAACGCACCCATTGGCGATGTAATTGTTCGCTATCACCTAAATAATCAAGTAGCCAACTCACCGCAGGATTCATGGTTTCAGTATTCCATGCCAAACAACAGGGACTCACTGACGGCTTAATCGCTAACTCTTTTTCAATGAGTTCCCCAGTTTCGATTAATGGAATTGCCATATGGCTCGGTACCACACTCACGCCTAATCCTGCTTTTAAACACTGCATTGCACTGTGCCAATTAGGTACTAATATTCGGCGCTGATTATCCATCAACCATGTAATACGCTTGGGTAATGTTCGTGAGGTATCTTCTAAACAAATCGCTGGATATTGTGCTAATTCATGTGGCTCTAATGGATGATCGGATTGAGCCAATGGATGCTGTGGGTCAATCACAAACTTCCAAGTTAACGTTCCCATATCGCGATAATCAAAACTGCCACCAACAGGAACCGCAGCTGTCGCACCTATCGCAATATCTGCTCGACCATCAGCCAATGCATCCCACACTCCATTAAACACTTCCATAGTTAAATGTAATTCCACATCAGGAAAATGCTGATAAAAGTCACGTACTAATGTATTAACACGACTTTGACGCACAACAGTATCTAATGCGACGGATACATTTTGTGACCAACCATTTGCAACTCGCTGAGTTTGGTATTTCATTAACTGCATTTGCTTAATTAATTTGCGGGATTCTTCGACAAAATATTCCCCTGCTGGTGTTAGTTTAACCTGTCGATGCAATCGAACAAATAATTCGACAGCTAAACGCTCTTCTATCAATCTTACGGTATAACTAATCGCACTTGGCACTTTGTGCAATTCTTCTGCAGCCCCTGAAAAGCTGCCACGACGGGCGACAACGTCAATAACTTGTAGATCATTATAGGAAAACATATCAAATCAAATTTTTTGAAAGCATGGTTGAAATTTTAGCGTTTCACAGCCATTAAAACCAGTATTACACTAGCCGCAATTGTAATATGGACCAAAATCATAAAATGAAAATTCAACCTTCTAAAATTACCCTGTTCTGGTTTGCATGTTTAAGTATGCTAGGTTTTCTAGCAACTGATATGTATTTACCTTCTTTTGAGACGATTCGCGCCGACTTTGCAACAACCCAATCTCTTATCGGCCTGTCACTCAGTGTGTTTTTACTCGGTATGGCATTAGGCCAAGTCGTGTATGGTCCGTTATCTGATCGCATTGGACGTATTAAAGTGCTTGTTGGCGGCATGGTGCTATTTAGCCTTGCTTCTATCGCTTGTTCGTTTGCACCTAATATCGAAGTATTCCTTGCTGCTCGTTTTATGCAAGCATTAGGCGCATGTAGTGCGACAGTTATCTGGCAAGCCGTTGTGGTTGACCGTTATGACGGTAAAGTCTCTGAACGTGTATTTGCAACCATAATGCCTTTAGTTGCACTATCTCCAGCCTTAGCGCCTTTATTAGGTGCGATGCTTGAGCATCAATTAGGCTGGCGTAGTATCTTTATCGCGTTGGTAGGTTTTGGTGCAGTATTGGCTATCATGACGTTAAGAGAGCCAGAAAGCGCTAATCTGCATCAGCAACAACAAAAATTAACCGTAAAGCTGCGCAGTGATTATGGTCAGATCCTAAGTTCAAAGAAATTCTGGGGTAACATGCTTATCTTTGCAGCATGTTCAGCAGCATTCTTTGCTTATTTAACGGGTTCACCATTTGTAATGTCAGCAATGGGCTATTCAGGTACTGATATTGGCTTGAGTTATGCGCCGCAAACTGTTGCCTTTATTGTTGGTGGTTATGGCTGTCGTTCATTATTGAATCATTTCGATAGTAAAAAATTACTGCCGTGGATTTTGGCATTGTTCTTTAGCAGTGTATTAATCATGTTTGTTATCTCAACCTCAATGACAGTAACAACCATCTGGCCAATTTTAATTCCATTTTGCTTTCTTGCTGTTGCTAATGGTGCCGTTTACCCACTGGTTATCAGCTCTGCGTTATCTGATTTTAAAAATTGTAGTGCGACCGCTGCTGGCTTATTGAACTTTATGCAAACCATGGTCTGTTTTGCCGCAAGTGGTTTAGTATCAGCCTTTGCAGGATATGGTTTATTAACAGTAACGGTAGCAATGTTTATTACCGGTTTTATCGCTATCATCGGCTTCATTTTAGTAACACAGGCACGCCATCGACAATCAGTGACGGCAACCGCTTAATTTTTACTAAAAATCCCCTTCTTAAGCAGCCTTAATGGCTGCTTTTTTATTACACAATACCTCTTATCAACCACCCCCGATTGTTCTTTTGTATAAAGACACCATTACGTGAATTTATGCCTCTCTCGCATCTTTAACTATCCCTTACCATAAAATAAATCTTCACTTCAGAAGCAATAATATCACCACTATCCAATGATAAATCAGCTTACATGCCCAATTACGACGTAGTGACTAAATAATCATTTTATAAAAACAGTTAAATATGTAATTTAAGCTAGTTTTATACCATCTAAGACCAATAGGTATTTAAAGTTCAATTATTGTTAAATAAAAACGTTACAACCAAGCAAAATAACCTGCCAAACCACTAAAAAATAAACAAATATATAACATATTGCTTTTTTTATACATTTTTCTTGCATAAGATATCGTGGTGAGTAGTATATAAATTAAGTGATGATTAATGCAGTATTAAAGCATGAGTATTCAAGTAAGTAATATCAATAAATTTTATGGCCAAAACCAAGTACTGCATGATGTCAGCTTTACTTGTAACACTGGCGAAACCCTCGTTTTACTAGGTCCTAGTGGTGCAGGTAAAAGCTCACTATTACGAGTATTAAACCTGCTTGAAAATGCGACCGATGGCAAATTAACAATTGCCGATAATGTGTTTGATTTTTCCAAGCCTATTTCAGAACAGAAAGGCTTAGCATTAAGGCGTAAAGTCGGGATGGTATTTCAGCAATATAATCTTTGGCCACACAAAACCGTGATCGAAAATTTAACTGAGGCACCAATAAAAGTATTAGGGATTGATAAAGCATTAGCCAAGCAACAAGCCGTCGCTATTCTGACCCAATTACACCTTGCAGATAAAGCTGATGCATGGCCGTTACAACTTTCAGGAGGTCAACAACAGCGGGTTGCGATTGCTCGAGCACTAATGATGAAACCTGACGTTCTACTATTTGACGAACCAACCGCGGCGCTTGATCCTGAAATAACCAGCCAAATAGTTAAGATCATCAAAGATCTTAGTGGTACAGGGATAACCCAAGTTGTCGTTACCCATGAAGTCGATTTTGCAAAAAAAATTGCAAGCCACATTTTATACATGGAAAACGGTCGCGTCATTGAGCATGGCAGTCATGCTTCTTTCGCAACCCCAAAAACAACCCAATTTGCAGAATACCTCACTCATTAATAGGTATCTTTTTAAACCACGTAAATAGAACTACGTAATAAACCGCATGGAGTATAGCGATGAAGAAAATTTTATTAGCCGCAATGATCGGTCTAGCATCAAGTCACGCAATTGCACAAGATCTTAAATTTGCCACAGAAGCGACTTACGCACCGTTTGAATACATGGATGCTAACAATCAAATTCAAGGCTTTGATATTGATATCGCTAAAGCATTGTGTTCTGAAATGAAAGCAACATGTACTTTCCATAACCAAGCCTTTGATAGCTTAATTCCAGCTCTTAAATTTAAACGTTATGACGCTGCAATTTCAGCAATGGACATCACCGAGGCACGTCAACAACAAGTCAGTTTTAGTAACACCTATTATGACAATGCCGCAGCGTTCGTTTCTCTAAAAGGCCATGTGGCAGATCAAGCTGCACTCAAAGGTAAACGCGTTGGCGTACAAAATGGCTCAACCCACCAGAGCTATATTACCGATCAAATGCCAGCAGTAACCGCAGTACCTTATACCAGTTACCAAGATGCATTTATTGATATGCAAAACGGCCGAATTGATGCTGTTTTTGGTGATACTGCGGTTGTCGCTGAATGGTTTAAAAAAGGTAATGGTGACAAACTTTCTTATGTCGGTAAGCCTGTTACGAATGCTAAATATTTTGGTAATGGTTTCGGTATTGCTGTAAATAAAGACAACCAAGCATTAGTAGAACAATTAAATAAAGCGCTGGCAGCTATTAAAGCGAATGGTCAGTACCAAGCAATTTTTGAACAGTATTTTGGTAAGTAAGTTATGATATTAACGGGATATTCACAATCCCTGCTAGAGGCCAGCTGGATGACAATCCAGCTTGCTTTTGTCAGTTTAGCGGTAGGGTTAGTTTTAGCGATGTTATTTGCAGGCGGCGAAATGTCACGTTATCGTGTTATCGCTTGGCCAACAACATTTGTCGTGACTATCCTCCGTGGTCTGCCTGAACTATTAGTCGTACTTTTTATCTTTTTTGGTTCGGGCCAAATTATTTTTTATATTACTGGCGAATTCATTGAGATTAGCCCCTTCTTATCGGGCGTAATTGCGTTATCGCTTATTTTTGCATCCTATGCTGCTCAAACTATCCGTGGTGCATTAAAAGCGGTACCCAAAGGTCAACAAGAAGCAGCAAGTGCACTCGGTATTAGTCAACAACGCACGTTTTTCAGTATTATTTTGCCTCAAGCTGTGCGTCATGCCTTACCCGGATTAACCAACCAATGGCTAGTATTATTAAAAGATACTGCTCTGGTTTCCTTAATTGGTGTTACGGACTTATTAAAACAAGCCCAATTAGCGTCTGCGGCGACTCATGAAAGTTTTACTTGGTATGCCACTGCAGCAGCAGTGTATTTAGTCATTACTTTAATTACCCAGCGCATAATTAAAATAATTGAAAAAAAATTCAGCGAGCAAGATGGCTCTAACGTGCAAACAAATAAAAGCCAAGGAGTAACCGCATGAATGAACAAAATTTTTGGCTTATGGTACAAGGACTCATTACGAGTCTTGAATTAACCGCAGCGTCTTTATTCGTCGGCTGTAGCTTAGCTTTATTAATGACGGCAAGTCTCATATTACGCACCCCAATTATTCATTGGCTCAGCCGTGGTATTATTACCCTGTTTACAGGCACACCATTATTAGTACAAATCTTTTTGGTATACTACGGCCCAGGACAATTTGAGAGTATTCGTCATAGTTTTTTATGGGATTGGTTAAGCCAACCATGGTTTTGCGCAATGCTGGCATTAGCTTTAAATACAGCAGCTTATAGTACTCAACTATTTAAAGGTGCGTTTGATGCAATACCTAAAGGTCAATGGCATGCTTGTCGTGCATTAGGAATGAATACGAAAGCAACTCTGAGCGTATTATTACCATTTGCTATTCGTCGTGCTATTCCAGCTTATTCTAATGAGGTGATTTTAGTATTTAAAGGGACATCTCTAGCAAGTACGATCACTATTATGGACATCATGGGTTATGCACAGCGCATTAATGCACAAACTTATGATACATTGACTGTCTTTGCGGTTGCTGGTGCATTCTATTTAGCCGTTAATGGCTTACTCACTTTAGTTTTTCGCGTCTTTGAGAAAAAAGCCCTCGCTTTTGAAACTGCACGATAAACCTACTTGATCCCGTTATTAAAAAGCCGACATAAATGTCGGCTTTTTAATAACGGGATATATATATAAACATCATAATTTAATGACTTAGTTTAGCATTAATTTTCAATACCATTTGTGATTTAGTATTTTGCACCACATCAATTCTATTCTCTTTAATATGAGAAAACTGCGATAGTAATAGCGCAAGCTCATCTTTCATCAATTGTAGATGGCGAGTATTTCTATGGCGGGTAATTTCACTCACAAGCCTTTCCTTTGCTTGTAACGCCGTAGTTCCTTTTACAGCTTTCTTTGAACGAAAGAAGAAATTCATAGTAAACGTCCTTATTATTTATAACTCCCTTTAAAATATTAGATAATGATTATAAATACCATCAAATAGTTGAATATTTGTTAACTAGTTATAATAAAGCATACATTATATAACTATTTCCCATAAATATTATGCTACTTAATTAGTATTGAAAATAAAAAGCCTCTTATTATTCTATAAGAGGCTATAATTTATCAATATTCAATCATCTATTGTTAGGTTCACGAATACCTTTAACTATTATATTGAATTTTGCTCTTCTGGACTAAAACGCACCGTCGGATTATGAGTTTCATATTTGTCTTCATCACTAATAACGCTCAAAAATAGACACGGTACGCCCATCGCTGCCATGAACCAAAACACATTAATATCACTATGGTGATAAATCCAACCACAAGCAGCTGACACTAATGCTAACGCAAATCCGGCTGGTATTGCATGATAAAGTGCCTGTAGTCCCATGTAGTTATGTTTTTTGTTTTCTTCAACATAACGTACCGATGACAAAATCGTTCCAGAAAAAGTAATACCATGTAGAATCTGACAAATAATAAGTACTGGCAGCTCTGTTGAATACGCCATTAATGCCCAACGAATAACAACAGAAATAGCCGCTAATTTAAATAATGATTTTACCTGCCAATTAGAAAAAGCTTTACGACTAATAAAGTAGAATACAATTACCGAGATTGTCGATAGGCTCCATAAGTAACCAATAGTTTCAGTGCTATATCCTGCATCTTTCCAATAGATAGCGCTAAAGAAATAATAACCACCATGGCTACCTTCAAGTAATGATGCGACCAAAATAAAAATTAACGTTTTTTTATCGCGTAGCACTTTAAGAATATTAATTTTTCCTGTTTTTTTATGGTTACATTTCATCGGTACTGTTGGCTTAAGCATTGTACCCAGAAAAGTAACGCATAAACCTAATGCACCTAAAATAGGCACTGCAGCTATACCCCAATGTTTAGTAATTAACCCCATCGAAGCAGAAGCAACAGTCAAAGCAATAGCGCCCCACAACCGCGTATAACCATAATCCAACTGTTTATCGGCTGCATAGTGATTTGATATCGCATCAGAGATTGCAACAGCTGGCCCAATCGCTAAATTAAACAAAACAATCAGAATAGCAAGTACCCAAAAATTTGCTTCTAATTCACCAATATAAATAAAAGAAATAAATCCTAAAACACCCAGAAACATTGACCATCGAAGTGCTGGAATTAAGTGTTCGACCTTATGAAAAAGAGGTGTGAGGGTAAAATTGATAATACAACGAGAAGCTAACCCAAACCCAACTAGCATGCCAATATCAGCATCACTGATCCCTAACTTTTCTAGCCACAACCCTCTAAAAGGTAGGTAAACACCATAAGCGAAAAAAAACGCAAATTGATAAATAGACATCCATGTGGCAGGTCGACATTGAAACATAAAATAAGCAACTCTTATTAAGAACACTAAACAATTAAGCCAACAATAACGAAAATTATTATCATTTACACGCGATCATTTTCAGTAACATTGTATTCATTATTGAAAATAACCTAGTCACAAAACCGTCTATGTTTAGTTTTTTTATTTAAAAACATTCAAATACAGTCTTTACATTCCTACTTTTAAGAATCAACAGCTGACTATTTAATCAACCTAATTTTACAAAAAATCATCATCTCTTCTATCTTTAAAGAGCGTTTTTTAACCACACCACACTTTTAATAACGACCATAACGATAAAAGTGAGTATTGCTAATGACAAAAAACTTACTCGTTAGATTAATATTTCTACTCTATACACTACTATTTTCGATAGCAGTAACTGCAACAGAATCAGTTACTGAAACACAATTTACTCAAGGAAAAGAAAAGTCTGTCGTGTGCATGACTTGCCACGGGGTTGATGGTATTTCTACTATCGATACCTACCCAAATCTACAAGGGCAAAAGCAAGCCTACTTTGTGGCAGCACTCAAAGCCTATAAGTTACGCCAACGAAATGACGGTTTAGCCATTCTCATGCACGCCCAAGCTGATGTACTCAGTGATAAAGACATGCATGATATCGCATTTTATTTTAACCAAGTGAAATCAGCACCGCCAAAAAGTGATGATTAATACCAACCCTATTGGTTGATAAAAATATGCACGTTTAATTTCGCGATATAGCTTTTTTGACGAATACGATAGTCACAGGTTTTTGGAATGGATATTCAATACAATTATAAAGTTATTAAATACTTCATGGTCACCAGTGTTATTTGGGGGCTAATTGCAATGACAATTGGAGTAATATTAGCGGGGCAACTTTATTGGCCAGCGCTTAATTTAAACTCGGAATATTTTCAATTTGGACGCTTACGACCATTACACACTAATGGTGTTATATTTGGCTTTGTGGTTAATATTTTAATGGGCACCTCACTTTATATCGTTCAACGAACCTGCAAAGTCCCCTTATTTAACCGCTGCTTATCTTGGTTTGTTTACTATGGATGGCAACTCGTCTTAATATTGGCAGTGATCACCCTTCCGCTTGGTTTTACGACATCAAAAGAATATGCAGAGCTTGAATGGCCGATTGATATTTTAATCGCTGTCGTTTGGGTACTGTATGCAATTTTATTTTTTGGCACTATCGCTAAAAGAACTGTCGCTCATATATTTGTCGCTAACTGGTTTTATGGCGCTTTTATTCTCGTTATTGCAATGATTTTTATTGTCAATAATCTTGAATTACCCGTTACTTTTTGGAAATCATACTCTATTTACTCTGGCGCAGAAGATGCGATAGTACAATGGTGGTGGGGACATAATGCTGTCGGCTTTCTCCTTACGGCGGGTATTATCGGCATGAACTACTATTTCATCCCTAAAATATCTGAACGCCCTATTTATTCTTACCGTTTATCTGTCATTCATTTTTGGGGGCTCGTCGGTTTTTATACTTGGGCGGGTACCCACCATCTAATTTATTCTTCTGTGCCAGACTGGTTACAAAATCTTGGGATCGTCATGTCACTAATTTTATGGCTACCATCATGGGGTGGCGCATTTAATAGCATCATGACTTTGCTCAATAATAAACCCAAACTTAAACATGATTACATTATGTGGTTCTTTTTCTCTGCCATTGTTTACTACGCTTTAGCGACGTTTGAAGGCCCATTACTGGCGATTCGATGGTTTAATATGATCGCCCACAACACAGACTGGATCATTGGTCATGTACATTCAGCTGCTCTAGGTTGGGTAGGCATGTCGGCCATTGCGGTATTTTATTACTTTATTCCACGACTGTGGGGCCACCAGCAATTATGGTCTAACCGCCTCGTTAAATGGCATTTTTGGTTGGCCCATATTGGTATTCTTATTTACGCGATTGCGCTATGGATTGCTGGTATTGGTCAAGGTTATATGTGGTTACAACAACAACCTAATGGCAGCTTAACCTATAGTTTTGTCGATGCAATGAACTTTTCTTCACCATGGATGCTGGCACGTTTCATTGGTGGGGTTAGTTTTGTGCTGGGTTTAGTATTAATGATATACAACCTTTACCGCACCCTTAGACAGCCTTTAACAACAACGTCCTCAACCGAGGAGGTCAATGATCATGCTTAATAAAGATTTCACGCAATCGGTGCTTATCTTAATTATTTCCACCGTCATTGTGGCCAGTTTTTCTTTTCTAGTTTGGGTACTGCCTGCTTTTTTTTATCAAGATAAATTAATTGCAGAATCAAGTGCCAAACCACTCACTGCACTCGAAGTTGAAGGGCGCGATATCTATATTAGTGAAGGCTGCCACACTTGCCATACCATGATGGTACGGCCTTTAGATGCCGAAGTGAAACGCTATGGTCGTTATAGCCGTGAAAGCGATGATATTTATGAATTTCCTAACTTATGGGGTTCTAAACGTACTGGCCCAGATCTTACGAACCTTGGCCGTAAATATTCCGATCAATGGCATGCAATTCACCTTAATAATCCTCGCCATGTCGTACCGACGTCAATTATGCCAGCTTATCCATGGTTATTTGAGCAAGTACTGGATGGCGAAGATGCAGAAGCCAAGCTCAAAGCATTACGTACACTTGGTGTGCCTTATAACGACCGCGAAATACAACAAGCGCGTTTGGCGGTTAAAGGCAGTACCAAAGCAGAAGCACTGATAGCCTACTTACAAAGTTTGGGACAAGATCAGGGAGTACAGCAATGAACACTTTCTGGAGCAACTGGGTTATTATATTAACCTTACTCTTTCTGATTTTTATGATCATCGTCGTGGCGTATTACTGGCGTAAAAACCATACAGCAGATAAAGAAAATACCGTTGATAGCTTTGATAATATTAAAGAAAATGATGCAGCTGTACCTAAGTTGTTATTGTTTTCTTATTTTATCGCTTTTGTGTTAGCCGCTGGATTTTTAGTGCTTTATCCCGGTTTAGGTAATTGGCAAGGATTAATGGATTGGAAATCAACCAGTGAAGCTACTCAACCTCACCCTACCAATTTACAAAAACAAATCACACAAGCAAAACTCAATGGCAGTTCATACCAACAGCTCAGCCAAGATGCCACAATAGTAAATGCTGGTAACGCACTGTTCCAAACACACTGCGCAGCCTGTCATTTAAGTGAAGCTGAAGGCCAAACACACTTCCCTAACCTTTCTGATAATGTGTGGCTTTATGGCGGTACAGATAAAGACATTCATCACTCAATAACGAAAGGCCGAAATGGTGTCATGGCAGGCTGGAAAACTATTTTATCCGCAGAAGACATTAATCATGTCGCAACCTATATTGCCTCTTTACAGGCTGATCGTATTATTTCTGCACCAGCCTTTGCCTTACAACAAGGTAAAACCGTATTTAATAAAAACTGCACCAGTTGTCACGGAAGTAATGCCCAGGGCAATCAATTACTCGGCGCCCCCAATTTAGCGGATAACATTTGGCTCCATGATGGCAGTATTGAAGGTATTATTCATACCATTAACAACGGCTTAAATAACGTTATGCCGGCTTTTGAAAATCAACTGTCAGAGGTAGAAATCCAAGCGCTTGGTGCTTATATTCGTCATCAACACACTCTTCGCGCGAATGAACTTGCGAATTTAAATAAAGAGTTAATCACTAAAGGTCAATATTTAGCTTATGCTGGTGATTGCGTTGCTTGTCATACTGGCGAAGGCGGTGAATTATTTGGCGGTGGGCTGGGGTTTGTCACGCCTTTTGGTACTATGTATTCAACCAATATATCATCACATCCCGATTTTGGAATTGGTGATTATACCTACTCTGAGTTTTATGATGCACTGCATAAAGGTAAAGGTAAACATGGTTACCTCTACCCTGCGATGCCTTATTCTTCTTATCAATATGTAACAGATGACGACACCAAAGCATTATGGGCATATATGCAATCCCTCAATTACGTTAATACTCGTAATCGTAATAATCAAATGATGTTTCCCAGTAATATTCGATTAGGTTTGCTAGGTTGGAACATCGCCTTTCTTAACACTGATCCATTAGAATACCCAGCCAACAGCACTGAATCTTGGCGTCGAGGTAAATACCTCACTATGGGGTTAGGCCATTGTTCTGAATGTCATACTCCAAGAAATATAGCGCAAGCCTTAATTAGTGATAAGTTATTTCAAGGTAATTTAATTGATGGCTGGATGGCACCAGACATTACCGCCACAGAACTTTATCAAGATCGTTGGAGCATTACTTCACTCACTGATTTTCTAAAAACAGGCCATTCAGAAAAAGGCACTGCATTTGGTGGCATGGCTGAAGTAGTGAAAAACAGCACCCGTTACTTAACCCGTGATGATGTCAGTGCGATTGCTGAATATCTCATTACTGGTGATAAATACAACGTACTTGATAAATCCGTTGGTCAAATCACACCGCCTGGTTTTGGCGACTTAATTCCAGCACAAGTCAATGTTCAAGATCCTAATTTAGAAGGTTCAGCTACAGATCCACTCAAAAAGGAACAACAACTTTACGGGTTATATATTCAAACTTGCGGCGCTTGCCACGGCGCTGACGGCAAAGGTCGTGAGGGCATTGCCCCCACGCTGCTAAATAATGGCATTATTATGCATAAAGACCCTTATGATACGATTGCAGTAACCATTCGAGGCCTTGTACCTAATTACTTAGAGCAAGAAATTGACTTTATGCCGATGAGCAGTTTTAACACCGTTCTAAATGATGCAGATTTGGCACAATTAATTACATTTGTACGTCAAAAATTAGGTGGTAGAGACATTCCAATCACAACAACCCAAGTCACCAAAATTCGCACCGATCTTATCAAGGCTGGATTTGCTGGAAATATTCATAACCTTACTCAACCAATGAATAATAATCCTGAATAACGAAACAATATGCAACGATAACGAAATAACATTCAGCTAACTGATTGAAACCACGATCAGTTAGCCGACTTGATGAAATTTAAACCTATTACACATTTATGCGTTTTTTTTTATTGCTTGTGAAAAATATATCGGTATAGTCAAGCCTTAATCCTTTGAGTAGAGGCGCGCTGCCTAAGAGTATTCGGTTGGAGGGAGATCCCCAATGAAAGCCGAGGAAAGGAGTCAGCGCCGAAGTGATTATTGAGTCATCAATGATCGCTGGTTCTGTATTTAAGAAGTGCAGAACTGCCATAGTTATTTTGTCTATGGAGCGCTACCCTAAGGGATAAGAAGTATTATTTCTCAAGAAATCTGTTTCTCTATCCTTTCGGTAGATCTCCACCTTATTATAGGTGTTTAAGAGATCCATGAATTTAATCCAATATTCTGATTCACTATTATCAGTGGTACCTGCACTACTGGCAGTTATTCTTGCAATTACTACCCGCCGCGTATTGTTATCTTTAGGCGTGGGCATAATTGCAGGATCAATCCTTCTAAATAATTACAACCCACTCGCTGCACTACAATATCTTTTACATCAAATTCTTGGCTTAGTTTGGGCTGATGGTGCTGTCAATACCAGTAACGTTAACATGTTGTTATTTATGTTATTACTGGGCGGATTGATTAGCTTAATGACCGCAACAGGGGCAACTAAAGCCTTCGCTGAATGGGGTGTTCGTCGCTGTAAAGATCGTCGCAGTGCGAATATCTTAACGGGTATGATGGTATTTGCTTTTTTCATTGATGACTTTTTTCATAGCTTATCTGTTGGGCCCATTTGTCGTCCTGTGACTGATCGCTTTCAAATTTCACGTGCGAAATTGGCTTATCTGCTTGATTCAACTGCAGCGCCTGTATGTGTAATTACCCCTATCTCATCATGGGGCGCATATATCATCGCTATTCTAGGTGGGATTTTAGTCACTAATGATATTACCGAAACTAGTCCTATATCATTGTTCGTACAAATGATTCCAATGAACCTGTATGCTGTATTTACCTTATTAATGGTACTTGTAGTTATCACATTCCAGCTTGATATTGGCCCAATGCGCAAGCATGAAGAACGTGCTCGTGAAGGTCAACTTTGGGATGAGTCTAAAGGTCACCCTAAAGGGCTAGAAATCACCACCGAAGGTGAAGGTAATGGCACCATGGTTGATATGGTCTTACCTATTCTAACTCTAACAGTTACTAGCGTTATGTTTATGATCATAAGTGGTGCTGATGTATTAGCAGCTAAAGGTCAGGCATTTACTCTAATTGGATCGCTAGAACATACAGATGTTGGCTCATCATTAGTTTACGCTGCATTATGTAGTCTTGCGGTATCAATTGTATTGGCACTACGCTTAAAATTACCATTAAAAACATGGTTAACGGCTGCGCCTCAAGGCGTTCAAGCGATGATGCCTGCAATTATCATTCTGTTATTTGCATGGACAATTGGTACTGTTGTTAGTGATATGGAAACTGGACAATACTTAGCATCATTAACTAAGAATGGTTTACCCGTTGAGTTACTACCAGCACTAGTGTTCTTACTATCGTGTGGAATGTCTTTTGCAACCGGTACTAGCTGGGGCACATTTGGTATCATGCTACCACTAGCTGGTGATATGGCTATTGCGAGTGATGTTAACCTACTCATGCCTATGCTATCTGCAGTCTTAGCAGGCTCGGTATTTGGTGACCACAGTTCACCTATCTCAAGCACCAGTATTTTGTCAGCAACAGGTGCTGGTAGTCATCATATGGATCACGTAATGACGCAGTTACCTTATGCATTAATTGTCGCTTTTGGTGCTTTCCTTGGCTACCTTGCAATGGGGATTACTGGTTCAACGATTATGGGTATCGCTGTAAGTTCAGTATGGTTTATTGGCAGCTGTGTTTACCATGTACGTCGAGATAAGAAACAACAACTAGTAACGGCGACCAATTAAAAAGAACCGTTATTAGCTAAAATCCCCGTTCGTTTTTGCACTTATTTGATTTATTCTATAGTGCTAAACATCGGGGATTTTTTTGATCTGGAGATAAGCAATGGAATATTTGCACACTATGGTACGAGTCAGCGATTTAGACGCCTCACTGGACTTTTACTGCAACAAATTAGGACTAGTCGAAACTCAGCGTAAAGAAAGCGAGCGTGGACGTTTTACGCTGGTATTTTTAGCTGCACCAGCGCAAGTAGAAGCTGCAACTCAAACACAATCACCCTTATTAGAGTTAACTTATAATTGGGATCCAGAGGCCTATAGCGGCGGTCGTAATTTTGGCCACCTTGCCTTTCGTGTTGATGATATTTATCAGTTATGTCAACGGTTACAAGACCATGGCGTTATTATCAACCGTCCACCACGTGATGGTCATATGGCTTTTGTTCGTTCACCTGATGGCATCTCAATTGAGCTACTTCAAAAAGGTGAGCCATTATCCCCTGCTGAACCATGGATTTCATTACCAAATAGCGGCGAATGGTAAGCTTTAATTCATTGTGCGCCACAGGTCAATTTACTGTTCCTGTGGCAAACTGCACAACTTAGCCTAACTTATTTTAAAACAAGCAACTATAAAACAACGATCCCTAAATTACTCAACAGTTGCTCTTGCTGCCAGTCACTAATTTGAGCCCCTTCTAAAGAGACACGTCGCACATCAACGTTTTCTAAATCAACATGGCATAAATTAGTTTCTTTAAATATTGCCTGTTGCCATTGTTCACTTGAAAATTCACCACGACTTAAATCAGAACCTTTAAATGATACTCCGATTAAGTTTGCCCCACGCCAACGGTTTTCAAATAGCTCACACTTCTCTAACATCAGGCTTTCTAAATTGGCATAACTTAAATCACAGCCCGAAATAAATGCTGAACAAAAGAAAGTGCTTTGAGTAATATAATTAGCAAAAGAAGCATAATGAAAATCAGCCCCTTTAAGGTTACATTGACGTAATTCTATGCCAAAACATTGTGCATTTCTAAAATTTGCCATTGCGAGATTACAACCTTTAAAACTGGCATCTTTTAATTTTGCATAGGCAAAACTACAGCCTTCAGTTTCCCCTGCTTCAATAAAGCTACAATCAATAAAACAAGCATCAGTTAAATTGGTACGCGAAAAAT
The DNA here is from genome assembly GCF_000613045.3 of Photobacterium kishitanii. Lineage (NCBI taxonomy): Bacteria > Pseudomonadati > Pseudomonadota > Gammaproteobacteria > Vibrionales > Vibrionaceae > Photobacterium > Photobacterium kishitanii. Next base: position 1,399,065 of record NZ_LN794352.1, on the reverse strand, counting down.
CACAGCGGTAAAACTGACACTGTTCAAAGGTTGCTTCGCTTAAATCTTGATGAGAAAAAACCTCACCATCAAACTGTTTTTTTGCAACATGCATCAATAATTACTCTCTTCAAATTTAACCCTAATGGTTCTATCTTAATAAAAAAAAACCATTCATGACCAGTAGAAAAGACTATAAAATTATTATTTTTTCGCGCTCACCCAAACAGTCTTATATGGGCAATATAAGGCTATTCTTTGCCGTTATTTTTCAATATGAATACCGCCGCCTTGTTTTTCATCTTATGTTTAATTTTCGCAATATAAGCGCGCCTAAAATCGACATAAAAAAAAGCCGCTATTATTGATAGATTCTCAATAACAGCGGCTGTTTTTTTATTCAAACAAGCGATCAAATAACAACCACTCAGTTATGCGTTAGTTTTTTACATCACAGTTTGAAACTGCGTTATTGGCCTTATCAACATGCTCAACAGTATAAACATTTTTTAAACTGCGGAAGACTTTTGCGGTATATACGTCATTATTTTCAAGTGAAAATGTCACGTTATAATTCATACCAGCGACAACTTGTTGAGTAACATGTAAGACATTTTTTAATTGATGATCACCAGCGATATCTTTTACCGCGGCTTGTGCCGCAGCTGTTACCTCAGGTGTAATTTCTCCCTGCTGCCAACCACCAGGAATTGCTTGAGTATAATCACACCCCGTTTGCATATTTGCCTCTTTAGTCGTTTTAATATCTTGCGCACTACACGCCACTAACGCTAATGAGCCCAAAGCAACAACCAGAAGTTTCTTATTCATAACTTTTCCTAATTTATACAAGACCTATTTATAACAACATAAAAACAGTGTTCATTGCAAATAAAATTGAATAGCCAATGAAATATGCAAATTTATACAACGTATTTTCGATAAGATTGCTGGTTGATATCTTCGATTTCAACACTGATTGCAATATCAGAATTAAACATCGCAGCAACATGGTGCAATAATACTTCTGATAACAAATCTTTTTGCTCTTCAGTACGACCCGGCAAAATTCTTATCGTAATATGAATAAATGGTTTTTCAGTTGCACCCGTACGATAAAGCTCATAAGGAATAAGGCGAGTTTTAATATCTTCTTCTTCAAAAATACCTGAACTAAAAATAGAAAAATGTGTAGTTGTCATTAACTCGGTAAGATCTATTTGGGTTTCTAAATCCTTCGCATACTCGACGATACAATGCGGCATGTTGTTGCTCCTAACTAAAGTACAAGCTAATATTTTTGACGTTACCACACAATAAATGTCATAACTGCTTAACATCGCTAATATTAGTTCACCAAATTAAGTTTTAATGGCCAATATATTAATCTGTGATCAACACCCTATTTTGATGGTAAATATTTGATACAAGACAATATATTCCCCCAACGGATACCTGCACCTTCAGTGTCATTCCTGACACGAGCCTTTCCTGTCATTCCCGACAGCGAGGAAAGAGCAAGATAGAGAATCTACTGTCCACGCGTTGCAGAGTCATTGTTTGTGTGAATATTAAAAAGCAGGGTAATACATCCACCACTACCCTGCTTTCATTATGTAACCATTACCAATTAAACAATTTTAACGCCCGTCGTCATTAAACGCTCTGGGGTCAATAATACACTCTCGCTTTCATCATCAGTTTCAGCACATAACAACATGCACTCTGATGTTTCACCGCGCATCTTAGCTTTGGCTAAATTACACAGCACCACAACTTGCTTACCTAATAATTGCTCTTCAGTGTAATAAGGTACTAAGCTGGTTACGGTTTGTAGTGTCGTATCACCCACTTCAATTTGAACAATATAAAGTTTATCGGCATTTTCATGGCGGACGACATCAATGATCTTTCCGACACGAATATCTAATTTGGCAAAATCTGCGTATGAAATGGTATCCATGGGTTCTCCTTGAGGCTTAACTATTAATTAAGCGAACAAATAATCGCGTACAGTCACTCACGCACTGTTAACGTTTACACTACCAATTAAATATTGATTTACAAAGAATATCATTCCGAATTAGTTAGCTATATCACACTGTTAAATTGCGTTATTTACACAACCGTAGTTTAATAGCTTCAACAGTAAAGAGGTGATCATGGCAACAATCAAAGATGTGGCGAAACTCGCCGAAGTATCGGTAGCAACCGTATCAAGAGTGATAAACAAATCTCCTAAAGCAAGCCAAGCCGCTATTACGGCAGTGACGCAAGCAATGCAAGCGCTTGGTTATCGTCCTAATGCCAATGCTCGTGCATTAGTGAGCCAATCAACTAACACTATTGGTGTGTTAGTTGGTGACGTATCGGATCCTTTCTTTGGCGCAATGATCAAATCGATCGACAATATTGCTCGTCAACATAGTAAGCATCTATTAATTGGTAATGGTTATCATAACGCTGATACTGAACGCGAAGTGATCGAACTCTTAATCAATAACCGTTGCGATACGTTAATTATTCATAGCAAAAGTTTATCTAATGCCGAATTGATTGCTTTTGCGAAAGAAGTACCGGGAATGGTACTTATTAACCGTTTCATTACTGAAATAGCTGATCGTTGTATTGCCCTTGATAACCACCGTGGATCGTATTTAGCCACTGAGCTATTAATTAAACACGGCCACCAGCATATTGGTTATATTTGCTCAAATCATGATATTGAAGATACCACTCAGCGTAAGCAGGGTTATTTAGATGCATTACAAGCACACCAATTAACTGCACCACAAAGTTATATTGAATATGGCACGCCAGATGAAGATGGTGGAGAGATAGCGATGACAAACTTACTCGCTAAAAATCTTCCAATAACTGCAATTGCAGCTTACAACGATTATATGGCGGCTGGCTGTTTATCTGTAGTTGAAGGTAACGGTTTAACGATTCCCAATCAAATGTCATTAATTGGCTTTGATGATGGCTTAATTGCTAAATATCTGCATCCTAAGCTCACGACAGTTCGCTACCCGATTCAAATAATGGCAGAACAAGCAACCCAACTTGCTTTTCAGTTAACAATAGCAGCCAAACAACCCACAACACACGTAATAGAAGCTGATTCGAGTATTACCCATATGTTTGTGCCAACAGTAGTGAAGCGATTATCGGTTGCAGCCCACAGCTAACTGGCTATGTCGCCTCAAAAGAAACACCGCACGAGTGACAACGTCACTCGTGCGGTTTCTTATTTAGAAGGTAAACACTTTATCAGCCGCAAGTGTCCATTCGGCTAAGTCATCCAAAGTGGCAATAACAACATCTTCTATTAAAGGTAAGGCTGTTAATCCACGCGCAGCACAACAGGTTTTACATAGTTTAACTTCGCCGCCTTGAGCTAAAATAATTTCAACCATTTGCTGAATGTCATAACCTTCTGCTGGTGATTGTTTTGCCAAAGCACAAGTTACGGCATCTGACATTAAAAAGATTTTCATCGCAACAGGTTCAGCTTCTTGCTCATTAAGTTTGATAGCTAAACGAAGTGCATTAAACGGCCGTTCAGATCCATAAGGAGCATCATTAATTATCATCAATATGGTTTGCATTATTTTCTTACTCTCTATGATATTTCAGCTCCTGTTTTACCATAAAACTGATTTTCGATAGACATTAATGAATCTAAACTACACCTAATGTGCGTTTTTTATTCTCTAGCAGTATTTTTTGTAATTTTAAACTTTTAAGTACCGCAATAATTTGGCACATTAACGCCCTCAAAGAGCAATTGTATGTTAAATGCATTTGCCATAACCTAATCGTCATTTACAGTGAGCATTCAATGAGCCATCACCTTCAACTAACTTCTGCCCCATCTGTGCTGTTTTTGTTTGGTTTATCGGGTGCTGGAAAGTCATTTGTTGGTGACGTGATTGGTGCACATAATGAGTGGTTTGTTTATCATGCTGATGATGATCTTACTGATGAAATGCGCCAAGTTATTGCAGCTAAGCAGCCATTTACTGAAGATATGCGAGATCAATTTTTCTGTCGCATTGTCGATAAAATTAATCATTACCGCACTATTTATCCTCGCATTGTGATCACTCAAGGTGCATATAAGAAAAAGCATCGTGATTACATTTGCCAGCAGATTGATAATATCGATATGATTTATGTTACGACCTCTGATAAGTTAATCCATCAACGTTTAGAATACCGTATTAATGGTATTTCTAATGCCAGTGCTGAAGCGATTAAACACATTTTTGAAGTGCCAGATGAGAGTGTTAAAAAACTGCATAATGTCGATGGTAAAGAAGAAATTATCCAGCAGCTTAATGCGTTTTATAAATAAGTAAGCGCCAATAAAAACGCCCACAACTTTAACTCATTCAGAGTTTGAGGCTGCGGGCGAAATAGCTGTCAGTATTATGGTTATTAGTGGCTAACGAAACCGATAGCTGGTTAAGTAATGATAATGCTCATTGGGGCGTAATATCGGATTATTATCATGCCATTCAGAGTGATTTGGTGAATCTGGCAGGAACTGTGTTTCAAGCGCAAAACCGCTATGATTGGTATATTCACCACCAAGACGATTCGGACACCCTGCCAAAAAATTCCCCGTATACAATTGCATTGCTGGCTTAGTCGTTAATACATCCATTATTAATGAATCATCTGCCGCCGTTACCGTTGCACAAGCTGTTGTTGCGCGGCGTACATCAGGATGTAATACAAACGAGTGATCGTATCCCTGTGCCTGTTGTTGATCATTATCGATTAACCAATCTTGGCTGATACACTTAAGCTGACGAAAATCAAAGCTGGTTGCTTCAACCTCATTTAGCTCTCCCAACGGGATCCCTTGTTGATCAGTCGGTAAATAGTGATCAGCATTGATCATTAACTTATGTGTTAAACAATCCTGCTCACCATCAGCACCTAATAAATTAAAATAACCATGGTTGGTTAAATTAACGATCGTCGGCTTATCTGTTTCTGCACTATAGCGAATCGTTAATTCATTATTTTCGGTTAACGTATAAGTCACTATCACCTGCAAGTTACCAGGAAAACCCATATCGCCATCCGCTGATAACAAGCTAAATTGCACTTCAGTTGCATTCAGTTGCAACATTTGCCACCGACGTTTATCAAATCCGGTTTCCCCACCATGCAAACAGTTACCACTTTGATTGGTTGATACTTGGTAATGCTCACCATCTAAGGTAAATTGACCTGCTGCAATACGGTTAGCATAACGACCAACCGTTGCCCCTAAATACGCTTGCTGCTGATAAAAATCATTAAGGGTACTTACCCCTAGCAACACTTCTCTAAGGACTGTTTGTTGATTAACCGTTACAGGTACACAACAGCTTAGCCATGTTGCGCCAATATCCATAAGGGTGACAGACATGCCACGTTGATTGACTAACGTAATCAACTTCGCAGGTAAGCCATCTGCCGCCATATCGGTTGTCATAGATTGATGTAACGTCATTACATGTTGGGGTAAGTTATTTAGCATACTCAATCGCCTTTAAATTACGCCACAACCACAAAATTTTCACTAATAACACCAGCGCCAGCCATTGCTTTACATACATAAATTGTTGCTTGCAATCCCGTTGCTGATTGATATTTAGCGCTAATTTCAGCAGTAATCGCATCAACAAATGTTGGCGGTACTAATGCCACAATACAACCACCAAAACCACCACCAGTCATACGTACACCACCTTGCTCGCCGATAACAGCTTTAACCATATCAACCAAGGTGTCAATTTCAGGTACTGTAATTTCAAAATCATCTCGCATTGATGCATGTGACTCTGCCATTAACTGCGCCATCAACGCCATATTGCCATCACTCAATGCAATCGCAGCTTGTTCTGTTCGCATATTTTCAGTAATTACATGGCGAGCGCGTTTCGCAACCATTGGGGCTAATTCAGCTTCACGTTCAGTAAACATTTCTAACGTCACGTCACGTAATGCTGGTACACCAAAGAAGGCTGCCGCTTGTTCGCACTGTGCGCGACGAGTGTTATATTCGCTATCAACTAAACCGCGTTTCTTATTTGAGTTAATAATGACGACTGCCATATCTTCAGGCATAGCAACAGCTGTTGTTTCTAGTGAACGGCAATCAATAAGCAATGCATGATTCGTTTCACCTTCGGCAGAGATTAATTGATCCATGATGCCACAGTTACAACCAACAAATTGGTTCTCTGCTTGCTGACCATTAAGTGCGATCTCTTGCTGGCTAATACTAAGCTCAAATAAGGCCTTAAATGTTTGGCCAATCACCACTTCTAGCGCCGCAGATGAGCTTAAACCAGCACCTTGAGGAACATTGCCACTAATAACAATATCTGCACCACCAAGCACATAACCTCGATCCAATAGACACTTAATCACACCACGGACATAGTTTACCCACATGCACTGTTGATCAAAGGCTAACGGCTGAGTGATATCGAATTCGTTAACTTCATTATCGTAATCAACGGCAACTACACGCACAATATTATCATCACGGCGAGCAGCTGCAACGATCGCTTGATAATCAATCGCACAAGGAAGCACAAAACCATCATTATAGTCAGTATGCTCACCAATCAGATTTACCCGCCCAGGTGCTTGTACAATATGGCTGGCAGCATAACCTAATACTGATGAGAAAACGGCTGATACATTATCAATAAGGTGTTGAGTACGATTTGTTGTCATTATTTTTACCTACTATTACCAAGAGATCATTAAATTCATTAAAGCGATAAAACCAATCTAGCGATTAATCTAAATAGTGCACATCACTCACAGCACGTAATTTTTCGGCTGCTTGCTCTGCGGTTAAATCACGTTGACTTTCTGCTAACATTTCATATCCCACCATGAACTTTTTCACCGTTGCTGAACGTAATAACGGTGGATAGAATAAAGCATGCAGTTGCCAATGATCGGTTGAGGTTTCACTAAAATCACGATCAGATTCAAAGAAAGGTGCGTAATGCCATCCCATTGAATAAGGGAATGAACATTTAAATAAATTATCGTAACGGCTTGTGAGCTTTTTAATCGCCAATGCTAAGTCATCACGCTGTGCTTCCGTTAATTCGTTCATACGACGAATATGGGTTTTCGGTAATAACATAGTTTCAAAAGGCCATGCTGCCCAATAAGGCACAACGGCTAACCAATGCTCAGTTTCCACTACAGTACGTGAACCATCAGCTAATTCACTGTTAACATAATCAACCAATAAATTAGTACCATGCTGCGCATAATATTCGCGTAACAAAGTATCTTTACGGCTAATTTCATTAGGTAAAAAGCTATTGGCCCAAATTTGGCCATGAGGATGTGGCTGCGAGCACCCCATCACTGAGCCTTTATTCTCAAATGCTTGTACCCAAACGTAATCTTGGCCTAATTCTTCAATTTGTTCATTCCACGTATCAACCACGTTACGAATAGCAGTAACAGAAAGTTGAGGTAGTGTTTTGCTGTGATCGGGCGAGAAGCAAATAACACGACTTAAACCACGTGCACTTTGGCAACGAAATAGTGGATTAGTGTTTTCAGGCGCTGATGGCGTATTAGCTGTTAAAGCCGCGTGATCATTATTAAATACATATGTGCCAGTATAATCTGGGTTTACATCACCAGAAACACGGGTATTCGTTGGACATAAAAAACAAGACGCATCATATGGAATATTTGATTCTGGTTGTGGCTGCTCATCAGCACCTTGCCACGGACGCTTAGCACGATGTGGAGAAACAAGTACCCACTGCCCTGTTAACGGATTATAACGACGGTGAGGATGGTCAATCGGATCAAAAAACTCAGACATAATAATTCAGCTCTTGTGATTCTGTAATGCTAAAAAGTCTAAAGTGATTTGCTATTAACTTCCGTGATCAAATGCACGTTATGTAAACGTTTCCACAAAAATAATAATCCATGCGAGATATCACAGGCTTAGATCATATTTATTGCTTATCTAAGCCATATAATTCAATAATTTTAGCAATCTTGGCTCACTATCATTAACAGTAATAATAAAATATTAACGAGCAAACACTGAATTATTCGAGTTTTTTACTAAAAATAGATAATATCATTCTATAAAATATAACAACACATCCCTCAAACACACAGCAAACGTTACTTAGGTTGCAGGGATTGCCGGAGGAAAGATGGCAACATTAAAACAAATAGCAACCAAAGCGGGTGTATCATTAGCTACGGTTTCTCGTGTTTTAAACGACGATCCAAGCCTTAGTGTAAAAGATGAAACCAAACGCAAAATCTTTGAAATTGCAGAACAACTTGAATACACCACAAGCCAATCTCGAAAGACCGCTAAGAAACAAACACTCCATTTCCTTGCTTTGTATAATTACAAGCAAGACGTTGAAGTTGATGATCCTTACTATCTTGCTATTCGACATGGCATTGACACTCAATGTGATAAACTTGGCATCCAATTAACCAATATCTATGAATGTAATATTACCGCAGCGCCTAAAGCCGTTGATGGAATATTATTGATTGGTCAAGTAAGTGAAGACAATCTTACTGCGGTACGTGCCCTATCAAGCAATACTGTTTATGTTGATTATACCGATCACCAAATTGATATTGATTGCATCGACATTGATTTAGAACGAATCAGTAAAGAAGTCATTAATCACTTTACCCAACAAGGCTATCAACGTATTGGTTTCATTGGGGGTCAAGATAATCCAGACAAATATGATATTCGTGAGTTAACTTTTACTGAATATGGGAAACTCAAAGGTGTTGTATCAGATAAAGACATCTATCGTGGTGATTTTAGTAGTCAATCAGGCTATTCATTAGCAAAAGAAATGCTTAAAACGGATCATCCGAGCGCTTTATTTGTCGCATCAGACTCGATTGCAATTGGTGTCTTACGCGCTATACACGAAAGTGGACTTAATATTCCAAATGATATTTCGTTAATCAGCGTTAATGATATTCCAACGGCAAAGTTTACTTATCCACCATTATCAACCTTTCGTATCCATTCAGAACTAATGGGATCTCAAGGGGTTAATTTATTATTAGAACGTAGCCGTGATGGCCGAACCATTCCGTTACGTGTCTTTGTTCCAAGCCAATTAATTTTGCGTGACACAACAAAAAAATAAAATAACACATTGATAATAAAAATAAAAACGACATTTCTCATGTCGTTTTTTTTTGCTTTAAAAATAGATATCTTAGTAAAACAAGAGCAAGATCACTCAAATAAACCACTGTGATTGTTTTTTTGTCGGCGACCTCACAAAGCTCAAAACAGAATGTGACCAAGTTAATACAAAAATGTTTTACCTGTATTTTTTAGTAAAACTTTACTTAATAATAACTCCAGATAATTAAGACATGTCTTGGAGGCATTGTGAATAACTGGGAAAATATCAACTTACTTAGCGAAAATAGACTGGCACCTCGTGCGTATTTTTTCTCTTACAACGCATTAAATAAAGCGCAACGCTTTCAGCGTGATTTAAGTCAGCATTTCATGTTGCTAAGTGGCCAGTGGACATTTAATTTCTTTACTAATCCGCTGCTCGTTCCTGAAGAATTCTATCATCAAGAAATGAATGACTGGACCAATATTCAAGTGCCAAACATGTGGCAAATGGAAGGTCACGGTAACTTACAATACACAGACGAAGGCTTCCCATTCCCGATTGATGTGCCTTTTGTTCCTTCAAATAATCCAACAGGCGCATACCAACGCACTTTCTTCTTGAGCGACAGTTGGAATGAAAAACAGACTATTATCAAATTCGACGGTGTTGAAACCTACTTTGAAGTATATGTTAATGGTCAATATGTAGGCTTTAGTAAAGGCAGTCGCTTAACGGCTGAATTTGATATTTCGGCTTTTGTTAACGCAGGCAAGAACTTACTTTCCGTACGCGTTATGCAATGGGCAGACTCAACCTATATCGAAGATCAAGATATGTGGTGGATGGCTGGTATTTTCCGCGATGTTTACTTAGTCGGAAAAGAACCTGTTCATGTACGTGACTTTACTGTTCGCACTGATTTTGACGATAATTACCAAGCTGCAACACTTAGCTGTAAAGTCGATCTAGAAAACTTAAGCGGTAGTATTGTCACTGATTACAGCCTTGATTATGCCCTTTATGATGGCCAAGTTAAGGTTGCAAATGGAAACGTTTCCAACCTAGCAATTGCAAGTCTGACTCATACTGATTTTGCAATCAAAATGGCAGCACCTATCCATTGGACTGCCGAAAACCCACATTTATATCATTTATTTTTAACGCTAAAAGATGCTGATGGTACTGTGATTGAGGTGATCCCTCAACGTGTCGGTTTCCGTGATATTAAAGTGCGTAACGGTCTATTTGAAATTAACGGTCAATACGTAATGCTGCATGGCGTTAACCGTCATGATAACGATCATCTTAACAGCCGTGCTGTAGGCATGGATCGCGTAGAGAAAGACATTGTGCTCATGAAGCAGCACAATATTAACTCAGTACGTACTGCGCATTACCCTAATGATCCTCGTTTTTACGAACTGTGTGACCAATACGGTTTATTTGTTATGGCTGAAACTGACGTTGAAACTCACGGTTTCGCTAACGTTGGCAACCTAAGCATGATCACCGATGATCCAGCATGGGAGCACGTGTTTGTTGAGCGCATTGAACGCCATATTCACGCTCAAAAGAACCATCCTTCAATCATTATGTGGTCACTGGGTAACGAATCAGGCTACGGCTGTAATATTCGTTCAATGTATAAAGCAACAAAAGCAATTGATGATACTCGTCTGGTGCATTACGAAGAAGATCGTGACGCTGAAGTAGTTGATATTATTAGTACTATGTACTCTCGTGCCCAAATGATGAATGAGTTTGGTGAGTTCCCACACGCTAAACCACGTATTATTTGTGAATATGCTCATGCTATGGGTAATGGCCCTGGTGGCTTAACTGAATATCAAAACGTGTTCTACAAACATGATCATATTCAAGGTCACTTTGTTTGGGAATGGTGTGATCACGGCATTTATGAACAAGATGAGAATGGCCGTGATGTTTATAAATATGGTGGTGATTACAGCGACTACCCAAATAACTACAACTTCTGTATGGATGGCTTGATCTACCCAGATCAAACACCAGGTCCTGGCTTACGTGAATATAAGCAAGTTATTTGTCCTGTCAAAATTGCAGTTAAGGATCACACCAAAGGCATCATTACCATTACTAACAAATATTGGTTCTCAGACTTAAATGATGTTGTGTTTGATATCGCAGTACGTGCAGAAGGCGATACGCTAACCTTTAATCAAATCACCGTTGCAGATCTTGCTGCGGGTGAATCACGCGATATTGAATTAGCACTGCCGATCATGGATCAACGTGAAACTTTTGTTAATGTTTCAATTCGTAAAAAATCACGCACAACTTACAGCGATGCAAACCATGAACTAGGTATTTTCCAATACCAAGCAAAGCCAAATACCGCTCATGCTGAATTGTTTGAAAATAACAATGCGATGCCACTGGCTGTCATTGAAAATCGTCTTGATTGGGAAATTAGCGGCTATGACTTTACGCTTCGTTTCTCTAAAGTCGATGGCAAACTCACATCATGGCTGCGCCAAAATAATGAACTGATTGCGTCTTCTCCAGCAATGAGCTTCTTTAAGCCAATGATTGATAATCATAAGCAAGAATATGAAGGCTTATGGCACCCTGCTCACCTGCAAATTATGCAAGAGCATTTCCGTAGCATCAACGTGGAGCAAATCGCAGGTAAAGTGATTGTTACCACCAACAGTATTATTGCACCGCCAGTATTAGATTTTGGCATGCGTTGCCAGTATCAATTTGAAATTTGTCCTCAAGGCCAAGTAAACATGACCTTAAGCGGCAATAAATACGGTGATTATCCACATGTTATTCCTGCTATCGGTTTAGATTTAGGGATTAATAATCAATTTGATCAGGTTGAATATTACGGTCGAGGTCCTGAAGAAAGCTATCAAGACAGCCGTCAAAGCAACATTATTGATATTTACAGCACTACCGTTAGCAATATGTTTGAGAACTATCCGTTCCCACAAAACAATGGCAACCGTCAACATGTGCGCTGGGCAAGTTTAACCAACCGTCATGGTGTTGGCTTATTGGTTAAGCCTGAGCAAGAAATTAATTTCAGTGCATGGCACTACACCAACCAACATATTCATCAAGCACAGCACATTAATGAACTGGAGCCTAGTGGTTACATCACGGTCAATCTTGATCATCAAGTTATGGGCTTAGGTTCTAACTCTTGGGGTTCAGAAGTATTAGATTCATACCGAGTTTACTTTAATGACTTTAGCTATCAATTGAGTTTAGTGCCATTTAGCAAAGCTGACTGCGATAGTCGTTACCTAGCTAATCAAACATTTACAGCAACACGCATCGGTGGAGACAAATAATGATTATTTTAACATCACTGGATCAATTCAAGAGCCTGTACCGCGATGGCCGTAAATGGAATCGTTGTGTTGAAGCAATAGAAAATATCGGAAATATTCAACCGAATGTGTTTCATTCTATCGGGGATTCATTGGCTTACCGCCTCCAACATGGGCCATCAAAAGCGGATGAGCAATTTGTTGGCCATCGCCGTTACTTTGATGTGCATTATTACCTTAACGGTAGTGAAACGATTGAATGTACAGATAAAAACACACTCACTCAAACCGAAGCATACAGCGATGAAACTGACCGTGAATACTTTACTGGAACAGGCCAAGCACAACGCATAGAAGCTGGACAAATGGTGATCTTTGAAAATCATCAAGCACACCGCTTTAGCGCTAGTGATAACCTTCAAAAAGTTGTTTTACGTGTCACCATTGAAGACGGTTACTTCCTCAATAAATAACCTAACACAACCGCCAGCTAGTAATAGCTGGCGGTTATGTAATGCAATAAAAAAATAAACATAAAAACAATAAGCTATGATTTGGTTTTTCACTAAAAACATAGACATCCTACAATACTAAACGTGATCCATCGGAGATTCTCATGTCTGAATCCAAACGTAATACCATAGGGAAATTTGGTCTACTATCGATGACCTTTGCTGCGGTATACAGTTTCAATAATGTCATTAACAACAATATTGAAATTGGTCTATCATCAACCCCTATGTTCTTCATTGCTACCCTACTCTATTTTATTCCATTTTGTTTAATCATCGCTGAGTTCGTCTCCCTTAATAAAAATTCTGAAGCGGGTGTTTATGCTTGGGTAAAAAGTTCTCTCGGAGGACGCTGGGCTTTCCTTGCCGCGTATACTTACTGGTTTGTTAATCTCTTTTTCTTCACCTCATTACTACCACGGGTTATTGCTTATGCATCCTATGCGTTCTTAGGCTATGAATATATCTTTACGCCGACCACAACGACCCTGTTAAGTATTGCGTTATTTGCTCTCGCTACTTATGTGTCAACCAATGGCGCTAAAATGCTGGGGCCAATTACCTCTGTTACTTCATCATTTATGTTAGTGCTCACTTTGTCATACATTATCTTGGCGGGCGCTGCTGTTATGGGTGGTATTCAGCCAGCAGATCCAATCACTGTAGAAGCATTAACCCCTCAAATTAATTGGGCTTTCTTTGGTGTAACAGCATGGATATTTATGGCTGCAGGTGGTGCAGAATCAGTATCTGTTTACGTTAACGATATTAAAGGCGGTCATAAAGCGTTTGTAAAAGTGATTATTTTTGCAGGTATCTTTATCGGTGGCTTGTACTGTGTTTCTTCTGTACTAATTAACGTTTTTGTTGAGCGTGAGGCATTAAAATTCACTGGGGGTTCTGTACAAGTATTTGAAGGATTAGCTCGTCATTATGGTCTACCTGAAATTATGATGAACCGTTTTGTTGGTGTGGTTTCATTCACAGCAATGCTTGGTTCACTACTAATGTGGACAGCGACTCCAGTTAAAATCTTTTTCTCTGAAATTCCTGCCGGTATTTTTGGAGAGAAAACTGTCAAGCTAAATAAAAATGGTGTTCCAGCACGCGCAGCATGGGCACAATTCTTTATTGTTATTCCGCTACTTATCGTACCAATGTTAGGTTCTGATTCGGTACAAGATTTAATGAGTACAGTGATTAACATGACCGCAGCAGCTTCTATGTTACCGCCACTGTTTATTATGATTGCTTACTTGAACTTACGCCTAAAGCTGGATCACCTACCACGTGACTTCAAGATGGGCTCACGCACAACAGGTATTGTGATGGTATCCATTTTAATTGGTATCTTCAGTATTGGCTTCTTAGCATCTACCTTCCCAACAGGCGCTGATATCATGACGATTATCTTCTATAACGTTGGTGGGATTGTAATATTTCTTGGCTATGCATGGTGGAAATATAACCGCTACGAAAGTCAGTTAGCTGCAGCTAAAAAATCAGAACTGGAAACAGTAACAACCACAAATTAATTATTATAATTAAATCGTTATTTCATCAAGGCCTTGAGTTTCCTCCCTCAAGGCCTTTTTGTATTTAGCGCCCCAGCACAAGTAACATTGTTATTACATCTTCCTCACATATTTATACTTCAAATCTTAACTTTATGTGTTTAATAGCATATAGTTAGGCTAGTTATGTGACAAATCCCATATTACTTAAATAAGGATATTATGAGAAAAACGCTAGTAATAAGTTTACTCTTCACTCTCCCGTTACTAATACTAACTGTAATTAGCGCTATTACTTATAATCATCAAAGTAATGATGAAACAATCAATAAAGTAAAAAACATTCAACGCCAGCAACAGTTACAACAGCAACGGCATATTTCCCAGCAAATAGATCATACTGTTAGCCGCTTTAACCAACTAAATACTTATTTACAACAGCAGTCGTGGCAGCAAACGCTCACACTCGCACAGCGTAATGACTTCGTTAAATTTGCCGATAACATGCTAGCTAATAACCATAATTTCAATAGCATTAATCTGATTGATTATAAAAATAGCTATCGTTTGCAAATTACGACTACCGCTGATGCTAAAACCGCAGTACTAGACAATAATCCGATTATATCTGAAACAGAATTGAATAATATTGATCATGCATTTTCTCTTCCACCCAATAAAACCTATATAACTACGTTGCCCTTGCCCATTAACCATATTGGGTACTATCAACATATTACTGTCAATAATTATCAATGGGTTGTGAAAATTGAACAACGAAATCTGCCTCACATCCTCACAACATTATCAGTTAGTGATTCACTACCAATAGAGTCATGGATAATTAATAATAAAGGCCAAACATTAATTAACATCAAGCAAAAAAGCATCTCACAAACTAACTCTGAAAAAGATTTTAAAAATAAGTATTTTTCATTATGGCAACAAATACAACGTTATAACCACCGACAAATAATTGAAGATAGTATTCTCTACACATACTCACCTTTTTTTATTCCTAAGCCATTAAAAGCAAAAGTTGATTTTAAATACGGTAATTTATCACCATGGGTATTAGTTTCAAAAGTGAATATAACTGATAACCATAATCATCTTTGGTTCATTCAAAAACCTTTAAATCCATATTTTTATCTTTGTATAGTAATTATGATCATTTGTATTGGTATCATATTAACCCTTTGCTATATAGAACGACAAAAAAATGAAATGAACCGCATAGAAAGCAGTAGAAGTGCCGCTCTTTTACGTTATTATTCTCTAATTGAGAATACAGATTCAGGTATTATCGTCATAGATAAAAATAGAATAATCATTGCAATTAACTCAACAGCACAGAAAATATTTGAATTTAAAAAAGACCCAATAAATAAAAATATTATGTCGTACTTATCCTCAGTAGATATTAAGAGCAATATTGTGGCCCTCTTAAATAGTATTGACAGTATGCCTTATAACAACAAAGAAAAAACACAGCTAAAGATCGATACCCCTAATAGTAAGCATTTAGAAATCATCGTTACAAAAATAGATGAAAACAATAATGATAACATCATTTTACAGATAACTGATGTAACATCATGGATAAAACGTGAACAAAAACTTAAAGGGCTATCTCGCGCAGTTGAACAAAGTAAAGAAGCAGTAATTATTACGGACAAATTTGGTTTCATTGAATATGTAAATAGTTCCTATGAAAAAAGTACAGGAGATAGTTTTAATAATATTGTTGGATTGAATAGTAAGACTATCTTTAAACGTTATATAAATGATAAAGAAAAAATAGATGATATTCAGTCTAAATTAAACCAAGGCAAGACTATTCAACGTATTATTTCACAACGAAATAATGATGATAGTATTCATTACCTTGATAATACTATCTCCCCTATTCGTGATGAAAATGGTCGAATTAGTAACTATATATCAACAAGCAAGGATATTACCGACCGTATCAACTATGAGCATCGCTTGCATCGTCTCGCACACTATGACCAATTAACCGCACTTCCAAATAGAATTATGTTTATTAATGAATTAAATAAATCATTAATAGTGTCAAGAAAAAACCAGTCTAAAATGTCAATTTTGATTATTGAAATCGATTTATTTAAACAACTACATAATTACTTAGATTATGAAAACATAGAAAAAATATTAATTATAGCGTCAAAACGTATTCGTTCTAATCTTAGAGATATAAACATCCTCGCGCGATTAAATAACGATCAATTTGGGGTGATAATTCAGTGTGTGCAACAGAAAAAAGATATCACACGCCTTGCAAAAAGATTACTAAATAATATTAGTGCTCCCATTAACTTTGACGGGAAATTAATTTCCATTACAGCTAGCATCGGAATTTCACTTCAAAAAGTATCGACACTAACAGCAGAACAGGTAATCAAAAATACCAATATTGCTTTAAGTTTTTCTAAAAATAAAACAAAAAATAAATATTGTTATTTTAGCCATGAGATGGGAACAAAAACAGCACATAAATTAGAACTAGAGTCCGAATTACGAAAATCAATTAATACTGATCGCTATGAGTTTTACTATCAACCAAAAGTATTAGCAAATTCACACTCACTAACCGGAGTTGAAGCACTATTACGCTGGCGTGATAAAGATGGTCACTATCAAGCTCCCGTTGATATTATTCCTTTACTTGAGTCATCAGGATTAATCCTTGAGGTCGGTCCTTTCCTTATCGAAAAAGCTTGCCATCAATTAAAACTATGGCAACAACAAGGACTCAATATAAATATGGCGATCAATATATCTGCACAACAGTTACTTGATTCTGATCTCATCGGGATTTTAAATAACGCAATCAAGAAAACAGATTGTGATCCTGCTTATTTAGAGCTTGAAATCACCGAAAGCGTGCTAATGACAGACATTGAATTAGCATACCAAAACCTAATCGCACTCAAAAAAATAGGCGTTAAAATTGCTATTGATGATTTTGGTACAGGCTATTCATCATTAGCTTATCTCAGTCGCTTCCCTATCAACATCCTAAAAATAGATCGGGAATTTGTTAAAGAATTACCTCACAATAAAGACAGTATCACTATCATAGAAGCTATCATTGACCTCGCTCACAATCTTGGGCTAGCAGTTGTTGCTGAAGGTGTTGAAAATATAGAGCAAATTGCTTTCCTTGAGGCTATTGGCGTTGAAGAGTTCCAAGGTTTTTATTTCAATAAGCCACTAACTCAGTGCGACTTTAATCGCCAATACTTATCTCAAACACAACAAATGTTAGAGAACACTATATAAGAGGTTCTCTTATTCAACGTTGTAGCTTATTATTAATGATATACGCCATTTTATTGTTAATCATAAGTGGATTATTTTTGATTACTTAGTAGGACGTCACAATGAGTTTTAGTGATCACTTAGATAACTTTATTAAGCAACGGGAACAATTTGGCCATCAGCCAAATAGAATGCAGAAGCGAAATTCTTATACTGTCGTTGATGCAACAGATCAAAGTAAAGCGCGTGAAGCAATGGCAAAAGAGCAAGAACATGCCACATTACGTGCAGAGCAAGAAACAAAACAATATCATCAACGTATTCGCGGACGATGTGTACTCCCAAGTGAGGCACAAGCACAACAACGTCAAAATGATACTCGTCCAGCAGATCCAGCTCGTATTGCATACATTCAGCAACTGAAAAAAGATTTAAAACTAAAAAAATATAGCACTGAATAAGCTTATGCTAGCCCAAAAAAGAGCTGTTTAACCTAGTACATTATATTAGCTTAATGATAACTATATTCTATTATCGTTATCATTAAGCTTGTTCACTATTACTTACTCGCTCTCTTAAATATCTTCTCACCTTTCAGTATCTTGTTCTCAATTATAATTGTAAAATTATGCCAGGTTATGATTCTCACCCAATGAGATATTATTTCATAAGCAACAAGTTATATTTGGCATTATTTATCTTACTTACAACCCACTCTTTTCTCTAAATATTCATCAACAATAAAATATTTACTCGCATTTTATGGCTGATAACCGCAAAAAAAGCCTCTAATTACTATTTTGTACAATGTTTAATAACTTTTTTTGTCATTTTTATACTTTTTTTTCAAAGCCTAATTAATATGGTACTCACCAAAAATAGACCTTTCTCAAATTATGAGAATTAAGACTTTTTTTTATATTACATTCTCGACAACTAAATTTTCAATTTAACCTTTGCATTACAGCCTTTAAATAAAAGGAATGCTGTACCCTATACTGAAAAAAGGCTTAGAATAAAATATAACGCTTTGATTATAAAAAATTAACCTCACTAAAGAAGCAAAAAAACGCCCATTAAAAAATGTTTATATCGCCAATAAACACCAAAACATAATAAACACTAAAAACCAACAAAATAAATCAATTATTTAACAATAAACCATATAAAAAAACGACTACTCAATAATATCTAAATAGATAAGCTCTAAAAACAAGAAGTGGCTACCACAACAACATAATAATGGCAATATGGTAAGAATGTCTTTTTGGGGTTAAAATTAGCGTCAAAGAAGTAAAAAAGAAGATTTTAAATGACCACAACTATTCATGTTAATGAGCTCGAATCATTGCTCATCGCAATAATCGTGCTTTTTCTTGGCTACTTTATTAATAGTAAAGTCAAGATTTTAAGAAAGTATAATATTCCTGAGCCTATTGTTGGCGGACTTGTCGTTGCCTTTATTATTACCTTTTTCCATTTCCAAGGTTTTGACATTAGTTTCAAGCTAAGTATGCAAGACTCGTTAATGCAAATGTTCTTTGCTACCGTAGGTCTTGCTGCTAGCTATAAACTGCTAATGAAAGGCGGTTCACGTGTATTTCTATTTTTAGGAATAGCTACAGTCTTCATCATTATTCAAGATGCTGTTGGCGTAGGTATGAGTAAAGCTTTAGGCTTAGATCCATTACTTGGCCTTATTGTTGGTTCAATCACTCTTTCAGGCGGTCACGGCACTGGCGCGGCTTGGTCACAAACTTTTGCTACCGACTATGGTCTAAATACATTAGAACTATCAATGGCTGCAGCAACGTTTGGCTTGATCATGGGTGGTATTATCGGTGGGCCGATTGCCCAGCGTTTAATCAACAAACATAATCTAAAATCTGATTTTGGTGAAAGTGGCAATCATCATATTGAACACCCAGATCTGATCACTTATAGCGATCGTGAAGAAGACCGTATAACGTCTAAAAATACTATTGAAGTATTATTTATTCTATTGGTTTGTGTTGCCGGTGCATCACACTTTAAAGACTTTGTAGACGGTCTTGGTATCAGCGCATTACGTATTCCTGAATTTGTTTATGCGTTGTTTATTGGTGTGTTTATTACTAACGTCTGTGAAGGAACTAAGTGCTATAAAATCAACAAAGAGACAGTTGATGCTCTTGGTACCATATCATTGTCCTTATTCTTAGCAATGGCACTTATGAGCTTGCATCTATGGGAACTTATGGACTTGGCAATGCCAATGTTGATTATTCTCGCTGTTCAGACGGTTGTGTTAGGGCTGTTTACCTATTTTGTTACTTTCCGGGTTATGGGAAGCAACTATGATGCAGCTATCATTGCCGGTGGCCACTGTGGCTTTGGTATGGGCGCAACACCAACAGCGGTAATGAATATGGGTTCATTAGTGTCTCGAAATGGTCCATCACCACAAGCTTTTATGGTTGTACCAATTGTTGGCGCTTTCTTTATTGATATTACTAACCTGCTAGTTCTTCAGGGCTACATTAGTTTCCTTGGTCACTAACCGCTAGTTTTAATACCAAGCTACAAAGGGGAAGATACTTTACTATTTATAGTTAAAGCATATCTTCCCCTTTTTGTTTTAAACTTGTGAATCTCTATCTCGTTTATAAAAATTTTTCCTGACTTAATTGCTGTTTTGTAACAAGGAATGTCTGACCAATACCATATTTTTTTTATATTGTTACACTCCGCGCTCTTTCTAAAGTTTGACTTTAGTCATCATACTAAATCATTCACTTATCGTTGTTTGCCTTTGTATTTAGCATCAATGCTAAGAATAAATTAATTGAGTTCTCTATGAAAAAATTTGATCGAGCTATGCAGATCCTAGTAGCAGGTTTCTGTATCAACTTATGTATGGGTATCCTTTATGCTTGGAGTGTGTTTAAAAAAGCACTCGTTGTTGATTTAGGCTGGTCGAATGCTGACGCATCACTGCCTTATACTGTTGCAATTATTACTTTTGCTTTATCACTATTAGTCGCTGGTATTCTTCAAGATCGTATGGGCCCACGTCGCGTACTGATTCTTGGTACCGTAATGGTTGGTTTGGGCATGATCATCTCAAGTTTTGCAACTACACCAATGATGCTAGTACTAACATTTGGTGTCATGACAGGTAGTGGTATCGGTTTTGGCTACGCTTGTTTAAGCCCGTCAGCAATGAAATGGTTCCACCCATCAAAAAAAGGCTTGGTGAACGGCTTAATTGCAGCAGGTTTTGGACTTGCCGCAGTTTACTTAGCACCACTAACTTCAACGCTTATAGCTGAATATGGTATTAATACTAGCTTCCTTGTTTTAGGTCTTGCGGTACTGGTTATTGCAGTTCCATTAGCATTTACAATTAATAACCCACCAGCGAACTATGTACCTGAAACGCCTGCTGGTTATAAAGCAACATCAGCTAAACCTGTTGATATTAATTGGCGTGGAATGCTAAAGACACCACAGTTTTACTCACTGTGGGTAATGTACGCATTTGCTTCAGCTGCAGGTTTGATGATTATTGGCAACATTACTTCTATCGCTGCAACACAAGCAAATATTACTGATGCTGCTTATCTCGTTGTGATTCTAGCTATATTTAACTCAGGCGGCCGTGTTGTAGCTGGTATTCTGTCAGACAAGATTGGTGGTGTTAAAACACTGATGATCGCCTTTGTAATGCAAGGCATCAATATGGTGATGTTCGCAACATTTGAATCTGAGTTCACGTTGATTATCGGTGCTGCAGTTGCTGGTGTTGGCTACGGTACATTATTAGCGGTTTTCCCATCAATTATTGCTGACTTCTATGGCCTTAAAAACTATGGCGCTAACTATGGTGTACTTTATACAGCATGGGGCGTAAGTGGCTTTATCGGTCCTGTTGTTGCCGCATTTGCTGTTGATACTACTGGTACTTACACATTGGCTTATACAGTGTGTTCTGTAATGATCGCTGTTGCGGTTGTGTTATCCGTTATCACTAAGAAAGTAGATGCAGAAGCACTTGAGAAAAAACTTGCTACTGCATAATAACTCTTTAGCTTAAAAACAAGGCCCAGCACCACGCTGGGTTTTGTTTCCCATCTCTCTTCTCTCCTCGATAATATTCATTTTTACTCCCTTGTATTGCAAACTTAGTGGTCTTATCTCTCATAATCATCATCTGAATCAATTTATTTCCTACAAAACTAGACCTTTATATATATTTTCCTATACTTGTACTTGTTAATGTATTGTTAATAACTTATTAATAATTAAGTTATTGCGACATATCGCTTTAACTATTGACCAGACAAGGAAGGTACTAATGGCTAAAAAAATAACAGGGGTGTTGGCTGTACTTGCTGCATCTGCCACTCTATTTGCAGTTAATGCAAACGCCGCCGACAGCACACTCGATAAAGTAAAAAAACAGGGTTACGTCCAATGTGGCGTCAGTGCTGGCTTACCTGGGTTTTCAAACCCCAATGCAAAAGGTCAATGGGAAGGTCTTGATGTTGAATTCTGTCAAGCAGTTGCCGCTGCAACATTAGGAGATAAATCCAAAGTTAAATATATCCCTCTCACTGCCAAAGAACGTTTTACCGCCTTACAATCAGGTGAAATTGATATTTTATCGCGTAACACAACCTGGACACTACACCGTGACACCTCACTTGGCCTTAATTTTACTGGTGTAAACTACTACGATGGTCAAGGTTTTATGGTTAAAAAAGACATGGGTATAAAAAGTGCAAAAGAGCTCGATGGTGCTGCTGTTTGTGTGCAGTCAGGTACCACAACCGAGCTTAACTTAGCCGATTACTTCCGTGTTAATAACATGAAATATAAACCTGTCGTGTTCGATACAGCACCCCAAACATCCAAAGGTTTTGATTCTGGGCGTTGTGATGTACTCACCACAGACCAATCAGGCTTATATGCGCTGCGCTTAAATCTTAAAGATCCAACCTCAGCGATTGTTCTACCTGAAATCATTTCTAAAGAGCCTCTTGGTCCTGTCGTTCGCCAAGGTGATGATCAATGGTTCAATATTGTACGCTGGACACTGTTTACAATGATTAACGCCGAAGAATTCAATGTAACTTCGGCCAATGTCGACCAACTTAAAAAAGAATCAAAAGATCCTCATATTCGGCGCTTAATTGGTCTTGATGGACCAAAAGGTAAAGGACTAGGATTAAACGATGATTGGGGCTTCCAAATAATTAAGCAAGTCGGTAACTATGGTGAAAGCTTCCACCGTACCGTAGGCCTAGGTTCACCACTTAAAATTGAACGAGGTTTAAATGCTTTATGGAGTAACAGTGGTATTCAATATGCCCCACCTATTCGTTAATAACATCGTTTAATTACTATAAAAGGGAGCTGTTATGGCTCCCTCTGTACATCTCAATGGATATGAGGGTGTTGTATGGCATTACCCACTAATACGGATAGTTCACAGACAAGATCTAGTAATAAGAATCTGTTCTATAATCCCACTTTTCGCGCGGTAATATTTCAAATTATTGCGGTCGTTGCTCTCGTTTTTTTCTTTTATAGCATCATAAATAATGCATTAACCAATCTTGAAACCCGTGGCATTGCTACCGGTTTTGATTTTCTTAATCAAGAAGCTGGGTTTGGTATAGGTTTGACTCTTATCGATTACGATGAGACCTTTAGTTATGGTCGAACATTTTTGGTTGGTCTACTCAATACCGCATTAATTGCCGTCCTCGGTGTTATTCTCGCCACAATATTAGGATTTATAATTGGAGTCGCACGCTTATCTCCTAACTGGTTAGTTAGTCGTTTTGCTGCTTTTTATATTGAAATTTTTCGAAATATTCCACTATTACTGCAAATTTTCTTTTGGTACTTTGCTGTTTTACAGGTACTACCATCACCAAGGCAGAGTCTTCAATTTGGCGATAGTATTTTCCTTAATGTACGCGGATTATCGATACCTAGCCCTATCTTTGAACAAGGCTCGGGGTTTATTTTGATAGCACTGATTATTGCCTTTATCATTGCGATGAGTTACCAATATTACGCTAAGAAAAAACAACAAAATACAGGTCAACAATCTCCAGTACTTCTCGTTAGCCTCACAATTATTGTCTTACTACCATTAATGGCTTTTTTTATAAGTGGTAAACCGATTAGTATCGATTATCCCTCCCTTAAAGGTTTTAATTTCAGTGGTGGTATTACCGTATTACCTGAACTTGCAGCGCTTCTGCTAGCATTAAGTATTTATACTGCCGCGTTTATTGCTGAAATTGTCCGTTCAGGCATTAATGCGGTAAGTCATGGTCAAACTGAGGCCGCAGAAGCATTAGGATTAACCCGTAACAAAACCCTCCGTTTAATTGTGCTCCCCCAAGCGATGCGGATTATTATTCCTCCTCTTACGAGTCAATATTTAAACCTAACCAAAAACTCCTCCCTCGCAATGGCAATTGGTTATCCTGATCTTGTATCTGTATTTGCCGGTACAACCCTTAATCAAACAGGACAAGCTATTGAAATCATAGCGATGACAATGGCTGTTTATTTAAGCCTAAGTTTAATCACATCATTGCTAATGAATATCTATAACAAAAAAATGGCTCTGGTTGAGAGGTAAACATGAGTAAACATCAATTTCTTCCCGATTTACCGCCACCAGCTAACACAGTTGGTATGATTGGATGGTTACGACAACATCTTTTTTCTTCAGTCTTCAACACTATTATCACCCTTATTTTAGGCTACTTTGCCATTATAGGTATCTGGGGCATCCTTGATTGGGCGTTCATCAATGCCAACTGGCAAGGAGACTCTCGTGATGCCTGTACGCTAACAGGCGCATGTTGGACTTTTATTAAGGTACGCTTCGATCAGTTCATGTTTGGCTTCTATCCGAATACCGAATTATGGCGACCTAAATTATTTTATGCCACCTTAGCGATTTTTATTGCTTTATTAGCCTATGAAAAAACACCTTATCGCGGCTGGATTTGGTTATTTTTCGTTAATATTTATCCATTCATAGCTGGTTTTCTTTTATATGGTGGCATAGCAGGATTACCTATCGTCGAAACCCACTTATGGGGTGGATTACTAATTACCTTAATCATTGCTATTGTCGGCATCGTGGTATCGTTACCTATTGGTATTATTCTAGCGCTTGGACGACGCTCAGAAATGCCAATTATTCGCAGTATTTGTACGGTATACATTGAAATTTGGCGTGGTGTACCTTTAATTACAGTACTGTTTATGGCATCAGTAATGTTGCCGCTGTTTTTAAGCTCTGAGTTAGAAACCAATAAACTTATCAGGGCATTGATTGGGGTGGTAATGTTCAGTGCCGCCT
Source organism: Photobacterium kishitanii (assembly GCF_000613045.3). Lineage (NCBI taxonomy): Bacteria > Pseudomonadati > Pseudomonadota > Gammaproteobacteria > Vibrionales > Vibrionaceae > Photobacterium > Photobacterium kishitanii. The sequence goes on along the minus strand of NZ_LN794352.1, from coordinate 1,373,895 downwards.
ATATGGCAGAGGTCATCCGTGGTGGTTTACAAGCTATCCCTAAAGGACAATATGAAGCAGCAGACTCATTAGGATTAAGTTATTGGCGTAAAACATACCTTATTGTATTACCACAAGCGTTAAAAATTACGATACCTTCAATTGTAAATACCTTTATTGGGTTATTTAAAGACACCAGTCTAGTGCTGATTATTGGTATGTTTGATGTTTTAGGTGTAGGACAAGCCGCTACAAGTGATCCTGAATGGTTAGGTTTTGCAACTGAAAGCTATGTCTTTGTCGCTTTCGTTTTCTGGATTTTTTGTTTTAGTATGTCTAGATACAGTATCTATCTAGAAAAAAAATTACATACTGGACATCAACATTAGCAAGGACTGCATAATGAAAAATACCAATGACACCACAGTTAATCATGATGATACCCCGTGGGTTATCGAATTAGTCGATGTAAACAAATGGTACGGTCAATTTCATGTACTTAAAAATATTAATTTGAAAGTACGTAAAGGTGAAAAGATAGTGATTTGTGGCCCTTCTGGATCAGGTAAATCAACCATGATTCGCTGTATCAATTATTTAGAAGAACACCAACAAGGAAAGATTTCAGTCGCAGGAAAAGATATTACCGGTGATTTGAAAAACATTGAGCTCATTCGTAAAGAAGTCGGCATGTGCTTTCAGCATTTTAATCTTTTCCCTCACCTCACCGTGTTAGAAAACTGTACCTTAGCGCCTATTTGGGTCAAAAAAATGCCCAAGAAAGAAGCCAATGCACTCGCGATGCAATATTTAGAACGGGTTAAAATTACAGATCAAGCCCACAAATACCCAGGTCAGCTTTCAGGGGGTCAACAACAACGAGTCGCGATTGCACGTTCGTTATGCATGAATCCACAAGTTATGTTATTTGATGAACCCACTTCCGCACTGGATCCTGAAATGGTACGTGAAGTGTTAGATGTGATGGTTGAACTTGCCAATGAAGGTATGACAATGCTATGCGTGAGTCATGAAATGGGATTTGCCCGCCAAGTAGCAGATAGGGTAATATTTATGGATGAAGGGGAAATTATTGAAGAGAATAACCCTCAAGATTTCTTTGATAATCCCAAATCTGATCGAACTCAACTTTTTTTACAACAAATATTGCACTAACAGCTAAAAATGCCACCATTAATGTAGATATAAGCTATGTAATATTTGGTTACAACTTAATGATAAATACTGATTGATGCTGTAAGTATTTTAATGTTCAAACACTTATAATGTGCTTCATGGCAAACAAATCAATCTAAAGCTTAAGGTTACGCTTGCAATTCATATTGTTTAGCCTCATATATAGCTTTAATAGAATTAACATAACTACCCTAAGGGGAATACTTATGAACGAACGTATAGTCAATCGTGACAACGGTTACGACGGCGTACTGTCAACCAATAAGGTTTTACGTAACACTTATTTCTTACTATCGCTAACGTTGTTGTTCTCTGCAGGTGTAGCTGGCGTAGCAATGGTTATGAATGTTCCACCTGTACACTGGATCATTCTTCTTGTTGGTTTTTACGGTTTAATTTTCTTAACTGAACGTAACCGTGATAGTAGCCTCGGCCTTGTGTTTGTATTCGCATTAACAGGCTTTATGGGTTATACCCTTGGCCCGATTTTAAATATGTATGTCGGTGCAGGCATGGGTCATGTGGTGATGACTGCTCTTGGCGGTACAGCACTAACCTTCTTTGCCTGTTCTGCTTACGCATTAACAACCAAGCGTGATTTATCGTTCCTTAACGGTATGTTGATGGCTGGTTTCATTGCGATTATCGTTGCAGTTGTAGCAAACATCTTCTTAAAGATGCCAATGCTATCATTAGCAATTAGCGGTATGTTTGTATTGTTCTCATCAGCAGCGATTTTATTGACAACTCAATCAATCGTACGTGGTGGTGAAACAAACTACATTTCAGCAACCGTTACTTTGTACGTTTCTATCTATAACCTATTCTTAAGCTTGCTTCAGATTCTAGGTGTAGTGAACAGCAACGACAACTAATCATCAGCGATTAATTAGCTCATGTTTAGTCATGGAAACGAAAAAAGCCTGCCTTGATGCAGGCTTTTTGTTTTTTACTTGCAGGCAGACCTATGAATCACTATTCTTGCTGCGTTAGTAATAAAGAGGTCTACTATGCTTGAATTTAACGGTGTGCAAATCGACACTGATGCCCAAGGTTATCTGAAAAATGTTGATGATTGGTCAGAAGATCTAGTCACACTACTTGCAGCAGAAGAAGCTATCGAATTGTCTGAAGCTCATTGGGAAGTCATTCGTTTTGTTCGAGGCTTTTATCTTGAATTTAATACTTCACCAGCAGTACGCATGCTTGTAAAAGCGATGGCAAAACAATACGGTGAAGAGAAAGGTAGCTCACGTTATCTATATCGCCTATTTCCAAAAGGTCCCGCAAAACAAGCAACTAAACTGGCTGGATTACCCAAACCAGTTAAGTGTATTTGAGGCTTAATAATGAAAACCAAACATAAGTAACTAATAACTTTATGTTTGGTTTTCCTTTGATGGCTATCAATTCATTTTAAACCCATTCAAATGTTGCCAAGCTAATGTCTCACTTGTTAGCCATTCAACAGTCGCGGTCTTAGGCCCATGTTGTAACCAAGCAATTAGCCTATCGATATTTTCTTGATCTCCACAAGCAAGAACTTCAACACTGCCATCAGCCAAATTTCTAGCATACCCCGTTAAATCAAGCATCAATCCTTGATGAGCAGTATGAAAACGAAAACCGACCCCTTGTACATGTCCTATTACTCGCGTTTTTACACAACATCGTGCCATGATGACCCCCATTGTTTTTATATTATCTACAGGATTATTTTAGCTAAATAATGGCAATAGACTGCTCGTTAACCCACAAAATCTCTCGATACTATTGCGAAGTAGCATAGTTTATTTAACATCCAATCGTGGTTTTATATGCTGACTTAGACTTTTTCATTTGATTTTACGTAGCCAGAGCAACATAATACGCCCCCACTCGAACTCCATACTGGGCATGTCATGACAGCTTCTATTTATTTGGTAAAAGGCCGTGAAAAATCACTACGCCGTCGCCACCCTTGGATTTTTTCTCGCGGTATTGATCGTGTTGAAGGAAAACCAGAACTAGGCGAAACCGTTGATGTTTACGATAACAAAGGCGAATGGCTAGCACGCGGAGCTTACTCTCCACAGTCTCAAATTCGCGTTCGCGTATGGACATTCAACAAAAATGAAGCCATTGACGTTAACTTCTTTGTTAACCGCCTTAATACAGCACAAAGTCTGCGTGATATTCTAGCAGCTCGCGATGGCCTTACAGGTTACCGTCTCATTGCTGCAGAGTCTGATGGTCTTCCTGGCATTACTATCGATCGCTACCAAGATTATTTAGTCTGCCAATTACTGAGTGCTGGTGCTGAAGCACAGCGCGATGTGCTTATTGAAGCATTAAAGCAGTGTTACCCAAGCTGTAATATTTATGAACGCTCAGATGTTTCTGTTCGTAAGAAAGAAGGTTTAAAACAACGCACAGGTGTTCTACACGGCGAAGAGCCACCTAAGTTTGTTACTATCGAAGAAAATGGCGTTAAAATTAACGTTGATATCGTTGGTGGTCACAAAACAGGTTTCTACCTTGACCAACGTGATAGTCGCGAAGCATCGGTTAAATATGTTAACGGTAAGCGTGTTCTAAACTGCTTCTGCTACACTGGTGGCTTTGGTTTATACGCTCTAAAAGGCGGTGCAAGTGAGGTTGTCAACGTTGATGTTTCTCAACCAGCGCTTGATACAGCACAACTTAACGCAGAAATTAACGGTTACCCAATTGAAAATGCACAGTTTGTAAATGCTGATGTGTTTAAATTACTGCGTGAATACCGTGAGCGTGGCGAACTATTTGATGTCGTTATCATGGATCCACCTAAATTTGCTGAATCTAAATCTCAGCTAGTGGGTGCTTGTCGTGGCTACAAAGATATCAACATGTTAGCCATGCAGATCCTAAAACCAGGTGGTATGTTATTAACATACTCTTGCTCAGGTTTGATGGATAACGGCTTATTCCAAAAAATCATTGCTGATGCCGCACTTGATGCTCACCGTGACGTACAGTTCATTGAGCGTTTTAGCCAAGCTGCTGATCACCCTCTAGATAGTGCTTATCCTGAAGGTTTCTATCTTAAAGGTTTTGCTTGTTACGTAAAGTAACCAGTCATCAAACTTAAATGCATATAAAACCCAGCCTACGCTGGGTTTTTTTATACCAACAAAACAGTTATTGGATAATAATTTCGATAGTTATTTGTCAATACAGTGATTATCAGAATACAATAGTGCCACTATACCTAATACACATTATTCACCCTACGCACTCAAAAGGAATCGACATGAAACTACGTACAGCCCTGCTCTCTTTAGCTATGTGTGGCATCAGCTTTCCATCATTTGCTGATGTAACACTTAACCTACCACAATCTGCTGAACTGGTTCTCGTCAATGGCGTTAATGCTCAAGGAAATGCGCCCCAAACATTAAATAACGGTAGTAACCAAATTGCTTTTCGTTATGATAAAAACTACCGCGAAAATGGCGATACTCACTTGTTTCATTCTGAAGTGGTTGTAATGACATTTTCAGGTAATGATGCGACATATACGCTACAGTTACCTAATATTTCAAGTGCTTACCAAGCTCAAAAATTCAACCGTCAACCGACAATGAGCTTATTAACTGCAAATGGTACAGAAGTACCTTTTAAACATGATGTATTGATTAAAGATGGCATTCAAATTAATCGTGATTTCCAGCAAGAAATCGCACAATACAACTTAAGCAAAGCACCAGCAGCACTAACAACAGCAATTGCTGCAAATGAAATGCAACGTGCGCAACAGCAAGTTAGCCCTGCAGAAAAAGACGGCCAAATAGATCAAGCCTATGTGACTAAAATGCTAAATTACTGGTATAACAAAGCTAATACAACGACTCAGCAACATTTTAAAGCCAGCATCAACAACTAATATTGTCTTTAATAAATATCGATTGATCATTAATCTACTTCCCTTATTATGCATATCAACATCTAGTAATAAGGGAAGTAATCATTACCCTCACCATAAGTACATGATCTCTTAACTGTTTTATCATCTTGCTAGCGCTACACCTACTCTGTCTCATTCAAATAATCTACAACGATATAATTTACAAAACGACAGGCCTACCACTCAATTCCAGAGCAGATACCAGTAAGAGTAAAGTTGGTAATATTTAATCTATAAAATAACGCAGATATTATTAATAATATCTGCGTGTTATTTGTCTTGAAAAAATATTAGTAGATAATATTTATTTTCCTTCATCTTATATTCAGGTTTATTTGTTTCTGTTTTACTTTCAGCCTAAATAAACTATCTTAATAGACCTATTTCATTATTATTTTCATGATATTTTAAATATTTAAAAATAAAAAACAAAAATAAAAATACAATTATAAATCAACACATTAAAAACAATCTTACCGCCCATAAGCGAGCTTTTTTTAGCTTCAGATTAATCTAACTTACTTTAGTTAATTAAATGATGTTCATATTAATAAGTCATTGTTATCCATAATTATATTGAACATTGCTTTAGCAAATATCATATTCGTAATGCTCATAAACAACTTATGCAATACCATTTAAATGTTCTTTTTTAATTCTTATTTATGATAAAGTGTATCCTCGCTTAATTGCTAATAACCTCTGCAACCTGTTTAAGAATAGAACGAATCAGATGAAAAAAGTTATTTACCTATTTCTATTAATGGTATGTCTTTTACCGTTAAGTGCGTCTGCGCATGTTGTCAATACTGAACGTAAAAATGCAGATATTGTTGCTGATTATGTATACCAAAAAGCCGATTTAAAAGGCAAAATTGATTACAATGTCTTCAAACAAGCATTTATTGCTTATAACAAAACTCGTGGAAAAAAGAAATCGCTACTAACCATTATTGATTACAGCATGCCTTCCACTGAAAAACGATTTTATGTTATTGACTTAAAATCAAATAAATTACTTTATCGCACCTATGTATCACATGGTGAAAATAGTGGTCGTTTAATTGCAGATGCGTTTTCTAACCGTGTGAATTCACATAAAACGTCATTAGGTACATTTTTAACAGAAGGTACATACAATGGCGGTAATGGTTACTCATTAAAACTTAATGGGCTAACTAGGGGTGAAAATGATAATGCTTTAAAACGTTTTATTGTGATTCATGGCGCTAAATATGTATCTGAATCATTCATAAAGCATTATGGTTATCTTGGTCGTAGTTGGGGTTGTCCAGCAATACCAACAAACTTAGCTAAATCGATTATTGATACAATTAAAGGCGGTAGTGTTATTTTTGCTTATGCTAAATAACCTCCTTGATAAAAAAGCTTTTAGTTGCAAGACTAAAAGCTTTTTTATATCTAAGATTTCATAATATTAAATTTTAAGGTTTGATCGTATGCTTATTAGCATCGGCTAAAAGTAACATCAGTTCTTAAAGGAAATAACATGACTAAAGCCTTAGTTATCATTGACTTCATTAATGATATTGTCGACAAAAATGGCAAAATACCTAGCTGTGCTGAACAAGTTAGTGCTCATCATGTCATTGACAATGCTAATATTGCCATTCAATGGGCAAAAAACAATAACTTGCCTTGTATCTTTGTCAAAGTAGGCTTTCAATCTAGCTATCTTGAATTACCGCACCATTCACCAATGTTTGGTAAAGCACAGCAATATCGTGCCTTAGAATTAGGCCAATGGGGAACAGAGTTTCACCCAAATCTTAATGTCACTACCGACGATATGGTAATTGTAAAATCACGGGTAAATCCATTTTATAACACCGCATTAGATAGCGTTTTACGAGCTAATGCCATTACAGATGTTTATTTTTGTGGTGTAAGTACTTGCTGGGCTATTCAATCTGCCGTTCGAGATGCCCATGATCGTGATTACTGCGTGCATATTGTTAGCGATGCTTGTACCTCAGCGACAGAACAAGATCACCAGCGTTCTTTAGCTATACTCGCAAGAATCGCAACCTTGCACCAAGCAAAAACACTCGCGAACGCTTAATTTATAAAGGCTTACTTAAGCCAATTATTATCTAGCCTTCGTACTCACTTATAGCGTGTTCTGCCGTTATATAAGGATAATCTAATGCTTGAGCAACACTATAATTAGTCACTTGGCCGTAATACACATTTAGGCCATTTAACAAATGCTTATTACTCATAAAGGCTATTTTATAACCGAGATCGGCTAATTGTAAAATATAAGGTAATGTTGCATTATTAAGCGCAAATGTCGATGTTCTAGCAACCGCACCAGGCATATTAGCAACACAATAATGTACGACATCATCAACAATATAAGTAGGGTTATCGTGAGTGGTTGGATGCGATGTTTCAATACATCCACCTTGATCAATCGCGACATCAACAATCGCACTACCAGATTTCATACGCTGAATCATATCTTTTGTAACTAATTTTGGCGTTTGTGCGCCAGCAATTAACACACTCCCAATCACGAGATCAGCAGCAAGCACATACTTTTCAATGCTATCACGAGTGGAATAAATACAGGTAATAGCTCCTGAAAATAGCTGGTCAAGACGACGTAGTACCTCTAGGCTACGATCGATAATCACTACATTAGCCCGTAAACCAACCGCCATCTGTGCTGCATTCAAGCCTACAACACCACCGCCGATAATCACGACATTCGCTGGCGCTACACCAGGGACACCGGCTAATAATACGCCGCCACCACCACGATAGTTTTCAAGTGCAAATGCTCCTGCTTGTAATGCCATTCTCCCTGCAACTTCTGACATAGGAGCAAGTAACGGTAAGTGGCCATTATCATCTGTTACTGTTTCATAGGCGATGCATACGGCTCCACTGTTAATCAAATCTTCAGTCTGTGCTCTATCAGGCGCTAAATGGAGATAAGTAAACAATATTTGTCCTTTACGTAACAACATCCGCTCTGTTGCTTGTGGCTCTTTAACTTTAACTATCATATCAGCTTGAGCGAAAACAGCTTCTGCGGAAGCAACAATACTCGCTCCTACTGCAATATAATCATCATCACTACAGCCAATACCCACACCAGCATTGGTCTCAACATAAACTGTATGACCATGTAATACCGCTTCTTTTACTGAAGCGGGAACCATGCCAACGCGATACTCGTGAATTTTAATTTCTTTAGGAATACCAATTTTCATCGTTACTTCCTTACCTATCTTCACCAGTCATATATAGACAATAGTTAACAACAATAGATATTTCTCACTATTTTTTATCATCAAGATAGACGTTAATACCCAATATAAACCGAGCAACCAAATAATAATTCGCAAACAATAGACATAAAAAAAACCGTGACCTTATATCACGGTTTTTTTATAGCTACGGACATGAATTAGATATCATCTTCCCAAGGCATATCAGGTAAAGCCACAAGGTTTTCACGATAACGTTTTAAGTCAAACTTACCGTCATTTTTCATTACATCAAAGACTTCAATAGATAAAGCACAAGCGATCATCTGAACTGCTTCGTCACGAGCTGTACCTGTCATCATTAAGCGCATTAAGGTTTCTTTAACCACTAATGGATTACCGTCAGCTAGCTGATTCTCCACTGTCTCAACTAGCATATCACCAGTCATGATTTCTTCGTTTTCCATCATAAACCTATTCGAGTTATTTCAATCAAGCGTAATTTAGCATAACGTATAACGACTGCAAAATAATTGCCTGCTCTATGCCAAACCAAACAATAATTTGTCTTTAAAAAGCAAATCTAACAGAGGTTTTGCAGCAACCATTGAAGCAAATGTATGATCAGCATCGGTATCTTTTAATGAAGGATGCTCATTAATCAGTAAGCAACAAATCTCAGCATTTTTCGCTGATTGCAATCCAGTACGACTGTCTTCAACAGCAACAACTTGATGTGATTGAACCTTCATTGCTTGGCAAGCATGTAAATACACGTCAGGGGATGGTTTATTATTTACCACCTCATAGCCACTAAACACCTGCTCAAATAAATCGAACCAACCATGTTGCTTTAATACGCCTTCAACATAATCACGCGGTGCACCTGTCACAACAGCCATTGGAACTTTTCCAAAAAAATCTTTAAGTAGCGCATCAACACCAGGCAATGCAGGAATTCCATACTGCCGAATCTTAGCTTCTGTTAAAGCTTCCATATCTGTTGTAATGGTCACAACATCAACACTCAGCTGGTAGCTATCAATAAAATGCTTAGCTATCTTTGGCCATGTAACACCAGCATAATATTCAATAAAATCAGCAGCTGTCAGCGTAACACCGTAGGTTGCTAAATAGGCACTCCAGTTATCAGCATGAAACGTTTCAGAATCAACTAATGTGCCGTCAAAATCAAAAAAAAGAGTTTGCATTACTTACCAAATAACGTTGTATAAAATAAAGAACTTCACTTATAACATTTCAATTTTACGAATAAAAGTAATGATAAATTTACTGTAGGAGCTTGGTATCGATATTATCTATACTTATATCGCCATTACGTGCTTTAAGTATCATAATAGCATCATCAATTGCGACTGCTGGACTATAATAATAACCTTGAATATAGTGACAAGACATTGATGACAAAATATCTAATTGTGCTTGTGTTTCAACCCCTTCAGCGACAACCTCAACATTTAATTTACAACTTAGGTCAATCACCAGTGATACCAACATTTGGCTTTCTTTACTATGCTCAATATCAACAATAAAACTGCGATCAATCTTAATAATGTCCGGTTTTATATCAATAATTGCAGCTAATGATGAATACCCCGTACCAAAATCATCTAATGAGATTGCAATCCCTCGCTCTCTAAATGCAGCTAGAATCTCAAGAATATTTTTACCATCATCAAGTGCTGTTGACTCGGTTATTTCAATCATAATTGCACTATAGGGTAAATTGTAGTTATTTATTATCTCAAAAATATATTCTTGATTATGTTGTGAAAACTCTTTCACCGAATGATTAATAGAAAAAATAACATCTCTAAAACCACAACGATGAATACGATCTAAATCGGCACAAGCTTTTTCAAAAACTTGCTGGCCTAACATACCAATTAAACCATAACGTTCAGCAATTGGAATAAAAACACTTGGAGGAATGAAACCATCGTGTTCATCATACCATCGCGCTAGTGCCTCAAATTTACACACTGTTCCCGTTTTATTATCAATAATCGGTTGATAATAAACTGATATTTTTTTGTCTTTGATAGCGTGTTTTAATTTATCGCGTAATTTTAACTTACGAATATATTCATGTTGTAATTGTTGGTCATAAACACAAACACCATTTCGACCTAACCACTTTTGCTCATACATTGCATAATCTGCATTTTTTAATAATGCTTGATGCGTCGTTCCACTTTCAGGATATGATGATATACCAATACTGATCGTTAGATTTATCTCAATATCATTACACTTTATTGGCTTTGATATGATATCGACCAATTTAGCTGCAATATTTTGGGCGTAATTAACATCTTTGCCTTTAATCAATACCGCATACTCATCGCCGCCATAGCGACAAATAATACTATGTTCACACACGGTATCTCTAAGAATAGAGGCAACTTCTTTTAAAACATTATCACCAAAGTCGTGGCCATAAAGATCATTAAATATTTTGAAATCGTCAAGATCAATGAATAACAGAGAACATACAGAAGTAGATGAAATATCTTCAATATTATTATTTATTTTTGCTATCTGTTTTTCAACTTTTTCAATAAATCGACGGCGGTTCATTAATCCCGTTAGCATATCGTTGTCAGCTAATAACCTTAATTTTTTCTCAGTTTGCTTTCTAGAACTAATATCATGAAATACACCGACATAATTAATAACATTATGATCATCTTCAATTTTATTAATCGTCATTTCTTCTGGATAAATAACACCGTCACTACGCCGATTATGTAGTTGTCCTTGCCATGCTCCAGTCGTTTCAAGGCTATGCCACATTTGCTGATAAAATTCTAAATTATGGTAGCCAGATGCTAATATACGAGGGTTTTTACCTATAATATCTGCTTGATTATAACCAGTAACAGTTTCAAAGGCTTTGTTAACTGATATTATATTATTATCTTGATCGGTAATAACAATACATTCAGAGGTATTATCAAACACTGTTTTTGCAAGTGTTAATTTTTGTGCCGCTAACACCGTAGCGGTTATATCAATCAATACACCAACAATACTATCACTACGATTACTATTATTTGATTCTATGATATTGCCTTTACAATTAAACCAACGGCATACTGTGTGCTTATTTTTTGGTTGTAATCTAAACTCTACATCGATGGATATTGCATCACCATTACGTAATTTTGAAAAAGACTCAATAACGGCTAGTCGATCATCTTTATGGACCATTGCCAACCAATCATTAAGATTATTAACACTACTTTTACTAACCGATAATATTTCCCAGAATTTAGGTGATGTTATTAACTTTTGCGTTTCTAAATTATATTCCCATATACCTTCAGCAACGGCATTATAAGTCATTGTTAATTTATTTGATGCTTGATTCAACTTATTAGAAATATGATAGAAATCAGTGATATCTTGTAAAATACCTTTAATTAATGTTGCCACACCATTTATATCTCGTAGAATATGGCAGTGCTCTCGCAGATATTTAACATCACCTTCAGGTAAAACAATACGATATATAATGCTATAACTCATATTCGTGCTATTTATCATTTCATCTTTTAGTTCAGAAACTCTGACACGATCATCTGGATGAATAAAATCATTAATAACGTCATTATTAGGTACAAAAGTATCAATATCGCATTGAAAAATACGATAAATTTCTCGACTCCAATAATAACAATTTATCACTAAGTCTAACTGCCAATTACCCAACTTAGCTTCTTGCTGACACTCTTCCATTTCCCGAAGTAATTTTTTCTGTGATGACAATAGTGCAAGATACTCTACGTCTGAACCAAGAATATCGCCAAGAACGTTACACCACTCTCCATGTAAGTCTTTAGAGAATAAACTGGAAGATTCAAATAAGCATCCAATAACACCAATGACCTCTCCTCGACGAGAAAATATGGGTAATCCTAAATAATATTGAAACAGCTGATGAGTAATTATTTGATTAAATGGGTATATCTGAGATATATTTTTAGAAAAATAGCAAGGCTTACCCGATAATATCATTTTCTTACAAAGAGTATTATCAATAGAGTAAGTAAATATTGTATTCGAAACATGACCATCAATATAATAGGCTAATGATGTCGCTTTGTGATGTATCTTATCGAAGTAAGCAATATAACAATGTGCAGGCTTAAACATATCGTAAACACTATGAAGAGCTTCTTGTATAAACTCACGACCATAGCTATTTCTTTTTAGGGCTTTTAGTGTTGTAACCATAAGTAATCAGCGGCCTAAGCAATATATCTAGACAAATAATTATCTTTGATACAATATTAAAATAAGGATTGTACAATATACCGTACATCATAGTTTAATTAAAGAACACCTCTATTGATAAATATCGTTATTGAATATCTTTTGATAAATATCACTTTCGCCCTAAAAGCCCCTATTAAATGAGTTTAAACCGACACAATTCTAGTATTTTTACGCGGTAACCATAATGAAATAATCGTCGTTAGTACAATAAAAGCAAACGCAATCCATATGCACATAGATAATCCATAAAGTTGATAAACCGCACCAGAAAGTAATGTTCCTATTAAGCGTCCCATAGCATTAGCCATATAATAAAAACCAACATCTAAACTTACACCATCGTCTTTAGCATAACTAACTATTAAATAAGAATGTAATGAAGAGTTAATAGCAAAAATAGCGCCAAAAATCATTAATCCAAGAATAATGATTAATTGAGGGTACCAATTAAGTTGTAATGCTAATGCAATTCCACCAGTCACAGCAGCTAATACACTGGCCCATAACAAAGCTGCCCGTCCATCAGGTATAATACCTTCAGCCTTACCGGTAATTTTAGGGGCAATGCTTTGCACTAAACCATAGCCAATAACCCAGACAGCCAGAAAGCTACCAACAAGTAAATAATCCCAACCAAAGACTTGGCCTAAGTACAAAGGTAACGCAATCACAAACCACACATCACGTGCACCAAAGAGAAACATTCTTGCTGCTGAAAGTATATTAATACTACGACTTTTTGAAAATATTTGACTAAATTTTATCTTATTCTTAGCCTTACCTAAGTCTTTATCAAGCCACAATAAACTGCAGATGAACACGCTACTCAATACACAAGCCATCGCGACAACCGCACCTTGGAACCCAATTAACGTTAATAATGCCCCACCTAAAAAGAACCCAACACCTTTTAGAGCATTCTTTGAACCCGTTAGCAATGCAATCCACTTATATAACGAACTTTGTTGATCATTAGGTACTAACGTTTTAATCGCACTTTTAGCACTCATCTTATTTAAATCTTTTGCAATACCAGATAATGCTTGTGCAAACATCACCCATATAACCGTTAAATTCGCTGATGGTACAGCAAGCATTAACAAAGCAATGACTTGCATGAATAAACCGATATTCATGGTGCGGTTCAAGCCTAATCGAGCTCCAAGCCAACCACCAATTAAATTAGTTACTACCCCAAAAAATTCATAAAACAGAAATAATGATGCGATTTCTAATGGGCTATAACCTAGTTGGTGAAAATGTAATACCACCAACATCCGCAATGCGCCGTCAGTCAAAGTAAAGTTCCAATAATTGAACGTCACTAACATATATTGACGCACGCCACTGGGTAGTTGACTCAGTTTCGCTAACATAAAATACTCACTTACCTACTAACAATATTGATTACCAAAGATTAACAACCAACTTTACGAATTAATTCCGCAGTTCGCGTGGCATAGCCCATTTCGTTGTCATACCACGCATAAATCTTCACCATTCGTTGATTAACCACCATCGTTGATAGCGCATCAATAATGGTTGAACGTTGATCTCCACGGTAATCAACTGACACTAAAGGCCTTACTTCAAAACCTAAAATACCCCTCAGTTCTGTTTCAGATGCTGTTTTCAATAATTGGTTAACTTCCTCAATAGACGTGTCACGCTCGACATCAAAAATAATATCCGTTAGTGATGCATTGGCTAAGGGGACACGCACAGCATGGCCATCAATTTTACCAGCTAGATCTGGGAAAATTTCTACAATCGCTTTAGCAGAACCCGTCGTTGTTGGTATTAAACTCATACCGCACGCGCGAGCACGACGTAAATCTTTATGCGGTGCATCTAAAATAGTTTGGGTATTGGTTAAATTATGAATAGTTGTAAATGAAGCCTGCTTAATACCAAGATGTTCATGAATGACTTTAACAACCGGTGCAATACAGTTGGTAGTACAAGATGCTGCAGTAACAATACGGTGTTTTTCAGCATTAAATAAATGATCATTAACACCAACGACAACATTCAATACTCCCTCTTCTTTCACTGGCGCAGAAACGACAACACGCTTTACGCCCTGTTGTAAGTATTGATTAAGATATTGAGTATCACGGTGAACACCCGTTGCTTCTAATACGACATCACAACCAGACCAATCAACATCTTCGATTTTCGATTGCTGACAATACTCAATAGATTGGCCATTAATCACTATTTGACCGTTATCAACAGTAACCGCATGTGACCAGCGTCCTTGAATAGAGTCAAATTCAAGTAGGTGAGCCAATGTATTAACATCACCGGCAACATCATTAATTAATACAAACTCAATTTCAGACCAATCAAATGCAGCCCGTAATGCTAAGCGACCAATTCGGCCAAATCCATTAATTCCAACTTTAATTGCCATCGTCATCTCCTTGTTGTGAACAGCCAATACATTCGATATTCCATATATATGGAATATCGAATGTATCAGCCACAAAAAAGAAAATAAACCTTTTTTCTATTAAATAATTTTAAGAGAGCCTAAAAGCAAAAAACCCCGCATCAGCGAGGTTCATAATAAATTCTTATTGGCAATTAACGCCCTGCAGTGTCATTCCACTGAGCAATATAATCGATATGAGGCTGACGCGTAAAAGCAGCTGGCCGCTGTGCCTGAATTGCTGCAATTGTCTCTTCAAAAGGCTTACCACGAGCAAGTAAAATACGTGCGGCTAATAATCCTGTACGACCTGATCCGCCCTTACAATGCGCAACGACAAACTCGCCATTATTAAGTGCTATTTGCGCCGCATCATTAGCGCGTTGCCACTTAGGTTCAAATTCAGCGGTAGGTGCACAGTCATCTTCAATAGGTACATGAAACCATTGCATACCTAATAATTTACACGCTTCGGCTAATAATTCGACACCTTGATCAGGTAAATCACCATCTTCTAATGCAGTTAATACTACCGTTGCTCCTGCTGCTTTCAGCTGACGCAAGCTCGTGATTGCATTAACTCCTTTTGTACCTGGGCATGGTGTTAATAGTAAACCACCTTTTGTAGGGGTAGCTTCATTTAATGGTAGTGTCCAAACGGGATGTTGATTATCCATAACTGTAACAACTCCTACTCTTTTATAACGTTAATTAATTGTGGTATTTTTCTATTTTTTATTGCACTTAAACGTATTTTTTCTTGATTAATCAATGCTGGTTGCCCATTACGTACCGTATCGAACGTATGGCGAATCCATAACGGTAAATCAGAAGGAAAATGATAAAAAATCCATACCCCTTCACGTTGATCATGTAATACACCACTGTCACGTAATAATGCTAAATGACGAGAAACTTTAGGCTGACTAACCTGCAATGCTTTGGTTAAATCTCCTACAGATAAAGCAAGTTCATCATGAATCAGCATCAAAATACGTAATCGTAATGGATCACTCATTATTTTAAATAATTCAACCGCACCAATAGTACCTGATTGGTTATCACCATTAAGCATTAAAAATAATGCTATCTTAGCTTTTAAACCATCAAAGACATCATAAAACCCTTGAGCCCCTGATTGTGGCTTAGGATCTTTAAAATCCCAGTGAATTAACGCATCAGAATCAGGAAAGAGCGCACATTCTTTACTGGCTTTATCGCACAACGTTATCACAACATCAAAATGTTGATTTTGTAAGCTTGATGCTGAAACACTGGTTAAATTATCCGCATTAACATTATGATAATTAAGTACTTCATATACTCGAGGATCAACACTTTCAGGTGCCATCCCCGCGCTCATTATTTCAAATTGGCCAATGGTGGCTGCACTGTCTCGGCACATATGACGCATCAAAGCTTCTGCAAGTTGCGAACGAGCGGAGTTACCAGTACAAAGAAACAAAATACGTTTCACAGTACACCTTCTGAATAACCGTTGGAAACAACATCATATACGACAAAGCATATATAACAACCTCAACTGTTAAAAAAGTGCCTCTTCTTGATTAGATTATTTATTTAACTCTATATTAACGAGCGATATCTAATTGATTACCACTCACACCGTTGGTTCTAAACCAACCAGCGATACTAAAACGTTGCTGTGTAACAGGTAGTACTTCATGTGGAAACAATTCAGATAAGAACACCACTAACCGACCCGCCTTCGGATCTAAAGTTGCTAATTCGTTATCGTCTAAATCATACATTTTAATACGACCACCATGTTCTGGTTGCCAATCATTATTGAGATAAAATACCGTCGTTAATTTACGGTTTTCTTGGCCACGGAAACAATCTAAATGCTTTTGATAAAAATCACCTTGCTCATATTTAGCAAAGTGCGCTTCATACTCAAATAAACCTAAGAAAAGATGACGATTAACTTCCATACGAATCTCGTCCATACGTTGTAAAAAGTCAGTAACAGGCTGGCCCATATCAGATGATAACCATTGAATTTTATCACTTCTAATCGCTTTTTTAGTCATATATTCATCATTACGACCGATACCAGCTTGACTCCAGTCAGCTGGAATACATGCTTTTAGTTCAATGACTTCATCCTGAGTTAAAAAGTCATCCCAAACAAACCACCCCTGGGTGAATAAAGCATCAATAAGTTTGCCGTCGTTCATAATCATTCTAATCCGAAAGAAAAAAACGTTATAAGGGCAGACACATCTTACGACAAATCACAAAAATCATCATAACTATGAAATTTTTTTCTTAAATAGACTATGACATATACAATATTAGATTCAGCTGTTGATTAATCCAAACAGATAGTGATTAATACGATATAAACATAAAGTTTATTAAACGCTCATCACGTATTCGACAAAAAATATTGATTAATACGTTAATTTACTGGTTTAAATTTATGGGAAACCTTTGTTATGAGCGATAAAAATCGCGGATTATTATTGGCTTTTATTGGCATAATGATACTGAGCTTTGATAGCTTATTTGTAAAATTATCCGACTCCAGTGCATGGAATGTACTTTTTTGGCGCGGCGCATTTCAATGTATCGTCCTTGTGATTGTTCAACTGCTTTATAATCGGAAGCAATTTACAGCTGAAATCTCACGTCCTTCTTTATCACTTTTAGGATTAGGCTTTATTTTTGCAGCCTCAACAGTCTGTTTTATTGAGTCATTACATTACACCCAAGTAGCAAGTACACTGGTTATTATCAATACTGCGCCTTTCTTTACTGCTATTTTAGGTTTCTTAATCTTAAAAGAAAAATTGAAATGGCCAACATTACTGGCTATCGGTGTCGCTACCAGTGGTATTTGGATTATCTTTGCTTTTGCTCCTGCTGGCGGACAATGGGTAGGTAATCTACTCGCATTAATTACCGCATTAGCAACCGCAATCTATTTAGTTGCTATGCGTAAAACTAAAGGTGAGCAAGCAGTAAATATATTGATTGTGGCCGGATTTATGATCGCTGTATTTGCTTACATCAAAGGGGCTCAACCTTTTTCGCTATCACACATTCAAATGATCTACCTGCTAATATTAGGCGGTGTCATCGTACCTGGTTCTTATCTATGTATCTCAAAGTCAACTGCCTATATTCCAGCAGCTCAAACAAGCTTAATTTTGCTGATGGAAATTTTATTAGGCCCTTTATATGTATTTTTAGTGATTGGAGAACAACCATCTTTAAATGATATTTTAGGTGGCGCAATTATCTTAGTGACACTGGGGATCTATACTATGTGGGATATTAAGCAGTCGGCGTAATATATAAAACACCGTAATCAAATTACCGCCGTTCGTATTTACAACGGCGATAATCTATCGGACTTTTTATAACAATATTATTTAACACTTACACGTAGGTTATTTTTATTATCACGATTTTGGCGAATATGTTCATCACTCTGTGTAATATTTTCTTGTTTTGCAAGACGATCATATAAAACAACATTTACTGATGCGGCTAAATTCATGCAACCTACAGTGGGTACATAAACAACATGATCGGCTCTATCTGCCACATCTTGTGAAATTGAACCATCTTCAGGTCCAAAAATATAAATCGCTTTTTCTGGATGTTGAAAATGTGGTAATAATGTTGCTCCTTCTGCAAAGTCAACACAAACAATCTTCATATCTTGTGGCAGATCATCAAGCATTGATTCAACACCAGACAACGGAATAGTCTGTGCTACTTTCTTAGTATCTGTCTGAAACTTTGCAGCTTTATCGTAACGGGTTCCCGTATAAATAACAGCATCGGCTTTATAACAACCAGCAGCTCTGAGCACAGCACCGATATTGGTTGGACTTTTAGGATTACTTAATCCAATGATGACTGATGCATCTTTCATGTCAGGAATACCTTATTTTTTTAGCTTAACCACAAATATAAAGAAGGGATCATTATACTGAAATTGCTACTTTACAGAAAGAAGTAACAAAACTTAGCGTTATGATAACCGTTAGATTAGGGCTTTATCGTGTATGAGCCTCAATAAAGGTAGTGTGCCTAACACCACCTTATACCATCAAAACTAACGGCTAAATTTCAGTATTATCTATCAACCGCTTAAACAGCCAGCCTTGTGCTAAGCTGTCTATTGTTTGTTGTATCGATTCATCTATAGCTTGGGCTTCTTCCCCACTATACATATCAAGGATGGTAGTAAAAAACGGCAGATATGGAATAATTGATACATAAAGTTTATTACTCTCAGGCTCTACTTTTACTTCAATATCATAAGCCTTTAAATTACGAGACTCTTTATCGATAATATGTACCAAATTAAAACGAATGGTATTAGGATCTTTGTCATCGATAGTCGCACGATACCCGACGAGTTTGTCACTATCTCCCATCGAATGATACTGTCCTTCAGCAAGATCTACCCCCTCTTCTATCAACATTGCTAACATGTCTGCCCGCTCGAAAGGCACATCCGTTACAAATGATGATTCGTCAGAAAAGTCTTCAATAGAACCATCTTCAATATCGTCATCAAATATAGATCGGGTATAAGTTGTTACGACATGATTTGTCATACTTGCAGTCCTAATGTTCGGTTTATTATAAATAAAGTAAGAGAGAAGATAGGGTTATACGGGATTACATTTTATCTGCAACACAAATTATAAAATCCATCAATAAACCCACTGATTCTTCTCTCTACATTATTTCAATATACCCTTTATTTTAAAGACTTACGGGTAGTATTTTTGTTTCATTTTCAGCGCAACATTCACTAAAGCAATTAACACAGGCACTTCAACCAAAGGACCTATTACACCCGCAAATGCTTGATCTGAATTCAATCCAAACACTGAGATAGATACCGCAATCGCTAACTCGAAATTGTTCCCTGTCGCTGTAAAAGCAATAGAGGCATTCTTGTCATAAGGAATACCCATTCTCTTACCAGCAAAGAAACTAATAAAAAACATTAAAACAAAGTAAATAACGAGTGGTACAGCAACACGAAAAACATCCATTGGTAAGGCTAAAATCATATCGCCTTTAAGACTGAACATCAGCACAATAGTTGCTAGTAGCGCAATGAGTGTTATCGGTGAAATACGAGGAATAAAGACCTCGTTATACCAACGCTCACCTTTCTTAGCGACAAGCCACTTACGGCTAACAAAACCAGCAAGAAAAGGAATACCAAGATAAATCAACACACTTTCTGCGATATCAATAATAGATATATTAATAGCAAAACCCTGATAACCAAATAATGGTGGCAATACAGTAATAAACAACCACGCCATAATACTGTAAGTCAAAATTTGAAATACACTGTTTAATGCAACCAATGTAGCGCCATACTCTTTATTTCCGCCACCAATATCATTCCAGACTAATACCATCGCAATACAACGAGCCAAACCAATCAAAATAATACCGACCATATAGCCAGGATGATCGCCGAGAAATATGAGTGCAAGGGTGAACATTAAGATCGGACCGATAATCCAATTCATAATCAAAGATAACGTAAGAGCTTGCTTATCTTTGGTCACACTCCCCATTAAGCTGTAATTCACTTTAGCAAGAGGAGGATACATCATAAGAATTAAACCAATCGCAAGGGGTACATTAGTACTACCAACAGACATCGCCTCATTCCATAGTGCTACTTCAGGGAAAACGGCCCCAATACCAACACCAATGATCATTGCAATAAAGATCCAGACCGTTAAGTAACGGTCGAGAAAACGTATTTTATTATTAGAACGCTTTAAAACTTCAGTCGCCATAGTAACTTTCCACCCCGTTAATCGTTAATCGTCGAATTACGATTAATATTCATAGCTTAGTCCAATTTTACTTACAAAACCTTTAATTAAAAATTAAGACAAGAAATCTGAGAATTTAGTGTTGAACTTGTTGAGCGCTTCACGATTAATGCGATAACACACTTTAGGAGGGTTTGGCTCTGCTGTAATGAAATTAGCTTGCTTTAATATACGTAAGTGTTCAGAAACAGTCGATTGCGCTAAACCCAACTCAGAAACAAAATCACTGTTCAAACAACCATCCATTGCGTCTAAAGTATGCAAAATATGCAGAATGCGCAAACGAGCTGGGTGTGATAATGCTTTAGCTTGAGCGGCTAAAATCTGTTCATCATTAAATTGTTGGTCTGTTGCTACAAAAGAAATACGGGAAGAATCAGAGCATTTATTATTCATTTGTTTACACCAAAATCGCTTATCGTCGATTTACGATACTATATGTTCGACTATGAAGCAAAATAAATTAACATCGAATCTTTCAAATTCGAACAGCCTTTAGTAAAAAACCGCCCATAAAAGCATACTCTCAACGGTATATTTAGCTAAAATACTAGCAATACTGTATTAAGATAATACTTACTTTATAGGATTAATTCATTGAATTTTGTTTTGGATAATATCGGCACAATAACGTTATTTTTATTAGTGTTTACTGTTGTTGTTAGTTGGTTATTTCACTCTAAAGAGTTTGCCATCATTAGAGGCGTTATTTTAACGGTTTATAGTTTAGTTTTTGTTACTATATTTGACACCTTGGTTAGTTTCATCCCTCCTTTGCTTATATTGTTGTTATATAGTTTAGTATTTATAGACACCTTGCTTCTTATTCGACCAAAGATGCAACCTTTTTGGGTTCGCGTTGTGATAAATTGGCCTGGACAATGGTTTTTAGGTGCAACAATAATCGCATTTCCTTGGGCACTATGGCTACTATTTTTTAACAGTGCTGATTTTTTGTATATCCCTTATATACTTGGTTTAATCGGTATATTACAAAATTTCCGTATTTCTGAAGAATGTATTGTTATCGATCTCAATGATAACGCACAGCCATCACAACTGAGTCGCTTAGAGTTAGCGCCACCAAGTTCAAATAATAACGACACACTGCAGATTATCCAGTTAACCGATCCGCATTTAGGCCCATATATGTCGGTTGCCCGTCTTCAACATATTTGTAAAAACGCAGTCAATAAACAACCGGATCTTATTTTATTAACGGGCGACTTTTTGACCATGGAGTCAAAAAGCTCACTACAAATACTGTCGCAATCACTCCAGCCATTAAAAGACTATAGCGGCAAAGTATTCGCTTGTATGGGTAACCATGATTACGAAGCACCAGAAATAGTAAAGACAGCCTTGGCTAACAATAATATTACTTTGTTGATAGATGAAGCGCAGATAGTACAAACTCAACTTGGCCCAGTTGAAGTTATTGGCTTTGATTCTCACGCTAAAGATAGAAAACTTAAACTCAGCAAAGCAATTAAAAGCTTACCGAATGAAAAGAATATCATCGCAAGTATTGCTATGCTGCATGATCCAACTCACCTTTCAGATCTACCTCTAATGAACCACCCTATTGATTTATACTTAAGTGGTCATACACATGGTGGTCTTATGGGATTAGTCAGTTTAGGATTAAAAACGACGGTAATTAGTCTATTTTCGAAGTCACCAGATCATGGCTTATGGGGAATTGATGATACCAAGTTATATGTCCATCGAGGTACAGGGCATTATGGCTTTCCTTTTCGATTAGGCGTACCAACAGAGCATAGTGTTATCAAGGTTAGATTAAAGAAATCAAAATAATAGTAATAGTACAGTGATAATTTAGGCTTCGATTCACTGTACTATTACTGCCATCAACTCATCACCATCAGATAAATTATTAGCATAAATATGAGTAGCAACAACCGTTTTACGAAGTCATTTTAACGGAATGGGACAGGAAGTTGACCAGAAAAAGACAGGATTAAGCTAATGAATAGAAACAAAAAAAGCCCCACTCTTTCGAATGAGGCTTTCTCTTGAAAATGGTGCCCGAGGACGGACTTGAACCGTCACTCCCGAAGGAAACGGATTTTGAATCCGTCGTGTATACCAATTTCACCACTCGGGCTTGTATTCTCATAAGAGAATGGAGGCGCGTCCCGGAGTCGAACCGAGGTACACGGATTTGCAATCCGCTGCATAGCCACTCTGCCAACGCGCCAATGTTGCTAGATTTCTCTAGGCTGTTGTTAATTACTTAACAACTAAATAGATGGTGCCCCGGGCCGGACTTGAACCGGCACAGCGCGAACGCCGAGGGATTTTAAATCCCTTGTGTCTACCAATTCCACCACCAGGGCACGCAATTTCTTGCGATGGGTAAGACACCATCTGTAAATACCGCCTAAGCCGTATCTTTTAATTTGNTGCCCGAGGACGGACTTGAACCGTCACTCCCGAAGGAAACGGATTTTGAATCCGTCGTGTATACCAATTTCACCACTCGGGCTTGTATTCTCATAAGAGAATGGAGGCGCGTCCCGGAGTCGAACCGAGGTACACGGATTTGCAATCCGCTGCATAGCCACTCTGCCAACGCGCCAACGTTGCTAGATTTCTCTAGGCTGTTGTTAATTACTTAACAACTAAATAGATGGTGCCCCGGGCCGGACTTGAACCGGCACAGCGCGAACGCCGAGGGATTTTAAATCCCTTGTGTCTACCAATTCCACCACCAGGGCACGCAATTTCTTGCGATGGGTAAGACACCATCTGTAAATACCGCCTAAGCTGTATCTTTTAATTTTGAGCAACACACGAGGTTCCCGATCTTGTAAACTCAGGCGTGACCTCAACATTGTTGAGTCACCTCTTGTATTGCTGAATACTGACAACATCAATATTCTTAAATTGGAGCGACACACGAGGTTCGAACTCGTGACCTCAACCTTGGCAAGGTTGCGCTCTACCAGCTGAGCTAGTGTCGCATATTCTCATAAGAGAATGGAGGCGCGTCCCGGAGTCGAACCGAGGTACACGGATTTGCAATCCGCTGCATAGCCACTCTGCCAACGCGCCAACGTTGCTAGATTTCTCTAGGCTGTTGTTAATTACTTAACAACTAAATAGATGGTGCCCCGGGCCGGACTTGAACCGGCACAGCGCGAACGCCGAGGGATTTTAAATCCCTTGTGTCTACCAATTCCACCACCAGGGCACGCAATTTCTTGCGATGGGTAAGACACCATCTGTAAATACCGCCTAAGCCGTATCTTTTAATTTGGAGCGACACACGAGGTTCCCGATCTTGTAAACTCAGGCGTGACCTCAACAATGTTGAGTCACCTCTTGTATTGCTGAATACTGACAACATCAATATTCTTAAATTGGAGCGACACACGAGGTTCGAACTCGTGACCTCAACCTTGGCAAGGTTGCGCTCTACCAGCTGAGCTAGTGTCGCATATTCTCATAAGAGAATGGAGGCGCGTCCCGGAGTCGAACCGAGGTACACGGATTTGCAATCCGCTGCATAGCCACTCTGCCAACGCGCCAACGTTGCTAGATTTCTCTAGGCTGTTGTTAATTACTTAACAACTAAATAGATGGTGCCCCGGGCCGGACTTGAACCGGCACAGCGCGAACGCCGAGGGATTTTAAATCCCTTGTGTCTACCAATTCCACCACCAGGGCACGCAATTTCTTGCGATGGGTAAGACACCATCTGTAAATACCGCCTAAGCCGTATCTTTTAATTTTGAGCAACACACGAGGTTCCCGATCTTATAAACTCAGGCGTGACCTCAACATTGTTGAGTCACCTCTTGTATTGCTGAATACTGACAACATCAATATTCTTAAATTGGAGCGACACACGAGGTTCGAACTCGTGACCTCAACCTTGGCAAGGTTGCGCTCTACCAGCTGAGCTAGTGTCGCATATTCTCATAAGAGAATGGAGGCGCGTCCCGGAGTCGAACCGAGGTACACGGATTTGCAATCCGCTGCATAGCCACTCTGCCAACGCGCCATATCGTAAAGAATTATATTCTTCACTAACCTTAGCGAGTAACCCGCTGCGGTATGTGGTGTAATTTACTGATTTTACGGACTGAGTCAACGAAAAATTATGACTTTTTATTTAAGTGGTCATTTTCCGTTACATCCACCTAAAAATCAGCCCATTTCTGATCAAAATCCACTCGCATCAAAATAATCACGATAAATTTAAAGGTTATCATCTCTTCTTAACTGCAATTGGTGTTTTATACTAAACCCCGATAATTATCTTTATTCCCACTTAAATTGCATCTTGCTATTCACTATACCTACTAAAAATAAAGCCACCACCGTATTACCCCTAAAAATACAATCTCTAAAACAAAGCCACCTACTATACATAAGACCAAACCAATAAGAGTTAATATTTACCTCTAATTATTTGATTTTAAAGCATACCCCTTTAGGGTTATTTAAAGTTGGATTTGATTTGCATCATATTTATTCTACTTAACTATCAATAAGATTATCGTAATTCACGATGTTGTTAAGAGGATTTATGAGCAAAGTCAAAATAGCGATTATTGGTAACGGTATGGTTGGTCACCGCTATATCGAAGAACTAATCGATAAAGCTGACATGGATAAATACGACGTTACTGTCTTTTGTGAAGAACCACGCGTTGCTTATGATAGAGTTCATCTCTCATCTTATTTCTCTCACCACACGGCAGAAGAGCTATCACTCGTCAAACACGGTTTTTATCAAAAACATGGCATTAATGTCTTATTAGGCGAACGCGCCATTACAATTAACCGTGATCAAAAACTCATTTACTCTAACAGTGGTCGTGAAGTTCATTACGATAAATTGATCCTAGCAACGGGTTCATACCCTTGGGTTCCACCCATTAAAGGTAATGAATCAAAAGACTGTTTTGTTTATCGCACCATTGAAGATCTTAAAGCCATCGAAGCTACCGCTAAACACAGTAAAAGTGGTGTTGTCGTGGGGGGTGGTCTACTCGGGTTAGAAGCTGCTGGCGCACTAAAAGCATTAGGGGTTGATACTCATGTGATTGAGTTTGCACCGGTACTTATGGCTGAACAGCTTGACCCACATGGCGGCGCACAACTTCGAAAAAAAATCGAACAACTTGGGGTTGTGGTTCATACAGGTAAAAACACTCAAGAAATTATTGCTAAAGGTGAACATGCCCGTAATACATTAGCATTTGCCGATGGTACCTCCCTTGAAGTCGACTTTATTGTTTTTTCTACTGGTATTCGGCCACAAGATAAGCTTGCCCACCATTGTGGTTTAGGATTAGGTAATCGTGGCGGTATTGCGATTAATGACCACTGCCAAACATCTGATAACGATATTTACGCTATTGGCGAGTGTGCCTCATGGAACGACACGTTTTTTGGCTTAGTCGCTCCTGGTTATAAAATGGCTCAAATTGCTGTTGGCCATTTACTTGGCGAATCTCACACCTTTGAAGGCGCTGATATGAGCGCTAAATTAAAATTACTCGGTGTTAAAGTCGGCAGCATTGGTGACGCTAATGGTCGTACCCCCAACAGCAAAAGCTATGTATACCTAAATGAGCAGCAAGATGTTTATAAACGTATTATTGTTTCAGAAGATGGCAAACAACTTTTAGGTGCTGTCTTAGTTGGTGATACCGCTGACTATGGTAATTTACTGCAACTTAAATTAAATAATATTGAGTTACCTAAAAACCCGGATAGCTTAATTTTACCAGCCCATGCAGGTGCAGATAAACCCGCAATGGGAGCAGATGCACTACCTGATAGTGCTGTAATGTGTTCATGCTTTGATGTAACCAAAGGCAAGATCGCAGCTGCGGTTGCGGAAGGCCATACAACACTTGGAGAGATAAAAGCCGTCACTAAAGCAGGAACGGGGTGTGGTGGTTGTGTACCGTTGATTACTCAAGTCCTCAACAGCGAACTTGCTAAAGCCGGTATTGAAGTTAAAAATCATCTTTGTGAACACTTTGAATATTCTCGCCAAGAATTACTTCACCTCATTCGCGTAGAAGAAATCACCTCGTTTGAGGCTTTGCTTACCAAATATGGTAAAGGCTATGGCTGTGAAGTTTGTAAGCCAACGATCGGTTCAATCCTTGCTTCGTGTTGGAATGAATACGCCCTCACCCCTCAAAATACACCATTGCAAGATACCAATGATATTTTCCTTGGCAATATGCAAAAAGACGGTACCTACTCAGTCATTCCTCGTATGGCTGGCGGTGAAGTCACTCCTGCGGGATTATTAGCCTTAGCACAAATCGCTAATGATTATCAGCTTTATACCAAGATCACAGGTGCACAGCGTATTGGCCTTTTTGGTGCTCAAAAAGATGATTTACCACAAATTTGGCAACGTTTGATTGATGCAGGGTTTGAGACTGGCCAAGCCTATGCCAAAGCACTACGCATGGCAAAAACATGTGTCGGCAGTACTTGGTGTCGTTTTGGTGTGCAAGATAGCGTCGGCTTAGGTGTCCAGCTTGAAAACCGTTACAAAGGTATTCGCACCCCACATAAGATGAAATTCGGCGTTTCAGGCTGTACTCGCGAATGTGCCGAAGCACAGGGTAAAGATTTAGGTATTATTGCTACCGATGCAGGTTGGAATATGTATGTCGGCGGTAATGGCGGTATGAAACCACGCCATGCTGATTTATTTGCAGCGGATCTTGATACTGCAACCTTAATTAAATACATCGATCGCTACTTAATGTTTTACATTCGCACAGCCGACAAATTACAACGTACTTCAACTTGGCTAACGAGCTTAGAAGGCGGCGTTGATTATCTTAAAGAAGTTATTATCAACGATAAGTTAGGCCTTAACCAACAACTTGAAGCGGATGCAGAAAGGCTAATTGCCAGTTACCACTGTGAGTGGAAAACCACCCTTAGCAATGAGCAGCAGCTAAAACGTTTTGCCCACTTTATTAATAGTACTAAGCGTGATGACAACGTTATTTTTGTGTCTGAACGTGAACAACATCGTCCCGCTACTATTCATGAAAAAGCAATCAGTAATAAACAAGAAACAACCGTTACTCTCTCATTGGAGGAAAAAGCATGAGTCAGTGGATTACTGTATGTAGCCTTGATGATTTAATTCCTGGCACTGGTATTTGTGCATTAATTGGCGATCAACAAGTAGCAATTTTCCGTCCAGATCATAGTGAACAACTTTTTGCTCTCAATAATAAAGATCCGTTTGCACAATCAAATGTCCTCTCTCGTGGAATTATTTGTCAACATCAAGATCAACTTTGGGTCGCAAGTCCACTCAAAAAACAACGCTTCTCGTTAATTGATGGTCATTGTTTAGAACAACCTGAAATCAAAATCACTTGTTATCAGATCCAAGTACAACAAGGTCAAGTACAAGTAAGTTTGTAATTAGAGCAGTAATGAGTTTGGCAGAAGTTGCCAAACTCTTTTGCCATAGGTTGAGGCGACAAACTGTCATTAACCTATGACAAACAGTTTTAATTATTACAGGGAAAACGTATGTACACTGATACCATCAAAAAATGTTCAGCAAATGCTGCTCGTATTGTTGAATTTGCACAAAAAGAAAAATTAGGCTTCTGGCTAAGTTCAGCGATGGCGGGCGCCTATGTCGGCTTAGGCATTATTTTAATTTTTACGCTAGGTAATATGGTTGATCCAAGTATTAGGCCTCTTGTTATGGGAGCCACATTTGGTATCGCCTTAACATTAGTCATTATCGCAGGATCTGAACTTTACACCGGACACACTATGTTTTTAACTTTTGGTGTAAAAACGGGTCAAATTACCGTTGCAGATACAATGCGTGTTTTACCTCAAACATGGATGGGTAACTTATTAGGATCTGTCGGTGTTGCGCTACTTTTCTTCTATGCTGGCGGTGGTAACCTTTTAAATGATAGTAACAGTCTATTAAACAATGTTGCGCTAGCAAAAACGACCGCTCCAGCTTCAGTATTACTGTTTAAAGGTATTCTTTGTAACTGGCTTGTTTGTTTAGCCATTTGGATGTGTCAACGAGTTGAAGGCTCTGCGAAATTCATCGCTATTTGGTGGTGTTTATTAGCCTTCATCGCTTCAGGCTATGAGCACTCTATCGCGAACATGACTATTTTTGCACTATCTTGGTTCGGTGTACATAAAGAGGAATTATCCCTTGCAGGTATTGGTCATAACCTCCTTTGGGTAACAATCGGTAATACTATCTCTGGCGTAGTATTTATGGGATTAGGTTATTGGTTCACCACACCAAAATCACAACGTCCGATCATTCAACCGACATCAACAGACACTCAACCGCAACCACAAACAGTGTAATCATACCGATAATAATGACACAGCCTTGGAGCAAATGTATGCCACAACAAGACGCCTTATATACTTTATCTACTTCAAAAAATATCGGTAAAGTGATCCTTGTAGGTGCTGGACCTGGTGATCCTGACTTGCTAACAGTAAAAGCAATGCGTTTGATTCAACAGGCTGATGTCATTGTTTATGATCGTTTAGTCTCTGATGAAATCGTTGCAATGTTCCCACCTCATAGCCATCTTATTTTTGTCGGTAAAGAAGCAGGAAATCACTGTGTTCCCCAGCAGCAAATAAATAGTTTATTGGTTGAGCATGCACTTGCAGGTAAACAGGTAATACGCCTAAAAGGTGGTGACCCGTTCATTTTTGGTCGTGGTGGTGAGGAATTAGAGGCATTACTGTCATTCAATATTCCTTTTGAAGTTGTACCAGGGATCACCGCAGCATCAGGTTGTGCCGCCTATGCTGGCATTCCATTAACCCATCGTGATCATGCCCAAAGTGTACAATTTATTACTGGGCATTTAAAACAAGGCCAAGATCAAATTGATTGGTTATCACTAGCGCGAGCTAAACATACGTTAGTGTTTTATATGGGATTAAATCAAAGCAGTATGATTCGCCATAAACTCAGTGCTTATGGTATGTCACTCACAACACCCATCGCAATTATTGAGCGTGGCACAACCGCCCACCAGCGAGTTTTAACGGGAGAATTAGCCCAAATAGAAACACTCGCAAAACAAGCTGCTAGCCCAGCTCTCATTATTATAGGTAGCGTAACCCAGTTATCACAACAACTGAATTGGTTTAATCAACAAACAGATTCAATCATCAATATTGAACAAACTATGCAACGTTACGGTTAATCAATACGAATTTATCTAATACTAGAAACAAAAATGGCGAGCTAATTAGCTCGCCATTTCTTTATCTGTTAACCAACCAAGATTTTGTTAGTGATTATCTGCATTTAACAAATCACCTTTAGCGGCTTTAAGATATTGCACCATTGACCAGTAAGTTAACACCATTGCAATATAAAGCGATGCATAACCTAACCACACAACATATTCATGCGGATGCCATAGTAGTAATAATAATGCGAACATTTGAGAGGCTGTTTTAACTTTACCCACCCATGAAACCGCTACACTTGCACGTTTACCTAGTTCAGCCATCCACTCACGCAGTGCTGAAATAATAATTTCACGTCCAATCATAGTAATCGCAGGTACTGTCACCCACAACGTATGATAATGTTCAACCACTAGCACCATTGCGGTTACGACCATTAATTTATCCGCAACAGGATCAATAAAGGCACCAAAACGGGTCGTTTGGTTGAGCTTACGCGCAAGATAACCATCAAACCAATCAGTTACACCTGCAATCCAAAAGATTAACGCAGTAGCAAACGCCGACCATTCATACGGTAAATAAAAGGTAATAACAAAAAATGGGATAAGAATGAGCCGGATAAAACTTAAAATATTTGGGATTGATAAACGCATAATTTTATTCTTATGTTCAAGATCTGGGCCTAACATACAATCTAGACTACTCTAAAAAAACTAAAAGAGTGTGCCTTTTCTGTAAATTCAACCAATTAAAGTACTGTAGCAATGATGACCTTCAAAGCGACAGACTAACCATGTTGCAATGCATCGACTATTTTTTCCGCTAAAGCTAAACTGATACCAGGCACTTTAGCAATTTCTTCTTTATTTGCTTTTTTCAGTTCTTGCATTCCACCCATGTATTTTAATAAAGCCTGACGTCGTTTAGGTCCAACTCCCTCGACATCTTCAAGTGTACTACGTTTTCTTACTTTTGCTCTCTGGGCACGGTGACCACTGATCGCATGATTATGACTTTCATCGCGAATATGTTGTATTAAATGTAACGCGGGAGAATCACTTGGCATAGAAAATTCTTCACCAGTCACGAAAATTAAAGTCTCAAGCCCTGGTTTTCGCGTGGTTCCCTTTGCAACACCAACTAACATTGGTCGTTTTGGCCACTCAGCAATATATGATTTTATAACATCATACGCTCTTGAGAGCTGACCTCTACCCCCATCTATGAAAATTATGTCTGGAATTTTATCTAATTCCATGTTTTTACTATATCTGCGCTCCAATACTTGTGCCATTGCAGCATAATCATCGCCACCAGTGATACCACTAATATTATACCGACGATATTCTTGCTTTAATGGGCCTTCGTGATTAAAGACCACACAAGATGCCACGGTTTTTTCGCCCATGGTATGACTAATATCAAAACATTCCATGCGTGAGATAGGTTTTAAATTTAAAGCTTGTTGTAGGGCAAAGAAACGTTCTTGAATCGTCATGCGATGATTCAATTTACTGGTTAGCGCCGTTGCAGCATTAGTTTGTGCTAATTTCAGATATTTTGCTCGCGTACCCCGAGGATGGTATTTAATCGTGATTTTGCGCCCAGCTAACTCTGACAGTGCAGTTAAAATTGCATCACTATCATCCCCTAGTTCCTCACTCAATAAAATAATACTCGGAATAACACGTCCTTCCGCCTGATTAAAATAAAACTGAGTTACAAAACTTGATAATACTTCTGTCAGCGAAGCATCTACTGGCATTTTAGGAAAATAACTGCGACTGCCTAAAATTTTACCCTGACGAATATATAAACCATGAATACACGCCATTCCATTTTGGTGAGCAATACCAATAACATCTAAATCGTCTTGATTATCTTGACTAACAAATTGTTGTTCTTGAATGCGACGTAAAGCTTGGATCTGATCGCGATAAACAGCTGCTCGTTCAAAATCGAGTGCCATACTGGCCTGCTCCATTTTTTCGACCATGGTGTTGATCACTTGGCGATCTTTACCTTGTAAGAATAAACGCACCCATTGTACTTGTTGCTGGTAATCCTCATCAGACACTAGACCGGCAACACAAGGGCCTGAACAACGACCAATTTGATACATTAAACAAGGACGACTACGGTTAGCATAAACCGAATCTTCACATTGACGGATAGGAAATATTTTTTGCATTAGATGCAAACTTTCACGCACAGCAGAAACATCAGGATAGGGACCAAAATATTCACCTTTACGACGCTTTACACCGCGATGAATAGATAGTCGAGGATGTTTACTAGCACTTAACAAAATATAAGGATAAGACTTATCATCACGTAATAAGACATTATATTTAGGTAAATACTGCTTAATATAATTGTGTTCGAGGATTAATGCTTCTGTTTCTGTATGGGTTACAGTCACATCAACTTTACAAATATTTTTAACTAACGCGCGCGTTTTTTCACCGCTAACATTAATACGGAAATAGCTGGATAAGCGTTTTTTAAGATCTTTTGCCTTACCAACATAAATTACATCACCGCTGGCGTCATACATACGGTAGACGCCAGGTTGGTGAGTGACTGTTTTGAGAAAACTTTGGGCATCAAAAACAGTACCATCATCCACATGCTCAGACACTACAAGGTCTCAGTATCAAGCATACCATGACGAATCGCTAGATGTGTTAATTCAACATCGCCACTAATATTTAACTTATTAAATAAACGATAACGATAACTATTCACAGTCTTAGGACTTAAACTCAATTGTTCTGATATATCGGTAACTTTTTGGCCTTTAGTGATCATCATCATGATCTGTAATTCACGCTCTGACAGTTCTTTAAATGGATTTTCTGAATCGGGCGCGAACTGACTTAAAGCCATTTGTTGAGCAATTTCAGATGAAATATATCGCTGACCACTGTTAACCATACGAATGGCGTTAACCATTTCATCTGGCCCAGCACCTTTAGTTAAATAACCCGAGGCGCCGGCTTGCATAACTTTAGTTGGAAACGGATTTTCCGTATGTACCGTTAATACAATAATTTTAACATCCGGGTTGAAGCGCAAAATTTTACGGGTAGCTTCAAGACCGCCGATGCCTGGCATATTCATATCCATAAGAATAATGTCTGCATGATTGCTACGACACCACTTTACGGCTTCCTCACCACTGATGGCTTCCCCTACCACTTTTATACCACGGACATCTTCAAGAAGACGTCGGATCCCTGTGCGAACCAGTTCGTGATCATCTACAAGGAATACATTAATCAAGCTGTATCTCCAATGATTTGGCTCTGCACCCTGCCACTATGGCGGGATAGCTAACTCACTAATACTTATAATTCTACCTCAACTTCAAGATTAACCTCATACTGATTCTGTGTCTCAGTGCAAAGTTTCACATAAAGTTAAGACTTGACAGTTTACGGTTATCTATTTTTTACACACTGCAAAATAATGACCGTTGTTCGATTATTGTCTATTTTATAATAAAAATAAAGCCCCAAAAAATGAGTATATTTATATGGTTAAAATACCATGATAAAAAATAACCAAATCAGCAAGCTATAACAGTTTATTAACCTAATTTTGGTAACAAAAACTAATGCTGATTATTCTTTAGCCGTCTAGATGTAAAGCATTCCTTTCCGAGAAAGATTACGTTATCATAGCGCCGCTTTTGGTTTTACATTTTACTATATACTACGTTTTCATACTGAAAAGACTTATAACGCTCTTACTTAATAATGGATTATTAGTGCTGAGTTGCCCTTGAAGATGGTTCCAACTATCACAGTGCACTCTGCTAATTGGCATGGCCTGTCTAATCTGTAACATGACGATTACAACCATAAGCATTTGTATATCCAATTATTGCATTTCATCGATGACTGAATGTCTCGATGGCTGAGTTAACAAGGTTAAGTTATGAGTCTTTCTGCTAAAACAGTTGTTGTTATTGCAATTGGTGCAGCCTTATATGGCATAGGTGGTTTACCTATGTTCGGTATTCCTGTTTTTGCCAATACTACCCTTAAACCTGCAATGGCTGTATTAGCCTTATTTGCAGTTCTCTTCGGCCCATTGGTTGGATTTCTGGTTGGTATTATTGGTCACTGGGTGACTGATCTCTTTGCAGGCTGGGGAGTATGGTTCACATGGGAACTTGGCTCTGGCATTGTTGGCTTAATTATTGGTCTCTATCCTATTCTCACTCGTGGCCGCTTAGAAATGGGACTATTTTCTAAACTTGATTTTAGTCTATTTGTGCTACTTGCATTCATTGCCAACGTTGTCGGCTATGGCTGCTCTGCTTTCCTTGATGCTGTACTTTATGCCGAACCTTTTACTAAGGTACTGGTGCAACTCGTTATTATTGCATTAAGTAATACCGTTATTATTGCCTTTGTCGGTCATTTAATTCTGACTTCGGTGGCTAAGCGTAAGCAGCAAAGCTTCAACCTAAAAGAGGCTTATTAATAATGAGTATCGTCTTTAATAACTTTTCGTTTAAGTATTGGGCTCTTGAAAACCCCACTCTCAAAAATATTAATCTAACCATCAATAAAGGCGAAAAAATTGCCATTATTGGTCCAAGTGGTTGTGGTAAATCGACCTTAGGCCAATGCCTGAATGGGCTTATTCCTCATGCGATTAAGGGAGATTGTAGTGGCGAGTTATACATTAATGGTAAAAACACCCGCACCTTAGATCTTGATCACTGTACCAGTATGGTCGGTACTGTATTGCAAGATACTGATGGTCAGTTTGTAGGATTAAGTGTCGGCGAAGATATTGCTTTTGCACTTGAAAACCAAATGATTCCGCAACAAAAGATGCGTGAAATTGTACAAGCCACCGCGAATATGGTCGATTTAAACAGTATTTTATATCACTCCCCTTTTGATTTAAGTGGCGGCCAAAAACAACGTGTATCCCTCGCTGGTGTGATGGTGGATGACGTTGATATTTTATTATTTGATGAGCCTCTTGCTAGCCTCGATCCTAAAACAGGTAAAGCAGCAATTGAAATCATTGATAATTTGCATAAAGATTCTGATAAAACGGTCATTCTTATTGAACACCGTTTAGAGGATGTATTACACCGCCCGATCGATCGTATTATTATGATGGAGCGTGGTGAAATCATTGCAGATATGACACCAGATGAGCTGTTAGCCAGTCCGTTATTACAACAACATGGTATTCGTGAGCCGTTATATATTTCCGCAATCAAAGCCGCGGGATGCACGATCACTGCTGAAGATAAGCCGGCTTATTTTTCCACGATTAAGCTTGATAAATTCAAACCTCAAATCGAAGATTGGTTCCATCAAGTTAAACAGCCACAAGTAGAACCAATAAACGATGTGCTACTAAGCGTTAACAACCTTAGCTATTCTTATGATGGTATTCGCAACACACTAGATGATGTCAGCTTTGATATTCATAAAGGTGAGTTTGTTGCCATTATGGGAAAAAATGGCTCTGGTAAATCAACCATCACCCGTTTGATTATGGGTGTATTAGAAGCCGATAACGGTACTATCACTCTCGATGGTAAAGATTTAGCTAACCAATCTATTTTTGAGCGTAGCCAGCATATTGGTGTCGTAATGCAAAACCCCAATCATATGATCTCACATCATATGATTTTTGATGAAGTTGCATCGGGTCTACGTAACCGTGGTATGGATGAGGCACAAATTAAGATAAAAGTAGAAGCGACGCTTAAACTTTGTGGTCTGGGTCGCTATCACCACTGGCCAGTCGATGCCTTAAGCTTTGGCCAGAAAAAGCGCGTCACCATTGCGACAATGTTAGTCCTTGAACCTGATTTGCTCATCCTAGATGAACCAACTGCAGGCCAAGATTACCATCACTACACTGCTATGATGGCCTTTATTCAAGAGCTAAATCAAAAGCTAGGACTTACGATTGTGATTATTTCACATGATATGCACTTAGTACTTGAATATACCCAGCGTGCTATTGTGATTGCCGATAATCGCTTACTTACCGATGATAAGGTCAATCATATTTTTAGCCAGCCAGCATTACTGGATCAAGCCAACTTAACCGTTACGAGCTTATATTCACTCGCTCAAGCAATCGGAATTGAGCAGATTGATCAATTTATTCGCTGTTTTATCGCCCACGAAGTAAAAAATAAATAACCATGAAAAGCAAAAATTTAAAATTTGGCATTAGTTATGTCAACACTAACTCTTGGCTACATGCCTTAAACGGTATTACCAAGTTTGTGTTATTTATGGCGTGGGTAACCATGGTGTTACTCACCTTTGATCTGCGTGTTATTTGTGGATTAATCATTGTTGGGTTATTGCTATTAAAAGCCACTAAAATTCCATTTGCTGTCTATAAACCACTATTAGTGGGTACCGCGGTGGTGTTACTCATGAATGCTTTATTTATGTTTTTGATTGCCCCTCAGCAAGGCACTGACTACATGCATTCAACCACCGTATTAGTACATCTTTTTGGCCACTATAATATTACTCTTGAAACGGTATTTTACTTACTTACCGTCACCCTTAAATATTTTAGTATGTTCCCGATTGCGTTAGTGTTTGTTTTCACGACTCATCCAACGGAATTTTCAGCCAGTTTAAATAAACTTGGTGTACCTTATCGTATTGCTTATGCGGTAAGTTTAACCTTGCGTTATTTACCTGAGGTAATGAAAGACTTCACCAACATTATGCATGCTCAACAAGCGCGTGGGGTTGATATTTCAAAGAAAGCACCAGTAATGACACGTATTCGTAATGTTGCCAAGATTCTGGGGCCGCTGATATTCTCAAGCTTAGATCGTGCAGATGTGATTTCTAATGCGATGACATTACGTGGTTTCGGACGTAATAAAAAGCGTACTTGGTATAGCTTAAAACCGATGACAAAAAATGATGTGATAGCTTTAGTCATTATCGCGCTCGTACTTGGACTCGGTATTCTGCATCGTTATCAATCAACGACTCTATTCTGGTACCCTTTTCATTAAGACTTCATAAAGCATAATTAAAAACCGTCATTTATTGGCGGTTTTTTCATTTAAGCCGCTGTAATTCCTACCTTCATTACTTTCTTATTAGCCTTATTTTCATTTTATCCCTCGTTAACAATATTAACTGCTTTCTCACACAACAAGAAAAGCAGTTTTTTACTCATTGTCACATTCATGATTTAACCGTACCTTGGGTTAACAAAAAATACACTTACTGTTTACTGGTTGAACAATTATTCGCATTTTGATAACTAAAAATCGTAAAAAACACCAGATAAATACTTACTGATACAAATACAACAGTAACTATATCGTGACCAAAGTAACACCAATTATCACTCTGTAATAATCATTGAAAGGATTTTAAAATGAAACTACTCGCTATTATTGTTAGTGCGCTGGGAGGTGTATTTTTCTCATCTTTCGCAACAGCGGCTAACAACTTTATTTCTATTGGTACAGGTGGCCAAACGGGCGTTTATTACATTGCTGGACAATCTATTTGTCGATTTGTAAATCGCACCACAGATACCCATCAAATAAAATGTAATGCCCCAACCAGTGGCGGTGGGGTTGCTAACGTCAATGGCCTACGCAGCCACGAATATAATTTTGGTATTATGCAGTCGGATCATCAATTTAAAGCCCTTAACGGCTTAGCCCCTTTTCAAGATCATGGCAAAATGTCCGATATTCGTGCGGTCTTTTCTCTTCAAAGTGAGGTATTTACTATCCTTGCTCGTGAAGACTCTGGAATTCACTCCTTTGACGATCTTAAAAACAAACGGGTGAATTTAGGTAACCCAGGTTCAGGTCAGCGTGATACTTTTGAACAAATTTTAGCAGTCAAAAACTGGAACAGTGATGTGTTTAGTCTGGTATCTGATCTTAAACCAGCAGAACAAGCGCCAGCGATGAGCGATAATAAAATTGATGCTATGAGCTATTTTGTCGGCCACCCTAATGGGGCAATTCAAGAGGCATCAACAACAACAGATACGCGCTTAATTCCTGTTGTTGGTCCTGAAATTGACGCGTTATTAAAAGAAAAAAGTTATTTTACTAAAGCGATTATTCCCGGTGGTATGTACCGCGGCAACCCCAATGATACCGTTTCTATTGGCGGTAAAGCAGTACTGTCTACCAATGCAGCAACAGATCCTGAAATGGTATATCAATTAGTGAAGTCAGTATTTACTAACATTGATCGTTTCAAGCGCCTACACCCAGCTTTTGCCGATCTAAAAGAAACTGACATGATAAAAACAGGCTTAACAGCACCATTGCACGATGGCGCTATTCGTTACTATAAAGAACGTGGTTGGATGTAACCGCACTGCCAAGCGAGATATATTGTTATCTCGCTTGCCCTCTTTTTTACTAATGAAAAGACACAACATCCTATTACTTTAATTACGTTTCCTGTTTTCATTAGTACCAATCTGTAAGTGAATACATATGGCTCAACAACATATAACGCTAGATACCCCTCTTTCTACAGAAGATCTAATAGCTAAAGATGTTGGTGCACGTTTACCAACAGGAATGATGGCCAAAATCATTACATTTTTAGCCATTTCATGGTCACTGTTTCAGCTATGGATAGCATCTCCGTTACCTTTTATTATTGGGATTGGGGTATTTAATGACACCGAGACTCGTGCAATCCATTTAGCTTTTGCTCTTATTCTTGCTTTTTTAGTTTTCCCTGCGAGACACTCTTCAGCTACCGATCGTGTCCCTTACAGCGATATCGCATTAGGTATGATTGCAGCAGCAACCTCATTGTATTTATTTGTCATGTACAATGAATTAGCTCAACGTCCAGGAAGCTTAACCCAATTCGATTTAGTCATCGCGTGTATTGGTTTACCATTACTTCTCGAAGCTGCTCGACGCGTATTAGGTCCAGCCTTGCCTCTCATTGCCCTTGGCTTTATTGGCTATAGTTTTGCAGGTCCTTGGATGCCGGGGCTACTTGCTCACCGTGGCGTCCAGTTTTCATCATTAGCTAACCATCAATGGATCACCACCGAAGGCGTATTTGGAATTGCCCTTGGTGTATCCACCAGCTTTGTATTTCTATTTGTACTTTTTGGTGCCTTACTTGAACGAGCCGGCGCAGGACATTATTTTATTCAATTAGCATTTAGTTTATTAGGCCATCTTCGAGGAGGACCGGCAAAAGCCGCGGTGGTCGCATCAGGGTTAACTGGCTTAATCTCTGGCTCATCAATTGCTAATGTCGTTACAACTGGCACATTTACCATTCCTATGATGCGTAAAGTCGGTTTTAGCAAAGAAAAAGCTGGTGCGATAGAAGTCGCTTCATCGGTGAACGGCCAAATTATGCCTCCAGTAATGGGCGCCGCTGCTTTTTTAATGGTTGAATATGTGGGTATTCCTTATATCGATATTATTAAACATGCGTTTTTACCGGCGGCAATTTCATACATCACCCTATTATATATTGTTCACTTAGAAGCCTTAAAACTAGGCATGGTGGCAATTGAGCCTAAGCACCACAAACCGTGGCTAGTACGCTTAACCAGTTTTAGCTTTGGCTGTTTATTAATTAGCGGCTTTTCTTTAGCTATCTATTATGGCTTAGGGTGGATCAAACCATTACTCGGTAATTATGCTGGGTATGTAATTGGAGGATTATTAGTCGCGGTATATATAGGGTTACTCAAAGTAGCGGCCACCCACCCACCACTACCAAATGATGATCCTGAAGCTCCACTGGATACATTACCCGAAACACACAGTGTCTTATTAGCAGGATTACATTTTATTCTGCCAGTCGTGGTCTTAGTATGGTGCTTAATGGTGGAGCGTCTATCTCCTGGATTATCTGCTTTTTGGGGATCAGTGATGCTGGTTGGCATTATTATTACTCAACGTCCATTACTGAGTTTATTACGTAAAGATGGGTATCATTACGGCAATTTTAGTGATGGAAAGAACGATCTGATTGAAGCTTTAATTGCGGGTTCACGCAATATGATAGGGATAGGTATCGCTACAGCGACAGCTGGTATTATTGTCGGTGCAGTATCTCAAACTGGCGTTGGCTTAATTTTGGCTGATTTAGTTGAAATGCTGTCAATGGGCAACCTGATGTTAATGCTAATTTTATCTGCATTACTCAGTCTTATTCTTGGTATGGGATTACCGACAACGGCTAATTATATTGTTGTTTCAAGCTTGCTCGCACCTGTAATTGTCACCCTCGGCCAACAAAATGGCTTAATTGTACCGCTAATAGCAGTGCATTTATTCGTATTCTATTTTGGTATTATGGCTGACGTAACGCCTCCAGTCGGATTAGCTTCCTTTGCTGCAGCGGCAGTATCAAAAGGCGATCCAATAAAAACGGGAATCACAGCGTTTTATTACAGTTTACGAACAGCAGCATTACCATTCTTATTTATCTTCAACACTGATTTACTACTCATCGATGTTAGTGCTACTCATGGAATTATTATTTTTATCATTGCAACCATTGCAATGCTTATTTTTGCGATGGCAACCCAAGGCTGGTTCATTACCCGCAATCGATGGTATGAAAATATTGCACTGTTATTGATTTCGTTTACTTTATTTCGACCGGGATTTTGGCAAGATTTAATCGTTGAACCTTATCAGAATATTGCACCAACGCACTTGGTGAGTACCCTTGATAACCTCCCTGCTGGTGATGTTATTCGAATGCGGATTGCTGGCGAAGATGCTATCGGTAAACATCGAGAGTTTAGCGTGCTATTTACGGTTCCTAAAGGAGAAAATGGTCAACAAAAACTCGCACAAATAGGTATTGAAACCTACCAAAGCCAAGGTAAAACACTCATTGATATGGTGACATTTGGAAGTCCAGCTGCCACCGAACAATTACAGTTTGACCAACAAATTGTAGATATTCGAGTTCCTGTTGAACGCTGGCGTAAAGAATGGTTATGGCTGCCCGCTATTTTAGCGTTTGGTATCATAATTCAAAACCAACGCCGCCGTTTACGATCAATATCGACACCGAAAACCACTGTCATCGCATAAATAAAAAAGCCGATCATCTGATCGGCTTTTTATTTTTATATCTCTATAATTATTGATTAATTATTTTTAGCTCGCTGTAAACTTCGCTCTCTTTGGCCTTTAATTACCAAATAAATACCAACCAAAATAAATGGGATACTTAATAACTGACCCGTATTAATTACCATATCGGTTGAGTAATCAGCTTGATGTACTTTAATAAACTCTAATAAGAATCTTACTGTCATCACTAATACTAAGAACCAACCAAGCAGTAACCCTTTATACTTACCAATATCGGTTTTACGGTATAAAGCAAACAATAAGAAGAATATTGCCAGATAAGAGAAACCTTCGTAAAGCATAACTGGATGACGTGGCACTAAATCAACACGTTCAAACACAACCGCCCATGGTAAGCTACTTGGAGTACCTAAAATTTCCGAGTTAAAGAAATTACCGAAACGAACAAAGAAACCAAAGAGTGCAGTTGCAATCGCTAAACGATCGAGTAGCCACATACGGTCAATAGCATACTTTTTACTGTAGTAGTAAACCGCAATGATTAAGCCTAAACCACCACCATGACTTGCTAATCCACCTTCCCATACAGCAAAGATTTTCGCAGGGTGTGCCCAGTAATAATCTGGATCATAGAACACTACATGAAATAATCGAGCACCAACAATGATACCAACAACAGCATACATAAGTAATGAATCTAAACTTTCAACAGGTTTATTTTCACGTTGATAAATTGACTTCATAACTTGGAAGCCAAACGTAATAGCGAGCGCAAATAGCACGCCATACCAATGTATCTTTAAACCAAAGAATGACACTAGTATTGGATTAACATCCCAAACAAAATGATTCAAACAAGATTACCTTCTGAGTGAACAATAGCTAAAACAATAGACGCTATCGATAATAGTCACAGATTAGCAAGAAAAACCAGTGGGGTGAATAAACAGCAGCTTAATTTATCAAACTATTTCTAATAAATACGGTTAATAATTCATCAAACAAAATCTATTTAGCAAGCTCTTAAACATATTAATGCATCATATTTGTAATTTTATGTCCTAATAAGACTTCACATAATAATTAATACTTGACGTCAAATAACAATAATTGCATATAATAGCCTCTAAATTTAATTAAAGGCTTAAGATGTATATCAAACGTCTTCGCACAATTTGGATTACAAGCTTTACACTTATAGCATTATTGTTATCAAGTGTTGCAGCCAGTGCGCCTTTAAGGTCAGTAAAAATGCTCGGTATGAATAATACGATGACGACAATGTCATCAACGATGGATTGTTGTGATGATGAATCTATGACTTCTCATCAACATCATCAAGCACCAAAATCTACTACCCATTGCGATAAAATGGGTGGAATCGACAAATGTTGCTCCGTCGCATGCTTTACGGGTGTTGCCTTTTTGCCCAGCCCGTTTAGTCGTATCTTCCAGCAATCAACCCGTACGTTAATTACCATAGAAAAAACACACCATTTAAATACCACCACGCCAACACTATATCGCCCTCCAATAGCGTAAATCCTTTTAATCTACTTTTACTCACGACACTTTTATTGTTCGTGATAGGTTAATTGCATCTTACGATCTGTATTTAATTATTTTGCAGCAGATCTAAGATCACCATAAGCCTTATCCAATTCAATCACTGAGCTATACCATTACTACTTAATTACATTAGTAATGGTCATTAGCTCATTGATAAAATTGGCCTATATGCTTATGGAAGATTGGATTACGTTATGAACGTTACAACTTCTATGCTAGCGCTAACTATCAGCGCAGTAGCCATCATGCCGTCAGCACTTTTCGCGGCACCCACAACAGCATCAGTTGAAAAAACCTCGCCACAACAATTGGCGCAATTGATCACAATGGCACTTAAGAGCGATGCCAATATCGCGCAAATTAAGGCTCAACAACATGCCATGCTAGAAACAAG
The DNA here is from genome assembly GCF_000613045.3 of Photobacterium kishitanii. Taxonomy (NCBI): domain Bacteria; kingdom Pseudomonadati; phylum Pseudomonadota; class Gammaproteobacteria; order Vibrionales; family Vibrionaceae; genus Photobacterium; species Photobacterium kishitanii. The sequence goes on along the minus strand of NZ_LN794352.1, from coordinate 1,330,672 downwards.
TTTAGGGGCTAATAGCTTACCCGATCCTAAACTAAAGCTCGGTATTGGTGGTCTACCCACTGACAGCTTCTCTGTTAACAAAGATCCAATGACCACCTTATCTATTGGATTAATGCAGCAATTCGACCGCGGTAATACCCTTGATTTACAACAACAAAAAGGCAATATTCAAGCTAATGCTATTGGTATTCAACAAGCTGTGCGTGAACTGGATATCACGACGAAAATAACCCAATTATGGTTAGAGCTTGGTTATCAACAATATACTTATCGCACCTTGCAACGTAGCCATCGCCTAATCACTGAATTGGCTAACTTCACTAGCACTAACTACGGTATTGGTAGTGGTGAAGCTCAAGATCTCCTGCAAGTTAAACTCCAATTAGTAAAAATAGAAGATAAATTACAGGCTAACCAACAAACACAACGCCGTATCATGGCACAACTATCCGAATGGCTTGGCGCTGATTGGCTAACAAACCAAGTGATGATCCAAGCATCAAACCAGTTACCTTGGCAACAGCTAAATAAATTAATGCCACGTTTAACCGCTACAACGCAGCATTATCAACTACTTAAAAACCATCCGATGATACAGATAGCCAATGGCACTATCTCCGCAAATGAAACCCAAGTTGCCATCGCTCAACAAGCTTACAAACCTCAATTTGGTATTGAAGTCATGTATGCCTCTCGTCAAGCTAATGCAATGTCTGGTAAGCCTGCATCCGATCTTGTTAGTGCTTATCTGACAATGGATTTACCGCTGTTTACTGATAATCGTCAAGATCATCATGTTGCGGCAGCACAATATCAAGTGGGGGCCGCAAAGTCTCAACGTGACCTGCTATTGAATCAAATGAATGCCAAAGTAAATGCCCTACTGGTTGAACAGGATAATTTACGTCAACGTCTAGCACGCTATAAAAACACCCTACTTAACCAAGCAAAAGCACGTACTCAAGCAGTAGAACGTGGTTATCAAAACAATACCGCGCAATTTAATAATGTTATTGCAGCAGCAACTGATGAGCTCACATTAGACATCGAGCAAGCTCGTATAACCACAGATTTAAATATTACCAACGCGAACCTCGCAGCATTAGTTAATGGTTTTGATATTCAACCACTTTCGCTACAGCTTCAACCATCAATAAGTAGGTAAATCATGTCTTCAAAAAATACAGTTAAAATCGCCACCGTTGCGTTACTTATTGGTACGGCTATTGGTGTAGCAGCAACCCGTTATATCTCCAGTAACTCAACATCTATGACAGCTATTACAGCAACGGCGACAGACAAGGAACCGTTATATTGGGTGGCTCCGATGGATCCTAATTATCAGCGAGATAAACCAGGTAAATCACCAATGGGGATGGATTTAATTCCGGTCTATGCTGAAGATTCTCCAGCAACCACTGTTGCCGGCACAGTCACCATTAACGCTGCAGTAGAAAATAACCTAGGTGTAAAAACAGCAGCAGTTATTAAACAAAAGCTATCTCCGCAAATAGATACCATCGGCTATGTTGCTTTTGATGAAAGTCATCTGTGGCAAACGAATATTCGAGTCAGTGGTTGGGTGCAAAAATTGTATGTTAATGCTGTGGGCGAGCAAGTTCATAAAGGCGATGTACTATTTACACTATATTCACCTGAACTAGTTAAATCCCAACAAGAATTACTCAATGCCTATCGGACTGATCGCAGTGGCTTAATGCGAGGTGCGCGTGATCGCTTAATGGCTCTTGGAGTAGATAAACAGCAAATTGAACAAATCATTAAAACGGGCAAAGCGACTAAAACAATCGAAGTAAAAGCCATCGCCGATGGTGTTATTGCCAGTTTAAACGTGCGCGAAGGAGGATATTTATCTCCGGCACAAGTCGCTATAAGTGCAGGGCCTCTAAATGAAGTTTGGGTTAATGCCGAAATATTTGAACGCCAAGCACACTGGATAACCACGAACAGTAAAGCCACCATGGCATTAGATGCCATCCCTGGTCAGCAATGGCAAGGCAGCGTGGATTATGTTTATCCAATTTTAGACCCTAAAACGCGTACATTACGGATGCGGTTAAAATTTGCCAACCATAACGGTCAATTAAAACCGAATATGTTTGTCAACATCACTCTCACTCCTACCACTGATAAAGCTGTACTCACCGTGCCAACCCAAGCCGTTATCCGCTCTGGTGATATGACCCGTGTCGTATTAGCTGAAGATAATGGTAAATATCGATCAGCAAGGATCAAGATTGGTCGAGAAGCCAATAATCGAGTTGAAGTGTTAGCAGGATTAACAACAGCAGATCGTATTGTCACTTCTGCACAATTTTTACTTGATTCAGAGTCAAGTAAAAGTGCTGATCTGTCTCGCATTAATGGTGTCGACAATGTCGATAAAACCCCTATCGTCACTTGGGCCAAAGGTGAGATCACCGCGATCAATGCCGATCAGGGTGTACTAACAATCAACCACCAGCCCGTGAGTGCTTGGAATTGGCCTGCGATGACAATGGATTTCAACGTCAATAAAAAGCTGGCTATCAATACGTTAACTGTAGGTCAACCACTTAAATTTGAAATCAAAAAAACAGCCAACAATCAATATCAAATTATTGATTATAAGAAAGATACCAAGAAGGCTATTAATGAAGTTTGGGTCAATGGTGATATTTCAATGTTAATGGCTGATTTCAATATGATCACCGTTAACCACCAGCCTGTTCCTGCATGGCAATGGCCCGCAGGTGAAATGAACTTTACGGTTAATGACACCATTGCTTTAAACCATTTTAAACAAGGCCAGTCCGTTCGATTTAAACTGGTTAAAAATGGCAGTGATTACACGCTACAAGATCTTCAACCAATGGAGAGTACACTATGATCCCTGCTATTATCCGGTGGTCAATCAACAACCGTTTATTAGTCTTGATTGCCGCATTATTTTTAACGATTGGTGGTTTATACAGTGTTAAAAATACGCCAGTTGATGCCCTACCCGATCTTTCCGATGTTCAGGTAATTATTAAAACCAGCTATCCCGGTCAAGCACCACAAGTGGTTGAGGATCAAGTCACTTACCCATTAACAACCGCTATGTTAGCCGTACCAGGCGCCGAAACTGTACGTGGTTATTCCTTCTTTGGGGATTCTTATGTCTATATTATCTTTAATGATAATACCGATATGTATTGGGCTCGTTCACGAGTACTGGAATATTTAAGCCAAGTTGCGCCTAAATTACCCGCCAATGCAAAACCTACCTTAGGCCCAGATGCAACAGGGGTTGGCTGGATTTATAGCTACGTATTACAAGACAAAACCGGCAAACACGATCTAGCAGAACTACGTAGTTTACAAGATTGGTTTCTAAAATATGAACTCCAAACCGTCGCTGGCGTCTCTGAGGTCGCAACTGTTGGTGGTATGGTTAAACAATACCAAGTTCAAATAGATCCCTCCAAATTACGGGCATATAACCTGACGTTACAGCAAGTCAATATGGCGATTCAAAACGGTAACCAAGAAACAGGTGCCTCTGTTATTGAAATGGCTGAAGCTGAACATATGGTGCGTACCACTGGTTATTTAACCAATATTGAAGATATAAAATCATTACCGCTAAAAGTCACGGAAAATGGTACTCCATTATTATTAGGCGATATTGCAGATATTAACCTTGGCCCACAAATGCGACGTGGTATTTCTGAATTCAATGGCGAAGGTGAAGCCGTTGGTGGCGTGATTGTGATGCGCTTTGGTGAAAATGCCAGTCAAGTGATCACTAACCTCAAAACAAAACTGGCACAATTACAACGAGGATTACCTGAAGGGGTGGAAATTGTTGCCACCTATGATCGCTCAACGTTAATTGATCATGCTGTTAAAAATCTTTGGCAAAAACTTGCTGAAGAATTTCTAGTGGTAGCCATCGTTTGTGCCCTCTTTTTATTCCATATTCGTTCTTCATTAGTAATAGCGATTAGCTTACCCATTGGGATTTTATCGGCTTTTATCATCATGCATTGGCAAGGTATTAATGCCAATATCATGTCATTAGGTGGTATTGCAATTGCCATCGGTGCCATGGTTGATGGGGCTATCGTAATGATAGAAAATGTTCATAAGCATATTGAACGCACACCACTAACAGATAAAAATCGTTGGCAAGTGATTGGCAAAGCCGCTGAAGAAGTTGGTACCCCACTATTTTTCTCATTACTGATCATTACCTTAAGTTTTGTGCCAGTATTTGCTCTCGAAGGGCAAGAAGGAAAAATGTTCTCGCCATTGGCATTTACCAAAACCTATGCCATGGCGGCGGCGGCAGGTTTAGCGATAACGTTAGTACCCGTACTAATGGGCTATTTTGTTCGAGGTAAAATTCTACCTGAACATAAAAACCCAGTTAACCGAGCAGTGATAGCTCTTTATCGACCATTATTAAATTTAAGCCTCAAATTCCCAAAAACAATGATTATTGTGGCTATCTGCTTAATGGCTTCTTCGTTGTACCCATTAACCAAGCTTGGTAGTGAATTCATTCCACCGTTAGATGAAGGTGATTTGATGTACATGCCAACAACCTACCCCGGTATTTCGATTGGTAAAGCACGCCAGCTGTTGCAACAAACCAACAAACTGATCAAAACCGTTCCTGAGGTCGCTACCGTTTGGGGTAAAGTCGGCCGTGCAGATACTGCAACAGATCCAGCGCCTTTAACCATGATTGAAACGGTGATCCAATTAAAACCACGGGATCAATGGCGAGATGGTGTTACCACTGAATCTTTACGCCAGCAATTAGATCAGTTGATCCAATTTCCAGGGCTAACTAACGCTTGGGTAATGCCGATCAAAACTCGAATTGATATGTTAGCGACAGGCATTAAAACACCGATAGGGATCAAGATTGCAGGCCCCGATCTTAAAGTGATCGAAAAGATCGGTGCTGAGCTTGAACCTATCCTCAATAATATTTCAGGTACTACATCTGTCTATGCTGAGCGCGTCGCTGGTGGCCGCTATATCACGATTGATATTAATCGCCGTCAGGCTGCTCGTTATGGACTAGCAATTAAAGACGTTCAACAAATCGTATCTACCGCTGTAGGCGGAATGACTGTTGGGGAAACTATTGAAGGATTAGAACGTTATCCAATTAATGTCCGTTACCCGCAAGCTTATCGAGATTCAGCGGTTAAATTACAAAATTTACCGTTAATTACCCCTAATGGTGCACGTATTGCTTTGGCTGATATAGCTGATATTCGTTATGAAGATGGTCCACCGATGATCAAAACCGAAAATGCGCGTCCAAATGGATGGGTATTTGTCGATATTGAACTGCGAGATTTAGGTTCTTATGTTAGCGAAGCACAGCAAGTAGTTGCAGAACAATTACAGCTCCCAGCAGGGTATTCATTAGCATGGTCAGGTCAATATGAGTACATGGAACGAGCAAAAGCCCGTTTAAGCATTGTTACACCCATTACTCTTGCCATTATTATGCTGCTGCTCTATTTCAGTTTTCGCCGTCTACAGGAAGTGTTCATTATTATGGCGACACTTCCCTTAGCAATGGTCGGTGGTTTATGGCTGATGCTCATTCTTGGCTTCAATTTCTCTATTGCTGTTGGCGTGGGCTTTATCGCTCTCTCTGGTGTCGCTGTTGAAATTGGTGTGATTATGCTGGTGTACCTCAATCAGTCATGGGCATTTAAAAAACAAGATGCACAAAACCAACAACGCCAGTTAACTGCTGATGATTTACAGCAAGCGATTAGCGAAGGGGCTGGATTACGCGTACGCCCAGTAATGATGACCGTATTAACCGTTATTATTGGTTTGATCCCAATCATGTATGGCTCAGGTACTGGATCTGAAGTGATGCAGCGTATAGCTGCCCCTATGATTGGCGGTATGGCCTCCGCACTGTTACTTACCCTATTAGTACTTCCGGCAATTTTCAAACTTTGGAAAAGCCGTGAGCTTAAAACCACGACAACAACACCCGCAAATTAATCATCAATAACAAGGAATGAACCATGAAAAAAATACTGTTTACTTTAGTACTGGTCTTAACAACCCCCCATGCCATCGCTGCTATGGATCACTCAACGATGGATCATGCTGTAATGGATCATAGTACGATGGATCACTCACAAATGGATTCCAATAAAATGGACCATCAGATGATGAATATGAAAAGTATGTCTGATGTAGGGATGCCAGCAACAGGTTCAAAACCCGATAAAGTGGCTTATGTCATTCTTTCTGATGACATGAAAATCACCTTTAAAAAACCCGTCGATATCAAGCCTAACGACGTGGTGCAGTTTGTCATTATTAACCAAGGAAAGATGGCGCACGAGTTTTCAATTGGCTCTCCCCAAGAGCAAGCACAATACCGAACAATGACTAAAGAGCACCAAGCTGATAATGGTAATAGCGTTATAATAGCCCCTGGTACAGCGAAACAAGTATTATGGCATTTCCATGGTAGTAACAAAGTTGAACTTGCTTGTAATATGGCGGGTCACGCACAAGCTGGAATGACGAAAGAAATAACACTATAACGGAAAAAATAATCACCAGAGGTAGATAGTTTTATCTACCTCTTTCATCTGAAAATTAAATAGTTAAAAGTCAGAATAATAATAGGCTAATTTATCCATGATAATGTTATCTAATATATTAATATTGCTATAAACGTTAATATCTAACGCCAATAACTTTTGCTCAATATCTGTTGCTGATTCAGAAAAGAATAATGTTGGTAAATGGAAGTAACTGCCAGCAAGACACTGATTACGATCAGTTAAATAATCTACTGTATACTCAAAAATACGCTGCTGAATAAGTACGCTTTGGGCTAATGAGTTAACTTTAAAAGCCAGTGGTGTCGACCAATCTAAATATTGTCCTTGATAAGAGGCCAAAGGTTGGATTAATGGCTCGCTTGTTCCTTGATATGATACTAACGCTTGTGCCAAAGCCATCGACGCATCAATCACCTCAACGTTAGCAGGTAACATACCTTCTACTTTAAATCGCAGACAACTTGTCGCCGTTAATGCCAATGGTAATTCTGTACAACCTAATACGACTTTGGTGCATCCTTGTGTTGCAATTTCATCAGTGATCACTTCACATAACAATAACTCTGCTTGCTTGGTAATTTTAGCCGTTTTAATGCCAAAACTTGGATTGTAAATCGCTTCCATAATCTTCGCTTGATTAACGACTGATGGCTGAGTGGCTGTAATTCCCTTTGCTGTTAATGCCGTTTGATACAGTCCTGACTCGACTAAACTATTCACTCCCATCACTAAGACCGTATCTTGACAACCTTGTAATGAGGTTGCTGTTTGATTAATCATATCGACAAATGCTACAGGGATATTCGGTAATATACGCCGAAATAATTCATGGGCGCTATTACACGCTAAGCCAATATGATCAACGTCTAAATACTGCATTAATCGTAATGTATAAGCTGCGGTATCAAATTTACGTAATTCAGGTATATCAGTCGATAACCATTGTTGCATCACTTCTTGAGGCTTATAAGCTAAACGAGCATTTCCAAAAGCAACAAATTGATAGTCTCTATCCACTGCCAGCGAAGTCATTTTTAGCATCAAATCGACCATTGCCTCATTGCCCATACCACCAATGATACCAATACGTGGTTGTTTAAAATTATCCTTAATTTTCATAAGCTCACCGACTCAATATTTATGACTGAAGTTGATAGCTTACAAACTAACCAATTTTTTTCTTTGATTAGTACAATCAATACCACGAATAAATTGACAAATATGTTAGTAAATATTTCAAGAACTAACGCCTAAATATCTATTTACCAAACAGTAGCCAATAAAAAAGCAGCTTCAATAGAAGCTGCTCTTAATATTTCATTTCAACGAAGACGAATTACTTTTCGTCAGTTGTTTCTTCTAATGATTCTACACCACGAAGGTTAATCTGTAGTGCTTGTAAAAAGTTACGTAATACTTGATCTTTACACTCACGGTAGTGTTTATGATCCACTTTACGGAAGAAAGCACTTAATTCATGCTTGCTTAAACGAAAATCAACTAACTTCAACAAATCAAGCACATCTTCTGCTTTTAGATTTAGTGCAATCTGCAATTTTCTAAAAATAATATTATTTGTGATTTTTTGCTCTGGCGCAGGCTGTTCGCCTTCTTTTTTGCCACGCTTTTGATTAATAAAACCATTTAAAAAAATAGCAACTTGCTCATCAGAACAACTTTTATAACCTTCTGCATCGTCAGCTTTTAACCAACTGCACACTTGCTCACGCGTTACTTCACAGTCAGCCGCAGCAAAAATAGCGATCATCTCACTATCATTTAAATCAAAAGTATAGCGAACACGGCGCAAAACATCGTTATTAGTCACAATTTATCCAACTTAGTATGCTGTGGTTGCAATAATCACAGCGAAATTATCGATAAATAATAACAGATAATTCATTGCTATTCACCCGTATCTAGTAGCTTTTGTACATCAACCGTACCGATCATAGCTTTATTTAACGGATTTTTCTCAGCCGTAATTAATAATTTCCCAGCACCATACCAATGAATAGCTTCCCATTGCGAATAAATACCTAACCGCTTATAAATACCAGTCGACCAATCTGGCTTATTATTCTTCACTTTGACTAACCAAATGAATGAATATCCTAAATACAGATTTCGACGATATCCAAGGAACGCTAATGTCGCTGTTTTGGGATCATAATCAACACTAGTAATTAACCCTTTACTCGCATATTCAGCAATCGGTTTCACATGTTGAACTTGATCTACTTTTGATTTATTCAACTGATAAAGCTTTGTTTTTTCATTTTTCCAATTCTTGGTAAACAGCCAGATTTGATCACCAACCACTGTAATCGCTTCACTATCGAAATTGTGCTTATTAAACCAACCTTTCTTAAAATCAGTATATTGATATTTTAACGCCGCTGTCGGGGTTACTACTCGCTGTTGGTTAAGCTGGTTTCGATCTATTTTATAAATCACACCACCTTCACGGTTTGCTAGATTATTGCCAATGTCGCCAACATATAAAAATTGCTGATCTTCCGCTAAATCTTCCCAATCTCGATTACGACTCTTATCAACTTTTACAATTTGTGCCACCCCCTTAAAATCATGATCTAACCGATAAAGCTTATTTTGACCGTAGGTATCATTGTGAGTCCAAACATCACCATCAATAATGGCTAAACCCGATGTCTCGCTTAGATTTTTAGGCATATATGTCAAAACATCTACATAAAGAGTATTTCGCACAAAATATGTGGCTGCCATACTACATGATGACAGTAATAATATAGCTATCAACCCTGCTAGAATTCTCTTCATTATTAATTAGTTATCCATAAAATTCACAATAGAAAAAAGCACTAATTAACTATCATATCATTATCTTTAATATATGAAAAATCACTATAAATCATACAAAATCACGATATAAATAGGAAAATTTCTCCATTCACAGCCATAATTAGTTCCAAACATATTAATTTACGTTTCCTTCGGCATGGCAGACAAATAATGACGAATATTCCGCACCTCATTAAATATAAACGCAGACTCCTTGCTTTGTGTTTACTATTAATAAGTTTCCATGCCAATTCAATTCAGCTTACACCTCTAAGTGGAACTGAATATGTTGGCGATTTAGCGGAACTGGAAAAAAAGCGAGTACTGAGAGTACTCGTAGCTGCGGATCTAGGCTTCTATTACATCGAAGATGGTATCACCAAAGGAATTATTGCTGACTTATTGCAACACTTTGAAAAAGATATTCATAAGAAGCACCCTTCACTACACCTACAAATTATTCCTGTTCATCGTGATAACTTACTACCTTATGTCATTAATGGTTTAGGCGACTTAGCAGTTGCTAATATTACTATTACAGCCGAACGGAAAAAAAAGGTCGCCTTTAGCCAACCTGTACTGAGTAATATTTCAGAAATCCTTATTAATAATAAGAAACAGCCACCATTTACCAAAGTAACCGATTTAAGTGGTCAAACAATATGGATCAGAAAAAGTTCAAGTTACTATCAAAGTTTACTCAAACTTAATAATAAATTACGGATGCAAAACTTACCGTTAGCATCAATATTATTTATAGACGAAACTCTACAAGACTATGAATTACTAGAACTTATTAATTTAGACTTACTAAATGCAACTGTCATTGATGATCATAAAATAAAAATTTGGCAACCGATTTTAAAAAATATTCGTATAAATAATAGCTTTGTTTTACGTAACAATGGCCAAATTGCATGGGCAATGCGTAAAGATAGTCCTAAATTAATGGCATTAGTTAATCAATATATTAATACCGTAAAAGAAGGAACTTTAATCGGTAACATGATTTACAACAAATACCTTGAAAATCATCGTTGGCTTCATACCCTACTTGATCCTAATAATATCGATAGAATGGAAAAACTATCACATATTTTCTTTCGCTATTCAAAGCAATATGATTTTGATTACTTAATGTTAATGGCGCAAGGATTCCAAGAATCTGGCCTTAATCAACATAAAGTATCCAACAAAGGTGCTGTAGGAATCATGCAAATATTACCCAGTACTGCACGTGATCCTAATGTTGATATCCCTAACATTTATACCTCAACGAATAATATTCATGCTGGTATAAAATATATGCGTTACCTGCAAGATCAATATTTTAGTAGTGATGATATAGATTATGATAATAAAATCTATCTTTCATTAGCCGCTTATAATGCAGGCCCAGGAAATATTAATAAAATGCGTCGATATGCAAAAGAACAAGGCTATAACCCTGATGTTTGGTTTAATAATGTTGAACTTATTACTCGCAAACACATTGGGATACAGCCTATTGTCTATGTTAATAATATTAATCGTTACTTTATTGTTTATAAGCAAATAATGAAACTAAAACGCTTTCGCGATTCAGGTATTCGACCGTTTATTCCACCGTATCGATTTGATGCTTCAGTATTATTCAAATAACGACTATCACAGCAGTATCATATAAGTTATTAAAAGCATAACTTCACACTCAGTATTATATTATGCTTTTAAGTTAGGTGAAGATAAATGCTTCGTGCGACGATCTTGTTTCTGGAAATACCATAATTTACGGTTTTTAGATGACTTTTTCATTACGCTACCAATAAAAATATGAATAGAACAAATATCATCCTATTTTTTATCTTTAATGTAAATTACAGCTACTACTAATCAGCACTCACATTTCCAATATTAAATTGTAATATTAGTACTGTAAATCAATCCAACCCTGTGAAATAGCGCTATCACAATTTCAAACCCAACCCCTTAGTTACAACAAATATCACTCATAACCTACGATAATAATTAAACAAAATAGCTTAAAAACGACAATTAATGAGAATTAAGTCACAAAAACGTTCAGTTATAATAATTCACACAGACGATAAAAATCATTTTTTAACATTTTCAATAGTCAGATTCAAATAAATAGCAAGCGATTGCGTAAATTTGAGAAATTAGTTCTTGTCAATTACAAAAAAAACCACTGGATTAAAAGTGCGATATATATCACTTTATCTAAGAATGAAATCGTTCAGCATAACCGCATAAACAGATAATAATCACACTGAGCACAATCCAATATGGTCTATCTACACTTTATACTCGGGCTAGTCGTTATTGCAGTATTAGCTTTACTCGCCAGTAATGACCGAAAAAACATTAAATATCGATATATTATTCAACTGCTTATTATTGAATTAGCATTAGCTTACTTCCTACTTAATTCTTCAGCTGGTACAGGTATTGTTAAAGAGTTTGCTGATGCCTTTAATGGCTTGCTTGCATTTGCAGCAGAGGGTACTAATTTTGTGTTCGGTAATTTATCGAATAATAATGATTTTAACTTCTTCCTTAGTGTATTGATGCCAATTGTATTTATTTCTGCATTAATTGGTATTTTACAACATATAAAAGTATTGCCATATATCATCAAAGCTCTAGGCTTTTTACTCTCTAAAGTTAACGGTATGGGTAAACTAGAATCATTTAACGCGATCAGTGCATTAATGGTTGGACAGTCTGAAAACTTTATTACTTATAAGAATATTTTAGGCGGTATGTCTGAACGCCGTATGTATACCCTTGCAGCAACGGCAATGTCGACAGTTTCGATGTCTATCGTCGGCTCATACATGAAACTTATCGATCCTAAATATGTTGTAGCGGCATTGTTCCTTAACATGTTTAGCACCTTTATCATTCTTTCCATTATCAATCCTTATGATCATGAAGCTGAAATGGATATTGATGAGATGATGGCAGCAGAAAGTGGCGAAACATTAACTTTCTTTGAAATGCTAGGTGAATACATCTTAATGGGCTTTAAAGTTGCGGTTATTGTTGCAGCAATGCTTATTGGTTTCATTGCCTTAATCTCCATGATTAATGCTGGCTTTAGTGCTGCTTTTGGTATCAGTTTCCAAAACATAATCGGTTACTTGTTCTACCCTGTCGCATGGCTAATGGGCGTACCTGCTCATGAAGCATTACAAGCTGGTAGTATCATGGCGACCAAACTTGTTACTAATGAATTTGTTGCAATGATGGATCTACAAAAACAAATGGGTAGCTTATCAGCACACACTGTTGGTACTGTTTCTATCTTCCTTGTTTCATTCGCGAACTTTAGCTCTATTGGTATCATTGCCGGTGCAGTTAAAGGGGTAAACGAAGAAAAAGGTAATATGGTTGCTCGTTTTGGCTTACGTCTACTTTATGGTTCTACCTTAGTCAGTGTTTTATCAGCCTTGATTGCTAACATCATGCTATAACAACATTAATAAATTGCAGGGCCTCATTTGAGGTTCCTGCATTTTTGTTTATAGATAAATCGATACACTCCCCATCGCCCCCTAGTACATCCAGTTTCACTTCATTAAGCAATCAATCCCACCACCATCATTTAAATAAGTAATATTAACTTCCAGTTTTAGCCTCTTTAATTTGTATGATAAATAATTTATTTTTGTGCTACTCATCACATAAAATTCGATTTAGCGAAAAATGTTCTGAGCCGATTAATAATCATAACCATGAGGCTTATATGTCAAATAAAACCATTTCAGGTGCAGAGCTTGTCGTTGCAACCCTAAACGCACACGATGTTCCGCATATTTTCGGTATTCCGGGCGCTAAAATCGATTCAGTCTTTGATGCTGTATGTGATAACGGGCCTGAAATCATTATTTGTCACCATGAACAAAATGCAGCTTTTATGGCGGCAGCAACGGGACGTTTAACAGGAAAAGCAGGTGTTTGTCTGGCAACATCAGGACCTGGCGCATCTAACCTTGTTACAGGTGTTGCAACAGCAAACAGTGAAGGTGACCCTGTTGTTGCGCTGGCTGGTGCGGTCCCGCTTTCGATGTATTCTCATAATACGCACCAATCAATGGATACACGCTCTCTCTTTAATCCGATTAGTAAATTTTCCGCAGAAGTCATGGACAGTGCTTCTGTATCTGATGTGGTTCACAAAGCATTTCGTATTGCAGAGCAACCTACTCAAGGAGCAAGTTTTGTCAGCCTACCTCAAGATGTATTGACGAATCAGATCCCTTTTATTCAGGTACAGCAACCTAAACCAATTTTATTTGGTGGTGCTCATCCACAAGCCATTCGCCAAGCAGCCGATCTTATTAATGCCGCTAAAAACCCAGTCCTATTATTAGGTATGGATGCAAGCCAACCATTTGTTACTGCGTCTATTCGTCAGTTGCTAGAGCAAACTAAAATTGCAGTGGTTAATACATTTGCAGCTGCTGGTGTAATTTCACATGATTTATATGATTGTTTCCTAGGCCGTGTTGGTTTGTTTAAAAACCAGCCAGGTGATATTGCATTAAATAATGCTGACTTAATTATCACCATTGGTTACAGCCCAATTGAATACGATCCTATTTTATGGAACAAAGATGGTAAGACTCCGATTATTCATATTGGTTATCAACAAGCTGATTTAGAAGCCAGTTATAATCCTGTTGCAGAAGTTGTTGGTGATGTTGCGGTCTCTGTTAAGTCAATTTCAGCAGAATTAGATCAGCGAGAGCCTCTTGAGAATAATCAAAAACTTCAAGACTTACGCCAAGACTTACAACATATTATGCGCATGGGTATTAACAAAACATCGTCAATGGGTGTCCACCCACTACGTTTTGTGCATGACCTACGTCGTTTTGTAAGTGATGATACGACTGTATGTTGTGATGTAGGTTCCATCTACATTTGGATGGCGCGCTACTTCCACTCTTTTGAGCCTCGTCGCCTACTGTTCAGTAATGGCCAGCAAACACTTGGGGTAGCTTTGCCTTGGGCTATTGCTGCATCACTACTAACACCAAATGAAAAAGTTATCTCAATGTCAGGCGACGGTGGCTTCTTATTTTCATCAATGGAATTAGCAACAGCTGTACGTCATAAGTGTAATATTGTTCACTTTGTTTGGACAGATCACAGCTACGATATGGTTAAAATTCAGCAACTTAAGAAATATGGTCGTGAAAGTGCCGTGAGCTTTATGGGCCCAGATATCGTTAAGTACGCAGAAAGCTTTGGTGCGCATGGTCTAGCAATTAATACTGCCGATGATATTGAACCTGTACTACGAAAAGCAATGGCATTAAGTGGCCCAGTACTGGTGAACGTTAATGTCGATTACCGTGATAATAGTCGTCTACTTGATCAACTTCACCCTTGCCAACAAGATTAAGAGGAAAACATCATGAGCCATAAAAATAACGAAAAAACTTTCTACCAAACCTCAATGATGAGTGCCTTGATTGCAGGTTTATACCAAGGTGATTTTACAATTGGTCAATTGCTTAATCATGGTAATTTCGGTATCGGTACCTTTAATGATCTTGACGGTGAAATGATCGTTTTAGGCGATGACGTATATCAACTTACTAGTACTGGCGAAGTACATTTAGTTAATCATGATATTACGACGCCCTTTGCTTCAGTAGTCAACTTTGAGCCTACAGACAAAGTGAGTCTTATTGAGCTAACTAAAGCAGAATTTGAAGCATGCTTAGAAAAAGATTTTGTTGCCAACAACGCAATTAATGCAATCCGTCTAACGGGTAAGTTTTCATACGTTAAAACACGTACAGTGCCTGCACAGCATCGTCCTTATCCACCAATGGTAGAGGTGGTTAAACACCAACCTATCGCAGAAATGACCCATGTTTCAGGTGTAATGATTGGTTTCAAAATCCCAGAATACATGATCGGCATTAATGTACCTGGGTTCCACTTCCATTTTATCAGTGATGATCGTACTCAAGGTGGTCATGTTAGTGATTTTATTTTAACTGAAGGTACCGCTGAAGTTGAAATCTTCAAAGATTTCCACCTCCGTATGCCCGCTTCCCAAGAATTTGATCGCGCAGATTTAAACCCTGAAGATCTTAAAGCGGCCATTCATACTACAGAGAAATAATTTTAATTAAATATTCCCTCAAGCTCTACTCCTCATAAGGATAGAGCTTTTTTTTATGGTTTTTAAAAACATTATTGACAAAGCCAATAACTGCCTTTATTATCCGCGCCAACTAAAGCAATCGATTACATTTACAATTATCTTTTATATTGTAATGCCTTAAGCGAAAACATCCGCACTACAATGCAGCTGATCCCCATCAGTTGTCTTTCTATTTTTATAAGTATTAGAGACTTTGATTTTGGGATTGATTATGCAAACTAACACATTAAACACCACTAACCCTGCACGCCATTCTAATTGGCAAAATAAAGCAATTTTAAGTGTTGCTTTTTTAATGGCTACGACCTCTGTCGGCCCAGGCTTTTTAACGCAAACCGCGGTGTTTACCAATATCTATAATGTTGATATGGCTTTCCCTGTTTTCGCATCAATGTTTATTACTTTTGGGATAGTGATGAACTTATGGCGTATCGTTGCCGTTTCAGGGTTACGTATTCAAGATATTGCCAATAAAGTTGCACCAGGGATGGGATACTTCATTGGTATTCTATTAGCTCTGGGGGCTGTTGCTTTCAACTTTGGTAACGTCAGTGGCTCAGCACTTGGTATGAATGTTCTAATAGGATTGGATACTACTTGGGGGGCAATTTTTACTGGTGTTATTGGTAGCCTACTTTTTATTGTTCATAACGCTTCCAAGCGAATGGATCAAATGGCGCGTTACTTAGGTTTGCTAATGATAGTATTAATTGCCTATGTCGCCCTCACTAATTTACCGCCATTAGCACCCACAGTAATAGCAGCTATTGCCCCTTCTGATTTTTCAAACCTTTTATTACCAACGTTAACCATCGTCGGAGGTGCTGTTGGTGGCTATTATACTGGTGCGCAACGATTAATTGATGTGAAGTTAACGGGGAGTGAAAATATACACAATGTAACCAAAACGGCATGGGCGGGTATATCTATTGCTGTTATTATTCGAATCTTATTATTTTTCGCGGTATTAGGTGTTATTACCACAGGGGTAACATTAGATCCATCAAACCCGGCGGCAGATGCATTTCGTCATGGCGCAGGTGATATTGGTTACTTTATTTTCGGATTAGTATTATTTGTCGCTTCAATTACTTCTGTTGTTGGCAATTCATACATGGCTATATCATTAATAAAAACCCTTTTCCCTATTGTTGCCCGTAATGAAAAGTCATGGTGTGTAGGCTTTATAATACTAACTACTTTAGGCACGGTACTAATGAACATGCCGATCTTATTGCTTATGCTAGCAGGTCTAGTTAACAGTATCATTTTACCAATCGTACTCGCGACAGTACTTGCAGCCACACGCAAAAAAGATATTGTTGGCGACTACAAGCACCCACTTTATCTTACAACCATTGGGGGAATTATCGTGATTATAATGATTCTTGCGAGTATTTCTAATATCAGTGGCTTTGTTACTAAATTTATCGGGTAACATCGAAACTATGTCTACAAATATACCTTTAGCGACTGATTTATATGCGTGTTAAACAAAAACATTCATAATATAAAGAGTTATCTCTACATGTGGAAACTAGAAAATATAATAAATATCAATATAAAAACCACTAATAGTTGTCTTTAGGTATAGGTTTTAGTTATATTAGAGATACACCATTACAGTCATTCTTATGTAGAACGGTAGGATATGACCGACACTCATTATAATAAATAAGATGAATCGTTAAAAAATGAATATAAAGATTGAAACTCTTAGCTCATTTATTGCTGCTGCCGAATATGGTTCGTTTAGTGCAGCTGCACGACAGCTAAATAAAACACAAGCAGCAGTTAGCCTTACTATTCAAAATTTTGAAATTGATTTAGGATTTCAAGTATTTGATCGCTCAAGTAAATGCCCTCGTCTAACAGAAAAAGGCGAGCATGTACTCAAAAATGCCAAAATAATGATGGCGCAATATCAAACATTCCTTGAGCGCTCGTTATCTATCTACCACATGAATGATGTGAAAATCAAGGTAGGTATTGATCCTCTTGTCTGTAATGACAAAATACTATCAATAATCAAAGAGTTATCATCCGATTTACCTAATATTGAATTGTTTATTATGCAACAAAATAGTAAACGTTTAGCTGAAGAGATCAAAGCTAAAAATCTAGATATTGCACTGGGTATTTTCGACCACGAAAACAAAATTAATCTAGAGTACACTCAAGCATTCAATATCAATGTCAGTTGGGTCGCAACTCAATCTTATCTTGATAAGTTTAATGCTGGCGCAACAACGTTAAGTTATCAAGATTTTTGTCAACAGCGCCTATTAATCCCTGCTTCTTTAGATTCTTTACCCTTTGAAGAAGCAAAAGCAGCGTTGCAATTGTGGCATGTTGAAGATATCCATACTATTTTGTCTTTATGCCGTGAAGATATTGGTATTTGTTGCTTACCTGACTTCGTATTACAACATGACCTTAAAAATGAGATGGTAAAAAAACTAAACCTTTCATTCAGTAAAATCACTAGCAATGTATGGTCAGCATCACTTATTTATCCAATTGGATCTCAATTAAGTCCGGCTATTCACTGGCTTCAGGGACAATTTACTGATATCGAATCGTTTTAAATTATTATTTTTAGCATGAGCTTCCCAGTTCATGCTACCTCCTTCCTTTATAGTATTTCGAACATTCTTACCCTATAAGAAAGTAGCCATTCTCTAGGATAGCTATATCTGCTCATTTATATAGCCATAATTGTATACTTATTCATATCCCACAAAGACACATAACTTATAAGTTTACCAGTAAATTATTGTTACTAATTTTTACAAGTAGATTTTTATACCTCTTATTATTACCAGTCAGTAAAGGTTATTTGTTTTTTTACATCATTGTCCTTAAATGAGTTTGCAATATAATGGTCACCACTAGCACAACAGCGATATTTTAAAAAAAATACCCGTGTTGAGTTCACAGAACTTGAATTTTGATTGATTTAATTGTCTTATATCAAAGAAATTCATCACATATAAGATATCAGGTAGCCGCCCTGCGTGTTGTGGCTAATAAAAAGTCATTTTGTAGCAACGGATCAGCTCATAGATTTAATGATGGAAAGACCATCCCCTGAGAATGATGTCTAGGGTTCACTTTTTTGAGGTATTCGTTATGTCACGAATCGTTATTGTAGGTGGCGGTGCTGCCGGTATAGAACTATCAACTTTATTAGCAAAAGCTAATCGAAAAAAACATGAAATTATTCTGGTTGAACCAGAAACAGATCACTATTGGAAACCACGTTTGCATGAAATTGCTGCTGGTACCTTTGACCGCGAGCTAGATTCAGTTTGCTATTTCACCCATGGCGCAATCAATGGTTACCAACATTATCAAGCAGCAATGACTGATATTGATCGTGAAAACAAGATGCTTAGCGTTCGTCGTAATGATGGTACAGATGCTGCGGTTAAATATGATTACCTTGTTGTTGCCGTTGGCGCAGTGAGTAATGACTTTAATACTAGCGGTGCTCGTGATAATTGTATTTTCCTTGATTCAGCAAGCCAAGCTCGTCATGCATGGAACAAAATCAGTCAATTGCTACGCGAAGGCAGTGATCGTACCGTTAATATTGTAGGTGCTGGCGCAACGGGTGTTGAACTTGCAGCTGAACTTGCGCGAGTAAGTCACAAATTACAACGTTACAATGCAGCAAAATTGACAATCAACTTAATTGAAGCAGCAGATCGTGTGTTACCAAATAGCCCACAAAAAATGTCTGCTAAAGTATTAAAAGAGCTACAACGTACAAATATTAATGTGCTCTTAAATACACGCATCAGTGAAGTATCAGACCATGGCATGGTCACAGCTGATAATCAACCACTAGAGGCTGATATTCAATTTTGGGCTGCTGGTGTGAAAGCGCCTGAATGGCTAAATGGACTGGGTGGTTTAGAATATAACCGCATGAACCAAATTATCGTTAATGCTAATTTAACGACTACTATTGATGATAGTATTTTCGCTTTAGGTGATTGTGCGTCAATTCCACAAGCTGACGGTAGTTTTGTTCCACCAAAAGCACAAGCGGCTAACCGTGCTGCAGTACATTTAACCAAAAGTTTAACTGGGTTATTACGTGGCAAAGAATTGACTGATTTTGAATTTAAAGATGGTGGTATGGTTGTTGCTGTCGGGCATCACTTTGCCGTAGGCTCATTTGCACCTAATTCAAAAATGGCAAATAAATTAGTCTTTAAAGGGCGTCTTATTCGTCGTCTTTACGATACTATTTTCCGCCTTCATCAACGTACCGTTGAAGGAATGTTTACTGTATCGCGTTTAATTATTACTAAACGATTAAAGGCACTATTCCAGCCTAACGGAATGTAGTAAACCAACATAATATATTCGGTTAATATTATTAGCCGAATATAATTACCTAATACCTAATACCTAATACCTAATACCTAATACCTAATACCTAATACCTAATACCTAATACCTAATACCTAAATATATTACTGATAATATTTTTATCACAAGTATTTAATACTCTTACTCTACATATAATATAAGACTAATATAATGAAAAAATTCTTTGCTAAATTATTCGGTAATAATACTGAAGGTTCAACTACACATTTTATTAAATTACACCCTGCAATTGATAATGGAATTAAACCAACTAAAAATACATTTAAAGGTGGTTTAATTAGCTGTCATTGCCGAATAAATAAAGTAAATATTAAATTAAGCGGACAAACCGCTCATAACCATGCTTGTGGTTGTTCTAAATGTTGGAAGCCTAAAGGTGCATTATTTTCACAAGTAGCCGTAATTTCACGTGATAATGTTGAAATTATAGCGAATGCTAAAAAACTGATTGTCATCGATGAAACTGCAACTATTCAGCGTCATGCTTGTAAAGACTGTGGCGTTCATATGTATGGCCGTATTGAAGATACTAACCACCCATTCTACGGATTAGACTTTGTTCACACCGAGCTTTCTAATGAACAAGGCTGGTCTGCTCCTGCATTTGCTGCATTTGTATCGTCAGTAATTGAAACGGGTACCGATCCTAAATCAATGGCTGCAATTCGCGAACGCTTTGAATCATTAGGTTTAGAAGCTTATGATTGCTTATCTCCTGATTTAATGGATGCAATCGCAACTCATATTAGTAAAAACAAATAAAATATCCGTTATTTTATTTCATTGTAATGATGCCCTTTTAAGCTGTGCCTTATTAGGGCTATCCTTTATTTTTGATTGTTCCTATTTGGTAATAATCAATTACTGTATTCGTTATTGTGAAAAATAAAATTAAGCATAGAATATATTACACCAACACAATATATGTTTCGTTGATTCTTATTATAATTAATTTTTCATTTTGATCGCACTTGTACTACGTTAAATGTAGCACTTTAAAATGTCCTTTATAATTAATTATAATAAACCTACAAAATAAATATTATCTAATAACAATCCAATAAGAGAAACATTATGTCTATATCTCTACACCCTGCAATTGATAACGGTTTCGCTGCTACTAAAGAAAACTTCCAAGGTGGCGTATTAAACTGTAACTGTGAATCAAATACTGTGCGTGTAAAACTATCAGGTCAAACTGCACATAACCACGCTTGTGGTTGTTCTAAGTGCTGGAAACCAGAAGGTGCTGTATTCTCACAAATCGCTGTTATTTCACGTGACAACGTTGAAGTAATTGCAAATGCAGACAAGCTTGTAGTGATCGATGAATCTGCAGCAATTAAACGTCACGCTTGTAAAGAATGTGGTGTTCACATGTATGGTCGTATCGATAATACTAACCACCCTTTCTTTGGTTTAGATTTTGTTCATACTGAGCTATCAACTGATGAAGGCTGGTCAGCACCTGAATTTGCTGCTTTTGTTTCATCAATTATTGAAACAGGTACAGATCCTAAAGATATGACAGCAATCCGTGCTCGTCTAAATGAACTAGGTCTAAATACTTACGATTGCCTATCTCCAGCACTAATGGACGCAATCGCAACACATGTTTATGCTCAGAATCACCCACAAGCATAATACCTACACTTATTTAGTGTGAAACTCTAAAGCAATATCCTATTTGGGTATTGCTTTTTTTTTATTGGTATTTTAGATAATCGGATAATGAAAAATAACAAATGCGAGGGATATCACATTTAGATGATAACACCTCATATAATTAATGATATTAGTCTACCCTGACTACAAATTTTAGTAGCCATCTAATACTATATTTATTCCTAAAAAAGAAGTTATTGTTACACTGGTGTAATAATGATTTTCCATTTTTAGGGATTATCAATCTTTAAGAAATAAATATAATAGCTGCATCAAGTCACAATGACGATATCAAATCGGTGACTATAATTAACAACGAACACCATGTTTGAACATGGGTCATAACTATATTAAGAGAGCGAACGATGACTGACAAATTTATCAAATCAAAAGCTGCTATTGCTTGGGGTCCTAAACAACCACTTTCTGTTGAAGAAATTGATGTAATGTTACCTCGTGCTGGCGAAGTATTAGTTCGCATCGTTGCAACTGGCGTATGTCACACTGATGCATTCACATTATCAGGTGACGATCCAGAAGGTATCTTCCCTGCGATCCTTGGTCACGAAGGTGGCGGTATCGTTGAAATGGTTGGTGAAGGCGTTACAAGTGTTGAAGTTGGCGATCATGTTATCCCACTTTACACCGCTGAGTGTGGCAAGTGTAAATACTGCCTATCTGGTAAAACGAACCTTTGTCAGGCAGTACGTGAAACTCAAGGTAAAGGTCTAATGCCAGACGGCACGACCCGTTTCTACAAAGACGGTCAACCAATCTTCCATTACATGGGCTGTTCTACCTTCTCTGAGTACACTGTGCTACCAGAAATTTCTTTAGCTAAAATTAGCAAAGAAGCACCGCTTGAAGAAGTATGTCTATTAGGTTGTGGTGTAACAACCGGTATGGGCGCAGTACTTAACACAGCTAAAGTGCAAGAAGGCGACACTATCGCAGTCTTTGGTCTTGGCGGTATCGGTCTTGCAGCAATCATTGGTGGTACTATGGCTAAAGCAAGCCGTATTATTGCAATTGATATCAACGAAAGTAAGTTTGACCTAGCACGTAAACTAGGTGCAACTGAATGCATCAACCCAATGAACTACGATAAGCCAATTCAAGAAGTGATTGTTGAATTAACTGATGGCGGCGTAGACTACTCTTTTGAGTGTATCGGTAACGTTAACGTTATGCGTTCAGCACTTGAGTGTTGTCACAAAGGTTGGGGCGAATCAGTTATCATCGGTGTTGCTGGCGCTGGCCAAGAGATCTCTACCCGTCCATTCCAACTTGTGACTGGTCGTGTATGGCGTGGTTCTGCATTCGGTGGCGTTAAAGGCCGTTCAGAGCTTCCTGGTATCGTTGACCGTTACATGGCAGGTGAATTCAAGCTTGATGACTTCATCTCATTCAACATGGGCCTAGATGACATCAACAAGTCATTCGACCTATTACACGAAGGTAAGAGTATCCGT
Organism: Photobacterium kishitanii; assembly: GCF_000613045.3. NCBI lineage: Bacteria > Pseudomonadati > Pseudomonadota > Gammaproteobacteria > Vibrionales > Vibrionaceae > Photobacterium > Photobacterium kishitanii. Next base: position 1,307,513 of record NZ_LN794352.1, on the reverse strand, counting down.
ACGGTTATTCACTTCGATAAGTAATTACCAGCCTTAATAGGCTCTATTCCCAGCGCATAATAATATGCGTTGGGAATTATTTATTTTATGTTCACTTGTTCAATACCATACGCTAATGGATTAGCAATTAACTCATTAACGATATTATATTTTTGTTTTACCTAAACCTTATTTTAGATACTGATCTAAATCATCGTTAATTGAGAATGGCATTTGCCACGCTCTGGCATTCTGTGTCAGAGCGTTTTTTATTCTCCACCAATTAAATTTAACTACATATTATACTTCTTGGATAAGGCCACTCTAATTATTAATAAGCCTTTTTAATACCAAGTCTTTCTTTTTATATTCTCGTTACGAAACGAACACCGAACAGAGACCTTTTTCATGAACCGTCATCTATTCAAATCGTTACCTTTTCAATTAATGATCGCAGCCCTATTAGCTTGGAGTCTCGCCTCTTTTTTACCATTACAATCTGGTTTTGAGCACTCCACGACGTTCAAATTATTGATGTTAACTAAAACAACCTATATCGGCTTACTCAAAATGCTGGTTGGTGTGGTGGTATTATTATCATTGCTGCAAGGGATCACGAGTATTGGCTCAACTTCACGTTTAAAAACGTTGGGGTATAAAACAATAGCCTTCTATAGCCTTACTTCTACACTTGCAATCTGCTTAGGGTTAGGAGTCTCTCTAGCTATTCCTCAATGGCCACATTTAATTGATACTGCACAAGTAACTGTCGGTAGCCATGTTCAATTAATTGATAATAGTGCCTCTTCTGGTGGCGCTATTGCAGAAAAATTATTTAACATGGCATTAGTTAATCCTTTTCAAGCACTCGCAACAACAAACTTATTAGCTATTGTTGTTTTTGCACTGTTACTCGGCATTGCATTATTAGCCAGTTTACCGTCTAAACATCCTATTTTTGAACTTATTTCAGGACTTAATATTGCAATTAACCGAGTGGTGTCTGCGGTTATAAAATTAGCGCCTTTAGCTGTATTTGCCATTGTGTTTCAATTTACAGCTCAAAGTGGCAATAGTATTTTTGGCGAGTTAGCACTGTTTGCTTTATTAGTATTTTCGCTTACTTTGGTTCATGGTGGGGTTGTATTACCACTACTTGCTAAAATATTTACGGGTATTAAATATTCAACCTTATTTAGAGCACTATCCGCTCCCATGGCAATGGCATTTGCAACTTCATCAAGCTCCGCGACTTTGCCACTTTCACTGCAAACAGCTCAAGAAGATTTAGGTATATCACAACCAACCAGCAGTATGGTATTACCGTTAGGTTCAATCATGAATATGGATGGTACAGCACTGTTTGAAGGTGTGGCTGCGATTTTTCTCGCTCAACTTTATGGTATCGAACTTGGAACATCAGGACTGATCATGATTTTTATCATGGCAATGGTGTCATCAATTGGTGCTCCAGGCATGCCATCAGGTTCAATGTCAGGCATGCAACTGGTATTACTTGCGGTAGGTATTCCACTTGAAGCTATCGCGATATTGCTTATTATCGAGCGTCCATTGGACACTTTTCGTACCGCAGTCAATGTTGAAGGAGATTTAATCGCCGCTTTAGTCGTTGATAAATGGCAAAACCAGTCAACAAAAGTGTGATCTAAGTCTTTTTTAGCACGTTATCGCCTTCTACTATAGAAGCTTGATATTGCTTTGACAGCAATGAAACTGTGCCATAACATTACATACGAGCATAACGAATCAATATTAATTTATTCGTTATGCTTACCATACTTTTAACATCCTTTATATCAATATGGATACTGTGTACATTAGCAGCGATATAATGAAGCAATAGGAAGCTCAAAGATGATGTTAATTCACTAAAAATTAAATAATAATCAACCCGTGAAATGGCCGATCTATTATTTAACAATGAGTTAATAGGTCATATTATGGTCAGAAAATTATTGCAAGCATTAGGCTTCAAACATACTGAAACAAAATCTCGCCAATTGCGTGAGCGTCTTGAATTCGCAGTTCAACAAAATCTAGGCCAACGAGAAGCACGAGCTAATCGAAGTCATCAATAATAATCATTCAACGATACAAAGACTTAATTATATTTACGGGCCTTGGCACGAGCGACAACAATAAGACGATTGAGCAATACTTTCTGTTTTACTGCATCAGCTTGTTTCAATTCTCGTATAATACGTATTACTTCTGTTTCTAAATACTTCGCCGTTTTGGTTTGTACCATACTACGAATAAGTTTTTCTGCATTATCTGGTATTGGTTGCTGTAGTGCCCATTCATAGCTGTAAGCACACTTCCCTGTTTCATCTGGATCAGGTAGAGAAATAACAGCGGCTTTAGGTGGTGATTGCATATCATCAATACGTGCAAGACGACGATAATATCCCTGAACCACTGATGACTTGTGGTATGGTAATTCGCCATCATGATATAGCCTCGGCCCTATTTCCTGAGCAACATCCGCCTTTGATTCAATAATAAATTGGCTGGCATTTTTGTCCTTACGAACATACTGATCTTTCTTAGCTGCTTCAACCGTATAATATATTTTCGCGCTATGTTTAGCCCGAGTCATTGCTACATAAGCAAGTCGACGCTCTTCTTCGGTATCAGCTGAAATACCTAATGCCGAACGGTTCACATAAGGAAAAGCATCTTTATCCCAATAAGGTAAATGTACTTGGCTGTACTCACAACCTTTAGCTCTAAAAATAGTGGTTAATTGAACACTGTTATTATTATTTTGTGATTGATTTTCAGCCGCTGACTGTTGCGTATAATATTCAAAATACTGCAATGCTTTATCACAGTTTTGATCCATTGATTCCAATACCGTTTCAACACTGTCTAAACGTTCAACAGCCTCTTCTATTTCAGTCGCCGTCGCTTCTGTTTTCCAAATCCAAGTATCAAGCTCACTATCACGACGATACTGTCTATAAACAGCTAAGGCTTTAAAATTACCCTTACGTTGTAACATTAATAATAACTCAACCCGATCTTTAAACGTTTCTAAATTTAACGTCGGTTGAATTTTTTCAGTTTGCTTTATTAAGCTAAGCCATTCATTACTTGGTCGCTGAGCCAAAGTTTCACACAACGGACGTAAACTTTTATTAGGAACATAACAGTGTGGGAATGATAATAAATTAAATAATAAATTCGCTTTATCATTATCGGCTAACGTTAAAAATCGTCCAGTAGCTAACACCATGATATCCATTAGTAATTTAACTTCACGACTATGGGTGAGCACTGATCCTATCGGCATATGATAAGGTATTTTCTTGGTTAAAAACGCTAACTCAAATAACATCGCTTGTGACCAGCGTCTAACTAAAATAGCCACCTCAGCAGGTTGTCCACCTTGCTGAATAAAATCAGCGACTGATTGTGCTATTTCACCTACTTGACGTGACGTACCAACCACTTCAACGGCTGTATCCGCGATTGACTCATGAGCAATGGTCTGAAAATCATGAAAACGGTGCTTATTATTTGAGATTAAATGACTCGCGGCTAACGCTAAGCTATGACCAAATCGAAACGTATTTGACAAGGTATATGTCGTCGCTGGCGAAAAATCTTGCTCAAAATTAAGCATAAATTGTGGTGCACTACCGCGCCATTTATAAATACACTGATCAACATCCCCCACAGCCACTAATTGTGCTTGTGGTGACAACAGCAATTTTAATAACTGATATTGGGCAGTATTTATATCTTGAAACTCATCCACCATCATAAATTTAATCTGTTGATGGTAATAATTACGAAGCGCATGATCATTTTTTAATAACTGGATTGTTTCCACCAGCCAATCATCGAAAAACAATTGTTTACGCTCTTTACGTACGGTTTCAAAATTCCAAAACGCTTCAACAATAAAGGCATATTCGCTATTTATTTCAGATAGCTCAAACACTTCTTTCGGCGGCAACATATGCGCTTTTACAAGCCCAATAAAGCTTATTAGTAGCTCAATAGTACGCGGATCTTTAAACGTCTGTTGTTTTTGATAAGATTTTTCTTGGGATGCCATTTGTCGTAATACAAATTTGGCAATACTTTTATCGCTATCACCATTATTAAAATCAATTTGATAACCTGTCGTCGACAAATAGCCGGATTGTCTTAACAACTGAAAACAAAAACTATGAAAAGTATGAACGGGGATTCGCTCAGCTAACGGAATATGTACTAACTTTGTCTTAAAATCAGTACGAATATCGCGATTAAACATTAATACCAGCATATTATCAGCAGCTATAGTCTGTAATTTATATTCAACAACCCCCACTAAAGTCGTTGTTTTACCCGTCCCAGCGCCCGCCACGCACAGCGCATTGCCCGCCTGATGGTGAATAAAAGCAGTTTGTTCAGCAGTAAAACGGGTCATTAAAAATACTCAGTAAGACAATAAATGCATAGCAGGCGAGTATAACAATTGCCACCTTAAGTTTAAATCGTAAACCAACGATTACGGTGAGCTAACACAAATGTAGCGTTGGTCTGTTTCTATTGTTAGAATTTGGCTTAATTATGGGTAGCAAAACGCTATTTACTGACTCTATGACCGTGCCTATCGGTGTTATAACTACTAAGAACTACCACATGTTAAAAAACAAAAGCTTCATGACAAACGCCCTTTCTCTTCTACTTTTATTCATTGGTTATATTAGCGATCAGCATATTATTCTTTATTGTGGTTTATTTGCCTTTTCGGGAGCATTAACTAACTGGCTTGCCATTTATATGTTATTTGAAAAAGTACCCGGCCTTTATGGCTCAGGGGTTATACCGGCTCGCTTTGAGGCCTTTAAAGCCGCAATAAAAGCATTAATGATGGAACAATTTTTCACCGAACAAAATATCAGCCGATTTTTAAATCAAGATGATAACCAAGCCGCTGCATTAGATATGCAACCGATTATTAGTAAAATAGACTTTGCACCAACATTTGATTCATTATTAGATGTGATAATGAAGTCATCATTTGGTGGCATGATTACTATGATGGGTGGCGCAGAGGCGATGCAACCGTTACGAGAACCATTCATTGCAAAAATGCAAGAATCCGTAATAGATATTAGTCAGCAAGATAATTTTAAAACAGCGCTGAAACAACAATTAGTTCAGCCTGAAACATTACATGATATTGAAAATAAAATTGAAGATATTATCGACCAACGTTTAAATGAACTTACCCCAAAAATGGTTAAAGAGATGGTTCAAAAAATGATCAGTGAGCATCTTGGGTGGCTGGTTATTTGGGGAGGTGTCTTTGGTGGTGTTATCGGTATTATTTCAGCACTAATTACAGGCTAACATTTATCTACATTCAGTCGTATTTCTTGATATTAAAGCAATACGACTGTAACAACACTTTTCTCCTAATATTACCAAGAATCACAGCTCTTACCCCGCGTATATTTCTGCAATAGCAACTAAAATGATTCTTTTTCACTCAATTAATTTCATAAATTACACTAAAAGTGTGATAAATGTTGAACTATGATAACTAACAGTGATAAATACCTGTATATGTATCCAGTTGGAATTCATTTTTCTTGGCAAATTTCTCAACCCATTTCACGGTTGCAGCAATTGTTAGTGGCTTAACAGCAACCACACTTTTGTCTGCTGACCATATTAGCCCCAGCATCGCACTATGGATGACCTTTTTTGGCACCACTGGTGGGCTTCTTCCTGACATTGATTCAGACCATTCAACATCAATGAAAGCCTTATTCACACTCTTGGCTGGCTTTTGTTGCTTTATACTCGTCAGTCATATTTACACCCAAGTGGCAATGCTAGAACTGATTCTTTACGTTGTATCATTATTTGTCACCATACGTTATTTTGGAAAAACTGTTTTTGATCGCTGCACCGTACATAGAGGTGCATGTCATTCCATAGCATTTGTAACGCTAATTGCTTTATGTTGTGTACATATTTGCGTGTTACTTGGCCACACTGCAACTGATAGCTGGTTAGCTGGCGGATTTGTTTTACTCGGTGGCATCGTACATTTAGCATTAGATGAAATATATAGCGTCGATCTGTCAAATAAACGCTTAAAATCATCTTTTGGTACAGCACTCAAGCCATTTGCTTTTACAAAACCATTTATCAGTCTTGCTCAAGTTATAGCGATTGTTATTCTGTTTGATATTGCACCAAGTTATGATGGCGCTTTACAAGTCGTCACTAACTGGAATCATTTCAAATTTACTCCGGTATGGTTCAATATTGATGATGCAAAGCAATGGTTAATACATATGTTTTATATTACACCACGTGATTTGCATGCTTTTTATCAACGGTTTTAATCCCCACTAAATTTCTTACCGATAATGTAAAGTATGGTCTTTCACTACTGTACTTTACATTTATTACACCGACATGATCACAAGGCAATCGTTTGCTTTTTTGCTGGTAGTCCAAGAATGAACCTAGTATTATGCTCAATAAGATGAGTGATTAAGGTGACTTCTATCTAAAGCACTCTGTATTTCGATGTCTTCATTTTGAAATAGGAATTTCACCATGAGCCTTGCCGATCAAGTTCTTGCCGTCAATGACGACCTTCCAATTCGTACTGAAAAACCTGTTCACAGTGGTAAAGTACGCTCCGTTTATTGGTTAACAGAAGCAGACAGTCGTCGCCTTATTCAACAAAAAGGCTACAATGTTCAACCTGATGCCCCCTTAGCAATAATGATCATTAGCGATCGTATATCTGCATTTGATTGTATTTGGCATGGTGAAGGTGGCTTGAAAGGCGTTCCAGGTAAAGGAGCTGCACTCAATGCAATCTCAAACCATTGGTTTAAACTATTTAGTGATAATGGTTTAGCTGATAGTCATATTCTTGATATTCCCCACCCTTTCGTATGGATAGTACAAAAAGCCAAACCGGTAATGGTTGAAGCTATTTGTCGTCAATATATTACTGGCTCAATGTGGCGTGCATATAATCAAGGGGAACGTCAATTCTGTGGTATTCAACTGCCAGAAGGATTACAAAAAGATCAGAAGTTACCACAATTACTGATGACACCCTCAACGAAGGGTATTCTAAAAGGTATTCCTAATGTCCCTGAAGCTGATGATGTTAACGTCACTCGTGAAGATTTAATTAACAATTACCAAGCATTTAATTTCCGCAATATCGACGATATCAATTATTACGAAAAGCTATTAGCAGATGGATTTAATGTTATTAGTAACGAGCTATCAAAATTAGATCAAATTTTTGTCGATACTAAATTTGAATTTGGTTATGTCACAGATGCTAATGGTAATGAAAAACTAATTTACATGGATGAAGTTGGTACGCCCGATTCATCACGTATTTGGGATGGCGCAGCATACCGCGATGGACAGATTATTGAAAATTCCAAAGAAGATTTCCGTCAAGTTTTATTAAACTATTTCCCTGACCCAGATATTTTATTAAATAAAGAACGTATGCCTGAACGTTTTGCTCTAGCTGCAAATAACGATCTTCCTCAAGAGCTACTAATGCAGATATCTAAAATCTATACGAGCATTGCTGAAAAAATCACAGGTAAGCCAATTACACTAAGCCAAGATCCTAAAGCCGAAATTATTGATATTTTACAACGGAAATATCAGTTAATTGATTAATGAAATCCAGAGAGCTATTTAATTAGCTCTCCACCTTAAATGTGAGCATCTGTTCATATTTAAAACTTAAATATTACATAACAAGCCCCCCTTCTTCATATTATTCTTCAAAGGAATAACATCAAGCAAGCTTATTCCCCTCATAAAAATAAACATATAAAACAAATAAAGCCACACAAACCAACAATAACCTCAAAAGCACAAACAAAAAACCAACATAAAACTCATTTTACACCCATTGAATATTGACACATCTTGTTTTAAATATTCATTTAATTATATGTATCAATATTTACTGTTAATAATTAGGCGTAATCTCAAAAAGTCACAATTTTAATAGTGAAATAGTGCATTTATTAATTGAATAAGCACAGGGGTATAATTTATGATCACATCGCAATTAGAATTGATATAAATATTTATAAGAACTCATTTTTTACATTTAACAATCTCAGGAGGTTTTATGAGCAGTATTACTGATCCTACTGCCAAGAAAACACGCAGCCGCGAATGGAAAATGTTCCTTTTTATTACCATTTTTCTTTTCCCTATTTTAAGCGTCATTTTCGTTGGTGGTTATGGTTTCACCGTATGGATGTTGCAATTGTTTGTCTTTGGCCCTCCCGGTCACGGTGGTTGATTCCCTACTTCACGCTGCAAGCATCATTTAAAGAGAAACAATAATGAAAGCATTTTTAAAAAAAGCTTGGCTAACCCTATCACGCCCAAGCGTTCATATTAGCCTTGGTGTCCTAGCCCTTGGCGGCTTTGTTGCGGGTATTATTTTCTGGGGTGGGTTTAACACCGCACTTGAAAAAACCAATACCGAAGAATTTTGCGTAAGCTGCCACGCCGACAATGTCGTGCCTGAATACGTAAATACCATTCATGATAAAAACCGTTCAGGTGTTCGAGCAACGTGTCCAGATTGTCATGTACCCCATGATTGGACAGATAAGATCTCACGTAAAATACAAGCAAGTAAGGAAGTATTTGCTCACTTCGCTGGTTTTATTGATACCCCTGAAAAATTTGAAGATCGCCGTATTGTGCTTGCTCAGCATGAATGGGAACGCTTTAAAGCTAATGGCTCACAGGAATGTCGTGATTGTCACGACTACAAAGGCATGGATTTCGAAAAAATGTCTCCTGTTGCTCGTGTACAAATGAAAAATGCCGCAGAACGTGATCAAAGCTGTGTCGATTGTCATAAAGGTATTGCCCACCACTTACCAAAAAATATGGACACCAGTGGCGGCATGATTTCCGAACTTGTCCAACTATCGCATGGTACCGACTACAGCAAAGGCGAAGAAATCTATAGCGTCCGCTTCCTTCCTGTTTATGAAGATAAAGCGATGAAAGTTGAGGCAGGTATTTTAAATCCAGCTTCTGGCGTGAAAGTAATTGATGAAACTGATGATGCAGTAGAAGTTGAAATTGCAGGTTGGCGTAAAGACAAAGGTTACGGCCGCGTGATTCAGGAAGATTTTGGTATGAATATTCCGGTTGCTTCTCTACTGAAAGAATCTGCACAAAATGACAAAGTGGTTGATAAATACGAAGAGAAAGTCGATGACTTAACGGGTCTTCCTTGGCAACGTGTAACCGCAAAAGTATGGATGCCTAAAGATTCATTAATTAACGACATTAGTCCGGTTTGGGCACAAGCAAAAACAGCTTACACCACCAACTGTTCAGTGTGTCATACCCAACCAGCAGAAGGCCACTTTGATGCCAATACATGGCCTGGAATGTTTAACGGTATGTTGGCATTTGTAAACTTTGACCGTGATAGCGAAGCCATTGTGTTGAAGTACTTACAAAAGCACTCTTCTGACTTTTCTAATGGCCAACACTAAGCATTGATGGAGTAAATACTATGTCTGTATCAAGACGCTGTTTTCTAAAAGGCATTGCAACAACAAGTGCGGCTACTGTGATTGGTCCAAGTCTACTCGCCTCTGCAAAAGTATTTGCTAGCGATGAGATTGGTCAAGGTACTTGGCGTTATTCTGGTTCTCACTGGGGTGCTTTCCGCGCTCAGATCTATGCCGGAAAAGTGCAACAAATTGAAGCCATTGAAATAGATAAAAACCCAACTGAAATGCTAAAAGGCATTAAAGGTATTATCTATAACCCATCACGCGTTCGTTACCCAATGGTACGCCTAGACTGGCTCAAAAAGCATAAGTTTAGTGGCGAAACTCGTGGTAATAATCGCTTTGTGCGTGTGACATGGGATGAAGCATTAGATCTGTTCTACCGTGAACTTGAGCGTATTCAAAAAGACTACGGTCCATGGGCATTACACGCAGGTCAAACTGGCTGGCGTCAAACGGGTCAATTCCATAGCTGTACTAGCCACATGCAACGTGCTGTAGGTATGCATGGTAACTACATCACCAAAGTTGGCGACTATTCCACAGGTGCAGGTCAAACCATCATGCCTTATGTGCTTGGTTCGACAGAAGTGTATGCTCAAGGTACGTCATGGTCTGAAATTTTAGACAACAGTAAGAACATTATTTTATGGGCTAATGATCCCGTTAAAAACTTACAAGTTGGTTGGAACTGTGAAACCCACGAATCCTACCCTTACCTTGCACAGCTAAAAGAAAAAGTAGCTAAAGGTGAAATTAATGTTATTTCGGTTGATCCCGTTAAAAACAAGACTCAACGTTACTTAGAAAACACTCATCTTTACATTCATCCACAAACCGACGTGCCGTTTATGTTGGGTGTGGCACACACGCTTTACACTGAGAATCTTTATGATAAAGAATTCATCAAGATGTACTGCTTGGGCTTTGATGAATTTATTGGCTACGTAAAAGGCGAAACCAAAGATAACGTAGAGAAAACCCCAGAATGGGCAGCTGAAATTTGTGGCGTGCCTGCAGATCAAATCCGTGAATTTGCCCGTATGCTGGTTAAAGAGCGTACTCAAATTCTGTTTGGTTGGTGTATTCAACGTCAAGAACATGGTGAACAACCTTATTGGATGGGGGCAGTTATTGCAGCCATGGTTGGCCAAATTGGCTTACCTGGTGGTGGTATCTCTTACGGTCACCACTATTCTGGTATCGGCGTTCCTTCAACAGGTTTTGCTGCTCCAGGTGGTTTCCCACGTAACGTTGACGAAGGTCAAAAACCGAAGTGGGATAACAATGATTTTAACGGTTATAGCCGTACTATCCCTGTGGCACGCTTTGTTGACTGTATTTTAGAACCAGGTAAAGAAATTAAGTACAACGGTTCTAAAGTCATTTTGCCTGACTACAAAATGATGGTAATCAGTGGTAACAACCCTTGGCATCATCACCAAGATCGTAACCGTATGAAACAAGCATTCCAAAAATTGCAAACAGTGATCACTATTGATTTTGCATGGACTGCTACTTGTCGTTTCTCTGATATCGTACTGCCAGCATGTACTCAATTTGAACGAAATGATATTGACGTAATGGGTTCATACAGTGGTCGTGGTTTAATCGCGATGCAAAAATTGGTTGATCCGTTATACCAATCAAAAACTGACTTTGATATTTTCACTGAATTATCACGTCGTTTTGGTAAAAATAAAGAATACACTCGTGATATGGATGAAATGCAGTGGGTACAATCACTGTATAACGATTGTCGTAAAGCGAATGCTGGCAAATTCGATATGCCTGAGTTTGACGTATTCTGGCAACAAGGATTTTTAGATTTTGGTACGGGCAAACCTTGGGTTCGTCATGCTGATTTCCGTCAGGATCCTGAAATCAATGCACTTGGCACGCCTTCAGGTTTCATTGAAATATCAAGCCGTAAAATTGCGCGTTATGGATATGAACACTGTCAAGGCCACCCAATGTGGTTTGAAAAGACAGAACGTTCTCATGGTGGTCCAGGCTCTGATAAACACCCATTCTGGATGCAATCTTGTCACCCAGACAAACGTTTGCACTCACAAATGTGTGAATCAGATGAATTCCGCGCAACTTATACTGTTCAAGGTCGGGAGCCGGTATACATAAACCCTAAAGATGCTGCTGCTAAAGGCATCAAAAACGGTGATGTTGTACGTGTGTTTAACGATCGTGGTCAATTGCTTGCGGGTGCCGTACTGACAGATAGTTACCCACAAGGCGTGGTACGAATCGAAGAAGGCGCATGGTATGGCCCATTAAATGAAAAGATTGGTTCGATTGATACTTATGGCGATCCAAACACATTGACAATGGATATTCCAACCTCTGAATTAGCACAAGCAACCAGCGCCCAAACCTGCTTGGTTAGCATAGAGAAATTCAAAGGCGAGTTACCACCAGTGACAGCATTTGGTGGACCTATTGAGGTAAGTTAATCATATAATATTACCCAATATTTAAGCCCTCGTATTCTTAACCGATGCGAGGGCTTATTATTTTCGGCGACTAATTATATTGCTTAAGCGCAGAGTCATGCGGTAAAACCAAAAGCCTACATTGTGCAATCTTTGAGGGATATAGATAAAGATCCAAGCCACACAGATATTCACCATCAGCAGTATTTAACATGAACTGCAACTCATGCCCACTCCAACTAAAGCGCTCAAACCACGTATCCCCTATGTTATCTTTACTGACATCAATAATATGTTTATCTGCCATCAATACACGACAAAATTTATGTGAAGAGGTTAAAGAGCCACTAGTACCCTCTTTATAATTTTCTAAAATAAAACAAGGATCGTCTTCAGAATTAAAAACAATAACTCTAAATGTTCCTTTTGTATCGACCCATTTCGTTGATACAAAATCAATATTTTTAGAAATCGTTTCTAAACCTTTAGCTAATACAGGAAATGTCGTACATAACAACGCCCCTAAAAATAACAGTACCTTCAAGCTACCCTCTTACTATTTAGTGGCTAATCGCATTAATAATTAACGCTAATTATAGATTAGATCACGCTCTCTAGCTGCTTTGATACTTTCTAATAGCTAACTAAAAGCGACATTTGTTTGTTTTTTGTCAAACTTATTGTGCACATATTGATCAAATTAAACACATAAGCGAAAATTAACTTATAGGCACGGAGGTTTATAACAATTATATGATTATGGATATTTGACTTTAAAGGTACATTATATGTCAGGCTTCGCCTACCCTTACACTTGCCCATTAATTGATACACAAATAGGTCGAGCAAAAGGTGATTTAACGACTTATGCTCGCGATTTATTACGTTCTTACAACGTGGAAATCAGTGGTCAAGAAATGCTGCTCGCAGGTGAGGAATTATTTAGTGCGCTCAGTGATATTTTTGAAAAAACACGTACAGCAAATGAAGATATGCGCACAGCAGCTCACAAACAGATTGTGGCATTAGAAGCAGAAAATATGGAATTACGTGCATTACTATATTGCCAACGCATGGCGAGTTAAATTTAAATGAACCATAAAAAAAGCCACCAAAGACGGTGGCTTAGTAATATTTACAACTTACATATTAAACATCGTAAGTGGTAGAAGCTGTGTCACCACCAGTACCAGTCCAATTAGTATGGAAGAACTGTCCACGAGGCTGATCAATACGCTCATAAGTGTGAGCACCAAAGTAGTCACGTTGCGCTTGGATCATGTTCGCTGGTAGGTTTGCAGTGGTGTAACCATCGAGGAAGGTTAATGCAGACGTCATTGTTGGCATTGGTAAACCAATTTCCATCGCTTTTGATGCAACTTTACGCCATGCTGGCATGCTGCTTAGCAGAATATCTTTGAAGTATGTATCTGAACCAAGGAATTTAATCTCTGGGTTCGCCTCATATGCATCACGGATATTACCAAGGAATGCACTACGAATAATACAACCACCACGCCACATTAGCGCCACGTTGCCGTAGTTAAGATCCCAGTTAAATTCCTCTGAAGCTTCACGAATTAACATAAAGCCTTGTGCATAAGAGATGATCTTAGAAGCAAGTAGTGCTTGACGTAATGCATCAACCCACTCTTTTTTATCACCATCAATCTTAGCGATTGTTTTACCAAATAAGCTTTCTGCTTCAACACGTTGATCTTTCATTGAAGATACGCAACGAGCGAATACCGCTTCAGTGATCAGCGTTAGTGGAATGCCTAGATCAAGAGCATTAATACCTGTCCACTTACCTGTGCCTTTTTGGCCAGCAGTATCAAGGATTTTCTCAACTAATGGTTGACCATCTTCATCTTTATAGCCAAGGATATCAGCTGTAATTTCAACTAAGTAGCTATCTAGTTCAGTATTATTCCACTCTTGGAAAATCGCTTGCATCTCATCATGAGACAGCGCTAAGCCTGATTTCATAAAGTGGTATGCTTCACTGATTAACTGCATGTCACCATATTCGATGCCATTGTGAACCATTTTAACGAAGTGACCAGCACCATCTTTACCTACCCAATCACAACAAGGCTCACCAGCAGCTGTTTTAGCTGAGATCGCTTGGAAGATAGGTTTGATTGCAGGCCATGCTGCTTCAGAGCCACCAGGCATGATAGAAGGACCAAAACGCGCACCTTCTTCACCACCAGAAACGCCAGAACCTACGTATAATAAACCTTTAGCTTCAAGCTCAGCAACACGACGGTTAGTATCAGGATAGTTTGAGTTACCACCATCAATAATGATGTCACCTTTATCTAGCAGTGGTACAAGTTGATCGATAAATGCATCAACAACATCACCAGCACGGACCATTAACATGATTTTACGTGGTGCTTCTAACTTAGACACTAAATCTTCTAGTGATGTTGCACCGATAATATTAGTACCCTTTGCAGGTCCTTCTAAGAACTCTTCTACTTTAGAAACAGTACGGTTAAACGCAACAACTTTAAAGCCATGGTCATTCATATTAAGGATCAAGTTTTGACCCATAACAGCTAAACCAATTACACCGATATCGCCTTTCATATTATTCTCCTTGTGCAAGCAGTTTTGCTGCTGCTGCATCTAAATACCATTCTGTTTCGCCATGAGAGGCTTTAATTTTTGCCGCCGGATAAGCTAACTCTTCCGCCGGTGTACTATTTATTTCATGTAAGACTTCAGCCTTACCTTCACCCAATACCAAATAGGTAATACGATCAGCATTTTCAAGTAAACGTGCTGTTTTTGAAATGCGCTGTTGACCGCTTTGTGGTTGAGTCGCTATCACTGCTAATGCAGGATCATCAAAGTTGGTTTGATTTGGAAATAAAGAAGCAGTATGACCATCGCCACCCATACCTAATAAAATCCAATCAAACGCAGGCAAACCATGCTTGTGTGGAATCACTGCATCCATTTCTGCAGCAAAACGGGCACATTCAGCAACAGGTTCTGCTTCACCACGAATACGATGAATATTCGCAGCAGGAATCGCAACATGCTTGAATAATAACTCATTCGCTTCACCGAAATTACTTTCAGCATCAGTCGGTGCTACACATCGCTCATCACCCCACCAGAAGTGAAGGTTATTCCATTGAATACTGTTAGCAAAAGGGGCTTGCGCCAATGCTTTAAACAATAATTTAGGCGTACTCCCTCCTGACAATGAAATATGGACAGCTTGAGCTTGTAGGCTCATCGCTCGCATGGTTTCAGCTAGAGAAACGACCACATCCTGAGGGGTATCAAACACTTTATAATTAATCATGCTTATAACTCACAATAATCCGTATTGGCTAAGTTTTTACATGGGAAGCGCCATTGACGGCCATCATTAGTTAATAGCTCATCCGCTTCTTTAGGTCCCCAAGTACCAGCAGCGTAACCAAATAGGTGCTCTGGTTGCTCTTTATGATCAAGAATTGGCTGTACGAATTTCCAACATGCTTTCACTGCATCAGTACGCGCAAATAACGTTGCATCTTGTTTCATGCAATCTAATAATAAACGCTCATAAGCAGTTAGCATATTCATAGATTCAAGTTTATCGTAATGGAAATCCATTGATACTTCTTGAGTTTCAAAACCCGCTCCTGGCTTTTTCAAACCAAAGCTCATCAAGATACCTTCATCAGGTTGAATGCGAATAATCAACTTGTTCTCAGCCGATTTAGCTGCAAACACTGGGTGAGGTGTTTTCTTAAAATGAATAACGACTTCAGTAACACGAGTAGGCAATCGCTTACCGGTACGTACATAGAACGGTACACCATTCCAACGCCAGTTTTCGATAAACATCTTCATGCCCACGTACGTTTCAGTTCGTGATTCATCATTAACACCATGCTCTTGACGATAACCAGGTAAATGTTTACCACGAACATCAGATTCAGTGTATTGACCTAAAACTAAGTTTTTATGTAAATCTTCTTCTGATAAAGGTTTAAAGCTTTGCATCACTTTAACCACTTCATCACGAATAGAATCAGCATTAATTGCTGCTGGTGACTCCATACCAACCATTGCTAATACTTGTAGTAAATGGTTTTGGAACATGTCACGTACAGCGCCAGCACCATCGTAATAGCCGCCGCGATCTTCAACACCCAATGATTCAGATGCAGTGATTTCAACGAAATCAATAAAGTTACGGTTCCATAATGGCTCAAACATGCCGTTAGCAAAGCGGAAAACTAATAAGTTTTGTACCGTTTCTTTACCTAGGTAGTGGTCAATACGATAGATTTGATGTTCTTGGAAGCAAGCGTGAATTTGTTTATCTAAAGCAATTGCAGACTCAAGATCATAACCAAATGGCTTTTCAACAATCAGATTTTTCCAACCGTCAGCTTCATCATTAAGACCATGAGCAGCAAGGCATTCTGGAATTACACCATAAAGGCTAGGTGGTGTTGCAAGATAAAATACTGCATTACCACGAGTATGGTGAGTATCTTTAAATATATCTAAACGCTGCTTTAATACTGCATATTGTTCAGTATCAGAGGTGTTTAAGGCTTGATAATATAAGTGCTGACAAAACTTCGTCAATGTCGCTGCATCTGTTTTTTCATTTTCTTCTAATGCAGAACGAAGCTTGTCACGAAACTCCTGATCGCTATATGCCGTACGACTAACACCTAAAATTGCGAAATCTTCTGGCAATAAACCATTAGCGTATAAGTGATAGAACGCAGGGATTAATTTTCGATGAGTCAAATCGCCTGACGCACCAAAAATCACAATTGCGTTATTTTCTGGTTTAACCATGTAATGTTCCCATTTATTTACAGATCATTCGATCTGGTACAGCAATCAATTGCTTGGTATAACGAGCATTATTATGCCGTAATTTTAAATTTGTTATCTGCTTTTCGTGATAAAAATTGAAAATTTTTGTTATACCTTAATTATCATTTCAGTCGATTAGCGCATCAAATCTGTAGCATTTATCGCTAATACATTAACATACCAGATAATTTAGTGCTGTTTGCTATTTTCTATGCTGTGTATGTTAACAATTATTGACAACAGTGGTAGACGAAAAAACCTATTAGTTTGATAGGTTTTTCCATCAACATAATTGATTTTTGCAACTAACCATTACTCTACCAAGTTCTATTAAAACCGTCTAAGTGTGAAGATAAAATTCGACCAATGCAATCGATTACTTGACTACAACCAGAGAATCAAACACTGTCTGCTATATTTTTAATCATATTCTGTGGCTATTTTTATACCCCAGCATTAGCTCAACGCTTGATAAGCTACACGATGGCGGTTATTATGCCCGCAATTTCAGCCACCTAATTTTGGTGGTTTTTTCGTTATAAAGCGTATCCATTCAATAATGGTCACGCTAATATTTCATAGCAAACAGGTTATCCCATGTCTAAATTTTTCTATAAAGGTCGCATCGAAAAAAAGCCAAAACACAGCAGCTGTGGCTACAACACGAAGCGCGAAACTAAGCTTGGCACGGAAACCAACCCACTCACATTGATTGTGAACACAGAAGAACGTCAACAAGAACTAGAAGTACAACTTGCAGAACACCAGCTTTTTGCAACCATCACAGTAGATACTGACGCTGTAGAAGACATTGCAGAACTTACTGCAACATTAAATAAGCCAACCACGACAACATTTGATAAAACACCTAATCGAAATGATCCTTGCTCATGTGGTAGCGGTAAGAAATACAAAAAATGTTGCGGTAAATAATTTCACTAATAAAGAACAGGAGCTGAAGTTCCTGTTTTTCCCCTCGAATCACTATACCTACTGCAAAAATATTACTACTAGGTATACAATCTCGCCTCAATTTCTAAAGTAGATATCCATATGAGCAAAAAAAGTCAGGGTTACTCTTGCGTAGGCCTTTTCAATCCCAAAACACCTGAAAACGTCGGTTCTGTTATGCGTGCAGCTGGCTGTTATGGCGTGAACTCTGTCTTTTATACTGGTACTCGTTATGATCATGCTGCGCAATTTTGTACTGACACCAAAAATGTAGCGCTTGATATTCCTTTAATTGGCGTTGAAGATCTAAAAACAATCATTCCTGTCGGCTGTGTGCCGGTCGCAGTAGATTTAATTGATGATGCCAAACCATTACCAGAATATAAACACCCCCGACGTGCATTTTATATTTTTGGTCCTGAAGACGGTACATTAAAAAAAGACATCACTGATTTTTGTCGTGAAACAATTTACGTACCAACTAAAGGCTGTATGAATTTAGCCGCGGCTGTAAATGTGATTTTATATGATCGCATGGCGAAAGGTGATAACTACTCGAACCATAAATAGGCTCACTGCAGTTAAACCACTGCAATATCTATGACATTGCAGTGGCTCTATTTTTATCGTTTAAGGCCTGTTTTCTCATAGAAACGACGTTTATCTTTATACATCGCTTTATCTGCAATTAAGCAAACTTGATCGGCTGGGTTTTGATCAGTGCTAGCATAACCAACAGCAAAATGTACCTCAACTTGTTCACCATTCGGTAAACAAGCGTAATTGATTTTCTCTCGAACCTTTTCTAATCGGTGCCATAAAACAGCACAACTCTCTTGATCACCAGCTTCGAGAATAATAGCAAATTCATCTCCTCCTAAACGATAAACTTTATCGGTTATACGGCATGTTTCTACCAGAAGCTGACTGGTTTTAATTAATAAAGCATCGCCCATATGATGCCCATAATTATCATTCGCTCGTTTTAATCCATTAACATCTAACATAAATAAACCAAAATGACGTTTTGGATAACGATTGAATAATTGAATATGCTCTTCTAAATCATGATCAAACGCTTTTCTATTAGCAATTCCAGTAAGTGAATCTGTTATAGCAATACGAGCCAATTCACTATTTAATAATCGGCCTTCTAATTCAGCTGATAACTGTCGAATAAATAGTGAAATAACTTCAAAATCATCTCGCTTTAATTTGGCATATTGCATCACAATAATACCCACGATTTCATTCTGACTATTTTTTACTTTAAAACAATGTAAATATTCGTTACCATCCGGCAAGCAGTAATAATCACTATAATGTTCTTCTGGTCGTATTTCATTCTCTTCTAGGCGTGCTTTATCAATATTCTCGCATGCCCATTGATTTTTGTTATCGGCATAAGTTTTCATTGCCCACCCGGCAGTAGGATATAAAGCGACAACTTGCGTCATCACCGTCTCAATAATATCACCGGTTTGAAGATCATGACTGAATGATAACAATGACTGTAACATTGAGCGTCGATGTTCTTCTCTAAATAATGAATTGCTGAGTGCTAAGGTCTTTTCTGCAACCTTGCGCTCTAACTCATCATTAAAATTAACTAATTGTAAATTTGCTTTTTCTTTCTCTAAATATGCAGTATTCAATTCACTATTAGTAACGGCCAAATCAGCAACTTGAGCTTGAATCGTTTTAGCCATATTACGAATTAACCTGTCTACCATAAAGAACTCAGCAAAGCGCAATTCTCGTCCTGAACGCTGGTATTCTCCGCGTGAATATGCCCGTACAGTTTCCATTAATCCACCAAGAGGCCGAGCTATCCAGCGATATGTTAACCCTGCACTAAAAAAAGCCAATAAAACAATCATGACCCCAAAAAATGTAATATATTTCAATGATTTGATATATGGATTTACACCCAAATACTTATCCATATACACTTTCATGGTGTACTCAATCGGCTTTGAAATATATTTATTATCCAGTTTTATTTTTATAACTTTACTTATTGTTGGTACATGAAGGTCTACTTTGCTACTAGAGATAACAATATCATTCATTTCATTATTTTGAAAAACAACTCGTTCCCCGTTTTTCAAATAAGGCTGTAATACCTTAATAATATTTTCTATTGGAACAACTACAATTAAATATCCCAGCGGTACTCGCTTCAAGCCATTAGTCATAGATTGAAAAATAGGCACACCAATAACAATACCACGACGACTTGGGTTATACTTTAATGGCATCAGGTTTTCACCATTATAATAAAATACCCATTGGCGACCTTTCGCTTTATTTTTTGATATTCGATGAAGAAGTACATCTTTTAATTTAATAAAAGATGATAAACCATGAATACCGTTATAACTTTCAATTTCAGACCATTGATCATCAATTAAATAAGCAGCCTGAACTAAAGGTGTATTCTTAACTAACGATCCTAAAGAAGCATTAACATGACCCGCAAGAAAAAAGTTATCAATAGCTTGAACAAATAATCGATCACGTGATAATACATCTAAGCTTGTTGATAATAATGAAAAACGATAATCAAATTCTTGTTCAATAGTATTAGATAGTCTTGCAAGCATATCAATACGGTAATTAGCTTCAACATCTGACTGTTGTTTTAAAAGCAGTCCACCAACAATTGTAGCAGGTAAAACTGCTATTGTTAGCATTAGTAACGCTAACGAGGACTTTAAGCGTAACTTCATCATTTCTTATCCAACTTTTCAAGCTGTTCAATCGCCATATTCTGCATATGTGTTGCTGAATATTCAGCAGTGGCTCCTGCTTGATAGCGTTGAAATCCAATCGCAAGGGCTTGCCAAGCAATTGACATATTCAATACTGATGGCATCGGTTCTGTTAATGCCATTTGTTGAAACATAACCAAACTATCTCCCTTAGCTTTTTTGCTAAGTTCTTGAAAATATGCTCTGGAAATAGGTAGTAACTGTGTTTTCTCATACACTAACTGCTGATTATCTTGTTGTTGAACAAATTCGGAAAACTCTTTAATTAAATGCTGCATTATTTTCGCATGTTGCGTGTAATTAGGAAGAGCCAGTACAAATGTGCTTGACATCGGGTGCATGACTTTACCATCAACTTTCGGTAATAAAGCCACACCTAAGTCACTACCCAGCATATTTTTCAAATCATGATACGCCCAATCGCCATTGATAGAATAAGCACTTTTACCATTCACAAAATCCAATTGGGAACAACGATAGTCGCACTCTGGATTAACAATTCCTTGATCAGCTAAATAATGATAATACTTTAACGCTTGAATCATCGCTGGTGTATTAAGTGTGATTTTACCATTCGTGATAGGTTTTCCATCAAATGCAGATAAAAATGGCATAAAATAATACATATCATTGTAGTTCCACCCCATTGGCATAATATTTTTTTTAATAAATTGATTTTTAGCTAAAATAATATCGTTAAAATCGGTCGCTGGGTGTTGTACATATTTTTTATTATAATATAACAATAGAAAATTACCTTGAATAAGAGGTATTCCCCAGTAAGATCCTTGTAGTTTAACCGTATCCCTTACCGTTGGTGTAAGATTTTCGCGATACCACCGTTGAGGAATAGGATATAATTTCATCAACTTGTGCATACCCAAAAAATCAGAGGGAATAATAATAATATCAGGTAACCCTCCATCTTCAGCACTTAATAATATTTCAGCTTTTATCTCTGAGGGATCAAGCTGAATAACAGATATATTAACATCATGTTTTTTTTTAAATTTATTGGCCATTATCGTCATAAAGTCACGATTTTGATGAGATGACCAAATTGTTAGTGTTTGTGTTTGTGTCGCGAATATAGTTTTAGAAAATAGTAATATACTTAAGAGAATAACTCGATTAATAGTCTTTAATAGTTTGTCAGACATAGTATTAATTAAACCTAAATATTTTTATATTAATAATTTTTTGCTATAACATTGTCTATATGACAAACATAGATTGAATAACAATTGTCAACCTAATATTTTCTTCAAAAAAACTATCGTTTAAATATGATTTAAAATAGTATACCTCAAAAAGGTGTCACTAGTTGATATGAATCAATAATAATATTATTCAATATCCATTGTAAGCTAAAAATAAACAGTTATTATAAAATTAATTACCCATAAAGCTTAGCAAAACTGAAACATAAAGACCATGACTATAAAAACACACCTTAAACGCATTTTTCCGTTATCCTTTTTTCTATTAGTTGCTTGTGAAACACATGTTAATGCAGCACCACAAGTCACTAAAGAAATGATCAACAAACCGATGAGCTATTCTCAACAACACCCTGATATAAATCAATCTAAAGGAAATATAGAACAAAAGAAAATGGTTGATTTTGCTAGAAAGTATATTGGTACACGCTACGTTTGGGGAGGAATTACACCGAAAGGATTTGATTGTTCAGGATTTATTAAATATGTCTATAACCATTTTAATATTGCCATTCCAAGAACAACAGCACAGTATATACAACTATTTAAGCATTCAATAGCGTTGAAAGAGGCAAAAGTTGGTGATCTCATTGTTTTTACTGGCACCAATTTAAAAATAAGAAAACCAGGTCATGCCGGTATTATTACCGAAATAAAACCAGGGTTAGTGAAATTTATTCATAGTTCATCATCTAAAAAACACTTTGGCGTCACAGAAACGAGTTATTATCAAAGTGGTTACCCAAAACGTTATTTAACGGTTATACGAATGCCAAATCCATCAAAAAAGGAGTAATAATACTCCTATTAATTGTTATGTTTATGGCGCTACACATTCAGTGAGTAACCGTAAACAACCATAATCAACTAGCCAATCATGTTGTTGTTGATCTTTTACTAAAAAACAGCCTGAATAATTTAAAGCATTAGCAAAAATATCACCAACATGGTTAGTTAGCCGAGGGATCACTAGCATCCAATTTTGAGTTAATAGAATATTATAAGGTAGACATTCTATGGGCTCATTGATATTTAGTGTGACATTTTGAGGGGTTAGACCTAAATCATGCATTGCCGCTAAATAGCAAAAATAGGCTTTCTCACTATTAATACGATCAAACGTAAATAGCTTATGTCTGAATGGTAACTTACCAGACAAAATCATACTCTCTAACGGCACCGTCGTTTTCATTAACTGCATATGTCGGTGGCGCTGACTTGCTCCAGCTTCTGATGCTGAATTAAAAAAACCTAATACATCAGGGTAAGTAACACCTTGGATCCAAGCTGAAAAATCTTGCAAATCAAGTAGAGATGATTGGCTCACAAACGCTTTACTACAAATAAGTAAATGAGGCTCACCTACAGGATACTTATTTAATAAACACACATGATCATGACCTACAGTATCCACAAACATTTGCTCATCATAAGGCAAAAAAGGATTTTGCTGTATATGCCCTTGTTGCATTTTTTTATTAAGATTATCATTCATGATCTTAATAAAAAAATCAATTCCCTGCTCAGAGACGACTGAGCTCATGGTTGCTATTGGCAACAATACTTGCGCCTCACTTGCATTTTTAGCAACTGTTAAAGCTTTATCCCATAACATCTACAATACCTGCAACCATTATTATTACTAGAAAATAAAACAACAATAATCACTCACCTAACAAAAAAAAAGCAACATTAGATACCAAAAATGAGGTGTAATTTAAAGTTTACACTTTTAGCAAGAAATCACTATCGCTAAAAACAATGAGAGGATAGCCCTCACTGCTGAAAGTTTGTATTATCGTATCAGTTAATTCTATCGTTTACTTACAATATCAGTTCGTACTCCAAAGTAGATTATAGATTCTAATGATTAAACTTTATATTGGTCCTATAAAGTGCTTTAACAGGGTATTCCAGATCGGTCAATCTGTTACCCTACTCTCTTTTTATTTCTACTCTAATTAGTTAAAAGATAAAAAAAACGCCCATCGAAGATGAGCGTCCTATTTACACGTTTATCATACTAAATCAGCTGCGCACCTATTAAGAAACAGCCAAAAGCTAAACTCAATAGCATTGCGACAGATCCACCTGCCACTTGATAATCAGAACTTGTCGTTGCTGGAGCAGATTTTCTTATATTATGGATCATCCACATCGGTATAAACACTGCGATAAATACTAATATCAATCCTGCATAGCTCAAAACAGATAGGAATTGGTTTGCGGCAAAGATAGCCCCTAACAAAGGTAGAATAAATGTTAGCACATAAGTCACTGCACGATTTTTTCTAAATAAATCAATATTTTGATCAAACAGCGACATTGCCACGCCTAAGAACGACGTTAATAACGCTAAGCCAGTAAAAATAGAAAGAATAATATGTATGCCAGCAAAACGCGTACTCAATGCATCTATCAGTACAGAAACATTATCAAATTTAATTAATTGCTCTGCTGATAGACTACCAACAACAGCATATAGCCATAATAAGTAACAACCTAATGGAATCAATGAGCCTAATAGCACCATATTTCTTAATTGCTTATGGCTTGCTTTATCATTGTACGACACTAATGAAGGAATAACGGGAAAGAAACCGAAACTGGTGAACAATACTGCACTAGTTTTAATTAAATCAACTTGGCTGTTATTGCTCGCTTCAAAGAAATGATTAAAGCTCATACCCGGTATTAAGGCAAATAACGTAATAATTAGCACTGCAATCATGATTAAAAATAACACACGATTGAGCTTATCAACGACGCCTGTTCCAGCAGCAACAATACAACCAGCTAACACTGTAAAGATGATCTGACTGTGTAGCATTGATAACTCAAACCCAAACCCTGTTACCAATTTCTGTAGTAAATCGCCAGCACCGATGATGTAAGCCATTAATAAACAAACTAATAAAGCATAAAGCAATCCATTTGTTACTAATTGTCCCCCCTTACCTAATGTTTTTCGTGCGATGGTATTCATACCAAGACCACCGCCAACTTTGATACTTGCTTCTAATAACAATAAAGCGGCATATGTCGTACCACTCCAAATAAGCAGCATCAATAATGAGCCAGATAGTAAACCGAACTGTGCTAATACCATCGGGATGGCAAGCATGCCAGCACCCAATGCTGTGCCCGCAATAATCAGCGAACTTCCTAATAATTTAGTATTCATATTTCCCTTGTTCTTATTGTTAAATAATAGCAATCCATATATCTATTTATAGATATATTAGTAATAACATGTGATTTGTCGTCAATAACAGTACGGTTACAAAGAACCGTTACTAAATCGGAAGCTAAAATAAGAGGCAGAGGAAAAGGTCATTGCTATGCATACTGCATTAGCAAAAAAAGTATCTAGTACCAACGATGAGGGGGGTTGGTATTGTTTATTTCGAGGGTAATGCGTCATTATCGTACTCCAAAACGATGAATCCCAGTCTATTAGCTCTATTCGGTCAGAACTTGATTCCTGCTTCGGTCAAAACAGTTCACTCAGCTAATAGCATCATACTAAAACACATTTATCTGGAATGGAATGAATGATTCTATTTCTATTCAACAAATTTGATTGCTGAAATCAAGCTTAACTAACGTCAAGCAATTAAATGCTGTCGGCTTCACCGCAATAACGCTGCCATCAGCAAACTGTATACCATCATAATACTGACGCCCCCATTTCACGCGCTTGAAATGTGCGTAACCTACTTGCTCATAAATAGACTCCAAGACATTAACAGCACCATCTCGTTTTACTTGAGCTACTATATTTATATCCAATAATTTATCAGCAATCGACATAATGATCCTCACTTTACCTTTACTGCTTTTTGCTTTATTTACCTTTTCTATCAAATTACAGACAACAATCAAGGCTCAATAAGTAAAATGCGATCTTTATCACTATTCAATATAAAATTAATAAAAAAAACCCAATCCGAAGATTGGGTATTATTGATAACAAGAATAATCAACTAAAAATTATACATTAAACGTTGCATCACTGTGCTCTTTGGGATTCGTACCAAAACGGTTTACCCCTGATGTACTGTCCTGAATCATAAAGTAGAGCAGTACTAACATGCCAACAATAGGAATTAACATTATCAGTGCCCACCAACCCGTACGATCTTGATCATGCAAGCGTCGTACTGTCACAGCAACTGTTGGTATAAAAGCGAAAGCCGCATATAGCGCAGCTAATACACCATAACCTTCAACGAGCGTTGGTAACTGTAATGTACTATCCACTAGACCACAGGCCATACTGATAAGTGCGTTAATTAAAGTGAAATACCAAAATTCTTTTCTGCGTGAACGCCCTTGAAATTGAGCATATTTACGAAGAACAGCAAAGTACCAATTCATTATTTTTCCTTGTTAATGTTAATAACGTTTAATGCGGACTACTTTCATCATTTCAAATTCTAAACCAGCTACTGTAATCATATCAGCATAATAAGTCATATTTACTTTTGCACCAGTAAGGCTTTTATATTTTGATTTCCGTTTAAATTTAAAGGGCACATTATAGCCGTCGATCATCAATGAATGCTGTATCCACTCGCCATCATCTCGCTGAGTATGAGAACACACAGTTAAGCCTTCGCTGTGAATTAATTGTGCATGTTTAGCGATAAGTTTATCACTATCAGACTTCATTGATCATCCCCCATTATTAATGCTTTTTCTAGATACAAAAACAGAGAGCTGAGCTCTCTGTTTATTTTTAATCATTCAGCGTTAGTATACTACCTCTAAAGAGGAAGAAATAAACCAGCCAATGTCGCACTCATTAAATTAGCTAAAGTCGCTGCAAAAATAGCTTTCATCCCTAAACGCGCAATTTCAGGACGACGTTGAGGTACAATTCCACCTAACCCCCCCATTAACATGGCAATAGAGGTTAAATTAGCAAAACCACACAATGCAAATGTCACTATCGCTTGTGAGTGTTCACTAAGCTTAGCTATTGTTTCTGGTTTCATTAGTTCAGCAAACGCTATAAATTCATTCACAGCAATTTTAGTACCAATGAGGCTAGCCGCTGTTGTTGCTTCTGACCAAGGCACACCAATTAACCATGCAACAGGAGCAAATACGTAGCCAAAAATCATATTAAGGCTAAGATCATTAATTCCAATCCAATGACCAATATGGCCTAAACCACCATTTACCATTGCAATTAAACTAATAACAGCCAATAAACTTGCACCAACAGCCATTGCAATTTGTAAGCCACTCAATGCACCACGAGAAGCTGCATCGACTAAGTTAACGGGTTCATCTTCTTCACCGTCATCTTCCTCTTCCATGCTATGCACGCCTTCGGTTTGCGGCACGATCAATTTCGCCATCATCAATCCCGCAGGTGCTGACATAAAACTAGCAGCAATCAGATATTTCAACTGCACACCAAGTCCTGCATAACCAACCATAGTACCACCAGCAACAGAGGCTAATCCGCCAACCATTACTGCAAATAATTCTGAGCGTGTCATCTTTGCTAAGAACGGACGTACAACTAATGGTGCTTCTACAGAACCAACAAAAATATTAGCCGTTGCAGACATTGATTCAGTACGCGTAGTACCTAATAGGCGTTGTAATAAGCCACCAATACCACGGATAACCCATTTCATCACACCAACATAATAGAGTACGGAGATTAATGCCGAAAAGAAAACAATAGAAGGTAAGACATTAACCGCAAAAATAAAGCCTAGTTTAAATTGAGCTAGCTGGCCAAACAAAAATGATGTGCCTTCATGACCATAATCAATCACACCAGATACAGCACCAGAAACACTATTTAGCACTACCCGACCAATAGGCACATAAAGAATAAAGGCCGCAAACACAACTTGAATACAAAAAGCGCCTAAAACACTGCGCCAATTAACTGCTGAACGGTTTTCTGAAAATAAAAAACCTACTGCAAAAATAGTAATAATACCGAGCATGCCAACAAGATAATGCAAAGTCATTCCCCAATGTATGGTGTAGTAAACGATTGCGGAAAGAGTGTATTCATAAAAAAAAGTGTGACAAGGATCAAGTTGTTATTACGAACAACAACAATTTAACAAACTGACGCGATATTGGGTAATTTTTAGCCTAAGCAAACGAAAATCATCGGATTAGTTCCTATAGGGAATACTATTAACCCCTAGGGTTACAATTTGAAACACTTACCTCTCACTTTTAGCCAACCGTTTGCGTGTGATCGCTGTTTTTTACATCATTACCATTTGCACAAAATATTACCCGCTTCTATATGGCGGCGAATAAATTCAATAAATAGATTCACTTTATTAGGCAAAAATTTATGTCTTGGATAAACCGCATATAACGGCATATGCTGTGTTAACTGCCAATCTGGCATAAGTCGAATCAACTTACCTTGGCGGATTTCATCCGTTAACAAGTACGTCGCTAAATAGCCAATACCATTGCCTGCAATCGTAGCATCACGAATTGCATCAGCAGAATCGACGCGGTAATTACCCGTGACTTTAATATCCTGATTATCATTTTGCTGACTAAAGCTCCATACATTATCTTTACGCTCACGGCTAAAATAAATAATACAATTATGCGCAGTTAAATCACTGGGTTGATAAGGTACACCATGAGTCGCTAAATATTCAGGACTTGCCACCAGCACAAAATCACAATTACTCAAATGACGTGCAACAAAACCTTCTGGAGGCGAATCCATAAATCCAATCCAAAGATCGAGTTGCTCTGCAATCAAATCAACACGGTGATCAAACAAACTCAATTCTAAATTGAGTAATGGATATTGGGCATGAAACTCATTGATATAAGGTGCTACATGATTAGAAGCAAAAGATTGCGCAATCCCAACTCGCAGTAGACCTTGTGAGTTATCTTCATTTATCAATAATTCACTTTCTGCTTCATTTATTTCTTCCACCACTTTTTCACAATGCTTCGCAAACAAACGCCCCGCTTCTGTTAATGCAAATGATCGCGTTGTGCGTTGTACCAATTGCACCCCAAGGCGCTGTTCAAGTTGCTGAATCAATTTACTGACTTGAGTTCTAGAGATATCAAGTAGCTGTGCTGCCTTGGTAAAGCTTTGTTGTTTAGTGAGAGCATTAAAAACTATCATTTGCTGTGCTTTTTTTAACATCGACAACCTTTTATTTTTGATAGAAAAACAATTACAACTAAAAATACCTCAATACTGGTGCGATCGTAATATTATTTATCGTTGTAAGTATATGGCATCAAGGTATTTAGTGAGTATTCCATTACCATTTATGACAACAAATAATAAAAGAACCTTTTTATACATTCTTATTAAGCATTTGTTACAGCATTCATAGAGTGTTCAAACTTCTGAAATATTACTGTCACATAACTTTTTTAATCTTTGTCGTGTTCATTCAGACCTATTGGCATTTTGCCTAACAAGAAAGGATTATGAAAATGAAGACAAAGATTATCGGCGCAGTTGTTGTTGCAAGTTCACTTGCTGTTAGCTCTGCAGCGTTCGCTGGCGAGACTATCTCTGTTGTAGGTTCTAGCTCTGTTTCTCCCCTCATGGAAGTATTGGGTGAAACTTATGCAAAATCTAACGATGTAACGGTAGAAGTTCAAGGACCAGGATCATCAGCAGGTATCCGCGTTGCTCACGATGGTTCAGCGGATCTTGGTATGTCATCTCGTGCCTTAAAAACATCTGAAGAATCGCCACAAATAAAAGAAATCGTAGTTGCTCGCGATGGTATCGCCGTAGTGGTTAATAATAGCAACCCAGTAACTGATTTAACCAAAGAGCAAATTACTGAAATCTACAAAGGTAATGTGACTAACTGGAACCAGGTTGGTGGCGAAGATAAACCTATTGTTGTCGCAACCCGTGATACAGCATCAGGTACTCGTGGTGCATTTGAAGACATCATGTCGTTAAAGAAAAAAATTAACAATATCGAAGTCTCTGCAATATCGCAAAAAGCACAAGTTGCAAGTGGCAATGGCCAATTAAAAACAACCGTTGCAAATAACCCATTTGCTATCGGTTATATTTCACTGGGCTCAGTTGATAACACAGTGAAACCCCTAACTATTGATGGTCATAAACCATCCGTCGAAGCGATTAAAGCGGGTGATTATAGCGTTCAACGTCCATTTATTGTGGTTTACAAAGAAGGCCATCCATCAGCTGAAGCCTTGGAGTTCCTAACGTGGGTTCAATCACCAACAGCACAGAAAATCGTTGCCGATAAAGGCTTCATCTCAGTTAACTAATTTTTATTTTAGCGCTCAACTATTTGAGTTGAGCGTTTTTGACTTCTCAGAAATAGGTTACTCATTGGTAGCCTTTCTGGAGTGTAGATTATATGACCATCGCAAATATTGAGAAATCAACTAAGGATACTCCGTTGCTTAAGTCGAAAAAGCGTATCGACTGGCGCGAAATGTTCTTTAAATACCTATTTATGCTCAGTGCAGCAATCGGTATTTTATCGCTCGTTACTATTGGCTACTTTATTTTCCGTGAAGGCTATGCGGCCTTTGCCTACTCAGGTGTTACAGGGATTATACTTGGCACTGATTGGTTGCCACCTGCACTTTACGGTATTGCACCGATGATTGTTGCTTCACTTGTCTCAACAGCAGGTGCAGTAATGATTGGTGTGCCTATTGGCGTATTAACCGCTATATTTATCGCAGAAGTTGCACCAAGACCACTAGCCAGTTTTATTCGCCCAATGATTGAACTGTTAGCAGGTATTCCATCGGTTGTTTATGGCTTCTTTGGTTTAGTTATTATTGTTCCGTTGATCCAAGAAATATTCAATGTTCCTGCAGGTAATACAATTTTAGCTGGAATCATTGTCCTTGCAGTAATGATTTTACCTACCGTAATTACCATTTCTGAAACATCTATCCGTGCTGTACCACGTGCTTATAAAGAAGGTTCTTTAGCACTTGGCGCATCACCAATGTTTACTATTTTTAAACTTATCGTTCCTGCGGCACGCTCAGGCATTATGACGGGGGTTATTTTAGGTGTTGCACGAGCACTTGGGGAAACAATGGCAATCATTATGGTAATGGGTAACTCCCCAGCAATGCCAGAAGGTTTACTTGAGTCAGCTCGCACATTAACAGCCAATATCGCAATTGAAATGTCTTACGCAACAGGCATTCACGCAAGCGCATTGTATGCTACGGGTATTGTACTGCTGGTGTTTATTATGACACTAAACGGCGCGCTTCTTTATCTAAACCGTGAGCGGGCGAGGTAACTAACAATGACCACTAATAACTCTTTATCTACTCAAACTAGTCGATTAGAAAATGCGAACCCAGCAGCACAAAAACTAAAAGATCGCCTATCAGTCACTATTATTTGGTTATCTGCAGGTGTCACTGTTGGCTTTTTATTATGGGTAATATGGTACATTCTCAGCAATGGCCTCTCCCATGTCGATTGGTCTTTTATTAGTTCAAACTACACCACTATTGGCAAAGAATCTGGCATTTGGCCAATGATTGTTTCGACACTTTATATGGTGTTTGCATCAATCGCTGTAGCTGCACCATTAGGGATAATGACGGCAATTTATCTGACTGAATATGCCAAAGTTGGAAGTCGTTTAGTTAAAGTTATTCGTTTTTGTACTGAATCTTTAGCGGGTATCCCTTCGATTATTTATGGCCTTTTCGGTATGACCTTTTTTGTGGTTATTCTAGGCTTTGGTTACTCTATTTTATCAGGTGCATTAACCTTAAGTATTTTGATTCTTCCGGTGATTATTCGTACCACCGAAGAAGCATTAATGGCTGTACCACAAACTTACCGTGAAGGTTCATATGGTTTGGGTGCATCTAAAATTTATACCATCTGGCGACTCATTCTTCCTAGTGCAATGCCTGGAATTGTGACCGCTATTATCCTCAGCGTGGGTCGTGTTATTGGTGAATCAGCACCAGTATTTATGACAGCAGGCATGGTAGCGCGTATTCCTGACAGTGTCTTTGACTCAGGACGTACGCTTACTGTTCACCTGTACAAGCTAACGCAAGAACTCTACACCGTACATGAATGGAACCAAGCTTATGGTACGGCGACAGTACTTATCATTGTTGTTCTTGTAATTAACCTAATAACCAAGCTTATCGCTAGCCGTTTTAATACTGCGACTTACTAAATTCTGAGGATACATACATGAACAAATTTAACATTGAAAACCTAGATCTTTTTTACGGCAAAAACCAAGCACTAAAGAAAATTAATTTGTCGATCCCTAATCGTCAAGTCACTGCTCTAATTGGGCCGTCAGGATGTGGTAAATCAACGTTATTACGCTGCTTAAACCGCATGAATGACTTAATTGAAGGAGTAACGATCAAAGGATTACTTACTATCGATGATGAAAATGTCTACGGTAATATAGATGTTGCTCAATTACGGATTAAAGTTGGCATGGTATTTCAAAAACCAAATCCATTTCCGATGAGTATCTATGAGAATGTCGCTTATGGTTTACGTGCTCAAGGCATCAAAGATAAAAAAACGTTAGACACTATCGTAGAACAATCACTGCGTGGCGCAGCGTTATGGGATGAAGTCAAAGATCGTTTAAAGTCACATGCATTTGGTCTTTCTGGTGGTCAACAACAGCGTCTATGTATAGCACGTACCATTGCGATGAAACCTGAAGTGATCTTAATGGATGAACCGACATCAGCGCTTGATCCTATTGCCACTAAAAAGATTGAAGATTTGATGGAAACACTCAAAAAAGAATTTACGATTGTTATCGTTACTCACTCAATGCAACAGGCTCGCCGTATCTCAGATCGTACAGCGTTTTTCTTGATGGGCGAGTTAGTTGAGCATGATGAAACCCAAAACTTATTTAATAACCCAGCGGATGATCGCACCCGTGGTTATGTAAATGGTGACTTTGGTTAACCCCATATTTACAGAATAATAATAGCGATGGTACAACTTGCCTCTTCTTTGCGAAGGGGCTTTTTTTTAATTAAAATACTTTTATATCAATAAATAACATAAAATCACATGACAATATTAACAGAATTGATTGCGGCCCTACCATTAAACATGTATTTTATAGTTATGTTTAATGCAGTATCAGCAATTAAGGATATCATCATGGCAACCATTCCGAGTGATTATGTTAATTATAAATCTACCCCGATCTTTACGCCTGAAAATATTCCGAAGATGTTTCTTCACCTCCACAATACCCGTGTTGGCGTCTATGGAAAAATATGTGTCTTACAGGGGCAACTAAAATTTTATGGCTTTCGTGATCGTCGTGGAGAAGTTGAACAAGAAATTATTATCAATGCTGGTGATATAGCTATTAGCCCACCGCAATACTGGCATAAGGTTGAATTTTTAACTGAAGAAACACAATTTCAAGTACGCTTTTATGCTCAAAATAATAGTCAAATCGTACGTGAGAATCTCAACGAACGCTCATCAGAGTTATAGCAACACCAATAGCGCATACTCACAATCATTACCTTATAGTTACTAAATTAACTCTATAATGACAGTATTTAAAAGAGTATCAGATAGTCTTGGCCGCATTGACAACTAATCACTGATAATCAGTATTATGGGAGATGTGATAATGCGCTATAAACAACAAATTAGACAAGTTACATCATGGATAGACGTACTTACATCAACCAATATCCCGATAAAATCAGCTGCAGTATTAATTAATAACTCACCGCTTAAAAAGTTATTTGCATATCAACTTAATCACTGCAACATTAAAACATATAAATTAATCAAAGAAGTACCCCCAAAAATATTAATTAATGAAATAATTAACAGTGACTGTAATATCATTATTGCCGATAAATCTAGTTACATCCTGCTGCGACAAATAATTCCCTACCTACGACGCAATGTTGTCATCGTACTTACTCAAGAGTATTGGGTACCTGATTGGGCATGGGCTTTTACTCAATATTATTTTTTATGCCAGCAAGATTTACCATAAAATGATCACGGTCTTAGATACTGCAACAAATTGATAATTAAAAAGATAATTATTATCTAAACCGCTTTAGAAGCATTTGCTCTATTTTAAATTGAATATTTATAGCAGCGGACGCCAATTTAGATATAATCTGCGCACACTTGTCTAATGACAATAAATAGCTCGTTATCAATAGCCATTATAAATACTGATAACTTCATATTTTCTCATATCACCAGCAGGAGTTTATCGCAACATGCGCTTACTGGTATTAATGCTCATTTTCGTTTCTACGCTAAGTTTTGCTAACACAAAACCACAGCCTACAAACCCTCAACAAACAAATGTTGAGTATCAAAAACTTCAAAAACTTAACACTGAATTAAACGTATTAGCAAAAGAAGCGACATCAACAACAGGTTCATCGCTTGACGTTATTCGCTTACAACTACTCAATAAAAACAAAGAATTAAGAAGTACACTAACGGATTTAATTGACGATAAAAAAGCAGACAAAAAACTTTTATTAAAACAAGTTGAACAACAAATAAAATTTGCGGCTGAAGCTGAAAAGTTTTTACAAACCAAAGTTGAACGCGATCAAAAAGATCTTGATAACGCGAAAGACACTGACAAATTAGTGGCTTTAAAGGCGCTATCTGAAAGCCGTGATTTTATCATTCTGGTTCTTAATGAAGAATGGGAAAACTACCAATGGATGGAACGTTTAGGTAAACCTCAGCCTAATGCGATAAAAACACTCAAGAGTAATATTGAGCATCGCCTTGACTTCATGTCAGCATCACTCACTTTTGGTAGCCAAGCACTAGATTTAAACGATAAACAACTAAAGTCAGCAACAGGTGATGAACTAAAAACACTACAAGTCACCCAAGTTTTAGCCCAACGTCAAGTTGATAGTGACACTAAAAATCTAACTGATTTAGTCAAACTTGCAGATAATATGGGACTAGATACCGCTGAATATAAACGTTTACTATTTGAACAAACGGGTAATGTTACAGATGACCTACTAAATAGCAAAGTTATCTGGTCAATCGTTACATCATGGACGACTGAATTTGGATCGTGGTTGTTTGAAAATCTCCCACAGATGATCTTTAAAGTCTTTATCTTTATTTTTATTATCTTTGCCTTCAAAGCATTAAAGAATATTGTCCGTAAAATGGTAACACGAGCCGTATCGACAAAAAACTTGAAGATGTCGATGCTAATGCAAGAATTCTTTATTTCTATGTCGGGTAAGGTTGTGTTTGCAATCGGTATCTTAATCGCGCTCTCACAAGTAGGTTTAAATCTTGCTCCAATTTTAACCGGTTTTGGTGTTGCCGGTATTATTGTTGGTTTCGCACTACAAGACACACTATCTAACTTTGCCTCAGGCATG
Source organism: Photobacterium kishitanii (assembly GCF_000613045.3). Taxonomy (NCBI): domain Bacteria; kingdom Pseudomonadati; phylum Pseudomonadota; class Gammaproteobacteria; order Vibrionales; family Vibrionaceae; genus Photobacterium; species Photobacterium kishitanii. The sequence goes on along the minus strand of NZ_LN794352.1, from coordinate 1,272,288 downwards.
ATGCTATTAATCTATCGTCCATTTGATGTCGGTGATTTAGTAGAAGCAGGCAGTATTACTGGCAAAGTAAGTCATATGAGCTTAGTTAATACGACAATCAAAACATTTAGTAATGAGATAATTATTGTACCTAACAGTAAAATTTGGGGCGATATAATTAAGAACGTTACTCACGAAAAAGTACGTCGTATTGATATGATTTTTGGTATTGGATACAGCGATGATATCGAAAAAACAGAACGAGTATTACACGATATCGTTGACTCTCACCCTTCTGTTTTACGTAGTCCTGAGCCAACAATCAAACTGCACACTTTAAACTCATCATCGGTTGATTTTATTGTGCGCCCTTGGGTTAAGACTGACGATTACTGGGATGTTTACTGGGATATTACTCGTGAAGTTAAAATGCGCTTTGATCGAGAAGGTATCTCTATCCCATTCCCACAACAAGACGTCCATTTACATATGGTTGAGAAAGCTATTGAATCAAAATAAATTCAATTAACAATACAGCCTTTTGAAAATTAATTCCCTTAAAGTCAGTGATTTTGAAAAATATTGCTGACTTTTATTTATCTAATGAAAATTTAACCTACTATTGTCATATTTTAACAAAATCAACCCAAAACAAACGCAGCAAGATCACAATAATCACTCAAACTGATTACTTTTTATAAAATTAACTATACTTTATAGATACAAGAGCTGACTTTGAATATTACTAATTCATATATGGTTAGATCTAAAAATAACTCGTTCTCAGCAAGTGTAAATAAAGGAAAACTCATGCGTTTAATCCTACCTCTCTTATTGATGTCTATTAACTGTTTTGCAGGAAATATAGGCAATAAGGATGATCTCCTTTTAATAACAGAGGAAAAAAATAGTCAATATAATAAAACAAAAAATACAACGTCGATAAGAAAAGAAGTAGAAGAAAGCATTAGTCATCTAAATATATTAAATGAAAGAATAGATGAATTGATGAAAGAGTCGATGACATTAACAGGCTCAAAACTAGATGTTATAGCGCTTCAGTTGATACATAAAAATCAAACACGAAGAAGCTTATTATCCTTTCTTATACAAAAAAACAATAAACCTTATGTAGATGAAACTTTTCTTTTAAATCAAGTTAATCAACAAATAAGCTTTATAGAAAAAGAAGAAAACTTTTATAATAAAAAGATTGAACGTGACTTAATTTCTTTAGATAAAGTAAAATCATCTGAAAAATTTAATGCATTAAAAGTACTCAATGATACACAAGTCAATATTATTAGAACTCTCAATAATGAGCTAATTAATTATCATTGGTTAAAAAAACTCAATCAACCCACATTACAAATAACTGATAAATTCGATAAAGATCTTAATAAACATTTAGAATTCACAAAAACATCACTCATATTAAATCATAAAACAAAAGAAATTAGCGAGCGTCAGTTTAAAAAAGCGACAGCAGATACTAGTAGTGACCTTGAATTACAAGCATTAGTCGCATCAAGAACTGCAGAAATATACACAAACCACCTTAATGAATTGATTTCACTCGCAGAAAAAACAAATATTGATACTACAGAATATAAAAAAATATTATTTGAATATACAGGTGTTTTTACTGACCAGTTACTTGATAAAAAAGTTATTATGTCAATGGCAACATCTTGGTTTAATAATTTAATACATTGGTTTGTTAATAATGGCCCACAATTATTATTTAAAATATTTATTATTTCTTTAATATTGATGCTATTTACTCATTTACGTAAACTTATAAGATTTATTATTAATCATATTGTATCTTCGAAAAATTTTAATATTTCAATGGTCATGCAGAATTTTTTAATTTCTATCTCTGGGAATATAATTTTAACGGTTGGGATTTTATTCTCACTATCCCAACTAGGAATAAATCTCACACCATTATTAACCAGCTTTGGTATTTTAGGTCTTATTATAGGTATTGGGCTGCAAAACATTTTAGCTAATTTTGCATCTGGTGTTATGTTACTAATTTATCGTCCATTTGATATAGGAGATTACGTACAAGCTGGACAAGTTATAGGGACAGTAAATAAAATGAGTCTAGTGAATACAACCATAAAAACGACTACAAATGAAATTATTATTATTCCCAATAATAATGTCTGGAATAATACAATAACCAACATTACTCAGGAAAAAGTTCGTCGTGTTGATCTTCTTTTTCATATTGAGCACTCTAATGACATCAGTAAAACTGAAAATATTCTGTATGAGATTACTAATAAACATAATTCTGTCCTCAAACTACCGGAAGTAAAGGTAAGATTAAATGCATTAACCTTGCACTCTACTGAATTTATTGTCCAAGCATGGGTCAAATCAGAGGATTATTGGGATGTTTATTGGGATATAACAAAAGAAGTGAAAATAAAGTTTGATGCGGAGAATATATCACTTCCATCAATTCCATCCATGCCTATACATAACTCAGCGACAGCTTAAACCAATAGCTGAGTATGAAATAAACAAAAAGTGGCTTCTCATATATTTATTTACAAATAACAATGATTTTTATGTCTATATTTATTGAATTTATACGCATTTTTACTCAATATAAGTAATCCAAAGATAATAGAAAAATTATCATGATTTCTATTCATCTGTTGCTAAGTTTTATTATCTTTAATTTAATGTTAGGAATAACTACAATGAAAAAGCGTCTATTATCAGCACTGGTACTTCCTATGATGTTAGCTGCATGTTCAACTACAGGTATCACCACTCAAACACCACACCAAGTAACAGGCAGTGAGCTTGCTAATGGTAGCTGGTCATTAGTGAAAATTGATAACCAAGATCTTTCTCAACCAGCACCAACACTAGAGTTAGCTACTGATCTTGCTGCAAATGGTCACGCTGGTTGTAACCGTTACTTTGGTCAAGCTGAAGTAAAAGACGGTCAATTCCGTATTGAAAAAATGGGTATGACGATGATGCTATGCCCAGATAATGAAATGAAGATTGAACAAACCTTTTCACAATCTCTTTCTGAGTGGAACAAAGTCAGCATTTCAGGCGATACCATGACAATGACTAACACCAACCATACCTTAACATTTGCACGTGATGTTGCGGCACCTAACGCACAATAATCGTTCATAGATTAACAAATAAAAGCGGCTACATTCTTTCAACGAGAAAGAGAAATATGTAGCCGCTTTTTTATTGATTGCTCATTATGCGGCGATAACCTTATGGTATTTTTCACGCAAAATATTGGCAGCCGTCACCATATTTGTTAATGCTGCTTCAGTTTCTTCCCAATTACGGGTTTTTAAACCACAATCGGGATTAATCCACAAACGTTCAATCGGAATCAGCGCCGCAGCTTTATCAATTAACGTTGTTATTGTGTCAACCTCAGGAATATTAGGTGAATGGATATCATACACACCAGGACCAATTTCATTCGGATAATCAAATGCCTCAAATGCTTTAAGTAATTCCATATCTGAACGTGATGTTTCAATGGTTATTACATCGGCATCTAACGCTGCCACAGACGCTATAATCTGATTAAACTCGCTATAACACATATGAGTATGAATTTGTGTCTGTGGCTCAGCCCCTGCTGCAGAGATCTTAAACGCCTTCACTGCCCAATCGAGATACGCTTGCCACTGACTCTGCTTTAACGGCAATCCTTCTCTTATTGCAGGCTCATCAATTTGAATAATACGAATCCCTGCAGCTTGTAAATCTGTCACTTCATCACGCAAAGCTAACGCAATTTGATTAGCAATATCTTCTCGCGATAAATCTTCACGAGCAAATGTCCACCCCAAGATAGTTACAGGTCCGGTCAGCATCCCTTTAACTAACTTAGTGGTTAATGATTGTGCATAACGGATCCATTCGACAGTCATAGGTTGAGCGCGATAAATATCTGCCACAATGATCGCTGGTTTTACACATCGAGAACCGTAACTTTGCACCCAACCATATTGAGTAACGGCAAACCCTTCTAACTGTTCAGCAAAATACTCCACCATATCATTTCGCTCAGGTTCACCATGTACTAACACATCAAGCCCCAAATTATGCTGACGCGTGATCGCCTCTTGAATGTGCGTTTGTAATGCTTGGTTATAATCAGACTCGGTTATGCGCCCAGCCTTAAAATCACTGCGCTGACTACGAATTGTTGCTGTTTGTGGAAATGAGCCTATGGTCGTTGTTGGCAATAATGGTAATTGCAACACACATTGCTGTTGAATAACACGCTCGGCATAAGGAAGCTCTCGCTCAGCCAATTCGAAAGTGATTGCCGCAGTACGTTGCTGTACTTGCAGATTATTCACTCGCTCACTGCTAAGGCGATCTTTGATGCTGGCACTGTAATCCTCACATTCAGAAATCGCATCCTGATCACCATCAAGAGCCTGTGCTAATAAGGTAACCTCACCACATTTTTGTTTGGCGAATGCTAACCATTGACGGACATCGGCATCAAATTCTGTTTCATGATCTAAATCTATTGGGCTATGCAATAATGAACATGAACTTGCCAACCATAACTTTGCGCCTAATTGTTGCTTAAGTGGCTGTAAGTTAACCAGCCATTCCGCGAGATCTGCCCGCCACACGTTACGTCCGTTAATCACGCCAGCTGATAATACCCAATGCTTAGGTATCGCCTCTGCAACAGCGGCCAATTGCGCTGGTGCTGCCGATAAATCAATATGTAAGCCATCGACATTAAGTTGAGAAATAATCTCTAATTGGTGGCTTATATCATCAAAATAGGTAGTCAGTAATAACTTTGGTCTACCATGCAGAACTTGATAGGCTAATTTAAAACTCGCTTTCCACTCGCTCGGTAATTCAAGTGCTAGCGCAGGCTCATCAATCTGTACCCACTCAACCCCTAATGCGGCTAATTTAGTTAATATTTGCTGATAAGCCGTAAGTAAGCGTGGTAATAATGTCAATCGATCAAACCCTTGCTGTTTCTCTTTACCTAACCATAAATAAGACACAGGCCCTAATAATACCGGCTTAACGTTATGACCCGCTTTTTTTGCCTCTGCTACTTCTTCAAACAATTGTTGCCAGCTGACATTAAAACTGTCTTCTGACGTAAACTCTGGCACGATGTAATGGTAATTAGTATTAAACCATTTAGTCATATCAGCAGCAGCACAAGCACACCCTGTCGGCGCTTTACCACGCGCAACGCTGAACAAGGTATCTAAGTCAGGAAAATCTTGTTGATGACGAGTTGGAATGTGACCAAGCAGCATACTGGTGCCTAATACATGGTCATACCAAGCAAAATCCCCTACTGCAACATAATCAAGTCCAGCGCTAACTTGGTCATTCCAATGGCGATGACGTAATCGCTCCCCAACCTGTTTAAGCTGTGCTTGATCGCTCTCACCACGCCAATAACGTTCTTGAGCAAACTTTAACTCACGCTGACTACCTATTCGTGGATAACCTAAAATATGGGTAACTGTTTTAGTTAAAGTCGTGGTTTTATCTGATAACGCTGTCATTGTCATATTCCTTTAATTCAATATGTTATCAATCATAAAGCCACTAAAAACAATGGCTAAAATGATTCAGGTTGAATAACACAGTGACGGACAACAACACCGACAACAAGATGATTTATCTCATAATGATCATGAATTTATTTCACGTTAAAATCCTAGTCATTCATAAAGTTAATAATTAAAATGGCCGTTTAGCCATCTGGATGTTTACAATTGCAACTTAACTGCGTAGATTAAAAAACAATCAACAGATACATCAGTGAGCCAAGGATGGAATATGATTGAACTGAAACATCTCAAAACATTAACTGTACTAAGAGCTACAGGCTCACTCACCGCAACAGCAAATAATTTGTATTTAACGCAATCCGCGCTGTCTCACCAATTAAAGGATCTTGAACAACGTCTAGGTAGCCCGCTTTTTTTACGTAAAACACGTCCGGTAAGGTTTACAACAGAGGGTAAAGTTCTACTGGATTTAGCTGATCAAGTATTACCAAGAATACAAGCAGCAGAACAAGAACTCGCCAATAGTAAACACCAAACTACGGGTAGATTACAGATGGCGATTGAGTGTCATTCTTGTTTTCAATGGCTAATGCCAGCACTAAAGCAATATCAAGCATTATGGCCAGACGTAACTGTCGACTTTTCATCAGGATTTAGTTTTGATCCAATCCCTGCACTTGCAAAAGGCGAATTAGACCTAGTGATTACAGCAGACATTCAACCACGTCATGAAATTCATTATGAACCATTATTTGATTTTGAAATGTGTTTGATCGTGGCGCCACAATCACTACTAGCGACTAAATCACATATTGTCGCGACCGATCTTATTGATCAAATCCTACTCAGTTATCCCATTCAACGAAATAGACTAGATGTTGTTAAACACTTTCTGCAACCAGCAGGTATTGAACCATTAGCATGGAAACAAGCAGATAATAGTTTAATGTTAATTCAAATGGTTTCTGCGGGGATGGGAGTTGCAGCATTACCTAATTGGGCTGTTGATAATTTCGTCCGTCAAGGATTAATTATCAGCAAGCCACTAGGTAAAGGATTATGGCGACGCCTCTTTGCTGCAGTACGGGCTTCTGAATACAAACATCATTATTTAAATGCTTTTTTTGCAACGGCGAAACAGCAGTGTCAGCAACATTTACAAGGCATTAAAACAGTTTAATGCCTTGCTAGAATTAAATGCGGATTTACTTAAACTGATTATTTAATGGATCGTAATAATAACCTTGCTGAGCCAGTTTTGTGGTCAGTTCAGTTTCACTTAATTCATACCGAGATGCTAACTCTGCCATAGAGTTACACTCTAATCGCAAACGCTCATTAACGATACCAATCACAATATGGGTATCCATACCAAGTAAGTTATTAATTTCCATTATTTCCCCCTTACTATTCAATGATCACAGTCATTAGTGTACGTAACTCATTAAGCATAGACGATATGTTATTAGTTCTCCTGTTAGTAATTTTCAGATATAAAAAAGCCTTTATCTCAAACAAGATAAAGGCTAACTAATATCTAAGCTAATGACTTAAAATAAGGTCAATTGCATTACGGCAGAAAATGTTAGTAACGCTGCAGCCGCTAATAACTGCCATTTATTTACCGTTTTATGTAATAAAATATGCCCTGACCATAGCAACATTGCAACGACTAAACACAATAACGAAATAACAATTTCTACGGTGTAAGGTGCTGTCGCCGCCTCACCCATGAAAATAATTTTCCAGACTAATAATAGTACCGAAACAATCGCACTTATAAAGCCAACAAACGGTAAAATGCGGTGAAAAGCCTGTAACCGAGTTCGTGAAAAAGTTAATAGAACATGGGCAAGTAAACCACCATACAGTGCCATTGCCACTAAGCTCAACAACACTTCAGGCATGTCCATCATCGGCAATAACATGATCCAACAAATCAAACCCAATAAATTAGCACCATAAAGGACTATTAGAGGTCCTGAATCTCGCGTTTTACTGGTTTTCACTTTGACAGTAAAAAACAGCAAACTCAGTAAAGGAAGCACTGCCCAAACTTGGCTAATCGCAGCTAGCAGCCACCCAACAAGCAATACTGGTAGCATCTTATGTACTCGACCTCGTTGACCAGGGCAAATCTCCCCTTTGGTAAGTACTAAAGTCAAAATACATTGCGCACCAAGCAGTGCTGGAATTAAAAATGCGAGATAGCCGATCATAATATGCATCATAAAAAATAAAGGGAGCACAATTATACTCAAGTCACGTCAAGATGCGAATTTGCCCCTCTATATTACAATTAATCACTCTTTAACATGATTAACCGACTTAATATTATCAAGACCATCTCGTTATGAACCAAAATGAACGTCAAAAATGTTCGTTCGCTCATTTATGTGCGTTCGCTCAACAAATATAGTCTAATTTAGTGGCATATTAACCCTACTATAATAGTGGGCGTTAGAAGCGCTAATACTGTAATCAATAACGATAAGCGAAACGAACATGACGACTTGGTTAGAAACAGAGGTTGTGATCATCGGTGGTGGCGCAACAGGTACAGGTATAATGCGTGATTGTGCCCTCCGTGGCATAAAATGCATCTTAATTGAAAAAGACGATTTAGCCTCTGGTACAACTGGTCGTAATCATGGCTTGCTTCATTCTGGTGCTCGTTATGCCGTTACTGATCCAGAATCAGCCAAAGAATGCATTATTGAAAATCGTATTCTTAAAAATATTGCTCGCCACTGTGTTGAAGACACACAGGGACTGTTTATTTCTCTACCCGATGACGATCTCCAATTTCAACAACAATTCATTGGTGCTTGCCAAGGGGCTGATATTGACGTTGAGCAATTAACCCCCCAACAAGCCCTACGATTAGAACCTAACTGTAACCCACAGTTAATTGGTGCAGTAAAAGTGCCCGACGGTACTATCGATCCTTTTCGCCTTGCCTCTTCTAATGCACTTGATGCTATCGAACACGGCGCACAACTTTTTAATCACACTTTTGTGACGGCCCTTATTCAAGAAAACGGCACTGTAAAAGGGGTTAAATGCTTAAACTTAAAAACTAATACCCACTTTGAGATTCGAGCACAGCAAGTTATTAATGCTGCAGGGATCTGGGGACAACAAATATGTCACTACGGCGATCTTAATATCACTATGTTCCCCGCTAAAGGATCATTATTGATCTTGGATTACCGAATTAATAACTTAGTGATCAATCGCTGTCGAAAACCTTCTGATGCGGATATTTTAGTACCTGGTGACACTATTTCACTGATCGGTACGACCTCTGAACGCATTGATTATAAAGATATTGACGATCTCCATGTCACCAGCAAAGAAATTGATATTTTATTAAAAGAAGGCGCCAAACTTGCGCCAATTATGGCAAACACACGCGTATTACGTGCTTATGCTGGCGTTAGGCCATTAGTCGCTGTCGATGGTGATACTAGCGGCCGTAATATTAGCCGTGGCATCGTGCTACTCGATCACGCTGAACGCGATAGTATGGACGGATTTATTACTATCACCGGCGGTAAGTTAATGACATACCGCATGATGGCAGAGTGGGCCACCGATCTTGTTGCAAAAAAACTCGGTAATACCAATCCTTGCATTACCCACCAGCAACCACTACCAGGCTCTGAACAACCAAAAGCAATTAAACACACAGCCAGCTTAGCCAAGCCTGTCTATCAATCGGCTTATTATCGACATGGTGAACGCGCTCAACAATTTTTAACTGACAGCAAAAAAAGCCAAGCGATTATTTGTGAATGTGAAATGGTAACTTGTGGCGAAGTTGAATATGCGATCAAGCAATTAGATGTCCATAACTTAGTCGATTTACGGCGTCGTACTCGTGTAGGAATGGGACCTTGCCAAGGTGAACTCTGTTCTTATCGTGCTGCTGGTTTATTTGCTGAATATGGCAACACTGATGGCAACAGTGCGAGTCATATTCTTAGTGATTTTCTTGAAGAACGTTGGAAAGGCATTAAACCGGTATTTTGGGGTGATGCGCTACGTGAAGGCGAGTTTTCTTATTGGATCTATGAGGGTCTATTTGGCGTAAGTGATATTCCACCAACATCTACCATTGCTATCAATCCAAGCTGCGAGGAAAAATAATGAAATTTGATAATATAATTATTGGTGGTGGTGTTGCAGGTTTAACGTGTGCTATTCGTTGCGCTCAAGCTGGACTTAAAACAGCCGTTATTGCCGCAGGTCAAAGTGCGCTCCATTTCTCTTCTGGCTCAATTGATGTGTTAAGCCGTTTACCTACAGGTGCTGTAACCCATTACCCTTTTAATGAATTTGAGACTTTAGCCAATCAATCCCCCGATCATCCTTATAGTAAATTAGGTGTTGATGTTACTCATCAAGCTATTGATTGGTATCAACAAACAATGAAAAATATTGGCATTGAACTACACCATCAACCTGATGACTGTAATCATTTACGTATTACACCAATGGGAACATTTAAGGCCACCTGGTTATCACAATCAACCGTCCACCCTTTTCCAATGTTTGAACCCGCTAAGGCATTACATAAAATAGCATTAGTAACCATTGATGGATTTCGTGATTTTCAACCGCAATTAGCTGCTGATAATTTACGTTTATTACCTCAGTTTGCCAATGTTGAAATCACAACCGCTGCGGTTGCATTACCTAACGTTGAATTAATGCAACGTAACCCTTGTGAATATCGCTCAATTGATATTTCCCGTGTATTAGCTGATGACAACAAACTGCAACGTTTCGCATCAGCAATGAAAAATGCCATTGGAGAAACCGATTTGGTGGTACTGCCAGCGGTATTTGGTAACGGCTCCGGTATCAAAGTCATTAAAAAATTAGAACAATTAACTGGCTACCAATTATGTGAAATTCCAACAATGCCACCATCATTACTCGGCATACGTTTAGAAGATGCGATGAAAAGCTATTATAAATCGTTAGGTGGACTGATTCTTGCGGGCGATGAAGTGACTCATGGTGAGTTTGAAAATAATCAACTCCAACGTATTTTTACTCGTCATCACGGCGACATGCCATTAATGGCTAATAATTATTTACTTGCCAGTGGCAGCTTCTTTAGTCGAGGCCTACATGCTGAACGTCACCATATTGAAGAGGCTATTTTTGGATTAGATATCGCGCCATTAATATCAACTAACCACCAGCATTGGTATCAATCACAATTTTTTAGTGAGCAACCACATCAATTCTTAGCCATGGGCGTTGAAACCAATCAACACTTTCAACCAAGCCTTAACGGCAACACCATCACTAACCTCTATTGCGCAGGGGCTATTTTAGCGCATTACAATCCTATTTTTGAAGGTAGTGGCAGTGGCGTTGCTATCAGTACTGGTTATCATGCTGCACAATCAATGATCGCATTACGCGATAACTACACATCAAGCGCTATTTTTCCATCATTAGCAGAGGGCAATATCTAATGCTCAAGCAAGATACCAGTTTTGACCAATGCATTAAATGCACCGTATGTACCGTTTATTGTCCTGTTGCTAAAGCAAACCCTAATTACCCCGGCCCAAAACAATGCGGCCCTGATGGCGAACGCTTACGGATTAAAAGTGCCGAATTTTATGATGATATGCTCAAGCTCTGCACTAACTGCAAACGCTGCGAAACCGCTTGTCCTTCAGGGGTAAAAATTGGTGATATGATTGCTGTTGCGCGCAGTAAGCATGCTAAACACGATATTAATATTAAAACAATTCGTGACTTTGTATTAAGCCATACTGATTTAATGGGAACTGTCGCGACACCTTTTGCTCCGATTGTAAACGCAGTAACAAGCATGAAACCCGTAAAAAAAATCATGCATAAGACCATTGGTGTCCATGATCATAAAAGTTTACCTAAATATTCTCACGGTACTTTCCGTCAATGGTATAAAAAACACTGTCAGCAACAAACTAAATATCCACAACAAGTGCATTACTTCCATGGCTGCTATGTTAATTATAACCATCCACAATTAGGTAAAGATTTCATTAAAGTCATGAATGCAATGAATATTGGAGTACAATTACTTAAAAAAGAAAAATGCTGCGGTGTACCGCTAATTGCTAATGGTTTCTTTGATAAAGCTAAGAAAAACGCGTTACTCAATACTCAAAATTTTGAAGCGGTTATTGAGCAATATAATTCAACTATTGTATCAACCTCTTCAACGTGCGCGTTTACTTTACGTGAGGAATATCCTCATGTTTTAAAAGTTGATAATGCCAAAGTTGCCGATAAAATCGAATATGTCACCCGTTTTTTACTCAAAACTTTTATGAATGGTAATACCCCTAAACTCAAGCCTCTTAATAAAAAAGTGGTCTACCATACTCCTTGTCATCTTGAGCGTACGGGAGGAAGTTTGTATACCATTGAATTACTCAAAATGATCCCAGGCTTAGAACTAGAAGTATTAGATAGCCAGTGTTGTGGCTTAGCGGGTACTTATGGCTTTAAAACTGAAAATTATGATACTTCAATGAAGATTGGTGAGGACTTATTTCAAAAAATACGCCATGCCAAAGCAGATTATGCGATAACTGATTGTGAAACGTGTAAATGGCAAATTGAAGAAAACGCTGATTTAACAACGATTCACCCAGTAAGTTTACTGGCAATGGCATTAGCAGACTAAACACAGCTTTACCAATCCGCTCTTTTTGATAATACTAATTAAAGTACGCAGTATTTCCCCCGATTAAATATTGCGTACTTTTAACTTGCTCAATAGCTAGCAAAATCGGTTTATCTAAAATTTGAGTCGTCGCATTATGTTATATATAAAACCACTAGGGTTACTTTTTGCCGCACTAATTTTAAGTAGTTGCTCTTTCATGGCAATAGCTGCAGATAGCAATGAAACTGTTCACTTTAAGACTGACACTAGCAGTAGTCAATATACGGCAACAGCTGCTAACTATGATGTCAATAATTATGTTTTTTATGCAAAAAAAGACCAGCATTTAAAAGTCACATTAGACACTAAAAGCACTAAGCTATGGGTGATTTTATTAAACTCAAAACTTGAGCGTATCGCTGATTTAAACCCTTTTTCTGCAGATATCAATGATAACGGTGAATATATATTACCTTATAGTGGTAAATACAGTATCCGTATCGGTCAATATCGTGCTTTTGCTCGTCGCGGCGAAAGTAGTCATTACACATTAACCATTGCGATCGATTAACCATTTTAAGTCAATATAACAATGTTGTTACTTTATAGCTTTCCATTATAAAACTAACACCATTGTTAAATAACGATTATTGACTTAATTCGGTTGTAAAACAGGCTGTTGTTTAGTCGATTTTATTAGGAAGCCGCACAATATAAACATAATCAAATATAATGCTGTTCCTCCCGCAACTACAGTATCCCAACCGCCATGCTGCCAACAATAAATTAATAAGAAACCACCTAAACTACCGCCAACATAATAATGAACTAAATAGAGCGCTGTTGCGGTAGCTTTAGCGACTTTGGCATGCTGGCTCACCCATGCATAAGCTAATGAATGAGTGAAAAATGCCCCTGAACTCAATAATAATAAACTTATTAAAATAGCAATGCGTGATTCAATTAACCCTAACCACATTCCCACAAGACTTAAAACACCGCCTAAAATCATACCTGATATTGGATTAAACTTACTTACCCAACGTCCGCTTAAACGTGATGTTACTGTACCACTCAAATAACAAAGAAAAATTAATGATGCCCAACTTAACGGTAAATTAAATGGGGCGGCAACTAATCTAAAACCCGTTACTGAATAAAGATTAATAAATAACGCAAAATTCAATCCACCAATTAGCATTGCTAGCCATAATACTGGTTGTTTCAGATGCGCGCATAACTGGCTACCATGTACTCGCAGTTGATGGTTATGACGAATAAAGTGTTGCTGTGGTGGGAGTAATTTAATCACCACAACAGCACCAATTAAACTCATTATAGCCATACCTAGCACAGCCCAATGCCAGCCTAATTGTTCTCCTATAATCCCACCATATAATCGCCCAGCAATCCCTCCTAATGAATTAGCACTAATATAACTACCCACCGCTAACATTAATGCTGTGTGGCTAAATTCCTCTGCCATATAAGCCACAGCGACAGCAACGTAACCTGCAACAGAAATCCCCATAACCGCTCGTGCTAAAGTTAAGGTCAATAAATCCTGAGTGAAAACCATCGCAATGCCAACAATGGGCATCAAACATAAACTGATCACCATGATTAACCGTCGCCCTACTATCTCTGATGCAATAGCCCATGGGATTAAACATAACGCGAGCATTAATGTTGTCGCCGCTAATACCCAATTAATTTGAGTCGCAGAAACAGCAAACTCAGTCGCCATCAGTGGCAACATCGGCTGAAATAAATACAAATTACAAAAAACGATAAATGACCCTAATGCCAATGCAAAACTGGTTTTCTTATAGGCTGATGTGTTTATTTCTATCATGATTTCACCATTAAAAAGATTCATGCTTAGCTAAAAGGGGAGCAATTATTATTTTTCGACACTAAACATAGCGTGACAAGACGATAGCAGTAGCCACATAATAATGAAAATATATAAATAATATCGCAGTGATAAACAAAAACTATACCTATGGATACTCGTCTACTTACTTACTTCACCAAATTAGCTGAAACAAAAAACTTCACTCGTGCAGCTGAGCAACTTCATATTGCGCAACCAGCACTCAGTGTTGCGATCAAAAAACTCGAACAACAATTAGATCTCACCCTCTTTTATCGTAATGAGCGCAAAGTCACCCTCACTCAAGAAGGTGAAGTATTGCTAATACACGCTAAGCAAATTTTACAGAAAATAGCAGATGCAACCTTAGCAATGAAAGAATTACGCGGATTAGAAAAAGGGGAAGTGCGGCTTGGTGTACCGAGTATGCTAGGGTCATATTTTTTCCCTCAAATACTAATGGGTTTTAAAAGTCACTACCCCAACCTTAAATTAACCATTGTTGAAGCAGGTACTCAATCTATTCGACAAATGTTACTTGATGGTGAATTAGATCTCGGAGTCATTATTAATCGTAAAGTCCCCTCAAGTTTACAAATCGAACACCTGTTGAGATCACAAATGGTGGCAGTAGTCAGTGAACAACATAACTTTGCTACAAAAAAAAGCTTAAGTTTTGAGGATTTTTTTGGACAAGAATTAGTGGCATTTAAACCAGGATACTTTCATCGAGAGATGTTAGATCACGTCTGTGAGCAACATAATTTAACCTCTAATATTTCATTTGAAACTAATTTATTACCAATGATTTTACAGATCGTTCGACATGATTTTGCCATCACCGCATTGCTTGAATTAGTCACAGAACATGAACCTCATCTTATTCCCATCCCTTTTACAAAACCGATTCAATTAGATCTTGCCATGGCATGGCGCAAACAAGGTTATCTATCACTTGCTGATAGAACATTTATTGAATATGTAAAACAGCAATGCCAACAATAAATCATTAAAAATAACACCACAACTCGCACGGGTAACAATTATTAAACATTTTAAAATCAACAATCATTAATAACAAAATCAAATCATTAACATTATCAATAAAAGCATGGGCAAGATCATATCTTTAACTGTTAATGGTCGTTCATAAGTTTATTTTTAGTTACATTACTCGCGTAATTTATGAAGAATATGCAGCAATAGATCATAAATGCATATTTATTTGATTTTAGGAGAGGACTTTCCATGACGGAATTATTAATTGGGTTGGTGATCACTGTTGCCGTTGGCTATTACATAGTAAAGGGATATAAAGCTGCGGGAGTACTTCTTGTTGCCGGTCTACTACTATTAATCTTAGCGGGCTTTTTAGGCCATACAGTATTACCCAAAGCAGTAGCATCAACCGGTAATTTACTGACAGACTCACTTGAATATATTAAATATATGCTGCAATACCGCAATGGAGGCCTAGGTCTACAAATTATGTTGCTATGTGGTTTCGCAACTTATATGACCCATATTGGCGCTAATAATGTTGTCGTAAAACAGTTTTCAAAACCTCTTTCTTTTATTAAATCACCTTATGTTTTATTAGTTGCTGCTTATATTGTTGCATGTTTAATGTCACTCGCTGTCAGTTCTGCCACAGGGCTTGGGGTGCTATTAATGGCAACGTTATTCCCAATGATGACGGCGATGGGTATTTCTCGTCCAGCAGCAGCCGCAGTATGTGCATCACCAGCAGCAATTATTTTATCACCGACTTCTGGTGATGTGATTGTAGCTGCTGAAAAATCAGGCTTACCTTTACACGTTTTCGCAGTAGAAACCGTACTACCCGTTTCTATCTGTGCAATTATCGTCATGGCAGTCGCTGCGTTTTTCTGGAACAAATACCTTGATAAGAAAAATAATACGCCAATGGAAAAGCTTGATATTTCAGAAATTGAAGTAAAAGCCCCTGCCTATTACGCTATTTTACCTTTCTTGCCGATTGTGGGTGTTTTCCTCTTCAACGGTGAAACTATTCCAGGCTTAACTCTAGATATTTATACTATCGTTGTACTTTCTATTGCCATTGGTGCTGTAGTTGATTTCCTTACTAGTCGCTTCAATGGTAAAGAAACCCTTGAAAATCTTGAAGCATGTTACGCGGGTATGGGCGATGCTTTCAAAGGCGTAGTGATGTTATTAGTCGCAGCTGGCGTATTCGCTCAAGGCCTAATGTCCATTGGTGCGATTGATAACCTACTTGCACTGGCTGATAAAGCAGGCGCTGGCGGTGTGGCATTAATGCTCTTACTAACAGCTCTAACAGTTGCTGCTGCAATAGCAACAGGCTCAGGTAATGCTCCTTTCTATGCCTTCGTTGAATTAGCACCACAGCTAGCGGTTAAACTTGGTTTAAGTCCTGCATTCTTAATTATTCCAATGCTACAAGCATCAAATTTAGGTCGTACTATTTCACCTGTTTCTGGTGTTATTGTTGCAACATCAGGTATGGCACAAATCAGTCCGTTTGAAGTAGTTAAACGTACGGTAGTTCCTGTGGTGTGTGGCTTGATTACCGTTATTATTGGTACTGTAGTATTAGTCCCTATGTACGCTTAATCATGCTATTGAGAGCATTGGCTACTTAAAAATCCCAAGCCCATTAAGAATAATAATCTTAGTGGGCTTTTTTTATGTCACGGTTCGCGGCACAATCATAGCCATTGATTCAAACCTTAATTATTCGTCTATGAACAAACAACAAGCTCTTCATCAAATATTAACCTTTGGTCCTCAGCGAGACTCTGCTTTTTCCGTGTACGTAAATGCTGATATTGAGCCTAATGAAACGCCATTTGAGGTTAATCACCAACATTTAATCATGGTGTTAGAAAAATACCTTGCTGATGAAATTGACGCCGATGATATTGAACAATGGGCAAATTTAATCGATTTTAGAGCAGATATTGATGGTAGCAGTATCGATGGATATTTATACGCCTTAGCTAATCCAGACATGATGGGCGATGGTGAAAATAAAACGAACATTTTACGAATGCTCGCTGTATTGACCCGAAACTAACCGTCTAACCTGCGCGAAGTGCAAGTAAAGCAGCTAAATCATAAGGCGGTTGGTATAAACAAAAATCGACGACTTTAGTATCGACCGCTAAAATAGACATTCGATCGGCTAATTCATTGCCTTCAATGCCAACATGACCATTAACATGGTGGATCACAACTTGCGACTTTAATGCTTGGTAACGCGTAAACATTTGTTGAATCAACGCTAAATTTTTAATTTCACCACCCGCTTTTTTCCAACCATTTTTCTGCCACGTTACAGCCCACTGGGTAATACATTGAATCGAATATTTCGAATCACAAAAAATAGCCACAGTCGTTGCTTGAGCTAATGCTTTTTCAGCTAATATCAGTGCTTGGTTAAGTGCATTTAACTCTGCGGTATTGTTAGTTCCCATTGGATCATACAAGCCATACCATAGTTCATTCAGTTGGTTATTTCGGTATAGTGCCAATCCCGATCCGGCTTTACCTGGATTAGGATCACACCCACCATCAGTAAAAATTTTTATTTCCGCTGTAAGTGCATGCACCTGCTCACTGGTCAATGATCCTTTGCTGGTTGTTGTACGTTTTGCTGACGTTTTATTAGCACTCGTGGATGAACGAACAGCTCGAGGCTGTTTACCAAAAGCTGCCATTGCTTCTGCTTGAGTTGGAAATGATTTATAGCGTGCTCCTGCAAATTTATCTACTTGCTGCTTACAACTTGCCCAGTCACTATAAATGCCAGGTTCACGACCTTGCCACACCACATAAAACTTTTTGGCCACCATCATCTCCATACTATCTTTAATATCGTATTTATCGTTCAAACAAATATACATACTTGGTATTCTAAGATTCTACCACTAATGTAGCTTTCTGATTATGCTAAGATAAACACCACTATTAAAATATACTCGCATTCACTGTCAATTGTGTCTCTAAACCAATGACGATATCGAGCAATCTACATTTATTTATTCACAGTGTGAGTTTGGAGTTCGATTTTGGGCCATCATAAAATACGCTTAGACATTGCTAATGGGATGTCACAACTGGGGATTAATGTTCAACCACAAGATAATATCTCAACCGCTATTTTTATGGTGCTTTGTTGTGGAGTAGCATTCCTATCTTATGTCTTTGTTCGCTGGGGATTACTCGCACTATTACGATCTGCAATTAAACGTTCCCAAGCTACATGGGGACACGTCATGGTACGACACAAAGTATTTGAAAAACTATCACTAACTATCCCCGCAATGGTGCTCAATCTACTTATACCGTTAGTATTAGATAAGCACGCTATTCTCAGCAGCTTTATAGATCGTACATTAAGCTTATGGCTGATTATAGTGTTAGTAAGAAGCTCCTATGCGTTTCTTGATGCTAGTAATGACATGGCCGATATTAATCAGATCAGTCGCAACCTACCGGTAAAAAGCTTTGTTCAGCTATCCAAACTAATTATCTTTTTTATTGGATTCATTATTGCAATTTCAGTACTTGCCAACCGTTCGCCTATTTTCTTCTTAAGCGGGTTAGGTGTTGCTACTGGTTTAGTGTTATTGGTTTTCCGCGATACCATTTTAGGCTTCGTGGCGGGTATTCAGCTATCAGCAAACCAAATGGTCAAGGTCGGCGATTGGATCCAAATGGATAAATACGGTGCTAATGGCAGTATTGACGAAGTTTCTTTAACAACCGTTAAAGTAAAAAACTGGGATAATACTGTGACCAATATTCCTGCTTATGCGTTGGTACAAGACTCCTTTATTAACTGGCGCCAAATGCAAGAATCTGGTGGGCGACGTATTAAACGTTCAGTATTAATTGATATTGAAACCATTAAATTTATCGATGAGCAGCAGCAGCAAAAATTAGCACAGATCCCTTATGTGGCTGATTTTATAACTAAAAGAAATGCAGAAATCGCCACAGGTGATGCGCATGCATTACAAATTACTAATATTACTGTATTTCGCGCCTATCTAGAGGCTTACCTAAAACAAAACAGTAAAATTCGTCAAGATATGACTTTTATTGTGCGTGAATTAGAACCAACAGCCCAAGGTCTACCCGTGCAAATTTACGTGTTTGCCAATGATACTCGCTGGGCTTTTTATGAAGCGATTCAATCAGACATTTTTGATCACGTGCTAGCGATTTTGCCTCAATTTGGTCTTGCGGTGTATCAAAGTCCTGACGGATCAGATTTACGTAGTTTGCAACCAACCATCACACAGTCTTAACTCATTTAACTATCGGCGTATTGAACGGTTATTTGTTAATCGTCAATACGTCATTTATTTAAAAATAATCCTCATTTACAGCTTCGTATCACCCAATACGCCACTATAGTTAAGAGTCCGATAACGATTCATTTAAAAACCCTGTTTTAGATCAGGGTTTATAATCACTAGCCAGCCTTTTTATGAGCCGCTATAATTCCCGCCTCAAAATATAGAGGTCAAAACATGCACACGAAAGTAACTCCTATTGATAGCTATCCTAAGTATTGGGCTGAATGCTATGGCACTTCCCCATTCTTGCCAACATCTAGAAAAGAAATGGATGCACTTGGCTGGGACAGCTGTGACATTATCATTGTTACTGGTGATGCCTATGTTGACCACCCAAGTTTTGGTATGGCCGTTATTGGCCGCTTACTTGAATCTCAAGGCTTTCGCGTTGGTATTATCGCGCAACCTAAGTGGGACAATAAAGACGACTTTATGGCACTGGGTAAGCCAAATCTTTATTTCGGTATCACATCCGGTAATATGGATTCGATGATCAACCGCTATACTGCTGACCGTAAACTTCGTAAAGATGATGCCTACACACCGAATAACGAAGGTGGTAAGCGTCCAGATCGCGCGGTGTTAGTTTATTCACAACGTTGTCGTGAGGCTTATAAAGAAGCGCCTATTGTACTTGGTGGTATTGAAGCTAGTTTACGTCGTCTCGCTCATTACGATTACTGGTCAGATAAAGTCCGTCGCTCAGTGTTAATGGATGCCAAAGCCGATATCCTACTATTTGGTAACGCTGAACGTGCGCTAGTCGAAGTATCACACCGTATTGCCAATGGCGAAGATATTAAGTCATTAACTGACATTGCTGGCACTGCGGTAATGATCAAGGACATTCCTGAGCGTTATCAAGAAATCGATTCGTCACGCATTGAAAAACCTGGTCGTCCGATGGTGATGCAAAATCCATATGCGACCGAAGAGACTTGTGCATCCAATAAAGAAGAAAAAGAAAAACAACCACAAGTTGTTCATGTTCGTCCGTCACGCCATGATGCTGAAAATACAGTCGTCCGTTTGCCATCATATGAAAAGCTAGCTAATGACCGTATTTTATATGCCCATGCAAGCCGAGTAATGCACTTAGAAACAAACCCATATTCTGGCCGCGCATTAATCCAAAAACATGCAGATCGTGAATTATGGATCAACCGTGCACCAATTCCATTATCGACTGAAGAAATGGATTTTGTGTTTGGATTACCTTTTGCTCGTGTACCTCACCCAAGTTACGGCAAAGCAAAAATTCCAGCTTATGACATGATTAAAACCTCGGTTAATATCATGCGTGGTTGTTTTGGTGGTTGTTCATTCTGTTCAATTACTGAACACGAAGGCCGTATTATCCAAAACCGCTCCAAAGAATCGATCCTTAATGAGCTGGAAGATATCCGTGATAAAGTACCAGGCTTTACCGGTACTATCTCTGATTTAGGTGGCCCAACAGCGAACATGTATCGTCTTGGTTGCTCAGATCCACGCGCAGAAGCGAACTGCCGCCGTCCATCATGTATCTTCCCTAAGATTTGTGAGAAGCTAAATACCGATCATCAACATCTGATTGATTTATACCGTAATGCTCGTAACGTTAAAGGCATTAAGAAGATCATGATTGCATCAGGTGTTCGCTATGATTTAGCGGTAGAGTCACCTGAATATGTGCGTGAGCTTGTTACTCACCATGTTGGTGGTTACTTAAAAATCGCACCTGAACACACAGAGAAAGGCACACTTGATCTGATGATGAAACCAGGTATGGGCACTTATGATCGTTTTAAATCAATGTTTGAGCAATACAGTCAAGAAGCAGGTAAAAAACAATACCTTATTCCTTACTTTATTTCAGCGCACCCAGGCTCAACGGATGAAGACATGTTGAACCTTGCACTATGGCTTAAGCAAAATGATTACCAATGTGATCAGGTACAAAACTTCTACCCATCACCGATGTGTAATGCAACAGCAATGTACCATTCTGAAACGAATCCGTTGAAGAAAGTAAAGTACAAAGGTCGAGAAGATTTATTTGTAGCTAAAGGTGAACGTCAACGTCGCCTGCATAAAGCACTATTGCGTTACCACGATCCTGTAAACTGGCCTCTTATCCGTGATGCTTTAATCACAATGGGCAAGAAATACTTAATTGGTAATCGCCCTAATTGTTTAGTACCAGAAGCGGGTAGCGAAGCTGAAATGACACCAGCCGAGCGTCGAGGTTCAGGACGTCATGGATCTAAACGTTTTGCGACTAAAAATCCAAGCCAACCAGATATTCGTACTGATGGTAAGCGCCCTCAAAGTAACCGTAACGGTAAACCAGTTGGGAATGGTAAACCACAACCTAATGGCTCACGTAACGGCAATACTACGAAAGCGAGTACAAACACTAATCGTAGTGGCAGTAATAACACGACTAGTGCTAATGGGAAACCAAATAGTCGCCCAACTAACCGTAATGGTAAGCCTAGTGGTCAACGACCTAATGGCAAACCAAACCGTAGTCGTGCCGGCGCGTAACTCACGCAGCATAGAACTCTGACTGTTAAACAATAAAAGGCCGTCTTATCTAAGACGGCCTTTTTTACAACTATTTGACTTAATATTAATAATATTGATAATTAATTAGATACACTCATGGCAATATAAAAACATACAAATAATAATTAGCCCCCTTTATTTTCACATCACTTTCAAGGATTATGAATTATTGTGAGATATATTTATACTTTTTGCCTTACAACATCAGTACTGATTTCTGGCACTGTTTTAGCAAATACACCTCAAGATTATGAGACTTGCCTACTTAATGCCGTTAAAACTCTGAGTGGTAACCTCACTCTTGAGGAGATACGTTCACACTGTAATGATACGGTTATTGCCACTAAACCAACGCCAGAAACAGCACATCCAGCTCTTATTTCTCAGCGCCTAAAATATGAACGTGAGACAGCTTTTCATCGCTTTGTCATAACTCCTCACCGAATGAATTACTTTCTACCAATAGTAATGACAGACAGTATTAATAACGCTGCTTACGAGGATAGTCCTTGGGCTGGTAAAATGAAAAATGCCGAAGCTGAATTTCAAATCAGCTTTAAAACACCATTAAACTATGGTGACCTACTGATCCATGATGATGGTTTATTTGTCGCCTTCACATTAGAATCATACTGGCAAGTATATGCTGCTGATATTTCTCGTCCGTTTAGAGAAACTAACTATCGTCCCGAAATATTTTATCTTGCACCAACACCATGGACGCCTTTGGGTACAAATACATGGATGACTGTTGGTATTGAGCATCAATCTAATGGCCGTACTCAAGGATTATCCCGTAGCTGGAACCGCATCTACACCGATATTATTTTTGAAAAAGGTAATTTCGCCTTCTCATTACGTCCATGGTGGCGTATTCCTGAAGATAAAAAACAAACACCATCATCACCTACTGGCGATGATAACCCAGATATCATTGATTACATGGGACACTATGAAGTCAATGCTGCATATAAATGGCAAGATTATGAGTTCACTTTTACTGGGCGCCATAATTTTGCCAGTCATAAAGGTTATGGAGAAATAGGTTTAACATTCCCGCTCTGGGGTAAATTACGCGGATATACTAAATACTCTACTGGCTATGGTGAAAACTTAGTTGATTACAATCACAAACAACAGCGACTAGGTGTCGGTATTGCATTAACCGATTTACTCTAACGGAATAATTCAATACCAATAAAAATGATCGCCGCAGAACCCAATACTGCGACCAAACCAGTCACTATCTGATTTTGTTGTGACTTTGATAAATAACGAATAACCCAATATGCAAAGGCTAATAGCCCAAAAATAATCAATAACTTTAACATTCGCACTCCTTTGACTTTTGTTAACAACGATATGCATATCGATACTAGTGATAATCTACAGACTTATGCGTATATCTTCTTTACCAAGTGTAGGTGGTAATACCAATAAAAATAGCACCCTTAAGTGCTATTTTTAACTATTGTTTATATTTTTCTGTCATTACATTTTAAACATAGGTATGTCTTGCAATTGTGGAATAATTTGTTGAAGTTGTTGTTCTTGTTTTGCTAACCCTTCAATTGAGCCACATAAATCATTGGCTTTCACTTTCATTTCACCGCTATGCTGAGTAACGGTATTAGTGATCTGAGTCTTTAATTGTGCAAATTTAGACTGCATCTGACTAAAATCCAGATCTCCATTTTTCATTTCCTCACCCAGTGCTGTTAATACACTCGATATTGACTCTACTGTTACTTGCTGCATTGCATTTTCAAATTCAGTTTTCCATGTCGTGTCCATACTGCTAAACACATCAGCTGGCATCACAAATTCGCCCTGCTGATTATAAAATTTATGTTGAGCTTGCTCACTTAATTGATTAACGAGAGTTTGAACTTTTAAAAACGCGGCTTGCGAATCAAAATTACTAGAAACATCTTTCAATACAGCCAATGCAAGTCCTGTCCCCTGTTGTGCTAAGGCTGCCATTTGTGGCAGATAGGTCTGCATATTGTCGCTATAAGCAGTTAATGCTTTTTGTTGGATCGTATTAAGATCAACCTGCTGACCATTAATGAATAAATTATTATTATCATCAATTAATAACTTCGGCTTTCCTGCCTCATAAACGGATACATTACCTTTATCAATATGAATAGGGTTAGGGATATCAACAGGGCAACTTTGCGCATATACAGCACTTGAACCTAATAAAAGAAGACTGCCAATTAGCCATTTTCTCATCATTCTTTCTCTTTCTATTTGATCTAAAAAAGCAGCTATCTAAAGCTGCTTTTTTAGTTTAATTATTTATCAATGCGTATTATCAACTTGAAATGCATTATGACTAAATAAGGATGACACAATGTCAGCAGAAGATGCTCCATCAGCTAAACCTAAGTCATTTTGTGGATTAACATTTTCTAACACAATATGCTGTGACTGTCCTTCACGGCTATTTACCTCAAGGTTTATATTGCCTTTACCATCAACATCAGCACTAACATGTTTTAATAAATCATCCATATTTAAGCTGCTGTTATCATCAGTCAGTAAATTACGGATATTAATTTGATCTTTATCCAATTCAAAATCAGTGATCGTGTCAGTATTACTTACGGTGGAAAGTGACGTTTCATGCCATGTGAACACATCATCACCGTTACCGCCCGTCAAAATATCATTGCCTTGTCCAGCAACAAGAATATCATTACCATCAAAACCAAATAGAGACTCGCCTTGATTATCAGCAACTAGCGTATTGCTCTGTTGATCACCAAAGTTATCACCTAACTCAAGATTGCCGCTATTAATCAACGAGTCCAACTTATCTTCGTTGCTCATGTTGAGCGCATTATCACCAAAGAGGTCATTATGACTCACACCTTCTAAAATAATATTTTGCACGACTTGATGCTGATCATCAAAGATTTGAATCTCAGTATTACCTTGTTGCTCAATAATATTTAGACGATTATTTAAATCATCTAATGACTGAATATTTTGACTATGAAGCGCATTACCAAGGCTAATGGTATCAATACCGACTTCAAAATCCATAATGGTATCCGTTGCTGGTGCATTAGCCGTACCAAAGTCGGCTTCAGACCATAAGAAAGTATCTTTAACGCCATCACCATGGCCATCCAGATCTCCTCCCCACAGAATATCATCACCTCGGCCACCGACTAAAATATCAGACGCTAATCCCCCAACAAGAATATCATTACCATCACCACCAAACAGGGTTGCTTCAGCAGTACTATCAATCACCAAATTAGCTTGGTCGGAAGCAGTATTCTGTCCAATAACATTCTTCGTTTCGGCAAGATTATCGACGATAACATTTACAGCTATTGGTTGTGACTCTGCTTGATCACCATCAGGTACTATTGATACCGCTTCAATATTGATCTTATGGGTACCTTGTTCTAAGCCTTTAATGTAAACATTATCCAAATCTTCTGCTGGGATTTGCCAATGCCCATTACCAAAATCAATACCTATCTGTTGACCATCCTTATTTACCACTTGCGCAGTACCTAAATCAGCCAAACGTATAAATAGCTTTTCTGATGCATTAGCATGTACTGATGCGGCTGCAATCAAACCAATTAATGGCAACATTGTACCTAATGAACTTTGAATTGCCGCTGTTTGTAAGTGCTCTGGACTTAATGTTAATGACGGCGCATCTGGTTTTGGCATCACCGTAATATCAACCTTATTGGTTGTTGTTTGGCTACCACCAGACCCAGTATTACCACCATCATTCGTCGTCATCGTTAACGTATCATTACCACTGAAATCAGCTGCGCCAGTATAGCTAACGCCACTATTTAATACCGCATCAATATCAGCCAATGAACCTTTAATCTCAACGTTACCGCTACCATTATTAATCACCTGAACGGTGCTGTTTTCAGGTAAGGTAATCAATAATGAGCCATGTTCTACCGATAAATTAACCGACATCGTTTCATTATTTTTAGCTTCATCAAAATCAACATCACTAACCCCTAAACCACGAATAACGGTTGCTGTATCTTCATCCGCATTAATCGATGTAGGCACTTCATTTATAGGCGCATCATTAACTGCAGCAACAGTAATATCAACCGTACTCACATCAGTTAATACACCACCACTGCCAACATTACCATTATCTGATGTTGTCATTGTTAGCTGATCGCTGCCATTAAAGTTTTCATCGCCAGTATATTTAATACCGCTATCTAACAGAGTATTAATCTTATCAAGATCGCCACTTATCACCAGTTTTCCATCACCATTATTCGTAATAGTTAACCCTTGTGTATCAGCCGCTATAATAGATAACAACCCATGGTCAACGCTTAGCTCAACGGTCATTTGCGCTGATGTACCACCTTCTTTGGCCTCAACATCCGCAATTTTCAATCCAGTAATAATATGACTACTGTCTTCATCTACATCAAACGCTGCTGGCACGGTATTAATCGGCGCATCGTTAACGGGTGTGACTGTAATATCAACCGTACTCACATCAGTCAATACACCGCCACTACCAACATTACCGTTATCTGATGTCGTCATCGTCAACTGATCACTACCGTTGAAATTTGCATCTCCGGTATATTTAATGCCGCCATCTAGCAAAGTGTTAATCTTATCAATATCACCACTGATCACGAGTTTACCATCACCATTATCAGTAATGGTTAACCCTTGTGTATCAGCCGCTATAATAGATAACACTCCATGCTCAACGCTTAACTCAACGGTCATTTGACTGGATGCACCACCTTCTTTAGCATCAACATCCGCAATTTTCAATCCAGTAATAATATGACTACTGTCTTCATCTACATCAAACGCTGCTGGCACGGTATTAATCGGCGCATCATTAACTGGCGTGACTGTAATATCAATGCTATCAGAGTCTGTTAATGCACCGCCAGCCCCTGAGTTACCATTATCATTAGTGGTCATCGTTAGGCTATCAGTGCCATTAAAATCTTTATCACCAGTATAATTAATGCCATGATCCAGTAACTGATTAATCAGGTTTAAATCACCTTTAATGACCAATTTACCGTCACCATTATCAGTAATAGTTAGCCCTGAAGTATCAACACCCGCAGCAAGAGCAAGTTGACCATGCTCAACACTTAACGTGACGGTCATATCCATGACGGCATTATGATCACTGCTATCAACATCAGTGATTTGCAGATCTTTAATCACTAAAGTGGCATCTTCATCTACTGTTAATTTATCTGAAGGCAAGTGGTTTACTGGTGCATCATTATCTGGTGTGATATCAACGTGAATTGTTTTATCAACCGCAACACTATCAGTACCAACAACACCGTTATCAACGGCACGAATATCTAGATTTAAATCGCCATTCCAAACATTACCATCAATTACCGTTTGATTATTTGCATCACCTGGATGGAAAATCAGCGTATCAAGATCAGAACCAGTAACCTTAATGATCCATGAACCATCGGCTTGTTTTTCAGCACTCCCGGCCACACCATCTGGCAAAGTAAATGAACTTGAATCTGGTACATTTGTAATGATGATTTGTAATGATTCAGCACCATTTTCGTGGACATTAACCCCCGGATTATTAATGGTGTTTTTGTCATCATAGGCTTTAATACCCAAATCAAGCGTTATGGTACTATTTTCATCACCAGCCGCATTTGGGTTAACATCTGTATCAACTTTATCAGCGATAGGTGTGACATCAATAGTGATCGTTTCACGATTTTCTGCTGGTTTATCTAATGATTCTTCTTTTGAATAAACTACAATATCAATATCAACTTTACCGCTAAAATCATGCGGTGGTTGCACTTTAACCGAGCTCAAATCAAATGATTCACCGGATGCGGCAATAGTCCACACACCATGACCATTATTAACCGCACCTTCAATAATAAAACCATCAGGTACATTTTCTAATTTAATCGATACAATATGCTCAGAACCATCAATATCTTCTAGAGAGCCACTAATACCAGCAAGTGAAATAGATGTATCTTCATCACCTACTATTGGTTTATCAACGCCTTGCCATTTAATTTCATCATTCACAGCAATAACATCAAAACTAACGCTACTATCAAATGATTTAGTATCAGTTACCGTCGCACCAGTCGTATCATCATAAATAGCGCTATCAACAACCGTTGTAGTAACGTTAATATCTACCTTACCGCTAAAGTCTTGTGCAGGACGGAAATGGATATTATCCAGCTGACTTTGATCAATCGTAATCGATGTTCCAAGCACGTTACCATGAGCATCAATGAACACCCCATCACTACTATCAGCCAATATCAGTGTCACTGATTGGACTGTTTCTTTACCACTCGTTTCAGAGGTATGAGAGTCCTTTAAACTAACAGACAGATCAAGTTTAATATTGCCATCTTCATAAGCAACATTATCGTAAACCTGCTCTTGTTTATCATCTGAGGTTGAAATTGGCTGTTTATCAGCATTCAAACCATCCGTTTCAACAACGGTAATAGCGACATCTTTAGGACCATCCACTTGTGGCGCAACTTGAACGGTAATGCTGTCCGTTTTAGTTACAACATCACCACTATCAGTATCTGTCGTAACATAAGTAACATCGAATTTAAAATCACCCGCATAGTCGGCAGGTAAATTTAATTTAATACCTGAAAGATCAACCGTACCATCAGCAGCGACTGGAACTTGTAACACATACTCGCCAGTTATATGGTCAAACGCCGCCCCTGAAATTGATGCGCCATCAGGTAAGTCCTTAGCACTTATTACTAAGGTAAAATCATCATGACTTTGGTTACCATTCGCAGTACTAACAGTAACGATATGATCCATCATCTGCTGGCCAAGATTGACACTATGATCTTCATTACCCGTTACGATATAACTCTCATCAACAATAATATCAGCGGCTTTTTCAGTATGACTTTCAGTATTCGCGCTGAAATCCAACGTGATTGTGCCTTGTTCTTTAACTTTCGCACTGACATCACCGTCATCACTCATATCTTGAACAAGCGCATTAATATTAAGCTTTAGCTCACCTTTAAAACCTTCTGGCGCAATAATTTTTAGATCATTTAAAGCAGATTGCGGTACGGTCCAACTACCATTACCATTATTAATACCACCAATAATGACAAATCCTTCAGGGATTGGCTCCAAAACTATCTGAGTGATCACTTCAGTGCTTGAACTATCATTGTTCTGCCACGTGATTTTACCGTCAGAACCAGCATCATTAGAAAAATCAATAACACCATCCGTGCCAGAGGCGATTGTGGTTACAAGTGTGCCATTATCATCAACAACTAAGTGGCCATTAGCTTCAACAACCGCAGTTATATCAACATCCAACGTACCAGTAATATCTTTAGTTACGGTTTCTTTATTACCGTCAACATCCGTTTGGGATATTGTTACTGTTGACGTTAACTGGATATCTTTATCTGAATCTTGTGGTGCAGTAACCGTTAATTTACCGCCATCTAATAATGTTTGTAGTTGTTGCGAGGTCAACTCAACGTTACCACTACTATCGGTATCAAGCAGAGCACCATTAATAAACAGCTGATAACCGGCAGGCAATCCAGCTAAGGCTAATCCTGTGATATGCTCTTGAGTATCCGTAATCATCGGTTTCCAATTAATAACGGTCGCCTGATCTTCTAAGCCTTCGGAAACAGTGCTGTAATTACCCGCATCAATTTCTGGCGTGATGTGAATAACTAACTCACTATTAAAACTTGCACTCGCACCATCATTTTCAGTCACCACCGTCCGTACATCAAGATGAATATCTTCAGTACTATTGTGTGGCGGCTTAATCGCAATATTCGTTAATGAATCAAGGTTAACTTGATAAATTGGCTGGCCGTTACTGTCTTCACCTGCATAAATTAATGTTTGCAGATTACCCTCGGAGTCATAAACTTCAGTACCTTTTGGTATCCCTGAAATAACAACACTTAATGTTTCTGAACCATCAGTTTTACCATCAGCATGAACATGTTCGCCTGAGATCACTTTAAAATCGAATTTTGCCTCACCATCTTCTTTAATCGTGGTTTGTAAACCATCTCGACCATCATCCAATGGTGTCCAATCTGAGTTTTCAGCCACAATTTCAGGACGATCAACCACGCCAGTAAGTGCAACATCAATCGTTTGAGGACCAATCACTTTTTCACTGGTTTCAGTTGTAACATTACCGTTAGCATCAGTAATTTGTGCCACATCACGAATAACGCCATTTACAGTAATACTAAAATCGACATTACTATCTAATGGCGGCTGTAGCGATAAACCGTTCAGATCTTGGTATGAAATTTCATACACACCATCAGCATTTGGGGTTAATAGTTGATCGTTAAGATACAACACGGCTCCGTCAGGCAACGCTGAAATTTGCAAGAATAAATGCTCAGAGTTATCCGTATTATCATCCAATGACGTTAAATCAATATGGCCTGATAAATCAATCCGCTGATCTTCATTTGCTTCAACACGCGTTACTTTAAGCACACCATCATCAGCATCAGGATTAACATTAATAATCACTGTCTTCTCTGCAGAATCAGCGGTTTGATGCCCATCAACAAAGTTCTTTTTCTCTTTGCTTTGTGCCTGAATAGTTAGCTTAATATCACCACTGAAGTTATCAACTGGATTAACTTCAACAGAACCCATCTGCTTCGCTGTCACTTTATAAACACCAGAACCTGGCGAAGTCTCAGTTAATAACTGTCCACCAATTTCTAAAGTACACTTGTCCTGATATTCTGCAGGTACCGTAATGAAATAGAACAACCTTTCTGAACCATCAGTATCTTGTAAATCAGCGACAACATTAAGTAATACATTATTCTGATCTTCTGTAGTGACATAATGATCAACTGAGCTTGCATTCCAAGTAGGCGTGTCAGCAATACCTTGAACATTAACTGAAAACTCACCATTCATTACTGGATGATTACCACCATCAGTGGTATTTACTTGTGCTGTTACATCAAATTTAATCCCAGCGGCTGAGGTTGAATAATCAGCATCAGGAACAAAAGTAACCCCCTGTAAGGTAAAGTTCTCATTCGCAGCATCGGCTTTAAATGCACCAGCAGGTAAGGTAATACTACCATCACTATTTACGGTTAATGGCTGACCGTTATACATAAATACGCCATGCGCTTGAGTCTGGGGCTGAATAGTTACCGTACCAATATGTTCGCCACGATCATTATCACCAACATCGATGGTCATATTAATTGCAATACCATCACGACTTGGATCAACATTATCTGTTGCGTCAGTTGAGTGACGGCCGTCGTCTTCTTCACCAATGCTATTTTCGGTATGAAGAATTGAATCTTGGTCTGATAACTCAATCGTGATCGTACCTTGAGCTGTATCACCATCGCCATCAGTGACCTCAAAACCAATTTGTTTAATAATTTCTTCTTGGCTATGAGTAAGATCAGCACTTGCTCTAAAGATTGTTTGGCCATCTGGTTTTATAAACAACTGACCTAATAATTGATTACCATCATAAATATTAAATTCATGGAAACCATCGTGACTTAAGTTTTGATCACTTAGCGCAACTTCTTTGCCATCAATGGTTACAGAAGTAACTTGTGCACCATCAGCACCTGTACTATCGATAACGTAGCCATAATTAGTATCACTTACATGATCAGTTGTACTTTCAACCGCAGTTAACACCACGTTTTCGACGGTAGGAATATCATCTTGAATAGTGACATCAATATTAACACTTGCACTCACGTCACCATCTTTATCGACAGCATAGACAGGGATTTCAACGGTTAGTTGATCTTCACCTTGAGTCGAATGATCAATTGTGCCGTGCAATTGGAAGATATAACGCCCTGTTGGTAGCAGGTAATAAGTAAAGACAACATTACCATTAGCAATACCTTGATAAGTACCTTCACTTGATTGCGATAACGTTATTTTATGACCTTGCGAGGTTATATCATTTTGTTGATTAAATGATTCAACATCAACTTTGAAATTTACCACATGATCACTGCCAGAATTAACAATAATGTCACCTAAAGCAGATTCACCATTACCGGACGGTGTAGTACCTGAAGCTAGATCACTTTCCTCTACTGTCAATGC
The DNA here is from genome assembly GCF_000613045.3 of Photobacterium kishitanii. NCBI lineage: Bacteria > Pseudomonadati > Pseudomonadota > Gammaproteobacteria > Vibrionales > Vibrionaceae > Photobacterium > Photobacterium kishitanii. Next base: position 1,240,086 of record NZ_LN794352.1, on the reverse strand, counting down.
CGGTGCCGCAATGATCACAGGTCCAGTACCGTCTTCTATGGTAATTTGAGCATTAACATCATTGTCTAATAAATCACCATCAGTATCTTTAACTTGTACAGGAACATCGATAACGATCTTATCGCCATCAACAGTCACTAATCCGCCATTAGCATTACCACTATGATCAAGTGGTGAGTACTGAGTAATTGATACTTTAATATCAGCATCATGACCATTAGTCGCTTGAGTAGCAGTTACTGTTACCGTAAGCACGACTTTTCCGTCAGCAGTACCCGTTAGTACGCCTGTATTATGATCATAAACAAAGCTAATCTTAGCGCCATCTGCCGTTAATTCTGATTGTAACTCATCAATTAATGCCGTCAGCTTAGCGTTATCGATTGTTGCCGAGGTTGGATCAAGACGATCGACACCAGCAGTAACTGCAATATCAGTATTACCTGATACTGGATATCCTTGCTGACCATCTGTTGGCGTTAAATCACCTTCGGTTATCGTAATCGTTCCACTTTCACCGCCAGCCGCATTAACACCATCATGAATATTAATCGTAATTTGACCAGGTTTACTCACATCACCATCATGATCTTGCGCATAAACATCTAAGTTGATTTTTTCATTATCTGCTGCTTTATCATCAACTTGATCAATCGGCAATTGCTGATTAATCGTATAATGACCATTAATATCAATGCTTACTTCCATCACCACTTGAGACGGATCGCTTTGTAGCACCACGATTACACTCGTGCCATCAGCACTTAAATGGTACGTCGTCGCATGACCATTACTGGTTAAGCCATTTAATGATGCTTGATCACTGCCAAAATACACTTTTTCTATTTGGTCACTGCCTGTATCAACACTAATCGTACCTGATGCCGTTGCTTGACCTGATGCTCCTTCGTTTAATGTTGCCGAAGTATCATGACCAAACGAAGGTAGTTGGCCATCGTTAATCGTAATATTGACATCAACAGGTTGTTGTAAACTATCACCGTCAGTATCTTGCATTTGAACAGGAACATTAATCGTGATATTGCCGCCATTAACATCAACATAAGTACCATCTGCACTCAAATGATCTAATGGTAACTGCTGGGTAATCGACATCTCGACACTGACATCACCATTCGCTTGCGCTGTTGGCGTTAAAGTAATAGTAACGGCTTCTTGCGCGCCCGTTGCTGTTATACCGGTAATCGTGATGACACCATTAGCATCAATATTAATGCTAAAGGTCAATGCTTCCCCATCGGAAGTAAGGCCATTTAACTCTTGTAATAATGTGGTTTTAACACTGTTAGTGATCGTTAATGAGTTTGCAACTAACGCATCATCTGTTGCATCAACAGTAAATTGTCCAGTACCTACAACAGGATAACCTTTTCCTGGTTGAGGATGCTCTAGATCGCCTTCCGTAATAGTGATACTGGCCTGAACACCTGCGCCGGTTGGGTCTAAACCATCTTTAATATGGATATCTAATTGACCAGTATTACTCGTATCACCATCATCATCAGTAGCAACAACAGATAACGCAATATCAACGCTATCACCCGCGGTATTGCTTTGCTCGATTGGTTGATGTTGATCAACCACATAACTACCATCATTACCAATAGTGATAGTTAGAACCATTTCGCCATCATTGGCGCCGCCATCAATCACTACACGAATTTCATTACCATCAACGATATAACGCGTGGCTTGGTTATTAGATACAATACCGTCAAGTGATGGTTGCGAAGCCAGAAAATGAATGTGGGCAATATCATCTGAACCAACATCTAATGCGATTTTACCGCTAGCAGTCGTGCCATTTTCAGTTTCAATAATGGTTGTGCCTTTATCTTGACCAAAGACAGGATTTTGACCATCAATAATATCAATATAAACATTGGCAGGATTAGTTAGACTATCACCATCAGTATCTTGCGCTTGAACTGGCACATTAATTGTTATCTTGCCATCATCTATAGTGACAAAACCTGATGAACTCTGTGACTGATGGTGATCTAAGGGTATATTTTGAGTGATTTTTATATCAATCGTAACATTATTGCCAGTTTGGGTTGCCGTCAAATCAACACGAATAGCGACCGTATCACTACCAGCAAGTTTACCGATTAAATTACCGTCACTATCGATACTAAATATCAGCGGCTGACCACCAGAAGTTAACTCTGCTGTCAGTTCATTAATCAAGGTTTGCTGTTGGCTTGGATCAATTTTTGCTGTTGATGCTAAAATACGATCGTCATCAGTACGTAAAATTAACTGACCTGATTGCTCAACAGGGTACGGTAGATCTCCAGCCCCTTGCATAGGGTCAAGGTCACCTTCCGTTAAGATGATTGTTACTCGATCAACATTGATAGAATCACCACCATCTTCAATAGTAATATTCAGTTCTCCTGAAGTACTATCACCATCATTATCGATCGCAGTGACATCTAATTTAATATCAACTAAATTATCTATTGGTTGATCAAAAGGTCCTGTGACTTCAACCGTGTAAGAGCCATCAATAGCAATCGTCACTACCATCAATGGCTTGTCGTTACTATCCATCACAGTTAACACGTTACCTGCCACAGTAAAGGTGGTGGCTTCGCCATTACTAGTGATAGTGCTTAAACTTGGCTGCTCAGCGTTGAAATCAATCTGATGAATCGCATCTGAACCAACATCTAGCGGTATGTCACCATGAATAATCTGACCTTTTTGACTTGATTCATTAATGGTCACCCCAGTATCGGTACCGAACTCTGGGTTAGCGCCATCTTTAATTGTGATATCAACATTGGCCGGTTTTTGCAGCCAGTCACCATCGGTATCTTGTACCTGAATTGGCACATCGATGGTGATCTTATCATTCACACTATCAACTAACCCTTGGTTACCGTTATCGGTATGATTTAACGGTTTTTCTTGAGTGATAGTGACATTAACCGCCACATCGTGACCATTCGCCGCTTGTACTGCTGACAATGATACCGTCACAACCTGCTCGCCATTGGCTGTTAAACCAATTAACTCACCCGTCGCACTGTCATAATGAAAACTGATCGCTTCATTATTACCAGTGGTTAACTCTGACTCTAACTCAGTGATTAGCGATGTCAGTTGTTTTGGATCGATGGTCACTTTTGTTGGATCGAGACGATCTGTACCAGCTTCAATCGCAATGGTGGTAGTGCCAGATACTGGGTAGCCGTGTTCGCTACCCTGCGGAGTTAAATCCCCTTCAGTGATCGTCACTTGACCCTGCTCATTACCTGCAGCATCGCTACCATCTTTAATGGTGATCACTACTTGGCCGCTGGCGGTATCGCCATCGTTATCAGTCGCCGCCACGCCCAAGCTAATATTGGCAATATCAGCCGCATCTTGGTCAATCGAACCGGTAACTTCAACCGTGTAAGAGCCATCGGTGGCAATCGTTACCACCATCACGGGCTTATCGTGGCTATCAACCACGGTTAGCACATTGCCTGCCACAGTAAAGGTGGTGGCTTCGCCATTGCTCGTTATACCATCAAGGCCTGGCTGCTCAGGATTGAAATCAATCTGATGAATCGCATCTGAGCCAACATCTAATGGCACTTCACCATGGATAATTTGACCTTGCTGGCTTGATTCATTAATCGTAGTGCCAGTATCAGTACCGAACTCTGGGTTAGCACCGTCTTTAATCGTGATATCAATATTGGCCGGTTTTTGCAGCCAGTCACCATCGGTATCTTGCACCTGAATCGGCACATCAATGGTGATCTTATCGTTCACACTATCAACTAAACCTTGGTTACCGTTATCGGTGTGATTTAATGGTTTTTCTTGAGTGATGGTGACATTAACTGCCACATCATGACCATTCGCCGCTTGTACTGCTGACAATGATACCGTTACAACCTGCTCGCCATTGGCTGTTAAACCAATTAACTCACCCGTTGTACTGTTATAATGAAAACTGATCGCTTGATGATCACCAGTGGTTAACTCTGATTCTAATTCAGTGATTAGCGATGTCAGTTGTTTTGGATCGATGGTCACTTTTGTTGGGTCGAGACGGTCTATACCGGCTTCAATCGCAATGGTGGTAGTGCCAGATACAGGGTAGCCGTGTTCGCTACCCTGCGGGGTTAAATCCCCTTCGGTGATCGTCACTTGCCCCTGCTCATTACCTGCAGCATCGCTACCATCTTTAATGGTGATCACAACTTGGCCGCTGGCGGTATCGCCATCGTTATCAGTCGCCGTCACGCCCAAGCTAATATTGGCAATATCAGCCGCGTTCTGGTCAATAGAACCGGTGACTTCAACCGTGTAAGAGCCATCGGTTGCAATCGTTACCACCATCACGGGCTTATCGTGGCTATCAACCACGGTTAGCACATTGCCTGCCACAGTAAAGGTGGTGGCTTCGCCATTACTGGTGATAGTGCTTAAACTTGGCTGCTCAGCGTTGAAATCAATCTGATGAATCGCATCTGAGCCAATATCTAATGGCACTTCACCATGGATAATCTGACCTTGTTGGCTTGATTCATTAATCGTAGTGCCAGTATCAGTACCAAACTCTGGGTTAGCACCGTCTTTAATCGTGATATCAACATTGGCCGGTTTTTGCAGCCAGTCACCATCGGTATCTTGCACCTGAATCGGTACATCGATAGTGATCTTATCATTCACACTATCAACTAACCCTTGGTTACCGTTATCGGTGTGATTTAACGGTTTTTCTTGAGTGATGGTGACATTAACCGCCACATCATGACCATTCGCCGCTTGTACTGCTGACAATGATACCGTCACAACCTGCTCGCCATTGGCTGTTAAACCAATTAACTCACCCGTTGCACTGTTATAATGAAAACTGATCGCTTGATGATCACCAGTGGTTAACTCTGATTCTAATTCAGTGATTAGCGATGTCAGTTGTTTTGGATCGATGGTCACTTTTGTTGGATCGAGACGGTCTGCACCGGCTTCAATCGCAATGGTGGTAGTGCCAGATACTGGGTAGCCGTGTTCGCTACCCTGCGGGGTTAAATCCCCTTCGGTGATCGTCACTTGACCCTGCTCATTACCTGCAGCATCGCTACCATCTTTAATGGTGATCACTACTTGGCCGCTGGCGGTATCGCCATCGTTATCAGTCGCCGTTACGCCTAAGCTAATATTGGCAATATCAGCCGCATCTTGGTCAATCGAACCGGTGACTTCAACCGTGTAAGAGCCATCGGTGGCAATCGTTACCACCATCACGGGCTTATCGTGGCTATCAACCACGGTTAGCACATTGCCTGCCACACTAAAGGTAGTGGCTTCGCCATTGCTCGTTATACCATCAAGGCCTGGCTGCTCAGCGTTGAAATCAATCTGATGAATCGCATCTGAGCCAACATCTAATGGCACTTCACCATGAATAATTTGACCTTGCTGGCTTGATTCATTAATCGTAGTGCCAGTATCAGTACCAAACTCTGGGTTAGCGCCGTCTTTAATCGTGATATCAACATTGGCTGGTTTTTGCAGCCAGTCACCATCGGTATCTTGCACCTGAATCGGCACATCGATGGTGATCTTATCATTCACACTATCAACTAACCCTTGGTTACCGTTATCGGTGTGATTTAACGGTTTTTCTTGAGTGATGGTGACATTAACTGCCACATCATGACCATTCGCCGCTTGTACCGCAGACAATGATACCGTCACAACCTGCTCGCCATTGGCTGTTAAACCAATTAACTCACCCGTCGCACTGTCATAATGAAAACTGATCGCTTCATTATTACCAGTGGTTAACTCTGACTCTAACTCAGTGATTAGCGATGTCAGTTGTTTTGGATCGATGGTCACTTTTGTTGGATCGAGACGATCTGTACCAGCTTCAATCGCAATGGTGGTAGTGCCAGATACTGGGTAGCCGTGTTCGCTACCCTGCGGAGTTAAATCCCCTTCAGTGATCGTCACTTGACCCTGCTCATTACCTGCAGCATCGCTACCATCTTTAATGGTGATCACTACTTGGCCGCTGGCGGTATCGCCATCGTTATCAGTCGCCGTCACGCCCAAGCTAATATTGGCAATATCAGCCGCATCTTGGTCAATCGAACCGGTGACTTCAACCGTGTAAGAGCCATCGGTGGCAATCGTTACCACCATCACGGGCTTATCGTGGCTATCAACCACGGTTAGCACATTGCCTGCCACAGTAAAGGTGGTGGCTTCGCCATTACTGGTGATAGTGCTTAAACTTGGCTGCTCAGCGTTGAAATCAATCTGATGAATCGCATCTGAGCCAATATCTAATGGCACTTCACCATGGATAATCTGACCTTGTTGGCTTGATTCATTAATCGTAGTGCCAGTATCAGTACCAAACTCTGGGTTAGCGCCGTCTTTAATCGTGATATCAACATTGGCTGGTTTTTGCAGCCAGTCACCATCGGTATCTTGCACCTGAATCGGCACATCGATGGTGATCTTATCATTCACACTATCAACTAACCCTTGGTTACCGTTATCGGTGTGATTTAACGGTTTTTCTTGAGTGATGGTGACATTAACTGCCACATCATGACCATTCGCCGCTTGTACCGCAGACAATGATACCGTCACAACCTGCTCGCCATTGGCTGTTAAACCAATTAACTCACCCGTCGCACTGTCATAATGAAAACTGATCGCTTCATTATTACCAGTGGTTAACTCTGATTCTAACTCAGTGATTAGCGATGTCAGTTGTTTCGGATCGATGGTCACTTTTGTTGGATCGAGACGGTCTATACCGGCTTCAATCGCAATGGTGGTAGTGCCAGATACTGGGTAGCCGTGTTCGCTACCCTGCGGGGTTAAATCCCCTTCGGTGATCGTCACTTGACCCTGCTCATTACCTGCAGCATCGCTACCATCTTTAATGGTGATCACTACTTGGCCGCTGGCGGTATCGCCATCGTTATCAGTCGCCGTTACGCCTAAGCTAATATTGGCAATATCAGCCGCGTTCTGGTCAATCGAACCGGTAACTTCAACCGTGTATGAACCATCGGTGGCAATAGTTACCACCATCACGGGCTTATCGTGGCTATCAACCACGGTTAGCACATTGCCTGCCACAGTAAAGGTAGTGGCTTCGCCATTGCTCGTTATACCATCAAGGCCTGGCTGCTCAGCGTTGAAATCAATCTGATGAATCGCATCTGAGCCAACATCTAATGGCACTTCACCATGAATAATTTGACCTTGCTGGCTTGATTCATTAATCGTAGTGCCAGTATCAGTACCAAACTCTGGGTTAGCGCCGTCTTTAATCGTGATATCAACATTGGCTGGTTTTTGCAGCCAGTCACCATCGGTATCTTGCACCTGAATCGGCACATCGATGGTGATCTTATCATTCACACTATCAACTAACCCTTGGTTACCGTTATCGGTGTGATTTAACGGTTTTTCTTGAGTGATGGTGACATTAACTGCCACATCATGACCATTCGCCGCTTGTACCGCAGACAATGATACCGTCACAACCTGCTCGCCATTGGCTGTTAAACCAATTAACTCACCCGTCGCACTGTCATAATGAAAACTGATCGCTTCATTATTACCAGTGGTTAACTCTGATTCTAACTCAGTGATTAGCGATGTCAGTTGTTTCGGATCGATGGTCACTTTTGTTGGGTCGAGACGATCTGCACCCGCTTCAATGGTAATGGTGGCGGTGCCAGNTTCACACTATCAACTAACCCTTGGTTACCGTTATCGGTGTGATTTAACGGTTTTTCTTGAGTGATGGTGACATTAACCGCCACATCATGACCATTCGCCGCTTGTACTGCTGACAATGATACCGTCACAACCTGCTCGCCATTGGCTGTTAAACCAATTAACTCACCCGTCGCACTGTCATAATGAAAACTGATCGCTTCATTATTACCAGTGGTTAACTCTGACTCTAACTCAGTGATTAGCGATGTCAGTTGTTTTGGATCGATGGTCACTTTTGTTGGGTCGAGACGGTCTGCACCGGCTTCAATCGCAATGGTGGTAGTGCCAGATACTGGGTAGCCGTGTTCGCTACCCTGCGGGGTTAAATCCCCTTCGGTGATCGTCACTTGACCCTGCTCATTACCTGCAGCATCGCTACCATCTTTAATGGTGATCACTACTTGGCCGCTGGCGGTATCGCCATCGTTATCAGTCGCCGTCACGCCCAAGCTAATATTGGCAATATCAGCCGCATCTTGGTCAATCGAACCGGTGACTTCAACCGTGTAAGAGCCATCGGTGGCAATCGTTACCACCATCACGGGCTTATCGTGGCTATCAACCACGGTTAGCACATTGCCTGCCACAGTAAAGGTGGTGGCTTCGCCATTACTGGTGATAGTGCTTAAACTTGGCTGCTCAGCGTTGAAATCAATCTGATGAATCGCATCTGAGCCAATATCTAATGGCACTTCACCATGGATAATCTGACCTTGTTGGCTTGATTCATTAATCGTAGTGCCAGTATCAGTACCAAACTCTGGGTTAGCGCCGTCTTTAATCGTGATATCAACATTGGCTGGTTTTTGCAGCCAGTCACCATCGGTATCTTGCACCTGAATCGGCACATCGATGGTGATCTTATCATTCACACTATCAACTAACCCTTGGTTACCGTTATCGGTGTGATTTAACGGTTTTTCTTGAGTGATGGTGACATTAACTGCCACATCATGACCATTCGCCGCTTGTACCGCAGACAATGATACCGTCACAACCTGCTCGCCATTGGCTGTTAAACCAATTAACTCACCCGTCGCACTGTCATAATGAAAACTGATCGCTTCATTATTACCAGTGGTTAACTCTGACTCTAACTCAGTGATTAGCGATGTCAGTTGTTTTGGATCGATGGTCACTTTTGTTGGATCGAGACGATCTGTACCAGCTTCAATCGCAATGGTGGTAGTGCCAGATACTGGGTAGCCGTGTTCGCTACCCTGCGGAGTTAAATCCCCTTCAGTGATCGTCACTTGACCCTGCTCATTACCTGCAGCATCGCTACCATCTTTAATGGTGATCACTACTTGGCCGCTGGCGGTATCGCCATCGTTATCAGTCGCCGTCACGCCCAAGCTAATATTGGCAATATCAGCCGCATCTTGGTCAATCGAACCGGTGACTTCAACCGTGTAAGAGCCATCGGTGGCAATCGTTACCACCATCACGGGCTTATCGTGGCTATCAACCACGGTTAGCACATTGCCTGCTACAGTAAAGGTGGTGGCTTCACCATTACTGGTGATAGTGCTTAAACTTGGCTGCTCTGCGTTGAAATCAATCTGATGAATCGCATCTGAGCCAATATCTAATGGCACTTCACCATGGATAATCTGACCTTGTTGGCTTGATTCATTAATCGTAGTGCCGGTATCAGTACCAAACTCTGGGTTAGCGCCGTCTTTAATCGTGATATCAGCATTGGCCGGTTTTTGCAGCCAGTCACCATCGGTATCTTGCACCTGAATCGGTACATCGATAGTGATCTTATCGTTCACACTATCAACTAACCCTTGGTTACCGTTATCGGTGTGATTTAACGGTTTTTCTTGAGTGATAGTGACATTAACCGCCACATCATGACCATTCGCCGCTTGTACCGCAGACAATGATACCGTCACAACCTGCTCGCCATTGGCTGTTAAACCAATTAACTCACCCGTCGCACTGTCATAATGAAAACTGATCGCTTCATTATTACCAGTGGTTAACTCTGATTCTAACTCAGTGATTAGCGATGTCAGTTGTTTCGGATCGATGGTCACTTTTGTTGGATCGAGACGGTCTATACCGGCTTCAATCGCAATGGTGGTAGTGCCAGATACTGGGTAGCCGTGTTCGCTACCCTGCGGGGTTAAATCACCTTCGGTGATCGTCACTTGCCCCTGCTCATTACCTGCAGCATCGCTACCATCTTTAATGGTGATCACTACTTGGCCGCTGGCGGTATCGCCATCGTTATCAGTCGCCGTCACGCCCAAGCTAATATTGGCAATATCAGCCGCATCTTGGTCAATCGAACCGGTGACTTCAACCGTGTAAGAGCCATCGGTGGCAATCGTTACCACCATCACGGGCTTATCGTGGCTATCAACCACGGTTAGCACATTGCCTGCCACAGTAAAGGTGGTGGCTTCGCCATTACTGGTGATAGTGCTTAAACTTGGCTGCTCAGCGTTGAAATCAATCTGATGAATCGCATCTGAGCCAATATCTAATGGCACTTCACCATGGATAATCTGACCTTGTTGGCTTGATTCATTAATCGTAGTGCCGGTATCAGTACCAAACTCTGGGTTAGCGCCGTCTTTAATCGTGATATCAACATTGGCCGGTTTTTGCAGCCAGTCACCATCGGTATCTTGCACCTGAATCGGCACATCGATAGTGATCTTATCGTTGACACTATCAACTAAACCTTGATTACCGTTATCGGTGTGATTTAACGGTTTTTCTTGAGTGATAGTGACATTAACCGCCACATCGTGACCATTCGCCGCTTGTACCGCAGACAATGATACCGTCACAACCTGCTCGCCATTGGCTGTTAAACCAATTAACTCACCCGTCGCACTGTCATAATGAAAACTGATCGCTTCATTATTACCAGTGGTTAACTCTGACTCTAACTCAGTGATTAGCGATGTCAGTTGTTTTGGATCGATGGTCACTTTTGTTGGATCGAGACGATCTGTACCAGCTTCAATCGCAATGGTGGTAGTGCCAGATACTGGGTAGCCGTGTTCGCTACCCTGCGGAGTTAAATCCCCTTCAGTGATCGTCACTTGACCCTGCTCATTACCTGCAGCATCGCTACCATCTTTAATGGTGATCACTACTTGGCCGCTGGCGGTATCGCCATCGTTATCAGTCGCCGTCACGCCCAAGCTAATATTAGCAATATCAGCCGCATTCTGATCAATAGGACCGATGACTTCAACGGTGTAAGAGCCATCAGTTGCAATCGTCACCACCATCACTGGCTTATCGTGGCTATCAACCACAGTTAACACATTGCCAGCCACAGTAAAGGTGGTGGCTTCGCCATTACTGGTAATGGTGCTTAAACTTGACTGCTCAGCGTTGAAATCAATCTGATGAATCGCATCTGAGCCAACATCTAATGGCACTTCACCATGGATAATTTGACCTTGTTGGCTTGATTCATTAATCGTAGTACCGGTATCAGTACCAAACTCAGGGTTAGCGCCATCTTTAATACTGATATCAACATTAATTGGCTTATCAAGTGGATTACCATTGGAATCAGCTCCTTGAATAGCAACATCAACCGTAATCGTATCGCCATCACGAGAAACTAAACCATTATCATTACCTTCAGCATGATCAATAGGCTGATTAATGGTTGTTGTCATACTAACAGTAACATCACGTCCATTATTCGACGAGGCATCAAGAGTAATTGACATTACTGTCTCACCATTGAGCCTGCCAATAATTGAATTAGTTTGCGTATCGTAAACAAAGCTGACAGCTTGGCCACCAGCAGTGATTTCATTATTTAATTCAGTAATCAATGCATTGACAGAAAGAGGATCAAAGACGAAAGAACCACTTTCAAGTGGTAATGTTGCCGCCTCAACAATAATTGATGTTGAGGTTTGAACAGGATAGCCATGTTCACCCGTTTGTGGAGATAAATCACCTTCCACAATCGTCATTGAGCCTGACTCACCGCCATCTGCCGCTAAAATTACGTTAGGATCGATAGCTTGCGTTGTACGATGAGGATTATAAGCGGTATCAAAACCAGCCTCAGCTAGTACAGAGTTATTATCATAATTAATCGTAATAAAACTTGCAGTGGCTGACGATCCATTCAACCCTACAGTGCCAGCTGCTGATTCATTACCAGCAGCAGGTGCTTCAAATAATGTGGTTGGATCTTGTCCTGCTAAAATAGCATTTTGAAGAGACTCAATATCATCAGCCGAAAATGAAGCATTATCTGTAGCCTCACCATTAAAAGTAACGCGATTATCTAATTCAACAGTTTCAATACCTTTTGGCGTTAATATAGAACAACTAGGACAAGAAAGATTAACAACTTGTTCTACACCATCTTTAATGAAAATAAATTTAGCATCGCTATTGGTAACAATAATCTCATTACCCTGAAGAGTGTGAGCATCTATTACAGGTATAGGCTGCTGATTAGGCTGGATAACAAAACTTTCGCCAGTAACAAGTTTAAACTCTTCAACGTTATTATTATCATTCTTAACCATTAGATCCCCAACCCTTCAACTTTTAGATAGCATAATAGCCAAACCGCATAATTAAAAATCGACATTACTATGTTTTAATTACTATTAATTATTCATATAACTAAACCAATCATATACTTAATGTATACGTCGATATTAAAAACAACTTTACCTCAATACTTCCGCAGCTTATCATTAGTCATAATTATAAACAAACAACTCATTAACATATAAATATGGTTGATATGTTGTATTGTTATTATTTATACTTTGATGCAGCACACACCAATATAAACATCCTTTATTATTATTTATGCCAAATATAACAATGGATTTTATTATTAATGCAGCTCACACCACCGAAATTAATACATTGTTTTTTATGAAGAAAATTAACATCTTTATAACTCGCACTTCTAGATACATAGGTTTTATATGAGTAAAAAAGCCATCTCGATATCAACCCATGATCTCGAATTTATTGATGATAAATCAGCTGCATTACTGCTTAACACTCCTAAAAGTGCCAGAGTGATTTTATGGGTAATGGTGCTATTTTTCTTTATAGCGTTTATTTGGGCTTATTTTGCAAAACTAGATAAAGTAACAACTGGTTCGGGAAAAGTCATTCCGTCATCACAACTACAAGTAGTACAAAATCTCGAAGGTGGTATTGTTAAGCAAGTTCTCGTAAAAGAAGGTCAACAAGTTAAAAAAGGCCAGACGTTACTACTTATAGATGACACTCAATTTAAATCTGACTTTGAAGAAAAGACCCAAAGTCTTGCAGCAATGCAAGCTGATTCGCTACGTCTTAACGCCCTACTTGAAAGCGTCACCGTTAATAAAAGTACTAACAAGACTGAATGGCGTCAGAGTGTTCATGTTACTAACACTCCTCCTGTTTTTACGGCTGCCTTTAAAGAAAAGCATCCTCAATTAGTACGTCGACAACTGAACCAATTTACAGGTAAATTAAATAATTTAGAAAACCAACTTTCGGTTGCGTCACAGCAGGCATCACAAAAAGAAAGAGAACTAACCGAAACTCAAGCACGAGTGACCAATATTAGAAATAGCTACAACATCGCATTGAAAGAATACAATATTACCAAGCCATTAGCTGATGAGGGTGTTGTTCCTCGTATTGAGTTATTAAAATTACAACGTTCACTTAATGATACTAAACGAGACCTAAACTCAGCCAAACTACAAATTCCGGTAACCCAAGCAGCTATTCAAGAAGCAGGCTTTAAATATATTGATATTGCTTTGCAATTTCGTTCAGAAATTCAATCTAAACTGAATGAAACCAGTGACAAATTGTCGAGTATGACAGAATCACAGGTAGGGCTTGAAGATCGCGTAAAACGTACTACGGTGGTATCACCAGTTAATGGCACCATTCAAACAATTTATGTCAATACCGTTGGTGGTGTTATTCAACCAGGCATGCCATTGGTAGAAATTGTACCTACTGAAGATACACTTTTAATCGAGGCAAAAATAGCGCCTCAAGATATTGGTTTTTTAAGACCTGGATTACCAACAATCATAAAATTTAGCGCCTATGATTTTACTAATTATGGGGGTTTAAAAGGAACATTAGAAACTATCAGTGCTGATACGATTCAAGATAAAGAAGGCAATAGTTTCTACCAAGTAAAAATTCGTACAGATGCAAGTAGTCTTAAAGGACCTAATGGCGAAGCATTACCTATCATTCCAGGAATGACAGCATCAGCAGATATCATTACAGGCAAACGTTCTGTACTTGATTACCTATTGAAACCTGTCCTCAGAGCGCGTCAAACGGCGTTAAGAGAATAATATAATGACAAAAAAACACATTTTAAAAAAAATCACGCTATTGATTGGCCTGCAATGTTTGGCTACTCCTGTAATGGCACAATCTTTAGAGCAAGCGATAGCAGAAACATTATCGACTAACCCTGATATAAAAAGTGCTTACAATGAGTTTCAAAGTAAGAACCAATTAATCAATGCTGCTAAAGGTGATTATTTACCCTCTGTTGATCTAGAAGCAGGTATTGGCCATGACGATTACAAAGCCAAAAGTCCTTCAGGTCAATATCGTCCGCAAAGTGCTCAAATAAATATTCGTCAATTGATTTGGGATGGATCGATTACCTATAACGATATTCAACGCAATAAATCAGAAACAGAAGCACAACGCTACCAACTATTATCCGACGCACAAGATAAAGCCCTTAAAGCAACGGAAGCTTATCTTAATGTGCTGCATGCGCAGGATGTGCTAACACTGTCTAAATCTAACCTCAAAGTGCATCAAAAAATGTACGTTGATATCAAAAAACGTGCTGATGCAGGGATTGGATCAACCGCTGATTTGGCTCAAGTTGATGGTCGTTTAGCTAGCTCCAACACTAACCTATTGGCAGCAGAAAGTAATCTTCAAGATAAAATCACTGCTTTTGTACGTATTGTTGGTGCTTATCCAACCGATCTTGTTAAACCTGAAGTTGATCGTAATTATCTGCCAACCTCTTTAGATGATGCTCTGGCAAAAGCAGAAAAAAACAATCCAGTGGTTTATATTGCATCAAATGATATAAATGCCGCTGAATATCAATACAAACAAGCAAAAGGCACCTTCTACCCTTCTTTTAGCATTGAAGCTTCACAAGAGTGGGGAGAAGATTTAAACGGCTCAGCGGGTGATACCGATGAACTTAAAGCCGTGCTAAAAATGCGCTATAACCTCTTTAATGGTGGTAGTGACGTTGCCAAATCCCGTCGTGCTGCATACCAAATCAATAAATCCAAAGATATTCGTGATCGTGCTCATCGCATGTTAGAAGAAGGAACTCGCCTTTCTTGGAGCGCATTATCGTTATCGAAAAAACAAAAAATATTTTTGCAAGAACACGTTGACGCATCTGCGCGCACTGTTATTGCCTATGAAAAACAATTTAAAATCGGTCAACGTTCTTTACTGGATGTATTAAACACTGAAAATGAATTGTTTGAAGCTCGTAAAGCATATTTAACCGCTGAATATGATGGCATTTTAGCTAAATATCGAGTGTTAAACGCCACTGGACTTATCCTCAGCGAAATGCGGGTTGAAGTACCTCAATCTTGGGCGCAGTCGGTTAAATAAAGGAACATAATATGAAATACGTAGTTACTGGTTTACTCGCACTATCATTATTTGGCTGCTCACTTTCAGTGCCTCAACCACCCGTTGCTAAACAAACCAAAAATCTATTTGATAATGATAGCGATGGCGTTATTAATCAACGTGACCATTGTCCAAAAACACCCATTGATGCTGTTGTCGATAATAATGGTTGTCCAACTTATGTTGATAGCTCAGAAGAAAATAAAATCCATGTTCTCTTTGCTAATGACTCTTCAGTAATCCCTGAAAGTTACATGCAAAATATCAGTGATATGAGTGCTTTTTTATCTAAATATCCAAAAACGCATATTGAACTCAAAGGCTATGCTAGCCCTGTTGGTAATGCCGCCTACAATGTTGCCTTATCAGAACGCCGAGCAAGCGCAATTCGCCAAGCATTAATCAATGACGGTGTTACGCCATCTCGGATTAAAACGGTTGGCTTTGGTGATACTGATCCCGTAAAAGCACCAGATGTTGAAGAGAGTAATACATTAAGTCGTCGAGTAGTAGCACAAGTTATTGGTTCTCAAGGTAATGTTGTGAAAGAATGGACTGTCTATACCGTCCGTGAAAACTAAGCAGAAAATTGCCCTTTGAAAAAGATAGCTTTTTGTCTACTTTGTTCATTACTAGCAGTAAATGTATTTGCTGCTAGTAGTGCTCAACAAATAGAAAAAATAACCCAATTTTATGGTGATCGCGCTGGCAAACGAGCAACAGCTTGGCGCGAACTCATCAAAAATTCGCAACATTTAACTGAGCCTAAAAAGCTCATGGTTGTTAATGATTTTTTTAATCAATTTATCTTTATTAGCGATCAGAAGCTATGGGGAAAAGAAGATTACTGGGCAACACCTTACGAGTTTGTTGGCGTCGGTGCAGGAGATTGTGAAGATTTTAGCATCGCCAAATATCAAGCGCTGATTGAGCTTGGTATTGATGATAGTAAGCTTAGGTTAGTGTATGTAAAAGCACTTGAACTTAATCAGTTCCACATGGTTGTTGCCTATTACTCTACACCATCAGCTATACCGCTTATTTTAGATAATCTTAAAGGTAGTATTTTACCTGCAACCGAGCGTCACGATTTATTACCGATATATAGTTTTAATGGTAGTAAGTTATGGTTAATGAAACAAAAAGGCCAAGGCCAAGTGGCTGGTAACGCTTCACGTCTAAGCCTTTGGAACGATCTACGTAATCGTTCACAAGATATAAAACTCAACCAACCACGAAACATTTTTTAATGAGTAAATTACAATGACTCTTTACCGACAACTACTTCTGTGGATGCTAGTCGTATTATTTTCACTGACCGGTGCTGTATTTGCGATTCAATTTAATACCACCAAAAGCTATTTAATTGAGCAGCAATCAACAGAACTTAATAATGTTGTCAGTTCAGTTGGGTTTGCGCTATCTCCATACTTAGAAGCAAAAGATCTTATTTCAGCTGAGTCAGTTATCAATGCTACCTTTGATTCTGGTTATTATAGCCAAGTAAAACTGGCTTTATTGGATTCTAAAAAAGAAATTATTCGCCAATATCCACAACTAGTACAAAGCGTTCCTAATTGGTTTCAATCCTTAGTTCACATTGAAGCAATTACTCAAACAAGAACATTGACCAGTGGTTGGTTACAACTTGCAGACCTTACTGTTACCAGTAGCCCTGCTTCAGCATATATCCAACTCTGGAAAGCAACTATTCAGCTAGTATTTGGTTTTATCACTTGCCTATTATTAGGCGCAATTGTGCTGTCACTGGTACTTAATAAAGTACTAAAACCATTAAAACAAATTCAAAAAAGTGCTCAAGAAATGGCCCTCAACCATTTCACGCCCTCACTACCAACACCTCATACTCGTGAATTAGCCGATCTAGTTACTGCTTTTAATTCAATGAATATTCAGTTACAACAGCACTTTGAACAACAAGCTCAGGAAGCTGACACATTACGAATTCGCGCTTATCAAGATCCGGTATCTGGCTTAGCTAACCGTAGTTACTTAATGACGAAGCTTTCATCATGGCTATCAAGTAAACCAAGCGGCGGTATCATCTTATTAAAGTCTGATGCGATTGAAGATAGCTATCAACAATCAGGCTACGAATCAGGCGACCAATTAGTCCTAAAACTTGCGGAGCGCTTAAAAGATCTTTCTGCTGATGACATTACGATCGCTCGCTTAAACCAATCTGAATTTATGCTTATCGCTCCTAATGTATCTGAGGATGACCTTCTTGATACTGGCCGTATTATGCTGGACATGACCTCAGAGCTAAATTCAGATCCACTTGGTATAGCACCGCTCCAGGCTGCTGTCGGCATTGTTATGTGTTCAGATACTCTAACGATAACCGCCCTACTCGCTCATGCTGACAATGCATTGAATAAAGCACGTCAACAAGTTAAAGAGCCCATTGCTTTATTAGAAACTAACGATAACAAAACAATACCAGCAATGGGTAAACAACACTGGAAAGCATTAGTTGATGAGGCTATTGCAAATAACCTTATTCATTTTACATTTCAAAATGCCATTAATACTGATAACGATATCATTCACAAAGAAATGTTCGCTTATATTGAAAAAGGACAACAACGATTTAATGCTGGTCAATTCTTATCAGCAATCGAAAAGCTTAATGAAGGCACAAAATTTGATTGCTATATTATTGAAACGATTTTTAATCAATTAACAAAACAAAAAAAATCAGTTCCTGTCGCAATAAACATTACTCAAAGTAGTATTAATGACACAGGCTTCATTCGTTGGCTCAACAGCAAGCTGCAGTCTTGCCCACAAATGAAACAACATATTTTATTCGAATTACCTGAAATTTGTTTTATTAAAAACATTGATAATACAAGCTTACTTTGTGAAATTATTCGCCAAAATGGATTCCAGTTTGGCATTGATAATTATGGCCACAATTTTAGTTCAACGGGTTACCTCAATAAATTACGCCCTAGCTATGTCAAACTAGACTTTGCTTATACATCACAACTAGATGATCAAGTAAAAATGGATGTTTTAGAATCGATAACACGCAGTGCCAATAACCTTTCAGTACTCACTATTGCATCTCGCGTAGAAACTATTGAACAAAAAGAAAAATTAACATTGCTAAAAGTTCAGGGTTTCCAGGGTTATGTCACGGCTCAGCTAGTTAATGGGAAATAACATGAAAGATCCATTGCTTCAATCACTTGTTTATATTAGCCGCTTCTATGGTCAAGCTAATTCACCTGATGCTTTAATTGCAGATTTACCGCTCACAGATGGTTTACTGACACCATTTTTATTACCTCGAGCAGCAGAAAAAGCAGGGCTTCAAGCTAAGCAAACGCAATTAGCATTCGATAAGTTATCGCCATTACTATTTCCAGTAATAGCCATACTAAAAGGAGGCGATGCGTGTGTTGTGCTTAGCCTTGATAAAGAGAAAGGCGAAGCTGAAGTTGTTCTGCCACAAAGCGATGGCTCAGAGCAATGGATCAATATTGATGAATTAAATACTCAATATAGTGGTTATTTATTCCTAATAAAAAAACGTTTTCGCTATGATGAGCGTTCTCCTGAAATTTTAAAAAATCGGGATGGGCATTGGTTTTGGAGTACATTATGGGAATCACGTAGTATTTATCGTGATGTCTTTATTGCTTCAATTTTAATTAACATGTTCGCCATAGCTGCGCCACTATTTACCCGCTTAGTGTATGATAAAATCGTACCGAACCTCGCATTTGATTCTTTATGGGTACTTGCAGTCGGTATTACTATTATTTTTATTTTTGATTTTATATTAAAAATATTACGTAGTTATTTTATTGATTTAGCAGGTAAAAAATCAGATCTCCTCATCTCAGCTAAAATATACAGTAAAGTGATGGGTATAAGAATGGAAGCTAAGCCAGCTTCTGTTGGTGCCTTTGCTCGTCATTTACAAGAATTCGAATCAATTCGTGAATTTTTCACATCAGCGACGGTTTCATCATTAATCGATTTACCGTTTGCACTACTTTTCTTATTTATAATCTATGTGATGGCAGGGCCTTTAGCTTTAGTGCCACTTATTGCGGTATTAATTTTAGTTATTTATAGCTATCTAATTCAACGACCATTACGTCGCACAATTGAAGAAGGCTCTCGCTTAGCATCTCAAAAACATGCCAACTTAATTGAAAGCTTATCCGGTTTAGAAACCATCAAAATGTTTGGTGCCCAAAGTCAGTTTCAATATCGCTGGGAAGAAGCCGTTACTCATATTTCAAACTGGGGATTAAAGTCTCGTCGCTTAACAGATTCGGTTCAAAATACCGCAGGATTCCTACAGCAATTTGTCTCTGTTGCGATGATTGTTGTCGGTGTATATTTAATTTCTAATGGTGATTTAACCATGGGCGGATTAATCGCATCAACCATGTTAAGTGGTCGTGCTGTCGGTCCTATGGTGCAACTTGCATTACTATCAACTCGCTATAATCAAGCTAAATCAGCCATGACCATTATTGAACAATTAATGGCGATGCCACTCGAGCAGGAAGACGGTAAACGTTATATTCATCGTCCAATTATTCGTGGCAAAATAGAATTTGATAATGTCACTTTTTCCTATCCTAATGCGACTCAACCAGCACTAAAGAATCTTAGTTTTACTATTAATCCCGGTGAAAAAGTTGCCATTATTGGCCGTATTGGTTCAGGTAAGACAAGTCTTGAGCGTATTTTAATGGGCTTATATCAGCCACAACAAGGCTCTGTCCGCATTGATGATACAGATATCAATCAACTGCATCATATCGACATTCGCCGTAATATTGGCTGTGTCCCACAAGATATTACGCTATTTTTTGGCTCTATTCGCGATAACATCATACTTGGACGCCCTTTAGCTACAGATAAAGAAATTTTATTGGCCGCTGAACGTGCAGGGGTAACTGCATTTACCCAACATGATGCCGCTGGTTTAGAAAAACAAATCGGGGAAGGTGGACATGCACTTTCTGGAGGCCAACGTCAAGCAATCGCTATTGCGCGTGCATTTCTAAGTCAGCCACCAGTACTGATTATGGATGAGCCAACAAGTAGTATGGATAATCGTTCAGAAATGTACATAAAACAGCAATTAAATAGAATGAATAAAGATGAAACACTCATTCTAATCACTCATAAAACAGGTATGCTTGATGTCGTTGATCGTTTGATCGTTATGGAACATGGCCATATTGTTGCTGATGGTCCTAAAGATCAGGTATTACAAACATTACGTAACGGTAATATTAATCAATCACCAACAAATAAATAATGGTTGTGATAACACGCATTATTATTTAATTAATAATAGTTGTAATATATCGCCAGTTTGTCCACCATAACAAACTGGTTATTTAACTATTTAGGATTCTCGTGGAAAAAGTTGCTATTTTTGTCGATGTCCAAAACATCTATTATACCGTCAAAGAAAAGTATCATTGTAATTTCGATTACAATGCTTTTTGGGCAGAAGTATCACAAGATCGTGAGATTGTTGCTGCTTATGCTTATGCCATTCATAAAGGCGATGAAAAACAGCGGCAATTCCAAAACATCCTGCGAGGGATTGGGTTTGAAGTCAAACTAAAGCCATTTATTCAACGTAGTGATGGCTCAGCAAAGGGTGACTGGGATGTTGGTATTACTATCGATGTACTAGAACATGCAGCTGATGTTGATCGTATTATTTTATTATCCGGTGATGGTGATTTTGATTTATTGGTTGATAAAGTACAAACCAAATATAACACTACCGTTGAAGTCTATGGTGTTCCAGGATTAACCGCGACTTCATTAATTAATACAGCGCAATATTATCGTGAAATTGAAAAAACCTTACTTCTTGGACGTTAGTGTTATAAAAAAAGGCCAACAATATATTGTTGGCCTTTTTTTGTTTATCTGATTTAATTTTTATTTTATATGCTGTGCATGAACAAGATCTGCATGACTATAAATATCTATTAGCTCACTTGCTGCTTGGCGTACCATTTTCACAGGAACAATAATGAAATAGATAGACGCTAAAATCACCATTGTAGGATCTGCATAAACAGCTAAATGTGAATATTGAGTCATCATCAAAATTTTCGCGACTACAAAGCCCATTAACACAGCAGCACTGATAACAGTATCCATTACCCACTGTTTAGCTTCAGCATCAGCCAATGCAGATGAAATATTTTGACTTTTGGCTTTGATATAACGATATGTGCCATAACAACCCACAACACTGATCATACCAAAGGCTAAAGCCACGCCTGCATTAATATCACGACCACCTGCTAAAATAGCTTCAATTGCTGAATAAAATGACCACATACACATTAAAGCAATCACTAAGCCTTTAACGGCAATAACAGCTGGAGCTATCATTGCTACTTGCGAACTATCTTTATCTATTTCAGGTTTATGAAGATAATGCGCAGCCCCTAAAGACAACATAGTTAACGCCAAGCTTACTAAAGAATATGCACCATCAAAAATAATCACTAAAGAACCAACAAGTGATCCAAGTACAATCCCCAAAATAGCAAAAGTAAACGATGACACGGTAGACAACAGGAGTAAACCGCGCTCTTGTTGCATTGAACTAGACATATAGACCTCAATCGACAAATTTTTCGTCGTTTTTTTGTTTAATTGTGAAACTAATGAGATGATACAACCACTTCTATTAATACTATAATCACTGAGCGTCAGGTTTATCGTCGCTAAAAAGTATTATTACACTTCATTGTGCTTTCACATTTAACCTATCGGTACCATCAATGAAAATAGCTCAAATTGAAATGTTTCTATCAACGTTAAAAACAGGCTCAATTGCCGAAGCAGCCCGTCGGCATGGTAAAAGTCGAACGACTGTTAGCGCATCATTAAGCGCATTAGAGGATAATTTAGGGGTTGAACTTCTGAACCGTAGCGGAAATCGCATTACACCAACGGTTATAGGTGAAGCAACTGTCAATGATTTCGAGCGCATCGTCTTAATTGCGAGAGATATCCATACTCGATGTGAACAATATAATGTTGGCGTTGAAGCGAGTATACGTATAGCACGAGATGATTCCTTACCAGAAGCATTATGGCGTCAATTATTACGTCAAATTCGCACTCAATTTCCACAAACAAGTGTCTCTATTTATAGTGCCCCAACTCAAGAACTTGAAGAAATGGTGGCACAAAATTTAGTTGATGTTGCTTATGGCTTATTACCTGATACCCATCTTTTTTCACGACTACAACAAACAGACTTAGGTCAAATACGTATGATGTCTGTCGCCCATAAAAATCACCCTCTTAGCCAACTTCGCAAAGTTAATGATGCTGATCTAGAGCGCTACACTGAGATAGCTGTTGCTTATTTTGATGAAGAAAGTTTACGTATTGTGACCCCTAAAGCTGGCAAATATATCGCGTTATCTTTTTATGAGCATTTACGGGATGCAGTACTTGATCAAACTGGTTGGTCATCTTTACCCGCCATCTTAATTAAGCAGCATTTACGAGAAGGAACGCTTAAAGTCATTAAGTACAATCGAGCAATGAATTGGCAATCATATGGTGAAGTTGTTGAAAATGAAGCTCGTCGCGGTACTGTCGTAAAATGGCTATCAGAGCAATTAGAAAATTACTTATTTGATGAAAGCGACTAAGATAAAAACAGTATCTTATTGATATTATTAAATTAATTAAATAAATTTAACTTAAAATTTAATTTATAAAATAATCACATTTTAATAATAATCCGTAAATTAACAGCAAATAGATCTGACAAATAGCCATTTGTTGCTAAACTTATTTTCATCTATGAAATAATTATTCAACTAACATCTAATATTCGTGAGAATAAATTATTATTTAGAAAAATAATTTATGGTTAAAGTTTTAGATGGAGGCTAGATTGCACAACGTTTTTAATTCAGTATATGCGCCACAAATTAGGAACGTCTAGCACCAGTTTGATGATGATAAATACAACTATTACAACAATGATTAAAAGTAATATTGTTATCAATAATCAACCAGGTATAAGCATTCAGCCATTACGAGAATAAATTAAAGAGTCTTATCAACTCATTATTGATACTTTCTAAACGTAATCTGGATCGCAATTTAAAAGGAAATAAGCTTTATGATGAGAAAATTAGTTGCTGAGTTTATTGGCACCGGTTGGTTAGTTTTAGGTGGTTGTGGTAGTGCGGTATTAGCTGCAGCATACCCAGATTTAGGTATTGGCTTTTTAGGTGTGGCGCTCGCATTTGGTTTAACCGTTGTTACTATGGCATACGCAATTGGTCATATCTCAGGTTGTCATTTAAACCCAGCAGTTACTGTTGGTCTATGGGCTGGCGGTCGTTTCCCTACAGGTGACGTTATCCCTTATATTGCATCACAGGTACTCGGCGGTATTGCTGGCGCTGGCGTGTTGTATATTATTGCAAGTGGTAATGCTAGCTTTGATCTTGCTAATGGTTTTGCTTCTAACGGTTACGGTGCCCATTCTCCTGGTCATTACTCACTACTGTCTTCATTTGTTACCGAAGTCGTAATGACGTTCATGTTCTTATTCGTAATTTTAGGTGCAACGCATAAGCTTTCTTCACCACAAATGGCTGGTCTTGCTATTGGTCTTGCACTAACACTTATCCACTTAATCAGTATTCCAGTAACAAATACGTCAGTTAACCCTGCTCGTAGTACTGGTCCTGCATTATTTGTTGGCGACTGGGCAACATCACAACTATGGATGTTCTGGGTCGCACCGCTTATTGGTGCTGTACTTGCAGGCCTTGTTTACCGCTGGTTATGTCCTGACAACGAATACCGTTCAGTAAGCTAAGCTACAGATTCAATGTCCCATATAAAAAAACGAGCTTAATTATTAAGCTCGTTTTTTATTGTTAATCACATAATCTTGCTTATCAATAATAAGCTATTGTATATCAACCAATTGCAATAAAGCCTGTACTGGATGTTTAAATTGGATATGTTCTAACCGCTTTACTTGACTACGACATGAATACCCGGTTGCCATACAACGTGCGGGATCATATTGCTCAACATTTGTTTTCCAGCTCAAATTATACACCTTTTTAGAGGCTTCAAACTTATCAGCTTCATGTCCAAAAGTCCCAGCCATTCCACAACAACCAACCGCTACTGATTCCATTACACCGCCAAAGTGACTAAAAATAGTCCCCCACTGCTTTTCAGCATTCGGCATTTTTGTTTTTTCTGTACAATGAGCAAATAAGTACCATGGATTATCATTCAACTGTTGTTTTTGAGGCAACTGCGGTAATAACGGTAATAGCCATTCATGTACGGCTAGCACTGTAAATTTACCTCGTCGTTGCTGTAATATTTCAGCATACTCATCGCGATAACACAGTACTAAAGCGGGATCTACGCCTACCATCGGAATATTTAACACGGCTAATTGATTTAAAAAATCGGCCGTTGACGTTGCTGTTTTCGCAAAGGCTTTTAAAAAACCTTTAACATGCTGTGCCTTACCGTTAGGTTTAAATGGCAATAAAATTGGCTTTTTACCTAGTTTTTCAATTAAATGAATAAAGTCACGTACAACCTGAGCATCATAAAAACTAGTAAACGGATCTTGCACAATTAATACATAATTTTGACGTTCGTTATCCGATAAAGCTTGCAACCACTGCATGTCAAAACACAATGCATGATGACCATCAAGGCTTTCTACTAAAGTGGGTACTGATAGTAATGGCATATCAACATAGCCAATGGTTTTTAATGTTAAATTTTTTGACCATTGTGGGCGAATAAGGCTATTAACTATTACTGGTGCTTTCACCATTAATGGTAAGACGTTTTCAACATAAGCGACTAAATAATCTTTTGCTGGGCGCTGATAACGACTGTAATACATATTCATAAACCGAGCACGAAAACTAGGAACATCAACTTTAATCGGACACTGACTAGCACAGGCCTTACACGCTAAACAGCCATTCATCGCATCCATCACTTCATGTGAAAAATCATATTGATGACGATTAGTGCCATACGTATTCTTTAAACGGTCAATAATCTGTTTTACTGTTGGCGATGTCGTTAATAGTCGCTGCTCTAGTTCATCAGCATTGATTCCCTGCTCAGCTAATTGTCTTAACCATTCACGTACCAACCCTGCTCTCCCTTTCGGTGAATGACGACGATCAGCCGAAATCTTCATCGATGGGCACATTGGTGAACTGGTATCATAGTTAAAACACAAGCCATTACCATTACACTCCATAGCTTGCTTAAAACTTTCTCGAGTAGTAATCGCTATCTGACGATCATAAAAACCCCTTTTAACACCATCAACTTTAACCAATTCACTATTATTACCAAGCGGTGTACAAATTTTACCCGGATTCATACGATTGTAAGGATCAAATGCGGCTTTAATACGACGTAACTCGGTAAATAATTCCTCGCCAAAAAATGCAGGTCCATATTCAGAGCGAAATCCTTTACCGTGCTCACCCCACATTAAACCGCCATATTTAGCGACTAATGTAACCACCTGATCAGACACCTGTTTCATTAGCAACTCTTGCTGAGGATCACACATATCTAATGCCGGACGCACATGTAATACGCCAGCATCGACATGACCAAACATGCCATAATTTAGTGATTTTTCGTCTAATAACTGTCTAAATTCAGCAATAAAATCTGCTAAATGTTCAGGTGGTACACAGGTATCTTCTGCAAACGCAATCGGCTTTTTAGTGCCTTTGGCTGCCCCTAATAAACCGACAGCTTTTTTACGCATAGTGTAAATTTTTTGAATGCTCGCTAAATCATTGCAGACTTGATAACCAATAATTCCTGCTTGTTGATCGGCAATCAGTTGATCGAGTCGCTGACAGAGTGCGGTAACCTGCTGTTGATTATCGGCAATATCATTACTAGCATACTCAACCATATTGATACCCAACATGGTTTTGCCAGGTACATCCATTAATAGATCTTCAACAGTATTCCAAACAATATCCTCTTTGGCTAAATTCAATACCTTAGAATCAATTGTTTCGACAGATAATGCATGCGCTTCAACCATCATCGGTGCATTACGTAATGCAGAATCAAAGCTATCATATTTAATATTAACGAGGGTGCGAGATTTAGGAATTGGGGTAATATTTAACTTAGCTTCCGCTATAAACGCTAATGATCCTTCAGCTCCACATAAGAGGCGTGCAATATCAAACTGTTGAAGTTGATCATCATAAACATTTTTTAAATCATAACCCGTAAGAAAGCGATTAAGTTGGGGGAATTTAGCCAGTATTGGTTGGCGCTTATCTCGACAAATTTGAGCTGTCGTTTGCAAGGCATTACCAACAAACGAAGTACTATTTAATCTCTCTAATTGTTCTGATGTGAGAGGTTCAGTATTTAATACTGAGCCATCAATCAATACTGCGGTAAGCGCCAAAACATGATCAGAGGTTTTACCATACTTTAATGATCCTTGACCAGAAGCATCAGTATTAATCATACCTCCGATAGTCGCTCGATTACTGGTTGAAAGATCTGGCGAGAAAAAATAGCCATGAGCACGTAACGCATCATTAAGTTGATCTTTAATCACACCACTTTGTACTCGAACCCAACCTTCTGTTGGGTTTACTTCAAGTATCTGATTAAAATAACGAGAGAGATCAACCACGATACCTGAGGTAAGTGACTGCCCATTAGTTCCTGTGCCACCACCACGAGCAGAAAAGGTGACAAGTTGAAACTCACCACGACTACCTATTTTTCCTAGCAAAGTTAAATCGTCAATATTACGCGGTAACACTACCGCCTGTGGTAGCTGTTGGTAAATACTATTATCCGTCGCTACAGCCAAACGGCTGGCATAGGTTTTTTCAATATCACCTTGAAAACCAGCGTTCGACAATGCTGCTAAATACGACAATACAACGTCATCAATACTGCTTTGATAGGTTAATGCTGGTAACATTATTTTAACTCCCTCTCCAGTCGCTACGCAATCATGCACTGCCGCTTCCCACGACAACTGGTTTACTATTTATAATTAATCGTTTTAACAATATGTTAAAAGTTTATCGTTTCACTTTACTCTACCTAGAAAATAAACAAAACTATTTCTAAGTTAATATCCCTGCATCTACGAAGCTATTAACATGTTAAAACGACTAATTATAATCGATATTAAATACCACCCATAAGGGTATATTTCATTTCGGTATACTCTTCTAAACCTTGATGTGCCCCCTCTCGACCTAACCCTGACTCTTTTACGCCACCAAATGGTGCCAGTTCAGTTGAAATAAGTCCTTCATTAACACCAACCATGCCATATTCTAATGCTTCACTAACATTAAATGCGCGCGAGAGTGATTGCGTATAAATATAAGCAGCCAAACCTGAATCAGTATTATTGGCGCGAGTAACCACCTCTTGATCATCACTAAAACTAAAAAGAGCCGCTAATGGTCCAAAGGTTTCTTCCGTTGCAACAAGCATGTCATCATTAACATCACGAATAATAGTCGGTGTAACAAAGCAGTCACTCGATGCTTGTTGGCGACCTAAAACTAAACGAGCACCTTTTAGTATCGCATCATGAATATGGCGTTCAACTTTTTCAACTGCAGCTCGGTTAATCAATGGTCCCATAGTAACGTCAGCATCAAGTCCATTACCGATCTTTAATAACGCTACCTGTTTCTTTAATCGCTCAACAAATTGTTCATAAATACTATCATGGACATAAATACGATTAGCACATACGCAAGTTTGACCAGCATTACGAAACTTAGCAATCATCACACCATCAATTGCACGATCAATATCAGCATCATCAAAAATAATAAACGGTGCATTTCCACCTAACTCTAATGAAACTTTTTTAACGGTGGTTGCCGCTTGTGCCATTAATAGTTTGCCTATCGCCGTAGAACCAGTGAAAGATATCTTTTTAACCTTCTTATTACCGGTTAATTCTGTACCAATCTTAACGGCATCACCTGTCACCACATTAAATAAACCATCAGGAATACCAGCCTCTTGAGCTAATGCTGCAAATGCAAGAGCTGTAAAAGGAGTATCAGGAGCAGGTTTCAATACCACTGCACAACCAGCTGCAAATGCAGGACCACATTTACGAGTAATCATTGCTGCTGGAAAATTCCATGGTGTAATAGCTGCCACGACACCAACAGCTTGGCGTGAAACTAAAATACGCGCATCAGCTTTATGGCTTGGAATTATTTCACCATTCATGCGCTTAGCTTCTTCAGCATACCATTCAATAAAGCTAGCAGCGTACGCAATCTCACCTTTCGCTTCATTAAGAGGCTTGCCTTGCTCTAAAGTTAAAATAGTTGCTAACTCAACGGTATGATCAATAATCAGCTGATACCATTGACGTAAAACAGTGGCTTTATATTTAGCTGTCGTTTTTGACCATTGTCGATACGCTCTATCTGCACCTTCTATCGCAACCCGTGTTTCTTCCACCCCCATCAAAGGCACATTGCCAATGACTTCAGTTGTGGCTGGATTAGTAACAACAGTAGATTTTCCTGAATAGGCATTTACCCACTCACCATTAATAAACGCTTGTTGCTTAAACAAACCACCTAGAGATAATGTCATTACGGTACCCTACTTTATTTTTTCAATGAATTAGGTATGAAAAGGCTAGAATAAAAACTACTCATTGAAATATATAACTGACTAATTGGATATTATATTACAAGCCTATCAATATAACAGCTTAGGTAGGCATTAGCTCCGACTCAGTAATTAGAAATAAAATCACAAAAATCATGCTATTCATCAGCAAATAATCGTTATTGCGACTACGCTTTAGATAATAAATGTATTAATAGTTATCTTAATGAGAACATAGGTAAAATTGAATCATTAAGCATAACCATAGCTTTACTTTCGTTTATAAAGTGGAAATAAATGTAGCTTATGCAGACAAGTAGACAGCTTATTCATATTCGCCATGGCATAAAAAAAGGCACTACCACTTCCTTTATCCATGAACAGCATTTTGCAACTACAAATCCATTTGTTTTATGGGAACACTTTACGTCAAAGATACCAACAAACCATAGCTTAGATTTTCATGGCCATTCAGGAATAGAAGCGATTAGCTACCCACTAACGGGGATTATTTCGCATCATGACTCAACACAACAGCATCATATGATTAATAGTGGCGATATTCATATAATGACCAGTGGCCAAGGTGTTATTCACAAATCAACCTTCTTACCCCAACAATCAACAAGAGAATCGATACAATTATGGACAGCGTTACCGACTACTGATAATCAAGAAATGTGTCAACCTATAAGCCAATTATTCCCTAAGGAACAATTACCCCTTGTTGAAGATAACCATTCAACAACTAAAGTACTCATTGGAAGCTATCACCAACATACTAGCCCTGTAATCAATCATTGCGAGTTAATTTTTCTCGATATTATAATGACCTCTTACAGCAGATGGTACTTTACCCCACCTAAGCAATATCTATCAGGCTTTATCTACTTAAAATCAGGAATTGCTTATAGTGCTAATAACAAACTAACACCATTTCAAATGGGGTTATTTGAGCCTACCTCTGCTCCTATAATCATTACGACAACAAATCAAAGCTCGCGTTTTTTTATCGTTTGTGCTGTTCCATTAAAACAACCATTAATAACTAACCAACATTCTGTTCATTCCAATGAAAATAACATCAAAAAAAGCAAAGCAACAATTGATCAATTAATATTAAGCATAAACGAATAAACTATAAAAGTAGATACAAATAAATAGTGATACATATATCAATAAGAAATACTTATAAGTTTGATATGCGCAATTAAGTTAATACCATGATATTATTTTCGACTATCCTTATACTAAAAATAAATCATTAAGGTGTAATAGACATTATGGCTAGTATTGTTATTACACCATTAGAATTAATGTCCAAAGGTGTTTTCCATGCTAACCTTAAAAGGGTTTTCTTCAAACTACTCAATATATAGAAATATCGCTCTTCAATTAACTGTTTGTTTCTCTTTAATTTACTTTATTTTTCAAATACTTATTGAGATACATTTCTTTGGCAAAGATACTTTGAATGCCATTCATAATCACAGCATAAAAATAAATATTCTATTTGTTTTTACTCTTTTATTTGTTTTTTGTTATCTTATAAATTGTATAAATAAATGGTTTATAAGCCCATTAAACCAATTAACAGAAGTGATCAATGATAGAAATAATATATCAAACAATACAATCATTCATGAGACTAATATAAATAACACCTTTGAATATTATTGTATGATGATAAAAGAGATTGCAGAGAAAGATTCTCAAATAGATTTAGAAATATCTATACTTACTAAAGAAAAACAAGCCGTCATGCGTCAAAAACAATTAACTTCAAGTATTTTCAATAATAGTCAGGATGTAATTATCATTATCGATAGTTATGGTATTATTAAGCAAGTTAACCCTAGCTTTTGCCAGTTAATTGGGGTTGAATATGAAAATATCATTCATCAACCTTTAATAAAATTTATCAACACAGCCGCATACAAAAACATTAAAGCCTCCCTTTCTCATGAGCTGAATAACTCTCATCAGTGGCAAGGTGAATTTAATGTTCAGCACGCTATTAACAAAAAAAACATTCCTGTATACGTAAAAATAAACAAATTCACCGATCATAATAAAAACAATAATATACAATATTCAATTATTGCAACCGATCTTACAACAATAAAAGAAATTGATCGCCTTATTCATATTAATCATCATGACCCATTAACAGGATTACCCAACAGAACAGCTCTTAATAACCGCTTAAACTGTGAACTTAAAATGCAACATACAGCACAGCATAAATTTGCCGTGCTGTTTATTGATCTAGATAACTTTAAACGAATAAATGATAATTACGGCCATCAAATGGGTGACCAAGTGCTCAAAATCACAGCAAATAAATTACGTAACTCTGTGAAAAAAAGCGATATGATAGCACGTCTTGCTGGTGATGAGTTTATCGCAATCATTAACCCCGCAGCTGGACATGACGATGTTCTCCAAACATGTGAGCGCATACTAAGCGTATTACAACAACCGATTATCATTGAGAAATACCGTTTAACGGTTAGTGCTAGCCTTGGCTGCTATTACGCTCATCCGAACAAACAACAAACAATTGATGAAATTTTATCTCAAGCAGATATTGCTATGTATAAAGCAAAAATAGCAGGAAAGGGATGTATTATAGAATGTAATTCATTTTAATAAAAATGCCGTCTAAGTAATTATTTAGACGGCATTTAAAATTAATTTACGGGCGAGTTGCTAATTGAAATGTACCATTTGATTGAAACCAAACTACTTGATTTTGTTTACGTCCAAGCAATAATGGGCCATCATCAAAAAACAAAAAATTCTTCCAGTTACGTTTAAATACGCCCCATTTAGTTTCAATGATATTGTATTTTTCATAGCAAAAGAAAATAGTGGTATTATCTTCCCACTTAATATCTGCCAACAATTCCGCAGGTAACTCAGGCTCATCACTGTCCCAAGCTTGTTGCCAATCTATCGCGTCTGACCAAATTTTTTTATCGAACGCCCAATCACCTTTTTCAAAATGATCAGCATCAGAACTTTGGCTACTCACGTGTTCACACCACAATTGCGCCGAACGAGCTTGAGTAAATGGTTTTATCTGTACTAAATCAGCTTCAGCAACAGGCATTGAAGCATGAGTGAAAATCCATTTACGTATGTAACTATCAAATTCGGTATAATTCATTTGTCAGCCTAAAAAAATAAAGACGACGCAATGTACATCAGTGCAGATATTTGTTCCAGTCTCTCACTAACAATTTTTATACTTCAGATTTAACAACAGCACAAAAGATACGAGTAATATCGTATCTTTTAAAATAAGATGACCCAATTAATCGCTATTATTTACTTATTTGGTTGCCACAGATCACTGACCCAGCCACCTATATGATCATCATAATGGTTATCCAAAAAAGTAGGCGTTGTTCTTATTGGTGCATCATGATGGCAATCAAGGAGTTCAGATATATGCCTCGCCATCGGATCATCGGTGGACTGCATTTGCCTTTTCTGGGCAATTTCCTTAATAATCTGTAATCGATATGACGAGTTCATCTTTTTCATTTCCAACTCCTCTCAGTAAAATACATAAATAACAACCAAATAAAAATAGGCCTCTCTACGGATTACGTCAAATGACTGACTTTAAACTGCCACATAATTAGGTTATGGCGAGTTAAATTTACTATTTTAAAAACAATAAGTTATCATATTTAATATTAATTTTTAAAATACACCATTCATAACGTCTTCTTAACCTACTGATTATAAGTAACTTTAAAAAAATTTATTTTTTTATTTAATTGTCAATTATTCACACTGTTATCTCAATATTGCAGCGTAATTAACAGCGTTAATTTTATGATACATCTGCTAGACTATTAACATTCATTATTAACATCGTTATTTTTAATTGCTTCAGGAGTGTTCGTGCGTTTATTGCCTATTATTACTTTTTCTTTGGTGAGTATATTTAGCTCCATCATTTATGCTAACGCAAACACATTAGCGACCCCATCCACTATGGATAATACTCCCACTCAATTATTACCTGACAAGCACAACCAATGTAATAAGACATTGAATTACAAGATTTTTTTCGAAGGTCATCATATTGGTAATTATCAACGAAATTTAGTTTGGAATGGTACTCAGGCTAATGTTTATACTAATAGCACAGTCAGCGTGTTAATTACTAAGGCAAAATTGAGCCAACATTCAAAATTTCATTGGTCACTACAACGTCAAAGTTTTGTGACTGATTCTTTTGAGCGTAATATAAAAGGTTTAATGACCGGTAAAGTATCAGCTACTTTTAGCGATAACGGCGCAAAATCAACAGTGATTGAAGATGGAAAATCACACCAATTCAGTGAAGCCTTATTACCAATACTTGATGGTGATACAATCAGTGCACAGATGCGATTGGATATTATGCTAGGTAAGAAAAATTTTGACTTTATTTTACAAAATAGCGATGACACCAGCCATTACTACTTTAAAGTTATCGGCGAAGAGACCATAGCGACTAATTTTGGTGAGCTAAAAGCAATTCGAGTTGACCAAATAAAGAAAAGTGATCGCCAACTTTCATTATGGTTTGCTCCTTCGATTGATTACCAACTAGTTCGTGCAACCTATAAGCGTAAGCTGCTAGATTTAAAGGCAGTATTAATCAGCAAAAAAATAAATTGTCCGCAGCCAATTGTACTTAAGTAATATAAATGGCATTAAACAATCATGAAAACAAATGCTGTTTAATGCCCTTTTATTTCGCTATCGCTTTACCGCCAATAATTTTATATGCCGGCGTCCCCCTCACCAAGGTTTCACGAGCAAATACCGTATTGCATTCGGGACAAGTGCACGCTTGGTGAGTAAAATCTTTACTAATCCTTTCCTTGAAACACTTCACTAGCGCTCCTTTACCACCTTTACGATATTTAAATAGCAGCGTTTTACAGCGACAACATAGCACATCAACCGTTTTAATCGGTCCTTTCTTATTGGGCTTGGCCATAATTCTATCTATTCTTATAACAACTGCTGAGATCGTATTATTGCCAATTGAACTAATTGGTCAATTACGTGCTTATCTTGCTCAAATACATGCGCTAAATTACCGTATTTTGGTTGATGTCGATCATTTTCATAAGCATGTTGCCATCCCTTTGTTGTTGACATAAACAGTTCTGCAAACTGGGGAGAAATAGCTAAACACCCAGCTAAAACAGTATCAACATAGCTTTGAATGATGGGTTTTTGACAACATGGAGAACAAAAATCGTCATTAACATATACCCATACAGGGCCTTTTAGTTCTAAAGACTGGTTACCTACACAAGTAATATTATCCCATTGGATTTCTACTCGCTGATAACCATGTTCACGCTTATCAAACTCAGCGAGTGCTAACGCATCAACCTTCACAAGTACACCATTGCACTGGCCTTTTTGTTGTACAACAACTAATGGCGAAATAGGATAACTACCTTCTATTTTTCCCCAATGCCGTTGTAAGCCATCAACGACAACAGGTATAGCTTCACCAGTATTACCTGTACGTTGACGTGAGTAAGCATTGATCAGACTTCCATAACCAAAGATATACATAACACTCCCTCTTATTATTATATTACTTATCTAGCCTATCATTTTCTAAAAAGGTAATGTGAAAAAATGGCAAAAATCCATCCATTGCTGTTGGTAATACTTCAATAATTGCGCATCTACGACTTTAAATTGTACTTTATCATTAGGCTTAGCTTGAGCAAGACGCAATAAATCCATTCGAGTAATACAGCCTAAAATAGGATATCCTCCTAATGTTTGACGATCATTCAGTAATATTATCGGTAACCCATCTGATGGAATTTGAATCGCACCAGCAGCAATAGGCTGTGAAATTAATTCCGTTGCTAGCCCTTTTATTCTCGTTCCCTGCAAGTGACACCCCATTCGATCTGACGTTGACATTACTTGATAAGGGTTATGATAAAAAAGCGTTTTTTGCTGAGGAGTAAAGCTCTCTGCTTGATAGCCTTCAATAACATGTAACACTATATCGGCACTATAATCAGGAATATATTCACTGGGTACGGTTGAATATGTCGTCAATAGCGGTGCATGATAACGATTAAGAACATCATTCTTCGCCAATGGCTGTCCAGGGATTAACCCACCTAATTGTTCCCGCATAACAGTCGCTGCACTACCTAATACTTTGGGAACATCAAAGCCACCTCGAATCGCAAGATAAGCGCGTAAACCATGTTTAGCCGCACCAAACTGTAATCGCTGGCCTTTATTAAGTGAAAATGCCTGCCATGGGGAAATTGGTTGACCATCAATTGTTGCAGCCATATCCGCACCAGTTAGCGCGCATTGGCAGTCATCAAGAGCTTCAAAACAAGCGAGACCAACAGTTAATTCTAATTGCGCTGCATTACTATCGTTAGATAATAGGTAATTCGCCCAACAAAAAGCATGTAAATCCATAGCCCCACCTTGAGTAACGCCTTGCTGAGCAACACCATAGCGACCAACATCTTGTATTAACGATAATATTCCTGGGTTTATTACTATCAAACTGGACATATCACTCCCCCAAGCTCCAAAAATCTCGAGCGACCAATAGGATCAAATTTCACTTTATCGCCAATGGCAAAAAAAGATTGTGGATAAGATTGCGCTTCAAATACTGACTGAGGACAATTACCAATAATATGCCAACCACCAGGACTTTTTTGAGGATAAATGGCCGTTTGTTGATCAGCAATACCCACGCTACCAGCAGGAACACATTGTCGAGGGGTCGAATGCCGAGGTACAGCAATAGCCTCATCAACGGCCGATAAAAATGCAAAGCCAGGAGCAAAGCCTATCGCGCCAACATCATAAAATTGGCGACTATGTAACTTAATCACAGCCTCAATACTTAACTGACGTAACCTTGCTAAAGCTTGTAAATCTGGACCAACCTCAGGATGATAATAAACCTCCAAATGGTGCACCTTAGCTGATATCGATTGCCGCTTAATATTATAACCTTGATACCATTTCAAACTAATTTGTTGCAATTGAGTAAAGTCACATTGACTCAACTTATATTGCAACATCACCTTGGTATATGAAGGCACAACTTCGACGATAAATGGGGCATATTGTTGCTGAATATAGTCGACAAAAGCCGCAATACATTGGGTTGTTTCAGCGCTAATAATCTCGCTAAATTCAACCATCAATATTCCTTCTGAAATTAGGGAAATTTTCATATTATTTCCCGCTATCAGAGCAATGTTTGGCTGGAGAAATTAACGTTGCTAACACTTTGACTAATTGAACAGCTTGCGGAGTATCACTATGTACACATACCGAATCAACTTCCAATAACAACCAATCCCCTGCTTGGGTTCTCACTTTTCCCTGCAGTAATTGCTGCATTTGTTGTTGGACTGCAGTTACAGTATTTAACACTGCATTTGGTTGATTACGAGGCACAAGCATACCTGAAGCTAAATAGGCACGATCGGCAAAAGCTTCAAGTATTAATGTTACATTATAGTCATCAGCAATAGCTTGATAGCGATAATTATCTTTCCGTGAAAGTACCATTAATGACAATGGTTGCTGGCGATAACGGTTTAGTTGATTTATTGTTTTTACAATAACAGTAAAGATCTGTTCATCCATCATCATATCGTGATAAAGCGCACCATGAGGTTTAACGTAATGCAGCGTTGAAGCCTGTAATTGACACAAACTTTCTAATGCCCCAATTTGATACGCAAGCAAATTAGCAATTGCGGTTAAAGAGTGATCAATATGACGTCGCCCAAAACCTAACTTATCATCATAGCTAGGATGTGCTCCTAACATTACTGCATGTTGATTAGCTAAACGAATTGTTTCCGCCATCGTATCAGGATCTGCGGCATGAAAGCCGCACGCAATATTCGCCATCGAAATTGAAGCCATCACATCGCTATCATTGCCCATTTTCCATTCGCCAAAACTTTCACCCATATCGCAATTTAATTTCATTCGCCCTCCTAGCACTAACAACATAGGTATAAATATAATGTCGTTATTCCTAACTGAGTGTAGTATTAAATAGCTAAGGTAATGATTTAAATTACCTTAGTTGTAATCATGATCAAATAATTACTCAACTTAATGCACGTAAAAAAAGGATTTAAATGAAAACAATTTTAATTTTATTAGGTGCTGTATTTTTATTATCAGCATGCTCACCAACTGTTGGTAGCGAAAAATGGTGCAAACAGCTAAAGGAAAAAGCTAAGGGAGAATGGACTGCAAATGAGGCTGTTGAGTTTACCAAGAACTGCATTATTCGCTTAGATGACGATAAGAAATAATGTTAACGCACTATTTTAATCAATATCAAATCAACAATTATATATTCAGTAATCATCAGACGAAAAAAAAGCTCATCTAATGATGAGCTTTTTTAAAAGATGGTGCCCCGGGCCGGACTTGAACCGGCACAGCGCGAACGCCGAGGGATTTTAAATCCCTTGTGTCTACCAATTCCACCACCAGGGCACGCAATTTCTTGCGATGGGTAAGACACCATCTGTAGATATCGCTATTAAAGCCATACCTTTTAATTTTTAATAACTATTTCATTTATAATTTACAAATGAAAAGATGGTGCCCCGGGCCGGACTTGAACCGGCACAGCGCGAACGCCGAGGGATTTTAAATCCCTTGTGTCTACCAATTCCACCACCAGGGCACGCAATTTCTTGCGATGGGTAAGACACCATCTATAAATACCGCTATTTAGCCATATTTTTTAATTTGGAGCGACACACGAGGTTCGAACTCGTGACCTCAACCTTGGCAAGGTTGCGCTCTACCAGCTGAGCTAGTGTCGCAAGAGGAAGTATGGAGGCGCGTCCCGGAGTCGAACCGAGGTACACGGATTTGCAATCCGCTGCATAGCCACTCTGCCAACGCGCCATATTTCCTAACCAGCAAGACGTTGATGTCTCGTGGTATGGGATGCATTGTACGGATTACAGGGGGGGAGTCAACCGCATTTTTTAATTTTCTGATTGTTTGCTTATTTTACATACAAAACAAACTGTTCCGACTATATGGCATACAACCTACTACATAATATCTCGCATTGAATCAGAAGGAATAATTGCATCAGAGCATGTTGTCACTCGATGGCTCAGTTTTTGTGCCAATAACAATGACTGTGTGATGGTTTGCTTATTCATCCTCTCAGCAAGATACCCCGCAACAAAAGCATTATCTGCAATATGATCGCCATATTGCACCGCCACTTTAATGCTTGTCACTCTTAAAAGAGAACTCGAAGTAATCACTAAGCTACATACTGTACATTCATTTTTTTTTGCTTGCTTAAACACAACTTCACGACAGCCCCATTTAATATAACGTTGGGTTAAATAACGAGAACTTCCCCAGATTCGCATTTCATCGTTTAAATCAACAAAAGCAATATCAACATAAGGAAAGATCTTTTCATACCAATATTGTGCCTGTCTTGTTGACCATAAATCATCTCGAAAACTATTGTCTAAATAAACCTTACCCCCTCTTTTTTTATGTGCATCAAGTAACGTTAACAGTAATGTTTTGTCGTCATCCGTTAACACTGCAATACAGCCACCGCTAATATAAATAGCACCATAGTCATTATTAATCAGAGCATGGTTTAATAATGCCGGACCATAAGAAAAATAATACCGCATCGCATTATCTTTATTCCAATAATGATAATGACGCTGACCATGATTATCCGTTTCAATAAAGCATAAATTAGGGAATTTAGTTGCAAGGCATTTCACTAAACTAGTATCGATGTTTTCTCGTTGCCAACACTGCAACATTTTCATCGATACCTTTTCAATACCTATGCAAGTTGCATAACTAACATTAATGGCACGAGAGCCGCCTAATCGCGCTAGGTATAAAGCACGATTAACAATATTACCGCCATATGTTTGATGCCGAGGCGAATGATTAAGCTCAACTAATGCTTCACCCAAAAATACAATCTTCATATCTTCCCTCGCTATAGATAGCGCTAGATGACAATACGCATATAGATACTGGCTAATTAAAAGCGTAATACATTCTGTTTTATCTCCATCCTTACAATGCTCTAGATTTTCACTTATTTCAGATTAAAATATTGTTTAACACCTAATAATAAAACATCACTAACTATCAATATTTTTACGCTATTTTATGCTGTCAATTTAACGATCTAGATCGCTTAAATCAACGCGAGTACTCATTGACAATAACCAATAACCATCAATCTATCTTCCCTATGAATATTATTATTAACACTTACACCTGTAATTGTTAATAACTAACAATATATGATTTCCATTCGAGCATGAGTTACAATTCCTCAAGTGATAGCTATTTATAATTACATGACATCTATCGCTCTCTAATTATTATCTGCGGAGCCTTGCTCCTGTTTTTTATTGATATGGAATGAGATATGGAAGCAGAACAAATAGAAATACTCAATTTTATCAGCCAATATCCACCTTTCGATTTGCTGCCTGAAGAGCAACTAAATGAATTAGCTATCGAGATTGAAGTGGCCTATCACCGTGCAGACAGCATGATCTTAAACTTAGGTGATAGTATTAATGATTTATTTCTCATTCGTAGTGGTGCAGTTGAAGTTTACCGCCGTAAAGGGGAATTATATAACCGTTTAGATGAAGGTGATATTTTTGGGCAAATGGGATTATTGATGAATAATCGCGTCAGAATGCCAGCAAAAGCCTTAGAAGATACTCTACTCTATTGTATTCCTGATAGCCTCTTTACCAAACTCTGCGACGACTACGATAGCTTTGCTGACTTTGTTGAAGTCGATGATGGTTCTCGTTTACGCCATGCCGTATCCCGCCAGAATGATGAAAATGATTTAACGACATCTAAAGTTCGTACATTACTCACTCGTGATGCCGTGATCCTTGATCAAAATGCAACTATTCAAGTA
This sequence comes from Photobacterium kishitanii, assembly GCF_000613045.3. Classification (NCBI taxonomy): domain Bacteria; kingdom Pseudomonadati; phylum Pseudomonadota; class Gammaproteobacteria; order Vibrionales; family Vibrionaceae; genus Photobacterium; species Photobacterium kishitanii. The sequence continues at coordinate 1,199,897 of NZ_LN794352.1, read as the reverse complement.
GCTGCTCAAACAATGGCAGAAGAAGGCATATCTGCATTGTTGATCAGTGATGAAACAAATATTGACGATGACGATGACAATGACTTAATAGTCGGTATTATAACCGATCGTGATTTATGTACTCGAGTATTAGCTCAAGGGGTTTCGACCTCAAATCCCGTCTCTGATGTTATGTCGGCAGAGCCGATTACACTCGATCATAATGCTTATGTGTTTGAAGCGATGCTAACCATGCTGCGTTATAACATTCATCATTTACCAGTATTACGTAACAAGCACCCTGTTGGAGTTATTAGCGTCTCTGATATTGTTCGTTATGAATCCCAAAATAGCCTATTACTCGTTAGTAGTATCTATCAGCAGCAATCAGTAGAGGAATTAACAGTACTATCCGCGCAGGTTAAAGACTGTTTTGTTCGAATGGTTAATGAAGATGCTAATTCTCATATGATAGGTAGTGCTATGGCTGAGATCGGCCGTAGCTTTAAGCAACGCCTACTTGAACTCGCCGAAGAAAAGTATGGTCCGCCTCCTGTACCTTACTGTTTCCTTGCCTTAGGCTCTATGGCCCGCGACGAACAACTTATTGTCACCGACCAAGATAATGCCATTATTCTTGATAATAATTTCAATCATGATAAACATAACGCCTACTTTGAAAATCTAGCCAAATTTGTCTGTGATGGCCTTGCTGAATGCGGCTACACCTACTGTACTGGCGATATTATGGCAACGAATCCAGAGTGGCGAAAAACACGCCAGCAGTGGGAAGACTGTTTCGCTGACTGGATTGATAACCCTAAACCCGTAGCATTACTTAACAGTTCAATATTCTTTGATCTTGGTGGTGTATGGGGTAAAACCAAATGGGCTAAACAACTCAACGGTTTTATTGTTCGTCGCGCACGTAACAGTCCTCGCTTTTTATCTTGCCTCGCGCGTAATGCTCTAAACCGTACTCCGCCATTAGGTTTTTTCAAAGATTTTGTAATGGAAAAAGATGGTCGACATAATAACTCGATTAATCTTAAACGCCGTGGTACAGCTCCCTTAGCTGATTTAATTCGCGTACATGCGCTTGCGGTTGGCTCACGTTCACAAAACTCTCTTGAGCGTCTTGATGATATTATAGATAGCGGCATTCTACCGCCAGGACGCGCCCAAGATTTACGTGATGCGATGGAGTATATTTCTTTAGTTCGTATTCGTCACCAGGCACTGGATATTGAAGCTGGCATTGAACCAGATAACAGTATAGAACCTGAAAATATGTCTGATTTTGAACGCCGTAACCTCAAAGATGCCTTCCAAATTTTGAGTAAAGCACAAAACTTTGTCAAATTTCGTTATCAGTCAGCACGCTAATAAAAAGAGCAGTTAATGTTTCATAATGAATCAAAACAATCAGCCTCTGCACATTTTGTTCGTAATATACCAGTACCAGACTGGCATTTACGTTTTAAAACATTGGCACTAGAAGCACAAGATAGACGTATAAAATCTTATTATCAGGCTGGCATTATTACCGAAGACACGCCACTGAGTAAGGTACCTTTTGTTGCACTTGATTTTGAAACAACAGGACTTAATCCGGACAGTGACGATATTGTCAGTATCGGCTTAGTTCCATTTGATCTTCATCGTATTTATTGCCGCGAATCACAACACTGGGTAGTAAAACCTAAGGTTAAATTAGAAGAAGATTCAGTGGTTATTCATGGCATTACTCACTCAGATGTTCAGCAAGCACCTGATTTACGCCGTATTCTTGAGGCCGTATTAGATGCACTAGCTGGAAAAGTTGTCGTTGTGCATTACAAAAATATCGAACGCCAATTTATGGATCGAGCTTTAAAAATTCGCTTAGGTGAAGGTATTCAATTTCCAGTTGTTGATACCTTAGCGATTGAAGCAACCATCCAACAACAACAATTTGGTGGTCTGTGGAATAAATTAAAAGGCAAACGTCCAGGTTCCGTACGACTAGGCAAGTGTCGTTCTCGTTATGGTCTGCCGGCCTATCAGCCACATCATGCTTTAACTGATTCTTTAGCAACTGCTGAATTACTACAAGCACAAATAGCTTACCACTTTAGTCCTGACACCCCGATTAGTCAGCTTTGGGAATAAAGTTACGGTTCTCAAAAAACGATGTAATAAAAAAGCAGCTATTCAGAGGTTATTCTGAAAGCTGCTTTTTATTACGCTAAATTTATTTCTATTAATTAACTGATGAGTTATTTATAACGCTCAGTTCTAAAGCCCATTAATAAGCTAATACACATAATAATCAAAATAAACGTAAACGGTAATGCTGTTGAAATAGTACCCGCTTGCAATGCTTGAATGGCTTGCGTACCGCCAACCCATAATAATGCAATCGCAATCAAACCCTCAATTGAAGCCCAAAAAACACGTTGTGGAATTGGAGCGTCAATTTTACCACCAGCAGTAATACTATCGATAACCAATGATCCTGAATCTGATGATGTTACAAAGAACACTAAAATCAGAATTACAGAGATAAACGATAAGATACTACCAAATGGTAATGCATCATACATTTGGAACATTGCTAGTGGTACTTCCGTAATACCCTTCGCACCTAGCGTACCGATATGATCCATAATTTGATGAATTGCTTGCCCACCAAAAACAGACATCCAAACTGATGTAACAACCGTTGGCGTAATAATAACCGCAATTAAGAATTCACGAACGGTACGACCTTTTGAGATACGAGCAATAAATGAACCAACAAATGGTGACCATGAAATCCACCATGCCCAATAAACAATTGTCCAAGCATGCATCCATTTTTCATCAGGACGATTATAAGGGTCACTTAATGGAATAAAGTTTTCAATATAACCCATAATTGTTTTTGGTAAGGTATCCATAGAAACGGAAAAACCAACCAAAGCCACAAAAACAAGTAACACTACCGCTACCAGCATATTAATGTTACTGAGTAATTTAACTCCTGAATCAATACCCTTAACCACTGAATAAATAGCAGCCATAGTAACAACAACGATAATTGTTATTTGAAGACCTAAACCACCATGCATCCCAAATACATGGTTAATACCACTTGCAGCTTGCTGAGCACCTAAACCCAATGAAGTAGCCAAACCAAACAATGTGGCTAAAACAGCAAGAATATCAATGATATGTCCAGCCCAACCCCATGTACGATCGCCTAAAATAGGGTAAAACACAGAGCGAATAGAAAGCGGCAACCCTTTGTTATAGCAGAAAAATGCCATAGACAGACCGACAACAGCATAAATTGACCATGGGTGTAAACCCCAGTGGTACATCGTCGCGCCCATAGCAACTTTAAATGCTTCTGGTGTACCCGGTGTTACGTTTAATGGTGTTGAGCCTCCCCAACCAGTGAAGTAAGCTGCAGGCTCGGCAACACTCCAGAACATTAAACCGATACCCATACCGGCAGCAAAAAGCATCGATAACCATGACAATGTTGAATGGTCTGCTTTTGCTTTTTGTCCACCAATACGAATACGACCATAAGGTGAAACAATTAACGCTAAACAAAAAAGGACAAAGAAGTTACCAGCCCATATAAATAAAGAAGCAAATTGATTAACAATCGCTCCTTTTACGCTGTCTAATGCTGCTTTTGCTGTTGCTGGATCTGAAACTAGAATCGCAACTAAAAAAATGATTATAAGTCCAGCACTCACACCAAAAACGGCGTTATGCACATCGAATCCCCACTTTTGGACATTATCTTGACCAATCGTGTAATCCGTATTATCTATACTATATTTATCGTGTTTACTCATTTATTACATCCTGTTAGATATCGCCTCAACTATAATATTTAGTCATGTAAACAAAAATTGAGACGCCATTATATAACCATTAGTAGACGAGAACTGTCAATAGAGAGACAAAACAGCCAGATAGCTGAAATTAACATTTCCCTGATATCAATATATTCACTGTTATTGATTGATTTTAATCACAACAATCTTCTTTTTATTTGTACTCTAACTATCCATTGCTACAACTTTAGTTCATTTGAAATTTTTAACTGTTTTTTATATGCAACGGTAATAAATTACATTTAATTTTATGATGTTTAATCAATAGATTAGAGACAATACTTACAAATAATACGAGAAGTCATATTTAGTATAAATAAAGAAGGAATAATTGCGATTATTTATCATATTACAGAGGTGAATAAGTCTTTATTTATTCATACCTTTTTATCGTGAATAAAAAAGCTTAGCAAGATATGCAAACCATAAAAAACGTTCTATAATTAATTATTAAGTTTGCATAAATCAAAGAAATCTGATTATTTTTCGCACAAAAAATTCAGAATATCAAAACTAAAAATCGATTAACCAAACTCAAGAGAGATAAAAGTACAGCCTTTTAAGCAACCAATACCTGGCTGCTCACTCTGTTCCGGCGTAATAAGAACCAAAGGTTGTTGGCATTGTTCGCAAGCAACAATTTTACCTTGCATAACCTTTTTAATTACAGCATGTTGATCACTAAATGACTTTTTAGTTTGCTTATTCAATTGCGAAAAATCTAATTTCATTGTCTGTATCTCTAGTATTAATACATAAAAAGGGCTATTCACCCTTTTTAGTTTATTTTTGGATCACTTTATAATTCAAAATCATCAAAATCATTATTATCAATTTGACGATCAAGATATGCGACTAAATCATCATGACCGCCAATATAGTGTCCAGCTAAAATAATCTGCGGTACAGTTCTTACATTTACATTGGCAATATGCTGAATAAAATCAACCATGACGGTTTTGGTTAGCTGTTGTCCTAGTACTAATGTTGAATACTCTGTGCCTTGTTGGTTAAGTAATGCTTTTGCTTTTACACAGTACGGACAATTAGGCTGCGTGATAACTACATTTTGGTATTCACTTAGCTGCTCTATTGTCAAACTTTGCTCACTGCTCATCGACTAATTTATCTTCTACATTAAAAATGGCATTAACGATAAAACAATCTGAGTTACGAGTAAAACCTATAACCAATACAATCTAAAAAATAGCGCTCAAAAGCACAAATATTACCCACATGATTCAGGTTACACATTCAAATAAAGAAAAATGACAAACTGTATAAATCTGACAAACAAGTTAACACTTTTTAGCCTAGCAAATGTTGAATAATCGTCAAAAATAGATGATATTAATCCTGACAGTGAAATAAGTTATTGCCAGTACAAGGTTTGTTATCACTAACGAAATCACTGACAAACATTTTATAAATACCTATTTTCGAACGCTTTCGTCATTCATTACCCATATACGGACGTATTGATACTTTATAATATTCAAAAAGGAGAGCACTGGTGGATATTTCAACTGTCACACATCAAACATATAATAAAGGTGAACTTACGCAGTTACTGGATATTGCCCGTGATGCAATTCGAGGCCATTTTTCAGAAAAAGCAATTTCTACCTCGGCACCTAAACTTGATCACTACACTCGTAAAATGCTACAACCTGCGGCATGTTTTGTGACTTTAGAAGTTAATGGTCAGCTACAAGGCTGCATTGGTTCAACCATTGCAACAAGACCTTTAATCTTAGAGATGCATAATAAAGCAATCGCCAGCGCTTATGAAGATCGCCGTTTTATGCCTCTTGCCGAAGATCAACTTGATGATTTAAGCATTGAGGTGGAAGTACTATCACCACTAGTTATCCAACCATTTAATACTGAAGCTGAGTTATTTGAATATTTATCTCACCATAAACAAGGCGTACTATTAACTGATAGACATGTACAAACTGTAGTATTACCAAGTGCATGGCGTCGAGGGTTATCAACGCCTCAGTTTATACAGCTACTCAAACAAAAAGCAGGATGGTCAACTAATTATTGGTCAGACACTATGGTAATTAAAACTTTTACCACCTGCGCGCTTAAAGAAAACTTCAATACTATTCGCGGTAAATATTTCTAATATCGCAATTAACTTTCCTCAGACAAAACAGCATATTCTCTGACGCTGTTTTGTCGACAAGTTAACATATCACTATCTCGCTCATGACATAGTCAGCAACGTCGAAAATCTAAGATGATTAAATCTTTCATTTATATAGTGATAACATCGAATGAATACCCTACTACGTTGTTGTGGTGTAATTGTATTGCTGTTTAGTTTAAACAGTTGTGGAATACTCACCACGAACAAATCCTCACCATGGGTGAGATTAACCACTCAAACTGCTAATTTTAATACTGATAACGACAATGTCACTCTGGATGGATTATCAGCAAAAAAATTCTATAACCATCTTCGTGTTACTTGCGCACGGGGAACAGTCAACATCAAAAAGATTAAAATAAATTATGAGAATGGCGAGTTCCAGCAATTTAGAACTGCTGGATTGATGACTAAAGATAGTATCAGCCCACCACAATTACTTGATTATGCTGATAGTAAAATTACTGCAATTGAAATCAACTATCATAGCTTAGGTAATAAAAAGTTATTAACCGCAGGTATAACCCCCAAAGCCATTATTGAAGTTTGGGGGAAAGAACAACAACCAATCGTATTCAGTTAATGTCTATGATCACAATAACGCGCCAACCGAGTTAGATTCATGACGTTACTATACTGCGCTTGGTGCGATATCAACCCATACTAAACGATGATCAGAACCCGCTATAGGCTTTTCTCGTCCTTTATCATCAAGCATTAAATGTCGTAATGGATGATCCTTCTCAGGCCAAAATACGCCCGTTTCTAGCGTAATTAGATTAGCTGATGGTAAAACATAATCTAAACGCATACCGCCTAAATGTGTCCACTCATTGCTGCGTCCTTTGCGTCTCTGCCATGGTCGATATTCACTGCCCCCCATACTTTTTGGTGTTAATGGCCCATGACTTACCTGCTGATTAATCCGTGTATGGCTAAGCAAATGTTTAATTGGTGCTTTCAATCCGTCACCATCAATCACATCAGCATTAAGATCACCCAAGACGATAAACGGTTGCTCATTACTCAAACCTCCCGTTTTTCCACTATCATCTTTTAAATACGCCGCATTATCGATAATGTCACAAACTAATTGAATTTCGTCATTATTACGCTTGGCATTTCGACGTTCAGGGCCATCAAATACTGGCGGCGTTGGATGACAGCACACAAGATTAATAACTTGCTGCTCAAATTGGATAGGTATAACAATATGATTTTTAGAGGATAATCGTAATATATTTACCGCTTCAGGGCTGTAAAAATCACGGGGAATTAATGACTTGGGCATATTATTCCACAGCATATGCTGCCATGAACGAATATTATGATCCTGTATCGGGTACTTAGATAATAATACAAAACCAAAATTACCATGAAAATGACCAAACCCCATTCCATCTGCTGGTAATGAAATTATACCGTCATTATTTAAATCAACCCCAGTAAGTAAACCGGTATTGGTAGCAGGACACAAACGATAGGGATATTCGATAGGAGCTTGATCATATTGAGATACAGATAAGTAATTAGCACAGAAATTGGCTAATGAGCCATCATCGCCACCAGCACCTAAATGATCAAATTCACACAACAAGATAACATCAGGAGCAACATGCTGAATAATGGCAGCTAGACGTTGTAAACGAGTAATATTAGGGTTAGCCGTTAATGCTAATATTTTTTCTGATTCGCTGTCAGACATCGAAATATTAAACATTGCGACGCGAAGTGATGGGTTACGACTAGACGCAGATTTCACACAAGATTCTCATATACTTATTACTTTGATAGCGCACATTGTAATCGGCATTGTCTATCCGACCAATAATAAACGCAATAATTATCCAGATATTAAACTTAGCGATTACCAACTAATGTATCAAGTGCCAAACGAATTTGTTTAGCATCATAACTTGCGCGATGTTTAACAGGACCTTGTCGCTCAAGTGCTAACTGAAAATGCACACGATCCATTCCATTATGTTGCTTTAGCCAACAACATACCTCAGTCAGCATAAAGGACGGCCGCATATGAGCAGCATGGTATAATCTTCCCAGCCAAAACAAATCCCATTCACTATCGCAAAAAACCAGTTCATATTGCCCCAAAATAGCATTAAGATGCCGACAAACATCAACCACTTGTTTTCCGTTATTTTCTAATTCATGACGGGTAATTTTATGAATATGAGACTCTGAAAAAGCATCCCAATACACCCACTCGTCACTTGCTGACAAAGGGTTAATTAGCAAACTATTATCGGTACCATTAGGCAATGAATACCCTACCTCAATCGGATAAGAAAATTCCGAGAGTCCTGATGCTTCAAAATCTAACGTTGCCCACATTACACACTCCCTGTTAGGAAAGATTGTATTAATCACCTGTATCTATAATTTTCACAGTCTTCATTAATGACAATAAACTCAATACAAACTAAATGTAGCCCGCTACATCATTATCATCAAAAAAATACGCGCACTATTTTTCACTCAGCACTTAAAATCAAGTTTACTTGAATAAACCCCTTATATATCAATAAATACGCACTGTAGATAGGTGTTCAGTTTTGTTAGGTATATAATAGCAAAAGAATCAATATCAACGGGTCTCATAATGATTACATCTCCTACACCGATACTGGGTTTCGCTGGATTTAGCGGTTCAGGAAAAACCACTCTTCTTGAGCAACTTATCCCTCTACTTAAACAACACAACTTACGGATAGGATTACTCAAGCACAGCCATCATGATATTGAGCCAGATACACCAGGAAAAGATAGCTACCGATTACGTCATGCTGGGTGTAGTCAAACGTTACTCGCAACAAAATCACGCCATATGCTGTATTTTGAATACCCGCAAACAGAGCGCCAAGATCCAGAATTAAATCATTGCCTAAGCCAGCTTAATCATGACTTACTTGATCTTATTTTAATTGAAGGGTTTCGTGATCAACCTTTCCCAAAGATAGAAATTCATCGCCCAAGTTACGGCAAACCATTGCTCTATCCAACAGATAAAACTATTTTAGCGTTTGCGAGTGATCAAGTTGCACCTAATGACTGTTCTTTACCACAATTAGATTTAAATAACCCACACGATATCTGCCAATTTATTATTGAGTGGTTACAACAATAATAATATTAATGCCATAAAAAACACCGCTACTTAATCTTGCTAAGTAGCGGTGTTTTAAATTTCATCGAATAATATTATTAACTAAACCTCATGGCTTAGTTTGTACTGCTGAAAAAATCATGACCCCCGTATAATGATTAAGCTGATAAGTCAGCGCCAATTTGCCAGCAAAATAAGTAAATTGAGTCACGCCAGCTAATTGTTCAAAATAACGCTTTTGACGGTGAGGAGCTAAAGGATCATCACATTTTCGTTCAGTAATCGCAGCATGTTGCTCTAATATATCAATAAAGCCAGGCTGTAATAACGGCTTCACTGTGACCGTATAATTATTACAGTCAACCATCCCAACAAAGTGCCCGTTAATATAGCGTAAATTAATATTGCTGCCATTCATAACAGGATCACCATAACGCCAGCTTTCAAGCTGCCATTCTGTATTTGCTAAAATAGCAGGAGTTAACCTAACAATCGCTTGATGACTAGGTATTTCAACCAATTTGTCTTGTTCTAAACGCCAAATATGACGAGCAACATCGCCAGGGCAACACGTAGAATCCCCCTTCCCTGGCTGAATAACATCTAATATTATTTGATGGTTTTTGATCACCAGCCCTTTAACACGCACTCTGTCACCAATATATTGGGTCGCAATATTGACGAGCTGATGGTGTCGATAAGCCATCACCGCAATATATAAATATTGTCCACTACCACCGGGAGAGTAATTTAACAGTACGACAGCCATCGGATCATTATCAGCATTCAATGTACCAATAACTTTCAAATCACTTAATAGCATCACTTGTGGCATCACATCGCCACCGGGTTGATAGGGATCTCCAGCCCACAGGCCTTGCTGTAAATGAATCGTGCTACCAATGTCATCAATCCCATGATAATAGGCTTGCTGTAGTGCAGATAGTGGGTAATCGTACCGGTGGGAATCCACAACGGGAGCGAGATGAATATCTTTGGGGCTTACAGGCAATAAGGATGATTGATCTTTATGTAATGAAGTTACATGAGGTGTTGTTATCTCTGCAGCCATTAACGTTGAACTACAGACCGTTAATAAGCTTATAAATACAAAGATAAAACGTTTCATAGATACTCCTCATTGAATGCTTTAACACGATATCTAATGGTTTGATCATGCCGTAATGTATTTCTGACACAAAAGTCTCACAATAGTTCCTCAATAAATACTAACGTGATATTTATTAAGTCATTATCAACAACAAACATATTATCAATTAAAAAAGTCAATTGTATTACCTTTCGAAACCGTTAGAATGCGCGCTTGTTTTTGACTATCACTAAGGTGATTAGGTTTCACTATGCTCATTAAAATAACCGCTATAGCTGTATTGTTACTAACATCAAGCATGTCATTTGCCAGCACTTCAGCGCCTTCAAAGACGGCAACATTTGAGCAGTTAGCTCAGCAACAATCACAAAAAGTCCCCCTACAAATTATTGATTGCCGCAACAGTAACTTCTATAACGGCTGGCCAGAACCTCAACAACAACTAGGTGGCCACATTGCCGGCGCGGTTAATATTGATTCAAGTTGGCTAAAAATGCTTGATAGTTCAGCTTTTGAAACACTATTACGAGATAAACACCTTAAACCTAACCTCCCTACTTATTTATATTGCTCCGCCGATAAAGCTCAGCAATTAACAACAGCCTTACAAGAGCAAGGTTATCACTCACTAATAACTATCAATCAGCCGCTTAATCACTATCATGGTCAACTCAGTGCTTTACCTGACTTTCAGCAATTAGTACCAGCATCATGGCTGTATGATCTGATTAACGGCAAACATCCCCGTTATGCGCCAACACACGGCTATAAAGTAGTTGAAGTTGAATGGGGACCACCTGCAAAATATTTACTGGATCATATTCCAGGTGCTTTATACGTTAATACCAATACGATTGAGTCAAAACCATGGTGGAATAAAGTCAGTAATCAAGCATTAACAAAGGTTATTGCTAATCTTGGTATTCGTTATGACACTACCGTAATATTGTATGCACGCAATAATATGTCTGCCGCACGTTTTGCCAATTTCTTAATGTATGCTGGTGTTAAAGATGTACGCTTATTAAATGGCGGTTGGACAGCATGGTCTAATGCCGATTACCCTACCGAACATTTACCAAACTATAATCAAGACCCAGTAGATTTTGGCAAGAAAATACCAGCAAACCCACAATATCTGATTGATACCAACCAAGTAAAAGCACTATTAAAGAAACCAGTTAATCAGCAATCAGTGGTAAGCGTGCGTACATGGCCAGAATATACCGGTGAAACCAGTGGCTATAGCTACATTAAGCCGAAAGGACGTATAGAGGGTGCAAAATGGGGTCATGCAGGCTCTGATTCTTACCACATGCAAGATTATCTCAACCCAGATCAAACCATGAAAAGTGGTAATGAAATTACAGCCCAATGGGCACAATGGAATATTAAACCGCATCAAGATGTGGCATTTTTCTGTGGTACGGGTTGGCGAGCATCGGAAGCCTTTTTCTTTGCGCATATTTTAGGCTGGAAAAACATTAGTGTTTACGATGGCGGTTGGTATCAATGGAGTGCCAATAAAAACAACCCAATAACAGAAGGGACTATTACTCCCGCTAGCGTCCACTAAACACAATAACGGCAGTGCAATACACCTTACTTGTTAAGGGTATTCCCTGCCGTTTTGAATGGTCTTAAAATATTAATACAATTTACGGCACACCATGACCTTTTGAGGCCACCCATACTCGATAAAATTGCTCACGTGATAACGTAAAATCAAGTGCAGCAACCGCAGATCTTACCCGCTCAATATTCCCCGACCCCATAATTGCAATCGGATTTGAAGGCAAACGACGAATCCATGCATAAATAACTTGATCGATACTGTCAGCACCAATCTCAGACGCTATCTCAGTTAACGTCGTACGCACTCGCACATGCTGTTCGCTATTACCACTAAAGATATCCCCACCAGCCAAACACGACCATGCCATCGGGTGAATACGCTTCATTTGTAATTGATCAAGCGTACCGTCATGAGCGACTTCAAAATGAAGCGGATTAATCTCAACTTGGTTAGTCACTAACGGCTGCTCAAGGCGAGATTGCAGTAAATCAAATTGCGCTGGCGCAAAATTTGAAACACCAAAATGATTCACTTTTCCTTGTTGCTTCAACTCGGTAAACGCCGCAGTTACTTCATCAGCATCCATAAGTACATCAGGACGGTGAATTAATAACAGATCGATATTATCAACCCGTAAATTTGCCAGTGAGTTATTTACAGAATCTATAATATGCGACTTACTCGTATCATAATGGTTAATATTACGTTGAGGATATTTAGGATTACAAAGATTAATATCGCACTTAGTCACTATCTGTAATTGCTGACGTAAACTTGGCTTTAACGCTAACGCTTCACCAAATAATGCTTCACATTGATAGCCACCATAAATATCCGCATGATCTACAGTTGTAATTCCTAATTCAAGATGCTGCTCTAAAAAAGCTAATCGTTGCTGTGCAGTCATACCCCATTCAGCTAAACGCCAATACCCTTGCACTAATTCTGAAAATTGTAATTGCTGTGCAACCATTGCGACTTGATTAACCATTGAACCATCCTTTGTCGAGTAATAGTAATTATCAACTATCCTAAAGCCTCAAATCACTGCCGCAAACGAATTAATTAAAAACAAAGTATGCAGACTAAAAACTATGACTTAGGCAGCAATTTATCAATAAACACCTTGCTAATTTAACGTTTAACACAAATAGCCGAACGAACGGGTTGTTGATTAATCGCAGCCATCACCCGTTGTGGGTTAGCACTATAGGCTTGATGTAATGATTTCACGGATAACTTATTTTTTAAATATTCGGTGTAATCATTGAATTTATAATGACTATAAGCCGTTGGGTACATTTTGCTACAACTGTCATACCATGCAACATAACGCTTAAAAAATAATGTTGCTTGAGCTGGCGTCATTTTGCTCATCGTTAACGCCATATCTTTAGTTAACTGAAAATGCTGATAATCAATTGGAGAATCCCAAAAACCGCCCCAATATTGAAAACCATTACGAGCAAATATATCAATCACAGCCTCAGCCATACCTCGACTATCAGGCTTACCATAACGATAAGTGGCTCGATTGGCATAGCGAGTACCCTGCACAGGGCTAAATTTGACATTGCCATTACCACTAAAGGTCACAAACGGATTTTGAAGAGGATTCAGATCTATTGCGGCACCATAAGCATGTAAAGACAAACTGCTAGTACCCGCAACCGGACGATAGTTAAATGCTGAAGTATTATTGGCCGTCATAGAGCGAGTATCATCACCACCATACACTTCGATGGGAACCGCTTTATGGATAGGAAAACCTTGCTGATATAGGGCGTCAAAAATATTACCAACATACGGCGCCACTGCATCCATCACCACAACTTGGCCATTTGAATGCGCTTTACCAGCAAAATCACGGTAATTAAAAGTGACTTTTTTTAGACGTTGACAAGGAACAGGTGCATCAGCAGCCATCACCCCGACTTTAGTCATGGCTTGGCATTCAGTTGCTGATAATGTATTAATTTGAGCAGCAGTGGCTGAAAATGCCACGCTACATGTCAAAACCAAAAACAACGGCATATACATATTACGAGAGTTGGTTATCATCCTGACACCTGTCTATAAAATGCGATAAAAAAGACGTGCTATAGCACGCCTATATATAGAACTAATCAATTAAAAACTTATCGGTTTACGACCAGTCGCAGTATCTGCTTTCTTATCCGCTTTTTCTGCTTCTTTTTTAGTTACAGAACGATTTTTACTGGTTGCTGGCGCTGCTTTATTTTTCTTTGCTTTTGGCGCTGATACTTTTTTATCTTTTTTGGTAACTTTAGCCGCAGACTCTACTTTATTTGCTTGCAGCTCTCGTGGCGGCGCTTCTTGCACTGGTTGGTCACAAATAACCACAAAATACTCACCATTAAACTCGATTACGTCACCATCATAGATTTTACAACGCTTACGCAATTCAATTTCACCATTTACAGCAACATAACCTTCGGATATAGCATATTTGGCTTCACCGCCCCCACTTACCAAATTAGCAATTTTAAGGACTTTATATAGTTCAATCGGTTGAACGGATACTTCAACTTCCAGAGCTTCTACTTCTATTTCTTCAGACATTTTGCATACTCAAATAATAAAACAGGAACTTATTTGAATTCTACCTCACTAATAAACAGAAAGTGAAACAAATGACAGATTCTAGTTTACTTACTATTTTTTCAAGTCTAACCCGTTAAAAATCGGTTTTGTCCATTTTTATGGACACTTTATCGCTGCTATCATTCATTCGAATAACATTAAAAGATCATAAAAATATCCTTTAATCGACTTACAATAATAATCAACCTCGACTAATCTTGGTTTTTATCAGCGTTATTTGCTCGGATCTTCGTCAACAGGTATGTCACCTAGGGCAAAAAGCAAGCGAATAACTATTTTATTACACATGGCTATGTTCTGATTAGCACAAGTAGTGCTATAATCCGCGACCTCACATGTGACAGTAATTGTTTATAGAGAAAAACAATGACAGATTTATCTAAATACAGAAACATTGGTATTTTCGCGCACGTTGATGCGGGCAAAACTACTACAACAGAGCGTATCCTTAAGCTAACTGGCCAAATCCACAAGATTGGTGAAGTTCATGACGGTGAGTCAACAACTGACTTCATGGAACAGGAAGCTGAGCGCGGTATTACTATCCAGTCTGCAGCAGTAAGCTGTTTCTGGAAAGATCACCGTTTCAACGTTATCGATACTCCTGGACACGTTGACTTCACAGTTGAAGTTTACCGTTCACTTAAAGTACTTGATGGCGGCATCGGTGTATTCTGTGGTTCTGGTGGTGTTGAACCACAATCAGAAACTAACTGGCGTTACGCTAACGAATCAGAAGTTGCTCGTATCATCTTCGTTAACAAACTAGACCGTATGGGCGCAGATTTCTTCCGCGTTACAGATCAAGTTAAGAAGGTACTAGGCGCTACTCCACTAATCATGACACTTCCAATCGGTCGTGAAGATGATTTCGTTGGTGTTGTTGACGTTCTAACTCGTCAAGCATTCGTATGGGATGACTCAGGTCTTCCAGAAAACTACGAGATCCTACCTGTTCCTGAAGATATGGTTGATGATCTTGAAGCTTACCGTGAAGAAATGATCGAAACTGCTCTTGAGCAAGACGACGATCTTCTAGAAGCTTACATGGAAGGTGTTGAACCTTCTATTGAAGAAATCAAGCGTTGTATCCGTGCTGGTACTCGTACTTGTGATTTCTTCCCAACGTTCTGTGGTTCAGCATTCAAAAACAAGGGTATGCAACTTGTTCTTGATGCGGTAATTGATTACCTACCTTCTCCAACAGAAGTAGACCCACAGCCGTTGACTGATCCAGAAACTGGTGAGCCAACTGGTGAAGTTGCAACAGTATCTGTTGACGAACCATTCAAAGCTCTTGCATTCAAAATCATGGATGACCGCTTTGGTGCTCTAACATTCGTTCGTATTTACTCTGGTAAGCTAAACAAGGGTGACACCATCCTTAACTCTGCTACAGGTAAAACTGAGCGTATCGGCCGTATGGTTGAGATGCAAGCGAACGACCGTAACGAACTTACTTCAGCACAAGCTGGTGATATCATCGCTATCGTTGGTATGAAGAACGTTCAAACTGGTCACACTCTTTGTGATGTTAAGCACGAGTGTACTCTTGAGCCAATGATCTTCCCAACTCCAGTAATCTCAATTGCTGTAACGCCTAAAGATAAAGGCGGTTCTGAGAAAATGGGTATCGCGATCGGTAAAATGGTTGCAGAAGATCCATCTTTCCAAGTTGAGACTGACGAAGAAACTGGCGAAACAATCCTTAAAGGTATGGGTGAACTTCACCTAGACATTAAGGTTGATATCCTTAAGCGTACATACGGCGTAGACCTAATTGTTGGTCAACCTCAAGTTGCTTACCGTGAAACAATCACGAAAGCAGTTGAAGATAGCTACACGCATAAGAAGCAATCTGGTGGTTCTGGTCAGTTCGGTAAGATCGACTACGTAATGAAGCCAGGTGAAGTAGGTTCAGGCTTTACGTTCACATCATCAGTAATTGGTGGTAACGTTCCTAAAGAATTCTGGCCTGCAATCGAGAAAGGCTTCAAGGGCATGATGAACACTGGTGTTCTAGCTGGTTTCCCTGTTCTTGACGTTGAAATCGAGCTTCTTGATGGTGCATTCCACGCAGTCGATTCATCTGCAGTAGCATTTGAAATCGCAGCGAAAGGCGCATTCCGTCAATCAATGCCTAAAGCTGGTGCGCAACTTCTTGAGCCTATCATGAACGTTGACGTATTTACTCCAGAAGATCACGTTGGTGATGTTATCGGTGACCTTAACCGTCGTCGTGGCATGATCAAAGACCAAACTGCTGGCGTAACTGGTTCTCGTATTAAAGCTGACGTACCACTTTCAGAAATGTTTGGTTACATCGGTACTCTACGTACTATGACATCAGGCCGTGGTCAGTTCTCTATGGAGTTCTCACACTACGCACCTTGTCCTGCTAACGTTTCTGAAAAAGTAATCGCTGAGCAGAAAGAACGCAACGCTAAGAAATAATTTTTAAATTACTCTAAGTGAATACGTTAACCCCGAGGACTTTGTTCTCGGGGTTATTTTTTATTTCTATGTTTGATGTTTGATGTTTGATCTTTTATTTTCCCCAACTACCCACGTTTCACTATCACATCCGCCATTAAAACTACTTGGTAAAATAGCCTCTACGCCGTAAAGTAATATTTTTATTCACGGCAATATCTATGAATATCATTATTGATGATTTACAGGGACAAGCAATCCAAGCATTACTACAAGCACACTTAGTCGATATGAATGCAACAGCACCCGCTGACAGCGTTCACGCATTAGATCTTACAGAGCTTCAACATCAGACTGTCACTTTTTGGTCTATTTGGGATCAACACCAACTAGCAGGTTGTGGTGCCATAAAACGTCTCGATGCAACCACCGCCGAAATAAAGTCGATGCGAACAACCAATGCATTTCGTGGGCAAGGTATTGCATCACAATTACTTCAGCACATCATCTCCCATGCCAAAGCACAAGGATATCAACAATTGAGCTTAGAAACAGGTTCAATGGCTTTTTTTATACCTTCACACGCGTTATATGCCAAACACGGTTTTATCGAATGTCCACCATTTGCTGACTACCAACCAGATCCTCACAGTATTTTTATGACCCTCAATCTACTCCCATAAAAAAAGAACGCCGAAGCGTTCTTTTTTATATTACTAAGAGTAAAGCGTTAATTATCAAGAAAGGTCGTTGCTAAAGCTGCTACAGAGGCATCAAACACTTGCTGCAATGGTGCTACATCAAGCCCAGCAATAGAACCTTCTTGGGCTGATTTTTCAAACACTAGGCATAACTGGTGCAATTGCATTAATCCCATCGTACCAGCAGCACCTTTAAGCGTATGCGCTTGCTTAGCAACTTCGGGGAAATCATTAGCTGCAATTGCTTGGTGTAACGTCACTAGTGTTTTACTTGCAGACTCACCAAATAAACTAATTAACTGCTTCACCTGCGCAGAACCAAGTACTTGTAAATCACTCCCCAATACAGATTCTTTTACTAAGGGTAATAACTCTTCACTCTCAGTAAGTTGCGGCTTTTCTTCACCAGCTCCTTTTTCAATAACCACTCGCTTATCTCCTTTTAAAATACTGTTCATAGTATCAATTAGTTGCTTCTCAACCAGAGGTTTAGGTAAGAAGCCAGCAAAGCCTGCATTTAAATAAATTTCAACTTCTTCCCTAAATACGTGAGCAGAAAAAGCTACCATAGGTGTCGGTTCTTGCCATGCTTGCTTATTGGTACTATCAATACGACGTAATTGATGCAGCAGTGTAATTCCATCAGTATCAGGTAAATTAATATCAAGTAACGCTAAATCAAACTGCTCTTTGCGATAACACGCTTCAGCTTGTGCACCATCTTCAGCAATAACTACCGTATGACCTAGTCGCTTGAGAAACCCTTCAGCAACCATACAGTTTACCGGGTTATCCTCAACCAAGAGAATATGCGCTGCCGGCACTATTATTTGATCAATATCCGTATTTAATGACGCTTGTCCTCGTTCTAAAGGTAAGGCAAACCAGAAGCAGCTACCAATACCGATAACCGAATCAACCCCTATCTCACCGTCCATCGCCGCAACAATATGTTTACTGATTGCTAAACCAAGTCCTGTACCTTCAATCGATTTACGTCCAGCTTCTGCTTGTTGAAATGCACTAAATAATATCGCGTGTTCAGTAGTATCAATGCCTATACCAGTATCTTGGACAGAAAACAGTATTTCATCAGGCATATCAGGGTGTGGTCGGACACTGATCGTTACTTTACCTTTATCTGTAAACTTAATCGCATTACCAACTAAGTTTACTAACACCTGCCGAATTCGGCTTTCATCGCCAACCCAAATAGCATCAACAGCAGGATCAATGTAATAGTCAAACCCAATACGCTTAGCCATTGCTCGTCCATAAAGCATATTAAATACATCGGCGACCATACGTTTTAACGCAAAATCGCTAGGTCTAATATCTAAATGTCCAGCTTCAATTTTAGAGTAATCCAAAATATCATTAAGAATATCGAGTAAGGTTTCACCACTGCGGTTAATCACATCTAAATAACGCTTTTGCTGCATACTTAACTCTGTATCAGCTAACAACGATGCTGTACCTAGTACACCATTCATAGGCGTTCTAATTTCATGACTCATGGTCGCCAAGAAAGCAGATTTAGCACGATTAGCTTTTTCAGCTTCATCACGGGCTTTATAATGGTTATATACTTCTTCGTTTAAACGACTATTAATGCGCTCTAACTCAGCTGTTCGTTTTGCGACTAAGCGCTCCAAACTTGCTTTGTGTTGTTGTAGTTCTTGCCGAATTTTAGCTTCCGTTTGTGCTAATCGATACCGTTCATTAGCCGTATCACGCGCGACTAAAATAGCACGCCCCATTTGGGCTAATTCATCATCACCATCAACATCTAATTGAATACATAAATCACCGCGAGTCAGTGACAATAATGCACGACTGTAGCGATTAATACGGCAAATAACCTGCATGTAAACAATGCGCCACATGATCAATACCAAGGCCAATAAACCAATTGCAGAAATCACAATTAGCGTATTACGCGCAACAGTCAATGTTTGATCAACTTGCTTAACTGCACGTTGAGTATTGTCATTAGCCGCAGCAATAATATCGTCAACAGTGTTATTTAATTGTTGAAATAATACTAAATTTTGTTGATCTAATCGCTGCACATCTTGCTTGGCATAAATCAATTGTTCACTAACACCAAACAATAAATTACCACGTTCGAGTTTTGCAGCTTGCTTCATCAATTGTTCAGAACGACTAGGATCTTCAACAGATTTAACTCGGTGACTGATAATATTAACCGCATTGTTAAACCGTGTTTTTAATGCCACCAACGATTTAATATCAATAATACGTTCAGAATCATCTAACATATTAATCACTTGCAATGATAAAAAACGCAATTCAAATAAACGTTCAGATAAGTCCATATCGACTTCAACTAAACTATCAAGGGCATTATAAACAGCAGGTTTATTATTTTCCGCCACGAGATCATAAATACGCGACACATTAGCCACTGCAATGGTATTTGCATTAGCCACTTGCGATTGTGATAAATTATCAATTTGGTGGGTCGCCTTAGTCATTGCTGCCGTTAATTCATCTAACTGACTTTGCAGATCTATTTGACGGCCAACTAACAATCCCAGTAAGGCTAAATTATCAACAATACGTTTTACATCACCTTCTAATTTCAGCATTAGCGGCTGATCAAACGAATACTGCTCTAACGCATACAAACTACGATTTAATGCTTCAATATGAATCGTTAATGCTCGCCCCTGCTGCATCCGTTCTGACTCAAGTTTCGATTTGGCCAAAACTTGAGCATTAAAAATAATTCGCGAACTCAAATCTGATAGCTTCCGCGCTTCAGCTAATGCTGGGACCGCAGAATTAATCACTGTACGCTCTGTTTTAGCAACTAACGAAAAGCCTGCCACACCAATCATAACCGCAATAATCATCAAACCAGCCATAGCAGAAAAGGCTAGTAACAGTTTGGCTCCGATACCTTTTCGGGTAAACGTCATAAATCGTCTCTATATCAATAATCTGGTTTAGAATAGTTAATAACCCGCATTAATATGCCTTGTTGGATACTGGCTATTTCACCAAACACAATAAAACGGTACTATTTTGCCAGCTATATGGCTTTAGACCTAAATAATGTTGGTAACAATGCGCATTTTATTTTTTATTTTGATGATTTTCTCTGCTCAATCTGCGTTTGCACTTGAGGTAATTTCCTATCAACCGCCTTTTCAAACGGACAAAAAACCGACAAAAATTCAATACTCTTTTCTAACCTCGGTGACTAAACCTTGGAAAGTATGTGCAGTGTACCCACATTTAAAAGATTCTTATTGGTTGTCGATCAATTATGGAATGGTTGAGCAAGCTAAAAAACTCGGTATCACGCTCAAAGTGCTTGAAGCTGGCGGTTATAGCAACCTTGATAAACAGCAAAGTCAATTAATTGCTTGTCGCCGTTGGGGAGCGGATGCCATTATTTTAGGTACTGTCGATGCGCAAGCTTATAACGGTAAACTATCAACATTAATTGGCAATATTCCTGTTTTTTTAATGACGAATAATATTGATTTTACAGATCCTGATATTCGTCAACATGTAAAAGCAAAAGTCGGGGTTAATTGGTATCAAATGGGGAAAGCTGCTGGCACTTACCTCGCTAAAAAACACCCGAAAGGTTCAGGTAAAGTGCGAATTGCATGGCTACCAGGGCCACAATTACGCGGTGGTACTAAACCTGTCACTAAAGGTTTTAAAGCTGCGATCGCCAATAGCGATGTTGAAATTGTGACGACATTATGGGATGACAACAGCAAAGAGCTACAACGAAATTTATTACAGCAATTATTTACCGACTATAAAAACATTGATTATATTGTTGGTGGTGCAGTTGCCGCTGAAGTGGCAATCAGTGAATTACGTACCAATCATATTACTGACATAAAAATTGTATCTACTTATTTAAGTCATGGGGTTTACCGTGGCTTACGTCGCGATAAAATATTATTTGCGCCAACAGATAAAATGGCAGAACAAGCTCGACTATCTGTCGATCAAACGGTGCGCTACCTTGAGAAAAAGCCAATGGTGCTAGATATATCACCATTAATTGTTGATTTAACCCCACAACATTTACCTTCGGCTGTCATTCGTAATTCATTATCGCCGGCAGAATTTAGACCGTCATTTTACGTTAATGATCACCAAATCAGTCGATAAGCATTAATTAATGTGGTGCCTATAAAGATGAATATCAATTATTTATGGGTTACCACAAAATTTTAGCCTAATCTGATTTACACTCTGTATAGTCTTTGCTACTTATAACCGTTATCGCCTAGCTTCATCAAGATTAACTTGATATTAAAAAGGAAGATCATGATTACCACAACACGCAAAATGGCAGCTAAAAAACACATCGCTCTCGTTGCTCATGATAATTGCAAAACAGCTTTACTTCGCTGGGTGAAAGAACACCAACATAAGTTAGCTAATCATGTACTTTATGCAACAGGTACGACTGGGCATTTACTAGCAAAAGAAACTGGATTACCAATCACCTGCTTAATCAGTGGTCCTATGGGTGGCGATCAACAACTAGGAGCATTAATTTCAGAAAGCAAAATTGATATTATGATTTTCTTCTGGGATCCACTTAATGCAGTACCACATGATCCTGATGTAAAAGCATTATTACGTATATCTGCTGTGTGGAATATTCCAGTAGCAACCAATCGTGCCAGTGCTAACTTTATTATTACTTCACCACTACTTGATAAAGAAATTGATATTGAAATTCCAGACTACGAAGCTTATCTCAAAGAGCGTCTAGATTAAGCACTCAAACGCTACAATTAATTCAATAAATAAGCCTTCATTAATATCGAAGGCTTTTTATTATCACTATTTACATAATAAATTTAAGGTAAAATAAATAATTCGTTATATGGTTATAAGTAGTGTATCAAGGAGTCGCTTATGCAAGCATGGATATTACAACAACCTGATGGGCTACAAGCCTTATCACTTATGACGACCGCTAAACCCGTTCCCGCCGCAGATGAAATTTGCGTAAAAGTCGCAGCTGTAGGACTAAACCCCATTGATTACAAACTGACCGAGTGGGGTTACGCAACATGGGATTATCCGCAAATAATCGGCCTCGATGTTGCCGGTAGCATTGATAGTGTCGGAACGAACGTACATCAGTTCAAAATTAATGAGAGAGTCATCTTTTTTGCCGATCCTCGCACTGCGAGTGGGTTTGCTGAATATGTCTGTGTTAAAGCCATTGCGGTTAGCCGTATTCCATTAACGTTATCATTTACCGATGCAGCTGCTTTACCCTGTGCAGGTTATAGTGCATGGGTAGCAGTACACGATAAATTACAAGTCGTTGCTGGGCAGCATATTGCAATTACAGGTGCAGGAGGTGGTGTGGGTGGGT
Source organism: Photobacterium kishitanii (assembly GCF_000613045.3). NCBI lineage: Bacteria > Pseudomonadati > Pseudomonadota > Gammaproteobacteria > Vibrionales > Vibrionaceae > Photobacterium > Photobacterium kishitanii. The sequence goes on along the minus strand of NZ_LN794352.1, from coordinate 1,176,923 downwards.
TTGCAGCACAATTAGCAAAGCTTGCAGGTGCCCATGTCTATGCCATTGCAGAACGGCAACATCATCCTCGACTACTTAGCTATGGTATTGATGCCGTTATTTGCCCACAGCAAAATGTGGCACTTGAACTCATAAATCTAACTGAAGATAGGTTATTACATGGGGTTATTGATTGTATTTCCGCACAATCAGGCAGTATGATGAGCGCGTTAGTTCGTTATAATGGTCATATCGTCATGGTAGCCAATCAATTTGATCAAGTACCTCTACTTGCAACAACTAAAGCTCTCAGCATTCACGAAGTTGCCCTTCATGGAACCTATGCCCACGGTGGACCTGAACATATTACTCACCTCGCTGATATTGGTAACAATTTAAGTAATTTAGTGGCGGATGGGCGCTTATATAGTATGGTCGAGAAAATTGTGCCATTTGAAAAATTGGATCTTGCACTTACTAAATTAAAAAATCAGACCCATTCGGGAAAAATAGTCGTCCACATAAGTAAATAACATCATATTACTAATAATAAAAAACCCCGCTTTCATTTATCACTATAACTAATGATAATAGCGGGGCTTTCAGGTATTAATAATATTTATTTAGTCCGTTTTATTTTATTATTAACTGGATATTTATCTTCAATTAATTCATTAATAAACGGCGATGTTTTATCGGGGTCTGCACAAACCCAGACATGTTTTTTAGCTCGAGTTAATGCCACGTAGAATAACCGACGTTCTTCAGCATCATTATAAGTTTCAGTACGCGATTGCATTATTGCAGCTAAACCCGTTTCACGGTCTGGTGAAGGGAAAATACCCTTATTAACATCAACAATAAATACATAATCCGCCTCACGACCTTTGCTTGAATGACAAGTCATATATTCCAAGTTAAGTTGTGGCCACTGATTTTTCCAGGTTTCAAATTTCTCTGGTCTTTGCTTATTATTACGTCCAAGAATAAGTACTTTAGTCGTCTTATTTTCGTAATGTTTACTCAACCTAATTAATTCTTGTGGTAATAAGTCAGTTGCCAATAAAGTAACCGCCTTTTTACTCTGCTTAGTGAAACTCGTTAGTTGCTTCTTAATTTGACTTGGGTTTTGTTGAATAAATACGTTCGCTACTTCACCAATCATGCTATTAAAACGATAGGTAGTGGAAAGCTCAGTAGTACAACTATTACCAAAGCGACTTTCAAAGTCAGTGGTTAAATTAACATCTGCGCCGGCAAAATGATAAATAGCCTGCCAGTCGTCCCCAACAGCAAATAACGTTGGCGTAGTATGGCCTGCCACTTTTTGATGGCATAGTGCCTCAATTAACGCCAATCGCTGTGGTGATATATCTTGATATTCATCAACCATAATATAACGCCACGGAGAGATAAACTTACCGTCTTTAACATACTCCGTTGCTACTTCAATCATGCTATTAAAGTCAATTTGCTTTTTCACTTTTAAGTGCTGCAAATAAGCCTGATAACACGGCCATAACAATGTTAACTCACTTTTCATTCGCGGCCGCATTGCTGGGTTATTATTGTTTATAATCGCCTCAATCAACTCTTCTTTCTTCATCCCTGATTGGCCTAATAACTCAATGTGACGCCACACCCAAGCTTGTAATTGTTCATTTTCAGCTTGTTGTTCCATTGAGTTTTCTTTACTAAACCCGGGTACACGCCATTGTGTAAGGTGGCGCTGCCATTTATTAGCTGACGTTGAATTATTCCATTGTTCAATCAGCATGCGCGCCAACCATGCACTACGTGCACGGGTATCTAAAGTAATCGAAGCAACATTAGGCTTATCGTGTTCAACATCACGAATAATTTGTGAACCAAGGCTATGGAATGTCGCCACTTTAACCCGATCACTAACCTTTTCTTTTAGCCTATCAGTCATCTCTTCAGCCGCTTTACGCCCAAATGACAACATTAAAATATCTTCCGGCACTGCCGCTTGACTGGCAATAAGATAGCCCGCACGTGCGATCAATACACTGGTTTTTCCCGTACCCGCACCTGCAAGTACTAAGTTATAATCTTGATCAATTAGCGCTGCTGTACGTTGTGATTCATTTAATGGCGATTTCTCAAAGCTATCAAACCATGAACTCCATTTCTGTGATTGCTGAGTTAACCATTGCTGATTATGCTCTTCAACCCATGCCTGATGCTCACCTAGCCAAGGAGAAATTTTTTCGAAACTACGCGGTCTAAACGTTGCAGCAAGCTCAGGATTTAACTCTGAGTCTTTTAAGCCATCATTAAGAAACTGATGTAACTCATGATGCTCAGAACGACGTAAATAGCCTGATTTATTTGAAAACAATGCAATACGTTGCAACATTTCTGGCAACATTGCATCTAATTTATCAACTCGGTTTTGCGCCCAATCTTGATAACTACGAATTAAAAATGCAGCGAAAGATTTACATTCGTGCCAAGGCAAGCCATGAACGGTCCAACAGTATTGTTGGTTTGAAGACGTAAGCTCAAGCGCGCCCCATAATACACCACGATGGATTTCAATCGAACCATCCCAGTCATCAAAAGAGATAACGTCAGAAGTGGTCTGACTGTCTAATACCAAGCTATTACCGTCTAAAGCGATACTGTAATAATCACCTTGAACTAGCCATTGTGCTAGTCGACTGGCACTTAATTGCATTGTGATTCCACCAATTGTTCCATGCTTTAATTAGGCTGTAACACTCATTACTGGCTGGTAATCTTGTTACCAAACCTCAATTGAATCATTACTTGTCACCCGTTTATCGGGATAATGTCGCTTAGAGTATCAATAACTCTCGTGTAGCCATAGTATTGAAACGTCTATTTGGCTAAATATTATTCCACGAGGTAAAGTTAATTTTTTTGATCAGCAATAACAATATTTCTGTTATCTTTAGTGACGTTTTTATAACGTTAGATAATTCTATCGTTTTCTATACTCATTATTATCAGAAGATTGTTAATATCCATGCAAACTAAAGAGTTACATGTAAACTTCCGCAGCTACTGGGTCAATGATCGCATCAATTACTCAATTCGAGTATTCATTGCTTTAGTTGGTGCAGTGTTGCCATGTTGGTATCTTGGAGAAAACCACGCGGTCACGCCATTAGTGCTCGGTATTATTGCAGCAGCACTTGCTGAGTCTGATGATAATTTAACCGGTCGCATTAAAGGCCTTACTATTACACTCGTTTGTTTTTTGATTGCATCCCTTTCTATTGAAGTCTTATTTGACTACCCCATTTTATTTGCAATCGGTTTATTTTGTTCGACTTTTGGCTTTATTATGCTGGGAGCGATGGGGCCTCGTTATGCCAACATCGCTTTTGCCTCATTACTGCTTGCGGTTTACACCATGTTAGGTGCAAATAGTAGCTCTGAGCTTTGGTATCAGCCAATGCTACTTTTAGCTGGTGCGTGCTGGTATGGGATCTTATCGCTGCTATGGCATGTTTTATGGCCCAATCAACCCGTTCAACAAGGTCTAGCTAATGTATTCACTGAGTTTGGCTATTATCTCGATAATAAAAGCAAACTCTTTGAACCGGTAACTGATCTCACTTCACACCCAGTTCGCATTCAAGCCGCCAAGCAAAATGCCAAAGTGGTTAACGCCTTAAACGCGGTAAAAATGACCCTCCTGCATCGTGCGGGTCGTGGCCAAAGTGATAAATTTCTTAAAATTTATTTTATCGCACAAGATATTCATGAGCGTGCAAGTTCATCCCATTATCGTTACCGTGAACTCGCATCAGCCTTTCGGCGCAGTGATGTCTTGTTTCGCTTTCAACGCTTATTACATGTGCAAGCCATAGCCTGCCATGGCATCGCCGAAGCGCTCAAACAAGGTAAAGCTTATAACCATGGCTCTGACTCAATCAATGCCTTAGATGAACTGCAACAATCACTGAATTATCTAAAACAGCAAAATAACCCCCAATGGTGGCTTCTCCTTAATCAGCTTGATTATTTATTTAATAACCTTGCTACGGTAGAACGCCAATTACAAAATATTAACAATCCAGATGCTGAAAATGTTGAGCAGCATACGGATATTGAATTAGTTGACACCGAAGCGCACGGTATAAAAGAAATGTGGAAACGTATCTCTTCCCAGCTTAATACTGACTCGATGTTATTTCGCCATGCGATTCGATTAGGGATCACGCTGATTGTTGGCTATGGCTGTATTCAGGTATTTGATCTTCAACGTGGCTACTGGATCCTATTAACCACTCTATTTGTATGCCAACCTAACTACAGTGCAACCCGTCAGAAATTAGTACAACGGGTTATTGGTACTTTAGGCGGTTTACTTGCAGGTATACCGCTCTTGTACTTATTTCCAGGACAAGAAGGTCAATTAGTACTGATGGTCTTAATGGGAGTATTATTCTTCGCATTTCGAACCGTTAAATATGACTGGGCAACGGCTTTCATTACCCTGTTAGTGCTCTTTTGTTTTAATCAGCTAGGAGAAGGATTTGCGGTTATTTTACCGCGCCTTGGTGACACCTTGCTCGGCTGTTTATTAGCAGTACTTGCGGTAAGTTTTATTTTACCGGATTGGGAATCAAAGCGATTACATAAAGTAATGGCTGACGCGATTAGTGCCAATAAAGATTATTTAGCGCAGATTATTGCCCAATATCGCATCGGTAAAAGAGACAATATGAATTATCGTATCGCCCGTCGCGATGCCCATAACAAAGACGCGCAGCTAAGTACGGCTATCAATAATATGCTAGCGGAACCTGGAAAGTATCAAATAAATACTGATGATAGTTTTCGTTTTCTAACATTAAACCATGCCATGCTAAGTTATATATCAGCGTTAGGAGCACATCGCACTCAACTTCAAGATGATCAAACTCATCAATTAGTATCAGAGGCTCACCGCATTATTCATAATCATTTAGAATGTATTTCAGCGCAACTTAATGGTGCATTGGTCGAAACATCACCATCATTAAACCTCAACTTAGAACAACGATTAGGTCAATGGCGAGAAGAAGATTGCACCTCGATTAGAATGGTATTACAGCAACTTCATTTAATTCACTGTATGTTACCTGAGCTACATGGCTTAGGAGATAACCTTGCACCTAAAACGCACCCAACTGTAGCGGCTGTTTAATTACAGGATTTCACATAGTCATTAATGAGCAAGAAAACTAGATAGCTCAACTTGACGTTCAATTGTGGAATAAATGGGTCACAGATAAGTTTATTATTCACTTCCCGAGATGGCGTAATACAGGCTTCCATATTACGCCTTCATTTCGAGAGACTACATGCTACGCTCTCACTATTGTCACTCTCTAACAAACGCTTATACCACGACCATTGCTTACCAACACAGTCTTTTCCAGCGTTATTACAGCAAAGTTTCGAACCCAATTAAGAATCTATATGTGCTTATAAACTTAATCAACACTATGCTTTTTAATAACTAAAACTGACTCCCACAAAAAAGCCTGCGCTAAACGCAGGCTTTTTTAATCACTCAAATAATTGAGAGTTTATATATCAATGCTTATTGTGCAGTTTGTGGTGCTGCCACAGGTGCATCTTTTGCATTATCTTGAAGGTACTTCAACAAGGTACGCTCTTCATCTTTATTCAGCATGTAATATTGCTGCATTGCTTTTAGACCTTGAACCCAACCATTTGCAGTTAAGTGCTTCGGATCTGGAATTGCGTGACATTGACTACATGTAGCATCAAGAATTTCTTTACCGTAAGCCCAGATAGGTTTAATGCTTGCTAGCATATTACGTTGCGTAATCCATGCAGATACTTGTACTTGTTGCCATGTCTGACCATTGTCAGCTTTCACTGTATTTAAAATAGTCGCTGATTTTTGTAAATCGGCATTCAATGATACTGTTTGAATTTGCTTAGCCATATCTTGAACAAGCATACCTGTTGTTGAACCTTGTTGCTGCCAACCAGTCATTTGTACTTTAAGCATGTCGCCGCTAGTACCAAGTACTTGTACTTCTGATGCAGGGTATAACTGGCCTTGTTCATCGCCTGATGCTGAATCAGTGGTGTACAATTTCTTAGATGCTAATGTGTAAAGCGTCTTAGTTGCAGGTGCTTCACCAGCGTTAATTGTTAACTGTTTAAACGTCGCTTGGAAATCATTATTGATATGCGGCAACTGGTGCGCAATACCTTTATGACACTCAATACAGTTCATATTTTTTGCTGCTGCGCCAGTCATTGCTGCTGCTGCTGCTGGAGACTGTTTAGCGTGATCCATTGCAGTGTATGAGTGACAACTCTTACACGTTGCTGAGTTTGTTTCCGCCATCATGCGCCAAACATTTTGCGCCATGCGTAAACGGTTTGCTTCAAACTTCGCCGGCGTATCGATATCTTTACTGATAAATTCGCTGTAAATATCACCAACGCCACCCAATTTCGCTTTCATGAAAGCAATTGGATCGTTTTCTGGAATATGACAATCACGACATTCGGCACGTACGCCGTATGCATTTTTATAGTGGATACTGGTTTTATATTCGTTGTAGTTTTCTTTCATTGAGTGACATGAAGTACAAAACTCTGTAGTCGAACTAAACTTTATCGATTCGTGGAAGGTAAACACGCCTGCCAGTGTGATAATCACACAGACAACAGCAATCGCTAGAACAGAATAGCGACTACTTGGCTTTACTAAAAAACGCCATAGCTTCTTCATGGATGGTCCAAAATGAATTAAACGTCAAAACAACGTTAAAAAAAGTGTTGCGCACAAACTAACATTTGAATATGAACAGGGCAACGCGACAGATTCACATAAATAAATATATTAGACACAATTAGACATATTGACCTAATGCTATCGATATAAGCATACATTTATTTAGTACACTAAATATAGTTATTACGTAAACAGTGTTTTCCAATAAGAAACACAATCAACAATAATCAAAATTGAAAATTACAAATACATTATAAAACAAAAGCATACCCACACCAATACCGTTGACCATACTGTATAATATGCATGTAAATTTCAGTATCGATAATAGTTATCAGTTAGCATAATGATTATTGTGCTAATCATTATGCTATTTACATTGAACATTAAACATTAAACTTCTAAGTACTTTTTTGTGGTAACTTATTTTCCATTTAGCAACCTAATATATTTTATATTTACGTGTAGCCTATCAAGAAATAAGTCAAATAATAGATCACTATACCGACTAATATTTAGATGGTTATTATGCCGCTTAAATGCTTACTCATTCGGTTTGTCTTCGGAATATAAACATGACCCTATCACGTCGTAACTTTTTAAAAGGTTCAGTAGCAACGGCCATCGCTGCTAACGGACTCACCCTTTTCCCTGCTGGCAAAGTATTTGCTTCTGATACAATTACTATTCCATCAGCTACCCACTATGGTCCTTTTAAAGCAGTCGTTAAAAGCGGTACGTTAATCGGTGTTCAACCAATCAATGATGTTGACCCATTTCCAACAGAAATGTTAACTAAAGGCGTATTAAGCCGTACCTATAGCGATACTCGTATTAAATACCCAATGGTACGTAAATCACTATTAGAAGATCCATTAGGCAATCATAATCCTCACCTTCGCGGTAAAGAACCCTTTGTACGCGTCGATTGGGATACTGCGATTGCATTAACTGCTTTCTGTATTGCACGTACCGTTGAAAAACATGGTAATGAAGCACTATTCAGTTCTTCATATGGTGGTTGGTCACATTGTGGTGTTAACCGTCCTCAGACACTACAAGGTCGCTTCTTTAACCTTATTGGTGGTCAAAGTATCTGTGCAGGCGACTACTCTGCAGGTGCTTCAGAAGTTATCCTTCCACACGTTATTGGTGACATGGAAGTATATTCTCCACAAACCGCATGGGAAATTGTTGAAAAGAACACTGAAGCAGTGTTGTTTATTGGCTGTGATCCTTGGAAAACTAACCGTGTAGAATTCCGTGTAGCTGACCACTCAATGCAAAAGCACTGGGAAGCGTTTAAGGCGAAAGGGATTAAATTTATCTCTATTAACCCACAACAAACCCAAACAGATAAAGCTGTTGGCAGTGAAATGATTAATATCCGCCCTAACACGGATACTGCACTCTTTACTGCGATGTCTTACCACTTATGTAAGACTGGCCAAAACGATAAAGCTTACTTAGCAAAATATACCGTTGGCTTTGATAAATACCTTGCTTATTTAGACGGTACTGAAGACGGTGTTGAAAAAACACCTGAGTGGGCTGAAGAAATTACAGGTCTACCAGCGGCGAAAATCAAAGAATTAGCTGAATTGTGTGTGACAAAACGTACTCAAATTGCAGCGGGTTGGGCGCTACAGCGTGCAGATCACGGTGAAATGATCCACTGGTCTATTATCAACTTTGCGGCAATTGCTGGTAAAATTGGTAAGCCAGGCGAAGGTGCTGGCTTTAGCTGGCACTATGGTAACGGTGGTATGCCAGCATCTGGTAAACGTATGCCTATTGGTTTATCCCAAGGTCGTAACCCAATCACTAAGACGTGTCCTGTAGTCATGGTTTCAGACATGCTGAAAAACCCAGGCAAAGCATACACACGTGACGGTTCAAACCTAACCTTGCCAAAAGCAAAGCTTATCTACAACGCAGGTAATAACTTACTGTCTCACCAACAAGATACCAATGAGTTAATCAAAGCGATTAACGATAATATTGATACCATCATTTGTCATGAACCTTGGTGGTGTGCGACTGCAAAATACTCAGATATCGTACTACCAACTACAACAACTCTTGAGCGTGATGATATTTCATCTGGCGGTACTTACAGCAATAACAAAATCTACGCAATGCGTCAGGTTATTGAGCCTGTAGGTGAGAGCTTAGATGATTACGAAATCTTCTCACGCCTTGCTTTCATGTTTAACGTACATAAAGAATTTACCGAAGGTAAAACAATGTACCAACATGTTAAAACCTCTTACGAAGCATCTGATGCGACAGAAGATTTTAAAACATTCTGGCAAAATGGTATCACTCACGTTTCAACGCCTGACGTTGCTAACAGCTTTGTTCGTCACGGTGATTTTTATGCAGATCCTGATAAAAATCCATTGCATACACCAAGTGGTAAAATTGAGCTTTACAGTGAAACACTGGCTGGATTTAAAGCAAAAGATTGTCCACCGATGCCACAATGGATTCCACCATTTGAATGGCTAGGTAATGCTAAGAAAGGTCAAGTTCACGTACTAAGCCCACACCCATGGATGCGTCTACACTCACAAATGGCAAATGCTGATGTCAACAGCTATGAATCTGTTGACGGTCGTCAAATCGTTCTTATTAACAAAGACGATGCTAAAGAGCGTGGCGTAAAAGATGGCGATGTAGTCGAAGTATATAACGAGCGTGGTACTCTGCTTGCTGGTGCGCGTATCACTGATGAAGCAATGCCTGGTGTTATCTACATTCACGAAGGTGCATGGCTACAACTTGATAGCAAAGGCCGCTGTAACTCTGGCTCAATCAACATGCTAACAAGTAGTCAACCAACCAGTGGTTTAGCACAGGCAACCAGTGCAAATACTTGTTTGGCTTACTTTAAGAAATGTACTGACGCGGAAACTCCAAACCAAGCTTACATGCCACCTAAGATTGTAAAATCAGACTTTAAAGTTGATATCTGGTCACTACAACTTGGTAAGCGCTTGAAAGCTGTTGCCGCAGAACAAGGTCCAGCTCAAACGCCAGGTGAGAAATTATTCTATGGTAGCTGTACTCTTTGTCACGCAGCACCACATCCAAGTGATTTCACTTACAAGCAGTGGAAAGGTATTACTAACAGTATGTTCCCACGTGCAGGTCTAAATGAAAAAGATCGTCAACTTGTACTTGATTTCCTACAAAAGAATGCGAAAAAAGGCTAATAACTCATAGTTGTAGCCCACAAAAAAGCCCCGTAGGAAATATATCCTACGGGGCTTTTTATTGTCACAAGAATTGATTACAAGCCTTTGGTGTACTGATTACAGGTATGACCAATAATGGCAGCTTCAATTTCACTACGCGTAAGTTCATTATTACCCACAAGATACTGATTAAATAACGTCGTCAATTCCGCTTTAGTTACTGTCACTTGGGTATCAGTTTTAATATCGCGTAAATCCACCATAAAGCCAGTAAACTTATCTTTAACCTCAGCCACAATATCCAAGTTTAAAAAGTTCTCAGGGTTATATAACGCATTGTGATCACCACGCTGTTTATCAACCACAAACGACGCTTCAGTAAGATTAATGATCGATGCAGACTTATCACATTTGCGTAAGCATTTATCGTCAAAACGCTTCTTTTTACAGCCAACGGTTTGATGGAATAAACATTGACGGCTCATTAACAGCATCATTGGATGATAAATACTGTAATAGACCTCAAATCCAGTCGGTACTGTTATTGGTTTGATCTGAGAACGTTTGATCTCATTAGAAATAAACGCCCCGACACAACCAAATTCCTGCTGTAAACATTCAAGGCTCAAACCATTACTGATATTCATTTGTGGGCCAGCTACCCACTCTAAACCTAATTGATGTGCAGCATAACCGACACCACTATTGTTAGTCACAATACGTGATGGCTTTACTTGCTCTAGAAACGTCACTGCTGCTTGGTAATTGTCACCAATCAAAATTGCTGGGAACCAAGGGACCAAATGCGGATTTTGTTGGAACAAAGAAACTAACTTTAGCCCTTCCATCGCCATAGCTTCTGGCAACTGATAATACACCGCAGTATTTGGTTGGCTCACCGCGTCAATATCAGCAGGATTAGCAATCAACACTGATAGCGACGGTGTTAGTGCTGGTTGTGGCGCTCGCACAGCTTTTGGTAATTCAAACGGCTCCACTAGTGGTTGATCGCCATTTAATACACACGTAATCTGATCGCGCATCATCGTTAGTTCTTTAAACGGCACCACTACATTATCTGCTAACTGGGTTAAATTCATCGGTGTTAGCAAGTATTCGCCGTTATTTAAGCTACGGAAGCGTTTTTCAAAGCAATCACTATCAAGCACAGTATTCTCAGACTGTCGTAATAACGATATTGATGCTACTTCAAACTGCTGCAATGGCGTTGTTACGCGAATAACCAGCGGTTGTCCTACCTGACCTATAATCGTCAACTCTAAGGCTAATAAGCTAATGTCTAAATCGGCAATTCGCTCTTCAACAGTTTGGATGATAGTCGTTTTATCGTCATATAATTTTTGCTTAACCGCCTGAATTGCAGTCTCTGATTTAGCATCAGCAATCTGTGCAAAGTGATCGACAGAGTTATCTCGAGGATTATCAATAAACATCGCTTTATTGATATCACCCATTAAATATGAGTTTGAAAAGTCACGGTTAAATACCGTATATAACTCACGTGTATCTGCCAATAATGGTTTTTGATTACAATAGTTGTCTAACTGGCGGCTCCAATTATCAACCACAGTATACACATAGTGAGATTTTTTAATCCGCCCTTCGACCTTTAATGAATATACACCAGCATCTGCAAGTGCTTCTAAATTTGAAAATGCCGAGTTGTCTTTCATATTAAGCGGGTAATCTTTTCCCACCGCAGTTGTCTGATATTGATCACGACAAGGCTGACTACAACGACCACGGTTACCTGAATTACCATTTTTAGCCGAACTGATATAGCACAAGCCTGAGAAGCCAATACAATATGAACCATGCACAAACACTTCCATCAGTACGTTATGCTGATGACCAAACTGCGCTAAATGTTTTATTTCTTTAATATTAAGTTCACGCGATAAATTTACACGGCTCGCATTAAGCTGCCCCATAAATAAAATTTGGCCTTCATTATGGCTATTAACTTGAGTAGACGCATGAACATCAAGCGTTGGAAAATGCTGCTTGATTAAGTGAAATAGCCCTAAGTCCTGTAAAATAACACCATCAATTTTAGTATTAACCAGTTTATTCAATAACCGAATAACTGCCGGAATCTCACTTTCTAAAATCATAATATTTAGCGTAAGAAAGATCTTACAATCACGTTGATGCGCTACGCGAACAATACCGTTCAAATCTTCAAAAGTAATATTGGTTGCACGATTACGGGCATTAAAATTATCTAGGCCACAATAAATAGCATTCGCGCCAGCTACAATTGCCGCTTTAATCGACTCTATATCGCCACCTGGAGCTAACAACTCAAAGTTACTTCTCATCGCGTTATTACCCATTTATAACCGTGCCTTTAAAAACGTATCAATCTAATGGACGGTTATTCTACCCATGCGCACGATGAAGTCCAATTTTGAGAACTGAATCACACCTTATAATGCGCTTTAACCATTTTTATCTGTAAACAATTTTTGTAAATATTCCTTCTTTAAATAAATATCGATACTATGCATATATTGAAATATTTTACTAATCCATCGTAACCGTTAAGGATAAAAACAAAAATGACAACTCAACAACCACAGCTAACAGAAACACAAAAATCAGCCATCGAAGAAATGGTCATTAATCGCGTTAATGCCATGAACAATGATGCTGTTTTATGTGAAGCAATTGATAATAAAGTCCACAATATGGAAGAGCATTTAAAAGCTTACTTTCATGAGCGATTTCATTTTCACAGCAATAAAGCATAATAAAAAACAGTCAAGATAGATCAAAAAACAGCCATTAATTGATCACTCTATTGGGTTGCACCTTCGCTCATCAGTGATCAGTTTTCTAAACATTCATACCTCATTGTCCTCTTTTTACCTCCACAGCCCCTGCTTCAACCCGAGACTCTTACGACTAAACAACTAAAAACAGACAATTAATACACATAAACACCACAATGAAGCAAAAAACACCAGCTATTACTTATAAGCCATAGAATCAAACTTTTTATTGTGTAAAATATAGACTTCTACACTCCAATATTGTTTTTACCATGATTGATTTAAATATATTACCTCTCTACTTAACTGCTGTGATCGCCTTACTGCTTATCCCTGGGCCAGACATGCTGCTAATTGCAAGTTCAAGCTTAACTTATGGCCGTAAAGTCGGTATTTATGCGAGTCTAGGTAATGCTACATCCGGTATTTTATTAACTATTTTAGCTGCACTTGGGGTATCTGCTCTTATCGCAATGAACCCAATCGCATTACATGTTTTACGTTTAGTCGGTGGTGCTTACTTATTGAAAATGGGGTGGGACTGTATGCGCAGCCACCCTAGTGATGCACCTCAAGAACTAGAACAATCTAATAAAATGGCATCAACATTATATCGCCGCGCAGTATTTACTAACCTGCTCAACCCTAAAGCATTAATTTTCTTTGTACTGTTCTTACCACAATTTGTTTCAACTCATGTTGCGACTTCATCCGGTGAACAAATGCTTGTGCTTGGGTTACTGCTTAATGTTTTAGGGCTATTATTTAATCTATTTCTAGTGACGACCATTGGCGTTTTTGGTCAATCATTACTAAAAAGTGAAAAATTCCGTAATAACCAACATAAATTTATGGGATTAATCTTCTTCGTACTCGCTATTTGGCTGTTAGCTTCACAGCTACCAGCACCACCGAGCATGTAAGCCATTATTGATAACTATGTTTTCACCAAAAAAAATGCCATTAATTGCAATGGCATTTTAAAAAATCTCATTAATTATATAAAAAAAATGACTAAAAATAGTGTATTAAAGAAAATAAATGAATAGGTAACAATCCTAATTTATATGAGAATAATTAGTCTATAAATTTTGACTTGAATTTCACACTAAAAAACCTCATATACATACCTTATAGATGTGCTGCGCACGCTTACCTTTTCATTTCTTTTATTTAATGCGCATCACAACATTACGCCCCGTATGTAGGGCGCATTAAGGATTATTATGATTACTCACGTTGGCATTATTGATCAGGATCCAGTCCGCCTGATCACTCCATTATTAGACGAAGCAGTACCTGCCGATAAAATGGTATTTATTGGTACTGAAAAACAACAAAAACAATACGACCGACTTGCTTCTATTTTGATTCCACGTAACATTATTGTTGAATTTTTCGTTATTCCCGACATTATTAATGTCACTCAAATTCGACAACGTCTTAACCAGCTTGCTGACCAGTTAAAGCAAGACAGTCGTGATGTGTGGTTTAATGCAAGTTGTGGTTTGCGTCACCGTCTATTATCAGCTTATGAAGTCTTCCGCTCTTTCCATTGGCCTATCTATGTCATTGAACCTTTCAGTGATGAAATGTGTTGGTTATTCCCCAATGACCGCGAGCAACAACAAGTTCAAGATCGTATCCAAATTACTGACTACCTAACAATCTTTGGCGCCCGCTGTGAGTTATCTGATAATCCAATGCCAGAATCGCTTAACGACCAGCTATGGGAATTAGGCCAACGTTGGGCAAGCTCTGCATTAGAATTAGGCCCAGGTTTAGCCACCCTTAATTACCTCGCAACAACATGCCGTAAAGAGCAAATATTACATGTTGAGCTCAGTGAGAAACAACAAGGTTATAAAGAACTTGGTACGTTACTAACCGATCTAGAAGAAACAGGCCTTGCGACATACCACGATGGTATTTTGACATTCAAACATGAAGAAGCACGTCGATTTGCGAATGGTGAGTGGTTAGAAAGTTTAGTTCACAGTACAGTTCGTGCAATTCAAAACGAATTACCAACCATTCAGGATCACTCATTAGGCGTACAGGTTTACCGTAAAATTGGTGAGCGTGAGGTACGTAATGAGCTAGATGTAGCAACAATTGTAAATAATAAGCTCCATATCATCGAATGTAAGACCAAAGGTATGCGTGATGATGGCGATGATACCTTATATAAACTTGAATCATTACGTGACCTACTAGGTGGGCTACAAGCACGTGCAATGCTAGTCAGTTTCCGTCCTTTACGTCATCACGATTTAGTACGCGCACAAGATTTAGGCTTAGCGATTATTGGTCCAGATCAACTCGGTGATTTATATACTCACCTTTATGATTGGCTTAAAGGTGCCGGTGGTGAAGCACATAACCCAGCATAAGTATTAGCATTAAAAAAAGGCCTTCTATGAAGACCTTTTTTTTACTTAAATATTGATTATCGCTTAATGCTGTTTGACACCACTTATCCAAGCCGATTAAAAACAATCCCTGCAGCTTGTGGCTTCTGTGTATGATGCTGACCATCATCTAATACTAAAGTAACAGTAGTTGAATTTTCATTCACTGTGGCAATAATATCTCTTACAACAAACACATCATCTAAATAGGCAATTTTCATCTGTAATACAGGGTGAATAGGCAATGCCACGGTATCTTGACGTCCATTCGGAAATGTAATTTTATAATCAATCATATTTATAATTTCACTCAGCAAAACGAATCACTATTCTACATTAAATAGAAATGAATGGTTAAATTCCTAACTCATTAATATATTAGTAGTCAATTACTACTATAACAATATTTCTATTTCGATATTAACCATACCACCAGCGCTATTGATAAAACTGAACCACAAAAAAAGCCGATGCTCTTTATCATAAGCATCGGCTTTGTAAGCTATTGGTACTGTTAATTAAATACAGTACCAATACTGCCTTATTTAGTTAGCATCTGACGTGCAGCTTCAACCACAATCTTAATTGAACGAGCTTCTGTTTCTTTCAAGGTTGCATGATCAGGAATTTCTTTTTGTGTACGGTTAATAATAACACCAGCTACACAACCAGCACGTAAACCAGAACTTGCACACATAGTTAATAGTGTTGCTGACTCCATTTCGAAGTTTAGAACACCCATATCTTGCCACTCTTTCATTGAGCCTTGGAAGCGACGAACAACGCGACCAGAGAATGTGTCATAACGCTCTTGTCCAGGGTAGAAAGTATCACTTGAAGCAGTAACGCCAGTATGTACTGTTGCACCAGCATCATCACACGCTTGCTTCATTGCTGTTGCTACTGTGAAATCAGCAACTGCTGGGAATTCCATTGGAGCAAAGTGAAGACTTGCACCATCAAGACGAACAGAAGCGGTTGTTACAATCATATCGCCAGGATTGATATTCGGTTGGATAGCGCCTGTTGTACCTACACGAAGGAAAGTGTTAACACCAAGTTGTGCTAACTCTTCTACTGCGATAGATGTTGAAGGACCACCAATACCAGTAGAACAAATAACTACAGGCTTACCATCTAGTTGCGCACGGTATACTGTGTATTCACGCGCACTTGCTAGAAATTCAGGGTTTTCCATTAGGTTGGCAATTTTTTCTACACGAGCAGGATCACCAGGGATAATCGCTAATTCAGCGCCGTTAAGATCAGCTTTATTAACACCAAGGTGGAACACTTTATTGTCAGACATAATGATACCCTTTAAATTTAATCGCTCTGATTGTAGGAACAGAGATGGATAATTATCGTTAATTTTTGTGGTTTGACAGCAAACCTAATGCGCAACGTAACAATAACGTCGGTCAAAATATGCTGTAACGATAGCGGAAGCTGAAACTGTTTTTAGTGAGTTGAATCACATTAAATGAAAGCAATGAAATTTTTCGTTACAAATTAACAAGACGCAGATCACAACAAAACGTTTCCCTATCGACCGCATCACAAAAAAACAGCAACGTTACCCTAACGTTTAGCATACTGATTACCGTTTCAATATTGTTATAAATAAAAAAGCAGAATGGTGTTTAACCCATCCTGCTCATTATTGTTACGTTAATAATATGAGTTTATTAACTCAGTTATTTTTTTGGTTTAAAGCGTAATAACCGCAAAGCATTCAACGTTACTAAAGCTGTTGCCCCACTGTCAGCTAATACTGCGACCCATAACCCGGTCACACCAAGTATAGTTGTCACTAAGAAGATACCTTTTAAACCCAGTGCTAGACCAATATTCTGGCGGATATTATTTAAGGTTGCTCGTGATAATTCGATCATTACTGGCAATTCAGAAAGACGATTATGCGTAATTGCAGCATCTGCAGTTTCGAGTGCTACATCAGTACCGCCCCCCATCGCAATACCAATAGTCGCTGTTTTCATGGCTGGTGCATCGTTAATACCATCACCGACCATAGCAACGCTATGTACATCATTCAACTTTCGAATTTCAGTCACTTTATCTGCTGGTAATAAGCTAGCGCGGAAATCAATATCGATTTCTTTAGCAATCGCGGCGGCTGCGCGCGCATTATCACCAGTAAGCATCACTGATTTAATACCTAATTTATTAAGCTTTTCAATTGCAACTAATGCGTCTTCACGTAAATTATCACGCCATGCAACTAAACCCACTGGCTGTGCATTACGAACTGCAACCACCAAGGTTTTACCTTCATTTTCTAAATCTGTTGCTTGTTGCTGTTGCTCAGCAGTGAGTACAATATCTTGTGGCAAACGATCTGCGGCACATAATAAGAACTTATCACCTTCAGTTATGCCTTGAATACCCCGCCCAACTAAGGTTTCACGTTCGGTTGCTTCAACAATGGTAAGCTGCTTTTCTTGAGCACGATTAACAACTGCTTTTGCCAGTGGGTGTAACGAACCTGCTTCAATCGCAGCAGCTTGACGTAATAATTTATCGCCATCGTTATCCCAACAAACCATATCGGTAACAACAGGTTTACCTTCAGTTAGCGTACCTGTTTTATCAAACGCAACAACTTCAATATGACCCAGTTGTTCTAACGCTGCACCACCTTTAATCAATGCACCACGACGTGCAGCAGCTGCTAAGCCTGATGTAATCGCTGCGGGCGTTGAAATAACCAACGCACATGGACAAGCAATCAAGAGTAAAGCGAGGCCTTTATAAATCCATTCATCCCAAGATTGACCAAACACCAATGGTGGAATAACAACCACTAACGCCGCTAATAAAATCATGCTTGGTGTGTACCAACGGCTGAATTTATCCAGAAAACGCTCTAATGGTGCTTTGCGTGATTCTGCATCTTCAATCATATGTAAAATACGATCTATCGCATTATCACCTTGAGCTGAAATAATGGTTAAGCGCACCACTTTATCTGATGCCATACTACCCGCCATGACTTTTTCACCGGGAGTACGCTCAACAGGTACCGATTCACCTGTTAATGCACTTTCATCAAAACTAGCGATAACATCAAGTACTTGACCATCAGCAGGTAAACGCTCGCCTGGCACAACTTCAATCACATCGCCAGGTTTTAATTCAGAGGCTGATATTTTGGTTTTGGTACCATCAGCCAAAATAACCGTTGCTTCTTCTGGCACTAAATCCATTAATGCCTTTACGCCACTACGAGCACGTGAAGCAGCATACCCTTCGAGCTGTTCACCAATAAGGAACAGTAGAATAACCATCGCAGCTTCAGCTGTTTCACCAAGGTATAAAGCACCAATAGCAGCAACAGACATTAATGTTTCAATCGAAAACGGCGTTCCTGACTTAGCTAAAATAACCGCTTTTTTCAAAATAGGGAATAAACCGACAATCGTCGTCAGCGTAAAGGCTAACAAGCCTGCTTCTGCAGAAACCGTTTTATTTAATACAAAAGAGATCACCATCATCAAAGCAATAACAATTACTGATAGATGTTGAATAAAGAAAGATTGAGTCGGTATATCGGCGGCTTTCGTTGTAGTAGAAACTAACGTGAAACCGGTTTTTTTGGATTTATTTTCTATCTCAGACTTTATTTTTTCAGGATCAAGCTGTTGATTATCATTGATATTAACAATCAATTTTTCAGTCGCAAACATCACTTTTGCAGTATCTACGGCAGATAATGACATTATTGCTTTTTCAAGTTTAGCCGCACAGCTAGGACAGTCCATGCCTAACACTTTCCAGCTAAATGTTTTGCCATGAGCATTGTTTGTTAGAGAGGCTTCTAACGCTAATTCTTGTTCTTTGCTCATTGTTGGTGCAGAGCAACATTGTCCACTGTGCTCATGGTTACTGTGATCATGACCACTATGACCGTGATCATGCACATCATTCAAATCTGAATTGTGATCATTACCACCGCAATGGGTATCACCATGCTGATGGTTATTGTCTAATGCAGCTTTATCACTGGCTGAAACATGTGCACCAGTAATGGTAAAGGTACTTTTTTTTGTTACTGAATGGATAGCATTTTTTGCCGTGGCTGAACAACAACCACCGGCTGCGGGGCCTTCAGTATCATTATCATTCCCCCCTTCAGAATCTTTATTACTAGAACAACAATCAGCAGTTACACTTGAGCAACAATCAGTCGCTGCTGCAACCACGGTAACGGTCGCTTTATTAGCAACCGTTGATTTTGAAGTATGGATATGATCTTTTTTATTATTACATTGAGCACACATCATCGTTCTCCTTGGGTGCTATTTGGTTTTGCTAATGATAACTATAAACCTTTGAGTTAAGACCAAGGTCAAGAAAAATAGCAATAGATCCTTACTTACAACTGATAATAATTATCAAATATAAGTACACATCCCCTTACACCCTTAGAGATTAGTTAACGTAAACGTTGTAAAATAGTTGTGTTATCAAGCACATCGCCCCACTTCGTATAATCTAACCCCATATCGAAAATATATTCAGTAACTAATGTTCGCACACAGTTAGTGAGCACTTCGGCATCCCATGGTTTTTCAAAGTAACTTTCAATACGTGCTTGGTTGATTGCTGCAATAGTATCTTGATGAGTCGCCTGCCCTGTTAATAACACCTTTTTAGTATGGATAAAGCGGCTATCGTTTGCCACTAGCGTCAATAACTCAACCCCAGTTTTACCAGGCATCACATGATCTGAAATAATAAGGCCGATAAACTGGCCTTCAGCATCAAGTTCATCCATTAATGCGAGTGCTTCATCTGCTGATTCGCAATCTTCCAATAAAAAAGATGGCTCAAATTCCACTAAATCTTTTAATACTGCACTTAATACTTCGCGCTGATCATCAACGCAAATAATCGTGATTTTTTCCATCATAACCATCCTTTACGTTATCGGTAATTTGATTCTAAATGTCGTACGCTGATAATCACTTTTCACCGCAATCGTACCGCCATAGCTCGTCACAATACGTTGTACTATTGCTAACCCCAGCCCTAAACCAAACGATAATCCCCCTTTTTTAGTACTAAAATTAGGATTGAAAATTTTACGCCGCGTCGCTTCATCAATCATAGGACCATTATTAGTAATGGTGACTAATAATTTATTTTTTACACACCGCGTAACAATTTCAATTTGAGGTGACGAGGTGTTTTCCATTGCATCGCAGGCATTCTTAATCAGATTAACCCATATTTGCACCAATTCGGTAACACTTGCCGTTAATGGCGGTAAAATTGCAGGACGTAATACCACCTCAACGTAACGTAAATTACTTTGCAATAGCACCAAAGATTTATGTAAGGTGTCATTAATATCGACATCAGGTATACGTGCGTGATCTCCGCCCCCTAATTGCTTGACTGAACGAACAATACTAGCCGCATGCCGTGCTGCCAGTCGAATATCCCGCAAATCACGACCGCAATCCCAACAAATTAATGCAGCATCAATATCTTCCAACCAATTAGCTGCTATATCTCCCTCAGGTAATGCTCGTGCAAGAATTCGAGCTTGTTCACGACTCAAGCGATACTGTTGCTGTAGTACTTTGGTTCTCTCACGTACTTGCGCTGAACTGACTGTTTGTCCATGAACGATTCCATGCTGTAAAAATGGTGTCATTTGCGGCTGATTATCATCAATAAATTGACTGAATGCTGTTTGTATATTTTCGGTCTTACTGCTAATTACACCAATCGCATTATTGAGTTCATGTGCAATACCGGCAGCTAATTGACCTAAGGTTGTCATTTTTTCAGTGGCATACAATTTTTGAAGTGCTTTTTCTTTTTCTAATGCGGCAATCCCTGTTAGCATCTGGCGCGTTGCTAACTCATGCACCATTACTGGCATAAACTGCTCAGCTAATGATCCATAATGTTCGGGATCAATGGCTTTAGTCGATAAATCAATCCAAGCAATCTCACTGTTTTTTTCTGCTACCACAGTTGTTGAAGCAACGAGTGTTTGGGCAAAGAAGCTATGCACACCAAAAAACATCCCTTCTTTGACCACAAAGACCTGCGCACTCAAGCCATTCTCTTTACTTTTTAAGTAACCAGATAACTCTCCTTGCTTCACCCAATATAAACGATCGTTATATCCCCCTTGGCGTAATACTTCAGTGCCCGCAGCAACTGCAATCGTCGTGGCAGGATCTTGAAAATAAGTATTAATGATCCGTCTCAGTGCTTTAGGTTGATTCATAGCCTTATCCTCATTCACCCCTATTTGCTTAAATATGACCGATTAATTGTAATCCCCAAATCATCACAAAACTCAATGCAACACCAACCACGCCAACAATAACTCCAACCCGCGCCATTTGATTACTTTCAACATGACCCGTAGCATGCGCTAACGCATTTGGTGGCGTACTAATCGGTAATGACATCCCTAACGATGCAGCAAAAGTAACCACTAAGATCAACGTCACTTCCCCACCTAATGGCGTTAGTGACACCATCGAGGTGCCCAGAGCAGCCATGATAGGCATTAATAAGTTAGCAGTTGCAGTGTGCGACATAAAATTAGCCATTAATAAACACAGCAGAGCCGCACCCAATAAGACGACATACGGTGAAAACACATCAAATGGAATACTATGCACAACCAATTTAGCTAAACCGGTTTTATCTAAGGCCAAACCAAGCGCAATACCACCTGAAACTAGCCACAGTACATCCCAAGATATTTTCTTAAGATCTTCTTTATTAATGATCCCTGTTAACGAGAAGATTGCGACAGGAATTAATGCGACGGTATAAGAGTTCATGCCATGCATAGAACCCATTAGCCATAGAATAATGGTAATAGCGAATGTCACATAGACAGTGATCGCTTTAGGGGTTTTGAGAAACTTACCTTGAATTTCGAGTTTAATCGATTGCTGAGTTGCAGGGTAAAATGCATTAATTAACCACCATGCAAACACTAATAATACCGCTACAAATGGCACGCCAAAAAACACCCACTCACCAAAGGTGATCAAGTTTTCGCCAGTAAGATATTTTAATGCGATTGCATTTGGCGGCGTACCGATCGGTGTACCAATTCCGCCAATATTTGCTGCTACAGGAATACATAATGCAAATGCTATTTTACCGGGATCTTTAGCGCCAAATAAAGTGATCACTGGCGCTAAAATAGAAAGCATCATTGCCGTCGTCGCCGTGTTTGACATAAACATTGAGAAAATAGCGGTAATCAACATTAAACCAAACATCACATATTTAGGTTGATGCCCAAACGGTTTAAGTAACACCCGTGCTAAGTTAACATCTAAACGGTATTTCGTCGCAGCCATTGCTAAAAAGAAACCGCCTAAGAACAACATAATAATAGGACTAGCAAAGGTCGCCATTATCTCGCTATAACTCATTAAATTGCCAAAATGAGGTTGTCCTTGATCAAGCCTAAATAGATATAAACTTTTATCTGACAATAATAATAATTCCAGCACAATGATAACAACTGAGGTTGCGTAAATAGGAATAGGTTCCATTACCCAACATAACGCCGCCAATAAAAAAATAGCAATAACACGCTGCTGAATTACCGTTAACCCATCAATAGGGAAAGCTGATGCTGGTAATAACAAAATAATTAATGGGATCAGAATAGGTATGATGTAGCGAAGATTTTGACGCATAGAACATTATTCCCTTAAACAATAAATACGCCATCACCTTTATTTTCCTTAAACTAAAGGTGAAGTGAATGGCTAAACTAACACTACTCGCTGGTCGTTAATGACGATGGTTGCTATTAACACGCAGGCTTATGCTTATCAGTGGAATTATTGTCTATGGCTATTGATCTTATTTCATCGTGTTAGATCAATAAAGAAGTGAAATAATCGCTACTTAGATAAAATAGCGATCATAGTTCGACAAAAAGATTGTCGTTTGTCTGTCAGTTAACATTGATAAAGTGATAGACATCACATCAATTAATATCACTCAAGCGCTTACTCTTTGATCAGTCATTTTTAGTCGCTGTTATATTACTGCTGTGTTCAACGTCAACCGCTAAAGTTTCTTCCAACACATCTTCTGTCCCCATATAGGTGCGAGAAGAACAAAATGGTGCAACTGGTACTGATGGCGTTAATATTTCATGGCTCTCCAGCGATTGCTGCTCATGAGCCCGTCCCATTTTCTTAACTTGATAGATGACTAAACTAAAGCCAATAATACCAAATACCACCGAACCAACCGCTTGCCCAATTAATACCCCACTCGCCCCCGCTAGGTGGCCTCCTATCAATACAAATGGAATCGTACCTAAGGTTGCTTTACCCATATTTAAAGCTGTTGACCATGTTGGTCGGTTAAGATTATTAAATGCTGCATTGGCCACAAATAATGCGCCGTTGAAAATAAAGGTCACGGCAATCAAACTACAGAATACACCAACAATTTCAGCGGCATCACCAGTAAGGCTAAACATCGCTACCAATAAACCTTGTCCAAACCACAGTAATACCGATATGCCAACACAATATGCCGCCGTAAATAGCATTGCATCTCGTAATATTTGATTAATTCTATCCCAACGTTCAGCACCAAAATTTTGACCAATAATTGGCCCAACAGCCCCTGATAATGAAAAAACTAATGCAAAACAAACCGGCATTATTCGCCCAATCACCGCATAGCCAGCAACAAAGCTCTCACCAAACTGAGCAATATTACTGGTGACAACAGCATTACCAATAGGTGTGGCTGTATTGGTTAATATTGCTGGTAACGCAATTTTAGCAACTGTCGGGAGCGCCAATTTAAAGCTAGTTAAATCCGGTTTAGCAACCAATTGATGTTTATATACCACGGCATATAAAGAAAAACACATCACAGCTAATCGAGCAAAAACAGATGCAATCGCAGCACCTTGCATTCCCATTGATAGTCCAAAAATAAGTAATGGATCTAATACCGCATTTACACCACCGCCAATTAATGTTGCAACCATTGAACGGCGAGCATCACCCACTCCTCGCAATGCAGCACTCGCTGACATAGAAACTGCAATCAAAGGAGCACTCGGCAATAAAATCACTAAATATTGCGTTGCAGCCTCAGCAACCGCTCCCTTAGCACCTATCAAATCCAATAGTAATGGTAATTGCCATAACATTAGTCCGACAACAACGACACTAATTAATACCGCAAAAATCATCACATTGCTGGCCATAATACGTGCCTGTTGACGATCATTTTTACCCAAAGCACGTGATACTAGTGCTCCAGCAGCAATAGATGTGCCGATAGAAATTGAAGTAGAAAAAAAGACTAACGTTCCGGCAAAACCAATCGCTGCAGCAAGTTCTATTTGCCCCAACATACTAATAAAAAACATGTCAAGTAAATCGACTAAAAACAATGCCATTAGACCAATAGCACCGGTTCCTGACATCACAACAATGTGTCGCATTGTCGAACCAGTTAAGAATTTAGCCTGACTATTTTCAGCTGAATTTTCTTTATTCACAACATCTCCAAGCAGGCATTATCATGCGATTAAATATGAATATGATAACAAAAAATAAAGGCGCCCAAGGCGCCTTTCATTATCAATAAATTCAATAACTATTTTTATATCTTGATCATAATGGATGCTTAAAGCAAGCACCAATTTGATTACTGATTGCCGTTAATACATCCCGACGCGTAATCACTCCCACTAAGCGCCCATCATCAACAACAGGATAGATTTTTGGCTTTTGCCCTGTCATGGTTTCAGCTAGTACAATAATAGTGTCATCGCCTGAGACGGTTAATACATCAGATCGCATACACTCACTAACGGTATGACTATCTTGGCAGTGATAACCCACTTTAAGTAGTTTATGGATCATATCTTGTTCAGATATAAAGCCAACAACTTGTTTATGCTCATTAATTACCGGCCCACCAATCTGTTTTGCCGTTAACAGTTTATCTAGTGCCGCAGACAATGGCATACTTTCAGTAAATGTAACCGGACGAACATTCATATAGTCTTTTACTTTTAATGACTCCATAGCTTCCCCCAACGTACTTTATATTGTCGTCGATCAGGTTTAATCCATTGAAATCTTAATTAAAAAAAACCTGTTCCTATAATATTAAGTTAAGTCTAAATATTTAAATTTACTCAATATGAATCGTTAATTTGGAACATATCTATCATAAAAAAACATAACCACATGATAAATATTGCTTTTATTTGTTAAATTAAAAACGCTTGCTCAAATGACAAGCGTTTTATTATAACTTGCACATCACACTAAAATTAATGCAGTAATAGTGCCATCATTGCCAAAGGCAATTTTGCACCAGACGAAAATTCTAATTGATCAGCAACAATCTTAACCTGAAGTTGATAGTTACCATTTTGTTCAGTGATAATTTTTTGATTAACTAATACCGGTAACTTCGCCGCTAACAGTGGCTCTTTAGCCACTAATGCGGCAGGAATAACAATATTAATGTTACCACTCAATTGATCAGTAACAGCAGTAAGGTTAGTTGATGCATGCTCTAACCCTGGCTTAATATTTAGCAATACTTGAGCATTAACCGTTCCCTGTGGGGTCTTAACACTTAACTGTGATAAATCAACACTTGCACCATGAGCGATCAATAAATCCAACGCTAACATCGCTTGCTTAATTTGAGCAGGATCTTGCGCGGCTTGCGGAGATTGTTCCATCGCAGCTAACTGACTAATTGCTTTATAATTTAAGTCCTTAAGCGCTAACTTAAAGGCAATATCTTGATAATGTTGGCCATCAAGAGTCGTTAATTTCGCAACCTGAATAGTATTGGTATTAGTAACTTGTTGAGTCGCTTCGGTTGGATTTTTCTCACCAATAGGCTGACTTAATGCATTATTCATTGCCACGTTAACACCATTAATTGCAATAAATTGGTGCTGATCAGCTGCAGTGAATTTTGCATTCTCAAGACTAAATGTCTGATGCCCAATCCAAAAATTACCTTGCATTTGGCCTTGGCCTTCACCATTAATATTATTTACGACCATACTTTCTTTATCAGGTGTAGTAATCGTTAATATAGGTAAGCTGTAACTAAACTGACTCTTACTATTTTCAGGATCAAATTCACCCGTTATGACAAATTTATCGCTAATAGCAGTCACACCCTCTTTATGAGTGTAATCCATTGGGTTTACTGTCATAGTGAAATGAGTTGTTCCCGTAAAGCCGGAATCAGTCACAACTTGCATTGGTGCAACATTTTTACCCCAAATTTGATTCACCAACGGGGCAATTTGTTTATCAATCACAAACTCACTGGTTGATTTTACGCCTAAGAAACCATTATCAATATGATGTTTCACCAACCATACTGTTGGTAACCCTTGCTCTGCAAACTCAGCTTTCAATTGATTTTTAAGCTCAATACGAGAAACAGCATTAGAGGAAAAATACCCACGTTCAAAACTTTTTGTAGTAATAGACAGATAAGGGCTATGGTAATTTTTAACCGCTCCCGTATAAATACTCTGCCCAATTTGACCCGTTGCTAACGGTCCACAAGCAATGATTGCAACAGCACCAGCACTGGCAAGAATTTTTTTCAACATATTGAATCCCAAAAATAAAGTAAGTTGCAATAAACAATCTAAATCATAGCATGAACCACTTAGCCACAGCAGCACAACTATAACCGTTATTTTAGTGTGCTTATTTTGTCATACAATTTGTTTGCTATTTACAACAAAGTTGTTATCTTGATCACATAATAACCGTATAAGTTAGTCAGATATTAACGTCTTATACTTAATCATGACTGAATAACAGACTGTGTTTATGGAGTGATATTATGAAAATAGCTGTTTTTAGCACCAAAGGATATGACCAAAAATCATTTGCTCATACAAATAAAAAATTCCATCAGCAGCTTACTTATTTTGATTTTCAGCTCAATCACCACACAGCAAAAATGGCCGAAGGTTTTGACGCTATTTGTGCATTTGTTAATGATGATCTTAGCGAACCCGTACTCAAAATATTAGCCGAGCAAGGGGTAAAGATTATTGCCATGCGCTGTGCTGGTTTTGATCGCGTTGATCTTGATGTGGCAAAAGCCTTAAATATACAGGTTGTTACTGTTCCCGCTTATTCTCCAGAATCTATTGCCGAACATACTTTAGGCCTGATGCTAAGCCTTAACCGTCGCATTCACCGCGCATACCAACGGACTCGAGATGCAAATTTCTCATTGGAAGGTTTAACGGGTTATAACTTCCATGGCCGGACTGTAGGTGTCATCGGCACAGGTAAAATTGGTATTGCCACCATTCGAATTCTAAAAGGCTTAGGCATGACTATTCTTGCTTATGACCCTTATCCAAACCCAATAGCGCTAGAGCTAGGTGTTACTTACACCACTCTTGATGAAATTTATGCAAAATCAAATGTAATCACCCTCCATTGCCCTATGAGCAAAGAAAATTATCACATGCTTAACCGTAAAGCGTTTGCAAAAATGCGTAAAGGAATGATGATAATTAATACCAGTCGTGGTGGCTTACTTAACTCTAGTGATGCAGTCGAAGCACTTAAAAGTGGTATTATCAGTGCACTCGGAGTCGATGTTTACGAAAACGAAAAAGATTTATTCTTCCAAGATAAATCAAACGACATTATTCAAGATGATGTATTCCGTCGTTTATCGTCATGTCATAACGTACTATTTACAGGCCATCAAGCTTTTTTAACTGAAGAAGCACTTGGCAGTATTGCTCAAACTACCTTAGAAAATTTAGCCAGCTTTGAAAAAGGTGAGCTATCAGGTAATGAACTTATTAAATAAACCGAATGGTTAATAAGTAATGAAAGAAGGCGCACTAAGCGCCTTTTTTGATCATGACTGCACAGCTTATTCGCTATTAAGTATTGATCTCATTAAGAAGCCAATCTTTAAATGCTTTGATTTT
This sequence comes from Photobacterium kishitanii, assembly GCF_000613045.3. Lineage (NCBI taxonomy): Bacteria > Pseudomonadati > Pseudomonadota > Gammaproteobacteria > Vibrionales > Vibrionaceae > Photobacterium > Photobacterium kishitanii. Next base: position 1,148,769 of record NZ_LN794352.1, on the reverse strand, counting down.
TGGTGAGGTTTGCATATCTTTACGGCAAACAACGTAATAACTATGTGCCGAACTTACTATCATATCAAAAGGTGAAACCAAACGAGATGTCGCTAACTGTTCAGCAACAAATGACTGTCTTGCCATCGCCACCCCCATACCGGTAGTTGCCGCTTTAATAGCTAAATCAGCTCGATCAAAAGTACAGCCATTCTCAGGTAATACAACCTTAAAATGTTGTGCCCAAAATTGCCATTCATCATTACGCCCAGCTCTTGCCCACGGGGCTGCATCGTGCAGTAATAAACAATGAATTAAGTTTTCAGGCTGATGATAAAGCTGATGTTTAACCGCATACTCATGACTACATACTGGAAACATACTTTCTTCAAGTAGTTTATCTACAGCTAAATTAGGGTAGACACCATTACCAAAATAAATAGCACAATCATAACTTTCGGTTTGAAAATCGACGAGATCATTTCGCGTTCGTAAATGAATCCGTAAATTAGGATATTTATCAATAAAAGAAGCTAAACGAGGAACTAACCATGTTTGTGCAAAAGTTGGTGGCACTGATATTGTCAAATCACCGCTTAATTCAGCACTTTTCAAATCACGAATTTCATGAATAATATCACCGAAATTGGATGCTAATACTTGTTTTAAACGCAAGCCCTCATCAGTCAATACTAACTTGCGATGTTGTCGAATAAATAATTGGACGTCTAAAATATCTTCCAAATTTTTAATTTTATGACTTACAGCACTCTGGGTAAGGCATAAAATTTCAGCAGCACGAGTAAAACTCATTTGATCTGCTGCAATCAAAAAACAATGTAATCCCGAGAGAACAGAACCTGACAATTTAGATAATTGCATAATTGAGCCACAACAACATAATTGCTATCAGCATAACAAAAAAATCACTTCTTCTCAGCAACATCCCCTAAGTAGACTTATATTATCAATTAGCTATGCATTTAATGAACTTGCTGATGATATTCATCTAATAACTGTTGCTTATGATCTTCGCTTAATAACTGCCAATGCCCGCCATGAATAGCACCAGCAAATATCCATAATAATTTATGATCTAATTCTTGGCCATTATGTTCGCATACACGCCGAAATACATTAACAGCACCAACCTTAAAAAAAGTATCAACGTCTAGTACACCTGCTTTTTTTACCATACGTTCAAGTGTCAAACGCATATTGGGTAAATCACGCAAACGACGATTTGACTCGGAAGATTTAAAAGATTTATCGCGGCAGGAAAAAGCAATCGACGCTTTCACAAACCGATCACATTTAGATTGATCCGTTAAGAATAAATTTTTGATTTCATAATAATTAACCGTTGCTGTTTTACTTTTTTTTACATGTCTAAACTTTTCACAACCAGAGTTAGCTAATTCCTCATCAAGACTATCCCCTCCACGTATATACATTGAGGTTGGTGTTACGATAGCAAACATCGCGCAATTAATAAAAATGCCAGTGCCACCAAACATTGATCTTTTTTCTTGTCGGCCAAATTTATATAAATAATTTAAATAGTCATCTTTTATTGACGTCATAACTTATGCTCCAGATATTATCCATAACAACTAAAAACACATTAAAAACGGCTTATTTTCAGTGTCAATGATTTGACGAGCTATTTTATGCTCATAGCAATAATAGATGATACAGCTAGCATTCGAATATGAGATTATTCGCATATTTTTAGTCGAAAATTTATGAAACGAATTAACAATTAGCCGTTTTTTATACTTACTCTCAATTAAATATATCGTGCTAACCTTAGTAGGGTTTCTTATAAGCAGATCAAAAATGGCAAGGATAAAATATGAATACCATCGCATTATTACCTCATAGCAAACATTTATTGCCCGGTGGGCGACTAAAATTGGTAACTTCAAGAGTATGTGATGTTCGAATGGTAACAGAGGCAATGGCTAACAATGATCCATTCGCATTAGGGATGATCGCTCCAAATAGCTCACCAGAAACCATCACCAATATTCCCGCCATCGCCACAACGGTTACTATTATCGATTTTAATTGCTGTGATGGTGGATTATTAGAAATTATAGTTGAAGGCACTAATAAAATTTCAATTTCAACACTCTCAATGGCTTATGACAATTTACTTACCGCCACTTATGAACCTTGCTCCAATTGGCCAGCTATTGCGATGAGTCCAGATAACCAAATATTAGCTACTAAACTTAAACTCTTGTTTGCATCAATGCCAGAACTTAGTCAGCTTTATCAGCAACCTAACTATCAAGATGCGACATGGGTTAGCCAACGTTGGTTAGAAGTATTACCGATAAATATAAAACATAAACAATCTTTAATTTATTATCCAACCGCAGATATGACAATTAATTTTCTATTACAGTTGCTGCAAGATCACTACTTAATTAATAATTAAAAATAATGCCATTATTCAGCCACTCAAGCGTTAACTGTGTCAAAAAAACAACAGTTTACGCTTTGTACATTCACCAACAGTGAGTACACTCATAACACCTCTTACCACTGTAATTATTCGATGCCACATTTATCATTTTTTTGGCTGGAAGCTAATAACCACCATCATATTCGTGCTATTCAGTCAGATCTTTTCCATTCCATAAAAAAAGCAGCACGCTATAACAGGCTAACCTTACCATCCATTCCTGAGACACTATTAACCCTGAATAGATTGTGCGAAGATCCTGAAACAACAGTTCATGATGTTGCTAACTTATTAATAGATGATCCAGTATTAACAGCCAACATTATTCGAGCTGCCAACTCTGCAATATTTAATCGTCGTAATATTATCTGCCACGATATTCTTACTGCGGTATCACGCTTAGGCATCATTCGAATTAGAGATATCATTACAGCTCAAACAATATACTCATTAAAAAATACCACTATTGAAAACATTGAATGTAACCAATTACTTAAAAATAGTGCATTTCATTCGCGTCAATTTGCAACAACAATGGCACTTATTTGTCAAAAAATGCATATCTATAGTAATAAACCTCTCAAACTTGAACCAGAAAAAGCACTACTAACAGGCCTCTTGGCTGATATTGGTTTATTTGGATTAATTAATGAGTATTCTCATTTTATTGAGCAAGGTAATTATCTTGATTTTAATATTGCTAAATATATTTTCCAAGAGAGCTGCGCGCTAGCCAGTAAGATTGTCCTCAGTCAATGGGGATTTGATAGTGACTATATTGCCGTCGCTACTAATCCAATAACCACCAATCATGATAGTGATATTAGCTATTTAACTATCGCTCGCATGACACATCATTTTTTATTGTTTAAAACTAATAATGCCGCAGCAATGAATGAACATGAAGTTGAATTAGATCTTGCTGGAGCAGAAGTGATGTATGAATTAACTAATATGTCAGAACTTGAATTTAATAATCAATTAAAACAGATCACTCATAGCTATGGCATTTAATCCTCTGAGCACTTTTCTTGTTAAATGGCAGCGTTCGTCTAACTCCCCCCGTTAGACGATACGTTTTGACACATATATATACACTTTTTCCGCTAGTTTAATCAGTATCATTCCTATTGATATCTATATTCTTTCTACTACTTTATGTTATATTCGTCACAAATTTAATGCTTAATCTTTAATCACTTATGATGTTGTGAAGCTGCATTATATTAAGATATTTACAATTTCACTTTCACGCTGTTTATACATAATAGGGATAAATATGTTATCGGGGATTCTACTCATTTTTTTACCATTGGTACTGGGATATTTAATCCCGATAAAAAAAACCAATATTCTTGAGTTTATTAATACCCAAACCAGTCGCTTAGTACTAGTAATCTTAGCATTAATGGGATTAAGTTTGGCAGGGCTCGATAACCTTAGTCAGAATTTAGGCCAAATTCTGTTATATACCTTTACCTTTTTTATCTCAATTTCGGTATGTAACCTACTCGCTTTACCATGGCTAGATCGTTTATGGCCAACGCCCACATCACATGTACATCGTAAATTACCATTAGCTAAAATGTTACTGGAATCTGGAAAATTAGTCATTGTGGTTGCACTAGGATTAATTATCGGATTACTGTTAAACGTTGATCTGTCATGGGTAGAGCAAGCCAGCGAAAACATCTTATTATTACTGCTATTTTTTGTTGGTATTCAACTACGCAATAGTGGCATGACTCTTAAGCAAATTATACTCAATAAAAAAGGCGTCATTATTGCGGCAGTGATTTTGGTGACATCCTTACTTGGCGGTATTATTGCAGCATTATTACTCGATATTCCAATTAATAATGGCTTAGCAATGGCATCAGGGTTTGGGTGGTATTCATTAGCAGGAATATTAATTGGTGACGGCTTAGGCAGTATTTATGGTGGGGCTGCATTCTTAAATGAACTACTTCGTGAAATACTAGCACTGATCATGATTCCACTCTTTATTAATCGCTATCCAAACACCGCGATTGGTTATGCTGGTGCTACCGCTATGGACTTTACGTTACCCGTAATTCAAAATTGTGGCGGTATTCGTTGTGTACCGATTGCAATCGTTAGTGGCTTCATTTTAAGTTTATTAGTACCGGTTTTAATTCTGTTCTTTATCTCTTTATAACCCCCCTACTTCAGTCCTCATAGCCAGCCTAGTGCTGGCTTTTTACTCTCTAATAATTATATATCATTACTGCTAACGCTAATTGTTTATCTTACAGTGTGTAAATATTCTATCTATAGCTGCTATTACCTTATTTACTTCTTTCCACCATAAAAAAACCGCAGCACTATGGCTGCGGTTTCTACGTTCAATCTAAACCCAGACGGGATTAAATCAACCCTCAATAACAGTCGTATGATTAGTACGATCATGCATTGGTGGATTTGAAAAAGCTAAATATTGAGCACCACTATAAAGTGGATATAACCCCAACGTTGCGACACAAAGGTAAATTTTATTAAACTCACGCTTTAAGTAACGTTGCTTCGTTAATGACTTATCATCTGTCGAAACCACCTGCACACTCAATAAATAACGTGATAATGACGTTCCTAATAAGCGATAACAGATCCATTGATAACCCATAAAGACACCAATAAATAACAACATTAAACCAATAAACAATAACAATAATGCGGGTAACGCTATGCTATCGTTTAACGAAAGCGTCATTCCAGTACCATCAGAAATATAAGCAATCACTCCAAGGTAGATGTCGCGACCAACCATCGCGAACATCTGAACAATTGCCATATCAATCATGAAGGTACCGATACGCCGGTATTTCAATTTAAAGCCCATTCGTGTTCTTACTTACCTAGTTTAGCGTTAATCTGCGCTTTAAAGCCTGCAGCTTGTGCACCGTAGATAGCTTGAATACCTGTATTACCAATCTTCACTAAACCTTTTGCACCTAAATGCTCTGTCCAGTATTTATTGTCTTTTACTAAATCGCCATTTTTAACAGTGATACGTAAACGAGTAATACATGCATCTACATCAACAATATTATCTTTGCCACCTAGAGCGTTAATCATCTCATCAGCTTGGGAGTCATTTGCACCGCCAGCAGCTTTTGATGCGTGGTAATCTTGCTTGCGAACAACAGCAACAGCACTACCCTTACGGCCTGGAGTTTTAATGTCATACTTCAGAATGAACCAACGGAACAATAAGAAGTATACTGGACCATAAATTAGGCCTAGTAGTGGAATATAGTACCAATGGTTTTCAGTACCCGTTAGACCTGGCAACATACCAAACAATGAGAAGTCAATGAAGCCACCACTGAATGTCATACCAACTTTTACGTTTAACAAGTCCATTAGCATAAATGATAGACCTGCTAGTGGCACGTGAATAAAGTAGTAAAGAGGTGCAGACAAGAATAAGAACGTAAATTCAATTGGTTCTGTAATACCAGTTAGGAACGCTGTTAGTGCAACAGAGAACAATAAACCACCAACTTCTTTCTTATTTTCTTTATCAGCAACAGTGTACATTGCGTAAGCTGCAGCAGGTAAACCAAACATCATGAATGTAAATTTACCGCTCATGAAGTTAGTTGAAGAGAATTGCGAGTAATCGCCGTTAGCTAGAGAGCCAAAGAAAATGTTCTGAGTACCCTTGTATACATGACCTGCGATTTCAGCTGTACCACCAATCTCTGTCTGCCATAGTGGAAGATAGAACACATGGTGTAGACCAACAGGGATCAATGCACGTTCAATAATACCAAAGATAAACGAAGCAATGTAACCGTGACCAGAAGCTGTCATTTCACCTAGCATTGCACCGATAGAACCAAATGCTGCACCAATGTAAGGCCATACAAATACTAGTACAATACCGTAGAATAATGCTGAGAATGCACTAATAATCGGTACGAAACGAGCGCCACCAAAGAAGCCTAAGAATTCAGGTAACTTAATATCATGGTATTTATTGTGAAGTATAACAGTGATACCACCAGCAATAAGACCACCAAACACACCCATACTCAGCGTATTATGAATGCCAAGTACATCCGCAAGTACGCCCGCATAATGATTGCCCATTAGTACAACAGTGTTGTTGGTAGTATCAACCATACCCGCAACAGTCAGTGTTTTGGCAATAGCAACGTTCATTACAAGGTATGCAATCGTAGCAGCAAGTGCAGCAGCACCCTTTTCTGCACGCGCAAAACCAATAGCAATAGCAAGTGCGAACATTAATGGTAAGTTTGCAAAGACGATACCGCCAGCTGCGGTCATAACCTGTAGGAAACTATTTAAAAGTGTTCCGTCTTGCAAAATACCAATTTGGTACGCATCAATCATACTTTGGTTAGTAAAACTACCACCAAGCCCTAGCATAATACCAGCAGCTGGTAGCAAGGCTATCGGTAGCATTACCGCCTGAGATAACTTACTAAAAAAGGCTTTCATTACCTTCTCTCCTTGAGATGGACTCTAAACTTGTCAATGAAATAAATATAAGACTTTAATTACGTCTTTTTTCTAAATCATTTTTAAAAACAAATAAGCATTTGGTGAACACTTTCGCAGTTAGAGACCAGCTCCAATTACCAATGGTAATTGCGTTAGTGAACATTGCTTGCTCCTGAGTATAAAAATTCAAAATAAGACTAAGTATTAGCGACATACCCCCGTAGTCATTTGCTAACACTTCTTTAATGTCTATTTCGAGCATTAGTATAAAATGCGGTGGATAATATAACTTGATGGCTGTCAAAGTTACAAATAAGTAATTAATTATAATTTCAAATTATAATACAGATCACAATGAAACAAATGTATTTAACCATAACAAAGAAAAGATAACGCAATGATAACAAAGGATAAAAACAACAAAATCGCACCATTTTAAACAATTTATTTAATCTCTAATAAGTAACCTTTGTAACCTATGTAACATGAAAAACAAGTGATATTTGTTAATCAGTTGTAATATTAATATAATATTTAACTTTGAATAGAATAAATCGGACAAACTACACGCTTAATTTATAAATTATAATAAACGATAAAACCCATCCTCTAATTAAAAAGTCCTAAACCATAATTAATATTTCTATTAAAATAATCCCTAAGTAATACTTTCGTTTGGCCATTTACTAAGATTGTTTATACTCAACTTTTGATAACCTATAAAAATAGCAGTCATCTCGAACAGAAAATAATCTCAAAAGATAATAACAAAAATTAAGCACTCGCTATTTTATAGATAAAAAAATCCCGCGATTTTCATCACGGGATTTTTGGATTAATGAATAAAAATAAACTTATTCTTTATGCTCTGCTTTTTCTTCTGCTGTTCGATAATCAAACAGAACAATCAGTACCATTGGCACTACAAAAGCAACCGCGATTGAAATTGCGTAAATCCACATTGGGTGGAACACAGGAATCGTTAATAGTGACGTAAATGCAAACGCTTGAGTTTTAACACTACCATACATTGAGCTAAGAACAGCTAGCGTTACACCACCGGCTAAACAACCTGCAAGTAAACGTGGGTAGACTTTCTTAAAGCGTAAGTGAATACCGTATAATGATGGCTCTGAGATACCACCAAATAAACCGGCAGCTAAAGCACCAGAAGCGGTCTGACGCATTGTTGCATCTTTTTCACGAAGAGAAATCAGCAACACACCTGCCGTTGCACCGAAACAAGCGAAGTTCCACACACCCATAGGGCCTTGAATGAAGTCGTAACCTAATGTTTGAATGTTCATTAACATTAGTGCGTTTAGCGGCCAGTGTAGACCCAATGGAACAAGGAATGGGTACAATAACGGGATTAGAATCGCGAACACAAACGGTGCATGCGTATTTAACCAAGCTAAACCAAGACCTAAATAAGTACCAATCCATACACCTAGTGGACCAATCAAGAACGCTGTTAGCGGAATCATGATGATCAAAGAAAGGAATGGTACAAATACCATGTGTAGGTTTTCAGGAATAATTTTCTTTAAGAAGCGATAAACAAGCGCTAATACAGCAACCATGATCAACGGTACGAATACGTTACCAGAGTAATCATTAAGCTGCATTGGTAAACCAAACACGTGAGCGACGTGAGAGACAGTACCTAGTGTTGCATCTTTAATTGATGATGTAGATGCTAGCGATGTTAGCTTTTGGAAATCAGGTGTCATTAATGCACCCATGATCGCCGCACCTAACCAAGGGTCAACCTTAAGTTTTTTCGATGCGTTGTAAGCAACCATGATTGGCAAGAAGTAGAATACAGAATGCCACATTGAATCGACAAAAACCCAACCTGCAGACTTATCACCACGGAAATCAACAATGTGTAGCGCATCTAATACCGCACATAATGCAATAATTAATGATGCACCAAGTAAAATACCTAAAATGGGACGGAACGAATCTGAAAGGTACTCAAAGAAACCATCAACCCAAGCTACTTTACCTCGAACACCACTTGAACGTAGCGAGGCTTTTACATCATCATTTGATGCCGCTGCTTTAGTTTCAGTTTTGGTGTTATCAGCACTACCACTTGCTTTGCTCTGTTCCAGTAATTGTTGCAGTGCACTATGCATCGTCGCAACACCGCCACCAACAACAATTTGGTAGCGCTCACCACTTTGAGGAACACAACCCATTACTTCAGGAATAGCATCTAATGCGGCTTTATCTACAATTGAATTATCGTTTAATTCAAAACGTAAACGCGTTGCACAGCACGTCAGAAACTTAATGTTACCAGCACCGCCAATCCCTTCAAGGATCTTTTCTGCTGAAGATTTATTGCCATTCGACATGATTTTTACCCTTTATATCCAAACAAATACCAGTGAATATAATCTCCCCTCACTGGTACATATATAATAAGTTATTAATTTAATTGGTATAATTTAGGATTTATATAACGTGTTTATCTACTTTAATAAATTTAACTTGAGCTAATTGTAATAATAAATTGATTAAAGCATTCCCAACAAGTATATCCCCGATAGTAATATTGCTCGCTTTTGACCGATTTTTCCAGAATATACTTAAATAACATGCAAAATATAGAACATTGATCACATAGATCGAACTACGAGCCGTAAATTACTGATAATAAAACCAAAAAAAAGTAATTCTAATAAAACTTTCATTACAGTAAAGAAACTTAAGTAACACAATGTAACTCAAATAATTTAATTAATAATACAAGTTGGGCTACAGCGTAATATTTAACGTAGTTAAAACAACAAATACTCTTTTCTTATTAGTTGGAATCGCGAATACAACTATCGACCACGTTCAAAAAACAATCAAACTGTTGAGTTTATATTTGTTTAACAAACCAAAATTAATTCACTAACAGTTATAAATAAAAGAGTCGGTCACTTACCTAATGATAGTTTTATAAATTAACGCTCAATTTTTTTCTCGTTCAATGTTGATGTTATTTTCAGGTTTATTAATTGTGGCTTGTTAAATGCAGCAATGCGGATTGAGGGGTATCAAAACCCTATTATATTGAGTGAACAATATGAATATCTTGTTTAGAAATAATTTTATCGGCCTCAGACTCTGGAATCCAATACTGAAGTTTTTGCATCAGTTGTTGGCGAGTAATGGGTTTCATCAAATGCGCATTCATGTATTGACTGATTTCTTTCGTTACTTCATTACAGCATTCACCTGACAGGGCAATAATCGGTATGTTACAGCCTCTTTGACGAAGAATTCGAGTCACTTCCAGTCCATCCATTTCTGGCATGTGAATATCCATCAAGATGAGATCCGGTCGTTCTTGTTCAGCGATACACAATGCAACACTTCCATTGTGAGCCTGTAGCACGGTGATCCCTTCTTGGGCCAGATAGCTCTGTACCAGCATACGGTTAATTTGCATATCGTCGACAACTAATACACGCTTTCCAATCAAGTGCCCAAGAGGTTTGAGCGATCCACTATCGATCAGTAATTTTAGTGATTGAGCAAATAACGGTAGGCTATCACTGATCCTAAACTCGCCCTGAAAGACGTTAGTATCAAAGCGGGTACTTCTTGTGTTTTCATTAGACAAGGCAATCAATGGGATTTTCTGTGCGTTAGCGCCAAAATCACCCGAACGGATCTTCTTCAATGCTTCAAACTGGGTTGGAGATAAAGAAAGATCATAAAAAGCAAAATCTACGTTGTTATTACCGATATATTTGGCAGCACTCTTCCCGTTGTCGACGGTAGATACAATAATATTAAAACCAGAAAGTAGAGATGAAATGAGTGTGGTATTCTCTTTGGGGCCAATCACAAGAACTTGTTTTCCGGTCAATGCTTCTTTTAGTTCATTGAACAAGTTATTTGGGATGTGTTCTTCATTGATGATAGGAAAAGTTAATGTGAAACGAGTATAACTGCCGTATTTTGATTGGCAGTGAATGTTGCCCCCAAACGCATTAATTACGCGACGGCAGTATGCCAGCCCGAGTCCACTACCATCACTTTTTCCTAATGTATAAAACTCATCAAAAATATGTGGGATGACATTGTCAGCAATGCCAGGCCCCGTATCGGTAACAATGATGCAGTTTTCTGATTCGCCTCGTTCAAGGTGGATAGAAAGTGTGCTCTGTGGATATTGTGAAAAATAATGCAGCGCATTTTTGACCAGATTGAACATCACAAAGCTGAATAGGGTCTCATTTCCCCAAAATTGAAAATCATTTTGGGTATTGGCTATTATTCTGGCTTGGTAAGTATTTCCAACGAAGCCATATTCACTCAGTGCTTGTTCTGTTAATCGACCAGCTGAGTGCGAACTGAATGTCTGCGAGTTAATGCTATTACCTTTGATCTCATCAATAATAATATCGATAAATCGGGTACCGAGCTGGACAGCTTTTTTACTTTCAGTTAGTTCTTTATACAAACCTTTCATTTGTTCGCTGAGAAAAGGATGCGCAGAGTTGTTATTGACATCAAACAAATCAGCATCGATACGCTCAAAGTGGTATTGGATTTTTGACAGTGGATTTCTGATCTCATGGGCGATAGAACCCGCTAATACTTGTGATTTCCTAACCTGTTCTTCTGAGCGGATGTATTGGTTGGCTTGTTCAAACAATACTTGTAGCGCATCAATTTCCTCACTGGAGAACAAACCGTCACGATCCTTTTTCGACACCATAAAAAGGTGAGATATATCGCCATTTTTGCTCACGATAGGTAAAACCAACGCAGAATTGTTAGCATCCATGTTTTTCTTGAGCCAGCTGATGTTACTGAGCTCTGTATGGGTTTCATACTGGATCTGAAATTCCAGCTCATCTTTTACCAGTACGGAGTGTTTACCTTCGAAATAGATCTTTAGCGCGGCAAGATCAGAATGGGTATTAATATTGAGGATCTGTCCACTGCGAGTATTGAGCAATTCATTCAGTTTACCAAGACCGTATTCTGTTGAGTACTGAAAATGACCAATAACACGTTGAATATTTTCCGATGGACTGCCATTTTTCCCATAGAGTAGTCGATTAGTCCCCCGCTTAATTTGAATCAGCGATGATTTCCAGCCAAGTCCGATCAGAGCGATCCAAAGTCCAATTAGCAGAGGGTTATCTTCATAGCCAATGGCTATTATCAATAAGTAGGGTGACAGATAAAGCGTCACATTAACCAGGTGACTGATAAATTGGGAAATGATATATCGCGGCGAGTAAAACCGATTGAACAACAAAGCATAACCAATTAACAGTGTCTCAAAAATTGCCAGTGCCGGTGGAACCCACGTCAGAGAAAAGTCATCCAGCATGAATGGGATGATCAAATGAACGATAAGCGTAGATAGCATAAAGATGATCACGCCCAATATCATATACTGAGATTTTTTCTGAATAAGCGGTGAGCCTGCTTTTTTGTATATTAAAAAATTGTGGAATGTAAGAAATACCGCCGACATCAAGCACAGAAAAAACCACGATGTTTGCGGGCCAAATATAATGACAAAGTCACCCGGTGCCACAATATCTACATGCTTAACGGTTAGACCTGGAGAGCTGTTTATAATCAAAGCATAGAGCGATATGATGCTAATGAACAGTTTCTGGTATAGCGATAAATTAGAATCTGGCTGTGTTGAAATTAAGCGGCATGAAAAACTGTATGCGCTAATAAATGCACAAAAAGAGACTAGATTGGCGAACAGCGCCATGGTAACTGCAGTTGATTCACTATAGTAAGTGAGCAGTGGCGACTGAAAATATGCGTTAGACAGTATCCATAAAAAGATTGATACCGAGTAGGCTAAGTAGGGGTAATACACATTTCGGTTTGCTCCCGGTCGAGATGTGAACAAAGTAAAGCTGAAATACCCTAACCAAGCTAAAATAATCCCAGCCGCGAAAAACAGTAATGCTCCCCGTGGTTCGGAAAACAAAAGGAGAGGTAAATCAGGCATTAGTTGTTTCTCTTACTGCTCTACGCATGCCGATAACTTTCTTTTTATAGTCTTTAAAACTATTCTGTTTGAAAAGTTCGCTGAGATGCTTAGTCAGCCAGAATCCCTTGTAAGTGACCAGTCCACTTGCGTTAACATCTTGATACGCAGTGTTGATGTAAGGGAGTTCAGTATGACTGTCACGATTTAGTGCTTGATAAAATAAGATCATTGAAGGTTGTTCAATGATCGTGAATACGATGGGCTTACCCTGCTCATGCAGTATTTTCATGAGCATTTTCTGGCTCTGATATAAGAAAAATTGACGTTTGGCCGAAGGTCCACTAACCGTCAATCGTAACACTTCACAAATGGCTTTATCATCAATTAATGTATCTGCTAATTGAGTTTCAAATTCCAAAATACTAAAAGGGTGGTAGGTAAAACTAAGCGCGTCAGAAAAAATTCCGGTCTGGCGTAGTGCATTTAGTTTCTTTTCATTTACATCAACCTGCCAGTGGCTATTTTGGAAGAACGGATTAAATGTTAGCCAATTATCTCTCAGTTCCCAACCTTGAATCAATGCTGTCGAAGTGATGGTTGCTAAACCGTCTTCATCACCTTGTAGCATAATGAAATGCTGACCTTTTTGCGATAGGTTTAAATAGTACAACATTTCATACCAATGCTGTTCTTTTATGAACGTTTCAATATTTGTTAAGACAATCGCATCAGATAGCAGCATAGGTTTATTATAATGATGAGTCATAAACAGACGTTCATCTTTTTCAATATGCATGACAATTTCTGAAATAAACTCATTTGGCGCACATGTATGTACTCTATTTAGAGCCGCCATATGGTTATTTTGATAATGTTGTACTCGTCCAAGAATTTTATACGACTCATATTCAGCCCAGCAGGATAAAATATTACCAAATAAAGAAATAGCGAGTTTCTCTATATCAAGATAAATTTCAGGTAGCCCATCTAAAAGGCTATGACCGCAGATTTGATTAGCTATATCACTGGTGAATGTTTGGTGTAAATTTCCGCGATAATTCTCGCAGGTTTGGATTTGCGCTATACGATGAGATATTATTTTCGAGAAAATATCGTATTCACCATGTTGATGAATATAAGTATGAATAAAATTTAATCCTCGCTGCTTTTGAGACAACGAAGGATAATCAGCTGATCTTTTCGGAAAAGAAGTAATTAAATCATCAAGACAATTCATAATTGATATATATAATGTAGTAAAAATATGCATCAATTCTATTAGTGTTTTCTCTTTTGACAATCTTATTTATTAACCATTAGTGGTATTTATTAAGCAGTTTAATTTTATGTGACTCAGATCACCAAATATGAACACTATTGCATCGCTATGTTTCTACATTTTTATCTTTATGAACTTGCATAACGTTGAATCTAATTAATTTCACACAATATCTGCTATATAAATTTATAGTTCTCCCTCTTGCCACCAACAAAAAAGAGAAGCCGAAGCTTCTCTTTAATGTCATATCAACAATAGCTGTTACTGTTTCGCTAATGAAAACAACGTAAAGAAGTTTTTAGTGGTTGCTTGCTCCACTTCCTCAACAGATATGCCTTTTAATAACGCAATATATTGAGCAACTTCACGAGTATAAGCTGGTTGATTTTGCTTACCACGGTAGGGAATTGGGGCTAAGAATGGTGAATCTGTTTCAACTAATAAGCGATCTAGCGGTAACTTACTTACTACATTCTTCAAATCACTCGCAGTATTGAACGTCACAATACCTGAAATTGAGATATAGAAGCCTAGCTCAATTGCCGCTAATGCCATATCTAAATCTTCAGTAAAGCAGTGTAATACACCGCCACACTTCTCAGCACCTTCTTCACGTAAAATACGCATTGTATCTTCACGCGCCATACGAGTGTGGATAATCAACGGCTTATTTAATTCCACCGCAACACGCGCTTGCTCACGAAACAATTTTTGCTGTAATTCAGCAGTCTCAGGCTGATAGTGGTAGTCAAGACCCGTTTCACCAATCGCGACCACTTTTTCATGGCGAGCATAGGCTTTAAATTGCTCAGAGTCATAACCTGACTCAACATCTAATGGATGAATACCACATGATGCAAATACGTTATCGTAAGGTGCAATCATTTCCATCATTTTAGGAAAGGCGGCTAATGTAACCCCTACTGACAGAAAATATTCAACGCCACGTTCCTTGGCCTTATTTAATACATCATCAATCCCTGTATGTAATTTGTCATAATCAAGTTTATCAAGATGACAATGTGAATCGACTAACACAGGCTTTCCTCTTGTTTATTCTAATTCTTCATTTCATAACTGCGATGGAACATCGTTATTGACTAAGATCACTTACCAATAAACCCAGTTAACCATTCAACAACTAACAACTCAATATTTAGCCCTGTATGTTTGGCTAATTGACGATGTAAGTTATTAATATTACGTATTTGTTCTAACAGCAGCGCTGTTGGTATTGTAGCTGCAATAGCTTCAACTGCTGGCAACGACTCTTGGTGAACAAGATACTGGGTTACCCCTTGCTGCCATTTTAAGCAATCAACTAAAAAGTAACTTAATAATTGCAACGTCACAATACCATCGGCGCTACACATCGCCGCCACATCATAAATACCGATATGGGGCGGTTGCACAAACGCTGTAAATGCAGTTACCAAATGGCCATAACGTATATCTAACCCACTTTCAATAAAAGCTAAGGTTGCTAAGGGTGCGCCATTATTAAGTCGTACACTTTCTAATAAAATAGACTGCTGCAGCTGACTTTCAACCCAATTTTTGACATTTGCTTCATCGGGTGGATTTAACCGCCATTTATTACAACGGCTCACCACCGTCGGTAATAACCGATCTAAGCTTTGTGCTGTCAGAATAAACTGACATCCAGCAGGCGGCTCTTCTAATGTTTTTAGTATCGCATTCGCACCAGCTTCACCCAATGCATCAGCGTGTTCAATTAAAATAACCCGTTGACCATTTAAGTGTGAGGTTTCTACTGCCCAACGATTACATTGTCGTACAGCATCAACACCAATTTGCTTACCATCTTGTTCGGGCTTAATGACATGAAAATCTGGATGGTTTTCTGCATCAAATAATTTACAGCTATGACAAACATCACAAGGTTCAACTTGTGAATTTTGGCAAAGTACGGTTTTAGATAATTGTCGAGCTAGTACACCACGTCCACTACCCTTTGCCGCTAATAACAAAATAGCATGGTGTAAACGTCGTTGCTCAAGCAACTGCTGCCAGTTGTGCCACAAAGTTTGTTGCCATGGATATATCATTATTATTGTTGCTCCAACCAAGACTGCAATGCTTGGGTTAAATCGGCGGTAACTTGTGTCAATGTTTGGCTAGCATCAATAATAATCACATTAGGTTGATTATTACATAATGCTAAAAATCGCTCACGGGCACGCTCAAAAAAAGCGATATCCATTTGCTCTATACGATCTAACTCACCACGGCCACGGGCACGCTGTAAGCCTAGTACCGGATCAATATCCATATAAATAGTCAGATCAGGACGAAAATCGCCAAGTACGGTATCACGTAAATTTTCCATTAATGCTTGATCAAAACCACGACCACCACCTTGGTAGGCTTGTGATGACATATCATGGCGATCGCCTACCACCCACCGTCCTTCGGCAAGGGCTGGCTTAATCACATTATCGACTAATTGGATTCTTGCCGCATAAAGCAATAGCAATTCAGCCATATCCGTTAAAGGCTCATCTGGATGTCCTTGCTTAACCAAAGCGCGCATTTGCTCTGCTAGCGGGGTACCGCCAGGTTCGCGTGTCGATTGTGGATTTTCAATACCATGCTGAGCTAGTGTCGCTATAACTTGTGCAATCGCTGTACTTTTACCAGCCCCTTCAAGGCCTTCGATGACAATAAATTTACCGATCATTTCTGTGTTCTTAATATTTTAAGGTAGGCACGAACCGCGCGGTTGTGCTCGACTAACGTAGTTGAAAATTTGTGGCCGCCTTTGCCATCTGCAACAAAATAATAATAATCACTGTCATCAGGATCAACAGCAGCCATAATAGATGCCTTACTTGGCATAGCTATCGGTGTTGGCGGTAAACCACGCATGGTATAAGTGTTGTAAGCCGTTGGCGTACGCAAATCTTTTTTAGTGATATTACCATCATACTTATCACCCATGCCGTAAATAACTGTAGGATCAGTCTGTAACGGCATATTAGCCCGTAAACGATTCATAAAGACTGATGCAACTAAACCACGTTCACTCGCAACTGCAGTTTCTTTTTCAATGATCGATGCCATGATCAGGACTTGATAAGGGGTCTTTAATGGCAAATCTTTTTCACGTTGCTGCCATGCGATATCTAATTCTTTCATCATCGCAGTATGAGCACGCTTTAAGATACTGATATCGCTCGTTCCAGCGGTAAAATGATAGGTATTAGGTAAGAAATAACCTTCAATCTTATCATTATCAATCCCAACCGCTGTACCAATTTGCTGCTGAGTCATATCATCAGTGGTATGAGTTAAATTCGGATTTGTTTGTAGTAACTGACGCCACTCACTAAAACGCTCACCGTCGACAAGCGTGATCGCATATTGGTATTCTTTACCTTCGGTGATCATTTCCAACACTGAATGCAATGTTTCTTGAGGTTTTATCGCATAAGTGCCCGCTTTAATATCTGTTAATGTCGGTTCTAAATACCCCACCCACCGTAGCCATGGTGATAAAGTAATAATTTTTTTATTACTTAACTGGGCTAATAATCCACGGAAAGATGTTCCTGACTTCACAGTAATAAACGTTTGTTGTTCAATAAGTACCGGTTTATCAAGCGTAGATTTAACTTGAAAAAAGCCCCACCCTGCAGCACTTGCTGTTAACAAGCCCAACATGAACATCACAATAATCAACTTCTTTAGCACGAATGTAACCTCTTCCATAGTGTTTTGAACATTGTACGTTCACAATATTGTGCGGTGTATATTTGATTTACAGGCACTAACGTCATCAGTGCATTAGTAATAAAAACTTCATCAGCAGCTAGTAACGAAACAAGCTCAAAATCTCCTACCTGATAATCATAATTAAGCTCATCAAGCAGATTAAGAACATGCTGCCGCATAACCCCCGCAACACCAGCACGCTGTAGAGCAGGAGTATATACAGTATTGCCGTGACGCCAAAACAGATTTGCAACCGTAGTTTCAATTACGCGCTCATCGCAATCTAATGCAATCGCATCCACCCAGCCTGCAGTTTCAATTTCTTGTTTCAACAATACTTGTTCAAGGCGATTTAAGTGCTTCATTCCTGCAAGCATCGGACTATTACCCATTCGCTGCTGGCACACCCCTAATATAATCCCTTGTTGTTGCCATTGCTGATAATGTAATGGCCACTCAAAATGGGTAATAATAACTTGAGTATCATTGCAGCCAATAGGATTATAACCTCGACCACCACTACCACGGCTGACTAATATTTTAATACCGCCTTTGTGCGGATATTTCAGTGCTAGTGCTGCGGCATCAGTATATACCTGCTGCCAATCTGGTGCAGCAATCGCCAACCGCTGTAAACTCAGTTCTAAACGGGCTAAATGTAATGGCCACAGTTGGATCTGTTGTTGCTCAACCAACATCGTAGTAAAACAACCATCACCGTATTGCGTTGCTCTATCTGTAATAGCAAGTCTCTGTTGCTCACAACCATTGACTGAAGCCATTATAATTCCCTTTTTCATAGCTAAAAAAATAGCCCGATATCGAAATATCAGGCTATCTAATTGTATCAGGTTATAGCACTTATTACTCAAGACACAAGAATCGAATTAAATCTTCTTAAACAATAGCGAGCCGTTAGTGCCGCCAAAACCGAATGAGTTACATAATGCATATTCTAGGTTAGCTTGACGCGCTTCACCTGGAACATAATCAAGATCACAACCTTCACCTGGATTATCCAAGTTAATTGTCGGCGGTACGACTTGATCAACCAAGCTTAGAATAGTAATGATTGATTCAACAGAACCTGCTGCACCTAACAAGTGACCAGTCATTGATTTAGTTGATGACACCATAACATTATCAACAGCCGCACCCATAGCGCGTTTAATACCTAATGTTTCAGCTTTATCACCAGCTGGGGTTGATGTGCCGTGAGCGTTAATATAGCCAATCAGATCAGCATTGATACCCGCATCGCGAATACATGCTTCCATTGCTAACGCACCACCAGAGCCATCAGCACTTGGTGAAGTCATGTGGTAAGCGTCACCACTCATACCAAAGCCAACAAGCTCAGCATAAATCTTAGCGCCACGTGCTTTTGCGTGTTCGTACTCTTCTAGCATGATTACGCCAGCGCCATCGCCTAATACGAAACCATCGCGATCTTTATCCCATGGACGAGAAGCGGCTTGAGGATCATCATTACGGGTTGATAATGCTTTCGCAGCAGCAAAGCCGCCCATGCCTAGCTCTGTTGATGCTTTTTCTGCACCACCAGCTAGCATTGCGTCAGCATCGCCGTACGCAATCATACGTGCAGCATGGCCAATGTTATGAAGGCCTGTCGTACACGCTGTTGAAATAGCGATATTTGGACCACGTAGACCATACATGATTGACATGTGGCCAGCGATCATATTAACAATTGTTGATGGTACAAAGAACGGACTGATTTTACGTGGTCCTTTGTCGATCAAAGTTTGATGGCCAACTTCAATTAAGCCTAAACCACCAATACCAGAACCAATAGCAACACCGATACGTGGTGCATTTTCTTCAGTAACTTCAAAACCAGAATCTTTGAATGCTTGTACGCCAGCTGCAACGCCGTATTGGATAAATAAATCCATTTTGCGTGCATCTTTCTTAGACATGGAATCTTCGCAATTGAAGTCTTTGATCATTCCGGCAAATTGAGTAGCAAATGCGCTTGCATCAAAATGTTGGATGGTACTGATACCACTAATGCCAGACTGTAAAGCTTTCCAAGAAGATTCAACAGAATTACCAACCGGGGTAAGCATACCCATGCCAGTTACAACTACACGACGCTTAGACACGATTAATTTCTCCGGGAATTGAGGATAAAACAGGAAGTGAAAAAAAACAGGCGGTCATAATGACCGCCTGGAGATATTAAATTTTTATATTACTGTGCGCTGTTTACGTAGTCGATTGCAGCTTGAACAGTAGTAATTTTTTCAGCTTCTTCGTCAGGGATTTCTGTATCGAATTCTTCTTCAAGAGCCATTACTAGTTCAACTGTATCTAGTGAATCAGCACCTAGATCGTCAACGAAAGATGCTTCGTTCTTAACTTCTGCTTCGTCTACGCCTAGTTGCTCAACGATGATTTTTTTTACGCGTTCTTCGATGTTGCTCATACTAATATATTTCCTTTAACAAGAATTCGCTAATGCGATTTGTTGTAGTTTATTCATTACAGCAAAAGTTGCAACACTCATAATGCTGGTCAAACCACGATTTAACCAGAAAAATTGTTCAATTTGACTTGAATCATGAAGTATTACAAAGAATTTGCTTAAATCATATACATGCCGCCGTTAACGTGCAATGTTTCGCCTGTTATATAAGCAGCTTCATCAGAGGCTAAAAAAGCAACAGCCGCTGCTATTTCACGCGGATCGCCTAAACGACCAGCAGGAACATTTGCTAGTGTTGCAGCGCGTTGATCATCATTTAACGCTTTTGTCATATCAGTTTCAATGAAACCTGGCGCAACAGCGTTGACTGTGATTCCACGAGAAGCAACTTCACGTGCCATCGATTTTGTAAAACCAAGCAAACCAGCTTTAGCCGCTGCATAATTTGTCTGACCTGCGTTACCCATAGTACCGACAACAGAACCGATGCTAATGATACGACCATGACGTTTTTTCATCATCGCGCGCAATACCGCTTTAGACAGACGGAAAACCGAAGTCAGGTTGGTATCCATGATATCTTGCCATTCGTCATCTTTCATACGCATAAGTAGATTATCACGAGTAATACCAGCGTTATTGACTAAGATGTCAATATCGCCATATTGTTCTTTAATTTGCTTTAGTGTGGTTTCAATTGACTCTGGCGAGGTCACGTTTAACGCAAAACCTTTACCATGATCGCCAAGATACGCACTAATCGCATCAGCACCACTCTCTGATGTTGCTGTACCAATAACGGTTGCGCCACGCTCAACCAAAATCTCAGCAATTGCACGACCAATACCGCGACTCGCACCTGTAACTAGTGCAATTTTACCTTCCAGACTCATTGTAAATCCTCTTTGTAAGCTTCATTATTTCGCTAGTGCTGCGGTTAATGATGCAACATCATTCACTGCTACGCTGCTAAGTTCACGATCAATACGCTTTGTAAGACCCGTTAATACTTTACCAGGACCCATTTCTAGCAACTCTTCAACGCCTTCAGCTGCCATACGCTCTACAGACTCAGTCCAACGAACTGGATTGTATAGCTGCTTAACAAGAGCAAGTTTAATTGCCACAGGATCGATTTCAGTCGCCACATCAGCGTTATTGATCACTGGGATAGCAGGAGCGTTAAATGCTAAACCTTCTAATGCAATTGCTAATTTATCAGCTGCAGGCTTCATTAACGCACAATGTGAAGGAACAGACACTGGTAATGGTAATGCACGCTTAGCGCCTGCTTCTTTACACAATACATTTGCACGCTCTACCGCTTCTTTATTACCCGCAATAACCACTTGGCCTGGCGAGTTAAAGTTAACTGGAGAACATACTTGATCTTCCGCTGCTTGTGCACATGCAGTCGCAATTGCATCATTATCTAAGCCGATAATTGCAGACATTGCGCCAACACCAGCAGGCACGGCTTCTTGCATTAACTTGCCACGTAGTTCAACTAACTTAACCGCTGCTTGAAAATCAATCACACCTGCACAAACAAGCGCAGAGTATTCACCTAGGCTATGTCCCGCTAAAACAGCTGGCTGTTCACTGCCCTGTTGTTGCCATACACGCCAAATCGCCACAGATGCTGTTAATAGTGCAGGTTGTGTACGTTGGGTTTGGTTTAGATCTTCAACAGGACCATTTTGTACTAGAGCCCATAGGTCATAACCTAGAGCATCAGAGGCTTCAGCAAACGTCTGCTTAACCACATCAAATTGCTCAGCTAAATCAGCAAGCATGCCAACAGTTTGAGAACCCTGTCCAGGGAAAACAATCGCGAACTTAGACATTTGAGAATCCTTATTCTTTATATACTGATAGTTCAGTAAATTAATAGGCTAACAAGACAGCGTTAACTATATTCAACCTTCTGTCTTATCGCAAAATTCTTTTAGCAAGTAAAACTAAACCATAATTTGATTTAGCTTAAAATTTCACGAGTGCAGAGCCCCAAGTGAAACCGCCACCAAACGCTTCTAATAATAGCGTTTGACCGCGTTGAATACGGCCATCACGTACCGCTTCATCTAATGCTGTTGGTACTGTTGCCGCAGAGGTATTACCATGGCGATCAAGTGTTACAACCACTTGATCCATCGACATTGATAATTTTTTCGCTGTCGCTGAAATAATCCGCATATTCGCTTGATGTGGCACCAGCCAATCAAGTTCAGACTTATCCATATTATTAGTCGCTAGCGTGTTTTTAACCAAGTTAGACAGTTGAGTCACTGCAACTTTAAACACCTCATTACCAGCCATGTAAAGCCATGTATTAGCATCAAAATCTTTACCGCGCTCTGGCACAGCAAGGCTTAATAAACCACCAAAATGGCCGTCAGCATACAAATGCGTTGAAATGATCCCTTGCTCTTCACTTGCGCCAAGAACCACCGCACCGGCTGCATCACCAAATAAGATAATGGTTGAGCGATCTTGTGGATCACAACAGTGAGAAAGCGCATCAGAGCCAATCACTAGTACATTTTTCGCCATACCAGTTTTGATATGTTGATCAGCGACACTTAAGGCATAAACAAAGCCAGTACATGCAGCAGATAAATCAAAAGCGGGACAGCCTTTAATGTCTAACATACCTTGTACTTGGCAAGCAGCTGATGGAAATGAATGGCTTGTACTAGATGTCGCAACAATAATAAGATCGATATCTTCTTTATTGATACCCGCCATTTCGATAGCGTTTAAAGATGCATGATAACCCATTACTGCTACAGTTTCGTCAGCGGATGAAATACGACGCTCACGAATACCAGTACGAGCAACGATCCATTCATCGCTAGTCTCTATCATTTTTTCTAAATCCGCATTGGTGCGAACTTGAGTTGGCAAATAGCTGCCAGTTCCTAAAATTTTGCTATACATGAAGACTAATAATGCCTCTCTAGTAAGACCTCTTCCAGACGGTCACTGATTTTCATCGGTATTTGGCGTTTAATCTCATAAACCGCTTGGCTTATGGCATTCTCCAAAGCTGTGGTGTCTGCACTGCCATGGCTTTTCACTACAATACCACGTAATCCTAACAGACTTGCGCCATTATACTGGTCGGGGTTCAATTGCTGTAAGCTATTAAATAGCTCACGAAACAACCATTTAGCAATCAACCGCTTAAATGGGTTACGACCAATATTACGCTTAATACAGTCAATGAATAGGTTAGCCACCCCTTCACTGGTTTTTAAACTCACATTCCCGACGAAACCATCACATACAATCACATCCGCTTTATCTGAATACAATTGATGGCCTTCAATATAGCCAATGTAATTAATATCGGGAGATTGACTCAACATTTCAGCACAACGTTTAACCAGATCATTACCTTTAATGGATTCTTCACCAATATTAAGTAATGCTACTCGTGGTGCAGAGCCTAATGTTTGTTCGGCAACAACTGAGCCCATGACAGCAAATTGAAATAGAGTATCGGCATCACACGAAACATTGGCACCTAAATCTAATAACCAAGTATGGTTGGCATTACGATTAGGTATTTCTGAAATTAATGCAGGACGTTCAACACCAGGAAGTTGTTTAAGCACATAACGAGATAAAGCCATTAGCGCTCCCGTATTACCGGCGCTAACACAGGCATCGGCATCACCGATGGCAACAGCATCTAATGCCATGCGCATTGAAGAACCTTTGCTATGACGTAATGCTTGTGATGGACGTGTTTCATTGGCTATAACATTATCGCAATGAACGATAGACAGCCGAGGATGGTTGAGCTTATTGAGAAGAGTTAGCTGGGTAGTGATAGCACTAATATCACCAAAAAGAATGAGTTTGAGCTCAGGCGAATGCAACAGTGCCTGCACGGCGGCAGGCACTGTTACTTGAGGACCGAAATCCCCGCCCATTGCATCAAGTGCAACGGTAAGACCCATCAAGGTTCAACCTTACTTGTTGATAACCTTACGGCCACGGTAGAAACCGTCAGCTGTCACGTGGTGACGTAGGTGAGTTTCACCTGATGCTGAATCTACAGATACTGCTGCTGTAGTTAGCGCATCATGTGAACGACGCATACCACGTGCTGCACGTGATTTTTTGCTCTTTTGTACGGCCATTAACCCTACTCCTGTTAAATTTAACTTTTAAGATTTTTCAATACTGCAAACGGATTCGGACGCTCATCAGCAACGGGGATATCACCAAAAGACAAGTTATGTGTGCCGATCTTGCAATCGTCATCATCATGTCTTGCTACTTGCGGTAACTCTAACATCAATTCATCTTCGATGATTTCAATTAGATTAATATCACCATTTTCGTCGACAATTGTCGGCTCATAGGCTTCCGGTAACTTGTCAATAGCCTCTTCATCACGAACCGGACTATAACAGAATTCAACACTAATTGTGTGTGGAAATTCTTCCTGGCATCTCTGACAGGTCAACATCACATCTACACTTGCGTTTCCGCGCATGAAAGGAATACGACGTTGGTCAAGGTCAAAAGACAAGTTGACGTTTGCATCACTTATTACGCTCTGGGTTGAACCAGCGAGACGAGACAGAAGATCCGCTTTGATGATGCCATCATAGTCGAGTCTTTTCTGTGCAGTGCGTACTGGATCTACCTTTAGCGGCAATTTTACCTTTTGCATAGGGCGCGAATATTAGCCTTATAGTCTGGTTGAGTCAAAGGAAATGTGCCTGAATTAACGGCTTTTGAGTAATTCTCATGCTGCCATGAAAATTCATTCCCCCTCCTCATTAAAAAGTTTTTATTTCTCCGTCACTCAATCACTTGATGATTGCTGATAAAATGACAAGAGATCACTTAATCATCGTTTAAATGATAGCCAATAATGGTTCCATTTAAATTAAAATCAATGATTGCCGCTTATAATACCATTGTGCTGTAACGATGACATCGTCTGTCTGCATTGAAACTCAAACAATCACAAAACTATGCTCACTAGCATTGAACCTCAGTGATGGTTACACTCATACTACTTCTTCATTTAGATAAATAAATAGCCTATGAACCAGTCACTTATTCTTGCATCTACCTCTCCATTCCGTAAAAGCCTACTGGAAAAATTACAGCTGCCTTTTACAGCGGCCAATCCAAATGTGGATGAGGCGATACTCATTAATGAATCAGCGCCAGCGTTGGTGATGCGATTAGCACAAGCGAAAGCACTTGCCTGTGCCGAAGATTATCCTCACCATCTGATTATAGGTTCAGACCAAGTGTGTGTCATTGACGATAAGATTTTAGGCAAACCCCATACCGAAGCGAACGCTTGCGCCCAGCTTCGAGCGGCAAGTGGCAAGGTGGTTACTTTTTACACGGGCTTGTGCTTATATAATGCGCGCACCGAAACGACTCAAGTTATTTGCGAGCCGTTTCATGTCCATTTTAGAACGCTAACCGAAAATGAGATTGTACATTATGTTACTAAAGAGCAGCCGCTTTACTGTGCCGGCAGTTTTAAAAGTGAAGGCTTAGGGATTGCGTTATTTGATAAGTTAGAGGGACGAGATCCAAATACATTAGTCGGATTACCCCTTATCGCATTACGTGAAATGCTCGCTAATGAACAGGTCTCCGTTCTGTAAACCAGAATCAGCATGATAAAAAATAAACGACTTCTTATAAAAAAGGCGAGCTCAATGCTCGCCTTAATATTTACACTACGATTAAAATGTTCGAAGTTTTGCTAAGCAACGCTCTAGCACTGGTTCCATCGGCGCACTAATATCCATTAACTCATCAGTATTTGGATGGGTAAATTTAATATTCGCAGCATGTAAGAACAAGCGACTTAAACCCGTTTTTTTAGTGTAAGCATCAAAACGTGGATCGCCATAACGATCATCCCAAGCAATAGGATGGCCTTCATATTGACAATGCACACGAATTTGGTGAGTACGGCCTGTTACTGGGCTTGCTTGTACTAGTGTCGCCTGCGCAAAGCGCTCCAGAACTTTAAAACGCGTATCTGATGCTTTACCTTGCGGGTTAACCCGTACAATGCTATTTATTTCATTTTTCAATAACGGTGCAGTCACTCTCTTACAACTTGCCTTCCATTCCCCCATCACTAAGGCAAAATAATATTTCTGAACCGTTTTTTCTCTAAATTGCTCTTGTAGTTTACGTAACGCTGAGCGTTTCTTAGCAACTAACAAAATACCAGATGTATCTCGGTCAATACGGTGGACTAATTCAAGATATCTAGCATCAGGTCGTAATGCACGTAGCGCTTCAATCGCACCAAACTTCAACCCACTACCGCCATGGACAGCTGTACCTGATGGCTTATTTAAAATCAAAACATGATCATCTTCATAGATTATGCATGATTCAAGTTCAGCCACTTTATTAAGCTTGGTGCTAATCGGCGCTTGTTCATCCTTTTCAGGAACAAACACCGGCGGGACACGTACAAGATCACCATCCTGCAATTTATATTCAGGTTTAATACGTTTTTTGTTTACTCGCACCTCGCCTTTACGCAAAATACGGTAAATCATACTTTTTGGTACATTTTTAAGCCTAGCACGGAGAAAATTATCGATCCGTTGGCCAGCAAAATCATCGGTAATATCGATGAATTGCACTTTAGGTTTATCTTCTGTCATAAGTTTGATTGTACCATGCAAATAAAGCAGATTGCCGCAAAAAAGTGAGCCTGCTATGATTGCATTCTAGAATAAGTTTTTTTGCTTATTTTACTGACAAGGTGAGCAAGCTCTCACCGTTTCGGCTATTTTATATACAACTCAGGTGATAAACGCAGCACGTGGCGTAAGACGTTATGGTCATCGGAGTTTTTTTTAGCGCGTCAGATTACAGATTTTTTTGATGTAACAGATACAACCACACCTCGATGTGGTGATACCAGCTGTGTGTTTCAGATCTAACCATCTCTACACAGTTGGCTAATACGTGTGGCCATAGAGCACTCCTGCATTCCAACCGTGAGGTTGCACCCGTACATCAGACTTGGAGTCAGGCACCATCAAAAAATTGATGTAATTAGCTGTGCTAATACAACAACAATAATGAGTACAATATAATGAAGAGAATGTTGATTAACGCGACTCAGAAGGAAGAGTTGCGCGTCGCATTAGTTGATGGCCAAAAGCTATTTGATCTTGATATCGAAAGCCCTGGTCACGAATCTAAAAAAGCAAATATCTACAAAGGCCGCATCACTCGTATCGAACCAAGCCTGGAAGCTGCGTTCGTTGATTACGGTGCTGAACGCCATGGCTTCCTCCCTTTAAAAGAAGTTGCCAAAGATTACTTCCCGTCAAATTATTCTTATCAAGGTCGTCCTAACATTAAGGAAGTCTTGAAAGAAGGCCA
Organism: Photobacterium kishitanii; assembly: GCF_000613045.3. Taxonomy (NCBI): domain Bacteria; kingdom Pseudomonadati; phylum Pseudomonadota; class Gammaproteobacteria; order Vibrionales; family Vibrionaceae; genus Photobacterium; species Photobacterium kishitanii. The sequence goes on along the minus strand of NZ_LN794352.1, from coordinate 1,120,976 downwards.
AGAAGTTATCGTCCAGGTTGATAAAGAAGAGCGTGGCAACAAAGGTGCTGCACTTACAACCTTTATCTCATTGGCTGGTAGTTACTTAGTGTTAATGCCTAATAACCCTCGTGCTGGCGGTATTTCTCGTCGTATCGAAGGTGAAGAGCGTACACAACTTAAAGCTGCATTAAGCACATTAGAACTACCTCACGGTATGGGACTAATTGTACGTACTGCTGGTGTGGGTAAATCAGGTGAAGAACTCGAGTGGGATTTAAACGTTCTTCTTAATCACTGGAGTGCAGTGAAAGAAGCCGCTGAATCTCAAGCAGCTCCATTCTTGATCCACCAAGAAAGTAATGTTATTGCACGTGCTATTCGCGATTATCTTCGTCGTGACATCGGTGAAATTCTTATCGATAGTCCACAAGTATTTGACCGCGCACGTGATCATATCAAATTAATTCGCCCTGATTTCCTATCGCGTATTAAGCGTTATGAAGGTGAAGTACCACTATTTAGTCACTACCAAATTGAAAGCCAAATTGACTCTGCGTTCCAGCGTGAAGTTCGTTTACCTTCAGGTGGCTCGGTAGTTATCGATCCAACAGAAGCATTAACCTCGATTGATATCAACTCAGCGCGTGCAACGAAAGGCGGCGATATTGAAGAAACGGCACTGCAAACTAACCTAGAAGCAGCAGATGAAATTGCACGTCAATTACGTCTTCGAGATCTTGGTGGTCTTGTGGTTATTGATTTCATTGATATGACACCTGTTCGTCACCAGCGTGAAGTAGAAAACCGTTTACGTGAAGCTGTTCGTGTTGACCGCGCTCGTGTACAAATTGGTCGTATATCTCGCTTCGGTTTGCTTGAAATGTCGCGTCAACGTTTAAGCCCTTCTTTAGCAGAAGCAAGCCATCACGTTTGTCCACGTTGTACAGGTACAGGCGTTATCCGTGATAATGAATCACTGTCACTGTCAATCCTACGTTTAATCGAAGAAGAAGCACTAAAAGATAACAGCTCACAAGTTGTTGCAATTGTACCTGTTCCTGTTGCCTCTTACTTACTAAACGAAAAACGACCAGCAGTACAGCATATTGAAAAATACCACGATGTGCGTGTTGTTATTGTGCCAAACGCTGATATGGAAACGCCACACTTTGAAGTGTTACGTATCCGTGAAGGTGAAGAACAAGATACACTTTCATACCATCTTCCAAGCACTATTGATGCATTGAGAGAAGCAGAAGCAACTGAAACGCCACAACAAGAGCGTACCGCTAAAAAACGTGAAGAACCTGTTCTACACGGTTTTGCAGCACCAAAACAACCCGCTCCTGTAGCTAAAGCGCCAGAAGTTCAACCTGTAGCGAAACCACAAACAATTATTGCTCAAGCACCAAGTATCTTTAGTCGTATTTTTGCTGCAATATCATCTTTCTTCAATAACACTACCGAGCAACCGGCTGCAGTTAAGCAAGAAGTTGAAACACCAGTAAAAGAGCAAACAAATAACAATAATCGTCGTAACAACAATAACCGTCGTCCTGATAATCGTCGCAATGACCGTCAAGGTAATCGTGATAACACTCGTCGTAATACCCAAGAGAGTGATCAAGACAGCAACGCTGAACAACAAGATCGCAACAACGAGCAGCGTCAACCTCGTCGTCGTAATGAACGTACGGATAAGAACCGTCAATCTCAAGATCGTCCAGCGAAACAACCGCGCCAACCTCGTTCTGAAGAAGCGAAAGAGCAGCAACGCCAATCTCGTAAAGAAGAGATTCAAGCGCAAAAGCAACAACGCCAACAAGCAGACGAAGTGAAAGCAAAAACAAATGATACCGTTGCTGTTGAAGCACCAGTAGAAGACAAAAACGTTAAGGTGAAACAACGTCGTCAACGTCGTCAGTTACAGAAAAAAATCCGTTTCACTGATAACGTAGAAGCTGCTGTTGAAAGCCAACCGATTGTTGAAGCTGTTGCTGATGTTATCGAAAAAAACCCATCACCATTAATGGAAATAGGTACAACGATAGCGAAAGAAGCACAAACAACTCAAGCTCAGCCTGCTACTGATGAGCAAGCTGAAAACAATGAGCAGGATAACAATCAACGTCGTAACCGTCGTTCACCACGTCACCTACGCGCTAGCGGTCAACGCCGTCGTCGCATTCGTGACACTCGAGTTGAAAAACAAGAGTATGAACAGCATGAAGATCCAAGCTGTTACAACGTGGCAGATGCGGTTGAGCAAGCAGCAGTTGATGATGCTACAGATACAATTAGCGATATGGTTAATGTTGTTTCTATTGTCGAGAAACCAAAAGCACTACGTCCAGCATCAGGTGTAGCAGCACCAGAAATGGCGATGGGTAAAGTATGGTCTCGTATCAAGCCAACAATTGAAGTACCAGTAGTCGCAGCGGTAACTGAGTCAGCATCTGAAAATAACGATGATATTGTCATTGTTAATCACTCAGCAATCGCTCAAGCATTACCAAAGGTAGCGTCACAACCCGCTTTAGGTGGTGTTGCGATGCCTGAACTTGCAATGGGTAAAGCTTTCCCATTACGTAATGCAATGCCAGTTGTTGAAGCACCTGTTATTGAAACGCCAGTTGTTGAAGCACCGATTGTTGAAACGCCAGTTGTTAAAGCACCTGTTGTTGAAACGCCAGTTGTTGAAGCACCTGTTGTTGAAACGCCAGTTGTTGAAGCACCTGTTGTTGAAACGCCAGTTGTTGAAGCACCTGTTGTTAAAACAGCATCAGCACCAATGACAAAGATTGTCACTGAAGCTATGCCGGTAACAGCAACGTCTCCACGTGGTTTCCATGCGGTTGCGGCAATGACTAAAGCACCAGCGCCTGTTGAAACAGTAGCAAAAACTCATGTTGAAGCTGCACCATTACGTGAACGTGCAACGGCACGTGCCGCGGGTAGCCAAACAGCAACCAATAGTGCAGTAGCACCAATGACTAAGCCATCTTTTGACTAAGTTGTTATAAACTGCCAATAAAAAGCCATGCTTCTGCATGGCTTTTTTATTACTCTTTTTTGAGTCAAAAACAACCACAAAATTTAACAATCTTATTGCCTAACTTAATTAATATACCCAAAAAGCACATATTTACACCATTTAGCGGGTTAAGTTGATGCACTGTAAATCTTTCGGTAACATTCTGTTAATCAATATCTTTAATTATCCATTCATTTTAGCGAAGAGAAGAACGCCTAATATATGTCTGAATTTCCTCAAGTATCAAAACAATCAGTCAAAAACGACATCCTCTCTGGATTAACTGTAGCGCTTGCTCTAGTACCAGAAGCTGTTGCTTTTGCCTTTGTCGCAGGTGTAGATCCTATGGTTGGTCTATACGCTGCATTTATTGTCGGTTTAATAACGGCTATTTTTGGCGGACGCCCGGGTATGATTTCTGGTGCTACTGGAGCAATGGCCGTCGTTATGGTCAGCCTTGTAGCCCAACATGGTATTCAGTATCTATTTGCTGCCGTCATGTTAGCTGGTGTATTTCAAATATTGGCTGGTATCTTCCGTCTCGGTAAATTTATTCGCATGGTACCGCACCCTGTTATGATAGGTTTTGTGAACGGTTTAGCGATTGTTATTTTTCTCGCTCAATTAGGTCAATTTAAGGTGCCATCACTAACTGGCGGCCTTGAATGGATGCATGGTACTCAGCTATATATCATGCTGGGATTAGTGCTGTTAACCATGGCTATCATTTTCTTTTTACCTAAACTCACCAAAGCGGTCCCCTCTTCGTTAGTTGCCATTTTAACCGTAACAGCGTTGGTGCATGTATTAGGCCTTGATTCACGTACCGTGGTTGATTTTGTTCGTACCATGAGTGGTGACGCTAACGCAACATTGGCAGGATCTCTGCCAACATTTGCATTACCAGATGTTGGCTTTAATCTAGCCACCCTTAAAATCATTTTACCTTACTCTCTTATTCTTGCTGCTGTCGGCCTCATTGAGTCATTACTGACATTGACCGTTATTGATGAGATGACCAATACTCGTGGTCACGGTAATCGTGAATGTGTCGGCCAAGGTATGGCAAATATAACCTGTTCAGTGTTTGGTGCTATGGGTGGTTGTGCAATGATTGGTCAATCAATGATCAACATTAACTCCGGCGGTCGTGGGCGTTTATCCGGTATTACAGCAGCAATAGGTTTATTAGTATTTATTCTGTTTGGATCGGCATTCATTGAAATGATCCCATTAGCAGCATTAGTTGGTGTGATGTTTATGGTGGTTATCGGTACCTTTGAGTGGGCCAGTTTACGCATGATCCGTAAAGTCCCTAAACATGACTTCTTTACCATTATTCTTGTTACCTGTGTGACGGTTGCTGCCGATCTTGCTGTGGCGGTGTTTGTTGGTGTTATTTACTCGGCATTAGTCTTTGCTTGGAATCACGCCAAACAAATTTATGCGAGTTCGCATATTGATAACGATGGCACCAAAGTTTACCAAGTTAATGGTCCACTATTTTTTGGCTCTGCATCGCATTTTCTTGAGCTATTTGACGCGACCAATGATCCAAAAACAGTCATTATTGATTTTGCACATTCTCGAGTCGCTGATCATTCTGCTATTGAAGCAATTGATACGCTTGCAGAACGCTATGCAAGCCGTAATAAAACCCTTCATATTCGCCACTTAAGCCCTGAGTGTCGTCGATTACTGCAAAAAGCAGGTAATTTAGTCGAAGTGAATATGTTAGAGGATCCAACTTACAAGGTCGCAACAGACGTTCTAGGTTAATAATTTCAACAATATAAAATAAAAGCCCGTGTTGTCCTTTGACTACACGGGCTTTCGTTTATAATCACTGCTGAGCTATATTACCAATACGACAATGCTTTCTAAGAGGAAATTATGGTTGATAAAACCACCAAGGATGATCGCCACCAAGCTCGTCAACAACGTCTAAAACAACAGGTTGATAATAAAATCAATGCCGCCCAACAAGAACGAGGACTGGTGCTGGTTATTACGGGAAACGGGAAAGGCAAATCAACCTCAGGCTTTGGAATGATCGCTCGTGCAGTCGGTCATGGACAGCAATGTGGTGTAGGACAATTTATTAAAGGTACTTGGGATTGCGGCGAACGTAACCTTTTACAACAACACGGCGTTAAATTTTCCATTATGGCAACAGGCTTTACATGGGAAACTCAAAATAAAACCGCAGATACACTCGCAGCACAAACAACATGGGCTGATTGTAAAGCGATGCTAGCCGATGAACAATTAGATGTGGTTCTACTTGATGAGCTCACTTATATGGTGACTTACGACTATATTGATTTAGATGAAATTATCAATGCAATCAATTCTCGACCACCACAGCAAACGGTAATAATTACGGGTCGTGCTGCCCATCGCCAATTAATTGAAATTGCAGACACTGTCTCTGAAGTTCGCAATGTTAAACATGCATTTGAACAAGGAATAAAAGCACGTAAAGGTATTGATTGGTAAAACAGCGCCACAAATAACGTGCTCAATAACCACTCAAACAGTACAATAAAGTAACACTCATTTAAATTAAATGAAATTTTACTATTAGAATAAGCATTACATCTTACAATAAAGAAATGCTTAATAAGAATACGAACAGCGTTAAAGCTGGAGAAAATATGCCTTCCCATTTACCCCGCTCATTTAGTAAGCCTTTTCTAAAAGTATTTCATCTTTTAGAAGCGGTATTATTAACTGCCATTACCTTAGCTACCGTTGTCGCAATGGTAAATGAATTTATCCATGTCTTTGTTAACCGTAATATTCAGTTAACAGACATATTATTAATGTTCATCTATCTCGAAATTCTAGCGATGGTGCAGCAATTTGTCGCCCACGGTAAGATCCCTGTACGGTATCCTCTTTATATTGCCATTATGGCTATTGCTCGCTATATCACCCTCGGAATGAAAGAACTCGATGGTACATTTATTATTTGGTTATCACTCGCAGCGTTCATTCTCGCAGCAGCTACTGTAATGATCCGTATTGGCCATCACTACTGGCCTTATGAAGATCCAGAAGCACCAGAACTACCTAAAATAAAGAAATCCGACAATTAATCACAATCGACTAACCATAAAAAAGGCGAATCAAATGATTCGCCTTTTTGAGCATAATAATAGCTAACGTTTAAATGAAACTTGTTCTACTTCATTCAAATGAATCTGAGTTATTGCTGGTTGAGTTGTCGCAATAACTTTACCGTGACGAATAGAGTAACGGACAGGCACTTGACGACGAACCGCATCAAAACCATTTTCTGCTGGTAAAATTAATAAGCTTCCTGGCTTACCTTGCTCAATACCATAACGATGTTGAATATTTAGCGTACGAGCTGAATTTTTGCTGATCAAATCCAATGAATTATTAATTTGATCATAGCCCATCACTTGGCATACATGCAGCCCCATATGCAGTACTTGAAGCATATTCGCCGTACCCAATGGATACCATGGGTCAAATACATCATCATGACCAAAACAAACATTGATATTAGCATTAAGCATTTCTTTTACGCGAGTTACACCTCGACGTTTAGGGTAGTCATCAAAACGCCCTTGCAGATGAATATTAACCAAAGGGTTAGCAACAAAGTTAATACCTGACATACGTAATAATCGGAATAAACGCGATGCATAAGCACCATTGTACGATCCCATTGCCGTGGTATGACTAGCAGTAACCTTTTCACCTATCTCATATTTATGAGCTAATGCTGCTACTGTTTCAACAAAGCGTGATTGCTCATCATCAATTTCATCACAATGAACGTCAATCAAACAATCGTACTTACGTGCAAGTTCAAACACGTAATGTAATGATTCAACCCCATACTCACGAGTAAATTCAAAGTGAGGAATAGCACCAATAACATCGGCCCCCAATTGAACGGCTTGTTCTAATAATTGCTTACCATTAGGGTACGACAAAATACCTTCTTGAGGAAAAGCAACAATTTGGATATCAACCCATTGCTTCATTTCTTCACGCACTTCTACCATGGCTTTCAATGCCACCAGCGTTGGATCTGACACGTCAACATGAGTACGTACATGTTGTACGCCATTAGCAATTTGCCACTTCAGCGTCTGTTTCGCACGTGATTTTACATCTTCAATCGATAGTGTTTGCTTACGTTCAGCCCAGCGTTCAATACCTTCAAATAAAGTACCTGAAATATTCCAACTTGGCTCACCTGCTGTTTGGGTTGTATCTAGGTGAATGTGAGGTTCACAAAAAGGGGCTACAGCCAAGCCACCTTCTGCATCAAGGATCTCACCACAGTAATCAAAATCAACGTTATTATCTTCAATACGTTTAAATTGGCCATCTTCAATGAAAATTTGCTTTAAGGAGCTCTCACCTTGCAGCATGGCATTTTTAATCAATAAAGTTGTCATGATATATCCTTACGCCGGCTGAACGTTAGCCACGCGCTTTTTATTAAGAATGGGATTAATAATTAAATAACTTAATGCGCCGCCTAAAACAGCATTTAGAGGTACAACCCCTGGTAGGAAATGTCCGCAAGCAACACCAATAGCAACAGCTATAATTCCAGCCCAATTTACAGTTTTAAATTCAGCTTTTGCAAAATCTTTATAACGATTTCGGTTAACCATAAAATCAGCAATGATCACCCCGCCAATCGGTGGAATAGCCAAAGAAAGAAAAGTTAACCAACCAACAAAGTTATTGTATAACCACAATGCGCACAACGTACCAATGACACCATTAACCATTGAAATGTATTTACTTGGTAAGCCAGTAATATTAGAAAATCCCAGCCCGGAAGCATATAAAGCGTTATCGTTGGTCGTCCAAATATTTAATCCCAACACAATAATCGCTGGGATCAGTAGCCCTTGTGCAATCATTACTTCTGAAATATCAGCTTGACCAGTAGCTGCCGCGCCTGCAGCACCAAAAATAAACATCAATGAGTTACCGATGAAGAATGCGACCATCGTGACTAAAACTGCATTCGCTGGCTTTTTACCAAAGCGAACAAAATCAGCCGTTAAGGTTCCGGCACTAACAAAAGATCCTACCACCATTGCCACAGCAACAGAGAAATCAATTGTCACTTCAGGCTCTACCGCTTTAATCGCAGTAACACCGCCAACACTGGCGATAGCATCAATAACCGAATAGCCTCCCAATATGGCAATAGCAGGGACAGCAATGGCAGATAAAATCATTAATGCTGACATACCAAAATATACCGTTACCGTCATTAATAGGCCAGAGACAACAATCAGTATATTGGTATCAATACCTGTGGCTTTATGAACTGGAATCGCGAACATCGCTACCCCAACACCAAACCAACCAACTTGGGTACCACCTAATAATGCTGATGGTAACCAAGAGCCTTTAACACCAAAAGAGAAACGAGCAAGAAGATGTGTAGAAAGACCAGTTGAAGCGCCAATGTAACCTAGAAATGAAGTGTAAATACCGAGGATAAGATTGCCGATGACCACAGCAAGGAAAAAGTCATCAAAGGAGAGCCCAATACCTAAAGAGCCGCCAGTCCACATGCTTGCAGAAAAGAACGTCAACCCCAGCATGACCATAGTTAACGATACCACGCCTTTTCTTGCTGCCATTGGAACAGGCCCAAGACTATAATTATTATCTGCTGCCATTTTTACCACCACAATCTAATACAAACATTAAAATTAAGCTCGATGCTATGGATAAACGGCGCGTATTATGATTGTAAAAAAAAGATAGTCAACAACATATAATTAAAGCAAACGTTAATATTTAAATTTAATAAAAATAAACATTACAAAACAAAGGAATAAAAAATAATAATTACCATAAAGATCACATTTTGAAACAAATTATCACAAGAAAATACCATCAACAATCAACTCTAACCAATATATTCAAGTAGATGCTTATTAATCTCATCTATCTCTATTTTTACAATAAAAAAGGCACTAAATGTGCCTTTTTTATTTACAATGATCTGTTCGTTAAATGATAATTTGTGCAAGTGTATAACCAATACAGCACGCAGAGATAACACCAATCAAACCTGGCATCATAAAGCTATGGTTAAAATACCACTTACCTATTTTAGTGGTACCTGTCACATCAAAGTTAACTGTCGCAATATCTGATGGGTAATTAGGTATAAAGAAGTAACCGTATGTTGCTGGCATTAAACCAATTAATAATGCAGGGTTTAATCCCATTGCTAAGCCTACTGGTAACATCATCCGTGCGGTTGCAGCTTGTGAGTTTACCACCACTGAAACGGTGAATAGAGCTAACGCAAAAGTCCATGGATAGCCTTGTACCATCTCTGTAATACCAGATTTAAATGATGGCATTGCATATTGAAAATAGGTATCACTCATCCACGCAATACCAAAAATAGCGATTGCCGCTACCATACCAGATTTAAAAACCACCCCTTCCGGCACTTTCTGCACATTAGTACGCGTAACTAATAAAATTAAACCACCAAAACCAAGCATCATCATTTGAATAATCAATGACATCGAAATAGGTTTAGCATCACCAATGGTACGAATTTCTGGCACCATTGCCACAATGACAATCGTCACTAACGCAAGTACAAACAACATAACCGCATGCATTGCTGAGCGAGGTAATTGTTCGTTGAGTGAGGTTTTAGTGGTGTGGAGAATTTGGTCACGCCACACAGGATCTTGTAAGCGGCGTTGGTATTCAGGATCATCGGCTAATTCTTTACCACGACGTAAGCTATACAGTGATAATAATAAAGTGCCGCCTAAGGTTGCTGGAATAGTCACCATTAAAATCGACAGCAAATGAATAGATTCAGTGATCGTCGACAACTGAGCGAGATAATACACCACTGCAGCTGAAATTGGGCTGGCAGTAATCGCAAGTTGCGACGCCACAGATGAGGCTGCCATTGGTCGTTCAGGGCGAATACCATTTTTAAGCGCAACATCGCCAATAATCGGCATAATTGAATACACCGCATGGCCAGTCCCGAGCATAAATGTCATCACATAAGTCACTAACGGACCAACAATAGTGACACGTTTAGGATTACTACGTAAAATACGCTCCGCAACTTGCAGCATGTATTTTAAGCCACCAGCAGCTTCTAAAATTGAGGCGCATGTGACAACGGCAAGAATAATCAACATCACGGTGATCGGCGGTGAAGTTGGTGGCATACGGAAGATAAATACTTCTACCAATAAGCCTAGCCCCGAAACAACCCCTAGCCCAATACCACCAAAACGACTACCTGCATACAGCACCAATAACAGGAATAAAAACTCCAAATACAACATGACTTACCTCCCTATATATCACTGATACTTTGGTGACCAAAGTACCTATCATTGAGAGTAAAGTGCCCGTTATATCAACATGTCATCTTGATAAATATCAAACTAATTAATAGCAATAAAAGCCTTATTCCACTAATGAGAACAACGGCTAATAATCACCATTACAACAAAACAATAACACTACCATTTCAACCAAAATAAATTACATTTCAGCATCAAATAATAAACAACACCTCATTAATGATGACTAATTGATCGACGAGTTGTTTTAAGCAACACAAATATACTCACCATCTTGCATTTAATAAATGAGTCTCAAGTGCTTTATCACCAACAACTATAATTACATTGTTGTAAATAAGTTAACGCGTAGCATTTATCTATATTGCTATAACAAACTCAGCGTTATATATTGCCGCTACTACAAAAAAGGGCAGCAATAATGCTACCCTTTCTAAGAACCAATCCAATTGATGATGCTATCTGATATTATTCTTCTATATCATCATCAGCAACGACACCATAATCAGGACGATTTTCTTTAGCGGTGGCTATCCACGCAGCGCAAAACAAAGTTAAACGCGCAAAGAAATAGAAGAAAGCCATCAAACCTATAATAGAACCAAACGCAGCGCCAGATGGTGAAGTCGCTAATTTAGGCAATAAAAATGTCATTGCAAACTTAATTGCTTCAAAACCAATCGCTGCTAATAAAGTTCCTTGCATCAGTGTCTTACGATTAAAGCGACGGCGTGGCAACATCCAGAATATCCATAAAAACATCAGATAATTTGCCAAAATAGAAATTGTTAATGCGATAGTTGTTAATACTGGACGTAACCAAGTGATACCGCCAAGCCCTAACGCATCGACAATGGTTGCCTGCGCCGAACCTGCGACAGAAGTTAACACTACGGTGAAAATCAATGCCGCAACCAAGCCTGTTAAGCCAATAAAATCTTTACCGTATTGCAATAATATATGCTCTTTGTCTTCAGGTTTACGTTCCCACACATCACGAGTTTGTGCTCGTACAGCCTCACGTAAGTTCCCCATCCAACTAATGCCAGAATAAAGTGCAATGGCTAAACCACTTAAACCAACCGTAGTACGCTGACTAATCGCTGTTTTTACCATATCCTTTAACGTCTTGGCTAAACTCGGATCAGTTACACCAGCAACAATTTTATCAATAATATTGGTCAACAACGCTTGATTTGATGCCAAGATAAAACCAGCAGCAGCAAATAACACCATTAAAATAGGGATAAGTGATAAAAATGAAAAATAGGTAATTGCTGCACCAAACTGACTGCCTAAACGATCGTTAAAGCGATCTGCAGCACGTATAAAATGATCAATCGGGGGTAACGCTTTAATTGCATTACCAACGGTGGTTAATATCCCCATCATTTTAGAGATTAACGTCGATTTTTCAGAAGATGTTGTTTTGTTAGTCATAATTTTATTGATGCGTCATGAAAATACTCAACAATATTAGCAATGGATAAAAAATAAACCCAATCTAATAATAACAAAGCACTAAATGCCTGCTACTTAATTGATTATATAGTTAAAAAATAAAAGGTTTGCCGATAACAGCAAACCTTTTTTATCATAATTTACGTTAGTAATGCCACTAGATAGTAAATGTTAATTAAACAATCCTTTCAGTAACTTATCTGCCGCATTTTTAATATTGTCATCTTTTGCTTTATCACCAAAGAGTTTTTCTAAACCACGATTGATTTCTTTCTTGGCTTTGCTCTCTAGTGCTGCATTATTTTTAAATAAATCTTTAATATTTAAGCGGTATTTAGGCTGCTGCCAATATCCACTCACATGGATAGGAACACTAATACCTTTAATTTCATCAAGCCCTTTACCACTGGCAACAATCTTTGTATTAATTGTCAGATCAATACCTTCATCAATTAGGTTAGTTTGGCCTTGACCATTAATAGCCAGCAGTGGTGAAGCTAACTGGAAATTATTGGTTGATGCAATCCCTTTACCTAACATTAAGGTTGTAGTTAAGGCTGAAAAATCAGTCTTCTTCGCAGTGTCAGTTCCGCTATCTGCTTGGCCTTTTAATTTAGCTTTCGCATTGCGTAGCATATCGGCAATATTAACCCCATACACTGCACCATCTGAGATATTTACTTTAATAGAGCCTGCAATATTATGACGAATATTGGCTTCTGATAATCCACGTCCATTTAGATCAGCGGTGATATTAGCTTTACCTGCGAGTTGTTGATTATTCGCTACCGCTTTTAATAGCGGTAACATAGCCACATTTGAAATAGTATTTTTTAAGCGATAACTTGGTAATGCACTATTAACATTCACAGAAGCACTACCAGTGATCTTACCGTCATATAGAGAAGCTTCAAAACGATTAATTGTCGCAATGCCCTGCTTAATCGACGTAACTATTTTAACATTTGATACTTCAGCATTGGCTACTTTTAACTGTTTAATCGCAATCACACCAGCGACATTGATATTTTTCAGCGCACTAAGATCAGGTTCTTGGGCTGAAATATCACTCTCAGCTTTTGCGGCTGAGGTATTTGTTGTAGGTGTTACTGTGGTATTTGTAGAATCCGTTGAGGCTTTTTTCTTAGGTAACCAACTGTCGAGATCAATATTATCACTTGATAGCGCAAAACGAATATCAGGGATTGTCGCCGCTAAATATGAACCAGAACCCGATACTTTAGTACCATCCGCATTAATATTAATACTACTCACTAAAGCAAGCTTTTGGCTAATATCATAACTAGCATCAGTATTAACCACGATGTTCATGTTTGAACGAGGTAAGGCTTTACCCGCTAAATCATTAGTGATCTTTAGCCCTTGCACAGTAACAACATTATGATCTGTAGCTAGTTTTACTTTAGCTGTACCATGAGTATCAAAACTTAAATCAGGTACTTGTCCGTTAACAGCAAAAGTGACATTTGACCACTGACCAAGGGTAAACTGATCAAGCCCTAGTTGAGCATTTTTAATCTCAGTGTCACCATCTTTCATGGTCATTTTAGCAGTGAACGCTTTTAACTTAACATTGTTATAATTAGCAGCAAGATTAATATCCGTACTACCTTGAGCACTAAAGGTTAATGTATTCACTTTACCTTGAACATCAAAGGTCGCTTTAGTCCATGTTTGCGGCTTAAAACTATCAAGGGTGAAATTAATGTGATTAAGTTGTGCTGTCATCTTAGTCTGATCATTAAGTATTTCAGCACTTGCATTAACTAATTCAATTCCTGCAACGGATACTTTCCAATGCGATTTTTTAGCACCATTATCATGATGTTGTGCTGGTGTATCTGTCGCTGTTTTGTCTGCAATGGCTTTTTTACCCGTCAGACCATCAAGGTTAGTAACACCATCTTTTAACGTTTGAACAAAAACATGCGCCCCTTCTAAACGCATATCACCAATATCAAGTTGTTGTGATAACAACGGTAAAACTGATACTGATAAATCTGCTTGCTTAAATTGGACTAAATTAGGTTGTGCAAATCCTACTGGATTGCGAAATGCTGTTTCGCCAACACTTAACCCCAGTGTAGGGAAAAAACGCCAGCTAATATCACCCTTAATGACTAAATCACGCCCAGTCATTTTTTTAACTTGTTCAGTTAGCAGTGGCTTAAACTGATTGGGGTTAACAAAGGTTACCAGTGCACCAATACCAATCACGACTAATAAAATCAGCCCGAGTAAGATATAAAGTATTTTTTTCATTATGTCCTCGGCTATGCATATAACACCACAATTGATCGAGCGTTATGCAAAAATAATTTGTTGAGAATTAACCTTAAAAATCAATGTTATTAAGACCATTAACTCCAAGATTAGTTCACCAGAAACGTAATAGCTAAACAAAAGGCAACCCGAAGGCTGCCTTTAATGGTTCTTAAGCAATAACAACCGCTCTAGCATCTAACAAGATTAACTTTGCTTGTCATCTTCATTAATACGACTAGCTACTGCACCTTGCTGATTTTTATATTTTGCATCAACACGCTTGTTATAGGGTTTTTCCGCAGGGCCTGATAAGGTTTCAAAACTTAACGCACCTATTGGCATATGTGGACGTAATGCTAACGGTAAACGGCCCGAGTTATAAAACTCAAGTACAATACGTCCTGACCAACCGGGATCAATACGATGTGCCGTTACATGTACCATTAAGCCTAGGCGAGCTAATGATGAACGTCCGTCAAGCCAACCAACGATATTATCAGGTAATGTTACTGACTCATGAGTAACCGCTAATGCTAATTGACCAGGATGAAGAAAAAATGCTTCATCTTCCGCAACTACAATCTCATCACTCATTACTTTATCAAGCTGAGCGGCAACATCTTCTTTCTTACCTGATAAATCAATAAATGGTGCACCATGATCATTAAAGACTCGGAAATTATTCCCAAGGCTTACATCAATGGTTAAGCCGCTAATACAATCATCAGATGGTCGCGGTTCAATGCTGATTTTACCTTCATCAAGGTAAGCTCTGATATCTCTATCACAAAGTCTCATTCAAGCTCTCTCCTGCGTAATACGCACTCTATCCTATCAGTGCCCAGCACATGAGAGTGGTATAATAAAACACATCAATAAGACTCAGTGTCGTTGATGGGTCAGCAACGGTTAATGGGGAATCCCCAACAATAATAGCCATAAAAATAAGGCTGACATATTGTCAGCCTTATTCATTTTAAATCATTATGAACGCAGCAATTTAGCGATATGTGCTTTTAACACATCGATTGCAATACGATTCTTACCACCACGAGGAACAATAATATCTGCATATTGTTTTGATGGTTCAATAAACTGCATAAACATTGGACGTACCGTTTTTTGGTACTGAACCAAAACTGATTCCATAGTACGGCCACGTTCTGCAACATCACGCTGCAAACGGCGTAGCAGACAGATATCAAGTGGAGTATCCATAAATACGCTAGCGTGCATAATTTCACGTAGGCGAGGATCTGTTAACAATAAGATACCTTCTAAAATGATCACTTTTTTCGGTGTCATCGTTGTACTTTCTTGTAAACGAGTATGCTCACTGTAGCTATATTGTGGTACTTCTACTGCTTCACCTTTCATTAACTGCTCTAAGTGATCACACAATAAATTATGATCAAGCGCGTTTGGATGATCGTAGTTAGTTTTAACGCGATCCTCCATTGTTAGGTGACTTTGATCGTTATAGTAACAATCTTCCGTGATTACACCGATCTGGTGATCGCCTACTTTTTCTTTTAACTCTTTATAAACTGTACTGGCAATCAGACTTTTACCGGAAGCAGAAGCGCCTGCAATACCGATAATAACGCATTGGTGTGAAGTTTCAGACATATCAGAAAGTACCTATTAGACCACGTAGCAAGGCGAATATGGATAAATTAAACCCTCTGATTATAAGCAGTTGCTATGGCAGATACCAGCAAAAATGAGGTATCTGACATATATGGTTATAATCTCAGCGAATTTTGTTTTATGAATAACTACATTGTACGAATAGTAATCTGCTCTGCCACTGTTTCACCCTGCCAATATAATCGGCTGGCAATATTTGCAGCTAACATAATGTATGCTGTAGCTTGTTCTGATTCCGGTGATGTAATAACTGTTGGGGTACCATTATCAATATCTTCTCGAATCTTGATATCTAGTGGTAATTGAGCCAATAGTGGTACTGCATAATCTTGGGCCATTTTCGCCGCGCCGCCAGTACCAAAAATATGCTCCTGATGACCACAATTACTACAAATGTGATAACTCATATTTTCAACAATACCCAACACTGGCACATCGACTTTATTAAACATACTGATGCCTTTAATCGCATCAGCTAAAGCGAGATCTTGCGGTGTTGTCACCACGATCGCGCCTGTCACTGGAATTTGCTGCGATAAGGTTAATTGAATATCACCAGTACCAGGTGGCATATCAATGACTAAGTAATCAAGATCTGGCCACCAAGTTTCACTGATAATTTGTGCCAATGCTTTAGATGCCATTGGCCCACGCCAAATAGTTGCACTTTCAGCTGGAACTAAATAGCCAACTGAGTTGGTGTATAAACCATGTGCCTCAATAGGCAACATCATTTTACCATCGGGAGATTGAGGCTTTTGATCCATTGTACCTAACATCATTGGTACTGAAGGACCATAAATATCAGCATCTAATAGCCCAACTTTCGCTCCTTGTTGTTGTAAACCAAGTGCTAAGTTAACTGATGTTGTTGATTTACCCACACCACCTTTAGCAGAACTCACTACGATGATGTTTTTGACACCATTAAGGGGTTGCTTATCAGCAACAGCGAGTGTTGCTACTCGACAGCGAACATCAAACTTTAAACCACCATTTACGAGGCCTTGTTGCTGTTGATCTGCAATCCATACTCGTAATTGTTGGGCTAGTTCATTGGCCGCAAATGGGATCGTGATAATGATAACGCCTTCTGCCGACACCGAGACAAAGTGAGGGACATCAGCCCATCCCGCACTCAAAAGCGGATGTTCAAACTGATTCAGCCATTGGCTAATATCACCAACACTGTCGAAATGGTTTGTTGTTGTTGCCATAAATTAGCGCTCCACATAAATGTCATAGCCTATTAGCAACATCTGCGTCACAGTATTAGTATAGAAAACAACCAGTAACGTTGATGTTGCAGGGTAATATCTACCTCTTTTTCCTAATGCTACCACCAAAGTGCCCTTCCTGCCCGATTTCCCCAGTCCAAAAACGGATTAATCAGTATCCGATGCTAGTCAATATGCTGTCCATCAGGTAGTATTTGCAGCTATGTTTTTTTACCCATCATGAGCGAAAGAAGTAATTATGGCTGCTAATCCAAGAAAAATTCTGGTGACCTGCGCCCTGCCGTACGCTAACGGTTCTATCCACTTAGGTCACATGCTAGAACATGTTCAAGCGGATATTTGGGTGCGCTATCAGCGCCTTCGTGGTAACGAAGTTCATTTCATCTGTGCAGACGACGCACACGGTACTCCAATTATGCTTAAGGCCCAGCAGATGGGTATGGAACCTGAGCAAATGATTGCAGAAGTGAGCAAAGAGCACCAAGCTGATTTTGCTGGCTTTGATATTGATTTTAGCAATTACCACAGCACACATTCACCTGAAAACCGTGAACTTGCTTCTTTTGTTTACACCCAACTAAAAGACAAAGGCTTTATTACTAGCCGTACTATTTCTCAGTTATTTGATCCTGAGAAAGAAATGTTCTTACCTGATCGCTTTGTAAAAGGCACCTGCCCTAAGTGTAAAGCAGAAGACCAATACGGCGATAACTGTGATAACTGTGGTGAAACCTATAGCCCGACAGATCTGATTAATCCAAAATCAGCAGTGTCTGGTGCAACACCAATCATGAAAGATTCAGAGCACTTCTTCTTTGATCTGCCACAGTTTGAGGACATGTTAAAAGCATGGACTAAATCTGGTGCGCTTCAAGACGAAACATCAAACAAGATGCAAGAATGGTTCGAATCTGGCTTACAGCAGTGGGACATTTCTCGTGATGCACCTTACTTCGGATTTGAAATTCCAGGTGAACCAGGCAAATTCTTCTACGTATGGTTAGATGCACCAATCGGCTACATGGGTTCATTTAAGAATCTATGTGATAAGCGTGATGATCTTGATTTTGACGAGTTTTGGAACAAAGACAGCTCAACAGAGCTTTACCACTTTATCGGTAAAGACATTGTTTACTTCCACAGCTTATTTTGGCCAGCAATGCTAGATGGCGCTGGTTTCCGTAAGCCAAATAACGTGTTCGTACATGGTTACGTAACAGTTAATGGCGCGAAAATGTCAAAGTCAAAAGGCACATTCATCAAGGCGGGAACTTACTTAAACCACCTTGATCCAGAATGCCTACGTTACTACTACGCAGCAAAGCTGAATAACCGCATTGATGATCTCGACCTTAACCTTGAAGATTTCACTCAACGTGTAAACAGCGATGTTGTGAACAAGATTGTTAACCTAGCATCACGTAATGCTGGCTTTATTGCTAAGCGTTTCGACGGCATGTTATCTGAAAATTTTGCTGAGCCTGAGCTTTATGCTGAATTTGTAGCAGCGGCAACACGTATTGGCGATCTTTATGAGAGCCGTGAATACAGCCGTGCTATTCGTGAAATCACCGCTCTAGCTGACAAAGCTAACCAGTATGTTGATGAAAAAGCACCTTGGGTTGTTGCTAAACAAGAAGGTAAAGATCAAGAGCTACAGGAAATCTGTACTGTTGGTATCAACCTATTCCGTGTATTAATGGCATACCTAAAGCCTGTAATGCCAAAACTTACCGAGCGTACTGAAGCTTTCTTAAATGAAACGCTAACATGGGAAGGAATCGAGACACCATTAACAAACCATGAAGTTACTAAGTTCAAGGCATTGTTTAATCGTATCGATCCTGCGCACGTTGCTGCTATGGTTGAAGCATCAAAAGAAGAAGCTGCTGCTGATAAAGCGGCACTTGAAGCTGCACAACCTGCCGTTAGCCCATTAACAGCTGAGCCTATTGAAGCTGAAATCGAGTTTGATGATTTCGCTAAAATCGATATGCGTATCGCTAAAATTGTTTCTTGCGAAGCGGTGCCAAAAGCAGACAAGCTATTGAAGTTCCAATTGGATATCGGTGGTGAAATGCGTCAAGTATTCTCTGGTATTAAATCTGCTTATACACCAGAAGAATTGGTTGGCAAAATGACTGTAATGGTTGCTAACCTGAAACCACGCAAAATGAAATTTGGCATGTCTGAAGGTATGATCCTTGCAGCGGGCCCTGGCGGTAAAGATCTTTGGATCTTAGAACCCCATGAAGGTGCTCAACCAGGTATGCGTGTAATGTAATTTACACCACGTCTTAATTTCAAATGCCGATAACGTTGTTGTCGGTATTTTTTTGACTTTTTTTTATTTATTTCCGCGTAAATCATCCTTTATATATCAGCTTATTATTATTTGTTAATGGGTTGTTGAATATTGATCCAAATCCGCAGCTAACTCTAATTTTACCGTTAAATATTCATCTCATATTCATAATTAGCGATCTTGATCGTTTTTACGGGTTTCAATATCCCTTACATTAAATGCGTTAATTTGCTCTTAACTGATAATTAAACCAGCAAAATTTAACGTTCAATATATAGGAACGATAAAAATTTCCCGCTTTTTTATTTGATATGAAGGATTCATGATGACCTTAGGTATTGTAACGAACCTCGCCATATTTGTTGGCTTGATTGCCTTTCTTTATCACATGCAAAATAAACATTATAGCTTTACTAAGCGTGTGTTTGCCGGCTTAGGTTTAGGCATTGCATTTGGCGCAGCTCTGCAAATTTTCTATGGTGCAGGCTCTGAGGTTATCAAAACATCAATTGAATATTTTGATATTGTGGGCGTAGGTTATGTCCGTTTGCTACAAATGATCATCATTCCATTAGTAATGGTGTCAATCATTTCAGCCATTCTAAAACTTAATGGTGGGACTTCATTAGGTAAAATTAGTAGCCTAACCCTAGGTGTACTTATTGTTACCACCATGATTGCTGCTTGTGTTGGTATTCTAATGGCGCAACTGTTTGGTCTTACTGCTGAAGGATTAACCTCTGGTGCGGCTGAGATGGCACGAGCGAAAAGCCTTGAATCAACCCTATCAAATGTTGAAGCAATGTCGTTTGCTAAATTAATGATCGAGTTTATTCCTGCTAACCCATTCTTAGATATGACCGGATCTCGTCGTACTTCTACCATTGCAGTGGTTATCTTCTCTATCTTTATTGGTCTATCTGCAACGGGGATTGCCAACAAAAAACCTGAAATTTTTGCCCAATTTGCAAGTTTCATTAAAGTTGCTCAAACCATCGTTATGCGTATGGTGACATTAGTTTTACGCTTGACACCATTTGGTGTTCTAGCACTAATGACAAAAGTCATTTCAGGCTCTAACTATACTGATATTGTTAATCTTGCGAACTTTGTTTTTGCATCATACGCTGCGTTAATTTTAATGTTTATCATTCACTTATTACTTGTTGCGATGGTAGGTATTAACCCATTACGCCACTTAAAAAAGATTATTCCTGTTTTAGCTTTTGCCTTTACCTCACGTACTAGCGCAGGTTCAATTCCAATGAACGTGCAGACCCAAGAAAAGTGCCTTGGTATTCCATCTGGTATCGCTAACTTTGCCGCATCTTTTGGTTCAACCATTGGTCAAAATGGCTGTGCGGGTATTTATCCTGCGATGCTGGCGGTAATGATTGCACCAACAGTGGGTATTAACCCTATGGATATTGGCTTCTTATGTACCTTAATCGCTATTATTACGGTGAGCTCTTTTGGCGTCGCAGGTATTGGTGGTGGTGCAACATTTGCGGCACTGATTGTACTGTCAGCAATGGATATGCCAGTAGCCCTTGCTGGTTTATTAATCTCAATTGAACCCTTAATTGATATGGGACGTACTGCACTAAACGTATCAGGTTCAATTACCGCTGGTACGATTACCAGTAAAGTAATGGGCGAGACAGACATGACTATTTTTAACAGCAATGATGTTGTTAACTTAGATGGTGAAGAATCTGCCGCCTAAGCTGTATTAAACACCAAATTAAGGGAGGCCTATGATTACCTCCCTATTACTTTTCAAGGATATAGACAAAAGTATGAAAATTATCATTATTGGCGGTGAAGCCGCAGGTATGAGCGCTGCAGCAAAAGCTAAACGCATTGATCCCACCGCTGAAATTGTTGTTTATGAAGCTTCCGAAGTGATCTCTTTTGGTGCCTGTGGCCTACCTTATTACATTGGTGATGAATTTTCTGATCATAACTTTATGGCGGAATTTACGCCGGCGCAATTTGCCGAGAAAGGTATTACCGTTCTCACTCACCATCGCGTAATACAACTTAATACTGAGCAACAGCAACTCACGGTTGAGCATCAAGGTGAAACACACACGGTTAATTATGATCGTTTAATGATAGCAACAGGCGCAAAAGAAGTATTACCGCCAATTAAAGGGTTAGACAAACGAGGCGTTTATTCATTACGTCGTATGCAAGATGGGTTGAATATTAAAACGGCATTAGCCGATCCACTCTGTCACCATGTCACAATTATTGGATCGGGCTTTATCGGCCTAGAAGTCGCTGAAGCGATGATTCATCAAGGAAAAACGGTACGTCTGATTGAACGTGCTAAATGCTTAATTCCTGATGCATTTGATGCTGAAATTAGCCAACATATTCAACCCGAACTTGAACGTGCTGGTGTACAGATCCACCTACAAGAATCGGTGTGTGAAATTATTGGTGATGGACATGTTACTAGCATCAAAACCGACAAAGAAATATATACCACTAACATGGTAATCTGTTGCACGGGCGTAAAACCAAATACTCATTTTATTGCTGAAACAGGCATTGAACGGTTAGCTAATGGTGCAATTATCATTGATCAGCAAGGAAAAACATCCATCGATAACATCTGGGCAGCAGGTGATTGTGCCACTATTTGGCATGCACAATTACAGCAACCGGCTTATATTCCACTCGCAACGGGTGCTAATAAAATGGGTCGCTTAGTTGGTGAGAATATCGCAGGGAAAAATCTAAGTTATGACGGCACATTAGGCACAAGTTGTGTCAAAATTTTAGGATTAGAAGCTGGTCGTACAGGGCTATCTGAACGTGAAGCTCAGCAAGCGAATATCGATTATCGCACCGTTTATATCAGTGATAAATGCCACACCAATTACTGTGAAGGCCAATCACCACTATATATTAAATTGATTTATCGTGCAGATAACAAAAAATTACTGGGTGGCCAATTAATTGGTAATAAAGGTGCAGTACACCGTGTGGATGCGTTAGCTGTTGCGATCAGTCTTGGCGCGACTACCGAGCAATTAGGCATGATGGATTTTGCCTACGCTCCGCCATTTGCTCGTACATGGGATATTATGAATGTTGCTGGTAATGTCGCTAAATAAATCCAGCGGTAATTAATACATAACCGCAGGCCACGTATTTTCAATCACAATAAGAGTACGTGGCTTTGCTCTCTCATACCGCCCAACAATGTTTATTCCTGACTCATTCATCAAACGATCATTTATCGAAAATTCCGACAATACACCTCGTAAAAATCACAATTAACAAACTATTTATGATTTTAAAACGCATAAAATGTTAATTAACAGTTAAAAATAAACATCCCAAACATGAAATCAGTATAAAATTTGTGAGTTAACTCAAGCTTTAGCCATTAACAATAATTATTACTTCGCATTAACAGACGAATAACTGCTACTCTCCGAATGCACTCTGATTACTGAAGGACAGAGTGAATAAACATAAGGATAAGTTTTGATGACCACAGAAAAGAAAAAAATGTCACTAACTGGCCGAGTCATTCTTGGTATGGTTTTAGGTATTCTGACAGGATTTATGATCCGTTCCCTTTTTGCTGATATTGCTTTTATTCATGACTATATCGTAAATGGCCTGTTTGATGTCGGTGGTAAAATCTTTATTGCCAGCTTAAAAATGTTAGTTGTTCCTCTTGTTTTTGTATCACTAGTTTGTGGTACTAGTTCACTAAAAGATTTAGCAACACTGGGCCGTTTAGGTGGTAAAACTTTAGCTTTTTACCTAACGACCACAGCCTTAGCAATTACCCTTGCGTTAACAATGGCCAATATCTTCCAGCCAGGAACCGGTGCCGATTTAACTGCAGCAACAACCTTTGCATCGAAAGAAGCGCCATCGCTAGGTAGCGTTATTGTTGGCATGTTCCCAACGAACCCAATCAGTGCAATGGCAAGTGGCAATACACTCCAGATTATTGTGTTTGCAGTATTATTTGGTATTGCAATCAGTGCAGCTGGTAAGCCAGGAGAACGTCTAGCTGGAGTATTTGCAGACTTAAATGAAGTGATCATGAAACTGGTGGCTTTATTGATGAACATTGCTCCATACGGTGTGTTCTTCTTGATGGCTAAATTGTTTACAGGTTTAGGCATTGATGCGATCTTTAGTCTCATTAACTACTTCTTAGTACTCGTTGCAGCACTATTAATCCATGCCCTAGTAACCTACAGCGTGATGCTAAAAGCATTTACTGGCCTAAGTCCAATTACATTCCTGAAAAAAATGGAAGACGCGGTGATGTTTGCTTTCTCAACAGCATCGTCAAATGCGACTATTCCTGTAACGATGGAAACAGCAACGAAGCGTTTAGGGGTAAATAATAAAATTGCTTCATTTACGGTACCACTCGGCGCAACCATTAACATGGATGGCACTGCAATTATGCAGGGTGTGGCTACGGTATTTATTGCCCAAGCGTTTAATATTGACCTAACCATGACTGATTACCTCATGGTTATTCTAACTGCGACCTTAGCATCAGTCGGTACTGCGGGTGTTCCTGGCGTTGGTCTCATCATGCTAGCAATGGTACTTAACCAAGTTGGTCTACCCGTTGAAGGTATCGCACTAATCATGGGTGTTGACCGTCTACTTGATATGGTACGTACTGCAGTTAACATTACGGGTGATAGCGTCGTAACCTGTATTGTTGCGAAATCAGAAGGTGAAATGGATGTTGAACGTTTCAACGATCCACTAGCAGCGACAGAAGATGAAGTCGTTCGCTTCCACCCTCTGCCTCAACAACAGAAATCATAACAGCGAGTAAAAACTTGCGAACACAACATAATTCAAGGGCACATCATGTGCCCTTTTTTTGGTTTAGAAAAAAGTATAAATGGACGAGGTATTAGGGACGAGGAACTGCTACTTCCTGATTGATGGTTGTGCTGCTGATATAAAAATACCGCCCCCGATGGGTGGTATTTAACATCACAGGTTTTATGTGATCCGATACGCTGTAACGCCCAGATGAAACAAAGGTCGCCTAAGCGACCTTAACGAACATTATGTTTAATGCGGATTATTTTAATGATCGGCAACTAGGATCAAGCCCCATTAGCCTCAAAATCCAATTAACTAGAAAACCAGCAGCTAACGGCCACCATTGGACTAAAACAATTGCGGTAAGACTAAACCCTATAGATACCAAAGACGATAATAACAATCCTATATGTTTTGAATCTCGATAAGCTTGAAAACCACCTAAAGATAGAAGTATAGAAATACCCGCAAGTGCATATATTATATAATTCACATTCTACCTCTTATACTGGAAGATCGCCTTTCTTACTAAAATATGCCAACTGATTACTAAACAAATCCATTAGTTCAGTATCAATCTCAGCAGCAGCTCCTACCCACATCTTAAATAGACTAAAACCTAAAAGAGTATGATGGTCTCCCTTTTCAGCTAATTTATTCTCCATGTCAGTTAGTTTTCTTATATACAAAACTCGTTCATTTTTTGGTAACTGTTGAAATTCACTTAAACTAGAATATCTTTTCACAAAAATGCTATTAGCAATATTAATTGAATGACCAACAGCCATTTGAACTAAGTCATCAGTAGCCCTCAAAGCTGTAGTGGTAGCCTCAAATTGTTCGCGTAAAATTTTACGATTAGGATCTTCTTTCTTATTAAAAAAACCAAACATATGAATACCTTGTTATTTTCATTAACTATATAGCTATCATTGATTATTTTTTGTGATTTCCTTTAAGAAATTTAGGTAGTCATGCTTAGAATTATATTTTTTATGTATAGAGAGGGGAAATATAAGCCCAAATTAAAGCGACGGGAGTTTCCCATAAACACATTTCTTTGAAAAGAAAATATGCACCTTTATTAATATATGATAACAAAACATAATTAATGAGAGTTGATACTCATCTTTTAGTAAAATAGCCCGTATTTAACAGTATGCATCTAATCCGTACTATACGATCTCTATTTATATAAAAAGTATCGCTTAGGTCTTGTTTTGATAAGTTTTATTCAAAATAATTAATCAAAACATGGTGTGTTTAATTTGTTGCTGATGTTAACAACAATGAAAATACCTAGTTGGCGATGCTTAACGGTCATAAGCCCTAAAATAGATAAAATTAACCCTACAACACGTAGCGAGTAGATTCCCTATCGCGTTCGTAACCTCACTGTAAGGAATGACGGGGGTTGGAGGTTTGGCATTCATGATAGAGAATCGCGATCGTTAGGCTTGGGGCATTTACTTAGCCGAATATCCATCATCTCGGAAGTTGAGGAACGAAGCTATCCGTGATCTACTCACCGCGTGATTGAGCCTAAAAGACACCAGTGAAAATAGAAATTCCACAGTGTGCGGAAAGTAGATTCCCTTTCGCGTCCGTAACCTCACTGTAGGGAATGACTGGTTGAAGGTTAGCATTCACTGGAGGGAATAACTGGAATGGTTGGCGTATTGACGATAAAACAAGACCGCTATAAAGCGGCCTTGTGTGATAGCGAGAAAAGACAGATTAACAACTACAATCTACTTCTTTTTCACCACAATTATCACAAGTTACACATGCGCAGTCTGCTGCTGTTTTATTACAAACAGCACAATTAACACAAGTACATTCATTCTGTGGCAGCGCACAATATTGACATTTCTTATCCATGAAATTCTCCATAAAACCAAGAGTAAATATAACGCCCAATCATTATATAAATAAATGAATAATAGAGATAATACCCACTGTCTCAAAAGTGCTTCACATTGTTAAATAATATTGAATATTTTTAACAAACATTACACAGAACATAATAAACACAACTCATTATCTACCATTTCGAACCTCAACACTCGCTAGCTAAACCCTCGCCTCTTTAAAGCTCTCTACCTTCCACCCATAAAAAAACCCAGCCGATAGACTGGGTTTTTAAACTAACTGCTTATCGCAATATCAGTGATTAACCGATGTGCGTTTCGTTACGCATGTACTTACGTAGTACTTCAGGGATCATAATACGGCCATCTGCTTCTTGGTTATTTTCAAGAATAGCAACCATAGTACGACCAACAGCAAGACCAGAGCCGTTTAGAGTATGTAGTAGCTCAGGCTTCTTCTCACCTTTACGACGGAAACGTGCTTGCATACGACGCGCTTGGAAATCCCACATATTTGAACATGAAGAAATTTCACGGTAAGTTTCTTGAGCAGGAACCCACACTTCTAAGTCGTAAGTTTTGCAAGAACCAAAGCCCATATCGCCAGTACAAAGTACCACTTTACGGTATGGAAGCTCTAGAAGTTGTAGTACTTTCTCAGCGTGACCTGTTAGTTCTTCAAGTGCTGCCATTGAATCTTCTGGGCGCGTGATCTGAACTAGCTCAACTTTGTCGAACTGGTGCATACGAATAAGACCACGAGTATCACGACCGTAAGAACCCGCTTCAGAACGGAAACATGGTGTGTGAGCCGTCATCTTGATTGGCAAATCTGCTTCATCAGTGATGGTATCACGCATCATGTTAGTAACAGGCACTTCTGCTGTTGGAATCAATGAAAGCACACGAGGCTCTTCATCGTTCACTTTTTCAGTTAGCGGCTGAGTGTGGAACAGATCTTCACCAAACTTCGGTAATTGACCAGTGCCAAATAGGCTGTCAGCGTTTACTAGGTACGGTACATACATTTCAGTGTAACCGTGCTCTTCGGTGTGAAGATCTAGCATGAATTGTGCAATTGCGCGGTGTAGACGTGCAAATTGACCTTTCATTACGATGAAACGTGCGCCAGTAATTTTAACCGCACTTGCGAAATCTAGACCACCAGCCATTTCGCCAAGATCAACGTGATCTTTTACTTCAAAGTCGTAAGCTTTTGGCTGACCCCAACGTAAAACTTCCACGTTTTCTGACTCATCTTTACCTGTTGGTACTGACTCATCAGCAATGTTTGGTAGCATTTGAGTGATAGTATCAAGTTGACCTTGAAGCTCAACTAATGCAGTTTTCGCTTCATCAAGCTCAGAACCTAGGTTGCCGACTTCAGCCATAATACGTTCAGCTTCAGCGTGATCACCTTTCGCTTTTGCCTGACCAATCGACTTCGATCGCGAGTTACGCTGTGCTTGTAGCTCTTCTGTTTTTACTTGAAGAGATTTACGTTGCTCTTCTAAGTTGCGTAAAGTTTCTACATCAAGGTTAAAACCACGACGCGCGAGTTTTGCAGCTGTTTCATCCAGCTCAGTTCGAAGTAATTTAGAATCTAGCATGCTAATCCTGTGCTCTTAATAGTCTGAAATGCACGTTATTTAGGCATTTCTTATTAAAATAGTTGTAGTTGGGAGGCAATAATAACGAATTGTTGCCAATCACTTAACGATACCCAAAAAGCCTTATTATTGGTAGCGCTTTAGCGGGCTTTTTGCATCTAAAGAAGCCAGATAATCCAACTTTTCTGATATTTTTATCTCTAAGCCCCGTTTTGATGGCTGATAATAAACGCGATCACGAATTTCACGCGGTAAATACACCTCACCGGGAGCATAAGCACCTGGTTCATCATGAGCATAACGATAACCGTCGCCATAACCTAACTCTTTCATTAGTTTGGTCGGTGCATTACGCAAGTGCGGCGGAACTTCAAAATCAGGAAATTCACGTGCATCGGCTTTAGCTAGATTAAACGCCACATACACAGCATTACTTTTAGCAGCACACGCTAAATAGACTATCGCTTGAGCAATAGCACGTTCACCTTCATACGCACCCACACGGGTATAACAATCCCATGCTGACACCGCAACTTGCATCGCTCGTGGATCAGCATTACCAATATCTTCTGAAGCTATCGCTAATAATCGGCGGGCAATATAAAGTGGATCACACCCAGCTTGGAGCATACGTGCAAACCAATACAAAGCACCATCTGGATTTGAACCACGAATAGACTTATGTACTGCTGAGATCATGTCGTACCAAAGATCACCTTTGTTATCAAAACGAGCAACCTTCTCACCGGTGACTTCCGCTAATAATTCAACTGTGATTTGTTTGATACCTTGATCATCTTCTTCAGCCATATCAATCAGCTGTTCGAGATAATTAAGTGACATCCGCGCATCACCACGCACAAACTCGGCTAACTGCTGTTTCACTTCATCAACAAATACAAAGTTGGTTTCGTTAATACCGCGTTCTTTATCTGTTAGAGCTTGATCTATCACTTCAAGAATTTCATCATCCTCAAGTGATTTTAATTTATATACTCGTGCTCGTGATAATAGTGCGTTATTAAGCTCAAACGACGGATTTTCAGTGGTTGCCCCAATAAAAGTTACCGTACCATCTTCAATATGCGGCAAAAAAGCATCTTGCTGACTTTTATTAAATCGATGGACCTCATCGACAAATAAAATAGTCCTTCTGCCAGCCATTTTATTATCACGCGCTTTATCTATCGCCGCTCGAATATCTTTAATACCTGAAGTTACTGCTGATACACGCTCAACTTCAGCATTAGCATAATTAGCGGCGACTTCGGCTAAGGTTGTTTTTCCGGTACCAGGAGGGCCCCACAGAATCATCGAGTGCAGTTGACCGGCTTTTAATGCTCGACGTAGTGGCTTACCTTCACCAAGAATATGTTGTTGACCAATGTATTCCTCTACCGTACGTGGCCGCATTCTTGCCGCCAATGGTCTAAAATCCGAGGAAAAATCTAGGCTGAAATTATTCAATATAATGACTCCCCTAAGACAGAAAAAGGTGGCTTATTCGCCACCTTTTCATGAAAATAAAATAGAATAACAATTAGTTACGTTGGTCATCTAACTCCACACCTTTAGGCGGTGTAAAGGTAAATAAACTCGCAGCTGGTGTAGTACGTTTAAAATCACTTAATACGTATTTACTGCGTTGACCATCGGTTTCAATCACCGAGAAATTACGTACAGCACCCGCTTTAGATACTGTTACAACAAACTTATCCATCGATGACGTTTTATCTTTTGGTGTTAGCGTAAACGTATCGGCTAATTGAGCAACATTATACTTCGACCAATCGCTAGCACTATTGCGAGTTAATAATACAAATGGCGTTTGTTCAGTCGCATCTTTCAGCCACATTGCGGTCACTTGTTCAACAAAAGGACTGTAATACCATACAGTTTTGCCATCTGAAACCAATAGGCTTTCATCTGGTGTTGCTGTTTTCCAGCGGAATAAGTTAGGGCGTTTAATCGATAAATCACCAGTACCATTCACTAAAACTTCACCATCTGGACTGGTGACTTTTTGAGTAAAGTTAGCGCTAAATGCATTCACTTTATCGAGACGACTGCTTAATGCTTGTTGCGGCGTTGCAGCCCATGCACTTGACGCTACCAACATTGGAGCGGCAACCAACATGCTCATCACTAGTTTCTTCATCATATTCGCTAACCTCTTTGGTATTAAACTGCTGTGACAATCACTACCACAGCAGTTTTTAGTTTCACTTTAGCGTTTCATAGCAAGTGAGTCGTTATTTATTGCTATTTATTAATCATGATTTTGTACAGGTGGTGGTGCTAATACTTCACGATTAGCATTGTGTCCTGGGGCACTCACAATGCCATGCGCTTGCAATTGATCCACAATACGCGCAGCACGGTTATAGCCAATCTTAAAGCGACGTTGTACGCCAGAAATAGAAGCACGACGCGTTTCTGCCACAAAGGCTGCAACTTCATCAAATAACTGGTCTAAATCATCATCACCTGCTGGTGCTTCACCAGGTAGCAAGCTATCTGCACCTTGATCGGTATTAAGAATGCTGTCTATATATTGTGGTCTACCACGCGCTTTCCAATCATTAACCACATTATGAACGTCATCATCTGAGGCAAATGCGCCATGCACACGAATAGTATGACTTTGACCTGATGGTAAGTACAACATATCACCCATACCTAATAACGTTTCAGCACCACCTTGATCCAGAATAGTCCGTGAATCTGTTTTGGTAGATACCGTAAATGCCATACGAGTAGGAATATTAGCTTTAATTAAACCAGTGATAACATCAACCGAAGGACGCTGAGTTGCTAATACTAAGTGAATACCTGCAGCACGCGCTTTTTGAGCCAAACGGGCAATCAGTTCTTCCACTTTTTTACCAACGACCATCATCAAGTCAGCAAATTCATCGACAATAACCACAATACTTGGCATTTTTTCCAATAATGGTGGGTATTCATCCATGGTATCGCCTGGTTTCCACAATGGATCGTGGATAGGATGACCCGCATCTGCTGCTTCTTTAAGTTTAGCGTTATAACCTGCAAGGTTACGTACACCACAAGCGGCTAACACTTTATAACGACGTTCCATTTCTCCAACACACCAACGCAATGCATTACCTGCGTCTTTCATGTCAGTAACAACTTCTGTTAATAGGTGCGGAATACCTTCATAAATCGATAATTCCAACATCTTTGGATCGATCATAATAAAACGACAATCTTCAGGTTTACACTTATACAGTAAACTTAAAATCATCACGTTAACACCAACAGATTTACCTGAACCAGTAGTACCTGCGACTAATAAATGCGGCATCTTACTCAGATCAGCGACCACTGCATCACCGGCGATATCATTACCAAGCACGATAGGTAACGCTCCACCGACATTTTGGAATTGTTCACTGGCAACCACTTCAGACATATATACTGTTTCGCGGCTTTTATTCGGCAGTTCTAAACCAATATATGGTTTACCCGGAATCACTTCCACGACACGAACAGATGTCGTTGATAACGCACGTGCTAAGTCTTTTGATAGCCCTGAAATACGGCTTACTTTCACTCCAGGTGCTAAATCTAATTCATAACGGGTGATAACAGGCCCTGGATAAATGCCTTTAACTTGTACTTTAATTTTATAATCTGCAAGTTTTGACTCAATCAAAGCGGCAGTTGCTTGTAACTCTTCATCAGATGCCTTTTCAACCGTTTTACGCGCTGGCTGTAATAGATCTAATGTTGGCATAGGTGATGTCGGCACTGGAAGATCAGGCTCTTTCTGCATTAAGAACGGATTATCTAACCCTGCAAGGTGTGCTTGTTCTTTTTGCTTATCACGAATACGTTTTAAAAATATTTCATCATCAGTTAAGCCATCTTCTGAGCTATCAACTTCCGCGGCAGGCGTAACTGCTGCTGCATATGATTGTGGCATCTCAGGCTGTTGGCTTACTGCAGCATCAATCACCGTCTGTGTTTGTTGATCAACAGCAACAGTAAAATCTTCATTTTTTTCAAGCTCACGCTCAAGCGCTGAAACAGACAAGCCCTGCATAGCCGCTGTAGGTTCAGCAGAATAAGAGTGCGACTCTTGTTGCGGTTGAGCATGTTCAACAGGTGCTACGTACGATTGAGACTCTACTTGCGGTGCAACATGTTCAACTGGTGCGACATACGGTTGAGGCTCTACTTGTGGCGCAACATGTTCAACTGGTGCTACATACAGTTGAGGCTCTACTTGTGGCGCAACATGTTCAACCGGTGATACATACGGTTGAGACTCTACTTGCGGCGTAACTTGTTCAACAGGTGCGACATACGGTTGAGACTCTACTTGCGGTGCAACATGTTCAACAGGTGCTACATACGGTTGAGGCTCTACTTGTGGCGCAACATGTTCAACAGGTGCTACATACGGTTGAGGATCTACTTGCGGCGCAACATGTTCAATCGGTGCTACATATGGTTGAGGCTCTACTTGCGGTGTAACATGTTCAACAGGTGCTACATACGGTTGAGGCTCTACTTGCGGCGCAACATGTTCAACCGGTGCGACATATGGTTGAGGTTCAACTGGTAATGAAGTTGCGGTATCCATTAATGGATCAATAGTCGCTGCAGTTGAAGCTGAACGAATAATCGGTGTTGAATTTGCTGCTGTATAAACTGGATCTTTACGTTCAAACGCGGGTGTATGCGACCGTTCTAAATGTGAGGAATCTTTATAAGATGATAGTAACAAATCATCTTGATCATCATTATGAAGATGTTCAGCATAAGGCATATCAGATTCAGCAACGATCTCAGTAGCAAATGGACGCATGATTTCGTGTTTATCTGAACGCAGTTTATTTAATATCCAGGTCAAACTTGATAAGGTTTTTTCACCTAATTTATCGACAATCGTTGCCCATGAAACACCAGTAAATAGTGTAAAACCAATCGCCCATGAGAACATGAGTAGCAACGTTGCGCCTAATACATTCAGCAGTGGTAACGCTATATTAGCAACAACATCACCAATCACACCACCAGAAGAGAAATACCAAATATCATCAAAGTTAAGATCAGCCAAACCGCAGCTACTTAGAATTAATAACATTAATCCCAACCAACGCGTGCCGTAAACCATATAATCCAGTGACAGTATCTTTGATCGGCGATGATAAATAAACCAACCTAATGACACTAAAATAACCGGAATGATGTAAGCCAGTGACCCAAAAATAAAGAACAGAGTATCTGCCACCAAAGCGCCAAATGAGCCCGCTTTATTCTGAACAACACCTTCCCAGGCGGTCTGCGACCAAGATGGATCGGCAGGATTAAATGTGACTAGCGCAACCATCATATAAATGGCAACTAAAATACTGATGATCAAAAAACCTTCAATAATGCGTTGCCCACCTGATAAACGCATTTTGGGCAGTTTTTTACCTTTAAACTTCCTCAAGAATAACTCCGGTGTTTCTATCAAATTCGAATATTTTACCAAAATGCTGATATTTTCAGCGACCAAAGCTAATACTTTGCTGCTAATAGCAACGCAGCATCAAATACCAAGCGATATCGTTGGCAAACTCACAAATATAAAGTAAATGTCTTAATGCCATCATTCTATACTAAAAGACCACATTGTCTGTGTTCGTCGCCCTTTAAAACAAAAATTTTTTTAATGGTAAGCAATAAAAGCTAACTATCTCAAACGGCTAGTCATTACTTATTTTAGACGTTCAGTTATGAAATAAATTCATCATTATGTCAATTCATGAACTCATTTGAGTGATTAAGCAGCAATTATCAATTTTACAGTACATAAACAAATACACCCTGAATAACAATAACGTCATTCAGGGTGTATATTTTACAATTCTACATCGATTAAGACGTGAATCTTTATCGAGTCTTGATAACCAAGTTATTGCTTTGCTTAACTTCTTCCATAACAACATAGGTCCGAGTATCATTAACACCCGGAAGACGTAGTAAAGTTTCGCCAAGCAATTTACGATAAGCTGACATATCTGATACGCGTGTTTTCAATAAGTAATCAAAATCACCAGAAACTAAGTGACACTCTTGAATGTCTTCTAATTCTTGTACTGACTTATTAAACTGCTCAAAAACATCAGGGGCGCCACGGTTCAACGTGATCTCAACAAATACTAATAATGAGGCATCAAGAAACTGTGGATTCAATAGTGCTGTATAACCACTAATATAGCCTTGGCGCTCTAAACGACGTACACGTTCTAGACACGGTGTTGGCGATAAACCAACGCGCTTTGAAAGCTCTACGTTTGAAATTCGACCATCTTTTTGAAGTTCATTCAAAATATTACGGTCAATGCGATCCAATTCCTTGGATGGTTTCTTTTTGGTATCTACCATTTTTTATTCCACCTTCTCACTTCCTTGCAAAAAAATATACTACATCTTATCTATTTTTAGAATCAAATACTCTAATAGTCAAACAATCAGTGATAAAGATCAGACGATAATGCTATTTATTCTCAAAAATTGTTTGATTCTATTTCAGAACAGTGACAATTATTACACTCAAATATCCGATGATTGTCCTAAAAGCAGTCAATCAAAAACAAATATTTAACTATTTGTACCAAAACAAAGCGGATTATCAAAGTAAATTAATCACATCAACACAAATATATTAACACAATTTAACAAACTCGCATTTTTGGTATATCAACCGGTTAAACCCATCGCCATCCCCCCGTTATCCGCAAAATTAAAATGAGACTTATTAGGTGTTTTTCTTGATGAAGCTTGTGCTAGATCAAAAAAACACGATCTGACTTTTCACTTTTAGCGCTTCAAAAAAAACCACTGCTACGGTACTTTTGTGATCAATGTAACATCTATCGTTTAATGCCATTCAAGCGCTATTAAACCTTTGTTGGTCAGATTCAACAGCGCTAACAAATTATTGATTGTCTTACATCCTCTTCCTTTACGACTGCAATTTACCTACAATCAGTCTTCCATAATAATAATATTCAGCCTGGAGAAAAAATGAGTAACGTAAAACATTGTGAACTACTCATCCTTGGTTCTGGACCTGCAGGTTACACCGCGGCTGTTTATGCTGCGCGTGCAAACCTCTCACCAGTAATGATCACTGGTATGCAGCAAGGTGGTCAACTTACCACTACCACAGAAATTGAAAATTGGCCGGGCGATGCAGATGAGCTAACAGGCCCTGCATTAATGGATCGCATGAAGGCGCATGCAGAAAAGTTTGATACTGAAATTATCACGGACTTCATTAGCGAAACTGATTTCAGCCAACGCCCATTCCGTCTTAAAGGTGAAAATCACGAATACACTTGTGATGCGCTGATTATCTCAACTGGAGCGTCTGCTAAATATATTGGCTTAGACTCTGAAGAAGCGTTTAAAGGCCGTGGCGTATCAGCTTGTGCTACTTGTGACGGTTTCTTCTATCGAAACCAAAAAGTAGCGGTTATTGGTGGCGGTAATACCGCTGTTGAAGAAGCGCTATATCTGTCAAATATCGCAGCTGAAGTACACCTTGTTCACCGTCGTGACAGTTTCCGTTCAGAGAAGATTTTAATCAATCGCCTGATGGATAAAGTGGCAAATGGCAACATTATTTTGCACACTGATCGTACTCTTGATGAAGTATTAGGTGATGAAATGGGCGTAACGGGTTTACGTCTTAAAGATACTCAATCAGATGCTACTGAAGAACTTGAAGTGATGGGCGTATTTATTGCTATTGGTCACCAACCAAATACAGCAATATTCAACGGTCAACTTGATATGGAAAATGGCTATATTAAAGTCCAATCAGGCATTCACGGCAATGCAACTCAAACCAGTGTTGAGGGTGTTTTTGCCGCTGGTGATGTTATGGATCATACTTATCGTCAAGCCATCACTTCTGCAGGAACAGGTTGCATGGCAGCACTCGATGCAGAACGTTATTTAGATGCATTAGCAGATCAAAAATAAATAACATAAAGCTACTGTTTAGGCAGTGGCTTTTTTTCCTTACAGCAATGTGAATCTCAACCATAAAGCTGTAAGAGCGACTCACCATAAATACCGTAATGAAACCTTATTTATATGGATAAAGAATTACAACGCGATTTGACCAAATGGTTAAAATCTCAGAGTAAACTCGCCAAACGCTGGATGATGTTCAGTATTGGTTTAGGATTTATTTCTGGATTATTGCTTATCGGGCAAGCGGCTTTATTAGCCAATATTCTGCACCAACTGATCATCGAGCACACCGATAAATACCAACTCGTAAATCAGTTTGTTGGCCTCATTGTTATTATTGGTTTACGTGCATTATGTAGCTGGGGGCGAGAAGTTTGCGGCTATCGTTGCGGTGAACAAATTCGACTCCACATTCGCCAATTAATACTCAACCGCTTACAAAACCTTGGTCCGGCCTATATTAAAGGCAAACCAGCGGGTGTATGGGCAAGTTTAGTGCTTGAACAAGTGGAAGAAATGCAGGATTTCTTTGCTCGTTACTTACCACAAATGTCACTCGCGGTGTTAATTCCGGTGGTTATTTTAGTGGTGGTATTCCCACTTAACTGGGCCGCAGGCCTAATATTCCTGATCACTGCCCCTTTAGTTCCCTTTTTTATGGCGTTAGTTGGTTTAGGTGCTGCTGATGCTAACCGTCGTAACTTTAAGGCCTTACAACGTTTATCTGGTCACTTTTATGACCGTTTGCAAGGTTTATCAACCCTACGCTTATTCAATCGTGTTGATGCTGAAGCTGAAAACCTCGATGCCGCTTCACATGTTTTACGTAAGCGCACCATGGAAGTACTACGCTTAGCCTTTTTATCATCGGCAGTATTAGAATTCTTCTCCGCAATTTCGGTTGCGATTGTTGCGGTCTATTTTGGTTTCGCATTCATTGGCGAACTCAACTTTGGTAACTACGGTGTACCTGTTTCGCTATTTACAGGTTTATTTGTATTAGTACTTGCACCTGAGTTTTATCAACCATTGCGAGATCTTGGTACTTTCTACCATGCAAAAGCCCAAGCCATTGGTGCCGCTGAGTCGATTGTTGAGTTCTTAAACATTGAAGCAGATGAGATGAGTAGTGGCGAAAAGCCGTTACCTACCCCTAATGCGATTCACATTACCGTTACTGATCTCGAAGTCCTTAGTCCTGAAGGGCAAGTGTTAGCTGGACCATTAAGCTTTACCATTAACACCAATGAACATGTGGCGTTAATCGGTCCTAGTGGTGCAGGTAAAACCAGTTTACTCAATGCCCTACTCGGATTTTTACCCTACCGCGGTAGTATTAAAATTAACGATGTTGAACTCAATGAACTTAAACATGATCAATGGCGACAAGCAATCAGTTGGGTCGGTCAAAATCCGTTATTAGTCCATGGTACGGTGCGCGATAACATTACGCTCGGAAACCCAAGTGCCAGTAATAATGATGTCGATCAAGTCGCTCGCCAAGCTTATGCAGATGAATTTATTCAACGTCTTGAGAAAGGCTATGAGCATCATGTCGGTGATCGCTCTGGTGGTTTATCCGTTGGCCAAGCACAACGTATTGCTGTTGCTCGTGCAATGCTACAAAACGGGGCTTTTTGGCTGCTCGATGAACCTACCGCTAGCCTTGATGCTAACAGTGAACGCTTAGTACTTGAAAGTTTAGCTCAAGCTGTCACTAACCGTACCACATTAATGGTTAGCCACCGCCTTGATCAACTGCATGCGATGCATCGTATTTTGGTTATGGATAACGGTAAATTAGTCCAGAACGGTAACTTTGAGACTATTAGTCATCAAGGTTTACTCGCTGATATGCTCACTCATACTGATAAGAGGGATCTCGATGCGTGATTTAATCCCTTACCTTAAACTCTACCGTAAGCACTGGTTCGGTTTAACCTTAGGCATGATTTTAGGTTTATTAACACTATTGTCTGCGATTAGCCTACTGACCTTATCCGGTTGGTTTATTGCCGCTTCTGCGGTTGCAGGCCTCAGTGTTATTACTCGTCAAACCTTTAATTACATGTTACCTGGCGCAGGTGTACGTGGCTTTTCAATGTCACGAACAGCTGGGCGTTGGGGTGAGCGGGTGGTTAGCCACAATGCCACCTTTAAGCTACTGGCTGATTTACGATTATTCTTTTTCCGTAAGCTAACACCGTTAATTCCTGGCCGCCATGCTAATTTACGTGATGCCGATTTACTCAATCGCTTAGTCGCTGATGTTGATGCGATGGATCATATTTATTTACGTTTAGTCAGCCCGCTGGTGATCGGTATCTTAGGCATTACCATTGTCACCGGTTTTCTGGCTTGGTTTGATCCCACGATTGGTTTTACCCTTGGTGGCATTTTACTGGCGTTAATGATTATCTTGCCGATTGTGTTTTACCGTTTAGGTAAGCGCAATGGTGAAACACTTACGCACGCTAAAGCCAACTACCGTATCACGCTGTTAGACTGGATTCAGGGACACGCTGAATTATTACTGTTTAATGCCGAACAACGTTACCGTCAACAAGCTGAAGCAGAGCAAGATAAACTGCTTGATGCGCAGCGGAAAATGGCGAGCTTAACCGGTATTGCTAATGGTCTATTAATGGCAGCAACAGGCTGGACATTAGTACTGATTATGTGGATTGCAGCCAACGGTATTGCGGGTAACGCACCCGATCCTTTCGTGGCAATGGTCGCATTTACCACAATGGCTAGTTTTGAAATGATGATGCCAGTAGCCGGTGCTTTCCAATACTTAGGTCAAACATTATCGTCAGCAAAACGTCTTAATGAAATTATTGACGCAACCCCTGACACGGTATTCGATCCTAACGGTCATACCGCGGTTGCTAACGGTGATATTAGCCTTAATGATATTAGCTACACCTATTATGGCAGTGATCAACCGGTTGTTAAGCACTTATCGCTTGAGATTAAACGCGGTGAAAAGCTAGCGCTACTTGGCCGTACTGGCTGTGGTAAATCAACGTTACTGCAATTACTAACACGTAGCTGGGATCCTCAACAAGGCCAAATCCTACTTGACGGGGTTGATCTTACTCGTTGGAGTGAACCCGCACTGCGTAAGGCCATTACCGTTGTAAGCCAACGGGTTGATGTCTTTAATGGCTCATTACGTGAGAATTTAATTTTGGCTAAAGCTGATGCTAGCGATGAACAATTAGTCGCAGCACTGGATAAAGTGGGTCTTAAGAGCTTACTTGATGATAAAGGCTTAGATACTTGGCTTGGTGATGGTGGTCGTCATATTTCTGGTGGTGAGCGTCGCCGTATTGGTATCGCTCGTGCCCTACTTCATGACGCACCGATTCTATTATTAGATGAACCAACTGAAGGGCTTGATCGTCGAACTGAACAGCAAATACTGAACTTATTACTTAAGTTTGCCAAAAATAAAACGGTGTTATTTATTACTCACCGTCTTGTTGGTCTCGATAGTATGGATCAAATTTGCTTAATGGATGAAGGTGAGATCATTGAACGTGGCCAGCACCAACAATTGTTAGCACAAAATGGTCGATACGCTGAATTATGTCGTCGCATTTAACGACAGATTAATTCACTAACACAAGTATAACGCCAATAATCAGTTGTGATTATTGGCGTTTTTTTTGTCGGTTGTTAAATGTTATATTGGCACCAATAGCCTTTTGACCCGTGTGTATTGATAGAAAATGACGATTTATATAGCTGAAATTGATCCATCATCATTACAATTTCCTAATCCTAATAGCGCCCAAATTGATCCAAATGGTCTACTGGCTTTTGGTGGTGATCTCAGCCCACAACGCCTGCGCCAAGCATATCGGCATGGTATTTTTCCATGGTACTCACAAGGTGAACCTATTTTATGGTGGAGCCCAAATCCACGTGGTGTCTTTATTCCACAACAATTTTCACCAAGTAAAAGTTTACGTAAATTTATGCGTAAATCGTCCTATTCTGTTACGCTCAATTATGCATGCCATGCAGTGATCCGCCAATGTGCTGAATCTCGAGGCCCAGAGCAAACATGGATCACTGAAGCAATGATTAACGCTTATCAAAAATTACATGATGAGGGAGATTGTCACTCAGTCGAGGTATGGCAAGATCAACAATTAGTCGGTGGATTCTATGGTGTCGCCGTCGGCAGTATTTTTTGTGGTGAATCAATGTTTTCTCTGGCAGATAACGCCTCGAAAATTGCCTTATGGTATTTCTGTCATCATTTCAATCGACATGGTGGCCAGTTAATTGATTGCCAAATGATGAACCCGCATCTAGCTTCTTTAGGTGCTAGTGAATTAGGACGGCAGACCTTTTTAACACAACTACATCAACAGCGAGATACTGCATTAGCTGCGGCGTGCTATCACCCTCAAACTTTAGTGCTATAAACGAATTGATGATGAAAGAATTAACCTTACAACTGGGTCTTACACCTGAAAGTGACTGTAATTATTTACCACACCAACGTGATCAACTTGGTATAGTGATGGACCAACCATGGTTAAATCCAAATGGTTATGATTTATTAATTAGTTCAGGGTATCGCCGAAGTGGTAGCGTGATCTATAAGCCGATGTGTAAACATTGCAATGCCTGTACTCCATTACGGATTGATTGCAGCCAATTCACCCCTTCTAAAAGTCAAAAACGCCAACAAAACCAACTCAAAAAACTGCAGTGGCAATTTAAACAACAATTAGACCCAGATTGGTTTGATTTGTATGAGCGTTATATTAATGTCCGTCATGCTAGTGGCTCAATGTTTCCCGCGAATAAACAACAGTTCTTTGATTTTATTAGCGCACCATGGATGAACACCGCATTCTTACATTTATATCAAGATAATCAATTGATTGCGGTTGCGATTACTGATGTTTTCCCAGACTCACTCAGCGCTGTTTATAGCTTTTTTGAACCAGAACATAAGTTATCATTAGGAACATTATGCGTCCTATTACAAATTGAAGTTTGCCGTCAGACACAACGTCAATGGCTCTATCCTGGCTATCAAATAGATCAATGCCGTGAGATGAATTACAAAGTTCGCTTTACACCACATCAGAAATTAATTAACGGTGAGTGGATCAGTGAAACAGTAAAAAACACCCAAAACGGTTAAATTCAACGCAACACAAGAACGCTTTGCATTAGCTTTTGTTAATTTACTGAGAAAAAATGGATTAATCGCGAACAATAGCTGACAAAAACGACTAGCGAGGGTAAAATTACGTCCTAAACTTTACACTCAGATAGTTTCAAGGCATTATCCAGCCCGATCAAGATGAATGGCTGGTAGCCTAAGAGGATTCAATGGCAAAAGAAGACGTAATTGAAATGGCTGGTACTGTACTAGATACACTACCAAATACTATGTTCCGTGTTGAGCTGGAAAACGGTCACGTTGTTACTGCTCACATCTCTGGTAAGATGCGTAAAAACTACATCCGTATCCTTACTGGCGACAAAGTAACAGTGGAACTGACTCCTTACGATCTAACTAAAGGTCGCATCGTCTTCCGCGCACGTTAATCTTTCTCTAAAAGATTAGTGCTGCAAATAAAACCCAGCCTCTTTGCTGGGTTTTATTTTAGCGAAGATAATAACAAGTAGTCACCACATAAAAACGCCGCAGATAGTTGTTACTATCTACGGCGTTTTTGTTTATTGCGATAAAGCTAACACATTAGCCTTAATGGGCGGCTTCCATCTCACTGCTGAATTGGAAATCTAACTCGCCATTAATATAATCAACGCGTACTGAACCGCCATTAACTAAAGAACCGAACAACAATTCATTCGCAAGTGGCTTTTTAAGGTTCTCTTGAATCACACGAGCCATTGGACGTGCGCCCATCGACTTATCATAGCCTTTGTCTGACATCCACTCACGTGCCCGCTCAGACACTTCCATAGAGACACCACGTGCATCTAGTTGTGCTTGTAGTTCTACAATAAACTTATCAACCACTTGGCCAATAATGTCTTTCTCAAGATGATTAAACCAAATGATATTATCAAGACGGTTACGGAATTCTGGCGTAAATACTCGTTTGATCTCTGCCATCGCATCATGGCTATGATCTTGTTGAATAAGACCAATTGATTTACGTACTGTTTCCGTTACCCCGGCATTGGTTGTCATTACAAAAATAACATTTCGGAAATCAGCTTTACGACCATTGTTATCAGTTAGCGTACCGTTATCCATTACTTGTAGTAGCAAGTTAAACACATCAGGGTGTGCTTTTTCGATTTCATCAAGCAATACAACTGAATGAGGGTTTTTAATAACTGCATCTGTCAATAATCCGCCTTGGTCATAACCTACATAACCAGGAGGTGCACCAATCAAACGACTGACGGTATGACGCTCCATATATTCAGACATATCAAAACGTAGTAACTCAATACCCATCGTACGGGCTAACTGCACCGTAACTTCCGTTTTACCCACGCCTGTAGGTCCTGCAAATAAGAACGAACCTACCGGTTTATTATCAGCACTTAACCCTGCACGGCTTAACTTGATTGCTTCAGTTAATACATCAATCGCGCTATCTTGACCAAAGACTAACATCTTTAATCTACTATCAAGACTTTGTAATACGTCACGATCACTACTTGATATTGATTTCTCCGGAATACGTGCCATTTTAGCGATCATAGCTTCAATATCACCAACATTTACCGTTTTTTTACGACGACTTGCAGGTGCTAAACGACAACGTGCGCCAGCTTCATCAATAACATCAATCGCTTTATCAGGTAAATGACGTTCATTAATGTATTTTGCAGATAATTCAACTGCTGCGCGAATAGCTTTATTAGTAAAACGTACTTCGTGGTGAGCTTCGTATTTTGATTTTAACCCCATCAAAATTTTGGTGGTGTCGTCTAACGATGGTTCAACAACATCAATTTTTTGGAATCGGCGTGATAGTGCGCGCTCCTTCTCAAAAATATTACTGTATTCTTGATAGGTTGTTGAGCCCATGCAACGCAACTTACCACTACTCAATAATGGCTTAAGTAAGTTGGCAGCATCAACTTGCCCACCAGATGCAGCACCAGCACCAATGATGGTATGGATTTCATCGATGAACAAAATCGCATGTTCTTCTTTTTCAAGCTGCTTTAAAATACCTTTAAAACGCTTCTCAAAATCACC
The DNA here is from genome assembly GCF_000613045.3 of Photobacterium kishitanii. Classification (NCBI taxonomy): domain Bacteria; kingdom Pseudomonadati; phylum Pseudomonadota; class Gammaproteobacteria; order Vibrionales; family Vibrionaceae; genus Photobacterium; species Photobacterium kishitanii. The sequence continues at coordinate 1,078,107 of NZ_LN794352.1, read as the reverse complement.
ACGGTACTTAGTACCCGCTAGCAATGAACCAATATCCAGAGAATAAATTACGCAGTCTTGAATAATTTCAGGCACTTGACCTTCAACAATACGCCACGCAAGCCCCTCTGCAATAGCCGTTTTACCGACACCAGCTTCACCCACTAATAACGGGTTATTTTTACGACGACGACAAAGAACTTGTACTGTACGCTCAAGTTCTTTATCTCGACCAATCAGGGGATCAATACCACCTGATTTCGCTAATTGATTAAGGTTAGTTGCAAAGTTCTCAAGTTTATCTTCAGAACCTTGTTCAGTACGTTGTTCTTCTGTATTACCAATCTCAGATGGGTTAACGTCATCATTATCACTGCCTTTAACAGTGCCATGAGAAATAAAATTCACCACATCAAGACGGCTAATATCACTTTTCTTCAGTAGATATGCAGCATGCGACTCTTGCTCGCTAAAAATAGCAACCAATACATTAGCACCAGTTACTTCGCTACGGCCAGAAGACTGCACATGGAACACAGCACGTTGCAGCACTCGTTGAAAACTCAATGTTGGTTGAGTTTCACGGCTCTCATCATCCACTGGAATTAAGGGTGTTGTCTGTTCAATAAAAGAATCTAGCTCTTTACGCAATACATCAAGATCAGCGCGACACGCTAATAATGCTTCTTGCGTGGCTACATTATCTAACAGAGCCATCAATAAATGTTCTACCGTCATAAACTCATGACGCTTTTCTCTTGCGCGTGCAAATGCACCGTTCAGGCTCGCTTCAAGTTCTTTATTTAGCATAAGGCACCTCCCCTAAAAACCACTCAATATGGCGTGCCGGAAAAAGATTATGCTTTTTCCATCGTACATAACAACGGGTGTTCATTTTCCCGTGCGTACATCATTACTTGCGCAACTTTCGTTTCTGCTACTTCTGCGGTGAAAGTGCCACAAATAGCTTTACCTTCATAATGTACCGCAAGCATCAACTGAGAAGCTTTCTCCAGATCCATGGAAAAAAAAGTTTGTAACACATCAATCACAAAATCCATCGGTGTGTAATCATCATTGTTTAAAATTACTTTATACATCGATGGCGGCTTAACTTGGATTTCTTCCTTATCCAGTACATCAGATTCAGGATTCATCCATTCGTATAACTTACTCATAGTTTTATCTTAGTTCATTCATTCGTGAGCTGGCTATAGCCAAGTTAATAAAAGATTTTATCAAAATGTTACAAACAATACTTGACTGACTAGTTTATTTTACTACATTGTAAATTGTAGTAGATATAATCTGCATCAAAATCGCATTAGTATGCAATCAACATTACTGAATGAGCAGCTAATGTCAAATGGAACTTGAATGCAAAAAGGATGTATAAGCATGGCAACAGGTACAGTAAAATGGTTCAATAACGCCAAAGGATTTGGCTTCATCTGCCCCGAAGAAGGTGAGGACGATATTTTCGCTCACTATTCAACGATTCAGATGGATGGTTACCGAACACTTAAAGCAGGTCAACAAGTGAACTACGAGGTTCAAACTGGCCCTAAAGGTTACCATGCAAGTGCTATTGTTCCCGCAGAGGGCGATGAAGCCAAATAAGTGGATCCAATATTAATAGCACATTAAAAGGTGAGATTATCTCACCTTTTATTTGAGAAATCGAAACCAAATTTTTAATAACTGATACAATATACCAATTACCTACCGACTTCGACAGTCATCTGAGGTTATTAGTTGCCCGCGTCTAAATTTTATCTAGTGATACTCATCCGCAACAAAAAAAACTTCTTTCCCTTCAGCTAAAGATGAATAAAATACGCATAAAAAAAACACAGTTAATCATTCTTTAAAATGCGACAACAAAACGTATAATAATTAACAAAAAATACACATTTGTTTTATTAAACTATCCTATGCCAAATTTAATTCACTGCCTATATCTAGATAGTTTTCTTCTTCTATGTTTGAGAGTTAGCGCACGAGAGTATGATGCAGTTGATTACTTTACCTACATTTATGCTCCCTTTGTCGAATATAGTTTAATTTTTATTACCCTCTTATACTCAACAATAAAAAAGGCCCAGCGAATGCTGAGCCTTAAGATATTTATTATATTTATCTAATAGTTACATTTGCTCAATCATATCATCAGCAAATTCAGAACATTTTCGCAAGTTAGCACCGTCCATTTGACGCTCAAAATCATACGTTACTGTTTTATTACTAATAGCAGCTTCCATTGAGCTAATAATTAAATCGGCCGCTTCTGTCCAGCCCATATGGCGTAACATCATTTCAGCAGAAAGGATTAATGAGCCAGGGTTTACTTTATCTTGGCCTGCGTATTTAGGTGCCGTACCGTGAGTTGCTTCAAACAATGCCACACCGTCACCAATATTCGCACCAGGTGCAATACCAATACCGCCAACTTGTGCTGCTAATGCATCTGAAATGTAATCACCATTAAGGTTCATGGTTGCAATCACATCATATTCTTCTGGACGTAGTAGAATCTGCTGTAAGAAGGCATCTGCAATACAATCTTTAATCACAATCTCTTTGCCCGTTTTTGGATTCTTTAATGTCATCCAAGGGCCGCCATCAAGTAATTCAGCACCGAATTCTTGTAGCGCAACATCGTAACCCCAATCTTTAAACGCACCTTCAGTAAATTTCATGATGTTACCTTTATGCACTAAGGTTAACGAATCACGGTCATTATCAATGGTGTACTGAATTGCAGCACGTACTAGACGTTTAGTTCCCGCTTCTGATACTGGTTTAATACCAATACCACATTGTTGTGGGAAGCGAATTTTAGTCGCGCCCATTTCTTGTTGTAGGAACTGAATCACTTTATCAGCTTCTGCAGTACCCGCTTGGAATTCAACGCCAGCATAAATATCTTCTGAGTTTTCACGGTAAATGACCATGTCAGTTAACTCAGGACGTTTAACTGGGCTTGGTACGCCATCAAAATAACGTACAGGACGAACACAGATATAAAGATCAAGCTCTTGACGCAATGCTACGTTAAGAGAACGAATGCCGCCACCAACTGGGGTAGTTAACGGGCCTTTAATTGCAACTTTATATTCACGAATAAAATCAAGAGTTTCTTGTGGAAGCCATGCGTCATCGCCGTAGACTTGGGTTGATTTCTCACCGGTGTAGATTTCCATCCACTCAATTTTACGATCGCCGGCATACGCTTTCTTAACAGCAGCATCCACAACTTTAATCATTGCTGGACTTACATCGATACCGATACCGTCACCTTCGATGTACGGAATAATCGGGGTATTAGGAACAATCAATTTACCTTCAGCGTCTACTGTGATTTTCTGACCCGCTGTTGGTACAATTACTTTACTATCCATTTTAAATCTCCTGGCATCCATTTGTTATCATTTTGTAAGAGGCGAGCAAATCATACTTTAAATTTTATCAATACGTCAATTATGTAATTTTTCACGTATAATATGTCTGTCTAAATCATCAACTCTTACAACAGCACGTATTTATGAATCCAAACACCACAAATCGTCAACCTCTTCGTGCCAATAATGAGCGTAGAGCGTCAAGAAAAATAAATAAACCAAAGCGTCCCCGTGGCCCACAAAAAGTTATTTTATTTAACAAACCTTATAACACCTTAACCCAATTTTCAGGTGAACCAGGCGACAGTACTTTAGCTGATTTTATTCCAGTGAAAGATGTCTATCCTGCTGGACGATTAGATAAAGACAGTGAAGGATTACTGGTACTAACCAATGACGGTATTTTGCAAGCTCGACTGACACAGCCTCAATCAAAGCAAGCCAAAGTCTATTGGGTGCAAGTTGAAGGAATCCCGACAGCAGAAGATTTACAGCAACTACGTGATGGAGTGACGTTAAAAGATGGCCCAACATTACCTGCTGGAGTCGAAGTCATCGAATCACCACAAATATGGGATCGCACCCCACCCATTCGAGAGCGTAAAAATATTCCAACAACATGGTTAGCGATTACCTTACGTGAAGGTCGAAATCGTCAAGTTCGTCGTATGACCGCCCATATTGGTTTTCCGACATTACGTTTGATTCGCTATCAAATGGCGCAATGGACTGTTGCAGATTTAGCGCCAGGCGAGTGGAAAGAAATTACCCTTCCAGCGCCAATTCAAGCTTAATTTAGCCAGCATCCTATCAGCGCTCTATGGTTAACATCAGAGCGCATTATTACCTTCAGTACAGTAAAACTATTTTCCCCAACAAAAAACTACACATTTTTAGCTACATCCTCTATCATTGCGACAAATAGCAAACGTTTGCTATTTGATTTAATCTAGACGATAATTATAAAAAACATTGCTATTTTTTATCTATATTTCAGTTTTTAAATACTTTTTTTAATAACTCTTGTATTTATTTACACCATCGCTACCGTTAATGACTATTTATTGGAGTGTGATTCTGCTCCCGATCTGTTTCAGGCGCTGGGTTTCTGTTAGAATTACGCTCTTAACACTAAATTAGCGACAGTAGAGAAATATGTCTGATAACAGCCAAAAGAAAGTCATTGTCGGCATGTCCGGCGGTGTAGATTCATCGGTATCCGCTTACCTGCTCCTTCAACAAGGTTATCAAGTTGAAGGCTTATTTATGAAAAACTGGGAAGAAGACGATAACGACGAATACTGCTCTGCTGCAGAAGATCTCGCTGATGCACAAGCGGTATGTGACAAACTTGGTATTACACTGCATACCATCAATTTTGCAGCTGAATACTGGGATAACGTGTTTGAATACTTCCTTGCTGAATATAAAGCGGGTCGTACGCCAAACCCAGATATTTTGTGCAACAAAGAAATCAAATTTAAAGCCTTCCTTGAATTTGCCGACGAAGTACTTGCAGCCGACTATATTGCAATGGGTCACTATACTCGTCGCAGTTTCCCGACAATTGAAGGTGAAAAACCTCAAATGCTGCGCGGTGTCGATAACAACAAAGATCAAAGCTACTTCTTGTACACCTTAGGCCACGAGCAGATTGCACGTAGTTTATTCCCTGTTGGTGAACTAGAAAAACCAGAAGTTCGTCGTATTGCTGAAGAGCAAGGTTTGATCACGGCAAAGAAAAAAGATTCAACGGGTATTTGTTTCATCGGTGAACGTAAATTTACTGAGTTTTTAGGTAAATACCTACCCGCTCAACCAGGTAAAATTGAAGTTGCTGATACCGGTCTCGTTATCGGCGAACACCAAGGCTTGATGTATCACACACTAGGTCAACGTAAAGGCTTACACATTGGAGGCCAAAAAGGCGGTAATGGTCTTGAAGACGCATGGTATGTCGTTGATAAAGATTTAGAACGCAATGTGCTTATTGTTGGCCAAGGTAAAGATCATCCACGTCTAAAATCAAACGGTCTGATTGCCTCTCAACTACATTGGGTTGATCGTCAACCGATCCGTGAAACAATGGCGTGCACGGTAAAAACACGTTACCGTCAGCAAGATCTTCCTTGTACTATCATCCCAATGGATGATGAAACTATTAAAGTAATTTTTGATGAGCCTCAAATTGCAGTAACGCCAGGACAATCAGCTGTGTTCTATAACGGTGAAATCTGTCTTGGTGGCGGCATTATTGAAGAGCGAATTTAAAGGAGTTTTTGCGCGTGGCTTACTCTATTTATGATCGAACGATTGCGTTTGCAGGCATGTGCCAAGCAGTCAAATTAGTTCAAGACGTTGCCCGTAATGGCAATTGCGACTCAGCAGCATTAACCACAATGCTTAATAGCATTATGGCAACAGATCCAAGCAATACTGTAGGCGTCTACGGCAGCGAAGCTGATTTACGTGTCGGTTTAGAATCGATGGTGCGCGATATTGATGGTTCATCATCAGGCAGTGAAATCACTCGCTATCTTGTTGGCGTAATGGCACTTGAACGTAAATTATCAGCGCGTCGCGATAGCATGGCACAACTTAGTGATCGAGTTGACACATTGAAGCGTCAAACAACTCACTTTGAAATACTTGATGAACAAATGTTGAGTAATATTGCCAGTATTTACTTGGATATTATCAGTCCATTAGGACCACGGATTCAAGTATCAGGTACGCCAGCGCAATTACAACTGCCCCATGTTCAGCATCGAGTGCGGGCATTATTACTTGCAGCTGTTCGCAGTGCCGTACTTTGGAGCCAAGTCGGCGGTAAACGTCGCCATTTATTATTTGGTCGTAAGCAAATGCTAGAACAAGCAAAAATTCTGCTCGCTCGAAACTAAATTAACGCATTGCTAACTCCAATTCAGCCTGAAAAATCAGGCTGAATATCAATTTTGTTTTAACCCTCATAAACCAGGAGAGATCAACATGGAACTGTCAGCACTGACAGCTGTTTCCCCAGTAGATGGCCGCTACGGAAGCAAAACAAGCGTACTACGCAGTATTTTTAGTGAGTTCGGTTTACTAAAATACCGTACTATCGTTGAAATCCGTTGGTTACAAAAATTAGCCGCTACTGATGCTATCGTGGAAGTTCCTGCATTCAGCGCAGAAGCGAATGCTTTTCTAGATCGTATTGCTACTGAGTTTAGCGAGCAAGATGCACTTCGTATTAAAACAATCGAACGCACAACTAACCACGATGTAAAGGCAGTTGAATACTTCCTGAAAGAAAAAGTGGCAGAGATACCTGAATTACATGCAGTAAATGAATTTATTCACTTTGCATGTACATCAGAAGATATTAATAACCTATCACATGCATTAATGCTAACAGAAGCACGTAAAAACGTAATGCTGCCTGAAGTGCGTAATGTTATTGATGCCATTAAAGCACTAGCAAACGAATACCGTGATATGCCAATGCTAACCCGTACTCACGGTCAGCCAGCTTCTCCATCAACAATGGGTAAAGAAATGGCAAACGTAGCGTACCGTATGGAACGTCAATACAAGCAAATCGAAAACGTTGAAATTCTTGGTAAGATCAATGGTGCTGTAGGTAACTACAACGCTCACCTATCAGCTTACCCTGATATTGATTGGCACCAATACAGTGAAGAATTTGTGACATCATTAGGGATTACATTTAACCCTTACACAACCCAAATTGAACCACATGATTATATTGCAGAATTGTTTGATGCCTTTGCGCGTTTCAATACTATTTTGCTTGATTTTGATCGTGATATTTGGGGTTACATTGCTTTAGGTCACTTTAAGCAAAAAACAATTGCTGGCGAAATTGGCTCTTCAACGATGCCACACAAAGTTAACCCAATCGACTTTGAAAATTCAGAAGGCAACCTAGGCCTTGCTAATGCAATCTTCAATCACCTAGCACAGAAACTGCCTGTTTCTCGCTGGCAGCGTGACCTAACAGATTCAACCGTACTACGTAACTTAGGTGTTGGTTGTGGTTATGCAATTATTGCTTACACATCAACCCTAAAAGGCATCAGCAAGCTTGAACTAAACCAAGCAGCACTAGAAGCTGAATTAGACCGCAACTGGGAAGTACTTGCAGAGCCAGTACAAACAGTAATGCGCCGTTACGGCATTGAAAAACCTTATGAGAAGCTAAAAGAGCTAACTCGTGGTAAGCGTGTTGATGGCGAAGGTATGCGTACATTCATTGATGGCCTAGAATTACCAGAACATGAAAAAACACGCCTTAAAATGTTGACACCAGCTAACTATATTGGTGACGCTGTAAAGCTAACTGATCAGCTATAATATCCTCAGATATAGAGCCAGTTAACGATAAAGGACGTTATTTATATAACGTCCTTTTTTATTAACCTGAAACTGACAATTTATTGACGCTTCAATGACGATACAAATAGAACTATCTCTTATACTTTTAACGACTAACTAAAGACATTATGATGATCGTAATCGGAATATTGAAAGGATGCTTTCCTGAAATATACATAAAAATAGTAAATAAAAACCTACCGGAGTCAATCCTCTTAATAAACAAAAACCAACACATTCCTCCTGCGAATATATAACCTATTTCATATTCACTTTGTTATAAAACAATGACCTGTAACTATATAAAAAATAATAAATCAAGCCTGATTTAATTTTTTATTGTTTTCATAACTCTTCAGAAGCATCTCTGATTTGTTTTTGCTATCTTAAATACGACAATTGGCAAATAAAAATAAGAGTAGAGTTATTCCATCGTGACTATCAGACGTCCTTCAATTTCATTATATAGTATTGCATTAGTGATTTTACTTATCGCTATAGGTTTAGTGACGTTAGCACTTACTTCACAAACCGTTGGGCGTCAGCTGTTTAAATATAATCTCGAATCGTTTGAACACCAACGGTCAGAAAACTATTTACAAAGCATCCAATCTACTTCTATTTTACTTGATAACCTTCAATATCATCTTTCTTATACCTGTGATAAAGAGGATATTTCAGAACTCGAGCGTGTAAGCTATTATTCATCACATATCCGTAGCATTAGCTTAGAAACCAACTCAGGTAAGGTTTGTGGTGATCACACTAACCTCAATCAACTTTATGGCTCACCAACAAATAAAATACCGTTAAATAATGAAGTTGTCGTTGTGGCAAATACCGATAATAGTGAATCAATTATTCAATACCGTAAAAAGGTTGTTGGCGGCACTATTACTGTTGATATAGCAAAACAACCAACTAACGCCTTGCTAGCAGAAGCTTGTGATGAATGCTGGTTACAGGTTATCGAAGGTAATGGAGTATCGCTATATACCGGTAATACTGAAAATGCTTCAAAGACTATCTTTTCACGTCCATTTACACAGAACCATGCCCTAAATAATATGGTTAAGCCTATTTTATCAATGCCATTCCATAATAAGGCTTGGATAAAATATTACGTTACTCCAAGTGTAGTTGCTGACTATCGGGCTCATATTAAGCCTTTTTTACTGCTTATTTTAAGTGGCTTAATTTTTATTATATTAGTGATGTTGTATCGTCGTTATCACAGTACCAGTATCATTAAGTTCTTAATGCTCAATGCAATAAAACAAAACCATTTAGTGCCTTATTACCAACCTATTATTGATGCAGAAAAGAACATTACCTGCGGTTATGAGGTACTCATTCGTTGGGAAACTAAAAAAGGTAAAGTTATTCTACCTGATGAGTTTATACCTCAATGTGAAGCTAATGGTGTCATTACACCATTAACATTCCAATTAATTAATACTGTTGCACGTGATATTCGCAAACTAGAAATGCAACATGGTAAAGTACTACCCTATTATTTCAGTATCAATATTAGTGCTAGTGTACTTCAAGACCCTGAGTTGATTGATATTACACGTTCAGCGTTGGCTCACTATCATATTGCTCCGCATAATATTGCATTTGAATTAACTGAACGTTCACCCATTGATAATATTGAGCAAGCAGAGCATAACTGTGCAAAACTAAATGCGATGGGTATTCAAATTAAATTAGACGATGTTGGTAATGGCTACTGTGATTTCTTAGCATTACAAAAACTACAAGCTACAACGATTAAAATAGATAAGGTTTTCATTGATGATATTAACTCTTTAGCGGCAAACACTATCGTTAAATCATTAATTGCATTCGCCGAGAAGGCCGAGGTAGAAGTTATTGCTGAAGGTGTTGAAACAGAACAACAAGCTAAAATATTGACTGAGTTAGGTATTCGCTATCACCAAGGATTTTTGTATAGCAAACCAATGCCGTTTGATTCATTAGCCAATGATAAAAACTTTAATGTCTAAACCTGAACAACATATATTGAAAAGTCGTAGTTCAAAATGGCAAACTGATCATATCCTGTGCAAACATGATACGATCAGACGCTGCTTAATTCTTTTTTTTAATTTACTTATACTAACATTAATCGTTGGTTTTAGTTTACGTCAAGAAATAAACGAAACACGTTCATACGTGCAAGCAAACCTAAATCAAATAAAAAAATCAACAGATTCATTAGCATATAGAAACAAACGTTATGCGAAAACAGCAACTAAAGCCATTGCTAATTTTGATAATCGATATCAAAAGCTACATGTCCTTGCTGACATTCATTATTACCCTAAATTAAGAGAATTTGGGTTTAATCGCGGCATTTATCCAAATAACTTATTCAATGGTAGTTTAGTTGGTCCAGGATTTCCTAACCAGTTAATCCAAAAAGATACCCATTTATTTGCGGTATTAGATGAACTATGGGCTGAACAACAAACTCATCCGATTGTTTATAATTACTACTATGTTTCTCACGCATTAAAATACTTCTATCTATCATCTAAACTGCCATCAGATCAATTTAACACTACCAAAGAATTTTTTTCGACAGATCTTTACCGTAATCAACGCTCAACATCTCAACCACTAAACGAATTACAAAAAGGAATGTATTACACCTATCCTTATTTAGATTTTTTCTCTAAGGAAATGGTTGTCACTATTAAATCTCCAGTTTATAAAAATAATAAAATAGTAGGCGATATCGGTGTTGATATTCCAGTAAAATCCCTTATTAAATCAATTACATTACCGCCTAAATTAAAATCATCACTCAATTTCTATCTTTATGATAGTAATACAGAACAAAAATTTGAAATCTATAATGGCTATAGCAACTATCTATTACCATCGATTCCTGTACATACTAGTTTAAATAAACATACATTAATTTTTGCTGATATCTCACCATGGTTTTTTGTTAGCTTTGCGATAAAAATTATGATGTTAAGCATTTTGCTACTCATCACCTTAAATTACATGAATGTAATATTAAAACGGCATAAATTTCAAAAACAACGTTATCAATTAGAAGCTTATACTGATTTACTCACTGGATTATTTAATCGGCGCGTGATGGATAGTATTGTTAAAGATATCGTTACTGAAAATAATAAAAATGCACAGTCCACTGCGATAATTGTGTTTGATGCCAATGATTTTAAAATAATTAATGATACTTATGGCCATGACATTGGCGACTTAGCATTAAAACATATTTCATCAACAATCAACGACATGACACGAGACAGTGATGTTTGTATTCGACTGGGCGGGGATGAATTCTGTATTGTTTTACCTAGTGCCGATTTAGAACAGGCATTATTAATGGCCGATCGATTAGAGTTAGCTATTTTTAGCGGATATTTTTGTCATTATAATATTAAAGTTTCAATTTCAACAGGTTGCACTGTTATTGAAGCAAACGAAAACTTACATGATGCTTTAGTGCGTGCCGATCAAATTCTGTATAAAAATAAAGAAAATAAAGCTGAAAATAAAAAAGCGCTACAACAACAACTAAAAAATTATATTTTCAAATCACCGCCAAACTTTCCTAAAAATGAATAACGCACAGTTAATCGCTGTACGTTATTCATACTTCAATATTAAACCTCTAAGCATGCAACAGCATGTTGATAGGTACCCTGTAGATCTGGCTTTTGCTCGGCACAAATAGCAACAGCTTTAGGGCAACGAGTACGGAATACGCATCCCGATGGTGGATTCATCGGCGAAGGTAAATCCCCTTCTAACAACTCAATATGTTTATTCCGTTCCAACTTCGGATCAGGAATAGGAACTGCCGACATTAATGCTTTAGTGTAAGGATGCTGAGGATTAGCAAACAGTGCCTTACTGTCCCCCATTTCAACTGCATTGCCTAAATACATTACCAAAACACGATCAGAAATATGTTTAACAACAGATAAATCGTGGGCAATAAAAATCAAACTTAATCCCATTTCTTTTTGTAATGATTTAAGCAAATTCACCACTTGTGCTTGAATCGATACATCCAAGGCAGATACTGGTTCATCACAAATAATCATCTTAGGCTTTAAAATCAGCGCCCGCGCAATCCCAATTCGCTGACATTGACCACCTGAAAACTCATGCGGATAACGATTGATAACGTTCGGTAATAATCCGACTTTAGTCATCATCGCTTGCACTTGTTGTTTCACTTCATCAGCAGTTAATTGGCTATAAAATGCCTTTAATGGCTCAGCAATAATTTCCCCCACAGTCATACGCGGGTTTAACGATGCTAATGGATCTTGAAAAATCATCTGAATTTGTTTACGTTTTTCACGTAACGCACTGTGATTAAGTTTAGTTAGATCTTGTCCTAGCCATACCACTTTCCCATCAGTTGCTTCCACTAAGCCAATGATCGCACGCGCAAACGTCGATTTACCGCAGCCAGACTCGCCAACAACACCTAAAGTTTCACCTTCATAAACACAGACATTGATCCCATCAACGGCTTTTAATTTTGAAGGTTGGCTCCAAGGCCATGCCGATTTAGAAGCAATATTAAAGTGTACTTTGAGGTTAGTAATATCTAATAATAATTTCTTTTCAGTCTGCATGACTACGCTCCCATATCAGCAAAACAAGCACGTAATCTATCTTGTGCAAACGGCATTAATATTGGTGATTCTTGCTTACATTGAGACAATACACGATGGCATCGCTCTTGATATGGACACCCAACAGGCAGACGTAATAAATTAGGTGGATTACCTGGAATCGTCGGTAGATCTTCACCTTCAGTATCTAAGCGTGGAATCGCACGTAACAATCCTTCAGTGTATGGATGGCTAGGACGATAAAAAATATCATTAATATCGCCATATTCCATGGTACGTCCAGCGTACATCACCAATACTTTGTCACAACTTCCCGCCACCACACCTAGATCATGAGTGATCATAATGATCGAAGTATTAAAGTCCGATTTAAGATCATTTAATAACTCCATGATCTGTGCTTGCACAGTAACATCAAGTGCCGTTGTCGGTTCATCAGCAATTAACAACTTTGGTCGACATAATAATGCCATAGCAATCATTACACGTTGACGCATACCGCCTGAAAACTCATGGGGATACATTGTCATCCGCTGACGTGCTTCTGGAATTTTAACCGCATCCAGCATTCTTACTGATTCTTCAAATGCTTGAGATCTGCTCATACCTTTATGTAACATCAGCACTTCCATCAATTGCTCGCTGACCTTCATATAAGGGTTTAATGACGTCATTGGATCTTGGAAAATCATCGCTATTTGTTCAGCACGAATACGATTTAATTCTTTTTCCGATAAATTTAAAATCTCACGGCCTTCAAATTTAGCACTACCACTAATAATGCCGTTCTTGGCTAATAAACCCATAATCGCAAACACGGTTTGACTCTTACCTGAGCCTGATTCCCCAACAATACCTAAGGTTTGGCCTTGTTCTAATGAGAAATTTAAATCATTTACCGCAGTAACATTGCCATCAGGAGTGGTAAATTCAACTCGTAAGTCTTTAACTTCTAATAAACTCATACTACTTCCTTGTTCTCAACAATAAGCACCGTACATTCGCTTCGGTTATTATTTATTATCAAGTGAATGATGTTGGCGATACCCATTCTATTACTATAATTAACAATAAAATGGGTCGCTGCTTATTTCTATCTATCTTTAGGATCTAACGCATCACGCAAACCATCACCGACATAGTTAAAACAGAACAACGTGATGACCATAAATCCAGCAGGAAATAATAGCTGCCAAATCGCAACTTCCATCGTTTGTGAGCCTTCATGTAGTAGTGCCCCCCAGCTTGTCATCGGCTCTTGTACCCCTAATCCAAGGAAGCTTAAGAAGGATTCAGTTAAAATCATAGCGGGTACAAGTAAGGTGGAATAAACGGCAACAATACCTAAAACATTTGGCACAATATGACGGGTAATGATTCGCCAGCGACTAACACCACACACATGCGCTGCTTCAATAAACTCTTTACCGCGTAACGACAAAGTTTGACCGCGAACAATACGCGCCATATCAAGCCAAGAAATAGCGCCGATAGCGATAAATATCAGCATGATATTACGACCAAAAAAGGTCACTAATACAATCACAAAAAACATAAATGGAATCGAGTACAGAATTTCCAATATCCGCATCATTATTCGATCAGTTTTACCACCAATAAAGCCAGATGCTGCACCATAAAGTGTGCCGATAACCACCGCAACTAAAGCGCCTAATAAACCAACCATCAGTGAAATTCGACCACCGACTAATGTACGGGTATAAAGATCTCGCCCCAGACTATCAGTACCGAAAAAGTGCCCCTCAGCCCCTAATGATGGTGCGGCATGCAACGCATACCAATCGGTATCATCAAATGCATATTGGCTCACCATTGGACCAAAAATCACTGCCAGTGTAATCAATCCTAAAATGACTAACGACACCATCGCTGCTTTGTTACGAAAAAAACGTGAACGCGCATCTTGCCATAAACTACGTCCTTCAATTTCAAGGCTTTCTGAAAATTTCTCAAGCGCTTCAACATTATCTTTTTTTGTTAAAATCATAATTATCAGCCTCTTAATAACGAATTTTAGGATCGATCATCGCTAACACAATATCGACAATGGCATTGAAGATAATCGTTAACGAACCAATCAAAATCGTAATTCCAAGCACTAACGAGTAATCACGATTAAAGGCCGCATTGACAAATAGCTTACCGATACCAGGTAAACCAAAAATAGTTTCAATAACAACAGAGCCAGTAATAATACCGACGAAAGCCGGCCCCATGTATGACACCACGGGTAAGAGTGCTGGACGTAAAGCATGCTTTAAAATAATGTGTCGATAACTCAACCCTTTTGCTCGCGCAGTGCGAATAAAGTTACTGTTTAAGGTTTCAATCATGCTGCCACGAGTAATACGCGCAAACGTAGCGACATACAGTAAAGCCATACCTAACATTGGCAGAATAACAAATTTTAATGATCCATCTTGCCAACCACCTGCGGGAAGCCACTGTAAGTTAATCGCAAAAATATAAATCAATACTGGTGCGAGGATAAAAGAAGGCATAACCACCCCCGCCATCGCGGTAGACATAATGGTATAGTCAAGCCAAGTATTTTGTTTTAATGCGGCAATTGTGCCAACCGTTACTCCCATCACCAATGCAAAGATAAACGCAAAAAATCCAATTTTGGCAGAAACAGGTAAAGCTTTAGAAACTAATTCGTTAACTGTGAAATCTTTATATTTAAATGAAGGGCCAAAATCTCCTTGAACAATGTTACCTAAATAGGTGGTGTATTGTTCAAACACTGGTTTATCTAAGCCATATTTTGCTTCAATATTGGCAAGTACTTCCGGTGGTAAAGGGCGATCTGAAGTAAAAGGGTTACCAGGGGCGAAGCGCATTAAAAAAAATGAGATGGTGATCAATACCAAAAGTGTCGGTATCGCTTCAAAAATCCTTTTAGCAATGAATTTAATCATATAAAGCTACCGTATTTGCTGTGCATGCGAGTGCTGCCTTCATGATAGAAGGCAGCTAATTATTATTATGAAAGGTGTACTATTTAGCGATGAAGTACATATCTTTAGAATAGATATTATCTTCAGGGTTTTTCATTGGGTAACCGCCTAATTGAGGGTTAACCAAACGCGCATTTACATAGTGATAGATAGGCATTATTGGCATATCTTGCGCTAGGCTAGCTTCTGCACGTTTATAATCTGCGGCACGCTCAGCAGCTGTTGGAGCAAGAATTGCGTCATCAATTGCTTTGTCGTAATCAGCGCTAGCGTATTTAGGATAATTCTGTGTGTGACCTGTACGCATAATCGCAAGGAATGTTGACGCTTCATTATAATCGCCACACCAACCAGCACGAGACACATCAAAGTTACCTTGACGCTTACTGTCTAAATAGCTCTTCCACTCTTGGTTTTCTAATTGTGCTTCAACACCCAAACTTTTTTTCCACATAGATGCAATTGCAACAGCAATCTTCTTATGGTTTTCAGAGGTGTTGTACAACACTTTAAACGTCAGCGGGTTATCTTTGCTATATCCGGCAGCTGCTAATAATGCTTTCGCTTTTTCTAAGCGCTGCTTTTGATTTAATTGCGCATACTCAGGCATATCAACATCAAGCCCGTTAGTTGCTAATGGGGTAAAGTTATATGCAGGAGTTTCACCTTTACCTACAATAAATTTCGCCAGTACATCACGATCAATCGCGTAAGATAATGCTTTACGTACATCACTATTATCAAATGGCTTACGCGCTGTATTAAATTCATAGTAGTAAGAACATAAGTAAGGCGTCACTTTCACATCTTGCGGATATTCTTTAGTTAAACGCTTGAAATGCTCATTTGGCATTTCATAAGTCATATCCACTTCACCGGCAAGGAAACGGTTCATTGCAGCAACTTGGTTTTCAATCGGTAAAAATGTCACTTTATTGATAACCGTATCTTTATTATTCCAGTAATTATTATTACGGGTTAATACAATACGTTCATTTACAACCCAGTTATCTAATTTATAAGCACCATTGGAAACATAATTACCAACCTTGGTCCACTGATCACCAAATTTTTCAATGGCATTTTTATTAACTGGTTTCATTGATGTATGTGCAAGCATTGCCGCAAAATAAGATAATGGCTTATCTAATGTTACTTTTAAGGTATGAGCATCAACAGCTTCAACACCTAATTTCTCCGATGATTGTTTACCTGCAATAATATCTGTGGCATTTGCCATGGTGGTCATTTCAAGATATGACGCATAAGGAGAAGCTGTTTTTGGATCAGCCAGACGACGCCATGTATAGACGAAATCATCAGCTGTTACTGCATCGCCATTCGACCACTTAGCATCATCACGTAGATGAAAAATCCACGTTTTGTTATCCGTTGTTTGCCACGATTTAGCCACACCAGCAACCAAGTTACCTTCAGCATCTTGATTAACTAATCCTTCAAGCAAATCACGAATAACATTAGATTCAGGAACCCCTGATACTTTTTGTGGATCAAGAGATTCTGGCTCAGTGCCATTAGCACGTACCAACTCTTGTTTATCAGCTAATTTAATATCTGCGGGAACTTGCGCTGCAAAGGTTGAAAAAGAAGGAAGAGCAACAACTAAACCTACACCGAGTAACAAAGCTTGAGTAATTTTATTCTTATACATGCATTAACTCCAATACATCAATTTATAACATCCATGACATTCTCAGCAGGTCATATTAATTAATAACAAAATAGTTGTTCTCAATCCTAGAGAACAGCCATCAAACCGAAGAATTATCTAAAACATTAACAGGAGTTATATTAATTTGCCACAAACAGACAAATAAAACACATTTCATACTAAACATTTAGTTAACAACAGCTAACATTGACTAGATCAATGTCACATTCATAGGTTTTTACACCTATTATCAGTAAGGTTAAAGCTATTAATATTATCAAAAAATGCTCAGAAGTAGTTTTTTACGGTTATAATTTACGCATCGACACTAAATCAGAATATAAAACCAGTAAAACCCTGCATAACCAAACACAATCTAAACGATATCGTTACAAATTAGACACAAAAAAGGCACTACCTAAGTAATGCCTTCTTATATGATGTCGCATAATGTTTACTTACTTTCGCTATCTAGTTTAATTAACTGCTTATCTTGACTCACAGCTTGCTCTTTTTGTTCCAGTAATAACTGTTCTTCATTGTCATGGTTATTATCATTAATTCCAATATCAGCCATCATCTGTTTGATTCTTTTGCAAGGTATACGTTTATGCATTGCCAACCTCTCCGCTGTTAAATGATGCCAGCAGACCTTCCGCTATCACTTCAACTACTTGGCCTTATACCAGCTAAAATACGTTACTTTTTAAATATGGCACATCAACCGTAATCTCACCGCGTAATTAACCATAATTTCTCGCATTAATAACAAAAGGATCTTAAAAAGATAACAGATAGATTATTTTAGCAAACAACATCATAAGCTAGTAAAGATCCTATAACTTAGCCAATAAGCTCGCTACTATTTAGCCACTAAGAAATATATCCTGTAATAAGGCATATTTATTAGTAATACCTCTGTCATTTCATACGGTGAGAATAAGAGTACATTTATGAGACCCACAGGCTGCATTTCACGACCAAGTCCATCCCGTTTTCGCACGAGTTACGTTCCGACTACAACGGCAAATCGAGATAAGAATAAAAATAAAAAATAGTATTTATCGTTAATGTTTACCTATAAAAAAAGGAGCTAATACTAGCTCCTTTTTTATATAAATCATTACGTTATTATGACCATCTATCCGCGGCAGAATTATCGGTTTCACGAGCATCCACCCACCGACTTTCCAACGGCGTCTGTTCTTTCTTCCAAAACGGTGCGCGTGTTTTTAAATAATCCATGATAAATTCGCAAGCTTCAAATGCAGCACCACGATGAGCACTTGTTACACCAACAAAAACTATTTGGTCACCTAAATCGAGATCACCTACGCGATGAATCACCCGTGTTTGCAATAACGGCCAACGGCTACGCGCTTGAACAACAATTTCTTGTAAGGCTTTTTCTGTCATACCAGGATAATGCTCTAACGATAAACCTGTAACAGTATCACCTTGATTAAAATCGCGAACTTTACCAATAAATGTAACGACTGCCCCTGCTTCATTACCTTGACTAAGCTTGGCATATTCGTCAGCAACAGAGAAATCGTCATGCTGTACTGAAATCATATTAACCCCCAGTTACTGGCGGGAAAAAAGCAACTTCATCACCGTCTTTAATGGCTGTGTCTAAACGACAAATAGTTTGATTAACGGCAACCAGTAATTTTCCAGACTCTAATGCTAACTGCCATTTATCACCACGAGCTAATAACGCTTGACGTAGATCATCAGCCGTTGCAAATTCCGCTGCGACCTCAAGTTCGGCCACACCGACTAACTCTTTAATTTGAGCGAAAAATAATACTTTAATCATGCTTCAACCTTAAAGTGGCCAGATTTACCGCCTGTTTTCTCAAGTAATCTTACTTGGCTAATGATCATATCTTTTTGAACGGCTTTACACATATCATAAATAGTTAATGCTGCAACAGATGCCGCAGTTAACGCTTCCATTTCAACACCTGTTTTACCCGTTAGCTTACAGCAAGATTCAATCCGAACTTTATTTTCAGCAGGAATTGCTTCTAATTGAACTTCTACTTTAGTCAGTAGTAATGGATGGCATAGCGGAATTAAATCCCATGTTTTCTTCGCCGCTTGAATGCCTGCAATACGTGCTGTTGCAAACACATCACCTTTATGATGCTGACCTGAGACGATTAATGCTAATGTTGCAGGTGCCATATGCACAAATGCTTCTGCGCGTGCTTCGCGTACAGTCTCAACTTTTGCGGATACATCAACCATGTTAGCTTCGCCTGAAGCATTAATATGGGTAAACTGATTCATTTTTTATTCCCAATAAAAGCGATAATTTAAGCACAATCGATAATTATTTCTCGACTGCTAATTTATTATTTCTCATCGTTCTTCGTACAATCTAGCCGCCGATGGATGCAAGATTTGGTGTCATTCCTGTTTTACCTTCATCTAAGAAGTGGCTGACGGCTTTAGTATTTAAACTCGCTTGAATACGCTCAATAAGCTGTGGTTGTTGGCTATCATCAGCCAGTAAGTCACGTAATTCGACACCATCCTCACCAAAGAGACATAGATGTAACTTACCTTTCGCCGAGATACGAAGACGATTGCAGCTTTCACAAAAATTCTTTTCATACGGCATAATCAGCCCTATTTCACCAATATAATCAGGGTGATAAAAAACTTGTGCCGGGCCGTCATTATTGCTTTTTACTTTTAGTAGCCATCCATTAGCAATGAGATGGTTACGAATGCTCACACCAGAGACATGATGCTTACTGAAAAGGCTATCCATTTCACCAGTTTGCATTAACTCGATAAAACGAAGCTGAATCGGACGCGTTTTAATCCACTCTAAAAACTTAGGCAGTTCTTGAGAGTTCAAATCTTTAAGTAAAACAGTGTTGATCTTTACTTGTTCAAAACCTGCATCAAAAGCAGCGTCAATGCCTTCCATTACCTGATGAAACATATTTTCACCGGTAATTTGATAAAACATTTTAGGGTCTAAGCTATCAACACTGACATTAATGTGAGTTAATCCAGCTTGACGCCATTCATGAACATGCTTTGCCATGCGGTAGCCATTGGTGGTTGTCGCCACCTTGGTGATACCAGGCTGGCTCGCAACAGTACGAATAATATCGGTAAAATCACGACGTAAACTAGGCTCACCACCTGTAATACGTACTTTAGTTGTACCACAATCAGCAAAAGCAGCCGTAACCCGATGAATTTCATCCAAAGTTAAAAAAGAAGGTTTCTTTTTTTCTGTTGGTTGGTAGCCATCAGGCAGACAATAAGTACATTTGAAGTTACACACATCGGTAACTGAGAGTCGTAAATAATAAAATTTACGATGAAAACTATCTTCTAATTGTTTGGCCATGGAACACCTTTCCAAATACGGGAGGCCAGTTCATTTCTAAACCAACCCTGGTGACATTATGTCACTGGCGTTAATCACTTATTGACTATTGATTCTTCCCTTATGGATCAATCAAACAGCGCGTAGCAACTTAGTGAAAAAAGCTCGGAGTTATGGCAGTTATGCACATCAGTCGTTGATGAACTATTAATGTTACACAACGGCATTTCTTATTTAAAAGTATCAGAGTTTTTCGAAAATTGACAAATAACTGAAAAAAACAGGCTGACATTCTACCTTTCGAGCAGAAACACGACAATACTAGTTAGGTATTTAACGTTAAAATGATCTCAATAGTGGAGGATTTATGTCCAATATAATCGAATCTGCGACATTGAATGATATTGCACTTTATCTGCAACGAGAAGAAAGTCTTGATTCAGATTCTGCTCAGGCAGCAGCTCAACAAGTATTAACTAACTTCATCGAAATGCGCAATAAAGGCTTAATTAAGGGATGGTACTTTGATGATTTAGGCCATTTAGAATTATTGCCCACCGACAGTATTCAATCGTGGATTGATCAAACTAAGTAGTCAACTAAGCATAATGGTTTTTATTTTGCGCATAAATATGGTCGAGGAGTGATCACTTTTTAGCAAGAATAATCAAATTATGATTGTTTAATTATGTACAATCAGTTAGTTGATTCATTCATGGGTTTTTTATACGACTTCGGCACCAGACTTGCTCGCCTACAAAAGAAGACATCTAATAAAATAGTGCCCATGACAACTTTAAATATCCCTTTGTTATTTCAAAAACGTCATATCCTTCCTACAGGGCGGATGCCGCTTTATTTATCTACAATTACGCACTCAACGACACTGAAAGCCATTTTATTATCAAAAATAGGCATCGGTATCTGCATGTTTAGCAATAAATCATCGCAGCAAAGATTATATCATATAGGCACTAGGGTTACGATTGAAGACTTTAATCATGAACCTAGTAACCACTTAATTACATTGCATGTTTACGGACAAGATCCCTTTAAAATTGCGACAATTGAACAAGATAACAACGATATTATATGGGGAAAATGCCAACAACTACCTCGATGGCCCCAACAAGAAATAACCATTGAACAACAGTTACTATCAACACGATTACAACTTATGTTTCACAAGCACCCAGATCTACACAAATTACATCATCAACAAGAATTTGATAATTTAAGTTGGTTATGTCAGCGTTGGCTTGAAATATTACCCGTGCCAACACAAGAAAAACAAACCTTACTCAACCGTCCTGATTGCCTTCATGCCAGTGACTACCTAATGAGTATGATTAAAACCCACCATTAACTCACCCCGTCAATAATTAATCACATTACTCATGTTTAAATGAATATTAACCAATAAATGCACTAACGCGTATCATTTGTTAAAATATATTCATAAAATAATAATTAGAACAAATATTATGTCTACAAAGAGTACAACAACACGTATTGTTGCTATTGGTGGCGGTCATGGACTAGGTCGTGTTTTATCATCCCTATCCGATTATGGTTCACAAGTAACAGGCGTAGTAACAACAACGGATAACGGTGGCTCTACGGGTCGTATTCGCGCTTGTCAGGGAGGAATTGCATGGGGAGATATGCGTAATTGCATTAATCAATTAATTACAGAACCATCAATTGGCTCCATGATTTTTGAATATCGTTTTCGAGGTAATGGCGAACTTAATGGCCATAACTTAGGTAACTTGATGCTGACAGCACTTGATAATCTTTGTATTCGCCCTCTTGATGCCATTAATCTTATTCGCGATATGCTGCACGTGAAGCCGCATATTATTCCGATGTCTGAGCACCCTTCTGATTTAGCAGCAATCACTTACGATGGTAAAATCATTAATGGTGAAACCAGTGTTGATGAATTAGCTGAAATTCCGAAACGACTTTATTTAGAACCAGCCGTACCTGCAACTAAAGAAGCAGTAAATGCTATTATGGAAGCAGATATCATCCTCTTAGGTCCTGGCAGTTTTTTAACCAGCATTATGCCAGTATTACTGCTGCGTGAGATCGAGCAAGCATTGAAAGTAAGTACGGCAAAGATTGCTTTTATTACCAATCTAGATAAAGAAAAAGGCCCAGCCGGAGAGATGAGCCTTGAAACCATGTTACATTGGTGCGAACGTGCAATGGCTGGAAGAATAATTGATACTATTATTACTGATGAACATCAGCCACAGCTCGCACCTCATTATCAACAAATGGTATTAGATTTAGCCTCTAATAATCATGAATGGCGCCATGACCGTAACAAATTAAAGCATGCGGTTGATCGTCTCATTACTACCTGCTAATTGCTTATATTCTACTGCCATCCCTTCGACCATTTGTCTAAATTGAGGCAAATGGTCAATCATCCAGTCATCTTGACCTTGTCTAACTCGGTATTCACATTCTTGTGCCATTAATGCCAAATTATCTGCGCCAAAACTTGCTGCACTACTTTTAATAGCGTGACTAATTTCTCCGATTTGATTTACTGATGGCTGACTTGATAGTTTTTGAAAATACTGCTCAAGTTCATCACTAAATACATTCAGTAGTATCACTACTGTTTCTGCACCGACCTCATCAGCCAATCTTTTCAATGTTTCAGCATTTATATTGGTTGCCATTAATCAATCTCCCTACTACCCGCAGTCTCTTGCCAAGTTTGTAACTTACGATAAATTGTCGATGGACTGACTTCTAATAATCCAGCAGCGCGAGGAATATTACCGTCACAAGCATCAATTGCCCATTGAATAGCGCGTTTTTCTACTATCCAAAGTGGTTCAATCTTATCTTTCTGTATTTCATCAACAAATGACGTACTCACTGTCGATGTTAACGTATTCAACTGTGGATAGATCGACATAGGAGATGCAAGTTCTGCACCAAAGATAGCATTTATTGGAGGGGGTACCATCTCTTTAGTCACTTCTTCTGCAGTATTTAATACGACAATATTACGAATAATATTTTGCAGTTCACGTACGTTACCAGGCCAAGAGTAGGACTCAAGTAATTGTAAGACCTCTTTTGAGAAACGACTAAAATTTTTACCTTCCTCTAACGACATTAACCCAAGCAATGCATGGGCAATTTCTATTATATCGTCACCACGATCACGCAAAGGTGGTAACGTAATCGGTATTACATGCAGCCGATAATAAAGATCCTCTCGAAAGCGTCCCTCTTGTACTTCTTGCCATGGATTCCTGTTCGTGGCACAAACAAAACGTACATCGACTCGAGATGTTTTTGATGAACCGACTTTTTGGTATGTTCCTGTTTGAATAAAGCGCAACAATTTACTTTGTAAGTCCAAATCCATTTCACAAAGCTCATCCAACATTAAGGTGCCATGATGTGCCATTTCTACCGCACCTTGACGCTCTGTAGATGCACCAGTAAATGCGCCTTTTACATGACCAAATAATTCACTTTCAATCAACTCTTTAGGGATCGCAGCACAATTTAAAGCAATAAATGGTTTATCGTGTCTAGGACTCGCGGCATGAATAGCCTCTGCACATACTTCTTTACCCGTTCCACTTTCACCCGTAATAAATACCGTGGCTTTACTTGATGCTGCTGATTCAATAACACGATAAACGGCTTGCATGGGTAAACTGTTACCAATAAACCCTTGATATTGCGCGCCATCAGATTGTTTAGAAGGAGTATTAGGCGATGATTTAGTATTACCTTTAAATACATTATTAACTGTTATTCGTAGGCGATCAGCTTCACAAGGTTTAATTAAAAAATCTTGAGCTCCTTGTCGAATAGCATCAACTGCAATATCGATTGACCCGTGGGCTGTCATAATAACGATAGGAATATTGCCGTGTTGTTGTCGAACTTGTTGTAATACCTCCATGCCTGTCATGTCTGGTAAACGAAGATCTAATAAAATTAAATCTGGAATAATATCTTTTACAAAACTAAGTGCTTCTTTACCTGTCCCCACAATACTAACATTGAGTCCGAGGGGGTTTAGATAAGATTTATATAAGGCAGCCACTGACGCAGTATCTTCAACCATTAACACTTGGCGTTGTCGTGTAATGCTTTCCATCGCTCCTCCAAAAACGAACCCCTTAAACTAATTGTAATCAATACAACAGAAACTGGGTTCCTAATTTGTATTTTTTATATTATGCCAGATAGCCTTGCATAATGATTCGCATTTTGCGAAACCATTCGTTTTATGCACATCTAAAACGATAAATAAAGACAACAAATTCAGTATAACTCCACAAAAAAAGCCTAATATATGGACTTGAAAAAGTTGGCACAGAGTATGCTATATAAATAGTGACTCTTATCTTAGGGGTCAACCTAGCC
This sequence comes from Photobacterium kishitanii, assembly GCF_000613045.3. Lineage (NCBI taxonomy): Bacteria > Pseudomonadati > Pseudomonadota > Gammaproteobacteria > Vibrionales > Vibrionaceae > Photobacterium > Photobacterium kishitanii. The sequence continues at coordinate 1,053,286 of NZ_LN794352.1, read as the reverse complement.
AACTGACGTTGTTTGTGGATTCTTTCACGTAACAATGAAGCCAACCGAACCTCTTTATCGGCTGGCTTTTTTTTTATCTCAACATTCAATCTAAAGACATTTGATTAACTATTAGCAATAAACTGTTGCCTTAATTGATGAATTTTGTCTCGCGTATCAGCAGCTTGTTCAAACTCTAAGTTTTGTGCAAAATCATACATCTGTTTTTCTAAACGCTGAATTTCAAGCTCTAATTGCTGTGGTGTTAATACCGAATAGGTCCCTTTCGATTCAGCCACTTTGTGCAAATCAGCCGCTTTATTACGTGATTTTGAACGTCCACTTGGTGCACCGAGTTCTAATAAATCACCAATTTTCTTATTCAATTTTTGAGGAATGATATTGTGTTCTAAATTATAAATAATTTGCTTTTCACGACGACGTTGAGTTTCATTAATTGCACGTTCCATGGAGCCAGTAATACGGTCACCATATAAAATAGCTTTACCTTCAATATTACGTGCAGCACGCCCCATCGTCTGAATCAAAGATCGTTCTGAACGTAAAAAGCCTTCTTTATCCGCATCTAAAATAGCCACTAAAGAGACTTCTGGTATATCTAACCCTTCCCGCAATAGGTTAATCCCCACCAGCACATCAAACTTACCTAAACGTAAATCACGAATAATTTCAACTCGTTCAACTGTATCAATATCAGAATGAAGATAACGTACTTTCACGCCATGTTCGGTTAAATATTCAGTCAAATCTTCTGACATCCGCTTAGTCAGTGTCGTCACTAATACCCGTTCTTGTTTTGCCGAACGAATATGAATTTCAGATAATAAATCATCAACTTGGGTTGCAACGGGTCTTACTTCAATTTCAGGATCGAGCAAACCTGTCGGACGTACTACTTGCTCTGCAATATCGCCACCCGACTTTTCAATTTCATAATTACCTGGTGTCGCAGAAACATAGATAGTTTGTGGTGCTAAAGACTCAAACTCCTCAAACTTCATTGGTCGATTATCAAGAGCCGAAGGTAATCGAAAACCATATTCAACCAAATTTTCTTTACGCGAACGATCGCCGCGGAACATCGCACCAATTTGAGAAACAGTAACGTGTGATTCATCAATAATTAATAAACCATCAGCGGGAAGATAATCAAACAATGTTGGTGGTGGCTCACCCTCGGTACGTCCACTCAAATAACGTGAATAGTTTTCAATACCAGAACAAAAACCGAGTTCATTCATCATTTCAATATCGAACTGAGTCCGCTGAGAAATGCGTTGTTCTTCAACTAATTTATTATTATCCAATAATTGTTGCTTACGCTGGGTTAGCTCCAACTTAATCCCCTCGATAGCGTCTAATATTTTTTCTCTTGGCGTTACATAGTGAGTTTTAGGATAAATAGTTGTACGTGCTAAATTACGTTGAATTATGGCACCGGTAAGCGGATCAAATGATGAAATAACTTCCACTTCGCCATCAAACAACTCAAGTCGAATAGCTTCTTTTTCTGATTCTGCCGGAAAAATATCAATAACTTCCCCACGAACACGGAACGTACCACGTTCAAAAACAGCATCATTACGTTTATATTGAAGTTCAGCTAAACGGCGTAGAATATCACGTTGATCAAGCACATCACCTCGACGTACGTGGAGCATCATTTTCAAATAGGATTCAGGATCACCTAAACCATATATAGCGGAAACTGAGGCGATAATAATAACATCACGTCGTTCCATTAATGCTTTAGTTGCTGATAGCCGCATTTGTTCGATATGAGCATTTACCGACGCATCTTTTTCAATAAAAGTATCAGTGGTAGGTACATAAGCTTCAGGTTGGTAATAATCGTAATAAGAGACAAAATACTCAACCGCATTATCGGGGAAAAAATCCCTCATTTCGCCATATAACTGCGCAGCTAAGGTTTTATTAGGCGCCATAATAAGAGTGGGACGATTGGCTTGAGCAATGACATTTGCAATCGTAAATGTTTTCCCAGATCCCGTAACCCCAAGCAACGTTTGTTGTGCGAGACCAGAATCTAATCCATCCATTAATTGTTCTATTGCTGTGGGTTGATCACCCGCTGGAGAATAATCAGATACAAGGTTAAACAGCTTACTCATTACATATATCCGTAATAACAATACTGTCTATCATTGTGAGCACCCACTCAATAATGTCAATACTGGTTTGGATAAGTTAGCGCATACTGAAGGTGTGGCTTGTTACACAAAAAACACTTTTTAATTATATTACGTTATAAATATTCAACAGATCTCATCACCTTTATCACCAGATGCGTATTTTTTGCTTCTTTAATTGCGCTACCTTATTAGTAAGATTCATTAGTAAAACGTTAATATCATCCACAGCTTTTCCAAAAGCATATAGTCTTTAACATCACCCTACAGATAGTTATTTTCATTCATTATTGGTCACAAAATTATATTTATTTCCTCTAATAACACTTTATTAGCGTTACTTATAGAGTCACGGCTATCATTAGAAACCTTATCAACATCAATCTAAAAAATAACTCACCCCAGTATAGTTATCCACAGAAATTGTGGACAACAGCCAAAAAGCCTTGTCATTAGGCGCTTCTTAAAAATCAAGTCTTTTTTATCTAAATTAAAAAAAAGCCAACCAAAATGGCCAGCCTTTTATTTGTATCAATTGTTACCATCAAAAGCTTAGTAATTAAGATCCATTAAGAACTGCACATCATCTCCTGGTTGGTAATACATTGGTTCATTACCATATCTGAAGAACTTTAATGGTTTACCGTTAGCTGCATGATAACTAATGTTATTATCCGTTATAGCTAACCATGTACCTTCAGGAATACCTATCACTGGCTCATGTTTATTTACTTCAAGAAACTCTTCAATACGTTCATCTCGGGTTTCGCCCATATGACCTTCAACAGATGCTTCTAAGTAATGGGGATTTATTTGGAACGGCACAAAATTTAATGACGATAAAATAGCGCCTGTGACAATTGGCATATCATTCGTTGTACGAATAGTTGGGCAGGCAATATTAGTACCTGCACTCCAACCAATATAAGCCGTACCTTGTTTTAATACCGCTTTACGAATTGGCCCGACTAAACCTAAATCATGTAAGGTTTTATTTAAAACCCACGTATTACCACCACTCACAATAATACCGTCAGCTTGTTCGATTGCCGCTACCGGATCATCTGCACGGTGAAGACCTGTCGCGATACAATCAAGTCCTAATTTATCAAATGTTGCTTGAACTAATGCAACACGATCATCATGGCTTGAACGAATAACAGCGTATGGGATCACGACAAAATGCTTAGCCCCAGTACGTTTTACTTGCTCAATAATTGCATCAGCTGCAAATTCCATTACATGGGTATTACCTGCAATTTTACCGTTACTAAGTAATAAAATATCCATTGTTCCATCCTATAAACTTATGTTTATTCTTTATACGTGTCATCACTAACACTATTTATATTTAATTCGGTTACATCAAACGCATAATTAGCTAAATTTACAACCGACAAAATCACAATTTAAAAAACTCTAACAAAAAGTAACTATCAATTGATGACTTTCACCAGATTGATTACCTAATTAAAACACCTACCACACAATAGCAGTTCAAAACAAACACATTTAATCAACAACTCAATCTTAAAAATAAGGCTAAAATAAGAATTACATTTAACTAAAATCTTATTTTTCAATCAACTAGCAAAATTAAATACTATTAATAGGTAAAACCCTACCCTGGAGGAGTTGTTATAGGACACACAAAATCAGATAATGTGAAGATCTCTTGCAATGATAATGAACTCGGTATGACTGAATACCTGTTACTCCTCATCGGGACAGTGTTGGTTAACAACTTTGTACTCGTTAAATTCTTAGGTTTATGTCCTTTTATGGGCGTGTCTAAGAAACTAGAAACAGCAATCGGAATGGGCTTAGCAACAACATTTGTGCTAACCCTTGCTTCTGTGTGCGCGTATCTTGTCGAAACCTACATTTTGGTACCATTAGGTATCCAATATCTACGCACTCTTAGTTTTATACTCGTGATAGCGGTTGTAGTGCAATTTACCGAAATGGTCGTGCATAAAACTAGCCCAACCCTTTATCGTTTATTGGGTATTTTCCTGCCTTTAATTACCACTAACTGTGCAGTATTGGGTGTCGCTTTATTAAATACCAATGAGCACCATAACTTCATTCAATCCGTTATTTATGGCTTTGGTGCTGCAGTGGGCTTCTCATTGGTATTAGTATTGTTCGCTTCTATGCGTGAACGTATTGCTGCTGCTGATGTACCAGCACCGTTTAAAGGTGCATCGATTGCAATGATCACAGCAGGGCTTATGTCTCTTGCCTTTATGGGCTTTACTGGATTGGTGAAATTGTAATGAGCGGAATCTTAATTGCTGCCATTGTGCTCGCGGTTTTAGCTGCAATATTTGGCATTATTTTAGGTTTTGCTTCAGTACGTTTCAAAGTTGAAGCCGATCCGATTGTTGAGCAAATTGATGCTATTTTACCGCAAACACAATGTGGTCAATGTGGCTATCCTGGTTGCCGCCCTTATGCCGAAGCAATAGCGAATGGTGAAATCATTAATAAATGCCCACCTGGCGGCCAAGCAACCATTGAAAAACTGGCTGATTTGATGGGTGTCGAAGTGCCTCAGGCTTCTGACGAAGTAACCAACAGCATTAAGAAAGTTGCTTTTATTCATGAAGATATGTGTATTGGATGCACTAAGTGTATTCAAGCATGTCCGGTTGATGCAATTGTTGGTGGCACAAAAGCAATGCACACGGTAATAAAAGACGAATGTACAGGCTGCGACCTTTGTGTTTCTCCTTGTCCTACAGACTGTATTGAAATGATCCCAGTTGAAGAAACACCAGATAACTGGAAATGGCAACTCAACCAAATACCGGTTGTTAATATTGCTGCGACAGCGAATGTAGAAAAGGTTAAGCCGTAGTCATGCTCTCAATTATTGAACAAATTAAACAAGGTAAGCTATGGGATTTCCATGGCGGTATTCATCCAGCTGAAAACAAAGAATTGTCAAGTAAGCAGCCAATCAAAGCCGCGGGCATTCCTCATGAATTAGTCTTACCTTTAAAACAACATATCGGCTCTCGTGGCGACATTATCGTCAATATCGGTGATCACGTACTGAAAGGTCAACCACTAACGCAAGGTGATATTGCGATGTGTGTGCCTATTCACGCGCCGAGCTCGGGTACTATCACTGCGATAGAGCAACGTACCACCGCTCACCCTTCTGGTTTAACTGATCTGGCTATTGTTATCTCAACCGACAATCAAGATACTTGGTGTCGTGGCAAACAATATCCTGATTATCAAGATCGTGATCCTGCTGAACTTATTGAAGCTATTCGTCTTGCTGGTATTGCAGGCTTAGGCGGCGCAGGTTTTCCTACTGCACGTAAACTTCAAGGTGGTTTAGGTAACGTTGATATTTTAATTATCAATGCAGCTGAATGTGAACCTTATATCACCGCTGATGACAGATTAATGCAAGACTATGCCGATGAAGTCATTGAAGGTATTCGTATTTTACGTCATATCATCGCGCCTAAATTAACCATCATTGGTATTGAAGATAATAAACCTGACGCCATTAAGGCATTAGAAGCCTGTGTCAGCGACGATGATAATATTATTATTCGCGTGATTCCGACCAAATATCCATCAGGCAGCTCCAAACAATTAGTTAAGATCTTAACTGGCCGCGAAGTACCAAGCCAAGCACGTTCAACCTCAATTGGGGTTATTATGCAAAACGTAGGTACCGCTTTTGCTATTAAACGTGCGATTGTGAACGGTGAGCCATTAATTGAACGCGTAGTAACATTAACGGGGGAAGCTTTTAAACAACGCGGCAATGTGTTTGCGTTACTAGGAACCCCAATTGCGTACTTGCTTGAGAAATTTGGCTATCAAGCCGATAAAAAATATCCGCGAGTAATTATTGGTGGCTCATTAATGGGCTTTACTCTGCCACATGCAAATGTCCCAATAACTAAAATTACTAACTGTATTTTAACGCCTAAACGTAAAGAATTACCGTTACATACCTATGAAATGGCTTGTATTCGCTGCTCTGCATGTGCTGATGCTTGTCCTGCTTCATTATTACCGCAACAATTACAATGGTATGCCAAAGATAAAAACTACGACAAATGTGAAGAATATAATTTAAGTGACTGCATTGAATGCGGCGCTTGTGCTTATGTTTGTCCGAGTGAAATTCCGTTAGTACAGTATTACCGCCAAGCTAAAGCTGAAATTTGGGAACGTAAACAAGACGAAATGAGCGCGGAACGTGCTCGGCAGCGTTTCGAAGCCAAACAACAGCGGATGGAACGCGATAAAGCTGAACGTGAAAACCGCTTTGCTAAAGCAGCAACCGATCGTCGCCAGCAAATGGCAACAACAGGTGGTGACGATGCCGTTGCAGCGGCTATCGCCCGTGTTAAAGCTAAACAAGCAGCCGCAACCGACACTGCACCTGCAGCGGTTAAACCCGCGGTAGCCGCAGCGATAGCAAAAGCAAAAGCCAGACAAGCAGCTTCTGTATCAGAAGCAAATGCAGTACCAGATAACAGCGAGATGGCAGCACTGCGAAAACAACGTAAACTGCAAGCTCGCGAACAAAAAGCGGCTAAACATGCAGAGTTAATGCAGCAACAAACTGATGCTGATCAACCTGCAGAGCAAGTAACAGATAAAAAAGATGCTGTCGCCGCAGCCGTTACACGTGCTAAAGCTCGTAAAGCTGCTCAGCAAGCACAATCAACACCAGACGCTCAGCCTACCGCTGAAGTGAACACTGACGTTGAAAGCGATCCTAAAAAAGCCGCGGTCGCCGCAGCCGTCGCACGTGCTAAAGCACGTAAAGCTACCCAGCAAGCACAATCAACACCAGACGCTCAGCCTACCGCTGAAGTGAACACTGACGTTGAAAGCGATCCTAAAAAAGCGGCGGTTGCCGCAGCAGTAGCACGCGCTAAAGCTCGTAAAGCGGCTCAGCAAGCACAATCAGCGCCAGACACTCAGCCTACCGCTGAAGTGAACACTGACGTTGAAAGCGATCCTAAAAAAGCCGCGGTTGCCGCAGCCGTCGCTCGTGCTAAAGCTCGTAAAGCGGCTCAGCAAGCACAATCAGCGCCAGACACTCAACCTACCGCTGAAGTGAACACTGACGTTGAAAGCGATCCTAAAAAAGCCGCCGTTGCCGCAGCCGTCGCTCGTGCTAAAGCTCGTAAAGCTGCCCAGCAAGCACAATCAACACCAGATGCTCAGCCTACCGCTGAAATGAACACTGATGTTGAAAGCGATCCTAAAAAAGCCGCGGTCGCCGCAGCAGTCGCTCGTGCTAAAGCTCGTAAAGCGGCCCAGCAAGCACAATCAACACCAGACGCTCAGCCTACAGTTGAAGTGAACACTGACGTTGAAAGCGATCCTAAAAAAGCCGCGGTCGCCGCAGCAGTCGCTCGTGCTAAAGCCCGTAAAGCGGCCCAGCAAGCACAATCAGCGCCAGACACTCAGCCTACCGCTGAAATGAACACTGCCGTTGAAAGCGATCCTAAAAAAGCCGCAGTTGCCGCAGCAGTGGCACGTGCTAAAGCCCGTAAAGCGGCTCAGCAAGCACAATCAGCGCCAGACGCTCAGCCTACCGCTGAAATGAACACTGCCGTTGAAAGCGATCCTAAAAAAGCCGCAGTTGCCGCAGCAGTGGCACGTGCTAAAGCCCGTAAAGCGGCTCAACAAGCACAATCAGCGCCAGACGCTCAGCCTACAGCTGAAGTGAACACTGCCGTTGAAAGCGATCCCAAAAAAGCCGCGGTTGCCGCAGCAGTGGCACGCGCTAAAGCACGTAAAGCTGCCCAGCTTGCGAATAAAGTACAACCTAACATCGAGGAAGAATAATCGTGGCTTTTAATATTGCCAGTTCACCCCATGCACATAACCGTCGTAGTACGAGTGCAATCATGCGTACGGTTATTTTATGTGCGATTTTTGGTGTTATTGCTCAATGCTATTTTTTTGGTCTCGGCACGCTGATCCAAATTGTTTTCGCATCAATATGCGCGATTGTATTTGAAGCTATTGTATTAAAATTACGCAAGCGTCCATTAGCGCCCTACTTACGTGACAATACCGCATTGTTAACTGGCGTATTGATTGGTATTTCAATTCCACCATTAGCACCATGGTGGATCACCGTGATTGGAGTATTCTTCGCTATCGTGATTGCAAAACACCTCTATGGTGGCATGGGACAAAACTTGTTTAACCCAGCCATGGTTGCTTATGTGGTGTTACTAATATCCTTCCCTGTTCAGATGACAACCTGGTTACCACCAATATCATTAAGTGCTAATCCAGTTACCTTTATGGATAGTCTATCGGCCATTTTCACTGGCTTCACGCCTGATGGTTTCAGCGTCCAACAACTAAAAATGTCAGTCGATGGCTATACGATGGCAACACCATTAGATACGCTAAAAACATCGTTAAAAACAGGTATGACAGTTGCGGAAGCAATGAAGCAACCGGTGTATGGTACGCTGGCTGGTGTGGGTTGGGAGTGGGTTAATATCGGCTTTTTATTAGGTGGTTTACTACTGCTAAAATTACGCGTGATTCAATGGCATATCCCTGTTGCAATGTTAGCGTCATTATTCATTATTAGCAGTATCATCTATGTTATGGATCCAAGTGTTGCAGCCTCACCGTTATTACATATGTTTTCTGGTGCAACTATGCTTGGGGCATTCTTTATTGCAACGGATCCAGTAACTGCATCAACAACCATAAAAGGTCGGCTGATCTTTGGTGCTTTTATCGGGATAATGATCTATCTGATTCGTACTTGGGGCGGCTTCCCTGACGGTGTCGCTTTTGCGGTGTTATTGGGTAACTTATGCGTACCTATTATTGATTACTACACCCGTCCACGCACTTATGGACACTAATAATGAGTATGCCCATGTTTAAATCAATGAAAAAAAACGGTCTGATTCTAGCCGTTTTTGCTTTGCTATCAACAGCACTAGTTTCTCTGACTCACTATTTCACTGCCGATCGTATTTTTGAACAACAGCAGCAACAATTACTGGATACTCTCAACCAAGTTATTCCGGTTACTAGCCATGACAACTTGCTCTATAAAAGCTGTACTTTAGTAAAAAATCTACAATATATCGGCACTAAAACAGCTATGCCTGCTTATATCGCGACTAAAGATGGCAAACCAACAGGGATTGCTATTGAAGGTATTGCACCCGATGGTTATAGCGGTGCGATTAAACTGATTGTCGGACTTGATACGAAAGGCGTTATAACAGGTGTGCGTATTTTAGAGCAGCATGAAACACCAGGACTTGGTGATAAAATTGAAACCTCTGTCAGTGATTGGATCTATAGTTTTACTGGTAAACGCGTTAATGGTGCTAATGATCCTAAATTTCATGTACGTAAAGATGGCGGTGAATTTGATCAATTCACAGGCGCGACTATTACCCCGCGTGCTGTTGTAAAAGCAGTGAAAAATATCTCGTTGTACTGGCAAGATAATCAACAGCAAATTCTGAGCCAGCCACTAGACTGTCCGAGTGAGTAATTATGACCACATCCTATAAAGAGTTGATGAAAAATGGCTTATGGTACAACAACCCAACAGTGGTACAACTGTTAGGTTTATGTCCATTATTAGCGGTATCCTCAACTGCAACTAACGCGCTAGGGTTAGGGCTTGCCACTACTATGGTATTGGTAATGTCTAACTTTACTATTTCTGTCATTCGAAAATGGGTGCCGTCAGAAATACGTATTCCTGTATTCGTAATGATCATTGCCTCATTGGTAACCTGCGTGCAGTTATTGATGAATGCGTATGTTTACGGCTTGTATAAGTCATTAGGTATCTTCATTCCTTTGATTGTAACTAACTGTATTATTATCGGTCGAGCTGAAGCCTTTGCATCTAAAAATAAGCCATTACCTGCTGTTTTAGACGGCTTATGGATGGGGCTAGGCATGACATCAGCCCTGTTTTTACTGGGTGCGATGCGTGAGATTTTAAGTAAAGGCTCATTGTTTGATGGTGCAAACCGCTTATTAGGTGATTGGGCATCAGTACTGCATATTCAAATATTTCATTTTGACAGTAGCTTTTTACTGGCGATGTTACCACCAGGTGCTTTCCTTGGTGTCGGCTTCATGATTGCTGTGAAAAATGTTATTGATAAACATAAAGCCGATAAACAATCAGCGTTAGAACAGCAACAGCCAAAAGTAGAACGTGCTCGTATTACTGATGTTAAGTAATATTGCTGTTGTCATGTACAAATAATAAAACTGGCTTTCGGGCCAGTTTTTACTATTGATATATCTATAATTATAATTGTAACTATTACCGTTCGGTGCTCACCCTCAACAATCATGGTGATATTTACACTACGTTTTGTCAGGAAAGACTATGAATAATCAAAAACGGGTTCAGATATTAGAACGATTACAAGCTGAAAATCCACACCCACAAACTGAACTTCATTGGACAACACCGTTTGAGCTATTAATCTCGGTGTTGCTATCAGCCCAAGCGACTGACGTCAGTGTCAACAAAGCCACAGATAAGCTTTACCCTATCGCTAATACGCCCCAAGCTATCTTTGATCTTGGGGTTGATGGTGTTAAACAATATATAAAAACCATTGGGTTATTTAATTCTAAAGCTGAAAACGTCATCAAAACTTGCCGTATTTTACTCGATAAACATCAGGGTGAAATTCCTGAAAATCGCGAAGCATTAGAAGCGTTACCCGGTGTCGGACGTAAGACTGCAAATGTGGTATTAAACACTGCTTTTGGTTGGCCAACAATTGCTGTTGATACCCATATTTTTCGTGTTTGTAATCGCACCAAATTTGCTATGGGAAAAAATGTTGAACAAGTAGAAGAAAAACTGCTAAAAGTAGTACCCGCTGCGTTTAAAGTTGATGTCCACCACTGGCTTATTTTGCATGGACGCTATACTTGTATTGCACGTAAACCCCGCTGTGGTAGCTGTATTATTGAAGACTTGTGTGAATATAAAGACAAAGTAGAAATCTAAAATTAACACAGTCAGTTAAGAGTAATAAATGTCACGACAATAAAAAAGGAGCATCAATATGCTCCTTTTTTTAATATTTATTATCAATTAATTACAATGGCTGACAGTCAATATTAAAGCCGTTTTGTTTACGCTTAGCTGCTAGCTCTGCCGCACCTTTCGCTAACCCTTGCAATAATTCATCACGCTGTTGAGGTGATATTTTTTTACCACTGGCATCTAACGATTGTTGTAATTCTATTTGTGCTTTTTGCTTATCGTCTTGCAAATAACTTTCTTGGGCTAATGCGATATAGGCCATACTTCGTGCTAAAGGCTGACCTTCATGTCCAAGTGCTTGTAATGCGGTAGCAGCCCCAGGCTTACACTGTTGCTGATTCTTTATCGCTTCCGCAACTGGTTTCAAATTAGCTTTAACTACTTTGTTTAACACCTCTTTAGTGGTATCTGTCGCCGCTTTTTCAACACCCGTTGTACACATTTTAATGCCAAGAATAGCAACGATAATAATCACGATACCAATGAGCAAACGCTTATTCATACCCAAGTCCTTATTCAATAATTAACTTCACCATCATAAAACGTTATCAGTAATATAATGTCAACGGAGGATTAACATTGCAATAATAAACAACTTATACTTCACTACGTCCTAACGAAATAACGACTCGACGGTTTTGATTGCGACCAACAGGGGTTGAATTATCAGCAATCGGACGCCGCTTACCGTGCGCCTCTACTTGAATTCGGTTTTCGGGCAAACCTAAGCCTTTAAAGTAACTTTCGATTTTAGCGGCTCGTTGCTCAGATAAACGTAATCCTTCCGTTGTACCCTGTGCTGAATCACTATAGGCAGCCACTAATACTAAATCTATATCATCAGAATAACGCACATAATCCGCAATTTGCGCCAATCGCTTTTGCGACATATTATTCAATTCATCACTGTCGGACTTATAGTGCAAAATAGTAAATGCTATATCATCAAAGCTAAATGGCATTAAATTATTCAGACATTGACTAAAGAGTTGATACGATTTATTAAAATTCACCGCTGACAAACCAACTTCTAACTGACGTTGCTGCTGCACTGGCCAATTTTTATAGTTAAAAGTAGGATTACGTCCATTTTCTAATTCAGCTAACATTCTCCAAGCGGTATTACCTTCAATATAACCATCGAATTGCTTAAAAAACTTTAAATTAACCATCGCATAAGCCGCATCCCCCGGCATCCATGATGGAGGCATCGATGTGAGCTTAACATTACGTGTAGCCCCTAGCTGACGATTCATTTTCAACTCAAAATGAAGGTTTATTTTTTTACTGGAAAAGGCTGAAAATTGCGCATTACCGTAGCCTGGAATGACATGGTTTAGACGACACTCTAAAGGGCTATCAACAACCAACTGCCACTGTGATTGATTTGGTAATGCTAGATAGTTTTTAGCCACCGCTGTCGGCATTATGCACAGCAGGCTCATCACCAATCCAATTCGTAACCAAGGTGTTAGTAATTCAATTGAATTCATTTTATAACCAAACTAAAAGAAAATAATACAACGACGATTACAATGTTATACCTCTATATCGGCATAAATGATGTGAGCTTTAGACTTCTCTTAACCTATCGAATTATCGACTCATCAAATCGAACTTCAGTGGTTTAACAGCAATGAAATTAGGTCGTTAATCTGCCATAATATCTAATCCTATTATTTTGACAGCAGTACTATGAGCCAAGATAACCAATTCAATACCTTAAAAAGTCGCTTTCGCGGCTACTTTCCTGTCGTCATTGACGTTGAAACTGCAGGTTTTAATTCAAAAACAGATGCCTTATTAGAAATTTGTGCTGTCACTTTACAAATGGATGAAGATGGTTGGTTAAAGCCGGCAACGACCATTCACTTTCATGTCGCCCCTTTTGAAGGTGCTATTTTACATAAAGAAGCACTAGAATTTAATGGTATCCGTGACCCATTTAGCCCATTACGCGGTGCGGTATCAGAAGAAGTTGCACTCAAAGAAATTTATAAGCAAATAAGAAAAGAACAAAAAAACACTGACTGTACACGAGCTATCATGGTGGCACATAACGCTACCTTTGATCATAGCTTTGTGATGGCAGCCTCAGAGCGCGCTAAATTGAAACGCAATCCATTCCATCCGTTTGCGACCTTTGATACTGCAGCATTAAGTGGGTTGGCATTTGGACAAACAGTACTTGCCAAAGCTTGCCAAACAGCAGAAATTCCATTTGATAATCGTGAAGCGCACTCTGCTTTATACGACACTGAACGTACTGCAGAACTATTTTGCAAAATCGTCAATAAATGGAAACAGTTAGGTGGTTGGCCACTGTGCACACCTCACACTGAAGAGAATGACGCTGAGTAAACACAGTAACGCCTCACTGTAATGGCAAGCATAAAAGCCCATCATAAATGGGCTTCTTACCAAAATAACAACAAATACTCATAAAATTTAACACATTGCCAATATGGACTTATACTTTCTCTACATAATATTTTTATATTCATACATAGAATATTTTTATTTTGAGAGAGGCAATGTAAATGTTAATAAACAAAACACACCTTACCCTCACAATCATCGCAACCCTTACTTCTCTACACCTACACGCAGCTGGATTTCAATTAAACTCACAATCAGCCACAGGATTAGGACGCGCATTTTCTGGTGATGCGGTTATTGCAGATAATGCATCTGTGATGGCAAAAAACCCAGCCGCCATGACTTTGTTTACCACCCCGGCTTTATCTTTAGGCCTCATTGCTATTAATTCAGATATCAATATTCAAAACACCAGTATCACAACCCCAACACCGGCAGGAATAATGTCATTTCCCGTTGAAAATGCATCTATCGGTGATGTTAGCTATGTACCTAATATTTACTATATCCATCCTGTAAATGAAAATATTGCGCTCGGTGCATCACTCTATTCAAACTTTGGAACCCTAACTAAATTTCCCAATAATTATGGAGGGAATTTACCTGGTACATTGAAAAATAGCGCTGATATTTATGGTGGAACGACAGAAGTTAAAAGTATTAATTTAGGTTTAAGTGCAGCTTATCGGTTTAATACTCAATTTAGTATCGGAGCGGGGATTGATGTTATCTATGGGCACGGTAAATTTACTCGAGGACGTGATTTATCGCCATTGCCTAGTGCACTAACAGGTACAACTAATCTCGTAGACATTGATGCTGATGGCTTTGCCGTCGGTTTCAATCTCGGTACGGTGTATGAAATAAACCAGAACCACCGCTTTGGTTTAAGTTATCGCTATAGCCCAACATTAGAAGCCGACGGTGATATCACTTATATTCCTAATGCATCCCAAGGTAAGCCTTTTAATTTAAACAATGAAAAATTGAAAATCCCATTACCTGATATCATCGAGTTTTCAGGCTTCCACCAACTCACGAATAAATTTGCTTTGCATTACAGTATTCAATGGATAGGTTGGGATAGCTTCACCCAGTTAGAAACGACTGGCAATACCACTATTAAAGAATATCAATGGCAAAATGGTTGGCACTATGCTGTTGGTGGAACTTACGCTTTAAATGAAAAATGGGTTCTACGTGCAGGTTATATGTATGATACCAGTGCTCAAGATCAACTAACTTCAATCTCAGTACCTGATTCGGATCGTAATTGGTTTTCCAGTGGTTTCAGTTACCATCTTAATCCACACGCCAATATCGATTTTGGGATCACTTATTTAACGGGTAAAGATGTTAATGTCACCGAATTGTCTACTGGAGCCCCACAACTGAATGCCACCACCCATGCCGATGCATGGCTATATGGCCTGCAATATAGTCTCACTTTTTAAGTTCCCCCTTTTATACTCTGATTATAAAAGCCGGATGTTAAGCGTAACGTCTGGCTTTTATTTTATAAGTATTTGATAAAAACCGTAAAAGAACGATTATTTTTTAAATAACATCACTTCAATTATAAAGTATTAAAAAATCATTAAAACAACCATAGAGGATTGCTGTCTTAGTGCATTTATTCCTCGACAAATACAAAAAATCAAGCAAACTGTGATTATTGAGATATAGATCTCATTTACCTTATGTTGAATGTTTCATTGATTTTAATAGTAACAACAGAAGCAGCAACACAACCAAACACAACAGACGGATAAAATGTTTTATGAACCCTGTCGTTATAGCAGTATGTATCATGCTTGTACTCGCCTTAATGCGAGTCAATGTTGTGGTCGCACTTACATTTAGTGCCATTATTGGCGGTCTCATCGGTGGTTTATCTCTTACCGATGCTATTTCTGCTTTTGAAGGTGGATTAGGTGGTGGTGCAACAACAGCATTAAGCTACGCCATGTTAGGTGCTTTTGCCGTCGCAATTTCGCGTTCAGGCATTACTGATGTCCTTGCTCAAAAAGTTATTAAACGCATCAGCGGCCATGAAAATATCGCGGCGGCTACAGGTGTAAAATATAGCGTTCTTATCATTTTAGTATTGCTTGCCATTTCTTCTCAGAACGTTATCCCTGTCCATATCGCCTTTATTCCGATTGTTATTCCACCGCTATTACATGTCTTTGCCAAGCTTAAACTTGATCGTCGTTTAATTGCCTGTGTATTAACCTTTGGTTTAGTGACACCTTACATGGTACTACCTATCGGTTTTGGTGGAATATTCTTAAATAATATCTTACTTAAAAACTTACATGACAATGGCTTAGATGTTGTCGCAAGCCAAGTGCCTGTAGCAATGATATTACCTGCTTGTGGCATGGTATTCGGTTTATTAACTGCTATTTTTGTAAGCTACCGCAAGCCACGTGAATATTCAGTAGCAAAAATTCTTGCCAGTGAGCCAGAGAAAAAAGTCATCGATATGCGCCATGTTTATGTCGCTATCGGTGCAATTTTTGCTGCATTAGGGGCACAACTTTACAGTGGTTCAATGATTGTCGGTGGTCTAGTCGGTTTTATGGTGTTTACCTTTACTGGCGTTATCAAGTGGAAAGAAACCCACGATGTGTTCACTAAAGGTGTCCACATGATGGCGATGATTGGCTTTATTATGATTGCAGCGGCAGGTTTTGCGGCAGTAATGAAAGCCACCGGTGGCGTTGAAACCTTAGTTAACTCACTTGAAGCAATTATTGGGAACAACAAACCTTTAGCATCATTATTAATGTTAGTCGTAGGTCTATTAGTCACCATGGGGATTGGTTCGTCATTCTCGACTATTCCAATCTTAGCCACGATTTATGTACCATTATGTTTATCTTTTGGTTTCTCACCAATGGCAACCATTGCTATCGTTGGTACTGCTGCAGCCCTTGGTGATGCCGGCTCTCCAGCTTCTGATTCAACCTTAGGTCCAACTTCAGGTCTGAACGCAGATGGTCAACATGATCATATTTGGGATTCTGTAGTACCTACGTTTATCCACTACAACTTGCCATTGATTGCCTTTGGTTGGTTAGCCTCAATGGTTCTATAACTATTTACGGCTAAAAATTAAAACAAAAAAAACCGCCAACTTAAAAAGTGGCGGTTTTTTTATAAGTGCTAAATAACACACTTAAAGGACAAACTTACTCAGCTGCTTGCGCATCACGACGAGCTGCAGATTCTTTAATTAAAGCCTGCAACTCACCTTTTTGGAACATTTCCAAAATAATGTCACAACCACCAATTAGCTCACCGTCAATCCATAATTGTGGGAATGTTGGCCACTGTGCGTAGACTGGTAATTCTGCACGAATATCAGGATTTTGAAGAATATCTACAAACGCAAATTTTTCACCACAATTCATTAACGCTTGTGATGCTTGTGATGAGAAGCCACAGCTTGGCAATTTTGGAGAGCCTTTCATGTACAACAAAATAGCATTATCTGTAATTTGTTGTTTAATTTTATCGATAGTTTCCATAGCTTCCTCGTTCGATTCTAATAATCATTTGTTATAAACCCTACCATTCTACTTGGTTATCGTCACCAATAAAAATACTTTCAAATTATGTTGAGCAACTCTTTTAAGCAATAAAGCGCAATCTTAGTTATATTGATATCTATTAAGTGGTTATTGACGTTGCCAATAACGAGGTATAGGGTATTTTTTTAAGCTTAATGCTTTTAATAAACTAAAAACTTGCTAAAATAAAACGGTCAGATTCAAATAATAAGTAGCCGTCAACGTCTACTAGAAGTAATGTCGTGGGTATAAGCCCAAACAACTAAAATTAAAATGGAGAATTGAGCAATGGCATTTGAATTACCAGCTCTACCGTACGCAATCAACGCTCTTGAGCCACATATCTCTCAAGAAACGCTAGAATACCACTACGGTAAGCATCACAACACTTACGTTGTTAAGCTAAACGGTCTTGTAGAAGGTACTGACCTTGCTGAAAAATCTCTTGAAGAAATCGTACAGACTTCTACTGGTGGTGTTTTCAACAACGCAGCTCAAGTATGGAACCATACATTCTACTGGCATTGCCTAAGTCCAAATGGTGGCGGTGAGCCAACTGGCGAATTAGCAGATGCAATCGTTAAAGCATTTGGTTCTTTCGCAGAATTCAAAGCTAAATTCACCGACTCTGCAATCAATAACTTTGGTTCAGGCTGGACATGGTTAGTTAAAACTGAAGATGGTTCATTAGAAATCATTAACACTTCAAATGCGGGTTGCCCTATTGCAGAAGAAGGTCTAAAAATGACTCCACTTCTAACAGTAGATGTTTGGGAACACGCTTACTACATTGATTACCGTAATGTTCGCCCTGATTACATGGCTGCATTCTGGGCACTTGTTAACTGGGATTTCGCAGCTAAAAATCTAGCAGCGTAATATCTTAGATTAACAAAAAACCCGTTTCATTATTGAAGCGGGTTTTTTTATAGCATCATGATCATAAATATATATCAGTCACTCCAGCAGTAACATTTCCTCTCATAATGAAACATATAAAACACCAATACTTTACTTATAATACATTTAGTTGTTCATACTTTTAAACAATTAACTCAACTTTGACATGCTTATTATTGCTTCTCTGTATGATTGTTCATCACTCATAATCCAAGCGAGAGTTACTAAGCGTGTATTATAAAACGTTCCCCATCGCAGCACTCACCGTCGCCATCTTAACTTTCAGTGGTATTGCTTATGCTAAAAACGAAACAACTAAACCGCAAGCAATCCCTGTCACTGTTGAGCCTATTTCGACTAAAGAGTTCGTAACGACCCTTGATGAAGTGGGTAAAATTAATGCCACAGAGTCAGCAGAACTCACGTTTAGTACCGCTGGAAAACTGATTGAAATTAATTACCAAGATGGTGATACCGTTACTAAAGGTCAGCAAATAGCTAAACTTGATAGCAGTAAACCCAAAGCCGATCTCGATAAAGCCCGTAGCTCATTAAATACCGCCCGTAATAAGGTAAAACGAGCGCTAGCATTAGAGAAGAAGCAACCTGGAGCACTATCAAAACAAGATATTGAAGGCTTGCAAGACGAAGCGAATCTTGCCGCTGCAGACTATCGTCAACAACAAGCAATACTAAAAGATTTTATTATTAGCGCTCCCTTTGATGGCCAACTCACTACCTTCTCCCGTTCAGCGGGCAGTATGATTGATCCAGCCACAACCTTAGTCAGCCTCTATAATTTAGATCCGGTCGAAGTTACCTATACCATTAGTCAAAATGATCTTGGTAAAGCCGTAAAAGGCCAGCCTGTAACGATTACGGTTGAAGCCTATAAAAATATGAGCTTCCCTGGTGTGGTTGATTACGTCGCCCCTGCCGTTAATAAAAGCTCAGGTCGAGTCGCTATTCACGCCTTAATTAAAAACCCTAACCATGTTCTCGCACCAGGAATGTTTGCCAAAATCAGTCAAATGGTAAATGGTCGTACTGAACGCATTGTCGCACCACAAAATGCAATTATGGCACACAACGACGAGCGCTATGTGTGGCTAGTTGATGATAACAATATCGCAACCAAGCATTATATTACTCTTGGTGACAATATTAATAACGGTTATGTCGTCGTAGAAAAAGGCCTTAACGTTGATGATAAAGTTATCGTTACTGGGCAACAAAAATTAGATAACGAAGCCTTAGTCAATATAATCAAAACTCAACAATCTACTGCTGATGCTCCGGCACAACCACCCAAAAAGAAGGTCACTGATCCTTCAAAACCTATCACTCCAGTAGTAGAAGCAACAGATAAACAAGCAACGGACAAGCCAGTAACGGAGTCTAACAATGAAACTACCTGAGGTTTGTATTAGGCACCCTGTTTTTGCTTCGGTGCTCAGTATTGCGATTGTACTCATTGGTCTATTTTCATTCCAAAAATTAGCGATTCAATATTTTCCTGAACATAATTCGCCACAAGCAACTGTCAGCGCAAAAATTGATGGGGCTAGTGCTGATTTTATGTCGCGTAACGTCGCTACACGCTTGATCAACTCGGCAACAGGATTAGAAAATGTTGAGACCATGACCACTGATTGTGTTCAAGGTGGCTGTACGCTAAAAGTAAAATTTGATGACAGCATTAGTGATGTAGATTACGCCAACTTAATGAATAAATTGCGTAGTAGCATTGAGTCTATTGTTGATTTCCCACCAAGTATGGTCGATAAACCCACCGTCACTGATGACTCATCAGATAAAAGTTCAGCCAGTAATATTATTACCTTTATCAATAAAGGCGATATGACCCCCCAGCAAATGTTTGACTACATTAGCCAACAAATTAAACCTCAATTTCGCCACGTCGAAGGTGTCGGTGCAGTATATGGGCCTTATGGTGGAGCATCTAAGGCGGTGCGTGTTTGGCTCAATCCCGATCGTATGATGGCACTCAATGTCAAAGCTGCCGATGTTGTCACCACGCTCAGCTCTTACAGTTCATCATTTACTGTCGGTCAAATTATTGGTGAGGCGCGTAATTTCCAAATTAACCCAGTCACTCAGGTTAAAAGTGTTAAAGATGTGCAAGATCTAGTGATTCGAGTTGATGATGGCAATATCATTCGAATTAAGGATATTGCTGATGTCAAAATGGGTGAAAATAGTCTAACGCCAAGTGTGCTGAAAGTGAATGGCGAAACCGCAATGTCACTGCAAATTTTGCCACTCAAAAGTGAAAATCCGGTTGATGTAGCAGCACGAGTAAAAGCTGAAATTACCAAAATGCAGCAACATTTACCGCAAGGTTTAACCATGGAGATGGTGTATAACCAAGCCGACTTCATTCAAGCTGCAATTGATGAAGGTTTTCATACCTTAATTGAAGCGGTGTTTTTAGTATCAATTATTGTGGTGCTCTTTTTAGGTTCGCTGCGCATTGCATCTATTCCAATAATTACTATTCCAGTATGTATTATTGGTGTATTTGCGGTGATGTCATACCTTGGCTTTACCATTAACGTATTAACTATTCTCGCCATTATTTTAGCTATCGGCTTAGTGGTCGATGATGCCATTGTGGTAGTTGAAAACTGTTATCGTCATATTGAAGAAGGTGACACTCCATTTAATGCCGCCATTAAAGGCAGTCAGGAAATCATCTTCCCAGTTATCGCAATGACGATGACGTTGGCTGCGGTTTACTTACCTATCGGTTTAATGTCAGGCATGACCGCCGATTTATTCCGTCAATTTGCCTTCACGTTAGCAGCCTCAGTCATCATTTCAGGCATTGTCGCGCTAACACTATCACCAATGATGTGTGCTTATTTAATTAAGCCTATCGCTCAACAGCCTAAATGGTTTGTTAAAGTTGATACCAAGCTCCACCAGCTTTCAGAAGCTTATGTCAAACAATTAGCGAAGTGGTTTGAACGTAAAAAAATCATGGCAGCAATGGCATTAGCATTAATTGCACTCTCAGGAGCTGCTATTTGGTCAATGCCACAAGTGTTATTACCCACTGAAGATACAGGTTTTATTGATGGCAGCTCAGAATCACCAACCGGTGTAGGTCGTCGTTACCATGTTAAGCATAATGCCGAGCTAAATACGGTTATGGAAGGTAATGACAGCGTTGCCGCGAATTTATCTTATATTGAAGCACAGCCAACGAACCATATCTTGTTAAAGCCGTGGGGAGAGCGCACTAAAACCGCAGCGGAAGTGGTGGCAGAGCTAACGGATAAAGCATCTAAAACATTATCAGCATATAGCATGTCATTTAGTGTTCGTTCTGCTGATGGTTTAAATGCTGCTACCAACTTAGTATTAGAAATAAAAACAGTTGATCGTGATAAAAAGCAGCTAACCGATACAGCAAATACGATTGTGAAAAAGCTTAATGATTACCCAGGTTTAACCAAGGTTAAGAGTTCATTATTACGAGATCAGCTTCGCTATGATCTGACCATTAACCGTAATGCGATTATTCTATCAGGTGTCGCATATACGGACGTTACCAATGCACTATCAACCTTCCTTGGTTCATTAAAAGCGGCTGACTTACAAGCAGATGATGGTTATACCTACCCGATTAGAGTGCAGGTAAATCGTAAAGACTTAGGTAACTTTGATATTATTGATAAGTTATATGTTGCTTCAGAATCTGGTCAGAATATTCCGCTGTCAGAATTTGTTTCTATCAAACAAGTCACATCTGAATCGACCTTTAAAACTTATATGGGACAAGATAGCGCCGAGATCACAGCCACCCTAATGCCGGGGGTGACCGCTGGTGAAGTACGCGATTTTGTTGATGCTAATATTCCGTCGTTACTGCAAGACTCACAAAGCTATGCTTATGCTGGAATAGTAAAAGAACTCACTGACTCTCAAGCTGGAACCCAAACCCTGTTCTTGATGGCATTGGTGTTCATTTATCTAATATTAGCAGCGCAATTTGAAAGCTTTGTTGATCCATTGGTGATCTTATTAACAGTTCCTTTGTGTATTGTCGGTGCGGTTTTAACCTTGTGGGCATTTGGGCAAAGTCTTAATATTTATTCACAAATAGGCTTATTAACCTTAGTCGGATTAGTCACCAAACACGGTATTTTATTAGTAGAATTTGCTAACGAACAACGCAAGCTGGGCAAATCAGCAATTGAATCTGCTTGTCATAGTGCACAATCCCGTTTACGGCCGATACTGATGACATCACTGACAATGATCTTAGGAGCATTACCGCTAGCGTTTGCTTCCGGTCCTGGTTCATTAGGTCGAATTAATATTGGCTTAGTGTTAGTCGGAGGCTTAATCGCAGGTACTTTCTTCTCATTGTTTGTCGTACCCGTGGCTTATGTTGGTATGAGCAAATTAAGAGAGAAAGATGTCCTAAACTCACTACTATCGGGTCGAGGTTGGCGTAAGAAAAACCATTAAGAGGCGCGAATAAAATAACCTCTTACTCATAAAAACGCCTGCATCATTGCAGGCGTTTTTTTATCTCTTAATTAGAGCTCAATAATAACTAACCTTTTTCGGCCAGTAAAATACGCAACGTTCGACGTAATGGCTCCGCAGCCCCCCAAAGTAACTGATCGCCGACAGTAAATGCATTCAGGTATTCATCACCCATTGCTAATTTACGCAAGCGACCAACTGGGACTGATAATGTTCCTGTTACTTTTGCTGGACTTAATTCTTGAACGGTAATCTCACGCTCATTAGGGATCACTTTTACCCAATCATTATGGGATGCAATAATCGCTTCAACTTCATCAAGTGGTACATTTTTCTTGAGCTTTAATGTTAACGCTTGGCTATGACAACGCATCGCGCCAATACGCACACAAGTACCATCAATTGGAATCGGACTATCTTGCAACCCTAAAATTTTATTGGTTTCAACAGATGCTTTCCATTCTTCTTTGCTTTGACCATTATCACGCTTCACATCAATCCATGGAATCAATGAACCAGCCAATGGCGCACCAAATTCTTGAGCAGGAAAATCTGCAGCACGCAATGTTTGCGCGACTTTACGATCAATATCTAAAATCGATGTGGCGGGATTAGCTAACTCGCTAGCAACAGAATCATTAATCACCCCCATCTGGCTAATTAGCTCACGCATATTCTTAGCGCCAGCACCTGATGCTGCTTGATAAGTTTGTGATGTCATCCACTCAACCAGTCCGGCTTTATATAAGCCACCAACAGCCATCAACATCAAACTCACAGTACAATTACCGCCAACATAAGTATTGGTACCGGTATGAATACCTTGCTGGATCTGATCAAAGTTAACCGGATCAAGAGTAATAATTGAATCTGGCTGCATACGTAGTGTCGATGCTGCATCAATCCAATAGCCTTTCCAACCCGCTTGACGTAATGCTGGATACACTTTTTCAGTATAACTACCGCCTTGACATGTAATCACAACATCAAGTCGCTTTAATGCTTCAATATCAAACGCATCTTGTAGTACACCAGCATCTTTACCAAAATTAGGGGCTGCTAAACCGACCTGTGATGTAGTAAAAAATACCGGATCAATAACAGCAAAATCACCTTCCTCTACCATGCGCTGCATTAATACTGAACCGACCATGCCGCGCCAACCAACTAAACCTACTGTCATCATTTGCAACTACACTCCCTGTGGTATTGAAATTTCTTTATCCATCTATAGAGATTAATGGGATTAAAAACAAGCATAATTTTCAATTATAAATAAAAAAATATCGATGCTTAAACCTAACCATATTTTATCGTTTGATTATCATTTGAGTTTCTTATCAGTCACATTAGGTTTTATTATCATGGTCTAAGCCTTAAATAAACGCACAAAAAACAACCAAAAACCATTCAAAAACAAGCTTTAATGTATAATTAAAGAGCTTATTTCTAAAATATGCAATCAAACTAGTAAAAAGTTAGTGTTGGCATAACTTTGAAAAAAAAGCCTTTCCCTGATAATCTTCACCATCGTGAGTAAGTGGTTAGATAATTCGTAACTATTATAATTAATAGATTTTTGTACTTTATCTATCGCTTTTTGTGAGATTTTTATAGATACACTACGACTTTACAAAAAACATAAAACACAACATATGAACCATCAATTAACACGAAAAGAACAACTAAAGTCAGTGTTTTACGAAAGATCTGTAGCAAAAAGACTTAGATCACAGAAAGAAACATTATTTATCACGGTGATAAATCAATTTGCTAAAGTAACGCCGCTTCAGTCGCTGTCTTTTTCAATCCGATTTAAAAACCAATGATAAATAGTATTGATTGGTTGGGTTGGACCCAATTTCAACAAGCTCGATAAAACAAGGTTAGAAGTATGGAAAAACAGACAATAGTGAAACTACCCTCAGTAATGCAAGTCATTATTGCCCTAGGTATTTTCCTTGCCCTTGCATTCTCTTTTACCTCAAAATTGAATTTGCCAATCCAACTGGCGCTGTACATCGGTTGGTTTGTGATTATTGCATTAGGTATTAAACTCGGACACGATTATAAGTCGTTAGAAAAAGCAGCAACAAAAGGCATTGCTAACGGTTTAGGTGCGGTACTGATCTTATTAGCCGTTGGTTCACTCGTCGGTACTTGGATTGCTGGCGGCATTGTACCAACCATTATTTACTATGGCCTTGAAGCTATCCACCCTTCCATTTTCTTGCTTGCAACAATGATCATCTGTTCATTAACGGCATTAGCAACAGGCACATCTTGGGGAGCTGCAGGTACTGCTGGTATAGCAATGATGGGGATTGGCCAAGGTCTTGGTATTCCAGCACCAATGACTGCAGGTGCGGTACTTTCAGGCTGTTATTTTGGTGATAAAATGTCACCACTCTCTGATTCAGTGATCCTTGCTTCTTCAATGTCTAACGTTGAAATCATGGAACATATCAAAGGTATGTTACCAATAGCACTGATCAGCTATATCATCACTGCTATTTTATTTACTGCTGTTGGTTTCCACTACGCTGGCAGTATTGATATGTCACAAGTAGATTCTGTGATTGCGGCAATGGATAAACAATTTGTTATTTCACCATTATCGTTTATCCCTGTCATTATCGTACTCGTATTATTAGCTTTCCGTTTACCGTCTTTCCCTGTGATTTCATTTGGCTCACTACTAGGTATTGTATGGGCGGTTATGGTGCAAGGTATGGATCCGCTTAAAGCTATCAACGCAGCTTGGGCGCCATTCTCTATTAGCTCTGGGGTTGAGTTTATTGATGCAATCTTGAACCGTGGTGGCATGTCATCAATGCTAGGTTCAGTAGCGGTAATTATTTTTGGTCTAGGTTTTGGTGGCTTACTTGATAAAGTCGGCGTATTGCAAACCATCGCACGCTTATTTGAACGTAAAGTAAAATCTGCAGGTAGTCTTGCAGTATCAACCATTGCGACCGCTTTCTTAGGTAACGTATTTGGTTCAGCAATGTACGTATCATTAATTCTAACGCCTAAGATTTGTGCTAAGAACTATGACCGTTTAGGTTATCAGCGTAAAAACCTATCGCGTAATGCTGAGTTTGGTGGCACGCTCACCTCAGGCATGGTGCCGTGGAGTGATAACGGTATCTACATGGCAAGTATCTTAGGTGTTGCTACCTTCTCTTACGCACCATTCATGTGGCTAAGCTTTGTATGTATTATCGTGACGATTGTAACGTCTTACATGGGCTGGTTTGTGGATCGCTGCCCACCAGCAACCGCAGAACAATTAGCACAAGATGACGAAGATGAATTAATGACCGTGAAGAAACTCACCTCATAATTAATTATTCAAGCTAAACAATATAACGAACCCCTTTATTTTATCTAGAGTAACTTAAAGGGGTTCTTTTTTATTTCTGCAAGGTCAACATTCCCTGAGTCAGAATAAAATCAATAATAGTATCGAGGCCTTGAGCTTGTTTAAGGTTAGTAAATACATAAGGTTTTGTAGGTCGCATTCTTTGAGTATCGGCTTCCATAACCTCAAGTGATGCACCAACATAAGGCGCTAGATCTATTTTATTAATCACTAATAAATCGGAACGGGTGATCCCGGGCCCACCTTTGCGAGGGATTTTTTCGCCCTCAGCAACATCGATAACATAAATCGTTAAATCAGCCAGTTCAGGGCTAAATGTCGCACTTAAATTATCACCACCACTTTCAATAAATACCACATCTAAGTTCTGATGCCGCTGGGCCAGTTCTTCCACTGCGGCTAGATTCATTGATGCATCTTCACGAATAGCAGTATGCGGACAGCCCCCTGTTTCAACACCGATGATCCTATCTGGTGCCAATGCTTGAGCTCGAGTTAATATCTTGGCATCCTCTTGGGTATAAATATCATTGGTCACCACCGCTATATGTAATTTATCACGAATGGCTTTACATAATACTTCTAGCAACGCTGTTTTCCCTGAGCCTACAGGCCCACCGACACCAATACGTAATGGTTGTTTATATTCCATCATCATCTTCTCCCTAAGATTATTATCACCACATAAATAACAACTATGAACGAAATAAACGGGTATATTGAGTTTCATGGCGACTACTTGCAATGGCACCAGCTGGTAGATAGCTGCCAATATCATCATCTTTAATTTTTTCGGCTTGCTGTAAAGCTAAAGGAAAATGATCGGTTAACAGTAATAATGTTCGTTGCCCTGCCGTCTGCCCTAATGGCACTAACTTAACCCCTGCCATCACCATGTTTTCTGCCCAGCTCCACATATATCCTTGTAATAACTTATCCAACGGTATATGCCAGTAAACAGCAGCAATAGCTAATCCTAATAATTGATTCGTATGAGTTAATTGATATTGTAATGGCACGCTTTGTAATACATCGAGTTGCTTTAGCAAGGTAAATAATGCCTGACCTCGCTGTCGTTCTTCTGCTCGTAACTCTTTGGTTTCTCGACATGAATAAAAATAATCATTCCAACGCTCAATAGCCTTAATATCGCCACCGGTTACCGCTTGATAATATCGGCACAATAATGGCAGTTCTAAGGTTGTAATACTTTGTTCAAGCACGACAACCAACCAATCAACTAAACTCTGTTGTGAGTTAACCCATTGCGCTTCAACTGCCCACTCAAGCCCTTGAGAGTAAGTAAAACCACCAATCGGTAGCGACGGACTCATTAGCTGAAATAAGCGGTACTGAGCTAAAGAGTCATTTATTAGTGCTTTATTTTTTAACATAGGCATATACCGAGTAGCCAACGAGCATCATTAGCAAAATACTCAATATTAATAAATTGGTATGACTCAAAAACGAATAATGTTGCACTTCTGCCGCCAATGAGTAGCTATGAGGATTAGATACAATATTATGCCCACTATGGGCTAAAGCTGATGGCGAGATAAATAACATTACAATAAGCAACATGCTAATTTTCATAATTAATATCCTTATTTTTCAAATAAACATTTTATTAATGATTATGATGTTCAGTCATCACAGCACCATAAGCTCCTGCTTCTGGCTCAAATGGTTTAATTTCTTTTTTTACATTACCTCCTAATCCAAATACCATTTGATCTAAAACATGGTCATGCTGATAACGCAGCCACTGCAGTGTAATTTGTAAGGGCACATGACGATTTCCTAAATGGTAAGCAATTCGACTCAATAACAATGGATCACGACAATAAACCGTTGATACAGATTCAGGAGCTGCTTTTATTTCAACAGTTAATCCACATCGACTCAGTAATTGTTGCCCATCACGTAATATATGTCCTCGCGGTAACAACACCCCACCAGAACGGCCATCATCTAGCGTGACTTTTAAGCGGCTTTTAATTCTACTATCAATGGGTAAACTCAAATAAGCATGAGGCTTACCGATGCTATTAACTTTAATTGCAACTAATTCAATCATATTTATCTCCTTTAATATGACGATAAATAACAATATCTAATGCATTAAAATAAAAAATACCGTTGTGCCATTGGTAATATTTCTGCGGGTTGGCAAACTAATAACTCGCCATCAGCACGTACTTGATAAGTCTGAGAATCAACTTCTATACGTGGCTGCCAACTATTTAAACGCATATCAGTTTTAGAAATAGACCGGCACTGACTAACTGTGCCAATTAAGCTCTCTAAACCTAACTCTTGAGCTAATTGTTGTTGGTGGGCTTGTTGCGAAATAAATAACATCGAAGTCTGTTTATTCGCTTTACCGTAACTACCAAACATTGGTCGGTAATGCACGGGTTGTGGCGTTGGTATCGAAGCATTAGCATCACCCATTGATGCCATTGCAATCATGCCACCTTTTATGATCAAACTCGGTTTTACGCCAAAAAAGGCTGGCTTCCATAAGACTAAATCGGCTAATTTGCCGACCTCTATTGAGCCGACTTCATGTGCCATACCATGGGTAATTGCCGGATTTATCGTATATTTAGCGATATAACGTTTCAGACGGAAATTGTCATTATCATCACTGTCTTCAGCTAAAGGTCCTCGCTGGATCTTCATTTTATGTGCTGTTTGCCAAGTACGTAAGATCACTTCTCCCACACGTCCCATAGCCTGAGAATCAGAAGCGATCATCGAGAAAGCACCCAAATCATGCAAAATATCTTCAGCTGCAATGGTCTCACGTCGTATTCTTGATTCGGCAAATGCAACATCCTCAGCAATCGACGGTGACAAATGATGACAGACCATCAACATATCAAGATGTTCATCAACGGTATTGATAGTGTAAGGGCGAGTAGGATTTGTCGAGGAAGGTAAAATATTGGCAGAGCCGCACGCACGAATAATATCAGGAGCATGACCGCCCCCCGCCCCCTCAGTGTGATAAGTGTGGATCACTCGATTACCAATAGCATCAAGGGTCGATTCAACAAAACCAGATTCATTAAGGGTGTCAGTATGAATAGCGACTTGAACGTCCATTTCATCAGCAACAGATAGACAAGTATCAATGGCCGCAGGGGTTGTGCCCCAATCCTCATGGAGTTTTAACCCGACAGCACCCGCCACGACTTGCTCGCGTAGCCCTTGTGGTTGACTGCTGTTACCTTTACCTAATAATCCAAAATTCATAGGAAAATGATCAAGGGATTGCAACATTCGATGCAAATTCCATGGCCCCGGAGTACAGGTGGTTGCATTTGTTCCTGTTGCAGGTCCTGTTCCACCACCTATCATGGTTGTTATTCCTGAAGCCAACGCCTCTTCAATTTGTTGCGGGCAAATGAAATGAATATGTGAATCAATTCCTCCTGCGGTAAGAATATTTCCTTCACCTGCGATGATCTCAGTTCCAGGACCAATAACAATCGTTACTTCTGGTTGAATATCAGGATTACCTGCTTTTCCTATCGCAGTAATACGGCCATTTTTTACCGCAACATCCGCTTTAACGATCCCGCAATAATCTAAAATAACGGCATTGGTGATCACTAAATCTGGGGTTTCTGCACTCGGTCGTTGGCTTTGTCCCATTCCATCCCGAATCACTTTCCCACCACCGAACTTAACCTCATCACCATAAACGGTATAGTCATGTTCCACGCTAAGCCATAAATCGGTATCTGCTAAACGCATTTTATCGCCAACGGTGGGACCAAACATTTCTGCATATGCTTGTCTTGATATACTCGCCATCACTCATCCTTAAGGCACGCTACATCACCCATTATTTTTCCTTGAAAACCAAAGATCTGTTTTGTTCCAGCATAAGCCACTAATTCAATCGTTCGTTTTTGTCCTGGTTCAAAACGAACAGCAGTCCCTGCAGCTATATTTAATCGGTATCCGAGAGTTGTTTCACGGGTAAAAACCAACGCATCATTCACTTCATAAAAATGATAATGAGAGCCAATCTGAATCGGTCTATCGCCGATATTAATCACACTAACTTTGACCGTATCACGATGTTGATTTATTTCAATTTCCCCCGCAGCAACACAAATTTCACCCGGGATCATTGCTCTCTTTTCAATCGCCATCACTCACCTCACACTATCGGCTCATGGACGGTAACGAGTTTAGTGCCATCGGGAAATGTAGCTTCAACTTGAACATCTGGAATCATGGCTGGAATACCCTCCATAACATCAGTCGCCGTTAAAATGGTTCGTCCATAATCCATTAATTCTGCAACAGTTTTACCAGCCCGTGCGCCTTCCATTATTTCAACGCTGATCAAAGCTACCGCCTCTGGATAATTAAGTTTAACGCCATGTCGTAACCGCTGTTTAGCGACTAATCCAGCACAAAAAATAAATAGTTTATCTTTTTCTCTCGGGGTCAATTCCATAATGATCTCCTGATTTAATTAACAACTATATAAAATGATAATCTGCACTATGTCGCCCAAATGCGCGGAACAACAGGCGTATAACCGAGCCATTGTTCACGGACTTGCTGCCAAACTTTAACAAAAACAGCCATGATCGTTTCACTCCAATGAGCTAATGCTCTAACAACAAGGATGCCCTCTATTTGAGTAACCGCGACAATTAACTGTTGCGATGAATAATACTGTTGTTGTTGATCCAGCAAGGCCTGTACCAAAGCTAAAAGTTCAGGAGAATCACTGGTAATAAAAAAACTAGCCGTTAAACTGAATTTTTGTAAGCCATTAATAAAAAAGCGTTTATCTTGACCATTAACAGCCAACCTCTCAGTTAAAATTGGTTTATTTGCGATCCATATTTCTGTTTTCCCCGTAACGCTACCATCACCTAAGCCCTCATTCAGTGCAGGTCGTCCAAAACAGTGCAGCTCCCATCCCATAAATCGCGCTGTTGATGCCAGTTCAATCCGTGTCGTTAGAGACACCTTCGCGTCAGTAAAAAAAATATTTTCTTGAGGTAACCACTCTAAATAACTATTTTCTTCAACCACTAATGTCTGGCTCTGCTGCGCAATTTTTCCTTCACCGCTACGGTAAAATTTCGTCGCACCAGGGGTCGTTATTAAACTATGAGCGCAAGGTGCTACTCGCGTAGAAATCGTTAAGCTATCACCACCAACAACCCCGCCAGGAGGGTGCAATAAGTAAGCATGACAAATATTGCCTTCCGGATAAAACGGCCGCTGAACAGCCAGTGGACCTTGTTGTTTTTTATGTAATAAAATGGTTTTATTGCCGCGCGGATAGAAACTTAAATTGAGTTGAGCTTGCCAGCCTTGAGTCATCGCCGTGGCTAATGGTGAAAAGGAAGTCCTTTGAGGTAACTGAGGATTTATCATACTGTGAGATACTCCGTAATCAGCGCTTTATTCAATGTTGCCATTGCTCCTGTAGCCACATTACGACCACGATCCAACAAACAAAAATGATCCCCAACCTTACGAGCAAACGGTAGTTTTTGCTCAACTAATAACACCGTCAAACCATACTGTTGGTTGAGCATTTGAATAATATCGCCAATTTCATGCACAACATTAGGCTGAATGCCTTCGGTGGGTTCATCAAGAATGAGTAGACTAGGATTAACAACTAATGCTCTAGCAATCGCTAATTGCTGCTGTTGACCACCAGATAAGTCGCCACCATAACGAGATTGCATTTGATGCAAAACAGGGAACAGTTCATAGATAAAGTCAGGTACCGTACGATCACCTTTCGTTCTCGCTGGTAATCCTATCGCTAAATTTTCCCATACCGTTAACATTGGAAATATCTGTCGACCTTGAGGTACATAACCTATCCCTAAATGTACCCGCTCTTCTGCTCGACAATGACTAATGTCTTTTCCACTCAGTTGGATATGACCATTTTTTGTGGCTAACAATCCCATAATACATTGTAATAGCGTGGTTTTTCCTACACCATTACGCCCCATAAGCACAGTACATTCCCCTTTCGGCACATGAAGATCAATATCCCATAAGGTGTGACTTTCTGCATAATATTGATTTAAGCACTTAATTGTCAGCATCATGATCCTCCAAGGTAAACATCAATAACCTGAGGGTGTTGCTGAATTTTACTCATTGTTCCTTCAGCTAATACATGCCCTTGATGCATCACCGTCACTTGACTATCAATCGAACGTACAAAATCCATATCATGTTCAACCACCACCACGGAGTGTTTTCCGGCTAACCCTATTAGTAATTCTGCGGTACGATCCATTTCTTGATGGGTCATTCCCGCCACGGGTTCATCAACCAATAATAATTTCGGATTTTGCATCAATAACATACCGATTTCTAACCACTGCTTTTGCCCATGCGATAAATTACCAGCTGCAATATTGGCATGATCGTGTAATTGAATAAGAGTTAGAATTGAAGCCAGTTTGTCTTTCTGTTCGCCGGTTAATTTGGCACGGAATGTCGCCCAGACAGAACGGGGGCCTGCCATTGCTAATTCTAAATTGTGCCATACTGATAAACAGCCAATCACTGTGGGTTTTTGAAACTTACGTCCAACACCAGCATTCGCAATCTGCGCTTCAGTCATGGTCAATAAATTTAACCGAGAACCAAGCCAAACCTGTCCAGAGTCAGGACGTGTTTTACCGGTAATAATATCCATCATGGTTGTTTTCCCAGCCCCATTAGGGCCAATAATGCAGCGCAATTCCCCTTCTTTGATATAGAGATTAAAATCATCAATTGCTTTAAAACCATCAAAGGTTTTATTTACCCCTTCAAGATAAAGTAAAATATTATGTCGAGTATCAATTAACGGATGTTGCTGAGGTTGCATAAAACCAAAAACTTTATCTCTGGCAATTAATTCTTTAATTGGCAATCTAAATTTAAATTGATTGGTAATAATAGTCATTGGGTTAACTCCTTTATATTTACGTTTTAAACCCTCGCTTTAGCCATCCTTTTACTATTTTTGGTGAATGATTAAATAAACCAGTTACACCGTGTGGTAAATATAAAGTCGATAAAACAAATAAACTACCAAGAGCAAATAACCAAACTTCTGGTAATGCTACTGTAAACCAACTTTTAGCATAATTAATAATAACGGCGCCAATAATAGCGCCAAATAAAGTCGCTCTTCCTCCTAATGCCACCCAAACTACCACTTCAATAGAATTTAATGGCGAAAATTCACCTGGATTAATAATCCCTACTTGAGGAACATAAAGAGCACCCGCAATTCCCGCAATAACAGCAGATAAAACAAATATCCATAATTTAATATTATCAACGTCATAACCCATAAATCGGGTGCGTAATTCTGTATCTCTAATCGCGACAGCCACTCGACCTAATCGACTATTAATCACCGTTTTACATCCTATATAAGCGATAATTAAAGCAACTGCAGAGCACACAAATAGCATTACTTTGGTAGTATCATTTTGCAAACTAAACCCAAGAATTTCTTTAAAATCAGTTAAACCATTATTACCACCAAAACCCATTTCATTACGAAAGAAAGCTAACATTAAAGCGTAAGTTAATGCTTGAGTCATAATCGATAAATACACACCAGAAACTCGAGATCGAAAAGCTAATCGTCCAAACAAATATGCTAATGCTCCTGGAATAAGAATAACCATTAGACAAGCAAACCAAAATTGATCAAAGCCATGCCAAAACCACGGTAATGATTGCCAATTGAGAAAGACCATAAAATCCGTCAATACTGGATCGCCATAAACACCACGATCACCAATTTGACGCATTAAATACATTCCCATCGCATAGCCGCCGAGTGCAAAGAAAGCACCATGCCCTAAACTAAGAATCCCTAAATATCCCCAAACTAAATCGACTGCTAACGCCAATAAAGCATAACTTAAATATTTTCCTAATAATGAAACTGTAAATGTATCAATATGTAATGGATGGTGATTGGGAATAACTAGATTACAAAATGGTACAATAACAGCGATGAAGAATAAGACACTCAGAGTAATCGTTCCTCCTCGGTCTTTAGTCAATATCGAACGAAAAAACATAACTACTCCTTAGTTTATTAACTATCGGCAGCTCGACCACGTTGGGGAAATAAACCTTTTGGCTTTTTTTGAATAAATAAAATAATAAAAATAAGTACCATTATTTTGGCTAATACCGCCCCAAACCATGGTTCTAAGAATTTGTTAAATATACCTAAACTTAATCCTGCAACTAACGTTCCCCATAAATTACCAACCCCACCAAAGACAACGACCATAAAGGAATCAATAATATAACTTTGTCCCATATTGGGGCCCACATTTGTCAACTGGGATAATGCCACTCCTGCAATCCCTGCAATCCCTGAACCTAAACCAAACGTTAAAGCATCAACACGTTGCGAATGAATCCCCATGGCCCTTGCCATCGGTCTATTTTGAGATACAGCACGAACTTGTAAACCTAGTGATGTTTTCTTCAAAATAGTAAGTAAGACTAAAAACACCGCTAAACAAAAGAAAATAATATAAAGACGATTATAAGTAAGGAGTAGCATCGGATTTAACGTCAATGAACCTGACATAAATTCGGGTGTTATTACCGAACGATTTAGCGGCGAAAATACCGAGCGTACAGCTTGTTGTAAAATCAAACTAATACCAAATGTCGCTAATAATGTTTCTAATGGTCGTCCATATAAATGCCTAATAACACCTTGCTCTATCATTATTCCAACACAACCTGAAACAATAAACGCTGCAGGTATAGATAAAATTAAGGCAGCAGCTAAATGATCTGGCATTAATTGCTGTAAAACATAAGTGGTATAAGCGCCAAGCATAATCAACTCACCATGCGCCATATTAATTACGCCCATAACACCAAACGTAATTGCTAAACCAATACCGGCTAGAGCCAATACTGAGCCTAAACTCAAGCCAAAAAATACAGTTTCTATACCAGCATAAATACGTTGTTGTTGTTTATAAGCATCTAAACCATATTGGGCAGCTGCAATCACTTGTGGATTTTGGCTTGCCGTTACAATTTTGGTTAAAGTTTGATAGACAATTGGATGTTTATTTTTACCTAAAATAGCAATGGCATGAAGTTGTTCTTCACCACTGCTATTGCGCGCCTGATAGTTAGCAAAAGCTAATTGATATTGTTGTTTAACCTTATCATTACTTTCTTCTTCAGCATGCTTTTTCATTAAGGAATATAACGGAAAGTCTATTTTATCAATTAATACTGTTATCGCTTTATCACGTAACGCTGGATTATTATTAGTTAAATCTATAATTGCGATTTGTTTTTTTATTTCATTCCGTAAATTATTATTAACGCGTATTTTTTTAAAGTGACGTTTATTAGCAATCGTTATGATTTTTCCATCATCAATTGCAAAGCCATTTAGATCTGGCTTTAATTTTTCAATTCTATATAAAATCTTGTCTTTTTTATTTATATATAATTTTCCGTTTATCCAACTCGTAAATATCGCTTGCTTACGTTCAATATTATCGGTATTAGATAGCCATTTAATGGCATTGATTTTTTCTGTATTATTTTTACCAGAAATTGTAGAAACAAAAGAACTATAAGAATTAATTTCAGTAGCGTGTACCTTTATGCTTATTAAACAAATAAACAAACTAATATATAAAATGACTTTCATGGCATAGCTCCATTGCAAAGTGAAATAACTAAGCCTCCCGAAAGAGGCTAGGTCATTCTATTAATGGGTATTGCCAGCACATTTCTTATCGATCACATTATAACTACCGCAAGCAAAAGGCTTACTCCAACTAGAAAATAAATCACGAGAGCCGGGTAAATAGTTCGACCACGCATCACCATTTACAAGTCCCGTCGTTTCCCATACCACTTCAAACTGACCATCATCTTGTATTTCACCAATTAATACTGGTTTAGTTATATGATGATTGGGCAACATCGTTGAAAGACCACCAGAAAGGTTCGGTACAGATACCCCAATTAACGCATCTTGAACGGCTTCAGGATCAGTTGTCCCAGCATTAGTTACCGCCTGTGCCCACATATTAAAGCCAATATAATGCGCTTCCATAGGATCATTGGTGACACGTTTTTCATTTTTAATATACTTTTGCCAAGTCTCTACAAATTCAGAATTTTTCACGGTATCAACACTCATGAAATAATTCCATGCCGCTAAATGCCCAACCAGCGGTGATGTATCCATACCTGATAATTCTTCTTCACCGACAGAAAAAGCAATAACAGGTATATCATCAGATTCAACCCCTTGAGCGCCTAATTCTTTATAGAAAGGAACATTTGCGTCGCCATTAACAGTTGAAATAACTGCAGTTTTTTTACCTTGCGCACCAAACTTTTTAATATCAGACACGATTGATTGCCAATCTGAATGACCAAATGGCGTATAGTTAATCATTATATCTTCAGCTTTTACGCCTTTCGCTTTTAAATAAGCCGCTAATATCTTATTCGTTGTTCGAGGATAAACATAATCAGTCCCCGCCAGTACCCAACGCTTAACGCCTAACTCATTCATTAAATAGTCAACGGCTGGAACGGCCTGCTGATTAGGCGCAGCTCCGGTATAAAAGACATTTTTTGATGATTCTTCACCCTCATATTGTACGGGGTAGAATAAAATACTATTAAACTCTTCAAATACTGGCAGCATCGATTTTCGAGAAACAGATGTCCACCCACCAAACACAACATCTACTTTTTCTTTTTCAATTAACTCTCGAGCTTTTTCTGCAAATAACGGCCAATTAGATGCCGGATCAACCACAACGGCCTCTAACTTTTTACCTAACAAGCCTCCTTTCTTATTTTGCTCATCAATTAACATTAATACTGTATCTTTCAAGGTTGTCTCACTGATTGCCATCGTGCCTGACAATGAATGTAATACCCCAACTTTAATTGTATCTTCTGCTGCAATGGTGATCTGAGAGAAGCATGTAAGAACAGATAGTACACTCAGCTTTATCAGCTTAGATTTGATTTGCATCTTTTACTCTCCTTGTTGTGAATAATTATTTAATCCAATATGCATACCATAAATAAGAAACAATCAAATAATTCTCAAACCACTAATTTATAATGATATATTTTTTCATCGTTAGATTTTCTTATATTAAAACTGATAGAAGATGGTGCAACTTTCTGTTGATATCACACTAATGGTGCAGTCTTTTATTTATTAATAAACAACTAAATACCAGTAACTCCCTTCACTGACTCATTCATAGCAGGTATAGATTGACCCAAAATATCGGCCAATATCGATATCGGTCACAAATACGAAACTTCGATTTCATCAAACTAACTTTTCAATCCAAGACCTTGACCCCAATCAATATTGCAAATTCATTTTTAATGAAAATACCGCTATTACCGAATTAATCACTACACGCACAATTTGAAAACATAGCCACAAAATAATCATCGGCATTCATTTGGTGAAACCATTTTTTATTTTATAAGGATATATCTATGAGCAACAACGCAATAGAAGGTCGTAAAGTTACCATTGGCAGCTACCTTGCCCTCGCTTTTGCTGTCATTTTCTTTTCAGGGGCGCTGCAATCTAATCAATGGTATGGCGTATTTGACTTCACGACGCTAAACGGATCATTTGGTAATGTGGTTTATTCGGTAAACGATACTGCAGAAGGTGTTGAAGCTGCTTCAACCTCATTTCGTGGTAAAGGCGGTAATGGTGCACGTGATGGCTTTATTTTTGCGTTAACGTTAATCCCAACCGTAATGTTTGCCTTAGGTATGATCAATGTACTTGAGCATTACGGTGCGCTAGATGCAGCTCGCAAATTATTAACCCCATTACTGCGCCCATTAATGGGTATTCCTGGTAACTCAGGCTTAGCCTTAATTGCATCGCTACAAAGTACCGATGCCGGAGCAGCAATGACCCGTCAATTAAATGATGAAGGTCATTTAACCAAACGAGAGACAGATATTTTCACCATGTTCCAATTCTCAGCGGGTGCTGCCATTGTTAACTTTTTCTCATCCGGTGCCGTGCTGTTCACATTAACCACAGCATCAGGTGAACCCGCAGTAAGTTCTTCTATCGGTCTTGCCGTTGCGATTATGTTTATCTTCAAATTTGTCGGGGCTAACATTTTCCGCGTGTATTTAAATATCACCGAAGGCAAAGAAAATAAAGACCCTAAACCAACGACTGCTGCTCAGGAAAACGCATAATGACTATTACAAAAAAACCAATGGTTACTGATATTTTTGTTGAAGGCGCAAAGAAAGGTTGGGTAATTGCAACAACCTCAACCGTTCCTAACGTATTAATGGCTTTCGTGATTATCAAAGCGCTGCAAATCACTGGCGCACTTGATGCTATGGGCACCCTATTTTCACCTATCATGGCGATATTTGGACTTCCTGGTGAAGCCGCAGCAGTATTGATTGGTGCATGGATGTCAATGGGCGGTGCTGTAGGCGTGGTAATTACTCTGTTTGACCAAGGTATTCTTACTGGCGAACACATTGCTATTCTAGCGCCTGCGATTTACTTAATGGGCTCACAGGTTCAATACATGGGTCGTATTATGGGTCCTATCCGTACTGAAGGTCGTTATATTCCAGTAATGATTGCAATTTCAGTACTCAATGCCTTTGCCGCAATGTTCGTAATGAATGTATTAGTGTAATAATTTAACGCACTACAACGTCTTAGTTGTAGTGCGTACTCTGTGTTTATTATCACTGAGCCATAAACAGCTCTGGAGTCATTAAAATGTCTTTTTCTCTTAATAATTATCTTGAAGAACTACGTCCTCTTATTAATCTCGATTGTGGCACATTAACCGTTGATGGCATCGAAGTCGTTGCTTCGATCATGGCACAAAAATACCTTGATTTAGGTTGGGATGTTAAACGTATTGATTGTGGTATTGCTGGCACGGGTTTAGAAGTACGTAATAAACCACAAGCAGATCATATTGATGTGATGCTCATTGGTCATATGGATACCGTTTTCCCTGTCGGTACTGCGGCAGCTCGCCCGATGACACACGATAATGAGCGTGCTTATGGCCCTGGTGTTTCAGATATGAAATCAGGCCTGTTAAGTGTTGTTTATGCACTGCGTGATCTTGATTCGACAACATTAGATACTTTATCTATTTGTGTGTGCATGAACCCAGATGAAGAAATAGGCTCACTGCACTCCGAATCATGGCTAAAAAGCGTTGCGATTAATGCTAAACATGTTTTAGTCGCAGAAGCAGCACGTGCTGATGGTTCATTGGTTAAAGCACGTAAAGGCATGGCACGTTACCGTCTAAACTTCCACGGTAAAGCAGCCCATGCAGGTAATGAACCACAAAATGGTCGCAGTGCTATCACTGAAATGGCACATTGGATTTTAGCGATCAACACGATGACTGATTTTGAATCAGGCACCACCTTAAATGCAGGTGTTGTAAGTGGCGGCGCTGGCGCAAATATTGTCCCTGATTTTGCAGAAGTAGTGGTTGATGTTCGTTTCTGGGATAACGATGAGTATGCAGCCGTTGATGCGAAAATTCGCGCATTAACAGAAACACCGTTTGTTGATGGTGTCGTTATCACTGCTGAGCGAGAAGCACATAAGCCGTCCATGACACCAAGCCCACAAACTAAAGTGTTAATGGCGCAAATAGAAGCAGTCGGTAAAGAATTAGGGATTGATATTACTTGGCAAGCTGTTGGTGGTGGTTCAGATGCAAACCTAACCGCAGTATTAGGTATTCCAACGCTTGATGGTTTAGGGCCTATTGGTGCTGGTTTTCATAGTGAAGATGAATGGTTAGATTTAGCATCTATTGAGCCTCGTATCCGTTTATTGCAACAAGTACTCGTGAAAATTGCTCAGTAATAACCAATAAAAAACATTAAAAAAGGCTGCATTTCTGCAGCCTTTTTCCTTTTAAATAATGCTCATAGCATTACCAAAGGAAGGACAATCTATTTCAGTTGTTAGGTTAAATCAATATCGGTTTAACTCAATAAATAGAGATTTAACTCGTTTTTGCGATAATATTAGCTTTATCGGCTGACATTTGGACACTACGTAAATTGTCTAACTTAAATTGTATAGCCCGAAATGGATGACGCCAAAAATAACGCGGATATGTCCAGCGTAAAACATGGATCATCTGAAGACGCTTGGCAGATTGATAGCAATGCCCAATACAATGCATACAACTTGGCTTCTCTTCACCAAGACGACAACCTGTTACTCTCTCTTCAACATACTCGATAAGACTTTCACATTCAGAGCACATTACGGCTCCACGGTGCAACGTTTTACAATATAGGCGAATCATCGCTTTCACTGTATTCAGTTCACGCTGCGAACGAACTGAATGATTGTTAATAACTATCATAGTTGCGCCATTATCCATCCATCTTGCGCAGTGCCAATGATAAAGATCAAATTTACACCCAAATCAGAACCTAATGGGCAAAAATCATAATAGCGCTCATACTGATGGTTATTAATTACACTTTAATACATTGTTCGAATAAATTTAGAACAATGTACAAATAAACTTAAGCAATAATAATGTCAGTTGTTGATCACTAAATAACAAAAAGCCACCGTCAAATATACCTCATCACAGAGTGCATACTTCACAGTGGCCTTATAAGATCATCAATCACGCAGCTCATCAGCTGCTAGCATTAATTATCGCTATTTAAACGACGTAATAGCTGGTCTTTCAAATTAGGTGGCGTACCTTTAATCGTCAGAGTATCGGTTTCCGCATCATAGAAAATACGCTCACCTAACAGCATGCTGTCAAAATTAAGCGTCATACCACCGCCAGAACCAACAAACTTGGTCAATTTACGCATTGCTGTACGATCAGCTGGAAAACTTTCTTCTAATTCATAACCTTGTTTAGAGGTAAAATCATAGAAATTAGTGCCATCATCAGCAGCGGGTAGTTCACCAGACAATTCTTTTACAGTAACTTCATCACCCGCTTGAAGTTGGCCATTACAATAGTCATAAACTTGTTTACGATATTGCTGCTTTTCTTCTTTATCTAAGCGCGAATCTGCACAGAAATCTTCTACTGCTTGCATCAGTACTTGGTTCTGAACTTTTACGTCTAAACCTACTTCCGCTTGCATAAAATCAAGGAAGAAATCAGCAATTTTACGGCCAACTCGTCCTTTAGCAAAAGTTAGGTAGCGTGTTGATTCAGGATTAGTTTCCCATGATGACAAATCAATCCGCGCCACAATATCCATCTTATTAATATCAAGATAATCGGTAGCGCTAATGCCTAGCTGATCGGTCACTTTCATACTGTGGCAAGTCGGTAACATACCAATAAACAAATAATCGGTCGCTAATGACTGATATTCAGCCATCACTAATGTACCCGCTTCAGCAAACGGATATTTTGCTAATTCAGCTTGTAAACGTTGCACTGACTGGTTAGAAAATGTCAGGAAATCTAGCTCTCCTTGACGGAATTGTTTTAACCAGTGCGCAAACTCACTATCTACAGCAAAATGAGCAAAGCCTTTTGTGCCCTTACTGCTATAAATTCGATGTAATTCAGCAACGAGATCCTCAGTCGCAGAATCATTATCAAGGGTTTGATTTCTAAGATGAATTTCTAGCTCATCTTGGTCGTTTTTTACTAATTGGTGTAGAATGACGTTCGAAAGTGTAAGACTCATAATGGAAAAGGTTTTCAGGAAAACTGAACTCTAGGTTATCATAAGTCGTTATCCTAAACATTAAACAAGATTTCTTATGCCAATTACCTCAAAATACAGCACTAAAAAAGTTGAACAAATCATTGATGATGTGTTCGATGTTCTTGACAAACATAATACATCACCAGAATTAGCCCTTATGGTTGTTGGTGATATTGCTACTAATATTATCAATGCTAATGTGCCTGTTGCACAACGTGAAGTTCTTGCACAAAAATTTGCAAAAGCACTACAGGCCTCAATTAAAAAAGATTAAGTTTGACTTGTTAAAGTTAGACATAGCATTGAAGACTGAGAAGAATTGACATTTATGGTCGCCAGCACATACAAAGACAAAGTTTCCCAGCTTATTAGTTGGGGACACTGGTTTAGCTTTTTCAATATCATCGCTGCCATGCTACTTGGCACGCGTTATATTATCTATTCAGAATGGCCGACGACAACGATCGGACAACTGTATCTAGGATTAAGCTGGATCGGACATTTTGGTTTTCTTGTCTTTGGTATTTATATACTAATCCTCTTTCCTGCAAGTTTTCTTATCCCTTCACAGCGCTTAATGCGAGTGTTTGCGGTATTAGTTTCAACCGTAGGACTGACCACGCTACTGCTCGATACTTATGCATACCAAAGTGTTGACTTACATTTAAGTCCACTGGTATGGGATTTATTATTAAGTGGCGAAAAAACAGAGTTAAATACACGCTGGCAATACCTCTTTATTGTCGTTCCCGTCATATTCCTCATAGAGATGATATTCTCAGAATGGATCTGGCGTAAACTTAGAAAGCTAACCCGTAAGAATGTTGGTGGCCCTATCGCTATCATGTTTGGCTTATGCTTTCTAAGTAGCCACATTATTTATATCTGGGCGGATGCTAATCTTTATCGCCCAGTTACAATGCAGCGCTCAAATTTTCCATTGTCGTACCCTATGACAGCAAAAACCTTTATGGAAAAACATGGCCTATTAGATCGTCAAGAATATGCCAAGCGTCAAGTCCAGCAAGGTATTAATAATAGTGAAATGATGCGCTACCCAATTGATAAAATTAGTTTTATTGATAAAGGAACCAAGCAAAATCTGATGATTATTATGGTCGATAGTTTACGTAGCGATATGGTAAACACCGACACGATGCCGAACCTTACCGCTTTTGCTAATAATAATATTAATTTTACTGATAACTACAGTACCAGTAATAATAATAGCGGTGTGTTTGGCTTACTGTATGGTCTGCCTAGTGGATATGCCAACAGTATTCGAGCAGAAAGTAAATCACCATTACTATTAGACACTTTGCAAAATCGTGACTATCACTTTGGTTTATTTAGTGGCGAAGGTTTCGAACAGCCAATTTATCGCGATGCTATTTTTTCTAAAACTCAACTGGCCACAATTGATAACCTCGATAACGGCAAACGCACACCGAGCGATCGCTTAGCCTTTAATGATTGGCACCGTTGGCTAGAAAAACAAAAAGTTAATGACCCATGGTTTAGCTTGCTTGAACTAACGTCAGTTGACCAATATGAAGAAAGTAGTGATTACCCAACCAAATTCACACCATCTTTGGGCAGTAATCTACTCCATGATAAAAAAGTAAATTCCAGTATATTACTCAAAAATAGCTACCGTAATGCGGCTTATCATATTGACGGTATTTTAGGTAAGGTGTTTGCACAGCTAAAAGCTCAAGGCATGATGGATAATACGATTATCGTTGTGACCTCAAATCATGGCACTGAGTTTAATGAAACGGGTAATAATAGTTGGGGTTCTGACAGCAATTACAGCCAATATCAAATAAAAGTACCAATGATTATTCATTGGCCACAGCATGAGGCTCAAGTTGTAACCCGTCCTACGAGTAATCTTGATTTAGTACCAACATTGATGGAATCATTATTCAATGTCGCTTCTAAACCATCAAATTACAGTTCAGGAATTAGTCTGTTTGATAATGACAGTGATCGCCGTTGGATCTTAGCTGGTAATAATAATGATATTGTTGTGATTCAAAAAGGTACCACAACTGTCGTCGATAAATATGGTAACTATCGTGTTTATAATGATAACTATCAATTAATGGATCAAGATAAGCCTAAGCTTTCAACATTAATGCAAGTTATGCACGAGTTAAAACGTTTTTACGTACCTAATAGTAATAACGATTAATCGCTAATAGTATTTATCAAAAAAGCAGCTTTCGAGCTGCTTTTTATTTATCAGGGCTAATTAAAGGCTATCTAAATTAAAGATAGTTATCACGATCAGCATAGCAATGTTCAAATCCATCCTGCCAGCCTCGGCGATATTTATTCACTGTTATTGAGCGTTCAGGATCACGTCGAAACCCTTCTTGATGAGTGGTACCTGCCACAGAGCGGCTATAGCAACCATCTTGATAACCATCGAGATAAGCTCGTTCAAAACCCAGTTCAGCTAATTGTTGATGGCGACTACTACACCCGCTCAATAGACTAAGATAAATCATCACCATTAATATTGTTATCTTCATCTTCGCGCCCCCTTATATAGCACGAATACTATGTCGCTCGATTTTGATTCAATATAATAAAAATAGGTAATTTCCATTAGACTAAACTGTAAAATTAATGGGAATAACGACTATAATTAATATGCGTCA
The DNA here is from genome assembly GCF_000613045.3 of Photobacterium kishitanii. Taxonomy (NCBI): domain Bacteria; kingdom Pseudomonadati; phylum Pseudomonadota; class Gammaproteobacteria; order Vibrionales; family Vibrionaceae; genus Photobacterium; species Photobacterium kishitanii. The sequence goes on along the minus strand of NZ_LN794352.1, from coordinate 1,008,833 downwards.
GATCTCACTTTTTAGTGTAAAAAAGAAGATATCACTAACTTGTGGTATATATCCTGCTAATTTTTAAAGGAATAGTTAACAATAGCCACGCCACTCGCAAACAGACTCATGGAATAGAGTATTAATGAACGAACAGGTTGCACTTTTCTACCAAACAATCGCTAAACAATGTAGTAATGCTCACGGTCTCAGAACTATTTGTGAATTAATCTGCCGCAATCTTATTCAGTTTTTTAGCGTTAATCATCTCCAACTCATTATTAAATATAACAATGAGTGGAAATTATTATTAGATCTCAACTCAAAAGGGATCCAATATCATTTTCCGCCAATAGCAACAACGCAAAAAAATGAACACTACTATAAGAATATTCATTATTACGCTAATAAAACAACCGCTTCTATTGATATATTACCCAATTATCGCTATATCTTAATACCACTGAAACACCGCTCAGTCATTATTGGGCATCTGACCGTTGCGGTGTCATTAACATCTCATCTCGCCCCTAAACACCTCGCAATATTGGCATCATTACTTGCTACTGAAATTAAAACTGGCTTAGAAAAACAGACAAACAAGCATCATAACCTCAGTCTAATAAATACAGAAAAAGAATTACTCTCAACTAAAGAGCAGCAACAAGCTCTATTGAACCAACTCCAAAGTATGCATGATATTTCTTTTCAATTATGGCGCTGCAGTTCAATGAGAGACATGCTATTTATCGCTATTGATGAAGGTAAGAAACAACTTCATATCGATAGAATGGCTATTTTTTTATTTGATGAACAACAAAACATGCATGGGACATTTGGCACCGATATTCATGGTGAGACCGTGGATGAATTTTATTTTAGCTCACCTATTCCTAATCAATGGTATGCATCTAAAACGTTAAAAGATAAAGAATATATTGCGTTCCAAGAAAATACACCATTATTTCATGATTTAAAACAAATCGGCTTTGGTTGGAGTGCCTATATTGCTTTATGGGACGAAGATACTCCGATAGGATGGATTGCTTGTGATAATTTACTGACAGGACAACCCTTGCGTAATTATCACCACCAACTCCTAAAGCAATATGGTTTTATTGTTTCCCAACATATTTTGCGACTGCAAGCAGCAGATAACCTAATAAAACTCAATCATGATTTAGAACAACGCGTACAAAGTCGTACTGAAGCACTCAATAAAGCCAATGAACAACTGCAAAAATTATCGCGTATCGACTCTTTAACTAATATAGCTAATCGACGAGTATTTGATGAAACAGTCGTTACAGAATGGCGACGAGCGAGTCGACTCGCTCTGCCTGTATCATTACTTATACTCGATATTGATAACTTTAAAACTTATAACGATAAACTCGGCCATGCCGCCGGTGATCAATGCTTAAAAACCATTGCAACTGCGCTTTCGAAAGTTGAACGTCGAGCAGGAGCATTATTTGCACGCTATGGCGGTGAAGAGTTTGTACTCTTACTGCCAGGACAAGATCAACAAGCAGCTATTGAGAATGCAAAACGTCTGATTGATGCCATTCATCAACTGGCTCTGCCTTTTCCAAGTTTGACATCTGATGATAACCTCCCCGCGATTGTCACTATTAGTATTGGTGTTAGTACCGTTATCCCATCGAAAAAAACCACCTATTGTGATTTTTTCCAACAGGTGGATACCGCACTTTACCAAGCTAAAGCCGACGGTAAAAATTGTTATCGCGTACTTTAACTATAATATAAAACAATAAATTATCGATTAACGATAATTTATTATTGTAAATAATGATTCTATCCTCTATTCTAACCTTCTTAAATTAGAGGGATAATCTCAATGCAAAAGATTCAACAGCAAAGTCATAGAGTAAGAGTTCTATTACAACTATTATTAATTTTAACGCCTGTTTTAGTCGGTTATTTTTGGTTAACGGTTGAAACACCCTATGACTTTTTAAGAAATACCGGCATCGTACAAACATCTTTTGATATCAATCAATTAGCAGAAACACCATTAACATTAAGTACTCGCTTACTCGCAATGTTAACCAGCATGATCTATTGCTCGATAATTATGTATGCGTTGAAAATTCTAATCCAACTCTTCCGTAACTATGAAAATAGACAAATATTTACTTTGGAAAATGCAACTTGCTATCAAAAACTCGGCTATAGTGTTTTTTATTGGGTTGGAGGATCTATTTTCTATCAAGCATTAATGACACTTATATTAACTTTTAATAATCCGCCTAATCACCACATGATTGCGTTTGGCTTTGAAGGTATTGATTTTTTAACCTTATTAATAGGCGCGATTATTGTTATAATTTCGTGGATTATGAAAGAAGGTTATCTCCTCGCCGATGAACAAAATTACACCATTTAAGAGTTTATTATGACTATTGTTATTAATTTAGACGTAATAATGGCGAAAAGAAAAATACGCTTAAAAACATTAGCTCAAGCAATGGATATGACAGAAGCAAATTTATCTATACTGAAAAATGGAAAAGCGAAAGCGGTTCGATTTTCGACTCTTGATAAACTTTGCGAGACACTGAATTGTCAGCCAGCGGATATTCTTGAATTTCAAAAAAATGATGATAATTAATTTAGTATCTGATTTTTATAATAAATATCGCTTTAAGTCATAAAAAAGCAGCATTTAAGCTGCTTTTTTGTCGCCTCTAATTATCAATGAGATTATTGCTAACTCTTACTTTTTGGTACTGATTTCGTTTTAGCTGAGGCGCCTTTCTTGGCATAACTGCGCTTTTTAGCTCGCGGTTTAAATTCCGGTGAGGTTAGTGAGCGCAAACTTGGTGGTACTTCACTCACTTTTACCTGCTCCATCAATGCCGTTACTTGTTGTTCTAGTGCTGCCATAAACGGTTGATAGGCACATTTTCTCTCTGCCATATCATGCAGTTGGTGTTCCCAGTGGGCGGTCATATCAGGATAAGTTGATGTATTAGGTAGCGCATAAATCAATCCTTTACCTGCTTCAGAGGCGTGAATCGCTTTACCTTGACGTTGCAATAGCTGACGCTTAAACAACATTTCTAAAATTCCAGCACGAGTCGCTTCAGTGCCTAAACCATCGGTATCACGCAAAATTTTCTTAAGTGAGGCATCAGAGACAAAACGTGCGATGCCTGTCATTGCCTGTAATAGTGTCGCTTCCGTAAATGCTTTTGGTGGCTCAGTCATCTTATCTTTGATTTCACCGTCACGGCACACTAATACAGTCCCCTTATCTAACGGTGGTACTTTATCCGCTAAATCATTGTCCTCTTTTTTATCATCACGCCCAAGTAATGCTCGCCAACCCGGTGACATTAATTGTCGTCCTTTAGCGATAAATAGGCCATTAGCAATAGTGAACACTAACTTAGCATCTGCATATTCAGCCGCGGGGTAAAATTGCATTAAGTACTGCCGCGCAATTAACTGATATATTTTAACTTCATAGCCAGTTAATGCTGATGATGATTTAGGGGTAGGTATAATAGCGTGGTGGGCATCAACCTTTTTATCATTCCATGCTTTTGATTTTAAGGAAGTATTAGCATTATCTACCGCAGTTGCTAACTGATTATCTGTTGCTGCAATTGAGCGACACACATCATTCGCTTGTTTGAAATGATCTAACGGTAAATGACGGCTATCAGAACGAGGGTAAGTGATCACTTTATGTTTTTCATACAGTGACTGACAAGTCGATAAAACATCAGCCGCACTCATTCCAAACCGTTTAGCAGCATCAATCTGTAACGCTGACAAAGAGTATGGCAACGGCGGCGCTTGTTTCGTTTGCTTACGTTCAGATTCAGTCACTTCCGCTGGCTGGCCTTTAATACGTTCAACTACGTTTTCACACAATTTACGGTGTAGTACGCGTCCTTCTGAATCTTGAAATGGCTCACACGATTTACTCGGTTGCCATTTGGCATAAATAATCTGTTCGCCATAAGCGATAAGCGCCAGTACCTCATAAAAAGGTTTAGCGACAAAATTGGCAATTTCATCATCACGTCTGACAACTAACCCTAAAATTGGGGTTTGTACACGCCCAACGGATAGCACCCCTCGATAGCCACCCTTTTGACCTAATAAAGTATAAGCTCGAGTCATATTCATGCCATATAACCAGTCGGCACGTGAACGCGCTAATGCAGATACTGACAACGGAATAAAATCGCGGTTACTACGCATAGTTGCCAAGGCTTTTTTAACTGCGGCAGGGTTTAGATCAGAGATCAATAATCGTTGCGCAGATTCTTTTTTAGCTTTTGAGATTTTAACGTAATCAATCACTTCATCGACTAGCAATTGCCCTTCTCGATTAACATGTGATATGGAATATTGACCGATTACATGCATAAATTAAGATTGACACTATAATTTATAAAAAGGAAAACTTTTATGATTCTAGAAAAAAAAAGGCGAATAGTTTCAATAGAGAATTTTGCTTATCAAAGTAAAATTATAAGTTCAGATAAATTGATCTCTGAAACCCAACAAGGACTCCTAAAGGATTACAAATTTTATACTACACAGCAAATAGATGACTATTCAGTCGACGATGAACCTTTTTACTATTTTTCTGTATTACTAAATAATGATCGCTCCCCATGGTACGAAGCTAATCTGTTTTTATTACATATAGCCAATTCACCAGAATTTGAATATACGGCAGCAAAGATTGCTAGAAAAGCATCACAACTTTTAGACTATAAATTATGGTGTGAACAGAACAACATTAATATGTTTGATTTTACAGCCAGACGCCCTAAAAATAGACCAACCTATTGCTATTTTACATATCTACACGAAAGTGGTATTTCAGCTGGAAATCTAAATCAAAGAACATCTCTAATCTATAAGTTCACCCGATATTTTAGTAAAAAACACCAAATAGACACGAATAGAATCGATCAAGTCACAACTGCATTTATTCATTTTAAAAACAAACAGGGCTATTCAACTACACTCAAAGTTAACAAGCGAAAATTAACTAAGTCAGTACCTAAGTTATCTAAACATATAATAGGTAAAGTTATAGATGAAGGAGAATATTTACGTCCATTAATAAAATCGGAACAAGAATTACTTATTAATGCACTTAAAAATCCACGCTATAAAAATGACGAACAGTTGATTTTTAATATCGCAATAGATACAGGGGTTAGAAAACAAACAATATTAACGTTACGGTTAAAACACATAAAATTATTTACTAAAAATAATTTATCACCTGATGGTAGCTACAAGATATCAGCTGGTCCCGGCACAGGTATAGACACTAAATTTAATAAAATATTGACTATATCAATACCAGAGTCTCTAGGTGAGAAGTTAAAGATGTATGCGTTCAGTAAAATCGCGCAGCAGAGACGAGAAATTTTCACAAAAAGATTCGGAAACATATTCAAATATAAAGACGACATTTATCTTTTCTTATCCTCTAGAGGCGATTGCCGCTATATGGCAAAAAGTGATCCTAGATTCACAAAGACTAAGATACCTCCTACTGGAGGCTCAATTCAAACTATCGTAAAAAAACTATTCACATTTGATTTACCTGACACATTCCCCAAGGACTATACATTTCATTGGAACAGAGCCTCTTATGCATTTAATTATTATTTATTTCTAAAGCCTTTAGTTGATAACAATAAAATTTCACATCAAGACCTAATCGCATTTATTCAACATGCCCTTAGTCATGAACATCCTGAGACTACAGAAAAATATTTAAACTTATTCACTGATCATAAGAAATTATACGAAATGCAATCTCAATGGGAAAACAATTTTTTCAATCGCTCTATTTTTGATACATATTCCAATAGGATAATTTAATGGAAATGATATTGAGGAAAACTACAGTGCTTTCTATTGATGAATTTACTAAATTAGATGTTATGGACTTTTCAACATTAAGGTTACAGCACCCTACTAAGCCTAATACCGGACGTCCAATAGATCTTGGTGCAGTCGCTTATAGTGACAGACAAAGAACCTCAACTATTAGCTCAAAAGATGGTATTAACCCAACACTTGTTAACAAAGCTTCATATAGAAAAGAAAGGCTTTTCTGTATCTCAAATTTTGCCACGGAAATAGCAAATAAAAAGCCTGATGGTGTTAAAACTATCTTAAAAGAAATACTTCCAATATTTGATTGGATGGATATGAATAATCATGAAGATTTTCTAATTAGCCCACAACACTTCCGCGAAGCATATTTATCATATACAAATCATTTAATAGAAAGGCTAAAAGCTAAAATTAAACCGATCAAACCTCGAGTGGCTAAAGATAAACAGTGGATGTGTCGAAAACTGATCGGTATTGCGTTTCCAGATAACGTAAATTCGATCATTGCTGGAATTATCACTTTGAAAAGCACGGTTGAAAGACCAGAGCCCATATTAGATAGTTACCTCGGTGAATATTGGGATATTAATCTTGAAATATTCACGAAATTTTCAAATCAATGCTATTCAACATCAAATCTTTCACCTATACGTATAAAAACACATGCAGTCGATATCTACTACAGCCCACGCAGAGCTAAGACTAATATCCATTTATTAGAGAACTCACCACCAAATCCAAGAGATTCACATCGTATAAATTTAGCAATGAGAGCACAGTCTGCTTTCATTCAACTCTTTAGGATCCTAACAAAATGCAATAATGCCGAATTAAGAAAACTAGGATATTCAGAACTATTTACCAAAGAACGAGATAAATTATCTAAAGAGTTTTATGAAGTAAAGTTTAGAGCGAATAATCGCCCTATAGTATTACGCATAGAGAAAAACGGGTACAAAATATTTAAACAATTCTTAACATTAAGATCATGGATTTTAGATAATCAATCTTGTCAATTTCTATTTTTTTCACTTGGTCAAAATCATGCCGAAATACCACAGCAAATAAGCCGTCAACAAACAGATATACATCATAATTTTTTAAAAAAAGCCAAGTTTCTTCCTTCATCATCATCAGCACTGAAAGATCAGCAGATACGAAGCGCTAACACCCATTTCTTACGTAAAGCAGGTCATTCATCAAAGCACGTTGCGGATAATAACAATCATACAGTTGCAGTATCAGAAGCTATTTATTCCACGCCACCTATTGAACAACAAATTAGTGAGCTGGATAATTTTTGGAATGCTTGTGAAAATGCTATCAATACAATCGTGGAAACACGAACTAAACAAGACCAAATGAATACAATAATATCAGGGTCTTGTAGTACAAATAACGATATTCCTATATCGATAATCGATGAACCGCCTATAACCCCTGACTGTAACACTCCTCAGGGATGTCTATTTTGCATTTATTATGTTTGTCATGCCGATGAAGAAGATTTGAGAAAATTATTGAGCCTATTATTTGTCATTCAAATGATAATGGATAAAGCTATTGATTTTGAATTTGCAGATCAAACATATAGCTTATTGATAGTAAGAATTGAATATATTTTAGATAAAGTCAGCACAATCTCAACATTCCACAACAAGCTAGTAGATCAGCTCAAGATCGAAATCTTGAATGATGGAGTACTAACTGAATTTTGGGATCAGCGACTTGATTATTACGAAACAATGGGGCTAATTAATAAATGAAATCAACATACCAATCAATTTATTATCAATACATTATAAATAATAATTTACCTAAGATAGATACTTACCTCTTTAATAATAGTACAAAGAATATCATGCCAAATGATAATTTTGTATTGTGCCGTAATCAAAAGGGTGAAGCGACTGCTATTTATGGGAAAATGACGTGGAACTTTAAACCCTATGCAACATCAAAAAATGCTTCTTACATTTTTAATTTTAATTTTTTTAATGACAGCGCTGTATTGGAAAACAGTGAAAATTTATCTATTATTCATGATATAAAAAAAACATTATTTTTATTACTTTATTTTTTACCAGACGCTGGCAGAACAGGAACTATATCAGTAAAAATATTAGGTAATAGATTTCAAATTCTGAAGAGTATTGCACTGTACGCAAAAAACACACAAAATAAATTATCGCAAGGTAATATCACATTACGCGATATTCTATCAAATGAAATGCTCTTAATTGGCTACATTAATACATTATCCGAGCATAAGAAAAGTGAACTTTCCAATTTACTTGAAAACCTCCAACGAGTTGACCCAAAACATCTCGGATATAAATTAGTTCAATATCATAAAGCTAGACCAGATTCACAGCAAACGTCAATAATCCCTTTTCGTATCTACCTACAAACATTTTCCATATTAAAAGAGGAAGTCGATCGGTTTTGGACAATAAAAGACAACCTTACGAGATTAATCAAAGAATTTACTAATAAAGATGTAGGCAACAAAAAAATAACCCAAGAAAAACAAGGAAAAATTAACCATTTTCAGCCAGAACTAACAACTCTAATAATAAAACATAAGCTGAATGATTTTTTTAAAGGCGATTATTCCTTAAAGGATAAGCGTACCTTAATTACAGTACTCATTAATATTCAAATCACCTGTAAGTATTATATCCACCAATACACTGCGATGAGAGATAATGAAGTGCTACAAATAAGATATCAGTGCATTAACAAGATTGATCTCAATACCAAGAAAAAAGAACAATTAAACGATCTCTTACCTAAAAGGTTTATAAACGTTATTTCAAGTACAACTAAGTTAGCAGGTTATCATCAAAAAGTCGGTTGGCTAGCACCAGAAGCCATTAATAAGGGAATTGAAGTACTTCAAGCAATAACAAAGGGAATAGCTTTTTTATTAAATACCCCATTTAAAGATCTGCCTTTATTTCAAAACGTAAGCATTATTACGCGTGCTAAAAATAATTCTGAAGAGATATCTAATTTTGGTAAACATATACCTGTATGTTTGAAAAACATCGTGATAACAAAGGCGGATAGGCAAGAGTTAATAAATTCTGATCCCAATAGAACTTTTGATGAATTAGAATTTCAAGTCGGGCAATCTTGGAAATTTAAAAGCCATCAATTCAGGCGAAGTCTGGCCTTTTTTGGTGCTAATTCTAATCTAATATCTGAATCTACTGGTGCGGTACTTTTCAAACACCTTAATAATGAAATGCAGAGATACTATCGAAAAGGATTTAATAAAATAATTAGCGTTCTCGGATATTTAAATAAGGAAACAGGTGAAATTGAACTACCTAAAGATCATTTTATGATTGAATTTCAAACAGGAATATCTATCGAACAAGCCAGAGAAATCATTAACTTATTATTTAAAGATAATGATATTTTATATGGTAAGAAAGGTAGTTACATTGATAGACAAAGGGCAGATCTAAAAGGTGATGAAACAAAAATATTAAAGGAAAAAATCAGCACTCAACGTAAAGTCTTACAGGGAGAGCTTAGTTATAAAAAAACCCTATTAGGTGGGTGCATGAAGAACTCTCGATGTACTGATTATATGTTAGGAAACTTCACCGCATGCATTGACTGTGAAGACGCAGTTATTGAACCTAACAAGTTAAATCACGTAGTAAAAACGATGGAAAGTGAATTAACTAAATACGATGCTGAATCTGGTGAATATCAATTTACAAAATCTGAATTAGATAAATTGATTATTTTTCAAACTAAAGAAAAGGTTAAGTTAGATTATGACAAATAAGAGTGGTATTGAGCTTTGTAAACAAGCTTTTCAGCGTTTAAAAGCAGGTAAGCCTAATGATCAACGCTTAATAGGAAAACTGATAACACCGTCGCTCGTTTCACGAGAAGCTGGATTTGATAATGGCTATCTAAAACCTTTACGCCCAGCACACAGATCATTAGTCGATGAAATAAATCAATACAAAGAAAATGCGCAGGCTGGTAGTTTAAAATCACAAATAGCAGCACTAGAAAGCAAAGTTAAAAAATTAACGATTGAAAAAAATGAATATAAAAAAGAACGCGATAACGGGTTAATAAGAGAATTACAGCTATTCAAAGAGCTAAGTAAATTGCAGAAAATACTCAACGATAATGTTATCTCACTTAATAACAAATGATAGCTAAAGTTATCATTAACTTCATAACTAAAAGGTTAAGCTTACCCTCGTAATCCGCAGATAATATGACTTTGATATCATAACGCAAACTACATATACAAAATGCTGAATAATTACATTATTTGTCCATTATTCTATTCAAGCACTTCAATATATGCAATGAAAGATAGATTAGATTTTCTTTTCATCATTTCATGATGAATTATGGTGAAAATAAAAAAAATAAGACTCAAGCAACTGATAAATATTGCAAAAAAAACATAATATCAAATTCACTACATTAGTTTTTGTAAGGTTAGAGTAGAGCACCCTTGAAATTAGATCAATTTTTATATCAGCTCTACTAGAACCAAGTGAAAAATTCACCAATAGCCAGTAACACAAATAAGATTATTAATATTGGAGGATTTTAATGTATTAAAAATATAACATTAAAGGTAAATAATATACTTAATGTGATGTTTTTAATACATTAAACAATAAATGCTACGGGTTTTATTACTTTCAATATATAGAGTGAAGCGTTATAAATACCTATTATTCTATTATTGATGACGGTAATCGTATGATTAATCTAATAGTTCGTAGACAAAACAATGGTATTACATACATTTCAAAACTAGATTTCATTCTAGCCGTATCAAAAAAACTTGGAGAGAAACAAGCGGCTGTAATTTGGTCTAAATTTGAAAAAATAATGATCGGTTCAGCAATTCCAACGATTTTAGAATGCCCATTAGATCTCGCCATCTACCCTATTGATATGTATACAGCAACAAAACGCTTAGATCTGTCTATACGGTTTATAGATGATTCTGGTGTAGAAATTAGAGTTGTCAAATAGCTTGAGAACTTCTTTAGCCATGGCAAACTTCATCAAATATTGATGAAGTCGCCATCGACATGACATCTAACTCATCTAAAAGCCACTGCTATATAGTAAATATGATGCTTATCAACTTCGTTAACTTTTACTATCTTATCCCTTACTTTTTATCTTTAGTTGGCAAAGGCTAGTTCAATTGTAATATCATGAAGGTAAGCGTTATGTAGCCACACTTGAAAAGAGTTAAGACTGTAGTCCGTGAGGCACCTCGTAGCTAACAAGCTTTGGGGCATTTTTTAGTTAGCCGTCCTGACTAACTAAAAAGTGGACAATTATTAGCTACCTCATAATCACAAATAACACCTCAATACATGAGCATTTCTAATGATACATACGATTTCTAATTGAACTGATAGAAAAAAGGCAAGGTATCAAACCTTGCCTTTATACTTAAACCTTACTTATACCAACCGTCAGCCAATACTTCTGCTTGCTCAAGAATGAGCTTAATAGCTTCGTCTGCTTTATCTGGCGGGTACTTCCAGCGACGTAGCAGACGACGAACAAGGTTGCGCATTCTTGCTCGAACGCTTTCTCGTTTTTGCCAGTCTACTGTTGCTGACTTACGTAATTGTTGCGTTAACTCAATAGCTAGATTACGTAAAATATCATCCCCCAGTTCACGTACAGAGGCTTCATTCACCACTAACGCTCGATAGAAAGCGATTTCATCAGGAGAGAGGTTTAACCCAGATGCCATTTCGGCATCAGCAGCCATCTCTTTCGCCCACTTGATCAACTCTTCGATTACCTGAGCCGTTTCAATACTACGGTTATGATACTTTTGCAGTGTGGTCATAATGCGATCTGAATATTTCTTTTCTTGAACTACATCGTTCTTCATTCGTGCTTTAACTTCATCACGCAAAAGCTTTTCAAGTAGTTCAACCGCAAGGTTTTTCTCTTTCATGTTCTTCATGTCTTCCAAGAACTCATCAGAGAGTAAACCAATATTGGGTTTATCAAGCCCAACCATAGAGAATATATCATCTACACCATCAGCAATAATGGCATTATCCAGAATCTGCTTTAACGCACTATTTCGCTGTTCATCACTACGTTTTTTATCAACCGTTGAGTGTTTAACAAATGCCGTCTTAATTGCTGAATAAAAGGCTATTTCGTTTTTATAACCTTGAGTTTCATCCATCGTATTGCAAAGTGAAAAAGCTTTGGTCATCGCCGCCATTACATCTAAGAAACGACGCTTACCATCGCGTTCTTCTTTACCATTGTTATTGGTATGAGATAAACCCGATAAGTGGTTTACCGCGCCCGGTAACAAACGCAGAGCATTGGTTTCAAAATCAGGTCGATAGTTAAAGACATTTCCATCAACTGGCGTTGCAAACATACCTCGAACAATATCAATTTTTTCCATTAATACAGCAAAGGCTTCGGCGGTATCGACGGTTGGCTGTCCTTTACCTTGACTGCTGGTATAGGTTTTAAGGGCTTTTTTAAGCTCACTCGCAATACCAATATAATCAACAACCAAACCACCGGGTTTATCTTTGAAAACACGGTTAACACGGGCAATCGCCTGCATTAAGTTATGACCTTTCATTGGTTTGTCGATATACATGGTATGACAACATGGTGCATCAAAACCTGTTAGCCACATATCACGTACAATCACCAACTTCAGTTCATCGTTAGTGTCTTTATAACGTTTCTCAAATAGCTTTTTGGTCTTCTTATCATGAATATGGGGCTGCATCTTCGCTTTATCAGACGCTGATCCCGTCATTACTATTTTAATTGCGCCCTTATCGGGATCGTCATGATGCCATTCTGGTTTGATCGCAATAATTGCGTTATACAGATCGACACAAATCTCTCGGCTCATCGCTACAATCATAGCTTTGCCGGGAAATGTTTCAGTACGAGTGGTGAAATGTGTAACAAAATCTTGTGCCACTTGAGCAATGCGCGGTTCAGAACCAACCAACTTTTCTAATGTTGCCCATTGCGATTTAATTTTCTCACGAGTATCAGTTTCATCTTCCTCGCTAATTTCGTCGTCAACCAGATCATTAAGTTCTTCAATTTCATCTTGGTTGATGTTTAATTTTGCTAAGCGAGATTCATAATAGATGGGTACTGTTGCACCATCATCGACGGCATCTTGAATATCGTAAACAGAAACATACTCACCAAATACGCCACGGGTGTCTTTATCATCCATAGCAATGGGTGTGCCTGTAAAACCAATAAAAGATGCATTAGGCAGCGCATCACGCATGTATTTCGAATACCCAAACACATACTTAGAACCCGTAATATTGCCCTCAGCATCTTTTACGGAGACTAACTTAGATTTATTACCATATTGGCTGCGGTGTGCTTCATCTGATACCACAACAATATTGGCGCGTTCAGATAAAATAGGATGCTCTGTTTCTTCTGCTAATAACGCAAACTTCTGAATCGTGGTAAAAATAATCCCACCAGATTGACGACCTAATAACAGTTCTCGTAATTCATCTCTATCATCTGCTTGCTGAGGAATTTGCTTTAATGTGCCACTTGCCATACCAAAGGTATTAAACAGTTGGCTATCTAAATCATTTCGATCGGTCACAACAACAATGGTTGGGTTATTCATCGCAGGCTGTTGCAGCAGTTTACTGGCGTAACACACCATTGAAATACTCTTACCACTGCCTTGGGTATGCCAAACTACGCCTGCTTTGCCGCTACCAGCTTTGATCTTATCCAGTCCCTTCGTTGCTTGAACTTGATATTTTCCCATGCTTTCAGCCACCATAGGCAGATCAGCATCAGCCTGTTTAGCTTTCACCGTAGCCTCTACTGCCGCACGAACGGCATGGAATTGGTGATAACCCGCAATCTTCTTAATAATGCTGTCGTGGTCAGTTTCAAACAAAATAAAATAGCGAATGTAATCAAGCAATAAATCAGGTTTGAAGAAGCCGCGAACCATGGTTTCTAATTGAAACTCTAGCAATGGCTTATCATCTTCACCTGTTACGGTTTTCCATGGTAAGAAACGTTCTTTATTCGCCGTTAGAGAACCGACACGCGCTGTCCAACCATCACTGACTACCAAGGCTTCATTAAATACAAACAGGTCTGAGATTTCTTCTTTGTAGGTTTGAAGCTGGTTATACGCATTCCAAATATCAGCATGTTCATCGGCTGGATTTTTCAGTTCAATCACAGATATAGGTAAACCATTAATAAATACCACCACATCTGGGCGTCGATTGCCTTTTTTACCCGTAATAGTGAATTGATTAACTACCAAAAATTCGTTGTTATCAGGTTCGTTAAAATCCATCAAACGAGCGTGAGTATGCTTGGTTTTGGTTTCACCATCTTCAAACACGCTGTAATCAACAGGTACACCTTCGATCAGATATTTGTGAAATGCTTGGTTACTTTTAATCAGTACAGGCGTATCTGGCGTACTGACAGTATTTACAACCACACTTAGGCTGTCAGACGGTAAATCTGGATTGAGAATTTCTAACCGTTCAAGTAAGCGCTGTTTAAGCACAACTTGGTGATAATCATTACGCTCAGGCGAGTCACCATCAGGGGCAATGTCGTAGCCATTTTTATAGAGGTAGCCTTGGTCTGCAAACCAATCAAGGCAGAGCTGTTCTAGTTGGTCTTCTGTGATCATGACCACTATCTTCCTTATTATTTATTCCAAGCACTATGAATCAAGCGACCAGTCTGGTTATAGATCCCGACCTGTTCGATGTAGTGGTGAAAATCACGGTTCTCCGCGACAATCCTATTAGCCGACTGCCAATCCACGTTATTGCGTTCTTGAGCTGGAATGAGAATTTGGCTATCAAAAAGTGACTCGGTGTCGAGAATAAGCACACCAATGCCATGTAAGCTTGATAACATTTGGAGTTCTGCTTCGACATCACTGTTTAAGCCAGTTGCAACTAAATAACCAAAGTTTGCCCAGCTAGAATTTGAAACGGCTTGAAAGAAGTATTTGCGCACGTTTCCTTTAGTAAGGTGTTTTTTGACTTCAAACGACCATAAACGAACCGAGCTATGATTGCCGCTACGTACACAACTGCGCACTATTTCGTCCCAACCTTGGTCGAGAGGCTCAAGTGCCACCACATCAGGATGCAACCAATGGTTGCCGCCATTTCCATGTGAGTTTTTCGACTTTCGTTCATCAATGCGTTGACAATACAGCCCAAGATCTTTATTCAAAAATTCGATTAACAATGGATACAAATCATATTCATTGAAGTTTTGAACAACGAGAGGCGAATTCACTTCTGGAATATCAGCATCTTCACTATCCGTCAATAAGCAGACCGTGTCCAGCTCAGGATTATCATTCCAAAAATAAATACGAGGTCTCGGTTTATCCCGTGTTGCCACATTCGGACAAACTTTTTTTGCTGCAACTGTGCGTTCACCACCTATTTCTGCCGCAAGTTGTGCGATTAACTTTTCAGTGGTGTCATATCTTGGGTTAGTTTGCTTTTCTGCCATCTCGGTTGGATAGTGTTCAATGAATACTTTAGCTAAATCCCGAGCAGTAAATTTTTGCTCAGGATGCGCCTTAAGCGTTTCTATAATCATTTCTACTCGGGTAGCCATTAGATTGCCTCAACCAACTCTTCGCTTGTCCCTAACTCGATTTCGCCGGAAAGCAATTTAGGAAGCAAGGTGTCTCGTAGTTCTGATAACGTTGTATTCTCTAGTTGATTCGCCAACATTTTCTCCATTAAACCACCTACGGTTTTGTGAAATGCTTCAAGCACATCAGCCGTTGGGCGAACTAGAGCCACCTTAGAAAAGGTACTTGTGTTCATGTTTAATGTTGCGCTACCACCACTAGCCAAATCATGGAAGTGTTTATTCAAACCCTTGAATTTAAAAAGTAGGTAGTAGAGCGAGTTCTGATCGTAAGGAACAACAGAGTTAATTTGTTGATTTGTATGGCTTGGTTTCGTTGTTATAAAAACTTGTCCAACAGTAGCAATACAGCTCACACAGATACTATTTTCTGGTATACGTTTCTTCGGTTGTGATTCATCCCCAGCCTTCGTCAATGTATCCGAAGTTTCAGTGATAAATACCTTGCCATGCGTATCAGGAATCTTGATAAATGGAACATCACCACCGTAAAAATCAGCATTTTTCTTTGATGGTGTTTTTCCACAGATAACGTTACCAAAATCTTTAATTGACTCGATATTCCAACCATCAGGAATCAAGCCTAACTCAGACTCAACGAGCTTTTCTGGGAATAGCGAGGCAGTCACCGTATCCATACCCTCTGGTTGCTCACCATTCATCTTGGCTTTGACTGGATCGAAATCGACAAACCACGACTTGAAGATCGCTTGCGCCATTTGCTCTAATGATTGGTTTATCGAGGTATTAATAGCAACTTTATCATCAATACTAATCGCTTGTTTCGCGATTAAAGATTGCTCATTAAGTGGAGGGACTGGCACTTCAAGTTTTGCTAAATCTGACCCTGTAATACCAGATACAGCCACTTGCCTTAGGATTGTTCCTAATAACCACTTACCAAATGGAGAGTTAAATAGATAATAGAAATACTCTGGATCAGCCTTAGTCTGATCTAGTCTAGCTCTAATGATGGATGACTCAAATCCAGTTGGTTCACTTAGTTTCCTTATTATTGAACATTTACCTGCACCCTCAGCAGTAAGAGAGCGTCGTGCAAAAATCAAATCGCCACAAACCAACTGGTTTTTATCCAATTCTTTTTCTGTCAGCTCTACTCTTTTAAGTTCACAAGAACCATCAAAGCGCGGATATCCAAAAAGCTCCCCCATATTTATAATGGGAGTCCCTCTACCATGAAACTCCTTCTTTTTGTATATTCCGTTCCTTAAAGGCTCCGATAATAAACTTTCAAACGGAAGCCATTTCCAGTGATGTGGGATTTTAGATCTCATAACCCAACCCCGCTAGGTTGTTCTTGATCTCAGCCTCTAGCGTTGCTGATTCTGCAAACTGCTCGCTCAATTTAGTCGTTAGCGTTGCCATTTTCTCGCCAAATGGAATGCCATCGTCTAGCTCTTCAGTCGCACCTACATAACGCCCCGGAGTTAGCACAAAATCGTGTTTAGTGATTTCTGCTAGCGTTGCTGATTTACAAAAACCAGCTTGGTCTTCATAAGCGATACCATTTACTTCAGCGCCTGTTTTCCATGCATGGTAAAGGTCTGCTACTTTCTCGATATCATCACGAGTAAAGTCACGTAATACACGGTCTTTCATGTAACCCAAGTTACGTGCATCAATAAACAGCACTTCACCTTTGCGATCACGTAGTTTACGACCAGCTTTATCTGTGCGCGCAGTTTTGTTCTTAGTTAGGAACCAAATACACGCGGGGATCTGGGTGTTGGTAAACAGTTGACCCGGTAGTGCCACCATACATTCAATCAAATCATTCTCGATTAATGCCTGACGGATAGTACCTTCGTTGTTGGTACTTGAACTCATTGAACCATTAGCTAATAACAGCGCTTGAGAGCCATCAGCAGACAGGTGATGAAGCATGTGCTGCATCCACGCAAAGTTAGCGTTACCTGCTGGCGGTTGACCGTATTTGAAACGTGGATCGTTATCATCAACGCCCGTATTCCACTCTTTCATGTTGAATGGTGGGTTAGCCATGATGAAGTCAGCACGTAAATCAGGATGCTGAACGTTGGTATAAGTGCTTGCTGGCTCTTTACCGAAATCGTAATCCAAACCACGGATCGCCATGTTCATCGCAGCAAGTTGCCATGTGGTGTGGTTGTATTCCTGACCGTAGATAGAGATCTTTTGCTTTTGAGTGATTGGATCAATCTCGTTTTTACCCGCGTAACGCTCGATAAATTTGTCTGATTGAACAAAGAAACCACCAGAACCCATCGCAGGGTCATACACACGACCTTCAAATGGTTCAATCATTTCAACGATAAGCGTTACGATAGAGGCTGGCGTGTAGAACTGACCACCTTTTTTACCTTCAGCCAGTGCAAATTGACCCAGCATGTATTCATATACGTGACCAAGGATATCTTTACTGTTTAGATCAGCATGAACAAACGGAATAGTCGCAATTAAGTTGATTAGCTCATTTAACTTAGCTTGGTCAATTTGTAAGCCAGAGTATGACTTGTTAAGTGCACCTTTAATCTTTGTATTATCACGCTCAATAGCCTCAAGCGCGTTATCGATTAAGTGACCTACAGAGGTGATCTTCTTAGTTTTCCCACCAATATCGAGATCGGCACCACCAATAACAACAGGGCCATTGTCTTGCAAGAACTGCCAACGTGACTCAATTGGTAACCAGAACACGTTTTTCTCAGTGTAATAATCACGTTGCTCAAGCTCGATAGCTATTTCTTCTGCTAACGCTTCTTCTGAAAAATCAGCAGGATCTAAATAATATTCATGATCAGGATTAGCTAGGTCAGCTTTGATTTCTTCTTGACGTAATTTGAATGCATCAGAAACGTATTTAACGAAGATTAAGCCAAGTACAGCGTGTTTGTACTGTGAAGCATCAAGCGATGAACGTAGCTTGTCTGCCGCATTCCACAGCTTGCTTTCAAGCTCTTTTAAGAATTGTTGTTCTGTTTGTTTCATGGTGGGTTTCTTAATTACGAAATATTGCGCATATTCTACCAGTAATTACGTAGTTTTCATTATTCTCTGCCTTACTTAATAATGAATTTATGACGTAAGGAGCACATTATGAGTGCTTGGAATAAAGGTAAGCGTGTTGGGCAGAAGAAAGCGTTTAAATTGGAGGATATTTGGCGTATCCGTATTCGCTTAGAACTTGAGGAACGTTTGTTTGAATTAGCTCTGTTTAATCTAGCCATTGACTGTAAATTAAGAGCATGTGATTTACGAAACTTAAAAGTTCAAGACGTTAGTCGTAGTGGTTGCGTGATGTCTCGAACCATTGTTAAACAGCAGAAAACACAGCAAGAAGTTCATTTTGAGATCACACCAAAAACGCAGCAAACACTGTCACAGTGGATCATTCAAAATGCGTTGGCACCAACAGACTTCCTATTTCCAAGCCCACGCCGTGAGGGACAACCGATTTCGTACCATTACTACACCACACTGGTTAATCGTTGGGTGACCGATATTGGGTTAGATAAAACCCAATATGGCACACATTCCCTACGTAGAACGAAAGCTTCTTTGATCTACGCCAAAACCAAGAATCTTCGCGCTATTCAGTTACTTCTGGGTCATGCTAAGCTCGAAAGCACGATTGAATACCTTGGTGTTGAGATTGAAGATGCACTAAGGATTTCAGAGAGTTGTGAGACGTGAGGAACAACCATGCAATGCCCTGAATGTGAGAACCACTTTGGTTGGGATTGGACTGAAGATGAATGCATTGAGCCAAATGAAGAATTTGATTGCCCAAGTTGTGGTGTGACACTGCGTTATACCATTGATGAGGGCACCTATTATGGCGCTCAGCACAAGACCGTTGAGGTTGTTGATAATTGATACGAACAGTTGAACGCCAAGCCTCACCTAATTAGCCAATTTGAAAGAGAATTTAAATGCAAGAACATCAGCAAAAAATCTACGCTCTCAGAAAGCGTATAGTTGCAATCGAAGGGTTTGACCAAGCAGATTGGGTCACTATTGGAGATGCAACTGATTGCCAGCACATAATTGAACGCCATCCTCGCTTACTGCGAGCACTGAGTTTTGGTGATTCTGACTATCCTGCTGCTGTAGGTAACGTTCTGAAAAGTATGTTTACCTATCATAGGGATTCTCTTGATGATATATCGAACTTCTTAGATAGGAACTACCCGTTAACAAACAACGTGTCAGTTTCTACAGCTCCAACAGAGTCAACAAAGTCTATTGTTTTTACTCCAAATATTTTTCAAATACCGGGCACTGAAGTTGAAAATGATCTAGTGTCAATAATGATGCCATTTGCTGGTTTTGACGATGTTCACCAAGGTATTGTTCGAGCATGTAAACAGGCAGGTTACCGCTGTCAGAGAGCTGATGACATTTGGGAAAATTCGACAATTCTTCAAGACATCTTTTCCTTAATCTATCGCTCTAAGATTGTCATTGCCGACTTCTCTGGACGTAATCCTAATGTGATGTACGAGGTCGGAATTGCACACACTTTAGGCAAGATAGTAATACCTATCAGCCAAACATTAGAGCATATCCCGTCAGATCTTCACGGACACAGAATTCAAACATATTTAAAAAATGGGGAAGGTATAGATAAATTAGAAACAGCTTTAGTAGCTAAGTTAAAAATTATCTAAACAAAACAATCTAGAGAGCGCCGAATACCCTAAGGCGCTTTTGTCCCAAACTTATTCTAGGTTCGTTATTAAGCTTTCTAATTCAGAAATACTTTTACCTTCATATCTGGTGTATAACTGCTTCGTATTAATTGATGCATTTGAGGTATTGTTTATACCTGCAACAGACTTGTAATTACATATTTTCGCAATAACATTACCAACCTCAAGTCCAGACTTTTGAGAAATTTCACGAGAAAGTTCACTTTGCTTTCCTCTAGGAAAACCTAATTGTTCCAACTTTTTTAATGCTAGTAAGCAACGTAATTCGTTAAGTTCATTCCAAAGAGAGGTTTCACGGTAAGACATAGGAGTCTCCTTGTTTTTTATTAAATGCAGTTCATTGAGTCGCTTTTTGTCCCAAAACGAGCGAGTCATTTTGGCTAGCTTATGTCTTGGCAACTTATATATTATGGCTAGCTTACTGATATCTGTATTGGAATTGAGATTAGTCTCACTTTTCTTTTAAATCACGCGCGCATTCCCGGCAGCCCTATTCTTGTAGGATGGAGCTCAGTTTCGTTCATCTGTTCCAATTAGGCAATGTGGCTAATTTCGGTTATTGCGGTAATAGCCAGTAGCCCTTGTTCGTTAAATTTGCTTTATTCCATTTATTGGAGTAATTACCTGTGGCACAGAATAACTACTTAAACTGATGGAAGTACATACAGAACGTTTGAAGTTTTTGAGTGGAGTATCATTTTTGTCTAGAAAGTTAGACTAAAATCACTTCGATTCGCTAATGTGCCATTAACTAAGTTATACGGATAACAATAATGAATATTCAAAATTTGAAGATTCACAATTTCAGAAGTATTTCAAAGCTTGACTTGAGCTTGGACACTGAAAACAGAGTTGTGTGTTTTGTTGGTGAGAATGGGAGTGCTAAGACGTCGGTTTTGAGTCTTATTGCAGAGGCGGTAGTATCTCAGACAAAATTAACGTTTCCTAACTTTAAGCCAAACGATGGCAAAAGATATCGATCGCTTAATACCTCTGAAATAAATATAGCCAGCAGTTTTTATTCGGTAGAGCTACACTATTCAAGCATAGACAACCGCTCTTACCAGTTTAAAAAACTTTTAGGGCGTCAGAAAAACCTTCCTATAACTGAATATCAGGAAATAATTCAGGGGATAAACTTAACTAGAGAACATTATTCAGAATACTCGAATCTATCTAGCTTAGAGGCTAGTCAGGATTATCTTGTATCAAATGTATTTCTTATCAGGCCAAGCATAAGATACGAGATGGATGGCTTGGAAGTTTCTAAAATTGGTACTAAAACACCTGAGTATTCTGTACGTGAGCGATATTTAAATGAAATGCCATATCCGTTTACAGTAGCGCATATAGGCGAAAGCATTCAGTCAATCGTTCTTGACATGATTATCGATGCAACAATTGGTTATGAAGATGCTGGTAAGGCTTTCAATGCAATTACTCTTATATTAAACAGAATTACAGGCAAGGAATTCGGTCAATTACAGGTATCACAGTCACCTTATAGAGAGGTTGTGTCTTCAAGTATGGGGCCAATAAGAACCTTCTCTCAAGGTGAGCTCGATCTACTTGTTACAGTGTCTTCGATTCTTTCTAGGCAAATATTTCATTTTAAAAGTTATACCGAGGACCAAAAGAGAAATTTAGGATTAAATAGTTTATTTGATGTCCCCGGTATCGTTTTGGTTGATGAGATAGATCTACATCTTCACCCAAGAGCCCAAGAAAATTACATAAAAAGACTCACAGAAATATTTCCTAATATTCAATTTATTATTACCACTCATAGTCCCTTTGTGGTTCGAGGGCTTCCAAAACATTCAAAAGTTGTCAATTTACCATCAGGTAGAGTATTTGAAGAGAACTTCGAAGCAATGGATATCGATAGCATTACCAATATCATTTTTGGCTACGATGGTGGTTTTTCCGAAGTAGTAAAAGATAAGCTAAGTCAGTTTAAGAAAGCGCTAGTGTCAGAAGAGCCGAATATTCATTTTTTGCAACAGTTATATCGTGAGTTAGCTTCATCAGACTCAGCAAAAGAGGAATTGGTGTTATATCTTGCTTCGTATGCCGATGAGGAGTTAATTAGTATAGTAAAAGGGGGGGAAGATGCGGAAAGTCGATAGAGCCTCTGTTCCTATTCCAAATAGGCTGCAAAATCTGACGGACGATAATTTATCCCATTTAGAAAACTATAAACAGATTAGCGGGAGCATCTACGGTCATCAAGATGTCAAAGATAGCTTACAAATGCTATATTTTGAAAAGTGCTATATCTGTGAGGGCGATATCAGTTCTGGTGATTATGACGTTGAGCACTATCTTCCTAAAAAGCATTTTCCACAACTAGGCTACACTTGGCAAAATCTTCACAAAGCATGTGCTGGCTGCAATTTAGCAAAAGAAAATAAGAGCTTTTTCGTTACTGATGAGGAAGGTAATGTAACTGATATCAAATTGCTAGATCCATCAAGTGAGAACTATGATGTCGCTGATTATGTATGTTTTGATATAGACTCAAAGGCAGAACTAGTAAGTCGTGGTACAAATCCGACCGTTATTATGAAAGCTCAAAATACAGTTCATTACTTAAATGGTAACTATAAATCTGATTACGGAAAAGAACTTTGCTACTTGCGAAGTAATAAGACGTCTGGCTTTCTTCGTTTCTGTAGCAACAATCTAGTTGAACACCGAAATAGACTAAGACAAATTAAGCTTACTATCGAAAATTATCAAATTCCAGAAGACTCTGAGCTGCTAGAAATGGATCAAAATATCTGTCAAAGCCTTATAAATGCTGATAATCATTACTTATCTGATAAAGCGCCATTTAGCACTTCTACCAGAGTTCAACTATTCCCTACGTTAAAGATAACTTATGCTGAATTGGTAAGGATAAAGAATCATATGAAGCAGATTCTTGGTATGTAAATATGAAGGGGACTAAAGCCCCTTTTATTTATGGTAATGGTTGTTATTAGATCATTAACACCTAACAAGCTTTTGTCCCTTACTTAACATTAGAAGTTCTCACTAGATAGCCTCTCAAGTAATTCATTCTGTCCACTAAGCCGCACGCAATGTATCCATTGGCTACCAACAATAGCGAAGACCACAACAGCACAGCCATCATTGATAAAGTCTTCATCGGGTATATATTGTGCTTTGAGATTTCCGGAAGAAAAGGAGATGCTAGGGTCTATTCCATGAATAGCGTATTTCCTTAAAAGCTTTTTTGCGTCACTTAAATCAACCAAAAGGTCTTCCACGCAACACCAGCGGTCACCTTGATGAAAATAATGATTGTCTTGTGCTGTAGGGGTTGTGATTAGCCTCTCGATGAATCGATGATCAAGGGCGTCATTCGCTAATGTTTCCAAAAATTCAATAAAAGTCATAACTTCCCCAAATACAATCTCAAAAAAGATACACACTGCCTAGTATGGAGATATAGTGGATTGTAAGTAAAGGAGTTTGTACCACACGCACTGAATTGCTTTTGACCGAGAGCATTTTATTACTTGTTTTTTGGTCGTATATTACTAGATCATAAATAATACTTAATCATCTAAATAATAATGAAAATAATATCTAACATAACTGGTTCTCACCATTATGAGTTACAAAAATTACTCACCAAAGGCGGAGATCGACTACTGATAACGTCTCCATTCTTAGCATCTAATATAACTGAGTTTCTAGCTAGTTTTAACTTCAAAGGTATAAAGTGCATAGAGTTAGTAACCACATTTAAAGCAAACAACCCAGAGCAGCTAACTAAACCGAAACAGTTATTAGATTTCCTTGAGTATTTCCACGTAAATCTTCCAACAGTAAAAGTAAAGGTACACATCGATAACAGTCTTCACGGAAAACTCTATATCGTTACCAACTCCCAAGAGCATCAAGCAATAATAACATCAGCTAATTTCACGAATAACGGTCTAAAGCACAACCATGAATGGGGTTTACTATCTGACCATAGCGAACACTTAATCAACCTTATTGATGAGATCTACGAAGCAATCGAGTATAGAGAGTTAACACTAACTCAACTAAGAAAAGCAGTAATATTTGCCGAACATTATCAGTCTTCCAATGTATGGGAAACGAATCAGCCTCAAGCGGATATTGATATACTGCCACGAGTTTACTCATCTGAATGTGAAGTAGACAAGGAACCTCTTTACTTTCTAAAGCCTATTGGTACGAGTGAAGATCCAATACTCGTTGAAGATCGTCATGACTTCTCTGATCTCCACCAAAACTTACACTTTTCCAAGAAAAAGCCTAAAGGCGTAACAAAAGGCGATATAGTTATTACAACAGGAGTTGGGTCCGGTTCTTTACTTAGTTACTTTAAAGTCACAGGAAGTTTATTTGAGGTTACTGAGGAAGAAATAAAACAAGAGTCATGGAAAGAACGATGGCCTTGGTATATGGAAGGACAAAATCGTAGTTGCTCTTTTGGCAGTTCTTGGTGGGAATATGATATTAAGCGTAATGATGTATTAGAAGAATTCCGACAATTATACCCGGACACACCAGTAACCACATCAGGAAACTTTAGCCTTGGCACACTTAATTTTGGCAACGATAAGGTACAGATAACCAAAGAATTTGGAGAGTTTCTAATTAACAAAATAGAGACCTGTATAGAGCAATCATCTTAAGTCGCTTTTGTCCCAAAGCCTGTCACATAAACAGATTGCATTACTTGCCCATGTCTTGATATTAAGTGTTGGTAAAGGGATTCACTAGTAATTCCTTCTACATCTGGTTTTATTCGAACAATAGCAAATACTTACTTATAAGTACCAATGGGAAATTTACAAAAATTCAACTCATTGATATTTAGGTGAATTATAATGGTTAAATTCCCGATAACTTATTCATAAGTACTTAATAACGCTGCCAGCATTATTCACCGATGGAAGATCTTTGAGTCAAGAGTATATCCCTTGGACTTTTCCCTCGCCATTTTGCTACGTAAAAAGTAAATGGATGCTCTCAAGCGTAAGCAGATATCAGGCATTTCAACTAAACAAACAGAAGCTAGATGTAAGAGGCGAGATATAAACGGTAATTATGGTTGAGAGAGTCATTTTGCGTGGTTAATATGATGAAGATTAAACGCTTTTAGATACTAAAATACACCAGTAACCACATTAGTAAATTTCATCCTTAGTACGCTTAATTTTAAATTATTTACCGTCTAATTACATTTCACACCACGGATCTCAGGTAAAAGCTCACTTAAAGGACAATCCAATGCTGCTGCTAATGCGTATACTTTATCTAAGGTTAATTTGTTTTTTCCGCGTTCAACTCTACTCAAATAACTTCTGTCCAAGTTAGCCATAGCGCATAAATCTTCTTGTTTAATGTTCCTTTTTAACCGAGCCATCTTTAAATTCAGACCAAAAAGTTTCGCTAAATCATCCTCTAACACTGCATACAACCTTTTTAGCAAAAGCTTGTATGATCCCACGTTGTTAAGATTTACTGTATAGCGTATAATCCCCTTAATTGGCATATAATCCTCAAAGATGATATTGTATCTCTCACTTGATAACGAGTTTGGTTAGTAATGATTAATAAATTTGTAGGTCACATAATATCTCTTAGTAATATTAACTATTTTTCGGCGGTAGAAATCAGAACCGCATACATAGCAATTAAACGAAATGAACAATTAGACGCTTCAGAAGTAAGACGTTTTGTTTATGAAGAACTATTAAAACTTGTTAATAAAGGCTGGTTAAGAACTCGAAAATCAAAGAAGAAATCAATCACTCGGTATATTAAAACAGATTTATTTGATCGTGATTATTTCTTAAATCCACTTGAATTCGATTGTGGTGCAACCGCTAGCAAAACTATTCCATGCGATATACAGCAGACATTTACAATGCGAATCAATCAATACAACAGTGAGCTTTTAGAAGGTTTGGGGGCCATAAAGGAATATGATGCACTCAAAGAAATCAATCCCAAATTACATGCATCATTTAAGCAGCGATATTTATCATTAGAAGAAAATAATCATATTTTAAAAGGCAAAATTACAGCCCTCAATGAATTTATCGCATCAGATAAATGAAAATATATTAGCTTGTTCTAAATGGTGATAAGTATCAATAAACAAGTTATCGGGAATTTTTAAGTTTGTGTTAATTAAACATCAATAACTTAGTTATAAATAATTTACCGTTAACTACTTACAAAGCCTAATACTGGTTAAGAATCTTTTATCTTTCATAACAAAGTACTTTTCCATGAATTCAAATATCATTAAAAGACAGCTAAAAATATTACAAGAACTCACAAAACAGGAATCAAACGGCTTTTTTGGTGACCGAAGATATCAGGAGTTAATCAGTCTGAGTCACCAACTTCAGGCCGCAGATAATAAAACGGTATTCACATTGAACACCATTAAAAATTTAATTATTAGTGCACTTATCAGAAAAAGTAAATTATCAAGCTCTAATTCATTGACATTTTAATAAACACAAACTAAAAAAACCCTCTATAACTTATTTATTAGTACTTAGCTCAGATTATAAATATTGAAATAAACAATAAAGCATGTTGAAATTTAATTGTTCTGGCTGGCGCTGTTCTTTAACGCACAGCCAGCTAAAATTATTATTTTTTTACTACTCTAGGTTTAGCTTTTCTTTGATATACCTTTTTACTCGTTTGAGTTGGTAACCCAATAAAATTGATATTTTTAACCTCATCAATAAGCAGTTCTAAGCTTCCTTTAACACCATCTATAAATGATTGATAGCTCATAGATCTCATAGAGATAGATTCTAGCTGAGACTCCCACATAGCGGTCATATCAGGTTGAGATATTTGCAAAGGGAGCGCTGTTATTAATTTCACCCCCACATCACTTGCATGTATCTCTTTGCCTTTTCTTATTAAATATTCACGCTTAAACAAAAGTTCAATAATACCAGCCCTCGTTGCCTCCGTGCCCAAACCATCAGTTTCTCTTAATGCTTTTTTGATTTCAACATCAGTAACAAATCTAGCAATACCTGTTAATGCTCCTAATAACGTAGCATCAGTAAAGTTCTTAGGTGCTGATGTGTTTTTTTCAATTAAATCCCCACTCAAACACTGAACTAAATCTCCTACTTTAACTTCGGGTAAATTAACAACCGAGAACTCAGATTGATTTTTACTTTTACTTGATGAAGGAAATAAATTTTTCCATCCATTATTTATAATATCTTTTTGTTTACTAATAAAAAGACCTGAAGATATTTCAGTGTTAATTTGTTTATCCAAAAATTCAAAAGTAGGATAAAATTGTGCTATATATTGACGAGCAACTAGTTCATAAACTTTTTCTTCGTCTACTGACAATACACCTGTCGGTTTATTTTTTGATGTCGGAATAATTGCATGGTGCGCACCAACCTTATTATCATTCCATACCCTACTTTTCATTTTCAAATCAGCATGTTTAAGCATATCGGCGGATTTTCTTGATACAGCACTAATGGCCTTAGTAACAGCTAGAACATCATTTAAATGTTCTTTAGGTAAATACTGACAATCTGATCTTGGGTAAGTGATCAGTTTATGTTTTTCATAAAGCTGCTGACAGATATCAAGAACCTTTTGTGCACTCATACCATAAGCTTTAGCCGCTGCAATTTGTAAGTCAGATAAGCTGTATAATAGAGGGGCCGGTTGTTGTTTTTTATTCTGAGTAACTTTGACAACCTTCCCTGATTGGCCATTTATACGTTCAATAACCTTCATGGCTAACTCCCTCAATACAACTCTATTCTCGTCATCCATATATGGCAGACAAGCTTCACTAGGCTTCCACTTTCCTTTATATTTTTCACCACTGTTTGTTTCTAAATTCGCGATGACTTCATAAAATGGTTTAGACATGAAGTTTTTTATTTCAAGATCTCGATTAACCACTAATCCTAATATTGGCGTTTGCACACGACCAATAGACAGAACACCTTGATAACCTGATTTTTGTCCTTGTAACGTACAAAGCCGAGTCATATTTAATCCATATAACCAATCAGCTCTTGCTCTTGCGAGAGCTGATATCGCCAATGGAATATAATCTCGATTCGGTTTCAAGTTATTTACAGCTTTTTTAACCGCAGCTATATTCATATCGCTAATGAGACAGCGCTGAGCATTCGCAATCTTCGATTTAGAAGCCCCACAATAAGCAACAACCTCGTCAACCAAAATTTGACCTTCACGATCAATATCACCTGCATTAACAATTGTAGTAGCTTGTTTAACTAGCTTTTTAATAACAGCAAGCTGTTTTTTGGTTTTTGTCTTAGGTTTTAACTGCCATTGACTAGGTATAATAGGTAAATGTTCAATCGTCCATTTTTTATATTTTTCATCATATACTTCTGGCTCAGCCTGTTCCAACAGGTGCCCCACACACCAAGTAACAATATCACCATTACCAGCTTCAATATAACCATCATTAGTTTTAAGTGGTTTTGGAAGAGCTTCAGCTAAAGCTCTTGCTAAACTAGGTTTTTCTGCAATAAATAGTTTCATGATGACAGTCCTCTGAAGTCATTGACATTAAGAGGGCTGAAATATAAAAAATTATGATCCCTCCTTATAAAAAGAGTTATTCGTTTGATGGCTGAACAGTCAAGAGTGATCAATATTGAGTCAATAAAACACCTTAATTTTGTCAAACATCTACCCATTTTTACACTGTCAAATAGTTTACAAGAATAACAATCTAAGTCATTTGAATTATAAGTAATAAATATATTGTCAAACTGTTGACAATTAATTGTTACCGCATCAGGATCGCCTGCATGTACCACTGAGGTCGCCGTTTTTGCTAATTTTTTGATTACTGCCAATTGTTGCTTTGCGGCTTTACGGGGAATTAATTGCCATTGCTGAGGCACAATAGGTAAATCTTCTAAGTGCCATTTTTTATAACGAGCATCATAAGCATCAGGTTCGACTTGCTCTAACAAATGGCCAATACACCAAGTAACAATATCGCCATTACCTACTTCAATATAGCCAGTATTATTTTTATGTGGACGAGGTAGCACAGCCGCAATTGCTCGACCTAAGCTTGGTTTTTCAGCTATATATAAGCAGCTCATGGGGATCTTTATCTGAAATAATTAATGCTATGACTGTACCGAAAACTGATGCTAACGGCAAGATTACACTGGATATAAAACCAGTAATGATGGCGTATAATTGCTCACACTTAACAATCAGGTTACCATTATAGACTGTATTGAATACTAAACATTAGAGGTTAAATGATTAATAAACATCAAATAATTAGCCTAATCGTTATACTTTCATTGGTTACCATTGGATATAAATTCTTTTATAATCAATCTGATAAAGTAAAACCACCGATTACTATTACTAAACCTGATTTTAATAAAATTATCGATACCAATGATAAGAAAACCGCTTTTTTCGCTTACTT
This sequence comes from Photobacterium kishitanii, assembly GCF_000613045.3. NCBI lineage: Bacteria > Pseudomonadati > Pseudomonadota > Gammaproteobacteria > Vibrionales > Vibrionaceae > Photobacterium > Photobacterium kishitanii. The sequence continues at coordinate 979,025 of NZ_LN794352.1, read as the reverse complement.
ATCGCCTTATATTGATTACATTAATCGCCAGATCTTGGCGGATCGACAACAGCTCCTCACCCTTGCCAATGATCCATCCAAGATCAATCCGAATAGCAAATTGATCCAACGTTTAGTCTCCCAATATCAATGGCCAATACCTAAAACAGGAATAAATAACGCATGGTTATCACAACTATTGCAACGAGTTAATATACTTCCACTACCAATGGTACTTGCTCAGGCGGCAATGGAATCATCATGGGGGACTTCGCGTTTTGCCACAGCAGGTAATAGCTACTTTGGTCAATGGTGCTTTACCAAAGGCTGCGGTATTGTTCCGCTTAAACCTGATCCTCAAAATTATCATGAGGTGCAAAAATTCCCATCAACTCAAGCTGCGATACAAGCCTATTTTGATAATATCAATACCAACCAAGCTTATGCTGGCTTACGTGCCACACGCGCAAAACTCCAGCAACAACAGCAGCCAATCAGCGCGCAATCTTTAGTACAGGGCTTAGACCAATATTCACAGATTGGCCATCAATATATTCGCCAGTTACTTGAACTGATTAAGACGAATAAACAGTTTATGCCACAGCAATATTTTACACATAACGAACCATAATCAACAAAAAAGCCGATTTAACAATCACTGTTAAATCGGCTTTTTTATTTAGACGGGTATTATAATAACCCCATGATCCATTACTCTATTATCGAGCAGCTAACCACGCTTGTACTTGGTGGTAATCACCTCTAAATACAATTCGATCAGCTTTTTTATCTAATTGATAAGTATACATAGGATCATAATACTGCTCTAATAACGGTGCTAACCAAGCATCATGCTCAACTAATGAACCGCTAGCTTGCATCATTTTCACTGCATGTTGCTGCGCTTTAAGCATCACTTCATAACGTTCAAAACCGAGACGTTTACGAATATTAAACATGCCCTTTTCTAAATACTCAGCAAATAAAATCCAACCCTGTTCCTCACCATAATGAGCCACATAATCGCGTTGCATCTTAATCACATAATCATCCAATAGACGCGCTAAACGCACATCAACAGGATCATCAATCACGGCAATATCTGCTTCTTGCATGGCTCGGTTAATAGAGAGAGGTACAGTTGCACAACCAATATTTTTACCTTCATCTTCAAACACAAAGTGTTCAATACCACGATCTAATTTCTTGAGCATTTGAATAGCAAGATCATTTTCAAATGCAATCTGAGTTCGCTGCGGTGTTACATAACGACCAAATGATGAACCTCGATGGTGAGCGGCACCTTCTAGATCGAGGCCATTAGCAAGTACGTTAACCATAATGGTTTTACCGCTACCTGTATTACCAGCAACAATTGACATTGGCTTAGTGGCAACATCATCAATCGTATCGACTAAATAACGACGTAATGCTTTATATCCACCAGTAATAAACGGATAATCAATTCCCGCTTCTTTTAACCACTGCTGAGTAACTTGTGAACGCAAACCACCACGGAAACAATATAAATAACCATTAGGATTAGCTTCACAAAATGCTTTCCATTGCGCTACACGCTCTGCTTTTATTTCGCCATTTACCAACGAGTTCCCTAATTCGATCGCAGCTGCTTGACCTTTATTTTTATAGCAAGTACCTACAGCAGCGCGCTCATCATCGGTCATTAATGGCTGACTCGTTGATGTAGGGAAAGCACCTTGTTGAAACTCAATCGGTGCTCGCATATCCATTAATGGCGTATCATTGACAAACAAAGAACGAAAATCATCGCAATTGGGACGTTGCATTAACAAACCTCAATAAAGGTATCGCCATCCATCGGCACAAGTTCACCAATCGCTTCCAGCAAAATGTTATGTTTTTTAGCAATAGCTTGTACTTCGGCATCACTACTTGGATCAACCGCTAATAATAAGCCGCCAGATGTTTGAGGATCGCACAATAAGGCTTTTTGAAGATCAGTCATTTGACCAACTTTATGACCATAGCTCATAAAGTTACGCTCAGTACCACCAGGTACACAACCTTGAGCGATATAATCATACACGCCAGGTAGTGTTGGGATCTTATCAAACCAAATGTTAGCTTTCAGGTTACTACCTTCACAGATCTCAGTTAAGTGACCCATCAAACCAAAACCTGTCACATCAGTTAATGCTTTCACACCTTCAACATCAGCAAAATCTGCACCGGGTTTATTGAGCTTACACATCCAATCACGTGCCAAACCTTTATGCTCATCAGCCAACTTAGATTGTTTTTCAGCTGTAGTTAACACGCCGATACCTAATGGTTTAGTTAGGTATAAATGACAACCTGCTTCTGCACTGTCATTACGCTTAACACGATCAGTACTTACTAACCCTGTTACTGCAAGTCCGAAAATTGGCTCAGGAGCATCAATAGAGTGACCACCAGCAAGAGAAATACCCGCTTCACGGCACACAGAACGGCCACCATCAATAACTTTTTGAGCAATTTCAGGGGCTAAAACATTTACTGGCCAACCTAAAATAGCAATTGCCATAATCGGTTTACCGCCCATAGCATAAATATCACTAATCGCGTTAGTTGCCGCAATACGACCAAAATCAAATGGGTCATCAACAATTGGCATAAAGAAGTCAGTGGTACTGATCACAGCTTGGCCATTACCGATATCATAAACGGCAGCGTCATCTTTACTCTCATTACCAACCAGTAAATTAGGATCAGCAAAAGGTGCTAATTGAGTACGAAGAATAGTATCAAGTACTTGGGGAGAAATTTTACAACCACATCCGGCACCGTGGCTGTATTGTGTTAGGCGAACATTTTCCATGACACGCTCCAAAATATAGAAAGAACCAGCGATTCTACTCCTGCCCTCGACAACTGTCATCTTTCCAACTAAAAAGCCGCTATTTTCCGTTGATACAAATCAACATTGGCAGAAAAAGTCATCAATTTACGACAAAAAAGGTGACGTCATTCACGGTTTAAAACCATAAAACAACTATCACCTTGTATTTTTAACTGCTGATTTACATCTATTTAGACTAAAACACGAGTTAACGTTACATCTGTTGTGATGCTACCGTTACAAATACTCAACGAATTGTGTAAGATCACGCTCATGGACTTTCGCCTCACGACAACCGATCGAACCTAGATATAAAAAGCCAACAATCATATCTTCATCTTTGACACCTAATGCTTCACGCACAACAGGATGATATGCCCAAGAGCCTGTGCGCCAAAAACCAGAATATCCTTGTGCTACCGCCGCCATTTGCATCGCTTGTACAGCACAACCCGCAGAAAGATGTTGTTCGATAACTGGCACTTTATGATCTGATGTTACTTTACTCACAACCGTGATCACCATCGGTGCTCGAAAAGGTGCTTTTGAAGCTTTCTCAATCACAAAATCATCTAAATTATCAGCTTTAGCTGCAGCAACCAGAATATTGGCAAGCTTCGTTAAACTCTCACCTTGAGACACAATAAAACGCCACGGAGTTAAACCGCCATGATCGGGAGCACGTAACCCGGCACGAAAGATATTCTCAAGAACATCCCCTGCTGGTGCAGGCTCTACCAATTTAGGTAATGAGCGACGATTAAGCAGAAGTGATAGCGCGTCCATAACAACCTCAAAATGAAAATAATTATTGTTTAGCGTATAATAAGATAGTTAAAGCAACGAACACAAGCGACAGCTGTTATAACTTCGCAGCTAGCTCAACCCCTTGACGGATCACCCGTTTGGCATCAACCTCTCCTGCTTCTTCTGCTCCACCAATGACATGTACAGAAATATCTTGCGCTGTTAATTGTTGTGATAGGTTATCGACCGAGGTTTGACCTGTACAAATGACAATATTATCAACATCAAGCGTATAAGCTTGCCCATCAACAATAAGATGTAATCCTTGATCGTCGATAGCTTGATACTGCACACCGGCCCATAATTTAACCCCACGTTTTTCTAAAGTTCGACGATGGATCCACCCCGTTGTGCGACCTGGTCCTTTACCAACTTTTCCTTGCCGGCGTTGCATTAGCCATACTTGGCGAGGGCTAATATAATCATCACTCGGTAACAAGCCACCACTGTAATTCAAGCTTTTATCGATATCCCATTCACGTAACCAACTATCAAGATCGTTTTCAACTGGCTCTGTTAGCATGGTTGCGACATCAACCCCAATTCCACCAGCACCAATAATGGCCACTTTTTGCCCAAGTGACACCTTATTGCTAATCAAGGTTTGATAATCAATAACTTTAGGGTGTTCAATACCCGCAATTGGTGGTATTCGTGGTTGAACACCCGTTGCAATAACCACTTCATCATAATCCAATAATTGATCAATCTTCGCCTCAACACCTAATCGTACCTTAACCCCCGTTTGTGCTAATCGGCGCGTAAAATAACGAATAGTTTCTTTGAATTCTTCTTTGCCCGGGATCTGCATTGCCAAATTAAACTGGCCGCCAACATGGTTATTTTTTTCAAATAAATCAACCTTAAAACCACGCTCCGCAGCAGCAACGGCGCATGCCATTCCAGCAGGGCCACCACCAATTACTGCCACTTTTCGCGATGTCGAAACCGCCGTTAGCACCAATTCAGTTTCATAGCAGGCTTGAGGATTAACTAAACAACTCGCGCGCTTACCAACAAAAACATGATCCAAACATGCCTGATTACATCCAATACAGGTATTAATATCATCAGCTCGATTTTGCTCAGCTTTTAAGACAAACTCTGGATCAGCTAAGAATGGCCTTGCCATCGATACCATATCAGCTTGTCCTTGAGATAAAATATTTTCAGCCACTTGCGGGGTATTAATACGATTACAGGTCACAATCGGAATCGACACCTGTTGCTTAATTTTTTCAGTTACCCAAGCAAACGCCGCCCGTGGTACTTGAGTTGCAATAGTGGGTATTCGCGTCTCATGCCAACCAATGCCTGTATTTAAAATTGTCACTCCTGCAGCTTCTAATTCAGTCGCGAGCTGTACCACTTCATCATAGGTGCTACCTTGCTCAACTAAATCCAACATCGACAATCTAAAAATAATAATAAAATCACGACCAACACTTGCCCGTACAGCACGTACTATCTCAACTGCAAATCGAATTCGATTGTCATAACTTCCCCCCCAATCATCGTAACGCTGATTAGATCGCTGACAAATAAATTGATTAATGAGATAACCTTCAGAACCCATCAATTCAACGCCGTCGTAACCCGCCTCACGTGCAAGTTCAGCACTATGCGCAAAATCATTAATGGTATTCTTAATCTGACGATGACTCATTTTAGAGGGAGTAAATTTAGAAATAGGAGAACGAATAGCAGAAGCACTCACTGCAAATGGTGACATTGCATAGCGCCCAGCATGCAATAGTTGCAATGCAATTTTACCGCCTTGCTGATGCACAGCAGTCGTAATAATTTGGTGTTTACGCACATGACGACTATTACTAAACTCAGCGCTTAATGGATGTAGTCGACCGCGAAAATTAGGTGAGAAACCACCAGTAACAATTAACCCAACCCCAGCCTGAGCTCTAGTGGCATAAAACGTGGCCAGTTTATGAAAACCACCGCGTTCTTCTTCTAATCCAGTATGCATTGAGCCCATCAATACACGGTTACGTAATTGAGTAAAACCAAGATCCAGCGGTGCCAATAAAAATGGATATATTTTATCGTCCATGAGCTGCTCCTAACCGTTATGGTCTGACCAGTATATTTCAGCTTACTGAATAACACCACTACCATTTAACAGATCAGCAACATTTACATGATCCGACTCACTATTTATAATCAATCGCATACTTTTATTTTATCCTTGCTAACAATAACACCCTAAAAAAACTGTATTTCAGTAGTGACTACGCTACGATATCGCAATCATCATTATCAGGAATTTTCATGAAAGCCATATTCTCAAGGATTGGAAAATTCGTCCTTGCTATCGGGAAGTTAATTAACTTTACTCGCAAATTTGTCCTCAACATTTTGTTCGTTTTTATTATTGGCGCGATCATTTTTGCATTAACAGATGAAGATAAAGCTACCGATACCACTGAACCCTCAGCATTAGTACTCAACCTATCAGGCCCGATTGTTGAACAAAAGAACTATGACAATCCACTTGATAGCGTTATGAGTGAGGCACTAGGCAAACCCGAAGTACAGCAAAATGTATTATTTGATGTTGTCGAAACTATTCGTGCAGCCGCAACAGATAAAGACATCACCGGCTTAGTACTCAATCTCAAAGGCATGTCTGAAACCAGCTTAACTAAAATGCGATACATTGCGAAAGCAATCGAAGAGTTTAAAGCCACAGGTAAACCAGTTTATGCTTATGGTGATAATTACAGCCAAAGCCAATACTACCTTGCAAGTTACGCCGATAAGGTATTTTTATCACCCGATGGTGGTGTAATGCTAACAGGCTATGGTACTTACACTCTGTATTATAAGAGCTTATTAGCTAAATTAGACGTCACAACCCACGTTTTCCGTGTCGGTACCTATAAGTCATTTGTTGAACCTTATATTCGTGATGGCATGTCAGCGGCAGCGAAAGAAGCCAATACAGTATGGTTAACCCAATTATGGAGCGCATTTAGTGACGATATCGCTAACAACCGCGATATTAAGCCACAAACTCTAACCCCAAATATTGATGAATTTGTTACCCAACTAGAATCTGTCCATGGTGATTTTGCTCAGTTAAGTAAAAAGTTAGGCTTAGTTGATTCACTGGTTACCCGTGATCAAATGACGCAATTTTTGATCAAAAAATTCGGCGCTAACGACAAGCATAGCTTTAAACAAATTAGCTATTACGATTACCTACCACTCTTAGTCGATAATCAGCAACCATCGACAAATAAAGTGGCCGTTGTTATAGCAAGTGGCGCGATTGTTGATGGCAAAAGCAGCCAAGGCTCAGCTGGCGGTGACACTATTGCGGCACTATTACGTAAAGCACGCTTTGATAAACAAGTGAAATCAGTGATCCTACGCGTTGATAGCCCAGGAGGCAGTGCTTTTGCTTCGGAGATTATTCGTAATGAAGTTGATGCACTGAAAAAAGCAGGCAAACCCGTCGTGGTTTCAATGTCAAGTGTAGCCGCATCTGGTGGTTACTGGATCTCATCCAGCGCCAGCGAAATCATTGCTCAACCAACAACAATTACTGGCTCAATTGGTATCTTTGCCATTTTAACAACATTTGAAAAAGGCTTAGAGAAACTAGGCGTTTACAGTGATGGTGTCGGTACGACTCCCTTCTCTGGGGTTGGTGTCACCCGTGCACTGCCAGAAGGCGTTGCGAAAGTGTTCCAACTTGGAGTTGATAATGGCTATCAACGTTTTATTGGCTTAGTCAGTAAATACCGTCATATGTCATTAGCTCAAGCTGATAAAATTGCCCAAGGCCGTGTATGGACAGGTAAAGATGCCCAACAACGTGGTTTAGTGGATAAATTAGGTGATTTTGACACTGCAATAACGGCAGCGGTTGAATTAGCAAAACTAAAAGATTACCAACTCGTGTGGATGCAACAACCACTATCACCAGTACAACAATTCTTTAAAGAACTGTCAGGTGAAGTGAAAGTTCAAATTGCGAGCATGGTATTTGGTGATATGCCATCAACCTTAGCGCCAGTGACTAAAGTAGCAAAAGATCTAACCTCACTGACCAATTTTAATGATCCCAATGGCCGCTATGCCTTCTGCTTAAACTGCAGTACGGTTAATTAACCATAATAGTGCATACTAACCCGACCATGTTTATTGGTCGGGTTGTTTGCTTTGTCATTACTTCCATTTAGAGTAAAAGCAGTAATTTACACCATCACAGCTCAATTAATCAGCACAGTTAACTACGATCACATTTTAACTCACACAATCGCACTACAAATCTAACTAACCTCGCATCTTCATATAGTTTGCGTATAATACGCGCACTCATTCGTTCATTCTGAGCTTCAAAATGGAAAGAAAACACATTTACATCGCTTACACTGGCGGCACTATTGGTATGCAAAAATCGGATCATGGCTATGTTCCTGTTGCTGGTTTTATGCAGAAGCAATTGGCAAGCATGCCAGAATTCCATCGTTCAGAAATGCCAGAATTTACTATCAATGAGTATACTCCGCTCATCGATTCGTCAGATATGACACCGATGGATTGGCAACGAATTGCTGATGATATTAAAGCTAATTATGATAAATACGATGGCTTTGTTATTTTACATGGTACCGATACCATGGCTTACACCGCATCGGCATTATCATTCATGTTTGAAAATTTAGATAAACCCGTGATTGTGACTGGCTCACAAATTCCACTGGTTGAATTACGCTCTGACGGCCAAAGTAATTTACTTAATGCGCTTCATATTGCGGCTAATTATCCAATCAATGAAGTCACAGTGTTTTTCAATAATCAATTGATCCGTGGTAATCGCAGTACTAAAGCACATGCTGATGGTTTTGGAGCATTTATTTCACCAAACTTACCACCACTGTTAGAAGCTGGCATTAATATTAGCGTTAATAGCATTGCTCAAATAGATAAAAAGCCCGAAGGTGCTTTTAAAGTTCATACGATTACACCTCAACCTATTGGGGTCATCACTATGTACCCTGGTATTTCTTCTGAAGTGATTCGTAATACTTTACGCCAACCAGTCAATGCCATGATATTACTAACATTTGGTGTTGGTAATGCGCCACAAAATAAACAACTACTTGAACAATTGAAAGCTGCAACAGATCGCGGTGTTATTGTTATGAACTTAACCCAATGTCTATCAGGCAAAGTGAATATGGGTGGTTATGCGACAGGCTGTGCCCTTGCAGAGGCTGGAGTATTAAGTGGTTATGATATGACGCCTGAAGCGGCACTGGCTAAATTACATTATCTATTAAGCCAAAATCTCTCTACAGAAACTATCCGTAGCATGATGCAGCAAGATTTACGTGGTGAGCTAACCCATTAATGGGCTCTAAATCATCCATTCAGCAGTATTACTAAAAAGAGCCCTATGGCTCTTTTTTAATCATGACTTTCTATTACTGATAGCAACAAAGCAACTACACTTATTGCAATACTATCGCTCATTGAGCCAAGCAATAAGTAATCATTATGATTTTACACGGCACATCAATCTCACCTTCCGTACGCAAAATAATGTTAGCGCTCAATTACAAAGGTATTCGTTACGAGCTGCAACCACTCAATCCCTATATCGAAAAAGAACTCGCGCACAAACGCCATCCTATGGGAAAGGTCCCTGTACTTGAACATGAAAAGCTAACCATTCTCGATTCTACCGTTATTGCGCATTATTTAGATGATGTCTACCCGATTCCACCGTTGTATCCCGGTAATGCACACCAACGCGCTCAAATACGCTGGCTCGAATCATACGCTGCAACCCGAGTAACCTCTTTAATTGGCGGCGTGTTATTTTATCAAAAAATATTACGTCAAAAAATGCAGGATAAAACCTGTGATGAAGAAGCCGTTAATCAATGTTTAACTCACCACCTGCCTGACGTATTGCACTACCTCAACCAGCAAGTCCCACCGCAAGGCTATGTAAGTGATCATTTTTCAATAGCAGAAATCAGTTTATGGAGTGTATTTCGTAGTGGCTGGATGAGTGGGCTACGTCTACAGCCACACTATCCACAGTTACATGCTTATCTACAACGGATAGAGCTTGAACCATGGATTGCAAATTTTATTGCAGAAGAAGATCATCAATTACAAGATTTTTATTGTGAACCAATGATTTTGCCGCACTCATCAACACAACATAATGATTACAACTGATCATGCTCAAAACGGGCAATATCATTATCACTAATGGCGGTATCAGCATTACAAGTTGTCGCGGAGGAGTTAACTGCAAAATCCCGTTTCAATTCAGCTTTAGATTTAAATTTAATCTCACCACCAGCGGCTACCGTCATATGATCAGCATTAATATTATGTCGTGATTGGTATAGCATCACGGCTTGCATCGCACTATCACGTAATTGTGGCGTCAAGACTGAGCCATCGAGCCACTTTCCTGTTTCAACCGCAGTTAAAATACGCTGATAAACCTCAGGCGTCATCGCTGTTAATAACTGACTAATATCCATATTATTACCTCCTACCATAATGATTATGATCATATTTACTACTAGCATACAAAAAAATGTGCTGCTGAATTGCGTTGGTGTCACGCTAACTTAAGTTACTAAAAACAAGTCATTTACAAAACAAAATATAATGTTAAATTTAAGCTTCTATCTTTTAATGAGTTCATATTTTGGCCATCGTCTCATTACCAGCGGCTACCACGCCTCGTTATAATGTATATAACATTAAGGTAATAATATTACTGCCACTATTACTTAGTGGTTGCTTTGATCGTTACCGTACAACAGATAGCTTATGTAATGATAACCCTAGTCTATGCCAACCATTAAATCTTAATGATGGACAATGTCGAATTCAACGTACTAACCTCATATGGCAACGTTATAACACGTTACAAATGCCCACCGATGAACACAAATTTAAAGAGTTAAAAGCAACGAAAGAATACCAATTCTGTCTTGAATATGCCGCGCGCATTGAACCAACAGAATTAAAGCAGCGTAAAACTAAGCGGATGCAAGCGCTCTATCATAGCTATGAAAGTATTGAGCGACTTAACCAAGAATTACTGTCATCTCAAGACCCCCATATTATTTATTATCGTTGGGGTCAGGGAGACAAAAAAGCTAAACAACAATTTCTCGCCCTTGAAGGTAATAAAAAACTTGAACACCCTGAATTGCAGTTAGCGCTTGCTAGTTATTATATCGGAAAAAACACCGTTAAAACGTTGGATATATTGCATCACAGTCTTAGTCTTTATAAACCCAATGATGAGGTCAATATCAATATATTACACTCACTTGCGACATTATATTATCAACAAAAAGACATCTCTGCGGCATATGTATGGACAAGCGTAGCGAGTAATCATAACCAGAATAAAAAACAAAAAATGGCAAGTCCATTAATTAAAAATCAATTTATTTTAACGAGTAAAGAACGACAGCGGTTAGATAAAATTGCACTCAATATAATCGCTGCATTAGAAAATGGGCAATATACTCGAATAGAATCACTGCCCAATATTAATAACTGATACAACTATTAGTAAATTTATATTTAAGTATACCCATCACTATCAATCGTGATGGGTACAAACCATAGCCACCGATATTAATCATCTTTTGAGAAAAGTAGTGAGATTGAATTTACACAAAACCGTTCACCCGTTGACGGCGGGCCATCGGGAAAAATGTGACCTAAATGGCTATCACATTCAGAACAGCGGATCTCAGTACGCACCATACCGTGACTATTATCATTCAAATAGCGGATACATTCTTTGGTAATTGGAGCATCAAAACTTGGCCAACCACATCCAGAATCATATTTATTAGTAGAAGCAAATAAAGACTGACCGCAACAGGTACATGAATAGATACCCGTTTCACGATTGTGTAGCAATGTACCACTAAATGGTGCTTCAGTTGCTTGCTCACGACAAACTTGATAAGCATCAGTAGATAACTTATCCCGCCAATATGCATTATCTTTTTTATTCATTCTTTGTTGCCTTTTGTTGTGTTTTAAGTAAACCGAATAAATATATTTGCTATTTAGGTCCACTGTACCACATACTTCCTGTGCAAAAAGTCACATAGACTCAAAAACAGATTTTTGTTTTTGTAAATATGATTAAAAGTTAACAATTACTGTGACGGTAATTTAAACAATATTTGTACAAATTACCGTCGTTGTAGTGTAAATGTAAAAAAGATCCGAACTTTTTTTTGACCTTAAGCAATTTAAACGATTTTTTTGCTTGCAGGCTTACAAAGGATTCTGTAATTTTACTACCAGTTATATTTCATTAGAAATTAAGTTGTGGAGCAACTGTAATGACAATTAAAGTAGGTATTAACGGTTTTGGCCGTATCGGTCGTTTTGTTTTCCGTGCAGCGCAAGAGCGCACTGACATCGAAGTTGTTGGTATCAACGACCTAATCGACGTTGAATACATGGCATACATGCTTAAGTACGACTCAACTCACGGCCGTTTCAACGGTACCGTTGAAGTTGAAGGCGGTAACTTAATCGTTAACGGTAAAACTGTACGTGTAACTGCTGAGCGTAACCCTGAAGATCTTAAGTGGGATGCAATCAACGTTGACGTAGTAGCTGAAGCAACTGGCCTGTTCCTAACAGACGAGACTGCACGTAAGCACATCACAGCTGGCGCTAAGAAAGTTGTTCTTACTGGCCCATCTAAAGATGCTACTCCTATGTTCGTAATGGGTGTTAACGACTCAACTTACGCTGGTCAAGATATCGTTTCTAACGCTTCTTGTACTACTAACTGTCTAGCGCCTATCGCTAAAGTTCTTAACGACAACTTCGGTATCGTTTCTGGTCTTATGACAACAGTTCACGCTACTACAGCAACTCAAAAAACTGTAGATGGTCCTTCAGCTAAAGACTGGCGTGGCGGTCGTGGTGCTTCTCAGAACATCATCCCATCATCAACTGGTGCTGCTAAAGCAGTAGGCGTTGTTCTTCCAGAGATCAACGGCAAACTAACTGGTATGGCTTTCCGCGTACCAACTGCTAACGTTTCTGTAGTTGACCTAACAGTTAACCTAGAGAAAGGCGCTTCTTACGAAGCTATCTGTGCTGCAATGAAAGCTGCATCAGAAGGCGAACTAAAAGGCATTCTTGGTTACACTGAAGATGCAGTTGTTTCTACTGACTTCAACGGCGACACTCGCACTTCAATCTTTGATGCTGCAGCTGGTATCGCACTTAACGATAACTTCGTTAAAGTTGTATCTTGGTACGACAACGAAATCGGTTACTCAAACAAAGTTCTAGACCTAATCGCTCACATCTCTAAGTAATGTAAGCAATTAACTGACTTTCTTTGAAAGCTGATAGTAAGAGGCGACGCTTAAGGGTGTCGCCTTTTTTATACCTAAAATATATCAACTCACTAATAATGCCGTACTTTATCTCTTTGCCGTAAGTCAGCATGTTATAAAACAAGCAACCAAACACGTTTAAACTATAAATCATGAAATATCTCGATCAAATCCGTTACAAAAATAACAAATAAATTTTTATATTCTTTGATATTTTAAAACGAAAAATAAGTTTCCATTGTTTATATTTTTGGACTAAATACACGCGAAAACATAAAAATGGGCGCTTTCGCCACCTAACATTAAGGAAAAGAAGATGGATTTACGTCAACTTTCGACAATCAATGCATTATCTGATGCTGTTACCGTATGCGAATATCAAGGTGTGAAGATTATTCGTATCATTCATCCGATGGTAGAAGCGGGTATTTCTCTCCATGGTGGTCATTTACTTTGGTTTAAACCCGCAGGCGAAAAAGACGTTATTTGGTTAAGCGAAAAAGCTGAATTTGATCTAACAAAAGCGGTTCGAGGCGGAATTCCAGTTTGTTGGCCATGGTTTGGCAAAGCTGCAACACCATCACATGGATTCGCACGTACTAGTGAATGGACGCTATCACAACACCGTGAAAATGATAACGGCGTTATTGTCACTTTAACGCTCGAAGATAATCAAGATACACGTGCAATTTGGCCGCATAAATTCCATAACCAAATGACATTTGAAATGAGTTCAGAGCTCAATGTAAGCCTAACCTCAACCAATACAGATACTCAGCCTTGGTCATACGGCGGCGCATTACATACCTACTTTGATATTGCTGATATCAATAACACTTCAGTTACAGGTATGGGTAGCGAATATTTAGATAGTACCCAAGCAGGAAAAGAGTGCCATGGCACAGATGTGTTAACTTTCGAAGCTGAAACAGATCGTGTTTATACTCATCCCTTAGCAACAATTACTATTGATGATAAAAATAATCAGCGGGCTATTTTAGTAACAAATCAAGGCCATAACGCTGCAGTTATTTGGAATCCTTGGCAAGAATTATCGATTAATATGGCTGATATGGCAGATAACAGCTATGAAACAATGGTGTGTGTTGAATCAACTATTCATATTCCAACCATTGAATTACAACCAGGTCAAACACATACGCTTTCAACTCGTATTGCCGTTCAACGCTAATTTTAAAAACTCATCACTAGCAAGGTAACTATCTTGCTAGTGATTTATGCCAACATCGTACCCGTTGATTCAATAAGTACCCAGCCATTACCATCAGGATCATTAAAAGTCGCAAATCGCCCTTCCATCATGGTAATAATTTCAGATAACGCCACCCCTCGACCACTCAGCTCCTGATGTGTTGATTGAATATCATATGTTTGAACCACTAATCCCTGAACACCCCCCGCTTCCATTCCCGCAAAGGGTTTGACTAAGCTAATCGTTGTTTCTGCACCTTTAGGCACAAGTTGTACCCATCGTGTTTGTTGGCTCTCAGTATGATCTCTAATCAATTCAAAACCTAAAACATCACGATAAAATTGCAGTGCTTGATTTTGATCAGAGACTGGAATCGATACTGTATCAACACGACAAATAGACATAAGATCTTACTCCATACTCTAAACAACAATCATTACTTATTGAGGTTAAATCAGCAGCAACACTTTTGTGTTAAAAAGTAAGTTCAGTAACGTAAATTCTTACAATTTGTCATTTACTCCTAATCCTGAGACAGGATAAAAAACACTCGATAACAAAAAAACACAATAAAACTGGCATCAACTTAATACTCAATTATTTAATTCAAATTAAAATCAATAACCAGATATAAAAACTGACAAGATCATAATATTAAGCATTTTAACTCAACTGACAGAATTGTTACTTACAATCACAAAAAATACACATATGCAATAACTTTGTAGCATTTTAACTTGCGAAAGCCTTTTAATTAAAGGATAGTGGTCAATATCGGTTATTTAATCAGCAATTACATCCTATTTATTAACAAAAAATTTATTTACCAATCAGTGACTCTGCAATACAAAATGATGAGTTCAGACTAGGCTTAAATAAGTAAGCAATGTAGAAACACTCTGTTTTTCATTAATTACTCTTAAATATAAGAACGATTGAGGGGGCATACTATGAGTATTTTTGACCACTATCGTCAGCGCTACGAAGAAGCTAAGGACGAAGAGCTTTCATTACAACAATTCCTTGATATCTGTAAAGACGACCGTAGTTCTTACGTCAACGCAGCAGAGCGTCTTCTAATGGCCATTGGCGAGCCAGAAATGATAGATACCGCGCAAGATCCACATCTTAGCCGCTTATTTTCAAACCGCGTAATATCACGCTATGACACGTTTAAAGATTTTTATGGCATGGAAGAGGCCATTGAGCAAATCGTGTCCTATCTTAAACACGCGGCGCAAGGGCTCGAAGAGCGTAAACAAATTCTGTATTTATTAGGCCCAGTTGGTGGTGGTAAATCATCATTAGCTGAAAAACTAAAAAGTTTAATGCAAAAAGTACCTATTTATATTCTTACTGCCAATGGTGAACGTAGCCCCGTCAACGATCATCCTTTTTGCTTATTTGATAAACAAGAAGATGGTAGCTTGCTTAAAAATGAATATGGTATTCCAAGCCGTTACCTTAATACTATTATGTCACCGTGGGCTGCAAAACGATTACATGAATTTGGCGGCGATATTACCCAATTTAAAGTAATTAAAATTCGCCCATCAATTATTGATCAAATCGCAATTGCAAAAACGGAGCCCGGTGATGAAAACAACCAAGATATTTCATCATTAGTAGGTAAAGTCGATATTCGTCAGCTTGAGCATTTTTCTCAAGACGATCCAGATGCATATAGCTATTCAGGTGCCTTATGTAAAGCTAACCAAGGTGTAATGGAATTCGTCGAGATGTTTAAAGCACCACTAAAAGTGCTACATCCCTTATTAACAGCGACACAGGAAGGTAACTATAACGGTACGGAAGGGTTATCAGCCTTACCTTTTGACGGTATGATTTTAGCGCACTCAAACGAATCTGAGTGGCAAACATTCCGTAATAATAAAACGAATGAGGCCTTCCTTGATCGGGTCTATATCGTTAAAGTTCCTTATTGTTTACGCGTATCGGAAGAAATGCGAATTTACGAAAAATTACTACAAAACAGTGAGTTATCATCCGCACCATGTTCACCAAGCACGCTCGAAATTCTAGCACGTTTCACTGTGTTATCTCGTCTTAAAGAGCCTGAAAACTCCAGTGTATATTCAAAAATGCGTGTTTATGATGGTGAAACACTTAAAGATACCGATCCTAAAGCAAAATCATATCAAGAGTACCGTGATTATGCTGGTGTTGATGAAGGTATGAATGGGCTCTCAACCCGTTTCGCCTTTAAAATCCTCTCGCGAGTATTTAACTTTGATCATGCTGAAGTTGCTGCAAACCCAGTTCACCTTTTCTACGTTCTTGAACAACAAATTGAGCGTGAACAATTTCCACAAGACATCGCCGAGAAATATCTTGAGCACCTTAAGGGGTTCTTAACGCCTAAATATGTCGAATTTATTGGTAAAGAAATTCAAACCGCTTACCTTGAGTCTTATTCAGAATATGGCCAAAACATCTTTGACCGCTATGTAAGTTATGCTGACTTCTGGATTCAAGATCAGGAATACCGCGATCCTGATACTGGCCAATTATTTGACCGTTCGGCTCTCAATAACGAACTAGAAAAAATTGAGAAGCCAGCTGGCATCAGTAATCCAAAAGATTTTCGTAATGAAATCGTCAATTTTGTACTTCGTGCTCGTGCTAATAATGCAGGTAAAAATCCAAATTGGACTAGCTATGAAAAACTACGCACCGTGATTGAGAAAAAAATGTTCTCTAACACCGAAGAACTACTACCGGTTATTTCCTTTAATGCCAAAACCTCAACCGATGAGCAGAAAAAGCACGATGATTTTGTCGCTCGTATGATGGAAAAAGGCTATACCCGTAAACAAGTGCGTTTATTGTCTGAATGGTACTTACGCGTACGTAAGTCGTCGTAACCGACTGACAACGAAGGGGGGAGCTATGGCACATTTTATTGATCGAAGGCTCAACGGTAAAAATAAGAGCACCGTCAATCGCCAACGTTTTTTACGCCGTCATAAACAGCAAATAAAAGAGTCTATTGCTGATGCGGTAAATAAACGTTCGATTACTGATGTCGATAGTGGTGAGGATATAACCATCCCCTCTCGCGACATTAGCGAACCAGTATTTCATCAAGGTAAAGGGGGACAACGAGAAGTCGTCCACCCCGGTAATGACCAATTTATCCCAGGAGATCGTATTGAACGTCCACAAGGAGGTGGCGGTCAAGGTGGTGCAGGCGAAGGTCAGGCAAGTCCTGATGGTGATGGTCAGGACGATTTTGTCTTTCAAATATCGAAAGATGAATATCTAGATTTATTATTTGAAGATTTAGAGCTGCCTAATCTACAGAAAAATGCCATTAGTCAGATCGTAGAATGGAAAACATTTCGTGCAGGTTATAAATCACAAGGCGTACCGTCAAATATTGCGATTGTAAAATCATTACAAAATTCGCTCGCAAGACGAACAGCAATGACCGCAGGTAAACGCCGAAAAGTACGTGAACTTGAACAAGCCCTTGAATTACTGTTCACAACCGAACCTGCTCAACCTTTTGAAGAGGAACGCATTAAACAAGAAATTACCGTGTTAAAGAAAAAAATTAATAGTACGCCTTTTATTGATACTTTTGACTTACGTTACAAAAACTATGAGCGTCGTCCACAACCATCAAGTCAGGCTGTCATGTTCTGCTTAATGGATGTATCAGGCTCGATGGATCAAGCCACTAAAGATATTGCTAAACGGTTTTATATACTGCTGTATTTATTTTTAAATCGTACTTACAAAAATGTTGAAGTGGTGTTTATTCGCCATCACACCCAAGCTAAAGAAGTTGATGAACATGAGTTTTTCTATTCTCAAGAAACTGGCGGCACTATAGTTTCAAGCGCATTAAAAATGATGCATGACATCGTTAAACAACGTTATCGCCCAGAAGAATGGAACATTTATGCAGCACAAGCTTCTGATGGTGATAATTGGGCGGATGACTCCCCTGGTTGCCGTGAATTACTTGATAAGCACATACTGCCAGTAACACGCTATTACTCATATATTGAGATCACTCGTCGCGCACATCAAACTCTGTGGCGAGAGTATGAATCCTTACATAGCGGCCATGAAAATTTCGCAATGCAAAATATTAAAACAGTCGATGATATTTTCCCGGTGTTTAGGGAGCTATTTAAAAAACAAGTCAGTTAAATTAACGCTATTCCACGGTACTAAATATAATCGGTACAATCGTAAACCTGTGCCGATTATGATTATTTATTCGTTAAATAGTGAATAACATGGGGAGATTGAGTGATGGCAATAATGACAACAACAAAACCACTCAGTGATGGACCAGATTGGACTTTTGATTTGCTTGAACAATATCATGTCGAAATCAAACGTGTAGCTGCACACTATCGGCTTGATACCTACCCAAATCAAATTGAAGTTATCACTGCCGAACAAATGATGGATGCTTATTCCAGTATCGGAATGCCAATCAACTATCACCATTGGTCATTTGGTAAACGTTTCATTGAAACTGAGCGGGGTTACAAACATGGGCAAATGGGTTTAGCCTACGAGATTGTTATTAATTCGAACCCTTGTATCTCTTATCTGATGGAAGAAAATACCATTACCATGCAAGCATTAGTGATGGCGCACGCATGTTATGGGCATAACTCTTTCTTTAAAAGTAATTATCTTTTTAAAACTTGGACTGATGCCAGTTCGATTATTGACTACCTATTATTCGCTCGCAAATATATAACTGAGTGCGAAGAAAAATATGGTGTTGATGATGTAGAAAAACTTCTCGACTCTTGTCATGCGCTAATGAATTACGGCGTTGATCGCTATAAACGTCCACAAAAAATATCCTTAGTCGAAGAAACTGCACGCCAAAAAGCGCGTGAAGATTACCTTCAGTCTCAAGTAAACTCTCTATGGCGAACCATTCCACAACACCACACAAAAGAAACTGTTATTGAAGAAGAGCGTTTCCCTACTGAGCCTCAAGAAAATATTCTGTATTTCTTTGAAAAACACGCCCCATTACTTGAGCCTTGGCAACGAGAGCTCGTTCGTATTGTACGTAAAGTTAGCCAATATTTTTATCCACAAAAACAAACCCAAGTAATGAACGAAGGTTGGGCCACATTTTGGCATTACACTATTTTGAATCATCTTTATGATGACGGTTTAGTGACTGATAGATTCATTATGGAATTTCTGCATAGCCATACTAATGTTGTCGCACAGCCTGAATATAATAGCCCTTACTATAGCGGAATTAATCCTTATGCATTAGGCTTTGCAATGTTCCAAGACATACGTCGTATTTGCGAAAATCCTACTGCCGAAGATAAGTATTGGTTTCCAGATATTGCCGGCTCGGATTGGCTTGAAACGCTACATTTTGCGATGGAAAATTTTAAAGATGAAAGTTTTATTAGCCAATTTTTATCACCAAAATTAATGCGTGACTTTAAATTCTTTGCTGTTGACGATGATGATCGTCATAACTATGTCGAAGTCAGTGCAATACATAATGAAGAAGGCTATCGCGCTATCCGTGAGAAATT
Source organism: Photobacterium kishitanii (assembly GCF_000613045.3). Taxonomy (NCBI): domain Bacteria; kingdom Pseudomonadati; phylum Pseudomonadota; class Gammaproteobacteria; order Vibrionales; family Vibrionaceae; genus Photobacterium; species Photobacterium kishitanii. The sequence continues at coordinate 959,210 of NZ_LN794352.1, read as the reverse complement.
ATCATCACAATATAATCTCAGTAATAATGAGCCAAATTTACAAATATGGAATGTGGCTTTACGCGGGGATCGTTCATTAACGTTACGCTATATTCCTCATAATCGTATTCCTCTCGCAGAGAGTCATACTGAGGTCATTAAGCACTTACATCGATTATGGGGATTTAACGTAACCCTAGAAGAAGAATTGCCTGATGGTCGTGGGAAAATTATTGCAACCTGCCCTGCCAATACACAATATAATACCGATATATAATTAATAAAAACCGCCTTGTTTGTTATATCAAGGCGGTTTTATTATATTATGATAAATTTAATAATTTAGAATTTATATGTAGTACCAACATACCAGCTACCAACTGATTGATCATAATCTTTATTATTATATTTATCTTCAAGAGTATAGAAGTCTGCCTCATAAGCCACACGCATACCTAAGCCTGGAACTTGTTTAATTTGATACTCTAAACCTGCACCTAAACGAACTAAACCACCATCATCATTAATCATTGGTGATTTAACGGAAATTTGACCTAGACCAGCGGTTACAAAAGGACGTAAACCATTATCAAACGTATAACCAATATTCGCTGCAATACTGTATGACTGTTGTTTAACCGTCATATTCGCTTTCTGATCATTCTTTATGGCACTATATTTAGTATCACCATAAGAAGTATATTGAGCTTCAATAGAAACAATACGGTTAAATTGGTAACCCGTAATTAGTTTATATGCTGTATCCGATTTACTTGAAATACCGATATCAGTTCTCTTAGAAGCTTCTGACATTAGATCATCATGAAAATCTGTTGTACCTACACCGCCACCAACATAAAAACCTTGATACTTATTTGTGGCTATACTATTTTCGCCAGCTACTGCATATGAAGATAATAATGAACACATCACTGCCGCTACTGCTAATTTTTTCATGAGATATAAATCCAAATTGGGTGTAAAAAAGAGGTGACAGAATACAAATTTATATCGAAAAAAAACAAACCAAAAAAAAACCATCACCAAATAAAATACAAAGTGATTAAAAATTAAAACAAAAAGTTTCAAATAAATTTAATAAAAACAATAAAAATAATTTTATACATCCAATATTATCAAAATTAAATCGTTAAAACATTAAAATATCGATTCTTTTTAATCGATTTATAAAATACAGCCAGACTAATTTTTATAACAAACCATATCAAAAACATCATTTTTACTCATTGAGTATAAGTACATTTTATTACCCAATTGCTTATAAGCGTACGATATACTATAGCCTTGATAATCTTGATAACTCTTATTTATATTACTGTCTTGATATTTTTTAAGTAATCTCACTCGCTCAAATTTTAACGTTAATTCATTCTTTCTTTGGTTGTATTTACCCTCATAAAACACCTCAATTGGAGATCTATTACCATTATTTTTCTCTACTGTAATATATTCATGAATCATAAAGCTATCTTCAGAACTAAAGGTAAAAATCATATGTTCAGTAAAAGTACGATATTCAGAGTATGCTTTAGATATAAAGCTATTTTTTGATTGATCACAATACCACCGCGTTGTAACAAGGCGATCATCTTTAACATTGAAAATAAACAACCCAAGCAATACAATAATAACAATTATCGATAAAGTAATATTTACGATCTTTAACATGCAACACTTTTCCCCATCAAATAATAATTCAACCTCTCACCTAAATCATCATTTGTATATTCAGACATTCTAAAATTAAAAGCCCTCCCATCGTTGGTAATAATAAAGATAACTAACCCTACATGGTTCTTTATTCTCGTATTATTATAAAACCTCACATAAACCTCAGCATTACAGATTGAAGATATTCCTTGTTTTATCTCTTCGATAATTTTACTCGAATCTAATTCAGCGTTATTTACTGTATGGATATAAACAATATTATTACGTATATTAACTGCTTCAGAATAACTCGATTTATTAATAAAATAAGGTCGTGATTTTATTTCATAATAGCTATAAGTAATTAAAACTAGTAATACACCTAAAAAAAAGATCAATAAAATAGTTATTCTATTACTACTTAACCAACTCGCTTTAGCTCGGTCACTCTCGAAAGGTATAGCAGCAGTACTATTATTAATAGTTTGCTCTTTAACAATAAACGCAGTAACGTCATAATCATTAATATCGTCTTCTTTTTGTACACTACCAACAACCTCAAGCAAATAACCTGATTTACTTACGGTGGTGATAGTTAAAATATCTGGACAATTTTTATGCAGTATCTTTCTTAATTTAGAAATAACATTCGTCAGCGCCTGCTCAGAAACAATAACATTCCCCCAGCATTGAGATAATAATAAATCTTTCTCAACACATTGTCCTTGATACTCTAACAATAATAAAAAGACATCACTCACTCTCGGCGTAAAATACTCGGTATAGCCATTTTTATGTGTCAACACTCGCGTTGAACTATCGTAGTGAATAGGGCCAATTTGATATATTTTACTGCTGATCATTTTAATATTTACTTTTAACATAACGTATAACTAATTATTAGTTATGTTAACATCTTTATCCAATAAGATACGATGTTTATAAAAAAAGAGAGCTAATAAGCTCTCTTTTTTATTTTTATATTAGCAATGTATTTACTGCTCTTCTTCATATAAATATTTAGAGATTTTAACGCGATGGGTATACCAAATCGCACCACTTTCTCGGCCATATTTTTTAATACGATCAGCAACTAACTCTGCTTGATGACCATCACAATATGCTTGCAGGTCACTATAAAAATTCAGCGCTAATTGGCATGCTTCCGGATTCATAAAATAATAACCACCAACGCGGGTATAAATTTTACGCAGTCCATTGATTGTCAGCACATAAAGCGTGTTACCTGATTTTCCCGCCATTCCTTGGAACAAACGGTAATCATAATAATTAAAAGCGCGTGCACGACAAATTTCCTCGCATAGCTGAGGATCATTTTTACCGTATTTATCGACGATTTTCTTTACTTCTTGGAGTAAGTTTAATCGGTCATCACTATTTTCAATAAACTCAGCAAAACTCTCTGCAGCTAATAATCGCTGACATGATTCAATAACATGTTGAATTAATTCGCTGGAGTTTTCTGGATTACCTTTGACAGCATAGCGCATAAAAACACTACTAATATCCGTACGAGCAGCTAATAAATCAGCTAATACTCGTTGGACATCCTGTCCATCTAGTGTGATTAACGTATCTAAAATGCTTAAACCAGATGTATCCATGTAATTATTTACACGGGTCGGTTTACCATGTTGAATCGTTAACCAGCCATCTCGTGCTAAACGCTGCAATACTTCACGTAATGTTGTTCGAGTTACGCCAATCAGTTCCGAAAGTTCACGCTCAGCAGGAAGAATAGAGCCCTGAGGAAAGTGATTATTCCAGATACTTTCAATAATGTATTTCTCAGCAAACGTCGCTGGGCTATCTGCCTTAATAACCATCTAAGTTCAATCCAATTCGCTTCTTGCTTATGTTATTTATTAACACTCATCATACCACTAGTTCTTCAATAGCTGAAATCTAGTACACAAGTCTGACACTAAGCAGATAGATATGTACAAAAATAAACCATCTATACCTTCAAAGATTGCCTTAGTTGCATTATTTTATCAGCTTGCGATATTTTGCCTGCAATATTCTGTATATTGTAGCGCTAATATCTAAGGTACCAGCCTCAATTTGTGATGAAAACGTTACAATTTATTTGCATGTATGTGTATGCGGTTGACTAATAAAATTCAATCGGTAGAGTTATCATTAACAAACTGGGAGCAAATGGACGTTGCTGCCTGCTTTAAGTTAAATGTCATTATTTATGATGTTTATCTTAAAGAACTCAATCACTCCTGAAAATTTTTAGCATGATGCGATTAATTATCAGCTGATTAGTCCTCGCACGCATTCGTACCATTTCATACCTTCAAACTTGCACTAATTTAAGAGATTTAAACATGGCTATATCGCTAGGGAATGCTTTTATAAAAAACTTTTTAGGTAAGGCACCTGACTGGTACAAAATTGCAATCATTTCTTTTCTTATCATTAATCCATTGGTTTTCTTTCTCGTCGATCCTTTTGTTGCTGGGTGGTTACTGGTAGTAGAGTTTATCTTTACTCTTGCAATGGCACTTAAATGTTATCCTCTTCAGCCTGGCGGTTTGCTCGCCATTGAAGCTGTTGCAATTGGCATGACCAGTGCAGAACAAGTGAAGCATGAGCTGGTAGCAAATATCGAAGTACTATTACTATTAGTCTTTATGGTTGCTGGCATCTACTTCATGAAGCAGCTGCTACTGTTTATTTTCACCAAAATATTAATCAGCATTAAATCTAAGATACTGCTTTCTCTTGCTTTTTGCATCATGGCCGCTTTCCTATCAGCATTTCTTGATGCACTAACCGTTATTGCGGTGGTTATCAGCGTTACTGTTGGTTTCTATAGCATTTATCACAAAGTCGCTTCAGGACAAGATCCTAATGCTCATCATGATCATACTGACGATGATCATGTCCAAGAACTAAGCCGTGATGATCTTGAAAACTATCGTGCTTTTTTACGCAGCTTATTAATGCATGCAGGTGTCGGTACTGCACTTGGCGGTGTAATGACGATGGTCGGTGAACCACAAAACTTAATCATTGCCGACCAAGCTGGCTGGCAGTTTGGTGAATTTATTATTCGTATGTCACCAGTCACTATTCCGGTGTTCATTTGTGGTCTTTGTACTTGTGTTCTGGTTGAGAAATTCAAAATTTGTGGTTATGGAGCGCAATTGCCAGAAAATGTTCGTGCCATTTTGGTAGACCTCGATAACGAAGAACGTAAACGCCGCACTAATGTTGATTATGCAAAGTTTATCGTACAAGGCATTATTGCTGTTTGGCTGATTGTTGGTCTAGCAATGCACTTAGCGGCTGTTGGATTAATTGGTCTAACCGTTATCATTTTTGCGACGGCATTTACGGGAATCACGGAAGAGCATGCCTTAGGAAAAGCGTTTGAGGAAGCATTACCCTTCACCGCATTATTAGCAGTATTTTTCTCTGTAGTTGCTGTGATTATTGATCAACAGTTATTTACACCAATTATCGGTTGGGTATTAACACTTGAAGGTAGCTCTCAATTAACCATGTTCTATATTGCCAATGGTTTATTGTCGATGGTATCGGATAATGTTTTTGTCGGTACGGTATACATTAACGAAGTTAAAGCTGCATTAGTCAATGGTGTCATCGATCGTAATCAGTTTGATATGTTAGCCGTTGCTATCAATACAGGTACCAACTTACCTTCAGTTGCAACGCCTAATGGCCAAGCAGCATTCTTATTCGTACTCACATCTGCGCTTGCTCCTCTAATTCGTCTTTCTTACGGACGTATGGTCTATATGGCCTTACCTTATACTATCGTTTTAACCTTTGTTGGTTTAGCGGGTATTGAATTGTTACTCGTACCAATGACGGATTGGTTCTACAGCATGAACTGGTTAACTCAAGCAACAATAGACGCAGCTGCATCAGTTCCTGCGGTAGGTCATTAAAATAACACAACGGACTTATATGAAGATTTACTTATCTTTAGAGCTATGCTTGAATAACGAATCGTAATAAATGCCATATATCTTTTCAACGCCCTGATGTTCAGGACGTTGTTTTGTCCAGTTAGTTATTAGAGTACCGATAATGCAAGTGCTTAATTCTTTTTCAAAAACACGTTTAGCTTGGTTGCTACTACTACTCTCAATTATTTTCTTTGAAAGTTCGGCGCTCTTTTTCGAACACGTCATGAACCTTGCACCTTGTGTGATGTGCGTTTATGAACGTGTCGCAATGATGGGGATTGGTATTGCAGCTCTAATTGGTTTAATGGCACCTAAAAATGGTCTATTACGCTGGTTAGGTTTAGCTGGCTGGGGTTATGGTGCATACCGTGGCTTAGAGCTGGCATATCAACACGTTGGTTTTCAATTTAATCCATCGCCATTTGCAACCTGTGATTTATTCGTCAAATTCCCATCATGGGCTCCCCTTAACCACTGGGCACCATGGATGTTTGAAGCTTATGGTGATTGCGCTAAAATCGTATGGGGATTCCTTGGCCTTTCAATGCCACAATGGCTAGTAATTATTTTTGCAGCCAATCTTATCGTATGGGCTATTATGGTTATCGCACAATTTTTTGGTAATAAGCGTTAAGCTGATACGCCAATACATAAAAAAGCGAAGCACTATGCTTCGCTTTTTTGATCTGCCAATTTAATATACAACTATATATTTACCCTTTGGCGTTACTCATCTGCGTCATATGATTATGTAAGGCAGTGATAATTGGATAGTCGGCCGCACAAAAACGATAATTATCTAATTGTGATAATGAAACCCACGCCATTTGTTGATGACTATTTAATTGGATCTCACCTTGCTGCCAGTGACTTAAATAACCTTTAAGTTCAACGATTTTATCACCATAATCAAAGACACTATCAGCCAGCCATACTCCTGTTGTCGTACCAATAGACAACTCTTCACGCAATTCACGTTCGAGAGCTTGTGCTGGCGTTTCATCAACTTCAACTTTACCGCCAGGAAATTCCCACAAACCACCCTGACTTGCACTCTCTAACCGCTGTGCAATGAAATAATAACCTTGTTTTTCAATCACGCCGGCAACGACAATCAAACGTGGTTTATTCACTAACATTACAGTGTCTTACCACAGCATTGTTTAAATTTCTTACCACTTTCGCACGGACATGGATCATTGCGTCCAATACCTTTAAACGGATTAATTGCCTGTGCGCCAGAACCTATCTGCAATTGATCTGCTGCCATCATCACTTCGGTTAGCATTAATGGTAATTGTGCATATAACTCACTCGCCGCAGGCATGCCCGTTACACCCGCTTGTTCCATTTGAGCTAACGTTTCAGCTTCATCCACCAGCAACATTAATGTCGTTAATAACGCAGATAACATCCGCATGGTGCCATCTGATACTGTTTGTTGCTGCCAGTTAGGCTCAATGAATACCCATACAGCTAAAAAGCCTTGAGCAAATTCACGCAATGCAACCTCTGTACTGCCATCTTGTTGCCACAACAAACACTCAGGTAATTGATATTCACCCGCCTTTACCATTCGATATTGCATTTCAAAATGATTAAGAATAGGCATTTTATCAGCCTCATCGACCATCACTACTGCTACTTCATCGCCGCCGCCATTTATTAACACAGGTAACCATACTTCTGGCTCCATTGGCTTAGGGTTAGCATTTGCTGCAAATAAAGCGCCTTCAATAAAAGCGGCCGACATACCTTGCCAATGTGGAGGCAACATGATTAATGTGTTCATAGGGTGTCCTAGTTAATTCTTTTGATTCACTTTAACGCTATTATACGTCGAATATGAGTGATGATAGCCATAACTGCACCATAAATAGCCCCTAATGAGTGAAATTTGATGCACTTAAAAGCAAATTAGATAAAAATACGCTATCTATAGCCCTCGACTTATTATGATGGATACACTTATGTCACCCCATTCACTGAATGCGATTATTGCTGGAGCCAGCGGCTTAATAGGTACTGAGCTATTACATCAATTACTCGATCACCCTCGTTTTAATCACATCTACGCCCTGACTCGTCGACCATTACCTTTTCATAGTAAGAGATTACATCAAATTATAGACAGTCAATTACGTATTATTACTTGGGAAAACGATCAACCCATACCTGAATATGGCTTTATCTGTTTAGGCACCACTAAAAAAGAAGCCGGTAGCAATCAGGCTCTTGAAGCTATTGATGTCGATTTAGTCAAAAATGTTGCTATTACCATGAAGAACCTCGGCGTAAAACACCTTGTCGTTGTATCAAGCTTAGGTGCATGCCAACATTCTCCTGCTCATTATTTACGCTGTAAAGGTAAGATGGAACAAGCATTAACAGCGCTTGCGTTTGAACATTGTGTTTTTGTTCGCCCAGGACCACTTAAAGGGGAGCGTAATAAACCTCGTAAAAATGAATTAGCCATTCAACGTATTTTTGAAATTATTCATCCAATAATGATTGGCCCCCTAAAACACTTCACTCCAATTCCAGCAGAAGATGTTGCGACTAGCATGTTAAAAATGGCAATCGCATGTGATAAGCATCACTTACAACCAACCACCATTATTTCAGGCCATCATCTACGTTCAATATAAAAACAAAGATGACAAACTAGCCAACTCGCACTAGACTCTTGCCCCTTAGCGTATTTACTGAGTAGAGCAACCACCCCTATGCGAGTTATTTTAGGCCCGATGGAAGGCGTATTAGATCACCTAATGCGCGAGATGCTAACCGAAATTAATGACTATGATCTTTGTGTCACTGAATTTGTACGTATCATTGATAGCCTATTACCTAATAGTGTTTTCTATCGTTTATGTCCTGAATTGCACCAAGGCGGTAAAACACGCTCAGGTACCCCCGTTCGTGTGCAATTGCTAGGTCAATATCCACAATGGATGGCTGAAAATGCCCATCGTGCTTGTAATCTTGGTTCAGCAGGCATAGATATTAACTTTGGTTGTCCAGCCAAAGCAGTTAATAAAAGTCGCGGTGGCGCAGTATTGCTCAAAGAGCCTGAATTAATCTATCAAATTGTTAAAGCAACACGGGAAGCTGTAAATCCGACTAAACCTGTAACGGCAAAAGTACGCTTAGGCTGGGATGACCCACAACAATGTTTTGAAATTGCAGATGCCATTGCTCAAGCGGGTGCTGACGAAATGGTGATCCATGCGCGGACTAAAGATGATGGCTATAAAGCAGAGACCATAAAATGGGATTACATTCGCCAACTTCGCCAGCATGTTAAATTACCAATTATTGCCAATGGTGAGGTTTGGAACCATGCTGATGGCCAAGCCTGTTTAGCTGCAACGAATACTGATGCGTTAATGGTTTGTCGTGGCGCATTGAACCTACCCAACTTAGGTAATGTAGTAAAACATAACCAAGATCCAATGACTTGGGAGCAAGTATTAGCACTGCTACTTACTTATTCTCAATTCGAAATTAAAGGCGATAAAGGCTTATATTATCCTAATCGGGTTAAACAATGGTTTGCTTACCTGCGCCATCAGTACCCACAGGCTAAAATGCTCTTTACTGATATTCGCTGTCTCAATAAAGCCGCACCGATTATTGAGCGTTTAGAACAAGCCCAACAGCAATTGTAATATCGCTTCATCTCCCCTTTACTGGTTATAGTACGAGGGGAGATAAATTTCTCACGACCACACACTCTAATAATCCTCGTTGAAGAAAAAGATCCCACGCGTCCCAAATTTTGAGCCATTATTGAATCATCGACTACCCATAATGAAGGAATGATAATGCGTTGGAAGAACTCTCGCCAAAGCTCAAACATTGAAGATCGACGTGGCGATAGCCCGACTCAAGCAAGAACACCCATTGCAGGATTATTACGCTTCGTTCCATTACTGATGCGCAGTAAAATAGGACGAATTATCTTAGTGGTTGGTGGATTATTCTTTGCCTATCAATATTTTACTGGCGGTGGCACCTCACTCGGAATCCAGCAATCACACGCCCCCACAACAGCGCCTTTACAACTCAATGATGAGAATAAACAATTTGTAGCCGCTATTCTTGGCTCAACAGAAAGTGTATGGGATAAACAACTAGCGGGAAAATACCAACCGCCAACATTAGTATTATATAACGATATTACTCACACAGGTTGTGGCACAGGATCAGCCCAGTCAGGACCTTTTTATTGCCCCGCAGATCAAAAAATCTATCTTGATCTGGGCTTTATTAACGAACTAAACAAATTAGGCGCATCGGGTGATTTTGCATTTGCATATGTCATTGCCCATGAAGTTGGTCACCATGTTCAAAAACTACTTGGAACCAGTGATAAAGTTCATCAACTACAACAGCGTAGCGATGAGATCACCGCCAATAAACTCAGTGTAAACTTGGAGCTTCAAGCTGACTGTTACGCCGGCGTATGGGGCTATTATGTGAATCAGCAAGGCATGCTTGAGGCTGGCGATATTGAAGAAGGAATTAATGCCGCCAGTGCTGTCGGTGATGACAGATTGCAAAAACTCGCAGGTAAAGCAGTCCAACCGGATGCGTTTACTCATGGTAGTTCACAGCAACGTATCGCATGGTTTCAAAAAGGATTTAAAACAGGTAACCCTAGTGTCTGCGATACATTTACTCGTCCATAATCAAGACGAATAGCCTCCCTAGCAATAGAATAATGTCGGATCATATATAGCTATAAGGTCCGTTTTTATTCCGATTGCCCACAAATAACATTTTTTTACAATTATACGTATTCTCTAGCGCAACAATCCGTTATAACGTCGTATTATTCAGCAAAACAATCAAATATGAACGCTATTGCTGTTATTTCTATAGGGAAAATAGAATGTTCAAAAAAAGTCTTTTAGTCTTACTATGCTCTTTTTCAGCTTATGCGCAAGCTGGATTTGATGTTATCACTTTAGGCAGTAAGGGAGGCATTCAGGATGGTAATTTAACCGCATTTCTTATCAAAGACACTCATGACACTAATTATGTCACCCTTGATGCAGGAACCGTGGTTAATGGCCTTATTGTGGCCGATGAAAAGCAAGCTTTTAAAGACATTAAACTCCCCAAAGACTCGCCTTATACTAAAGTTGGTTATGTGCTACGTGAGAAAATTAAAGGTTATTTAATCAGTCACGCACACCTAGATCATCTCGCTGGAATGATCATTACCTCACCGGATGATAGTCGTAAATATATCTATGGTTTACCGTCAGTCAATGGAACCATTACCGAGACTTATTTTAATTGGCAAGCTTGGCCTAACTTTGGTAATCGTGGCCAAGGTTATCAATTAGGTAAATACCAATATCGTGATTTATCGGCTCAAAAGTGGCTGCCAATTAAAGACACTTATTTACACGCTAAAGCACTACCATTAAGCCATGCTGGTATTGAATCCTCGGCATTTCTTATTAAGAATAATCATAAACAAGTGATGGTCTATCTTGGTGATACCGGTGCTGACAGCGTTGAGCAAAGCGACCATCTAAATAGTTTATGGTCGACATTGGCACCTTATATTAAAAACAAACAATTAAAAGGGATCATGATTGAAACGTCCTTCACCAATAAAGTACCTGAACGCTCGTTATATGGCCATTTAACGCCTAAATTATTATTAGAGGAATTAGCTGTACTTGAATATAAAGCTGGCGGTAAGGGAAGTTTAACTGGACTGCCTATTGTTATCACTCATATAAAATACAGCTTGCTTAAAAATATCGATCCACAATCGATTATTAAGCAGCAACTTAATGCAGGTAATACCTTTGGGGTGACATTCCATTTCCCTGTTCAGGGTGAACGTTTTATCTTATAACGTGTTACTGGTTATAAACAACAACGCCTCCGTTTCGTAACGGAGGCGTTATTTATTCAACAACCACAAGTTAATCGTTATTATTCACTAATACGATTAGGGTGATTCAAAATGTGATCTTCCCAATCAATCACATCGATTTCATACACAATCTTATTACGTACTGATTCATCCGCTTTGTGCATAGCCTCTTTAGAGCCGGTGAGCAAAGGATGCCACTCAGGTAACGGTTTACCTTCCGCAAGTAAACGGTAAGCACATGTTTCAGGTAACCATGCAAACTCTTCAATTCGCTCACGAGTCAGCTTAAGACACTCTTCACCAGACTCAAATCGATTAGGATAATCTTTACATGAACATGTTTGGTTATCGAGTAAGCTACAAGCGACATTGGTGTAATAGATATCGTCAGTATCATCATCAATTAACTTATGTAGACAACATTTTCCACAGCCATCACAAAGTGATTCCCACTCTTGATCTGTCATTGTCGTTAAGTCTTTCTGTTGCCAAAAATGGGTCATGATACTTACACCAGTATTGTTATTTGTGTCGCTCAATACGCCACAATAATGAATGAGCTTATCAAAAAATAAAGCAGGCGGTTTTTATAGCGATCAATACGGTAAACTGCAAATTAAAAATACCTATTAATCGTTAATATCGACAGAAATAATAGCCATTATCATTTAGCGTAGAAATAAAGAGCCGATCTGTAAATGATCACGACGAATAAAGTCGATAACTAAATTTGGCTTTTAGGATTAACAATGGTAATTTGCGCAACCGATTTACAAAGCAAAAAGAGAGAAGAGTGATGGAATGTCGTTTAGGTTGTGGAGCATGTTGTATTGCCCCAAGTATATCATCATCCATTCCAGGAATGGTTAACGGTAAGCCTGCAGGTGTTCGTTGTATTCAACTAAATGAAAACAATCTCTGCCAATTATTTGGTAAGCCAGAGCGCCCTGCTGTATGCCACAATTTTAAAGCTTGCTCTGATATTTGTGGTAATACCAATGAGCAAGCCTTAACAATTATTACCGAACTTGAGCAAATAACATAATCGTTATTGCCGTTCGTTTACTGGAGAATAGAACTATTCTTTGACTGCGCCAGTAAGGATACGTAATGCACTTTTAGCATTTTCTACAACTTGATGGCCAGAATATGTCAAGTATCCTCCATCCTCTTCAGTCACTAATCCTTTCGCATACAAACGTTGCGCTGCAGAGATAACAGCAGGACTTGCATCGCTATGAACCTTAATGCCTTCCATATTGCTATGCATAGGGAATTTTACCAGTAGATTCATTTCATCAACGATATCGGGAGTGTACGGCATAGTCACCTCTTTATGGAAAATTCCAACGGGATAAATAATCTATTATTAATATTAGCGTTTGTTGGTAAGAAAACTAGGTGCAGAGATCAATATCTGAAGATCTTTCTCTATCAGGGTGAGATCTGTGTCAAAAATTTGAACATCTATCAGTCATTCAGTTTCAAAACTGTATAAAAAACGACCCAAGCTATTGAGAGATATAAAAAAGCCGCTTAGAAAAGAGTTCACATAATATGAAATCTTTTGCTATTAGCGGCTTTTTTGACTGCGATTTATCGCGATTATGCTTGAATACCAACAATTAACCATGGCGCATTAGGTTTACGTAAATCACGCTCCAAATGCCATACATCATTAATGTCTTCTTCCACACCTTCAGCGCTATCTTTATAACGGCCACTAAACTTAATACTTAGTTGTGCCATATTAGCGTCATAATCTGCACGTACTAGTTCAGCATCAACATACATCACTTCAGTATGCTGTTCACCGACCAGTTTTGCACGCTCAGCGGTTAAATCAGCCATCAACGCTGGCGACACATACTCACGAATTTTTTCCAATTCGTTATGATTCCAAGCGCCTTGAATAACACGGTAATGATCACGAGAACCATTTAAAAATGCATTCATATTAAAGTTTGGCGGCAAGTTAAACGGCACATCACTGTCTGTTGATTCATAACCAGACGATTGCTGCTGTTGTGCTGCTCCTTGACGAAACTGCTGTTGCTGACGTTGCTGTTGCTGAGACTGACGAGGGGAATTGCCCGCATAAGACTCACGGTGCCCCATAGGAGTACCTTTATTAGCACGCATTGCTTTAAATAGCTTAAACAATACAAAGGCAATGATACCGATGATAAGAATATCCATAAATTGGATACCATCAAATGCACCACCAAAGAAAGCAGCTAACAGACCACCAGCAAGAAGACCACCTAACAAACCACCCATTAGGCCTTTTTTCGCTGATGACGCTGCGGTAGGATTTTGTTTACGGATAGTATCAGTCTGTTGCGGTTGCTGCTTACGAACCGGAGCGGTTTTAAAGCTTTTACCAAACGACTTACCACCACCGAATTTTTTTGCTTCTGCATGTGGTGCTGTAAACGACACCGCCACAATAAGAGCAAATACGGTAAAAAAGCGTTTCATGATAATAGATATACCTTTGTCATTAACTCTAAGCATCGTAGCCATTCGCTACAGAATGTCAATTTAATCACCCATCAAAATTGTTACTAACGTTTAACATTGTTGTAATTATCTAATATAACAAATTAAAAGCCTAACAATCATACATCTAACACTAACAATATAGACATTAACAATTGTGATTCTCTATATAATTAAACATAAATAGCTTTAATATGCATGTTTATGTGTAATAAATTGAACTAATACAACCTAAAAGGTGAAAATTATCAGATCATTCCATATATTATCCGCAGTAAACGTTTATTATTATATACTGTTTTTTATGCCATCAACGAAAGTGAACAATACCGGCTCAAAAGCGGGACTTTCCTTGATTATTATCATATTTCTCAATGGGGATATCTATGCAAGAGAACAATACACATAGTAAATTTGTGGGTTATCTATTGTGGATTTTTGGTTTTACCGGTGCTCACCGTTTTTATTATGGTAAACCTGTCACAGGGACAATTTGGTTTTTAACGTTAGGTTTACTCGGCATCGGCTGGTTAATCGATTTATTTTTGATCCCATCAATGAACCGTGAATCTGATTTACGTTTCGCTAGTGGTGAAATCGATTACAACATTGCATGGCTATTACTGACTTTCCTTGGAATATTTGGTGTTCACCGCATGTATATGGGGAAATGGCTCACTGGTATCCTTTACTTATGTACGTGTGGTTTCTTCCTCATCGGTATTCTTATCGATTTTTGGACACTAAATGATCAAGTATCATTAGAAAATACCAAGAAACGAAACGCTTAACATATCAATTTATGGATTCGTATTATGTCTGATTTATGTTATGCATAATGCCTCATGGATGATAATTATTAAAATAATTAAAAAAGCGGCCTATAGCTAGGCTAATTACGACAATTGCAAACATATTTAAAAGAGTATAACTCCATGGCAAGAAGAAATGACCACACCCGCGAAGAATTGGTAAATATGACTCTTGAGCAAGTAAAAAACTTTCTCGATGAGCACCCACATCATGAACTGAGCTTACGTAAAGTCGCAGCGATGATTGGCTATGTACCAAGTACTTTAGTTAATGTGTTCGGTAACTATAATCTATTACTCCTTCATGCCGTTGCTCAAACACTTGACGAATTATTCCAACAAGCTGAACTTTGTGTCCGTGATTCAACGTCCTCACAACAAGCATTGCGTAATCTTGCTTTCTGCTATCTTGATTTTGCAACAGCACATCCTTACCGTTGGCAGTTAATTTTCCAACATACAATGAATGGTGAAGATCTTCCTGAATGGCAAACAGATCGTATTGATAATATGACAGGCATGCTAGAAGCATTAATTGGTCAAATTAATAGTGATATGAGTGATGAGCAAGTACTTGAAGCAAGCCGTGTTATTTGGGCTGGTGTACACGGTATTACCTTACTAACAGTAGATGATAAATTGTTTACCTCATCCCCAGTTGACGGAAAAGCATTGATCAATAATTTATTAGATACCTACTTAAATTCATGGCACAAGTAATTTAACGAGAACAACAGAATGTCCCCTAAGTCTCAATCAAGCCTGTTAACTAAACGCCGGTTTTTACCTTATTTTCTTACACAGGCCTTAGGGGCATTTAACGATAATGTTTATAAGAACATTCTACTTATTTTTATTGCTTATGCCTCAGTACATACGCTTCCACTTAACGCTGATTTATTAATTAATTTAGCTGCTGGATTATTTATCCTTCCGTTTTTCTTATTTTCAGCCTCTGCCGGTATTCTTGCTGATATTTATGATAAAGCTAAAATCATGCGTATGGTTAAACTGGCAGAAGTCATTATTATGTCTTGTGCGGCCATCGCCTTTATTTACCAAAGCTATTTATCATTACTGTTTTTACTGTTTCTAATGGGCACTCAATCTGCTTTCTTTGGGCCGGCTAAATATGCTTTATTACCGCAACACCTTAAAAAAAGCGAATTAGTCTCTGGTAATGCACTGGTTGAAACAGGTACATTCCTTGCCATTTTGCTAGGTACAATTATCGCTGGCGTGATCGCTAATAGTGATAATGGGCGTTATATTGCCGCCATTAGTGTCATTATCTTTGCTATTTTAGGCTATCTCGCATCGCTAGCTATTCCAGCGGCACCACCAAGTCAACCGCACCTTAAATTTCATTGGCGTCCATGGCAGCAAACACGCCACACCATGAAAATTGCTCAACAAGATAAAATCATTTTCCAATGTATTCTTGGTATTAGTTGGTTTTGGTTCCTTGGCGCTTGTTACTTAACCCAATTCCCAAATTTTGCGCGCACCAATTTAGGCGGCCAAGCATCATCTGTCTCTTTTTTATTAACCTTGTTCTCTATCGGCATCGCTATTGGATCAATGCTATGTGACCGTCTATCACAGCACCGAGTTGATCCAGGGATTGTACCTATTGGCTGTTTTGGGATCAGTTTTTTCGGTTTGGGGTTATACGTTATGACACCCAATGTGATTCCCGTCAGCAACTCAATAATGACATTCATTGCCCAACCATCATTATGGCCGGTCTTTATCTCGTTATTATTGCTTGGCGTGGCCGGTGGTATTTTCATTGTGCCGCTATATACCCTTATGCAGCAACGGGCTAAAGAAGATCAACGCGCTCAAATTATAGCCGCCAATAATATTTGGAATGCGGTCTTTATGGTGATTAGTGCCATTGCAGCAATTGTTTGCTTATCTTTATTACAATTATCTATTCCACAATTTTTCTTATTACTGGCAGGATTAAACGGACTTGTCTTAGTTTATATCTATTTCCAAGCTCCTGACTTTTTCTGGCGCTTTATCGTATGGATTGTGACTCACACCATGTATCGTGTCCGTCATAAAAACCTAAACAATCTGCCTCAGCGTGGCGGAACGTTATTAGTGTGTAATCATGTTAGTTATATGGATGCGCTATTATTAGCTGGCGCTTGTCCCCGCCCAATTCGATTTTTAATGGATAAAGATATTTACAATCTCCCCGTTATCAATGCCTTTTGTCGTGCTTGCAAAGCAATACCTGTCGATGCCAATGATCGTAAATCAGTACGAACGGCATTTGCTCAAGTGGCAACATATTTAGAAAATGGCGATATTGTGTGTGTATTCCCTGAAGGTCACCTAACTCAAGATGGCGAAATTGCTCCCTTTATGCGTGGTATTGATTTAATTATTAAACGCTCAAACGTTCAGGTTATTCCAGTAGCTTTACAAGGCTTATGGGGCAGTTATTTTAGTCGTGAGGGTGGGCATGCTTTACTTAAATGTCCTACTCGTTTTTGGTCTAAAGTAACCATAGTTGCAGGTAATTGTGTACCTTCAGAGGAAACTAATAGTCAATTACTGCGCCAGCAAGTGATAACATTACGTGGTGACCTGCGCTAGTCAATAAACAGCCCAATGGGGTTTAACCGATAATAAAAAGGCGAAGCTATTATGCTTCGCCTTTTTATTAATATTAGCATTGCTTTTATGCTTGTGTCGCTAACCACTGCGCTAACTCTGTGCGTGAAATTTTCACACTTTGCGTAAAGCTCTCAGGTAATTCAATATAGCGAATTGGGCGCTTATAAGGTGCCACGTTTTGCGATATATAAGTGACTAATTGATCTATCAAATAATTATCTAACGGTTGAGCGGTTGTTAATATAGCTACTGGTCTAGCACCAAAATCATGATCCGCAACCGGTAACACAATCACTTGGTTAACCGCAGGATGTTGTAATAATACCTGTTCAATATCTTCTGGCTGTACATTTTCACCACCAGAAATAAACATATTATCAGCTCGACCACGAATAAATAACTCGTCATCATGCCACTCACCTAAATCTTTGGTTGCAAACCACTCATCGTCGTCATTACATCCTACCAAAGAGAAAATAGTACGATTACGGTAATACCCCAAACATAACACTTTACCACTCACCCAAATTTCACCATCACGTAAAATAAGCTTGCGGTAAGGTAAAACGGTACCGACACCAGGACTACTATTAGCGCGTTTAGCCGTTATCGTCGACGCCATTTCTGTCATCCCATAGCCGCTCCAACATTCAATACCGACTTGTTCAGCTGCCGTAGTTAAACTGACTGGAATCGTCGCGCCACCTAATAATACCTGCTGTAGTTGATGTTGCTGTGCGTATTCAGAATCAAGAAAACGTTGCAGCTGTGTCGGCACTAATGACGCATGACTGACCCATTGCAAGGCTTGTTGTTGCAATTCTGGCTCAACCACGACAATTCTTGCACCACGGTATAACCACCGCCAAACAATGGCTAAGCCTGAAATATGGAATAACGGTAATGACAGTAACCAGCTGTCATCAGCGGTAAATGTCATTTGTTTTAATAATCCACTCGCACTAGCTAAATGTGACTGCGCATGATGTACCACAGCTTTAGGAGCGCCCGTCGAACCCGATGTTAATGTCAACGTAACTGGACGATGCTCTTGCCACATAACAGGAATAAGACGATTAGACGTCGTATCCATCATTAATGAGATCACTTTCCCTGGTAATTGTTCAGCAAGCTCCGCGCTTGAGCACCAAAGATAATCATTACCTAATAGTGCTAATTGCTCCGTAAGTGCTTTGGAGGGCAATTTAGGATTAAGGCCCACATAACGCGCACCAACACGAATTATTGCCAGTAATAGCCATAGTAAATCAATACTATTCGGTGCAACGACTGCAACTAATTGATCGCGCTTTACACCTTGAGCAACTAACCGTTGCGCATATTTTTCAATATTCGCTGTAACTTCAATCCAATTCCACGAAACAGCGTCTGCATTTACATCACCTAATGCAATCGCAACCTCTGTTGGTCGTTGCTCGGCCCAATATTGCCAAGGCCACATCTGAAATGCTGCTTTTATTTGTGCCATACTACGTCTAATTCAGATAAAGGGATCACCGGCAGTTCACAGCCCGGCCATGACTGCATTAATTGAGCTTGAAATAATTGCATTGTATCTAACCCAGGGATCACATTAGGGGTTTGCCATTGTGCTAAACGTGCCAACTGATTTAAACCTAAACTTGATTCAATACTTGAGCTAATTACAGCAATTAATCCGGCAGCATGTGCTTGCTCGATCAATGAAATACAACGTTCAAGCGAACCTATCAATGTCGGTTTAATAATAATAGCTGCAACACCTGGCTCTGCTTTTACTTCAAACCCAGCATCGCGTACTGTTTCATCCCAAGCAATATTAATTCCAGTTTGTTGTGCAAATGCCAAACTATCGCTAGGTTCACGACAAGGTTCTTCTAAAAAGGCAATACCAGCGCGGTGTTCAGGTTTAACATATTTAGCAAATTGTTGCGCTTTTAACGGCGTCCATTGGCGATTAGCATCTAGTCGTAATCGCATATCGGGAATGGCTTCAAGAAGCATATTGGCAACAATACCATCACGTACTGCTTCATACATTCCGACTTTAATCTTAGCGACTTTATCACCAGGCATTTGGTTCAAACGTACCACCAAATCATCAGGATCCCCTGAACATAATGGTGCAACCAAATAATTACCAGTAACGGGAAGTTCAGCCGCTAACTCCGCCATTGCACAACTAATACCAAAAGCGACTGATGGAAATGCAGTATCAAGCTCAAGCGCTTCACCCGCAACCCATTGTGAAAGTAACTGTTGTGCTTGCGCCCCCGCTTCTGCGGTCGTCTCAATACTAAATTCAGGTAATGGCGCAATTTCACCATAAGCCCGTTGTTGATCTTGGCATAACTCAATCACCCAACCTTCGCGTGTAACCAAACGTTGATCACGCAAAATAACCCCAGAATCCATTGGGAGTTGGTATTGAAATAACTTAGCGCTACGCATTACATTTCCCTTATAATTCACTATCACTTTGCGACGACATTACTTATCAATAAACGCTAATAACGCCGTTGTAAAAGCAATAGGTTGTTCAATATGAATATTATGACCAGCATTATCTATAACAGTAACATTTAACCCACAAGCCGATGCTAATTGACAAAACTTAGTATCACGCTCACCACATAGATAATGTATAGGTAAAGAAAGCTGTTGTAATTGAGGCAATAACTGTGGCTGTTTAGCAAGTGAAGTTGCTAACATCATTTGTGCAATACCAGAACCTAAATTATCACTCCGTTTCACCACTAATGCTTGTTGTTGCGCCACCGTCAATGAACTAAAAACAGGTTGTTGATACCAGTCTTGTAGTACCTCAACTAATGGCTGTTGCGCAAAGCGAGCAGCCCAGCGCTGATCATGCTGATAACGGGATTCACGTTCGGTAACAGGCAACCCAAAATGGCCGCCTTCAAGTAACACTTTCATTAATCGTGGTGAATTAACCGATGATATTGAGTGATTTGCCAACGCACAAGCATGATACATAGCCAATCGTGCGCCCATTGAATAGCCAATCAGCACATAATCACCCACCCCACGCTGCTTTAATGTTGCAATTAACGCTTGATGAATAGCCTCAAAACCACCATCAATTGCCTCAGTTGTCATTTCAGCATTAACAAAAGCACTCAAACCATGGCCTGGTAAATCGATAGTAATACATTGTTGAGTGGCTGCTAATTGACTAATCACATACCGCCAATCACGGCCATTACCTAGTAAGCCATGTAGAAAAACCAGTGTCGGCTGGGAAACGCTAGTTTTAACGCCAAAGGTTTCAGAATAAAGTAGCATGCTCTACCTCAGCAAATAACACTTTAAGCATCTCACCTGCTTCACCCGCTGGTGTTTTGATCTCAACTAATGTGGTACCAACTTCAAGTTGACCGTCACGAATTGCAGTTTCAGCCGCCATCAATGATGTTGGTGCACAATAATTTAACCCAAACATCGCTGCAGCATGACTAAATTCAAAACCATGAGGCATACGATAAAAATCATCTTTTTGCTGAGCAGGTACCGGTAACATATCAAAAATACCGCCACCATCATTATTCGTTACAATAACAACCAGCGGATATTGTTGTTGCTTCAATAATGCCAATGAATTGAGGTCATAAAGTAACGAGGTATCACCAATTAAGCACACTAAAGGTGCTTTTCGAGCTCGTTGCACACCCGCCGTTGTCGCGATTAAGCCATCAATACCAGATGCACCACGATTAGCAAATGTCGCTGTTGGTGGTAATTTAGCGCACATATCCAATAAGCGAACAATCATACTATTGCCCAAAAACAATTCAGTTTGAGGTGTAATCCAATTCATGACGTGCGCAGCTAAACCTAGTTCTGAAAAATGTCTACTGTGGCTCATCACAATATCAAAATAACGCTCAGAGGCCTCAGTCAATGGTTGTGCCCATTGTGAATGAGGAGAATCAAGCGTTAATGACAGTGCAGTTTGTGCCCACAGTTCAATATTTGCTTGAATACGTTGACTACGACGGTGATTAGGATCTAATCGACCAGCTAGTGGGTCTATCAATAAAAAAGACTGCCATGTCTGATTGCTAATCAAGTGTAATAAACGTTTGGAAACTAAACGGCCACCAAATTGCAATAAGACCTGTGCTTGTTGAAGATACTGCTGACTGGCGCTATTTTGTAACCAACCGTCAAAACCTGCATAGTCACTACTGCCACCCGCTTGCGGATCCACCAGCAATGGCCAGCCTAACGCAGTCGCTAATTGTTGCACGGCATTAAGTTCATTCGCGGCGAGTCGACCTGCAACAATCACCCCTTTTTGCGCACATAATGCTTGCCACTGCAAATGGTTAATATCGGCAGTAGTTGCAGAAAGTAAAGCCTGATGCTGACAATACGGGCTATGATCCTGTTGCCACTGTAAAATAGGCATCAAATAGTCGCTAAAATCGACATCATCGCCATATAACGGCTCAGGATAATGACAATTAAAATGAACCGAACCACCACGAAGTTGCTGTTGCTGCATCACATCATCAACAGCACACAATAACCAATTCGGGCTAATGTCTAAACTTGGGCTCGGTATATCTAAAAAGTGGCTAACATGATCAGAAAAGATACCATGTTGTCGAATCGCTTGGTTGGCACCACATTGAATCAATTCTGCAGGACGATCAGAGGTTAATAACACCAGCTTCTCACCAGTAAGTCCTGTTTCTGCCACCGCTGGTAATAAATTCGCAACAGCCGTACCAGAGGTCACTATAACGGCAACTGGAGATTGGGATGCTTTGGCTATCCCTAACGCTAAAAAACCTAGCCCTCGTTCATCAAAATGAGTATGAATAGTGAGTTGGGTTAATTTTGCTGCCGCCAAAGTCAGTGGTGTAGAACGAGAGCCAGGCGCAATACAGACATGCTGAACCCCAAGTCTCACTAACTCTTCAAGTATTAAACTAGCCCAGCAGCCATTCAATGCTGCACGGTAGGATTGGCTAGTTATTAATGATGGCTGCATCATGCGCTTTTGTATCCCATATTATCCATAACTTTACTATTATCAAAATCAGGCTGCTCAAACAAACTACATAAAGTTGACGTTTTACGGTCAAGCTCTTTCCATTCACTATCGGCAACCGATCCCGGCACAATACCTGCACCAGCAAATAAATGTAAATCATCACCGCTAATCATGGCACTACGAATTGCAACACAAAACTCACTGTGTTTTTGACCAATATAACCAACAGCGCCACTATACCAACCACGCGCAAAAGGTTCATGATCAGCAATAAAGTTTAACGCTGCATCGCGGGGTAAACCGGCAATAGCTGCCGTTGGCTGTAAACTATCAAGCAAATTAGCACTAAACACATCATTATTAAGTTGACCATCAATGCTACGTTTCAAATGCTGCACTTTACGCAACTGCACTAATTCAGGCACAGGGGCAACATTCATAGATTCACATTGCGGCACTAAACGTTCAACAATATCATCAACAACTAAACGATTTTCATAACGATTTTTAGTATCTGCTAATAGCCATTGAGCCAATTGTTGGTCTTCTTGGCTATCGACTCCACGACCAATCGTGCCCGCAAGCGCTTCCGTTTGTAAAACACGATCATGGCGCTGAAATAACCGTTCAGGCGTTGAACCGATAAAGCAATGTTCAGCATCTAATGCCATCAAAAAATGAAAGCTATTACTGTTACTTGCACGACTTGCTTTAAGTAATTGTGCTGGTAATACTGGATGATCAAGCTGTAACGTTGTCCGTCGAGCTAGCACTACTTTTTCAAACTCATCATTAGCAATGCCTGTTAATGCTTGTTCAATCATCGTTGACCAGCCCGCAAAATCAGGACTATAGCTGCGACTTAAAATACGGCTATCAATATCCGTCACCACTTCAGGTTTAGTCGCTATTTTTTTCAACATATTTAACATCAATGACTTATCATCACTCATGTTCGCTGCAAGATGCCATTCACCATCAAAACGAATGATTTCAAGCAGTGGCAAAAAGAAAAAAGAGGATAGACAACGACGATTACGATCGGTGCGACCATCAAACGAGCGTCCTCCCCATACGCGCTGATCATCACTAATGACTTTTTCAGCCGTTAATGGATCAGTAAACGTTCGAATTTGCCCTAATGCCACTACTTCCTCACGACAATCTCGGGATTGCCAGTAAAATTTAGGAAATAAAGGTTGTGCATCCATCCAATCAATTAAATCAGTATTTGCAGGTAATTCTAGTTTCACTAGTAATCGTTGTGTTGTTACTGATGCTTGTTTAATTTTAGCAACCAATAATTCAACAGCTTGTTGTAACGCAGTCAAGATAACCTCGCTCAGCTCAATATCACCAATACGGCTCATCCCTGGCTGAAAGATAAAAATATGCCAATCATGGACATACTTGATTCTTTGCTAAAAATAGTCATTATTTCAACGCTTACCTAATGAGGCAAATCATTGATTATCAGCAAAGAAGAATGATCCGTGTATTCTACCTCACTCAATAGCATCTGACTAATGAAGTAAACATCATTCCTTTTGGGGATATTTCAGCACAAATAGCTAAACCTTAATGGTAACTCTAGTTAATACCGCAGCTACTATGGGTTCTTAATAACACAAAACACTATTTTTCCAAATATTGTGCTAAAAGGTGTTCCTTTAAACCAGTTTTATAGTGTAATTTGTGGGTATACCAAAAATTATCATCAGGAAAGTATTATATGCAAAATTTCGGGATGTCATCCAAGCTCAATAATGTTTGTTATGACATACGTGGTCCCGTTCTTAAGCATGCTAAGCGCATGGAAGAAGAAGGCCAAAAAATACTTAAACTTAATATTGGCAACCCTGCCCCATTTGGGTTTGATGCCCCTGATGAAATTCTGGTTGATGTGATCCGTAACTTGCCAACCTCGCAAGGTTACTGTGATTCAAAAGGTATTTACTCTGCGCGTAAAGCCGTTGTCCAGCATTACCAAAAATGTGGCTTATTAGATATTGATGTTGAAGATGTTTTTATTGGTAATGGCGTATCAGAATTGATTGTGATGGCGATGCAAGCATTGCTCAATCATAAAGATGAAATTTTAGTGCCTTCGCCTGATTATCCATTATGGACAGCCGCTGTGTCACTCTCTGGTGGTACCGCAGTACACTATACCTGTGACGAGCAATCTGATTGGTATCCTGATCTTAATGATATCAAGAAAAAAATTGGCCCACATACCCGCGGTATCGTGCTGATCAATCCCAATAACCCAACAGGTGCAGTTTACAGTCGTGAATTTCTATTAGAAGTCGTTGAAATCGCCCGTCAGCATAATCTGATTATTTTTGCCGATGAGATCTACGATAAAATTCTTTATGATGGTGCTAAACACACCTCGATTGCGCCGCTAGCACCAGATGTATTCTGTATTACCTTCAACGGTCTCTCTAAATCATACCGCGTTTGTGGCTTCCGCGCTGGCTGGATGGTGTTATCTGGTGCCACACATAAAGCCAAAGGCTACATTGAAGGCTTAGAAATGCTTTCTTCAATGCGTTTATGCGCCAATGTACCAATGCAGCATGCGATTCAAACCGCACTTGGTGGCTATCAAAGTATCAATGAATTGATCTTACCTGGCGGACGCTTATTAGAACAACGCGATAAAGCTTATGATTTATTAACTCAAATTCCGGGGATTTCATGTGTAAAGCCAAAAGGGGCGTTATACCTATTTCCGAAATTAGATCAGAAAAAATTCAAAATTGTCGATGACCAGCGCTTTGCAATGGACTTCTTACTTCAAGAAAAAGTATTAGTAGTTCATGGTACTGGCTTTAACTGGAAAAAGCCGGATCACTTCAGAATTGTAACGCTACCTCGAGTAGATGATTTGGAACAAGCAATGACCCGCTTGGAACGCTTCCTGCATACTTATCGTCAATAACGACTAAGTCAATAACAGCACTGAGCAGTAAAATATACTCAGCCTCGGTTCCCCCGAGGCTTTTATTTATCTGCACTAAAATGCTTACCAAGTAATTCCCCTATCATCCCCACACACTTGGTATACTCAATCCATCAATATTTCGCTATGAGGGACCATCCCATGGAAAAAAGCCACTTTTTTGCTCATTTAGCACGAATGCGTTTAATTCAACGCTGGCCATTAATGCGCAGTGTTGAAACTGAAAACATTTCAGAACACAGTCTGCAAGTTGCTTTTGTCGCCCATGCGCTAGCATTAATTAAAAACCGCAAATTTGCAGGTAATGTCAATCCTGAACGCATTGCTCTATTAGGTATGTTTCATGATGTCAGTGAAGTCATTACTGGTGATATGCCAACGCCGATAAAATACTTCAACCCAACGATTGCTGAAGAATACAAAAAGATCGAGCTTGCCGCCGAGCAAAAACTGCTGTCGATGTTACCGCAAGAATTTCATGATGATTATGCGCCGCTCCTTGATAGCCATAAGCTCGATCCTGAAAATGCAGCTATCGTCAAACAAGCTGATACCTTGTGCGCTTACCTTAAATGTTTAGAAGAATTAAGTGCAGGCAATCATGAATTCACTAAAGCAAAAAAACGCCTTGAAGAAACCTTAGCTGAGCGTAGAACACCAGAGATGGATTATTTTCTGGCCACTTTTGCCGATAGTTTTAATCTAACACTCGATGAGATCAGCTAATGGAAAACTTTACTCTTGATCCTCGTTGGCAGCAGCGTCATAGCAACGAGCAAAAAATGCGTCGAGATGATCACCGTTCAGCCTACCAACGTGACCGAGCTCGAATCCTACACTCGGCAGCATTTCGTCGCCTGCAAGCAAAAACCCAAGTCCACGGCGCAGGTAACCATGACTTCTATCGTACCCGTTTAACTCACTCGCTTGAGGCCTCACAAATCGGCACTGGCATTGTGGCACAATTAAAATTAAAACAGCCCCAATTCCATTCGCTATTATCATCAACCAGCCTGATGGAAAGTATCTGTTTAGCCCACGATATTGGTCATCCGCCATTTGGTCATGGTGGTGAAATCGCACTTAACTATATGATGCGTAATCACGGTGGTTTTGAAGGTAATGCGCAAACATTTCGTATCGTAACGCTATTAGAACCTTATACCGAACATTACGGAATGAACCTCTCACGACGGACCTTATTAGGGTTACTAAAATACCCCGCATTATTGAGTCAAACTACTGCTACAAAGCGAGCGGATGACGTTACTAACTTTCGCCATTTAAAAGCCAAGCTATGGTATCCCGCCAAAGGTATCTACGATGATGATAAAACTGTCTTTGATTGGGTATTAGCGCCACTTTCAGAACATGATCGCCAGTTATTTAAACAAATGCGTAGTCACAGCCATTTACCTCAGCAACACCATAAAACACGCTTTAAATCACTTGATTGTTCAATCATGGAATTGGCTGATGATATTGCTTACGGTGTCCATGATCTTGAAGACGCTATCGTGATGGGCATCGTTAATCGTGATCAATGGCAAGAAGCCGTTGCATCAAAAATCGCCGAATGTGGTGATCCTTGGCTAGAACAGCGAATTGGTGAGATCAGTGAGCATATGTTTGCCAGTCATCACCAACGTAAAGATGCTATCGGCGCGCTCGTTAATGCCTTACTGACTTCAATTAAAATCGCTCCGACACTGCAAGACGGTATCCATAGTTTTGAAGAACCACTATTAAAATGGAACGCATACCTGTCACAACCAATGGAAAATGCACTTAATGTGCTGAAGCAATTTGTCAGCGATTATGTGGTTAAAAAACCTGAGATTCAGTTATTGGAATATAAAGGTCAGCAATTAATCATGGAATTATTTGATGCTTTTGCATCAGATCCTGAACGCTTATTACCGGAAGCAACTCGTAGACATTGGCAAAGCGCGGTTGATAAAGGTGACAATGAAATGCGAATTATTGCAGATTATATTTCAGGCATGACTGATGGTTTCTCGCAGCGACTGTACAATACCCTATTTCAGCCATCGATTACGCTGGAAATAGGTAATGAAGGGCATGGAGTGTAGAGGTTCGAGGGGTCGAGGGTTCGAGGGTTCGAGGGTTCGAGGGTTCGAGGGTTCGAGGGTTCGAGGGTTCGACATTCTCAATACCCTCAACTCATAGTCAAGTATCAATAATAAATTCTCGTTACTTACTGTTGCAAACTCGTTCCTACTCTTCCTCGCCACTCGCAAACTTATCCCTGTTCTGCTCTTCCCTTCCTTCTCACAAATAATTCTTCTCAAACACCCCTTGCGGCATTTGCTTAATTTGAAAATCTATCATGTGATTAAAAGTCGTCAACAAGGGACTAAATTTATCATTATCGGCCTCAAAAGCAGACAAGGCTAAATAACCGGCTTCTACTGTTGATACTCCCT
This sequence comes from Photobacterium kishitanii, assembly GCF_000613045.3. Lineage (NCBI taxonomy): Bacteria > Pseudomonadati > Pseudomonadota > Gammaproteobacteria > Vibrionales > Vibrionaceae > Photobacterium > Photobacterium kishitanii. Next base: position 931,304 of record NZ_LN794352.1, on the reverse strand, counting down.
GCTCTTTAGGGGATTTACGAATACGATAATTACCACTATCAGCATTATCTAGATTCACCAAAGGCAGATGGTGTAAGTTAGTTGCCAATTGCCACATTTTATAAGCTTTTTTCCAAGTACCATCTAATACAATAACCGTTTGCAAACGATCATTACTTGCTGTTGCAGCAACACTTGATATTGGCACCGCCCCCTCTCCTGGGTAAACGATATACACATCACGTTCAGGCTCAGCAAGTAAGCGATTGAGCTCATCATTAGTAGAAAAATCTTCTCCTACCCAAAGTCGGCTATTTGGTAGAGAAAGTGATAATATTCTTGCGGTACCTATCGCACGTTTAATTTCTGATGGGTGCTGTAAGATCCAAATTTCAGTTGTTGCTGTGATGGTTTCAATCCAGTGACAGATACAGGCTTTTTTTGCCTTACCACAGTATTCACAATACCGACTCATTGAGGTTGCCTTGTCTATTCGCAATTACATTATTATCGCATTAATTGTAGGAATTATTGCCCAAATTCCACAACTTCAGCCAGTGCTAGTTTGGGATCGCCAAGCAATTCTAAATGGTGAAGTATGGCGGATCCTAACAGGAAATATCACCCATACCAATTGGATTCATCTTTCCATGAATGCTGGTGCATTTATTATTATCAGCTTTATTTTTCGAGCCCACTTTAATGCGACCCGCTATAGTTTATTAATCATCACGATTAGCCTGATTATTGGGCTAGGTCTTTTTGCGACTCATATCGGCTGGTACGCGGGCTTTTCAGGCGTATTACACGGCTTATTTGGTTGGGGAGCTATTCGTGATATTCAGACCAAAACTAAAGGTGGTTGGTTATTACTATTGGGATTAATCGCTAAGATAAGCTGGGAACAATGTTTTGGTGGCTCAGTTAGTTCAGCTGAACTAATTGGAGTACAAGTCGCAACGCAAGCACATTTAATTGGGGCTGTCTCAGGAGTAATTATTGCTCTTAGCATTACCCCTAAAAAAATAAACGCACTCTAATATGCAAAAAACGACAGGCTAAAGCCTGTCGTGATAGATAAAACCCAAACCATTAATGACTACAATTTAATTCTATTACGATTTTTATCCACCGTTGACGCCCCAATACCTTTCACTTTGGCAAGATCATCAACTGATACAAATTTGCCATACTTAGTTCTATATTGAATAATATTTTCTGCCTTGTCAGGTCCAATCCCTACCAATAAGTTATCAAGCTGCTCGGCATTAGCATCATTAATATTTACTATAATATCAATGCCTTTATGTTGGTCTGAATTTGCATAAACCGCAGGTGCTAACACTAGCGTACCGGCAACAACGATAGCTTTAAACAGCTGATATTTTACTGTCATTTTCATTCCCTTAATAATTAACTAGAGCACAAATGATATGCAACAACGAACCATTAATGACAGCAACCAAGACTATTTTAAGCAAAAAAAAAGACGAGCCGCACAAGACGGCTCGTCTTTTTACATTACCGTTTCAATTAATCTTTCGATGAGTCTTGCATTGGGTAGCTAATCTCTGCTGATTCACGCAATGTTTTCAACGTGGCAGCAAGATCTTCTTGAGCAAACATTTGCCCAATTTGCTCTTCAAACTGACTATTTACTTTATCGCCAGCCAACTTCATATTTACAACTTTATCCAGTGCAATGATTTCAACATTACCGTTGTTATCACGTGCCATACCGTAAGTTGCTTTACCTGCTGTTGGCTTAGGTAAGCTAAACGCTACATTTGAAATATTAGCGTCTGGGCCTGAACGATTAATTGTTTGTTCACCAGAGAAGCTTAAGCCATCTTTAGCGACAATATCGTCCTTACCTTTACGTAAGTCTGCAATAATCTCATCAGCTTTCGCTTGTGCTTGCTGCTCACCTTTTTGGCTAGCAACCATCGCATTTACTTTCGCTGTTACATCTTTAAATGGCAGTACTGCTTGTGCACGAGCATCATCAACACGTACAACAATTACATGTTCAGGACCTAACTCAATCACATCTGAGTTCATACCATCATCATGAACTTCTGGACTTTGCAGTGTCTCTTGAACTTGCTTATTCGCCAATACACCTTTTTCTGCTGCAGGTGTGATGTAATCAGTATGAACAATTTTTGCATTTACAGCTTTAGCTGCTGCATCTAACGAATCAGGTGATTCAAAAGCAACTTCTGCTAACTTACTTTTCAGCTTATAGAACTCATCTGCTGATTGTTGTTGCTGTAATTCGGCAACAATTTTTGCTTTCACATCAGCAAATGGTTGTACTTTTCCAGGTTTAATACCATCAAGTAAAATGATGTGGTAACCAAATGATGACTTCACTAGACCTGACATATCACCCGGTTTTGCAAGAGCAAAAGCTTCTTGTTCAAACGCTGGGTCCATCATACCTTTCGTGAACCATTCTAGTTTACCGCCATCTTTCGCACTGAATGTGTCGTCAGATGATTGCTTAGCAACTTCAGCAAAATTAGCGCCATTTTGTAGCTTCGCCAGTAATGCTTCTGCTTTAGCTTTCGCAGCTGCTGTATCGCCTTTCACTAATATATGGCTAACTTCACGCTCTTCTGCAGTGCTGAACTTAGCTTGATTATCTTTATAGTATGTTTCAGCAGCTTGCTCTGAGATTTTAATATCTTTGGTTAAGCCTTTACCTGATAGCTCAATGTAAGACACTTTGATTTGTGCAGGTCGAGTGAACAAGTTCGGATTTTGGTCGTAAAAATCTTGCGCTTCTTTATCTGTCACTTTCACTTTTTGAGTAAAATCAGCTAAATTCAGCGTTAAAGTACGTACAACACGTTGCTGTGATTCAAGTTTACGTAACTCGTCAGCTTCATCACTCAGTACAAAATCACTACCTTGTAATGCTGATAAGAACTGTTGACGCAGCATGTCTTTACGGATTGTTTCAGCAAACTGATCCGGTGTAAAGCCCGCACGGCGTAGTGCCATGTTGTATTGCTCGTTATTAAATACACCATCAACGGCAAATGCTGGCATCGCAAGAATTTCTTGTTTAACTTGGGCATCACTAACACTAAGGCCAAGCTTATCAGCACGTTGTTGAATCAGTTCATCATTGACCATACGATCTAATACACTTTGACGGAATTGCTTCACATAAGCAGGATCGCTCATCAAAGTTGAAAAGTAATCGCCCATACGCTGTTGCATACGGTTACGTTCATTTTGGTAAACTTGCTCAAACTGACGTTGGCTAATTTCTTTACCATTAATCTTTGCTGCAACTTGCTCATTACCACTCGCCAGATAACTGCCGACGCCAGCAAATACAAAAGATAAAATAATTAGGCTTAGAATAATCTTAACCCAGATGCTGTTAGCGCCTTCGCGCAATCGCTCCATCATAATCTGCCGTCTCTCCTACTGTTCGATCTGGCTCGGTTTCGAACTACTATCAAATTTATGCATAATGCTACCGGCATCACCATGATGACCGCACCATACTATTTACTACATGTTATATAACAACAACTGAATAGCTACTGCTATATCGATAACCAAGTCTTAATTAACCTAGTCTTATCAATATAGATAACCTGCGACCGATAAGCCACACACAGCACAGAGAATTGTTACATAAACTCAATTAAACAACATTATAATGAATATCACATTTAATATCCGTCATAATACGTTGTCTATCAGGCTCTTTTATAAGTAAAAAAAGCGCATCAACCGATGCGCCTTTATCGTACCGAAATAAGTATACTCTTTCCGGTAGCAATTTTTAAGCCATGCAAACATGACAAAACAATGGGCTTACACCCATTACTTTTAGTTTACAGAATCTTTAAGCGCTTTACCTGGCTTGAAACCAGGAACTTTTGCTGCTGCAATTTGAATCTCAGCACCTGTTTGTGGGTTACGGCCTGTACGTGCAGCACGCTCACGAACAGAGAAAGTACCAAAACCAACTAATGCAACCTGATCACCCTTTTGTAGGGTCTCAGTAACAGTTTCAATGAATGCATCAAGAGCACGGCCAGCAGAAGCTTTAGAAATATCAGCACTTTCTGCGATTTTATCAACTAGTTGAGTTTTGTTCACAATTAGATCCTCTTAATGAACCTTGATTACAACGCTATGTTTAGATAGATACGTCACGTAATAGTAATCAAATAGAAAAACATTATTGCCTTAATAGCCCACTATAAATGGCTATCAACGCTTAAAATCAGTTCGCATGATGCGGATTAGATGTACCTTATAGCCACACAAAAAAACGCTGACAAGGTTTTTAGCCTTGAAAGCGTTTTTTCTTTAACTAATTTTGCTATAGGTCACTATTTTGCGCATTGACTAACTCAATACCTGCTGGATTATTCTGCAATGCTATCGTTAGCACTTCATCAATCCAACGTACAGGTCGCACTTCCAAGTCAGCAATCACATTCTCTGGAATTTCTTCTAGATCACGCTCATTTTCTTTGGGAATTAACACCGTCTTAATACCACCACGGTGAGCTGCTAATAGCTTCTCTTTTAAGCCGCCAATCGGTAATACTTCACCACGTAATGTGATTTCACCTGTCATAGCAACATCAGCACGTACTGGATTTCCCGTTAAGCTAGATACCAAGGCAGTACACATTGCAATACCTGCACTTGGGCCATCTTTTGGCGTTGCACCTTCAGGAACGTGAACATGAATATCGCGTTTTTCGTAAAAATCGCTCGCAATGCCCAAACGTTCAGCACGACTACGTACTACTGTCATTGCCGCCTGAATAGACTCTTGCATCACATCGCCCAAAGAGCCAGTGTATGTCAGTTTACCCTTGCCTGGCATAGATTCAGTTTCGATAGTTAATAAATCACCACCGACTTCAGTCCACGCAAGACCGGTTACTTGACCAACACGGTTACTTTCATCAGCTTTACCATAATCGCAACGCTGTACACCTAAATAATCTTTAAGGTTATCTTGGCTAATAGAAACGTGCTTGATGTCTTTGTTCAATAAAATTTCTTTTACTGCTTTACGGCATAGCTTAGAAATTTCACGCTCAAGACTACGTACACCCGCTTCACGAGTGTAGTAACGAATAATGCCAATTAATGCTGAATCTTCAATCGTCAACTCGCTAGGCTTTAATCCATTACGCTGGATTTGCTTATCAAGTAAATGATTTTTAGCGATGTTCAGTTTTTCATCTTCGGTATAGCCAGAAAGACGAATAACTTCCATACGATCAAGCAATGGACCTGGAATATTCATTGAGTTCGACGTTGCCACAAACATCACATCAGATAAGTCATAATCAACTTCTAAGTAATGATCGTTAAACGAACTATTTTGCTCAGGGTCTAATACTTCCAATAATGCTGATGCTGGATCGCCACGCATATCGGAAGACATTTTATCAATTTCATCTAATAGGAATAGTGGGTTTTTCACTTCCACTTTTGCCATTTTCTGAATTAACTTACCTGGCATAGAACCAATGTAAGTACGACGATGACCACGAATTTCCGCTTCATCACGCACACCACCTAATGCCATGCGCACGTACTTACGTCCGGTTGCAGCAGCAATAGATTGACCTAGAGAGGTTTTACCCACACCAGGAGGACCCACAAGACAAAGGATTGGACCCTTAAGCTTATTAACTCGACTTTGAACGGCTAAATATTCAAGAATACGTTCTTTAACACGCTCTAAACCATAGTGATCAGCGTTAAGAATTTCTTCCGCTTTAGCGAGGTTCTTTTTAACTTTAGAGCGTTTATGCCAAGGCACACTTAGCATCCAATCAATGTAGCCACGAACTACCGTTGCTTCAGCTGACATCGGTGACATCATCTTCAGTTTCTGTAATTCTTGCTCGGTTTTCTCACGAGCTTCAGTAGGCATCTTAGATTCTTCAATCTTCAGCTTTAACGCTTCAAATTCATCAGGTGCATCATCAAGCTCACCCAGTTCTTTCTGGATAGCTTTCATTTGTTCGTTAAGATAGTACTCGCGCTGACTCTTCTCCATCTGCTTTTTAACGCGTCCACGGATACGTTTTTCAACTTGCAGTAGATCAATTTCAGATTCCATCATCGCCATCAAGAACTCTAATCGTTCTGTGATATCAACAATTTCTAGTACTTTTTGCTTATCGGCTAATTTCAGAGGCATGTGCGCTGCGATAGTATCTGCAAGGCGCGCTGCATCATCAATGCCATTAAGGGATGTTAATACTTCTGGTGGGATCTTTTTATTAAGTTTAATAAAGCCTTCAAACTGACTAATTGCAGTTCGAACTAAAACTTCCTGCTCACGCTCATCCATTGTTGGCGTAACCAAAAATTCAGCATTAGCAGTAAAAAACTCATCATCAGCAAGATCTTCAACTTTTGCTCGTTGCTGGCCTTCAACCAACACTTTTACCGTACCATCCGGTAATTTCAATAGTTGAAGAATCGTTGCAACAGTACCAACATCATAAAGATCAGTGATCGACGGTTCATCTGTGGAAGCTTCTTTTTGAGCAACCAGCAGGATCTGTTTATTGTTTTCCATTGCCGACTCAAGGCAACGAATTGATTTTTCCCGGCCCACAAACAATGGAATAACCATATGAGGGTATACCACTACATCACGTAGAGGTAGAACCGGGATCTCAAGGCGCTCAGAACGCTCCAGGTTCATATTCTTCTCTCTTCCTGTCCATACTAATCGTATTAAATAACCCAACTGGATACAGTACAGTTACTTAATACGATTAGAGTTAGCTTATATTGAGTATATGGGGGTGAAGCATCAAGTTTCAATGTATGAAATGTCAGAAAATAGAAAAGGAGGCAAAAGCCTCCCTTTTTTAGCTTTTATGTGCAGATATTAAGCACTTACTCAGCACTTGCCGCTTCTTGTGTTTCTGTATTTTCGAAAATCAGTAATGGTTCTGACTCACCGTTAATTACAGACTCATCAATAACAACTTTACTAATACCTTCTAGAGACGGAAGCTCATACATGGTATCAAGTAACACTGCTTCAACAATAGAACGTAGGCCACGAGCGCCTGTTTTACGATCCATTGCTTTTTTAGCAATTGCAATCAAAGCATCATCGCGGAATTCTAACTCAACGTTTTCAAGTGCTAGTAATGCTGCATACTGTTTAGTAAGGGCATTCTTAGGCTCACGTAGAATTTGAACTAGCGCTTCTTGATCAAGTTCACCAAGCGTTGCTGTAACAGGTAGACGACCGATGAATTCAGGAATTAAACCGTACTTCACCAAATCTTGTGGTTCAACTTTCTTAAACAAATCACTTAATGTATCTGTTTGGTCTTTTGAACGTACATCAGCAGCAAAACCGATGCCAGTACCTGTTGCTACACGTTGCTCAACAACTTTATCTAGACCGGCAAATGCACCACCACAGATAAATAGGATCTTAGAAGTATCAACTTGCAAGAACTCTTGTTGAGGATGCTTACGACCACCTTGTGGCGGAACAGAAGCAACAGTACCTTCGATCAGTTTCAGCAATGCCTGCTGAACACCTTCACCTGATACATCACGTGTAATTGATGGATTATCTGACTTACGTGAGATTTTATCGATCTCATCGATGTACACAATGCCGCGCTCGGCTTTGGCTACGTCATAATCACATTTTTGTAGCAGCTTTTGAATGATGTTTTCAACGTCTTCACCAACATAACCAGCTTCAGTTAAGGTGGTTGCATCAGCCATTGTAAACGGTACATCAAGCATACGCGCTAATGTCTCTGCTAATAATGTTTTACCACTACCAGTAGGACCAATAAGTAGGATATTACTCTTACCTAATTCAACGCCATCACTATTCTTGTCGCCATTACGTAGACGCTTATAGTGATTGTATACAGCAACAGCCAACACTTTTTTAGCGTGTGATTGGCCGATGACATAATCATCTAAGTTGTTACGAATTTGTTGTGGAGTAGGCAGCTCGTCGCTATCGCTTTTCGTCATCACTTCTTTGATTTCTTCGCGAATAATGTCGTTGCATAAATCAACGCACTCATCACAAATATAAACAGAAGGACCGGCGATTAGCTTGCGAACTTCATGCTGACTTTTGCCACAGAAAGAGCAGTAAAGTAGCTTGCTACTACTTCCCTCTTTTCGCTTATCTGTCATTCGCTAACCTCTTTATTGGGGTATCCCATCATTGTCTTGTCTTGAGTGTATAACAAGTCGACTTATTTTGCTTTACTAAACCCGCATCGCGAATTGCAAAATAAAACTGTTTTAGTCGCGCTTACTCAATACCGCATCAACAAGACCATACTCTACTGCCTGATCTGCAGACATAAAGTTATCACGATCTGTATCACGCTCAACAATTTCTAATGGTTGGCCAGTATGTTCAGCCAGTAACCCATTTAAACGTTGTTTAATTGTTAAAATTTCTTGTGCATGGATTTGAATATCCGATGCTTGGCCCTGGAAGCCACCAAGAGGTTGGTGAATCATAACGCGTGAATTAGGTAGACAGTAACGTTTACCCTTAGCGCCGCCAGCCAATAGGAATGCACCCATTGAACATGCTTGACCCATACATACTGTACTTACATTTGGTTTAATGAACTGCATGGTGTCATAAATTGACATACCTGCAGTTACAGAACCGCCTGGAGAGTTAATGTAAAGGAAGATGTCTTTGTCTGGGTTCTCAGACTCCAAAAATAGCAACTGGGCTACAACTAAGTTAGCCATATGATCTTCAACCTGACCGGTTAAAAAGATCACGCGCTCTTTTAGGAGACGGGAATAAATATCGTAAGAACGCTCACCACGAGAAGTCTGCTCGACCACCATAGGTACCAGCGCATCCATAATCGGTGACATGCCGTTTTGTGCTTGGTAGCTCATAATCTTATTTCCCTAAAATAAATGGCCCGAATGAAAGTATTCACACGGACCATTGTTAGCAGAAGACTTGAGAGAATGTCAAATCTCTACAGTAATTTCAGTAAATTAAGCAGCAGGATTCATTAGATCGTTGAAGCTAACTTCTTTATCTGAAACCTGAGCTTTAGCTAGAAGTGCGTCAATTGCTTGCTCTTCTAGAGCAACGTTGCGCATATTATTCATTAGCTGCTCGTTGCTTTCGTAGTATTTAACTACTTCTGTTGGATCTTCGTATGCAGAAGCCATTTCAGCGATGATTGCGTTAACACGCTCTTCGTCTGCTTTTAGCTCTTCTGCTTTAATTACTTCACCAACTAGTAGGCCAACAACTACACGACGCTTAGCTTGCTCTTCGAACAATTCACGTGGTAGTTCAGGCATGTTCTTAGCATCGCCGCCAAAACGTTGTGCAGCTTGCTTACGTAGTGCTTCGATTTCTTGATCGATAAGCGCTGTAGGAACTGCGATATCGTTCTGCTCAACAAGACCGTTAAGAACTTGATCTTTGATGCGACCTTTAACAGCTTGCTTAAGCTCACGTTCCATGTTCTTACGAACTTCAGTCTTAAGACCTTCAACAGAACCGTCTTCAACGCCGAACTTAGCAACGAACTCTTCAGTTAGTTCAGGTAGCTGTTGTGCTTCAACTTTATGAAGAGTGATAGCAAACGCTGCAGATTTACCTTTTAGGTTTTCTGCGTGGTATTCTTCAGGGAAAGTTACTTCTACAGTAAACTCGTCGCCTGCTTTATGACCAACAACGCCTTCTTCGAAACCAGGGATCATACGACCTTGGCCCATAGCAAGTGCGAAACCTTCAGCTTTACCGCCTTCGAATTCTTCGCCATCGATAGTACCAACGAAATCGATAGTTACACGGCTATCTGCTTCAGCTGCTGCTTCAACATCAGTCCAAGTTGCTTGCTGCTTGCGTAGTGTATCTAGCATGCCGTCAACGTCAGCATCAGTTACAGTTACAACTGGCTTCTCAACAACAACTTTATCTAGACCCGCTAGTTCGATCTCAGGGAAAACTTCAAAAGAAGCTTTAAACACTAAATCTTTACCTTCAGCAATTTCTACTGGAGTGAAAGTTGGTGCGCCTGCTGGATTGATCTGCTCTTTAACGATAGCTTCGATAAAATGACGGTGCATTACTTCACCTAGGATGTCTTGACGTACAGAAGCGCCAAACATTTTAGCAACCATCTTCATTGGTGCTTTACCTGGGCGGAAACCGTCGAAACGACGAGTTTTAGCAATTTTACGTAGTTCAGCAGCAACTGCATCTTCGATGTTTGCAGCAGGAACTGTAATAGTTAGGTGGCGTTCTAGACCTTCAGTGGTTTCAACGGTAACTTGCATTATATTTAACCTCAAAACTTAACTCAGCGTTTTCTGAGTGGTGTTGCCGAACAGCCATTTACTGACGGTGGCATCCTTTCGTGTTACAGCTCGAAAACCATAACGCCTAAATTCTTTCTTAAAGAGTCTGATACGTAGAGTACCTACTTATCAGAGCGCGCTATTATAACGGCACGCAAGCGCGGCGTCGAGGTAGATACCTTACAACGCGAACAATCTCTTTAATAACTGCATTACAAGATAGGGCCTAGAAATATCATTTCAAGGGGAAAAATGAAAAAAATCGCCTTTAGACGTTTTTTTTTAGTTTAAATGTTGGAAAAACGAGCTAATTAGAAAAATTTTCAGCAGTCGTGTATTAGAAAAATGGGCTTGGAATAATAGTAATAGTAGAAAAAGGGAGTTTTATTAATTAGGAAAATTACAGCAAGAGAAAGGAAAAGATGGTACGCCCTGCAGGATTCGAACCTGCGACCACATCCTTAGAAGGGACGTGCTCTATCCAGCTGAGCTAAGGGCGCATCATGGTGTAACTGAGGTTATGAGGCAAGATTATACGTAGCTATAAGGTAAGGTCAATCCCTTTACTTCATTTTTCATGCTTCAAACAACTGACTGGTTAAAGATACAACAAAAAATACATTTTTAAGGATATTTTTAAGATAAACAAAGGCTCAGTACGACTATTTAACCTAATTACTACCACTGTATTTTTATCGTTGAGCGCCACTTAGGTCGCCAAGTCATAGCAATGCCATAACATAAAATAAAATAGCAATCGTTTGCTTAATAGCTATTCCATTTATAATCTGCCACAATATTGGCGTTGATACGTTCAACCAACACAACAAGGATCACCATGAGCGCTCAAATTATTGATGGGAAAATCATCTCCCAAACTGTACGACAGGAAGTTGCCGCGAGAGTAAAAGCTCGCACCGATGCCGGATTACGCGCACCTGGATTAGCTGTTGTTCTTGTAGGTCAGGATCCAGCCTCGCAGATCTACGTTGGTAGTAAACGCAAAGCGTGTGAAGAAGTTGGCTTTATTTCAAAATCATTTGATCTACCAAGCTCTGCATCTGAACAGCAACTACTCGATTTAATTGATGAACTAAATCAAGATCCGACCATGGATGGCATTTTAGTTCAATTACCATTACCTGCGGGTATGGACTGTACGCGTATTCTTGAACGCATCGATCCAGAAAAAGATGTTGATGGCTTTCATCCTTACAATGTCGGTCGCCTTAGCCAGCGTATTCCCAAGTTACGTTCATGTACACCTAAAGGCATTATTACGCTACTTGAGCGATATAATATTGAAGTACGTGGTAAACATGCGGTTATTGTTGGTGCGTCAAATATTGTCGGACGTCCGATGACACTCGAGTTATTATTAGCTGGGGCAACGACAACAACCTGCCACCGCTTCACACAAGATCTTGAGGGTCATATTCGCCAAGCTGATATTTTAGTGGTTGCCGTTGGCAAACCTAATTTTATTCCAGGAAGCTGGATTAAAGAGGGAGCGACTGTTATTGATGTGGGCATTAACCGTCTTGAAAATGGCAAATTATGCGGAGATGTTGAATTTGACGTGGCTTGTCAGCGCGCAAAATATATAACGCCAGTACCTGGAGGCGTTGGGCCAATGACAGTAGCCAGTTTAATTGAAAATACCTTGCTTGCCTGTGAGCAATACCATTCAGCATAAACCAAACGTATATAATTAATAAATACCGTTAATGAAAATTCAAAAGCGAGTAATGGCATACTCGCTTTTTTATTGAACTAAGCTTTATTTTTAACTAAATCTGTATTCTCAACACTGACCTTCACTTGTTTACCAAGCAAATTAATCAGCATAAATGAACGTTTTTCGCCATCAGGCTCCTGATAAATAGCATCAAGACCTTTAAATTCACCTTGTTCTAAGATTAATTTATCACCTTGCTGAGGTAATGACTCAAACATATGATCATATGAGTTATTAGCTTCATTGGTCATCAAATTATAGATAAGTTCTTCACTAACAATTTGCGGCATCGCTCCCTGACGAATAAAGTCAGCCACTCCGCGAGTTGAACGCACAGTCGTAAAGCTCAATTGTTCAGGATCAAACGTCACAAAAACATAGCTAGGAAATAACGGCTCATAGCATTCACAACGTTTGCCGCGCACAATTTTTTCGACTACGACCTGAGGGTAATAACATTCGGCCCCTTGACGATCAAGATTGATCACTGCGCGCTCTTGTTCACTACGCTTACAATAAAGTAAATACCAATCTTTCATCATCGACCCCAATAAAATCTTACCTTTAGTTAGTATATACAAAATTAACCGTGATTTATATCTTTGCCTAACCGCTCTATTTTTAATACTGAGATCTATTTTTATATTCTACAGTTATAGGTTTTAGCAATACTATTGACCAATATACTGCTTAGAATTTGTAACATGTATGAATATTCTCAAGGAGTGATATAAGCAACTAACATGAACTTCAAGAACAATATAAAAAACCAAATAAGAGCTAATAAATAGTGTAAGATATACTACAGAGTGATGAAATTTGATTTTTCATAATTGATCAAAAAAAACACAAACTCTTACTTATCAGTTGTTTATAATGTTTTATCATTGTTTGTTAAATGTAAAAACTTGCAGTTAAATATATTGTGCTTTATAAACCTACATGAATGAGCAAACACACAAATTAAAATAAAATAGAGAATCCTATGAGTCATAATAGTAGTGGTACCCTTCTGGGCCACCCAAAAGGCTTGTTCCTTTTATTTGGAACTGAGCTATGGGAACGCTTTTCTTATTACGCGATGCGAGCTATCTTGGTTTTATATTTAACAGATAAAACCATTAACGGCGGCCTCGGCTGGACCACAGAAGAAGCACTTAACTTATACGGTATCTACACTGGCTTAGTTTACTTTACTCCTCTTATTGGTGGTTGGATTGCCGACAACATTTTAGGTCAACGTCGCTCAATTATTATTGGTGGCGTATTAATGGCTATAGGTCAATTTACGCTAGCCTTGCCTCACAGTGTCGTTGATCCACATGCTGTTAGTGCTTTTTATATCGGTTTAGCCTTCCTTATTGTAGGTAACGGTCTATTTAAACCAAACATTTCAACCATGGTAGGAGACTTATACCCAGACGGTGATAATCGTCGTGACGGTGCATTCACTATTTTCTACATGGGTATTAATATCGGTTCATTACTTGCGGGTGTTATCGCGGGAACAGCATCAGCAGTTTATGGCTGGAAAGCAGGTTTCCTATGTGCCGGTGTTGGCATGTTAATGAGCTTACTTATCCAAGTATTCTTCGCCCAACGTTATTTAGGTGATATTGGTACTGTACCTGCTGCTGTGCGTGATGCGGAAAACAATGCCAGCGGTAAGAAAGAACCATTAACTAAAATTGAGCGTGATCGCTTAAAAGTAATTTTAGTAATGTGTACTTTTGTTATCGTATTCTGGGCAGGCTTTGAGCAAGCCGGTGGCCTAATGAATATTTACTCTCAAGAATATACCAACCGCATGATCGGTAATTTTGAAGTACCAGCAGCATGGTTCCAATCTTTGAACCCATTCTTCATTATTATCTGTGCACCAATTTTGGCAGCACTTTGGGTTCGTATGGGTAAAAGTGAGCCTAACTCACCGGTTAAATTTGCTTTAGCGATGTTCTCTCTTGCACTTGGTTTTGCTTGTATGATCGGTGCCGCTTTAGAACAAAACGGCGATGTAACAGTGAAAACATCAATGATGTGGCTGGTCGGTGCCTACTTCTTCCATACTATTGGTGAGCTATGCTTATCACCTATTGGTCTATCGATGGTAACCAAATTAGCGCCGCTACGCCTAGCGTCACTAATGATGGGTGCATGGTTCGGTGCCAACGCTATTGCAAACTACATTGCAGGTGTTGTTGGTGCAAGTATTGGTGAAGCTGGTCCATTAGCTATCTTCTCAGGTATTGCCATTACTGCAGTTATCGCGGGTGTATTACTACTGTTGTTCTCAAACAAATTAATTTCGTGGATGCACGGTGCTGAAGGCGCTGTCGATAACAATGATAGTGATACCAAACCACAACCAGCAAACGCTTAATTGTGGCTTAAAATAAACGAAGGGGATGCAGTGTATGCATCCCCTTTTTATCTCTCTCGTCTTAATATAATACTTATATCACTGTTTCAAAATTAACACTAAAATTAGCATGATTGATATCACTGAGTGATAACCGCCCACCATCATCAGACATAGGTAAAATGACTAATGGGTTATTACATGCATCATCACCAAGCCATTGCCCTGCGGTTATCATTGCACATTGCTCACTAACTTGTAGTTTACCGCCAATACCAGCAGCAATCAGATGTAGTTGCCTCTCTGCAAGATTAAATACCCCAAATAGCCCCTTCACTGGGGTGGCATAGCCTGAATACTTTAAACCTAATTCTATTTGCGCCACTAAATGTTGAACACTGCTTAAGTAATTGCCTTGGCGACGTAAAAAGTCATTAAAACATGCTCTGATCAATAATGCTGTTGCAGTACTATTTTCGCCACCAGAGCTAGTATCAACCATATAGAATGCTAATTGGCCATCGATTAACCAGATGTAATCAAAGATAACCGGTGACATATCTGCCGACTGTAAAGCACGGTAGCTGAGTTTCCAACGCCCGCAACGTGATTGGAGATCTGGCATTAACCCCATCAATAACTCGCGTGCGGCTTGAGGGTCATTTTTTAATTCTGAAATGTGCCATTGTAGCTCTTCTTCGACTAAGCCTGAATCATCACCGTCCGTTACCCATCGCTGAGAAAAGTCTTGTTGTTTCTGCTGAGCACTATCTTGCATTTTTAGCACTGATACAATCGCAGATTTAAGCGTCATAATGTTATCAATTGGCTTAATTAAGAAGTCTTTAACACCTAAGCGTAATGCTTGAGCGACATCAGTCATGTTTCCAGTGCCAGAAATGACAATCACAGGGATCATTGGATACTGTAAGGCAACCTCTTCAACAAACTCCATTCCCGTCATGATCGGCATCGCCAAATCACATAGTAATAAATCTGGAATATCGTCTTTTAAGGCTTTTAATCCAGCCAAGCCATCTTCCGCCTCTCTCACCTGACAACCTTGGCTATTTAAAAAGCCAACAATCATGGTTCGGAACACAGGATCATCTTCTACGATAAGTATATTTTTCCCTGCAAGCAAAAGTCTCTCCTTTTCATAACTACGTCTATGAGTGTATAAGCTAAAATTAGCAAGACCAACTCTAGATCACCAAACTTTGTTGTCACAAGGTGATTTAAAGCTGTGGCACCACTAAGCATAGATAAATAATGACAGCTAATAATTCTTTTCTAGGTAATATCAAAAAATCTGTTCTATAAATATAGACGAGTTCAAACTCTTCTAATATTTATAGAGAAATAGAGCCTAGCTCAATAAATATTAGGCCTAACATATTTTTATTTTAAATTCATAACAAAAAGGGGTGATTTTGACTCGTTTTGTTATACAATTACCCATTATCAGTTTTCACAAATGACTTTGATATGAAACTTGACGATCTAAACCTATTCCGCATGGTTGTGGAAAATGGTAGTTATACTGCCGCATCACGAAAAACGCAGGTACCTGTTGCAACGCTAACACGTCGTATCCAGGCACTCGAAGAAGGCCTTAACATTCGCCTTTTAAATCGTCATGCTCGTAAACTGTCTCTGACTGAAGCCGGTCAGAAGTTTTATCAGGATTGCGCGCCGTTATTACAGCAGCTACTTGATACGACTGAACACATCAGTGAAGAGTGTAAAGGCGCTGCAGGTAAATTGCGTATTGCTGCACCGACAAACATTACTAAAGTAATGTTACAGCCGTTGCTAACTGCATTTATGCAAGAACACCCTGCAATTAGCATTCAGTTGTACATGAGCAATGAACCCGATCAACTTGATCCAACAGATTGGGACGTTATGTTCCGTGTTGGCCCTCAACGAGATTCAACACTTATTGCACGTCGTATTAATGAAGTAAAAGATATTTTGGTCGCAAGCCCTGATTATCTAAAGAAAAACCCAGAACCTAAGCATGCTCAGGATCTACATGAACATACGCTATTAAAAGGTAATCCACTTTTACGCTGGCGTTTAACCAATCAAAATGGCGAAACAGTTACGATTAATGAACGCGCCCGTTTTGAAGCTAGCGAACTTAATGTAATTCGTAAAGCATGTACCGCTGGTCTTGGTATCACATTAATGCCCAATGTAATGTTAGAAAAATACATTGCAGCAGGTGACGTGGTACAAGTGCTTAAAAATTGGTCGGCAAACCCGCGTGATGTATATTTGATTTACAACCACCGTGATTACCAACCAGAAAAACTACGTCTATTTATTGATTTTGCAAGTCATTACTTTGATCTTGAAAAACACTAATTAGTTTAGAACAAAAACAGAGAAAAATGCCGCCAAATAAATTAGGAGCGGCATTTTCATTTATCCTCGCTACAACTTACCTTATTCAGTCAAACCTCTCATCACAGTAACTCACATGACTTTAGCCCACCGATAAACTGCCCTTTTAATACACCACCCAAGCTAACGAACGTCATGCTATCCATTATCGATACCAATAAAAAAGCGGCAGGTATCAACCTATCGCTTTAGTCGTTAATTAGTCAGTCCTTGCAATTACATCCCTTCGTTATACAACTCAAGGTTAGCTAAATCTTGCTGTAATTCCACCTGTAACTTTGAATCTTCATTGCGTAATGCATCGAGGTAATCGAGATATTGTTGATCAACATCACCAGTAACATAATTACCATTGAACACCGAGGTTTCAAATAAGGTTATATCAGGGTTACCTTCAGCAACCGCTGCCACCAAATCAGTCAGATCTTGGAAAATCAGACCATCGGCACCAATCAATTTGCCAATTTCATCCACTTCACGGCCATGAGCAATCAACTCATTAGCACTTGGCATATCAATGCCATACACATTAGGGAAGCGAACCTCAGGAGCAGCAGAAGCTAAGTAGACTTTATTTGCGCCAGCATCACGTGCCATCTCAATAATTTGCTCAGAGGTAGTACCACGGACAATAGAATCATCCACCAGCAATACATTCTTGCCTTTAAATTCAGAACGAATCGCATTCAATTTGCGGCGAACTGATTTACGGCGCATTTGCTGACCGGGCATGATAAAAGTACGGCCAACATAACGGTTCTTAACAAAACCTTGGCGATAAGGCTTATTTAGCGTACGTGCAATTTCAAGTGCACTATCGCATGAGGTTTCAGGAATCGGGATCACCACATCAATATCAATATCAGCCCACTCACGCTTGATCTTTTCACCAAGTTTTGTGCCCATCGCTAAACGTGCGCCATAAACCGAGACTTTATCAATAAATGAATCTGGGCGTGCAAAGTATACAAATTCAAATATACATGGATTTAGCTGTGGATTAAGGGCGCATTGCTGAGTGTAAAGCTCACCATCAAAGGTAATATAAACCGCTTCACCAGGTAATACATCGCGCATAAAGTCGAAACCAACAGCATCTAATGCCACAGATTCTGACGCTACCATGTATTCGATTTTGCCGTTTTCTTCACGTTTACCTAAACATAATGGACGAATGCCATTAGGATCACGGAAAGCAATTAGACCGTGGCCAATCACCAAAGCAACGACAGCATAAGCACCTTTAACAATGTTATGTACTTCGCTAACCGCTTTGAAAATATCGTTAGGACTGATTGGATAACTTTGACTATGTGCAAGTTGGTTAGCAAGCACATTCAATAAAACTTCCGAATCAGAGGTAGTATTTACATGACGCTTTGTTTGTTCAAATAAGGTTTCTCGAATATCAGCCGCATTGGTTAAATTACCGTTATGCGCTAAAGAAATACCGTAAGGAGAGTTAACATAAAACGGCTGGGCTTCTGAAACACTTGAGCTTCCTGCCGTTGGGTAACGTACATGTCCAATACCCACATTACCCTGTAAGCGCTGCATATGTTTAGCTTCAAAGACATCACGTACTAAACCATTCGCTTTACGCAGACGGAAACGATTGCTTTCTAAGGTGCAAATACCAGCGGCATCTTGGCCGCGATGCTGTAACACTGTAAGTGCATCATAGATAGACTGGTTTACCGGGGTTGAGCCCACGATTCCAACAATACCACACATTTCCTAAGTCCTCGTCCTGCATAAAATAACAGCTGCTAACGTCACTATTATGAACAATAACGCTAGCAACCGCGGTTAATCTTGCACTATTTAATGCTATGTAAAAAACTAGAGCTCTCTTTGATGTATTCGAAGAACCATTCTATTACAGCACCAAATTGAGGTATCAACTCAGACTTCTTCCACCATTCTGAGTCCGACAAACCCGTAAAGGTATCAATAAAGAACAATACCGCAGCAACAATAAGCACGCCACGAACCGCACCAAAAACAACTCCTAAAACACGATCTGTACCAGACAAACCGGTCTTCTGCACTAATTGACCAATAACGTAGTTTACTACTGCGCCAACAATCAATGTCGCTACAAACAGTACTGCGATAGCACTACCATTACGTAACATTTTGTCATTAAAATTGGTAAAATAAACCGCCAATTCCGTATAAAAGTTACTAGCAATAAAAAATGCTGTGAACCAAATCACTAATGACAGTGCTTCTTTAACAAAACCACGGACCAAACTTACCATTGCTGAGAAGCAGATCACGCCCAGTATTACATAATCAATCCAGATCATTTTTGTTATTGCTCGTTTTGTTGATGGGTATTCTAACAGAAAAAATTCTAACGCAAACGTTTACCTAAGGATTTATTGCATCAAATCGGTTCAATTTGCCGTTTAAGCCAGTAATTTTTTTCAATTCTGCAATTTGCCCCGTTAGCTTATCTTTTGATACATCAGGCCCAACAACAACCTTTACGTATTGACCAGGTTTAGCATTACGTGGAATTAATTGTGCCTGATAACCGTTCAATCGTAATTTTGCGACTAACGCATTAGCATTATCGAAATTCCCAAAAGTCCCCATTTTAATTACCCATGCTGAACTTGTTGTTGCTGGCACTGGTTTTTTAACCGCAGGCGTTGGTACATTTGGTTTTACCACCGGTTGAGCAACTACAGGTTTTGCAGCAACGGGGTGGGGTTTAACAACAGGCTCAGCCGTTGCACTATGATCAGCTTCAATAGTGTATGTTTCATCACCCGTTGATGTTGATGCTTGGCTATCTGTCGTCGCCGTCACAGGCTCTTTAGGTAACACAACGTCGGCATTTTCAGGTTCAGGAATTGTTTTAGCTTCACTTTGTCCGTCCATCTTTGGCTGCAACGGAATACTCGCAAACTCTTCCTTATAATGTTCTTTCTTACCATCGAAAAAATCGGGTAGAAAAATCACCCCTATCGCGACTAAAATAATGGTTCCAATTAGTCGGTTTTGAAATTGACTAGCCACAATGACTCCTGTTGATATCTAAAACGAAAACGGCACAATATGTGCTCTGTTTAACGTTCTACAGCTTTAAATGAGTGGTTATTTGGCCAACAGTGTAAAACGAGCCAAACACGATTACCACATCGTCAGCACTTGCTTGTGTTAAGGCTTGGTCAAAAGCTAATTCCGGACTATCAAAACCACTGCAACCTGTTGGTAAATGCAGCAATATCTCTGCAGCAACAGCAGCACGCGGGCCTTGTAGCGAAGCCGGATACCAACAATCAACACTATCACGCATCGCAGCAACGGTTGCTGCGATATCTTTATCATGCAGCATTGCCACCACGGCATGGACTTTGTTTTTCCCTTCTTGGGCTTTTATTTTGGCAAGCTGAGTCGCAAAATATTGAGCTGAATGTGGATTATGTGCCACATCCATAATAATTAATGGTTGCTCACTCACTCGTTGCATTCGCCCCGGTAAGCGTGCATTACGCAGACCTTCAACAATGTCTTTATCACTAATATCAAGCTCAGCAACAGATAATGCCATCAATGCAGTTGCAGCATTTGGTAACGGTAAGCTCGGCAAAGGTAAATCACTCAGCGCAAAGGCACCTGCTTGCCAATGCCAGCAGTCAGCCTCTACTTGATAATCAAACTGATAACCGACTTGATAAAGCTCGGCACCAATATCATCGGCATGCGCTGGTACAGTCGCTGGCGGGTGTGGTTGACCACAAATGGCTGGTTTACCACTACGGAAAATCCCTGCCTTCTCATAGCCAATAACATCGATGTTATCGCCTAACCAGTCAACATGATCAATGGCTAAACTGGTGATAACACACACATCATGATCAACTATATTCGTCGCATCTAAACGTCCGCCTAAACCGACCTCTAATACCACCACATCAACCTGATGCTGCTTAAACAATGTCAACGCAGCTAAGGTGCCGAATTCAAATAGACTTAAACTGGTTTCACCACGAGCAACTTCCACACTTGCGAAAGCACCACAGTGCTCACTATCATCAAGTTCTTGGTTATTAATGCGTACTCGCTCGTTATAACGTACTAAATGAGGAGAACTATACACACCCACTTTATAGCCAGCAGCCAATAAAATAGCTTCAAGCATGGCGCAGGTCGAGCCTTTACCATTTGTGCCCGCTACCGTAATAACACATGGCGCAGGTTTAAGCAGATCTGCTTGTTCAGCCACCAGCCGAACCCGATCGAGTCCTAAATCAATAGCACTAGTATGGAGTTGTTCAAGATATTTCAGCCATGTTGAAAGCGCGGCTGTCGCTTGCGGAGAGGTCAATCCTGACATTAAAAATCATTCACTTGTAGTAACAAACTGAATCATTAATTTACCACTGAATGACCAATAACTTAATCATCAAGCACAATAAATTCGTGATTCGGTCTAGAAAACAAAAAATGCCACCCTAATTAAATCAATTAGAATGGCATTTATTAACATTAATCGTAGTAACTACCACCGGTAAATACACTCGATTAAAGATTACGTTTTTAGTCTAGCTTTGCTGCTTCAGGTTGTGGCTCTACTTCAGGCTTACTATCAACAGAAACAACCAATGGTGATGCTTGGTTGGTCATTTTTGCCATTAAACCAGCAATACGTTGACGCATTTCACGACGATCAACAATCATGTCAATCGCACCGTGTTCAAGTAAAAACTCACTACGCTGGAAACCTTCTGGTAGTTTCTCACGCACAGTTTGTTCAATAACACGTTGACCAGCAAAACCGATAAGTGCTTTTGGCTCACCGATATTAATATCACCAAGCATTGCGAGTGATGCCGATACACCACCCATAGTTGGATCCGTCAGTACAGAGAAGAACGGCAAACCTTTAGCAGATAAACGCTCTAAAGCAGCACTGGTTTTCGCCATTTGCATTAGTGACATTAATGCTTCTTGCATACGGGCACCGCCACTAGCAGAGAAACAAATCAGTGGGCAGTTATTCTCAATCGCAGAGTCAACCGCACGCACAAATTTAGCGCCAACAACTGACCCCATAGAGCCGCCCATAAAAGAGAATTCAAAGGCGCAGGCAACGACAGGCAGACCAAGCAGCTCACCATTCATAGCAATTAAGGCATCTTTCTCACCGGTTGCTTTTTGGGCTGCGTATAAACGATCTTTATATTTCTTAGAGTCGCGGAATTTAAGCTTGTCTTGTGGCTCTAGCTCAGCGGCAATTTCCACTTGCGTACCAGCATCAAGAAATGTTTCAAGACGACGACGTGCTTTCATACGCATGTGGTGGTCACATTTAGGACAAACTTCAAGATTGCGTTCGAGATCTGCGTGATACAGTACCTGATCACAGGACGTACATTTCGTCCATACACCTTCAGGAATAGATACCTTACGCGAAGATACGATGTTACTTTTTGTTAGAATCTTTTCAAGCCAGCTCATGAATGACCTTTCTTTTTTATTCTTCCGCCAATAGACCGAAGAGACAAATTCATTAAATATTATTTAAGATTAAAACATAATCTTATTAATCTGTAGATAAAAAACTGGTATTACCTTTGTCAGTCATTAGGGTGTTTTTAAACAAAAATACCAGTACACGTTAAAAACAGTCATAATCGCGATCATTTAAACGTAAGTTTTTACCTGTACAAAAAAAATGACTTACAAAAATAATGGACCAAGTACCGAACGAGGCAAATTATGTTCCGCAGGATAATCAACATCAACTAAATAAAGACCCGCAGATTTTGCTGTTGGACCAGCAATACGACGATCTTTTTGCTCAAGTACCCACTTAATCCAATCAGGTTGCTTTTCACCTTTACCAACTTTAATCAGGCTACCTGCAATATTACGCACCATATGGTGTACAAATGCATTGGCCTTAATATCAATCACAACAAAGTCACCTTTACGAGTAACCGTTAAATGCTCAAGACGACGCCATGGACTCCGTGATTGACATTGGGTTGCACGAAATGAAGTATAGTCGTGTTCACCAATTAAATGTTGAGCGGCTTCATGCATTTTTTGCTCATCAAGGTGACCATGGTAATGGCTAACACCATGTTGAAAAATAGCCGGACGCACCGCATGATTGTAAATCACATAACGGTAACGACGCGCTGTTGCTGAAAAACGCGCATGAAAATCTTCACTCACTTCATGTGCCCAACGTACAGCAATATCTTTAGGAAGATAGGCATTTACACCCATTGTCCATGCTGCCATTTTACGCTCAATATCAACATCGAAGTGAACCACTTGTCCTGTACCGTGAACCCCTGTATCGGTACGTCCGGCACAAAAAACAGCAATGGGTTTATTCGCAATATGTGACAGTGCTTTTTCTAAGCGTTCTTGAACACTATCTACATCTACTTGACGTTGCCAACCACAATATTTAGCACCATCGTACTCGATACCTAAAGCTATTCGCATAATCTCACTTCGACTTAATTCAGCATAGACACACAGGCGATGTTATTAAAGCGCCTGTTCAAAACAGAGGGGAAGTATAGGGGATGGCGCAACAAAGGGGAAGAGGAGGGATTTCGAGGAGCGAGGAAAAGCAGTGCGAGGGGCGAGAAAAAACGGGGCGAGTTTCGAGATTATTAGTGTCGAGACAGCCTAATATACGTCATCTCAGAAGTTGAGGCACGAAGCTATCCGTGATCTACTCAACGCGTGATTGAGCCTTAAAGAAGCCAGTGACTCCACAACGCGCGAATAGTAGATTCCCTATCGCCCTCGCGGGCATTCACTGTAGGGAATGACGGGAGTTGGATACAAAAAAGCGACAGGCTTTCACCCATCGCTTCTTATTTATACTGTGAACTCTCAAAGCACGAAATCTCGCTACTCGAAACCCCGCCTCTAGAAACTTCCCTATTTCTGCGCTTTAAACTTCTCAAGTAAGGCCTTTGCTTCAGCTTGGGTCTCACCCTCACCTTTTAAGGCTATATCCTGCAGTAAGTCGACTGCGCCGCCAATGTCATTCATTTCAAGGTACGCTTTAGCCAAATCCAATTGGCCTGCATATTCACCAGCACTATCAACATCAAATTGACGAATATTAGCAAACATATCAGGGAATTCCTTTAAACCAACATCAAGGTTTAATGGCTTCTCATCAGGATCTTCTTGATGATAATTAGGATCATCGGCTAATAACTCATCGATACTAATGTAAGTCGATGATGTCGTCGTTGCCGCTTTAACATCAGCTTGTGCAAGATCCGGTTGTTTAGACCAATCTTCCTGCTCAAGTTCAGGCTCTGCAACGACTCCTCGCCATACCGCCGCTTCATCTTCTGCTAATACATCTTCGTTATCAGCAATAGAACTATCATCGGCTGTTGAAGCTAATAACTGCTCACGCTCATCATTATTAAGACCACGTTGAGGCGTTACTGTTGTTGGTTGTGAGTCATCAAACAGTAATGCATCCATATCTAAGCCCGCAGAATCAACCCGATCTTGCTCAGCTTCTGGGGAACGATCAACCGTGGTAATACCCGGAGACGATGGTTGCGGTTTAAGACCTTGTTCAATGGCGTATTGCTCTAACTCATGCTGCTCTTCAAATGATGCAAATAAAGCTTCATCTTCATCAAACTCAGGTAAAGCTCTGACATCAATATTATCAAACGCATATTCTAAATGACGCGCTGTATCAAACGGCGAGTAATCAGGCTCAACATTGGCACTCGCATTATCAACCGCTGCTGGCTGACGTTGCTCTGCTGCTTGGGCCGCTTGTTGTAATTGACGAGTAACATTATCAATCGCAACTTGCTCATCAATTTCTGAACGCTCATCCATCTGTTCTAAGGGTGATGCTTGCGGATCATCCAATGCTGAATTTTCATCAAACTCAGGCAAATCATCAAGGCTTAAAGGCTTATCATGGACCGCATCCGCTGCTGGTAGAGCTGACATTTCATCGTCATAATGATCAAATGCTGCTTGCTCATCAAACTCAGGCAGGTCATCAACACTAAAGGTTGTCGGTGCCTGATCATCAGCCATTAGCTCATCCAATAACGCAGTACTATTTTCGTCCAGCTTAATATCAGAGGTTGTTGCTAAATTATCATTTTCATCCGCAAGCAATTCATCTAATAAATCAGTACTATTTTCAGCTAATTCAATCTCGCTACCCAATGCGTTATCGGCATC
Source organism: Photobacterium kishitanii (assembly GCF_000613045.3). NCBI lineage: Bacteria > Pseudomonadati > Pseudomonadota > Gammaproteobacteria > Vibrionales > Vibrionaceae > Photobacterium > Photobacterium kishitanii. Next base: position 906,240 of record NZ_LN794352.1, on the reverse strand, counting down.
ATCTGCGACTAAATCATCTAATAATTCAGTACTATCTTCAGCAAATAATGATTCATCATCATTCGTATCTGTTTGAGTCGTCGCAGGCGTTATCTCAGGTAAGTCATGATTAAACTGAGAAAACAATTCATCAAGTTCATCTTGAGAGTTTACGTTGCTATCCTCTAACGTCGGCTCAGTAACCTTTTCCTGATCAGAAGTCTCTGAGGTTGATGCTTGAGCTTGTTGTAGGATCTCATCTAATAGCGCTTGGTCAGATAACTGTGTTTCAGCATCTTTGTCATTTTCTGTTGTTGCTGTTGCTGAAGGAGTCGCTTCATCATATTCAGACAAGTCAAAATTAGCTTTATCTTCTTCGCTAAGAGATTTTTCCCACAACGCCGCTAATGCTTCATCAGCACTTGGCTCAGCTTTTGTGTCAAGCTCATCTAACGCACGCTCCATGTCCTCAAGACCGATAGCATCATCGTGAGTGACCGAAATAGTGCTAAGACTATTATCAAAGCTGCTATCATCAAAATCAGTATCAGACAATGTCACTAACGCATTATGCTCATTACTCTGTGGTGATTTATCTTCTTCAACGGCAGAGTTAAGCTTTGGGTCTTGATTTTTATCTGTCGATTTAAGCTGATCTATATCCGCAAACAAATCATCGTCTGCAAATAAATCATCAAGATCGTCATCATGTTCACTACCCACCAAGTCAACTGGCGGCGTAACAGTGACATTATTATCATCATCAGCCACAGGAGCTGGTAACGATTGTGGTTCAGGATCATTTTTCTTACGGCGGAACAGTAGTAGTGCTAATAATGCGGCAATTAAACCACCAGGAATAATACCTGCCGCAGCTAATGCCCACGGATTATTGGTTAGACGTTCCAACCATGTTTCAGGAACAGGGTCTGCAACTTGCTTTTGTTGTTCTAAAAACGACACCATTTGTTGACGAATGCTATCACTTTCAGTGACTTGATTTTTCAATGCAGCCATATCTTGCTGCATCTCAGATAACCGTAACCGTAAAGCATGGTTACTTTCTACCAATGCATTCATCTTTACATGAGTAACATCAACCTGTGGCTGTACTGGTTTCGCTGGAATAATTGTATTGTTATCACCATCAACCACCTCTGCTGATAGCGCTTTTTTTACTGCCGCCGCTACTGCTGTTGGTGCCGTTGCAGGCTCAATAGTCGCTGCAACATCAGTATTTGATGTTTCTGTAGGCGCGACATCAGCCGCTGGTGTGTTTTTAGTCGCTGGTGATGATTCTGTTGCTGTTGGCTGTGGCGAGGTTTTTTTTGCCTCTATCGGAGCAGCAGCCGTTGTTGCCTGTTGCTCAGCCAACCGTCGTTTTTCTAATTCAGTCGCATAAGGAGCACGTAATTGATCAGCCGCTAATTTTCGACTAACAGCGCTAATACGTTGCTGCTCAATTTGATCCATTGTCGGCAGTTTTAAATAACTTCCAGGCAATAGTGAGTGAATATTATTATTTTCAAAGGCATCATGGTTGAGATTATAAATAGCACCTATGACTTTAAAAATAGACACATTTTTATTGGGTAAATGACGAGACGCAATAGCCCACAACGTTTCGCTTTCATACGTCGGGCCATAGCTACGTGCCATCAATGATGATGTCGAAAACTGTTTTGTAGGTACGTTCAACTGGCTCGTGGCTGGCTCTCGATTAAGCGTCACGTACGAGCTGTCTTCATTCGCTGGGCCGACGATACGTATAGTATTTGCATGCACTACCGGTAAGTAGGAAGAAATAGTAACGAAAGCCACCGGAAGTACCATACGTTTTAGTATTTTTGGGATGTCAGACACTGCCTACATTCCTCTTTGGCAGAGATAAAATTGCCCGAAATCGTCGCATCGCAACAATTTCGAAATAATAACTTCTTTGTTATAACGACTAATATAAGCAAAGCTTGAATGGTTATATTCAATCACAATAAGCAGCATATTATGTCAAGTTATCAGCAAAAGAAAAGCTAGTCGCTAACGAAATAAAAAAGCGACAGGCTTTCACCCATCGCTTTGTTATTTTGTTAGCAAGTTTACTCGTACTATTGTGCCACTAGACACTAATAGCGCGATCTAATCCTTACTTTAAATAAGGTTGATTACAAATAATCTGCAATCAATTTTTCCGCAATTTGAATACTGTTAGTTGCTGCGCCTTTACGAACGTTATCAGCAACAATCCACATGTTAAGCCCACATGGATGACTAATATCCTCACGGATACGACCAATCATTACATGATCTTTACCCACTGCATCAGTAACTTGAGTTGGATATTCATTACCAGGGAACACTTCAAGACCATCAGTGTTTTCAAGCAAGTTGATCACATCTTCTAATACAATCGGTTGATGCGTTTCAACATGCACCGCTTCGCCATGACCAAAGAATGATGACACACGAACACAGGTTGGATTCACACGAATAGTTGAATCGCCCAAAATCTTCTGTGTTTCCCACACCATTTTCATTTCTTCTTTGGTGTAGCCGTTATCCATAAACTCATCAATCTGCGGAATACAGTTAAATGCAATCTGCTTATCGTAAGCTTTTTTCTCAATCGGTAGACCATTAAGCAGTTTTGCTGTCTGTCCAGCTAACTCATCAATACCTTTACGGCCTGAACCTGATACTGACTGGTAAGTTGCCACATTAATGCGATCAATACCGTAGGCATCTTGAATCGGCTTAAGTGCAACTAACATTTGAATCGTTGAGCAGTTAGGATTGGCGATAATGTTACGGTTACGGTAATCCGCAATCGCTTCTGGGTTCACTTCAGGAATAACCAACGGCACATCATATTCGTAACGGAATTCAGAAGTATTATCGATAACCACCACACCCTGCTCGGTAGCAATTGGCGCCCAATGGCGTGATGCTTCAGCACCAGCAGAGAACAAAGCAATTTGCACTTGGCTCCAATCGAAATCTTCAACATCACGAACGCGCGTTGATTTACCTTTAAAACGTAACGCTTTTCCTGCGCTACGATCACTTGCTAACAAGTAAAGATTGCGAACAGGAAAATTGCGAGCTTCTAGTACTTCAACCATGGCTTCGCCCACTGCGCCTGTTGCGCCGAGTATTGCGATATCATATTCCTGAGTCATTGTGTAACCTCTACTACTGTAAAACCTAATTTAGCCAGCGACTCTACCGCAAACTCGGCCTTCGCCGCTACTGTAATCGCACTATATTCACGTCGATCCCAGTAATTTTTACGCATTAGATCAAAAGCGGTCGCCATTTTGCTGTTATCGTCACCAGCGACTAACATTTTACGGCGGAAAATAGCATCATCTTTGCGAACATCATAAATCAACTGCGTCAGACTAAATAAGCTCGCTTCATCCCATTGCTGGCTTAATTGTACTAATGGAATCGGCGCGATGGGTAATAAATCACTTGCCTGTACTTGCTGATCATTATTCAAGAATTGGCAATAACGGTTAAATACCATCGTTGTACCGCGCGCTTTACCTTCGAGACCGTAACCTGCAATATGCGGCGTCGCAAAAGCTAACAACGGCAATAACGCTAGATCAACCACTGGCTCTTGTTCAAACACATCTAATACTGCAGTTAACGCTTTACCTGAGCCATTAGCAGCTGCTTGTAGTGCCTGTTTTAACGCTTGATTATCGACCACAGGGCCACGGGCAGCATTAATTAAAATCGCATTAGGCTGCATTGCTGCGATAAAATCGGCATCAATTAAATGGTGAGTTGGGTAATCACCCGTACGTGTAATTGGCGTATGCGCGCTGATCACATCACATTCTGCCAATAAGGTTTCAAGAGAATGAAACTCACGGGTATCACCTTCAGCTTGTTTTAAGGGATCGTTGAGCAAATAACGGATCCCTAACGCATCAAGGCATTTAGCTAAATAAGTACCCACATTACCAGCACCAATGATCCCCACAGTACGATCAAAGATAGAAAAATCGTGAAGCTGCCCTAACACCATTAAACTACTTAATACATACTCAGCAACACCGACCTTATTACATCCAGGAGCTGAGGTAAAAGTGATTCCGCGCTCACTTAACAATGGTTGATCAACATGATCTTGACCCGCAGTGGCAGTACCAACAAATTTTAATTTATTCGCTTTCGTCAATAATTCTGCATTCACTTTAGTTACCGAGCGAATCATCAAAGCATCAATATCTACTAAATCATCAGCAGTCAATGTTCGCCCAGGCTTAGCAATTACCTCACCGAGTTGGCTAAATAATTGTTGCGCGTAAGGCATGTTTTCATCGATAAGAATTTTCATATACGTCCTGTAGAGAGAATAAAAAATAAAGGATCGTGCTGATAAATATTATATAGGAGAACAATACAAGAGAGTAGTAAGGAGGATTTAACTCACCATTCACAAAAACAAGGCTATCTTCGTTCTCTCGAAAGTAAAACTATCCTCGTCATCCCGGAAGTGAGACACGAACTATCCGGGATCTACTCACCACCTGATAGAGTACAAAAGATATCAGTGGAATTATTAGCTCTACAACCCGCGGATAATAGATTCACTATCTCGTTCGTAACCTCACTGTAGGGAATAACTGGGTCGTGTATTCGTTGTGGAAATTACAAAATAACGCTTCAACTAGTAACTATTTAATGCCACACATATGTGATAAACCTCTTATTTATTCACTTTATCAATATATTTAGTTACACAAATAGAGCTATATCCTGTTTTTCTCTGATTGTTGGAGCTAGTGTGCCTACCTCAGTTTTTACTCGATGGACATTTTTATATGCAAAAGACAGCGATTGCAGTGAATACAAAAAAGACCAGATGGGCCTATAAAGATTTCACATGGGCGCTATCATTATTTGGTACCGCCGTGGGTGCTGGTATTCTTTTTCTACCCATAACAGCTGGCGCAGGTGGCTTTTGGCCATTGGTTATTTTGGCATTGATTGCCTTTCCAATGACATGGTTTGCACATAAAAGTTTGGCACGCTTTGTCCTTTCTTCATCAAAAAAAGATGCAGATATCACAGATGCTGTTGCAGAGCACTTTGGAAAAACAGGAACGAACATAATCACTGTTGCTTATTTCTTTGCTATTTTCCCGATTGTTTTAATTTACGGTGTAGGTATTACCAATACGGTCGATTCCTTTATGATCCACCAATTGGGGATGGAATCAATTCCACGGTGGTTACTATCCGGCATCCTGATTGGGTTAATGACCGCCAGTGTTATCTTTGGTAAAGAACTAATGTTAAAAGTAACATCAGTGCTAGTTTACCCCTTGGTTATTATTCTATTAGTACTTTCCATCTACCTAATTCCAGACTGGAATATGTCAATGATCCATACTAATACTGATTGGTCATCAATGCCTCTCATTGTTTGGTTAGCTATTCCAATCATTGTGTTTTCGTTTAACCACAGTCCAATTATCAGTCAATTTTCTAAAGAGCAGCGTCGTGTCTATGGTGACGAGGCAATGAATAAAACCGATATGATCACTGGCGGTGCCGCGATGATGCTAATGGTGTTTGTGATGTTCTTTGTATTCTCGGTAGTATTATCGATGACACCAGAACAATTAAGCACAGCAAAATCAGAAAATATTTCAGTTTTATCGTACTTAGCTAACATCAAAGCCTCACCGATCATTTCATACTTAGGGCCACTAATTGCTTTAGCTGCGATCATGTCAAGCTACTTTGGCCACTTTTTAGGCGCTCATGAAGGTCTTACTGGTTTAATAAAATCTCGCTCTAAAATGCCAGTTAAAACCATCGAAAAATTTTCACTTGCTTTCATCGTTATCGTCACTTGGATTGTCGCTATTATTAACCCAAGTATTCTAGACATGATTGAAAGTATCGGCTCACCAATGATTGCTGCAATTTTATTCTTATTACCAGTATTCGCAATGCAATTTGTTCCAGCAATGGCGAAATACAAAACATCACCAATAGCACGGATCTTCACAGCTATATGTGGTATTGCAGCCATCACTTCTGTCATTTACGGTACGTTTTTTTCTTAGGGGATATAGGGAATGGCGAGTGGCGAGACTTGATACTCCTAAGTCCAATACCCGTCATCTCGGAAGTGAGGTACGAGCTATCCGTGATCTACTCACCACATGCTTGAGCCCTAAAGACACCAGTGAAATTATTAGATCTACAACGCGCGGATAATAGATTCCCTATCTCGCTCGTCCCTCGCTGTAGGGAATGACGGGGGTTAGCTACAAAAAAGCGATAGGCTCTCACCTATCGCTTTCTATTACGCAGTGGACTTTCAGGCGCGAAATCTCGTTACTCGAAACCTCGCCCCTGCTCTTCCTCAATTACGCTTCGTATTTCTTAATCACTAGCGTTGCGTTAGTGCCACCGAAACCAAAGCTGTTAGACATAACAGTCTTAAGTTCAACATCACGCTTCTCAGTCACGATATCAAGGCCTTTAGCTGCTTCATCAAGGTTATCAATGTTGATACTTGGCGCAACAAAACCGTGCTCTAGCATTAGTGTTGAGTAGATAGCTTCGTGAACACCAGCTGCACCTAGAGCGTGACCTGTCATCGCTTTAGTTGCAGAAATTGCTGGGCAGTTTTCGCTAAATAGTTCTTGAATAGCACCAAGCTCTTTCACATCACCTACAGGTGTCGATGTGCCGTGGGTGTTGATGTAGTCAACTGGACCATCAAGATCTTTCATTGCCATCTTCATACAACGCACAGCGCCTTCACCTGATGGTGCTACCATGTCGTAGCCGTCAGATGTTGCGCCATAACCTACGATCTCACCGTAAATTTTTGCGCCACGTGCTAATGCATGCTCAAGTTCTTCAACAACAACCATGCCGCCGCCACCAGAGATAACGAAACCGTCACGGTTAGCATCATATGTACGTGATGCTTTTGATGGATCATCATTGTACTTAGTAGACAATGCACCCATAGCATCAAACATCATGGTTAGTGACCAATCAAGTTCTTCACCGCCACCAGCAAAAACAACATCTTGCTTGCCTAGTTGAATAAGCTCAACTGCGTGACCGATACAGTGTGCTGAAGTCGCACATGCAGAACTCATGGTGTAGTTAACACCGCGAATTTTAAATGGTGTTGCTAAACATGCAGAAACTGTTGAAGACATAGTACGCGGTACCATGTAAGGACCAACACGCTTAACGCCTTTTTCACGCAATGTATCGACTGCATGATATTGGTTATATGATGACGCACCACCAGAACCAGCAACTAAACCAGTACGCTCATTTGATACTTGGTCTTCTGCTAGACCAGAATCGGCAACCGCTTGCTCCATTGATAGATAAGCAAACGCAGCAGCATCACCCATGAAACGCATTTTCTTACGATCAATATGCTCAGAAGGATTGATTTTTAGATCGCCCCAAACATTTGAACGCAATTTCATTTCTGCGAATTGCTCAGAGTAATTGATACCTGATTTACCTGTTTTTAGGGATTCTAATACTTCAGCAACGTTGTTACCGATACTAGATACAATACCCATGCCTGTAATTACGGCTCGTTTCATGATGAATTCCTACTGATATTAATGGAAATACCTACCCATTTTATAGAACAACCAAGGCTCTATTTCAATGACTAGAATACGTCCCAAACGGCTTTAAAATCTGCGCTCACATCCACTCTTCGTTTGCTATAGCGAACGAAAACACGCGATATTAAAGATGTTTGGGCCGACATTAGTGCTTAATCTAACCTTTTTATTAAGAAAAAAACAAAAAAGTTAACGATTATTTAGTACGAGAACTATAACGGCTTTGTTCCTGAAAAGTGGTCAGCTTTCCTGTATTTCAGGTACAATCGAGTAAAAATCACCATACAATCGCATTTAAAGCTCACAATTGATGCATTATCATGCATAAAGTGGTGGCAAAATGCTCAGCAGCTAAGCAAGAGGTTCGTTTTGTCTCGTCCAACTCCCGTAAAGTCTACTCCACGGATTGAAAATGCCGTCCTTGATTGGAACAACGTCGGCTGCCCATTATCCCATGACTTTAATGATATTTACTTCTCAAATGACAATGGACTGGAAGAAACACATTATGTGTTCATCAAACAAAATGGTCTGCCTGAGCGCTGGCATGACTTTAATCGACGTCGATTTGTCGTTGCCGAAACCGGTTTTGGCACCGGACTTAACTTTCTAACACTATGGCAAACGTTTAAAGCTTTCCGCGAACAACACCCGCATGCTGCGACCAAAGAATTACACTATATTAGCTTTGAAAAATATCCGCTGACCAAACCAGATCTCATCAAAGCCCATCTCGCTTGGCCTGAACTGGCTGAACTCACAGAACAGCTGCACGCACATTATCCGCCTGCTGTTGCTGATTGTCACCGTATTGTGCTTGAAGATGGCATGATCACTCTTGATTTATGGTTTGGCGATATTCACGAGTGTATGCCTCAGGTATGGGTAGGCAATAACGGTATTGTTGATGCATGGTTTTTAGATGGTTTTGCACCTAAAAAGAATCCCGAAATGTGGAGTCAGGACCTGTTTAATGGCATGGCTAACATGGCACGACCAGAGTGTAGTATTGCCACATTTACTGCTGCTGGATTTGTACGCCGAGGCTTAAGTGATGCCGGCTTTGATATCAAAAAAGCCAAAGGATTTGGTGTCAAACGTCATATGACCGTAGGCACAATAACCAATCGCCACCCGCAAGCTAATTTTAAACCATGGTTTGCACGTAGCCCACAGCAAACACAGCAAAGCGATATTGCAATTATTGGCGGCGGTGTCGCTTCAGCCACTACCGCACTTGCGCTGATCCGTCGTGGTCAATCGGTAAGCTTATATTGTGCTGATAGCGAATTAGCACAAGGAGCATCAGGTAATCGTCAAGGAGCGGTATATCCACTGCTTAATGGTAAACATGATCCACTATCACGCTTTTTCGGCCCAGGCTTTATTTATGCACGCCAATTTGTCGAACAAGCTGCACAACAATGCCAGTTCGATCATGATTGGTGTGGCGTTACCCAATTAGCATGGGATGAAAATGGTAAAAACCTTACCGAAGCCGAAAAACAACTCGCACTTGCAACCAATGATAAAAAGCTCGGTCGTCAAACTAAGAAGCTAGATTGCATACTAAGCGGTGGTTTTCCTGAAGAACTGGTTCGCGCATTAGATATCGAACAAACGCGTGCAATAACAGGTGTTGAAACCGATTGTCGTAGCATTAACTACCCACTTGGTGGTTGGCTATGCCCACAACAGTTAACTCAAGCATTAATAGAATCAGCCGTTAACACAGGCAAGCTCAGCTTACACCTCAATAGTGACGTCACTGAACTTGAACAAATTAAATCGAATGATAACAGCGACCAATGGCAATTAACCTTCGCTGACGGCACCACGGTAAATCACACTACCGTTGTCGTTGCCAGTGGTCATCGCTTTAATCATTATCCACAAACAGCACCAATCCCAACCTCTTCCGTACGGGGTCAAGTAAGCCATGTACCAACCAATGATACATTAGCAGAACTTGAAACAGTGTTATGTTATGACGGTTATCTAACCCCTGCCAACATTCATACCAAGAGCCATTGTGTAGGCGCCAGTTATGCTCGTCGTAATTGCGATCTTGATTACAATGAGGCGGATCAACAACAAAATAAACAACGTTTACTTGATAGCGTCCCAGCCACTGCCTCATGGATAGATGCGATTGATGTTGACGAGTTTGATCCCCAACAACGTGCTCGTGTCGGTGTCCGTTGTGCTAGCCGTGATCATTTACCCTTTGTCGGTAATGTCTGTCGCTATGATGAGTTAATTAAGCAGTATCAGGATCTAAAAGATAATCAGCTTTATGCTCAAAATGTGCCAGTCTATAAAAACTTATTTGCCATTGTCGGCTTAGGCTCACGCGGATTAAGTTCAGCGCCACTATTAGGCGAATTACTGGCTTCACAAATTTGTGGCGATCCGCTACCACTGCCACACACAGTACTTGATGCCCTCCACCCCGGACGGATGTGGGTAAGGAAATTAGTGCGCGGCAAAGAGCTGAAGTCATAAGGTTTCGAGGGGCGAGGAAAAAGCTGAGACGAGGAAAATAAGAGTTAAAGATGGCGAGTTTCGAGAGATTTAGTTTCGAGACTCGCAATTCCCCCGTTCTTCCCTATCTTTTTCTCCCCCTCGCTACTCGTAACCTCTCAATCTCGAGACTCGCCCTTACTCACTCGCCGCGACTATAATCTCAGCCTCTGGCTTCACTTTTTGTAATTCAATAGCTAATGCTGTTTGCGCTTTCAGATCACCATGAACCACTTTAATTACTTGTGGGCCTTGCTCAATATCAGCCACAAAACTGACTAAATCTTGCTGTGCGGCATGAGCTGAATAACCTGATAATTGATGGATCTGCGCCGCGACATCAATGACTTGATCATCAATTTTAATCACCTTTTCACCATCAACTAATGCCCGTCCAGTAGTACCTTGAGCCTGATAACCAGCAAAAATCACGTCAGTACGTTTATCGGCTAATAACGCTTTTAAATAATTAACGACTCGTCCACCGGAGCACATACCACTGGCTGCAACAATAATTGCAGGCTCACCTGAGTGTTGAAGCCGATTAACCAATTCAAGATGATCAGCATGATTATCAATAGTAATACATTGATCAAATGCTAATGGATGACGTCCCATATAACGCCGCTGCTTAGCTTCTTTTGCCCATAGTTCATGAAAATAACGATATTGCTCAGTCACCTTTTGTGCCAATGGCGAATCAAGTATCACTGGTAAACTTTGCCAAATCCGCTTGCTCGCTTCATCAGGATCAACATCAGCTTCTGAGATAATATTTTCAAGATCAAACAGTAATTCTTGGGTTCGACCAACGCTAAAGGCCGGAATAACAATTGCGCCGCCATCTTGTAAAGAACGCTCAATAATTTGCTTTAATACTTGCTGGCGCTGCTTAAATTGATGCTGTGGTTTATCGCCGTAAGTACTCTCGATAACCAAAGTATGGGCCGTTGTAGGGGCGATAGGATCAGTTAATAATGGCGTATCTTTAGGCCCAAGATCGCCACTAAAAACCACAATTTCATTCGTTGGCAATTGAATTTCAATATAGGCTGAACCCAGAATATGCCCTGCGGGTCGAAAGCGAATTTTAATTAACTCCCCCGTTGGCAATACAATTTGAGCCCAACAATCATAAGGCACAGGGCGAATTCGCTGATGAATTAATGCCAATGCTTTTTGACATTGTTCGCTATTTAATCCTAACTGAATTTTAAGTCCATCTTCCAACATTAACGGTACCAACGCAGCAGTTGCTTCAGTGGCATAAATAGGCCCCGAAAAACCCGCGGCAAGTAGCCACGGCAACCGTCCAATATGGTCGATATGGCTGTGAGTCAGTAATAATGCAGCAATATTGTTAATATCAAATTCAATATCTAATGTCTCACGCGTTTCTTTTCCCTGAAATAAACCACAATCAATTAATAAGCTATTTTTACCGACAATAAGCTCGTGACATGATCCCGTTACTCCTGTTTTTGCGCCGTGATGAACAATATTCACTGCTATCTCCTCTGCTAATAATGAATAAGCCACCTATAATGACAGCGCACTAATATTGTTAGAAATATTAACAGGTAGAACGAGTAAACATTCGCTTTTACGAACTTAATGTAATGTAACGACCACTAAGGAATTCTTAATGGATCACAAAAAAACACCTTTAAATATACAACCACACACATAATAAATTTAATAGCACTCTAATAATCTATCAGAGAGCTTACCCATTATGTATCCAATCATTATTGCGATTCATGGCAGAGGCAATAAACTTCCAACCACCACCTTGAGTGCCCAGTGGCAGCAAGCACTGAAACACGGCTTACAATGCTACAACCAGTCGCAATTACATCCGCAAATTGATTTTAAGATGGCCTATTATGCTGATCATTTTTATCAACAACCATTAGTCCTGTCAGCAGCGACAAAAACCGCTATTCGACATATTTACTCAGTTAAACAATTACCGCCTCAACATCATCAGCCGCTATTACTCTCCACCAGCGCGCCTCGTTGGGGAACTAAAATCGCAGAATGGATAGAGGATAAATTAAGCGTATTCTCTTTTATTGCTAAGCCATTTCTAAAATCACTACTACCCGATATTCATCACTATTTTCATGATGCAAACTATCAACACGCCGTCGAACAACCATTAGTAAAACTCCTTAATCAATATCAGCATCGACCAATTATTTTACTTAGTCACTCAATGGGAACAGTGATCGCTTATAACGTTCTGCACCAACTTAGTCGCCAAACTACGCCACCACAAATTAGTACTTGGTTTACGTTTGGATCTCCTCTTGGCCTTACTAGCGTTAAAGGTTTTTTACCGAAGATAACCCAACAGCCAAGCGTTAAAAAATTAGCGACTCCTGATTGTGTTACCGAGCAATGGATCAATGTCAGCGATAAGCGTGATATCGTGTGTATCGATCATGATTTAAGTGATGATTACCTTGCTAATCGCCATCAAATAAAACCCAAAGATTGTTATATCACTAACGATTATCCCGGTAATTCACATAAATCTTACGGTTACTTATGGAGCCATGTTATCGCTAAATATGGCATTCCAAAGGTGACGCTATGAAACCATTAATTTTATTAGATCCAGGCCATGGCGGTATTATTAATAATATCTACCAAACCCCCGGCAAGCGTTCACCAATATGGTCCAATGGTAGCCAATTGTTTGAAGGGGAATTTAATCGTGCAATTACGCAAGGAATCAGCCAAGTATTAACTCTACATGGGATTGAAAATAAAATTATCGTACCTGAAAGAGAAGATATAAGCCTTCAAACCCGCGTCAATCGCGCTAATCATTTAGCGTCTCAATATCCCAATCATCGCTGTGTATTAATTTCAGTACATGCAAATGCTGGCGGGGGTAGCGGCTTTGAAATTTATACTAGTCGTGGTCAAACTCACAGTGACATTGTTGCTGATCATCTCACTCGCGCTTTTAGGCACGAATTTCCCAATAAACCTCTGCGCAGTGATTATAGTGATGGCGACAGCGATAAAGAATGCGACTTTTATATACTTCGTAAAACCAAAATGGCAGCAGTATTAACCGAAAACTTTTTTATGGATAATGAAATCGAATGTTGCTTGATTTTAATGCAACCCCAAGGCCGTCAAAAGATCATTGATTATCATGTGCAAGGGATTTTAGCATGGGTGCAGGGAGGAAAATAAAGGACAAGATTTCGAGGAAGAGCAGATAAAGCATCCAGCCCAATGAATACTTTTTCTCGATACTCAAATTCTCGATACTCAAACTAACGTAGATCAAAATAGCTTAGAATTTAGTTTTTATTTACATCACTGACAAGATGAATCCGTCAAAACCTGCTGCCACCAGCATGTGTTATTTAAGTACCATAATACGGTTTTACGTAACCCCGATTCAAAGGTTTCAGCAGGATACCAACCGAGTTCACGCGTAATTTTGGAAGCATCAATCGCGTAACGAATATCATGTCCAGGCCTATCCGCCACATAAGTAATTAAATCGCAATAATGGCTAACGTTTTGAGGTTTATTAGGTACAAACTCTTCAAGTAACAGACATATTGCTTGAATAACATCAATATTGGTTTTTTCATTATAGCCACCAATATTATACGTTTCAGCAATCTGCCCTTGCATTAAAACACAATATAAAGCGCGTGCATGATCATCAACATATAACCAATCACGCACCTGTAAGCCATTACCAAAAACCGGTAACGGCTTACCCGCAAGAGCATTCAATATTATTCGAGGGATTAGTTTTTCAGGATGATGATATGGGCCATAATTATTAGAACAATTTGTCACGATAACAGGTAAACCATAAGTACGAGACCATGCTCGAACTAAATGATCACTTGAAGCTTTCGATGCCGAATATGGGCTAGAGGGATCATAAGCGGTATTTTCATTAAATAATAAATCCTGATCCGCTAAGTCACCATAAACCTCATCGGTTGATATATGGTGAAATACAAAGGATTGCTGATCTTGATAAGATAAAGACTGCCAGTAATCACGAGCAGCCTCCAGCAATGTGTAAGTACCTATAATATTAGTTGTTATAAATTCTGCTGGTCCAGCAATAGAGCGATCAACATGACTTTCTGCTGCCAAGTGCATTACAACATCTGGTTGATAATCAGAAAAAATACGATCTAACTCACCGCGATCACAAATATCAACCAACTCAAAGGCATAACGTGAATTTAATGCAATAGAATCCAATGACGATAAATTACCAGCATAAGTTAATTTATCTACATTAATAATACTATCTTGAGTATTATTAATAATATGTCGAATAACGGCAGAGCCAATAAAACCAGCGCCACCTGTCACCAATATTTTCACACTTTAGCCCTTGATAACTCTATATTCACGCTTCGTGTACTGTTGGTATACCGAACAAACGTTTAACGACGGCAGTAATACGCCAAATATGGTTGATCATCATAAAGTAACCACCAAACATCACTAAGAAAGCGATAAACATGGTTGATTCTTTCACCCCAAGTCTTTCACACCAAATACCAATCGCCGCACAACAGATAGCCAAGACACAAATCACCACTAACGTCATTCGTGAAGATAAACCAATTCGTTGACAAATATGGTGTAAGTGCTCGCGATCGGGCTTAAACGGTGATTGGCCTTTGCGTACGCGGCGAATCATAATCGTCGCCATATCCATTAATGGAATAGCAATCAGCCACAGTGCTGTCACCGGTTGAAATGCAACCACATCCGCTTCTTGAGTACCACGAACGAGTAACCACACCACGGTAAAGCCAATAAATACACTGCCCGCATCACCCATAAAGACTTTAAACCGACGTCCAAAAGGTAATCCTAGATTAAGCATAATATACGGCAACATAGCTGCGACTAATAAACCACAAAACAGAGCTAAATCTGAATTGTCATTAGTATAAAATACATAGCCCATTGCTGTGAACGTTACTGAAGCTAATCCCCCCAGTAATCCATCAATACCGTCAACCATATTAAAGGCATTGATTGCCCCAATAAACGCAACCACAGTAACAATGCCACCAATAAATGGCGATAACTGTAAGGTTTCACTGCCCATTAAGTAACCAAGATTATCTAATGAATGGCCGCCGACACTGATGATAGCCAATGCAATCCCTGCTTGTACCACTAACCGTATCTTAAAGCTAATATCAAGGTAATCATCAATTACCCCCACCGCCAATAAAATTAATCCACAGCCGAGATAAAGTAAAATAGTGACATTAACAGGTAAAAACAATAACGCGGCAATAGCAAAAGCAATAAAGACTGCAATCCCACCCACTAAAGGTATAACGCCTTGATGGTGTTTACGTGCATTGGGCTTATCGACTAAACCAACTTTTTTTGCAACCTTACGCATAATGAATAAGCTTACAAATGACAGCACAAAAACAAAGATATATGAATATTCCATAATTAAATACGTACCTGTAATTTAAAGAATAGTTCGTTATCAATTAAAGCAAAGATATTCATTTAAATGATAACCTTACAATTAACTTACTAACGGAAACTACAGCCACAATATTACACAGCAATTAATTGCTAAAGGAATAAACACTCAAAATAAAAGAAAGCAGAACATTTAAGATAAATTAATCATAATAAATAATAAATACAATTCAAAATAAAAAACAAAACCCTACTATTCAACACATTACAATATTTTAACTCATACAAGAGATAGCGATATACAATCAACACAAATACATTAAAAATACAAATATTATCAACAAGACAAATAACAACAAGCTTATATATGATAGCTAAATATACAATACAAAATACTTTTAGTAATGCTATTTAAATAACAACTATAAAAAAGCCGCAACCATTCAATTAAGATATGTATTGCAGCTTCATTCTAATTATATATTCGAGTAGTACCGTTGCTATTATTTCATTATCTAAATTACATATTGTGGCATAGCGACTATTTTTTTGTTTTTATAGACTCGGTACTGTAATCATATTCACCAAGACGATCTTCACGACGCATTTGCTTTGCTTGCTTATCATACTCATCAAGTTTGCTTAGCCACGCCTTAAATTTCTTAAACAGTTGCATATTATTTCACTCTTAAATATATAAATATGTTGAGCAGTATCTAGCTCTATTGATAATTATATGCAGAGCATCGTTCTCAATCTATAAAAAGAATACATTTGAGGTATATTTGTGATAAAAAACATAAGCGCCAAAGATATGACGACAAATTAAATGATATAGTACAAGTTATTCTTATATAAAGCATTTTACTGCTAACTATTGAGTCAATTGTGGAATACTTTAATCTATGATTTTCACAACCCTTTTATATTCAAACACACATTCACTACATCAAATATGGCAACCTCATATCACTCTCTATAACAAATGCGAGCGACTCCCCGTCATTCCCTACAGCGAGGGACGAGCGATATAGGGAATCTACCGTTCACGCGTTGTAGAGTAAGTGTCTTCACTAAAAACTTTTAACGTATTTCCACGTAGCGTATTTTCACGGGTATTTCTTAAGCCCAAATGTGTATTAAGTAGATCCCAGATAGTTCGTCCCTCACTTCCGGGATGACGGGGATGTTCACTTCCGAGATAACAGGGATACTCACTTTCGGGATGACGAAGATATCCACTTCAGGATAATGAAGATGACTTAACTTCGAGATAGCTCAAGCCAAATCATTACAGTATTATTCATGGAAATAAATAATGAGTATTTTATATGCAACTTAAGCCACTACAAAAAGGCCGTTTTCAACAATCTTGGGTAGATGAATATGCCAAGATAGAAAAAATAGTATTAGCCTGTATTAGCGAAAAAAAATTCGTCGATGAAGGACAATTAGTCATGCAACAAGGACAACAGCTGGGATCACTAATCTTAGTTAAACAAGGTCGGATTGCATTGAAATATAGCACCCGCAGTGGACGTAACTTTCAATTAGGATCGATTTATTGCGATCACCAAATTTTTGGTGAAATGGAGTTCTTTTCTAATTACCGTTGCCAGATGGATATTATCGCATCCGAAGCGCTTGAAGTATGGATAATTAATCGTGATAAGCTCCAACATGCGCTCAATCAAGACCCACAATTAGCGTTATTTTTTGCCAGCGCGATAGCTATTGATTATCAAGATACTGTTGAAATTCTAACTCGACGCTTGCTCTACCCGATTGCCTATAATATTGCCTACGATCTTTATCACCAGCATCTGCATGATCAGCCAGTAGATGGCTTTACTAAAGGCTACTTAGAAGCCGAACGCTTTGGTACATCAGATAGAGTATATCGCCGTTCAGTACAGCAATTAATTACCTTAGGATTAATTATTAAACAAAAGAAAAAATTAGAAATTGTTGATATGAGTAAGCTAAAAGCCTACCTAGATGCAGAAGAGTAAGCACCTTACGTCCTTACTCTTCATTAGTGAGAAATGTTGGTTAAGTTAGATTAACGACATAACATCGCTTGGCGAACTTGGTAACGCTGGCATAGTAGTAACATCACCAACACAACTGCGTAAATAACCGGAATCGCGTACATTACCGTTTGTAAACCAACCACACCTTCAAATACGGAACTAATTGCTGGACTAAACATAGCGCCAGCACTACCACTCACTAAGATGTACGACACATTTTTACTGCTCGCATTGCGTACAAACGACACCCCGTAAGCAATAAAGGCATTATAAAGCGCGGCACACACAAAACCGTAGCCATAAGTTAAGTAAGATAACCATGACATCTTATCTGTAGTAACGATAACGGCAGTGATCACCATTGCTAATGAAATCACACTCAATAAGAAATATTGGATTTTCATCCGCGATACAATCACGGTAGACACCAATGCACCCACTAAAGCCGCTGACCAATATTGCGTGATAATGCTACCAGCATCTTCAAAGGGAATACCGAACTTATCTTTAACAAAAATAGGAGCCCAAGTTAAAAACGTATAAAGCGCAAGCATGCCAAGGAATAAACCAATACCACCACTAATAATACCGAAATTCCATTCTGACTGTTCTTTTTCGCCATTAGTACCCGTCGATTCACAGGCTTTAAAATTGGTGAATACCGCGATAATTGCCGTTGCAACCGCCACCATACCCACAGCTAAATAACTGTAGCTCCAAGATAGACCTTGAGTTAGTGCATAAGTGGTGATCAGCGGGAAAATTACTCCAGCAATATTAAAGGTTGCGTCTTGCACCACCAACATTGTGCTCTGAATTTTATCTTTCCACACTGCCACCACAATAGTACCAGCGATACATAAACCAACACCGCCACAAAAGCCGACAACAGTCATCGCCATCATCACAACGGTTAAACTGCTAGTAAAGTGAAGAATAACAGCAGCAATGGCAATCAATGAATAACATCCCATTGTCATACGTTTAATTCCGATTTTTTCAATCAGGAAAAACGCTGCAATCGTACCAGCTAATGCACCACCATTTAGTAATGAAAATATAGACGCAACTTCGTTAACGTTAGCAGCAAACTTAGTGGCTATAGGTTCAATTAACATACCAAATTGAGTTGCAAACCCTGCCATAATAAAATTGGCAAGAAAACTAAGTGCAGTAAGGGTTATTTTATTATTCATTGATTCCACTCCATGAGTCAGCAGCGAAGCAAAGGCTCTTTAATTTAATAAAAAAGAGCCAATCGCGAGGTGATTAAGGCTGTAATGCTGTTTCCAACGCTAACTCAATCATATTATTGAAAGACAATTGACGTTCTTCTGCTGTTGTTTCTTCACCGGTTAAGCAATGATCTGAAACAGTTAGGATAGCGAGGGTTTCAATATTAAAGTGATGCCCAAGGCCATATAGACCCGCCACTTCCATATCAATCCCTAATACCCCAAAACGCTCTAATGCTGGAATTAAATCTTCATCAGGATCGTAATACATATCACCAGTAAAGATATTGCCCACTTTGACATCAATATTTTTATCTTTCGCTGTCATATAAGCATTATGCAGCAAACCAAAACTGGCTGAGGTTGCCATTTGATAACCGCTACTGCGCTTAGCATTGGTTGGAGAGTCAGTACCCGCTGCTTGCGCTAAAATAATATCGCGCATATGAACATCTTTTTGAGTTGCGCCAATACTACCAATACGAATAATGCGCTTAACCCCAAAATCATGAATCAACTCATGGCCATACAGCACCATTGAGGGAATACCCATACCGTGCCCCATTACTGACACTCGCTGACCTTTGTAATAACCGGTATAACCCAACATATTACGAACATCAGTGACTAACTTGGCATCGGTTAAATACGTTTCAGCGATAAACTTAGCGCGGAGTGGATCGCCTGGCATAATCACAGTTTCAGAAAAATCACCAGGTTGAGCATTAATATGTGCAGTCATGATATAAACCTTCAAGTGTTTGTATGCGCTCATAGTAATCAAACATCAACTCAATATTTCAGGACTAATGTCCGCTTTTCCAGTTTGATATCTCAATTTTATTATTCTTATTTGCAATGAACTTTTGCATAAATACATCACAAACCTCATTACAAAAATACCAATATCAAATACTTAAGCTTAATGACCAATCTGGGCTATTGATCCACTCTCGCCTCTAAATTCGAACAAAAAAAAACGAGCCATAACTTAACTTTGCAGTCAGTCATAACTCGTTTCTATGCTTGCTATTATCTAGCTGATTACTTTGCGTTCAGTGAGTGAATATAAGCAGTAAAAGCTTCACCTAATACTTTGTCACGCATCGCATATTCCACAAATGCCTTTGCATAACCTAACTTATCACCACAATCATGCGATTGACCGCTCATATGAAATGCTTCTACTGTTTCATCTTGCATTAACATATCAATCGCATCAGTTAGCTGAATTTCATCGCCAGCACCAGGAGGTGTCATCGCTAGTTTATTCCAAATATTATGCGATAAAACATAACGTCCAACCACGGCAAGGTTTGATGGTGCATCTTCAATCGCAGGCTTTTCAACCATACGTGTCATTGGACAAGACTCACCCGCTTTAAGCTCAATACCGTTGCAATCAACCACACCATACTTAGACACATCACTCATCGGCACTGGCTCAACCATAATTTGGCTAGCCCCTGTTTGCTCAAAGCGGGTAATCATTGCAGCTAAGTTTTCTGTACGTTGGTCAGCAGTGTATTCATCTAAAATCACATCGGGTAACACAACCACAAACGGCTCATCACCAACGAGTGGTTTAGCACACAGCACCGCATGCCCTAAACCTTTTGCTTGCCCCTGACGCACATGCATAATTGTCACGTCTTTTGGACAAATCGCTTGTACTTCATCTAACAACTGACGCTTAACGCGTGCTTCCAAAGTTGCTTCTAATTCAAACGAAGTATCAAAGTGATTTTCAATGGCGTTTTTAGAAGAATGGGTCACCAACACAATTTCTTTAATGCCCGCATTCACGCACTCATTAACGATATATTGAATAAGTGGCTTATCAACCACAGGCAACATTTCTTTAGGAATGGCTTTGGTTGCAGGAAGCATACGAGTGCCAAGACCAGCAACAGGGATAACGGCTTTTTTTATTTTGTTCATGAAAATAGTCCTTCAAAGACTCGTATTAACGATAATAATTAAGTAGAGAATTACATGCTATATAAACGAAAAAACGGCGATACTGCAAAGCAATACCGCCGTTAATTTATTTTATAGATTAAAATTACGCACTGATAGGCTGATTCGGTATCACTTCAGCCAATTGCGGCCGCGGTTTGATATTCCACACAATGTCACAAATACCATCGGTTGGCACAAATCCTGTTGGTGCTTCTAATAAGATATTACGTACCACTTCATGCTCAAAATCATGACACGCAGCATCTAAACGCTGTAATAACGGCTCTAACTGTGCCCACGGCAAGTAAATCTCATCCGCAGTCATAATTCGTTCATGCTTAGTTTTACCAACATTATCGCCAATCAGTAATTCTTCATACAATTTCTCACCTGGGCGTAAACCGGTGTATTGTATTTCAACATCACCGTTAGGATTTGAAGCATCTTTCACTTCCAAACCTGATAGCTTAATTAACTTCGCGGCTAACTCTGCAATTTTAACTGGCTCGCCCATATCCAATACGAATACATCGCCACCTTTACCCATTGCGCCTGCTTGGATAACCAACTGCGCCGCTTCTGGAATGGTCATAAAGTAACGAATAATATTAGGATCAGTTACCGTAACAGGGCCACCTTCGGCAATTTGACGCTTAAACAGTGGAATAACCGAGCCAGATGAACCCAATACATTACCAAAGCGCACCATACAAAAACGGGTATTAACCGATGTTTCAGCTAATGCTTGTAAAGAAAGTTCTGCCATGCGCTTAGTAGTACCCATCACATTGGTTGGGCGCACCGCTTTATCAGTCGAAATCAAGACAAAGGTTTCAACTCCAGCATTGATTGCTGCTTGAGCAGTATATAATGTACCGAAGACGTTATTACGCACCCCTTCGACCACATTAAACTCAACCATCGGCACATGCTTATAAGCCGCAGCATGGTATAAGGTTTGAACTTGAAACGCTTCCATCACTGCTTGCAAACGATTTTCACGCTGAACACTGCCCAGTAAAGGATAAATCTCAACCGTTAAGCCTTCTTTTTTAACCTTTTCGACGAGCTCTTTTTCAATTATATAAAGGCTATATTCAGATACTTCGAATAATATTAATTTTGACGGTTGTTGATTTAAAATTTGTCGACAAAGCTCAGAGCCAATCGACCCACCTGCACCTGTTACCATGACGACTTTATCAGTAATATTGGCAGTAAATAACTCAGCCACAGGCTCTACCGGATCACGACCTAATAGATCTTCAATTGGTACTTCACGCAATTCATCAATTTTTGATTTACCACTGACAATATCTTCAATATCAGGCACGGTGCGTACTTCAATCGATAAATGCTGTAAATGATTTAATACAGCTTTACGCTCAGAGCGACTCGCATTTGGCAAAGCTAATAACACTTGCTCTGCATGATATTTATCAAGTACTGCGGCAATTTTATTTGCTGGATAAACACGTAATCCCATCATCGTGGTATTACGCAAGCTTTCATCGCTATCGACAAACGCCACTGGCTTATAATCATTGCTTTGACGTAAGGCTAAACATAACTGACGCCCCGTTGTGCCGGCGCCATAAATAACCACCGATTTACGTTGGCTTTTAGGATAATTAAAATTAGCGATATAAGTGCGCATAATCAAACGCGCACCACCAGCTAATAATGCTAAGAAGGCACCATAAATAATAGGTACAGTACGTGGAATACCAGCATCAAGATAGAAACCTAACCCAGAGAATGCAATCGCAGAAAAAATAGCCCCCGCACTAACAACCACTAAGGCTTGAAAGGTTAAATAACGTAATATCGCGCGGTATAAACCCAGTTGGACAAATATAAATAATGTCGTGATCGTGAGAATCACTAAACATTCCCATAATGCGACATTAAGAAAATAATCATAGTGACCAAAACGAACACCAAATGCGCCCCAAAAAGCCACAAAAATAAATAATACATCACAAGCTAAACTCACAATGCGCTTGTTACTGCGAGACAGTGAAAAAATAAACTGTTCCACTTTCATAGAGGAGCCTATAGATTTAAAAGGGTTAACTAAAGAGGGAATACGAGATAATGACGTATTTATGGTGTAACAAATCTAACCAACAACATTAGGTTACCAGTTAAATTAAAATTGATAGTTTTTAATAATAACGTTGATATTTATTCAATTAATCATACAGATATTTTATCGTGATGTAACAACGCAGCAATACACCAATTGCATATTGCTGTGCTGTAATGTGACATGAATATAACTATTTGAACAAAGGCATCTAGAAATGGGCTTAATCAGCACCAAAGAAAATTAATAAACAACTAGGGTTTAACTGCATCACCACTACCACTGCCAGTGGCTGTCATTAAAATATATTTAAAATAATCTTTTAACGTTAAGCTATCAATCATTCTCTTATCGGTTTCAGCTAATAATAAAGGTGTCGACATATCAATATTTTGAACTTGAGCTAAACCAGTCACACCAGGTAAAACATTATAAACACCTAGCTTATCACGTTCAGCTATCAACTCTTCTTGATTAAATAAATTAGGGCGAGGGCCAACTAAACTCATCTCACCTTTTAATACATTAATTAACTGCGGTAGTTCGTCAATTTTTGTTTTACGAAGAAAAGCACCTAATTTAGTAATCGATGCATTACTAGCTAAGTGGCTGGCAACTGATTGTGTATCAACCGCCATCGTACGAAACTTTATAAGTTTAAAAGGTTGTTTATTTTTACCTACACGAGTTTGAATGAAAACAGGTGAGCCTGTATCAAATAAACCAATAACAACTACAATTAATAATATCGGCCATAAAAATAATAAGCCGAAAAATGCAGCAAGAAAATCAATTATTCGAATCATTACTATTAGACCTTTAATTTGCCTTGAAGAAAAGCATCCGCTGTTTGTTTAAAACCATCTTCAATAGTTTGAGGTGGCATCCATTCTAACGTCTCTTTAGTATGTGTAATATCTACTTGAAGAGAACCTAGTAAACGATTTATTACATCCTCTTTACTCATAATCTTTCCAGCAAATCGATAACAAACTTTAGGTACTGGTAATTGCCATTGCGACTTACCTAAAGCTTTTGCCATCTGCTGAACCATTTCATGGGTAGAAACGTCATTATCATCAGAAACAAGAAAAACTTGATTAACTGCCTTTGGGTGATCAATACAGGTAACAATTAAATCGACTAGGTTATCAACCGAAACTAAACTACGCTTATTATCCTTAATACATCCAAAAGGTAGTGGTAATCCTTTTGATACTAAATTCATTAAAGAAGCAAAGTTAGCTTTAACACCTGGCCCATAAACCAATGTCGGGCGAATAATAACAACCTCTAGCCCCGTTTCTTTCGCGAGTTGCAATAACTGCTCTTCCGCTTCTGATTTAGACTGCCCATAGAAGTCTTCAGGCGCTCTCTGATCATCAGATTTAAAAGGCTGATCTAATTGAGTAGATTCACCATTTACTTTAATTGAACTGATAAAAATAAATCGCTTAACGCCAGCTTTAACTGCTTGCTCAGCAAGATTTAATGTACCTCTAGTATTAACTTCACGATAGTCATCAAGAGGATTAGTAGATGTATCATCCATAATATGTACGCGAGCAGCACAATGGATAATACAGGTAACATTATCTAAAGCATCAATATATTTTTCTGTACTATTAATTTCTTTTTTAAAATAATTACCGTTAAAATCACAGTCATTTCTATCTAATAAATTTAATTTATTATTTTCTGTTAGCTTAGGTATAAGGTTCTTAGATAAAAACCCATTAGCTCCTGTTATTAATATCATTTTAAAAGTCCAACAATTTTTTTCTGGATACTTAGATAAAAAAGAAAACCAAGAGCATCGAACATTATTGTTCCTACATGATTCTAGTATTTCTTTATTTAATGTTATATTTGAAGATATACTAGAAGTACTTACACCTCCAATCCTCATTTTTACAACTTCTTGATTGATATAATTAAATTTAATATTTGGCAAATTAAAAAATCTTAATACAATATCAAAATCCGCAGCTATCTTGTAATTAAGATTATACTCACCAACAGTTTTATAATGTTCCTTTCTTACATAAAAAGAAGGATAAGCAGGCATAGACCCTATTGAAAATTTTTCTTTCATAAAATTATCAGAAGAATAGTTCGTGTTTTTTTAACTAAATCTTGTTCATAAAATCCAACATCGGCATAAATATCATCATAATCGCCAATATTGAGTACAACATTCTCTATTACGTTATTATCGTATAAAACATCATTAGATGTTTTATACACTAACAAGATCACCTGTTGCTAATTTTATGCCTTTGTTCATTGCATCATATAAACTATTATCTGGCTTACTAATATGTATAGAAACAATATCTCTATATTTATTATGTCATTAGTAGTGTCTTTAGAGCCACCATATATAATAATATATTAAATATTTTTATATGTTTGTTTTGCAATAGATTTAATCGTATATTCTATTGTCTTTTCTAAGTTATAATAGACTGTAATTATTGATATTTTCCTAGCAAACATCATATCGTTATACATGACTTTTTTACAGTTAAATAGCGATTATTTTATGTAATGCTTGTTTTACTAAATATTGTGCTTGTTCATTACAATTCGATTCAGCATAACAACGAAGTTCAGGTGCATTACCTGATGGACGAAAATGAATAATATCTCCACAAACTAGAATAATACGTAAACCGTCAGTTTCATCAATATATTCAACCTTAGAATTTTTCAATTCTAACTGCTGTAAAAAGATATCAGGTTGCTGCTTAGCTATAGCTAAAATCGCTATACTTTTTTCAGTAGCAAAATTTTGAATACGATCACTAAAAGTAAATCGTTGCGGTAATTTATTAACTAATGATGATATAGGCTTTTGTTTTGCAGCACTTAGTAACATTAGTGCGGGAAGTACAGCATCACGAGTTGACAATGCTTTAATTAAACGACCGTTAATTTCAACATCAGAGCCTAATAAAAAACCACCATTAGCTTCAAAACCAGCAATTAAAGAATAAGTCTTTGTTAAATTTTCAAATTCAGCAATCACATAAGGAGAACCAATTTTTGTGCGACTAACGTGCTTGAATAAATTACAGCTTTCAATTGCTGTATTACAGCTAACAGGTACTGCTAATGCTTCAATATTCATAGCATCAGCACAAAGTAAACCTAAGACATCACCACGTAACCAATTGCCTTGTTCGTCAGCAACTAATGGGCGATCACCATCACCATCAGTAGAGAAAATCAAATCAAAATTATATTGCTGTGACCATAACTTTGCTCTTTCAATATCAACCATAGTAACAGCTTCAGTATCTATTGGCACAAATTTATCACTACGTTCAAGCGCAATAACTTCGGCACCCAATGCTTCAAATAATGGAACATATAAATCACGTCCAGCACTTGAATGTTCATAAATACCAATACGTTTACCAGTCAACATCTTGCTATCAAATAGCGAGGTATAACGTTCTATATATTGAACAGCCGCTTTATCATTAACAATTAACTCAGGTAAATCAGTAACAGCTTCAAATACAGATATTGCCTCTAAAATTGCTAGCTCATCAGCCTTATTTATTTCACCATCAGGACGATAAAATTTTAAGCCATTACGATCAAATGGGATATGACTACCCGTTACCATAATTGCTGGCATATTATCTTGCATAGCAAGATAGGCTAATGCTGGCGTAGGTACGACACCATAATAAATAGCCTCAAGCCCTAACTTCTGTATTGCTTGTGCACAAGCCTGCGCCATTTTATAACTACTAGGTCGGTTATCAATTGCAATTGCGACTTGTTTAAAAGAAAAATTTTCGACCATACTTTCAATAAAAGCATAAGTAAATGCAGCACACACATCTGCAGTAAACTGAGTCACTAAACCTCGAGCACCACTAGTTCCAAACTTTATTCCTGATCTCTTTATTACTTGGCAAGCTAACAACGTATCCATCATTAATACCCCTCCCCATCAGTACCAATACGCTCAATATCATCTTCTTCTAAATAAATACCTGTACGTACTTCTATTAACTCTAGATTAACTTTACCTGGATTCTCAAATGAATGGGCAGCACCAACAGGAATATAAGTTGACTGATTTTCAGTTACTAAATAAATACGATCACCATTAGTTACTTTTGCTGTACCAGATACAACAATCCAATGTTCAGCTCGATGATAATGAATTTGTTTTGCTGTTCTTTCTCCTGGCCTAACAACTACTTGCTTAACGTGATAACGATCCCCTTCAGCTATCTGATCGTGTTTACCCCAAGGTCGATAGACTTCTCTATGTTGTAAATACTCAGACCTATTCTGACTTTTTAATTCATCAACAATATTTTTAACATTTTGAACCTTATCTTTATGAGCAACAAGAATTGCATCTTGTGTTTCAATAATGATTAAATCCTCTACACCAACGCTTGCAACTAGTTTATTCTGTGCGTAAATATAACTGTTTGAGGTCGAATCTAAAATAACATCTCCTCGAACAGCATTCCCATTAATATCTTTAGTCTCTATATTCCATAACGCAGACCATGACCCGACATCACTCCACCCAGAATCCATTGGAATTACAACAGCTTTATCTGTTTTTTCCATAACAGCGTAATCAATAGACTCATCTGGGCACTCACTAAATATATCTTCAGGTATACGAATAAAATCAAGATCTAAGTAAGCTGATTCAAATGCTTTTTTACAGACATCATAAATATTTTTATTATGTTTTTTTAATTCAGATAAATATATAGACGCTTTCATAATAAACATACCACTATTCCAGCAGTAACATTTATCCTGTATATATTTATATGCTATTTCTAAGTTCGGTTTTTCAATAAAAGAATCTACTTTATAAATACCATCTTTATATAATTCACCTTGTTTAATATATCCATATCCAGTTTCAGGATGTGTTGGAACAATACCAAATGTGACTAACAAATCATTTTCAGCTGCTTTTATCGCCTGCTCAATAGAATTAATAAAAACTGGATTATTTTTGATAACGTGATCTGCTGCAAGAATAAGTAATAGAGGATCCTCGCCATTAGAAACAGCTTGAAAAGCCGATAACGCTATAGCGGGAGCTGTATTTCTTCCAACAGGCTCAAGAATCACTCCTTCGGGATTTATATTTATCTCTCGAAGTTGTTCTGCAACCATAAAACGATGCTCATTATTACAAATAACTATTGGATTGAGTGTTTCCAAATTAGATATTCTCAATAATGTATTTTGAAGCATAGAGTTATCATTAACTAATGATATAAATTGCTTTGGATAATGAGTTCGAGATAATGGCCACAAGCGAGATCCAGAACCTCCTGCCATAATAATAGGAATAATTTTTGACATATTACTTTCTAAAAAACTCTGTTCGTAATTTTGAGTTATATATTATTTCTACAAGAGATGATGGTAATAATCTAAATAGAAATCTGAGAGTACAAAAAAACAGTGATTTTTTTTTCGATTTTGCTATTGTGGAAAAAATATTAAACTCACTTACAGCTCTCTTAAAATTACGCCTCTTATAAGCACCATCCATCCGTACTAAGACTAAGAACTCATCGATATTTTCACCAACAGCACCTTGATTAAAAGCTTTAAACCAATAAGCAATATCTTCACTCAGAGGGTAGTTAACTGGATAATCACCAAACCTGTCAAAAAAACACCGTCTAAAACAGACTGTAACATGAGCAAAAGGAGAGCCTTTAAATAGGATTTCTGCTAAATCTTTTGATGGATAAGTTCGAGTAGCAACAATATTATCTATATCACCAATAAATTCTTTTATATAGCCACCAGAAAAATCAATATTTTTGTTTTTATCCATAAAATTAATTTGCTTTATAAATCTATCCGTTAGACAAATATCATCTGCATCCATTCTAAATACATAATCTTCATCCTCTAAATTACTAATTAATTTATTTAATCCTTTTGCTAATCCTAAATTTAATGAGCTGTCGATTCGTTTATATATCTCATACTTAGATAATACATTTTCATGTAGCTCAGATAATACACCGTCAACATGCAAATAAAATCTCATCTTTATATTTTCAGGTAAAGAAGCAGAAAAAACAGATTGAAGCATTTGATCTAGTTGAGATGGTGAATCTTTAATATATGTACATGATATAACAGCTATATTTCTCATCAATACCCTCTATTAATAAAAGTAAAAACATATTGTAGAATAAATAAATTTATATTATTCTATGTGAATTTAGATAAATAACACTTCTAATTATAAAACTGTTGCTATCTAAATATAGATATAAATTGATACAAAATCGCTATTTATTATAAATCCTTATATAATCTAATATATTTTAAAATCCAATCTTCAAATTTGAACTTTTCTTGAAATGATTTACTCGCTGATATTACATATGAAGAATAATTTAATATTATTTTATTAATAGCGTATTCCAATTGAGACGGATTGACATCACTAATAAATATAGTCTCATCAGAACTAAAAACACCATTATAATTTTCGAGATCCATTAATATTAGAGGTATATTTCTTGAGAGTGCTTCTATAGCAACCAATGGGACCCCCTCAGCAAAGGATGGTAATATAAGAATATCAATTTCATTCCAAAAAACATCTAAATCGTCTAAGTGACCGAGCAATTTTATATTATCAATATTATTTTCAATAATGTGTTTATTAATACTTCCTTGTAAATTTCCATCTCCAGCAATAAGAAGATTATACTTTCCTATTTCTGAAAAGTTTTTTACTAATGAATAAATATTTTTCCGTTCAATTAAAGCACCGCAAAATCCAATAGTTTCAATTTTATTTTTTAAATTATTACTAATATTATTATTAATTAAAAAACGACTATTATGAATAAATACTTTATTTTTAATATTTTGCTTATTACATATGTATTTTGTCAAAAATACAACTTTATCTGCATGTCTTAAAATATAAAGCCAAAAATAACAAATTACTTTATACATTTTAGGATATATAAACTTAAGATCTTCTTCAGGATCATTATGAACCGTCGATATCCATCTAATATTTAGAGTCTTAGATAAAATATAACAAAAAACATCTGATATAATAGCGTGAGAATGAAGTATTATATTATCTTGTGATTTAACATATTTATAAAAAACAAAAATATTATAAAAAAAGTTATTTATTTTAGTATCTCTTATACTATAAATCTCAGAGTCAATTCCTGATAAAATAAGCCCTTTAGATATGTCTTTAGCTACATTAACAGGTCCTGAATTTATGTTTTTTGGTATAACATGTATTATTTTATATTTCATAATTAATCAAATTAAATAATGTGTGTTTATTGGGTTTACTATTAATAAATTAATAATAAGAAGTAGAATTGATAATAATAAAATAGAAATTCTTATCATTATGCTTTTATCTTTATATGAATAAATTAAATGACTGAATAAAACACCTTCTAAAACAGAAAATATAGATGCAGGTCTACCAGCCAAAGTACCAAAATCGGAGAAAACTAATATCCATATAGGGGCGATCATATAAATAGATAAAACAAATTCGAACGTCGGTATATATGATAATCTATTTCTTATTAAATAAAAGAAAATAGCAATAACAATATATTTCAATGTTGTTGGGTTAAAGGTTCCTAATGATTTTGCAAAACCGTTACTATCTAATATATAAGTATTATAAGCACCTTCATGTAAAAAAACTTTAAAAACTATATCGTAAAGAGGATTTAAAATACCAGTTGCAGATATAAATAATGCAATAAAAATAAGATAAAAAAGTTTGTTCAATCCTATTTTTACCGCAAAAAAACTAAGAACACCTATAATTGCACTGATATGGAAAAAACATGCACAAAAAATAGAGAAAAAGAACATTTTCAATCGATTTTTATATAAATAGTAAAATCCGACTAAAACTATAGAATATGCAATAGCACTTCTAAATTGCGTTAAATCTTTATAAAAGAAATAATGAGACAAATACCAAAGTAATGATATTGAAATAATTGGAGATAATTTATAGAATGAAAAAGAATATAATGTATATGAAATAGTAAAAACTAATATTACTAAAATATTGAATTGAACATCATCAAAATAAGATGCTATTTCAACAAGAATTATAAATCCTTTTTCCCAATTATAGGGATTAAATGTATTGCAGTCTAAAGACTCGCATTGCGAATTAACCACATAATAATAATTATGATCATCAAAACCAACCCCCATGGGCTTGAGGAAAATGAAAAAACACAACAAAATGAAAACTATAATTATAAATGATAATTTCAATAATTTATCTTGACTATTTTTATTAGTTTCAACAAGTGAAAATATACCACAAAAGAAGTATGCAGCAAAAAAAAAATATATCATAATAAGTATTCTTTTATCTGTTTAAATGTGTCGTTTTCGTTAAATTTTAAAAAAAAGTCTTCAGAACATGTTTGTTTAAACTCAATATCGTAGTTTAAATAAAACTCATCTAAAATATCCTTCCATTTATTAAAACTATCTTCAAATAATATTATCTTATAATACTTATTATCTACTTCTTCTAGTCCTTTAATTCCATTTGAAGATGTAATAATAGGAACCCCATACGAAAGTGATTCTGCATTTTTTGTTTTGAAACCTGAACCAGAAAAAACTGGATTTACTGATACATGAATAGATGAGTAGAAATCTAAAACATCATCAACTAAGCCTAATACTTCAAATTTTCCTTTAATTAAAACATTCTCAGATATTAATCTTTTGCACACACTACCAGCAATAACTAGACAGTAATTATTAAGAAAAAGACCTTTATTCCATATCTCATTTATAAAATAACTCACAGTAATAAAGTTAAATTCCGCAGCACTCCCTATAAAACCTATATTCATTGTTTTTAAGATCGGAGTAACTATCTTTTTTTTCTCAAACGAGGGTAAACCTCTTTTACATAAAATAATTTTAGAGCTAACATCATTTCTTTCTAAAAATTCTTTTTCACTATTTTCAATAGCAATAATTGCATTAAACTTATTTATTAATTTGAGCTCTTCATCTAATGTAATATTTAAATTTTCCTAATATGGACTTTCACCTGATGCAATAAATGACTCTTTTCTTATTGTCATAATATCATGTAAGTCACAAATAGTTAGACACTGGTGCTTTTCACAAATATCGACTAAATGATGATTCTCTAAATATTGAATAATAACAACATCATAATTATTTTTTTTTAAAACTGAGTTTAATAAAAACTTTCTGAAATAAGATTTTTTATAATCCATCAATTTAGAATCGACTTTTAATTTTTTTAATAACTTCCTAAATAACAAGTTGATATAATCAGGATAATTAATAAGATTAAAACTTATATTTTTAGACGGTTTTTGATGCGAAAAATTTAAAACATCTAATTTATTATTATATTCTAAATTTAAAAAATTACATAACGATAATAATACATTTTTATTTCCTGCATTATATTTATCAGATAATGATATATCAGTGACAATAAGAATTTTTTTCATTATATTATAAACCTGTAAGCGTCATGAAATAAAATTAACTTAAGTGCTTAGCAATAAAATCAAAAGATTCATTCCTTTTTTCATTTAATATTTTATTTACATTTATATAATCTATTTTAGAATTTGCTATTATTTTCAAATTATCAATACTTAACTGATCCTCATTTATTAATCTATCAGTTAAATTAAATACTTTTAATATACTTTTAAATCTAGCTAATCCCCGATCAGAGTTACCAATTGCAATAAATTCTTTATTAAAGATAATTGAAAAAACCACACCGTGAAACGAATCCGTTATAACAAGATTACAATCTCTTATTCCTTTTAACCAGCAACCGATGCTATCTTTATCTTTCGATTTTAATCCATGATTAATCACATAAGGATGATTAAACGCCTTATTAATATAATCCATTTTACTTTTATTTGGATCTAGAATATAACAAAAAAAATCAGATGCTAATTTTTTTTCAGAATATTTATCAATTAGGTTATTATAAACATTAACATTGACTAATAATGTTGGGTCTAATACTAACTCACTACTTGATAGTAACTTATCTTTGCACTTATCAATCCCATCAAACTCTCTTACTGAAACACCTTTAAAATCAGATAATAAAATAGAACATTTTTTATATTCATCGTTAGAATACTCAAAGTCATCAGTTCCAAATGATGCTGCATATGATATTTTAATCTTGTCATTTTTAACAAAATCCAAAAAATAACGGCCAATATTCATAACATACTTTGGCCTCCAAACCTGATCACTACCAACAATATAAGCATCAAAATTCTGTATATCATTTCGCATAAAATCTTTTTGAAATTTTATTTTTTTTGTTAATGCTATTTCATTTTCAATAAATTTTTTGAATTTTTTGTTACCATAGTTATAATTATCTAGAACCTCTCCTTTTGTAACAATCCCTTTGATTCTAGATAAAGAATATTTAAATAACGGTCTTAAAGATCTTCTATCTATATCCAATGAATATACATCGTGACCAAAAGACTTCAAAGTTACCTGTAATGCATATGCCTGTAGTACTGCACCATAGTTAGCATGGAATGGTAGTGTTAATGTTGCAACTCTCAAAACTCACCTACTTATTAAAGGCCTAACTTAATAAAAAATCGATCAATAAAATATATTCGACCAACCAAGTATTTAAATAAAAATTTCACATTATAAATTATATGTGAAGGTCTTCTATTTAATATTCTGTCAATTCTACCACTTACTCTTACCGGATATT
The DNA here is from genome assembly GCF_000613045.3 of Photobacterium kishitanii. Classification (NCBI taxonomy): domain Bacteria; kingdom Pseudomonadati; phylum Pseudomonadota; class Gammaproteobacteria; order Vibrionales; family Vibrionaceae; genus Photobacterium; species Photobacterium kishitanii. Next base: position 872,506 of record NZ_LN794352.1, on the reverse strand, counting down.
GTTGTAGTATTTTTTTCTCTCTATTCAAAGATAATTCTTTATTTAACCCATCTTCTAAAGACATGATATCGTCTTTATTTATTCCTGTAATATCTAAAATTTTTTTATTATCACAAAGCCTATTAAACATCCGATCATATTTAAATTGCCATGGATTTGTTACTATGGGTAAAAAGTCATCTAATTCAACTTCAACAACCTCAAGTCCTATAATTTTATTATAAAACTGTGCAACCTCTCTCCAGGTATAATTCTTATGAGTCAAAACATTGAAACTATCTGAAAATGATTTATCTTTTAATATTAAACCTTCAATCATAATAGCGACATCACCAGCCCAAGTCATCGTTGTATATTTATCCATAAGCGATCTTGGTAAAACTACTGGTTCATTACGTATCGCTCTAGACAAAAGTAAATCTGTTTCAAATATACCAAGTTGAAATCTATTTGTTGAGTAAGTAATTGATGGTCTAACAATTGTCCAATTTTTTCTTATTGATTTTGATAATAAATCCTCCTGTCTAGCTTTAGATAACGCATATTCATCAGTCTTTAAATATTCATTATCATTTATAACATCTAATAACCTTGATGATTCTTCATTTATTAATGAATAATTATAATCAGAAAAAACTCTATATGTAGATACAAATATATAATGTCTTGTTCTTGACAATAACAAATCAATCCTTTCTGAAAATTCTTTTGTAGTATAAAGCATTAAATCTATAATACAGTCATAATTTTTACGACTTGATATATCATCAAAAAACTTTATATTTTTTCCATCACCAACAATATAATTAAAATTATTTCTTCTAGATTTATTATGCTTTCTTGATGTAATATCTACGCTATATCCGCTTTCTAATAATACATCAACAAGATAAACACCTATAGCTCCAGTTCCTCCCAGAACTAATACATTTAAATTATTCAATAAACCCTCGCAATATATTATTTAATTACTTTTTTCACTTGATTAATTACTGCCTCTGGTAATATTTTTTTTATTTTATTAATTGCTTTAGATTTTCTTGAATCATTAAAAGTCGTCATTAACTTTAATGCTAAATCCTCATCATCAGTATCAGTAAAGCACTCAAATATCATAGAGCATTTAGTATCGTTATTTATGAAAGCAGAGTAATTATTATTAAATTCGTCTTTAGATGTTGACGATATATATATAAAACCTAAAGTATCAGCCCATGATTTAGCTAAAGAATATTTCTTTCTCTCATTTTTAGATACAATCCCACTTTTATTTAATTCTCCCGAACAAAAATGTCCTCCTGCTGCAATATATTTATCAGTATCCTCTCCAAACTGTGAACCAATATGAGAAGATATTTTAAATTCGGAGCCACACCCATTATTAACCAGCATTATTCTAATATTGTTACCAACATGTCTATTCGCTATAACATTGATATCATAGAAGAAAGCTAAATCACCAATAACCCCAAAATATAACTTATCGGGATTGATTAAAGATGCCCCCACTAATGTTGACATACAACCATCAATGCCAAAACCTCCAACATTAGAACTGCAATTAATACTTTTATCTACTTCGAAAAAATTCCAACTACGTAAAGTATTTAATATTGCTAAATTCAAATAACTATTATTAGGCAATTTGTGTGATAGTTCTGATGCTATCCATAGATTAGAAAATGGTAATGTGGGTAAATTTGAACGTAATTTGTTATCTTTATCCATCCAAGTAGAGTAATAATTGTTTTCCTCCTCCCCTTCACCAAATCCTTCGAAAAAGGATAATTCTGTACCCTGGTATACATACCTTAAATTCCCTCCCCTATCTCTCAACTCTCCATCTTCAGAGATCCTCCATACTTCTGTTTTTTCCTCTAATACTCTCATACTCGCATAATCACCAGAAGTCTCACCAAGGTGAAAAACCACATCAGGTTTTATTTTTTTCCACTCTGGATCTATACGACTATAATTACTACATATTAATGAAGACAGTATTCTGTATTCACCTGTATAAGAACTTGAGTGATCACATAATACAACTGCTTGCCTTTTTTTACAGAAAGCTTCAATAGATAAAATTTCATCTTTTGTGAATTTCTTATGTGCCCCAATAAAAATAGCGATTTTTTTATTTTTTAATTCCGGTAACTTTTTTATATCAATTAAACGATTTATCACTCTAACACTAGGTAATGTTATCGTATTAAATGTTCCCTTATATGTTGTCGTTAAATTAATATGTACAGGCCCACAACCATTTCTCGTTGACTCAAGAATTGCTTTATTAACTAATAAAGAACAATAATCAAAATCACTTTCATCTTTAACAACTGGTAGCTGTACTGATAATTTAGCAACATCATTAGGGAGAACAGTACGGTCAATATTTTGTGGCATTAAATTACCAATATACTTATTACCATTGAATGAGGTAATTGCAATAATTGGTAACTTCCTATAATACGCCTCAGTTAATCCTGACATATAATTTCTAGATGCTGTTGCTCCTGTACAAGAAAGAGCGACACATTCCCCTGACTCTTCAGATAAACCACATGCCATATATACAGCAGATCTTTCATCTACAGATGAATATACTTCAAAAAATGAATCATTTTGAACACTTGCTACTATCGGTATATTTGTTGCTCCAGGACTTACTACTATTTTCCTAATATTATGAGCTTTAAGTAATGCAATAACTATCTGTGCTTGAGGCTCATCAGTATATCTATTTGTCATTTTAACATCTCTCAAAAATACTCATTTAATACTCCACATAGTATCTATATATTTCCTTTTCACTAAAATGTAATATAAAGAAACTAAAACTATTTCACATATTATTGATGAAACAATCACACCTAAAACACCTAAGATAGGTATAAATATTAAATTAAGCACTATGTTCAACAATGCAACAAAACCCATTACTTTAATTTTTTGTTTCATATGTTCATTAACAACTAATAATGAACCAATACTATGACCAACAAACCTAACAGGAAGTATTACTGACAATAACATCAACAATGAAATTGATTCTTTATATTCATCACCAAATGCAAGTAAAATAAACCACTTAGAAAAAAGCAATATTAATAACATCGATAATAAACCAAATAAAAACATTGTTTTATTTCCAATGATAAATATTTTCCTTAATTGATTTAAATCATTTTTTTCCCATCGATGTATTTTAGGCAATAAATATTTTGTATATATAACTGTAGGTAAGATACAAATAGCATTTATAATTAAAACAATAACGCTATAAATTCCAGCATCATGATCACTAACCATATATTTTAAAATAATTACATTACTTTGACTCCAAACGATATAAAACATACCTGAGAGTCCAAAAACCCAGCATCCACTTATTAGTTCACTTATATTTTTTTTATTTTTTTTATTTTTAACAAGGGGTGAAATACCATGCCCTTTAAGTTTAAAGTTTCCTAGATATATTTTATTTAGATGGTAAACAGATATAATAAGAACAATAAAAGAAAGCAATGTATATGAAATTGCAATATTTGTTACATTAATCACTCCTATGAAATAAAAAATGCAAATGACCAATAATCTTAAAAGTGGAGTAATTAATTGCCAAAATGTATATTGACCAAAAGCTTCTTCTAATTGTAGTTTTGCGAAAAAAAGTTCTTGTACTGACAAACCAAATATCATAAATGATAATATGAGTAATACATTTCTAGTTGAAATACCATTTGGGCCATAAAAAGCCCAAAGACTTAAACATACAACTAGTAAAACCGACGATGAAAATATAAATTTAAAAGATGCAGATAACCATCTTGTTCCATTCCATCCCTCCTGACCAAATGCTTTTAACCAAAAAGCAGCAACCCCAAATCCAGCAAGGGGCATTAACATATTAACGGTACCTAAAGAAGCAGAAAAAACCCCATAGGATTCTGTTCCTAAATTTCGAGCTAATATAGCTTGACTAATAAAACTAAAACCAGCACCTAATATTGACCCTAACCATAAGAGTGAAATATTTTTAAATAAACTAAAATTCATTTAATTTACCAACATGATATATAATTTCACGGAAATTTTATATTAATATAAATAATAAATTTAATACAATACGCTATTTTTTCGTATATCTGTTTTAATACGAAATCTATATCGAGATTAATTGGATAATTACTATATTACTTTCTATTTGGGAACAATAGCTATACGAAATATAAAATATACGATTATTGATATAATCAAACCTTTAACATCAATAAAATTCAAGCATAAAAAACACTAATCATAATAATGACTAGTACTTTTTTGTCTATTTTAGAGACTAAGACAAATTTATCTAGTCCTAGCCCCTAAATATATCTTTCCTTGATTCAACTTACTTATTATCACTCACGTAACTATAGTTGTAATAACCATAGTTGCCGCCATAAGTTGAGCTTGCTTTGCGCACCACGGCGTTAAGAATACAACCTTTAACTTCAATACCATTTTGTTCAAAACGATGTTTAGTCACTTCAATTTCTTTGACTGGGTTTAAGCCAAAACGCGCCACAATCATGGTTGTACCAGCATGAGCGCCAACAATTGCAGGGTCTGTTACTGCCAAAATTGGCGGTGTATCAACTAACACTAAGTCATAGTTTTCAGAAGCCCAATCCAATAGAGTTTTTAAACGCGGATGCATTAATAACTCAGATGGGTTAGGTGGTACTGCGCCACGAGCGATAAAATCTAGATTTTCAACACCTGGTGATTTAATCACTTGCTCTAATGTTTGTTGACCACTTAAGTAATCCGCTAAGCCAGGCTTACTATCGACACACATTTGACGTTCCATGCGGCCTTTACGCATATCGGCATCAATCACTAATACTCGCTGACCGCCTTTCGCCATTACAGCCGCCATATTAGCAGACACAAATGACTTACCGATACCTGGGCTAGGACCTGAAATCATCACTATATTGTTACGTGCTTCCATCATCGCAAAGTGCAAACTAGTACGTAAGCTGCGTAGTGCCTCAATCGATAAATCAGCAGGGTTTGAAACAGCCAATAACGCTTGGCTAATCTGTAATTGTTGCTTTGATTTAGATTTCTTTTCTAAATCGGTTTGCCAATCTGATAATGGAATAGAGGCATAAACCGGTAATCCTAATGCTTCGATCTCATCTGGGCTTTCAACCCCACGATGCAATGCAGCACGCAAAAATGCTATCGCAACACTTAACATGCCACCCAATAAAGTTGCCAATACCACGATCAATGCTTTCTTAGGCTTAACCGCATTAGTATAAACTTGGGCAGCATCTAGAATACGCACGTTACCGACAGTACTGGCTTTAACAATATTAAGCTCTTGAACTTTATTCAATAATTGTACGTAAATTTGTTGGTTAACTTCAACATCACGGGTTAAACGTAAAATTTCACGTTGAGTCGCTGGTAAAGTTTCAATACGCTTATTTAAACGCGTTTGCTCTTTCAATAATGTTTTGCGCTTATCCATTAATGAAATATAAGCAGGATGCTCTTTAGTAAAACGTTGTGAAATATCAGTTTCTTTAAAAGTTAACTGGTTTAATTGCGACTCAAGCGCCACCATTGTTTCAAGTGCCGATTTAGCTTCTAGACTTAAGTCAACTGACTCGTTCTTTTGACGGTAACTATTTAATTTATCTTCTGCCGCCATTAATTGAATTTTAATTTCAGGTAAATGTTGCTTTAAAAATGCGAGACTGTTTTCAGCTTCTGCAGAATTACGCTCTACGTTTTGTAGAAAGTAGTTCTTACTGATGTCATCAACAATTGCTTTAATATCAGCGCGGTTTTCACCAAGCATTGATAATTGTAAAATACCGGTTTGTTTACCTTGCTCTGCTACAGATAAATTACGTTGTAAATGTTGAATTGCATCAATGCGAGTAATTTTCGCTAACGAAAACTCATCGCCTTTAGCCGCTTGTAAATCAGTAATAAATAGTTGGTAACCATTTTCTTGGGCTAATTCCCCCACTTTACCAACTAGAACCTTGCGGCCATCGCTATCATTAAGTTGGTACTCACCTTTATCTGCGTTAATAACAACTATTTGATAACCGCCTTGTTCACGACCATCGGCAACCGTAAAACGCGAGACATTAATAAATTGCTGCTCACCCATTAAGCGGGCTAAGCCTTTACCTACAATCGGGAAATATTCAGGGCTAACGACTGTAGTCAGGTTTAACTTATCAACGGTTTCACCTAATACCATCCGTGATTTGATGATTTCAGTTTCTGTGGTTGAACTTGATTCACTACCACCAAACATTTCAGCCATGTCGCCACCGAGAGCTGGCATACCTGAACTTTTTGCTTCAATTTGAATTAACGCATCCGCTTTATAAATGGGGGTCGCAAGTAAAGCATAACCGATGCCGACAACAGCAAAGATAAAGGTGGTGATAATAATCAGCCAACGGTTATCAATTAAAATACCAAACAGTTTACCAATATCGACTTCGTCCGTTCCTGGCGAAGAATTAGCTTGGGTGTTTTGAGTCGCAGTCATAAAAATCCATAGGAATATAAGGGACGAGGTTTAAGGGATGAATTAGCTTAAACATCATCGAGAATAAAACAGTTTCGAGTTTCGAGTTTCGAGTTTCGAGTTTCGAGTTTCGAGGTAATTATGATATTTGCTGTGAACGATAACGAATAAATCCACCAATCATCTTACTGATATCATAAAGTTCAGTAATCAGCAGATTTGCACTTTTCTCTTCTATATAGTTAAGATCACGAGCTAACATTATTTGAGTTAATAATTCACCACACGATCCTTTTGCTATATATAAGAACTTTACGTTATCTTTTGCTGTTTTCCTTTCAGCGCCTTCTGCAATATTTGATGGTATTGATATTGCAGACCGTGAAATTTGATCTTTTAAGGCATAGTTATTACAAGACTTAATTAAGGTGCAGGATTTTAATGCTGCTTGATAACTCCGTTGCCAAACAATTAACTTCATATATTGCATCACTTCTCCATAAGTTATTTTGCAATATTTTAGTCACGTTTATCAGAGCTTTATCCTTAAGACTCATAATCTCGATACTCGTAAACTAAGTTATAACTTCTTTGCCCAAGCTGTAGCGGCTTGATCAATTAAATCATATGCATGATCAAACGCTTCTTTGCTTAAACGATATGGATCAGGGATATCTTGCTGGCCAATCCATTGTCCAAACAGCATCGTTTTGCCACGAGCTTCAGGGGCGATATTAGTAACTGCATCGATATGGCCTTTTTCCATCACTAAAATCAGATCATAATCACGACATAAATCACTGGTTAGTTGCTGAGCTTGGTGACCTTCAAGAGAATAACCATGAGCAAGTGCCACTTCAGCTGCCATTTTGTCGGCAGGTTTGCCGACTAAACCACTTTTCGCAGTACCAACGCCAGCCGAAGCAATATGTTTATTGGGTAATTTTGCTTTAAGAATGCGTTCGCCTGATGGTGAACGACAAATATTGCCTACACAAACAACAAGAATTTTATTGAACATAGTAAATAGCTTTCGAGGGATGATATTGCGAGGTTCGATATTCGAGGTTCTAAACTATCATCCGTCTACATAATTAAAAATTAGACACAAAAAAGACGAGTAATGCGGTTGTCGCTTTACTCGCCATTTAAATATGGGTTATTAAATTGTTACTGTATGAATTACTTTAAGTTCAAATAGTAGTTCATGCCTTCAGATAACTGATTAAAGCTACCAATGGTTGGCACAAGTTGTTGGATCACACGGTTCCAACGCGCAATCGGTGCAGCGGTGACATACACGACATCATAAGGCTGTAATTCAAACTCGGTACCGATCACTAATGCAGTCGCATCTTTGATATTTAATTGGTAAATATTCGCAGCGGGTGCATGCGGTGTTTTGGTTAAATCCGGATGATTAGCACGAATAACAAACACGCCAGTTGCATCAGCTTGCAGTTCATTAATGCCACCTACGCCGCTTAAGGCTTCGGTTAAACTCATGCCTGCACGGTCAATTTTAAGTAGCTTAGGCTCTTTAACTTCGCCCAGCACAAACACTTTTTGAGCGTCATTACGTGGCACATGGACAATATCGCCGTTACGTAACAGACGGTTTTGGGTTAAATCACCACGTTGCATTAGCGCATATAACGATAAGGTTTGATCCTTACCATTGCGGGTCAATGTGACATTGCGCCAATCCGCATCAGCTGCTAAACCGCCTGATTTATTAATCGCATCAAGTAAGGTTAAAGGCACATTGGTAATCGGCTGTTGGGCTGGATTTTTCACTTCACCAGTAACATAGGCTTTTTGAGCACGGAACGCCGCCACGTTAACATCAACTTGTGGTTTTTCAACATATTCAGCTAATCGCTGCGCGATATCAGTTCGAATCTGCGATACCGTTTTACCCGCAACCTGTACTTTTCCTATGTAAGGATAAAAGATTGTACCGTCAGCATGAACCCAGTTACCGGCTTCACTCGCACTACGGTAAGAACCTGCAGGAATAGTCAGTTCGGGGTGATCCCAAATGGTAATATTTAAGATATCGCCAGGGCCGACATGATATTCATAACCAGCAACTTCTTGTTCAAGCTTAGTGTTTACCTGTGCTGCAATTTTCGCCACTTTAAATTGGCTAATATTATTAACAGTTAACGGAAAAACATTCACTTGTTGATCAAGTGTAGGTTGTTCCTGATTGACTTCAGTAACGTGCTTACCATCAAGGCTAAGATGCGATCCCGGCATACTACAGCCAGCTAACATTACAGAAGCAACTGCTGTGACAAGCAATTTTTTTGATAATTCCATGAGATTAAGTTCATTTCAGCATTGATGGATGGGGATTCATTGCAAATAAGCATGCTACCGCCCGAAGGTTACAGCTCCTCACTTGCTTTAAAAAGTATAATTTTTTTATTGACAAAAAAACATAAACACCACAAATATATAACAGCAATAATTAACAGTTAATCTGCATATATATATTTAAAAAATAACACCTAATATTGACAGCGTTTATATTGCTAACGAATTCTACTTAATTTACATATAAAATGAAATATAAAAATCAGCCCAATTAGTATCCATATATTACTTAATAAAAATATGTAACTAATTGTAATTTAAGGCAATCATAAAAAGTAAAAATTTGCAACCCATCAATTTAAATAATGCCACATTGCATCCAATAACAGTGATGAATATCACACTTTACACACTCAGGCGCATAAAAGCCAAAAAAACCTTACGTGGTTATATGTAATTATTCGGTATAATTATTAATTCAGTGCACTAATAATTCACTATAAGAAATGTCATTTTTTTGACAACCTATATATTATTTTTATCGATAAGGATTTACATCATGAAAAAGAATGCGTTCGTTCTTCTAGCAGCTATGGCTATGTCTTCATCAGCATTCGCTGGCGGTTATGTTGCAGATGATGCAGCACCAGTAGAAGCTGCACCAGCACCAACCGGTCAAGCTGCTGGTGTTCCAGCTGCATCAACGACTGCTGCTGGTACAACTGTTGCTGTTGCTGTTGGCGGCGCTGCAGCAGTAGCGGCAATCGCACTAGCTGCATCAGATTCAGGCAACACTAACTCAACAACTACTTCTACTTCTACTTCTGTTAGCGCAGCTAAGTAATTGATCAGATTTGACCTGATAAAAATTTAGGTTAATAAAAAAATAACCGTGCTTGCCACGGTTATTCTATTTTGTAAGCTATTCGATTATCGCAATCTATAGCTCTATTTGGATAGCCGATCGGAAGCACTGCCCATGCTTAAAAATATCACTCACCTCCCTATTTCAAAGCTGTTGCTGATATCGACAGCAGCTTTATTGCTTTCAGGCTGTAGCCAAAAAATAACCAGTGTTAACGATACTGTTCGCCTTGCCGTACGAGGCACCGCCGATATTCATAAATCGGCTTATACCGTTGCAGCATTACCTTATGCCAGCACTTATGTTCGTATCGATAATCAAGCGCAGCTATTTATGGTGCTAGCACTAGCTGAATCAGCCACAGGTGAAACAGTAACGAATACGTCCTCAAAAGCGTCACCGCCACAACTTAAATGGCTTGCCAGTGATAACGGCATGCTGGTCACCCAAAGTGGACGAATTATAAAAACCGTTAACTTGAGCACTGGTAATTTATTAGCGACTCAAAGTAATACCCCCGATCCATTAGCTCTCGGTTTACATTTGGCATCAACACCCACAACTTGGCAGCGCACGATTGATTGGCAACCGGGTTACCACATCGGTTATCAACTCGACTCACAGTTTGTGTTTGAACAGCCAGAAGTATTAACCATTAATGGCAACTCAGTGCCTGTGCTGCGCTTTCGTGAAAATGTCACCGTAAAACAGCTTGATCGCCACTACAGTAATACTTTTTGGGTTGATCAAACGACGGGGAAAGTAGTAAAGAGCCAGCAATATTTAGCCCCCTCTTTACCTAGTGTTGAAATGACTATTCTTAAACCTTTTGGCTAACGGTAGTATCTTTTATGTCTTGTTCAGTTTTCACTACAACAGCTCGCCACTCGATTTACTCTGCGCTAGCAAGTCTATGCTTATTGGCTTCAATGCCAACCGTGGCACAAAACCTCATCACTCTCCATGCTAACGGTAATTCAGCGGCAGCAGTAAGTTTACAATACGCCGAGCCGGTACGGTTGGCACAAGTTGTTAGCGATAGCCTTAAACTTCGTACTGTTATTGCGACACCATATTGGCTTGGTAGTAGCTTAACCACCACCACCGAACCAGCAACTAAATCGGCGTTGATAAAGCAGCTAACCCAATTAAGTCAACACCACAGCGACGATGTAGCTATTAGCCATAGTTTTGCTAATACCGCGCAGTGGTTACAACAACAGATTAAGACCCAACGCTTAGCTGTGGCTATTGATATCGATAAAGTACGTTTGAACCAAACCGATAACCCATTATTAACGGGTAACTATCAGTTACAACTGGCTAATCGTCCAACTTCGGTCACCGTTATTGGCGCAATTGAAAAACCGCAACAACTTGATTGGCAGCCTCGAATGGCAGCTAAAGATTATTTAGCCCAAGTGACGCCAATTGATATTGCTGCCAACAGTTACGTAACTGTGATTCAACCTGATGGGGCAATACAACAACATTCGATTGCGTATTGGAATAACAACCACGCCGATATTGCACCAGGGGCAATTATCTACCTTGGTTACCAGTCTTTATTTCATGATTACAGTGGCTTAAACCACGATATTTCTTCAATGCTAACCAACAGGACGTTGTAATGAACTCTGTCACATCGGCTTCTACTCGCCGCAACCTATATCAACGTCCTTTATTTACTTTATCTGCATTAGCTATCGCGTTACTGCCATTGTGTAATGCGCAGGCAGATGAGTTTAGCTACCCTGAAATGCGCTATTCCAACAATGATTTTGGTGGTGTGGGCTTAATGCAGATGCCAACCGCTCGTATGCATACTGAAGGTGAGTTTACCTTTGGTACCACTATTAGCAGTGATTACCACCATTACTGGGCATCATTACAACTGTTGCCATGGCTAGAAACCACCATTCGTTATACTCAGGTCCCTGATCTTTATTACAGTAGTAGTCAAAGCTTTAGTGGCGATACGCTCTATACCGACAAAGGTATTGATGCAAAACTACGTTTATGGCAAGAATCTTATTGGTTACCGGAAGTGGCGGTAGGTATTCGTGATATTGGTGGCACCGGCTTATTTGATGGCGAATTTATTGCCGCTAACAAACGACTTGGACCATTAGATTTCACCCTTGGTTTAGGTTGGGGTTATATCGGCCAGCGTGGCAATATCACTAACCCATTATGTAAACTAAGTGATACTTTCTGCGATCGTAACAATGGCTTTAAAGGTAATGGCGGTAGTTTTGATACACAACGTTGGTTTAAGGGCAATGCAGCCCTTTATGGTGGGGTGGAATACCAAACGCCATGGCAACCATTACAGCTAAAGTTAGAGTATGACGGTAACGATTACACTGATGATTTTCGTGCCAATCGTGGCCATGATATGACGCCTAAATCACCCTTCAATATTGGTGCTGTCTATCAATTAACCGATTGGGCAACCGCTAATATCAGTTATGAGCGTGGCACTACCGTTAGCTTCGGTTTAAGCGTTAATACTAATTTTAACCAACTTAAAGCGAGTTGGTTAGATGAGCCAATGCCAACGGTAACAACACCGACAACAAATAATTTAACCACCGAGCAATGGCAACAATTAGCCCAAGATGTTGAGAAAATTGCGGGCTACAAAAATCCAACCATTTATCAGAATGGTGACAGTAGCATTACTGTGGTTGCCGAGCAGGTTAAATATCGCGATCGTGATCAAGCTCAGTTACGTGCGGGAATATTACTTAATAATCAGGCCCCAAAAGTAGAACAATTCCATATTGTTGAAACGGTTGCTAATCAGCCAATCACTGAAACAGTGCTTAACCGTCAGCAACTGCTACAAGTCGCAAACAATGATTATATCGGCAGTAATATTGCTGATAGTCGTACTACTGCTGCACCTACAGATATTCAAGGTCAACAAATGGTTGATCTGAATCAGAACTGGAATATCGGTATTGCACCAACCCTCCAGCAATCATTAGGTGGCTCAGAAGGCTTCTACATGTTTAATGTCGGTGTCACTGCCAGTGCTGATTATTGGTTTAATAACCACTTTACAATCGGCGGCTCGGTTTATTTAAACCTTTACGATACTTACGACAAATTTAAATATGATGTGCCGCCAGATGGCACTCATAATAAACGTGTGCGTACTTTGGTACGTCAGTACATTACTGATAACACATTACGAATGAATAACTTACAGCTAACGTGGTTGGATCAAGTATCAAGTAATTGGTATGCACAAGCGTATGCGGGTTATTTAGAAGTGATGTTTGGTGGTGTGGGTAGCGAGGTGCTTTACCGCCCTGTTGGCAGTAATTGGGCTCTGGGATTAGATGTCAATTATGTTAAGCAGCGTGATCCACATTCGGCATTTGGATTCTTTAAAGATCAGAATCAATACGATGATCATTTAGGTCGCCCATACGAAGTCCAAACAGGCACTACAACGGGTAATTTAACCGCGTATTACCAACCACAATGGCAATGGTTACCGAATACACTATTAAAAGTCAGTGCTGGACGTTATTTAGCTGAAGATACTGGCGTAACTATCGACTTCTCGAAGCAATTTGATAGCGGCATCATTGCTGGTGCTTTTATCACTAAAACGAGTATGTCAGCAGCAGAATACGGTGAAGGTAGCTTTAATAAAGGCTTCTATATCTCGATTCCATTCGACATTCTAACTGTTAAACCAAGCACTAGCCGTGCCCATATCTCATGGTTACCAATGAACCGTGATGGTGGTCAAATGTTAGGTCGTCAATATCACCTTTATGACTTAACCGATGGGCGTCAACCATGGAGCGGACGTAAAGCTTTTAATAACTAAATTGTGTTAATAAATTGGTAACTCATTCTTTGGGTTACCGATTTTCGTCACTATTCGACTCATTTTTGTAAATACGCACTTTTTGAACTTGCGGTAAAAGCAAATAACATCAAATAATATACCTTTTTGGTATTAAATAATTCTTTATTAACAGTTTGTTACACTCTAAATAGCAAAATAAATGAAACACCGTTTAATTGCTATGTCATTCAAAAAAAATGCATTATTATATATGAAAAATATATCCCAATCGCGTTTGTTATTGTAGGGTATAGACAAGCACTTTCATATAAATAGTGCGAAAATTACCGGCTTAAGTCGGATCTATTACAATTAGGAAAATACGGCAAATATTATGAAAAAAACTTTTCTAGTACTACCTCTTGCTCTTCTTGTATCTGGCGCGGTAAATGCTGCAACAGATAACCCTTTTTATGCTGGTGCTCGTTTAGGTAATAGCTTCTACGACATCAAAGACAGCACTACCAACATCGATCTTGATAACAAAAACCTTTCAGGCGGTGTTTTTGCTGGTTACCAGATCACACCATGGTTCGCTGGTGAAGTTGGTTACACTAACCTAGGTAGCGCAAGTGTTGAGAATGGCCTAGGCAAATTTACAGCTCAAGGTGCAGATCTTGTTGGTAAATTCTCTTACGCTATCAACGATAAAATCGACATTTTTGGTAAGCTAGGTGCTTTCTACTACGATTGGAACGCGAAGAACGGCGCAACTCACGATGACAACGGCTGGGCTTCAACAGCTGGTGTTGGTGCTGAGTACTACATCAACAACAACGTTTCTACACGTGTTGAATACCAATACTACAAAGATGTTGGCGGTGCTGACATTCAATTCGCTGGCGTTTCTCTAGCATACCACTGGGGCGCTCCAGCACCTGTAGTTGCTCCTGAAGTTGTTTATGTAGATCAAGTATCTGTAGCAACTATCGAAGAGCTAAAGCTAACTGTACCGTTTGCATTCGATAGCGCTGAAATTACTGCTGGCGATGCTGCACACCTAGTGCCTTTCGAAGAGCGTCTAAACCAATACCCAGATGCAACAATTACTGTTGTTGGTCACACTGATAGCACTGGTCCTGAAGCATACAACCAAAAGCTTTCTGAAGAGCGTGCTGCAACTGTTGCTAAAGAACTACGCGCACACCTAAACATGGGTGAAGATCGTATTCTTAGCGAAGGCCGTGGTGAGCTAGATCCAGTAGCTTCTAACGATACTGCTGAAGGTCGTGCTGAAAACCGTCGTGTTGACATCATCATTCCTGAGCTAAACATCGAGACAGTTACTCAAGTTGTTGCTCAGTAATTATTACTGACACAATAGCTTAGTACGACGTATTTATTACGTAACCAGTACTCGCTAATAATCCGCCATAACTTCACGGTTATGGCGGATTTTTTATGGGTGTTCAATTCCGTCCCCCCAGAAGAGAGGCACGAATTATCCAGGATCTACTCACCATGCCATTGAGCCTGAAAGACACCAGCGAATGCATTTACTCTACAACGCGTGGATAGTAGCTCGTGATACCAAACTATAAGCAAAAAAAAACCCAACTCATTATGTAAGTTGGGTTTTCTTTAAGTCACACTTTAGTTATTGAGCACCAAAGCCAGTAAGCATGGTTCGAATAGTTTTAAATACGATATTAATATCTAACCAAAAAGAAAGATTTTTTATATAGTATAAATCATGTGCTAACTTCTCTGATGTCGATTCAGTATCATCAGCATAACCTTGAACCACTTGAGCCCAGCCAGTAATTCCTGGTTTAACCATATGACGATAGCCATAAAATGGAATTTCTTGCTCAAACTGTTTCACAAAGCTATCTTGTTCAGGACGAGGACCAATTAACGCCATATCGCCTTTCAACACATTGAAAAACTGCGGTAGTTCATCAATTCGAAACTTACGAATAAACTTACCAACTCTAGTCACTCGTGCTTGCTCTGCCGTAGCAAACTTATCTTCAGCACCAGCTTCCTTGATAGTCATACTACGAAACTTATAGATTCGAAATAACTTACCACCTTGTCCAACTCGCTCTTGTATAAACATAGCAGGACCAGGATTTTCAAGCTTAATTAAGATAGCCGTAATAGCCATTATTGGTAATGTAATCGGAAATGTCACGATGATAATAAATGATTCCCAAATACGCTTAAAAGTCATGTAAAGCGGATTAGGCTGCAATGAACCAATCGCATTTTCCATCAAATGCTTAGTTTGTACTTTACCTTCAAGCATCTCGCGAATACTTTCAGCATGGAAAACAGCAATATTATTCAAGCTACAATCAGCTATAAACTTTTCAGCTTCAGGAGAAAGATTACGATGTAAATCAACAACTAAACTACCTTTAATATTTGCAATATCATAAGGTGCTTTTAGTTCAATGACACGCACTCTACCCCTTTGATTTAAAGAGTTTATATCGAAGTTAGGAATAGCAAAAAGAACTAAACGTTGGCTTTCTTGGCGTAGAAATGCAGTAAAAAATAACCAAGAAAAACTCAATATCCAGCCATAAAAAACAATACTACGAGAATACTCAATACGAGTCATAAACATTATAGTTATTGCAACAATAAAAATACTTGATAGTACTGGTAAAATATAATATTTACGCTCAACTAATAAATAACTAGTTATACGAGGAAGCGTCATCGCAGCAGCTAAATAACAGATCCCTACCATCCACATGGAATTTGAAACTGTTTCAGCTCTTTCTTCCGAGAATAAATTAAGTGTACCTAAAACTATAAATAATCCTATGCTATGACATAGGTAAGAATTAGATAATATCTGTTTAACTTTTTTAATAAACATCAAAAAATCTCTTCGATACAAAGTGTATTATTATAAAATCAAGCGATACTATAATAATACATGACACTAAAAATATTATTGAAATTTTTGAATATTTTTCAATGCTTTTTTAACTAAAAAATACGACTGTTCTAACATATCAGACTCAGCATAACACCGAAGTTCAGGAGCATTACCAGAAGGACGAAAATGAATAATATCATTATTTGTTAATGTTAGCCTTAGACCATCTGTCATATTTATTGACTTTACAATATAACCATTAAAACCCAAACGCTCTAAAAATTCTTGCTGTGACATTTTAGCATCATCAAGAATAGCTATACTTTTTTCTGTTGCAAAGTTTTGAATACGATCGCTATGTGTAAATCGCTGAGGTAATACTTTAATTAACTCAGAAATAGGTCCTTGTTTTGCTTTCGATAATAACATTAAGGCAGGTAAAACAGCATCTCTAGTTGGTAATGCTTTAATAAATATACCATTAACTTCTGTATCAGAACCTAATAAAAAACCACCATTAGCTTCAAAGCCTGCTACTGAATTATATTTTTCACCAAGAGCATTAAATTCTGCAATAACATAAGGTGAACCAATTTTAGTTCTTTTTACAAAACTAAATAGTTCGCAACTTTCAATCGCAGTATTACAACTAACAGGTACAACTAATGCTTCAATACACATAGCATCTGCACACAGTAAACCTAGTATATCACCACGAATCCAATCACCATTTTCATCTGCAACTAACGGACGATCACCATCACCATCAGTAGAAAATATAAAATCAAGATTATGCTGCTTTGACCATAACTTGGCTTTTTGTTTGTCTTCGTCCGACACCGCTTCAGTATCAATTGGCACAAATTCATCACTTCGTTCTATTGAAATAACTTCTGCACCTAACTCTTCAAAAAGTGGAACATATAAATCACGTCCAGCACTTGAATGTTCATAAATACCGATACGTTTACCTGCTAACATTTTATTATTAAATAATGATGTATAACGCTCAATATATCTTTCAGATGCTTTATTACTAGCAATTAATTTCGGTAATTCAGTGATCTCATTAAATTCAGCGGTAGCATTTAAAATAAATTGCTCATCACTTTTACTAATTTCACCATCTGGACGATAAAACTTAAGTCCATTACGATCAAACGGAATATGGCTACCTGTAACCATAATACAAGGTATATTATCTTGCATAGATACATAGGCTAATGCTGGTGTTGGTACTACACCATAATACACAACCTCTAGTCCTAATTGCTCAATCGCTTTTGCGCAAGCTTGAGCCATTGCTGGACTACTTGGACGATTATCTATAGCAATAGCTACTTGTTTAAAGTCAAAATCCTTTTTTATACAAGTAATAAATGCATGTGTAAATGCAGCACATACATTAGCTGTGAATTGCTCTACTAAACCACGTGCACCACTTGTACCAAACTGAATACCAGACTCTTTTATAACATCAATACTTTTTAGCATATTATTCACCAATACTTACATCATCTATACGAACAATATCTTTTTCAGATAAATACGCACCAGATCTAACTTCAATCAACTCGAGAGGTATAAGGCCCGGATTTTCAATAGAATGAGCAACTCCAATTGGAATATAAGTTGACTCGTTCTCAGTCAAAAAGTACGTTTTATCATTATATGTTACTTTAGCAGTACCCTTAACAACAACCCAGTGCTCAGCCCGATGATAGTGCATTTGCAGCGCTGTTTTTTCGCCAGGATTAACGATTACATGCTCAACTAAATATCTATCACCTTTAGCTATTTCATCATAACTTCCCCACGGGCGAAATACTTCACGATGTTGTAGATATTCATATCTATTTTCTTGTTTAAGACGTTCAACAATATTTTTTACACTTTGAACTTTATCTTTGTCAGCAATTAATATGGCGTCTTTCGTCTCAACAACGATTAAATTATCCACCCCAACCGTCGCAACTAATTTATTTTGGGAATAAATATAACTATTAGAGGTATCCTCTGCTAATACGTCACCACGTATAGCATTATTATTCTCATCCTTATTACTAATTTCCCATAGTGAAGACCATGAGCCAACGTCACTCCATTTTGCATCCATAGGAACAACTACAGCATCTTGGGTCTGTTCCATAACAGCATAATCAATAGAGTCATCAGGACAATCTATAAATTCTTTTTTATCTACCCTTATAAAATCAAGATCTTTCTTTGATTTATTAAGAGATTTTTCGCAAGAAGATAATATATTTGGAGCATATTTTTTCAATTCTGATATATAGCGTGAAGCCTTAAAAAGGAACATCCCACTATTCCAATAGTATTCACCGCTTGCTACATATTTCTCTGCGGTTTCAAGTTTTGGCTTTTCAACAAAAGCATCAACAACAAATGTTTCATCTCCTAATTTTTCACCACGTTTAATATAGCCATACCCAATTTCAGGATGAGAAGGAATTATACCAAATGTAACAAGCTTCCCTTTTTCAGCTTCATCAACAGCATGCTTAATTGATGATAGAAATGCATCAACATCCTGAATAATATGATCAGCCGCGAGTACTAGTAACAATGGATCTTGCTTTTTCTCTAACATATTAAGAGCAGCTAAAGCAATAGCCGGCGCTGTATTTCTTCCAACAGGCTCCAGTATTATATCGCTATTATCTATATTAACTTTCCGTAATTGCTCTGCAACAATAAATCGATGTTCCTCATTACAAATAACTAAAGGTGCCTGATGATCTAATTTATCTAAACGCTTCACAGTTTCCTGTAACATCGTAGCATTAGAAATTAGTTCTAAAAATTGCTTAGGATATAACGTTCGAGACATAGGCCAGAGACGACTTCCCGCTCCTCCAGCCATAATTACTGGCAATATTTTATTATTAATCATTATAGCCACCTGCTTACTTCCTTTTCTAAATCGACATGATATGTATTAATAAATGGCACTTCAGCATTATCTTTTAATGCTGAGTTAAACATTTCTAAAAAATCAGAAGTATTATCTAAATTATATAAATAAATATGCTGATCTTTATGTTCTCTAAACGCGGATATATTAGTTGCTAGTATAGGACGAGCGCACATTCGCCCTTCAATAAGCGGTCGACCAAATCCTTCTGCAGTTGAATGAGCCCATACAAATGATGAATTATAAATTTGTTTTAATAACTCATGATCAGATATCAGAGGTAATAATTCAACATTATCACAATCAACCTCAGAGATAATATCTTTTGCTAATTTATTATCATTGCCAAACCCTAAAACTTTCAAATGTACTTTATCAGAAACATTTTTATATAATTTTAGTGCTTTTTTAAACTCTTTATTTTCACCGCTACCACTAATTAAAAAAACATATTTCCCTTTATCATGTTCATCAAAACAATCATGCTTAATAATGTTATCTAACAAATAAAAACTATTAGGAAAATAATATAAATCACAACCTTTAATTGCTGCAACATTCTTAGCTAATCTCATTGTTGTTTTGGATACAAATGCAACATCACGATTCATAAGCTCATGAAAATACTGACTAAACAATATATACAACGCAGATAATGATTTCTTTTCTTTATATTTTTTATTCGGTATAAAATCATGTATTATTAATAAGCTATTGCCAAATATAGATGATAATATTGAACATGAATTATATGGGTAGATAACTTTTTCATATCCACCTAACAACCCAATTATAGGTGTTATTATTTGCTCATATAAAACAAAGAAAAAATCTATAATATATCGAGGCTTATTTAAAATCCACTGAGGAGCTTTAATAACTTTAACTTCATTTTCTTTTTTTAATAACTCAAGTAAATTATTAGTATAAATTGGGATTCCTCTTTTTAAAATCCCGTCATAAAAATTAAAAATTAAAATTTTTTTCATATTCACCACTTAAAAAATATTATTTATCGTATTCCACGAATATTCATTTTCGACTAAATCTTTAGCATTATTCACTAACGATTTTCTTAAATTTATATCAACATTTAACTTATTGATCATCTCAATAAATGAATTAGCATTATTTGCTATTGCAATAGTACTTTCCCACTTATTGATAGCACATGCTACATTTTCAGAGGCAATAACAGGAATTCCCATTGCAAAAGACTCTAATACTTTATTTTGTAATCCAGAACCATAAAACATTGGGAAAATAGCTAAATCCATATTTTCACAAAACTTTTCGATATCATCTATAAAACCATGAACAATGATATTTTCATATTTATTATAATTCAAAATTTTATTTGTAGGATTGACCCCCACAATATGAAAAACATACTTCCCTATAACTTTTGGTGCAATATTTTCAACAATAAAGTCTACGGCCTTCTGGTTAGGATAATATGATAAATTTCCAAAAAATATTATATTTTTAATATCATTATCCATACATCTATTATAAAAAACACGTTCCACTCCATTAGGAATTATTTTAATATTCTTAGAGCAAATAATATCCGCATCTCTTTGACTAATAGCAATAAATGTATTTTTGTTATCAATGAGTTTATGCTCTAAATTTTCAAGAAGCTTGGCCTCCCGTCTTAAAAGGAGCTTATTTAAAATATTTTCAGATGTCGATCTTTGCTTCATATTAAATGAAAGAGCATCAACAAAGTCTAAAGTCACATTATAATCATTTGAAAAATCTCTTATTATTTCGAAATAATCACTTAATCTTACAAGTTGAATAAACACTTCATCATAATGATTCAAATCTAATATTTTTTTTAATTTATTTTTATACTCAATATTACTATACATTGAAACTTGAAGTGGTTTAGATAAACTAAAATCCTTCAATATATTAAAAATTTTATCTTTCTTTGTTGCACCACATATATATTTATTATTAATTTTAGATAAAAAATCTGTAGGTTCTTCCTTTAATTGAGCTTCTATACTAAAAACATCTATAAGATACTCATCAGATAATTTTTCTATCTGTTTATAAGCTCTTAATGCATCACCATTATAAATAGGATATGGATAACGACCAGTAATAAATAACATTTTCTTTTTCAAAACAAACTCCAACTTCTAAATAACAATTATCATATTATTTAGAACGCTTAATTTCTCTTATTAAATATGGTGATATTATTATGATGGGTAATGATTTAATAATTACTACAAACACCTGAACTAACTCAGCTCTAGTTGAGAAAAATAACCCCGGTAACATACACATACCTATTAAAATTAAATATATCTTATTGCTCGATAATAATTTACTAATTAATAGAATAACCCCCACACTATAAACAAATAGAATAATAAAAAAATATTCATGCCCTAAAAGTATGGACTCTAAAACACTTGAAGAAGATAAGTTTATGCCACCAGTTCTTGTTCCAAGAGCTAAGTTAGAATATGTCTGAGATACTTGAACTGCCTCACCACCAAATCCAACTAAGTTTTGAAGTTGTAAAAAAATATTTTTTATATCAAAGTAATGTATAAAACTAAATGTATCATGTGAAACTACAAATAGTTTATTTAGCCCACTCAGTGTTGATGCTAATGAATCTAGAACTACCAAAATATAATTGAAAAAATTTATACTATATCCTTCTCTAAAATATGAAATAGCACTAAACACAATAAAGACAATAAGCACTGGTCGTATATTAGTTATCTTAGTAAAGATACTTACTGCTAATTTTTTATTTTGATATGCATAAAGAATTAAAATAGATAGCATAGAAAAGAAGAATTTATTTCTAATGCCTATCAATAAATCAGATGATAAAACAACAACTGCTAATATTTTACTATATTTATTTGACGGAAAGAAAAATACCATTAATGATGTAATATAAGATAAACTTGATATTAATCTTACAATTGATGGCACAGATTGATGTAATTTCGCACTTTCAGTATATATTGCTAGATGGCCATCACCAGAAGCAATTATAAACTTAAGATACATAGCTATCTTTAATAATTGACAAAGTGCAGATATCACAAAAACAACATAAAACAATGGTGTTAATAACATCTTGTTATTACTTTTCACTCTACCTATATATGGTGAAATTATATAAAGAATAATATTCACCAATAATACCATTACTAATACATAATAAAACTTATCCTCAAACCCTCCTTTAATCATCATATATAAGGAAGGTATACCTAATATTAATGAAAATATAAAACTATATACAACACCTAATGAAAATGCACTACTTCTTAAAAAATAAACCAAACAAAACGTTGCAACTGATACAATAAAAAAGATAGCATTAATCCACTCATTATATCCTGAAAAATATGTAGAAAATGCTACTATTATCAATAAGCTTATATATATACATACATACCCATTTATTTTCAGACCTATATTCTGACCATTGCTATTTTTATTGATCTCCACGTTTTGTCCTGTAAAAAGTTAGTAGTAAAATTAAGAAAATAAGTGATACACTCTCAATAACAATCAGTGCATATCCTGTACCAAGAATATTATATTTAATTGTAAAGCTATATATAACTGGAATAGAAAAAGTACAACATAACATTGCAGAAAAAAAGGAAACTTTAAATAAACCTTTTGACAAAATTAATGCTGTCACCATTCCATTAATACACTTTATAATGGCTAAAATCATCAAAATAATAATTAACTTTTCACCTAACAAACTTTCAACTTTTATTGCTGGAATAATTATAGGAATTATATATGATACTCCCCACCAATAAACACTGCCAGCAATAACTAGTACTGCGATTATGCAACAGAAAAATACAGCTAAATAGCCTCTACTTATACTTTTTCTCGATAAATTTGCATAAAGGACAGTAGAAAAAACAGAGAAAACCATTACAAACGGATCTACAATTCTAAAAATAGATGCATACAGACCCATATTAGAATTATGAAGATAGCCTAATATAAAAGTATCAGCGCGAGAATAAAATATAACTAATGTTGCTGTTAATCCTATATATAATGTTCCTTTATACAATTTAAACAAATCATAAAATGAAAAATTAAAACTCCATTTCAATATTTTATATTTAAATAAAACAGAAACAGCTAGAATGGAAAATATAATTTCATTTATTATATATAGAAATAATGTAATATTATCTCCCTTAAAAAATAAATAACTAATCATTACAAATGAACCAGAGATCACAGATGCAACAACAACTCTCCCTGTTATTTTTCTACTATCACTTATAGCCTGAAAAAATGAAATAGGAAGATTAAACAGTAATGAAAATGGGACTGCTCCTAAAACAACAAATACAACTGCGTTTCTATATATACAGTACAATATTAAAGATGATATGACCGAAGCAAAAAAACCAAATATTATTTTTTGTCTAAATACAATATTAGCATATTTAACTTTATCCTCTATTGTACTTCTCGCAAAATTCCTTACACTATAAGTATCAACACCAAAATCAACTATAATCCTTAATATTTCACTTGTGCTCACACACAAAACAAAAATAACCATATACTCTTTTGGTGAAAAATTTATAACCAATAAAATAGTTAATGTCTTAAACAAGAAATAGCATATTTTATTAATTAACGAGTAAAAACTATCATTAACTACTGCTTTTATCATATTTTAAATAGTATATCGAATACTATTTCCTTTTTCTATTATCTCGAATTAAAGCAACACCAACACCAACAATTAATCCTATAAACATACCAAATAAAACAAACATTGCCTTATTAAAAGTCACAGGATAGTCTGTACCTTGATACTTACCTTTTTGTTGATAAGACATAAAATTTATCATCTTTGGTATATTTGAACTTTTTATTGAACTCAGCTTTAAGTTGAGATTATTCAATCTTTTTGATATTAATATTAACTCATTACTTCTTTTTATTTCTTTTAATTGCTTAATTTCTTCTTCTATTCCTTTATATCCTAATGATGTATCAAATATATCGTTTTTTGTATGAATTAGTAATGGCTTTTCTTGTCCAGCCGCTAAAGCAACTTTATAGGAGAGTTCACTTTTCATTATTATCAAATCAAGTTTATTTTTAGCTTTATTTTTCTCTATTGAAATATCTTCATTCAATTCATTTACTACTATATTTTTATAACTATTTGCCTTTTTATATAATTCATTCTTAACTTCTTTATTGACAAATATTAAATATGCCTCAAGTATACTTTTTGACTTATCTGCAGAATCACTTTTAAAAGATACAATATAACTATTATTATCTTTAGTTATAATTAATCTTTTACTCCACTGATTGATATCTTCATTATCAAAACGATTATCATTATAAAATGAATGTTTACTTTCAGGTAAATTAAACATTTCATAAAAACTTTCAAACCAAACAGCAGAACTACCTAGATCAGATAAACTATTAATATTTTCTATTTTTTTTAGTCTTGAAATATAATTAGTAAAATCACTACCACTAGATGATTTCACTAACTTTGTTGAAACAACCCAATAAGGCTTATTATATACAGCCCACCCAGCAGATAAAATCATAAAGGTTAATATTGATATTACAATCACCTTAACATTTCTATTACACAATGATAAAAGGTTATTCAATTCCAGTGAATAATCACTATTAATATTCATTCTAATCCTTAAAATAAACACGCTACCGCCCTTGGGATCTGCTATATACCCACAAAGCACTAGTTATAATTTTTAATTTACTCATAATTGCATGCTACAACATACAATTATGCCATTAATTTATCGCTATATTGCTGAACCAATTGCCAATCACTTGGGCTTAACTCACTTTTTGCATCTAATAAGCTTTGTTTTACTTTCTGCTGCATCTGCATGATATCAGTAATACCTTGCTGCTCACAATCTGCTGCAGCAAGTGAGATATGCCCACGTAAATAGCCACCAGCAAACAGTTCGTCATCCGTTGCACTGTCAATATTGTCATCAATAAGCTGCAATAGCTTTTGTTCGTAATCGTGGATCATCTTCTATCCTTGCTGTTAAGCGCAATCAGTTAATGGAATAGGCTTGGGAAAATCAGCTATTGTTAGTGGTGCAATGCCATAAAAGGCACGAAATGCATCAGATAACATTTTGGCACGTTCTGGAATACCGTGAGTCAAATAATTGAAAACTTGCTGACGTACTTTTAAGGTGAAGCCCACCCTATCAGGCTCACAGCTACCACTCAAATTATCGCAACTTACTTGATACTTAAACCCACAACTTGCTGATAAAATCCACTCAATAGCTTGGGGTTTAATTTCAACCACTTCAAATTCTGCTTGTACTTCAGCACTGCGACCATCGGGCTGGTACCAGTAACCATAATCTTCTAATAACCGCCTTGCTTCTCCGGCAATACACCAATGTCCGAGTTCATGCATCGCTGAGGCATAATAGCCACGTGCAAATATAATTTGATGGTGGTTACGTTCCTCTGAAGCAGGAAGATAAATTGGCTCATCACCACCTAATAATAGTTCAGTATTTAAACGATCTAAAAAGACCGAGTTAAACAAACGAATAAGATCGTTATAGTCATGTTTTATATGTGTTTTCATTTAATTATAATTAACGTGTCATGATTATTTAACGCACGAAGTATATAGGTTTTCATAACTGAGCGCGAACTCTCACTTTAAATTATCAGTCATAGTCAATATTTCTATTGTTACTATAAATATTCTTTTTACATGAGCTCAATTAATCCCAAAAACAATTATTTTCATTAGAAGTTGAGATGCGTCACTAATACAATATTGTTATTCCCATGATTAACTACAGGCATCACAGTTATTATGCTTCTTTCTATTTTATACATTATCGGAATTACTGCTGAGGCGATGACTGGTGCGTTAGCGGCGGGTAAACGCCATATGGATTGGTTTGGGGTAATGGTAGTAGCAAGTGCAACCGCTATTGGTGGCGGTACGGTACGTGATATTTTATTAGGTCACTATCCACTTGGTTGGGTGGCTCATCCGCAATATTTAGTCATTACCTGTGTTGCAGGCTTACTCACCACCGTATTAGGTAAATGGGTAGTACGGTTCCATAAGATTTTTATCATTCTTGATGCGATTGGTTTGATTGTATTTAGTATTATTGGCTGCCAAGTCGCGATCACCATGGGGCTATCGCCAATTATTTGCGTGGTTGCTGCAGTAGTAACTGGTGTATTTGGTGGGTTGTTACGCGATATGATCACTCGTCGTAGACCAATGGTACTACATAAAGAACTTTATGCATCGGTGTCATTTCTAGCCGGTATTATGTATATCACTATGCTGCACTTTAATGTACCAGCCGATATTACTACACTGGTTACATTAACTGTTGGGTTTAGCTTACGCATGGCAGCAGTATTCTTTAGCTGGAGCTTACCAGTATTTAAGTTTGAGGAAGCAAAAGCTTAAAAGCAGGGAAAGCAAGAACGAGGAAAGGCAGTAGCGAGTGACGAGTTATTAATACACTCGTAATCTCGAAACCTATTTCCTCGTTACTAATACACTCGTAATCTCGAAACCTATTTTCCTCGCCTCTATATCTTCGGGGTTGTTGTTACCACATCGGCATTTTGACCACGGTTACGTAGTAAGTGATCCATGAGAGTGATTGCTAACATCGCTTCTGCAATCGGCACGGCACGAATACCCACACACGGATCATGGCGGCCTTTAGTAATCACCTCTGCCGACTCACCTTGTTTAGTAATCGTTTCTCCAGGAACACTGATACTAGACGTCGGTTTTAAGGCGATATGAGCAATGATATCTTGTCCTGATGAAATACCACCAAGAATGCCACCAGCATGATTGGTTTTAAAACCTTGTAATGTCATCGCATCACGGTGCTCACTACCACGTTGCTCAACCACATCAAAGCCATCACCAATCTCAACCCCTTTAACAGCATTGATGCTCATTAATGAATGGGCAATATCAGCATCTAGGCGATCAAACACCGGCTCACCTAAACCAACAGGTACATTCTGTGCAACGACGGTAATTTTAGCGCCAATAGAATCACCATCTTTTTTAAGATTACGGATCAACTCATCAAATGCGTCAACTTTATCCACATCCGGACAGAAAAAGGCATTTTGTTCGATTTGTTGCCAATCAACCTTATCAATTTTAACCGCCCCCATTTGTGACAGGTAAGCGCGTACTTCGATGCCATGTACTTGTTTTAAGTATTTTTTAGCAACAGCACCTGCGGCAACACGCATTGCAGTTTCACGTGCCGATGAACGGCCACCGCCACGATAATCACGTACCCCATACTTTTGATGGTAAGTATAATCAGCATGGCCAGGACGGAATAAATCTTGAATATTAGAGTAGTCTTTTGAACGTTGATCGGTATTTTCTATCAACAGCCCAATTGATGTACCTGTAGTTTGACCTTCAAACACACCTGATAGAATTTTAACTTCATCAGCTTCACGGCGTTGAGTGGTATATTTTGAGGTACCAGGTCGACGACGATCAAGATCGTGTTGCATGTCAGCTTCTGTGAGTGCTAATCCTGGTGGGCAACCATCAATAATACACCCCAATGCGACTCCATGACTTTCGCCAAAAGTGGTGACACGAAACAATTGCCCTATAGTATTTCCAGCCATGACTTCCCCTGTAATATTTCTATGCTTACATGCATTTTTAATTATGGTAATCAATACATACTGCAAAGATGTGATTTGAAAAGCAAGCAATAAAGTAAAGGCGAGTTTCGAGGTTTCGAGGTTTCGAGGTTTCGAGGAATAGCAGTGCTAAAGGTAGCGAGTGTCGAGATGTTAGTAACGAGAATAACTTAGCCTAATATCCGTGAGCCTTAAAGAAGCCAGTGGAACTCTATAATACAACCACTATAACTCCACAACGCGTGGTCAGTAGATTCCCTATCGCCCTCGCGGGCATTCACTGTAGAGAATGACGGGCTGGATTTGATAACAAAAAAAGCGACAGGCTTTCACCCATCGCTTTCTAATCAATCTCGGTACTCGAAATCTAGTTCCTATGCTACTGCTAACACTTTATCCGCTTTTGCTTTACGGAATTTCTTCAGTGATACCGCAACCAGTGCCGTTACAACCATACCAGTAGCCATACATAGTAGTGCTAATAATGGTTTGTTCATTGCACCCAGTAATGCGACAACAGGGCCACCGTGAGCAACACTGTTAGTAATACCAAATGAGAACGCCATTACTGCCGCAACCATACTACCTAATACGTTAGCTGGAATAACAGAGATTGGGTCTTGTGCTGCAAATGGAATCGCACCTTCAGAGATACCCACTAAGCCCATTGCGCCAGCTGCTTTACCTGCTTCAATTTCTGATTGCTCAAAGATATTTAGTTTACGACCAATCACAGTCGCTAGCCCCATACCCAATGGCGCCACAGGAATTGCACATGCCATCGCTCCCATAAATTGAGTTTGACCATTAGCAATCATACCGACAGAGAACAAGAACGCGACTTTGTTAAATGGACCACCCATATCAAAGCCAGCCATACCACCCAGCACTATACCTAGCAATATTACGTTACCAGTACTCATTTCAGTTAGGACGGTATTCATGGTATGCATTAGGCCAGCAATCGGCGCACCAATAACAAAGATAAACGCGCCTGCAATAAATAATGTACCTGTAATTGGTGCAATAAGAATCGGCACTAATGGTTGTAATAATTTGTGGTAATTACGTGTTGCCACCCAACGCACAAAGTAACCCACTAATAGACCCGCGATAATGGCACCAATAAAGCCAGTACCCGCATCTGCACCATAGAATGAACCGTTATTTGCAATCCAGCCACCAATGAAACCTGGAGCTAATGCTGGACGATCACCAATGGCATACGCTATGTAACCCGCAAGTACTGGGATCATTAAGGTAAAGGCGACTACACCAACATCGAGCACTTTTTGCCACATGCTGCCGACTGGAATTTGCATGCCTGAATCAGTCGGTTGTCCGCCAATCGCTAATGCGAGTGCGATTAACAAACCACCTGTCACTACAAATGGAATCATGTGTGACACGCCATTCATCAAAAAGCGGTATAGATCTGAACGCGCTTTGGATACTTTGCTTTCACCGTCTTCTAACCCATCACCATTAGCATCAAACGGTTTCGCCACTAACGCTTGTTGAATAACGCCCTTACCGTCTTTTATCGGTGCTTTAACGCCCGTTTTAATTAATTTTTTACCTGCAAAACGTGCCATGTCGACTTGCTTGTCACAGCTAACCACAATTGCTTCAGCACGGGCAATTTCTTCGGCTGTCGGGGAATTTTTAACCCCAATAGAACCATTAGTTTCAACTTTAATTTCATAGCCTAATTCAGCCGCTGCTTTTTCTAATGCTTCAGCAGCAAGATAGGTATGTGCTACACCAGCAGGACAACCAGTGACGCCGATTAATAAGCCTTTATCTTGTGGTAATGTCGTTACGGTTTGTTTTTCAGCTAACAACAATGCTAATGCATCAGCTGGCGATTTCGCAGCTAAAAATGCATCGATAAAACCATCTTCAATTAACTTTGATGACAACTCCGCCAGCACTTCAATATGGTGATTATCGCCACCATCTGGAGAAGCAATCATAAAAAATAGTTTTGATGGCAAGCCGTCTTCTGCGCCATACTCAATCCCGTTACGACTGACACCAATCGCAACTGCAGGTTGAATAACAGCAACACTTTTAGCATGGGGTAGTGCCACACCATCTTCAAAACCAGTATTTCCTAGTTCTTCACGAGCTTTAACATCGATTAAAAATTGGGTTTTATCCGCAACGCGACCTTGTTGAACTAAAATATCTGCCATTTCAGCAAACACTTCATCTTTGGTGGTTGCTTTGAGGTTGAGGTTAATCAACTGCTCATTGATGAGAGTGGTAATCATGTTTTATCCCCGATGATTTATTTATGGACTCGATGACATCGCATCGGCCATCAGCATGGGAATATTGTCGGATTTTTCAGGTAGATAAAGTAGAGTACAAAAAAGGCTTTAACTGGAAATTTGTAACATTGAATCATCAGTGTGAGCTATCACTCATATTTCAAATCAGATATAAAACAAGTTGATAACCAATTTTAAAACTTACAAATCAAAAAGTTAAATAAAACACACAGCAAGAATTAATCATTTAATTTAACTGGATAATATTTTAATGACTATCTAAATAAGGCTTTAACTTGGCAGAGCATGGGGGTTTTTAGTGCGATAGATCACAGAAAGAAGGGGCGAAGTTTCGAGGAAGAGTAGTAGCGAGGGAAACGAGTGACGCGATCTCTGGGTTTGGCATTCACTTAGCCCATTATCCGTGATCTACTCAATGCGTGATCGAGCTTCAAAGACACCAGAGAATAAAGTGACTCTACAACGCGTGGATAATTCCCACAAAAAAAGCGATAGGTTTTCACCCATCGCTCAATCTCGTAATCTTAAAAACTCGAAACTCGTTACTTAGTTATACGCCCGCGCAAACATACCATCACAATGGGCTGAGTATGCTTTCGCATATGCTGGAATAAACACTGACTGACCTTTTTCAAGCGTCAATGTTTCACCGTTATGGTGGGTCACAGTCAATGGCGCATCAATAGCAAACAAAATTTCGGCACTGGTATTTTGTAAAGCAATATCATGAACTTGCTTATAAACACTGAATTTAAAATCAGGCACTGGCACGTGATAATGTAAACCGCCTTCAGCCACTGCCGGTGCCAGCAATAGCTTATCGACCGCCATACTAGTAAATTCTGTATTCGCCACCAGCTCGGGTACGTCCATAAATTTCGGTGTAAGGCCTGCGCGCAACACATTATCAGAGTTAGCCATGATTTCTAGACCTGTGCCTTTAATGTAAGCATGTGGCGTACACGCACTTAAAAACATCGCTTCACCGGGCTGTAATGTCAGAACATTTAACATCAGTGGTGCAAACAGACCAATATCACCAGGGTATTGCTCAGCTAGTTCTAACAATAACGCAAATAATGGCTGCTCTTGATTTGCGTTACAGAAAGCTAATAGTGCATTAACTGCCGCGTCTTTGTGTTCACCTTCCAGTGATAGTATCGCTTCAAAGAAAGCACCTAAACCCGCTTCAGTTTGATTCGCCGCCAGTTTCGCAACAAGATCGCTAATTACCTCAATATTTAAGGTTTGGAACAATGTCACGATCTCTGCAATTTGACGAAAACCATTCATTGCTTGATAAGGCGTTAACGCAAACACAAGTTCTGGTTTATGGTTAGGATCTTTATAGTTACGGTTCGCCGCATTACGCGCAATACCACTTTTTTCTTCCTTCGCATAACCGATCTCAGCTTGATGCTTACTGGGATGAACCTGGACTGATAATGCTTTCTCTGCCGCTAACACTTTAAACAAATAAGGTAATTCAGCAAATTTAGCTTGAGTTTCTGCGCCAATAATTGCATCTGGATCTGTGGCAATA
Source organism: Photobacterium kishitanii (assembly GCF_000613045.3). Taxonomy (NCBI): domain Bacteria; kingdom Pseudomonadati; phylum Pseudomonadota; class Gammaproteobacteria; order Vibrionales; family Vibrionaceae; genus Photobacterium; species Photobacterium kishitanii. The sequence continues at coordinate 840,557 of NZ_LN794352.1, read as the reverse complement.
AAATCGGCTAAGAGAACAGTTTCACCATTAACAACAATTGTTGAGCAGCCATTTGCATGTGCACCCATCCACATTTCTGCTTGCGGTTTTTGCTGTGGATTTGGAATAGCAAACAGTTGTTCAATTGATGTTACACTGCCCCAAGCATAATCTTGGATCACGTTACCCATCTTATAAAAGACAGCACGGGTAGAGTCAGTCATTTTCAGGTCCTATTGTTATTATTGCTCAAAATGTTGATGGCATAGCATTAACCATTATGATTAACGTTATGCGCTAACTGGCTGCACTATAGCAAAACTTAAACTGTTTATTCAGCACAAACTAACAATCCTGCTACTGCCACTGCAAATATAAAGTGAATACTATGGACAATGTTTTCTTTAGTTTAATCGACTCAATCTTAACGGAACGAGAAAGTTTTAATCGGATTTGGTTTGCAGGCGGTAAAACTCAACCACCGCAATTTAGTTATCAAGTCAACTTTCCACGGCTAGAACTAGTGCTTAAAGGTGAATATGTTAACCAACTTGATGATGGTGATAATGGTATTTGCCAAATTAGTTTAATGGCTGGCGATGCTATCTATATTCCCCCCAACAGTTGGAATCAACCGAGTTGGAATACCGAATGTTCAGTACTGAGTTTATTATTTGGTAAGCGTCAATTAGGCTTTAGTTTGGTCAGTAAAACTAAAGATAGCCCTAAATTTTATGATGTTCAAAAGCATTCGATTCAAGCATGGACCGGACATGCGATTGATCCGATCTTAACCGCTCTCAACATGCTAGCAACCGAGCCTCAACAACAACCGATGGATGAACATTTACTGCAAGCATTGCTAAGCTACACCCGTAACATGCTGCATGTACCACTGCATCAATCAAAAAACCGTACTGAAGATCTCTATCAAGGAATCTGTATTTATATCCAAGAGAATTTTCACCGTACAATTAGTCGCGATACCATTGCTAATCGATTCAATATTACCCCTAACCATCTGTCACGCTTATTCCGTCAGCAAGGACACATGCGGCTAGCTGACTATATTTGCTGGGTTCGCATTGAGCGCGCCAAATTTATGTTACGTCAATATCCGTTTCGATTAACCGAAGTTGCCAGCCGCTGCGGCTTTATTGATGTAAATTATTTTTGTCGCGTATTTAAAAATAAAACCGGTCGAACACCATCAGAATATAGAGCGGTAGCATAAGCCACTATCTCAACGCTTCAATCACTAATGCTTTAAGTTCTTGTGGCTGTTGAGCGAATTTTAACGCTGCGCAATAATCATCATTTAATAAGCATTTTGAAAACTGTGCAAATGCCATGATCACCGCTTTAGGCGGTGGTTTAGGTAGTATCATCGCAATAGCTCGAGTGATATTGCCTCGAGATGAGCCCCAATCAATAGACTGTTGATGGCACACAATCGCTATTGCTGGTGTGGCTATCATCTCATGCATAATATGAGGCAGTGCAATACTTGGTCCCATAACCGTTGCAGAAATAGTTTCTCGAACTAATAACGCTTGCCGTAATGCGGGTTGTTGTTCTGAAGAAATAACTTGTTGTGCCACCAGCATTTGGCTTAATTGTGCAATCGTATCGGCTTTATCACTACAATGTCTGGCGCTACAATCGTCATAACTAATGCTGGCTAATGGGAAACTGATCTTAAAGGGTAATGATGGCGACAATTGTGATAGTGATAACGCGTATTGGCCAATAAAGTCAGTTAACACTAAGTTAGCTAATTCAGCATCATTGCCTTTGATGATTAATTGGCATAAAGCGTGCGGTTTATTGGCTAATGACAATATTTTTAAGGGCTGTGATATTGGCGCGCGAGTAAGTTGACTGACGTTAAACAACTCAACCTTTGATTGAAAGTAAGTGGTTAACTTTTTAAGTTGATTAAGTTGATAAGAAGGTAGCCCTGCTTCACCACAATAGAATGTGATCCGTCTTTCTAACATCATTATTCCTTTAGTCGAGCTGTGACGTAATCACAATTATTGGCACAATTGCTGACAGCGTTCAATTACCGCTATTGCATCAACTAATACTTCCTCAATCGTCACACAATGAATACGACTACCAGTAAAGCGAGCCCGTTGTTCAACTTCAATATCAGAGGCAATTAAGACAATATCTGCGTTGGCAATATCTTTCGCTGTGAGAAAATTCTCGATGCCCATTGCACCTTGAGTTTCCACTTGGATCTTTATCCCCATTTGATGCGCGGTTTTATTAAGAACATCCGCAGCCATATAGGTGTGTGCTATACCCGTTGGGCAGGCTGTTACCGCGACAATTTTCATTTTTAATCCTTAAATAAATAGTAACGAAGGGTGAGGGAAAAAAGGGATGAGGTTTCGAGGGGAGAGGAAAGAGCAGTAACGAGTAGCGAAAAAATAAGGTTCAAAAAAACGAGGAAAGTTAAGCAGCTTTTATTGCCTTCACTTTTCCTCGTTTCTATTTTATCTCACTCCTCGAGATCTAAGCTCTTCCCTGCTCTTCCTCAAGACTCGAAACCTCGAACCTCAAGATCTACGCTCTTACTCTTCGCGTTTAGATTTCCACTTTTTAATACCGCTGCTCTTACCGCCAAAGCTTGGTTTACTATCACGGCTTGGCGCTGAAGTACGCGCAGGGCGATCATCATTATTACGACGAGGTGAATCAGTACGACCGCCACGACTTTCATTGTGACCATTACGATCTTCATTACGATTACGACTACTGCGGTTAGCACCATCTGGACGACGATTGAAATCACCAGTACCACTGTAGGTTTTAAACTGCTTTTCAGCCGCATGGCGTTCGTTACGTGCTTCTTGCTGGCGATGATCATACAACTTAGCATCAGTTGCTTTTGCAATAGTACGACCTTCAGCATCGGTTTTTGATGCTTCTTCAGTACCGCTTGATTGAGCGATCAACTGCTGAATTTCATTAATTTCAGCATCAGTTAAATAACGCCACTTACCGTTTGGTAGACCATCAATCGTAATGTTCATGATACGTACGCGACGAAGTTTATACACTTCATAACCTAACGCTTCACACATACGACGAATTTGACGGTTTAAGCCTTGAGTCAATACGATGCGGAATGAGAAATTCGTTTCTTTAGTGACTTTACATGGCAAGGTCACTGTATCTAAGATCTCAACCCCAGAAGACATTTTTTCAATAAACTCAGGAGTGATCGCTTGGTCAACACGGACGACATATTCTTTTTCATGCGAATTACCCGCACGTAGAATTTTATTAACGATATCGCCGTCATTGGTTAAGAAAATAAGACCATCAGAAGGCTTATCTAAACGACCAATCGGGAAAATACGCTTACGGTGACCAATGAAGTCAATCACGTTGCCTTCAATATGACGTTCTGTAGTACAAGTAATACCTGTTGGCTTATTCAGCGCAATATAGATTGGACGTTCTTTGCTACGTAGCGGTTTATCATCAACCAATACCTCGTCGTTATCCATTACGCGCATTCCCATTTCTGGCACAGTGCCATTGATGGTTACACGTCCCTGATCAATCAGCTTGTCCGCCTCACGGCGTGAGCAATAGCCTGTATCACTGATAAATTTATTAAGTCGAACCCCTTTCGGGCTCTGCTGGTCAGTAGAATTTTGTGACATGGTTTTCTTCTATAAAGGGCTTTAGGTCGATCAGGGCAATAAACCACTTAATTGTAGTTTACTTGCTCGATAGTTGTTATGAGGGGAAGTTTAACTGATTGTGAGACGAGTAGCGAGTAGCGAGTTTTTAACCTTTCGCAAACTCGCTACTCATATTATTTACTTCGGTAAATCACCGTGGCTAATACGGCCGACATAATCATGCTGCAATTCTTTTTCTAATTGCGCTTCAATATATCCTGGAGATTTCGTTTTCGCTGACAATAAACGGTACATAGCAGGGATCACTAATAGTGTTACTAAAGTGGCAAATGCCATTCCAAAGAACACCACAGTACCGACTGAAATACGACTTTCAGCACCAGCCCCCGTTGATAGAATCAAAGGTAATGCACCAAATAAAGTCGTGAAAGCTGTCATTAGAATTGGCCGTAGACGACGTACCGAGGCATCGATAATCGCTTGCTCAAACTCTATCCCTTTATCACGCAGCTGGTTAGCAAATTCAACGATAAGAATACCGTTTTTAGTTACCATACCAATCAACATAATCATGCCTATCTGACTATAAATATTGAGCCCTTGTCCCATTACCCATAATCCAGCAAGACCACCAAAAATTCCCATCGGCACCGTTAGCATTACCACCAGCGGGTTGATAAAGCTTTCAAACTGCGCTGCAAGCACTAAATAAGCTACCAATAACGCCAAGCCAAATACCACGAATATACTGCTTTGGTTATCACGAAAATCTTGTGATTCACCGGCATAGTTAACGGTAATGTCTGACGGCAACGTATCAATCGCTTGTTGATCAAGAAAATCAAGCGCATCACCTAGCGTGTAACCTTCAGAAAGGCTTGCTTTTAAGGTGATCGATTTCTGCTTTTGGTTGTGGCTTAACTTTTGTGCTGATGCCACTTCATCAATTGAAGCGACGGTATCAAGCGTGACTAGCTTGCCATTTTTCGCCCGTAAATAAATCTGACTTAAATCGGTTGAGCTGTTAAAACTATTTTCATCACCACGCAGATAAACATCATATTCTTCACCGCGATCAACAAAGGTTGTTTCACTGCGTCCACCAAGCATCACTTCTAATGTTTCGGCAATTTCAGTCACTGGAATGCCTAATTCAGCCGCACGCTCACGGTTAACATTCACCAGTAACTCTGGGGTTGTTTCCGCGTAATCTAAATCAGCACCTTCCATTAACGGGCTATCTTCAGCAATGTGTTTAAGCTTAGTCGCCCACTTAAACAGTTCTTGGTAATCCGCACCACCCAATACAAATTGCACGGGTTCAGATGATCCACCACGAAAGCCTGGCATCATTGGCATTACGCGTACATCAGGAATACCAGCCAATGTTTTACTGATCAGACCCAAGGCTTGTTGAGCACTAACAGAACGATCATTCCAATCTTCTAATTGCATGATCACAAAGCCAGTCTGATCCCCTGCTCGACCACCAAATGCTGGTGATTGAATACTGACAGATTTCAGTACACCTTTACCGAGTAATGGTAATAAGCGTGCTTCAACTTGATCCATGTTGCCAATCATACGATTATAACTGGTACCTTCTGCACCTTTCACAAATGCAAAGAGTACTCCACGATCTTCTTGTGGTGCGAGTTGAGCGGGGATCACTTTCATTAACCCTGCACTGGCGGCAATACACGCTAATACCACAATCGGTGCCACGAAACGTTTTTTTACCGCAACAGTAACAATACTGCGATAACCATTTTCTAATTTATCAAATTGACGATTAACCCACAGATTAAACCGATTTGGTTTCACATTCGCTTTAAGTAATTTACTGCACATTACTGGGGTTAACGTTAATGCGATTAAAGATGAGAAGATCACCGCCATTGCAAGTAACACTGAAAATTCAGTAAATAATCGCCCAACCATACCTTCCATAAAAGATATCGGTAAGAACACCATCACCAATACTGCTGTGGTTGCAATAACCGCAAATCCTACTTCGCGAGTACCTTTATAAGCGGCTAATAATGGTGACTCGCCTCGTTGTAAATGATGGAAAACGTTTTCAACCACCACAATGGCATCATCGACCACCAATCCTATCGCCAGAATTAACGCCATTAGTGTCAGCAAGTTAATTGAAAAGCCAAAGAAATAAGCCGTAATAAATGCCGAGATTAATGACACTGGTACCGTTACTGCAGGAATTAAGGTTGCACGCACTTGACCAATAAAAATATACAGCACCAGAATCACTAACGCACCCGTGACTAACAGGGTGTTATAAACTTCATTAATCGAACGTTCGATAAACACCGTTGCATCGTAATCAATCGTCAGCGACGCCCCTTGCGGCAAAAACTTTTGCATCTTCGCCACTTCAGCACGCACTTCTTTAGCAACATCGAGCGGATTAGCATCAGACATCGTTACAATGCCTAAACTTAAATTGACTACGCCATTGCTTTTAAAGGTCGAGTTTTCGTTTTCAGCACCAATCGCGACATTAGCAACATCTTTAAGATAAATAGGTGCTCCTGTTGCCGTTTTGCGGATCACTAAATACTTAAAATCATCAACGGTTTTATATAAGCGCGCGGTACGTACTGACATCACCGTTTGATCGTTACGGACTTCACCACCGGGTAATTCAACGTTTTCATCTTTAAGCGCGTTAACAATATCTTTGGTGGTGATACCGCGTCCTGCCATTAAGACAGGTTGTAACTTGATATACATTACCTTGTATAAAGCACCACTCAAGCTTACTGAACTAACACCATCAAGCAGACTAAAACGATCTTCTAATACTCGCTGCGCATAGTCAGTCAGCTGAGTACGATCCATCTCTGATGAAGATAAATTAATATAGATCGCGGGCTCACCAGAACCGTTATCTTTTGAAACAATAGGATCATTGGCATCATCAGGTAATCGACGTTGAGCACGAGCAACCGCATCTCGAATGTCACTTACCCCTTCGGTCAGATCCCAGTCCATATTAAATTCAACGGTGATCCGCGACATACCATTACGAGTGATCGAGGTAATATTCTCGATACCACTGATACCTGACAGTTCATCTTCTATCGGCGTGGTAACTTGGCTTTCCATTACCGTTGCTGATGTGCCTTCATAAGTGGTCATGATGGTCACCACTGGACTTTCTACATCTGGCATCTCACGTACAGCCAGTTTAGAAAAAGACACAATACCAAATACGCACAACAACAAACTTAATACGATAGCAACCACAGGCCGCTTTACTGAAATATCAGATAACCACATTAGCTCGTCACTCCAGCAGCAGGCGTTATGTCTTTAATGGTGATGCCATCGCGCATATTGACTAATCCTTGTACAACAATACGCTCACCTATTTTAATACCCTTTTGTATCACTACGTTATTATCAATACGCTCGCCAAGCTCAACCAAAGTGCGATGAACTTTTTGTTGATCGTCAACAATATAGACATAACGTTTAGTGCCTGAATATTCTAATGCTTGCACAGGAATAATCGCCTGCTGATATGGAATAAAGTCAATATCGGTAGCGAGTAGCATTCCCGGTTTTAGCGCGTGATCTTTATTTTCAAATACCACCCGTACTTTAATATTGAGTGAATCAGGTTGAACACGTGAATCAATGGCTTGGATCTTACCTACGAAAGCACGATCGCCCCATGCTTGGCTTCTAGCAGTAACGTTAATTCCAACCTTTAAAGAGGAGATATATTGTTCTGGTACTTCAATATCCAGACGCATAGAAGAAAGGTCATCAAAATTAAACAGCTCACCACCCGCAGCAACCATATGCCCCGGGCTAAAATCATATAATCCGATAGTGCCATTAAACGGTGCTCGAATAGCATGATCGTTAAGGTTAGCTAATGCGGCTTTTAAACGTGCATTAGCAATGCTGACACTGGCAGCTTGAGCATCAATTTCTGTTTTAGTAATAGCGCCACGAACAAGCAAGCGTTTAAATTCAGTTAATTTACGTTGCTCATCATTACGATATGCCAATGCTTCATCGTAGGCCGCTGCGGCTTTATCGTCATCAAGTTGGATCAGTAATTGTCCTTTGGTAACCGTTGTATTAACAGGGACAGCAATCGTTTTTATTTTAGCTGACACTTCAGCAGCAACATTAACCGCATGTTCTGCATTCAATTTACCGACTAATGATAACGATTGAGCAACGGCTACCGAAGCAACCTCATCCGTTGTTACAGAAACAACACGTTGCGATCGCTCGGGCGGTGATTTTTTTTGCGCAGCATGTGACGTTCCTTGAAAGTAAAAGTAACTACCTGATAATACTGCGGCGACTAATACTGCTACGGCCATTTTTTTCATTTGCTAAAACCATCATAAAAATACTCGCCGAATAATATCTGAACTAGGGCAGGAGTAACGTCAAGAAATGTAAAGTTAAGCAAAAATTAGCTTAGTGATGAAAAATCAAGCAAGTATTCGATAAATATAACAAAAAGGGTTTACAGCGCTGAAATGTTTGTTATTATCCGCTCCGCACTTGTGGTGGGGTTCCCGAGTGGCCAAAGGGAGCAGATTGTAAATCTGCCGGCACTGCCTTCGAAGGTTCGAATCCTTCCCCCACCACCATTAATTTTGAAGGGTTGTTATATAACAGCTTTTCGGTGATTAAAGTGGCCTTTAATCACAATAGCAACATCCCGTGGTGGGATTCCCGAGTGGCCAAAGGGAGCAGATTGTAAATCTGCCGGCACTGCCTTCGAAGGTTCGAATCCTTCTCCCACCACCATCATTTTGAAGGGTTGTTTATAACAACTTTTCGGTTATTGAAGTGGCCTTTAATAACCTAGCAACATCCCGTGGTGGGATTCCCGAGTGGCCAAAGGGAGCAGATTGTAAATCTGCCGGCACTGCCTTCGAAGGTTCGAATCCTTCTCCCACCACCATCATTTTGAAGGGTTGTTTATAACAACTTTTCGGTTATTGACGTGGCCTTTAATAACCTAGTAACATCCCGTGGTGGGATTCCCGAGTGGCCAAAGGGAGCAGATTGTAAATCTGCCGGCACTGCCTTCGAAGGTTCGAATCCTTCTCCCACCACCATCATTTTGAAGGGTTGTTTATAACGACTTTTCGGTTATTAAAGTGGCCTTTAATAACCTAGTAACATCCCGTGGTGGGATTCCCGAGTGGCCAAAGGGAGCAGATTGTAAATCTGCCGGCACTGCCTTCGAAGGTTCGAATCCTTCTCCCACCACCATCATTTAGAAAGGTTGTTTATAACAACTTTTCGGTAATTAAAGTGAGCTTTAATTATAACAGTAACATCCCGTGGTGGGATTCCCGAGTGGCCAAAGGGAGCAGATTGTAAATCTGCCGGCACTGCCTTCGAAGGTTCGAATCCTTCTCCCACCACCATCATTCAACCAGTTGCCTTGCAGCTGGTTTTTTTATACCTATAAAATAATCCCGCACTTAAGCGTTTAATTTCGACTATCATTGAGATAACGTTAGATCTATACAATACATATTTCGTAGCCTTTCTGTTTCAGTATATGGATATTTATGACAGAAGAATTTACTAAAGCACCATCACATAATACCCATGATATTCGCGTCCTCATTATTGATGATCAACTTTCCTCTGGCGCACTGATTAAAAATATTTTAGACAGTATCAATATCACTACTGTGGATATCGCGACCGATAGCGATAGTGCTTTTCAGTTATGTAAAAATACCCGTTATGATCTAATGATAATCGACTTCCACCTTGAACCAAATCTCAATGGCAGTGAATTACTGGCAGCAATTAGAAAAAGAAATCACATCAGTTCACATTGTGGTGTAGTATTTATTTCTGGCGACCGCACACCTGAAGTCATTGTCACATCAATGAGCATCCATGCTGACAGTTTTCTCACTAAGCCGCTTAATATTGGCAAACTTAAAAAACGTGTCATCGCTATATATCAAGCTTGTCTATTACGCCAACCTATCTACATCGCACTAGATAATCATCAAACCTCACACGCTATTGAGCTATGCCGACAATTACTGCTATATAAGGGCCATAATCTTGAAATAGAAATACTATTGATTGATCTATTAATAGAACAACAAGATTGGCAACAAGCAACTCAGTTACTGACAACCTTTAGTCAGCAGACCAATAACCATAAACTCATTTTACGTCAAGCAAAGCTCAAGCACCGGTTAAATGAAACACAAGCTGCTATTCATTGCCTGCACAGTTTGATCAAACAAGTACCACTATATGTGGAAGCTTATGATGAATTAGCCACCTTATTACAGCAACAGCACCGCTACAATGATGCCAAAGTTATTGCTCAACAGGCGATGGTATTAACACCAGGGATCTGTCATCGCTCACTACTTGTGGCACAATTAGCTGCCGATACCAATGATCTGCCGTTATTTTTCAAAGCAGGAAAAGTACTTGCGACCCACTTACCAATTATTGGTAATGATTGGATTGCTAGTTTTGCTGAATTTACGGCTATATTTGAACAGCTTGTCAGCCAACAATTATCGTTACCACAGAAGTTATTAATTTCACTGAAGACGATTCAGCAACATGCAAAGCGACGTTTAACCTATAAGCAGCAAGCAACCTTAGCTGACTTTAGTCATATCACTTTAGCGCGATTTGCTTTTTCAACTCAGCAGCCCTTAAAAGCCAAACGCCGACTATTACATGGCTTAGCCCGTTATTATGGTAAAATGTCGCAAGCACCTACTGCAATTATGATTGATGCACTACCATTACTTATTCATTTCGGTGAGACACGCTTAATAGGTGAAATTTACCAAGCATTAATGAGTGGTGATTTATTAGATGACTATAGTTACCGCCGTCTCGCTCAATTAGGTGGCAATAAGTTCCTAATAGCAAACATTAGATTATTAATCTCGCAGCTTGTTACAGCAAAATCGATGCTTAACCATGATCCTCATAGAGCATACTGTATTTACCAAACTATTCTTCGAGATTATCCATATTGCACTGAAGCTCACCTTGGTCGTATTACGTGTTTATTACCCCAGCCTCAGTTTACTGACAACCACATTAATGACAGTCTATATTTGATCAAAAAAATGCCACTGCCACCGCCTTTAAGTGGATGGTTTACACAACTGCAGCAGCAAATTAAAGATGAAAAAACGATCATTAACGTTTAGTTCTCGCCATCATCATCATGAGTAGTTGGCTTATCAGATGCACCCTGTGCATATTTTTGATTGCGGTGTTGTTGTGCTTTTTCTTTTCTTAGTCGAGTATTGCGTTCATCCTCTGACTCAGAGCCGAACAACCGCTTAATAAAATCAAACATTATTATGCTCCATGATTATCGTTATATAACACCGTTATTAGCGAATAAAACGATTATAGATAAACAATAATATCAATGCGCCAGCGGTAGCAATAATAATACTACCAAGGTTAATTCCTCCAGCAGCGCCAATACCAATCAATGAGCCAATCCATCCACCCGCTAAAGATCCAGCAATACCTAAACCACAAGTTGCAATCCAACCACCACCATCATTACCTGGCATTAACCATTTAGCTAATGCCCCAGCGATAAGACCCAAAATAATCCAAGAAATGATGCCCATATTACAGTTTCCTTCTATTAGTAAATAAAGATAACACCCGCTCATGGCTATAGTGTTTGAGCTGATCATTTAAAAACAATAGCTTGTCATAAATAATATCTGCACCTCTATCATAGACCTGCAATAATCATCATGCCCAAATAAAACAGCCATTTACTTATGCTCATATTCTCAATGGCGTGATCATATATTGAAGTGATGGGTTGATGTGCTAGTATCTGTAACCAATAATTATTCGCAGTTATGGATACTAAATATGAAAGTTATTTCGTTTAACATCAATGGGCTACGAGCTCGTTTACATCAACTTCAGGCTATTATAGATAAACACCAGCCTGATGTTATCGGTTTACAAGAGATTAAAGTTCATGACGAAGCCTTTCCATTAGCTGATGTGGAAGCAATGGGATACAAGGTTTACTTTCATGGCCAAAAAGCCCATTACGGCGTGGCAATGCTATGCAAGCAAGAACCTATTAGTGTTCAGAAAGGCTTTCCAAGCGATGATGACGAAGCTCAACGTCGAATGATCATGGCTACTTTTGCTCAACAAAACGGCACTACCATTACCGTAATGAACGGCTATTTCCCACAAGGTGATAATGTTAGCCACGAAACAAAATTTCCCGCGAAAGAAAAGTTTTATGCGGATCTAATGCACTACCTTAATGATAGCCATAGCGTTGATAATGAACTAATCATCATGGGCGATATCAATATAAGTCCAACGGATTTAGACATTGGTATTGGTCCGGTTAATGCTAAGCGATGGCTAAAAACGGGGAAATGTTCATTCCAGCCGATTGAGCGACAATGGTTAAAGACATTACTTGATTGGGGCTTTATTGATACGTTCCGTCAACTACACCCAACGGTAGATGATCAATTTTCATGGTTTGATTATCGTTCTAAAGGCTTTGTTGATAACAGAGGACTACGGATTGATGTGATCTTAGCAACACCAACATTAGCTAATCGTTGTATTGAATCAGGGATTGATTACGAACTACGCGGTATTGAAAAACCGTCAGATCATGCGCCAATTTGGTCAACTTTCAACGATTAATTTATTGGTTGTACAACGATAATCATTGTTTACATCAACAGATTTACATCGAAAAAGCCGATTATCATTGATAGCGGCTTTTTGTTAATTTTACATATATATTCATCACCACGCTTACACCATACCCACCTAGCATAAGTAATAAAAATACATCCCCAGAAAACACATTGATAACATCAATATAAAAAAAGTTGAATGAATATTCTTTTAGCGGCATAAATACGTTAAAAAAAAAACCATGAACAACTAACCCATTGATTTTAAAGGATGCGTAATTTTGTAACCATAGCTGTAAAATTATGAAACAAAATTACATTAAAATTTTTTTTAGTTTTTTCAAAAAAATTATACCGTTTAAATTCAACTGATTACATTATTTTGCAATGTAATATTATGTCTAATTTTGTTATAAATTTTCACCGCAATGATCCAGATCAAATTTATGATTCACAACCTTTGCTATTATTCTTGCAGCCTAACTTAAACCATAAAGAGCACCCCTGTGAAAATGGAAACTAATCCTTTTGACTCGCTGATGCCACCAGCTATGGCACATAAGGCCGAAGAAGTCGGCGTTTATAAAGCGACAAAACATCCGCTACAGTCATTCTTTTTAGCGATAACTGCTGGTGTTTTTATTTCAATTGCTTTTGTGTTTTACACAACAGTAACTACTGGCGCTGGTGATATGCCTTGGGGTATGTCTAAATTTGTTGGTGGGCTTGCATTTAGTTTAGGTTTAATCCTAGTAGTTATATGTGGCGGTGAGCTATTTACCTCTTCTGTATTAACCACGGTTGCTCGAGCAAGTGGACGTATTACTACTGGCCAGTTAATGAAGAACTGGGGCATTGTTTACTTCGGTAACTTTGTTGGCGCAATATTCTTTGTTGTGTGTATTTGGATTGCAAAACAACACCTTGGTGCCGATGGCCAATGGGGTATTAACGCAATGAAAATCGCACAACATAAGCTTCATCATAATTTTGGACAAGCTGTTGTTTTAGGTATTTTATGTAACCTAATGGTTTGTCTTGCAACTTGGATGACTTTTTCATGCCGTAGTGCGACTGATAAAGTTATGGTAATGTTGCTACCTGTTGCGATGTTTGTTGCAAGTGGTTTTGAGCACTGTATTGCAAATATGTTTATGATTCCAATGGGTATTGTAATTCACAGTTTCGCAAGTCCAGAATTCTGGGCAATGACAGGTGTAAATCCGGCTCAATTTGCAGATTTAACCATACATAATTTTATTGTAAACAACCTAATTCCCGTTACCATTGGTAATATTCTTGGTGGTGGTGTATTGGTTGGTATGACGTATTGGGTTATTCATCGCCGTCCAGAACTTAAAGGCAATAGCCACCACTAAGTTTTGACGCGAGAACACTTATTTTTTTCTACTGAATAGTATAGGTAGGTATACAATGGCAGAGCAATTTGCTGCATGGGAAGGCTTCACAGCTGGTGATTGGCAGAACGAAGTAAACGTTCGTGACTTTATCCAAAAGAACTACACTCCTTTCGAGGGTGACGGCTCTTTCCTTGAAACAGAAGCAACTCCAGCTACAGCTAAACTTTGGGAAGCTGTAATGGTAGGCATCAAACAGGAAAACGCGACTCACGCACCTGTTGATTTCGATACTGACGTTGTTTCTACTATCACTGCACACGACGCTGGTTACATCGACCAAGAACTTGAAACTATCGTAGGTCTTCAAACTGACGCGCCTCTTAAGCGTGGTTTGATCCCTAACGGTGGTATCCGCATGATCGAAAACTCATGCAAAGTATACGGTCGTGAACTAGATCCTACTATCAAGAAGGTTTACTCAGAGCTTCGTAAAACACACAACCAAGGTGTTTTCGATATCTACACTCCTTCTATCATCAAATGTCGTAAGTCTGGTGTTCTAACTGGTCTTCCTGATGCATACGGCCGTGGTCGTATCATTGGTGACTACCGTCGTATCGCACTTTACGGTATTGACAAGCTAATGGCTGACAAGCTAGCTCAATTCAAATCTCTAGAAGAAATGTTTGAGAACGGCGAAGATCTTCAAATGACTATGCAACGTCGTGAAGAGATCTGTGAGCAACACCGTGCGCTTGGTCAAATCAAGACTATGGCTGCTAAATACGGTTGTGATATCTCTCTTCCTGCTGCAACTGCACAAGAAGCTGTACAGTGGACTTACTTCGGCTACCTAGCTGCTGTTAAATCACAAAACGGTGCTGCAATGTCTCTAGGTCGTACTTCGACTTTCCTAGACATCTTCATCGAGCGTGATATTGCCGCTGGTAAGATCACTGAAGCACAAGCACAAGAAATGATCGACCACTTCGTAATGAAGCTACGTATGGTTCGTTTCCTACGTACGCCTGAATACGATGAGCTATTCTCTGGTGACCCAATCTGGGCAACAGAATCAATGGGTGGTATGGGTCTTGACGGTCGTACACTAGTTACACGTACTAACTTCCGTTTCCTAAACAGCCTATACACAATGGGTCCTTCTCCAGAGCCAAACATCACTGTTCTTTGGTCTGAGAAACTACCTGTAGGCTTCAAGAAGTTCTGTGCGAAGGTATCTATCGATACATCTTCTATCCAGTACGAAAACGATGACCTAATGCGTCCAGACATGAACTCTGACGATTACGCTATCGCTTGTTGTGTATCGCCAATGGTTGTTGGTAAGCAAATGCAGTTCTTCGGTGCACGTGCTAACCTTGCTAAAACTATGCTTTACGCAATCAACGGCGGTGTAGATGAGAAGCTTAAGATCCAAGTGGGTCCTAAGACTGACAAAGTAACTGCTGAAGTTCTTGACTACACAGATACTATGGATCGTCTAGATCACTTCATGGATTGGTTAGCAACGACTTACGTTTCTGCACTAAACGCTATCCACTGGAGCCACGACAAGTACAGCTACGAAGCATCGCTAATGGCTCTACACGATCGTGACATCAAGCGTACAATGGCTTGTGGTATCGCTGGTCTTTCTGTTGCTGCTGACTCACTATCAGCGATTAAATACGCAACTGTTAAGCCTATCCGTGACGAAGATGGCATCGCTATCGATTTCGAAATCGAAGGTGACTATCCTAAGTTCGGTAACAATGACGCACGCGTTGATGACATCGCATGTGACCTTGTTGAGCGCTTCATGAACAAGATCCGCACTCACAAAATGTACCGTGATGCGATTCCAACTCAGTCTATCCTAACTATCACATCTAACGTTGTGTACGGTAAGAAGACAGGTAACACTCCAGACGGTCGTCGTGCAGGTGCTCCTTTCGCACCAGGTGCAAACCCAATGCACGGTCGTGATGAAAAAGGTGCTGTAGCTTCACTTACTTCTGTAGGTAAACTACCGTTTGCACACGCTAAAGATGGTATCTCATACACATTCTCTATCGTTCCAAACGCACTAGGTAAAGATCTTGATACTCAAGAGAATAACCTTGCAGGCCTAATGGATGGTTACTTCCACCATGAGACTGGCATCGAAGGTGGTCAACACCTTAACGTTAACGTTCTTAACCGCGAAACGCTAGAAGACGCAGTTAAGCACCCAGAGAACTACCCACAGTTAACTATCCGTGTATCGGGTTACGCTGTGCGTTTTAACTCTCTAACTGCTGAACAGCAGGCTGACGTTATTGCTCGTACTTTCACAGCTTCTCTATAATATAGAATCTCTGTGTAGGAAGTTCGCTTCCTAATAAAAAACCGGCTTATATAGCCGGTTTTTTTATGCGTCAAATTTTATACACAAAGATACATACTGTTACATTATTTGTATTGTTCATATCACACTTTATAGCTACCCTGCGCGAAAAACACTCACAAAACGTAATTATTTAATTTTATGCTTAAGGATACGACTTTCTCATGCGCAGAACTCAATCAGTATTGATTGTCGACGACAGTAGTATTATCCAACAAACAACCAAGTTAATTTTAGTTAATGGTCAATTTCAAAGCGCTAATATCTTTTGCGCCTCTAATGCATCTGAAGCAATAAAATATTGCCAACAACAAGACTTTGATATTTTATTTCTAGATTTCAACCTTGGCTTTGGTAGCACTGGCTTACAATTACTTGAACGCCTCCACCACAATGGTTTATTGCAACATTCACCACTCATTTTTATTCTTACTGCAGATGACTCCCCTGCGGTATTGATGGGTTTTTCTGAATACCAACCCGACGATTACCTCGTTAAACCTCTACGTTTAAATACTTTAAAGCAGCGCTTAGAATATAGTTTTGAACAGCGCGTGATAAATGATCATGCTTTTGAGCGTTACTTACATTCAGGTATTAGTGGGATTAAAGCTATATGTACAAAATCTAGTTCGCCGCAGAGCACTCACAGCACAATGATAACGGCAGTGGCAAAACGCTTATTTAACCAAAAAAAGCCTCACCTTGATGCCGATATAGAAGCGCTATTAACTCTAATCCAATACCAAGAACAAAGCTTACCTGCCCAGCTACTATTGGCAAAACTATGGTTACGACAACAAAAATTTCAAGCGCTTGAACCACTATTAGTGAAATTACGCCGCCTATATCCTGATCATTTAATGCTACTTGAATACAGTGCATGCCTAGCACTATTACAAAATAAAATCACTCAGGGTTATGATTTTTGGTTGCAAGCCCATAATGTTAGTAAAAATAATTTGCATCGCTTATTTGGTTTATTATGGATCGAATGTCATTTTCATAACCATAGTGCAATGCAGCAACACTTACGTGAAGCTATCTCATATCTTCGCCATTCAGTATGGGATAAGCCTTGCTACCACGCTTTTATTATTTGGCTACAACTGCAACACAGCGATAAAAAGAGCTTACCCATTGAGCGTTTATGGCGCACAATCAGTCAGCAAAAAACCATCACTAAAAATGAGCGTCCATTTATTTATTTACTGCAAGCATGGCAATATTTAGACAGCGATAACACACTTAATGCTTACAAAAGCTACATTGCTGCGCTAGATATGATCCAACAAACATCCCCAGAACATCATAGTTTTGAGTTTGATGCTATCGCCCTCTGTATTAGCAACCGCTTAGCAATGACACGTCATCAAATAACATGCTACCAACGATTACAACATAATCTCAATCAGCATAGTAATGAGCCACATTCTATTATAAAAAACATGTGGTTAGAGACAATGCAGCCGACATCAAGTAACCAGGATGACGAAAAATATCGTTATGCTCTTAGGTTAGTAAAACAAAAATATTATATTGAAGCTGGACAGGCTATTTTACAATTATGGCCTCACTATCGTTTTGATGAGGTATTAGCACGCTGTTTAGTCGAATTATCTTCACGCGGGTATGTAGACGGCGATCCACAACACCAATTATGGATAAAAGAAGCTAGATGGACCTTTGAGTCACAAGATTTTAAACCAGATTGGTATTTGAAACTAAAAGCACAATATCGCAGCCTGCAACGGCCTCTATATTAGCCCATTGATTTATTATTTTAGGTATTTTTTCATGCGTAATATAATGCTGTTGCTAACATTAATCTTTAGCCTCGCCATACATGCCTCTCCAACGAATGAAGCAACAACTAAACCTATTTTAACTGTGGGCTATACCTCGTTTAATTGGGCACCACTAGCCTTTAAAAATAACGATAAAATTATTGGCTTATTACCTTCTTTAATGGACGCTATTGCAGATAAAGCTGGCTACCAAGTCAAAAATATCGCTTACTCGAGTTTTGATGAGATGTTGTCAGCATTTAAGCGTAATGAGGTCGATCTCTTAATTGGTGTTGCGTCAACATTTGATCGCCAAAAATATATGGTCTTTAGCGATCCTATTTTAAGTACCTCATTCGCGATGATCAGTCGTTCACCACAACATACCAAGATAGCCGATCTAAATGATGTCATCGTTAGTGTTGAAAATGGCTTTGCGATAGAACAAAAAATAAAAGATCTACAAATTAAAGGCCAAATCCTCGCAATGCCATCAAGCACAGTGGCACTTAATGCCGTCGAGACGGGATTAGCGGATGTATATATTGGTAATGGTCTTATATTGCAAAATTTATATACTTTTGGCGATTTTCAGCGATCATTATATTTTTCACCGTTAACAGAACTTCCTTTTGAACGCTTATATATCACTGCAACTAAAAATAATCGTGCCATTATTGATAAAATCAACAACGCTTATAATCAACTTCCTGAATCAGCGCTAACTGAAATTTATGATAATTGGTTAACAAACACACAAAAGAAAATGTTAGGTGATCCTCATGCGCTACACCTGACCACTACAGAAACTCACTATTTACAACAGCATCAAAATATTCGTATTGGTTATCAATTTCCGATATCTAAAGAATTAAATCAAAACGATATTACTTTGCATCAACTTAACGACACTTTAGAGCATATAAAAAATAAGCTTCATTTCACGACGACTATCGTCCCTATCCGTGATTATCAAGACGCCAAACAGAAATTAGCCAATAATGAAATTGATATTATTGCCGCGATAGCAATGACAAAAAAACGCCATAGAGAACTCGCATTTACAGCTCCTTACGGCAACGATAAATGGGTCATGGTCGATCGTATTAATCATCGAAAATTAATAGGTATTAATAAGACTGATATCATTGGTGTTCTGACTTCTGGCTTTGGTGCTAGCCTTGTAAAAGAACATTATCCAACAGCCAAGATCCATCAATTTAAAACCAAACTAGATATTTTACATGCTTTAGCCAATGGCGAGATTAATTATGCGGTTATTTCACTCTCAGCAGCTCATGTGCTATTACAAAAAAACTTTTTAGGTCAATTTAAAATTGTCTCAAGCCATATCGATGATCACAATCGCAAAGTGTCGTTTGCTGTTAAAAAAGACAACTTGCCGTTACGTGATATTTTTAATAAAGCCATGGACTCTTTGCCTCCGAGCACCTTAATCGATATTCAAAAAAAGTGGCATACTGTTACTCTGAAAGCAGATGGTAATTATCATCGATTAATTACCTTCATCATCATATTTGGGTTAGTGATCAGCGCTATTATGGGGGCTATTACGGTCTGGAATCGTCGTTTAACAAATGAGATCAAGCACCGTAAAGCCGTTGAGGATAAATTAACCTATTTAACCAACAACTTTGATGGCGTATTGATTCAGCATCACCAAAAAAGTGATGATCCAATGGATATTGATATTCTGTTTATGAGTGAAAAGATTGCCGATTTCACAGGTATATCTGCGAGCAAATTTTATTTTTTTCCACATTTACTCCAAGATCGTATCGCTCAACGTGAGGATTATCAAAATCTACTTACGGCAATGCGTAATGCGGTAAAACAAGGTTATTGGCGTACAGAATTACAAATTAATACTCAAGACTCCACGAGTTCACGTTGGATTGAAGTACGCAGCCAGATAACACCAGCAGCAATAGGTTGGCAGTGGAATAGTATTTTGATTGATATCACTCAATTAAAGCACCAGCAATTAGCACTAACAACTGCTAAACAAAAATCTCAAGCGGCAACCACGGCAAAATCACGCTTTTTAGCCATGATGAGTCACGAAATTCGCACTCCAATCAGTGGGATTATTTGTTTATTAGATTTAATGAAACCTTACGCACAACAACCTGAATTGCGTCAAATTCATCAAAACTTAGCACTCTCAAGCGAAAATTTATTAAATATTGTCAATGATGTATTGGATTTTTCTAAACTTGAATCAAAAAAACTCAAGCTCGATATTCGTGAAAAAACATTAACTAAAATTGCGACTATTTTAGTTCAACCCCATGCTATTCATGCTGCACAAAAAGGGCTTGATTTTAAGTTATGGCTTGATCCTAATATCGCTCAAAGTTTACGCTTTGATAGTATGCGTCTTAAACAGGTTCTCAATAACTTACTAAATAATGCGATTAAATTTACCTCTCAAGGATCAATTTATCTAGATATTAGCCTGTTATCACAACAAGATAACCAACAGATAATTGCATTTAAAGTAACTGATACTGGAATTGGTATTTCCCCACAAGATATTAATAAGTTATTTCAACCTTTTGAGCAGATAGACCAAGACAGCGCTCGTCGTTATGACGGCACGGGATTAGGGCTATCTATTTGTCACCAATTAATCCAGCTCATGGGTGGCACTATCACGGTATCAAGTCAACTTGCTCAAGGTACAAGTTTTACCATTATACTAACGTTTGATATTTGTCAGCCGACTAAAATTAAGCCATTAAACAAACACTGTGGCTTATTAGCGATGGTGGATGATCCTATTTTGGTGAATTACTTAGCGGCTTGGCAATGTACAATTACAACATTAAACCCAACGACTAAAGAACAACTAGCAGCTGCCGTATCTACACAATGTATTGATACACTTTTTATACCTCAATCATGGGCCACTGAGCATAATATCGACCTTAATTGGATCGCAATTAACTTACCATCGGTAAATTGGATCACCATTACTTCAGCGAATGTGATGCTAACGTCAAATATTAATGCGCGTAATATTTCTCTGAGCCCATTATTACCTCAGCAACTTTACCGTGCATTAACGCAACCATTCCAACCTTATAATAATGATAGTCAATACCAATATACGTTACCTGTAACCTTAACCCGTGAGCAGGCCATTGCGAATAATCGTTATATTTTGGTCGCAGAAGATCATCCAATAAACCAACAAATACTTAAGCAGCAATTGGAACAACTTAATTATGCGGTTGATATTGTTGATAACGGAAAACAGGCTTTAATTGCGTTAGCTGACAATCACTACAATATTCTATTAACTGATTGTCATATGCCCGAAATGGACGGCTATGAGTTAGCTAAAACAATTCGAGAGCAAGAACAACAAACTGCAACTATCGCACTACCAATTATTGCTATTACAGCTAACGCCCTAACTAATACTGAGCGTTTTAAGACGATGGGATTTAGCGATTATTTAATTAAACCGCTAAAACAGCAGCAGCTAAAAGAAGTATTAGCTCAATGGTTACAGCCTGTAAACGTAACCAATAACGTCCCAAATTTAACACAAGTAGGCACTAAACAAGTAACAACATCAAATATATCAACAGCAGCTATTGCTATGATTGATATCAATGAGTTATTACCAATATTCGGTGATAACGAGCTTTGTCAGACGCTACTTCAACAATATTTAGCTTCTTGTGTTGATGATTTAACTCAACTTAACACTGCAATAGCACAACAAAACAATGATAGTATATTTATGATTAGTCATCGAATGAAAGGAGCAGCACGGATGATGGCTTTTCATCAATTAGCACAAGCTACCCATGATCTTGAGTTATGCTCGCAGCAAGTTCAAATAAATACTACCGACTTACAGCGTAACTATTTACATATTGAACAATTAATCGAACAATTATCACTGCAAATTCATAGCACATAGGATCGACATATGAATATATTATTGATTGAAGATCATGACTTTCAACGTCAAGTTCTTGCAACCCAATTAGCTCATTTGATCGATCCAAATCACGATCATATACATTGTGCTACCAATGGTATTGATGCCTTAGCGGCAATGAAAACTTATCAACCACAATTATTACTCTGTGATCTCAATATGCCACAAATGGATGGCATTAGTTTTCTCGGTCATCTTGCTGAACAGCAGTTTACTGGCGCGATTATTATTACCAGTGCTTTAGATAAAGGGGTACTCAATAGTGTCAATAAAATGTGTAAAAACTATGGTCTTAACCTATTAGGGACTTTAGTTAAACCAACTCATCTTGATCAATTAAAACAATTATTGACACTTGCGACTAATAATCTACAACCTGTAGCGATAACGCATCCATTACAACTAGACATTAAAGAACAAGATATTCTCGATGCGTTTACTGCTGGTTATCTCACACCTTACTACCAACCTATTGTAAATCTAACAACGGGTGAGTGGGTTGCCAGTGAGGCATTAATTCGCTTTATACATCCTAATCATGGCATTGTACCAGCAGTAAAATTCATTAAACATTTAGCCAATATTGGTAAAGATAGTCAGCTAGCATTACTGATTATTAACCATATCATTAGTCATCAAGATATTTTTTGCGGACGTAAAGTAGCAGTTAATATATCAGCGAAAACATTGGTCGAACGTAGTTTTATTAATAGTGTATTAGCGTTACACCATCAATATCCACAACTGCATCATTGGTTGTATTTTGAATTAACTGAATCTGAACTTTTTGAATCCGCCGGAAAGGCACTAGAAGCTGCGGCTCGGTTAGGCATGCATGGCTTTAATCTCTCAATTGACGATTTTGGCACCGGTTATTCATCACTCAAACAACTTGATATTTTACCGTTCAAGTCATTAAAGTTAGACATTGGTTTTGTCCAAGCAATGCCAACTAGCTACACCGCAAAAGTAATTATTGAAACATGCTTATTATTAGCTCAACGCCTCAAATTAACCACCATCGCTGAGGGTGTTGAGGATATTACCTTGTGGTTAAAACTGCAAAAAATGGATTGTGAATTAGCACAAGGGTATTTTATTTCACCGCCACTGCCCTTTAGTCAAATCCCAATTTGGCATACTCAATGGCAACAGCGTAGTCAACAACTGCTTAATAATTCACCGCCAAAAGATATCACTACATAAACACAAGTTGTATGAATATCAACCACAACTAAATGGTCATGTTGATTAACAATCCTGAGTTTTCGCTATATTCAGACATCGTTTTGTAATAAAATAACATGCAAATAAAACGCAGTATGCGGAGAAATAGAACAATGTCAGTAACAGGTCGTATTCACTCTTTCGAATCTTGCGGAACCGTCGATGGGCCAGGAATTCGGTTTATTGTATTCCTGCAAGGTTGCTTAATGCGCTGCAAATACTGTCACAACCGTGATACATGGGATACCCATGATGGTCGTGAAGCTACCGTTGAAGAATTAATGCATGAAGCGAGATCATACCGTCACTTCATGAATGCTTCTGGTGGCGGTGTTACCGCTTCTGGTGGCGAAGCTATGCTACAACCAGAATTTGTCCGCGATTTCTTCCGTGCTGCACAAGCAGAAGGTATCCATACTTGCCTTGATACTAATGGCTACATTCGTAAACATACTGATGTGGTTGATGAAGTATTGGACGCAACGGATCTGGTCATGCTTGATCTTAAACAAATGGATGATGCCATCCACCAAGATCTCGTTGGTGTTGCTAATAAACGTGTGCTTGATTTTGCACGCTACCTACACCAACGTGGTCAAAAAACCTGGATTCGTTATGTCGTCGTCCCAGGCTATACAGATGATGAACATTCAGCACACTTGTTGGGTGAATTCATTAAAGACATGGACAATATCGAAAAAATTGAGCTGCTGCCCTACCACCAGCTTGGTGAACATAAATGGGAAGCACTTGGCTTTGAATACCCACTAAAAGGGGTTCAACCACCAAAGAAAGAAACCATGGAAAAAATTAAAGACATTCTTGCTAGTTATGGCAAGAAAGTAATGTATTAGTATTTAATCATTAGCTGATTATTACAAATACAAAAAGAGCGGCTTATCTTTACCTTTAAGGAAATAAGATAAGTCGCTCTTTTCTGTTTAATACTTAAATAAAAACCGTTTATTTATCGGGACAGCGGTAAAATAACAACAAGAAAAGAAATTAACGCCACCATAATAAATAATGAAATAGGTAAGGTGTATTGCCACTTCGTTACAGGTTCTTGTTCTTGCATAATCACTTCCTTTACTAAATTTACACCCTAATTGATCAGGGTCATTTTTTTATGTACTATCTACTTTAAAGGCAGAGCAAAAAACAACCAACAACTAATATTGAAATAATACATTCCATTATCGTAAAAAAATAAAAACATCCTCTCTTTATTTATTCTTACGTGGCAATAAACTCTTAAAAAGTCCAAAAAACCATAAAATGATACTTATTCATGATAAAATTATGATATAAACAAAAAGCAAACGTTTGCGCTAATGAAAAAGCATCGATCTACCTTTATAATAGCGCCCAATACCAGTATTCGTATTATTCTCTCTGCCTATGAGGAAATTAGCACTCATGAAAAGCGACATCGAAATTTGCCGTGCAACGCTACTCACTCCCATTGATCGCATTGCCTTAAATGCCGGCATTGAAGCACAAGATCTTACGCCTCAAGGCAGCTTAAAAGCAAAAGTTAAACCCGCTATTTTAAAACGCTTACTCAATAAGCCCGAAGGTAAACTCATACTGGTAACGGCAATTACTCCCACCCCTCTGGGTGAAGGTAAAACAGTAACAACTATTGGCTTAGCACAAGGCCTAGCTAAGATTGAACGTTCAGTATTTGCTTGTATCCGTCAACCATCAATGGGACCAGTATTTGGCGTTAAAGGTGGCGCAGCCGGTGGTGGTTATAGCCAAGTAGCACCAATGGAAAAGCTCAACTTGCACTTAACCGGTGACATTCATGCGGTCACTGCTGCCCACAATCTTGCAGCAGCAGCACTAGATGCACGTCTCTATCATGAAGCACGCTTAGGTTATGATGCTTTTAATGCGCATACCGGCTTACCAGCACTACGAATTGATATTAATAATATTAGCTGGAAGCGTGTTATGGACCATAATGATCGTGCGCTACGTATGATCACTGTCGGTCAAAATGAACCAGGAAAAACCATTAATGGACTTGAGCGTCATGATGGATTTGATATTTCAGCCGCTTCTGAATTAATGGCTATTTTAGCTCTAGCGACTGATTTAGCGGATATGCGCCAACGAATCGGTAAAATCGTCGTGGCCTATAACCTCGATGGCGAACCGGTTACCACAGAAGATCTGCAAGTAGCTGGTGCAATGGCGGTCACCATGTGTGAAGCAATTGAACCAACATTAATGCAAACCTTAGAGGGTGTGCCAACCCTTATTCATGCGGGACCATTTGCAAATATTGCCCACGGTAATTCATCAATCATTGCTGATAAAATTGCACTTAAATTAAGTGAGTTTACCGTTACTGAAGGCGGTTTTGGCTCAGATATGGGGTTTGAAAAAGCCTGTAATATAAAAGCACAACAAGCACAACGTGGGCCTGATTGTGCTGTGGTGGTTGCCACCCTACGCGGCCTCAAAGCTAATTCAGGACTTTATGACTTACGACCAGGGCAACCCTTACCCGACACTATTTTTGAACCAGATACTAAAGCGTTACTTGCTGGCTTTGAAAATTTACGTTGGCATATCAATAATGCAGCCAAATATGGAGTACCTGTTGTGGTTGCGATTAACCGTTTTCCACAAGATACCGATCAAGAACTTGAACAGCTAAAACAATTAATTTTAGACTCCACCTTCAATGTGCATGTTGATGTTGCCTTAAGTGAAGCATTTGCAAAAGGAGGCAATGGTGCGATTGAACTTGCCCATGCCGTCGTTAATGCTTGTAAAACGCCCGCTAACTTCAAACCGCTTTACACGTTAGATCAAACGATTGAAGAGAAATTAATGGCGGTTGCTGAAGTCGGTTATGGTGCTAAAAATATTGAACTTTCACCTTTAGCAACCCAACAATTAGCCCAATTAAAAGCACAAGGTTTTAATAATTTAGCTATCTGTATGGCAAAAACGCCATTATCGATTACGACCGAGCCACATATTAAAGGGGCGCCAACGGATTTTACCGTTCCAGTTAGAGAGTTAAAACTGTGCGCAGGTGCTGGCTTTATCTATGCATTATGCGGCAATGTTATGACCATGCCTGGCTTACCTGAAAAACCAGCATTTATGAATCTTGATCTTGATGCTGATGGTAATATCATCGGTCTGAGTTAACCTCTTAACATCAGCAATTACAGTATCAGTAGCGTTTATTTGCTACTGATACTATTTGATATATCCGCTACTGCCATTCACATTATAATGAACTTATAAGACCACAAAAAATAGTTTTCAATTAAAATCAAGAAGATAAAATTTTCACCAACATATCAAACAGATAACATCCATTAACAAAAAATAATCCTATTCGTGGTGTCAGATCATTTTATTTTACACCCAACCTGCTAATCTCAGCTTCATAACAACTATTCCTTGCATTCACTACAGCGACACAATAAACACTGAGTGAAAGCAATCTATAAAAAATTTGAGGTTTACCAGCTATGGAAATGACTAACGCTCAACGTCTAATTCTATCAAATCAATACTACATCATGGCAAAACTTACGCCTGAAAATTCTGAAAAGTACCGCCGCCTACAAATGATTGTAGAGCGTGGCTATTGTTTACAAATGCGTGAACTTGATAAAGATTTTGGCGAAGTATCAGAAGACGAATGTAAACAAGTCATTGAAATAATGGAAATGTACCATGCACTACAAGAATCATTCAATTTAGAAGACTGTCGTTGTGATGGCGCAAAAGATATTGATCAACGTCGCCTACAATTCTTAGGCTTCGATGTTAGCACTGAAGCTAAATTAGTAAATTACGTTCGCTTCCTGACCAATGATGAAGGCCTATACCCACAGTTTCCTAAAAATGAACATCAATTTAATAGCCACGTACCGATGCTTGAAAAGTATCTACGAATGCTAAATATTTGGCGCGCATGCCCACGTCACTATCATTTATCATGTAGTGAAATCCAACGAATTATTACGGCATAGTTTTAATCTGCTGCGCAATAAAACCGAGTGAATATACTCGGTTTTATTTCATTACTCTTATTATCATCTAATAAAAACAAACACCAAAATCGCAACCATTAAGTTACGTTATAGTAACTTAACAACCACGCATTAATATATAGTCTTTGTTTTGTTATAAAAACCGTTAGTGATCACTTCAATCACTACGTATAATCATTTCACTTCTTCGCTCTTAATTAGCGACCAAATAGCGTCACTTTTTATTAGCAAATGCCATTATAAATGGAATGAAAAATAACAATGTTTCGTTGCGTAAAAAATAATACTATCGGTAATCGTCTGACCTCAGCCATTATCTTAATGGCATTTTTAACTATCAGTGTCAGTGTTATTGCGGCATTAACATGGCAAAAACTTAGCCAGCAAATAGGGACGATTGCCAATGACAATATGCCAACCTTACGTGCTAGCTATCGCTTAGAGCGAAGTACTGCAGAATTACAAGCAGCGCTAACCGCATTAGATATAAATATTAACCCGCTAAAACACAAAGCCATTAAGAAAAATATTGCTTCTATTTTAACGGATATTCATCAATCAATAGATAATATCTCGAGTTTATATTACTACCCCAAAATAAAATCAGGTCAACAGCTATTAGTGGCAAACATTGATAGTTATATCGCCTTATTACAACAACGAAATACGCATCAATTTGCTCTCAAACAAACAGAAAATACGATTAAGTGGCTTCATCAAGATTTAATTGATGAGTTACAACCATTGCGACTGGAGATTGAATGGCAAATGGTGAGACTACTGAATAATCCTCAGCAATCACCGCTTAAACACGATACTAATATCAAAAATGTTATGACTGAATTTTCAGTTATTCAAGCTATTACGGTTAATGAAAATGAATTACATCAACTTATTGAAGATATTATTCAACACCGCCAGCATAATGATATTAATACAGCCTTTGATACAATTGGTCAGAAAATAGTTCAACTCAATAAAATTAGTAAGCAACTAAATAATTATCCATCGACAATTACCTATCGCCAATTACAGCAAGAATTTACTCACTTAGTTGCTCCTAATGGTAAGCTTCAAAAATTATTAATCCAAGACAATATAAATAATATAAACATCAATAAAGCACAGAGTAATATTCGGAATCAACTAACACAGCAAGAAAATATAATTCAAACCTTAGTTAATCATGCCGATAATGCTTTAGCTAAACTCAATGGTGAAACACGACACTCAATTTGGATCAGTAATTTAGTTTTATTTGGAGTGGTCTTTATTACCATTATCCTTAGTATTATTTTATCTATTTATGTCGTCGGACGTGGTGTGGTCAAACGCTTAAATCTACTTGGTAAAGATTTACAAGCTATTGCTAGTGGCGATCTTAATGCTCATATACAAACAACAGGTATTGATGAGATTGGTATTTTAGGTGACAATTTACGCTATTTTTGTCAACAAATGCAAGAAATTCAAAATTCAAATGCACTGAATCTAATCAATAATACTCAAGCTAGCATAATTACTTGCGATCTCAATGGCGCCGTGGAATCTGTTAATCCTCAAGCATTAACGCAATTAAACTTCTGTAATGTCACCAAAAAGCATCAAGTTTGGGATTTATTTAATAATTCAGTCATAACAAAATTAAAGCATTTGTTCACTATCAATGGGCCATTAATGATCAATGGCGCATACAATATGACAGTTAAATTAGTCACCAAGCACAATCAAAGTTTATATTTACGGCTAGATTTTCGTACTTTTACTCAAGGTAATGATGGCAAAGTTATTATTACTATGACGGATATTACCGAGCAAGAAAATACTGCACGCTGGTTAGAAAATACCGTTGCTGAAAAAACGCAATCATTAACGATTAGAAATCAGCAGCTGCGGGATGAAATAGAAGATCGTAAACGGATTGAAGGTGACTTGATCGAAACTCAAGATGAATTAATTCAAGCTGCAAAAATGGCGGTTGTTGGTCAGACTATGACATCACTTGCACACGAACTTAATCAACCTTTATCTGCGATTTCTACGCGGATCTTCAGCGCCAAACTTGCACTTGATCACAAAAAATACGAAAATCTACCCGAAAATCTGACAAAAATTGACGATCTTGTTACTCGAATGAGTAAACTAATCATAAGCTTTAGAAACTTTGCTAAAAAACAATCAGCAACCAAGCCATTAAGCAAAGTTGATATTCAAGATTCAATCAAACAAGCATTAACATTGGTTGAAAGTCGTGCCAAAGTTCAAAAAATAACAATGGTAAACACAATTTACCAGTCACTGTATGCACTTGCCGATCAAGTTCAGTTAGAACAGATTTTGGTAAACTTATTGGTCAATAGTTGTGATGCTGTTGCTCATTGTGAACAACGTAAAATAGAAATTATTCAACTAGATAGTCCATCGGATAAAATCCGTTTGGCTGTCTATGATAGTGGTGATGGTTTTGATGCCAGCATCATAGAAAAATTATTCATTCCCTTTACCACCACTAAAGACGTTGGGTTAGGCCTTGGGTTAAGTATTTGTGGTTCAATTATGACGCGACTAAAGGGTGAAATCTTCCTTGCCTCTAGCTTATCAGGTGGAGCAATGGTCGTACTGGAGTTAAATAAATATGATAAGTGATGATATTGAAGTACTGATTGTGGATGACGATCATGATGTTGTCGAAGCCTATCAAGAACTACTTGAAATAGCTGGATTTAAAGCAAAAGCCGTAACTGATTCAACCTTAGTATTGGGAATGCTAAAACGTAATTGGCCAGGCGTTATTGTCTCTGATATGTACATGCCAGGTTTAGATGGTATGGAACTATTGGCTAAAATCCAACAGTTTGATCATGAGCTACCAGTAATTATTATTACTGGTCATGGTGATATTCCAATGGCTGTTGGAGCGCTTAAAAAAGGTGCCGTCGACTTTTTGCAAAAGCCATTACAGCCAAAAGAACTGATTACGCTACTTGAGAAATATTTACCTCAACGTCGACAAATCATTGAGCAACGCAACACATTACACACCACCACTGCGGAAGTATTATTGGGAGAAAGCCCATTAATTATTAAAATTCGTGACCAATTAAAAACCATCGCTCTAACAACCAAAGATGTTTTAATTGAAGGTGAAAGTGGTACCGGTCGGCATACTGTAGCGAAATTACTTCATCAAAATAGCCAATTAAGTAATGGTCCTTTTGTTGAAGTCAATGCGGCGAATATTACCCGTACCCCAGATTTACAACGCAGCATGATTTCAGCTCGTAGTGGATGTTTATGTTTATGTAACCCACACCACATGCCGATTGAAACCCAACAATGGTTATGTCGTTTTTTACTTGAACAAGAGCGCCAAGGTAAAAAGGAAGTACGAGTGATCGCTTTATTTGATGGCGACCCGACTGAATCTGTTGAGACCGAACAATTTTTACCTGAATTATTCTACTTTTTAAGTCAAGTACGGTTTAATTTACCAACATTGCGTCAGCGTAGTAGTGATATAACGTTGATATTTAAACACTATATTAAGCAAAGTTGTAAAAAGCTCAATAAAGCAATCCCTGCGATTGATAAAGCCTACCTCGCTATTTTGAATCGTTATGAATGGCCAGGAAATGTATTAGAGCTTAAAAACGTTGCTGAATTGTATGCCATCGGCATCGTCAAGCTAGCAGGGCAAGAGCGATCTAAACCTTTAGATCAAATGAGTAGCCCACTTGATGATCTGGTTGATGGCTATGAAAAACAAGTAATTGAAGATGCATTATATTTGTTTTCTGGTCGCATCAATGAAGTGTCATCATACTTACAAATACCGCGTAAAAAGCTGTATTTGAGAATGAAAAAACACGGACTCGATAAAGCTGAATATAAAGTACGCACTACGAGTTAAGAATATATAACATCGCAAGCCTTCAGTGATGAAGGCTTGATTTTATTATCCTCAAAATCTGTTAGCGACAACCGCTAATAACCATTACACTCTACGGCTGTTTTTCAGCTTTGGTCTATATTACATGTCTTATCAATGCCCTTTATGTCACCTGCCACTTACTATGGACGCTAACAGCACATCATATCGCTGTAGTAATAATCACCAGTTTGATCAGGCCAAAGAAGGCTATGTAAACCTGATGCCAGCCCATCATAAAAGTTCGAAAAATCCAGGTGATAATAAAGAAATGATGCAAGCGCGACGCTTGTTTCTTAATACTGACCATTACCAACCATTGCGTGATGCAGTTATGGCACAGTTACGTCAGCACTTACCTCAGGATGCCACTCAACTGCTTGATATCGGTTGTGGTGAAGGGTATTACACTTCCGAGTTTGTACAATTACGCCAGCAATTTCCTGAGATCACTGTCCACGGTTTAGATATTTCAAAAATTGCAGTTAAGTATGCCGCTAAACGCTACCATGATTGTGATTTCTGTGTCGCATCGAGTCACCGCTTACCGTTTGCTGATCACTTTTTTGATGGTGTCGTTCGTATTTATGCACCCTGTAAAGGTGAAGAATTATATCGCGCGATAAAATCCGGTGGCATCTTAGTTGCAGTAACACCTGCCCCACGTCATTTATATCAGCTTAAAGAATTGATCTATGATGGTGTCAACTTACATGATGTTCCAGTAGAAAATATTGATGGTTTTGAGTTAGTGACTGATGAACAGCTGCACTATGACATGACATTAAGTGGTGAAGAAGCAACTGCATTAATGCAAATGACTCCTTTTGCATGGAAAACCTCAGATCAAGTTTGGCAACAACTTACTCAAACTCAAAACTTTGACTGTGAAGCTGATTTTGCTATTCGTGTCTATCGCCGTCAGTAAGTTATTTTAAAACAAATTATCCCACAGCACAGATAAGATTGATTATCATTTACTGTTGATAATCAATCTCGTTACATTTATTATTTATCATTTCTTCTTTTCGGTATAATAATAATGAAGTCATTGATTTATGTTGGTCTAGCGAGTTTACTGGTTGGCTGTGTATCTCCACCACAAGCAAACATTCCCTCACCAGCCACTAGCCCCGCAGCAACAATGTATGATTACACCATCGCTACTCCTCAAGGCGAACCTCTTTCTATTTCCCAATTAGCACAAGCCTTACAGCAAGCCGATATTGTTTTAGTCGGTGAATGGCATAGCCACCCTGCTGCCCACCTTTTGCAAGCTCAATTAATGGCGGCACTTTACCAACAAAACCCACATTTAACGTTATCGATGGAACAATTTACCCGCGATAAGCAAACCGTCATTAATCGCTACTTGGCTGGCGAAATCGGTGAAAAAACCTTAGTCAAAGAAGCGAATGCATGGCCAAATTACGACAGTGATTATCGCCCATTAGTCGAATTTGCTAAACACAATCACTTAGATGTTCTCGCCGCCAATGCACCGAAATCGATTGTGCGTTGTGTTGGTCGTCAAGGGGCGGATTATCTTGATAAACTACCGACTAATGAGCGGTTATGGGTCGCACGTTCATTAACATTAACCCTTGACGATTATCAGCAAACATTTATCGCCTCAATGCACCATGGCAATGAAGCACAAACAAAACGTCAGTTTGCAGCCCAAACGACTTGGGATGACACTATGGCTGAAACAATGGTCGACTATTTAAAACAGCATCCTCAGCAACAAATCATCCATGTTGCTGGACGGTTTCATACTGCGGAAGGACTTGGTACAGCGTCACGCATCAAAGCCCGTAACCCCAAGCTGAAAGTGATGATGGTAACTCCAATTTCAGATCAAGTATCACTACATGCTGGCGCACAAGATTTCACCGTAAAGATGCAGCCACTGCCACAACGGTATGTACAAAAAGATAAAATGATGGCGGCAATGAAGGCCATGGGACAAAGAAATAGTGATTTGAAATGTTACAAATAACGCAATAATTCGAAATTATTAACGCTAGAAAGAGGAGAACCCCATCGGCGGCCAAGCAGTTGGGGTTCTTAGAGAGATAACAGCTATACCTCTAGTTGCCAAGTAATTATACCTCAACAACCTGTTTATTGCCTGAATAGCTAACTAGTATTGAGGAAATAACCCCTTTCAATACCGATAAAGAATAACGTTACTGCTATGCTATAACGCTTTTTTACTACCCAGATATAGATAAGACCACAGTTGCTATAATTAGTTGCAAAAAAGAGTCTGATAACTGAATATTTTTTTATCGCATCAATTTCAGCCTTACCCCATCGCTACCCACGACAATTTGCAGTAAAATAAATACAGAGCTCTTTTCTTTGAGCCAAATTAATTAGGAAAACAATGAAAAAAACATTTGCTTTAACTCATCCCAAAAAAGCGGCTGCTCGTGTTGTGGAATCAATTAAACACGATGTGAAGAAATACATCCGTCGTGAGCGTAACAAAACACTACCTGCTGGTACTGATTTTTGGGATTTTGATTGCAAGTTTGGTCATACCGAGCAAGAAGCAAAAGTTATTCACGTAAAAGAAATCAACAAGTACATTGATGAAGCTGAAAAGCTAGAACTACCATCATTATACTTAGAGATCCTGGCAAAGCCTGCAACACGTGCATCACGTCCAGATTTTGATTTCGACGAAGAATAATCGCTCATTAGCCATTGTTTAATGTGCTATTAAGAACCAAACAAAAAAGAGTCGTATTATCGACTCTTTTTTATTACCTCAAAAACACCATTAACCACCTAAAACCAACGATCTAATGCATGCCTATCTAATTGCTTAAATGCGCGATTTAATACATCAGCTAATTCTTGATAGCGCGGCTGAGATTTCTTAGGCTGCATCGCATGGCCTTCACTGACTATCTTTTGATAAATTTCGCTATACCACTTTGCTAATGATGGCGGCAACGTCGTTTGGCTACGCTTACCTAACCACCACAAGCCTTGCAGTGGCATCGATATTGCCAGTAACGCAATCGCAATCGCTTGCGGCATCGCATCATAATTATGAAATGCCATTTGAGTCAGAATACTGATCGCAGCGACTGCGGGCATCACTTTAGTCGCAAATTGGGTGGCCTTAATATACCGTTGCTCTGGGAACACAGCCGCTAGCTCTTTACGCATAGGCCATGTCGTCATGTAATGCTGACCATTCTGAAAGTGTTTCCACATTGTATGTTGAGCCATAATGCACCACTCATCAAAAAAAATTATAACATTTAAAAAAAATACACAACAAACTTGATTCAAATTAAAAATTTCTAAAAATCTTTTTGTTATATTGCGTAACAATCGGTTATTCTAGGCAAGCCTAAATGTAATTGTTGCCGTTAATGACCTTAACTGCAAGCTAGGCTCTGTCAAGGATGACCCAGAATTAGAGGTAACTCAATTCTATTTCTCAGGAAAGAGCGTGATTTTCTCCTCTAGTAAGACGATCAATAAAAACTCGTCTATTCTAGGGGTACTTTTTTATTCAAAAATGAATATCAACTTTCAGACAGATTATAGGTAGTCACTCTCATGTCTAAGCTGGTTTTAGTTCTAAACTGCGGTAGTTCATCTCTTAAGTTCGCAATCATTGATCCAGTATCAGGTGAAGAACATCTTTCAGGTCTAGCAGAATGTCTAGGTCTTCCTGAAGCTCGTATCAAGTGGAAACTTGATGGTAAGCACGAAGCTCAACTAGGTGACGGCGCTGCTCATGAAGAAGCTCTAGCATTCATGGTTGACACTATTCTTGCTTCTAAGCCAGAGCTTAAAGAAGCACTAGGTGCAATCGGTCACCGTATCGTTCATGGTGGCGAGCAGTTCTCTGCATCAGCACTTATTGATGATGTTGTACTTCAAGGTATCGTTGATGCGTCTGATTTCGCACCACTGCATAACCCTGCACACGTTATCGGTATCGAAGCAGCTAAGCACAACTTTGCTGGTCTGAAAAACGTTGCAGTATTTGACACAGCTTTCCATCAGACAATGCCTGAAGAAGCGTTCTTATATGCAATTCCTTACCGTCTATACAAAGAAAACGGTATCCGTCGTTACGGCGCACACGGTACTTCTCACCGTTTCATCGCTCGTGAAACAGCGATCCTTCTAGACAAGCCTCTTGATGAACTAAACATCATCAACTGTCACCTAGGTAACGGCGCATCTGTATGTGCAATCAAAGGCGGTAAATCTGTAGATATCTCTATGGGTCTTACTCCTCTTGAAGGTCTAGTAATGGGCACTCGTTGTGGTGACCTTGACCCAGCTGTTATGTTCCACCTACACGATCGTCTAGGTATGAGCGTTGCTGAAATCAACACTATGTTCACTAAAGAGTCTGGCCTACTAGGTCTTACTGGTGTGACTTCTGACTGTCGTTTCGTTGAAGAAAACTACGGCACTAAAGAAGAAGCTACACGTGCAATGGACGTATTCTGTCACCGTCTAGCTAAGTATGTTGCAAGCTACGCAGCAACAATGGAAGGCCGTCTAGATGCAATCGTATTCACTGGTGGTATCGGTGAAAACTCTGCACCAATCCGTGAGATGGTTCTTAACCGTCTAGCTATCTTCGGTATCGAAGTAGACAACGAAGCAAACCTTAAAGCACGTTTCGGCGGCGAAGGTGTTATCACTACTGCAAACAGCCGCATTCCTGCAATGGTTGTTTCAACTAACGAAGAATTAGTAATCGCAGAAGACACAGCGCTTCTAGCTGAGATCTAATCTTACGATTTATAAAACGGCTGGCCTTTTAGTCAGCCGTTTCTCCATGACATTTTGTCATATTTTACTGTGGTGCTGCTCTATGATTATTCTGCTTTAAGCAATTAAAGTCGAATTGTTATTGAACAGTGCTGTATCGATTCAATAGTTAGAGGAATCTATAGTGTCTCGTACTATTATGCTTATCCCAGTTGGCGCTGGTGTTGGTCTAACAAGTGTTAGTCTTGGTGTACTTCGTGCAATGGAGCGCAAAGGCGTTCGTGTTTCTTTCTTCAAGCCAATCGCTCAACCACGTCATGGTGACGATCAACCTGATTTAACAACCACGATCATTCGTGCAAATAGCACCATGGAATTGGCTGATCCATTCTCAATGGCAAGCGCTGAAGAATTGATCCGTAACGATAAAACTGACGTTCTACTTGAAGATATCGT
Organism: Photobacterium kishitanii; assembly: GCF_000613045.3. Taxonomy (NCBI): domain Bacteria; kingdom Pseudomonadati; phylum Pseudomonadota; class Gammaproteobacteria; order Vibrionales; family Vibrionaceae; genus Photobacterium; species Photobacterium kishitanii. Next base: position 804,280 of record NZ_LN794352.1, on the reverse strand, counting down.
TGCTCGTTTCAAGGCAGCAACAGCTAACGCTGAAGTGGCTCTTATTGAAGGTCTCGTACCAACACGTAAGCACCCATTTGCTAACCAGATCAACTACGAAATTGCTAAAACATTAGATGCAGAAATCGTATTTGTTGTTTCTCCTGGTACAGATAACCCAGCACAACTTAAAGAGCGTATCGAAGTAGCATGTTCTAACTTCGGCGGTATTAAGAACAAGCAAATCTCTGGCGTTATTGTTAACAAACTAAACGCACCAGTTGATGCTGAAGGTCGTACTCGTCCAGATCTTTCTGAGATCTTTGACGATGTTGAAGGCACTGTTCCTTCAAATGTTGAAATCATGCAAGTGTTCAACTCTAGCCCTATTCGTGTACTTGGTTGTGCACCTTGGAGCGCAGAGTTAATCGCTACACGTGCAACTGATATTGCTCAGCACCTAAACGCTGAAATCATCAACGCTGGTGACATCGAAACTCGTCGTATTAAGAGCATCACTTTCTGTGCACGCTCTATCCCTAATATGGTTGAGCACTTCCGTCCAGGTTCATTATTAGTAACTTCAGCTGACCGTCCAGACGTTATTGTTGCTGCATGTCTTGCTGCAATGAACGGCGTTGAAATCGGTGCACTATTACTGACTGGTGGTTACGATCTACCTAAACCAGTAATGGATCTATGTGAGCGTGCATTCGCAACTGGCCTACCTGTAATGACTGCGCTAGGTAACACTTGGCAGACATCGCTTAATCTACAGAGCTTCACGCTAGAAGTACCTGCAGATGATAAAGAGCGCGTAGAGCTAGTTAACGAGTACATGGCAAGCCACATCGATGGTAACTGGATTGAGTCTCTATCTGAAGGTTCAACTCGTGAGCGTCGTCTAAGCCCACCAGCATTCCGTTACCAGTTAACTGAACTTGCTCGTAAAGCTGCTAAGCGTATCGTTCTTCCTGAAGGTGATGAGCCACGTACAGTTAAAGCTGCGGCTATCTGTGCTGAGCGCGGTATCGCTGAATGTGTGCTTCTAGGTAACCCAGAACAAATCCGTCGTGTTGCAGAGCAACAAGGTGTGGTTCTAGGTGCTGGCGTAACGATTATCAACTCTGATGAAGTACGTGAGAACTATGTTGCTCGTTTAGTTGAGCTTCGTGGCGCAAAAGGTATGACTGATGTTGTAGCACGTGAGAAACTACAAGATTCAGTATTCCTTGGCACAATGATGCTTGAGAATGGCGAAGTTGACGGTCTTGTTTCAGGTGCGGTTCACACCACAGCGAACACTATCGTTCCTCCATTCCAAATCATCAAGACTGCACCTGATGCGTCTATCGTATCTTCTGTATTCTTCATGCTACTACCTGACCAAGTATTGGTTTACGGTGACTGTGCGATCAACCCAGATCCAACAGCTGAGCAACTTGCTGAAATCGCTATCCAATCTGCAGATTCTGCAAAAGCATTTGGTATCGAACCACGCGTAGCAATGATCTCTTACTCTACTGGTACTTCTGGTAAAGGCGCAGACGTTGATAAAGTACGTGAAGCAACTAAACTTGCTCAAGAGAAGCGTCCAGATCTAATCATCGACGGTCCTCTACAGTACGATGCCGCTATCATGGAAAACGTTGCAGCTTCTAAAGCACCAAACTCTCCAGTAGCTGGTAAAGCAACTGTGTTTGTATTCCCAGACCTAAACACTGGTAACACAACGTACAAAGCAGTACAACGTTCTGCAGATCTAGTATCTATCGGTCCAATGCTTCAAGGCATGCGTAAGCCAGTTAACGACCTTTCTCGTGGCGCACTAGTAGACGATATCGTTTACACAGTTGCACTTACTGCGATTCAGGCTGAACAAGCTAACGCTAAGTAAGTTATTGCTTACTTAACCGTTCTAACGCCCCAGCACGAAAATTTTGTGCTGGGGCGTTTTTTATTGCTGGCAACTGCTAATTTAAGCCTTTATGCTAATTGTCTACTTTATGGTTAAGGACAACCACATAGCATGGATGCACTCAATACATTAGGGCTTTTTGTTGGCTCTTTAATTGCAAATACTCTCGCCTCGCTCTCTGGTGGTGGTGCAGGATTAATCCAATTTCCACTACTTATTTTTCTCGGCCTTCCCTTTAGTATTGCCCTCGCAACCCATAAAATAGCCAGCGTTGCCTTAGGCATTGGTGCCACCGTTAACCATATTCGTAATGGCAACTTGGCATGGAAACTCACCCTTTATGTCATTGTCGTTGGTACATTTGGCGTCATACTTGGGGCTAACCTCATCCTTTTGATTCCGGTTAAATTTGCCGAAGCTGCATTAGGCGCACTGATCATTAGTCTTGGTATTTATTCAGTTACCAGCAAAGACCTTGGGCAAATATCAGCCCCACAACACCGTAATAGCATTGGGTTTATAATTGGCGCAATTGCCTTATTTATCATCGGTATTATCAACGGTTCACTGACTGCTGGCAGTGGTTTATTTGTGACCTTATTCTTAGTGCGCTGGTTTGGGTGCGACTACAAACAAGCGGTTGCTATAACACTCGTCAGTGTCGGCTTATGCTGGAATGCTATCGGGGCCGTAGCTATCTACCAAGCAGGCGCAACAATTTACTGGCCATGGCTACCGGTGTTATTAATCGGCTCATTATGCGGTGGTTATCTCGGCGCGCATCTTGCCCATCAACGCAGTAATCAATTAATTAAACGTTGCTTTGAAGCCTTAACCTTTGTGATTGGCTTTAAATTATTACTCGATCTTTAATAACCGCCATTAGCTCAAGCAGGAATAATCATGAATAAAGCCACTATTGATATTTATTATTGTCGCCAGTGTAATTGGATGCTGCGAGCAACATGGATGACCCAAGAATTACTCCATACTTTTAGCGAAGAAATTACCACCATTAGTCTTCATCCAGACACTGGGGGGCGATTTGAAATCCACTGTAATGGTCAGCTTATTTGGGAACGCAAACGCGATGGTGGTTTTCCTGATACGAAACAACTTAAACAAGGTATTCGCGATGTGATTGATCCTGAGCGAGATTTAGGCCATATCGATAGATAACGGTTACCAACAAAAAAGCACATATTCGAATTATCGAGCATGCGCTTTTTTAGCTATTAGTGACACTCTAGCTCAGTACTGTCTGCGCTAAAACTTCATCATCAAAACTTACAACAGCTAAATCATTACCATCAAGCAAACCATAACTCGCAGGTAAACCATTACGTGGGATCGCGACTGAACCAGGATTAAACACATAGTAATCCCCTTTTAGCTCAGCGACAGGAATATGGGTATGCCCCGAGACAATCACATCACCCGCCATTAACTGAGGATGCTTATCGGCATTGTAAATGTGACCATGGGTTAAAAACAATCGGCGTCCATCGGCTAACATTACCAAGTTATAATCAGCCATCATCGGAAAATCCAACAGCATTTGATCAACTTCACTGTCGCAATTACCTCGTACTGCTGTAATGCAAGCAGCATATTGATTAAGTAATTCAGCGACTTTAATCGGATCATAACCGTCAGGTAACGCATTTCGTGGGCCATGATTAAGAATATCACCAAGTAAAATAAGATACTTAGCGCCACTTTTTTCAAAAGCCGCAATTGCTTTCTCGGCGCTGGCTAAGCTACCGTGAATATCTGATGCAAAAAATAATTTCATTATTAAGCCCAGCCCAAATCATAAATATATCGACTCAGTCTACGTGAGCATTTACCAAAAAACCATGCTCGTTCCTAATAGAACATCACAATATCTCTGTCCATGCTATCGTATTAATCCACATCATTTATACTGTGAAGTAACAATCATAGGAGAGCATTATCTTTGACTCTTACTTGCTTCCCTACCACGTTAATTTAAGATGATAGACTAATAGCATAAGGGAGTAGCTCGATGAATATCTTAGTGACAGGCGCAACAGGACTGATTGGCAAAGCATTACTGCCACATTTAAATCACGATGCAATTACGGTACTTAGCCGTAACCCAACGCGCGCCTATCAAAGCTTGGGTCATCATATTCATGCTATTGATTCACTTGATAATCTCGAAAACTTAGATCAATTTGATGTGGTAATTAATCTCGCTGGCGAACCAATTATGGGCAAACGTTGGAGTGATAACCAAAAAAGTATCATTCAACATAGCCGCTGGGATCTCACTCAACAATTGGTTGATAAAATAAATAATGGCACCAATCCTCCCCACACTTTCATCAGTGGTTCTGCTGTTGGCATTTATGGTGATAATCAAGATAAGTCGATTGATGAAACAACCCCGATTACGGTTAACGATAATGATTTTTCCCAACAAGTCTGTTTACGCTGGGAGCAAATAGCCTTACAAGCGCAATCAACTCAAACTCGAGTATGTATTCTAAGAACTGGTATAGTACTAACAAAACAAGGTGGCGCATTAGCAAAAATGCTGTTGCCTTACCAACTAGGGCTTGGCGGAAAAATCGGCGCAGGTAACCAATATTTTCCTTGGATCCACCTCCACGATATGATCAAAGGCATTTTATTTGTGCTCAATCATGCTGACGCACAAGGGGTGTTTAACTTTACAGCACCTAACCCTGTGACCAATAAAGCCTTTAGCCAAACACTCGCGACTACCCTTAAAAGACCGCACTTTTTATGTACCCCTGCATGGGTATTAAAATTAGGGTTAGGGGAATCATCACAACTATTACTTGATAGCCAACGAGCATTGCCAAATAAGCTTCTGGCCGAAGGGTTTCATTTTAGCTTCCCAAGTATTGAGCAAGCATTGAAACAAACCTTGTGTGATTGATTAAATATGTTAGTACAAGCAAAGTAGGACTGATTAACAGCCCTATCGAGTAATAAATCTATAATAAATTCATCAAATATTAGGCCTAAAGATCTTGCCATAATTGCTTTCAACCAATAACATGCATAACAAATACAACATTTGAGTTTATTATGTTAGATCTAACCAATCCTACCGTTATTAAATCCCTTATATTTTTAAGTATTGAATCTATCGTTTTGATTTTAATGGTATCACTACCTATTTTATTAACATCAGCACTAATTATTAAAAATATTCGATCTTTTTTAATTCAAACAAATAAATAAGTCTCACCAACTTAATCACCGCAACGGCAACAGCAACTTCTTAATCTGCGACCGTGACACCAGATACACCAGCCCAATAGCAAGCATAGGTAAACCAAACCACATCAGTGGGTGCAAGCTAAACGGTAACTCAAAACCTTTGACCACCAGCAAGCCCACCACAAATTCAGCCCCAACTGCAGCTATCACACCAGCGAGTAATGCGATAATGCCGTATTCAAACCACAAGGTCGCAGCAATACGTTTTCGACTGGCACCTAACGTTCGGTATAACTGAATTTCCGTTTGGCGATCTGAAATACTCAGTCGTAATAGAGTCATAATCAGCAATAAACCACTGACAACGCCTAAGCCTGCAAGCACCGTCAACGACCAGCTCACTTGGGCTAATAAGCCTTGAATACGGGTTGCCATCATCCGTAAATCAAGCACACTCACGGTTGGGTACTGGCTAGCTAAAGTATTTAATAATTCGCTTTGTTGCTCGCTAACACGGAAACTCACTAACCCTGTCGCAGGGAATGTCTGCAACACATCTGGCGTGAATATGAAATAAAAATTTGGCTTCATGTTACGCCATTCGACATCACGAATACTGTTAGCAATAGCAGTAAACTCTAACCCGCCGACCATAAATGTTAGCTTATCGCCGACGTTAATATGTAGACGTTTGGCAATTCCAGATTCCACTGATACGCCAGCTTTATCACCCCATTGCCCTTCAGTCACCACATTATGGCTTGGCAGTTCATCTGCCCAAGTGAAGTTAAGCTCACGCCTTAATGCTGGATCTTTTTGTTCATTGTTAATCTCACTGTTTGTTTCGACTTGATCGGTTGCTGTTGGTGAAGAGTAAAAATGTTTATCATTAATTGCCACTAACCGCCCACGCGTCACCGGATAAGCTTCAGAGCGGGTTAATTTGGCATTATCTAAATAAGTTAAATAGCCTTGCTGTTGCTCTGGAGCAATATTAAGCGCAAACACATTTGGTGCATAAGCAGGTAAAGTATTTTTCCAATCTGTGAGTAACTCATTACGTAATAGCCCAATCACAGCAAGCAACATCAATGAGCAAGTTAACGCTACCAACTGAGTCGCAGTTTTAGCTTTACTGCGATTGACACGGCTTAGCGCTAAGCTATAAGCGGCACCTAATTTCAATTTTTGTAATAAAACGATAGCAGCGCCCCCCACTAACGTTAACACCACCAGTAACGCCACGATGCCACCTAGGGTTAACCACACAAACACATTACTGCCGATCCATAATATTGCCGCCAATACAGGAAAAAGTAGTAATAACCACGGTAAACGAATCGATGTAGACTCGATGGTTGATGCTTGTATTGAATTATTCGCCGATGTTTGCACTAACCGTGACAACGGTATCCCTAATGCAGGTAATGCAATTAACAGCGCCACCGATAAACTGATCCCTAATGGCGCAAATCCCATTGTTGGTAACTGCTCCGGCAATAGATTTTGTAAGGGGTAACGCAATAACCACTCTAGCCCAACTCCTAACGTTAAACCGATAACTATCGCCACCATAAACACCAACCCGATTTGAGTTAACAACCAGCGCCATAAAAAACCTTTCGTCGCACCAAGGCTTTTCATCATTGCCACCGCAGTTTTACGAGTAACAGCATAATGTTGACAAGTAAGCACTAAGGTCGCCGCAGCCATTAACACCACTAGCACTAAGGTAAGCGATAAATATTGACGCGCACGCTCAATAAAATCCCCACTGCGTCCTGCATCATTTTCAGTTAACCACCGTTGGCTTGGGGTTAGAGTGAACCGCTGACGAATATTCTCTAATGCCTTATCTGAACCAGAGAAATAATAACGATAGCTGATTCGACTACCGAGCTGAATTCCCCCCACGGCTGCGATATCTTGCTGATGGATCAAAACAGTTGGCATTTGACTAAAAGGATTAAACGATAACTCAGGATCTTGACGAATACGTCCACTTACTTTGAGCTCCGCATCACCTAACATCAACACATCGCCAATATTAATATCTAATAGTGAAAATAACCGTTCCTCCAGCCATAATTCATTTGGGTTAACATACTGCGGTAATAATTTTTTAGTGGCAGGTTGAAGGGTTAATTGACCTCGTAATGGAAAACTCGAATCGATGGCTTTTACACTGACTAATTGCATACCATTATCACTAAATGCCATGGTGCCAAAACGGATTTGCTGTGACATCTGTACTGCATCGGTTTGGATCGCTTTAAACTGTGAGCTATCAACGGGCTCAGAGGAAACTAACACCATATCAGCAGCCAGCGCTGATCGTCCTTGATCGACAATGATCGCTTCAACTCGACTAACTAAAGCTGATAACGCAAACACACAAGCAATAATTAAGCTCAAAGCTAAAGTAACTAACCACAATTGACCTTGGCTAATTTCACGCCACGCCCAACGTACAATAAATGATCTTTTGGTGGCCATAATTGAAAGATTAGACATGGCTTGCTTCTCTATTTAATACGCCGTTATCTAACCGCATGACCTGATCACAACGTGCAGCTAACACATCATCATGGGTTACTAATACGAGTGTAGTACCACTGTCTCGATTCAGTTCAAACAACAACTCAATGATCATCGCCGCAGTTTGCTGATCTAAATTACCCGTGGGTTCATCAGCAAACAGAATTTTAGGTTTGATCATAAATGCTCGCGCTAATGCCACCCGTTGTTGCTCGCCACCGGATAATTGGCTTGGCAAATGGGTTTCTCGTCCTTGCAAGCCGACCACGGCTAACAATTGTTTACCGCGTTCAATATCAATATCCTGATTTTTAATTAAACACGGTAAAGTGACATTTTCTAATGCGGTTAAGGTTGGCAGCAATAAGAAGTTTTGAAATACAAATCCAATTGATTCACTACGTAATTGTGCTCGTTGCTCATCATTCAATTGATTAAGACGATGACCTAATAATTCAATCTCTCCCGTTGTCGCAATATCTAACCCCGCCAGTAAAGTCATCAGGGTTGATTTACCAGCGCCAGATACTCCCACTAACGCAATTGACTCTCCTTGCTCGACCTCAAGTGAAACATCCTGCAGAATAGTTATAGACGACAAGGCTGTCGTAACCTGTTTAGAGACAGAATGTGCTTTTATTACGGAGATTGACATGATACGAATCCTTTCATTAATAATGCTGTTATTTTCCTCGACAGCATTTAGTCAAACACTATTAGTCTTAGGCGATAGCTTAAGTGCTGGCTATCAAATGCCAGCGGATAAAAGTTGGCCGACACTACTACCTGAAATATTAGCCCAACAATCCCAACCGACTACAGTCATCAATGCCAGTATCTCCGGCGATACCAGTGGTAACGGTCTAGCGCGTCTTCCCCAGTTACTCACGCAATATAAACCAGATGTAGTATTAATCGAATTAGGGGCCAATGATGGTTTACGCGGCTTTGCACCTAAAATATTACGCAATAATTTAAGCCAAATAATCACTTTAATTAAAAAAGTGGGATCACAGCCGTTATTAATGCAAATTGAAATCCCACCGAACTATGGCAAACGCTATACCGAATTATTTAGTAATACTTACCCTAACCTGAGCCAATCGTTTAATGTACCGCTATTACCTTTTTTTCTTATCGATATCATTGTTAAACCTCAGTTGATGATGAAAGATGGACTTCATCCAACAGCTGAAGCACAACCACTTATTGCACAATTTATGGCTCAACAACTTAAACCCTATCTCAACAAGGAAAGCGTACAGTGACACAATCTATTTTAATTACAGGCTGTAGTTCTGGTATTGGCTATTACTGCGCTGCCGAACTCAATAAGCTAGGTTATAACGTGATCGCCAGTTGCCGCCAACTACGTGATGTTGAACGGTTAAATAATCAAGGAATCAATTGTATTCAACTTGATCTTAACTGCTCTGAATCCATTGATCGCGGTCTAAAACAAGCATTAGTGTTGGCTAATGGCCAATTGGATATATTATTTAACAACGCAGCTTACGGGCAACCGGGAGCATTAGAGGATTTACCAACAGACGCATTACGCGCTCAATTTGAAACTAACTTTTTCGGGTGGCATCAACTTACTCGGCTGGTGATCCCACTGATGCTGCAACAAGGCCACGGCAAAATCATTCAAAATAGTTCAGTACTAGGTTTAGTCGCGATGAAATATCGTGGCGCATATAACGCCAGTAAATTTGCCCTTGAAGGTTATACTGATACTCTCCGATTAGAACTTGCCAACACTCCAATAAAGATTGCCTTAATAGAACCAGGGCCAATTGAAAGCCATTTTCGACAAAATGCTAAGCAACAATTTGAACAACATATTGATATTAACCACTCACGCCATCAAGCCGCTTATCAACAAACATTACATCGATTAGGCTCATCTAGCCCTAATAATAAGTTCACTTTAGGCCCTGAAGCTGTATTTAAGCAAGTGTTAGCTATAATTAACAGCCAGCACCCAAAAGCACGTTATTACGTTACTCAACCAACTCATGTTTTTGGTTTTCTTCGCCGTATATTACCAACAAAGTGGTTAGATAAACTGCTAATAAAGAGTAATTAGTCAAATATAGGTCATAATAGCAGCGTTTATTATGGCTTATTTTTTCAGTCAGTCTCAAATTAGATGGTGATAAAATCAACAACAAAAAATTCAATGTCGGTATATCTCCCTAATTTAAGCTCTTAAAGTTAAATAAATAGCCTTTAAATCGATATAACCTAGTCTCCACTACAAAAACAATAATAACGTCACATTAATGTCACAATAAAGCGCTACAGTAGTTTTAAGTCAAAAGACTCATATCATCGTAAACATTCTTAGTCTGAGGTGTAGTATGTCGTTGCGCCAAATTAATATTATCTGTGTCTGTATCACGCTTGCGGTTATGCTTACCTTTAATAATTAATGTCATTTGTTGCTATTTTCTTGATTCGTCTCGATTCATCCCCATATATTTGATATAGCCTTTCAAATAGCCAACGGATATCAGCACATGTATCAAAATGTCGCTCTTGAATTAAACGAGCAGAATCTTCAGCAGATCATCGATCAATCAATGCAGGCACCTGTGGCAATCAGTTTCTGGGCGCCTTCAATGCCAGAAACCCTTGAAGTAAATGCAACTCTTGAAAAAATTGCGCGTGAATATCAAGGTCAATTTACGCTAGCGACAGTGAACTGTGAAACTCAACAAATGGTTGCTTCTCAATTTGGTGTCCGAGGTTTACCCACTGTTGCCTTATTTAAAGATGGCCAACCGGTTGATGGTTCTGCTGGTCCACAAACAGAGCAAAGCTTACGTGAGATGCTAGCTCGCCATTTACCGACTCCTGAAGAGCTACAGCTGCAACATGCATTAGCATTAGTAGAAAGCCAAGATTACAATCAAGCGCTGGCGTTACTACGCCAACTCGCACACAAATTCCCTAAAAATAGCCTCATCGAATTGTCGATTGCTGAGTGTTTGGTCGCCGCTGGATTATTTGACGAAGCAGAATTAATTCTCGCAACCATTCCAATGCAAGATCAAGATGCAAAGTATAAAGGGCTGATTGCTAAACTTGAATTACATAAACAAGCAGGCAACTCTCCTGAAATTCAGCAGTTAGAACAAAAATTAGCCGCTGAACCAAATGATAGTAATGTTGCCTTTGAGCTTGCGGTTCAATACAGCCAAGTCAATCGCAATGAAGAAGCATTAGCACTCTTATTAAATATTCTTCGTGGTGATCTTAATTTTGCCGATGGCAATGCTAAAAAAACCATGATGGATATTTTAGCGGCATTAGGTCAAGGCAACCCAATTGCAGCTACATACCGTCGTCAATTATATTCATTACTATACTGATCGACCCTACAACATAAAAAGGCCCGTCAGCATAATGCTAACGGGCCTTTTTATATGCGTCATCTCGAACTAAAAGTTAACGAGCGTTAGTTTTTTCAAATACTAAAAACTTATTACCAGAATCAACCACCAACGTATTATTAATCACTTCAATACTGGTCGCACTACGTAGAACATTCAGCATATTTTCTTCTTGAGTAACAAGCTCTGGTAAACAAATTCTACGGCTAACCACTGGTAAGGTAAAACTACCATCAGCAGCAATTAGACGGCCTTTAAATTGGTTACAGCCAGTGAAACCAGAAACCTTCATATCAGCATTAATATTTAATTTAGGTTTATGTTTGGTTACGCCGGGAATGTAGACCCCGCCTTTCAGTGTCCATTCCCCTACCAATTGCGTTGACTTCTTCAATTGCTGGTTAGAAAAACAGCCTGTTAATGAAATTGCTAATAATATTAATAAACAGAATCTACTCTTTTTCATCATTACTCTATAACTCAATCTTAATCTCGATAGATTGCTTTAGTTATACCTAAACAGGCTATTGAGATAACAATCGAATAAAATAATGCCGATGATCTCTCACCGGCATTAAATTCAAACTAGTTAAAAACTAAACAGTTTGTACAATCGTCTTAATTACTTAAGGATGATTTGTACTGAACGCTGAACGTAGTCAGTGCTGTCTGCTTTATCAGTTTTGATTGGGTTAGTGTTAGCAACGTGAGAAACAGTTAAGCGAGTTGCGCTAATACCGTTTGCTTCTAGGAAGCTAGCAACGTTTGCTGCACGCTCAGAAGAAACTTTATCGTTGATTGCTTGGCTACCAACATTATCGGTACGACCGATAATTTGAGCGTTAACTTCTGGGTTAGCTTGCATAGTTGCAGCAATCTCACCTAGGTTGTAACGACCGTAAGCGTTTAACTTAGTTTCGCCATTTTGGTATGGAAGAACGTAAGAAGAACGTGTTGGGATTTGTGCTTCAACAGCAACTTCTTTAACAACTTCTACATTGTTTGTGATAACCATAGGTGTAGCTGGTTGACCAAACTTGTATGTCATACCCCAGTACGCTTGAGTTAGATCAGCGTGACCGTGTGAAGTACGTAGGTTCTGGTAGTAATCAGCACCGATTTGAGTAGATAGCGCGTGAGTGATTTGGTAAGAAAGACCTAGACCACCAGTTGCAGAGAAGCTATCTGACTTCATGTGGAATACTTGGTCAGCATTTTTGTCATCAGCGTAGATGTAAGTTGCACCTAACTTAGCAAATGCAGATAGTTTCTGTGTAAGAGGTAGATTACCTTTAACACCAACAGTCGCTAGGTTTAGATTTGAATCACCTAGGTTGTACATGAAGTCGTAGCTACCGTAAACACCAACATATTGGTTGAAGTCGTAACCAGCGTCTAGCTTAACGCTAGGTGCATTAGTTTGACCACCAAAGATTTGAGAGTCAGCGCTACCAACATAACCCATACCTAGTGCACCACCAACCCAGAAGCCGTGGCCTTGACCAGCGTACCAGTTACCAGTCGCTGCTGATTGACCTAGTGCAGTGTTATTTGTAGTTGTTGCAGGCGCATCAGCAGCCATTGCAGATGTAGCAACACCTAGAGATAAGGCTGCTACTACAGCTAGAGATAGAGATTTCAATTTCATGTTTAACTCCATTGGTTAAATGCTTTAAAACTTTTCTAATTGTCTGTCCATATAAGTGCGTACTATCTATTTTTTTAAGTGTGTATCGCAGGACAGTCTTTGTCAGGAACCCACTCATTCTGTGACTGAGTTTGTATTAAGGCAAATAATAAAAAATGATGTTCACAATTAATTGGTGTTTTTTCACACGCGTCAAAAAAATGGCTTCTGAAAAATAAATGTTTCAGAAAAAATTTAGATAAATAAAAAAAACAGTTTTTTTTAACGATTATATTCATATAAAAAAAGATAAAATCATTAAGATAGCGTAAACTTTCCAATTAAATACAATGAATTATGTAACAATAGTTTTATCTCCAAGCTATAAAAAAAAATGTGAAAAACATACTTTTTTATACTACACATAATGTGATAAATAATCATATCTCGCCTTTTAAGGGGAGAATTATCCTTTATCATCTCTTCCATAAATATTTTTTTTTGTTAGCATTTGCTTTGAAAATAAAGATCAGAGATGTGTGATGGACTTTCTTAGAGCAAGAAGAGTAGAAGTAACTCCCTTGTTACCCTCTTATATCCTCTAAAGAAATAAAGATTTTATGTCGCAATCAACACCCACGCGCTTTGATATTGAAAGCAATAACAATAAAAAAAAGCAGTCGTTTTTAAGAATGTACTGCGAAAAACAGATACTAAGATAGGTAGTTAACGCCATGATCATATATAAATACGGTAAGGATGTTTTTGAGCCGCAAAAGAGTGCTTATACCAATCAAGAGGCAACCACTAAACTCAGTGCAAGCGAGACAAAGATCCTCCAATTTTTAATTGATAACAGCGGCGAAATTATCAGTCGAGAAAAACTGCTTGAAATCGGTTGGCCAGACAAAGTTGTTGTACCCAACTCATTAAACGTTGCCATTGCTAACTTACGTAAAGCGTTTAAGAGTAAGAGTGAAATTATCATCACGATTAAAGGGGCTGGTTTTACTATTGCCAATAACACCTTTATCCAACAACAATTTCAGCCTGAAATTGTGGTCGATAATGAACAACATAATACTGAACAGCAACAACCCATCGATCATCATGGTGATAACAATAGTACAGGGACTGATGCAAATAGCACCAAGCAGGCATCAACTACTAACTCATTTCCGACTATGGCAAAAATTGGCTACAGCATTTGTTTAACAGCAATGTTTGCTTGGATTATGTTATGGGCTAGCAGTTGGCAGTCTCCACCTTGTGTTACCGTTAATAGTCAAAAGATTTGTGGTAACATTGAATTGCTCAATCTGCAAAAAATGCCACAAAACTTGAGCGGTAAAGGCACGGTTTACATTGATACCACTGGAAAAATGTATGAAAAAATTTAAATATCTTGTCATAGCATTATTAGTTTTAATGCTATACCCCGTTATTAACGGCATGGGGTGTGACTTTAACTATAAATACGTAACTTCCAACCATGAACAATTCGGTAGCTGTAAATTTGGTCAATATACGCTCATTGACTATCCAGACCCTAAAAAAGATAACGGCTATACGGTATTAAAAGGACTCTATTTTTATGCCTTTGGTAATGCTGCCGTATTGGTAGTCGATACTGAAGATCACACTAAAAAAATCACTGATGCTGCAATTGAAAGCCTTAATTGGACCCATGAGAGTTTTTGGCATCAATTTAATCTCAAGCGATTAGATAAAAATACTATGGTTAGCTATAGCTCATCACCAACAAAGCAATTACGAGTCATTCCTTATGATGGTACGTTGTCTATGACAGATAGTGGTCACTAACCAACTTGCGGCTAAATAACCTTTATTTATACGGTTATTTAGCCTCTTTTAGTTAAACTATCGAGAATCGGACATTGTGCGCTTTTATCCCCAGGGCACTGCTCAGTCAATGCCGCTAGCGTCAATTTAATTTGCTTTAACTCCTCGATTTTATGATCTATTTCAACCAGCTTTTGCTGCGCTTTTTGCTTAACGTCACGACTATGACGATCTGGATTAGTCGATAATGCTAATAATTGTTGGCATTCATCTAAAGAAAACCCAATCATTCGAGAGCGCTTAATTAATAATAACTCTGCGATATGATCAGCATTGTAATATCGATAACCATTAGCACCTCGAGGCGCAGCACTTATAATCCCTTTACTTTCGTAAAAACGGATCGTTTTAGCGGTTAATCCTGTTTGTTTTGCAACATCACTAATACTCATCATCACTTATTTACTCTACTGTATAAAAAAATAGCCTTGACATTATAGTTACTGGAAGGATTATGCTAGCAACATTATTTCATCTAAGCATAAAAAGGCGAGCACATGAATACCATTACTCTTCCTCTTGCCAATGTACGCTGTATGCGTTGCGTTAATAAAATTCGTGATGCTCTTAGCCTACTACCTGATACCCAAATTATAGATATTAATACTGAACAATTAACTGTCTCTGCTGATACTCCTTTAAATGCATTATTTGACGCTATTACTGCATTAGGTTACCAAGTTGGCTATCACTATCAATTACCACTTACTGGTTTATCTTGTGGTCGCTGTGTCGCTAAAATTGAACAGGCCCTAAGTGAACGTCATGATATTGCACATTTTAATATTAGCAAGCAGCTTGCTGATGTATCTGGCTCTATCAGTGAGCAAGCACTAACAGACATAATAATTACATTAGGCTATCAAGTAGTAACAACGCCAACACAACACCATTATGATTTCATATTAACTGGCCTATCATGCGGTAAATGCGTTGCTAAATTAACTACCGCATTAACCCTAGATAATATCGCTATTATTACGATTGATAAAAATAATCTCAGTGTTGATACATCACTGAGTGATAGCGAGATTATCGCAATCGTAACAGCGACAGGCTATCAAGCAACAGCGACAACAATATCGCAACCGCAGCCAATACCCTTAATCGATCAACCTCTTGCATCGGAGTCTATCGCAGCAAATCCCGAACCTATTATCTCGCCTCAAGAAAACTCAATCCAACTACTGCTATCAGGACTAACCTGTGCGAGTTGCGTTGCATCTGTAGAGAAAGCAATTAAGGCGGTAGACGGTGTTGATAGTGTTAATGTTAACCTCGCTGAACGTACTGCCTTAATTTATGGGCAGGCGTCATCACAGGCGGTTATAGAGGCTATTCAACAAGCAGGTTACGGTGCAGAGCAAAGCGAAGATGATCAAACACGTCGTATTCGCCAACAACAGCAAAACCAACAAACAGTAAAGACTCATATGCGTAATGCCATTATTGCCCTTGCTTTAGGGGTACCAATGATGGCTTGGGGAGTATTTGGCGGTAGCATGGTAATTGACTCAACAACCAGCCAAATAAGTTGGGGAATTGTCGGTCTTATTACTTTGGCATTACTCGTCACAGCCGGTAAAGATTTTTATATCAATAGTTGGAAAGCTTTCCGTCATCATCGTGCCACCATGGATACACTCGTTGCCTTAGGTACAGGTGCAGCGTGGCTATTTTCAATGGCTGTGGTTATCGCACCAGATATGTTCCCGTTAGCTGCTCGTCATGTCTATTTTGAAGCATCAGCAATGATCATCGGTCTGATCACCCTTGGTCACGCATTAGAAGCACGAGCACGTAGCCGTACTTCAAAAGCCTTAGAACGCTTAATTGATCTTCAGCCCCAAACCGCCATTGTGGTTGAAAATGATCAAGAAATTGAACGTCCACTAAGTGATGTTATTGCTGGTATGACGTTACGTTTAAAACCGGGTGCTAAAGTCGCCGTTGACGGCTGTGTGATTGATGGTAATAGTTACCTTGATGAATCGATGCTAACTGGTGAACCCTTAGCTGTACATAAAAAAAGCGGTGATCACGTTCGTGCAGGTACGATTAACCAACAAGGTAGTTTATTGTTTAAAGCTGAGCATATTGGTAGTGATACTATGCTCGCACGTATAATTCAATTGGTCCGCCAAGCCCAAAGTAGTAAACCTGCACTTGCACGATTAGCCGATACTATCTCTAGTATTTTCGTACCAAGTGTGATGATTATTGCCATATTAACTGCAATGGCTTGGTATTATTTTGGCCCGCAGCCTGCATCTGTTTATATGCTTGTGGCCGCAACCACAGTACTTATTATTGCTTGCCCATGTGCACTCGGTCTAGCCACACCAATGTCAGTGACGGTTGGTGTCGGGCGCGCAGCAGAGCTAGGTATTTTAATTAAAGATGCTGAAGCGATGCAGCAGGCGGCTAGCATTGATACTGTGGTATTAGATAAAACCGGTACTTTAACCGAAGGCAAACCACAAGTTGTTGATTATAAAATTTATAATACGTTAAGTCGTGAACAACTCATTCAATTAGCCGCGAGTTTAGAGCAAGGCTCTGAACATCCATTAGCCAACGCAATTGTTGAATCAGCGCAACAACAACAGCTACAACTCTACCCACATAGCAACTTTATGGCGTATTCAGGATTAGGTGTATCAGGCACAATAGAGCAACAACAACTGCTACTAGGTAATGCCAAGTTCATGAATCAAAATGAGATTAATATATCTCAGGCTGAAACTGATTTCGATTTCATTGCTAACCAAGGTGCTACTCCCGTTTATTTAGCTCAAAATGGTATTTTAGCGGGAATTATTGGAATTAGTGATCCATTACGTAAAGATTCATATTCTGCAGTTAAACGCATGCAAGATATGGGGCTAAATGTCGTTATGCTTACAGGTGATAGCGTCAAGACTGCTCAAGTTATTGCCGCTAAACTCGGTATTTCAGATGTGGTTGCAGAGGTATTACCCGACGGTAAAGCGGCACAGATTACCTTATTACAACAACAAGGTAAGCGAGTCGCTATGGTTGGTGATGGTATTAATGATGCACCAGCACTCGCGTTAGCAGAGGTTGGTGTCGCAATGGGAAGCGGTACTGATGTTGCGATTGAAAGTGCGCAATTTACCTTGATGCGTCATTCACTACATGGTGTCGCTGATGCATTAGAATTATCAAAAGCGACCCTAAGAAATATCAAAGAAAACTTATTTGGTGCCTTTATTTACAATACATTAGGTATTCCAATTGCTGCTGGAGTGTTATTCCCACTAACAGGAACACTCCTTAGCCCTGTAATTGCAGGGGCAGCAATGGCACTATCATCAATTACAGTAGTAAGTAATGCTAACCGGTTACGTTTATTCAAGCCAAGCCAACAACATCAGGAGAAATAATATGTGTTTTTTATTAGGCGCAGCTGCTATTGGATTTATTGTGTGGTGGTTCTGGCTTCATCCAAGTATCCGTAACTCAAAATAATAGTATTCCGATAATTAAATAATCGCATTAAGGCTACTTCGGTGGCCTTTTTTGATCTCACTCAGCTCCAATATTTGTTATAACTTAATCACTCCTACATAATCAGCGGTAACCTATGTTCAAATCTATCTTATCAAAAGCATTATTATTACTGCCTTTTATTTCCCAACCAGCATTAGCTACACCAATTGTATGGAAAATTTATGACAATCAGCGAGAGTTTTATGTTTTAGGATCTATTCATGCAGGTAAAGAAGCGATGTTTCCATTGCCTGATGTGTTTCTTGAACAATGGCAACAAGCCGATGCGCTAATTGTAGAAGCTAATATCCTTCAACAATCAAGCGTAACCCCAAAACTTGCGCCACCGTTTACTCATCAAGCGCTACCTGAAACGGCACTCAATCAATTAAAACATATCAGTAAGAAATTAAATATTTCATTTGAGCAATTACTCCAGCAACCGCCTTGGTTAACTGCCGTTACTCTCCAACTCGCTCTTGCCGATCAGCTCGAACTAAAATCTGATTATGGTATCGACTACGTGCTTTTACAGCGCGCTCAGCAACAACAGTTACCAATCCTCGAATTAGAAAGTGTTAGCCAACAATTCAATATGTTAGAAAACCTCCCCGACAATGGCGCCCCAATGTTAATTGAGACCATTAATGAATGGGATAAAACCCAATCTTCATTACGTTGCTTAGTTAAAGTCTGGCAACACGGAGATGGCGATAAACTTGAACAGCTGTTTCAGGAAAGCCAATTTGATCCAACAACTGATGATGCCTTAATTTTTAATCGTAACCAGCGCTGGGCTGAAACCTTAGCTAAAGCATCGCCATACCAATCAGGGAAGTTTATGGTCGTGGTCGGCGCATTTCATTTAATTGGCGAGCAAGGATTACCCAATTTAATGAAACAACAAGGCTTTAAAATTGAGAAGATAACCTCAGGTACAAAAGCTGACTGCAAGTAAGAGTGGAGCAATAGTAGCTGAAGAGCTAGATTCTAATATCAGTGAACCCCCGACTCTCTGGTCATCTAAACCACGGTTCATTTTATACAGGCGAAAAAAAAACTGAATCTTTCGACTCAGGTTTCTTAATAGTGGTCAGTGAAGAGCTAGATTCTAATATCAGTGAACCCCCGACTCTCTGGCCATCTAAACTACGGTTCATTTTATACAGGCGAAAAAAAACCTGAATCTTTCGACTCAGGTTTTCTTAATAGTGGTCAGTGAAGAGCTAGATTCTAATATCAGTGAACCCCCGACTCTCTGGTCATATAAACTACGGTTCATTTTATACAGGCGAAAAAAAACCTGAATCTTTCGACTCAGGTTTCTTAATAGTGGTCGGTGAAGAGGGATTCGAACCCCCGACCCTCTGGTCCCAAACCAGATGCGCTACCAAACTGCGCTATTCACCGACTTTGTTCTTTTTCAGGAACACTACTCAAAGGGTTAACCCTCTGGTCCGCTATTCCTAACATCAGAGATGCGCGACTAAACTGCGCTATTCGCCGACTTAATTCTTTCTAAGAACCGCATTATACTGCGTGTTCTCTAATAATAATGGTTTTAATCAACCACTACTTTTTAAATAGTGGTCGGTGAAGAGGGATTCGAACCCCCGACCCTCTGGTCCCAAACCAGATGCGCTACCAAACTGCGCTATTCACCGACTAAATTCTTTTCTAGGAACGCTGCTAGAAGGGTCAACCCTCTGCTCCGCTATTCCTAACATCAGAGATGCGCTACCAAACTGCGCTATTCACCGATATTGTTTAGGCTTATAAGGCCAAGGTCTCTAATAAAAAGCTAACCTAAAAATGGGGTGGCTAACGAGGCTTGAACTCGCGACAACCGGAATCACAATCCGGGACTCTACCAACTGAGCTATAGCCACCATTGTAAGTGGTCGGTGAAGAGGGATTCGAACCCCCGACCCTCTGGTCCCAAACCAGATGCGCTACCAAACTGCGCTATTCACCGACTTTGTTCTTTTTCAGGAACGCTACTCAAAGGGTTAACCCTCTGGTCCGCTATTCCTAACATCAGAGATGCGCGACTAAACTGCGCTATTCACCGACTTTGTTCTTGGTTGAGAAATGCAATTAAACTGCATCATCTCTAATAATGGTTTTAATCAACCACTACTTTAATAGTGGTCGGTGAAGAGGGATTCGAACCCCCGACCCTCTGGTCCCAAACCAGATGCGCTACCAAACTGCGCTATTCACCGACTAAATTCTTTTCTAGGAACGCTGCTAGAAGGGGCAACCCTCTGGTCCGCTATTCCTAACATCAGAGATGCGCGACTAAACTGCGCTATTCACCGATCTTGTTTAGGCTTACAAGGCCAAGGTCTCTAATAAAAAGATAACCTGAAAATGGGGTGGCTAACGAGGCTTGAACTCGCGACAACCGGAATCACAATCCGGGACTCTACCAACTGAGCTATAGCCACCATTGTAAGTGGTCGGTGAAGAGGGATTCGAACCCCCGACCCTCTGGTCCCAAACCAGATGCGCTACCAAACTGCGCTATTCACCGACTTTGTTCTTTCTGAGAACCACATTATGCTGCGTGTTCTCTAATAGTAATGGTTTTAATCAACCACTACTTTTTAAATAGTGGTCGGTGAAGAGGGATTCGAACCCCCGACCCTCTGGTCCCAAACCAGATGCGCTACCAAACTGCGCTATTCACCGACTAATTTTCTAGGAATACAGCGAGAAGGATCACCCTCAAGTCCGTAATTCCTAAATCAGAGATGCACTCTATAAACTGTGCTATTCACCGATTTTTCAACACGCTGTACGTTGTTGAGGTCGCTATAATACTCGCCATTTTTATTTTAGCAACCCCTATACGATATTTTTTTTGTAACTAAAACAACTGTTCACTAAACCAACAACTTCAGGGACTATTAGGGACTTAATCTGGTTAAAATACAATCAAGTACCAACTTTTATAGCAATTATAAAAACTTAATGGCAAACGACATTACACCGCATAGTTAATATTAAATAACTTTCAATAAATAAATGGCTTAAATATCTCTCTTTACCTTTCCAATTTATTGGCTTTTGTTTCAATTAAGCGCGAGTATAATTAAATTATCGCTTACTTATAGTGAACCTTTATGTCTAATAATGAGTTAGATCTCTTTAAAGAGATGATGGCCGATGTAGCGCCAATAAAACAAGATACTATTTTAATCCAACAAAAATACCAAGTATCTGAAGCACAACTCGCTCGGCGACTTGCAGCACAAACTTTAGCAAATAGTAATATAGATTATTTATCACTTGATCATGCCAACATGATCAAACCAGATGACATGATTGAATTTAAGCGTGACGGTGTGCAGTTAGCTGTATTTAAAAAAATGCGCCAAGGTAAATATGATATTCATGCCCGTTTAGATCTACATAAAAAGACCTTATCTCAAGCACGTGATGAAGTACTCACTTTTTTAAAACAAGCTCAACGGTTAGATATTCGTACGGTTATGATTATTCACGGTAAAGGAGAGCACGCTAACCCACCAGCCTTAATGAAGAGTTTTGTTGCCACATGGCTTGAGCAAATTTCAGATGTACTTTGTTTCCATTCAGCTATGCGCCAGCATGGTGGAACTGGTGCGCTTTACGTTATGATCAAAAAAAGTGCAGAAAAGAAACAACAAACACGTGATCGACATTTAAACCATCGCGATGCTTAATAATAAGCCTCATCAATACAACCCAAGTCATTGATAAAAATAATGAATATTTATTACCGTATATAAATCCACGCCATTAACCACATGGTAAAATAAATAGATCCTAGGGTTAAATTGTTTTGAATTTATTTATCATACAATTAAAGTAAAGTCGCCGCCCTAGGAGATTATTACTAATGAATTCAGAAATACGCCCAATGCTGCTAATGCTAGTGTCTACATTTAGCTTATCAGTAACAGGATTGTTAGCAAAATGGCTAACCCACAGCTTTGACCCTGCATGGCTATGCTTTTTCCGGTTACTGTTTCCAGCAATCCTGGCATTTTGGCTAATGATGATCACTCAATGGTCACAACCTAATAAACAAGCTTGGAGTGGTTTATTGGTTCGTGGCTTTTGTATTACAGCTTGTCAATTATGCTTCTTAGCCTCAATTAAGCATTTAAGTCTAGTTGAAGCAGTCGTTTTATTTGGTACCAGCCCTTTATTTGTTCCTATTCTAGAACGCATATTTTTTAAGACGCCAATAAAACGATTAATTATTATTAACTTAGGAATAACCTTTACCGGCTTACTTTTCATTGCAGGAAATCTGGAGCAAATGAAATTTGGTGGAAGTTTATTATTAGGCTTAGCAGGTGGCATTTTTAATGCGGGTTCACAAGTGGCAATGTATCGCTCAAGCAAGAGTAATTTAACGCCTTTAGGTGTAAGTGCATGGAGCTTTATTGTTGCTTCTTTGTTTTTAGTACCCTTGTTAATTTTTTCCCCCGTTACAACAGCTGTAGAATGGCACACCCTGACAGGATGGCAGCACCCTTTATTATTGCTACTGCTATTTATGGCAGTATGTACGGTCAATACACAGGTTTTCCGAGCTAAAGCTTATCAGTTAGCAGAATCAGGATCGCAGTTAGCACCGATTATTTTTACTAATTTAATATTCTCTGCTATCTGGCAATTTATGTTCTTTAATCATCCTATGTCATGGAATAAAATTGTTGGTGTTAGTTTAATTATATTAGCAACGCTTCTAAATACGTTTGTTCCGATTTGGCTACGTAAAAAAAGATGCCAACCTAATTGCTAATATAAATGGCCGAACACAGTTCGGCCATTTTTACAATTAAGCCAGCCACACAACTCGAAACGCTAATCCTAATAGAACAATTCCAGAGAGACGATCAATTATTTGTGCTTTAGTTCTTAATAAAGTGAGTACCGCTGGATAAGATAAAACACAAGCAATTAGCGTATACCATAATCCATCAACTAACAGCGGTGTTGCGACAATAATGATCTTTGATGATACTTCATTGCCGACCGCAACAAACTGACTAAATAAAGCCAAAAAAAACAGCGCTAATTTAGGATTAAATAATGAAATCATCACCCCATCGCGAGCCGCTTCAAGCAATGTACTTGCTTCTCCTTGAGCTAATTTTGCCGCTACACCACCCTTAGAACGTAATGCGTTAATGCCTAGATACGCTAAATACCCTGCACCGACATAACTAACACTGGTAAATAACAGTGGCGATTGATGCAGTATTGCCGCTAAACCAACTAGCGTTAGCAAAGCATAAAATCCAACCCCACAGGCATGCGCCCATGCAGTCACGATCCCATGCCAACGTCCTCCCGATAAGCTATGTTTAGCAACTACGGCTAAACTCGGCCCCGGTGACATTGCCCCCAGTAAACAAATAACTAATAAAGACAGCCAAATGCTGATTGTCATCGCTAATTTCCTTTTATCAATGCACACATCGAGGGATTAATTACTATTGGTTTAGATACTGTAATAACAGCAATATGCTAACGACAATACGAATATATTTTATTCACTAATCTTGCTTAGCAATAGCTGCAAATTTACCTGACGTTAAGATCACTAAATCTTGAGCCGCAAGTTCTATTTCCAAACCACGACGTCCAGCACTAACGCAAATAGTCTCAAATTGCTCGGCACTACTATCAACAAAGGTTGGTAACCGTTTTTTCTGTCCAAGAGGGCTAATACCGCCAACAATATAACCCGTGACTTTTTCTGCCAATTTAGGATCGGCCATTTCCGCTTTTTTACCACCAGCAGCTTTAGCTGCAGCTTTTAGATCTAGCATTCCAGCGACAGGAACGACGGCAACCGCTAAGTTTTTAGGATCACCATTTAATGCAAATAATAACGTTTTAAACACGCGGTGAGGATCTAAGCCTAATATTTCAGCAGCTTCGTGACCGAAATTATTATTAGCTGGATCATGTTCATATTGGTGTACTTGAAATTCAATTTTATTTTTTTTTGCTAATTTAATTGCCGGTGTCATACGTTTTTCTCTTGCAAAGTTTTGCTACCCAAACAGCTGTCATTAGCTCCCCTTTGATTTAAAGAATATCCGCCAAAGAAGCTAACAACATCTGTTTACCAAAACAGAACTATATACCGAGAGGTATTTTTTAAAAAGTACAAAAAAAACGGCGCTGAATAGTCAGCGCCGCAGATAAAGCATACCGATAACAACGGCCACTTATTTATAAATAATCTCACCCTTTGGCGCGTAACTGTTTACATCAATCGGGCTATTATTTTGTAAGAACTCTTTTAACACTTCAGCGTCAACAAACCCAGTATTCACATAACCGGAGTGCTTATTGACTTTAGGATAACCATCACCACCAGCAGCATTAAAACTTGGTACTGTAAAACGGTACGTTTTGTCCATTAATAATGGTTTGCCATCAATATTAACATCGCTCACTTTGCCATTAGCTACCGTCATGCTGATACCATAAAACTGTGCATAAGAACCAGAATCAATTGGTTTAGTCGCAACCACATTCAGGTAATCCAGAATTTCTTTACCCGACATATCAATGTAAGTCACGATATTGCCAAACGGCTGCACGATCAGCACATCTTTATAGGTAATATCGCCACCGTCAATCGAGTCACGTACACCACCTGAATTCATCACTGCAAAATCAGCCTTCGCTCGTTGCATATGTGATGCTGCAATTAAGCGACCTAAATTAGTTTGCTTAAAACGTACTACATTACGATCACCTTCTAACTTACCATTAGACTCTGCGATCTTAACCGTTAATTGCTCTTGGCCTTTTTCTTGGTATGGGGTTAAAAATGATAATACTTCAGCATTCTGTTGGATCTCATCCTGAATAAACACCCGCTGCTGGCTACCATCGTCTAATTTTATTTTTTTCTTTAAGTTCACAGGGATAAGATCATAACTAATAAGATTTAGCTCACCATTTTGGAACTCAAAGTCAGCACGCCCGACATACTTACCCCATTCATAAGCTTGTACAATCCAAGTACCATTTTGTTGATCTGGAGTACACTTATCACCGGGTTTAAAGTTGCTATTGTTCTTATTCGGCCCTTCCATACATACAGGTTCTTGCGAGTGACCACCAACAATCATATCAAGATCGCCAGGTTGCATGTAACGTGCTAATGCCACATCACCAGGGGCATTAATGCCGCGTTGACCATCTTCGTAATGGCCCATATGGGTTGCCGCGATAATAACATCTGGCTTTTCATTGGTTTCAAGTTCAGCAATAACTTGTTTAGCTTCTGCTTTAGGATCACGGAACTCAATCCCACCAATATATTCTGGATTACCTATTTTAGCGGTATCTTCAGTCGTTAAGCCAATGACAGCAATTTTAATTCCTTGCTGCTCAAAGATTTGGTATGGTTGAAATAAACGTTTGCCAGTATTTTTATCGTAAATATTGGCTGATAACATTGGGAACTTAGCCCATTGCTGCTGCTTGCGTAATACCTCAAGTGGGTTATCAAACTCATGGTTACCTAATGCCATTGCATCGTAACCTAGCATATTCATACCTTTAAAATCAGGCTCAGCATCTTGTAAATCAGACTCAGGCACACCAGTATTAATATCACCACCAGAAAGCAATAATGTTGTACCACCTTCAGCTTTTACTTCTGCACGAATAGTATCTAGCAAGGTTTTTCGTGCCGCCATACCATACTCACCATTTTGATTTTGCCAAAAACGGCCATGGTTATCATTGGTATGTAAAATAGTAATACGATAGGTTTTATCTGCATTCCACTTAGTGGAGGTATCATCTGTCGGTGTTGCACAACCAGAAAGTACAGCCAGAAGAGCAGCAGTTAATGCTGTCTTAGCAAATAAACGTTGCTTCATGTTATCCACCTTAACGATTTTAATAGACGATACCCACCATTTTTAGATGGCTTGAGTCGAGTCAAATTAATGCAAAAATAATCGCGTTATTTAATTAAATAGTAATAATAAATAACAGCTTAAAAATAATCGCGCTCAGTGTAAGTGAATCGAAAATTAGCACCTATTTAGTGTCACTATTCTGCTAGCAAGATCACTTTTACAACATTAAAAACGGATACTAGATCACAAACAATAAAAAAAGCTCGGTCACTGCCGAGCTTTTTGAAAAACGTTTAATAAATTCAAACGCTAAATATGATCATTTCTTGATTAAAATACTTTTTCAAATTTAGTCGCTGAACGACGAACAAAAATCGCAATTAATGCTGAAATAGCTAAAAAGAAACAATAATATGAATGAGATACTATTTCTAATGGCGACAGCTTAAACACCGAACCTAATAACAGTGCCTGAGCACCGTAAGGTAATACACCTTGAATAACACACGAGAAGATATCTAATAAACTCGCCGAACGACGTGCAGTAACACCATTTTCTTGTGCTAACTCACGTGCTACACCACCAGATACAATAATCGCAACGGTATTATTAGCAGTACAGCAGTTAGTTAAACTCACTAACGTGGCAATACCCAGTTCACTTGCTCGCGAGTTTTCTGACGAACTATGCTTTGAACTAAATTTACCAATCACACGACTAATAAGCTGAGTTAAAAAAGCTAGCCCACCTTGTTGACGCATTAATTCACTCACACCGCCAATTAACATAGAGAGCAAGAAGATTTCTTGCATATTGCCAAAGCCACTATAAATATCTTTACCAAATGTAGTTAGGCTATAACTATCAATCGAAAATAAACCAACGCCACCAGCAAGTACAATACCTAGTGTCAGTACTACAAATACATTTACTCCTGAAACAGCAAGGATCAAAATAGTGATATAAGGCATCACCTTAAGCCATTCAATTGGGTTTGCTGCTGGTAACGTGGTGACTGAACTACTAAAAGCAAATAACACCATAGTGACTAACGCTGCTGGTATCGCAATTTTAACATTCTCACGGAATTTATCTTTCATCTGACATCCCTGAGAACGCGTTGCTGCAATCGTCGTATCAGAAATAATAGATAAATTATCACCGAACATTGCCCCACTCAGTACCACACCTGCGGTTAGTGCAACATCCATCCCAGCAGCATGAGCAATACCTAATGCCACCGGTGCAACAGCTGCAATAGTACCCATTGACGTACCCATTGAGGTTGCAATAAATGCTGAAATAATAAAAATACCCGGCAAAATCATACTTGCAGGCAATATCGCCATACCTAGATTTACCGTTGCATCAACCCCACCAGATGCTTTAGCTACGGCTGCAAATGCACCAGCCAGAAGATAAATCATACACATTGCAATGATATCGCTATGGCCGACACCACGGATAAACTGTTCAATGGCTTTATTAAGCTTCTCTTTACTGAGAATAATAGCCACAATAACAGCAGGTAATGCTGCTACAGGTGATGGCAATTGGTAAAACGCGAAGTCGACCCCTTGGTAAGTAAGGTAACTACCGACACCAATAAATAAGGCGAGAAAGATCCCCAACGGCAGCAATGCCAATGCTGAAGGTGTAATTGATGATGTGTTGGTTGAGTTTGACATGCTGATAGTGAATATCTATTTTAGAATTTCCCTTAGGTTAATGGGATGTGTCACCACTGTCAACATCTAGACGTCTAAACATCCATATGCACATCACTTAATGACTATCACATATCACCCAAACAGCCATAATCGTCAAGCCATTGACACCCAACCTCGCATTGAGCGTCAATAAAAAGTCACAAAATATCAATATGTTAATTACTTAAAAATAAAGTAAGTAATCATCAATGAATCAATTGTAATGGCAGTTATAATTTGCTCTCATAGAGCATATTTTGACTCATGAGATGGACCTATGCAGTTTTCACTCAAACAAAAACTGATCATGGCTAGCGTATCGGCAGTAGTCGTCATGGCAACGGCGTTAACATGGCTTGCCGCCAAACAACTTAGTAACGAAACACATGCGAATACCAACGAGCGTGCTCACAGTATTGCTTCAACAGCCACAGTGGGTATTTCTGACTGGATGAATATTCGCCGTGCAATTACTCTGTCATTTGAAAATTATTATAACCAACCTAATAACGTGATGTTTTTAGAACAAGCACGTAAAAGTGGTGGCTTTGATGATATTTATTTCGGCACAATTGATGGTGCGATGCACCGTTCACACCCCGATCGTAATCGTGCTGGCTACGATCCACGCACACGCCCTTGGTACCGTGACGCACAAACAGCGACTAAACAAATAATTACCACTGCCTATCAAGATGCCATCACGAATGCATTACTCGTTACCATAGCGCAACCATTAATTAATAATGGTCAAATGATCGGTGTTGTTGGTGCTGACGTATTAATAGATCAACTTATTGATGATGTGATCAGCCTTGATGTTGGTCAAAATGCTTTTGCAATGTTAATCAATAAACAAGACGGCAGCTTTTTAGCACATCCTAATAAACAATTATTGCTCAAGCCACTATCCCAATACAGTAATCAACTGACCATGGCTAATATTGAACAGCAAATTGCGACCAATAAATCGCAACTGCTGACAATTAATGGTCAACAAAAAATCCTTTATTTCGCTAATGTCCCAAATACTGAGTGGATTTTAGCGTTAGAAATGGATCTCGCCACAGAAGAAGCCAGTTATCATACGGCACTACAACAATTAATTATCACTGCTATCATCATTACCTTATTAGTGATCGCTACCCTAACAATATTAGTCAACTTCTTATTCCGCGATCTAAACCGAGTTTCTGCAGCCCTAGCTGAAATTGCTAGCGGTGAAGGTGATCTAACTCGTCGCCTTGAACCTCATAGTAATGATGAAGTGGGTCAACTTGCACATAACTTCAATTTATTTGTTAGTAACTTACATAGCATGCTCACCCGTTTAAGTCATGTTTCTAGCACTTTAAGCCAACAATCTCATATCACAGCTTCTCAAGCAGAGGAGCGCAGTACTCGTATTCAATTTCAACAAGATGAAATTAATATGGTTGCAACTGCAATTAATGAAATGGCCGCCGCAACCCATGAGATTGCTTCAAATGCAGAAAATACTGCTCGCACCTCAGAAGAAACGGTTATCGCTTCTGGCCATGGCAGCACTCAAGTAAACCAAAGCCAACAATCAATCGCTAGCCTTGCCCAAGAAGTAGAAACGGCAACAGCGGTTATTAGTGCGTTAAACAGTCATGCACAAAGTATTAATACTATCCTCTCGACCATTCAAGGCATTGCCGAACAAACCAATTTACTCGCACTTAATGCCGCTATTGAAGCTGCGCGTGCTGGTGAACAAGGACGCGGGTTTGCCGTGGTTGCCGATGAAGTACGAGTATTAAGCCAACGTACTCACGCTTCAACCCAAGAAATTCAACAAATGATTGAGACGCTGCAACAAACCACAGGTCAAGCGGTAGGGATCATGGAGGACAGTCGTCATTTAGCAGAAACCAGCGTTGATGATGCAAACTCAGCCTCTGCAAGCTTGTCGCAAATCACTACTGCTGTGAATAATATCAGTGATATGGCCACTCAAATCGCCTCTGCCGCTGAAGAACAATCATCAGTAACATCTGAAATTACCCGTAATACCGAGGGAATTCGTGATGTATCAAATGAGTTGGCAATAGAGGCTACAGAAGCGGCCAAACAAGCAGCAGAGTTATCAACCTTGTCTTATGAATTACAACAAGAAATTAATCGCTTCAAGCTGTAAGTTTTGACTTTATTGTTAATTTAAAACCAATAAGGCTTGCGACTCTTTCTCGTTAAAACGATAGAAAAGTAGCAAGCCTTATTTTTTATGCTTTCATTTGGTTTATTTCACCAAATTAAACACAATCGCGCCAACAGCTAAACATCCCATCAATAAAATAAAGTAAGTGCTTATTTTACCACGATAGATTTTCAAACTTTCAATGTGATATACCGCCAGCATTGGCATTAAAAATAAAATCATCGCAATAACAGGACCTGAAAAGGCCTCCATCATTCCCAGAATACTCGGATTAATAACCGCAGCAAACCAGATACAAACAAACATTAATACAACACCAATCTTATCAATGGTTTTAATCGATAATGATGTTTGCTTCGCCACTAAACCATTAAAGCTTTCACGCGCTCCCATAAAATGACCTAAGAATGACGAGGTAATCGCAATAAAGGCAATTAATGGTCCAAGTATCATAATAAAGTGACTATCTTCAACATTGGCTAAATAAGACAGTACTGAAACATTATCCACTTTAGCTTGTTGCAGCTGCTCTGGGGTTAAACTCAGCACACATGAAAAAACAAAAAACAATACAAACGCAATTAACATCACTGAGGTACGTTTAAGAATAGTTTCTGATTTTGTATGGGCTTGATTGCCATATTGACGACGCTGAGCATTCACAAACCCAGAGACTACAGGCGTATAACTAAATGCAAACACGACCACAGGAATCGCTAGCCATAGTGAAGCACTTAAATCTCCAATACTTTGGTTAAGACTCAAATTAGGCATATGCCAACTTGGGATCAAATAAATTGAAATACCCGCTAAAATGAACGTTAACGGATAAACAATCATACCAAATACGCGCAGCATGGTTTTTTCACCGGCCAACATAACCGCGATCATGCCAAACACTAAACAACCAGATAGCAGCACTCGAGACGGTGCAGCCATGCCGAGTTGATGCACCATAAAACTATCAACGGTATTGGTTAGACCGACACCATAAATCAACAAAATGGGAAAAATAGATAAGAAGTATAATAAAGAGATTAAACGGCCATAACGCTGACCAAAGTGTTCTTCAACCACATCAGTAAAATCAGCATCTTTTTGGGTAGATGATAAAACAAACCGAGCCAATCCACGGTGAGCCCAAAAAGTCATCGGTCCTGCAAGTAGTGCCATAATAACTAATGACCAAAAACCACCAGAACCAATATTAATCGGTAAAAATAAAATACCAGCACCAACGGATGTACCAAATAGACTCAACATCCAACTGGTGTCATGCTTAGTCCAGCTTGAAGAGATGGTTTTAGCTTCAGGTGCGGAAAGATCTTGCGATATTGACACGGTAACTCACTACTACTAATAAAACTGGTCATCAGTATGAAACGAGCACTACAAAGACTCAAAAAAAAGGTGACACAGATCACCCTAAAATACTCTTAGCTAATAAAGCACAAAGACTAAAAAAATCAAATATTGCAGTTAATAACACTGAAAATTAACTTTAAAACCAGCATAAAAAACCAAATTTATTAATTAAACAATTTTTTACCCATCGCATGTTTTTCACACAAAAAAGCCCTATAAATAAAATTCATAGGGCTACATATGCATCAATAGTAATTATTAGTTAATTTCAATCGGTGCAAAACTTTTGATTAAATCATCGAGTTGTTTAATCTGAGCTAAGAATGGCTCTAACTTATCAAGTGGGAAAGCCGAAGGACCATCACAACGCGCAAGATCTGGTGTTGGGTGGGCTTCCATAAACAAACCAGCAATACCTGTTGCAATACCTGAACGCGCAAGATCAATCGTCTGCTCACGACGACCACCAGATGCCGCACCTAGTGGATCGCGGCATTGAAGTGCATGAGTCACATCAAAAATGATTGGGCTACCATTTGACGCTTTTTTCATTACATCAAAACCAAGCATATCAACCACAAGATTATCGTAACCGTGTAATACGCCACGCTCACATAAAATCACATTATGATTATCACACTCAGCAAATTTCTCAACAATGTTACCCACTTGGCCAGGGCTCATAAATTGTGGTTTTTTCACATTGATCACAGCACCGGTTTTAGCCATCGCTTCAACAAGATCAGTTTGGCGAGCAAGAAAAGCAGGTAATTGAATCACATCAACCACGTCAGCAACAACTTGAGCTTGTTCTTTTTCATGAATATCGGTGATGATTTTCACGCCAAATGTGTCTTTCAATTCTTGGAAGATTTTTAAACCTTCTTCTAAGCCAGGACCACGGTACGAATGTACAGATGAGCGGTTAGCTTTATCAAAAGAAGCTTTAAATACGAAAGGAATCCCCAATTTAGTGGTGACTTCTACGTAGTGCTCACACATTTTCATCGCTAGATCGCGAGATTCAAGCACATTCATACCACCAAACAGTACAAATGGCTTATCGTTAGCAACATCAATATCACCAACACGAACAATTTTTTGTTGCATCATATTTATCTTCTCATCTAGTGCAAAGTAAGAGGCTCTTCATACAGAGCATCCACTTGAAGTTTAAGCAAATCTGCAGCAGGATCTTCTGGGCATTGCTCAATGAAATAAGAATAATCAACCGCAGCAGCATGGAGGCAATCAAGTTGCTGGTAAATATAGCCACGATCACGAATTTCATGGGGATCGCCAGGGCTTAATGCTAATGCTAAATCACTACAACGCAATGCGTCAGTAAACAACTCTTCACGTAATAGCGCACTTTTCATCACCGTTAGCCAACGTGATAAAATGATATTATTTTTCTGAGCATCAAGATATTCAGGTTTAAATTCAGCAAAAGGACCACGATGACCAATCAACCACCCACGCAAAATATGGGTACTAACAAACTCACCATCAAAAGGGTTGATATATTGAATATCATCTGGCGACCACATAACTTTCAGTAAAAACTGGGTCGGAAAGCCAACATTTTCAACTGGCAATTCAAGGTGCTTAGCCAAATAAAGAAAAATAGCCCCTAAACTAACGGGAATTCCTTTACGACGCTCTAATACTTTATCTAAAAAGGCATTATCTGATGAAAAATACTGCTGTTGATCCCCCTGAAACCCCCACTCACGATAAAAAAGTCGTAACAAACCGTCTAAACGAACGCGAGGATTAACCTCATCCATTAACGTTTGTTCTGCTTCTTGTGCCAGTTGGGTCAAACGTAATTGCACCCACGTTGCTGGAAAATCAGTATCGACTTCAGCCATGAAAGCAATCGCTCCATCAACCAACGGCATCTGATTCAGATCTTGTTCATTAAATGGCATCATGATGTTACCTACTACGCTAGCCTAAGATAGGTGTTTTAGTGATCGCTAATTGTGCTGCTAATACAAGCCACCCAATCGCCCCTAAGAAGGCAAATGTCTTAAATACTTTATTTTTACCATGATGGAGCGTGAAATAACCGAGTGCGATATAAGCAAGAACACAGGTTAATTTTTCGGTCAGCCAACCATTTCCGGCAGTAAAGGGGATAAAACCAGTAATAAAAATTAGCGCGACACCTGAAGCCAGCATGATGGTATCAATAACATGAGGAGTAATTTTAAAGAATTTTTTATTTATCATTGATGAGTTTGCCATCACCATAATATAGCGCGTGACAAACAGTAATACACTTAACGCAATTGCGGTAAGATGAATGTGTTTCATTGCCATGTACATCATTACTAACGATCTCCTAGCCAGCAACCCATCGTTACCCGATCGAGCCCAGCATAATCCTGACTTGTTGACACCTGCACATAGCCAAATTGCTCAAGAATAGTTCGAACGGCTGCACCTTGTTCAAAACCATGCTCCATGAGTAACCAGCCACCAGGTAATAAATATTGGCGTCCATCTTGACTAATAATACGAATATCGGCGAGTCCGTTATCAGTGGCAACTAACGCACTTTTAGGTTCAAAGCGAACATCGCCTTCAACAAGATGCGGATCCGCTTCATCAATATAAGGCGGGTTACTAACAATAACGGCAAATTGTGGTTGTTGCTCAAGAGGGCTATACCAACTACCAGCTAAAAAATGACTATTAGTAATGCTTAGTCGGTGACTATTTTCAGTCGCTAACGCCACCGCTTCTGGACGCACATCAATCCCAGTCACAGTAATATCATTGCGTTCTGATGCAATCGCTAATGCTATCGCACCAGTGCCAGTACCTAAATCAAGTACCTGACATGCTGTCTCGGGGATTTTCTCAAGGGCTAATTCAACCAATCTCTCAGTATCTGGACGGGGAATTAACGTCGAGGGTGATACTTTTAACGGTAATGACCAAAACTCACGTTCACCAACAATATAGGCGATCGGCTCACCCGCGATTCGACGCGCTAGCAATGCTGAAAAAGCCGTAAATTGAGCCTCATCCAGCTGCTTTTCAGGCCATGTTAGCAAGTAACTACGCGGCTTATCTAATACATGACATAACAATACAATACTGTCTAACTGCGGGCTATTAGAGCCCGCAGTCGCAAGTTGTGCATTGGTCTGTTGTAATAAACATTCAATGCTACGTGACATTAGTTTTGCTCAGCCATCGCGGCAAGTTGGTCTGCTTGATACTCGGTAAATACCGGTTGGATCAGGGCGTCTAAATCACCTTCCATCACTTCATTCAAACGATAAAGTGTTAGTGTAATACGATGATCTGAAACACGACCCTGCGGGTAGTTATAAGTACGAATACGATCTGAACGGTCGCCAGAACCTAACAAGTCACGACGTGTCGTTGCTTCTGCTTCATGACGACGCATTTCTTCTGCTTTAATAATACGAGCAGCTAGTACTGACATCGCTTTAGCTTTGTTCTTGTGCTGTGAACGCTCATCCTGACATTCAACCACAATACCTGTCGGTAAGTGAGTAATACGAATAGCTGAGTCAGTGGTGTTAACGTGCTGACCACCAGCACCAGATGAACGGAAAGTATCGATTCTTAAATCACCGGCATTAATTTCAGGAATTTCAGCTTCTGGAATTTCAGGCAAAATAGCGATAGTACAAGCCGAAGTATGTACACGACCTTGAGATTCAGTTGCTGGAACACGCTGTACTCGGTGACCGCCTGACTCAAACTTTAATACGCCATAAGCGCCATCGCCATTTACTTTAGCGATCATTTCTTTGTAACCGCCTTGCTCTGAACGGTTTTCACTGATGATCTCAATACGCCAACCGCGGCGCTCAGCATATTTGCTGTACATGCGGAATAAATCACCCGCAAAAATACCAGCTTCATCACCACCAGCACCAGCACGAATTTCGACAAAACAATTACGATCATCATTAGGATCTTTAGGAATCAATAATAGTTGTAACTCATCAGCTAAACGTTCAATTTCAGCCTTAGCTTCTTTGATTTCTTCCTGCGCCATTTCACGCATTTCAGCATCGTCTTCTTGTGCCATTTCTTCAGCAGCTTCAAGATTTTCTTTCGCTTGTTGATAAGCTTGAAAACACTTAGTCACTTCTTCAAGCTGAGAATATTCTTTTGATAGTGCACGAAATCGGTTTTGATCACTAAGAACGCTGGGATCGCCCAGTAGGTGTTGAACTTCTTCGTAACGTTCAACCAGAGTTTCTAATTTAACTAAAATTGATTGCTTCATAATCTTCTAATTAGGGTGCGGAGTGAAGGCCTGAGCCATCAACTGCTAATCGTTATAGGAATCCAGCCCAAGTGCTTCACGGATCACGACCAATTTGTCAGATTCACCATTTTTGGCAACCTGCTGCATGGCTTTTGTCGGAGCATGGATAAGCTTATTGGTTAGTTTATTACTCAATTCTACCAAGGCTCGTTCAGGATCGGTGCCATTGGCGATTGCTTGTAAGCTGCGTTGTAGCAGCTCATGTTTTATTGCTTCGGCATATTGACGATAGTCACGGATACTATCGACCGCTTCCAGTGAGCGTAACCATTGCATAAAGGTAATACTTTCTTCAGCGATGATCGCCTCAGCTTGAATCGCAGCGACTTTACGTTGCTCACGATTTTTCTCGACAATCGAATACAGATCATCAACAGAATATAAATATACATCATTAAGATCGCCAACCTGTGATTCAATATCACGTGGTACAGCAATATCAACAAATAACATCGGCTGATTACGACGTTGTTTCAACGCAGTTTCTACCATGCCTTTACCAACAATCGGCAATGGACTTGCGGTAGAGCTAATCACAATATCGGCACAATGAAGATGCTCAGGTATATCTTCTAAACCTATCACTTCAGCGCCAAACTCACGTGCAAGATTAGCTGCACGTTCACGGGTTCTATTGGCAACAATTAAACGGTTACATCCTTGCTCAGCAGCATGACGAGCAACCAATTCAATGGTTTCTCCGGCTCCTATGAGCAACATTGTCACACCTGATAAAGCTTCAAAAATTTGTCTTGCCAATGAACACGCTGCATAAGCAACAGAAACAGCATTGCCACCAATATCAGTTTCAGTACGAACCCGCTTGGCAACCGTAAATGTTTTTTGAAACAACTTTTCTAAGGTACCAACCACAGTTCCATTGTCTTTTGATTCCGAATAAGATTGCTTTACCTGTCCTAGGATTTGCGGCTCACCTAATACCAATGAATCTAAACCACACGCCACACGCATTAAATGTCGCGCAGCAGCTTGTTGTTCATGAAAGTACAGGCTTGGCATCAATTCTTCGGCTGTGATCTGATGAAATTTGGTCAACCAGTCAATAATCACACCCGGTCCTGACTGCAGTAATTCACAGTAAACTTCGGTACGGTTGCATGTAGATACAATAACCGCACTCGATACCTCAGGATGGTTTTTAAGCTCCTGCAGTGCCAAAGACAGTTTTTCAGGAGAAAAAGCTACCTTCTCACGCAAATCAACAGAAGCTGTTTTGTGGTTGATTCCTAATGCAAGCAAGGTCATGGAAACAGTATACCTACTTCGGCAATGAAAAAATCTAAGGTGAAGATTTTACTTGATGCCATGTCTTAATAAAAGGCAACAGACGTAATCAATCAGTAATGACACCATTTTTATCGTTTTTTAGCCACCTTATTCGTCTCGTTAGTGGTTATAATTTGGCTTTCGATTAAATTATCGCTATTGTTTTCGCTCATTCTGATAGAGACCCCCTACGATGATATTGCGTAATCTTGCTAAAAATCTCACTTCAGCCACAGTGACATCCACCCCCATAAAAGCGCTAACAGCTCACAAAAAAAAATGGCTATTGTCTTTTTTCGCAGTCTCGTTATCACTTCTTTCTGGCTGTGCACAACAACCTACAATTACCCATAAAGCGGATTGGACACTCCATCAGGCTCAGTTACAACAGTTGACCACCTACCATGCTCAAGGTGTGTTTGGTTATATCAGCCCACAGCAACGGGTAACACTCACCTTTAATTGGCAAAACCAACCTGGTGATTATCAACTTATTTTAACCAAAATGTATAAAACAATTCTCAAATTAGATGCCCGTCCTCATGCCGTTACGCTCACCGATCCCGATGGTAAAATCTATCATGGCAGCGATGCCGCACAGTTAGTACAACAACTGACAGGCATTAACTTACCGCTACAACAAATGCGCGATTGGTTAATCGGCCTTCCAACGGGTGCCAATCATTATTTGCTCAACAAAAATAACCAAGTTGCTTTTCTGACCAAAAAAATTGATGGTCGTACTTGGGAGATGCATTACAGCAGTTACGACAACACCAAAGTACCATCCCTGCCGATATTGATGACCTTAAAACAAGGTGATTTAACCATCAAAATAAAAGTATCCACTTGGCAAATAAAATAATAGTCCGCTGTTTATTGATCTTGTAAATTTACCAAATAATGAGTCATTTCCATGAACCACGAAGCTAAATTTGATATTGCCACTCAGTGGCCTGCTCCTGCAAAGCTCAATCTTTTTCTCTACATCACAGGTCAGCGAGACAATGGTTATCACGACCTACAAACGTTATTTCAGTTTGTTGATTACGGTGATACGTTAACGATTACAGCCCGTAAAGATCATCATATCAGCCTAACACCTGCAATTACTGGCGTAGCGACTGAAGATAATTTAATTTACCGTGCAGCCGTTGCACTACGTCAAGCGGCACAAGTTAATTTTGGGGCTGACATCCATATTGATAAAATTCTTCCTATGGGGGGCGGCTTAGGTGGTGGATCATCGAATGCTGCAACAACATTAGTTGCATTGAATTATTTATGGCAAACCCAACTATCTGTTGATGAGCTTGCTGCAATAGGGTTGAAACTTGGAGCTGATGTGCCTGTTTTTGTTCGGGGTCACAGTGCTTTTGCAGAAGGTATTGGTGAAAAATTGCAGCCAGCAGCACCACAAGAAAAGTGGTATTTAGTCGCAAAACCCGATATTAGCATTGCAACTGCTGAAATTTTCAACCATCCGCAATTACCTCGAAATACTAAAAAACGTAGCTTAGATGCCCTGTTACGTGGAGTTTACGAAAACGATTGCGAGAAAATTGTAAGAAGTCTTAATCCTGAGGTTGATCAGGCGCTTTCATGGCTGTTAGAATATGCGCCGTCAAGATTAACTGGTACTGGCGCTTGTGTGTTTGCAGAATTTGACACCGAGCAAAGTGCTAATGATGTTTTGAATAATTTACCTGACTGGCTCCAGGGATTTGTCGCAAAAGGTGTTAACGTATCTCCTTTGATGACAACGCTAGCCACATATTCTATGGATTGTCAGTAATTACAACTTGGACGCAACCTGAGGTTTACACCGTGCCTGATATGAAGCTGTTTGCTGGTAACGCTACACCAGAACTAGCCCAACGCATCGCTGATCGTCTTTATATTTCATTAGGAGACGCAACGGTTGACCGTTTCTCCGATGGTGAAGTATGTGTGCAAATTAATGAAAACGTTCGTGGTAGCGACGTATTTATTATTCAATCAACTTGTGCACCAACTAACGACAACCTAATGGAACTGGTTGTTATGATCGATGCCTTACGTCGTGCTTCTGCAGGTCGTATTACTGCTGTGATTCCGTACTTCGGTTATGCTCGTCAAGATCGTCGTGTACGTTCTGCTCGTGTGCCTATCACTGCCAAAGTTGTTGCTGACTTCCTTTCTAATGTAGGTGTTGACCGCGTATTAACGGTTGATCTACATGCTGAACAAATCCAAGGTTTCTTCGATGTTCCTGTCGATAACGTATTTGGTAGCCCTGTACTACTAGAAGATATGTTAGCGAAAGACCTACAAGATCCAGTGGTTGTTTCTCCTGATATTGGTGGTGTTGTACGTGCTCGTGCAATTGCTAAGCTATTAGATGATACTGATATCGCAATCATCGATAAGCGTCGTCCACGCGCTAACGTTTCTCAAGTTATGCACCTAATCGGAGATGTTGAAGGTCGCGATTGTATTATCGTTGACGACATGATCGATACTGGCGGCACACTGTGCAAAGCAGCTGAAGCACTAAAAGAACGCGGTGCTAAGCGTGTATTTGCTTACGCAACTCACCCTGTATTCTCTGGCAGCGCACTGCAAAACATCACTGAATCAGTGATTGATGAAATCATTGTTACTGACTCTATCCCACTAACAAAAGAAATTGCTGCAACAGGAAAAGTATCAGTACTTACCCTGTCTGGTATGCTAGCTGAAGCGATTCGTCGTATCAGTAACGAAGAGTCAATTTCTGCAATGTTTGAGCACTAATCTCACGCTACTAGCATGATTTATTTCTCGAATAAATAAATATCAACGCCTCGCTTTTGCGGGGCGTTTTATTTTTTGCAAATTGTCACAAAGGCTGATCACTGCAGAAACGTATCAATTTCCCTTGATTTGGTATAATATAGCGCGCGTTTTGAACCCGACTATTGCTCGGTTTAACCATCACAGTGGTCATCACAAAACGCTATCACTACTGCTATATGACAAGAGAGACAAGCGTGAGTAATAATATTCGGTTACTTGTTGGCCTGGCAAATCCTGGTCAAGAGTATGCAAAAACCCGTCATAATGCTGGTGCATGGGTCGTTGAAGAACTAGCTCGAGCCCATAACGTTACCCTACGTCTAGATCCAAAATATTTTGGTCTAACCGGCAGGATCACAACTAATGGTCAAGATCTTCGCTTGTTGATCCCAACCACATTCATGAATTTATCAGGTAAGTCAGTTTCAGCTTTGGCTAATTTTTTCCAAATTAAACCGGAAGAAATTTTAGTCGCGCACGATGAACTCGACTTACCTCCTGGTGTTGCCAAATTTAAAAAAGGCGGTGGACACGGTGGTCATAATGGCCTACGTGATATCATTAGCAAAATAGGTAACAACAAAGATTTCTATCGTCTCAGGATTGCCATTGGCCACCCTGGTGATAAAAACAAAGTCGCTGGTTACGTGCTAGGAAAAGCACCGACCAAAGAACAAGAGCTGATTGACGCAGCAGTTGATGAATCAGTTCGCTGTATTGATGTGCTTCTAAAAGATGGCCTGAGTAAGGCACAAAATCGTCTTCATTCATTCAAGGCAGAGTAGCGCACTGGCAACAGTAGTACTTTGTCATTATGGGCTCAGTGTTGAGCACTATAATTGAGTTGTTACAAAATAATCACCAAAAGGGTTACAAGCCATGGGTTTTAAATGCGGTATCGTAGGTCTACCAAACGTTGGTAAGTCAACACTGTTCAATGCCTTAACAAAAGCAGGCATCGAAGCAGCTAACTTCCCATTCTGTACTATCGAACCAAATACAGGTGTTGTTCCTGTGCCGGATCCACGTATGGATGCATTAGCAGTATTCGTTAAACCACAACGTATTCTGCCTACCACAATGGAATTTGTAGACATTGCAGGCCTTGTTGCTGGCGCATCTAAAGGTGAAGGTCTTGGTAACAAGTTCCTAGCTAACATTCGTGAAACTGATGCTATTGGTCACGTTGTTCGTTGTTTTGAAAATGACAACATCGTTCACGTTGCTGGCCGTATTAACCCTCTTGAAGATATCGATATCATCAACCTAGAACTAGCTATGGCTGATCTTGATACGTGTGAGCGTGCTATTTTCCGCTTAGCAAAGCGTGCTAAAGGCGGCGATAACGATGCTAAATTCGAAATCAAAGTATTAGAAAAAATGCTGCCAGTGTTAACTGATGGCGCAATGCTACGTTCAATGGAACTAAGCAAAGAAGAGAAGGCAGCTGTCGATTACCTACACTTCTTAACGCTAAAACCAACGATGTACATTGCTAACGTTAGCGAAGATGGTTTTGAAAACAATCCATTCTTAGACCTTGTTATTGAACGTGCAGCAACAGAAAACGCGATTGTTGTACCTATTTGTGCAGCAATGGAATCTGAAATCGCAGAGCTTGATGACGAAGATCGTGAAGAGTTCTTAGCTGACATGGGTATCGAAGAACCTGGTCTTAACCGCGTTATTCGTTCTGGCTATGAGTTACTTTCACTACAAACGTATTTCACTGCTGGTGTTAAAGAAGTACGTGCATGGACAATCCCTGTCGGTGCAACTGCACCTAAAGCAGCGGGTGTTATTCACACTGACTTTGAGAAAGGCTTCATTCGCGCTGAAGTTATTGGCTACAATGATTATATCGAGTTTGGTGGCGAATCAGGTGCTAAAGACGCAGGTAAATGGCGTCTAGAAGGTAAAGATTACATCGTTAAAGATGGCGATGTTGTCCACTTCCGCTTCAACGTATAATATATTTTATTCAGTTATCATTGAGATAACGATGAGTAAATAAAATAAGCCAGCCTCGTGCTGGCTTATTTTTTATCTGCTTAAGCATAAAATAAAATCGTGTTGCATCACAATTTTGATCATTAATAGCAGACAAATCAGATATCAGTTTGTGATTCGCCCAGTTCGCCCAAATAACCGCCGAACAAACGAATTTTCGCCATTTATCAAAAAAAACTATTGACGGTTTTAACTGGTATGAGCATAATGCGCCCCGTTCCCAACGAAGCGGCTCGCTAAGAGCAGTGGCAGTTGGAGGCAAAATGGCTACGTAGCTCAGTTGGTTAGAGCACATCACTCATAATGATGGGGTCACAGGTTCGAATCCCGTCGTAGCCACCATTTCAATTTTATTATAAGATTGAAAATCAATGTTAAACATTGATAAAATGCGGAAGTGGCGGAATTGGTAGACGCACTAGATTTAGGTTCTAGCGCCGTAAGGTGTGAGAGTTCAAGTCTCTCCTTCCGCACCATTCTCTCAATAGAGTTGAGAGATAGCTTGAAAAAGCAAACTGTAGGTCTATCGCCAAGCGGTAAGGCAACGGCTTTTGATGCCGTCATTCCCTGGTTCGAATCCAGGTAGACCTGCCACTCTTTAAGAGTATTGATTAATTTCAGTATTCTATGTTGGCTACGTAGCTCAGTTGGTTAGAGCACATCACTCATAATGATGGGGTCACAGGTTCGAATCCCGTCGTAGCCACCATTTATTCTTCAATTAAGTATTTACCTATACTTAAATTGAAAAATACGATCAGAGAACAACAGTTATTCGTAACTGATAATATGCGGAAGTGGCGGAATTGGTAGACGCACTAGATTTAGGTTCTAGCG
The DNA here is from genome assembly GCF_000613045.3 of Photobacterium kishitanii. Classification (NCBI taxonomy): domain Bacteria; kingdom Pseudomonadati; phylum Pseudomonadota; class Gammaproteobacteria; order Vibrionales; family Vibrionaceae; genus Photobacterium; species Photobacterium kishitanii. The sequence goes on along the minus strand of NZ_LN794352.1, from coordinate 761,795 downwards.
CCGCAAGGTGTGAGAGTTCAAGTCTCTCCTTCCGCACCATTCTCTCTGATTTTAAAGTCTTGTTACTACCCAACAAGCAACGGTTACTTGAAAAAGTAAACCAGTAGGTCTATCGCCAAGCGGTAAGGCAACGGCTTTTGATGCCGTCATACCCTGGTTCGAATCCAGGTAGACCTGCCATATTTAGATTAATTGTTGCGACAGTTAATCATGCGGAAGTGGCGGAATTGGTAGACGCACTAGATTTAGGTTCTAGCGCCGTAAGGTGTGAGAGTTCAAGTCTCTCCTTCCGCACCATTATTCTTCATCTTAACTGCGGTTAATGTGAAAAATACCATCAGAGAAACAACAGTTATTCGTAACTGACAATATGCGGAAGTGGCGGAATTGGTAGACGCACTAGATTTAGGTTCTAGCGCCGCAAGGTGTGAGAGTTCAAGTCTCTCCTTCCGCACCATTCTCTCTGATTTGAAAAGTCTTGTTACTACCCAACAAGCAAAGGTTACTTGGAAAAGTAAACCAGTAGGTCTATCGCCAAGCGGTAAGGCAACGGCTTTTGATGCCGTCATACCCTGGTTCGAATCCAGGTAGACCTGCCATATTTAGATTAATTGTTGCGACAGTTAATCATGCGGAAGTGGCGGAATTGGTAGACGCACTAGATTTAGGTTCTAGCGCCGTAAGGTGTGAGAGTTCAAGTCTCTCCTTCCGCACCATTCTCTCAATAGAGTTGAGAGATAGCTTGAAAAAGCAAACTGTAGGTCTATCGCCAAGCGGTAAGGCAACGGCTTTTGATGCCGTCATTCCCTGGTTCGAATCCAGGTAGACCTGCCATAATTTAAAAGTAACGATAAACATTTATGGTTATCGGTATTTTAAATCGGCTACGTAGCTCAGTTGGTTAGAGCACATCACTCATAATGATGGGGTCACAGGTTCGAATCCCGTCGTAGCCACCATTTATTCTTCAATTAAGTATTTACCTATACTTAAATTGAAAAATACGATCAGAGAACAACAGTTATTCGTAACTGATAATATGCGGAAGTGGCGGAATTGGTAGACGCACTAGATTTAGGTTCTAGCGCCGCAAGGTGTGAGAGTTCAAGTCTCTCCTTCCGCACCATTCTCTCTGATTTAAAAAGTCTTGTTACTACCCAACAAGCAAAGGTTACTTGAAAGAGTAAACCAGTAGGTCTATCGCCAAGCGGTAAGGCAACGGCTTTTGATGCCGTCATTCCCTGGTTCGAATCCAGGTAGACCTGCCACTCTTTAAGAGTATTGATTAACTTCAGTATTCTATGTTGGCTACGTAGCTCAGTTGGTTAGAGCACATCACTCATAATGATGGGGTCACAGGTTCGAATCCCGTCGTAGCCACCATTTCTTTCTGATCTTTCAGTAAGAATAAAATTTGCGGAAGTGGCGGAATTGGTAGACGCACTAGATTTAGGTTCTAGCGCCGTAAGGTGTGAGAGTTCAAGTCTCTCCTTCCGCACCACTATTCTTTAAATCAGATTTTTACCAATTACTGATTTAATTAATACAACTAGAGAAACAACAGTTAGTCGTAACTGACAACATGCGGAAGTGGCGGAATTGGTAGACGCACCAGATTTAGGTTCTGGCGCCGCAAGGTGTGAGAGTTCAAGTCTCTCCTTCCGCACCATTCTCTCTAGTTTGTGAAAAGTCTTATGAAAATAAGCACTGTAGGTCTATCGCCAAGCGGTAAGGCAACGGCTTTTGATGTCGTCATTCCCTGGTTCGAATCCAGGTAGACCTGCCACTCTTTAAGAGTATTGATAAATGTCGGTACTCTATGATGGCTACGTAGCTCAGTTGGTTAGAGCACATCACTCATAATGATGGGGTCACAGGTTCGAATCCCGTCGTAGCCACCATTTCTTTCTGATCTTTCAGTAAGAATAAAATTTGCGGAAGTGGCGGAATTGGTAGACGCACTAGATTTAGGTTCTAGCGCCGTAAGGTGTGAGAGTTCAAGTCTCTCCTTCCGCACCATATTAGAGACCTACTCTTTGAGTAGGTTTTCTTTTATCTGCTGAATGGTAATTACAACCATCACCAGTAATAAAAAAGCCGCCAACTTTCGTTGGCGGCTTTTTTATTACCTTAATATCTAGATTGACAGATTAAATCAGTTCACTGCCATTCTTTAATTGATGCATATGTTTTAGTGTTGCAGCTGAGAGCATGATTACCGCCCTTACTGTCATTTGATCGGTAGATAAACTATCATCTTGTAACTCGGTATTTAAATCATCAATATAAGGAAAAGTAGTGTCCGTACCATCCCGTAGTTGTATCACCAAAGCTTGAATTCCAGCTTCAATAGGCGCTTGATAATCAACAATAGCAGGCAATACAACCCCCTTGCGTAGCATAGAAACCAAAATGCAAAGATAATGTACTAACTGGTGATATTGTTCTAATAATTGCTGCTGATAATCACTATCTTGATGAGTCCGTTTAGGCTCTTGCTGCATTTCATTAAAGACTAACTCCCAATCATGCTCTGCCATCAATACATTTTTACGATAACCCATCAATGTTTGTCGTGCTTGTTCATCAACAAAAAAGTCGGCTTTATTGTCCCCTTTTAGCTGAGAGAAAGCGTAACTGAGTAACACTCCGGCATTGATTATTCCCTGAGTTGCTTTGTTATTGATATCATGACTGCGCCATTGCGGCCACAGAAATGTCATCCCTAACAACACCACTATCGCCCCCACAAAACAATCAATTAATCGCGGCAAAATCAAGGCTAACCCTTGATGAGAAAGTAACTCTAACGCCAATATCAATACTGCACAAAAACCACCAACAGCCACCACGTAATAACGTAAAATAAGCGTTAATGATATCGGAATTAACATCAACGTAATCAGCTGCATTGCGCCAACGGGTAACCCTGATTTAATCACAATAACAGCAAAAACTAATCCACCGATAGTACCAATACAACGCTGCCAAACACGGCTTTTAGTTGCAACAAATCCAGGCTGTAATACCAACACCATTGTGAGTACCACCCACTCAGGTCGCAACAATTGGAAATATTGTGCAATCCCAGACCCGACAGCAAAAATTATTCCCATTCGTGCGACATAACGCCAAATAGGGTGCCCAAATGACGGCCACCGCCAAGTTAATTCAAATGGCTGAACTTGAAACTCTCGTTGATATAATGGTTTATTATTTTCAATCACTTGAGAGATACGAATAATTGCTCGCCCCCAAAGTCGTAATTGGGGATGAGCATCATCAGCGGTATTCGCCACTAAAGGTTGGGCTAATGCAGAAAGTTGATGCTTACAATGGTAACTACCACCACTTTGAATGGCTTTGGCTTGACGACGTAATATCTGTTGCGCATGTTGGCTCCATAAAATCAATTGCTGTCGACGAATAGGATCATCAAATCGAGCCAGAAGTGACTGATTAGTTGAATGACCAATAATAGCAAGTTCAAAAATATCACTCGCCACTTGTAAACTCGCTAGCAGTGATTGTCGCTTTGGCGTCGCAGCATCGTTCGAGATACTCGATTGAATAGTTTGACTAAATAAGTCAACTAAGTGGTGTTTTTGATTTGATAATATCGACAGTAGATCGGCTTCTCCCAACACAATCCGTTGCCTCAGTGCAATATAGTGGGCTAACGCATTGTAAATAGCGGCTAAACTCGATCGTAACGCTAAATTTTGCCATACCACAAACCACAACCAACTAAACAGCGCAAAAATAGCCGGACCAACTAATAAAACGGGGAAATTCTGGAGTGGCGTTTGTTGATTAAATAAAGAAAAACAAACAGCGGCCAAATATAGTGAAGAAATACCTAATCGAGTCCAGAATGGACCATTGACAGCAGGAGAGGCAAGCAACATCGCGATGATAGCAAAGCTTAACCATAGGGGTAATGGGCTGTAAAAAAGCCCCAATGAAACCGTGACAGCGAGTCCCCACATGGCGAGTGAGATTCCGAGCCGTTGCCATCGTTTAGGCCCGGGTTGATCTAAACCACTCAGTAATGCCGCAGGCATTGCGACTATGGCATAAGAGGCTAAATCTAATCGATGTCCAATCATGCCGAGAGCAAAGATCAGAATAATTCCTGCCGAGCCTCTTAAGCCCATATTTAATGAGGGGTAATACCAAAGTCGCGTTAAAAACTGACTAATTTTAGTGATATACAATGCTTCCTCCTGTAAGTCCATCCCAGTACAATAAAGATGTCACAAACAGCAAGCACTATCCAATAAACTTCTACGCAAGCAAAGAAAGAAACTCTTTCCTTAAATACCCATTGCGTATTTGAGTACTTGTTTTTTTATACCACCAGTGTGATCTGCAACTCGTAAACCAACATTACGCAGTAACTTTAATGGCCCAATATTATTACTGAAAGTACTGTAGAAAAAATCCATTCCCGTTTGCATAATCAAATTATCAGGACGACGACAACGTTCATAATTAGCAAGAACTTGCGGCCGTTGCCAATCATTACCGGCCTGACTGATTTTTTCTAATAAGCAACCAACGTCTTTAAAGCCTAAATTGACCCCTTGGCCAGCTAATGGATTAATGGTATGGGCAGCATCGCCTAACAGCACCACATTCGGCTTATAATACGTTTGTGCATGGCGGCGCGTTAACGGAAAACTGCCATGGTTAAGTACCTTAAACTCACCTAACTCAGCAGGGAAAGCTGCCGTTATCTCAGCCTGTAATTGCATTGCAGGCATTGCTGATAATTGTCGAATCCGTGCAGGAGTGTCATACCAAACTAGCGATCCTTGATGACCGGGCAAGGGTAAAAATGAGCGTGGACCTACAGGTGTAAACTGCTGCCAAGTAATATCTTGTTGTGGTAACACTGTCGCAATATTAATCAGCATACAATGTTGGCGATAATCCCATGCTGTAATACCTATATTGACTTGGTGGCGTACTTGAGAGTTTGCGCCATCAGCACCAACCAATAAGCCACAATTAATCAATGAACCATCATTCAATTCAACTTGATAACCCTCATCAATTGCTGTCGCTGCTACCATCGTTGCGGGACACAATAAGGTAATATTGTCGTATTGTTCAAATTGCTGCCATAGCGCTAATTGGATCACGCGATTTTCAACGATATAACCTAATTGTTGCAGCTGCATCTCATCAGCACTGAATCGAGTTCTGCATTCTGGGTGCTCCCAGGTTTCAAGACGTTTAAAAGGACAGAGGCGCATAGCCATCACTGCTTGCCATGCACCGAGTTGTTCTAATAACGCCACTGAATGTGGTGAAATAGCTGACACGCGTAAATCCATCGCCTGCTCAGTAACAAAAGGGGACGGTGCATAACCTTCAATCACTGCGACATCAAGCCCTTGCTGAGCTAACCCAATCGCAGCAGCCGCACCAACCATACCGCCACCAGCAACAATGACATCATATTGTTCCATATCTTCACCTACCTATTATGTCCTGGCTTGTTATTTGGTTATAATCTTTCAAACCATCGTGTTAGATGATTGTATAAGAAAACACGCTTAACGGGGTACTACGATAACGTATTCGCCGCTAATCACCCATTAGCCACTGTCTCTCACCGCTGAAAGGAATCAAATCACTATGCTGGCAGGCTTTAGACGTTTTATTGTTAAATTTATTTTATGTGCGCTTATTGCTCCTATCGTTTTAGTCGTTATTTTCAAATTCATTAATCCTCCATTTTGGGGATGGGAAATTAGTCGTGCGATATTCCCCCCTAAAGATTACCCCGAGCAAACACATCACCAATGGGTTAATTTGGATAAAATTTCAAAAAATATGCAATTAGCAGTTATTGCCTCTGAAGATCAAACCTTTCCTGAACATCATGGCATCGATCTCAGCGCGACCCTATCAGTGCTTCAACACAGTGGTAAAAATGGCCCTGATCGTGGCGCGAGTACTATCACTCAACAAACAGCCAAGAATGTATTTTTGTTTCCTAGCCACTCTTTCATTCGTAAAGGCATAGAATTATATTTCGCATTGTGGATGGAGATCATTTGGGGCAAGGATCGTATTTTAGAAACCTATTTAAACGTGATTGAATTTGGCCCCGGGATCTATGGTGTCCAAGCTGCTAGTGAGCACTTTTTCCATATTCCAGCGAGTAGACTCAGTGCTCAACAAGCGGCACAGCTGGCCGCAGTATTACCTAACCCTTATAAAATAAAAGCCAGTCCAATGAGCAATTATGTTTATCAGCGCACATTATGGATTCGCAAACAAATGCGCCAACTAGGAATGGTAACGCTTGATAAAGTCTATGATGAACAATCACTTTTTAAATCGTTTCATCTCTATCGTTAGTTGTGTTCAAAAGACCACAATTTTTTCGGGGTGGTGATGATCTAGTCAGACCGAGTTTAAAGCAGTACAATACGCGGCTTGCTACAGGGCATTACTCTAAACTGAAGTAATACAACCTGTCAGCCCGTAATCTGAATGTAATGAATCAACACTACGAGCGAAGAGAGATGGCGAAGAAACTGCTGATTAAAACCTGGGGCTGCCAGATGAACGAATACGATTCATCAAAAATGGCCGATCTTCTTAATGCTGCTAATGGCTTCGAGTTAACAGAAATCCCAGAAGAAGCAGATGTTCTGCTACTTAACACCTGTTCGATCCGTGAAAAAGCACAAGAAAAAGTTTTCCATCAGCTAGGCCGCTGGAAAAAACTAAAAGATAAAAAGCCAGATCTAGTGATCGGCGTTGGTGGCTGTGTAGCGACTCAAGAAGGTGATTCGATTCGTAAGCGCGCACCTTACGTTGACGTTATCTTTGGCCCACAAACCCTACACCGTTTGCCAGAAATGATTAAACGTTCTCAAGCAAATGAAAAAACCGTTATGGATATTTCATTCCCAGAGATTGAGAAGTTCGATAGCTTACCAGAGCCACGTGCTGATGGTGCAACGGCATTTGTTTCTATCATGGAAGGCTGTTCTAAGTACTGTACTTACTGTGTGGTGCCCTACACCCGTGGTGAAGAAGTTAGCCGCCCGATTGATGATGTTTTATTTGAGATCGCGCAACTGGCTGATCAAGGCGTACGTGAAGTTAATCTTCTTGGCCAAAATGTTAACGCATTCCGTGGTCCAACGTATGATGGTGAGTTAGCAAGCTTTGCTGAATTGCTACGTTTAGTCGCTGCTATCGATGGTATTGACCGTGTACGTTACACAACCAGTCATCCGATTGAATTTACTGATGACATTATTGACGTTTACAAAGATACCCCTGAACTGGTTAACTACTTACACCTACCAGTACAAAGTGGCTCAGATCGCATTCTGACGATGATGAAGCGTCCTCACACTGTGCTTGAATATAAGTCAAAAATCCGTAAATTACGTAAAGTACGTCCAGATATCACCATGAGTTCAGACTTTATTGTCGCGTTCCCTGGCGAGTCAGATCAAGATTTCGAAGATACCATGAAACTGATTCGTGATATCGATTTTGATATTAGTTACAGCTTTATCTTCTCACCACGTCCAGGTACGCCTGCCGCTGATTACCCTTGTGATCTGACAGAAGAAGTGAAGAAAGAGCGTCTGTACGCCCTACAACAGCAACTTAATAGCCAAGCAATGCGCCACGCACGTCAAATGCTAGGCACTGAGCAGCGTATTTTAGTTGAAGGCCCATCGCGTAAGAATGTAATGGAACTGCGTGGTCGTACTGAAAACAACCGTATTGTAAACTTTGAAGGTTCTGCTGAACTGATTGGTCAATTTGTTGATGTGAAAATCGTCGACGTATTTACTAACTCATTGCGTGGCGAGCTTGTTCGCACTGAAGCAGAGATGGATCTTCGCGTTGCAATGTCACCGGCAGCTATGATGGCAAAAACGCGTCGTGAAGATGATTTAGGTGTAGGCGTATATACTCCAGAATAACGCGAAATTATTACAGGCTAACCACGTACTGTTATACGCATTATTTAAAGTAACTCGCATGCCCTGAAAACATGGTCGCCTACTAATAGGCGACCTCAATGAGAGGCAAACCTTGAGCAAAATAATTACTGTAGAATTTGATCTAGAGCCCGCTAATAATCAGCGACTTTCCAGCCTTTGTGGTCCTTTCGACGACAACATCAAACAGCTAGAACGTCGTCTAGGTGTTGAAATCAATCATCGCAGCAACCATTTTAGCGTTGTTGGTCAACCACACACCGCTGAAACTGCCACCAATATCATAAAAGATTTATACGTTGATACGGCTCCCGTACATAACAATATTCCTGATATTGAACCTGACCATATTCATCTAGCGATTAAAGCATCCGGCGTATTAGAGCAAACCGTAGAAACCACCATCCCTTTTGGTAAAGAAGTTCATATTAAAACCAAAAAAGGGATCATTAAACCGCGCACACCTAACCAATCCCAATACATCGCCAATATTGTGACTCATGATATTACCTTTGGTGTCGGTCCTGCAGGTACGGGTAAAACTTACCTTGCTGTTGCGGCAGCGGTTGATGCCCTTGAGCGTCAAGAAGTTCGTCGTATTCTACTAACGCGTCCAGCGGTTGAAGCGGGTGAAAAATTAGGTTTCTTACCCGGTGATTTAAGCCAGAAAGTCGATCCATATTTACGTCCACTTTATGATGCTTTATTTGAAATGCTCGGTTTTGAACGCGTAGAAAAGCTCATTGAGCGCAATGTGATTGAAGTTGCACCACTGGCTTATATGCGTGGCCGTACCCTTAATGATGCCTTTATCATTTTGGATGAAAGCCAAAATACCACTGTTGAACAGATGAAAATGTTCTTAACTCGAATTGGCTTTAATTCTCGAGCAGTAATCACTGGTGACGTAACTCAGATAGATTTACCGCGTGGTGCTCGTTCAGGCTTACGTCATGCAATTGAAGTATTATCAAACGTTGATGATATTAGCTTTAACTTCTTCCTAGCCAACGATGTTGTACGCCACCCTGTGGTTGCTCGTATCGTTCAAGCTTATGAAGTGTGGGAAAGTGAAGACCAAAAACAACGTAAACAAGCAGAACAACGCCGTCGCACCGAACAAGAAGCTAAAGAAGCTGTCTTATTCGCAGCGGCAACTGCTGCTAAAATCGAATCACAAAAGAGTAACTAATGGCGATTTATCTTGATCTACAGCTTGCAACAGCAGACGAAGCTGGATTACCGACTGAAGCTGAATTCCAACAATGGTTAGATGCAGCGGTCACACCGTTTCAAGCCGATGCTGAAGTCACTATTCGATTAGTTGACGAGCAAGAAAGCCACGCCCTTAACCTTGAGTACCGTGGTAAAGATCGACCAACAAATGTCCTATCTTTTCCGTTTGAAGCACCACCAGGAATCGAAATCGATTTACTGGGTGATTTAATTATTTGTCGCCAGGTTGTCGAAGCAGAAGCACTTGAGCAACAAAAGCCGCTTAATGCGCATTGGGCACATATGGTTGTACACGGTAGCCTGCATCTGCTAGGTTATGATCATATCGAAGACGATGAAGCTGAAGAAATGGAAACATTAGAGACTGAAATAATGCAAAACATGGGCTTTGTCGACCCTTACATTTCTGAAAAGTAGTAACATATTAATAAATATTCCGCGGCTTAATAAACCAAGCCGCATTTCCGTGGCAATATCCACTTAGTTGATAAAAGTAAATAATGAACGAAGATAACTCTCCAACAACTGAAGGTCCGAGTAGAAAGTCCTTCTTTGAACGTATTGGCCAACTTTTCCAAGGCGACCCACAAAACCGCGAGGAATTAGTTGAAGTATTCCGTGATTCGGAAGAAAACGATTTGATAGATCATGACACTCGCGACATGCTCGAAGGTGTAATGGAAATAGCCGAAATGCGAGTGCGAGACATTATGATCCCACGCTCACAAATGACTACTGTCGAGCGTTCTCAGAAGCTAGAAGATCTGATTGATTTAATTGTTGAAGCCCAACACTCTCGCTACCCTGTTATTAGTGATGATAAAGACCATGTCGAAGGTATTTTATTAGCCAAAGACTTACTGCGTTATTTATTACCTGATAGCGAGCCTTTTGATATCGATAAAGTATTACGTCCAGCGGTTGTAGTACCGGAAAGTAAGCGCGTAGATCGACTATTAAAAGAATTCCGCGAAGAACGCTACCACATGGCAATTGTGGTTGATGAGTTTGGTGGTGTATCTGGTGTTATTACTATTGAAGATATTCTTGAACAAATCGTTGGTGAAATCGAAGATGAATTCGACGACGAAGAAGAGCAAGAAGTTCGTCAATTAAGTAAGCATACTTACGCAGTAAAAGCGCTAACAACCATTGAAGATTTCAATGAACTATTCCAGACGTCATTCTGTGATGAGGAAGTCGATACTGTCGGCGGCCTTGTAATGATGAATTTTGGTCACCTGCCATCGCGCGGTGAAGTTGTTGAAGTTAATGGTTATTCATTTAAAGTGACATCATCTGATAACCGCCGCGTTATCCAGTTACAAGTAACTGTTCCAGATGAAGCATTTCAACCGACCATTACTCCGTAAATGATGACAAAAAAAACATTAACCTTGTTGGGACAGCTGCTTGCAGCTGTCCCTGCAGGTGCAATTGCGACTCTATCTTTTGCACCTTATAACTACGCATTTATTGCCCCATTAACACTAATTCTGTTTTTCTTTTTACTACAGAAACAATCACCTAAACGTTCTGCACTGATTGGCTTTTTTTATGGTCTAGGCATGTTTGGTACAGGCATCAGCTGGGTACATGTCAGCATTGATACCTTTGGTGGTATGCCTAAAATCGCCAGTATGTTCTTAATGTGCTTACTAATTAGTTATTTAGCGCTTTATCCTGCGTTATTTGGCTACTTATTTAATCGCTTTAACCGTCAGCGCCCTTTCCATCAATTATTGCTTTCAGGGCCTGTTATTTGGCTGGTGCTTGATTGGATCCGTGGTTGGCTATTTACTGGTTTCCCTTGGTTATGGATGGGCTACAGTCAGCTCAATACACCATTGGCACACTTTGCACCGATCTTTGGTGTCGAAGGTATAACCCTTGCTCTCGTACTGATCTCTGGATCAATTGTCGCAACCCTTTATTACCGTAACTGGCGCCCATTACTGGTGGCGATTTTGGTGGCGATATTAGCCGTATTAGCCGGTATTCCGCAGTGGGTAAAACCCGATCCTAAACACAGTGTGACTGTTGCTCTTATTCAAGGCAATATTTCTCAAGAAGAGAAATGGCTACCAAGTCATCGTTGGCCAACCTTGATGAAATACATGGATCTTACCCGTGATAATTGGGGTGCAGATCTCATCATTTGGCCAGAAGCGGCCATCCCTGCACTTGAAGAAGAAATTCCAACCTTCTTACAAAATCTTGATGCCGCCGCACGTGCCAATAACAGCACTGTGATCACTGGCATTTTAGATCAAAAAGCAGACGGTGAGTTTTTCAATAATATTTTGACACTGGGTGTCGATGCCGATGGTCCGTATAACTACAACACCGCGACTCGCTACACTAAACACCATCTATTACCTTTTGGTGAATTTGTACCGTTTGCGAGTATTTTACGCCCATTAGCGCCATTCTTTAATCTACCGATGTCATCGTTTAGCCGTGGCGCCTATATTCAACCGAATATTCAAGCTCATGGTTATTCAATTGCACCCGCACTGTGTTATGAGATTGCATTTGGTGAACAAATTCGTGAAAACGTCACTAAAAAAACTGAGTTACTACTCACGCTTTCTAATGATGCATGGTTTGGTCACTCTATTGGACCGTTCCAACACATGCAAATTGCCCAAATGCGAGCGCTAGAACTTGGCAAGCCGCTATTACGTGGAACAAATACCGGTATTACAGCAGTTGTTGACCATAATGGTCATATCACTAAAGAATTACCGCAATTTGTCACTGGCGTATTAAAAGATAAAGTTATTCCAACCATTGGAATGACACCCTATACCACATTAGGCAGTTGGCCATTATACGGCTACTGTTTATGGGCATTAGCACTATCTTGGATCCTTATTCGACGTAAACGCGGACATTTTCGTGACTTACGCTCAGCGGAAAAAGCATAAACTCTAAGGTGAAGCTAATAACTTCACCTTTTTTTACGGTTAGTTTATTGTAGTTTCATTGTCCAATAACAACAGCCATCCCGCAGGCTTCAATTGCCAACGGCGAGATAAGGAACAACAGATGAAAACAACGACTAAAATTTTTACCACTTTGTGTTCATTATTAATGCTGATGCTATCAACACAGGTACTTGCTCAAGAGCAACAAAATGACACCAAAGATGCATTAGCACATTTTTACAAATCCCCACAAACACAACCTTTTTTCCATTCGGCTTATGGATATGCTGTTTTTCCATCTGTGGGTAAAGGTGGCTTCTGGGTTGGTGGCGCTTACGGCTCTGGCGTGGTATTTAAAGCAAATAAAGCGATGGGGTTTGCTAAGTTATACCAACTATCGATTGGATTACAATTTGGTGGTCAAGCCTTTAGCGAAATATTGTTCTTCCAAGATAAGCGTGCTTACGATCGCTTTATTGATGGTGGCTTAGAATTAGATGCCCAAGCATCAGCTGTAGCCTTAAATGAAGGCGCATCGGCTAAAGTCGGTACCGCAGGCGCTGGTATGAATGCTGGCAGTGACTACATGACTAAAAGCTATATCAATGGTGTTGCTATCTTTACCCGCACTAAAGGTGGCGCAATGATTGAAGCGTCATTAGCTGGTCAAAAATTCACTTATGAACCAATGACAGCAGCTACGCGTGAAATCAAAGGCTATGATCAGGTACTACCTGAATTTAATCATGATAACCAGCCCACTCAAACAGCTCCTCAGCAGCAACAACTGCAAAAGCCGGCCAATACCATTAAAGCCGCAGATTCAGCAGTGGTGGTTGATACGATTGAACAACCTGACTATTAATCGTTTACTTTTAGAAAATATAAATAAAAACGCAGCGTTTATAGCGCTGCGTTTTTTTATTGATATAAGTAACGCACAAACCATTATGGGTTTAATGGCAAACGTGAAAAGTGCTTACAGCCACATTTTACACACGGCTCAATACGCGTAACATGAGTGATCATTTCAGAATGACCACATTGCTCACACACAAGATTACCTAATCCAACCAGTTCACCGGCTTGGTAAACACCTTTATGTTGAATATCTTCCATTACTTCAATCCACTCTAATTGAGTCTTATCGGTAATTTCGGCTAAATTCTTCCAAATACTTTCACTAACTAATTTGTAAAATGGACTTTCACTGAATGGTTCGGAGCTACTTTTTACTTCTTCAGTAAAAGTTTTTAAATCACTTTTGACATAAGCTTCAATTAATGACAACTCATCTTTCGTCATATCACTAGCAGCTTTGCCGTAAAGCTCAGTCGTTTTAAGATCACTTTTGATATATGCTTCAATCAATGCCAGCTCATCTTTCGTCATATCGCTGGCCGCTTTACCATAAAGCTCAGTCATCTTAAAAAACTTCTTTAGCTCTTCTGGACTATGCTTAAGCGCTTCAGTTACTTTTTCTAATACTGCTTCATACTGCTTTTGTTGCTTAGTCATGGGATTAATCCTCCGCCAATGTGCGAAATAATTACGTAATTACGTCCAAATACAAGATTAAGGTCGCCGAATCGCTATCAGCTATTGTTGACACCTTTACCTTTGGTTATCCTATGTCGATTACAATGAATGTGTTTGTATTAAACTCACAAAATTCTGGATGTCATCGATGCAAGAACAATATCGTCCACAGGACATTGAACAAAAAGTTCAAGAACATTGGGATAACAATAAGACCTTTGTTGTTAGTGAAGACCCTAATAAAGAAAAATTCTACTGTCTCTCCATGTTCCCGTACCCAAGTGGTCGCTTGCACATGGGTCACGTGCGTAACTACACTATCGGTGATGTTATCTCTCGCTACCAACGCTTACAAGGCAAAAATGTCATGCAGCCAATTGGTTGGGATGCATTTGGTCTACCAGCAGAGAATGCAGCGGTTAAAAATAACACTGCACCAGCGCCTTGGACTTACGAAAACATCGAATACATGAAGAACCAACTTAAGCTATTAGGCTTTGGTTACGATTGGAGCCGTGAATTCGCAACGTGTACTCCAGAGTACTACCGTTGGGAACAAGAGTTCTTCACTAAACTGTACAACAAAGGCCTGGTTTACAAGAAGACATCTTCTGTAAACTGGTGTCCTAATGACCAAACTGTACTTGCAAATGAGCAAGTAGAAGATGGTTGTTGCTGGCGTTGTGATACCCCTGTTGAACAAAAAGAGATTCCACAGTGGTTCATTAAAATTACTGAGTACGCACAAGAGCTACTTGATGATCTTGATACCCTTGATGGCTGGCCTGAAATGGTTAAAACCATGCAACGTAACTGGATTGGTCGCTCTGAAGGTGTAGAGCTAACTTTTAAAGTTAAAGGTCAAGACGATCTCGAAGTTTACACAACTCGTCCTGATACCCTAATGGGTGTAACATTTGTTAGCATTGCAGCGGGTCATCCTCTAGCAGCAAAAGCAGCAGAAAATAACCCAGCATTAGCAACCTTTATCGATGAGTGCCGTAACACCAAAGTTGCAGAAGCTGAACTTGCAACGATGGAAAAGAAAGGCATGGATACAGGCTTAACCGCTATCCATCCACTGGATGGTCGTGAAGTACCAGTATACGTTGCTAACTTCGTATTAATGGATTACGGCACAGGTGCGGTAATGGCAGTTCCAGCTCACGATCAACGTGACTTTGAATTTGCAACTAAGTACAACATCGATATCATGGCGGTTATTAAGCCAGAAGATGGTAGCGAGTTTGATATTTCTGAAGCGGCATACACCGAAAAAGGTGTGCTATTCAATTCAGGTGAATTCGACGGTCTAAACTTCCAACAAGCTTTCGATGCGATTGCAGCGAAACTTGAAGCTGACGCTAAAGGCAAGAAAACCGTTAACTTCCGTCTACGTGACTGGGGTGTTTCTCGTCAACGTTACTGGGGTGCTCCAATTCCAATGGTAACGACTGAAGACGGTCAGGTTCACCCTGTAGCCGCTGACCAGTTACCTGTTCTACTACCAGAAGATGTAGTAATGGATGGTGTAACTAGCCCAATTAAAGCTGATAAAGAGTGGGCAAAAACCACCTTTAATGGCGAACCAGCATTACGTGAAACTGATACCTTTGACACATTTATGGAGTCATCTTGGTACTACGCACGTTACTGTTCACCACAAGCTGACGATATTCTTGATCCAGCAAAGGCGAACTACTGGCTACCCGTTGATCAATATGTTGGTGGTATTGAGCACGCTTGTATGCACCTATTATACTCACGTTTCTTCCACAAATTACTTCGTGATGCTGGTTACGTAACCTCTGATGAACCATTTAAGCAACTACTATGTCAAGGTATGGTATTGGCTGATGCGTTCTTCTACACTACCGAAAAAGGTGGTAAAGAGTGGGTTGCGCCAACAGATGTAACGGTTGAACGTGACGGTAAAGGTCGCATTACAACAGCCGTTGACTCTCAAGGTCACAATGTTGAACACTCAGGCATGATCAAAATGTCTAAGTCTAAGAACAACGGTATCGACCCACAAGAAATGGTAGACAAGTACGGTGCTGATACAGTACGTCTATTTATGATGTTTGCATCACCAGCCGATATGACCCTTGAATGGCAAGAGTCAGGTGTTGAAGGTGCTAACCGTTTCCTTAAGCGTGTTTGGAAATTAGTGCGTGAACATGCTGGCAAAGGTGTAGCAGAAGCGGTTGATACAGCAACACTAAACAGCGATCAAAAAGCACTTCGTCGTGATATCCATAAAACTATTGCTAAAGTAAGCGATGATATTGGTCGTCGTCAGACATTCAATACTGCTATTGCTGCAATTATGGAATTAATGAACAAGCTAGCTAAAGCACCACAAGAATCAGCACAAGATCGTGC
This sequence comes from Photobacterium kishitanii, assembly GCF_000613045.3. NCBI lineage: Bacteria > Pseudomonadati > Pseudomonadota > Gammaproteobacteria > Vibrionales > Vibrionaceae > Photobacterium > Photobacterium kishitanii. The sequence goes on along the minus strand of NZ_LN794352.1, from coordinate 745,717 downwards.
TATTCTTGATGAAGCACTAAAAGCTATTGTTACTATGCTTTACCCAATGACACCACATATCTGTTTTGAAATGTGGCAAGCACTAGGTCAAACAGACATTGACCATGCAGTATGGCCACAAGCTGATGCAGCTGCATTAGTTGAAGATGAAAAACTGATCATTGTGCAGGTTAACGGTAAACTACGTGCTAAATTAACGGTAGCGGCAGACGCAACCAAAGAGCAAGTAGAAGCACTCGCTATGGCTGAAGAAGGCGTAACACGCTTTACTGATGGCAATACCGTACGTAAAGTTATTTATGTACCAGGTAAACTGCTGAACATCGTAGCAAACTAATCAAGGTTACTTTACTTTGTTAGCTAGTCTAACATTGACAATAACCTCAAGATCCCCGCTTTTGCGGGGATCTTTATAATTACGGTCATATTTAATTTTGCGCCCCGCGCACCTTCTTTTATTTCAAGGAGCTGACTTTCGTGAAAAGTTTTTTCTCGGCCAACAGCCTAACTCGACTACTTATCATCACTCTTCTCGCGCTTACAACAGCTTCTTGTAGCTTTCACCTTCGTGGTAACTACATGCTACCAGAAGGGATTGCTAAGCTATCGTTAACCAGTTTTGACCCCTACGGTAAATTAACCCGTATGGTAAAATACCAATTTAAACTGCATGGTATTGAAGAAGTAAAACCTGCAGCAACAGTACCAAATCTTAATATCACCAGTGAATCAACGGGCGACAGTACGTTATCTCTGTATCAAAATAATGGTAAAGCAGAATACGACTTAACCTTAACCGTAAACTACACCGTGACAATTCCGAATCAAGGTATTGAGCAGTTTAGTACTAAAGTAACTCGTACTTTCTTAGATAACCCACTTTCAGCATTAGCAAAATCAGTAGAACGTGATGAGTTAATTAATGTTATGCGTGAACAAGCAGCGCAACAAATCATGCGTAAACTTGCGCGTCTAACGACTGTCTTTAATAAGATGGAAGAAGATAAGTTAAACGCTGAATTAAACCAAATTTTGCATAACCAAAAAGTATCAATTAAAGATGGCAGTACTACTACCATCACTACCACTCCAGCGGTTATACATAAAAAACAAGATCACAGCGCGCAATGAGAGTCTACCCTGAACAACTGACGCAGCAACTAACAAAGGGCCTGCGTCAGGCTTATTTACTATTTGGTAATGAGCTATTATTAAAACAAGAAGCGGGCGATAGCATCAAGCACATCGCCCAGCAACAAGGCTTTCTAGAACGCCATGCCTTCACTATCGATAATAGTATTGATTGGAATGCAGTTTTAGATTGCTGCCATGCAATGAGCTTATTTTCAGCCCAACAAATTATCGAGCTTGAAATTGCAGAAACAGGCTTAAATGCCAATCAAGCCAAAGCATTACTTGAAGTAATTGGCGCACTTAATCCTGATATTTTATTAATTATTACCGGGCCAAGAATTAATAAAAAGCAAGAAAGTACCAAGTGGTTTAAAGCCCTCGATATCATTGGGCTATATGTACCTTGTAATACCCCTGATCCGCGCCAAATGCCACGCTTTATTCAAAGCCGTTGTCAGCTATTAGGCTTAAAACCAGATCATGAGTCGGTACAAATGTTAGCGCAATGGCACGAAGGTAATTTACTGGCGCTATCTCAAAGCTTACATAAATTAGTGCTACTTTATCCTGATGGTATTTTAACTATCGTACGGTTACAAGAAGCATTAAGTCGTCATAATCACTACACCCCCTTTCAATTAATTGACGCGCTATTAGCCGGGCAAGCTAAACGTAGCCAACGAATATTGCGTCAATTACAAGCGGAAGGTGTTGAGGCAACGATTTTATTACGAACTTTACAACGTGAATTAACCCAACTGTATAAAATGCAAGAAATGGGAAAGAAAGGTACGCCTTTAAACCTCATTTTTGAACAATTTAGAATATGGCAAAACCGCCGTGAAATATATGTTGGAGCACTACATCGACTACCGCTCACAACCTTAGTCATGATTCTTCGACAACTGACATTATTAGAAATCCAAGTCAAAACGGACTATGACACTCAACCATGGCCAGCCTTAAGCTGCCTATGTGCTGAAATGTGTGGTATTCCAACCCATTTACAACCGTTGAATTAGTCTCAATACAGGTCAAAATCGCGACTTTTTGCCCATTTGAACTAAATCACCAAACAAACATGTGAAAAAATACCGTCTGAACCTTGTCCGCTTATCGCTGTCTGATAAGAGCATGGTATACTGCGGCACAATTCAAGGTCAGTATGTCTATTTGACATTACCGATGCTACTTATAGCGTCATTCGGCCAATACTATACTAACACTCAAGTGAGGGAATCCCTTTGCAGGTTCAAGAACTACACGATTTCATCGTTGATAAAATTGACGACATTAAAGCACAAGATATCGTAACTATTGATGTTCGCGGTAAATCAAGCATCACCGATTTTATGGTTATCTGTACTGGTACATCTAACCGTCACGTGGCATCTGTTGCAGATCACGTAAATAAAGAATCTAAATTAATTGATTTTCCTCCATTTGGCATCAGTGGCGAAAAAGAAGGTCAATGGGTTATCGTTGATATGGGCAATGTTATGCTACATATCATGCAAGAGGATGCACGTGAGCTATACCAACTGGAGAAGCTTTGGAGCTAATTGACCATGAAGCTTCAACTGATTGCTGTTGGTACTAAAATGCCAAAATGGGTTGAGGAGGGTTATAAAGAATATAGCCGCCGCTTCCCTAAAGATATGCCACTGGAATTAATTGAAATTTCAGCGGGAAAGCGTGGTAAAAATGCTGATATTGCTCGAATTCTACAAAAAGAAGGCGAAGCGATGTTAGCAGCGGTAGCTAAAGGTAACCGCATCGTCACGCTAGATATTCCAGGAAAACGCTGGGATACCGGAGAATTGGCACAACAATTGGATGCATGGAAGCTAGATGGACGTGATGTATCAATTTTGATCGGCGGACCAGAAGGACTTTCTCCTGCATGCAAGGCAGCGGCAGAACAAAGCTGGTCATTATCACCCTTGACTTTACCACACCCATTGGTGCGCGTGGTAATGGCAGAAAGCTTATACCGGGCATGGAGTGTCACGGCTAACCATCCGTACCACAGGGAATAATCATAAATGAGACAAAAGCGAACCCAGATCCGCGATCATCGCGCTGAGTCGGCACTTTTTTTTCGTCGAGCTCTTGTCTCATTTATTGGTATTGCAATACTTGTAGGCCTGCTGCTGTTTAATCTGTTTCACATTCAGGTTGAACAACATCAGGACTATCAAACCCGCTCTAATGATAATCGTATTAAAATCGTTCCTGTCTCTCCTAATCGCGGCTTAATTTACGACCGTAACGGGGTGATATTGGCTGAAAACAGGCCGATATATAGTCTTGAAATCACGCTAGAAAAAGTATCTGAACTCGATCAGACCTTTGCCGATCTTAAACAGATCATGGGCATCACTGATGAAGACATTGCTAATTTCCAAAAAGAGCGCCGTCGTACCCGTCGTTTTAAATCTGTGCCTATTCTTGATCACCTCAATGAAAAGCAGGTCGCATTATTTTCTGTCAATCAACATCGTCTTCCTGGCGTTGAAGTTAAAGCACATTTAAAACGTTACTATCCTTATGGCGATACGCTGACCCACGTTTTAGGTTATGTCGCTAAAATTAACGATCGCGACCTTAAAAAACTCGATAAAGCAGGAAAACTCAGTAATTATAAAGCGACTCGAGACATGGGAAAATTGGGTGTTGAACGTTATTACGAAGATCTGTTACACGGCACATCTGGCTATCAAGAAGTGGAAGTTAATAGTCGTGGGCGTGTCATTCGTACTCTAAAATATATTCCGCCAATTCCTGGCAAAGATATCAAAATTAATATTGATATTAAGTTACAGCAATATGTTCAAAATCTATTAACTGAGCGTAAAATCGATCCTAAAACAGGTAAAGAGATCATTAAACACAAACGTGGTTCGATCGTGGTGTTAGATCCTAAAGATGACGCTATTTTAGCGATGGTCTCAAGCCCAAGTTATGATCCAAATTTATTTGTGCGTGGTATATCAAGCAAAAAATACCGTGCATTATTGAATAACCCAGATCGGCCACTGGTGAATCGCGTTACGCTTGGCATTTACCCACCAGCATCGACCGTTAAGCCATTAATAGCAGTAGCAGCATTAACCGAAGGGGTTATTACACCTAATACCACCCGTAATGATCCCGGTTGGTGGCAAATACCTAATTCTACCAGTCGTAAATTCCGTGACTGGTTACGTTGGGGTCATGGCCGAGTCAATATTTATAAAGCAATTGAAGAATCAGTAGATACTTATTTCTATCAAGTAGCCTATGATCTCGGTATTGATCGTCTATCTACGTGGATGAACAAGTTTGGTTATGGCGAATACACTGGGATTGATATTCACGAAGAAAGCAGAGCTAATATGCCGACCCGTGAATGGAAACAAACTCGTCATAAGCGTCCTTGGTATCAAGGTGACACCATTCCTGTAGGCATTGGCCAAGGTTATTGGACTGCAACCCCATTACAGATAGCTAAAGCAACATCTGTATTAGTGAATAGTGGTGTTGTACATCGCCCGCACCTGCTTAAAAATATTATTGATGACAAAGTAGAAGTACCGGCAGAATTTGAAGATTTCCCACCTATTACTGGGGTTAGTCCTAAAACATGGGAAATTGCACGTGAAGGTATGCACCGCGTACTATATGGCAACCGTGGTACAGCGCGTAAAGCATTTTACGACACGCCTTATCAAGCCGGTGGCAAATCAGGTTCAGCTCAAGTTTTTGGTTTAGCTGAAAACCAAAAATATAATGCAGATGAATTAGAAGAACATTTACGTGACCATGCTTTATTTACCGCTTTTGCGCCATTTGAAAAACCACAAGTTGTAGTGGCAATGGTATTAGAAAATGCTGGCGGAGGTTCAAGTAATGGTGGACCGATTGCACGCAAGATATTCGATCATATGCTAATCGAATCTCCTGCTGACATATCGCCACCTTTGGTGACACCGATTAAAGCCACAGCAGAGGTACATTAATGAGCATCATGGCAACAACCGGCGAAAAACCTAGCATAAGTGATCGCTTACATATCGATATCCCATTGATACTGGGACTATTAGCGATTATGAGTTTTTCATTAGTAATCATGTACAGTGCCAGTGGCCAAAGTATACCTATGATGGAACGTCAAGCGATGCGAATGCTATTATCGCTGGGCGTGATGTTGCTATTAGCCCAAATTTCACCACGTCACTATGAAGCATGGGCGCCTTATTTATTTGGTATTGGCTTAGTCATGTTGATAAGCGTGCTCTCATTCGGCGAAGTATCTAAAGGGGCACAACGGTGGCTTAATTTAGGCTTTGTTCGTTTTCAACCCTCAGAGCTAATAAAACTAGCAGTGCCATTGATGGTGGCACGATTTATAGGTAACCGCCCACTACCACCAACATTTGCCAATATCTTTATCGCATTAGTGTTGATTTTTACTCCAACGATTTTAATTGCTAAGCAACCAGACCTTGGAACCTCCATTTTGATCGCCGCATCGGGGATATTTGTTCTGTTTCTGTCAGGAATTAGCTGGCGAGTGATAATTGGTGCATTGATATTACTCGGAGCCTTTATTCCTGTGTTATGGTTCTTCCTGATGCATGACTATCAACGCACTCGAGTAATGACCTTATTTAATCCTGAGTCTGACCCTTTAGGTGCGGGATACCATATCATCCAATCAAAGATAGCTATTGGTTCCGGAGGAATCACTGGTAAAGGCTGGCTCCATGGTACTCAATCACAATTAGAGTTTGTTCCTGAACGTAATACTGACTTCATTTTTTCGGTGATCGCCGAAGAATGGGGATTAGCTGGTGTTATTGGTTTATTAGCAATGTATCTATTTGTGCTTGGACGTGGATTACTACTTGCAAGTCGAGCTCAAACCGCATTTGGACGGATGATGGCGGGCAGTATTGTGCTGAGTTTCTTTGTTTATATTTTTGTTAATATCGGAATGGTGAGTGGACTATTACCTGTCGTGGGTGTACCGCTCCCCCTAGTCAGTTATGGTGGTACCTCGATGGTTACTCTTATGGCTGGTTTTGGTATTCTGATGTCTATCCATACTCATCGAAAAATGTTGTCTAAGGCGACCTAATAAATGCGTTCACTATTTGTAATTTTTTTCCTAATTCTTGCTGGGTGTAGTTCTTCGCCTGAACAAACCCAACAACCACAAACGAAGCCAGATACAACCACCAAAACCACTCAAGTAATTAAACCGAATACCGATGATCCCAATGCTGGACGGTATTCTCTTAAAGATGATCGTGCGCCTAAGGTTGTTCCTGATTTTTCAAAAGTAAAATTGATCACTCCCCACTACGAACCCTATAGCCGTGGCGGTAATAAAGACTACACATTACGTGGTAAACGCTATCATATTATAAAAAATCCTAAGGGTTATACCGAGACTGGGTTTGCTTCGTGGTACGGCGAAAAATTTCATGGTCATAAAACAGCTAACGGCGAAGTCTATAATATGTTCGCTATGACAGCGGCCCATAAAACCTTACCGTTACCGAGCTTTGTACGTGTAACTAATACTCTTAATCACAAATCAGTGATTGTCCGTGTTAACGATCGTGGTCCCTTCCATGATGGTCGTATTATTGATTTAAGCATGGCAGCAGCATCTAAATTAGGCGTGATCAGTTATGGCACCGCACCTGTAAAAATTGAAGTAATAACGGTACCTAAGCCGTCAACTAAAGCTGAGATAAAAAAAGCACCAATCCCAATCCAATATTTCATCCAATTAGCGGCGGTTAATAGCCAGCAAAAAGCGGATCAAATGCAACGAGAAGTAAAGAAACTTTATAGTACTAGCGTTGATATTGAAAAAATCACTGATCGCACTATTTTTCGAATTCGATTAGGACCTTTTTTAGACCATAAAGATGCTGAATTATTGCTCAACCGAGTGAAAAGTAAGCATTATCCACAAGCTTTTATGATCACTGAAAAACGATAATTGAACCTTATCGATATTTTTTAATCATACCCCGAGCCTATAGTTTGTTATTGAAATCATAAAACTATAGGCTTCTTATTGCTCTACTGAATAACAATATCATCACTGTGAATCTTAATTGCCTAATGTCAGAACTGTGGAAACTTCAGTTCGGGCACTGATTGCCAATGTGTTATCTGTTATAGTGAGCCCACTTTTTAGCCACAGATTAATTAAAGTTAGATATATCATGAAGAAAACAGCTGTGCTTTTCCGTTCTGTAGCCATCTCTGCCACTCTGCTGGCTTCAGCAACTGTTGCTGCATCACCAGCAGTAGTACCTGAAGCTCCACAAATTGCGGCTAAGGGTTATGTTCTTATTGACTACAACTCAGGCAAAATCATTGCTGGTCATAACCAAAATGAAAAATTAGCTCCTGCCAGCCTAACCAAAATGATGACCAGTTATGTAATTGGTCAAGAAATTAAAAATGGCAACATCTCTCCTGATGATAATGTCGTTATTAGTAAAAATGCTTGGGCTAAAAACTTCCCAGGATCATCAAAGATGTTCTTAGAAGTAGGTAAAACCGTTAAAGTCTCTGATCTTAACCGCGGTATTATTGTTGACTCAGGTAACGATGCTTGTGTGGCAATGGCTGAGCACGTTGCAGGTTCACAGAAAGCGTTTGTTGAGCTGATGAATGGCTGGGCAAAAAATCTGGGGATGAAATCAACTCACTTTACTAATGTCCATGGCTTAGATAACCCAGACCTATACACCACCCCAGTCGATCTTTCTATTCTTGCGCGCGCACTTATTCACGATCTTCCCAATGAATTTAAGATCTATGATGAAAAATCATTTACTTATAACGGCATTACCCAATATAACCGTAATGGTTTATTGTGGGATCAAAGCATGCATGTTGACGGCTTAAAAACCGGTCATACTGATAATGCGGGTTATAGCCTAGTCAGTACTGCGACTGAAGGCAACATGCGTCTTATTTCAGTCATTATGGGAACTGCAAGCAAACATGCGCGTCTTGCTGAAAGTAAAAAGCTATTAAATTATGGCTTCCGCTTCTTCACTACCCTGACACCATATAAAAAAGATCAAACATTTGTGACCGAAAAAGTATGGATGGGCAATACTGATAAAGTCAATCTTGGTGTTAATGAGAATACGTACGTTACGATCCCTCGTAGCCAAGCTAAAGATTTAAAAGCAAGCTTCGTGTTAACTAAAGAGCTTAAAGCACCGATTCAAAAAGGTGAGGTAATGGGTACGCTTTATTACCGTTTAGGTGATAACGATATTGCTCAATATCCTTTAGTTGCATTGACTGAAGTAAAGCAAGGTAGCTTCTTTAGCCGCTTGGTTGATTATGTAATGATGCTAGTACAGAGCTGGTTTTAATCGCTCGTTATAACATCAATCAAACCAAATAAAGAAGCTGCCATTTGGCCGCTTCTTTTGGTTTACAGGCCTGCATACACATTTTCCAATAACCGATATCCATCGCTTCTATTACACGCTTGTTTTCCAGCTAATGACGCATTAAGATGCCAGCATACCTCGTGTTTTGTGATCCACAACACGGTCTAAATTTGAATAAACGCAACCTTGGAGTTCTATATGCAAGAACAAGAGCAACCAAAACTAAAAGATCTACTGGAGTTTCCTTGTAGCTTTGCTTTCAAAGTCATGGGTGAAAATAAACCAGAATTAGCTGATCGTATCGTTGAAGTTATTCAGAAAACTATTCCTGGTGATTACGTACCAACATTAAAGCCAAGCAGTAAAGGAACTTATACCGCTGTCTCTGTCACTGTTAACGCGACCAATGTTGAACAAATTGAAACGCTATACAAAGAACTTGGCGCTATCGATATCGTACGCGTAGTACTATAGCCGTTCTATACCAATACCAATGGCGACTACACATTAGTCGCCATCTTTTTCCCGTTTCACTCCCATTCAGCAGTTTTTACCCTCGCAATATAACTATCAAATATATTAATAATAAGTGAATAACTGGTTAATCATGCATCTTTGAACAGTTTAGGTATAATAGCTCAGTTCACAGCCATTAAATGGCGCTTTGCGTTATATCAATAAATAGGCACAAATTTGCAAACATCTCTTATTATTAGAAATCTGGGCCGTTGTGATTATCAAGCCACCTTTGATGCCATGCATCAATTCACTAATGACCGCACCGACATGTCGGCTGATGAAGTATGGTTGGTTGAACATCACCCCGTCTTTACTCAAGGCCAAGCTGGAAAAATAGAACATCTGCTCAATACAGGTGATATTCCAGTTGTCCAAAGTGATCGTGGTGGCCAAGTGACTTATCATGGTCCTGGTCAGCAAGTCGCTTATATATTGATTAACTTACGCAGAAAAAAACTGAGTGTTCGTGACCTAGTCAGCCACATCGAAAACACAATTATTAATACCCTATCTCAATTTGGGATTAAATCTAATGCTCGCCCTGATGCACCCGGTGTATATGTCGACAATCGCAAGATATGTTCATTAGGATTACGAATCAGGCGCGGCTGCTCTTTTCATGGTCTGGCACTTAATATAAATATGGATTTGGCCCCATTTCAACGTATTAACCCTTGTGGTTATGCTGGAATGGAAATGACGCAAACAGCGTTACTAAATGGCCCAAATGAACTGATGGAAGTTCAGCCGGTACTCATTGAAGAATTAACAAAATTACTCGACTACTCACACGTCGAGTGGATGACGGAAAGCAATCAACTATGAGCAAACCAATTAAAATTGAACAAGGCGTTAAATACCGTGATGCTGATAAAATGGCATTAATTCCGGTACGTAATGTTGCCCAAGAAGAAGCACCAAAAGAAGTGTTACGTAAACCTTCATGGATGAAAATAAAACTGCCATCAGACAGTAAACGTATTCAAGAAATCAAATCAGCACTACGAAAAAACAATCTCCACTCGGTATGTGAAGAAGCATCATGTCCGAATTTGGCAGAATGTTTTAACCATGGCACAGCCACCTTTATGATTTTAGGTGCGATTTGTACTCGTCGTTGTCCATTTTGTGATGTTGCCCATGGCCGCCCATTACCACCCAACGCAGAAGAACCAAGTCATTTAGCACAAACAATTGCTGATATGAAGTTACGTTATGTAGTAGTAACATCAGTCGACCGTGACGATCTTCGTGATGGTGGCGCACAGCATTTTGTTGACTGTATTAATGATATTCGCGCTAAAAGTCCACAAATTCACATTGAAACCTTAGTGCCAGATTTCCGTGGCCGTATGGATCGTGCGTTAGATATTTTCCGTGATACTGCACCGGATGTATTTAACCATAACCTTGAAACGGCACCACGCTTATACCGCAAGGCACGCCCTGGAGCAAACTACCAGTGGTCATTGGATCTATTAAAGAAATTTAAAGAAATTCATCCAACAGTACCAACAAAATCTGGTGTCATGATGGGGCTAGGTGAAACCAAAGAAGAGATCATTCAAGTATTAAAGGATCTACGTGCTCATGGCGTAACCATGCTAACACTGGGCCAATACTTAGCACCAAGTCGTCACCACTTACCAGTTGAACGTTATGTGCCACCAGAAGAGTTTGATGAGTTAAAACAAATCGCACTCGAGCTTGGCTTTACGCACGCAGCTTGTGGTCCATTTGTCCGTTCGTCTTATCACGCAGACTTACAAGCTCAAGGTGTTGAAATTAAGTAATTCACTTTTTGTCATTACTTAATCCTCATAAAAAAACCGCTTTAGTTAATAACTAAAGCGGTTTTTTTTATCTCTAAACAGGTCAATTATTTAGCAAAAGCTGCGCCAAATACTGGTGCAATTGAAGCTAGTACTGATTCTGTCACTGGCTTACCATCATTATCAGTAATATTTAATGAGGTACGATTACCTAAATCACCCACCAAAATACGATACTTATCATTGGTTAAGTTAATTGGCTTAGTACCAAGCTTAGTCCAGAAGGCATCATCAGGTTGACGATATTTTACATCAATCAAACCTTGCGAACGGTTACGATCTTCAACCGTAAAGCCTAACTTTTGCAGCATTATAGGTAAACGGTCCCACATATCATCATATGACGCACGCGCAATAATAATTGGCAAGCCACTGCGATCAGTACCCATCATGATCGGCACATTTTTCATTTGTTCAGCGGCAGCAATACGTGCTTGCTCACGAGACATATTATCGTATTTCGCCATCACTAAATTGGTCATTAAAATGCTATAGCGACGTTTGTTATCTACGCTTACAGGCTTAACTTTACCGTCTTCACGCCAATCTGTTAACGTAATACGGTAACTGTTGATGTTAGGTGATTTTTCAATCGTATAACGGCTACTTATCTTGGTATCTTCATCTTCATTAGTCCAAGAAACCCAATCAGTATCAATACGATCAGCACTTTGTTTTACAATACCGACTTTATTATTAGCAATCAGCTGTTGTGTTACGCGCCAAATCTTCGCTAACTCATTCGACGACGGCATAAACAGCGTTACACCTTGTTGATCAACGGCAGAAGTTACGCCAGGAATCAACTCTAGCACCTGCAGTGGTGGACGAATATCAACCTTAGTACCTATTTCTCCCTGATAAACACGGTGTGGAATCGTATAATCAGTATTACTAAAAGGTTGAGCACCTGCCGGCAACGTCCAACTTTCAAGTGATGGCGTATTAAGATAATTAAAATCTTGTGCTGCCTGTCGGCGACTATCTGCACCACTAGAACATGCTGTAATGCTTGTCACTACGACGGCGGCTAGTGCTAGCCGGTATTTATAATTCATTTATGCTCCTGCGCTCCTATATTGTTACCGCTGCTTATTAGCGACTAAGTATTATAATACGTTAGCGTCAATGAGTGCTTGCTTAACAATAGGTTGCTGTGATTCGCTTAAAACAGTAAGCGGAAGTCGTAAGTTATCGTGTTCAATTAATCCCATTTGGTAAGCAGCCCATTTCACTGGAATTGGATTAGCTTCAACAAACAGTTTGGTATGTAATGGCATTAAGCGTTGATTTATTTCTTGGGCAGCTTCAATCTTACCGTCTAAGGCTAGATTAAACATCGTCGCCATTGCTGCTGCTGCAATATTGGCTGTCACAGAAATGACACCATGGCCACCTTCAGCAACAAAATCAACACCCGTTGCATCATCACCGCTTAATTGGATAAAATCTGCGCCACAAAGTTCCCGTGTTTTTTTAACGCGAGTAATATCACCAGTCGCATCTTTAATACCAATAATATTGTCAAGTTTAGCTAACCGAGCAACAGTTTCTGGTAGTAAATCAACGGCGGTGCGGCCTGGCACATTGTATAAAATTTGTGGTATGTCAGTCGCTTCTGCAATTGCTTTATAATGTTGGTATAAACCTTCTTGCGTCGGTTTATTATAGTATGGTGTCACACTAAGGCAGGCCGCAATTCCGGTACCTGAAAACAGTTTGGTAATCGTTACTGCTTCATGGGTTGCATTTGCACCAGTACCAGCAATAACAGGAATACGTCCATCAACATACTCTAGCGTTTTTAAAACAACTTTAATGTGCTCATCAACTGTTAGTGTGGTTGATTCACCCGTTGTTCCAACTGCAATAATAGCCGTCGTACCCGCTTTAATATGGTAATCAACTAGCTTCTGTAAGCCGATGTAATCAACTTCACCTGAAGGATCAAATGGCGTTAATAGTGCTACCATGCTTCCTGAAAACATGTCCGTCTCCCCTATTTTATATATCGCAACGATTCTAAACTAACAACATTAACAACCAATCAATAAAAAATGGTTACGGTATATAGCTAGTTATAAGTCATGGTACTTTTGCATGACTATAAACTCAAGCAAAGGGTGACTGAAAACAGTTAACTGACGTGCTTTATCGTATTCATTTGAAGCGAGTCGGTAATGTTTAACGCTTCTAGCACCAAAAACGAATCTTTTTAAGCAATTATTATTGCTAACCGTACAATTATAATAAAAAAAATTGTGATTATTGGTGCTAATTTGCGCTCTTTTGAATAATCAGTCTGTGCTAACATGCTAATAATGATCACGAAAAAATGGCGCTAAATATGGAACATTACCTCGTAATAACCGCAGTAGGTACTGACCGCCCAGGTATCACCGATGAGATCACCCATCTTGTCGCACACAGTGGCTGTAACATCATTGATAGTCGAATTGCTCTTTTTGGTTCTGAGTTCACGCTGATTATGTTGCTCTCTGGTAATAGCAATGCTATCTCAAGGATTGAATCGACATTGCCACTTAAAGGCCAAGAACATGATTTAATTACCGTGATGAAACGCACCAACAAGCATATTGCTCGTTTCTTTCCATATACTGCTGATTTTCATATTGAAGCAAAAGACAGTCCTGGACTTATTAAACATTTCACCCATTTCATGGCCAGTCGTAAAATTGACATTTCAACACTGAGTGCCAATACCATTGAAAATGGCCATGCTAATATCGACAACCAATTAGTGCTTCAAATCAGTACCAACTTACCAGAAGATTGTAATTTAGTGAGCTTACAAGAAGAATATGAAATACTTTGTAATGAACTCAATGCTCACGGTACTGTAAACTTTATTGGCCACCATTAATTAATATAGCCCTTCAAAACCACCATAACAGCATGTGTTATATTTGCCGTTTATGACTTATTAAAAGGACAGCTGCATGAATACCCTAACCGCAGGAATGCTCGCCCCAACCTTTACTTTACTCAATCAAGACAACCAACCCGTCAGTCTAAGTGACTTCAAAGGTAAAAAAGTACTGGCTTATTTCTATCCTAAAGCGATGACCCCAGGCTGTACTGTTCAAGCTTGCGGCTTACGCGACAGTAAAGCAGAACTTGAAGCACATAACGTAGTTGTGTTAGGTATCAGTATTGATCCAGTTAAGCGCCTACCTAAATTTATTGAGCGTGACAATCTTAACTTCACATTATTATCTGATGAAGATCATGCTGTTGCAGATCAATTTGGTGTGTGGGGTGAAAAAAAATTCATGGGTAAAATTTACGATGGTTTGCACCGCATCAGTTTCTTAATTGATGAGCAAGGCAAAATTGAGCATGTATTTGATAAATTCAAAACCAAAGATCACCATCAAGTGGTACTTGATTATCTTAATCAGTAATACTCTTTCAAACGACGACCACAAAAAAAGGCCATATAGGCCTTTTTTGTTCGTGATTATTTCACTATAAATTATCGATATTAGTAGCTCACCGGTGGCGTACTTTCTTTCATCACTAAAGCCCCCCATACCGCTTTAACTAAGGTTGCTAATGGAATTGCAAAAAACACGCCCCAGAATCCCCATAGACCGCCAAACACTAACACTGCAACGATAATCGCCACTGGATGTAAGTTAACCGCCTCAGAAAACAATACTGGAACCAATACATTACCATCTAATGCTTGCACAATACCGTAGGCAGCCAGTAACCACCAAAAATCAGGTGTCCAACCCCATTGAAATAAACCGACCATCGCAACAGGTACTGTTACAGCTGCGGCACCTATATAAGGAATTAATACCGATAACCCCACTAACACGCCGAGTAATGCCGCGTACTGAAGTCCCATTACCACAAAGACAATATAACTTGCGATTCCAACAATAAAAATCTCAATCACTTTGCCGCGAATATAATTAGAGATTTGCTGGTTCATTTCGGTGCTAACCTTACTGGCTAAACGACGATTCTTAGGTAATACACCAATAAATGAACGCAGAATGGTATCTTTATCTTTAAGCAAAAAGAAAATTAATAAAGGCACTAAAATTAAATATACGCCTAACGTTGCCAAGCTAACCAATGATGATAATGAGCCTTTAACAACGCTGCCACCTAAAGCCAATACTTTTTCGCGCAACGTATTGGTTAACACTGTGACTTGATGCGGCTGCACAAAATCAGGGTAGCGTTCAGGTAAGCTTGATACATAAATCTGCAAGTCATTAAGCATTTTAGGTACATCAGCACTTAAATTAGTAATTTGATGCCAAATAGTCGGCACTAAACCAAATAAAGCTAATACCATTAAGCCTGCAAAAATAATTAAGACTATCGCAACAGATATTGTTCGCGGTATCCCCCACAGGGTCAAACGAGCGACGGGTGATTCAAGTAAATAAGCTAAAACAATCGCAACTAATAGCGGTGTGATTAATCCACCAAAGAAATATAAGGTTAAGAAAGCACCTGCTAAAATGATCATTAAACTCACGGCATGAGGATCAGAGAATCGGCGTTGATACCAACTTTTAAACATATCCAGCATGAAGTTACTGTCCTTTTTTTACAATAATCACCAGCTGATCAATACCATCAGCCTGTATATCAATAATAAATCCATTATTTTGTAAATAACGAACAATATCCGTTTTTGCCGTGGGTTGTGAAACCTTAATTACAAGTTTCTGGGTCGGCGATAAGCCTCTACAGCTTCGCTTTACCATCAATAATGCTAACGGGCAACGGGATGCCATAAGATCAAGCGTTAGGATTTCCATTCCAATAGAGTGACAGTGATTATCCATTGTCGTATTGTAACCTTAACCGCAAGGAATAAGCGAGATAACCACAAAACGAATATCACAATAGCGAACCTAAGCTAAAATTAGCTGTCATAACAACGCAGCAGGTTATCGTTCATTATCCCGTTATCCTATATTAATCGACATGGTGGTTGTATTATTAATATGTTCCAATTAGCTAAAGTGCCAGCCTATCTTTTACTATCAGCATTGCTAACGACTAGCTTATCCGCTGTTGCAAGTAATGCCACATCACTACCAGATATCGGTACCACAGCGGCATCGACACTAACCATTGATAAAGAAATCAAATATGGCGACATGTATATGCGAATGATGCATGCCAGTAGCCCAATCATTAATGACCCTGTATTATCCGAATATATTCAAGATCTCGGGCATAAGTTAGTTGCTAATGCTGACGGTGTTAAAACCCCATTTAATTTTTTCTTAATCCAAAATTATGAAATAAACGCATTTGCATTATTTGGCGGAAATATTGGTGTTCATTCAGGATTATTTTTACATGCTAAAACAGAAAGTGAATTAGCCTCTGTTATTGCTCATGAAATAGCCCACGTCACTCAACGACACCTTGCACGAACTTTAGAAGACCGAGCAAAGAAAAAGTCAGCAACAATGGCTGCAATGATAGGCTCATTGTTATTAGTCGTTGCCGCACCAGAAGCTGGCATTGCGGCATTACACACCACCACTGCCGTCTCGATACAAGGTATGCTCAATCACACCCGTAGCAATGAAAAAGAAGCCGATAGAATTGGAATCGCCACTCTTGCTAGAGCCGGCTTTAATCCACAAGCAATGCCACATTTCTTTGGCCGCTTAGCTGAAAAGTACCGCTATACCTCCAAATTACCGCCGATGTTACTGAGCCACCCGTTGCCTGAATCGCGTATAGCTGATAGTCGTATGCGTGCCGATAACTATCCAAGTGTGAGGTTACCACCTTCTGAGCGTTACCTATTAGCAAAATCACGGATCGTGGCGCGTAACCTGGGTTTTAGTCAAACTTCCGCCCTAAACTGGTTTAATACGGAACTCAAAAAAGCCGCTCCTAACCAACGTAATGAATTAAATTATGGTAAAAGTTTGGTTTATCTCGATAACGGTCAATATGCCAAAGCCCAACAACTACTGTTGCCATTGATCGCATCTGAACCCAATAATTTGTTTTATATTGATGCGATAACTGATTTAAATTTATATCAAAAGCACTATGATAAAGCGATTACACGGTTAGAAAAAGCGTTGCAATATCAACCAGAAAGTAGTGTATTACAACTTAATCTTGCTAATATATTACTGGAAGCTAAGCAGTATAAGCAAAGCCTTAGCATACTCAATCGTTATAGCTATCAACACCCTAATGATATCAATGGCTGGGCATTATTAGCTCAAAATTATGCTAAACAAAACCAACGTGCAGGTGAGCTCGCGGCGATGGGTGAGTTAGCGGCATTACGCGCCCAATGGAAACTTGCAATCAGTAACTATACTCAGGCGGCCCAAAAAGCAAAATTAGGCTCTCTCGATCAGGCCCGCTATGATGCGCGATTAGATCAACTTCGAATTCAACAATCACAATTTGAAGCTTTACGTTCTTCTTTTTAATTTCTACTGATTCAAAAAGGATTCAATATGACAGTTGCTATTTACCACAATCCACGATGCTCAAAAAGTCGTGAAACATTAGCTTTGCTCACTGAGCATGGTATTACACCTACGATTATCCACTATTTAGACACGCCACCAACGGTTAAGCAACTACAACAACTTTACCGCCAATTAGGCTACACCAGTGTGCGAGATATGATGCGAACTAAAGAGCAACAATACCAAGAGTTACAACTTGGTGATCAAACTCTGACTGATCTGGCATTATTTGAAGCGATAGCATCACAGCCTAAATTACTCGAACGACCTATTGTCGTTAATAATGATAAAGCCGCTATTGGGCGTCCACCAGAGCGGGTTTTGAGTATTTTATAATGACAAAAATCTTAGTGCTCTATTACAGCCTTCATGGTAATACTCGCCAATTAGCGCGTCATATTAGTCGTGGTATCGAACAAGTTGATGGCTGTGAAGCAGTGCTAAGAACCGTTGCAGAGATAGCAACTACGCAAACCGTAACCGCGATCAAGACAACCGATCCCATTGTTAGCCATCACGATCTTAAGCAATGTGCAGCAATGGCGATGGGGAGTCCGGTTAGATTTGGGAATATGGCGGCGCCACTTAAACATTTTTTGGATACAACCAGTGGTGAATGGTTATCGGGAACATTGATAGGTAAGCCAGCCTGTGTGTTCACATCATCATCATCTTTGCATGGCGGCCAAGAAACTACGCTACAATCAATGATGTTACCGCTGTTACATCACGGCATGTTAATTGTGGGGATTCCCTACTCTGAACCCCTATTACATACCACCAGCCATGGTGGAACACCTTATGGTGCATCGCATATTAATCATGGTATTAGTAAGCAGTTACACCCAGATGAAATAGCACTTGCTCAAGCCATCGGACGGCGTTTAGCAACCATTGCATGTAAATTAAATGGCTAAAAAAGGATCATTTCATGCCCAAAATGCAACCTTTAACATATTTTGCGCGTCAATCTGCATTAATCAGTCATTGCGGTTTAATCGTTTTTATTGCCATGTGGCAGCTATACCTATCTCCCCATCAACACTTATCAGCTACAGCCATTAGTCTGTTGTGGATCACACCATTATTATTTCCCCTACTTGGTATGTTAGCTGCAAAACCTTATACCCATGCATGGGCAAATTTTATTTTAATGTTTTATTTTCTACATGCAGCAACCCTAATTACGCTCAACGATGGTGAACGAGCCCTCGCAACCATAGAGTTAGCAATAGTGACACTTTGCTTTGTAAGTAATATTATTTTTGCCCGTTTACGCGCTAAAGAATTAGGGATTAAATTAAAGCGATTATCACACGTTGAACGTGAGGAACATGCCCGCTATAACAGCTGCTCCTCTATAAAAATGGATAAGTATAAAAAAGCCTCAGTACACAGGTACTGAGGCTTTTTCTTTCACAAATAACGCTTCATCTAATCACTTTGTAACAGAGTAAAATTAGCTATTCCAATAATAAATATTTTGCGGTGTTACCGTTAAAGCATTAACCACTGGAACCGAAGATGTTGTGATTGCTGGAGCTGTTGATGTCGAGGTAGATGCTCCAACGGGTGCTGTCGCTGTTGGTAATACAGGATCGGCTGCAAAAGCCACTGCTGATTGGGTCTGGTGAACCTGATCGTCATGGCTAATTTCTTGACGGAATGCCTGCTCAGAGCCTTGAAGATTTAATTGAAAAATAACGCTATTGCCTTTAATTCTCATGGCATTAGCACTACCAACTGTAGTTAAGTTATTTAGCATTTTCTCTAATGCAAAAAAGTCTTCTGTTGACTGAATATTATCTACTTCAATATTAATCTGACCACCAGCAACACCGCCCAACACTACTGCATATTTATGAGCTAAATAATCAGTAACTTGATTAATCATCTTGGTTGATGTTTGTGCCAACGTCCCCGATGTTGTGCCAGTAATCGGTTGAGTATCAGCTGAGGCAATCTTACTTGGTTGTTGTGGGTAAAATTGCCAATTTAAGCTTACATTACCATTTGGTTGCTGTAGTGCTTTGACCAGTAATACACCATCAGCATGATAACGTGTACTTGCAGCAGCAATAGGATCAATAAAATTCCCCCATAAATCTGAAACATTGACTGCCGTTGCATCTGTTATATCCCCGACAGGGAATGTTAATGGCAGACCACGACTATCAGCCGCTTGCTTCGTATCATTAATCAAAGCATTGGTTGATTGATCCCACAAAATATTGCGCTGTTGGCCATCGCTATCAACCATCCACACTAGAATATTAGGGCGTTGATCTTTCCAAATACTGGCTTTTGACTGAATCAGTAATTGTTTAATTTGGTTTTTATCAAAGCTCAGATCAATCGCACGTTGACCATCCACTTGGCTATAACCAAATTGACTAATATAGCTACCACTGTTAGTGATTGCCGTCTTAATCGCTGGGTTATTAAGAATATCAGTATTGCCTGATATTTTGACCAACACATTTGCCAATCCCTGCTCGCGTGCAGCTTGATCGGCTTGTTGATCGTTTCCAATCAAGGTGACCTGGGTTTGATAAAGATCATTCACCGTCGCAGCTTGTATCGGCAATGCCAATACTGCTAAAAATAATAATGCAAATCGCAACATAGTAAGACTCATGGTTAATTCAAAAAATAGACCTAGTAAGACAGACAACTGGTTTTATCATCGGTGCCGTATCATAGCGCACAGTATGTAAATTTCATTCGACAATTTCGACAATATAATTTTATAACGCACATTTTTAACTGCGTGATAGCTATTTTCATGCAAATAAAGCGCCACTCGGTCTAAATTCGAACAATTAAAAGTGTTTTTTGGCTTTTATTCATAAAGCTTATCGTTTGCTTCCATGCTAGGATTGCGCGATTTTTTTACTTAGGAATACATATCATGATGCAGGTTCTTCAAGGTGCGCAAATGCTATTTGTCGCATTTGGGGCTTTGGTTCTAGTGCCGTTACTGACAGGCTTAGATCCTAATGTTGCTTTATTTGGCGCAGGTGCTGGCACACTTTTATTTCAGGTCGTCACCAAACGTTCTGTACCCATTTTTCTGGCCTCATCTTTCGCTTTTATTGCCCCAATGATGTATGGCATTCAAACATGGGGCGTTGCAAGTACCATGGGCGGATTAATGATGGCAGGTGTGGTCTATGTCATTATGGGCGGCATCATCAAAGTGCGTGGGGTTGGCTTTATTCATCGTCTATTACCCCCTGTCGTCGTCGGTCCAGTGATTATGGTTATTGGTTTAGGGCTCGCTCCTGCTGCTGTAAATATGGCAGTAGGTAAAACAGGTGGCGGTGACATTCAATTAATCGCCCATGATACTGCACTATGGATTTCAGCGATTTCGCTTACTGTAACGATTATCTTAAGTGTGTTTGCTAAAGGCATTTTAAAATTAATTCCTATCGTAGGAGGCATTACTGCTGGCTACATTACTAGCCTTGGTTTTGGTGTGATTGATTTCACACCAGTCATACAAGCTAGTTGGCTTGCTGTACCAAACTTTACCCTTCCCGAATTCAATATCAACGCCATTCTATTTATGATCCCTGTCGCAATTGCACCTGCAGTAGAACATGTTGGTGATATTTTAGCGATTTCAAATGTTACCGGTAAAGACTACCTTAAAAAACCAGGTTTACACCGTACAATGGCGGGTGATGGTATTGCCACTATCGCGGCATCTCTTGTTGGCGCCCCCCCAAATACCACCTATTCAGAAGTAACCGGTGCGGTAATGTTAACCAAAGCATTTAATCCGGTGATCATGACTTGGGCCGCTGTAACCGCTATCGTATTAGCATTTGTCGGTAAACTTGGTGCGATATTACAAACCATTCCCGTTCCTGTAATGGGCGGTATTATGATTTTATTATTTGGTTCGATTGCAACCGTTGGCTTAAATACTCTAATTAGAAACCAAGTTGATTTACATAAAGCTCGCAATCTAGTTATCGTTGCTGTGACCTTAGTGTTCGGCATCGGAGGTATGGCATTTGGCATTGGGGAGTTTAGTTTACAAGGTGTCAGCTTATGTGGCATCGTGGCTATTTTATTAAACCTTATTCTGCCTCAAGATTTAGGCGAAACGAACATGGTTGATAATGCACAAATTGAAGATACTGAGCATCTCTAATTATTGGTAGTTCACAAATAACAGTTAAAAAAAACCGGACTATATCAGTCCGGTTTTTTATATCAGTGCTAAACAATATAATTATTATTTAGTACCGAAAATTTTATCGCCTGCATCGCCAAGACCAGGAACAATATAGCCCTTGTCATTTAGCTTCTCATCAATAGCCGCTGTGTATAGCTCTACATCTGGGTGGGCTTTTTCTAGTGCAGCAATACCTTCAGGGGCAGCAACAAGTACTAGAACTTTAAACTGAGTACAACCATGTTCTTTTAATAGATCAAGCGTTGCGATCATTGAACCGCCAGTTGCTAGCATAGGATCAACAACTAATGCGATACGCTCATCAATATGTGATGCTAATTTATTAAAGTATGGTACTGGCTCTAACGTTTCTTCATCACGATAGATACCAACAACACTAATACGTGCACTTGGCATATGCTCTAATACACCATCCATCATGCCTAAACCAGCACGAAGAATTGGTACTACAGTCACTTTTTTACCCTTTAGCTGATCGACTTCAACTGGACCATTCCAGCCTTCAATCATCACTTTTTCTGTTTCGAAGTCTGAAGTCGCTTCATACGTTAGTAGGCTACCAACTTCGGTTGCCAATTCACGAAAACGCTTAGTGCTGATATCACCTTCACGCATAAGACCGATCTTATGTTTAACCAGTGGGTGTTTCACCTCAACGACTTTCATTTTGACTCCTGGGCAATAAATTAAAAAAATCGCATTATTATATACCATGCCAATCGATTGCCGATAGTATCAAATGTTTAATTGACTGAAATTTAAGCGTCGCAACAAATTAACGCAAACGTTTGCTCTAATGTAATGACTACTGTTATCATACTGTGGTTTTTTACTTTAATACGTTTGAGGGATCATCTGTGAGCAACAAAAACTCTTCTCTTAGTTACAAAGATGCTGGTGTTGATATTGATGCTGGTAATGCATTAGTTGACCGTATTAAAGGCGTTGTTAAACGCACTCATCGTCCTGAAGTAATGGGCGGTATTGGTGGTTTTGGCGCTTTATGTGCTCTTCCTACCAAATACAAAGAGCCTATTTTAGTATCAGGAACAGATGGTGTCGGCACCAAACTTCGCCTAGCGATGGACCTGAAGCAGCATGACACTATTGGTATTGATCTCGTCGCTATGTGTGTTAACGATCTAATTGTACAAGGTGCTGAACCTTTGTTTTTCCTAGATTATTACGCAACAGGTAAACTTGATATTGATACAGCAGCAAGCGTTGTGGCTGGTATTGGTGAAGGTTGTATTCAATCAGGTTGTGCACTAATTGGTGGCGAAACTGCTGAGATGCCTGGCATGTACCATGGTGAAGATTACGACGTTGCTGGTTTCTGTGTCGGTGTAGTTGAAAAAGCGGACATCATTGATGGTTCAAAAGTAACTGCAGGCGATGCACTTATTGCTGTCGGCTCAAGTGGCCCACACTCAAACGGTTATTCATTGGTACGTAAGATTCTAGAAGTTTCTCAAGCCGATCTTGATCAAGATCTTGACGGTAAAAAACTGTCTGAGCACTTATTAACCCCAACTAAAATTTATGTAAAATCAGCGCTAAAAATGATTGAAAGCTGTGATGTTCACGCAATTTCTCATATTACTGGCGGTGGTTTCTGGGAAAATATCCCACGCGTATTACCACAAGGTACTAAAGCAGTCGTTGATGGTAACAGCTGGCAATGGCCGACTATTTTTAATTGGCTGCAACAAGCCGGTAATGTCGATACTTATGAAATGTACCGTACATTCAACTGTGGTGTAGGTTTAGTGATCGCACTACCACAAGCCCAAGCAGCACTTGCAATTGAAATTTTACAAGCAGAAGGCGAAAACGCATGGCTGCTAGGTAAAATTGCAACAGCGGCAGCAGGTGAAGAGCAAGTAGAGATTAACTAAATCCATGCATAATATCGTTGTCTTAATCTCAGGAAATGGCAGTAACTTACAAGCGATTATTGATGGTTGTACTAACGGCATCATCAAAAATAGTCGAGTTGCAGCTGTGATCTCAAATAAAGCCGATGCTTATGGTCTTAAACGAGCTCAACTTGCCAAGATAGATAGCCTTTATATTGCGGCAACTGACTACGAAAACCGTCAAGACTATGATCAAGCACTAATTGAAAAAATAGATGCTTATCAACCTGATGTAATTATTCTTGCAGGTTTTATGCGGATATTATCAGCAAAATTTGTCAACCATTACCAAGGAAGAATGCTTAATATCCATCCTTCCTTATTACCTAAATATTCGGGATTAAATACTCACCAACGCGCCATGGATGCCGGTGATAAAGAACATGGAACCAGTGTCCATTTCGTTACCGAAGAGCTTGATGGTGGGCCTGTTATTCTACAGGCCAAAGTGCCGATTTTTGCAACTGACAGTGTTGATGAAGTAATAGAGCGTGTTCAGCAACAAGAACATAATATCTATCCGTTAGTGACTCAATGGCTGCTTAGTCAACGATTATCAATGCAAAATGGACATGCTGTGCTAGATGGTAACAAACTACCACCACAAGGCTATGCAGCACAGTAACGAATAATAAACTCATATAAAAAAAGGCGATCTTATTCAGATCGCCTTTTTATTATATGCAGTTAATACAGAAAATTAAGATTAGCGAGTACTAACATCCGTCGTTATCGCATGATAAACCGTTTCACCGAAATGGAATACGCGAAACTCACCACTTGCCATCTTCTGCCAACTTTCATCATTCGTTAATGGCTGGGTTGCAATCACAGTCACCACATCATTCGCCGTTGTCTCACGTTGAAAATCGATGGTAACGTCTTCATCGATTAATGAAGCTTTACCAAACGGTGCCCGACGAGTGATCCAATGTAAGTTATTAGTACAATAAGTGAGGACGTACTCACCATTACTAAGCAGCATGTTATACACACCCAATTGGCGTAATGTGTCACAACACTCAGCAAAGTAACCAAACACCGGCGTCATATCAGCAGGTAATACTGGAAAACGAATTTCCAATTGATTCATCAACCAACAAAACGCAATCTCACTATCAGTATCACCAACAGCTTGATTACGCCCTGTCGCTAATTGCTCATAGCCAGTCAATTGGCCATTATGAGCAAAAGTCCAATAATTACCCCATAACTCGCGCGTAAAAGGATGAGTATTTTCTAAACTCACCCCACCACGATTAGCCTGACGAATATGGCTCACAACAGCCCGACTTTTTATTGGATATTGTTGCACCAACTCGGCGATACGTGATTGACAGCTTGGATTAGGATCTTTGAAGGTTCGAAATCCTTTACCTTCATAAAAGGTAATTCCCCATCCATCACGGTGTGGTCCTGTATTACCGCCACGCTGCATCAAGCCGGTAAAGCTAAAACAAATATCTGTTGGCACATTGGCACTCATGCCTAATAATTCACACATTTTTATTTCTGCTCTTTACGCTGAGTTATGCTCATTTAAACATTAACAATCGTTGCTATTGCTTTATTAATGAGCAATAGCCGGACGATTATTTTTCCATTTCTTTTTCAACTAACATAATTAAAATATGAATAATTTTAATATGAATTTCCTGAATTCGATCGGCATAACCAAAATGCGGTACTCGAATTTCCACATCGGCTAACCCTGCCATTTTACCGCCATCTTTACCCGTTAAAGCAATAGTTTTCATACCCTTAGCTTGGGCTGCTTCAATAGCTTTAAGAATATTAGCAGAGTTGCCTGAAGTTGAGAGTCCAAACAACACATCACCTTTAGAGCCAACGGCTTCTAAATAGCGAGAAAATACATATTCGTAACCGAAATCATTACTCACACAAGATAGGTGACTAGGATCCGAAATTGCAATCCCTGGGTAACCTGGACGATCATCACGATAACGACCCGTTAATTCTTCGGCAAAATGCATCGCATCACAATGAGAACCACCATTACCACATGACAATACTTTACCGCCTTGCTTGAATGAGTCAGCTAATAATTTAGCCGCAGCTTCAATATCAGCCAAATTTTTATCATCATTTAAAAAACGGTTAAGGACGTCAGCGGCATCAGTTAGTTCGCTGCGGATCAGATCTCTATACATAAGCTGCTCTCTCAATGTTTTCCATTAAATACAAATCAAGCGAGCAACGTGCTCGCTTGATGCTGCAATACATCGTTAATCGCAGTTTACATACAAATAACTTACAGTGTCGACTCTTGATGTGACGCAATGCCAGAATTAACCACTAATATTTGCTGTAATTGCGTAATTGAATGCACTAGATGAAGATTCGCTAGTTCAAATACCCCTGCATGTTCCAATTTACGCTCAACATGTGGTAATACCCCTAACAAATATACAGGTAACGCAGATAATCGATCTAATGCTAATTCAAAAGCATGGATCGCGGTAATATCAATGGTTGATACATCACTGAAATCAAGCACCACCGCTCGCGTTTCCATATTTGTCTGTTCAATGACAGAAAATGCTTTTTCACTGGCAGCAAAAAATAATGGTCCATTAATATCGTATACCACCACATCATTACCAAAATTAAGATGAGGATGTTTATCATGGGTAATGGTAACCGTGGTTAAGCTAGCAATACGTTGAATAAACAGCACCCCAGCTAATAACAGCCCCACAATCACCGCAACAACCATATCAAATGCAATAGTCAAAATAAAACAGGTCATTAACACAGCTACATCACGCCGTGGGGCAACTTTTAGAGTATGTACAAAATGTGGGGCTTCCGACATATTCCAAGCCACCATGATTAACAAGCCAGCTAAAGCACTCATCGGCACGTAAGACAACGCTGGTGCTAAAACCATCATTGCAGCCAACACAAACAGCGCATGAATAATGCCCGATAACGGTGAAAAAGCACCAGAACGAATATTAGTCGCTGTGCGAGCAATTGCAGCCGTTGCTGGTATACCGCCAAAAAAAGGCACCACAATATTAGCTAAACCTTGCCCAACTAATTCCGCATTGGGATTATGTTTGGTACTCGTCATACCATCGGCAACAACGGCACATAGTAACGATTCAATGCAACCTAACATCGCAATCGTTAACGCTGATGGCATCAATTCAATCACTGTGGCCCAATTAAAATTATTAGATTGCCATAATGGTAAAAATTGCGGCGCTTCTTGTGGAATACCGTGACCGATAATATTACCAATAGTGTAGGTGAATTTTTCACCTAATAATGTCACATGTTCAAGGCTGAAATGATTTAAAACCAACGCTAAAACTGTACCCACAAACAAAGAAACTAAATGAGGTGGAATTCGGGTTTTTAGTTTAGCCCAACCGATAAAGGTCATAATGGTAATAATACCCACCAGAGCATCAGCATAGTTGGTGGTCGATATTGCATGTGAATAAGCCATCACTTTTTCAGGAAAATGAATCGGGCTACCTAATACATGTAAACCAAGCAAATCTTTTAGTTGTAAAAAAGCAATCACAAATCCAATTCCGGCAGTAAAACCAGTTGTAACTGGATAAGGTACATATGCCACCAGCTGTCCTAGCCTAAAAACACCCATCAGTAATAAAATAATGCCTGACATCATGGTCGCTAACATTAATCCCGACAAACCATATTTCTGCGTTATCGGTAACAATATCACCACAAAAGCTGCAGTCGGCCCAGTAATATTAAACCGTGACCCGCCTAAGAGTGCAGCCAAAAAACCCGCGACGATAACCGTATATAAACCATGCTGTGGTGGCACACCTACTGCAATAGCTAATGCCATACCTAGCGGAATAGCGACAATACCAACGGTAATACCAGAGACTAAATCGGCACGAAACTTGGAAAGGGAGTACCCCTGTTTCCACGATTGAGAGAGAGCTTGAAAAATCAACACAACAAAACCCCTGCGCTTATTTGCACATAAAAAATAGGTATTGATGTCAACCCGAAAGAGGGTCCGGCGGGCAACTGTCAGTCGGAAATCGGGAAAGGCAACAAACGGAAATACGGCTCACTTATCAAGTGTATAAAAAAAACACAGATTCAATAACGTGAACAGTATCACAATAGTGCTACATGTTAACGTTTGATAAAGAATTGGCAAGTGAAAATAAACTCGTACCTGATTTCGATCAATGCCAGTAAAAACGTAGCATTAGTGTTTTTACTTCCTTCTTTAGCTCCCATTTTTAAACAAAATATTTTACATTTCTTTAAAAAATAAATTACAATAAATAAATGGTGGTTAGACCTCTTACCTTGTTTTTTAAATCACCTTACTCTAAAACACGTAGCGTAATATTGCCTCTAAAAATATCAACCATGAGTTCAATGAAATTTTTAGCTGCAATCTATAGTGCTGCTATATGATTACGGAGAATCGCCATGCTGACATTTATATATTTAACTGGCTTTATCTGTGTACTTGCTATTCTTGCCTATCACCGAACATCTCGTCCTAAGTTTACTGTCGCTATTGCTGCATTATTAGTCTTAGGTACCCTGTTAAATGTTACAGGAATTATCAGTTGGCTAATTTTCACCGGCGTGGCTTTAGTACTAAATACCCCCACATTACGTAAAAAATTTATTACTCATTACGCGCTCAATAGCTTTAAAAAAGTCATGCCAAAAATGTCACAAACAGAGCAGGAAGCCATTGATGCAGGTACTGTATGGTGGGAAGCAGATCTTTTTAGTGGCAAGCCTGATTGGAACAAACTACATGCCATTCAAGCCCCGACTCTAACCCCCGCAGAACAAGCTTTTTTAGATGGGCCTGTGGATGATGTTTGCCGTATGGTCAATGACTTTCATGTCACTCATGATCTTGCCGATTTACCACCTGAAGTTTGGCAACAACTCAAGCAGCATAAATTTTTTGCGATGATCATAAAAAAGAAATATGGCGGTTTAGAATTTTCAGCCTATGCACAATCGCTTGTTTTACAAAAACTTACCGGTGTATCAACGGTATTATCATCAACAGTTGGGGTACCGAACTCTTTAGGTCCTGGTGAGTTACTACAACACTACGGTACTGAAGAGCAAAAAAATTATTATTTACCCCGTTTAGCAGCAGGTAAAGAAATTCCTTGTTTTGCACTCACAAGTCCTGAGGCTGGATCTGATGCAGGCTCTATTCCTGATTTTGGCATAGTCAAAAAAGGTATTTGGCAAGGAAAAGAAGTACTTGGAATGGAGTTAACGTGGAATAAGCGTTATATCACCTTAGCGCCTATCGCAACAGTATTAGGATTAGCATTTAAGTTATTCGATCCCGATCATTTACTCGGCGATAAGGATGATCTTGGCATTACTTGTGCGCTAATTCCTACCGATGTTGATGGCGTTGAAATTGGTCGTCGTCATTTTCCTCTTAATATTCCATTCCAAAACGGCCCAACTCGAGGCGATAAAATATTTGTTCCTATCGATTTCATCATTGGTGGCCAAGCCATGGCTGGACAAGGATGGCGCATGCTCGTTGAATGCCTCTCTGTTGGTCGTGGAATAACATTACCTTCAAATGCAACTGGTGGTTTAAAAACCGCGGCAATGGCAACCGGTGCTTATGCTCGTATTCGTCGGCAGTTTAAATTACCCATCGGTAAAATGGAGGGGATAGAAGAGCCACTCGCACGTATTGTTGGTAATGCTTATGTCACTGATGCTGCAACTACACTCACTGTCACGGGAATAGATTTAGGGGAAAAACCAGCGGTTATCTCTGCCATTGTAAAATACCACTGCACCCATCGCAGTCAGCAAAGTATCATTGATGCTATGGACATCGCAGGCGGTAAAGGTATTTGTATGGGGCCACGCAACTTCCTAGCACGAGGTTATCAAGGCGCTCCCATTGCCGTCACCGTTGAGGGCGCTAATATTCTAACCCGCTCCATGATCATCTTTGGCCAAGGGGCTATTCGGTGCCATCCATATGTACTGGATGAAATCAATGCCGCTTATAACGACAATCCACACCATGCTATTGATCAGTTTGATACTGCGTTATTTAGTCACATCGGTTTTGTGATCAGTAATATGAGCCGTAGTTTATGGTTAGGGTTAACCGATGGTCGAGGTTCACCTACACCACATCACAACGCAACCCAACGCTATTATCAACAAATAAACCGTTACAGTGCTAACTTGGCACTATTAGCAGATATTTCAATGGTAACGCTAGGTGGCACACTCAAACGTAAAGAACGCTTATCCGCCCGTTTAGGTGATGTGTTAAGCCAATTATACTTAGCCTCTGCCACTCTAAAACGCTATACCGATGAAGGTCAGCAGCAAGAGGATATTGCGTTAGTACATTGGGGACTACAAGATGCGCTTTATCAAACCGAAGTTGCCATTGATAACTTTTTAGCTAACTTTCCAAATAAGGCCATTGCCAGTGGATTACGATTATTGATATTGCCAACTGGATTACGTCGTCGTAAACCAACTGATGAGCTTGATCATCAACTGGCACGTTTAATTCAAACTCCATCCGCAACGAGGAATCGTATTGGCCGCGGTCAATTTTTAGAAGCCACTGAAAATAATACAGTCGGTATGATGGAAATGGCGCTGCTTGATATTCTCGCTGCCGAGCCTATTTATGATCGAGTCTGCCTCGCTGCCAACACTCAATTACCTTTCATGCAATTAGGTAAAGTTGCAGCTAAAGGCTTAGAGCTAGGTGTTATTACCACAGCAGAAGCTGAATTACTCCAGCGCGCAGAAACTGGACGGTTATATACAATTAATGTTGATGATTTTGATCCACAGCAGTTAGCCGTCAACCCACCTCAAACTGCACCACAGATCCATAGTGCAGCTTAAACACCAAGTATTATTACTACAAATAGGGGAAGCATCATGCTCCCCTTTTTATTATAACTCATTAGGCAACATCAAATCATGTTTTGACGTTCGTTTACGACGCCACAGTAATAACAATGTAATCGCGCTAATAACGACAATAATATTTGTAATAGCTATCCATAATAACCGTTGTTGGCGCTGCTCAGCCTTACGTGCAGCTAACTGCTGCTCCAACCGTTGTTGAGCCAATGGTGAAGTTAAACTCGGGGTTACAATTGCCACCTGAGTATAATTTTGTTTTGGCAACCTAAATACTAACTCTCTCTGCGTCAAAGCATCTGTAACATAAGCCCAACCACGCCACCATGCTTTACCAACATGACTATCATTGAGCCATGTCAATTCTAATTGTGACTGTGGTGCCGTAGTACTACGTTGAAGAATTTGTGGTTTAGTCTGTGGTTGCTTAACAACTAAATAAGCCGCTAATGAACCCGCAACAATTTGCTCAGGCTTGGTTTCAATATTAACCACATGGGATATTAATGACCGATGACTCTGCGTGAACGTGGTTGTTATTGGGGTCGGATAAACTAACACTGTTTGTTCTACTGCGCGTTCAAAAACACCGTTCGTTGACGCGATTTTTACTCGATACTTACCAGGCACAACATCAATATTAAGTGCTACAGTAAATACACCGTCACCAGCAACTTCATCATATTCATGACCATTATCAGCAAATGTACCGACTTCTATTGCTGTCGATTCATCAACTGTATCATTGGATAAATCAGAAGTTATAGGATAAAAAATTACTTTTAACTGCACTCGATCTAAAAAATCACGGAGCAATAATGGCTGTTGATTTTGGGTTAATCGGGCGCTAAATTTTAGCACTTCGGTTTGATACAATTGCGCCGGTAATTGATGAGCGTCAAGTTGGATATTAGAAATTATTCTAATGCCATTATTAGTCGATACTTTCCCTAATGCTTGCCAAGGCCCAGCCATCGGATGATTAATCGAAATAATATCCATCCCCTTATCGCTGTACCATGACATAGCTTTAGAATGACGATCGGCATAATACTTACGCCCATCAGGTGCAACTAATACCACCGACTGACTAGGCTGCTTACGCGTCACAACAAATGTGATTTGTTCTATTTCAGGATCAACTCGAAAACGATTATCAAGCCAAGTTAATCTCGTCTCAGTTTGTGCCCAAGCACAAAGTGGAACATAGAAAAGAAGTAACCATAATCGCCGCAACATAATGCCCCTAAAGACGCCAAATAACGTCAGCCTTTTTACCAATCAGATCAAGCCTATCTTGATGTGCTGTTAGTTCATCGGCAGCTGCATGAATAACCTTTAATACTTTTCGACCGCTCGCTAAACGGCGAATAGTGGTTTCTGTTGCAGAATCATCGTTACCACTACTTAAACGTAATGATGTTTGACCACCGGTCATCATCAAATAAACGTCAGCTAGAATCTCAGCATCGAGTAATGCGCCGTGCAAAGTACGATGAGAATTATCAATGCCATAACGTGAACATAAAATATCAAGGTTATTACGTTTACCTGGAAACAGCCTTTTTGCCATTTCTAAGGTATCGGTTACCTGACAGATATCTTCTATTTTCGCAATTGACGCGCCCATTTTATGGAATTCATAATCCATAAAACCGGTATCGAACGATGCATTATGTGCGACGAGTTCAGCGCCATCAATAAAATCAATAAACTCTTGATGAATTTCAGCATACACGGGTTTATCACGCAAAAATTCATCAGTAATACCATGGACAGCAATCGCTTCTGGATCGATATTTCGATCAGGTTTTATATAAACATGAAACGTATTACCGGTTAATTTACGATTAATGATTTCAACAGCACCAATTTCAACAATGCCGTGACCTTCATAATGAGGGCCGGTCATGTTCATACCGGTTGTTTCTGTATCAAATACAATAATGCGTTGGTTAGTGGCTTTCATAGTAGTTAATGTGTCAGACTTAAGTTTTTATAATAGAAGGTAAAGCTACCCACAATGATGAAGCAGGTAGAAATTTTCACCGATGGATCGTGTTTAGGAAATCCAGGTCCTGGCGGTTATGGCACAGTACTAAGATACAAACAACACGAAAAAGAGCTCAGTGGCGGCTATTTAATGACCACCAATAACCGCATGGAGCTTCTTGCTGCCATTATGGGACTGGCAAGTCTAAAACAGCCATGCTCAGTAGATCTTACCACTGACAGCCAATATGTGCGCCAAGGAATTACTCAATGGATCCATAATTGGAAAAAACGTGGTTGGCAAACTGCGGATAAAAAACCAGTCAAAAATGCTGACTTATGGCAGCAACTGGATCTAGAAACTCAGCGTCATCAAGTGCAATGGCATTGGGTTAAAGGCCATGCTGGTCACCCAGAAAATGAACGTTGTGATGTCTTGGCCCGTACCGCAGCTGAAAACCCAACCCAAGCTGATACTGGTTATCAACCAAGCTAAGCTTAGTTTACGTACGCGGTGGGGATTTAGGTAACGTTTTTTCAACTTGAGTACGACAGTTAATCCGCAATGGTGCTAATTGACGACGTAATTTCCATGTCGGTTTAATTGGCTTAAGTGGACAAGTGCGTTTACGCGCCACAATAAAATACAAGCTACCTACTGCCGATAAAGGTTCTGAGAGGACATGCTCAAGCCACTCCGCACAAGCTAGATGACGGGTTGCGGGTACGATTGCAAACGTTTCTTGATACACCACTTCATAATTAAGTAATCGCAGCCAATCATTAATACGAAATGGTAAATACATTCTTCCGGTCCACGGTGCTTGGTGACGATTCCACGGTAATAACCCTCGTAAACCTAAGAGGCTCAGCGGGTTGTTACCACTTAATACCAAGTAGCCATCGTCAACCATCACTCGATCAATTTCCCGTAATAATCGATGAGGATCAATAGAATAATCCAACTGATGCATTAACAAGCAAGCATCAAATGACTTTTCAATGAAGGGTAACTCTAACGCATCAGCCACAATAGTGCGCTTAGGACTGAGCTTATCGACGCTGATTTGATGTTGAATATTACAATGGCTACTGGTCAGCTCTGCACTTAAGCCACCAAGCTTTAACATATGGTAGCCAAACAATTTAGGGCACCACTCATCGAGGCGTGCCTGTAATAATTCTGCTACCCATTCACCATTGATCACATTCGACCATGTATAAGGAACTTCAATGTGTGTTACTGTACGCGCTGGCTTCATAAGATACTGCTCAACACCTGATAAGGCTGGAGACAAAATTCATGTTAACTGTTAAAAGCATACCCGCATTTAAAGACA
This sequence comes from Photobacterium kishitanii, assembly GCF_000613045.3. Classification (NCBI taxonomy): domain Bacteria; kingdom Pseudomonadati; phylum Pseudomonadota; class Gammaproteobacteria; order Vibrionales; family Vibrionaceae; genus Photobacterium; species Photobacterium kishitanii. The sequence continues at coordinate 711,914 of NZ_LN794352.1, read as the reverse complement.
ATTACATCTGGCTAATTCAAAACCCAGACAATCATTGTGTCGTTGTTGATCCAGGGGATGCCACGCCGGTTCTTGAGGCAATAGATAAAGATAATTTAATTCTAGACGCGATCCTGATCACTCATCATCATCATGACCATGTGGGTGGTATCAGTGAATTAAAACGTCGCTTCCCTACCATCAAAGTTGTTGGTCCTAATGATGAGCCAATTCCAGGTATCACTCGTCCAGTCGAAGATGGCGATCAAGTCGATATTTTTGGTGAACGCTTTATGGTACTTAGCGTACCAGGACACACCCTTGGGCATATTGCATATGTCGGTGATGAAAAGCTATTTTGTGGCGATACATTATTCTCTGCAGGCTGTGGTCGCATTTTTGAAGGTACACCAGCCCAAATGTTTAATTCATTACAAAAAATCGCCTCATTACCAGATGAAACAAAGATTTATTGTGCTCATGAATACACTGCCGGAAATCTTGCGTTCGCATTAGTGGCAGAACAGGATAACGCTCATCTACAACGTTATCGTGATCAAGTTAATCGACTGCGTGCCAACGGTCAAAGTACTCTGCCGACGACCCTCAATAATGAAAAGCTTATTAACCCTTTTTTACGTTGTGATCAGCCAAGTATTAAGCGCTCTGTTGCTGATAAAGCGTACGATAACTCAGATATTGAGACATTTGCAGCACTTCGACGTTGGAAAGATGAGTTTTAATGCATCTTCCCTTGTAACCAAGGTGGTTGGGCAAGTATTATCACCAACCATTTTGGCTACAAACGACTGTCATGAAATTCAAAATCCTTTTAGCAAGTGTACTTGTTATCGCAGGTTGTCAAACTACCAAAGAGACAACACAGGTCGATACTAACCAACAAAATACTGTCGTTGAGCAACCTACTAATACTTCTGTTGTACCTGTGGCACCTATTGTCAAAAAACCACTGCCTGTGGTCGCTAAACTGACACCACAACAACAACAGGATGTATGGGATCGCATTGCGATGCAGATTAAGACCAAGATCCCTAATAACAAACGCGTACAATACTACCGTAACTGGTATCTAGATAATCCGCGTAATCTTGAAATCATAGCCCAACGCGCTCAACCGTTCTTATATTACATCACAGAGCAAGTCGAAAAACGAGGCATGCCACTTGAATTAGCCTTATTACCGATAGTAGAAAGTTCATTTGATCCCCATGCTTATTCAAGTATGGCAGCGGCTGGCCTATGGCAAATTATTCCAGATACTGGACGTCGTTTTGGCTTAAAACAAAATAGCTGGTATGACGGTCGCCGTGATGTGGTTAAATCAACCACTGCCGCGCTTAATTTACTTGAATACTTAAATAATAAATTTGATGGCAACTGGCAACAAGCACTAGCCGCTTATAACACTGGTGAAGGACGTGTTTTTAGTGCCATTCGTAAAAACCGCGCGGCAGGAAAACCCACTGATTATTGGGCGCTAGACTTACCGAAAGAAACCAGCAGTTATGTACCTAAACTTTATGCCGTTGCTGATATTATCATGCACCCGAAAAAGTATGGTTTTCACCTTGCTCCAATTAGTAACAAGCCCGTTATCGAAATTGTTAAACCTGGCGTACAAATGGATCTTACGATTGCTGCAAAATTTGCAGGTATCAGTATCAGTGAGCTTAAAGATCTTAATCCAGCATACCGCCGTGGTGTAACCGCACCGAATGGGCTTAATCAGCTATTATTACCAATCGATAAAGTTAAACGTTTTAAGCGTGAATTAGCCCAGAATCGTAATGCAAGCATGGTTACCCACCATCACCGCGTAAAAGCAGGTGAAAGCCTAGGATTAATCGCTGAGCGTTACCACAGCAATATTAAAGCGATTCAAAAGATAAATAAACTCAAAACGACTAATCTTCGTATTGGACAGTCACTGACAATTCCAACGTCACCTATTTCATTAGTTAATCGTCAACACCGTGCCGCTATCAAGGTAGAAGCGCAACATTATGTTGTCCAGTCAGGTGATAGCCTATGGAGTATCGCACGCAATCATAAAACCAGTATCACCAAACTCAAGCAACTTAACCGCCTGAGTAAAAATGCAGTACTGCAAAAAGGCCAACGATTAAAAGTATCAACAACTGCCGTAGCTAAAAAAACCACAGCGGGTCGCAAAACGATCAGTTACACAATTCGCAGTGGTGATAGTTTAAGTGTTATCGCGCAGCGTTATGATGTCTCTGTCGCTGAAATCAAAAAATGGAATAATTTGGCTAACAGCAAATACATTAAGCAAGGCCAACAGCTAAAATTAATTATTGATAATCGTAAGGTTAAAGCATGACACCATCAAAAAACCCAGTCATCGCTATCATCGATCTCTTTCGCTCACCGATAGAATGCTTTGCCGCGATCTATGAGCGTCCCAAGTGGGCAATTTTACCCTACTTGATGATTATTTTAGGCTCCTTCATTGTCTGGGGAGGTTACTTTAATCATGTCGATATGCCATGGCTACAACAAGCAATTCAAGCTCAGTTAGGCGATATTGGGGAAAATGTACAACAGTCATGGCTAACACGAGAAGTGCTACTTGCTGGTGAGGTATTTAGCGATATCACTGGCCGCACTGTAGTGATTTTTGTACTGGCTTTATGGTTAAAATTAGCAACCAAAGGTAGTCAGCATCAACACAGCTATGGTAAATGGCTTGCTGCGGCCTGCTTTATTATGCTGCCATCTTTTATTGGTGACATTGCTAGCTATATTAATATTGTTTTCAACCATAATAATATTCTGCCTAATGCCGCTGATTTAAACAGTTTTAATGGTTTGTTAAAATTACCAATGAATAATCGCTGGGCAGCAATCGCGACAACCATGCCGTTATTAGCGCCATGGTACATCGCTTTAACCTACGCAGCAGTAAGTGCATGGACAGATCTCGATCGCGCCAAAGCAATCATTGTTGCGGTACTCCCTTGGGTACTGACCATTATTGTATGGCCATTACTGATTATTTCAGCTTAATGAACTATCGGTGGCACTAACTTAAACGTCGCTAATAATGGATTATGATCAGAAGCATCTGTTTTAGGTGCTTCTGCTGTTACCAAGCGTAAATCGCGGTAATAAAGGTGATCTAATGGTTTACCTAATACCCTAACTCGCTGGTCATTATGATAATGCACTTCTTTTAATCCCAACGAATGTGCAAAAGCTCGTACAACTTTAATCCGCGCTTTACGCCATGTATTAAAGTCACCAGCTAATATAATCGGTCCTTGATGCAACTCTAAGACCGCTTTTAAGCTATCCAATTGCTGTCTATATTCATTTAAGCCAATCGCAAAATTAACACCATGTAGATTAACCACGGCTAATGTTTGTCCATCGGACAATGAAAATTGTGACAGTAATGCTGATTTAGGCAACCGTAACCACGGCTCCATGGCAAGATAAGCGCAGGTTTGACGCGATGATACTCGCGATAAATTCATGACTCCAGCTGGAGTATCAAGAAATCGAAACGCATTCGCCATCCTAACTTGCCAATGACTGCTATCTAGATAGGTTTGTAACTCAGTATTTAAACTTGCCTCTTGTAATAATACTAAATCACTTTTTTGAGTAAATGATGCTAATGCTGAACGCCAATTTGGTCGTTGCTGCTTATAAATATTCCATACAGCTACTGTCAACATGCCATTATTATCAAGTGGTGGCGCAATTTCACTTTCAATACAATGATAGCTAAAGTGAGGTGCAAACACTTCGTTAGTAACTTCAGGTTGCATCGAGACATCAAATGAAGAATTAAATGCTCCTAGGCCCAATGCGCCTGCTACGACCCCTAAGCCAGCAACCACTTTTGTTTTTGTTCTACGCGCCATAATACCAGCCTACAAAGACAACTCAGCCCATTACGTTAATGGGCTGATATCATCGTAAAATTAGAAATAACAACATCAGTATAAGAATAGAGATGGCTTAATAATGTTTACCATTATCATAATAAGCAGAAGGTGTCAGCGCGGTAAAAATAACAGCGACATCTTGCTGTGGATCTTCAACTGCTGCTCTAACGACCGCAGTAATTGTATCAGCAACGAGATCTTGGGTTTGTTGTCCACGATCAAACCAAAAGACTTCAACAAAGGGGTAAGCATCTGACACTTCCCCGTCAAATATAAATGATGCAGGAATATGCTCAACGGTAAAATCTTCACGAGGGCAAGCCATTAAAGGCTGTAAATCATCAACCAATTTTGTTGATAGCTGCTTTACTGTATCAAATGCAATAGCACGAAAGCGAAGGTGTGGCATAAAAACTCCCGATAAATGACTAGTTACGCGACTACATTACCACTTAATATGATTCGATCTCGAGTTTTTATTATGCCAATTATTACATCAGCCTTAACTCACACCGATGTAATTGATGAAATCGATATTAACAACTATATTTATACCTATATTAATTAGACATTATACATATGACCTTTTTTTCTTAACCATCACAAGAATTTAGGTATTTCAATATGTTATCAATAAAATCTTTAATATTACTATTCAAAAAAACATTGATAATAATAGCTAAGTTATTAATAACAGGGCTATTACTACCGATATCAGTTATGGCTCATGCTGAAAATTATAAAGCGGTTTATGATTATATCGTTGTTGGTGCAGGAGCCGGTGGTGGTCCATTGGCTTCAAGCTTAGCTGAGCGAGGATTTAAAGTACTACTGGTTGAAGCTGGAGATCTCAATCCTGCAGACAAAGATTTGATGGACGCCCCCGCTCTGCATGTTAAAGCCAGTGAGCATCCAAGACTATCGTGGCAATATTTCATCAATCATTATAGTGATCCCAACCGAAATAAATTAGATAGTAAACATTGTCCGCAAAAATCAGGATGCCCAGATAACTCAACCGGCATTTTTTACCCTCGAGGATCAACTATCGGTGGCTCAACTGCCGTCAATGCCATGATTTCGGTTATCCCACACAACAGTGATTGGGATAATATCGCCAAAATGACTGGTGATGACTCTTGGTCTGCAAGTAATATGCGACACTATCTCACTAAAGTTGAACGTAACCTTTATGGTAAAAATGAATCCACAGGTCATGGACGTCAAGGTTGGCAACCTATCAATCATAATGCCCTCTTAGCACCAAATAAAAATGGGCAGTTATATTCTCCTCTTTCTCCTGCGGTCAAATTTAGTTATTTAGATATTTTTGCTGGAGCCGTAAAACAAGCGGATCGCGGACAAGCAGATCATCCTAGTTTTTTATTTCCATTTAAAGATATAAATAAACTCCGTAGCGACAATGAACCCGAAGGTTTATATCAAGTGCCCGTTGCCGTTGATGAACAAGGACGTCGTTCTGGAGTGGCTGGTCGCATTACTTCTACTATTGAAGCTGGATACCCACTAACGCTAAAAACGCATACATTAGCAACGAAAGTCGTCATGGTTAAACACCACAATACACTTCCAAAAGCTGAAGGTATCGAAGTTTTACATGGCGCACATTTATATCGAGCAGATCGAAACTCCGCAGCTAGCATTGCTCCAACCCCAACCTACTATAGAGCGAGCAAAGAAGTTATTTTATCCGCAGGGGCATTTAACACCCCACAACTACTGATGCTATCAGGTATTGGAGACAAAAAAGAACTCCAAAAACATGGTATTACTGTCAACGTCAATCTACCGGGAGTAGGAAAAAACCTTCAAGATCGTTACGAAATACCTTTAGTTTTTGAAAAAAGACATCGCTTTTGGATTTTTGATTTTGGACCTAAAAACTTCCCGGCTTTAACAAACTGTAATTTTGACCCATACAATAAGGATAACTGTCATCATGATTGGGAAAATCAACAAAAAGGAGTCTATACACAACCAGGCGCACTAATCAGTATGGTAACGAAATCCCAACGCTATGATTTACACGGTAATAAAAAAGCGATAACTAATGAAATTAATCAATTAGATCCAGATTTATATATATTTGCTATTGGAGGAACATTCAAAGGTTACTACCCAGGCTACAGCGAAGATACTTTTGATCCAGACAACCAATACACTTGGTTACTATTAAAAGGCCATAGTAACAATCGAGGCGTCGTATCACTAAGAAGTGCAGATCCTCTAGATACACCAATCATCAATTTTAAATATTTTGGCGATCCTCAAGCTGGTGTAACGCCTAGTAATGAGCATTACGATGATCTTGAAGCAATAATGAAAGGGGTAAAATTAATAAGAAAAACTGCACGCTACTCAACTAAAGCAACCTTTAATAAGGTCTTTCATAAAGAAGTATGGCCAGGAAACCATATTAATACCGATCGAGAAATTCAGAATTTTATTATGAATGAATCATGGGGACATCACGCTTCTTGTACCGCAAAAATTGGATCTATCGATGATCCAATGGCTGTATTAGATAGTAATTTTAAAGTCTATGGTACCGATGGACTCCGTGTCGTGGATGCCAGTGTTTTCCCTAATATTCCAGGTTTCTTTCCTACAATCGCTATTTATATGTTAAGTGAGAAAGCTGCAGATGTTATTGCTCAGGATGCCTTTAACTAAAATCCATCACAATGATACAGATGTAAAAAATCCTCACATTACTGTCGAGACTTTCTTGAAGATGGCTAAGATAACGAGATTCAAGCTTCCAACACGCGCTGATTTTCGATATCGCTGAATCTGCTGCGCTGCCAGTTGAAGCTACACCGATCTATCACAATGATACAGATGTAAAAAAGCCCCGACATTACTGTCGAGGCTTTCTTGAAGATGGCAGGGGTGGAAAGATTCGAACTTCCAACACGCGCTGATTTTCGGTATCACTGAATCCGCTGCGCTGCCAGTTGAAGCTACCCCCTATCTATCACAATGATACAGATGTAAAAAATCCTCACATTACTGTCGAGGCTTTCTTGAAGATGGCAAGGGTTACAAGTTTCAAACGCCCAACAGGCGCTGATTTTCGGTATCGCTGAATCCGCGGCGCTGCCAGTTGAAGCTACACCCTATCTATCACAATGATACAGACGTAAAAAAGCCCCGACATTGCTGTCGAGGCTTTCTTGAAGATGGCAGGGGTGGAGAGATTCGAACTCCCAACACGCGCTGATTTTCGGTATGGCGGAAGCTGCTGCGCTGCCAGTTTGAGCTCTATCATAATGATACAGACGTAAAAAAGCCCCGACATTGCTGTCGAGGCTTTCTTGAAGATGGCAGGGGTGGAGAGATTCGAACTCCCAACACGCGGATTTGGAATCCGCTGCTCTGCCAGTTGGAGCTACACCCCTGTAGTTATTTTAAAGACTTAACTATGTCTTTAGTAATGGCGGAGTGGACGGGACTCGAACCCGCGACCCCCGGCGTGACAGGCCGGTATTCTAACCAACTGAACTACCACTCCGCAGTGTCTATTCAGCATTTAAGCAATTTGAAGCCTGGCGATGTCCTACTCTCACATGGGGAGACCCCACACTACCATCGGCGCTATTACGTTTCACTACTGAGTTCGGCAAGGGATCAGGTGGGTCCATAACGCTATGGTCGCCAAGCAAATTCTGTTTTATTTATCGCCTTATGGCAATAAATAGCAATCTGGGAAAATCTAACTAGTTGTTCTCAACACGCATTCAAGCATTTGTAGAGTCCGTCTCTTCTCTTAGAGAAGAAAAACCCCTTAGGTGTTGTATGGTTAAGCCTCACGGGCAATTAGTATCAGTTAGCTCAATGCCTCGCAGCACTTACACACCTGACCTATCAACGTTGTAGTCTTCAACAACCCTTTAGAGACCTTAAAGGTCTAGGGATGACTCATCTTGAGGCTCGCTTCCCGCTTAGATGCTTTCAGCGGTTATCGATTCCGAACTTAGCTACCGGGCAATGCATCTGGCGATACAACCCGAACACCAGCGGTTCGTCCACTCCGGTCCTCTCGTACTAGGAGCAGCCCCTCTCAATCATCCAACGCCCACGGCAGATAGGGACCGAACTGTCTCACGACGTTCTAAACCCAGCTCGCGTACCACTTTAAATGGCGAACAGCCATACCCTTGGGACCGACTTCAGCCCCAGGATGTGATGAGCCGACATCGAGGTGCCAAACACCGCCGTCGATATGAACTCTTGGGCGGTATCAGCCTGTTATCCCCGGAGTACCTTTTATCCGTTGAGCGATGGCCCTTCCATTCAGAACCACCGGATCACTATGACCTGCTTTCGCACCTGCTCGAATTGTCATTCTCGCAGTCAAGCGGGCTTATGCCATTGCACTAACCTCACGATGTCCGACCGTGATTAGCCCACCTTCGTGCTCCTCCGTTACTCTTTGGGAGGAGACCGCCCCAGTCAAACTACCCACCAGGCACTGTCCGTAACCCCGATAAGGGGCCAACGTTAGAACATCAAGCATACAAGGGTGGTATTTCAAGATTGACTCCACAACCACTGGCGCGGTTGCTTCAACGTCTCCCACCTATCCTACACATGTAGGGTCAATGTTCAGTGCCAAGCTATAGTAAAGGTTCACGGGGTCTTTCCGTCTAGCCGCGGGTACACAGCATCTTCACTGCGATTTCAATTTCACTGAGTCTCGGGTGGAGACAGCGTGGCCATCATTACGCCATTCGTGCAGGTCGGAACTTACCCGACAAGGAATTTCGCTACCTTAGGACCGTTATAGTTACGGCCGCCGTTTACCGGGGCTTCGATCAAGAGCTTCGACCGAAGTCTAACCCCATCAATTAACCTTCCGGCACCGGGCAGGCGTCACACCGTATACGTCATCTTTCGATTTTGCACAGTGCTGTGTTTTTAATAAACAGTTGCAGCCACCTGGTATCTGCGACTCCCGGCAGCTTAGAGAGCAAGTCTCATCACCGCTAGGAGCGTACCTTCTCCCGAAGTTACGGTACCATTTTGCCTAGTTCCTTCACCCGAGTTCTCTCAAGCGCCTTGGTATTCTCTACCTGATCACCTGTGTCGGTTTGGGGTACGATTTCTTATAATCTGAAGCTTAGAAGCTTTTCCCGGAAGCATGGCATCAATGACTTCACTACCGTAGTAGCTCGACATCGTATCTCAGCCTTAAGATGGTCCGGATTTGCCTAAACCATCAGCCTACATACTTGGACCTGGACAACCGTCGCCAGGCTCACCTAGCCTTCTCCGTCCCTCCATCGCAATTATAAGAAGTACGGGAATATTAACCCGTTTCCCATCGACTACGCCTTTCGGCCTCGCCTTAGGGGTCGACTTACCCTGCCCCGATTAACGTTGGACAGGAACCCTTGATCTTCCGGCGAGGGAGTTTTTCACTCCCTTTATCGTTACTCATGTCAGCATTCGCACTTCTGATACCTCCAGCACACTTTACAATGCACCTTCAACGGCTTACAGAACGCTCCCCTACCCAATGTGAATAAATTCACATTGCCGCAGCTTCGGTGTATAGCTTAGCCCCGTTAAATCTTCCGCGCAGGCCGACTCGACCAGTGAGCTATTACGCTTTCTTTAAATGATGGCTGCTTCTAAGCCAACATCCTGGCTGTCTGAGCCTTCCCACATCGTTTCCCACTTAGCTATAACTTTGGGACCTTAGCTGGCGGTCTGGGTTGTTTCCCTCTTCACGACGGACGTTAGCACCCGCCGTGTGTCTCCCGGATAGTACTTACTGGTATTCGGAGTTTGCAAAGGGTTGGTAAGTCGGGATGACCCCCTAGCCTTAACAGTGCTCTACCCCCAGTAGTATTCGTCCGAGGCGCTACCTAAATAGCTTTCGGGGAGAACCAGCTATCTCCGAGTTTGATTGGCCTTTCACCCCTAGCCACAAGTCATCCGCTAATTTTTCAACATTAGTCGGTTCGGTCCTCCAGTAAGTGTTACCTCACCTTCAACCTGCCCATGGCTAGATCACTCGGTTTCGGGTCTAATCCTAGCAACTATGACGCCCAGTTAAGACTCGGTTTCCCTACGGCTCCCCTAAACGGTTAACCTTGCTACTAAAATTAAGTCGCTGACCCATTATACAAAAGGTACGCAGTCACCCAACAAGTGGGCTCCTACTGCTTGTACGTACACGGTTTCAGGTTCTATTTCACTCCCCTCACAGGGGTTCTTTTCGCCTTTCCCTCACGGTACTGGTTCACTATCGGTCAGTCAGGAGTATTTAGCCTTGGAGGATGGTCCCCCCATGTTCAAACAGGATATCACGTGTCCCGTCCTACTCGATTTCACTAAGACTGCATTTTTGGTTACGGGGCTATCACCCTGTATCGCGGTCCTTTCCAGAACCTTCACCTAACGCAGAACTAGCTTAAGGGCTAATCCGGTTTCGCTCGCCGCTACTACCGGAATCTCGGTTGATTTCTCTTCCTCGGGGTACTTAGATGTTTCAGTTCCCCCGGTTCGCTTCATTAACCTATGTATTCAGTTAATGATACTAGCTTATGCTAGTGGGTTTCCCCATTCGGAAATCCCAGACTCAAGTGGCTTTTACTGCCTAATCTGGGCTTATCGCAAGTTAATACGTCCTTCATCGCCTCTGACTGCCAAGGCATCCACCGTGTACGCTTAGTCACTTAACCATACAACCCCAAGAGGTCTTGTATGTTCAAACAACCAAGGTTTGCGTTTAATAATCCGATCAAGAAAATATTAAACATTGGTTTTTCGCCGGACTCATTTATTTGTCTTCACTTTAAAAAGTGAAACCAAACACAGACACTTGAATGTGTATGTTTTGAGAACTCGTTTTTATCCGAAGATAAAAACATTTTTTAAAATCAATCTTTCGATTGAATTTACTAGTCAGCTTTCCAGATTGTTAAAGAACATGTAATCATCGTTAGATAACCACTTTTTAAAAACACTAAACTCTCTGTCTTTCAAGAGAAGTGCGTTTAAAGAGTGGTGGAGCTATGCGGGATCGAACCGCAGACCTCCTGCGTGCAAGGCAGGCGCTCTCCCAGCTGAGCTATAACCCCAACGATGTAAAAGACTTTACCGCCACTTTTTCTGGGAGAAAAAGTGGTGGGTCTGAGTGGACTCGAACCACCGACCTCACCCTTATCAGGGGTGCGCTCTAACCACCTGAGCTACAGACCCAAGTCTTTTTACGTTCTACATTTCGACCAAGCAATCTGTGTGGACACTGCATAAAACAGCATAAGTCTTTAGGTAAGGAGGTGATCCAGCCCCAGGTTCCCCTAGGGCTACCTTGTTACGACTTCACCCCAGTCATGAACCACACCGTGGTAAACGCCCTCCCGAAGGTTAAGCTATCTACTTCTGGTGCAGCCCACTCCCATGGTGTGACGGGCGGTGTGTACAAGGCCCGGGAACGTATTCACCGTGACATTCTGATTCACGATTACTAGCGATTCCGACTTCATGGAGTCGAGTTGCAGACTCCAATCCGGACTACGACGTACTTTGTGGGATTCGCTCACTATCGCTAGCTTGCAGCCCTCTGTATACGCCATTGTAGCACGTGTGTAGCCCTACTCGTAAGGGCCATGATGACTTGACGTCGTCCCCACCTTCCTCCGGTTTATCACCGGCAGTCTCCCTGGAGTTCCCACCATTACGTGCTGGCAAACAAGGATAAGGGTTGCGCTCGTTGCGGGACTTAACCCAACATTTCACAACACGAGCTGACGACAGCCATGCAGCACCTGTCTCAGAGTTCCCGAAGGCACTAAGCTATCTCTAGCGAATTCTCTGGATGTCAAGAGTAGGTAAGGTTCTTCGCGTTGCATCGAATTAAACCACATGCTCCACCGCTTGTGCGGGCCCCCGTCAATTCATTTGAGTTTTAATCTTGCGACCGTACTCCCCAGGCGGTCTACTTAACGCGTTAGCTCCGAAAGCCACGGCTCAAGGCCACAACCTTCAAGTAGACATCGTTTACGGCGTGGACTACCAGGGTATCTAATCCTGTTTGCTCCCCACGCTTTCGCATCTGAGCGTCAGTCTTTGTCCAGGGGGCCGCCTTCGCCACCGGTATTCCTTCAGATCTCTACGCATTTCACCGCTACACCTGAAATTCTACCCCCCTCTACAAGACTCTAGTCTGCCAGTTCAAAATGCTGTTCCGAGGTTGAGCCCCGGGCTTTCACATCTTGCTTAACAGACCGCCTGCATGCGCTTTACGCCCAGTAATTCCGATTAACGCTCGCACCCTCCGTATTACCGCGGCTGCTGGCACGGAGTTAGCCGGTGCTTCTTCTGTTGCTAACGTCAAACGCTAAAGCTATTAACTCCAACGCCTTCCTCACAACTGAAAGTACTTTACAACCCGAAGGCCTTCTTCATACACGCGGCATGGCTGCATCAGGGTTTCCCCCATTGTGCAATATTCCCCACTGCTGCCTCCCGTAGGAGTCTGGACCGTGTCTCAGTTCCAGTGTGGCTGATCATCCTCTCAGACCAGCTAGGGATCGTCGCCTTGGTGAGCCATTACCCCACCAACTAGCTAATCCCACCTGGGCTAATCCTGACGCGAGAGGCCCGAAGGTCCCCCTCTTTGCTCCGAAGAGATTATGCGGTATTAGCTATCGTTTCCAATAGTTATCCCCCAACATCAGGGTATATTCCCAGGCATTACTCACCCGTCCGCCGCTCGTCAGCAAAAGAAGCAAGCTTCTTTTCTGTTACCGCTCGACTTGCATGTGTTAGGCCTGCCGCCAGCGTTCAATCTGAGCCATGATCAAACTCTTCAATTAAAGTTTTGTTGTTTCTTTCGAAACGGCTCAATAAATACTGACTTTAATACCAATTCTTTATAAATAAAGAATGTAATTTTAAAGCTTTTTATCATTTAAAAAATGATAATTAAATAACTGTGCCAAAATAATCGTCTCTATAAATAGATTGGGTCATTTTGTTTTGGTCACTCAGTTTATTGATAAATCTTTCGACTTAACTATTCAGTGAGTGCCCACACAGATTGCATGGTCAAATTGTTAAAGAACGTACTGACTTTCGGTAACCGCTTGCGCCGTTGTCCGTGTCAGTGAGGTCGCATTATAGGGAGATTTTTGATGCTGACAATAGTTTTTTTACACCCACACAATCAACTGATTACTTTTAAAGCAACTATGGTTGTTTTATCTATTTTTCAACCATGCTTAGCAATAATTGATGAGCGGATTGCTTCACTACCAGTGAAAATAGTTAACTATTAAACATCATTATATTTAAATTTACGGATTAATGACTCAATCTAAAAAGATCAATAGTATTTAAGTGGTGATTTTGAAGGTAAAACTAAAGTGGGAAGATTGTAGTCGTAGCGAGTTGTACACTATATAGTAGCCTTAATAAATTATCAGTCTTACTGATAAGCTTTATTATTAGCTATAGCTACAATTATAGGAGCAGCAGTATAACTACTGCTCTTTATATAGCATTACAATTATGCTTGTTCTGCTAGCCATATTGGAACATTTTTAATGCCGTCAAAAACAGCATCAGCTAAAGCTTCACCTTCTTCAGTAATAGCTTTACCTGTACGTACTAATACTTTTAAAGCGACACCAGCAGCTATTGCTGCTTTCATGTCATCCGCTTTATCGCCAATCATCACAGATTTTGACATATCAATATCTAAATGACTCTCAGCTGATAGCAACATACCTGGATTAGGTTTACGGCAATCACAATCTTGTAAATATTCACCCTTACCCTCTGTTGCATGGTGTGGGCAATAATAAATACCATCAAGTTCAATACCTTGATCTTCGAAATTCCAATCCATCCATTCCGTCAAAGTAATAAACTCGTCTTCACTAAAGAAACCACGAGCAATGCCTGATTGATTAGTGACTAAAACAAGTAAGTAACCCATTTCTTTGAATTTTTTACATGCACCAAAAACACCATCAATGTATTCAAAATCATCAACAGTATGTACATAGCCACGATCAACGTTTATTACGCCATCACGATCAATAAAGACAGCAGGTTTGGCCACAAGAAAGCCCTCAAAAATTAGATATTATGCTGATTATGTCACGAGTTGACATCGAAAAGTATTAGTTATCACGCTTGTGAAGATGATCATGATGACGGCAGACGATATTATAAATCACAATATCCATTTAGACGTCTAGACGTAAAAATAGCTATTGACTTAAAAACCGATTCACCATAGCATCAGTTTAACAGTGGTTAAGATGATTTAACTACAATAACCAATATTTAACAATAAATGCAATATAACATCACTTTCATATAATCATTTCATCTAAGAATCAGGAAGTTCAATGATAGAAATAAAGCAAGTCAACAAAGTGTTCTATCAAGGTGAGAAAGCGATAAATGCGCTAAAAGATATTAATCTCACCATTGAACAAGGAACGATTTTTGGCGTGATTGGTTCATCAGGAGCAGGGAAAAGCACCCTAATCCGTTGTGTGAATTTATTAGAAAAGCCAACCTCAGGTAATGTCATCGTTGATGGTATTGATTTAACACAGCTAGCATCCAGAGACTTAACCTTAGCTCGTCGTAAAATTGGCATGATTTTCCAACATTTTAATTTACTCTCGTCTCGCACCGTATTTGCCAATATTGCATTACCGTTAGAACTTGCTGGCGCTTCAGAACAAGCAATAAAGACTAAAGTGACTGAATTGCTATCACTCGTAGGTTTAGAAGATAAACGTAATAGTTACCCTTCAAATTTAAGTGGTGGTCAAAAACAACGGGTGGCTATTGCACGCGCTTTAGCTTCTGATCCAAAAGTACTCCTATGTGATGAGGCCACCAGCGCCCTCGATCCAGCAACAACACAATCAATCCTAACTTTATTACGTAAAATTAATCAGCAACTTAATTTAACTATTTTATTAATCACTCATGAAATGGATGTGGTTAAACGTATTTGTCATCAAGTTGCAATCATCGGTGATGGTGAGTTGGTTGAACAAGGCCTAGTCGGCGATATTTTTGCACACCCTAAAACAGAATTAGCGAAAGCATTTATTCGCTCAACATTAGATTTATCTATCCCTGAAGATTATCAATTACGCATGACCCCAACTCCTATAAAAGGAAGCTACCCATTAATTCGACTCGAATTTACTGGTGACTCTGTTGATGCGCCTTTAATTAGCCAAGTGGCACGTGAGTTTAATCTAGACATCAGTATTCTAAGTTCTGATATGGATTATGCTGGCGGGGTTAAATTTGGGCTGATGCTAGCGGAGTTCTTTGGTACTCAAACCGCTATTGATGATGCCATTTCTTTTTTACGTGATCATAAATTAAATGTTGAGGTGCTAGGTTATGTCGCTTGATTCAATAACAACATGGTGGCAGAGCAATCAACGCCTCACTGAATTACTTATCGATGCGCTGGGACAAACATTAACCATGGTGTTAGTTTCAGGTTTGATTGGTTTTCTCATCGGTATTCCACTTGGCGTTGCACTGCACCTAACTAAGAAAAATGGTTTATGGCAAAACCCAATTTTAAATAAAGTACTTGGCATTGTGGTCAATATCGGCCGTTCGATCCCTTTCATTATTTTATTAGTCGCGATTATTCCTTTTACTCGGTTTGTAGTTGGCAGTTCAATCGGAACAGCTGCTGCTATTGTGCCACTGACGGTGGGGGCGATTCCTTTTATTGCTCGTCTCGTTGAAGGAGCATTACTAGAAATTCCTGCGGGATTAATTGAAGCAGCACAAGCAATGGGCGCTACCCCAATGCAGATCATTACCAAAGTACTGCTACCAGAGGCACTACCTGGAATTATTAATGCTGTCACTATTACCTTAGTAACCTTAATCAGTTACTCCGCAATGGCAGGCACTGTTGGTGGCGGCGGTTTAGGCGATGTCGGTATTCGTTATGGCTATCAACGCTTTGATGGCACAGTTATGGCAATCACCGTCATCATGTTAGTTATTTTAGTACAACTTATTCAATCTATTGGTGATCACTTAGTTAAACGTGTTGATCATCGCTAATAACGCAAGTCGTTATTTATAATTACATCATTATGGAAAGCCCATTTAAGGAGAAATACTATGGCGTTCAATCTTAAACATCTTTTTGCCATTGCTGGCGTCGCTGCTGCTATCACGCTGACGGGTTGTAGTGATCAAGAAGCACCCGTTGTTGATAACAATAAAGTGAAAATTGGCGTTATGGCTGGCGCAGAAGAACAAGTTGCAGAAGTTGCAGCTAAACAAGCCAAAGATAAATATGGACTTGATGTTGAATTAGTCACTTTTACTGATTACGTGTCACCCAATGCTGCACTAGCTGAAGGCTCTATTGACGCTAACGCTTTTCAACACAAACCTTATCTTGAGCAGCAAATTAAAGATCGTGGTTATAAATTTGCGATTGCTGGAAATACCTTCGTTTACCCTATTGCAGGCTACTCGAATAAAATTAAATCGGTTGATGAATTAAAAGATGGCGATCAAATTTCGGTTCCCAATGATCCGACTAACCTTGGCCGTTCATTATTATTATTACAGCAACAAGGTTTAATTACTCTCAAACCAGATGCGGGTTTGACGGCAACGGTATTAGATATTGTTAACAATCCTAAAAACCTCAAAATCGTTGAATTAGAAGCAGCACAACTGCCGCGTTCATTAGATGATGTTGCCTTAGCGATTATTAATACTACTTATGCGAGTAGCTTAAATCTAACCCCAGAAAAAGACGGCGTGTTTGTTGAAGATAAACAATCACCTTATGTCAATATTATCGTGGCGCGTGAAGACAACGTCAAAGCTGAAAATGTCCAAAAGTTCATTCAGGCTTACCAATCAGACGATGTCTATAATTCAGCCCAAACCATCTTCAATGGCGGTGCCGTTAAAGGCTGGTAATCACAACGATTAGCTATACTGCCATCAAGAGTAGGCCTCATCGCCTGCTCTTTTTTTTATGTTATATTATAGGATTATTTTCAGCTTATAATTGGCTTAATTTGATGGCTTATAGCATTGAACCTATCGGTATTATTCACTCTCCTTATAAAGAAAAATTCGCGGTTCCTCGTCAACCAGGATTAGTGCCTAGCGCTCGCTGTGAAGTTGTTTTACAAGATCAAGCTAATTCATTAGACGCAGTACGAGGCATTGAACAATTTAGCCACGTATGGTTACTGTTTTTATTTGATCAAAACTTAGACGCAGGTTGGCGGCCGACGGTACGTCCACCTCGCCTTGGTGGTAATGAACGCATTGGTGTATTTGCCAGTCGTGCTACTTTTCGTCCCAATGGTATCGGCATGTCAGCCGTTAAGTTGCAAGGCGTTCGTCATCACAACGGCCAAGTCATTATTGATATTGCCGGAGCAGATCTGGTTGATGGCACCCCAATTATTGATATTAAACCTTATATTCCCTACTCCGACAGCTTGCCTGATGCGTTAGGTGGATTTGCTACCAGCCAACCATCGACGCTAGAAGTACAATTTACACCACAGGCACAACAACAATTAGTCGGTAAACAAGCCGATTATCATCGGGCCGTTATTACTGAAGTGCTAGCTCAAGATCCACGTCCTGCGTATAAAAAAGGTAAAACAGACACCAAACACTATGCTGTAAATTTATTTGATTTTAATGTTCAGTTTACAGTTACAGAACCTATCATTAGCGTCATTAGTATCGATCCTCTTGTTCAATAATCGCTCCAATGCAGTTATCTTTGGCGAATAGCGCCGAGGCTGGTAATATAACGGACTATCGTCATCAAACTGACGGGTGGAACATCAGTTCCTTCTCTTTCCTTTTATCAATAACGGATACCATCAATGCGTACCAGTAAATATCTTCTTTCTACCCTGAAGGAGACGCCAAACGACGCAGAAGTCATTAGTCATCAACTAATGCTACGTGCAGGTATGATCCGTAAGTTGGCCTCAGGTCTATACACCTGGCTACCTACCGGTCTACGTGTTCTGCGTAAAGTCGAAAACATCGTTCGCCAAGAAATCGATAATGCGGGCGCAATCGAAACGTTGATGCCCGTTGTTCAACCGTTTGAACTATGGGAAGAGACAGGCCGCTCTGAAAAAATGGGGCCTGAACTACTGCGCTTTACTGACCGTCATATGCGTCCGTTTGTACTTAGCCCTACAGCAGAAGAGGTTATCACTAGCCTTGTGCGTAACGAAGTAAGCTCTTACAAGCAACTTCCGCTAAACCTGTACCAAATCCAGACTAAATTCCGCGATGAACGCCGCCCTCGCTTTGGCGTAATGCGTGCACGTGAATTCTGCATGATGGATGCTTACAGCTTTGATATCGATAAAGACGGCTTACAAAAGTCTTTCGATACAATGCACGCAGCTTACTGTAAAGCCTTCGATCGTATGGGTCTTGAATACCGTCCAGTATTAGCAGACTCAGGTGCTATCGGTGGTAATGGCTCGCAAGAGTTCCACGTACTAGCAGAAAGTGGCGAAGATTTAATCGCATTCTCTACTGAATCTGATTACGCTGCTAACATCGAAAAAGCCGAAGCAATTGCACCAGCTGTTGAGCGTGCAGAGCCAACGCAAGCAATGACTGTTGTTGATACACCAAATGCGAAAACTATCGCTGAATTAGTTGAGCAACACGGTATTGCTATCGAGAAAACAGTTAAGACACTATTCGTTAAAGCGTCTGATGAAATCGATGCGCCTATCGTGGCATTAATCATTCGTGGTGATCACGAGCTTAACGAAATCAAAGCCGAAAACCTGGCAGAAGTTGCTTCTCCATTAGAGATGGCTACCGAAGAACAAATGCGTGAACTGATCGGTGCAGGCGCGGGTTCTCTAGGTCCTGTTGGTCTAGATCTGCCTATTATCGTTGACCACAGTGTTGCGGTAATGAGTGACTTTGCTGCGGGTGCGAATATCGATGGCAAACACAACTTCGGTATAAACTGGGGTCGTGACGTTGAGCTAGGTCGCGTTGATGATCTACGTAACGTAGTAGAAGGCGATCCAAGCCCATGTGGTCAAGGTACGCTAATGCTAAAACGTGGTATCGAAGTGGGTCATATCTTCCAGTTAGGTACCACCTACTCTGATAAGATGAACTGTAGCGTTCTAGATTCAAACGGTAAAAGCTCTATCCTAGAGATGGGTTGTTACGGTATCGGTGTATCGCGTGTGGTAGCCTCAGCTATCGAACAAAACAACGATAAATACGGCATTATCTGGCCTGACGCACTAGCGCCTTTCCAAGTTGCAATCGTACCAATGAACATGCACAAATCAGAGCGCGTTCAAGAAGCAGCAGAAAAGCTATATGCTGATCTTACTGCAATGGGTATCGAAGTATTATTTGATGATCGTAAAGAACGTCCAGGCGTCATGTTCTCTGATATGGAACTAATCGGTATTCCTCACACTATCGTGATTGGTGATCGTAGCCTTGAAAACGGTGAGATGGAATATAAGAACCGTCGTACTGGTACTAAAGAAGCAGTTATTGCTGCTGATATCATGGACTTTCTTAAGCAAAAAATGGCTTAATTAAAAATCCTGTTATTTTAAAAAGCTGCCGATTATGGCGGCTTTTTTTATAGCTAAATAATCACAAACGTTTTTTATCTCGATTAACGCTATGCTAATATTTAGCCCAATAACAGCCTAAGTATCTTCACGTAAGATCATTCTATTGTGATCTTATGTGAATATTTTTAGCAAAGGAAAGACCATGCAAGTTTATCAATGCTGCGAGTTAATTCGAATTACTTACTCCCAAATCGGCAGCGGTGATCAAGGCTATATTCCAACCGCGATCAAGTGTGCAATTAAAACCTTGGATGATATTGCTGCTAATACTGAGCTACCACTCGCTGTACGAGAGCAAGCTGCTTTTGCTGCGGCCAACCTACTGATTAGCGATCACGAGGATTAAGAGATGGATTTATCAAAATTTGAAACCATGGACACTGTGATGCTGATGAGTATTGTCAATATGAAAATTCGCGATGAATTTAATACTCTTGATGATCTAGTCAAATTCTTTGATATCAACCGTGACCAATTAATCGCAAAATTAGCAACGGGCGGATTTGATTTCTTACCTGAAGTCCAACAGTTTCGTTAATGGATACTCATCAATAACAGATAAATAAAAACGGCACTTATAGTGCCGTTTTTTTATGTCCATTAAACAAGATCTATTCTGTTTAGCGACTCAATTATCCTTTTAATATAGGCAATACATCCGCCATCGCTAATAGATGAAAACAAGCAGTTAATACGCCAAATATCATCACAGCGTACACAGTAACATTACCGCCAGGTACCACAAATCCTTGCAATTCAGGCTGACGTTGTCGAAGTTTTTTCGCTAATAATGCTGGAATAATGCAAGTCCAAATCGTTGCCGCAGCCCCTGCTAATCCAATTGCCGCCACAAAACCAAATGGAGCAAATAATGAAAACACTAATGGTGGAATAAAAGTAACGCCCCAAGCTTTAAAACGCCCTTGCTTAGTGTCTTCAAAACCAAATAAATCAGCTAGGTAATCAAATACCCCTAAGCCAACCCCTATGAACGATGACACTACTGCCGCAATTGAGAAAATATTAAGTGCCTGTTTAACACTGTTAGAGTTCACCACTCCACCTAAAGCTGTCATTAAAGCATCGACACTACCACCAGCTGCAACAATCGGCCCAAATTGAGTACGTGGTAAATTACCAAAAATACATACCACCCAAATTACATAAAAAGTTAATGCTATTAAGGTACCGCCTAAAATGGCATTTTTAGCTCGATTTTCATCACGGTAATAATCACGCATCGTACTTACAGAGTGATGATACCCAAAAGAGGTTAATGCAACAGGCAAGATCGCCAGTGCATAGGGAGAAAGGTCAGCTTGTGAATCGATACTATCAAGTAAAGTAGGCAATTGGATATTGGTAGCAAGGCCTGAAATGCCAATCACAAAGCTGATGATCATAAATAAGATCAATAAAACTGAAATGCGATCAACGGCACGGGTTGAGTGAAGTACAAACACAGAAGAAGCGATCACAAACAATACCGAAGCCAATTTAGCATTGATATCAAGTAAGCCGCCAAAAATCATACCTGATGAAGAGATATAAGCATAAAGCAGAATACCGCCAACAAAATACAATGACAAGTTATTGATTACATTTACTTTGCCTTTGAGTACATCTTTAGTGATAGTGTTAAATGAAACTTTAAACTCATAATGCTTTAATGCTTCAAGTAATAACCACCCAGATAATGTCATCATTACCATCGTTACTGAGATCGCAAGCACTGTCCATAATGTCCATGCTCCAGCACCAGCACTTGGTAATCCAAGCATACCTGCGCCTACGCATACACTCGCTATAATGCATGCACCTCCAAGTGTCGATGGTTTACTCATATTCTATCCTTCATTGCCATTACTATGTATCAGTGAACTAGTACAATAATATGCATCGAACATTTTAGCAACAAAAGAATATCCATCTGAATAAATATTTATTTAATAGCTGCATATGTTAAAAAAATTAACATCTGCAGCCTAATAGCTAAAGGTAATTCCAGTCAACTAAGCGCTTATGAACGCTGCCATTCAAACTGGACTGCCGTCGTTGTTGCCGCAGGGACAACAAACTCTTCAACCACAAACACGCCAGCTATCGCAACCAATTGCTCGCCATAAAATAACATCGGTGTACGCCGACGCAACCAACTCGGCACCTGATATTCTTGGAGTAATTTTTTAAATTTGCGCTTACCACTGCGCCCTTGAGGTTTTATTTCTGGGCCAGAGTAATCAAATCTCACTGAAACTAATTCATCAGCTTTAGGAGGCCGTAAAGTTGCTGAGGGAGTCTCTTTTAAACAAACCTGACCGAGATCCTGTGGTAATTGACATGCTTGATTGGTGATCAACGTTTGCTGCCAATGACTAATATCAGGCCATTGTTGCAATAAATGCAACTGCTGTTGATAACGACGTAATTGATATTGCTGCCAACACACTTGCGGATTAGCATCATTTTTTGCCTGTACGAGGTTAAACCAAATTTGTTCAAGCTGGGCCAGTGAAGGCATAATCACAGCTTGTTGTTTTAACCACTGTCGAATCAAAGCCATTCCTAAACGGGCACTAATATTATCAGTAATCAATAAACTGCCATCGGTTTGCACAGCTTGGTGTAAATGAAAGCTCAGCAACTCTTCTAACAACCCTTCTTGTTCACCGCATAAATGTGCACTTCGAGTGACAGCTTTACGTATACCTGGCCAACGATCGTTGAGCAGTGGTGTTATTTGATGGCGAATGAAGTTGCGATCATAACGCTGATCTTGATTACTTTCATCTTCAACCCACTGTAACTTATGTTGTGCGCCATAAGCTTCTATCTCGGCACGACTAATCGTTAGTAACGGTCGTAAATGTTGTCCGGTGGCAAAGGTAGTTAACATCGGCATTGCTGCCAACCCCGCAGGACCACTACCGCGTTTTAATGCTAATAATACCGTTTCAATTTGATCATCAGCATGTTGTGCTGTCAGCAATGTATCACCGCATTGAATATGCTTGGCTAATGCTTGATAACGCACCTCACGAGCGGCTTGCTCAACACTGATCCCACGACCTAATTCACACTGTACTCGTTCAATATTACAACTGACACCGCAGCTTGCAGCCCAAGTAACACATTGTTGAGCCCACGTATCAGCATTAGTACTAAGCCCATGATGAACATAAACAGCATGAGCACAATAATCACGATGATCACTAATAAATCGGGCTAATAAATCCAGCATTACCCGTGAATCTAACCCACCACTTAACGCTAGCACTAGCCGTTTAGTCTTAGGGGGATTGGCGAGTATTTGATGACAAAAATGAGAATACAACATCGGCTTATATCTTCAAAAAACAGATTATCTAGTCTATACCAGCAATGCATTAACCAACACCGACAAACAGCAATGATTGATATAAACATATAAAAAAAGGCCAGCATGCATGCTGACCTTCTTTAGGCGTATAACCAACAATGATTAACAGTAACCGTAGCTCATTAAACGCTGGTAACGACGTTCAAGTAGTGCTTCAGTATCAAGCTGATCTAACTCTTCTAATGTCGCTTTAATTTGGGCTTTTAACGTATTAGCCATTAATGGCACATTACGATGTGCGCCACCCAATGGTTCTTCGATAATATTATCGATCAACTCAAGCTCTTTCAAACGCGGAGCTGTAAGTCCCATTGCTTCAGCAGCTTGTGGGGCTTTATCAGCATCACGCCATAAGATTGATGCGCAACCTTCAGGTGAAATAACTGAATAAGTAGAATATTGCAGCATGTTAACGCAATCACCAACACCAATTGCTAACGCACCACCAGAACCGCCTTCACCAACCACATTACAAATAACAGGTACAGTTAGACCAGCCATTGCTTTTAAGTTAGCAGCAATCGCTTCTGATTGGCCGCGTTCTTCAGCACCGACACCAGGATAGGCACCAGCAGTATCAATAAAAGTAACAACCGGCATTTTAAAACGCTCAGCCATTTTCATGAGGCGTAACGCTTTACGATAACCTTCAGGTTTTGGCATGCCAAAGTTACGCTTAACTTTTTCAGTCGTACCGCGACCTTTTTGATGACCAATAACCATAATTGGACGACCATCAATACGTGCAATGCCGCCAACTAACGCTTTGTCGTCAGCAAAAGCACGATCACCGGCTAATTCATCAAACTCTTCGAACATGTGCTCGACATAATCAAAAGTATATGGGCGCTGAGGATGGCGTGCGAGTTGCGCAACCTGCCAGGCACCAAGATCACCAAAGATTTTCTTAGTTAATTCGAGGCTTTTCTTTTCTAGTTGCTCAATTTCTTTTTCAAGATCAACCGAATTAGATTCATCACGACGTGAAACATCACGTAGCGCTTCAATCTTTGCTTCTAATTCTGCAATCGGCTGTTCAAACTCGAGGAAGTTCAGGCTCATACCACTTAAAATCCTTTTGCTTATTTTAATGATAGGGTTTTGTTATACCCTACCACAAATAATAAGCTAACTTAATTAAACTCAAGCTCGACCTGCTTATCACCTAAGAGCATTTTTAAATCCGATAATAATTTATCGGCAGGCGTTACGCGCCACTCTGTTCCTAGGGTAAACTTGGCCCGAGCATTCGAGCGCTGATAATACATATGTACAGGCACAGTACCTGCTCTATGCGGTTCCAGCACTTGGCTGAAACGGGAAAAAAATTGTTCGTCGATTTGCTCTTCTGTTACTGAAATAGCGACCCCACGAAGATGTTTTTCTCGTGCTTCTGAAATATCGAGTACTTCACGTGCTGACATTCTAAGGCCACCATTGAAATCATCAAAGCTGACCTGTCCAGATACGACCACTATTTTATCTTTTTCGAGCAAATCAATGTAACGATCGAGAGCATCGGTGAATAACATCACTTCCATGCGGCCCGAACGATCATCTAGTGTCATTAAACCAATTCGGCTGCCACGCTTAGTGGTCATAACACGAGCAGCAATAACCAGTCCAGCAACAGAAGCGACTTTATCACGTCCTGTTTGCTGAGCATCTTTTAAACGCCAAGTAGTGTAATGCTTTAATTCTGAGATATAGGCATTAATCGGGTGACCTGTTAAGTATAACCCTAATGTTTCACGCTCACCTTCAAGCCAAACACTTTCAGGCGCTTCTGCAATATTAGCATAAGCATGTTCAACTTCTTCAGGTGCAGCGGTTAAAACACCAAACAAATCCTCTTGACCTGATGCTTCTGCTTTATGATGTTGACTTGCCGCTTTAATTGCATCATCAAGGGTCGCTAACATTGCTGCTCGATTAGGCCCTAAACGATCTAATGCCCCCGATTTAATTAATTTCTCAAGCACACGCTTATTAACTTTTTTAGTATCAATACGCGCACAAAAATCAAATAAATCTTTAAAGTGACCATCTTTTTCACGGGCACTAATTATATTTTCAATTGGGCCTTCACCAACACCTTTTACAGCACCGATACCATAAACGACCGCACCTTCATCATCAACGTTGAATCGATACAGACCTTTATTCACATCAGGCGGTAATAATTTAAGATTCATACGGTGACATTCATCAACCAAACTAATGATCTTATCGGTATTATCCATATCTGCCGTCATTACCGCAGCCATAAACTCAGCAGGATAATGGGCTTTTAGCCATAAGGTTTGGTACGAAACTAAAGCATAAGCAGCAGAGTGTGATTTGTTAAAACCATAACCGGCAAATTTCTCTACCAAGTCAAAGATTTTCATCGATAACTCGCCATCAACACCGTTATCGATAGCACCTTGTTCAAACACTGCCCGCTGCTTAGCCATTTCAGAAGGCTTTTTCTTACCCATAGCACGACGCAACATATCTGCGCCACCCAAGGTGTAACCAGCAAGTACCTGCGCTATCTGCATGACCTGTTCTTGATACAGAATAATGCCGTAAGTGGGATCAAGAATTTCTTTTAACGACTCATGTTGCCATTTTTCATCAGGGTAAGATACCGCTTCGCGGCCATGCTTACGGTCGATGAAGTTATCTACCATGCCTGATTGCAACGGACCTGGGCGAAACAATGCCACCAAGGCGATCATATCTTCAAAACAGTCAGGTTGCAGACGTTTGATCAAATCCTTCATACCACGGGATTCGAGCTGGAATACCGCTGTGGATTCAGAGCGTTGTAACATATCAAATGACTTTTTATCAGCCATTGGAATTGCAGCAATATTGATTGGATCTAATCCCTGCGCTTCAAGCCGAGGGTTAATCATCCCTAACGCCCAATCAATGATGGTTAACGTACGCAGACCCAAGAAGTCAAATTTCACTAATCCCGCAGTTTCAACATCATTTTTATCAAATTGAGTAACGGGGTTATTACCTTCCGCATCACAATATAATGGGGAGAAATCAGTAATGGTTGTGGGTGAAATTACCACACCACCAGCATGCTTACCTGCATTACGTGTCACACCTTCTAGAATGCGACACATGTCAATCAGATCACGAATCTCTTCATCAGCTTCATAGGCCTGACCAAGTTGTGGCTCTGCATCAAAAGCTTTTTCGAGCGTCATTCCAGGTTCTGCTGGAATTAATTTAGAAATGCGATCGACAAAACCATATGGATGTCCAAGCACACGACCAACGTCACGAATAACCGCTTTAGCTGCCATGGTACCAAAGGTAATGATCTGTGATACCGCATTACGGCCATACATCTCCGCTACGTGATCGATCACTAAATCACGCTTATCCATACAAAAATCGATATCGAAATCGGGCATCGATACACGTTCAGGGTTCAAGAATCGTTCGAAAAGCAAGTCAAATTCTAGCGGATCGAGATCGGTGATTTTTAACGCATAAGCCACTAATGAACCAGCACCTGACCCTCGACCAGGTCCTACAGGCACATCATTATCTTTTGACCACTGAATAAACTCCATAACAATCAAGAAGTAACCAGGAAAACCCATTTGGTTAACTACTTTTAATTCGATATCGAGACGTTCATCATATTCAGGGCGACGCTGAGCACGCACTTCAGGATCTGGAAACAGAAACTCAAGTCGCTCTTCAAGACCTTGTTGAGATTTAGTCACCAAAAAGTCTTCGATACTCATATCACCGGTAGGGAAATTCGGCAGGAAATATTCCCCTAAACGAACGGTAACATTACACCGCTTAGCGATTTCTACCGAGTTTTGCAATGCCTCAGGAATATCAGCAAACAGCTCACACATTTCGTCTTCACTGCGCAAATACTGCTGATTACTATAAAGCTTAGGTCGGTTAGGATCGACCATCGTATAGCCATCATGGATAGCCACTCGAATCTCATGCGCATCAAATTGATCAGCATTCAATAATCGCACATCATTAGTAGCAACTACCGGTAAATCATATTTTTCTGCTAATTCAATTGCAAAATGAAGATAAGCATCTTCATCGACACGGCCAGTACGCACCAACTCTAAATAATAGTTGTCTCGGAAATAAGTTTGATAAAAAGCAACACAAGCATCCGTCAGCTGTTGATTACCTTTTAGTAATGCACGCCCGACATCCCCCGTTCTACCACCAGATAAAATAATTAACCCTTCACGGTGCTTAATGAGCCATTCTTTATCAATCACAGGCTGATGTTGAACATGGCCACGCTGATAAGCTTCTGAAATTAATAATGTCAGGTTTTTATAACCTTCATTATTAGCAGCGAGAATGGTGAGTTCAAATAGTTCATCGCCCATTTCTTGGCTTTGTACTTTAAAATCAGCACCAATAATCGGCTTGATACCCTCATCGTGGGCAGCAAAATAAAACTTCACCAAACCACATAGGTTAGTGAAATCGGTGAGAGCCAATGCTGGCATGCCAAGTTCAGCAGCGCGCTTAACGATAGGTTTCACTTTCGCCAAGCCATCGATCATTGAATAATCACTATGAACTCGAAGGTGGATAAAACGTGGTTCTGCCATGACAACCTAATTCATTACATTACTTAATTAACAAAAATTATACCCGATCGAGCAGCAATTCGTCGTATAAAAAAAGGCGAGACCAAATGGTTCGCCTTTTTATCACGCAATCAGGACGACTTAATCAAGACCCAATACGCGCTTAACTGGTTTAAAACTTTTTCGATGTTGTTCAATCGCACCATATTGCTCTAATGCTGCAAAATGGGCTTTGGTTGGATAACCTTTGTGCTTCGCAAAACCATACTGCGGAAATTCAGCATCAAGAGCTTCCATTTCACGATCACGAGTAACTTTAGCAATAATTGACGCAGCACTGATCTCTGCAACCCGTAAATCCCCTTTCACTACCGCTTGTGCCGCCATCGGTAATGCTGGAGTTTTATTACCATCAATCAATACAAAATCAGGCTCAATGTTAAGCCCAGCAACTGCTCGCTGCATGGCAACCATGGTAGCTTGTAGAATATTAAGCTGGTCAATTTCATCAGCTTCACAACGGCCAAGTGACCACGCTAGTGCTTTTTGCTTAATTTCATCAAACAACAAATTACGTTTTTTTTCACTGAGCTTTTTAGAATCGGTTAGTCCAACAATAGGATTATTAGGATCTAAAATCACCGCCGCCGTCACTACAGCACCCACTAATGGGCCACGACCAACTTCATCAACTCCCGCAATACATTCTGCTTGCGGATATACAAAAGGAGGATATTCTTGCTTTTCAGCCATTACAACTATGCCTTATCGATTAATGCTAATACAGCCTGTGCCGCTTGCTCATCAGCATTACAACGAATGGTTTTATGCATTTTTTCAAACTGCGCCATCAATGCTGTGGTATCGCCATAAAGGATTTTATCAACTTCGTGATACAGCTTTTCGGGGGTACAATCATCCTGAAGTAGCTCGGTTACTAATTCACGATCAGCCATAATATTAGGTAATGACACATACTTAGTCTTTAACATCCGCTTAGCTATCCAAGCAGTTAATGGCTTCACTTTATAGCCAACAACCATTGGTCGCTTAACAAGCATACATTCTAAAGCCACCGTACCTGAGGCTAATAGTACCGCATCAGCGGCAATCATCACATTACGGGCAGTATCATCAACTAACACAAAATCTAATTCAGGTGCAACCTGCTGCCATGTTTGTTCAAATTGAGCACGGCGTTTTTGATTAACCAACGCCACCACAAAACCTAGCTCAGAATGTTTCGCTTTAAGTTTTTTGCAGGTCTCAATAAACGGCTCTGCTAGCATTGCCATTTCACTGCCACGACTACCAGGTAGCACAGCTAACCAACGTTTTGTCGGGTCTAATCCAAGTAATTCACGTGCCGCAGCTTGATCGGTTTGCAATGGAATAGCATCTGCCATGGTATGACCCACAAACTGACACGGTACATTAAACTTATCGTAAAATGCTTTTTCAAATGGCAGAAAAGCCAGTACTAAGTTAGTTGCCGCTTCAATTTTAAAGATCCGCTTTTGACGCCATGCCCATACTGACGGACTGACATAATGCACGGTTTTAATGCCACGATCTTTTAAATCTTTTTCAAGCCTTAAATTAAAATCAGGCGCATCAATACCCACAAAGACATCAGGAGGGTTATCACTAAAGTATTGCACTAACTCAGCTTTAACTTTAAATAACCGCGGTAGCCGTCCAAGGACCTCGACGATCCCCATTACAGCTAACTCTTCCATATCAAACAGCGCTTCACAGCCTTGAGCTTGCATGCGAGGACCCGCAACACCGATAAATTCAGCATCGGGGTATTGCGCTTTTACGGCTTTAATAAAACCGGCACCTAAAATATCGCCAGAAATTTCTCCGGCGACAATAGCTATTCGAAGAGGCTTCGTCATTAGCGAATAATACCGCGTTCTGAATTATCGAGTAATTCAGAAAAACGTCCAACTGACGGCCAATCTTTAGCCATTTCAGCGAGTACGGGCTTCACTTCTGCCAAAGTTTTACCTGAACGATAAATCTCTTTATAAGCACGGCGAATAGCATGTAACTCTGGTTTTTCAAACCCATTACGCTGTAAACCAACAATATTTAGTCCAAATGGCTTGGCGTGGTTACCTTGTGCTAACACATAGGGTGGTACATCTTGTACTACCGCAGAACAACCGCCAATATAGCTATATGCACCAACTGTACAGAATGGATGAATAGCAGATAACGCCATTACGCCAGCATAATCACCAACAGTAACATGACCACCTAAAATAGAGTTGTTACCAATATGAGTATGATTGCCAACAACCACATCATGGGCAATATGGGCATTCACACACAGCAAGTTGTCGTTACCAACAACAGTAATGCCTTTATCTTGGGTCGTACCACGGTGGATCTGTACACTTTCACGGATCACGTTACGATCGCCAATCTCTAAGCGTGTCGCTTCACCGCTAAACTTCTTGTCTTGACACTCTTCACCAACAACAGCAAATGGGAAAATACGATTATCTTTACCGATAACCGTTGGTCCTTTGATAACGACATGAGACATCACCTCTGTGCCTTCACCAATCTCAACCCCTGTTGCAATATAGGTAAATGGGCCAACAGTAACGTTAGCGCCAATGATCACTCCATCTTCAATTACTGCAGATGGATGAATTTTCGCACTTTCATGAATCATGAGAATACTCGTCTCGCACACTTAAGTTCAGCTGAACACACAGTTTCGCCATCAACTTTAGCGATACCATTAAATAACGCGATACCACGACGTTCTTTAATAAATTCAACTTCTAGAATCAGTTGATCGCCTGGAACAACTGGCTTACGAAACTTTGCTTTATCAATACTTGCAAAGTAGTACAGCTCGTTTTCCTCTGGCGCACCAAAGGTTTTAAATGCTAACAAACCTGTTGCTTGTGCCATCGCTTCTAAAATCAATACGCCAGGAAATACCGGCATCTTAGGGAAATGACCCGTAAACTGAGGTTCATTGACAGAAACATTTTTGATGGCTGTTAAGGTTTTACCTTCATCATAATTCGTTACACGGTCAATCATAAGAAATGGGTAACGGTGAGGAAGAAGTTCCTGAATTTCGGTGATGTTTAACGTCTTATTTTCGGTCGTCAAAACTAAATTCCTGTCTTAAAAACATTTAAAAAAAATATGCGATGAAAATGAAAATGGCCTACACAAAGGCAGGCCAATCAATACTGATGAATAATTATTCGTCTTTAGCAGCCAGTTGTTTTTCAACCGCCTTAAGACGTTTATTCATATCATCAATACGATGAACCCGGGTAGCTGTTCGGCGCCACTCTTTATTGGGTTGTAGCGGAATACCTGAAGAATACATGCCTTTTTCTTCAATACTACGCATCACCATTCCCATGCCAGTGATTGTTACGCCATCAGCAATCTTAATATGACCATTAAGTACAGAAGCGCCACCAATAATACAATACTTACCGATTGTAGTACTGCCAGCAACAATAGTACCACCTGCCATCGCCGTACCATATCCGATCTGCACGTTATGAGCGATTTGCATTTGATTATCAATAATTACGTTATCAGCAATAATAGTATCTTCTAATGCACCACGGTCAATAGTCGTACATGCACCAATTTCAACGCGATCGCCAATGCGCACTGAACCAAGCTGTGGAATCTTAACCCACTCGCCTTTATCATTAGCATAACCGAAACCATCGGCACCAATAACAGTACTTGACTGCACTAAGCAGTGAGCACCTAGTACTACGTTATGATAAATAGTTACATTAGCCCAAAGTTTGGTGTTATTACCAATAATGGCATTTTTACCAATAAAACAACCCGCACCAATTTGAACGTTATCGCCCAACTGCACACCGGCTTCAATCACGGCATTGTGACCAATAGCAACATTACTACCAAGAGTTACTGTTGGATCAACATAGGCTGAAGCAGCAATATCCGTCGCAGCAACTGGAGTCGTATCTAGAAGTTGAGCCACTAATGCGTAACTAAGATAAGGGTCTTTTACAACTAACATATTGCCGTTGAAAAACTCAACATCCGCTTCTCGTAGCATTACTGCATCCGCTTGACACTCACTAAGCTGTTGACGGTACTTGCTATCAGAAAGGAACGTTATTTGCCCTGTAGCAGCCTTGCCCATCGCAGCAATAGAGTGAACTTCAGTTGTGCCATCGCCATGCAGCTCAGCACCTAATTTATCCGCTAATTCAGCAAGAGTAATTACAGCCATTTTATTCTATCTCTCTTGTAACAACAGCCACACAAGGTGGCTGTTAGATCAAAAGTTGTAGCTGAACCTATCAGCTACAACGTTTACCACAGAGCTACTGTTTTACTTTACGGCAGCAATAACTTTAGATGATAAGTCATCGCTCTTACTTGCAAACAATACCGCTTGTGCATCAAGTACAACATTATAGCCATTTTTCTTCGCTACAGTGTCGATAGCTGTACGGATTTTCTTAACTAGCTTCTGCTCTTCTTCCATGCCACGACGGCGCTGATCTTCAGAAAGTGCTTGTGCTTTTAGTTTGTAATCAGAGTCAAGTTGCGCAAGCTCACGTTGTAGCTTTTGACGATTTTCGGGAGTCATTAACTCACCATCACGCTTCAATTTATCGATTTTGGTCTTCATTTTACCTTCAATCGAACGTAAAGCTGCCACACGGCCACTAAACTCTTTTTGCAGTTTTTCTTGTACATTGTAACGTGCTGCTAGCTCAGACATTGCCTGACCTGTCGACACATAACCAATTTTTTGTGCTGCTTCTGCTGCATTAGCATACATAGATGAAGATAAAATCACTAAACCTAAACTTGCTGCTTTAATCCACTGTTTCAAAAGATTCTCCTTAAAATTAGAATGACTGACCAATGGTGAATGTGAAGAACTCTTCATCATCCCCTTCATATTTCTTGATTGGTTTAGCAACCGAGAATACAAGTGGACCCATTGGGGACATCCACTGTAATGCAGCACCGTAAGACGCTCGAATCATACCAGGATCAGAATAATCAGGTAATGAACTTGCATTGGTATAATTAGGGTGGAATTCAGTATCCCACACCGAACCAGCGTCAACAAAGAAACTAGTACGTACTTGATTTTTCACTTCTTGAGAAGCAAACGGAGTCGGAACAATCAATTCCATACTCGCAAGTGCAATCGCGTTACCACCGGTTGACTCATCACTAACAACACCTGTTTGGTTATTGCCTTGGCCAGTACCATAAACAGCTTTAGGACCAACAGTGTTAGAACGGAAACCACGAATAGTGGTAAAACCACCCGCATAGTAGTTCTCATAAAATGGCATCAATTGATCGCTGCCATTATCTGTTTTACCGTAACCGTTACCGTAGCCTAACTTACCACGTAGCAATAAGGTGTAGTCTTGTTTTTCCGTTAATGGAATGTATTGACGTACATCATATTGGGTCTTGAAGTATTGTGAATCAGAACCTGGAATGGTCATCTTAAATGACGCACTCTGGTAATTACCCGAAGTAGGGAAATAACCACGGTTTAAGTTGTTACGCGTCCAGGCAACAGTCCAGCTGTAGTCATCGAGTTCAATCGCGTTATCACTATCTTCGTCAAATCCATGAATCTTTTTAAATTGCTGGATCTGATAGTAATCTTGGATATTAGAGATCTTGTTATGATCATAACCTAGACTAAAATCGAAGTAGTTCAATTCATTGTATGGGAAACCCCAAGTTAAACTTGCGCCATAACTTTGGTTGGTATAATCCGAGATATTGGCATCTGATGCTTCAAACTCGTTGTAGTAAACTTTCCCACCAAGACTAACGTTATTGATTGTAAAGTACGGATCTTTGTATTCAAGACTAATATTCTTAGAGTAATCATTTGTCATCGCATTGATGCCAAATAAATTACCAGTACCTAAGAAGTTTTTCTGGGTTAAACCCGCCTGAAAACTAACACCTGATTCTGTACCGTAACCAACACCAAAGTTCACACTGCCAGAGTTAGCTTCTTTAACCTTGTACTTAACATCAACTTGATCATCAGATCCTGGAACACGCACGGTTTGAACATCAACATTTTCAAAGAAACCAGTACGGTTTAGACGCTGCTTACCAGTATCAATCGATTTACTGTTAAGCCATGTGCCTTCCATTTGACGCATTTCACGACGTAATACTTCATCTTTAGTCGTATTGTTACCACTAAATTCAATGTTACGTACATATACACGCTTGCCTTGTTCAACATTAACAATCAAAGACACTTGATGTGCTGCATCGTCAAACTCAGGCATAATAGTTACTTGAGGATAAGCATAACCGGCTTTACCTAGTTCAGCCTTAACCGCTTCTTCTAACGCAGTTACTTCAGCGCCATTGTAAACAGTATCAGGTTTAAACGTTACCAGCTTATCAAACGCAGCAATACGCCCAGCAACATCACCTTGGAACTTAACGTTTTTAACTTTGTATTGCTCACCTTCGTGAACTTTTAAAGTAATGTACACGCCTTTTTTATCAGGAGAAATAGCAACATGCGTTGATTCTAGGCGGTACTTTAAGTAGCCATTATTTAAATACTGAGAGCGTAATGTTTCTAAATCGCCTTGCAATACTTGTTTTTGATACTTTTCATTCGCCATAAAGTCCCACCAAGGCACACTGTCCTTAAGTTTGAACTTACTGATCAAATCAGCATCACTGAAAACATGATTACCGAGAATATTAATCTGCTTGATTTTAGCGGACACACCCTCAGTAAATACAAATTTAATATCAACACGATTACGAGGTAAAGGCGTAACAACGGCTTCTACAGTGGCATTATATTTACCAACACTGTAATAGAAATCCTCTAGACCTTTATCGATCTTAGATAACGTTGTTCTATCTAGTGCTTCACCAACACGTAAGCCTGATGCTTCAAGGTTCTCTTTTAGCTGCTCATCTTTGATGGCTTTATTACCAGCAAAGGTAATATCTGCAATAGTTGGACGCTCTTTTACATCGACCAGTAACGTATTACCGTCTCGATATACCTTAATATCTTCAAAATTGCCGGAAGAATAAAGAGATTTGATCAGCGTTGAAATATCCTGCGGATCAACAGTGTCGCCAACTCGAACCGGCATTTTTAACAATGCTGCGCCCATAGTGACTCGCTGAAGACCTTCAAAACGAATGTTATCAACTACAAATTTATTTTCCGCGCTATGCGCAACGCTACTTGTCAAAAGCAGCGATGCGACTAACAGTTTTTTAATCGCCATTACTGTACTGATTATTCCTTGCTAAATACGCATTTATTAAAGTCGGGTAAAATCATTGAATAGCGCAACCGCCATTAACGCAACCAAAACGGCTGATCCCACTCTATAGCCAATATCCTGAATTCGTTCAGATACAGGACGACGAGTTACCGCCTCGATAGCAAAGAACATTAAATGTCCGCCATCAAGCACAGGTAAAGGTAATAAGTTTACAATGCCTAAGTTAACACTGATCAACGCTAAGAAACCAAGGAAATACACCAAGCCAAACTCGGCAGTCATTCCAGCTCCTTTCGCGATAGAGATCGGTCCGCTAAGGTTTTTCATTGCAACATCACCAGTAACAAGCTTAGTGACCATATCAAACGTTAGTGACACTAATTGACCCGTTTTTTCGGTCGCTTTTATCGCCGCATCAATTGGACCAAACTGCAAATTAACTTTGTACGATGCTGGCCAAGGTTCAATACTTGGTGCCAATCCTACATAGCCAACTTCTTTGCCGTCAGCTTCTACTTTTACACGAGGGGTCAATGATAACATCACTGGTTCCTCATCACGTAAAACTTCAACTTGTAGCGTTGTCCCCGGATGCATACGAACAGCATCAACAAATTGCTGCCACTGTGTTACTGATTTATTATCTACTGCGACAATCTTATCATTTAATTTAAATCCTGCATCAATTGCTGCACTATTATCAACAAGTTGTGAAACAGTTAGCGTAATTGGCGGCGTAAATGGAGTAATCCCCAGTGTCGTCAATACTCGCTGCGATTCAGGATCAAATGACCAATGTGTTAAATCAAGTGTACGTGAAACGACAACAGAACTGTCAGGTTCTTGTGCCGTTACTACCACTTGTTTATCACCAATCTGGGAAATCAACGCCATATTGGCAGATTCCCAATCAGATGTTTCGAGTCCAGAAACTGATTTTAGTTCCATTCCTGGAATAATTCCCGCTTTTGCAGCAATTGATTGTGGGGCAACTTCACCGATCATAGGCTTTAATGCAGGTACCCCAATTAAATAAACGACCCAATAAGCAAAAATAGCAAACAAAAAGTTTGCCATCGGCCCTGCAGCAACAATAGCACTTCGTTGCCATATTTTCTTATTATTAAACGCCATATGACGCTTCTCGGGAGGAACTTCAGCTACCCGCTCATCAAGCATTTTAACGTAACCACCAAGTGGTATCATGGCTAATGTGTATTCAGTGCCATCTTTGCCAACGCGACTAAACAAGGCTTTACCAAAACCAATAGAGAAACGTTCAACATATACACCACAACGACGAGCAACCCAAAAATGGCCAAACTCGTGGACTGCGATCAGAATACCAAGAGCAACTAAAAAAGCGCTTAAATTACGGATAAATTCAATCATGCAAATTCCTTCGCAATAATGTCTAGTGCAAGCTCACGAGCTTGTTTGTCTAGCACCATTACGGCATCAATATCATTAGGTTCAGTTAATACAGCTATTTCTAACACCGATTTATTTACTTTTGCAATATCAGTGAAACGGATCTGATTAGTTAAAAATGCTGCAACTGCTATTTCATTCGCAGCATTCAAGGTCGTGGTGGCTGCTTGACCTTGATAACAAGCATCAATAGCTAATTTCAGGCATGGGTAACGCTCAAAATCGGGTTCCATAAAGGTAAACTCACCGACTTTACTAAAATCCAGCGCCGCCACACTAGACTCAACTCGTTGTGGATAAGCCATCGCACACGCAATCGGGGTACACATATCAGGTAAGCCCATTTGTGCAATTACTGAGCCGTCTTTATATTGCACCATCGAATGAATCACAGACTGCGGATGAATAATGACTTGCATTTGATCGCGGCTGGCATTGAATAACCACCGAGCTTCAATATATTCCAAACCTTTATTCATCATCGTTGCTGAATCAACCGATATTTTAGGCCCCATCGACCAGTTTGGATGTGCAATCGCCATCGCTGGTGTTACTGCATCTAAAGCACTAATATCAGTATAGCGGAATGGGCCACCAGAACCGGTTAGTAGTACCTTACTTATTCCATGCGCGGCTAAATCACAGCGTCCCATACGACATTGAATTTCTGCGGGTAACGCCTGAAAAATAGCATTATGCTCACTATCAACGGGTAATAGTTCTGCACCATACTTTTCACAAGCATCAATAAACATTTGACCAGTCATTACTAGCGCTTCTTTATTGGCTAATAAAATACGCTTGCCTTGTTTCACCGCCGCCATGGTCGGTAATAAACCCGCTGCACCAACGATTGCAGCCATCACTGTATCGACTTCATCTAGTGCTGCAACGTGACAAATACCTTCCTCACCGCCAAGCACCGTGATATTTAAACCCGCTAGCTGAACTAACTCATTAAGTTGAGCAGCTGCGGTTACACACGCCATCGCGGCAAATTTTGGTTGCCACTGCTGACATAGCACAAACATTTTATCAACATTAGAACCAGCAGCTAGTGCGGTGACCTCAAATGAATCTGGGTTTTGAGCGATTACCGCTAAAGTGCTACTACCAATCGAACCTGTCGCACCAAGAATCGTTAACTTACGCATAAAATCACTTACAGTTACAAAAAAGGCAGCGAAATAGCTGCCTTTAGAAAAGATGGCTGTTATTAATTATATTAGCCACAGATAGAGCAATGCAAATACGGGAATTGCTGCGGTTAAACTGTCAATACGATCAAGAATACCACCATGTCCAGGTAATATATTACCACTATCTTTAATGCCAGAAACACGCTTAAACATACTTTCAACTAAGTCGCCTAAGACAGAAATTATCACAGTGACAATAGCAATAAAGAATAATTGGCCTAACGATGAAAACTCAATTGACAGTATATGCGATCCTAGCCAAGTAACAAAAATAGCTAAACAAGCCCCGCCAACTAAACCTTCAATGGTTTTATTTGGACTCACTGCTGGTGCCATCTTATGCTTACCAAAACGCTTGCCAGAGAAATAAGCACCAGTATCGGCAGCCCATACTAATAAGCACACTAGTAAAACTAAGCAAGCTCCATGATAAGGATTATTGTCATAATTCACGGCGCGGAGCATTAAAATACTCCAAAAAAAAGGCAATAATGTGAGCAAGCCAAAAATTTGCTTTAGAAACGGTTTCTTTGACCAAAAATCAGCACTTTTAGGATAACTAATGGCTAAAGCCGATGCGATTAACCACCACAGGCCGCCAATAAGCAATATTGCGCGATAAATTCCAGTAGGATGAGAGAGAGAAGCTGGATCGGTTGGTAATAGCGCAATGCTTGCCCCCAACGTGATCGTCGGTAAAATCATCGTATTAATACGTGATGATGCATTAACAAACTGCGTCCACTCCCAGAAACCAACTAAGGTTATCGCAGCCATAGCAATAATAAAAGCAGGCAACGGCAGAAAAAATATTCCTGCAATGACAAGTGGCGCGAGGATTAACGCGGTAATAATTCGTTGCTTGAGCAAACTACGTCCTCTTTTATATTGAAAATATTTAGTATCGGAAAAACCCGTTACTAAAACAATAACGCCAACACACAACACTGCGCATTGGCGAAAATAATGTCTTTTATTTTAACAAAGCTTGTATCTGCTCGCCAGTACAACCAAAGCGGCGCTCACGGTTTACAAACCATGCAACAGCATTCATCAAACTTTGTTCATCAAAATCAGGCCAATGTTGTTCAGTGAAATACAATTCAGCATAAGCCGTTTGCCATAGCATAAAGTTACTAATACGGCACTCGCCACTGGTGCGGATTAACAGATCAACATTCGGTAAACCTTGAGTCACTAAACCCTGTTCTAAATCTTGTTCAGTCAAAGATTCAATATCAAGTTGTTGATCCATTGCACGTTGCATCATTTGCTTAGCTGCTTGAAGAATATCCCATTGACCACCATAGTTCGCTGCCACATTTAACACTAGCCCAGTGTTATTTTCAGTTAGCTGCTCTGCTGCAGTAATTTTTTTCTGCAATCGAGCACTGAAGCGACTTTTGTCTCCGATAATACATAATCGAATATTATTTTTATGTAGTCTTTTTACTTCACGGCCCAAAACGGTCATGAATAATTCCATTAGCAATGAAACCTCATCCTCAGGACGACGCCAATTTTCACTACTAAAAGCAAACAATGTAACGACTTTAATTCCAAGTCGATTTGCAGTAGAAACTGTTTTACGTACCGCTTCTACGCCTGCTTTATGGCCAAATACTCGCGCTTTACCTTTGGCTTTAGCCCAACGGCCATTACCATCCATAATCACTGCGATGTGTTGTGGAAGATAGTCGGCTGAAAGAACAGCGTCTATTGAAGGTTGTGCCATATTTATCCCTCAAAAAAAAAGCGCCGTGCTGCCGCACAGCGCCTTAACTTTGTCAGCTAAATTAAGACAATAATGTCTTAAACTTCCATTAGCTCTTTTTCTTTTACTTCAAGAACTGCTTCAATATTCTTGATAGCTTCATCTGTTAGCTTCTGAATTTCGTCTTGTGCGCGACGATCATCATCTTCAGAGATATCTTTATCTTTTAATAAAGATTTAACTGTTGCATTAGCATCACGACGAATATTACGTACAGCAACACGGCCCTGCTCAGCTTCAGCGCGTACAATCTTCACAAGATCGCGACGACGCTCTTCTGTTAGCGGTGGCAATGGCACACGAATTACCGTACCTGCTGACATTGGATTTAAACCCAAGTCAGACATCATAATTGCTTTTTCAACTTTTGCTGACAATTCACGGTCAAATACAGTAATAGCCAATGTACGTGAATCTTCAGCAACCACGTTAGCAACTTGCTTTAGTGGTGTGCTTGCGCCGTAATACTCAACATAGATAGTATCAAGTAGGCTTGGATGTGCACGGCCAGTACGAATTTTTACTAATTGACCTTTCAGTGCATCAACACTTTTTTCCATGCGCGTTTGCGCGTCTTGTTTGATTTCGTTAATCACGATAAATACCTTAAATTATGTTGTCATCATAACGCTGATTTTCAGCGCTATATTAAATTCACAAGGCTTAAGCGTTAGTGATCAGCGTACCTTCTTGCTCACCCATCACAACACGGCGCAATGCACCAGGCTTATTCATGTTAAATACACGAATTGGCATATTGTGGTCACGAGCAAGAGTAAATGCAGCCAAATCCATTACCTTAAGTTCTTTTTCAAGTACATCTTGGTAGCTCAGCTGTTCACAAAGCGTTGCATCTGGATTTTTAACTGGATCATCCGTGAACACGCCTTCAACTTTTGTTGCTTTTAATACTACATCAGCTTCGATTTCGATACCACGAAGACATGCAGCAGAATCTGTTGTGAAGAACGGATTACCTGTACCTGCAGAGAAAATAACAACACGGCCTTGACGTAACTGGCTGATCGCATCAGCCCAGTTATAATTGTCACATACGCCGTTTAAAGGAATAGCAGACATTACTCGCGCGTTCACATAGGCACGGTGCAGCGCATCACGCATTGCTAAGCCGTTCATTACTGTTGCTAGCATACCCATGTGGTCGCCCACAACTCGGTTCATACCTGCTTCAGCCAGACCAGCGCCACGGAATAGGTTACCGCCACCAATAACAAGGCCGACTTGAACACCTAATTCAACGAGTTCTTTTACTTCTTGTGCCATACGGTCAAGAACTTGAGCGTCAATACCAAATCCTTCTTTACCTTGTAGTGCTTCACCACTTAGTTTAAGAAGAATACGTTGATAAGTTGGTTTAGGGTTTGTGGTCATGTTTTTTTACCTTCCAAGCTGATTTTGAGATATGGAGTTGTAAAAAGACCGCAACGTCGGTTGCGGTCTTTGATATTCTGATTAAAAAGGATTAACCTTTTTGAACAGCTGCTACTTCTTCAGCAAAGCTCATTTCTTGAGCTTTCTCGATACCTTCACCAACTTCTAGACGTACGAAGTTAGTTACTGTAGCGCCTGTTTCTTTCAAGATATCGCCAACAGTTTTCTTTGGTTCCATAATGAAAGCTTGGCCAGTTAGAGAAACTTCGCCAGTGAACTTCTTCATACGACCTTCAACCATCTTCTCTGCGATAGCTTGAGGCTTGCCTTCGTTCATTGCGATTTCAACTTGAACTTCACGCTCTTTAGCAACTACGTCAGCTGGTACGTCAGATGGGTTAACGTATTCAGGCTTAGATGCTGCAACGTGCATTGCAATGTGCTTAAGAGTTTCTTCGTCGCCGTTACCAGCAACAACTACTGCGATACGAGTACCGTGAGTGTAAGCAGAAACTTTATCACCAGCAATGTATGCTACGCGACGGATTGAGATGTTCTCACCAATCTTAGCTACTAGCTCAATACGTTGCTCTTCAAATTGTGCTTGAAGCTCTTCAACTGTAGCGTGGCTAGCAAGTGCTGCATCAGCAACCATGTTAGCGAATGCAAGGAAGCTACCGTCTTTAGCAACGAAGTCAGTCTGGCAGTTTACTTCAACAAGAGCTGCTTTACCTTCAGCATCTTTGATGATGATAGTACCTTCAGCTGCTACGTTACCTGCTTTTTTAGCAGCCTTAGCAGCACCGCTCTTACGCATGTTTTCGATTGCTAGCTCAATATCAGCGTTAGCTTCTACTAGTGCTTTCTTACAATCCATCATACCTGCGCCAGTACGTTCACGCAGTTCTTTAACTAGGGCAGCTGTAACTGTTGCCATGTGATAATCCTCAGATTTGAATTCGTTGAGTAAAAATCAGGGGCCATTATCGGCCCCTGGTAACCATTCTTAGTTTACGCAAGGTAACTTAAGATGCTTTATGTAAAGCAGCAGGCTATTAAGCTTCAGCTACGAAACCGTCTTCTTCTGCTTGAACAGCGATATCTTGGTTACGAGCTTCTTTAACAGTTTGAGCTACAGCACCAGTGTAAAGCTGAATCGCGCGGATTGCGTCATCGTTACCTGGGATAACGAAGTCAACGCCGTCTGGATCAGAGTTAGTATCAACAACAGCAAATACTGGGATACCTAGGTTGTTAGCTTCTTTGATTGCGATGTGCTCACAATCAGCGCCGATTACGAACATTGCGTCTGGTAGGCCGCCCATGTTCTTAATACCACCTAGTGATTTCTCAAGCTTTTCCATTTCACGAGTACGCATTAGCGCTTCTTTCTTGGTTAGCTTTTCGAAAGTACCATCAATAGATTGAGCTTCAAGTTCTTTAAGACGCTTGATTGATTGACGAACAGTTTTCCAGTTAGTCAACATACCACCCAACCAACGGTTGTTTACGTAGTACTGGTCACAGCTGATTGCTGCTTCTTTGATTGATTCGCTAGCTGCGCGCTTAGTACCAACAAAAAGAACTTTACCCTTACGAGCTGCAATTTTTTCAATTTCAGCTAGTGCTGCATTGAACATTGGTACAGTTTTTTCTAGGTTGATGATGTGTACACGGTTACGAGCGCCGAAAATGAATGGCTTCATTTTTGGGTTCCAGTAACGAGTTTGGTGACCAAAGTGTACACCAGCCTGAAGCATGTCGCGCATTGATACAGTTGCCATTGAATAATCCTCTATGGGGTTAGGCGTCCACATATCCCATCTTAAAACCGACCCTATGATAGCGTATCGCTATCGTTACCTAAAATAGATAACTGAGCACCCCGGCAGATGTGTCGATATGTGTGAATAATAAATAAAAGTATGTGTAATCCAATCAAGTTGCACCGTTACATATATTAATTCATCATCTAATGATTAAATTATTACTTATAACAGAAACAAAATCACTGTTTACGGCGCGCTTTATACCATAGAACAGTCAATAAAATCCAGTCAAAATTGGATATGAGAACTAATCTTATCTTCCCTTTAACCCCTTGCGACTGGTAATATAGAACCATACAGAAACATACAGATTGAGACGATTTTATGAGCATTAAGATCAAAACGGCTGAAGAAATTGAAAAAATGCGAATTGCTGGCCGTTTGGCTGCAGACGTATTAGAAATGATCGAACCGCATGTAAAGGCGGGTGTGACGACAGAAGAACTAGACCAAATTTGTCATGACTACATCACACAAGTTCAGCAAGCGATTCCAGCACCGTTGAACTACCACGGCTTCCCTAAATCTGTGTGTACTTCAATTAACCACGTTGTTTGCCACGGTATTCCTGCCTCTAAAGATGAAGTTGTATTAGAAGCCGGTGGTAAATATAACAAGCCAGCAGTATTAAAAGATGGCGACATCATTAATATTGACGTGACAGTGATTAAAGATGGTTACCACGGTGATACTTCAAAAATGTTTGAAGTAGGTGAAGTATCTCTTGAAGACAAACGCCTTTGT
The DNA here is from genome assembly GCF_000613045.3 of Photobacterium kishitanii. NCBI lineage: Bacteria > Pseudomonadati > Pseudomonadota > Gammaproteobacteria > Vibrionales > Vibrionaceae > Photobacterium > Photobacterium kishitanii. Next base: position 668,688 of record NZ_LN794352.1, on the reverse strand, counting down.
CGTGTTGCTCAAGAAAGCCTTTATCTGGCAATTAAAAAAGTAAAACCTGGCGCGAAAATTGGCGATTTAGGTACAGCTATTCAGAAATTCATCAAAGCCGGTAGCAGTCGTTTTTCTATCGTGAAAGATTACTGTGGTCATGGGATTGGTAATGAATTCCATGAAGAGCCACAAGTAGTTCACTACAAAAATAATGATCGCACGGTAATGAAAGAAGGCATGTGTTTCACTATCGAGCCAATGATTAACGCTGGTAAATTTAGCTGTGAATCAGACGAGCAAGATGGTTGGACTGTGTACACTATAGATGGTAAAAAATCTGCACAGTGGGAACACACATTACTGGTAACTAAAGATGGCTGTGAAATCTTAACGCTACGTAAAGAAGAGACATTGCCGCGTCTAATGCATAACGCATAATTCGTCATCTGCTGTTGCGGGCATATAGCGCAAATCAAAAAAACCGACCTCCTGTGTCGGTTTTTTTATATCTAGCGATACAGTTCACCATGTGAAATGGTTATAGTAATCCTAGAATATCATTACCGCACGGACAGCAATGACAGACATTTTAGCAACTCAGCTTTCTGATTACCTCGACGATGCCATTACTCTCGACAGCTTGCGCAGTGCTCTTAACCATTTTGCTGAAGAGCAGAAACTTCAATTTAAACAGCAAAAATCAATTGTCGATTTAGTCACCCAACGTAGTCAATTTATCGACCAATTACTGATTCGATTATGGCGTTTTTATGGTTTTGAACAACAGCCAGATTTAGCATTGGTTGCTGTGGGTGGTTATGGCCGCGGAGAATTACATCCATTATCTGATGTCGACCTACTAATATTAAGTCAGAAGCCATTAACTGAAGAGGTCGCCACCAATGTTAGCGCCCTTGTCACCTTGTTATGGGATTTACGGTTAGAGGTTGGTCAAAGTGTTCGTACTGTCGATGAGTGTATCGAAGTAGGCAAAGATGACCTTACTGTTGCAACCAACTTAACTGAATCACGTTTTTTATGTGGAAATCAACAAACCTTTCATCAATTAACTGTCGCAATTAACTCACCTCAATTTTGGCCAAGTGAAACCTTTTTTCAAGCCAAATTAGAAGAACAACGAATTCGACATGCCCGCTACCATGACACCACTTATAACCTTGAACCAGATATCAAATCTAGCCCGGGTGGTTTACGTGACATTCATACCCTTAGTTGGGTTGCACGGCGTCACTTTGGTGCCACCAGCTTATTAGAAATGAGTCATCATGGCTTTTTAACTGATGCCGAATACCGTGAATTGGTTGAATGTCAAAATGCGCTGTGGCGAATTCGATTTGCGTTACATATTGAACTACGCCGCTATGATAATCGACTCACTTTTGATCACCAAACATCAGTCGCTGAACATCTCGATTATCATGGTGAAGGTAATCAAGCCGTCGAAATGATGATGAAAGCATTCTATCGCATTTTACGGCGGGTAGCTGAACTGAATAAAATGCTCTTACAGCTATTTAATGAAGCGATTATTCAACCCAATGCTCGCCTAGCCCCCATCGTACTCAATGATGATTTTCAATTACGTGGCAATTTAATTGAAGCCACTAAGCCAGCATTATTTCAAGCTCGGCCTGAAACTATTCTCGATATGTTTCTTCATATCGCGCAAAACTCTAATATCGAGGGTATTGCAGCACCGACATTGCGTCAATTACGCACCGCTCGTCGGCGACTCAACCGATTTCTTATTGAAATTCCAGCCGCCCGTGAAAAATTCATGGAATTGGTGCGCCAACCCAATGCACTTCAAAAAGCATTTCGACTCATGCACCGCCATGGTGTCATTGCAGCCTATCTGCCCCAATGGAGCCATATTGTTGGTCAAATGCAATTCGATTTATTTCATGTTTATACCGTCGATGAGCACAGTATTCGCGTAATTAAAAATCTGCATAAATTCAACGATCCCAATAATCATTCGCAACACCCTATTTGTTGTGAAGTTTATCCGCGTTTAATCAAGAAAGAGATCTTAATCTTAGCGGCAATATTCCACGATATAGCTAAAGGTCGAGGTGGCGATCATTCTGAATTAGGTGCTGTTGACGCCTATGATTTTTGTATCGAACATGGACTTTCCCACCCTGATGCTGAAACCGTATCATGGTTAGTGCAAAAGCACTTATTAATGTCGGTCACCGCTCAACGGCGTGATATTTACGATCCTGAAGTGGTAGCAGAGTTTGCCAAGCAAGTTGGTGATGAGGAACATTTAGATTATTTAGTCTGTTTAACTGTGGCAGATATTTGTGCCACTAACCAAGATCTATGGAATAGTTGGAAGCGTACTTTACTGGCAGAGCTTTACTACTCAACCCAAAAAGCACTGCGCCGCGGGCTAGAAAAAACCCCAGATATGCGCGGTCGTATTCGTCACAATCAACAGTTAGCGTCGGCAATATTACGTAGCAAAGGCTTTATGCCGCGTGATATTGAAGTGTTATGGCGTCGATTTAAAGCTGATTACTTCTTACGTCATACCCATAAGCAACTCGCATGGCATGCACAAGCATTACTGAATCATACTGGCGATAAACCGATTATATTAATGAGCAAAAAAGCCACCCGTGGCGGTACTGAGGTGTTTATCTATAGTAAAGATAAAGCCAAACTGTTTGCGATTGTAGTGTCTGAATTGGATAAGAAAAATCTCAGTATTCATGATGCCCAGATCATGAACAGTAAAGATGGCTACACCCTCGATACATTTATGGTACTGGATCCTAATGGTAAAGCGATCAATGAAAATCGTCATATCGGTATCATTCGCAACTTAACCAAAGCATTAACGGCAATGAAATCTGAACGTAAAATCCGCCGTGCACCACGTAAATTACTCCATTTTAATGTGCCGACAAAAGTTGAATTTTTAGCAACCAAAACTGGCCGTAAAACTATGATGGAATTAGTTGCACTAGATATGCCGGGGTTATTGGCAAAAATAGGCGCGGTATTTGCAGAACTTAATATCAGTTTACAGGCAGCAAAGATCACCACTATTGGCGAACGTGCTGAAGACTTTTTTATTATTGTTAATGAAACCGGCGGGCGTTTAACTCAACAACAGCAACAGCAACTGCGTGAAACACTGATTATCACTATCAATAAGCACGCTTAAGTAACGACTGAAACAACACCGTATTTAACTACGGTGTTGTTACTTTTCATAATAGTTATAAACTAATCATCTTATGCGGCAGCTTGTTCAGCACTCGCAACAAATTGACTAAACCACACTTCAGCAACCTCTAGCGGTTCAAAATGCACCCCAGCATCAATATCTAACCGAGGTTGAACTCGCTGAGAATTCAATTCTGATAGTAATGCATCAAATTGACGTCCAGCACCACAAAAACGATCTTCACCATAACTAGAATCACCCAATGCAATGACACCATAATGTTGCTTAGGTAATAATGGGAATTGATCTTTCAGTGCAACGTATAACGGTAATAGATTCTCAGGGATCTCGCCTTGCCCCGTTGTCGAGCAAATAACTAAAACCGTATCAGCTTCATAGGCCATAAAATCATCTAACGTTGAGTCAAAAAAAATCTCAACGGGTACGGATGTTAACTTAGCAGCCAATGTTTCTGCTAACTCTTCTGCTCCACCATATACAGAGCCTACAAATATGCCTAACTTGTTCATTGTCCGCTCTCCTTTGCTGTAAGACGCCCTCAATAAGGGACTATTACCAATCTGGCTACTACCGCTAAGAAAAGCAAGTACTGGTGTGAATTTAAACTAAGAAATTTGCACTATAGCTCATTCATTACAGTTCGTGGTTATTCTACATTACACATCTAACAATAATGTCGGCGACCAATTAAAACGAGTCATGACACGCTGCCAGACTTCGTCCACATCAGCTCGAATATCAATTGCAGCACCAGTAAGAGGGTGGTTAAATTGTAATCTTGATGCATGTAACATTAATCGGTGACAATCAAAATTTTCACGGAACATACGATTATGTTTACCATCACCATAATTAACATCACCAATCATATGATGATCTAAATGATGCATATGACGACGTAATTGGTGTTTACGTCCAGTTTCTGGTTGCAGTTCTATTAAGCTATAACGACTGGTCGCATAACGACCAACAGCAATATCTGTTTCTACTGTTGCTAATGGGGCATAAGCTGTAATAGCCGATTGGGGCTCTTTATCTTCCGTTGCTTTTTTATCTGCAATTTTATCTAACATGATTTTAAGCGGATAATCTAACACTGCCGCTTCTTTAATCCAGCCTCTAACAATTGCATGATAGGTTTTATGCATCTCTCTACCAGCAAATACAGGCATCATCATTGCAGCTATTTCACTGGATAATCCAAATAAAATCACCCCTGACGTTGGTCGATCTAACCGATGTAATGGAAATACATGCTGACCAATTTGATCGCGTAATGTTTGCATTACAAACACGGTTTCATGGCTGTCTAACCATGAACGGTGCACTAACATACCAGCCGGTTTATTAACCGCAATTAACGCTTCATCTTGGTATAAAATTTCCAGTTCCATTATTGCTCACTTAATGTTTAACAGTTGATCGATTGCACGTACAGTCACCACAATATCCTCCACCCCAACCTGATTCTTCATTGCTTCTTCAACATAAGGGGAAATAACAAACTGAGTCGGTAACGGTAAGCGTTGTAATATTAAATAACGTAATTTAGGAATAAAAATCCATTGTAACCATTGATGGCAAGCCAAACTATCAATCGCAAATGGTTCAGTACTCGCCAAAGCTTGTGGATCAGGAGTAATCATTTCCCAATATTGATGCTGCTGTAAAATATTTTCTAATTGAGTGAGTAATTGCTGACTTTGATGATACTTATCCACCGTAACCCCTCTTTGTTGACCGTAAAAACGGCGCAGAATAGCATTTCAGTTACTACGCCCCAACTATATTATGGTGATTAGCTGCCTATTCACAGGTATGCTGAGTTAATGCTACTAATTATACTGACGAGCTAATTGAAGGAGCTTTATTTATTATGTCCATGGAAACGTTTCATACTTTAACTCAATTACTTGATAACGCAGGTTGTCGTTATAATATTTTTGATTTGGGTCGTCGTGTTAATGAAATTAATAGCGACCAATTTAAAGCCGTTGAGGAAAATCGCCAGCCTTACCCATGGCCACTTCAGCAACATGCTCATATTGCTATTTCATTTTGGCAACATCAACAGCCACCTTGGGTATGGTTCTTACGATTACCACTTGATGAGCGAGGCCTACTTAAACAAGCCGCAGTGGGTGATTTTATTAAGTATGTTATTGAAGCGATGGGGGCAAGTTTAAATAGTACGCCAACAGAAGAAGAACAACAAAAACTCGCTAATAACCCTTACACATTTAAGCCGAATGACGACAAAATGGCTATTTTTAATGCCCAGCTACGAGTATTACTCTCTTTGCCACCAAGTCAATATTATGCGGATGCGCAAGCTTATTTATCAGGCCAACAAGATTGGCAGCAATGGCAACATATTGGGTTACAAGGATTAGCGGATATCTGTGCCCGTATATCGCAACACAATAATGCCACTTATTTGCGCAAAGCACTTAACCATCTGCCAATGACACCGTTGTATGCATTATTAGGCTGCCTTGAGCACTGTTCGATACCTGAACCCCTTGCGCAACGTATCACCGAGCGCTTAACCCTAGAATGCCAACAACCTCAACCCGATTTATTTTTGATTGCAGCCTTAATTCGTGCTCTTGCTGGTAGTTCACCACAACAATTACAACAAACACTGCTTACGATCTTAAATCAACAGCCATTGTGTCATCGCGAGGTATTGATCGCTATCGCTGGCCGCTGCTGGAGTGGTTTTACTGATTCAAATATCGCATCATTGTTTTTATTACGATTAGCCGAAATACAAGATCAAACCTTGTTTAATCAATTATTTACCGATCTAGTCATGCAGCCATTATTGCGTGGGATCATGCTACAAATACTCCATGGACAAGCGGATCCTGCACTGATCACTGCGATTCAGAAACTACAACAACATGCTAAAAAACACTGATAATATTTATCGTCTATAAGGGCTTTTTATTATATGGATAATCTGTTCGGCATTTTAATTATTGCCATTATCGGCTTCTTATTTTGGCAGCAACGGCGTCAAACTGAATTAGCACAGTATTATATTGAACAACGTTGCAAAAATATGGGCCTACAGATGTTAAGCTTTGCTCGTGGTGAACATAAACTCAAAGATCATCATGGTGAATGGGGCTGGCGTACGGTATTCGTATTTGAATTTTCAGCCGATGGGGTCGATGTGTATCAAGGTTATATAGAAATGAAACGACTGCGTGCCAGCTATTTTTATTTACCGCCGCATCGTATTCCAGAAAGTAGTGATTATTAATAGGGATCGCCCTAAAAAGAATGGGCGCGACAATAATTATTGTCACGCCCTTAGATATTACTTATAGCAATCCAGCTACTATAGTGCTCCCTGCTATCAATCCTTGATATGCTTTAATCCCCTGGTAAATCTTAACTTCATCCTAGAAGTCACTCTTCGGTAATCCTTGACCCATCAGCATATCCAACACTGACTCTCTCTCCATTAGGAGGTGTCCTTAGCTTCATTAGAAGTTGTTCCTGACTTCGTTTTGAAGTAATTCCCTATCCCATCCTTGAATATTGCCATCCTGGCTAATAGATATCCTATCTATGGCCTCTATCCCAGAGAATCCTTGCATCCTGCTAGATGATAATCCTCATCACCTATTTGCTCTTCCTGAGCGACCACTTCCATGACTATTCCTAAATCCTTGTCAGCTCCAGCTGATGACAATATATTACCTTACAGGAAAAATGACGCAATATTAAACATTCTATTAATTATTACAAACAATTATTAATATTACAGATATTTATCGTAATCTATTGATAATTAATATGATTAAATTTTATCAGTAACTATTAATGACAACAAATAAAGAAATAATCCCACACTTTTGTAAGATATATCTCACAAGCAAAGTAGAAAACAGCCATTACAGATTACGATATGATCATTAACAGACTAAGTATAGAACTGTGCGAGGTGCGAGGTGCGAGGTGCGAGGTGCGAGGTGCGAGGTGCGAAATAAACCCGATGTTATTTAATCCGTCAAATAAAAACGCATTAAGCTTATCGCACAAAAAAGAGCGGGCGCGACTTTCGTCGCGCCCTTAGGTCTTACTTGCAGCTATCCCGCTACTATGTTGCTCCCTGCATCCATCCGTTGACTGCTGTGTTCCGTCAGCATTATCCTTTAGATTTCACCCTGAAATTGTTCCTGTGGTCATCCTAACCCGTCATCACATCCTGTTCTGACTCTCCTCTCCTTCCTGGAGGTGTCCTTTACTTCATCCTGAAGTGATCCTTTATGCCTCAATCCTAGAGGTGTTCCCTACTTCATCCTGAAGTTATCCTAGTGTCATCCTGACCAGTAAACATCCTGTTTACTTTTTACCGCATCCTACGCTATTCCCTTCACATTCCATGTCCGATAAACCATCCTAGTTTACCAGTATCTCATCCTGAGACTGCCTCAATCCGTGGCACTTTCCTGTTCCGTTATGTCAGTTCCTTCCGACACCATTAATACTATGTGAATTACTGTATAAATCCTATATATCTCAAAATCTCTTTTTTATTTATTATCAAAAAATAATACCCACTCCAGAACAAAGCACTATAAAACAAAATGTTAAATATACAGATGTAGATATGTAGCTACTCTTTCATGCTTATCTCCCACGCATTTGTAAGAGATCTCGCACACAGAAGTGAGCCAATAACTATTCATCATTTATCATATCCTGTTATAAATCGTAAAATGCCGTTCTTAATAACGTGCGAGGTGCGAGGTGCGAGGTGCGAGGTGCGAGGTGCGAGGTGCGAAATAAAACCGATGTTATTTAATCCGTCAAATAAAAACGCATTAAGCTTATCGCACAAAAAAGAGAGGGCGTGACTTTCGTCACGCCCTTAGGTCTTACTTGCAGCTATCCCGCTACTATGTTGCTCCCTGCATCCATCCGTTGACTGCTGTGTTCCGTCAGCATTGTCCTTTAGATTTCACCCTGAAATTGTTCCTGTGGTCATCCTAACCCGTCATTACATCCTGCCTGACTCTCCTCTCCTTCCTGGAGGTGTCCTTTACTTCATCCTGAAGTGATCCTTTATGCCTCAATCCTAGAGGTGTTCCCTACTTCATCCTGAAGTTATCCTAGTGTCATCCTGACCAGTAAACATCCTGTTTACTTTTTATCGCATCCTACGCTATTCCCTTCACATTCCATGTCCGATAAACCATCCTAGCTTACCAGTATCTCATCCTGAGACTGCCTCAATCCGTGGCACTTTCCTGTTCCGTTATGTCAGTTCCTTCCGACACCATTAATACTATGTGAATTACTGTATAAATCCTATATATCTCAAAATCTCTTTTTTGATTTATTATCAAAAAAGAATACCCGCCCCAGAACAAAGCACTATAAAACAAAAGGTTAAACATACAGATGTAGATATGTAGCTACTCTTTCATGCTTATCTCCCACGCATTTGTAAGAGATCTCGCACACAGAAGGCAGCCAATAACTATTCATTATTTATCATATCCTGTTATAAACCGTAAAATGCCGTTCTTATAACAGGTAAATATGAAGTGCGAGGTGCGAGGTGCGAGGTGCGAGGTGCGAGGTGCGAGGTGCGAGGTGCGAGGTGCGAAATAAAACCGATGTTATTTAATCCGTCAAATAAAAACCCACTTAAGCTTATCGCACAAAAAAGAGCGGGCGTGACTTTCGTCACGCCCTGAGGTCTTGCTTGCAGCTATCCCGCTACTATGTTGCTCCCTGCATCCATCCGTTGACTGCTGTGTTCCGTCAGCATTGTCCTTTATACTTCATCCTGAAGTTGTTCCTGTGGTCATCCTAACCCGTCATCACATCCTGTTCTGACTCTCCTCTCCTTCCTGGAGGTGTCCTTTACTTCATCCTGAAGTGATCCTTTATGCCTCAATCCTAGAGGTGTTCCCTACTTCATCCTGAAGTTATCCTAGTGTCATCCTGACCAGTAAACATCCTGTTTACTTTTTATCGCATCCTACGCTATTCCCTTCACATTCCATGTCCGATAAACCATCCTAGTTTACCAGTATCTCATCCAGAGACTGCCTGCATCCGTGGCACTTTCCTGTTCCGTAATATCAGTTCCTTCCGACGCTGATAAGATTACGCTTTTCATTATTATCCACAATATATGTTTAAACATTTTCTGATATTTATTTTCATCCCACCCGTAGAGTAAAAACAAAAAACAACTAATATCAATTAGTTATTAAAAAACAAATAGTCATATCTACTAAAAATAAACTCAATATCTTACATCCGCGTAAGAGATCTCTTACAACGATATTGGCTATTTGAGTAAAATAACTATTTAAGTAGATATCCACTATACTCACTCAGAGGAAAATAGTGCACAGTAAGGAGTCAACATGGAAGCATTCAACCACGACTTAGCTAACTTATTCAGTCAATTAGGGTTAGATAATTCAACTGAATCTATTGAGCATTTTTTACAAACCCATGGATTAGAACAACAACAAAAATTAGCTGAAGCACCATTTTTAGTTCCTGCTCAGCAACAATTTATTATTGAGGCACAACAGCAAGACGCTGATTGGTGCGAAGTCATCGATCAATTAGATGCTTTACTTAGAAAATAATAACTACTTTTACATTAGGAATGATAATGTCGACCATCACCCAAGAAATAGAACAGGTTATTAAACAGTTAGTTACTGAAAAAAAACAGCCATCAGTTGCATTAATTAAAGCACGACTAACAACATCTCTGCCTATTCCGGTGATAATAAAAGCACTGCAAGCATGGCAAAAAAACGCCAAAGTCCCTCATATAGAGAAGCAACATCGAGTATTAACCGCCGAACAACGTATAGAGCAACTAGAGCAACAAGTGCTTGCACTCTCAACCCGTTTGGCTCGATTAGAAGCTGATCGCTAGTAATAAAAAAGCACCTAAATTTAAAGGTGCTTTTTTATATTACTGAAAATTCCACGACATATTTGATACGATTCGACATCGATCGCATTTGAAATGAAACAAACCATGTAAGGCTTCTGATTGTCGCCATTCACCATCACAACTAGGACATCGACGAGCTAGCTCTGTGGCTTTATCTTTACCACCAACACGGTATTGATAATAATACGTTGGGACTTCTGTTGTTACTTCTATATGACGACACAACTCACGCCCACGTACAAAAAGCTCGCTATCTATATCGCCAATCTCCGCTAATGCCATACTAACTGCTGTTTGGCTTCTTATCGCCATCTGAATTTCATCAAATGCTTGCCATTCAGTCTGCCACTTAACAACCGCTTTATAATCACCATCAATTGTTGCCCCGGTCTGATATAGTGGTATTGGTAGCAACGTATCACCGCTACGAAGTGGTGAGCAACTGTGAACATACGTGGTATAAAGCACTTGCCACGATGGTGAAAAGTTTTCCGCTACAGAATCAGAATTAAGATCAACCCCTAATACTTTTATTTTAGGGGTTAGTAAGCACGATAACGTTAATTGCTCATAACATGCACACACTTGAGGGCTATTATAGCGTGAATGCAAACTCTCCTTTTCAGGACACACAACTCGTACTCGAAAGACACCGTCATCGATCACAACCGGAAATTCACGCCCCAGTACTTGACCGTTATAACGCAAAGCATCCATCAAGCCATTTATCGCACTATCGACTTGCGATAAAGTTGTGTTATCAAAACATTCAAATTGCAGCTCAACAACAAACACTATCTACACCTCAATCACTAGTGGCTGTAATTGCTGCAAGAACGTCGTAACATCAGCCGCTAACACTTGGCGAATATCTTTCCCGAGAGTTTCTAACACCACTTGACCGGTTAAATTACAAATAGAAATCACTTTTGATTCATCATCCAATACTGCAATAAACACTGTTGGTTTAAGCTTCATACGGCGTTGAGTAACTAAGTGTCCTAAAATATTTTGCTGTAAACGATCAATATCGTCATCATTAAATGCTTGCAATAAATCAAGTGATAAATCACCAAACATAGCGCTCATATCACCGCTAAATTGCGATCCATAAAAAGCGTTAATATCACTATGAAGTGATAAATCCATGCCTTTTTCAACCCCATCTAAAGTGATCGTAGGTTGACGCTCAATCGGTTTCCAGGTCACATTTTGACCATCATCATCGACAACACAAGGTGAAATAAGCCCAACTAAATGCTCACTTACAGGAAAACCGCGATCTGCATCACACCATGCTTGTAAATAACGAGCAGAAAAATCAGATAAAGCGCAGGTAACAGGATGATTCATTCGCAACCTCATAAAAGATTCAGTAAACTTTAGGTTTAAACCGTTTCGACGGACATCTATTCTAATCCAAGAGTGTCATAGACAGTATGAGTAAATATAAAGACGCTAAAGAATTAGCCGGTTTAACCCTTGGCCAAAAGACAGAGTATAAAGATCAGTATGATCCATCGCTACTGCAACCTGTACCAAGAAGCCTGAACCGTACCGATCTTAATATCAGCGATGATGCACTGCCATTTACTGGCTATGATATTTGGACATTATACGAATTATCTTGGCTCAATAAAAAAGGCTTACCACAAGTTGCCATTGGTGAAGTGCGTTTACCCGCATCAAGCCCAAACCTTATTGAATCAAAATCTTTTAAACTGTACCTTAACAGCTTCAATCAAACACGCTTTGATGGTTGGCAAGATATTGCAGATACTCTGCAAATCGATTTATCACGTTGTGCAGGCGCAGAGGTTGATGTCACCATTCAGCCGCTTACGGATTTTAATGAGCAACAGATTGTTAATTTCTTTGGCGAATGTATTGACGATCAAGATATTGAAATTAATGACTATACTTTCAAGCCTGAATATCTTGAAGGTGCCGCTGATAATAATGATATCGTGGAAGAAATTGTTCATAGCCATTTGTTAAAATCAAACTGCTTAATCACGAATCAGCCTGATTGGGGAAGTGTACGTATTGCTTATAAAGGCAATCGTATCGATCGTGAACAATTACTGCGTTACATTGTATCATTCCGTAACCATAATGAATTTCACGAACAATGTGTTGAGCGTATCTTTAACGATATTATGCGTTTTTGTCAGCCTGAATTACTGACTGTTTATGCTCGTTATACCCGTCGTGGTGGTTTAGATATCAACCCATATCGTACAAACATGGGAAAAACCCCAAGCGATAATTTCCGTCTTGCGCGTCAGTAATTAGATCCTCACGACGAATTCAACATTAAGTCCGGTAAAAAGCTTTACTTTGCTGGACTTGATGCTTTAACCCAGTAAAATTAATCTCATCTTGTGTGTTATTCTGCTGTTTTGAGATTATATGAATTTTCGCGGCCTATTTCTTTCTGGGTTAGTATTACTAACAACTTCATTTGATCTTCAAGCAAAAATTTATAGCTCGCCGATCCTCACTGAAGCTCATAATTTATTAGTTAATCAACCAGAGCGTACGCTTACAATCACCCAAAGCTACCTCGAACAACGTCGTCTAAGCCAGCCACAAGATCCATCACGAGTCCATCTTAGCGGTGAAACAGATCATTCTACCCGTACCCCACTTAATACTATCAATGCATTGCAACTCCAAGCGCAAGCTTTATCTCTTCTACAACGGCCAGAACAAGCAATTAGCGTTATCAAAAAAGCTGAAAAAAAAGCACTTGATAATAAACTTATGTTCAATGTCTTTGAAAGTCGGATTTTATTAGCTCAATTTTACTGGGTTAACTTAAGTAACAGTGCCACCGCACTAAAAATGCTCAATACGCTTAGCGCTGATATGAAGCATGCACAGCCAATAAAAGTTACCCGCCAACTACAAGAATTAAAATATCAATCACTGATGCTACGAGCGCTGATTGAATCAAGTATTGGTAAAGATGAAGCAGCAGAAAAACTGTTTATCAAAGCTAAAGGTTATTTAGTCGCATTTGACGATAAAGATGAAATCATTAACTATCAACTCACATTAGGTCAGCATTATTTACGTCATGATCATTATGATATGGCACTTGATCGCTTATTAAGTGGTTATTGGTTAGCAGTTGAAAATGATGATCAACCACAAATTGCACGGGCTAATTATGAATTAGCTCAACTCTTTGAAAAACGGCATGTGTTTGATAAAGCATTAGAACATGCGACTCAAGCTGGGGAATTTTTTGAACGTTATAAACGTACTCAACAGTTAGCGAGAACATTAACCCTAATTGCCTCTATCTATGAACAACAAGGGCGTTATAACCTTGCTCTCGTGCATTACTTTAATGCCCTTGACCAAGAGAATCAGCTTAAACATGATGTTCGCTCAGCGAATTTACGGCTCAATATTGCGCGAGTTTACTTACATCTATATAACTATCCCAAAACAGAACAATACATTGTTCAAGCTCGTAATCTTGCCCTACAAAGTGGTAATGAGAACATTGTCGCTGAAAGCCAGATCCTCCAAGGGCAATTAGAGTTAGAAAAAGGCGAATTAGATGATGCAATTACATCATTACAAGCCGGCTTAATTTCAGCTAGTCGTATTGGCGCCACAAGTTTGCAATTAATGGGTGAGTCCATTTTATCTGAGGCATTTGAAAAGCAAAATGATTACTACAATGCCCTCCTCAGTCAGCGCCGCTATGAACAGCTATATGCTGGCAAACAAAAAAGTGCAAATAAAAGCAATACTGAAGTATTTAAGCAACAACAAAAAATGATGGAGCGTTCACTCAGACTGGAAGAGATGGAGCGAGAGCAATTCATTAATCAAAATGCATTATATAAACAGCAGCAAATATCTTTAGCCCTAATTGGGGTGTTAGTTATTATGTTATTACTGTTATGGCGCCGCCAGCACATTAATAAACAATTAAAGCAGCAACTCACTAAGTTAACCACAGATTACTATACTCATCCTCGTAGTGGATTACGTAATCTACGGATGCTCAATGCCCGTTTAGCCAATTCACTCCAACAGAGTAGTGCTAACTTTGAACAATGGCATCTGGGTGAGATTATTAATGAACCTCTAAGTGATCGGCTACGATTTGCACTATTTGAAGTCTCATTCTTAAAGCGTATTTATCTAGAAAAAGGCTATCAACAAGGACTTACCGCAGAAAAAGAATTTGGCAATTATTTACAACAGCAAGTATTAGAACCTGCTCGTATTTATCATTTTTCTGATGCTATGTTTTTATATATCGAGCCCAATGCACGTTTAAGCTGTGATCCAAAACAACTTGCAGACTCGATGCAGCAATTAATTGATAATTATACCTTACCGTTAAACATCGATAATTCATTACAAATAGGTATGGCCGAGTACCCTTTCTTACCTCGAGCGTATACTGCAATTAATGATCAAGAGTTAATTGACATATTACTAATGACCGTCAATGTTGGTGTAAGACTCAATGATAAACAACCAGGTAGCAACTGGGTTCATATATGCGCGATTGATGCTGCCCCTGCTGCCAGTTTTGTTGGTGATAATATCCGCCGTTCTTGTATTGAAGGGATAGATAAAGGGTTAGTAAAAGTTCGTAGTTCAACCAATAATGAAATAATCTGGAACTACGATCACAATCTTAACAAAGATATCAATTAAATATATAAATGATACGAAACTCTGACAAATAGCGCTAACTATCAGGTTTTATTTTTGGTAGCATGTTACGATTATTACAGTAACATTATGAATTAAATGGATTTAATCGTATTAGTGCAGATGCATAACCAATGACAGATATTAATGCCATTGTTGCCGAAATCAGTGTTCTAAAGCAGCAGTTAGACCTTGCCCAACTTTCTTACCGTGATTCTAATCTAAAATCGCGACGCGAGACTGTAATATTAAAACGCCTTATTACTCGATTAGCGGTTGCCTGCCGAGGTCTTGATAACGATCTTGATAGTACGTTACACACAATAACCCATGATCTCGAACAACCATTAGAAATTAGTCGACTCATTCCTCGGTTAGCTATTGTGGAACGTCTGGTTATCCAGCAAGCTGATGTAATCCAACGCCAAAGCAAACAGTTACAAAGTCACGTTAATCAACGCGGACGCACTCTGTCACATTACCAAGGTTTACCTGCATCATTGCAACGAGATCTACGCGGTCTTTTCAACCAGCCATCGACAACATTATTAGAGAATCATCAGCGTATATTACGTTTACTAGAACTGTATGAACGCAGTATAAAATTAATTGCAGCGAATAATAACGGCACAACGCTATCTAGTGATAATCAGCAAAATTTTGAAATTGAGTTAGTTGCTGAATTACAACGCCTTATCACAGAGATAGATTTTACCAATGAGCAAGGTGAACAACTATTTACTATTCGTAATCAATTAGCACAAAGCGTCGATCAAAAAACATTACAGACGTTATTATTACAAGTATTAGGTCTTATTGTCACAGGGACTCATGCTGAACGTCATGCCTCGCAGCGGTTTCTAAATACACTCAATAGTGATTTAGCTTCGTTACAAAAAAATACATCGAAAACAGCCAGTTCTTTTTCAGTATTACATCAACATCGACGTGACTTTAACACTCGCATCTCAACAATAGTGACGAATATTAACCAAGAGCTGAAGACTAAAAATACGATAGAAACAGCACCTGAATCATTATTGAAGATTGCGCATGAATTACAACAATTAGCGCAACGTAATAGCCAACTAGAGCAACGAGAGCAAGCGCTACTAGAACAGTTAAGTCACAATGATAATAAAGTGCTGAATTTACAAGAACAGACTTACAGCTACCACCAACGTTTGAGCCAACAGCAACAAAATATCTTCCGTGATAAATTAACCCAGACCTACAACCGTAATGCGTTTGATGATCGTCTTGAACATGAATATCAACGTTGGTTACGTTACCAAAATCCATTACTGTTAATGCTGGTTGATATTGATAATCTCAGCCATATCAATAATAATTATGGTCATCATGCTGGAGATAAAGCACTTAAAATTATCGCCCAAACCATTAGCCAGCAACTCAATCCAACCGACTTTATTGCGCGTTTTAGTGACGATGCCTTTATGTTATTGATCACTGACATTAATCAGCAACAGCGACACCAAACAGTACAAACCATTCGCACGGCTGTCACTCAACTGCCATTACACTTTAAAGGTCAAAGTGTATCGATGTCAGTCTCTATTAGTAGCTCATTTTTTACCAATAACGACATCCCCAAGAATGTGATTGAACGTCTTGAAACAACATTACTTCATACTCAGCACCAGCACGGTAACATTGTCACTCACCATAATTAGCCTCCCACCGACGCCAATACGCACATCCATTCGGCTCGCTTATATTATTACTATCATTTACTGGTCAAAGATAAAATCACTGTGTATGGTAACAATAGAAAAGTAAATTATATTACTGTCAACTTCCTGTTCTTTATTTGATTTTAGCACCAGTCCCTTGGTGATTACGCCTTGCGTCACTGCCTTATATCAATAAATGAACATGCTTTTCATCATTACCAGGGAGGTTATTATGATAACGCATATCAGCCCTATCGGCGCTATGAACCTATTATCACAAATAGAAGCCGACAGCTTAAAAGCAACAGCATCCAGCGATTTATATCGTCTCTATCGCAACTGCTCACTCGCCGTTCTAAATTCAGGCAGCCATACCGATAACTCGAAAGAAATCCTAGAAAAACACCTCGATTTTGCGATTAATTTATTACGTCGAGAACGAGGTATTAAAATAGAGCTCGTCAATCCACCTGAACATGCCTTTGTAGATGGGCGTATTATTCGTGGTATTCAAGAACACATGTTTTCAGTTTTACGCGACATTATTTATGTTGATATGCATATAGCACGTCGTAACGATATCGATCTTGCCAGCGCACCGCATATTACTGACTTTGTATTTAGCCTATTACGTAACGCACGTACGCTGCATGCAGGCGAAGACCCAAATATTATCGTGTGCTGGGGCGGACACTCGATCAACCCGGTTGAGTACCAATATACCCGTGAAGTAGGCAATGAATTAGGCTTACGCGAACTCAATATTTGTACGGGTTGTGGTCCTGGCGCAATGGAAGGCCCAATGAAGGGGGCTGCCATTGGTCATGCTAAACAACGCTACTCTGAGAGTCGTTTTATTGGCTTAACTGAGCCATCAATTATTGCCGCTGAGCCACCAAACCCTATCGTCAATGAGTTAGTTATTTTGCCCGATATTGAAAAACGTTTAGAAGCGTTTGTTCGAATTGGTCATGGAATTATCATTTTCCCAGGAGGAGCAGGGACTGCTGAAGAATTACTGTACATTCTGGGGATTTTAATGCACCCCGACAATGCAGAACAACCATTACCCTTAATCCTTACAGGTCCTAAAGAAAGTGAAGCTTACTTCCGTACTTTAGATGATTTTATTCGCGATACCTTAGGTGAGGCCGCCACCCAGCATTATCAAATTATTATCGGCGATCCGGCTGAAGTAGCACAGGTAATGAAAGCTGCCATGGCTCGCGTAAAAGAACATCGTTTAGCCACGGGTGATGCTTATTGTTTTAACTGGTCACTGACGATTCCAGAAGATTTCCAAATGCCATTTGCCCCGACTCATAAAGCAATGGCAAGCTTAGATTTACACATGGATCAACCGAAAGAAAAACTGGCAGCTAATTTACGCCGAGCTTTCTCTGGTATCGTTGCCGGTAATGTCAAAGAAGAAGGCATTCATGAAATCGAGCAATATGGCCGGTTTAAGATTGATGGCGATAAAGTGTTGATGCAACGAATGGATAAGCTGTTGAAAAATTTTGTGGAACAGCAGCGCATGAAATTACCAGGCAGTAAATATGATCCTTGTTATGAAATTGTAAACTCTCACGACCAAACGAAATAAGTTCGTTATTTGATTACAGTTTTGCGTACAATAAGGAGCCTAAGCGCTCCTTTTATTCATCTAAATAGAATTTATTTATGGCTATTCACCTTGTTGTTATTGATGCATTAAATCTTATTCGTCGCGTTCATGCAGCGCAACCGGGGCAACCCGATGTAGACAACACTGCTAGAGTTTGTTGTCAGGCATTACAGAAAATCATTAGTAGCACCAAACCGAGTCATATAGTGGCGGTGTTTGATCATAATAGTGATGATCGCGGCTGGCGAGCAGAGCTACTGCCACACTATAAAGAAGGCCGTAAACCGATGCCGCCAGAGCTACTAACAGGCATGGATAGCATTCAAGATGCGTTTATGGCGATTGGTATTGATTCATTATTATCAGACGGTGATGAAGCCGATGACTTAGTAGCAACCTTAGCCTTAAAAGTTGCTTCTCGTAACGAACAGGTCACTATCGTTTCAACCGACAAAGGGTATTGTCAGTTATTACAGCCAACATTACGTATTCGTGATTACTTTCAACAACGTTGGCTTGATAGCCCGTTTATTGAAAAAGAATATGGCGTTAAGCCGCAATTATTAACGGACTACTGGGGATTAGCGGGGATCAGCTCCAGTAAAATACCTGGCATTGCAGGGATTGGTCCCAAAGCCGCGGTTGAGTTATTAAGCCTCTACCCTAGTCTTGAGTCTGTGCTGACCGCCACTGATCTTGCCCCTAAATGGCACAAGAAAATCAGTGGCAATGAAGATATAGCACGCGCATCCAAAGCCGTTGCAAGCTTAAAAACTGATTTAGTACTTGGATTTAATTTGCAAGATATCCGTTATCACGAAGCTAATTAGAATTAATTCAACGCATATTCTAGCAATAAAAAAACGCCACCCTCGTAAGGATGGCGTTCATAATAATTCGCTACGCTATATGCAAATTAATACGCAGAGCGATTATCTAAACGTTGAATATGGACGGTGATTTCTTCGCGGTCATGGTATAAATGTTTTGCTTGAAGCTTAAACTTCACACCATTTTTAATCAGTAGTACTTTTAGATTTTCAATATCTTGCAGCACTTCATCATAACGACCTTTCATTGGCAGTTTAAGATTGAAAATAGCTTCTTTTGCCCATGCTTTAATCAGCCATTCACCCATAAGGTGCGCTACACGAGCAGGCTTTTCAATCATGTCACAGACAATCCAAGTAATATTTTTACGTGCTGGTTCATATTTAAAGCCATCAACAGCATGATATTTAACTTGGCCAGTATCCATTAAGCTTTGTGCCATAGTGCCGTTGTCAATCGCATGAACGAACATCGAACGTTTCACTAATTGATACGTCCAACCACCAGGACAAGCACCTAAATCAACACTCCACATACCAGGGGCTAAACGTTCATCCCACTCTTCACGTGGAATAAACACATGGAAAGCTTCTTCTAATTTCAATGTTGAACGACTTGGCGCATCAGCAGGGAATTTAAGACGCGGAATACCCATAAAAAATTGGGAGTTATTTTGCGGGTAAGAATAACCAACAAAGCAACAGCCAGGAGCAATGAAGCACACGTGTAATACTGGTTTTTTATGGTTATCTTTAACGTATAAAATATTACGCTTACGCATTGCTTGGCGTAATGGCACCGTAAATTTACGGCAGAACTTCAATAGCTCTTTCGCTTCATTGGTATCAGGTGTTTCAATACGTAAATCGCCACAGATAGGGAAATTTTCACCAATAGCTTCTAAAATAGGTGAAATACGATCTTCTGATGGTAGACCTGTTAGCATTGCTGAAGCAGCAAACATTTGACGAGCAAAAATCAACTGCGAAAATGGCTGCAATTGAATAAACTTATTTGCATCACCCGCTTGGTAAAACTCAAATAACACATAACCTGAATTGTTTTTCGCCCGAGGGAAACCAAACAATTCCAGCGTATTTGCTTTGTCTTGAACCTCTCCGGCACATTCTTTTTCAAAGCCAGGACGACAGTACAATAAAACTTGATTCACGTTGGAACCCTCAAGCTGAACGCCAGGCTGCTATTGCGAGCATCACCCAGCCAATAATAAAACATATTCCGCCCATCGGAGTGATAGGACCAAACCACTTAATGCCAGTTAATGCCAATGCATATAAACTGCCGCTAAAGCAAATTATACCGAGGCCAAAAAACAGCGCCGCGTATGATAACGCTTTTGATGGCAAAAAGCGTGACAATATTCCACAAGCTAATAATGCCAATGTATGCCAGGCCTGATATTGGACCCCGACTTTAAACACATCAAGTAAATAAGGGGCTAATCTATGACTTAAACCATGAGCTGCAAACGCGCCGAGGGCCACCATTATCACACCACTACATGCAGCAAACACCAACATTAACCGCGATTGTTGACCTTGTTTAGAAGTTAACTCAACACTCACTGACACAATCCTTAATAAAAGTTGCTAATGCAGCAATCGCAATTGCTATATTTTCTGCTTCAGTATGACCAGAGACTTTACGTGGTTTAAAACCATGATCACCATCCACTAAAAATTGACAATGTACTTGCGGCGAAAATGGCCATTGCTCAACTTCACTACGAATACCAAAAGTGTCGCGTTCACCTTGTAGAATCAGGGTTGGTACTGTGATCGTTGCCAGATGATCACCGCGATAATTTTCAGGCTTTGCTGGCGGATGAAAAGGAAAACCAAGACAAGCAACACCGCGTACTTTCGAGGCACAATTATTAACCTGTGGTGTTTCAGCGGCAATATCAGTCACCATCAAACTTGCCATTCTCCCCCCCATCGATTTACCACCAATGACTAACTTGCCATTATCAAACTGCTCGATGTGAGTTTGAAAATCGAGTAATAATTTAGGTTGACGATCTGGCGGACGCTTTTTACCGTCTTCAGCCCGCTTAACCATATACGGAAAATTAAACCGTACCACTTGAATATTGTGTACTGCTAAACCTGCCGCGACGGTGGTCATAAAGGCATGATCCATTCCAGCGCCAGCACCATGAGCAAATAAAAACGTTGCTATGGCATCTTCAGCATCAGGACCATCAATCAGATAGTCACACTTCTTCGATAACATCAGGCATATCCTCTTGCTCTTTACGGGCTTTATTTAAAATCCAATCACGGAAAATTTGAATACGGCCGGTATCTGCTTGTTTTTCCTGACATACAAAATAAAAAGCATTTTTACTAACCAAAATTTCATCAAACGGACACACCAGTCTTCCGGCTTCTAATTCAGGCTGGGCTAAAACATTATTACCTAATGCGATGCCCTGTCCGTGAGCTGCGGCTTGTAGCACCATCGTTGAATGACTAAAGATAGGTCCTTGATTAACATTGACCCCCTTCACATCATAATGGCGGACATAGTTCTTCCACTCTTTACGAGAAGTATCATGTAATAAGGTGTGTAATTTTAAATCTTCGATAGTACGTAATGGCTTACTACCAACCAATAACATTGGCGAACACACTGGCATCATAAACTCTTGGTATAGCTTATCTGCACGTAAACCTGACCAATTACCACGACCATAATAAATCGCCACATCAACATCATCTGTCAATGAGCCTTCATCAAGATCAACGGCTTTAATACGGACGTCAATTTCAGGGTGTTGTTCATTAAAATCAGTTAATCTTGGTACCAACCATTGAATTGCAAAACTAGGAGGTAAACTAATGGTTAATGCACCTTTTGAGCCTCTTTCTAGTACCTTATCTGTCGCATCTGAAATCGATGAAAAGATATCTTTAATATCAAGAAAGTAGCTTTGCCCTTCTTCGGTTAATAGCAACGAACGATTGCGACGACGGAATAACTTTAACCCCAAAAATTCCTCTAAGGCTTTAATTTGATGGCTAACTGCGGCTTGAGTAACAAACAATTCTTCGGCTGCTCGAGTAAAACTTAAATGCCTCGCAGCGGCTTCAAACACCTTTAATGAGTTAAGCGGAGGTAAACGTCTAGACATACTTTTCGATGCTCTCTAATGCATTAGTTTTTTTCATCTCAAACATTATAAATTGTCCATTGTTTAAGTGCTATATAAACCCTATTATTCGCCCCGTAATGTTGATGAACATTTTGTGTTTTGCCCTCTGGCTAACCGCTAAATCAACATTACGATGTTGTGTTTGCATATTGTCCGGATCCTGCCGGATAGGTAGTTATCTACCGCTTTACTTCCTGTATTTTGACCTTGGTGTCAAAATAATTGTTAGCACTGCGCCCCAACGCAGTGCTATTTTTTTATTGCTCAAAAATCATCGCAACACTTGCTCTTCCTTGCATTTATTAGCATCATCGATAATTCAAATTTCTGTAATGTGACCCGCTATGACCATACCATTCGATATCAAGCAAATTCAAACCCAATTTCCAGCACTGCAACATTCAGATGTCGCACCGCGAGCGGTTTATTTAGACAGCGCGGCGACAGCTCAAAAGCCCGCGATTGTTATCGATACTCTAAGTCACTATTACCGCGGCTATAATGCCAATGTGCATCGAGGCAGCCATAGTTTAACGGCTAACGCTACCTTAGCTTTTGAACAAGCACGAGCAACAGTACAAAAATTTATTGGCGCAGCTAGCCACAAAGAAATCATTTGGACTCGTGGTGCCACTGAAGCATTAAATCTGATCGCCCAAACCTATGCTCGCACCCACTTACAAGCAGATGATGAAATTTTAGTTAGTGAAATGGAACACCATGCCAATATTGTGCCTTGGCAGATGGTCGCTGAACAAACTGGTGCAAAAGTAGTTAAAATTCCAATGTGCAGTAATTGCACATTAGATATCGACGCCTATCACCATCTATTGTCAGCCAAAACAAAAATTGTTGCGATTGCTCATATCACCAATGTTACCGGCACTCGCAACCCGATAGAGTCAATGATAGCGGCAGCCCATCAATATGGTGCTGTAGTGGTGGTTGATGGCGCTCAAGGTATAGCTCATGAACAAGTTAATGTTCAAACACTTGATGCCGATTTCTATGTATTCTCTGGCCATAAAATTTATGCACCAGCAGGTATTGGCGTACTCTATGGCAAACAAGCCCTGCTAGAAGCGATGCCACCATGGCACGGTGGCGGTAAGATGGTCGAAAAAGTGTCTTTTGCCGGTACTCATTATGCAGGTTTACCGGGTAAATTTGAGGCCGGTACGCCCAATGTTGCGGGTAGTTTAGCCCTTGCAGCAGCAATTGAATGGCTACAAAGTATCGATCGCCAAGGCGCGGAACAACATATTGCGCGTTTACGTCAACAAGCTTTAGACGGTATTCAGAATATTGATGGCTTGAGAGTTATCGGTCTTCAACCGAATGCGAGCTTATTTTCTTTTGTGGTCGATGGTGTCCATCATCAAGATATTGCGACCTTGCTTGATCAACAGCATATTGCACTACGCGCAGGCCACCACTGTGCACATCCAATGCTTGATGCGCTAGGATTAACAGGAACATTACGGGTATCATTAGCTCTTTATAATGATCAACAAGATGTCGCGCGTTTTATTACAGCGCTACATAAAGCCTGCGATTTATTGTAGTTGCAGCCAAGGAAAAAAGATGACCACCACTATAACACTACCTCAGCACCCATTTGGGACAGAGATCACCACTGCCGATATCATTGCGCAAATGCAAGCTGCGACGGGATGGGAAGATCGCTATCGCAACGTTATTCAGCTAGGTAAAAAGCTGCCACAATTGAATGACAGTTATAAACAAGATCAACTTAAAATTAGTGGCTGTGAATCACAAGTTTGGCTACACCATCAAATTATTGATGATCGTTATTACTTTATTGCCGATTCAGATGCACGTATTGTGCGAGGCTTAATTACGCTAGTGCTCACTGCTTATCATGGTAAAACTGCTGCAGAAATTAACAGCTTTGATATCGATACTTATTTTGAAAACTTAGGACTTATCGCTCATTTAAGTCCTTCGCGAGGTAATGGCTTAAAAGCAATTGTTGAACAAATAAAGCAACTCGCACAGCAATAATACTCGCTAGCAACCACAAAAAAGCGGATTCAAACGATCCGCTTTTTACTACTACTTATCACCAACGTTATGACTTATTGACGATATTTTTCAATTAGTTTCTTAATAACGTGGGCTACTGCTACAAAACCAAAACTAGCAGTTACCACCGTTGCAGCGCCAAAACCACTGGCACAATCCATTCGCTTTGGCCCTTCCGCCGTTGCTTTTATCGCACACGCAGAACCATCAGCTTGTGGGTATTTCAAATGCTCAGTGGAATAAACACAATCAATACCAAATTTACGCTTAGGATTTTTAGTAAAATTATGCTGGCGACGCAATGTTTCACGCAATTTTCTAGCCAATGGATCTTGAATTGTTTTAGTCAAATCGGTGACTTGTATTTGGGTTGGATCGGTTTGTCCACCAGCACCACCAATAGTAACAACTTTAATTTTATTACTTTTACAATATGCCAGTAATGCCGCTTTAGCTTTTAGACTATCAATCGCATCAATCACATAATCAAATTGTGTTGATAAATATTGGGCTTGATTTTCAGGACTAATAAAATCATCAATTAAATTAACTTTACACTCAGGGTTAATTAATTGAATACGTGCAGCCATTACTTCAATTTTACTTTGACCAACCGTACCTGTCATTGCATGAATTTGACGGTTAATGTTAGTCACGCACACATCATCCATATCAATTAAGGTTAATTCACCAATCCCTGAACGTGCTAATGCTTCTGCCGCCCATGAGCCTACGCCACCAATACCAATCACACACACGTGTGCAGCGCGAAGGATTTCAACTTCACTATTGCCATATAAACGACGAGTGCCGCCAAAACGCTGGTTATAACTATCGGATGCTGGGGTGTCTAATTCACGCATACTGGTTCTACACTGCTTGAGGTGGATAAACAAAGAGTGCGTTTTTATACGCACTCTGAGAACAATTGTCTAGTAACAGCCAATGATAACCATGGTAGTTACATTCGCTTAAACCGCATTATTTAGGCATCAACCAAGGATCTTGAGTGGCAGAGCCTTTAAGTCCTAAACGCCATACACGACCAAAATGCTTATAATGACCCGCATCTGTGCCCGCTAGCTTACCCATGCCATGATACAAATCGAGGTGGTTACGCTTAACAGCACCGCCAGTGTCTAGAGCTAATAATAGTCGTAATACATGCTTACCAGTCCAATTACCTTGAGCATCTAATTGTGGTACTTCTGCCAATAACACCGATCCCATAGGAATATATTTACGATCAGCAGCCACTGCTGCATTCGCTAATAACGGAATACCTGCACTGCCTTTAACATCTAACGTTTTACGTGGTGAGAAAAACACAAATGATGGATTTTGCTCTAATAATTCACGCACTTCACTTTCACTGTGATGCGCAACCCAGTTTTGAATCGCTTGCAATGACATCTTAGCTTTAGGCACTTCACCACGATCAATCAACACTCGACCAATACTGACGTAACGATGACCATTCTTACCTGCATAACCAAAATATTGCAGCTGGTTATTATCTTCAAAATGAACAAAGCCACTACCTTGTACTTCCATCATAAACACATCAAGCATTGATTTACTGTAACCCAGCACTAAACCTTGACCCGCTAATGCACCATCATAGATTTGTTCACGTGAAGGACAGCTGCCTTTACAGTTTGGCATCGCATAAATTGGGTAACGGAATACATTGGTGGGTTTATGACGTAACTCAATCACTGGCGAATAATAACCTGTAAACATCACATTACCTTCACCATTAGCACCGCCCATTTGTGCAGCTTGAATACCATATTTAGCTAATGTGCTTGGATCACCACTATGACTAGCCCAGTTTTCTACTTGGCTATATAAGGGTTCAAATTTACGTGCCATTGATGGTGAACGTGAAGTAACCATTTTAGCTTGTGGAGCAAAAGTGCTGTAATCATGAGGCTTATTTGATTCAACGTTAGCAACTTTATTTAAAACATGATCAAAATGCTGCCCTAAATATTGGTGTGCTAACGGGTTACCGATGGCGGCTAAACTAGGTTTTTCCGTTGTTGTACCTTCTGGTGATGAACATCCCACCAAACTGAAAAGAATAATTGCAACTGTTGCTTTACGTAACACGATAGATAAGCCTATAAAAGTTTTATAAAATGTAAAAATGATAGCTCGCTTAATTTTGTCAAAGCAGTAAATAGGTGACAATACTAACAAACACCATCTAAAAAGAAGTAACTATTTCAAATAATCTACCGATAACTGACATAACACTATCGAAATGTTTAAGACTGATCTGCGGTCACTAAAGTTCCATAAAAAATTAAATATACTATTGGCGATCAAACGTAGCGAAATAATGTGTTGGTTGCTGACGAATAAACGCACCATCCTCATAAAGATAAATATAAAGCTGCTGGCCAAAGTTATAACGTAATTGAACCCCATCCCAAAAATAATTAGATGTTAATAGCCGCCCCTGACGATAAATACCTTGTCGACGAACTTCAAATATTTCAACTTTATAAGGAGCAACATCCCGTTCTTTCCACACTCCGATAGCTTGCTGCATTAACTGTTGCCGCTGATCAATTGCCGTCTCAAATTTAAACACGCTGATACCAATAGCGACTAAGGCTATAACCCAAATAATTATCCAACGCCTATATCGACGCACATAAAAGAAAAAACAGTCGCTTGTCATCCTATCGCCCGCCCATCAACTCACCACCAATGGCATAAATATATAGCGGCCTTCAACACCAATACTTAATCAATCACTGAAGTAATTAATGATTTAGGCTTAATTACATTTAAATGCTGCACTGAACCAATAATTGCTTTAATTTATTGGCTATAAATTAAACATAAATACAGATATGGATATCGCTTGTGAATACACGAAAGACCCCACTGGTAAAAGGATTCCGTCAATCAGCCCCTTACTTAAACGCCCATGTAGGTAAAACCATGGTGATCATGGTCGGTGGAGAGGCTATTGCAGATCCCAACTTTGCCAACATTGTCAGTGATATTGCTTTGCTACACAGCTTAGGTATTCATATCGTGATGGTGTATGGTGCGCGACCACAAATAACCGCCTTACTACAACAACAGCATTATGATAGCCCTTACCATAAGGGAATAAGAATCACCGATGAGCATAGTTTAGAACTCGCTAAACAAGCCGCAGGACAAGTACAACTTGATATTACTGCCCGCTTTTCGATGGGACTCAATAATACCCCAATGGCGGGATCACAAATTAATGTCATTAGCGGTAACTTTATTATTGCCCAGCCACTAGGCATCGATGAAGGTATCGATTTTTGTCATAGTGGGAAAATTCGTCGTATCAACAGTAATGCTATAACCAGCCAGCTAGAACAAGGATCGATTGTATTACTCGGCCCCATTGCTAGCTCAGTAACGGGTGAATGTTTTAATCTCACATCAGAAGAAATCGCCACTCAAGTCGCAATACGATTACGGGCTGATAAACTAATTGGCTTTTGTTCCGAACAAGGGGTTGTTGATAGCAATAATGACATCATCTCCGAATTATTACCCCATGAAGCCGAACAAGCATTGCAACAGCTTATCGATAACGATAATCAACAAAGTGGTACTGGTCGTTTTCTACGTGGCGCAATTGCTGCTTGTCGAGCGGGCATACCTCGTAGTCACTTATTGAGCTATAAACAAGATGGTGCCTTGATCCAAGAACTATTTTCATTAGATGGAATAGGTACTCAAATTGTAATGTCGAGTGCTGAAAAGATTCGCCGAGCGGATATCAATGACATCGGTGGTATTTTAGATTTAATTCAACCGTTAGAAAGCGAAGGTATTTTAGTTCGTCGATCGCGAGAACAACTAGAACGTGAAATTACCCTTTTTAGTGTGATTGAACTTGATAACCTCATTATTGGCTGTGCCGCGCTTTACCCTTACCCAGATGAAAAAATGGCAGAGATGGCTTGCGTTGCTATTCACCCTGACTTTAGAGACGGTGATCGCGGCGTGTTATTACTAAATAAATTATGCCAACAAGCCCGTGAAGCAGATCTCGATAAAATATTTGTCCTCACAACGCGTAGTGTGCATTGGTTTCGTGAGCAAGGATTTTATGAATGTGATATCGAACAATTACCACTGCTTAAAAAAGATCTCTACAACTACCAGCGTCGCTCAAAAATACTTATAACGCCAACCAGTTAAAAATAGAACAACAATGTAACAAAGTGTTAATTTATAAGTTTATAATGTATGATGAAGTCTAAAGTTAGTCACTTTAAAATAATAAATTTAATAATTATAAATAACATACATACAAAAGAAAGGTTAAATAATCGCTTATGATGAGTTTACTGTTTCTACTAGTATTTGTTGCAATGCTCTGCGCATTTACTGGAAAAAAAGGTGCAAGTTATATTGTTTTTGCCATCACTGTTGTTTTGGGGCTGTATTGGTTCCATCACCATGCAACAGATTCTCTATCTATTTTACTCTAGGGAGAAAGTATGAATAATAAAAATGTAGCACTACTTAATGCCTTAGGTCTATTAGGGATCACCTTCGTTCTATTGATGGCATCAGTCCTTCAAGTTGTACTCAATGAACTACCTTGCCCATTGTGTTTATTACAGCGCTTAGGCTTTATGCTGGTAATGTTTGGTTTTATGCTCAATGTAGTTTACGGGCCACAACAGCGCCATTATGGCATCTTAATTATCGGCGCACTCTTTGGCGCAGCTACCGCATTACGTCAAGTATCATTACATGTCATTCCAGGTACACCAGGATTTGGTAGCCCTGTCTTTGGTATTCATTATTATACTTGGGCCTTTATTCTATTTAGTCTTACCATTGTAGGTGTTGCTGTATTGCAACTGCTATGGAACAAAGACTGGAATAATAATGATTACAAAATGAATCGCTTTGGCAAGTTTGTGTGCCTAGTAGCTATTTTTGCTGTCGTGGTTAACGTAGTATCGACCTTCATTGAATGTGGTCCTTACCAATGTCCAGATAACCCAGTTACTTATTGGCTATTTAATTAGCCATAAAAATAGCGACACTATAACGCCAGCATTGTTGCTGGCGTTTTTATTTATCTATGTCACTACATTAAACCAACAATTACACTAAACTAGCAGCTGCGCCAGACCACTAGCTCGCTCAGTTCGCACCTGCACACTCTTGGTAATAATATCCAGTGGCGCATACAAATACAGTCGTGACTTAGCGCGGGTAATACCGGTATAAATTAATTCACGGGTTAAAATCGGTGTGTAGTCAGCAGGTAGCACCATTACTGTATCAGCAAACTCTGAGCCCTGTGATTTATGAATCGTCATCGCATATACCACTTCATGCTCAGGAATACGGCTCGGTAAAATACCGCGAATAGTGCCATCTGGCATTTCAAAATACACCCGTAATCGTCGGCGTCCAGTTTCTGGATCAATCTCAGGCTCAAGCATGGTCATACCAATATCGCCGTTGAATAACCCTAAGGCATGATCATTACGAGTGATCATAATCGGACGGCCAACATACCAAGTTTCATCATTCGGTGAAATACGACCACGATGAGTGAGCTCTTTTTCGATACGTTGATTTAACCCCACCACGCCAAAATCACCTTCACGCAGTGCACATAATAAACGCACATTTGAAAATGCTTTTAATACCTCGACGGGTGTTTTGTCGGTTTTAATCGCATCAAGATAATCGAGATAAAAAGTGACTATCTGGTTAACCATCGACGCATAAGTTTCACTGTTTAACGGATAATGATGAATATCTTTAAACCCTTGTTGCCACACTTTATTCACCAACGCAGGTTTCCCCTGATTGATCGCTTTGGCTAATTGGCCAATCCCCGACAACGCATGGAAACGGTAACTCTTTTGCAGCATACATAAACAATCAGTCACGACACTTAAACCGATATTATTTGAGTGCAAGTCAAACCCAGTTAACTGGCTTAATAACTGCCCTTGTTGAGCACTGTAACCTTGACTAGAGAACGAACAAATATCACCCAGTACAGCCCCCGCCTCAACGGAAGCTAATTGATCTCTATCACCCAATAAGATCAATTTAGCCCCTTGCGGCATCGCTTCTAATAACCGCGCCATCATCGGTAAATCAACCATGGAAGCTTCATCGACCACCAATACGTCCAGATGGAGTGGGTTATCTTTATGGTGGCGAAATTCAACGCGATGAGGGATCGAACCCAACAAACGGTGCAAGGTGCTTGATTGCGTGGGAATTAAATCTTTAATTGCTTGTGGCACCGCCAATGATTTTATCGCCGAGCCAATCGATTCGGTTAAGCGTGCTGCCGCCTTACCCGTTGGTGCCACCAGCATAATATTGGGTTTATGCTCACCATTCGTTTGCATCACCAACGCGGCTAACAATTTAGCGACAGTGGTCGTTTTCCCCGTACCTGGACCACCAGAAATCACAGCAAACTGGCGAGTTAATGCCATCGCCGCAGCAACTTTTTGCCAATTTAAACACGCACCAGCAGGCACTAAACTATCTAATGGCTGTAAATCTGTTATTTGGTTTGCTTGTTGTAATACGCTATCGATCGTCGCCCAATCAAGCTGTTGTGGTTTTACTATATCTAAAAAATCACAAGTCAATTGCTGCCGTTGCTGGCTATCCGTAACACCTTGCAGAGCATGATATAAATGGCCATAAGTAGGCTGAAATAGATCATTCAACGCTTGATGCATCACGGTTAATTGTTGCCCTTGCCAATGCTGATTATCAGTGACTTGACCTTGATTTGTTGCCATCAGTATAATTCGCTCAGCAACCGTTTGTTCAAATTGCCAATAACGATTGAGGTATAAACGTCCATGATCAAGCACTAATGGACATGCTTGCAACCCCTTAGATTGCACATTAGCAACCACATCAAATTGATTTAGTAATGCTGCCCACTGGCTTGGATCGGGCAAGCCATCAATTAATGCCACTGATAGTCGAGTTGATAGCCCAAACAAATGTTGGATCTGTAGTTGATCAAGGCGCACACAAACATGGCCTTTACCTAATTCATAGCTCACTAACGCCGCCATCAATGCTGCCAAATCTTGTTGCGATTGAGGGCTATGCAGCGCTACAAATTTAGCAAACTGATAATCAAGCTGACGTAATCCACCCTGCTGAGTGAGTTTTTGTAAACGCTTAAGCATGTGGCAATGCTCCATTCATAACTAAATCCAATTCATCAAGTAATATTTCGCTTGGGCGGGCGTAAAAAATACCACTGTCGCTACCCGCTTGAACACCCCGCAAAAATAAGTAATACACCCCACCAAAATGGGTTTCATAACTATAATTTGGAATACGACTACGTAAGAAACGTTGCAATGCCAGTGCATAGATTTGATACTGCAAATCATAACGGTGTTCACGCATCGCCGTTTGCAATTGCTCGCCACGATACACCTGCGGATCATCACCAAGATAATTCGATTTCCAGTCTAAAACGTAATACTTACCTTGATGTTCAAACACTAAATCGATAAAGCCTTTTAGCATTCCACTCACGGTTGCAAAGCCTAATTCGCCCGCTTTGGCTGATAACGGATCATGTTTAGCAATAACTTTATTTAATGTCACCGCTTGTAAAATCTCAATCGGTAATAAAAATTCCATTTCCGTTAATCGTTGTGAAGCTGTTTTGTCAGCCAAGCGCAACATATCACCATCAAGCGGGCAGGTTAATACATCGCGAATTAATTGCTGCAATACAGGCAACCACGCTAACTCATAGTTTTCTAATTGCAGCAGTTCGGTTAATTTCGCTACCGTTTCATCACAATCGACAGCCGCGGTAAAATCAATTTCTTCAAAGACAGTATGCAAAAATGTACCGGGACGCGCGCCACGAGGGAAAGTATAAATCGAGTATTGTGGCTCTAATTCCAGCTCACTGTCATCAACCTCTTCCGTCGCATTTTGTACAGAATCAATATCAAACCCAGGTAAATCTAAACTGCTATCATGGGCCGTTTGGTGTCCTTGTTTGACCAAATTAGAATAACTGGTCATCCACCAATTACGCTCCAATGATGCAGCAAATGGCCGCTTAACCAGTGCTTCAGTTACTTCATCTTGTGGTTGCCATTGACTATCAAGTAGTTGCGGTGGCGCAGTAACGGTAATCGCGATTTGAGCTTCACTTAACTTCGCTAAGGCTAATTCAAGTGCTGCCACACCGCCTGCTTGACCATTCTGCACCAAATGCCCCATTGCTGAACGATGCAAACCCGTTGGCTCTTTGGTACTACGGCCATTACGAATTGGAGCCATACCGACATAACAACCATAAACAGCGCGAGTTAAAGCAACATAAATTAAGCGTAAATCTTCTGCTAATCGTTCTTGGTCGGCTTTTTCTATCGCTGCGGCTTGTTTAGCAATATCAAGCACAGTGATGTTATCAACCTCATCGTGATATTTAACTTCACCTTTGCTATCAACCTCACGGTAACTACATACAAAGGGCATAAACACCAAATCATATTCCAAGCCTTTAGATTTATGGATCGTGACAATCTGCACCAAATTACGCTCTGATTCTAACCGCATCACTTGATCATCAGCATTACCATCAGGCTCGGCAACATGCTCAGCTAACCAACGTAACAACGCATAATCACTATCGAGTGTTTGACTTGCCTGTTGCAGTAATTCACCAATATGAAGTAGATCAGTTAACTTACGTTCACCACCATCTTCCGCCAGTAACCGTTCAGCAATTTGATTTTTTGCCATCACACTACGCAGCATTGGCATTACACCGCGCTTTAACCATTGCTGGCGATATTGCTTAAAACTGTTAACCGCAATTTCCCACTCATTCTCATCATTATTGAGTTGATCGAGTTCGATCGCAGTACGAGCAAACAATCCCGAAGCTAAAGCCGCACGTAATATACGATCATCTTCAGGGGTTAACACTGCTTGTAATAACCGTTGAATATCTGCCGCTTCAGAGGTTGAAAACACACTATCACGGTTAGATAAATAAACACTGGCGATGCCTTGCTTTGAAAGTACTTCTCGTACTAATCGCCCTTCAGTACCGGTGCGTACCAACACCGCAATATCACCCGCGGCAATCGCATGCTGCTGCTCACCATCTAAAAAATAGGCTTGCTGTTGCTGTGACTGAGTCAGAATATGTTGGATTTGTGCCGCTGTTGCCGCCGCCATTGTCGCTTGATAATTGCCCTTAGTGATCGGCTTACCATCAGCACTCTCTTGCAACCAAAACGTCAAGGCATGTTGCGCTTCCCCTTCTAACCACCAGCTACGTTGCGCCGCTTTAGGACTATGATCAACCGCTAAAAACTCAATATCTTGATCATAAATAAACGGGCTATCTGGCTGTTGGAACACGCCGTTAACCGCAGCAATCATATTCGCTGTCGAGCGCCAGTTAGTGGCTAAGGTATAATGATCACTGACTTGGCGACGCGCTTGAATATAAGTGAAAATATCGGCGCCACGAAATGCATAAATCGCCTGTTTAGGATCACCAATCATAAACAAACCACATTCAGGGTGATGGCGATAAACATCACTAAAAATACCGTATTGCAGTGGATCGGTATCTTGGAATTCATCAATCATCGCCACCGGATATTGCGCTCGAATCTTTCCAGCAAGCAGTTCATCAACATCATTATCAATCGCGGCCCCTAATTGAGTTAGCAAGTCATCGAATGATAACCAACCTTTACGCGCTTTAGCATCAGCCAATAATTGGCGACAATGTTCAATCGCATGGGCTAATAAAGGTTCACGTAAGTTAGCCGGGTTATCTAGCAGTTCAGCAATAGCACTAAACACTGCATGCTCAGGCGCATCACCTTTGGCGGTTTTTTCAATTAACGTTTGCTGATGAAAACGGATCAAATTATCAGGTAATTCATAGCCTACTGTTGGTTGAGCAGCCCACCCACTCACTTGCTCTAACCAATTGGGTAAACTTTTTTTAGTGTAACTGCGCTTATTAATGCCAGAGCTCGCAATCAAGGCCTCAAGATCGGCTTGATGCGCACGCCATAACGCTTTTACTTCATCAATTCGCACAATATTTTGCTGATGTAATTGTGCTAACGATTCAGTCATTGCCGCCACCGACAATCGCACTGGCGCCCCCGTTAAACTGTTACCAATTTCTTTTAATAATGCGGTTGGTGATGACCAAATTTCACGGACTTCATGAGCAAGTGCTGGCGGTAAATGATAAAAATTACTACGCCAATAATCGGCAACCACCAGCTTTTTCAATTGGCTTTCATCGGTCACAAATTCATTATTAAACCGAGATCCTGATTCAAATGCATTTTGGGTTAACATTCGCTGACAAAAACCATGAATAGTATAGATTGCAGCTTCATCCATCTGCCGTTCGGCTTGCAATAAAATGGTGGCGGCTAATTTATGGTCTTGATGTTCATTTAACAGGGGAGCAATCACAGGATCGTGACTAACACCGCGACTAAACGCCAATCGCGCGTCATGAATACGAGCACGAATACGATCGCGTAATTCAGCGGTAGCGGCTTCAGTAAAAGTTACCACTAAAATTTGATCAACCGTTAACTGCTGTTGATGACGATTATTATCATTGCCGTGGCCTAACAATAGTCGTAAATACAAACTCGCAATAGTAAAGGTTTTTCCCGTCCCCGCAGACGCTTCAATCAGACGGGTACCATGCAATGGAAACGTCATTGGTTGCAGAATATTAGTTAGTACTTCGGTTGTTAGTACTTCAGTCGCCATTATGTCACTCATCCCATGGTTGCTATATGTAACAACAGTACTCGCCCGTGGTTGATCAATATCAACGATCAAGCTCATTATTATGTGAGCCAACACTTAGAAGTAAATATTGGCGTTCAAATTTCTGTTGTATTCCTATAATGTGAGAACTTACTCACGGTTTGTACTGCGGTGGTTAGTTAGTATCAGCGCCAGAAACTTGGTCACCTCTGGACCTGTGGTCGTACAGCAAACACCCTACAACTAATAATGATTTGCTGACGACCACACTACTTAACTCTGCTTTAACTATTTATTCTGGCTTAATTTCTTTACTGTTTATCACTACGGCTTGTAACACTAACGCCGCTAATTGATTTGCCTCTTGTGCCAATTGATCTTGCCATTGTGGCCATACGCGCTTGATATAATCATCGCTACCTTCACCAGCAAACAAATAGCCATCATTAAAACATTCCGCCATCTTCGTCAGTGCTTTTTGCTCGGTCTCATCATCATCTTTCCAACTACCATCACGACCAATATGAGCTTGTATCGCAGCCATCGCTGTTTTAGGGAAATACGCTAATGGTTGATTTAAACCTTGGTAGTACAACTCAATCAACTGCTGTAAATAAGCCAGTGCTTGTTGTGACTCAAGAGGCTGTAATTCAAGATGCTTATCCGTTCCTATAATATGAGTGACTTGTCGCGTTTCAGGTACCGACACCGCTAAACACAAGTGATCAAACCATGCTGTGAGTAGATCTTGTGGGCGAATTTTACCGGTGCGGTAGCGTAATAATCCAGATTGATAACGTTTCTTCAACCAGCCTTGTAACAATATTTTATGCCCTGCCACCATTACCGTGATCGCAACTTCTTGATCCGCTAGCGGTGCATGAATTAAAGGCTCAATAAGATCAGTTAAATTTGCGACGGCTTGACGGCTTGTGGCTAAATCAAGATCACCAAATGCAGCGACGGGTAAGTTACCTGCCGCCCGTTGCTCGGCTGCAAACTGGTTATAAGTCACCTCAGGATCAGCATTTTTAAGCTTAGCGTCTAACAATAACTCCAGTAACTGGTCGCGAATAAGATAACTTTCAAGACCATTAAGCACGAATGGCTCATCATCTTCTAATAATCCCATTGGCGGTTCAAAATAGACTTTCAGACGACGATTAAAAAAGTAACGTACTGGTAATCGCCAAAAACGTTGGAGTTCAGCTAACTCTAAAACTAAAACTTGCTCATCAGCAATAGGGTCAGCGACTAACGCATTAAGTTGAAACGGCGCACTTGCTTGACCATCACGGTTAGCTGCTGGTAACCATTCAATGGCAAAACTGGCATCGTCACCAATAAACGCACTTGGGCTAAATGGCACTAACGGGTGATGTTGAATTAACTGTTGCTTGATATTGTCAGCAGAAACATCAACGGCTAACGGTTGATCACCTTCACAACAATAACCTTGCTGGCAATACTCCACCAGCTCACTGACTAATACTGAGGGCACCTTTTGTGCATTATCTTGAATCGAACGACCAACATAGCTGATATATAATGTTTGCTGGGCTGATAACAAGGCTTCTAAAAATAAGTAACGGTCATCATCACGGCGAGAACGATCACCCGCTTTGGTGCGACCATTCATTAAGTCAAACCCTTCAGGGGCAATATTGCGAGGATAAGCACCATCATTCATTCCCAATAGACACACCACATTAAAGGGAATCGAACGCATTGGCATTAGGGTACAGAAATTCACTTGCCCTGCTAAGAAACGCTGACTGACACGTTCGCCAGAGAGTTTATCTTGCAAGTATTGAGTTAATACCGCTGGTGTGATCTGGCCTTGGTAACCCGCATCTTGTAACTGCTGATGCAAACGCTGCAGGTTATCGCGAATTGATTTTAAAATTAGCTCGCCTTCTAACTCAACCGCAAAAAAATCATCGAGCAATTGATATAATAAATCAGCCCATTGATTAACGGTTTGTGATTGTGCCAATGCGCTTCGATATTCAATTAAACTATCAATAAACCCCGCTAATTGACCCGCTAATTCAGCATCTAAACCTTGTACTTGCTCATAAGCTGAGATCCCCGCAAATAACCCGGTATCATGTGGCATCGCATAGCCAAGTAGCATGCGTTGAATCCCAAATAACCACGTGTTTTGCAGTTGTTCCGGTAAGTCAAACTGACTCGCAGTGTGTTGATCAAGCCCCCAGCGAATCCCAACTTCTTCAATCCATTTTTTGATTTTTTCAAAGCTAGTACTATCAAAACCAAATTTTTCCATTACCGCTGGAACTTCTAATAGCTCTAATAATTCAGAAGCATGACAGCGACTTTCAGGTAAGGTTAGTAAGCGTAAAAATGCGAGTAGAATTGGATTTTCTTGCTCAGCAGTACGGTCAGAAATA
This sequence comes from Photobacterium kishitanii, assembly GCF_000613045.3. NCBI lineage: Bacteria > Pseudomonadati > Pseudomonadota > Gammaproteobacteria > Vibrionales > Vibrionaceae > Photobacterium > Photobacterium kishitanii. The sequence goes on along the minus strand of NZ_LN794352.1, from coordinate 631,231 downwards.
GAGAATGGAATATAACGATTACCGGGCGCATTACCAAATACCGCTTGAATAGCAGGACTATAGGCATTGATATCAGCCACCATCACAATTATATCGCGCGGTTTTAGGTTGGGGTTAGCTGCAAACATTGCCAGTAATTTGTCATGCAACACTTCAACTTCACGCATTGGACTATGGCAAGCATGAATTGTTACAGAGTGATCATCACTCGCAATCGGAAATTTATGTTGGCTCGAATCAAGTTGAGTATCGTCTTGGCGATCTTGCAGGTTTAAAATATCAGCTTGAATAGCATGTAATAAGGTATCTGGCTCTATATCAACAAAGCCAGCGTCAACTTCATTGACTTCCATTGCCGATAACAAATAAATATTATCCCGCCCCAATTTACCCATCGACGCTAATAAACTATTACCGACAACATCATTGTGCATATCATCGTCATAGTTATTTTGATCGCTATCTTTAAGTACAGATAGCAACGCATCAAGATCATCATCGTTAGCAATGTTTTGTAATTGAACTCGTTGGCTAGCCGCTAAGCGCGCTAAATGCTTACGATCACGAATATCACCCCAGTAATATTTACACGGGTTAGTAAACATTAAATGAACATCAATATGTTCACCAATCGCCGCTAACGCATCTAAATAACGTGGCGGCAATGATGATATACCAAACACAAACAATCGTTGTGGCAACCCTGCCGCTAATAAAGCCGCTTTACCTTCACTACCAGAGTAATTATTCAGCGTTTCAATAAAGTGATCATACAAATTAGCACGATGGTAAGGTGATTGTTCTAATGCCAAAGTTTGATCGTAAAGGGCTTGCCATAAGATTGGCTGCCATGGGTGCTCATCATTAAGCTCAGCAACTGTTTCACCTGCTTCCCACTGCTGAATCCATTCCGGACGATACACCAAATATTGGTCAAAAATATCAGCTATTTTTTCGGAAAGTTGGTAACACTTAAGCTGGTCAGTATCATTATCTAAATAGCGCTTTAGCGGTTCAAATTCAGATTGCTCAAACTGCTGTGGTAACACCTGCATTAATTTCCACGTCATGGCTTCTTTATTAAATGCGCTCCGCTCTGGTACATCAGCCAAAACTTGAGTAAACATTTTCCAGATAAAGGTCGCCGGTAATGGAAAATCAATATTAGCAGCAACCCCAAACGAAGTGGCTAGTTCCATTTTTAACCATTGTGACATACCTGGGCTTTGCACCAGTATTTGCTCTTTTTCAAACGGATTCGCTAATGGTTGCAAGCGGATCAACTCCACTAATAACGATTTAAGCAGATCGAGCTGATTTGAATGATAGACAGTGAACACGCAGATATCTCACAGCAGAAGAATAGTAATCAAATTGTCTACCATCACTGAGATACTGTAAATAAATACAGCTTAAAAATATAAATAAAGCGCCGTAATAAATCAGCAGCAATAAAAAAGCCCAGCCAAATTAGCTGGGCAACGCACTTAACATTTATTGGTACAACAATCCACTCGTGAAATTATTACACCATCGCTATCAAATGTTCTGTGGGCAGATTTCACTGCGTTGAAATAATCGACTCATTGGACGATAAAAAGCTAAATATCGAATTGCGACATAACCAATAATGATAGTTGCAACATATAATTCAATCATAGCTAAGCCATGAACTTGGGCGACATAATGGGCATCAAAACCGTAACTCTTCATCCAAGCCGCAGTCTTAAATAGAGCGGTTGCACCAATAGCCATTGGGAAAGTAAACGCCGCATAACCAGGACTAAACTCTAAGCGTAATAAACGGAAAAACGCTAAATAAATGACTGCTGTCATCAAGACCGCAATACCGCCAAGAACAGCAACAATCACTGGTGAAGGAGTTGCAGTAATAGTTAAATAACCGGCTAATGATAGGCTTGCTGGTGCTGCCATTATTGCGATTGTTGGTTTAGCTGCATCTGGCACTTCATCACGGAACATAAACCGATAAATCATCATCGGTAACATCACCGCATAAGCAAGTATGCCAAACATCAGTAATCCATACGCTAAAGGATGTAACGCTGCAACACCTGGAAATGAAACATCGGCAACAATAATCCCGATTGGCGGAACAAACCAACTTGGCACCATATGATGTAAATGAAAATCACGAGCACGATGAAATAGAAATAAACCTAAAAATATCGCGTGTAATCCCACTGCAAATAACCACATATAAACGCCGATAGTAATTGAACCGTAAACACTCACGGCTTTTGATACCACCATTAATGCCATTGCAAATGTAGGTACCACACTACCAACAACGTGATGTGATAAATCACCCCATAATAACTTTGGATGCACTAAAAATTTAGCAATCAAAATAAGTAGCATCAATGCTGCGATAACAGCACCCGTTATCTGTGCATAACCATGAAGTTGGGCACCATTCTCCCACGACCATAAAATACTCCCAATACCTAACGCTAAACCAGCCATTGGTGTTGGTGCGCCTGCAAGTTTTCGTTTTGTTGCTGCAATCATTTTTTTTCTCCGCTTAGATAGCAATAGCGAATTATTGTTTTGTTAGCAGCAGTATACTGCCTCACCAGTGTTTGTGATAATTGAATATATTTAAAATAGTGTTAATATTAACTGAACAAAAGGTGAGTAACGATTCATCTTATATTTTTTAATGAGGTGATGATGAATATCGCACTAAAACAGCTCAAAGTTTTTGTTACCGTGGCACAAGAAAAAACAATTACCGCAGCTGCAGAGAAATTATTTTTATCTAAACCCGCAGTCAGTATGGCGTTATCTGAATTAGAGAAACAACTTGATCATAAATTATTTGATCGCAACAACAATCGCTTAATTATCAATGAACAAGGCAAGCGATTATTACCCCTTGCCGATGAGCTTTTAGCCCGTTCTAACGCTATTGAAAATTTATTTGATCAAGCGGGACCACTAACTGGCAAATTAAAGGTGGGATCAAGTGATACCGTGGGAAACCAAGTAACACCTTTTTTATTGCGTGATTTTCGACTGGAATCCCAACATCGAGATCAAACATTATTTATCTCAAATACGGCTCAGATCTGTCATAAGTTAACGGAATTTGAATTAGATGTGGGTTTAGTTGAAGGTAAAGTTCAGCACTCAGATCTTGTCATGCAACCATGGTTATGTGATCAAATGGTTGTCGCCTGTCATCCTCAGCATCCATTAACAAAAATTGAAAATTTACAGCTATCAGATCTCGAAAATTCAGAGTGGGTTTTAAGAGAGACAGGATCAGGTACACGGGAGTTTTTTCTTAACCGTATCTCACCGCGGTTAGATAAGTGGACCACCTCATTTGAATTAAATACCACTGAGGCGATCATTAATTGCGTAAGTGCCGACTTAGGCATCACTTGTATGTCTCAACGGGCAATATCACACGCGGTTAAAGAACAACGCGTCGCAATACTGACACTACCCCTCGATATGAGTCGTCAATATTGGCTACTGTACCATCAAGAAAAATATCAAAGTCCGTTATTAAAATTATTTTTAGAGTTTTGCCAAAAGTGGCAATTTGATTAAACGCGGTTATCCCCAACACTAAACGCAATAATTTGGCTGATCTGGGTTAATGGTCGGCCTGATTGTTGTTGCCAGTGATTAAATGCATCTTGGGCTGCACGCAATGATTTTAACGTATCACGACCACCATCAATAACACCGGTATGACGCAAATAAGCCTCTACATCTTGAGTAAATAGAAAGGTATCTTTACCTAACCCACGTAAACTATAAGCCCCAGTTTTACCACCTAAGCGACAACCATGCTTTTTTAAATATAGCCACAAGCCAACAATATCTTGTTCAGGCCAATCTGCCACCATCGCCGCAAATGAACCATACTCCAATGCCGCACGATGGATCATGTTAGCATTTTCAGGGATCGTCATTACCTTTTTCAAATCGCGAATAATAGTCGCGTCTTGCGCTTTCCGTTCCCACATTTCGGTCGGCATTAACCCCATTTTTTCAATATCAAACTGAAAGAACGCCTCCTCAAATGCAGGCCATTTATTACGCACGACCTGCCATCGAATTCCACACTGAAACACTTTTTGAGTGAATTCAGCCAGCCAACGATGATCGGGAATCAATCGTAATTGATCATTACTCAATGGCATCGTTAATAACTTGGTTAAATTTGATTCACCGCCTTTTCTTTCTGCAGCACGATGATATATTTGGTTAAATTTTTCTCGAGTCATCACATTCACACGCTTAGCACTAGACTCATTCACCATACTACTGTATAAGCGTCCAGTAAATAAATTTTAGGAGAGGATGACCATGGCAGTTATCGTCAAGTATGTAGTAGAGCGCAACGGAGTAGAAAAGATGACTTTTACCTCTAAATCCGAAGCCGACGCATATGACAAAATGCTTGATATGGCAGATGAGATGTTTGCTTTATTAAGTGAAAGTGATTTATTCGAAGATGAAGCTAAGCAAGAAGAACTATCAATGTTCTTAGCGCAAAAACGCGAACAAGTTTTAGTTGCTCTAGGCGCTAAAAAAGCGAAGCCCGCTCCAAAAGCGAAAGCTATAAAACCTGAAGTTGTTGCCGATGAGCAACAACAAGACGCCGCATAATTTAGATATTATCCAGTTTGTCGTCGAAAGCCTCCTAATGGAGGTTTTTTTTCGTCTTGTTTTCGGCAACACCATTAAATAGTGGCCTTTCGTTATCTATTATCAATAAATGACAGCCCTTCATATCGTTTACAATGGTCATTTTTAGTTAATAAACCATCATTTTGTACTGATTATTGGTTCAGCTCTTCTATATTTTTATAACTGTCTTTATGATGGTTTTAATCGGCGGTAAATCACCTGTTAACTCAAGATGTAACAGCTGTCTTATGTTATTGGTAAACTAATTATTTTAATTACCGCATCGTATTAATTTATTTGAATGGAGAACAGGTAATCATGTCTAGCTTTTCACTTGCCTTAGGTACTGCAACTAAAAACCGTGATGGAAAAATTATTGAAGCGTTTTTTCCAACTCCAACGCTACACCCATCAGAGCAACTAGTAAAAGACATCGCAGCAATTGTTAATTACCGCGGTGGCAACCAAGCTATCGAGGTAACGCCTGAGCAATGTGCGGCTATTGCTTCTGCATTTGAAGATGCAAACGACGAAACAAGTGCGCAGTTTGCAGCTAAAGCGACATTATCTTCACAACCTCTGGTTATGGTGATGCTAAAGACAGACATCTCACCAGTATCAGTTGCTGAAGGTTTCTTAAAACTGCAACTTATCTCCCACCGTTTAGTTAAGCCTCATGGCGTGGTTCTTGATGGTATCTTTGGTCTATTGCACAACATAGCATGGACGAATAAAGGCCCTATCGATTTACCAGAGCTTGCTGAGCGTCAGATGGATGCGCGTCTTAATGGCGAAACCATCACCGTTGATTGTGTCGATAAATTTCCTAAAATGGTTGATTACATCGTTCCAACGGGTGTTCGTATTGCTGATACTTCACGAGTACGTTTAGGTGCGCATGTGGGTGAAGGCACAACGGTTATGCATGAGGGTTTCATTAACTTTAATGCTGGTACAACTGGCGTAAGCATGGTTGAAGGTCGTATATCAGCAGGTGTTGTGGTTGGCAATGGATCAGATATCGGTGGTGGTGCTTCAATTATGGGGACATTATCAGGTGGTGGTAAAGTTGTAGTATCTATTGGTGAAAATAGCCTTTTAGGTGCAAACGCAGGTCTAGGTTTCCCACTCGGTGATCGTTGTACTATCGAATCAGGTTTATATGTAACCGCAGGTTCAAAAGTACAAATGTTAGATGCTGATGGTAAAGCCGTTGAGACAGCAAAAGCGCGTGATCTTGCAGGCAAAGCTGATTTACTGTTCCGTCGTAATTCAATGACAGGACAAATTGAATGTTTAACCAATAAAACAGCAATTGAATTAAACAGCGAGCTACATAGCAATAACTAATATTGACGACTGCTCAATAATCGCAAACAGCCGCTACGCTGCTATAGCATAGCGGCTGTTTTTAATTATGCTTCAGGTTCAGACTGTGACTTTTTCTTAATAATATAAATAAACGGATTTGCAAACGAAAACTTACTTCCTTGAGTGGTTAATCGCTTATCACGCATCGCCACTAACACTTCTTTCTGCACTTTCACTAAAGCAAAGAAACGCAACATCATAAAACCAATTAATATCGGTAAAAATACTGAGCCCGCTTCATTTGATTGCAAAATAAAACTAATTGCCATCCAACCAACAATCATCGCCACTAACAAATAAAATGATGCTGTTTTCAGTTCAATTCTAATTTCTGAATCCGTTTCATTACGCTGGAAAAAAAATTTCACTGGTTGTTCCCTAAAAAAATCAGTCTGTTGAATTTCATTTTTACACAAATTTTACCGCAATAATATTATCAAATAAATCTGTATCAATATTTCGCCTTCAAGTATGAAAATATTTTATTAACTCGATTAAATATACAAATTGAATGCATAAAGCAAAATTATGCGCAACACGCATATTTGAAACTTAAACAATTCTTTTTATAAATTTGCATAACTATCCCTTGGTGCTATTTTTATGCAGTGAGTTTATTAAAACAGTACAAAATGTTCTGTTATTCAACCACACAACCTAAAAATAAAAAATTTTAATCCCATTTTAAAATTAAGTTGGTTAATGATGACTATTACAAATAAAGCAAAAAAAGGGGGGATCAGCATATTCGCTTTGGCGATGTTAAACATCGTTGCAGTAGTGAGTTTGCGTGGCCTTCCAGCGGAAGCGGAATACGGATTAAGCTCCATTTTTTATTATATTTTTGCCGCCGTGGTATTTCTGGTTCCGGTATCACTTGTAGCAGCTGAACTTGCTACAGGCTGGTCTGAAAAAGGTGGTGTATTCCGCTGGGTTGGTGAAGCTTTTGGGCCACGATTAGCATTAGTGGCTATTTTCATGTTATGGATAGAAGTTACCGTTTGGTTCCCAACCGCACTAACTTTTGGTTCAGTTTCACTCGCATTTATGGGTCCCCATCAATCATGGGACCAAGCATTATCACAAAATAAATTCTTCGTACTTAGCGTTGTATTAGCTATTTACTGGTTAGCGACGTTCATCGCTTTACGTGGTACAGCAGCATTCTCTAAAGTGGCTAAATGGGGTGGTTTAATTGGTACCGTTATTCCTGGTATCGTATTAATCGTTTTAGGTTTCTCTTACCTATTCTTCTCTGGTCGTCCACCACAAGTTCAATTATCTTGGCACGATGTCATTCCCGACTTTTCTAACTTTAATAATGTTGTTTTAGCGGCAAGTATCTTCTTGTTTTATGCCGGTATGGAAATGAACGCTATTCACGTTAAAGAAGTTGATGATGCCCCACGTAACTATCCAATTGCGATTGCGATTGCTGCGATTGGTACCGTATGTGTATTCGTATTAGGTACACTTGCAATTGCATTTGTTATTCCACAAAAAGACATTAGTTTAACTCAAAGCTTATTAGTTGCTTACGATGATATGTTTGCTTGGGCAGGCATCAGCTGGGCCGCGCCAATTATGGCAGCATGTTTAGCCCTTGGTGTGCTAGCAGGGGTTGTTGGTTGGGTTGCAGGTCCTTCATCAGCATTACTTGTAGTTGCTAAAGGTGGTTATTTACCTCGTTTTTGGCAGTACACCAACAAAAATGGTATGGCAACGCATATCATGATGGCTCAAGCATTCTTGGTTACCATGATTTCAGTTGTGTTTGTAGTATTACCTTCTGTTCAAGCTGCTTACCAAATCCTCAGCCAATTAACGGTTGTGCTTTACCTCATCATGTACTTATTAATGTTCGCTGCAGCTATTCACTTACGTTACAGCCAACCTAATCGTCCGCGTCCGTACAAAATCCCTGGTGGTGATATGGGTATGTGGATCATTGCTGGTGTCGGTTTTTCTGGTTCACTATTAGCATTCATTTTCTCTTTCATCCCACCAAGTCAAATAGCCGTGGGTAGCCCTGAAGAATATGTTGGCTTCTTAGTGGTTTTAACCGTGATTTTCGTATCAGTACCATTGTTTATTTACAAAGCCCGTCAACCTCACTGGAAAGATCCAGCAGTTACTGACTTTGCGCCATTTACTTGGGAAATTGAAAAAGTTCACCCAGGCGTTATTAACCCATCAGACAAAATAACTCATACATTGAATCAATAAGAGTTAAGGATGCGTCAATGTCACAACTAAATGAAAAGCTTGCTGTTGTTATGCAGCAAGCGCTGGATGAAGCAAAAACAAATATGAATGGCGAAAATGCCTCATATATTCCATTTTTAGCTTCAGTACCATCAGAGCTAACAGGGCTTGCCTTTGTGTCGGTTACTGGTGAAATTATTCAATTACAAGATGCCGATTATAAATTTGCAATTGAATCGATTTCAAAAATTATGACGCTTGGCCTAGTACTTGAACAATCTGGCGCTGATGCACTACACAGCAAAGTCGGCGCAGAACCAACGGGAATGCCATTCAATTCAGTACTCGCTCTTGAACTACATCAAGGTAAGCCATTAACACCACTCGTCAATGCAGGTGCAATGGCAACGGTAAGTTTAGTTAAAGCGACGGATAAAGAACAACGTTGGCAACAGATTTTAAATTTCCAATCACAATTAGCAAATAGTGACATTACATTATCGGATGAAGTGAACCAATCAGAACAAACCACCAACACTCATAATCGTGCCATTGCATTGTTATTAGAGTCCTCTGGTCGTATGTACTCTGAACCACTTGAAGCCTGTGATGTTTATACTCGCCAATGTTCAACCTTATTTAATGCGGTTGAACTAGCAACTGTTGGCGCAACACTGGCTAATGGTGGTAAGAATCCATGCTCTGGTAAACAATTAATTCAACAGCAGAATATTCCTCACATCCTCGCTGAAATGGCGATGGAAGGTCTTTACGATACGTCTGGTGATTGGGCTTATGATGTTGGTCTTCCAGGTAAAAGTGGTGTTGGTGGTGGTTTGTTAACTGTTATTCCAAACATTGGTGCACTCGCTGCATTCTCACCACGACTAGACCAATTTGGCAACAGTATCCGTGGCCAACAAATGATTAAGCATGTTACTCAAGCAATGGCTTGGAACTTATTTAGTAGTAAGCAACATTAAGGTAGGAAGAAAATTATGGCTCTTCATGAAGTAAACCGTCAATCAGAAAATGATCCAATCTTTGGTTCAGAAGCGATTAATAACGTTGCGGCAACTACCAAGCTACCACAGCAAGAACAAGCACCAAATGTGATCTATCAAATGATCCGTGATGAACTTTACCTTGATGGTAATTCTCGTCAGAACCTCGCAACATTTTGCCAAACATGGGAAGAAGATGAAGTTCATAAATTAATGGATCTTTCCATTGATAAGAACATGATAGATAAAGATGAATACCCTCAATCCGCTGAAATTGAAGGACGTTGTGTCCATATGCTAGCGGATTTATGGAATTCACCTGACTCAGTCACAACGGTAGGTACATCAACAACAGGTTCAAGTGAAGCTTGCATGTTAGGTGGTTTGGCTGCGCTATGGCGTTGGCGTGAAAAGCGTCGTGCGCTAGGTCAACCTACAGATAAACCCAATATGGTTTGTGGTCCAGTTCAAGTATGTTGGGAAAAATTTGCCCGCTACTGGGACGTAGAAATGCGTGAAACCAAAATGGACGACGGTCATTACTTTATGACTCCAGAAGACATGCTAGAGTTGGTTGATGCTAACACTATTATGGTTGTGCCAACATTTGGTCAAACATTTACAGGTCTATATGAGACCGTGAAACCATTATCTGATGCGTTAGATACCTATGAGCATGATACTGGTAACTCTATTGATATCCACGTTGATGGCGCAAGTGGTGCGATGCTTGCACCCTTCTGTGCTCCAAATATCGAACTTTGGGACTTCCGCCTCGAACGTGTGAAATCAATTAGTACTTCAGGCCATAAATTTGGTTTAGCACCATTAGGTTGTGGTTGGGTTGTATGGCGTAGCAAAGAAGATCTACCTGAAGGGTTAGTGTTCCATGTTAACTACCTTGGTGGTGACATGCCAACCTTCGCTTTGAACTTCTCTCGTCCTGCAGGTCAAATTATTGCGCAATACTATAATTTCCTTCGTTTAGGCTTTGAAGGCTACCAACGTATTCATAATGCAAGCTATGATGTGTGTGAATATTTAGTTAAAGAACTTAATAAATTCAATCTGTTTGAATTTATCTTTGATGGTAATCGTGAAAAAGGTATCCCTGCTATTTCATGGCGTTTAAAAGCGGATGCGAATGTTCCATTCTCACTATATGACCTTGCTGATCGTTTACGTACTCGTGGTTGGTTAGTACCTGCTTATACACTACCAGCAAATGCGCAACAGATTATTGTGCAACGTATTCTAGTTAAACAAGGCCTAACCATTGATCTTGCTAACCTATTGATTGCTGACTTCCAACGTTCAATTGATTTCCTTACTTCTCATGCAAATCCAAACTGTACTGCAGAAGATGTGAAAACATTTGATCATAGTGGCCGTTAATCAACAATAAGCATTTAAATAAAGGTCGGTTTAATACCGACCTTTGTTATTTTTGCAAACACTAAGTTCACTATTACCCGCTCCTATATATCCACTAACATGCTAATATTTTTTAAAATCATCTACTGTATTACAACGTTATAGGCGCCTAGATGTTTGTTCACACTATTGAAATCATCTGTATTATTGCCTTTGCTCTCAGCGCTGTAATCAGCGAAACCAATCGAGGCAAAGATATTATTAGTGTCTTAGTCTTAGGCTGGGTAACCGCACTCGGTGGTGGTACTGTTCGCGATGTTATTTTATCAACTGATCAAGTTTTTTGGATCAAAGATCCATCTTACTTTTGGACCGCATTATTCGCTTCTATCTTCGGCTTTTTCTTTGCCCCTTATTTACGAAGAATTCGTGCCGAACGTTTAATTGTCATTCTTGATGCTATTGGTATTTCAATGTTTTCGGTATTAGTTACCAAGAAAATGATCTCACAAGATTATGCCGCCTATGTTGCGATTACAATGGGGATGATCACTGCTATTTTTGGTGGGGTTGTACGTGATATTATCGCTAGTCGCCCAACGATGTTTAATAATACTGAATTTTATGCAACCCCAGTTATCATTGGCTGTTCATTATATGTGGTAATGGCGCGCTGCAACATAAACTCAGAAATTGCGACATTAGTCAGTATCGCTTTTATCTTTATTCTTCGCATGTATATCGTGATCAAGAAAAAAACTTTCCCCCATTACCTCATTTTAAAATAGTTTCATTCATTGTAATTAACAATTACGCTGCTGACATAACCCTTACAATAATTTTACTTTTTACTGTCATTTTTTTGCTTCCAAAGCCTTATAGTGAACACTGTATAATTAGGAGCATCCAATGAATAAAAGTCTCATTATTAGTCTTAGCACCATTATTGCCTTATCAAGTGTTGCCCTTACCGGTTGTTATGACAACGGTAAAAGCGATTCCAATCAAGCTGATATTCTCTCGGTAAAAGCGGTAACCAAAACCGTATCGATACCTCATAAAGTTTGTGAGCAAGTTGCTGTTACTCATCATGCAGCAGTAAAAGACGAAAATAAATTGGTTGGCACTGGATTAGGTGGTGCTATTGGCGGAGTATTGGGGCATCAGGTTGGCGGTGGTAAAGGTAAAACGCTTGCTACAGTTGCAGGAGCGGTTGCAGGAGCCGTTGCAGGCCGTGCCGTTCAGGATAAATACCAAGCTGAAAATACCACGACCTCAATGGAACAGCGTTGCCATAATGAATACACCAAAAGCGATAAGATCGTTGGTTATGATGTAACCTATAAAATTGGCGATAAGCAAGATACTATCCGTATGGAAAAAGAACCTGCTGGTGATACTTTACCCGTTAAGAATGGTCACCTTGCCATTTAAAAAATGGCTTAGCCTAAGGGGAGTTATTGACTACAAAGTCCCCCTTAGGATCATCTAAAATTAACATCCCTCGGCTTCTGCTTAAACTATCATTTCCCCTACTAATCTTTCGATTCAGGTTTCTTAAATAATGTGAAGTGGACAGGAGTTGCCATATCTAATATGACAACCAAAGCATCAGCGCGCCCTTTTTCCATCACATAATAACCGTGGCAGGCTGCTAAGCTTCCTCATCGAAACGAACTTATGACTTAATCCTCTGCCGTCATTCCCTACAGTGAGGTTACGAACGAGATAGGGAATCTATTATTAGCACGTTGTAGAGTTATTGTTTTAGCTGCTTTTTTTATTGGTTTCTTTAATGCTCAAACACGTGATGAGCAGATCACGGATAGCTCGTGCCTCCCTTTCGAGATGACAGATGATAGCCCGCGCTATCATTACCATTTTCTACATACGAAAAAAACCTCAATCATTAGATTCAGGTCTCTTCAATAATATGATGTGGACGGGACTTACCATTCCGAACATCAGCACGCCCTCGACATGACAGGCCGCTAAGCTTCCTAATAAAGAGCCTAACCAACTGAACTACCACGTAACATAATCATTTTCTACAGACGAAAAAAAACCTGAATCATTAGATTCAGGTCTCTTTAATAATGGCGGAGTGGACGGGACTTACCATTCCGAACATCAGCACGACCCTCGACATGACAGGCCGCTAAGCTTCCTAATAAAGAGCCTAACCAACTGAACTACCACGTAACATAATCATTTTCTACAGACGAAAAAAAACCTGAATCGTTAGATTCAGGTCTCTTAAATAATGGCGGAGTGGATGGGACTTACCATTCCGAACATCAGCACGACCCTCGACATGACAGGCCGCTAAGCTTCCCAATAAAGAGCCTAACCAACTGAACTACCACGTAACATAATCATTTTCTACAGACGAAAAAAAACTGAATCATTAGATTCAGGTCTCTTTAATAATGGCGGAGTGGACGGGACTTACCATTCCGAACATCAGCAGGCCCCTCGACATGACAGGCCGCTAAGCTTCCCAATAAAGAGCCTAACCAACTGAACTACCACGTAACATAATCATTTTCTACAGACGAAAAAAAAACCTGAATCATTAGATTCAGGTCTCTTTAATAATGGCGGAGTGGATGGGACTTACCATTCCGAACATCAGCAGGCCCCTCGACATGACAGGCCGCTAAGCTTCCTAATAAAGAGCCTAACCAACTGAACTACCACGTAACATAATCATTTTCTACAGACGAAAAAAAACCTGAATCATTAGATTCAGGTCTCTTTAGTAATGGCGGAGTGGACGGGACTCGAACCCGCGACCCCCGGCGTGACAGGCCGGTATTCTAACCAACTGAACTACCACTCCGCAGTGTCTATTCAGCATTTAAGCAATTTGAAGCCTGGCGATGTCCTACTCTCACATGGGGAGACCCCACACTACCATCGGCGCTATTACGTTTCACTACTGAGTTCGGCAAGGGATCAGGTGGGTCCATAACGCTATGGTCGCCAAGCAAATTCTGTTTTATTTACCGCCTTATGGCAATAAATAGCAATCTTGGAAAATCTAACTAGTTGTTCTCAACACGCATTCAAGCGTTTGCAGAGTCCGTCTCTTCTCTTTGAGAAGAAAAACCCCTTGGGTGTTGTATGGTTAAGCCTCACGGGCAATTAGTATCAGTTAGCTCAATGCCTCGCAGCACTTACACACCTGACCTATCAACGTTGTAGTCTTCAACAACCCTTTAGAGACCTTAAAGGTCTAGGGATGACTCATCTTGAGGCTCGCTTCCCGCTTAGATGCTTTCAGCGGTTATCGATTCCGAACTTAGCTACCGGGCAATGCATCTGGCGATACAACCCGAACACCAGCGGTTCGTCCACTCCGGTCCTCTCGTACTAGGAGCAGCCCCTCTCAATCATCCAACGCCCACGGCAGATAGGGACCGAACTGTCTCACGACGTTCTAAACCCAGCTCGCGTACCACTTTAAATGGCGAACAGCCATACCCTTGGGACCGACTTCAGCCCCAGGATGTGATGAGCCGACATCGAGGTGCCAAACACCGCCGTCGATATGAACTCTTGGGCGGTATCAGCCTGTTATCCCCGGAGTACCTTTTATCCGTTGAGCGATGGCCCTTCCATTCAGAACCACCGGATCACTATGACCTGCTTTCGCACCTGCTCGAATTGTCATTCTCGCAGTCAAGCGGGCTTATGCCATTGCACTAACCTCACGATGTCCGACCGTGATTAGCCCACCTTCGTGCTCCTCCGTTACTCTTTGGGAGGAGACCGCCCCAGTCAAACTACCCACCAGGCACTGTCCGTAACCCCGATAAGGGGCCAACGTTAGAACATCAAGCATACAAGGGTGGTATTTCAAGATTGACTCCACAACCACTGGCGCGGTTGCTTCAACGTCTCCCACCTATCCTACACATGTAGGGTCAATGTTCAGTGCCAAGCTATAGTAAAGGTTCACGGGGTCTTTCCGTCTAGCCGCGGGTACACAGCATCTTCACTGCGATTTCAATTTCACTGAGTCTCGGGTGGAGACAGCGTGGCCATCATTACGCCATTCGTGCAGGTCGGAACTTACCCGACAAGGAATTTCGCTACCTTAGGACCGTTATAGTTACGGCCGCCGTTTACCGGGGCTTCGATCAAGAGCTTCGACCGAAGTCTAACCCCATCAATTAACCTTCCGGCACCGGGCAGGCGTCACACCGTATACGTCATCTTTCGATTTTGCACAGTGCTGTGTTTTTAATAAACAGTTGCAGCCACCTGGTATCTGCGACTCCCGGCAGCTTAGAGAGCAAGTCTCATCACCGCTAGGAGCGTACCTTCTCCCGAAGTTACGGTACCATTTTGCCTAGTTCCTTCACCCGAGTTCTCTCAAGCGCCTTGGTATTCTCTACCTGATCACCTGTGTCGGTTTGGGGTACGATTTCTTATAATCTGAAGCTTAGAAGCTTTTCCCGGAAGCATGGCATCAATGACTTCACTACCGTAGTAGCTCGACATCGTATCTCAGCCTTAAGATGGTCCGGATTTGCCTAAACCATCAGCCTACATACTTGGACCTGGACAACCGTCGCCAGGCTCACCTAGCCTTCTCCGTCCCTCCATCGCAATTATAAGAAGTACGGGAATATTAACCCGTTTCCCATCGACTACGCCTTTCGGCCTCGCCTTAGGGGTCGACTTACCCTGCCCCGATTAACGTTGGACAGGAACCCTTGATCTTCCGGCGAGGGAGTTTTTCACTCCCTTTATCGTTACTCATGTCAGCATTCGCACTTCTGATACCTCCAGCACACTTTACAATGCACCTTCAACGGCTTACAGAACGCTCCCCTACCCAATGTGAATAAATTCACATTGCCGCAGCTTCGGTGTATAGCTTAGCCCCGTTAAATCTTCCGCGCAGGCCGACTCGACCAGTGAGCTATTACGCTTTCTTTAAATGATGGCTGCTTCTAAGCCAACATCCTGGCTGTCTGAGCCTTCCCACATCGTTTCCCACTTAGCTATAACTTTGGGACCTTAGCTGGCGGTCTGGGTTGTTTCCCTCTTCACGACGGACGTTAGCACCCGCCGTGTGTCTCCCGGATAGTACTTACTGGTATTCGGAGTTTGCAAAGGGTTGGTAAGTCGGGATGACCCCCTAGCCTTAACAGTGCTCTACCCCCAGTAGTATTCGTCCGAGGCGCTACCTAAATAGCTTTCGGGGAGAACCAGCTATCTCCGAGTTTGATTGGCCTTTCACCCCTAGCCACAAGTCATCCGCTAATTTTTCAACATTAGTCGGTTCGGTCCTCCAGTAAGTGTTACCTCACCTTCAACCTGCCCATGGCTAGATCACTCGGTTTCGGGTCTAATCCTAGCAACTATGACGCCCAGTTAAGACTCGGTTTCCCTACGGCTCCCCTAAACGGTTAACCTTGCTACTAAAATTAAGTCGCTGACCCATTATACAAAAGGTACGCAGTCACCCAACAAGTGGGCTCCTACTGCTTGTACGTACACGGTTTCAGGTTCTATTTCACTCCCCTCACAGGGGTTCTTTTCGCCTTTCCCTCACGGTACTGGTTCACTATCGGTCAGTCAGGAGTATTTAGCCTTGGAGGATGGTCCCCCCATGTTCAAACAGGATATCACGTGTCCCGTCCTACTCGATTTCACTAAGACTGCATTTTTGGTTACGGGGCTATCACCCTGTATCGCGGTCCTTTCCAGAACCTTCACCTAACGCAGAACTAGCTTAAGGGCTAATCCGGTTTCGCTCGCCGCTACTACCGGAATCTCGGTTGATTTCTCTTCCTCGGGGTACTTAGATGTTTCAGTTCCCCCGGTTCGCTTCATTAACCTATGTATTCAGTTAATGATACTAGCTTATGCTAGTGGGTTTCCCCATTCGGAAATCCCAGACTCAAGTGGCTTTTACTGCCTAATCTGGGCTTATCGCAAGTTAATACGTCCTTCATCGCCTCTGACTGCCAAGGCATCCACCGTGTACGCTTAGTCACTTAACCATACAACCCCAAGAGGTCTTGTATGTTCAACTAACCAAGGTTTGCGTTTAATAATCCGATCAAGAAAATATTAAACATTGGTTTTTCGCCGGACTCATTTATTTGTCTTCACTTTAAAAAGTGAAACCAAACACAGACACTTGAATGTGTATGTTTTGAGAACTCGTTTTTATCCGAAGATAAAAACATTTTTTAAAATCAATCTTTCGATTGAATTTACTAGTCAGCTTTCCAGATTGTTAAAGAACATGTAATCATCGTTAGATAACCACTTTTTAAAAACACTGAACTCTCTGTCTTTCAAGAGAAGTGCGTTTAAAGAGTGGTGGAGCTATGCGGGATCGAACCGCAGACCTCCTGCGTGCAAGGCAGGCGCTCTCCCAGCTGAGCTATAACCCCAACGATGTAAAAGACTTTACCGCCACTTTTTCTGGGAGAAAAAGTGGTGGGTCTGAGTGGACTCGAACCACCGACCTCACCCTTATCAGGGGTGCGCTCTAACCACCTGAGCTACAGACCCAAGTCTTTTTACGTTCTACATTTCGACCAAGCAATCTGTGTGGACACTGCATAAAACAGCATAAGTCTTTAGGTAAGGAGGTGATCCAGCCCCAGGTTCCCCTAGGGCTACCTTGTTACGACTTCACCCCAGTCATGAACCACACCGTGGTAAACGCCCTCCCGAAGGTTAAGCTATCTACTTCTGGTGCAGCCCACTCCCATGGTGTGACGGGCGGTGTGTACAAGGCCCGGGAACGTATTCACCGTGACATTCTGATTCACGATTACTAGCGATTCCGACTTCATGGAGTCGAGTTGCAGACTCCAATCCGGACTACGACGTACTTTGTGGGATTCGCTCACTATCGCTAGCTTGCAGCCCTCTGTATACGCCATTGTAGCACGTGTGTAGCCCTACTCGTAAGGGCCATGATGACTTGACGTCGTCCCCACCTTCCTCCGGTTTATCACCGGCAGTCTCCCTGGAGTTCCCACCATTACGTGCTGGCAAACAAGGATAAGGGTTGCGCTCGTTGCGGGACTTAACCCAACATTTCACAACACGAGCTGACGACAGCCATGCAGCACCTGTCTCAGAGTTCCCGAAGGCACTAAGCTATCTCTAGCGAATTCTCTGGATGTCAAGAGTAGGTAAGGTTCTTCGCGTTGCATCGAATTAAACCACATGCTCCACCGCTTGTGCGGGCCCCCGTCAATTCATTTGAGTTTTAATCTTGCGACCGTACTCCCCAGGCGGTCTACTTAACGCGTTAGCTCCGAAAGCCACGGCTCAAGGCCACAACCTTCAAGTAGACATCGTTTACGGCGTGGACTACCAGGGTATCTAATCCTGTTTGCTCCCCACGCTTTCGCATCTGAGCGTCAGTCTTTGTCCAGGGGGCCGCCTTCGCCACCGGTATTCCTTCAGATCTCTACGCATTTCACCGCTACACCTGAAATTCTACCCCCCTCTACAAGACTCTAGTCTGCCAGTTCAAAATGCTGTTCCGAGGTTGAGCCCCGGGCTTTCACATCTTGCTTAACAGACCGCCTGCATGCGCTTTACGCCCAGTAATTCCGATTAACGCTCGCACCCTCCGTATTACCGCGGCTGCTGGCACGGAGTTAGCCGGTGCTTCTTCTGTTGCTAACGTCAAACGCTAAAGCTATTAACTCCAACGCCTTCCTCACAACTGAAAGTACTTTACAACCCGAAGGCCTTCTTCATACACGCGGCATGGCTGCATCAGGGTTTCCCCCATTGTGCAATATTCCCCACTGCTGCCTCCCGTAGGAGTCTGGACCGTGTCTCAGTTCCAGTGTGGCTGATCATCCTCTCAGACCAGCTAGGGATCGTCGCCTTGGTGAGCCATTACCCCACCAACTAGCTAATCCCACCTGGGCTAATCCTGACGCGAGAGGCCCGAAGGTCCCCCTCTTTGCTCCGAAGAGATTATGCGGTATTAGCTATCGTTTCCAATAGTTATCCCCCAACATCAGGGTATATTCCCAGGCATTACTCACCCGTCCGCCGCTCGTCAGCAAAAGAAGCAAGCTTCTTTTCTGTTACCGCTCGACTTGCATGTGTTAGGCCTGCCGCCAGCGTTCAATCTGAGCCATGATCAAACTCTTCAATTAAAGTTTTGTTGGTCTTTCGACCGGCTCAATAAATACTGACTTTAAATACCTTTTCTTTATAAATAAAGAATGTAAATTAAAGCTTTTTATCATTTAAAAATGATAATTAAATAACTGTGCCAAAATAATCTTCTCTATAAATAGATAGGGTCATTTTGTTTTGGTCACTCAGTTTATTGATAAATCTTTCGACTTAACTATTCAGTGAGTGCCCACACAGATTGCATGGTCAAATTGTTAAAGAACGTACTGACTTTCGGTAACCGCTTGCGCCGTTGTCCGTGTCAGTGAGGTCGCATTATAGGGAGATTTTTGATGCTGACAACCTTATTTTTATCATTTTTTTCTGTTCGCTCAATCATTAACCCATAACTCCATTTTGTGACAAATAAAACAGCTTTCATTATAAATACGTGTTAGCTAAGGCTGATTTCACCCACAAAAAAACGCCTTAGCTCATTACAGCTAAGGCGTTTATTGGTTATTTTAGAACGCTATTTCTGATTAATCTTGTTTAGCAACAATCTTATCGTCGACTACAGATAAGATAATTGGTTTACCTGGCATAAATTTACCGGATAACAAATCTTGTGCTAATGGATTCTCAATATATTGCTGTATTGCGCGTTTTAATGGACGAGCACCAAACACAGGATCGAACCCCGCTTCTGAAATCAATTCTAAAGCACTCTCTTCTACATCTAACTCAAAATCTTTTTCTGCTAGACGTTTTTCTAAGCGCGCAATCTGAATAGAAGCAATATGCTTAATGTTCTCTTTACCCAATGGGTGGAACACTACTGTCTCATCAACGCGGTTAATAAACTCAGGACGGAAATGTTGACCAACCACTTCCATCACTAATGCTTTAATGCCTTCGTAATCCAAACTGCCGAAATGTTCTTGAATACGATCTGAGCCTAAATTCGAGGTCATAATGATCACCGTATTACGGAAATCAACCGTGCGACCTTGACCATCAGTCAAACGACCATCATCTAATACCTGCAACAGAATATTAAATACATCCGGATGCGCTTTTTCTACTTCATCAAGCAAAATAACTGAATATGGACGACGGCGCACAGCTTCGGTTAAATAACCACCTTCTTCATAACCAACATAGCCTGGAGGCGCACCCACTAAACGTGCCACTGAGTGTTTTTCCATAAACTCAGACATATCAATTCGAACCATTGCATCTTCGCTATCAAACATAAAGTTTGCGAGTGACTTACATAGCTCTGTTTTACCAACACCCGTTGGGCCTAAGAATAAGAACGAACCAATTGGTCGTTGTGGATCAGATAAACCTGCACGACTACGACGGATAGCATTTGCAACGGCTTCAACGGCTTCTTCTTGACCAATTACACGATTATGCAATTCATCTTCCATCCGCATTAACTTATCACGCTCACCTTCAAGCATCTTCGCTACTGGAATACCTGTTGCTTTAGAAAGTACATCAGCAATTTCAACATCCGTTACTTTATTTTTAAGTAATGTCATATCTTGCATTTCAGCTTGAGCAGCTAAATCAAGTTGCTTTTCAAGTTCAGGGATACGACCATACTGTAATTCTGACATTCGATTTAAATCGCCAGCACGACGTGCGATTTCAACATCAGTACGTGCTTGCTCAAGCTCAGTTTTAATATGCTGAGTACCTGACAATGACGCTTTTTCTGCATTCCAAACTTCTTCAAGTTCAGAATATTCACGCTCTTTAATATCTAACTCTTCAAGTAAGTTACTTAGGCGTTTTTGACTTGCATCATCACTTTCTTTTTCTAATGCTTGCTGTTCAATCTTTAATTGAATAATTCGGCGTTCTAAACGATCCATTGATTCTGGTTTAGAATCGATTTGCATACGAATACTTGAAGCCGCTTCATCGATCAAATCAATTGCTTTATCTGGTAATTGACGATCTGAAATATAACGATGTGATAGCGTCGCCGCTGCAACAATCGCAGGATCAGTAATTTCTACATGATGATGAAGCTCATAACGCTCTTTTAAACCACGTAAAATGGCAATGGTATCTTCAACGCTTGGCTCATCCACCAGCACTTTTTGGAAGCGACGTTCCAATGCGGCATCTTTTTCTAAATATTGACGGTATTCATTTAAGGTTGTCGCACCAACACAATGAAGTTCACCACGTGCTAAAGCAGGCTTAAGCATGTTACCCGCATCCATTGAGCCTTCGCCTTTACCAGCACCGACCATGGTATGGATTTCATCAATAAATAGAATCACGCGACCATCTTCTTGAGATAGCTCATTCAATACTGCTTTTAGGCGCTCTTCAAATTCACCTCGGAATTTAGCACCAGCAATCAATGACCCCATATCTAATGATAAAACGCGCTTATCGCGTAAACCTTCTGGTACTTCACCATTAACGATACGTTGTGCTAAACCTTCAACAATTGCAGTTTTACCAACCCCAGGTTCACCAATGATCACTGGGTTATTTTTAGTTCGGCGTTGCAATACTTGAATAGTACGACGAATTTCATCATCACGGCCAATCACAGGATCTAACCGACCTTGTTCTGCACGCTCAGTTAAATCAATGGTGTATTTACTTAATGCTTGACGATTTTCTTCGGCATTTTGATCATCAACTTTCTGACCACCACGAATTTGATCAATCGCTTTACCAATCTGATCCGCTTTTAAGCCTAGTTCACGTAATAAATCCCCTAAAGGGCCTTTATCGTTATCAACGGCAGCTAAGATAAATAATTCAGAGGAAATAAATTTATCATTACGTTTCTGTGCCAGCTTGTCACACATATTAAGTAATGTACCCATACTATTGGATAACTGAACCTCACCACCAATACCGGTCACTTTTGGAATACGCTCTAATATCTCACCCAAGCGTGAACGCAACTGAGTAGAATCTACATTCAAAAGGGTTAGTAAAGGACGTACGGTGCTGCCTTCTTGGTTTAATAACGCCACCATTAGATGAGCAGGTTCGATATATTGATGATCACGCCCTAATGCTAATGACTGTGCATCAGAAATTGCTGCTTGGAATTTACTCGTAAATCGGTCAAGACGCATAGGTCCCCCAATAATAAATTTAATAACCTGTTACTAGTTATATGGTAGTTGGTGGTGGTTTTTCAAGGCTATTAAAGCGCAAAATAATGCTGCAAAAAAAGCGGGTATATTATTAACTAATATACCCGCTTATTATTTGTGACGATCACTATAAAATTAACGCAACCAAATCAATGAAGCTTGGCGTCCGGTAACCGCTTGACGACGATAAGAATAAAATAATTTATCATCATTAAAGGTACAGTGTTCGCCACCATAAATAGCGTCAATACCGTGCTGTTGTAATCGTTGGCGTGCCAATAAATATAAATCCGCTAACCACTTATCACCTTGAGCGACAAATGCATCCACGGCACTGGCGTCAACATCAATAAATTGTTGACGAACTTCACTACCAACTTCAAACGCCGTTGGACCAATTGCAGGTCCCATCCACGCCATAATATCAGCCGCAGGACAGGTAAACTTAGCAATAGCATTATCAATCACTCCAGCAGCAAGTCCTCGCCACCCAGCATGAACAGCTGCCACTTCGGTACCTTGCTTATTACACAAGAGAACAGGCAAACAGTCAGCCGTCATGATGGCACAGGCTAAGCCAGGCACACGAGTAAAACTACCATCAGCGTCAATAGCCTCGGTTAACGGTGCAGTTAAATCAATCACAATAGGGCTGTGAATTTGATTTAACCATGCAGGTTCTGCCGTTAACCAACAATGCTGTTTCAGCAATTGGCGATTTGTCAGCACGGAACTTACATCATCCCCAACATGCAATCCCAAATTAAGTGCATCGTAGGGTGCTGAACTGACACCGCCAAAACGGGTCGTACTGACCGTTAATACATTTTCTGGAGCTGGCCAGTTAGGAATAATGGTTCGCATTAATAGATATCTTCGTTATTTTCAGCGTTGTCTTTACGTAGAATATCAATCATCGCTACCATGTCGTTAGGTAATGGCGCATGCCATTCCATTAACTCACCCGTTATTGGATGTGATAGACGCAACATACGAGCGTGCAATGCTTGACGATCAAATGAACGTAATGCATGAATAAATTCATCAGATGCATTACGCGGCGGACGCGGACGACCACCATAAATCACATCACCAATCAACGGATGGCTCATGTATGACATATGCACACGGATTTGGTGAGTACGACCAGTTTCTAGACGTAACACAATACGAGTATGTTCACGGAAGCGTTCAGCTACACGGTAGTGAGTGATCGCATCTTTGCCCAATTCATGAACGGCCATACAAATACGTTTGGTTGCATGACGGCCAATTGGTTTCTCAATCGTACCACCACCGGTCATTTGACCAATTGCAATGGCTTCATATTCACGAGTGATTTTACGTTTTTGTAGTGCGCGTACTAAACGTGTTTGTGCCTGAATAGTTTTAGCCACTACCATTAAACCTGTAGTGTCTTTATCTAAACGGTGCACGATACCTGCACGTGGCACTTCAGCCAATGCTGGGTAATGATGTAATAGTGCATTTAACACTGTACCATCAGGTGTACCAGCTCCTGGGTGAACCACAAAATCACGTGGTTTATTGATTACGAGAATATCATTATCTTCGTAAACAATATCAAGTGGGATATCTTGCGCGATCCAACGAACTTCATCTTCAATTTCAGCTTGAATGAAAAGTTCTTCGCCACCCATCATTTTTGAACGTGGTTTATTGTCAATTTTACCGTTGACTGAAACCATGTCTTTTAGGATCCACTCTTTGATGCGAGAGCGGGAATAATCGGGATATAATTCAGCAATAACCTGATCAAGGCGCTTACCTAGTTGGCTTTCGCTAACTGTATTTGTTAATTCTATTTGCTGTGCCATAACGAACTTTTTTAAAAAGCGTGAGACTAATTGCCATACGCTGCGTAAAATGTACCAAGCTTAATAAAACGATGCTTGATGTAAACTAATATAATGTCATTGTATCTGTTAACGGCTCAGTCCGTAATGGATCGAGCAAAATAAAATTTTTATCAAGGAAACTGACGCCGTAATGAAACGCCTGACAATATCGACTTTTCTTGCTGTAGCCTTGCTTTCAGGCTGTTCCAGTACTGAGAAAGTCATTCCTGATGTTCCACCATCAGACTTATATTCTACTGCCCAGCAAGCACTGCAGAGCGGTAATTGGAATAATGCTATAGAGCGCCTAGAAGCAATGGATTCACGTTATCCATTTGGTGCTTACTCAGATCAAGTGCAATTAGATTTGATCTATGCCTACTATAAAAATGATGATTTAGCGTTATCGCAAGCAACAATTGAACGTTTTCTACGCTTAAATCCAACCAGCCCACAAGCTGATTGGGTTATCTATATGCGTGGGTTAACGCATATGGCACAAGATCGTAGCTTTATGCATGACATGTTCAATATTGATCGTTTTGATCGTGATCCAACCCCTTCACGCCAAGCATTCCGCGATTTTAAGTACTTACTTGAGCGCTTCCCTAATAGTCAGTATGACGCAGATGCGAAAGCACGCATGGTTTTTTTGAAAAACCAACTTGCTGAATATGATCTTGCTGTTGCTGACTTCTATGTCCGCCGTGAAGCATGGATTGCAGCTATCAACCGTTGCCAACAAGTACAACGTTTATACCCAGACACAAGTGCTGCGCGTAAATCACTACTACTTGAAAAAACAGCTTATGCTAAATTAAAACTGGATAAAGAAGTTTCACGTACTGAAGCGATGATTAAACTTAACCCAGTAAAATAACATCGTTGAAATACAGTAATAAAAAAATGGCAGCTCATTGAGCTGCCATTTTTATGAATTATGTTAACGACAATTATTTACTTCAATGAATAGCACCTTGAAAGCAATAACTACTCTCACGAACAAAAAACGCTCAACAACTTGAAATAAAACGTATTTATTCCCTAGTTAGCACCAGCCACCAGCAATTATCTTTTTCCATACTGCCTTAATTAATGAGTAAAGCTCAAGCATTTTTTAGAAACTTTTTTGCAACAAACCCACTTTGGTCACATTTTTTTTGTTCAAAAATCACTAACAGCAATAGTGTGATACAGATCACATTATAAGTTGGTATTTTTAGTAATCTGAACTTAACCCAACGAAGGGTAGCAAACGAGGAAGATAAATATGACATTAGAAATCACTGGCAAGAACATCGATATCACCCCGGCTATCCGTGAGCGTTTTGAATTTAAATTCAATAAGTTAGAGAAACTTCAGGTACCACTAATCAAAAAACACATTATGATTAGTAAAGAACCAAGCAAGCTATTTAAAATTGAAGCTTCTGTTAGCATTGCTGGAGGACAACTTGTTGCTTCTGCAGAGCATGAAGACTTGTTTGGTGCGATCACTGACCTTTATCAAAAATTAGATCGCCAACTGAAGAAACAAGCTCATAAACCAAATGCACGTCGTGCTAGTCATAGTGAGAAACCAACACAGGCAGAAGCTGAAGATGCCGCTGAATATGATGACGAAGTAGAATTTGATGAAGTTTAATCGTTAACGATTAAGAGGATTTAAAACAGCCCTGCCGATGCAGGGCTGTTTGCTTTGTGCTTGACAAAAAAACACACCCTGCCTAATGTGGATTGCAATGCCAACACGATAATATGCTGCTTTCATATTCAAGAAAGCCGATCATAATAGGGATCGCTATGACCGATAACACACCTTACTCATTAGATGATATTCGTCGTAATGTCACTCGTATCGACAATACACTGTTAGCTCTTTTAGCTGAGCGCCGCACGTTAAGCCTTGAAGTCGCAAAGAGTAAAATAAGTACCGCTAAACCCGTACGCGATCAAGCCCGTGAACAAGCATTGCTGTTACGTCTTATTGATACAGGTAAAGAGCATCAACTTGATCCGTCATACGTTACCCAACTTTTTCACACCATTATTGAAGATTCAGTCCTATATCAACAAGCTTATTTACAGCGATTAGTTAATCCAGAAAATGCCTTGCCGACAGCACGTGTTTCATTTTTAGGTTCCAAAGGATCTTATTCACACCTTGCCAGCCGCAATTATTTTAGTCGTAAACAAACCCAGTTAGTTGAAATAAGCTGTTCTTCATTTCGAGATATTGTGAATGAGGTCGAAACAGGCCATGCTGATTATGGTGTATTACCCATAGAAAACACCAGTTCAGGCTCAATCAATGAAGTCTACGACCTATTGCAACACACCAGTTTATCGATTGTAGGGGAAATTACTCAACCAATAGAGCATTGCTTATTAACCGCAGTAGATACCCAACTCGAACAGATTGATACCCTTTACTCACACCCACAACCTCACCAACAATGCAGTGAGTTCTTACACGGTATGGGAAAAATTAATCAGCAATATTGCTCAAGTACCGCCGATGCAATGTTGACTGTCGCAGAACTTAAACAGCCCAATATTGCCGCAATTGGTAATGCTTCTAGCGGTGAAATCTATGGTTTAACCCCAATAAAAACCAATATTGCTAATCAACAAGAAAATTTCACTCGCTTTATCGTCGTTGCTCGTAAACCGGTTAGCGTCACTTCGCTTATTCCTGCTAAAACAACATTAATCATGTCAACAGCGCAAGCTGCAGGCTCATTAGTCGAGTGTTTATTAGTGCTGCGTAATGCCAACATCAATATGACTAAACTTGAATCTCGCCCAGTTATCGGTAATCCATGGGAAGAAATGTTTTATGTCGATGTCGAAATTAATTTAAAAGATCCAGTCATGCAGCAAGTATTAGACGAACTCACCCGCTTAACCCGCTTTATTAAAGTACTAGGCTGCTATCCTAGTGAAAATGTCACTCCTACTGAAGTTGAGTTCATTGACTAACATCAGCGACAACAATCGTTTATGACACCAATTAAAAAGCCCACTACCATTAATTGATAGTGGGCTTTTTATCATCAGCTTATCGAGCTTAAAATGCTTTATTTTCGTTGCGTTGAATCATTCGCCTGTCTCAATAGTCCCTGGCTCTCGACTAAAAAATATTGGGCATAATCACCAAACCAACTTTCTACCTGACCAAAAGCTTGTTTAAAGGCCTCTTTATCTTGGCGCTCTAACATTTCAATCGCCTCACCAAACCGGTGATGAAAACGTTTAATCATCGCTAAATTCTGAGGTGCAGACATAATAATATCGGCATATAACTGTGCATCTTGGGCAAATAGACGCCCAACCATCGCTAATTCTAACCGATAAATCGGTGAACTTAATGACATTAGCTGTTCTATTTGGGGATCCTCTTCAGCTAAATGAACCCCATAAACAAACGAAGTAAAGTGACGTAAAGCCTGAATTAAGGTCATACCTTGATCATGCTCAATCGCACTAATACGATTTAATGATGCCCCCCAAATCTGAAACTGCTCTAATAGCCATTGATAACTTTCAGGATTACGGCCATCAGTATAAACAATCACTTGCTTGGCTAAGCTTGGAATATTAGGACCAAACATCGGATGTAAACCCACGACTGGCCCCTGATGAACCTCTAACATGGCTTGCAATGGACCACTTTTAACTGAGGTAAGATCGGTCAGGATACAATCACTAGGCAGTTGATCTAGCTTAGCAATGATTGCTTCTGTCATATGGATTGGTACAGAAACAACCACCATACCAGCATCATGCAATATCTCATCAGCACGATGCCAATCATCACGGCCTAAAATACGCACCTGATAGCCTGATAACTCAAACATCCGTTGGAATAGCTGTCCTAATTGCCCGTGACCACCAACAATGACGATTGGGCGTAATTGAGGATTAAGACACTTAAAACCTGAATCATTTTCACTCGAATACGACTCTCGCATCGTTCGTCTTAATACATCTTCAATTAAATCTGCTGGAACACCTTTTGATTCCGCTTCTTGACGACGAGAGGCCAACATCGCAGCTTCACGCTCAGGGGCATAAATAGGTAATCCATGCTGACTTTTAACCACCCCAACTTGTTCAACTAACGCTAAACGGCGCGCTAATAAATCCACCATTTGACGATCAACATCGTCGATTTGATCTCTTAATATGCTTAACTCAGCAACCATGACTTTTGACACCCGTATTTATCCAACTGCAACTATAGTGCAAAGGGCTATTTAATTCTATTTTGTAAAAATGGCACTAATTCTTGGTGAGCTTTACGTAATAATTGTTCAGTGGTGTCCCAACTAATGCACGCATCAGTAATTGACACTCCGTATGCCATATCTTGCAACGGTAAATCTGCACTTTGATTACCTTCATTAAGATGACTTTCAATCATTAAACCGATAATAGAACGGTTACCTTCTCGAATCTGATGAATAGCGTCCGTTGCCACTAATGGCTGACGACGATAATCTTTCAAAGAGTTAGCATGACTACAGTCAATCATCAACGAAGGTGTAAGACCGGATGCAACCATTTCGTTCTCACACTCTGTAACTGATACTGAATCATAATTAGTGTGTTTACCGCCACGCAAAATAACATGACCATCAGGGTTGCCTTGCGTCGCGAGCAATGCCACTTGGCCATCAGGATTTATTCCCATAAATTTATGCCCAGAAGCTGCAGCCTGCATCGCATTAATAGCCGTTGCTAAGCTACCATCAGTACCATTTTTAAAGCCAACAGGTACTGATAGTCCACTCGCCATCTCACGATGAGTTTGTGATTCGGTCGTGCGCGCGCCAATAGCTGCCCAACTAAATAAATCCCCCAAATATTGAGGACTAATAGGATCGAGGGCTTCAGTCGCAACAGGAATACCCGCTTCAACCAAATCAATCAGTAATTGCCGACCAATATGTAAACCTTCTTCAACTTCAAACGAACCATCAAGGTAAGGATCATTGATTAACCCTTTCCAACCCACCGTCGTACGCGGTTTTTCAAAATAAACCCGCATCACGATATAAAGTTGATCATCAAGCTCAGTGGCAAGTTGTTTTAATTTTTTAGCATACGCTTTAGCTTGTTCAACATCATGGATGGAACAAGGTCCACACACGACTAATAAACGGTGATCCCGTTGATGAATGATGTCAGCGATTGTTTGACGTGACTGCTCAATAAATGCCAATGCTGTTTTTGATACTGCCATTTTTTGTTTCAGTTGCGCTGGCGTGATTAATACTGATTCTTCTGCAATATGAATATTGTTTAAGCCATCTTTTTCCATGGGTCATCCCTGCAAGTAATAGATATTCCTTCATCAACATAACAATTGCACCGCCACTATTGCAACAACTTGTAAACATAAAATTCCATTTGTAAAAAATAGTTTACAAACTTCATTTTATAGCAATAGCACTATCAATAAGGCTTTATTAATCATTCGCATCTCTTGTTAAAAATCACATCAATATCTATACCACATTAAAAGTGTGCTTATATTAACAAATATCGATAGAAGTTATTATTGAACACTAATGCATATCACATATGTAACATTATCTTAAGAAGCAAAAAATTGAAACTACTACACTAGCCGCCAATTGAAATAATGCGATTCTTTTTAAATCATAATATTGCATAGCGAGAATATAAATGGCGTGGTTTTTACTCTGTGTAGCAGCCTTAATTGGTGGTTATTTTATTTATGGGCGTTTTGTTGAAAAAGTATTTGGTATTAATACCAATCGCCAAACTCCTGCTTATACCAAACAAGATGGTGTTGATTACGTACCAATGTCCAACAGCAAGGTCTATTTGGTTCAATTATTAAATATTGCTGGGGTTGGACCGATCTTTGGTCCAATTATGGGGGCACTATACGGTCCAGCAGCAATGCTATGGATTGTATTAGGCTGTATTTTTGCAGGAGCAGTACACGATTACTTCTCTGGCATGCTTTCTGTTCGTAACGGCGGAGCATCAGTACCAACATTGACTGGGCGCTACTTGGGTAACGGTGCAAAACATTTTATGAACATCTTTGCTATCGTACTGTTACTACTGGTTGGGGTTGTATTCGTATCAGCACCAGCGGGAATGATCACTAACCTAATTAATGATCAAACGAGCCTCAACGTATCAATGACCACCATGGTAGTGATTATTTTTGGTTACTATATTCTGGCAACCATTGTTCCCGTTGACAAAATCATTGGTCGTTTTTACCCATTCTTTGGCGCATTACTGATTTTCATGTCAGTAGGGCTCATTACTGCCATTGGCATTTCAGATGAACACCAATTATTAGGCGGTTTTGAGATGAGTCATATGTTCACTAACATGAACCCTAATGACTTACCATTATGGCCAGCACTATTTATTACCATTGCATGTGGCGCTATTTCAGGCTTCCATGCCACTCAATCACCATTAATGGCTCGTTGCATTGAAAACGAACAAAACGGCCGCTTTATCTTTTATGGAGCGATGATTGGGGAAGGCATTATTGCCTTAATCTGGTGTGCATTGGCTTTATCATTCTTTGGCTCAATTGAAGCGTTATCTGAAGCAGTAGCCAACGGTGGCCCTGGTAATGTGGTGTACAGCTCATCATTTGGATTATTAGGCGTCTTTGGTGGCATTATTGCCTTCCTTGGCGTCGTTATTTTACCGATTACCTCAGGAGACACCGCTTTCCGTTCAAGTCGCTTAATTTTGGCTGAATATTTCAATATGGATCAAAAACCATTACGTAATCGCCTATTAATGGCAATGCCACTGTTTGTTTTAGGTGCCATTCTTACTCAGGTCGATTTCGCAATTATTTGGCGTTACTTTGGTTTTGCAAACCAAACGACGGCGGTAATGATGTTATGGACAGCATCTGCTTATTTACTACGTCTTGATAAATTACATTGGGTAGCCACCATTCCAGCAATGTTTATGACCACGGTTTGTATCTGTTTCATTCTTAATAATGATCAACTGGGATTTGGTTTACCGATGACGGTATCGACAATTGTAGCAATGATTGCGACCGGATTTATCACCATAATGATCATCAAAAAATCACAAGGTAAAGGCGTGATTGATATTGATGCCGATGAGGAAGCTCAAACCAAGACCCCGCTATCATCAAAAAGCTAAGATAAAATTATCACCGATAAAAACCAACATTCGTGTTGGTTTTTATTTGACCATTTATTGATGTTAATCAAACCAAAACCAAACAACTTTTCGGTTAAAAATAATCTAACTAGATAGTCAAAAATAATGAATTTCTAAACATTCAATCATTCTTTAACCTATAAAAATAACGTTCTTTTTATAGAGCTTAATAATGGAAAAAACACCTACAAATAATATTGTACCTCACAATATTAACGAAAATGATACCGCAATAGTGTCGTTAGTCGGAGCTGGCCCTGGTGATCCTGAGCTACTAACAATCAAAGCACTCAATGTCATTAATCATGCTGATGTTATTTTATATGACCACTTAGTCTCTCCAGAAATTGTGGCATTATTCCCCACCCATGCGAATACCATTGCAGTGGGTAAACGCTTTAATTGTTGCTCTACCCCACAAAAGACAATTAATCAGTTAATGATTGATTTTGCACTAAAAGGTCAGTCCGTTTGCCGTTTAAAAGGCGGGGATCCGTTCATCTTTGGTCGCGGCGGCGAAGAAGCGCTTTATCTAGAGCAACATCATATTCGTTATCAAGTTATTCCAGGCATCACTGCTGCTATGGGATGCTGTGCTTATAGTGGTATTCCAATCACTCATCGTAACGTATCTCGTGGATTCACGGTTATCACTGCCCATGGTAACGACTACGATATTGATTGGCCGACATTGGCACAACTCCAACACACAATAATTTTTTATATGGGATTGCATAAAGTCGCATGGATTGCCCAACAACTTATTGCAGCAGGGGTTTCAAGTCAGACACCAATGGCCATTATTAGCCAAGGAACAACCCCACAGCATACTCACCTTATCTCAACACTTATCGAACTACCGCAGCAACTTGCCTTAAACCCACTAGCTAGCCCGGCATTGATTGTCGTCGGTGATGTCGTTCGTTTTGCCAACCAAATCCATTCAATACCCGATTCTGTTAATAACGTCTTAGCGTTATAAGGACATCCACCATGGAAAAATATCTCGATAGTAATGAACTCAATCAGGTGTTCTGCGCACTTGCTCCTGAGTTTAGAATAATGGCACCCGCCTATGAGCATTTGGGAGGCCGTTTTGCCCATACGGATAATCTGCTCTATCAACCGATTAGTCAGATAGATCAAATTGTCTGGAATAAAAAGTCACACTTTTCTCCCAAAGAAGTGGTACTACCGATAACTGAAACACTGTTTTATTTCAATGCGAATGAACTTAGGGAGTCAAAGGTAGAAGCAAGGCCAACCTTATTATTCTTACGCGCTTGTGATATTCATGCCCTTGAACGCTTAGATTACATGTACCTTCAAAATGGCGGTAATGCCGATTATTACTACCAAGCTAAGCGTAAAAAATTAAAGCTGGTATTACTTGAATGCCAATCCAGTTTTGAAAACTGCTTTTGTGTCTCTATGGGTACCAATGAGACTGACCAATTTGATGCCGCTATTCGGTTTGATGGGAATAATGGTGCTTACCTTAATATCAAAGATACCAGCTTACAGCCTTATTTTGACTCGCTTGGCATACATTGTGATTATCAACCTCAATTTGTACAGTCCAATCCCACCAGCGTTCGAACCCCCGATCAAGTCTGTGATGATCCCGCGCTAATTCGCCAAATACTACAAAATGACCCCAGTTGGGGCGAATATAATAGCCGTTGTATTGGTTGTGGCCGCTGTACAACCTCTTGCCCAACATGCAGCTGTTATAACGTGTTTGATATTGCTTACGATGAAAACCCTCAAATGGGTGAACGTCGACGTCAGCAAGCAAGTTGTATGACAGATAATTTTACTGATATGGCAGGTGGGCATAAATTTCGTCAAAAAACAGGTGAGCGCCTACGCTATCGTGCCCTACACAAAGTTAACGATTACAAAGCACGTCAAGGAAACCATCACATGTGTGTCGGTTGTGGCCGCTGTGATGATCGCTGTCCACAATATATTTCATTCACCAATATCATTAACCGTATGACAGATATTGTCGAACACCACATCGCAACCCAGCATCAGGAGCAAGAAAATGCCTGAACACCATCATGATTGCCATTCACACGACAATATTTTAATGCCGAATGCTTATCCTATCCTCGATATCATTAAATACACTGACAATGAATGGAATTTCCGCGTAGCAAAAAATTTCGAGACTAAACTGGGTCAATTTGTTGAAGTTTCATTACCCATGGTTGGTGAAGCCCCTATTTCAGTATCCGACTGTGGTGACAACTATATTGATTTATTAATTCGTAATGTCGGTAAAGTGACACAGCAGTTATTTCAATTAAAAATCGGTGACAATATTTGGATGCGCGGTGTACATGGTAATGGTTATCCAATTGAATCCTATCATGATAACCATTTAATCATCATCGCTGGAGGCACTGGAGTCGCCCCAGTTAAAGGCTTAATTCGTCACTTTGTCGAAGCGCCAGAAAAAATTAAAGGTATGGATATGATCTTAGGGTTTAAAAACCAAGATGCCGTACTTTATCGTGATGAAATGCCGCAATGGCGTCAATGCCAACATTTAATCACCACCTTAGATCAAGGTGAAGCAAATGATGAATTTGAAGTAGGTGTCGTTACTGAGCATATAGATAAACTGGATCTCTCAGATCTAGCTAATACACAAGCGATAGTGGTAGGCCCACCTATTATGATCAAATTTGCAGTACAAGCGCTGCTTCAGCAAGGACTGACCAAACAACAAATCTGGGTCGATTATGAACGCCGTATGGCATGTGCTGTTGGTAAATGTGGCCACTGCCGAATGGGTGAAAAATACGTTTGTATTGATGGCCCTGTATTTCGTTTTGATGAAGCTGAATATTTGATCGACTAGGAGGCTATGATGGGATTAGATGTAGATATAATTAAAACACGTGCTCAAGGTGACTATCGTCTTTCAAAAGTACGCGGTGAGTGCATGATCAGTGTCCGTATCCCTGGCGGAATTATGCCTGCATATTTACTCGCAGTGGCACAGCATATCGCAGAAAAATACGGTAATGGCACGATCCATTTAACGACTCGCCAAAAACTAGCAATGCCAGGTATTCGCTACCAAAATATTTCCAAAGTTAATGCTGCATTAGAGCCGTTTCTTAAAGATATTACGGTTGAGTTATGTGGTATTGATGTCAAAGATACTAAAGCAGGTTATCAAAGTATTGCAGGACGAAACATTGTTGCTTGCCAAGGTAGTCGTATCTGTCAAAAAGCCAACACCGACACAACCGGTTTAGCACAACGACTAGAACACCATATTTATCCGCAACCTTACCACTTAAAGTTAGTGCTCGCAGGTTGTCCAAATGATTGTGCTAAAGCGAATATGGCTGACTTTGGCATAATAGGCATCGCACAAGTTAACTTTAATTCTGCGCGCTGTATTGGCTGTGGTGCATGTGTTAAAGCTTGCAAACATCATGCGGTTAATTGCCTATCACTTAAAAATGGTAAAGCAACCAAAGAGATCAGTAAATGCATTGGCTGTGGTGAGTGCGTACTTGCGTGTCCAACTTTAGCTTGGCAACGTGATCCTAAGCAATTGTACATGGTCAAACTCGGCGGTCGTACTTCGAAAAAAACACCTCGTGTCGGTAAAACATTTCTTAACTGGGTAACAGAAGATGTACTGCATCAGGTTATCAGTAACTTACTTGAATTTGAAAAAGAAATGCTTGAAGGTACGCCCATTTATCTGCATATGGGACATCTGATTGATCGTGCGGGTTATCATAAATTTAAGCAACGAGTATTACGCGACGTTGAACTTAACCCTGAGGCACAAGTTGCTGAGCGCATATACTGGAATGAGGAAGAATATGTCGCCAATATTCATCTCACCTCAAGCAACCATTGAGGTTTCGATTCTATAAGCAAAAAAAAGCCCACCAAAAGGTGGGCTTTTCGATAAACGTCAGACGCTTATTATTTCTTAGTAAGCTTCTCGCGGATACGTGCTGATTTACCAGAACGCTCACGTAGGTAGTACAACTTGGCACGACGTACTGCACCACGACGTTTAACAGTAATGCTGTCAACTACTGGAGAGTGAGTTTGGAACGCACGCTCAACGCCTTCACCGTTCGAGATTTTACGAACAGTGAATGCTGAATGTAGACCACGGTTACGGATTGCGATTACAACGCCTTCGAAAGCCTGTAGACGCTCACGATCACCTTCTTTTACCTTAACTTGTACAACAACAGTGTCACCTGGTGCGAAAGTTGGTAGGTCTGTTTTTAGCTGCTCTTGCTCAAGAGCTTTAATGATGTTACTCATTTGGTATATACCCTAGAATAAACTGATACTAATTTAATTAAATGCTTGCTTTATGTTCGCGGATAAATTCCGCTAGCAAGAATTCCTGATCGTCAGTCAGAGCTAGGTTTTCCAGGAGCTCTGGTCTTCTCAGCCATGTACGGCCCAACGATTGCTTTAATCGCCAGCGACTAATCTCTTTATGATTGCCAGACATTAATACCGCAGGTACTTCATGTCCGTCCAACAATTCAGGTCGAGTGTAATGAGGACAATCTAGCCAACCATTTGCAAAAGAATCTTCTTCTGCTGACGCAAAATCACCCAGTACGCCCGGAACAAACCGAACCACCGCATCAATTAGCGTCATGGCAGGTAACTCGCCACCCGTTAACACAAAATCACCGATAGACCATTCTTCGTCTACCTCTTGCTGGATAATGCGCTCATCAACCCCTTCATAGCGACCACAGATAAGAATCAGATTCTCATTCTGCGCTAACTCCTCAACACCAGCTTGATCCAGCTTACGGCCTTGAGGGGAAAGGTAGATTACTTTAGCCTGACCTTTTGCAGATTGTTTGGCAGTGTGAATAGCATCGCGCAAAGGCTGTACCATCATTAACATACCAGGTCCACCACCATACGGTCGATCATCCACCGTACGATGTTTGTCATGCGTAAAATCACGAGGATTCCACGTATCGACACTCAAAAGGCCTTTTTTTACCGCCTGGCCTGTTACCCCATAATTGGTAATGGAAGAGAACATTTCAGGAAAAAGACTGATTACTCCAACCCACATATGCTCACTCACTTATTTACCAGGGATTAAAACTCAGGATCCCAGTCAACTTCGATCCGCTGAGCAGTGCGATCAATCAACTTGATGACCTGCTCATCGAGGAACGGGATTAGACGTTCCTTCTGTCCGAAAGCATCTTTGAGATTCGCCTTAACAACTAACACATCATTTGAACCTGTTTCCAGGATATCAGTGACTTTACCTAGGTCGTAACCTTCGGTAGTGACAACTGACATACCAAACAATTCACGCCAGTAGAATTCTTCATCTGACAGTGCGGGTAGTTGATCAGCCAAAACTGCTACTTCTGCATTAGTGAAAACTTGAGCATCCTCGCGGATATCCATGCCTTCTAGCTTAGCAACAAGACCTTGGCCGTGGCGTTTCCATGATTCAACATGGATTTCCGTCCACTCACCTTTGATTTTAATCATCCAAGGGGTATAGGAAAAAATACTTTCAGATTGTTCGGTGTAGGAAAAAACTTTGAGCCAACCCTTGATACCGTAGGTGGCACCCAGTTTACCGACAATAATGTGGTCTTGGTTTTTTACACTCATCGTTTTTCTCTGTACCTAATAGTACTAATTAAGCTGCTGCTTTAGCTGCATCTTTGATTAGTTTAGCTACACGATCAGTCGCCGCAGCGCCTTGACCTAACCAGTGGTTTACGCGATCTAGATCTAAACGTAAACGCTCTTCTTGACCCTTAGCTAGTGGGTTGAAGAAACCGATTTGCTCGATGTTTGCGCCGTCACGTGGAGCACGTGCGTCAGCAACAACGATTTGATAGAATGGACGCTTCTTAGCGCCGTGACGTGCCAAACGAATGGTTACCATATCGTCCTCTTTGCATTACTGTAAAATAAATGACCCCGCTATAATAACGAGGTCCGTGCCAAAATAAAGCCTCGGAATTTTACCCTTTGGAGCGGCGAATGCAACTGCTTTAGTTACTTTTTCGCCGTTTAAGTAGAATAAAATCTTCAAAAGCATTAAAAATCAAACTATTAGCGACCTGGGAACATGCCACCGCCAGGCATCATGCCTTTCATTTGGCGCATCATATTCTTCATTCCACCCTTTTGCATCTTTTTCATCATCTTTTGCATCTGGGTAAATTGCTTCAATAATCGATTTACATCTT
The DNA here is from genome assembly GCF_000613045.3 of Photobacterium kishitanii. NCBI lineage: Bacteria > Pseudomonadati > Pseudomonadota > Gammaproteobacteria > Vibrionales > Vibrionaceae > Photobacterium > Photobacterium kishitanii. The sequence goes on along the minus strand of NZ_LN794352.1, from coordinate 594,026 downwards.
GTACTTGAGTACCAGAACCAGCAGCAATACGCTTCTTTCGTGAGCCTTTAATTAGCTCAGGTCGAGCACGTTCGCCCTTAGTCATTGAATTGATAATAGCTTCCATTTGCATGAATATTTTATCATCAACTTTATCTTTCATATCACCTGGCAACTGCGACATACCCGGAAGTTTGTCGAGCATGCCCATCATGCCACCCATGTTTTTCATTTGCTGAAGCTGGCTACGGAAATCTTCAAGATCAAAACCTTTTTTATCTTTAAATTTCTTAGCTAATTTTTCTGCTTCTTTCTTATCAACGTTACGTTCTAGATCTTCAATTAGCGATAAAACATCGCCCATACCTAAAATACGCGACGCAACACGATCAGGGTGGAACGGTTCTAAGGCATCAGTTTTTTCACCAACACCTAAAAATTTAATTGGCTTACCAGTAATGTGGCGTACAGATAACGCCGCACCACCACGAGCATCACCATCAACCTTGGTCAAAATAACACCGGTTAGAGGCAATGCATCATTAAATGCTTTCGCTGTATTAGCCGCATCTTGACCTGTCATGGCATCAACCACAAACAAGGTTTCAACTGGATTTAATGCTTTATGGACGTCTTTTATTTCATCCATCATTTCTTCATCGACATGCAAACGACCTGCAGTATCGACAATCACTACATCATAGAACTTGGTTTTACCGTGTTCTAAAGCAGCTTTTACAATCGCTAATGGTTTTTGCTCAACGGATGATGGGAAGAAATCTACCCCCACATCAGCAGCCAGCGTTTCTAGTTGCTTAATTGCCGCTGGACGGTAAACGTCGGCAGAAACAACCAATACTTTCTTTTTATCACGCTCTTTTAATAGCTTACCCAGTTTACCAACACTGGTAGTTTTACCTGCACCTTGTAAGCCTGCCATCAAAATAACGGCTGGCGGCTGGCAACTTAAATCAAGCGCTTCATTGCCATCACCCATTACTGCTTCAAGTTCAGATTGAACAATCTTAATGAACTCTTGGCCTGGCGTTAGACTTTTTGATACTTCGGTACCAACAGCACGCTCTTTTACACGCTTAACAAATTCACGAACAACAGGTAGCGCAACGTCGGCTTCGAGTAATGCCATCCGAACTTCACGCAAGGTATCCTTTATATTGTCATCCGTAAGACGACCACGGCCGCTGACATTTTTAAGCGTTCGCGATAAACGCTCGGTTAAATTTTCGAACATGTGGTGCTACTCGCTCGTTACGCAACTCAATCAAAAATTGCAAAATTATCAAAATTGCTACAAGTATACCGCAAAAAAGCTTGGTCTTTCATGTAAACCCACTGCTCTTTTTGGGATTACATTGGCGACTAAGGTTTGAGCAGGGTATAATTGCTGCTTCTACATATTAAAAATAGCTATTCGTTACTAAGGAGCTATCTGGTTGACTATGGACATGTTAATTGCCATCCCGGCAGTATGCTTTTATATCATTGCATTACTGCTTGTTGTCCCAGGGCTTGCTAACAATAACGGCATTAAAACTCAACCGGTTTTTATTACCGCCATTATTGCAATTGCCTTGCATCTGCTATTGCTTAAGGATCTTATCCTTGGTGCATCAGGTCAAAATCTCAGCATCCTTAACGTTGCATCGCTAATAAGCGTTATTGTTGCCAGTTTAACTACAGTTGCAATGTTAAAAATGCGGATCTGGTTTTTACTACCCGTCGTTTACAGTTTCGCTGCCATTAACTTGTTTGCCGCAACTATACTGCCCGGTACTTTTATTACTCATTTAGAGGCACAACCGCAAGCTTTAGTACATATTTCTCTGGCATTGTTCTCATATTCAACCTTAATGATTGCCACTTTGTACGCACTGCAACTGGCTTGGCTTGATCATAAATTAAAGCATAAAAAAAGCTTACAGATTAATCCTAACATTCCACCATTAATGATGGTAGAACGCCAACTTTTCAAGATCATTGTCGTCGGCTATAGCTTATTAACCGTCACTTTAATCAGCGGTTACTTTTTTATTGGTGACATTATTGCTCAAGGCAAAGCCCATAAGGCCATCCTATCCTTGCTTGCTTGGCTAATTTACAGCGTATTATTATGGGGTCATTACCGTCAAGGTTGGCGTGGACGTAAAGTGGTTTGGTTTAGTTTAGCCGGCGCTTTTTTACTAACACTAGCCTATTTTGGTAGCCGGTTTGTCAAAGAAATTATCATTGGTAGCTAGTTAACGCACATCAGCTTAAATTATTGCTACACTTGTTTTTATAATAGCTACTGTTCTATATATTATTGTTCGTTTATTCAATAACTAACAATATTTGCTTAATCTGTTAAGGACTGCCCCTTTTGGACCAAATTTCCACAGGCTTATTATTTGCTTTACTCGCTCTTATGATCATCATTTCAGCTTACTTTTCAAGTTCTGAAACGGGAATGATGACGCTCAATCGTTATAAACTGCGCCACCTTGCCAGCCAAGGACATAAAGGGGCTCAGCGGGTTGAGAAACTTCTTTCACGTACCGATCGTTTACTTGGTTTAATTCTGATCGGTAATAATCTGGTTAATATTATCGCATCAGCCATTGCAACGATTATCGGTATGCGCCTCTATGGTGATGCCGGTGTTGCTATCGCAACCGCTATCTTAACCATTGTTATTCTTGTTTTTGCTGAAGTTACTCCAAAAACAGTCGCAGCGCTTTATCCAGAAAAAGTCTCTTACACCAGTAGTATCTTACTCAATATTTTAATGAAGTTACTCTACCCATTAGTATGGTTTGTTAATGGGATTACTAACGGCTTCTTGTTTATCCTTGGTGTAAAAAAAGATACTAACAGTGCCTCAAACATTAACTCTGAAGAATTACGTACCATCGTTAATGAAGCGGGTTCACTGATCCCGCGCCGCCATCAAAATATGTTGCTCTCGATTCTTGATTTAGAAAATGTCACCGTTGAAGAATTGATGATCCCACGTAATGAAATTGCAGCCATCAACGTTAATGATGATTGGAAATCTATTGTGCGTCAGCTAAGTCATTCAGCGCATGGGCGAATTGTCTTATACCGCGATAATATTGACGAAGTGGTCGGTATGTTACGTGTTCGTGAAGCCTACCGTTTAATGATGGATAAGAATGATTTTAGTAAAGAGAATCTACTTCGTGCTGCTGATGAAGTGTATTTCATTCCAGAAGGCACACCGTTAAATATTCAATTATTAAAATTCCAACGCAATAAAGAACGTATTGGTCTAATTGTCGATGAATACGGCGATATTCAAGGCTTGATCACTGTCGAAGATATTCTTGAAGAGATTGTTGGTGAATTTACCACCTCAATTGCACCAACACTGGCGGAAGAAATTACCCCACAGAAAGATGGTAGTTTATTAATTGAAGGTAGCGCCAATATTCGCGATCTTAATAAGAGTTTAAATTGGCAGTTACCAACAGATGGACCACGCACATTAAACGGTTTTATTCTCGAGCATTTAGAATATATTCCAGAAGAAAATATCAAAGTTGATATTAGTGGCCACAAAATGGAAATCATTGAAGTTTCAGGCAATATGATTAAATTAGTTAAAGTGTTACCCATGCACAGCGCAGCAACAATAGACACTGAAACTAACACCGATACCGAACAAGAATCAAAGACGCCTTAACGCTAATAGCTACATAAAAAATAGCGACAATAAAAAAGCCACTCGATGATTGTTCACACCGAGTGGCTTTTTTTATGCTTAAATCGTAGTCGTTATTTAACTTGTAACTGTTGTAGCATCGCATCTGGTAGAGCAAGCGCATCATTTTTATTAACTTCAATACCAGCACTAATGATCGCTTCTGCAATCAATTTTGCTTCAGCGAGCGAATGCATATTATAGGTACCACATTGATATTCATTGAGCTCAGGTATTTGCTCTTGGGTTTCTACCGCCAACACATCTCTCATCGCAGCTAGCCAAGCAGTTACGACTTGCTGCTCAGTTGGCGTACCAATTAAGCTCATATAGAAACCGGTACGACACCCCATAGGTGAAATATCAATAATTTCAACCGTGCTAGAGTTTAAATGCTGACGCATAAACCCTGCGTACAAATGCTCTAACGTATGAATACCACGTTCACTGAGAATATCAGCATTAGGACGACAAAAACGTAAATCAAATACGGTAATGGTATCGCCTTTAGGGGTTTGCATGGTCTTTGCTATCCGTACTGCGGGAGCATGCATTTTGGTATGATCGACAGTAAAGCTATCAAGTAATGGCATTGCTTACTTCTCCTTGTCTAAATAAAAATAAATCTTAGCAGTTAATTTTTATAGTGCTTATAACAATTAACTTACCACCAGCTTTTATTGGCATCGAGCTCTTTGCGGCATTGTTTCAGTTGCCAGCCATAATTTTTCGATTGCTGTTCGACTTTACGCGCCACTTTCATTAACCACGGTTTTCGACGATAAGTTCCGCGCTTATAGCCACCACGACCATCGTGATAAGCTAAATATTGAGCATACGCATTCCATTTAGAAATACCTAACTGACGTTGGGTTTCATGGGTATACCAACCAATAAACTGCATAGCATCAGCAAAATCACTGCGTGAACCACCATGCCCGGTATGCTTTTGAAAGTCTGACCATGCCGGATCTTGCGCTTGAGCGTACCCATAGGCACTGCTTACTCGACCCCATGGAATAAAACCAAGCACGTAATCTTTAGGAGGTAGTGCATCGTGACGGTAACTACTTTCTTGTTTCATAATCGCCATAGCAACATTAATAGGCGTTCCCCATTGCTGCTGCATGTCGAGTGCATCTTCATACCAATCAGGGTATTGACGGAAAATACTACACAGATTTGATTGGTTGCTTGGCGGCGGCGTCGCACAGCCGCTAACAATTAAGGCCACCACTGTTAGCAACAATAATCGTACACGTAATCGCATTTTTTATCCTATTCGTTAACCACTAAAATCGATCAAAAAAAAGCTGACATCCAAAGAAGTCAGCTTGATACGATTAATTATTTAGCGTCGGTATTTCTACATCAACGTCAGCGAAATAATCTGCTAAGAAATCATCAAACGAAAGTGTGTCACTTTGCTCAATTTGACGCTGTTTAATCACTGATGCCGCTACTTCTTGCTCAAATGTTGCTTGATCATAAAAGCGGAAATCTTGTTGCGCTAATTGTTTTGCATGGGCTGTCGCATAAAAATCACCAAGAGCACTAATACCTTGATACGTTTTAATTTGCTCTAATAATCTCGCTGAAAACGTTAGCTGTGGATCGTTAATCCAAGTTAATAATCGCTGACAAGTTTGCTGATATTTCTTATCGCCATGTAAAGCATCGATTGTGATTGCAACTTGTTCAAGTTCAGCAAACACTCGTTGTCCCCATGTCTTTAGAAGTAACTCTTCACCATCGCAACCAATTTTCAGTTCCAATAGCGGATTACGACCATCAACAACAACTTTATTCCAATTATCACGCCAACAGGCTAATTCGCAATCGGTCATCGCTGGTGATGGCGTTAAAACAGCCCAAGTTAAAAACAGATCAAGGAAACGCACCTGATCTTCATCAATACCAATTGGACTAAATGGGTTAACGTCTAACGAGCGTACTTCAATGTATTCCACCCCAGCACGCTTCAATGCTTCTGATGGCTTTTCACCACTTTTAGCTACACGCTTAGGTCTAATAGGAGCATATAGTTCATTTTCGATCTGTAATACATTGCTATTTAACTGCTGACGTTTACCATCAACAACTACACCTAATTGAGAAAACTCCTCTGACGGTGTATGAATTGCACTGTTTAAACCGGTCAAATATTGTTCAATACTATTAAAACCAATTTTTAACGAACTTTGGGCGTTATTGGTATAACCTAAATCACTTAATCGTAATGCGGTGGCATTTTCTAAAAAGTAGGTACCTTTGCCTACTTTCCCAAATGAAGCTTTAAGCGCTTCATTTTGAATAAATGAACCACACATTGCAGGAGAAGAACCGAATAAATACGGAATTAACCACCCAAAACGGTAATAATTTCGAATCAATGCAAAATAGGCATCAGAAACTGAATCTTGTCGTTGTTGCTCTGTTTGCTCACCAAACAAACTATCCCAAAAAGTATCAGGAAAAGAAAAGTTAAAATGCACGCCTGAAATAATCTGCATCACGCTGCCGTAACGACGCTTGAGACCTTCACGATAAAGAGTTTTCATTTGGCCAGTATTTGAACTGCCATATTGCGCTAGCTCGATCTCATCCTGATCGCCAACAAAACACGGCATAGACATCGGCCATAAGCGCTCGCCAGCCATATGGCTTAAAGAAAACTTATGAATATCGTCTAATTGTGCTAACAGTTGGTCAACATCACGTGAGACAGGGGTAATAAACTCTAATAAGGATTCAGCGAAATCAGTAGTGATCCATTTATTCGTTAGTGCCGAACCTAAAGCACTTGGGTGTGGTAATGAAGATACTTTTAAATCTTCTGTTATGCGCAAAGATTCACGCTCAAGACCACGCCCTAGCTGTGTTAATGCCTCAGGGTTATTGGCAACCTGTTGCAACCTTTCGAAAAAAGTCATGAAGGCCATTCTCATTTTTATCCAATTGAAGAAACAGGGTAATCATTATTAACCACGATTACCATGCTTTATAGTATTAATAATTGTGAAACATATTTACTACACAGTAACAGCCTCTAGCTTAATAAAGGCTGTTACCGCTATTATATTTTACTGATTAAGCACTAATTGATGAACCGGTAAACCTAAGGTCTTTAATTGCGGTAGTAATGTTTTAGCGTCACCAACAATAATAATTTGATAGTCTTTAGGGTTAAACCATTTATGAGCCAACTTATCCATTTCAGCTTTAGTAATTGTTGCGACAATATGATTGCGCTCAGCAACAAAACTCGGGGCTAAGTCATAACTTAAAATGGTACCGAGTAAAGAGGCCTTTTTAGACGGTGTTTCATAACTTAGTGCATCTTGTTGACCCACAGCTAACCGCATAAATTTAACTTCTTTATCCGTTAACCCTGTGGTACTCATGCGCTTTAACTCTGCTATAAATTCTTTTATTGCTGGTAACGTCGCATTGGCACGTACTTGAGCATAAAAACTTGCCATACCAATTTCACGACCACCAGTTAAATAACCACCAGCACCATAGGTATAGCCTTTGTCTTCACGTAAGTTTAAATTTAAACGACTATTAAAGTTACCGGCTAAATTGAAGTTAGCGAGTTGGGTTTTAAATAATTCTCCCGTAGCATCATAAGCCATGCCTTGGCGCACTAGCCGTATTACTGTTTGCGGCGCATGGGGTTTATTCACTAACCAAATTGCTTGTTGTGATAAATGCGGTAGTGTTGGTGTAATAAAGGTTGGTTTAGGCGCACCTCGCCAAGTGGCTAATGGAGCGAGATCAGCACTTAGATTTGCTTGTTTAATATCGCCAACAACCACAATATCGGCACCATTTGGGGTGTAGTAACGCTGGTAGAAATCTTTAACATCTTGCAATGTGATGGCATTAATTGATGCTTGAGTTCCCTCTGCTGGGCGACTAAATAGTGTGCCTTTAAACAACACATCACGAGTCGCTTGGCTTGCTAACCATTCTGCGCTTTGATGTTCATAAACAATGCCTTCTAACATTTGTTTTTTCAAACGCTTGAAATCAGACTCAGTGAATTTAGGTTGCAACAACCGTTGCTCAAATAATGCGAGGGTCTGAGGTAGATTCTTAGTCAAACTATTTAATGATACGGTAGAGTTATAAAGCCCTGCATTCACGGTAATACTACTGCCCAAAGTATCAAGTTTGGACGCCATCGCTTCAGCGGTTAATTTAGCAGTACCTTCATTCATCATTGCCGCAGTTAATTGTGCTAACCCTGCTTTACCTTCAGGCTCAACCCGACGTCCAGCAGGTACACTTAACTGTAAGGTAATGGTTGGGGTTTCTTTATATTCAGTACCAATAACTTTAATGCCATTAGCTAATTTAAACTCATACAAGCTTGGCATCACCGCTTTAACTGGTGTCGATGCTTGTGGCATCACAGCACGATCAAAGTTATCAGTGACAGTTCGGTAAGCAAGATCTTGTTCTTTGATCTTGTGGTGTGGCGGTAAATGGCGCGGTGCAGGTGTAAAGTTTGGCTTCGCAGCCTCTAACTGCAATTGTCCTTTCGGTACCACACTTAAACTAACACTTGGCTGCTGATATAAATATTTATTGTAAACAGCCATCACACTATTGGTGGTTACTCGATTAACATTAGCAAGCTCAGTCGGTAAATAGTTAGGATCACCAAAAAATGTTTGGTAAGCCGCTAACTGAGATACTTTACCAGCAACACTTTGCAAACCATAAATTGCGCTTGCAGCTACTGAGCCTTTAATTTCATTTAACTGTTGTTGGTTAATACCTTGAGCTTCAATACCATTAACCACGTTCATCACTTTAGTGCGCAATTGGCTTAGATTGCCTTTATTACCACTTGGAGCCATCGCATATACATACATAGTACAAGCTAGCTCAGCGCAATCTTGAAAAGCACCTGCGTCAACAGCTTCACCAGTCTTAACTAACTTTTGATACAGTAAACTATTGGTACCACTACCAATAATTTGTCCAAGCATATCAAGTGATGATTGATCTTTAGCCCCAAGATAAGCTGTCGGCCATGCCATCATTAGCATTGGTTGTTGAATATTATCTTCAAGAGTAATAAAACGATTATGCGTTAAGGTGGCCGGCTGTTTAGGTGCATTTTTTACTTCTGGACCACGAGGGATCGAGCCGAAGTATTTATTGATCCATGCTAGCGTCTGCGCTTTATTGATGTCGCCACCAATAGTTAAAGTGGCGTTATTAGGCCCATACCAACGTAGGAAAAAGGCTTTAAGATCATTAACATCAACCCGATCAAGATCTTCAACATAACCAATTGTTTGCCATGAATACGGATGGCTACGTGGATATAACGCCTCAGCCATCTTTTCATAAATCATCCCATAAGGGCGATTTTCAAAATTTTGAGCGCGCTCATTTTTAACCGTTGAACGCTGAATTTCAAATTTACGCTGTGACACAGCATCGAGTAAGAAACCCATTCGATCTGATTCTAACCACAATACTTTTTGGAGCTGATTAGCCGGAACCGTTTCATAATAATTGGTACGGTCACGATTAGTGCTACCATTAAGGCTGCCTCCCGCTTCTGTAATTAGTCGAAAATGTTGCTGATCACCAACATGTTTTGACCCTTGAAACATCATATGCTCAAAGAAGTGGGCAAAACCAGATTTTCCCTGCTGTTCTCGCGCCGATCCAACATGATAAGTCACATCGACATTAACCAAAGGATCGGAATCATCAGGCGATAAAATAACCGTTAACCCATTGGCTAGTTGATATTTACTGTAAGGTATTACCGCCTTTCCAGGTACGGCTTTCACCTGTTCGATAAACTTAACGCCTTGCGGTAAGTTATCATTTACAGCAGCATGTTCACTCCATTGACTACAACCAGCTAATGACAGTAATGCAGCACTTAAGACCCACTTTTGCACGTTAATATATTCCTTACACTGATAATCCGGGAAATAGCCCTAACACAATCACGGCTAAAGCAACATAGCGGATCATTTTCCCAATAAAAATGGCGGTAGCACACCACCAAAAACGCATACGTAACCATCCAGCAGCTAAGCATAATGGATCACCAATAAGTGGCATCCAACTTAATAATAAACTCCAGTAACCATATTTCTTTAGCCACAATAATGCTTTATTACTTTGCTTATTCTCTGCCGTTTTATCTGGCAGCAACAAGCCAAGCCAATAATTAGTCAGCCCACCAAGAGTATTGCCTATTGTCACCACCGCCACAATTTGCCAAACAGGGTTATCACCCATTTTTAAAGCGGCAATGAAATTAGCCTCAGAACCACCAGGTAATAAAGTCGCGCTTAAAAAACCAGTCGCAAATAATACCCATAATCCAAGATCGCCGTTCATTAATTCTGTCATCAAGCTGTTATCTCATAAATTGATGCTTTAAAGCCGTAATGCAGCTCGAAACCCTAGCTACAATAGTACAAATTATTCGGTTTTGATAATAATACCAAGCCTGTTAATAATCTGTTATTTAATCTTTTATTTAACACTGAGAATAGTTACGACGAGGAAATTAAAAACAACATATTGATGTTATAGGCAGGAGAATTATGATCAAACAACAAAGAAATGGAATCGAGACTAAAATGGGGATATAAAAAAAGCCCAGCTTAAGCTGAGCTTTTAAATGATGGTGCGCGCGGGAGGATTCGAACCTCCGACCGCCTGGTTCGTAGCCAAGTACTCTATCCAGCTGAGCTACGCGCGCACTAAATTTGTTATAACAACAGACATTAAGGTCTATTGCTTTAAATGATGGTGCGCGCGGGAGGATTCGAACCTCCGACCGCCTGGTTCGTAGCCAAGTACTCTATCCAGCTGAGCTACGCGCGCACTAAATTTGTTATAACAACAGACATTAAGGTCTATTACTTTAAATGATGGTGCGCGCGGGAGGATTCGAACCTCCGACCGCCTGGTTCGTAGCCAGGTACTCTATCCAGCTGAGCTACGCGCGCACTAAATTTGTTACAACAACAGACATTGAGGTCTATTACTTTAAATGATGGTGCGCGCGGGAGGATTCGAACCTCCGACCGCCTGGTTCGTAGCCAGGTACTCTATCCAGCTGAGCTACGCGCGCACTAAATTTTGTTGCAACAACAGACATTGAGGTCTATTACTTTAAATGATGGTGCGCGCGGGAGGATTCGAACCTCCGACCGCCTGGTTCGTAGCCAGGTACTCTATCCAGCTGAGCTACGCGCGCACTAAATTTGTTACAACAACAGACATTGAGGTCTATTACTTTAAATGATGGTGCGCGCGGGAGGATTCGAACCTCCGACCGCCTGGTTCGTAGCCAGGTACTCTATCCAGCTGAGCTACGCGCGCACTGTGTTTCTTTTAAGACAATATCTTGCTAGAAACAATTCCTTTTAGCTATAAAAAGGAATAGTGCAATCGTCAAACCTTACCTTGCGGTAATTTTTAACAACTTGCAAAAGAATGGCGGTGAAGGAGGGATTCGAACCCTCGATACGGGATAAACCGTATACTCCCTTAGCAGGGGAGCGCCTTCAGCCTCTCGGCCACCTCACCACACAAATTGGTATAAGTAACAAGTTAACTATTACAATTAACTCATCGCTTAAATAATGGTGCGCGCGGGAGGATTCGAACCTCCGACCGCCTGGTTCGTAGCCAGGTACTCTATCCAGCTGAGCTACGCGCGCACTGGGTGTTTCTTGCTAAAGAAAACACCATATTGATATCAACATCGTTGCCATCAATAAAGAATGGCGGTGAAGGAGGGATTCGAACCCTCGATACGGGATAAACCGTATACTCCCTTAGCAGGGGAGCGCCTTCAGCCTCTCGGCCACCTCACCACACAATTCGGTGCAAGTAATAAGTTATACTAGCGGCTAAAGCTAACATGACTCATTGCTTAAATAATGGTGCGCGCGGGAGGATTCGAACCTCCGACCGCCTGGTTCGTAGCCAGGTACTCTATCCAGCTGAGCTACGCGCGCACTGTGCTTTACTACCGTTCTATTATCCCAAATTAAGATAATTAAATCAATAAGAAAGCGTTCACAATATCCATTAAAAAATAATGGCGGTGAAGGAGGGATTCGAACCCTCGATACGGGATAAACCGTATACTCCCTTAGCAGGGGAGCGCCTTCAGCCTCTCGGCCACCTCACCACGTTGTGGAGGCACATATTACTGTTAGCCAAAAATAAGTCAAACACTTTATTGATAAAAACCAACACTCGCCGCACGAATGCACACTTAGTAAGCAATGCGATAATTAATACAACGTAAGTGATGAAATATTCATTTTTCGAGACAGATCATCGTCTCTGAAGCTTACAAAAAATATGAGCTTTGATCTGCATTTAATCGTAACGACCAAGGTGTCGCTTTTCTACAGACACAAAAAAGGCCAGGATAATTATCCTAGCCCTCTTCGAATTAGTAGTTACCAGTACTCGGAGTACCAGCTTCTTTTTCTGCTTGAATTCGCATATAAATTTCTTCACGGTGAACAGATACTTCTTTAGGTGCATTAACACCAATACGTACCTGATTTCCCTTAACCCCAAGAACAGTAACCGTTACTTCGTCACCGATCATTAGAGTTTCACCTACACGACGTGTTAAAATTAGCATTCGAGTGCTCCTTGAGTAATCTCAGTCTTATAAGAATTTAACGTTTTTTATCCAATAAAATTCACAATTTCGTAAATAGCCGTGGCTCAAGAAACAGCAAGATGCGATAGATTACCTAAATACTGGCTATCGACCACAAATTTTTCATGGATTAAATCAACAGCTGCGAGATGATCATCTTCATTAATCAATAAAGACAAACATTTCTTATCGCCCTGATATGTATGCACTGTAATGCCAGCCTCTTGCAGTACCATTTGAATATACTTCAAATGTTGCTGAATATCCTTTCCTATCAAAGAAAGTATAGAGACCATACCAATATGGCGCATTTTACTATCAAACACTAGCCTTAAACGCGCTAAATCATCATTAGAAATAACGATTTGTGATGTGTCATCACTAGAATTAGTTGATAAATTCCAAGCTGTCAAACCATATAGGTCCAACTGCTCATTAAGAACAGTTGCTGGTAGTGCAATATTAACTAAAATTTGCTGCCTTTGGAGCGCAACGCCAATGATGCTCTGATTACTCATTACATCGAAATTCACTAACGTTCCCTGCCCTTCTTCAAACGAAGAAAGAACACGTAATGGAACGCGATGTTGGCACGCATACTCTACAGACTGTAATTGTAGCACTTTTGCCCCTAGGCGCGCCATGCAAGTCATGTAATCAAAATGAATAACATCCAAACGGGCTGCAGTTGGTACAATTCTTGGATCGGTAGAATACACTCCATCAACATCAGTAAAGATCTGGCACTCATCGGCCTTAAGTGCACTAGCAATAGCAACCGCAGTAGTATCTGACCCACCACGTCCTAAGGTTGTGACATTGCCATCAATGTCACGTCCTTGGAAACCGGCCACGACAACAATGTTGCCTTGGCCAAGTAATGTGGTCATATGCTGGGTTTCAACTTCATCGATAGTGGCATTATTGAAGTTGCTATCAGTGTGGATAACAACTTGATCTGCCGTCAATGAAATTGCGCTATAGCCCCGTTTATTCAACGCCATAGCCAACAAGGCAATTGACACCTGCTCACCCGCTGCAAGTAAAACATCAAGCTCACGTGGAGTAGGTACAGCATCAATCTGCTTAGCTAAGCCTAACAAACGATTAGTCTCACCAGCCATTGCAGACAAGACAACAACAACTTGGTGGCCACACTGGCTGGCTTTTATTACTCGCTCAGCAACAGCTTCTATTCGCTCAATACTACCGACCGATGTACCACCAAATTTCTGCACTAATAGTGCCACATTACCTCTCCAGTGATTACAGTTTGTCAGCAAGCCATGGTGCAACAGTGTCTAATGCTGCAGGCAATGCTGCTGCGTCAGTACCACCAGCTTGCGCCATATCTGGACGACCACCGCCCTTACCGCCAACTTGCAGTGCAACTAAATTAACTAGTTCACCTGCTTTTACTTTGCCAATTAAATCTTTGGTTACACCAGCGATTAAGCCCACTTTGCCATCGCTAACATTACCTAATAGCACCACACCGCTACCTAATTGATTTTTCAATTCATCAACCATGCCACGAAGTGCTTTGTTATCAGCACCATCAAGCTTAGCGATTAATACGTTAACGCCATTGATTTGTTGTGCTTTATTGATCAAGCTCGCACCTTCTTGTGCGGCAAGCTTATCTTTTAACTGCTGAATTTCTTTTTCTAGTTGTTTGCTGTGTGATACTAGTGCATCAACCTTGCTAACCACAGAAGCTACATCAGATTTCACTAAACGCGCTGTTTTCGCTAGCATCATATCTTCAGTGTGCATCGCAGCAATTGCGCCAGCGCCTGTCACCGCTTCAATACGACGAATACCAGCAGCAATACCACTTTCAGATAAAATCTTAAATAAACCGATATCACCAGTACGTGTTGCGTGCACACCACCACAAAGTTCAGTTGAGAAATCACCCATGCTTAATACGCGCACTTGGTCATCATACTTCTCACCAAATAATGCCATCGCGCCTTTTGCTTTCGCAGCTTCGATATCCATGATGTTAGTATCGATACTATGGTTAGCACGAATTTGATCGTTCACCATATTCTCAACAGCACGTAATTGCTCAGGTTTAACTGCTTCTAAGTTTGAGAAGTCAAAACGAAGGCTATCCGCTTTTACTAATGAACCTTTCTGAGAAACATGATCACCTAAAATAGTACGCAGTGCTGCATGCATTAAGTGTGTCGCTGAGTGGTTAAGGCTAATCGCTTGACGACGCTCAGAATCAACAGCTGCTGTTAATTGCTGACCTACTGTTAGCGAACCTTCAACTAGTTGGCCTTTATGACCGGTTGCAGCGCCAAACTTTTGCGTATCAGCAACGTTAAACACTACACCTTCAGCTGTTAGTAAACCGCTATCGCCACATTGACCACCTGATTCTGCGTAGAATGGTGTGTTTGATAATACAACTAATGCGTTTTCACCAGCATTGATGCTATCAACAGCGTTACCATCACGGTATAACGCCACAATCACACCTTCGCCATCAGTCGAACTGTAGCCACAGAATTCTGTTTCAGCATCAACTTTAATGGCGTCATTGTAGTCAACACCAAAGTTACCCGCGTCACGTGCACGTTGACGTTGCGCTGCCATTGCTGTTTCAAAACCATCTTCATCGATTGAGAAACCACGCTCTCGAGCAACGTCATTAGTTAAATCAGCTGGGAAACCGTAAGTATCATAAAGTTTAAATACCGTTTCACCGTCAAGTACATTGCCGTCGATATTATCTAACGCTTCATTAAGAATAGTCAGACCACGCTCAAGGGTGCGGCTAAAGTTATCTTCTTCAATCTTTAATACTTTCTCTACAAGTTCTTGTTGTGCTTTAAGCTCAACACCTGCGGTGCCCATGATCTCAGCTAATGGACCTACAAGTTTGTAGAAGAACACGCCTTGTGCACCTAACTTGTTTCCGTGGCGTACTGCACGACGAATAATACGACGTAATACATAACCACGGCCTTCGTTTGATGGCATCACACCATCAGCAATAAGGAAAGCACAAGAACGGATATGGTCAGCTACAACGCGTAGTGATTGATTAGACAAATCGTCATAACCAATAACAGCAGCAGCTTCTTTAATTAGCGTTTGGAAAATATCGATTTCGTAGTTTGAGTGTACGCCTTGCATGATTGCAGCAATACGCTCAATACCCATACCTGTATCTACAGATGGCTTAGGTAGCGGTTCCATTGTGCCGTCAGCCTGACGGTTGAACTGCATAAATACGTTATTCCAGATCTCAATGAAACGGTCACCATCTTCTTCTGGCGTACCAGGACGGCCACCCCAGATATGATCGCCGTGATCATAGAAAATTTCAGTACATGGACCACAAGGACCAGTGTC
The DNA here is from genome assembly GCF_000613045.3 of Photobacterium kishitanii. Classification (NCBI taxonomy): domain Bacteria; kingdom Pseudomonadati; phylum Pseudomonadota; class Gammaproteobacteria; order Vibrionales; family Vibrionaceae; genus Photobacterium; species Photobacterium kishitanii. The sequence goes on along the minus strand of NZ_LN794352.1, from coordinate 578,271 downwards.
ACCCATTTGCCAGAAGTTATCTGAAGCAAACGGAGCTCCTTTATTGTCACCAATACGAACGATGCGATCAGCTGGAATACCAATTTCTTTATTCCAAATTTCAAACGCTTCATCATCGCTTTCATAGATAGTAACCACTAAACGATCTTCAGGCAGTTGAAGCTCTTTAGTTAGAAACTCCCACGCATAACCAATCGCATCATGCTTGAAGTAATCGCCGAAGCTGAAGTTACCTAGCATTTCAAAGAAAGTATGGTGACGGGCTGTAAAGCCTACATTTTCAAGGTCGTTATGTTTACCACCCGCACGAACACAACGCTGAGCGCTTGTCGCACGTGTATAGTTACGCTTTTCAAGACCTAGGAATGTATCTTTAAACTGGTTCATACCTGCGTTAGTGAATAACAACGTTGGGTCATTCGCAGGTACAAGAGATGAGCTTTCCACGATCTGGTGGCCTTTGCTCTCGAAAAACGCAAGATACGCGCAGCGAATCTCATCAGTGCTCATGTACATTGGCAAATCCTGAATTAATGCTTGAAATAGAAAGACAGAAAAGCACCTCGAGGTGATTTTCTTCGGTAACCGTTGACGCCTTAAACCACAAGGCTTTGTGAACAATTACCATCTAGTAATAAAGCTAAGATAAATTTTTTGGGGGCTATTGTAAAACAACGGTAGCTATTACGGGAAATGATATGTGGCAAAATGTATCAAATAATCATCCTTTATATAGCCAATGAAAGCTCAACCCCCTTGTAAACTATTCATATAACATATGAACTATCGTCAATGATGGCGATTAATTAAAATTTAGTTGCCACCGATGCGCACAACATTGGTGGCTTTTTTGAACAAATGCATCAATATTATTTATTAATTTCTTTATCTGATAGCCCTTGTACGGAATGTAATAGCGACGCCACTATAGAATCACTATCTATACTCTCACCGTTTAATACTCGCGCTAGAATATCACTCGCAAATTGCTGCGGTGAAATAACAATGTCAGGATTAACACTTTTTACTTTATTGATATTTTTGCTTTCATTCACCAGTGCTACAGTACGGGCAGAGCTGGCTAATTCAATTGCTGATAACACAATAAATGCATTATCGGCATCATCATCACTAAGAGCCAAGACAGCTTTGGCATTCATTACCCCAGCTTGAGTTAAGATGGAGCCATCACTGTAGTCACCAACAACAACATCTAGTCCTTCTAATTGGTCTTTAGCCACTTGCTGTATTCGCGGTGAAACAATAACCGTAATCGGCTGCTTGCGCTCCGTTAGTTGCTTGATGGTATTAACGGCTAGGCTTGATAAGCCACAAATTATAAAGTGATTAGTACGATCCATTTTTTTGCTATTACCTTTAACAAGTCGTTCAAAACCACTATGAACAACAGGGCCTAACACTGACGTTGCCGAAGTGGCAAAGACTGTGATGCCTGACACAATAACCGAAATAGTAAACAATCGAGCGGGTTCAGACACTGGAACAATATCACCATATCCAACGGTAGACATGGTTTCTATCGCATAATAAAACGCTGTTAATAAACTAGTTATTTTAGGATTAAATCCATCACCAAAATATAATGCGCCATAAGTTGATGTTAATAATAAAGTAATAACACTAATTAACGCAAAGATACTACCTGCGGCAACACTGCTTTTCGAAAAGTATTTACGCACCATAAATAACAACACTAATGATGCGATACCATAGTGAATATTATGGGTTTGCTGAGGGTGAATATGAGCGGTATAAAATATATTGATCAGCATTAACGTAAAACTGATCATCCATGAAATTCTGGCTCTAAAAAAAAGCCCTACCGAACTCATAACAATAAACACCCCCAACATAAAGTAAGGAGCATTGGTTAAAAAGCTGGTATTAATTTGCTCGTAATCTCGAACATTGAACAACGTAAACAGATCAATCGGCAAACCATAAATCGTATGAAAAATAAGTCCGCTGTTACCTAAGACAAACAAAGCCACAAAAATATGACGCAGAGTATAAAGCCACTTGGTAAACCGTCGAATGGTGTTCGCCATCCAATGTATAAACGAATAATGTTCTTTCATTACAGTATGATTAACCTAAGTATGTGCTTATTCCATGACGATAAAACTAAGCCCTTAACTCTGATTGACTGACTAAAGGAAAGCGACCGATAGCGCGGGGAGTTAGAATAATTCTATCAAGTACCTTAGCATTTTACTAAGAAAGCCACTTCATCGCATTGTTAATATTCACATACAAAACAATATATCAGGCTATGAGGAAATAATAATAAGAGGAAGAAAAAGATTTACCACCCAAGCACAACCCATGCCCGTTATCATTCCAGCAAAAATTTCTAACCGAGTGTGCCCGATCTGCTCTCGTAACTGAGGGGAAGCAGTTCCTCGGTTCAATAGATTAATCATCACTGCATGTTGAGCCATTTTCTGCCGCAAGCCGTTTGCATCAAGCATAACAATAAATGCTAAACCAACCGCCACCCCAAAGGCTGGAGTATCAATGCCATCTTTTAATGCAATAAGAGCAGCCACACTACAAACAATACTAGTATGATTACTCGGTAACCCGCCATAACCAATTAATTTAAAGGCTAATTGCCTAGATTTTATTGAGTTAATTAAAAACTTACTACAGCCAGCAACTAGCCATGTAAAAAATGGCGTAATCAAATAACTAAAATCCATTAATCCCTCTTTAGATCCATATTATATAAATACAAGATGCAACCCATAACAGAATAGATAATTGTAATTGATAGTCCTCAAATAAAACATCTGCTGGCGATTCCCCTCTCCCATTACCTTCGACGACAAACCAATATCGATATAATCCAAAAATAACAAAAGGAATAGTAATAACCATCTCAGTATTTACTGATATAACAAACAAACTATAAAATAGTAATGCACAAATAGATGACATCTCAGCATATCGGTTCATCAACGGCACGGTATAAAAACGTAAAACATTACGGCTTATAGCATTACTTTTAAGGATCTCTTGACGGCGCTTAATCGAAGCAAGAAATAAAGCTAATGAGAAGGTTGTTATAAACATCCATGCCGATAATGGAACCTGGATTGCAACAGCTCCTGCATAAACACGTAAAACAAAGCCAATAGCAATCGTAAAAATATCAAGAACGGGTTGATGTTTAAGATATAGACTATAAGCTATATTTAATAAAATATAGCTAACAACAACACTAAAAACATTTTTGTTAAACATCCCTAAGACAATAATAACACTATATAATATACAGATTAAAATAATCGCAGCTTGTTTTGAAACATCACCAGAAGCTAAAGGTCTTTGGGATTTAATTGGATGCTGACGATCGCTTTCAATATCCATATAATCATTAAAAACATAAGTAACAGATGACGCTATACAAAATAATACCATTGCCAAAAATGCATCAACTATTGCAACTTTACTATCTAATAATCCAGAAAAAATAACAGGCGCGAGAACAAAAAAATTCTTAACCCAATGCTTAGGCCTCATTAACTTTATAAATTTAAAAAATGAGAATTGTCTAAAAAGTAAAATTATCTTATTGATCACATTCATTTAAAAACCCAATAATACGATATATTAATCAAACAACATTAATGGGGATGTTATTAAAACAATGAGACTAATGCTCACTTAAACATAGCAACAGCCATTTATTTATATGAAACAAATAAAACTGTAAAATCAAGTGTAGCCTACAAGATATAATTTAATGTCTCACTTATATGAAAATTAACGCTTTCATATATATATAATAAAATATCAATCTTAATACAATTATTCTTTAATCAATAACTATATTCAATAAACGATAGTTTAAAGCAGTACCTGTATTAAAGATTTTTAATCACATTGGTTTTAGGTGAGACTATTTTATATATGGAAAACACTCGTCATGAACATAACCAGTTGGGGTAAATATCCTTATATTGATGCCACGGTTAATTACCTACAATTTAAATCTCAAACAATCGCGCTTCAACCTCATACTATTGCTCGAGGTTTAGGCCGTAGCTATGGCGATAGTGCATTATCTGCTCATATAATAGACTGTCATAAATTAGACTATTTTCAGTCTTTTGACTCCGAAACGGGACTACTGACCTGTAATGCAGGTGTCTCACTTGAGGCTATTTTGCAATACTTTGTCCCCAAAGGCTGGTTTCTACCAGTCACACCTGGCACTAAATTTGTAACAGTTGGCGGAGCAATTGCAAGTGATGTGCATGGCAAAAATCACCATATTTCAGGTTGCTTTAGCGACCATGTACAATCTTTCGAACTATTAACGGTCAACTCAGGCATTTTAAAATGCTCTCGTAGCAACTATTCCAACTTGTTTTACGCAACCTGTGGCGGAATGGGGCTAACAGGCATTATTTTATCGGTTTCTTTTCACTTACTCCCAATAAAAAGTGCCTATATCAAACAAAAAACCATAAAATCCAATAACCTAAAACAACTTTTGAGCTTATTTGAAACGAATAAACATTATACCTATTCTGTAGCATGGATTGATTGTTCTGCAACAGGCGAAAGTTTAGGCCGCTCTTTATTAATCTTGGGGGAACACGCAGAAACAGGTCCATTAACTACCCATCAAAAAAGTAAATTCACCATTCCCTTTTATTTCCCTACTACGTTGTTAAATCCACATACAATTAAAATATTTAACGCACTCTATTTTCGACGAGTTCGCCATCAAGAAACCACCGCAACAGTACACTACGACCCATTTTTTTATCCATTAGATAGTATTCGTAATTGGAACAACATCTATGGAAAAAAAGGATTTACGCAATATCAATTTGTGATCCCAAAGTCGGCAGGTATTAATGGATTAACCGAAATATTAACGACAGTGTCCAACTCAAAGCAAAACTCATTACTGGCGGTACTAAAACTATTTGGTAAAAAAAATGCCAACTATCTCTCTTTTCCAATAGAAGGCTACACGTTGGCATTAGATTTTAAGCTAACCCCCAAAGTACTAGCATTACTCGATGAATTAGATGCAATCGTCACCAAACTTAACGGGAGGTTATATTTATCAAAAGATGTCCGCATGTCAGAAAAGATGTTTAAAGCCGGCTACCCCCAATGGACGTCTTTTCAAGCAATACGCCAACACTACCAAGCCGACAAGGTGTTCCAATCTCTACAATCTCTGCGTATAGGGCTATAAGCCGTGAAAAACATTGTTATTTTTGGTGCTACTTCAACAATTGCCCAACACGTTGCGCGGCTACATGCCAATGACGGTGATAACTTATATTTACTTGCTCGTGATCAACAAAAACTATCGATTATTGCTCAAGACTTACAGATCCGTGGTGCTCAATCTGTATCAACCGCTCTATTTGCTGCTGAAAAGATCACCTCTCACCATCAACTTATCAATGATATCTTTAAATATTTTAACCATATTGATTGTATCTTTATTGCTCATGGCAGTTTATCAAATCAAGCCGAATGTCAATCTTCAGCCTCACAAACACTACAACAACTCACAATCAACGCAAGTAGTATAATCTCCATCTTAACCCCGATCGCGAATAAGATGGAAAAACAACAAGACGGTAATATCACCGTGATCAGCAGCGTGGCTGGAGATAGAGGACGCCAATCTAACTATGTTTATGGAGCGGCTAAAAGTTTAGTTTCCACCTTCTTACAAGGGCTAGCGCAACGATTATCCAAATCAAATGTTCATGTACTAGATATAAAGCCCGGTTTTGTCGATACTCAAATGACTACCGAATTGACCAAAAGTATCTTATGGTCATCGCCTGAATATGTTGCCAAAATCATAAAAAAACGCATTGAATCAAAATCCTTATTTTCTTACGTACCTTGGTTCTGGTTTATCATCATGGCTATTATTAAGTCCATTCCGACTAAGCTCTTTAATCGGAGTCGCTTATGAGCAAACTACAAACTGGGCTGGCTTTATGTTTTTCAGGGCTTTTTTTTATAATCAGTTTACTGTTTATTCATCCTGCTGAAGATGCTGTAATTCTCTATGAATATTCAAACACCTTAGCGAATACTGGTGTCATCTCATACGGTAATATAGGCACTCCAATTGAAGGAGCAACTGATTTTCTATGGATGGTCGCAATAAGCTTATTTCATCTTGTCGGTATAAATGAGTACACGGCATCATTAATGATTAGCTCATTATCACTCTATTTACTTATAAAATTACTCTGTAAACATAATCATTTATTTTTCATTCTCATCGCAATGACTATTACGTCATTTATTTATTCTGCAGCATTTGGGTTTAGTAGTATTGTTTTTTCAACTATATATCTATATTGCTTACAGTTTTATTTACAAAAAAAATATAAAAACATGCACTTATGTATACTGCTGCTATGCTTATTTAGGCCTGATGGTGTGGTGTGGGGAGCATCTTTAGTATTACTTTATCAATTTGAAAATAGGTTTTCTTTGAGTAAAGAGCGTCTATTAGTCAGTTTAAAATATTTAATTATACCCGGTGGGGTTTATTTTTTATGGCGAATGTATTATTTCAACGAGCTATTACCATTACCTTTTTATATTAAGCAACACGGAATAAAAGAACTCCTACTATTTTCATATTCATCATTAAAAGATGTGGCAATAGTTGCTATCCCGATGCTTATTGTTATAAGCATGTCAAAAAATAAAGCTACAATCATTCTTATAACAATTATACCTATTTTATTTTATTCATCGATGATGTTATCTCAGAATATAGGCAATCGTTTTATCGCCCCATTATTCTTTGGCGTCTTATATTTATTAAATAAGGAAGGAAATATAAAGAAGTATATCTATGTACTTTTTGTTTCCATCCTATCCGCGGCTATAACTCATAGAGTAATCAATCAAATTATCTATTCTAAAAATGAAAATATCTTCGCTTTATCCAAAAACCTAAATGGTATCAATGGCCGCATGCTCGTTACTGAATCAGGACGTTTAGCATATTATAGTGACTGGACCGTTCATGATAGCTGGGGATTAAATACTCCTCAGTTTTCAAAAAAGCTCATCCAGCCTATAGATATAAAAAATGGAAATTATGACCTCATTGTTTCTCATTGTTATATGGATAAAATAAAAAACAGCATCCAGGAAAAAAGATCATGGAATAATCAATGCACTAATATATTAATAGCGATAAAAGAAATGAATTATAATATGTATCTAGTTCCTTTCTATACCAATAGTGGTAGTTTACTCTATAAGTTCAAACAGCTAATTTCCCCACCTAAAACCAATTGTAATAGATATGATATATATTCAATCAACCCACGTTCAGAAAAATATCAAGCAATAAAAACAGTACTGTTACAGCATCAAGCAATCATTTATAACGACACTTTGAACTTTAAAGGTGGGGATACACTTTGCTTCTAAAGCTGAATATATCCTATCTAATGGTAGCCATTGATATACAAAAAACCCAGCGCAAAGGCTGGGTTGATATCTATTATTTATATAACGGTAATAAATAATGCGTTAATTAAAAAGCATCACCGTCTTCAACATCTGCTTTTACTGCATCTTTTTCATCAGTTTCAACTACAGCTGGTGATAATAGTAAATCACGTAATTTCTTTTCGATCTCAGTTGCAATCTCAGGATTTTCAACTAGGTATTTACAAGAGTTTGCTTTACCTTGACCAATTTTATTACCTTGGTAACTATACCAAGCACCCGCTTTTTCAACTAATTTATGCTTCACACCAAGATCAATTAATTCACCGTTACGGTTAAAACCTTGGCCATACAAAATTTGAGTTTCCGCTTGTTTAAACGGTGCCGCAATTTTATTTTTAACGACTTTAATACGGGTTTCGTTACCAACAACTTCATCGCCTTCTTTGATAGCGCCAGTACGACGAATATCAAGACGAACAGAAGCATAAAACTTTAATGCATTACCACCAGTCGTGGTTTCTGGGTTACCAAACATCACACCAATCTTCATACGAATTTGGTTAATGAAGATACACATACAGTTAGATTGCTTAAGGTTACCAGTTAATTTACGCATTGCTTGCGACAGCATACGAGCTTGAAGACCCATATGGGAATCACCCATTTCACCTTCAATTTCAGCTTTTGGTGTTAGAGCAGCCACTGAATCGACAACGATAACATCTACAGCACCTGAACGAGCTAATGCATCAACAATTTCTAATGCTTGCTCACCAGTATCTGGTTGAGAAACAAGAAGTTGATTAATATCAACACCCAGTTTTTCTGCATAAATTGGATCGAGTGCGTGTTCTGCATCAATAAATGCACACGTCTTACCTGCTTTTTGAGCCGCGGCAATAGTTTCTAGTGTTAGGGTTGTTTTACCTGATGATTCTGGACCATAGATTTCTACGATACGTCCCATTGGTAAACCACCAGCACCTAATGCTATATCAAGTGATAATGAGCCGGTTGAGATAGTTTCGATATCCATAGTACGGTTATCGCCCAATTTCATAATTGAACCTTTACCGAACTGCTTCTCAATCTGGCCTAACGCTGCGGCAAGAGCCTTTTGCTTATTATCGTCCATTCGACTCTCCAACGGATGCTAAAATAAAGTTACTTAACTGGGTATGAGACTTAGTATACTGTCTATTCATACAGTGTCTAGTTCTGGTTTAATTTTTTTTGTTAAATACATTTTTTTAAGGATTAGATCACTCTTCTATCACACTCTTTACGCGTTCAATCAACCCTGAGAGCGCTTCAGCTATTGCTTGTTGTCTTACTTGTTGGCGTGAACCACTAAATAAACAGCTACGTGTTTGTTGCCAACCTGTCGCATCAGCCCAAGCAAACCATACTGTTCCGACGGGTTTTTCGTCACTGCCACCATCAGGACCAGCAATACCACTGATCGCGACACTAATATCTGCTCGAGAAGCCGCTAAAGCACCACAGGCCATTTCAAATACCACCGCCTCACTTACTGCACCGAATTCAACCAAAGCTTGATCGGTAACACTGAGCATCTGTTTCTTTGCTTCATTGCTATAAGTAATAAAAGCACGATTAAACCATACTGAGCTTCCCGGAATATCAGTAATAGCAAACGAAACACCACCACCAGTACAAGATTCTGCAGTGGTTACTACCCACTGTTTAGCCTTTAATGCTTGACCGAGTTCATCAGCCAACTGTTCGATATCTACCATGAGTGCCTCCAAGCCTGTTATTACTTTCTGTGTTTAATATATTGAAACGCTGGCATTAACTTTACGCCTGTTAATCACCATTGCAAAGATGATAAAAAAAGTCCAATGGCTACTTTGCCCGATCCGCTGATTCACGTATCCTTAGGGCTCATTATTTTTGGTCGAGCTACCTTAAGTGGCCGACGTCGAACCAGCAAGAGTAGGCAATATCGTGACGATAAAAGGCTTAGAAAAACATACTCCTATGATGCAGCAGTTCCTTCGGATCAAAGCTGAAAACCCTGATATTCTATTGTTCTACCGCATGGGCGACTTCTATGAGATGTTTTTTGATGATGCCAAGCGAGCTTCACAACTACTTGATATCTCTCTGACAAAACGTGGCGCGACCAATGGTGAACCCATTCCAATGGCTGGTGTGCCTTACCATGCCGTAGAGGGCTACCTAGCTAAATTAGTTCAGCAAGGGGTATCCGTTGCAATCTGTGAACAGATCGGCGATCCCGCTACCAGCAAAGGCCCTGTTGAACGCAAAGTTGTGCGTATCGTAACTCCAGGTACAGTCAGTGATGAAGCCTTGCTTAATGAACGTCGTGATAACTTAATTGCGGCGATTTATACCGCAAATAATAAATTTGGCTACGCAACACTTGATATTACCTCGGGTCGTTTCATGTTAACCGAGCCTAATACCGAAGAAGAAATGCAGGCCGAACTACAACGTACTAGCCCGGCTGAATTGCTTTACCCTGAAGATTTCACCTCTTTACATTTAGTTGAACCGTTTAAGGGTAAACGTCGTCGTCCTATTTGGGAATTTGAACTAGAAACCGCACGCCAACAACTGACGTTGCAATTTGGTACGCGTGATTTAGTCGGCTTTGGGGTTGAAAAAGCGAACCTTGGCTTATGTGCTGCGGGTTGTTTGATGCAATATGTCAAAGATACTCAGCGCACTGCACTACCTCATATTCGCGCGATCACGCTTGATACTCAAGATCACGCCGTTATTTTAGATGCCGCGACTCGCCGTAATTTAGAGTTAACCCAAAATTTAGCCGGTGGTTTTGATAACACTCTTGCTGCTGTATTAGATCATACCGCGACCCCAATGGGTAGCCGCTTACTTAAACGCTGGTTACACCAACCCATTCGCGATCAACACCAATTAAATGGTCGTTTAGATGCGATTGAAGCCTTTAAAGATAGCGGAATGTTTGTTGATGCTGCTGGTGTGCTGCGTCATATGGGTGATTTAGAGCGTATTCTAGCGCGATTAGCTTTACGTTCTGCTCGACCACGTGATTTAGCCCGTATGCGTACTGCAATGCAATATTTGCCTGAACTGGCACAATTATTAGCAGAGATTCCACAGGCTCGTATTGGCGAGTTAGCCCAACATTCAGCGCCAATGGATGATCTGTGCCAATTGCTTGAGCACGCAATTATTGAAAACCCACCGGTGATTATTCGTGATGGTGGCGTATTAGCACCAGGCTATAATGCCGAATTGGATGAATGGCGTGATTTAGCCGATGGCGCTAAACAATATTTAACCGACCTTGAAACCCGTGAGCGTGAACGTCACGACATTGATAGTCTGAAAGTTGGCTTTAATCAGGTTCATGGTTTCTTTATTCAAGTCAGTCGAGGCCAAAGTCACTTAGTTCCGGATCACTATATTCGTCGCCAAACATTAAAAAATGCTGAGCGCTATATTATTCCTGAATTAAAAGAACACGAAGATAAAGTGCTAAATTCAAAATCAAAAGCTTTAGCACTTGAGAAAAAACTGTGGGAGGAACTGTTTGATCAACTGTTACCTCACTTAGAACGACTACAGTTAGCGGCAAGTGCATTATCAGAATTAGATGTATTAGCCAACTTAGCCGAACGTGCTGACAGCTTAAACTACTGTCGTCCACAATTGACCACCACCACCGGCATTAATATTACCGCTGGTCGTCATCCTGTGGTTGAGCAAGTGTTAAGTGAACCATTTATCGCCAACCCAATTGCATTACATCAAGATCGTCGTATGTTGATTATTACGGGCCCTAATATGGGCGGTAAATCGACCTATATGCGTCAAACGGCTTTAATCGCATTACTGGCACATGTGGGCTCATTTGTGCCAGCGGAAGCCGTTACCATTGGTCCTCTAGATCGTATTTTCACCCGTATTGGAGCATCCGATGATCTCGCCTCTGGCCGCTCAACCTTTATGGTAGAAATGACAGAAACGGCCAATATTCTCCACAATGCCACTAAGCACAGTCTAGTGTTAATGGATGAAATTGGTCGTGGCACCAGTACCTATGATGGTTTATCTCTGGCTTGGGCAAGTGCGGAATGGCTAGCAGATAAAATTGCCGCAATGACACTGTTTGCAACCCATTATTTTGAATTGACCGAGTTACCATCATTACTCTCTGGTTTAGCAAATGTTCATCTTGATGCGGTTGAACACGGCGACAATATTGCCTTTATGCATAGCGTTCAAGAAGGAGCTGCGAGTAAATCGTATGGTTTAGCCGTTGCTAGCCTTGCTGGTGTACCTAAGGCTGTTATTAAACGCGCTAAAATAAAGCTCAAGCAATTAGAAGCACTTGGTCATCAAAAAGCCCAACAACCAACTATTGCAGGACAACCGCCACGCGAAGAACATCAGCTGAGCTTGATTCCAGAGCCAAGTGAAGTCGAAGAAGCACTGGCAAATGTTAACCCTGATGAGTTAACCCCTCGCCAAGCATTAGATGAGCTATATCGTCTTAAAGCGTTATTGCAGTAATAGTTAGCAACGCATACTTCATTTGAAGCACATAAAAAAAGGACGCCTTAGCGTCCTTTTTTATTCAATGCGATTGATATTTGCTTGCGTAAAAGTAAGTTCAAAAAAAGACCGCGAGCATTGATATTCAAGCTTACATTTCTTGATTAAATAACGATTCAATACTTAACCCTTGATGAGTCAACATATCGCGTAAACGGCGTAGACCTTCAACTTGAATTTGACGTACCCGCTCACGAGTTAAACCAATTTCACGTCCAACATCTTCTAATGTCGATGCCTCATAACCTAATAAGCCAAATCGACGTGCCAGCACTTCTCGCTGCTTAGGATTAAGATCTTGAAGCCAATCAACAATCGAGTTCTTAATATCATCATCTTGAGTCGATGTTTCCGGGCTACCGCCTTTTTCATCTGGAATAATGTCTAACAATGCCTTGTCAGAATCACCACCGATAGGGTTATCGACCGAACTTACGCGCTCATTAAGGCGCAGCATGCGATTGACATCATCAACCGATTTTTCAAGTTGCAGCGCAATATCTTCAGCGGTTGGCTCATGATCGAGTTTTTGGGCTAATTCACGTGCGGTACGTAAATAAACATTAAGCTCTTTGACAACATGGATCGGTAACCGAATCGTTCGAGTCTGATTCATGATCGCTCGCTCAATGGTTTGACGAATCCACCATGTCGCATAAGTCGAAAAACGAAAGCCACGTTCAGGATCAAATTTTTCAACCGCACGAATAAGCCCTAAATTGCCTTCTTCAACCAGATCAAGTAAAGCTAAACCACGATTACTATAACGACGTGATATTTTGACCACTAAACGGAGATTACTTTCTATCATCCGTTTACGAGAGACTTCATCGCCACGTAACGCGCGCCGTGCATACAACACTTCTTCTTCAGCGGTGAGTAACGGAGAATATCCAATTTCACCAAGGTAAAGTTGAGTTGCATCAAGTGCTTTAGCACTAGTCTCATATTTGGAGATATCAGCACCTTCTGTCGATGCTGACGTATCAGAATTATTATCAGTTGGCACCACTAAACTATTAAGTTCAATGCTGTCATCTAATGTCAATGATTCAAGTTTTTTGGCTGTGCTGCTTCTACTCATAGCGCCTCCCAGATGGCGAGTTAAAGACATTACAACGTCATGATGTCATTTCTAATTTATACGTTTCTCTCTATTTTTATTATGGCTTGCTACTTAGGAAGAAAGCGCATTGGATCAACTGACTTACCTTTATAGCGAATTTCAAAGTGCAACCTAACGCTTGATGCACCAGAACTACCCATAGTAGCGATTTCCTGGCCAGCTTTAACTGATTGTTGTTCTTTAACCAAGATTTTATCGTTATGCGCATAAGCACTAAGATAATCTTCACTGTGTTTGATGATCACTAAGTTACCGTATCCTCGTAACGCATCACCAGCATAAACCACTTTACCAGCAGCTGTTGCTCGAATAGGTGTGCCGCGAGCAGCTGTAATATCAATACCTTTATTGCCATTATCAGCGTTAGAGAACCCTGTAATCACTTTACCTTTCACCGGCCAAGACCAGCCTGAACTTGAAACTTGTGCTGTCGGTTTAGTTACTGGTTTAGCTGGCGCTTTAGTTACCGACTTGGTTGTTACAGGTTTGTTAACTTTTGAATTTCCAGAGTACTCTTTTGCTTCTTGCTTCGCAACTGGTTTGTTGGTTGTTTTTTGTGCAGCAGGTTTGACGACAACGGCAGGTTGTACTGGTTTAGTTACGGTCTGGGTTACCGTTTTAGTTGCCGATGGAGCTACCAGTGGCGTTACCACTACATTATTTGTTCGTGTCGGTGCGGTGGCTTGACTATCTGAAGTTGGAATAGCTAACGTTTGTCCTGGATAAATCGTATAAGGATAAGGCAAACGGTTTAGCTTCACGATATCTTTAACATCGCGGCCCGTCATATAAGAAATAAAATACAGCGTATCGCCTTTTTGAACGGTGTAGTAGCGGCCATGGAAGCTACCACGTTGTAATTGTGAATAATCTTTAGCAAGATTTGAAACAGGAGCAGGCGTATGACTACTACATGCAGACAGCAGAACGACACAGGTTACTGCTAGCACAGAAGGTTGAATTATTTTTTTTATCATACGCTCAATACTCATGGTTTACGCCAAATCTCCAGCCACTAACGGCACAAATTTAACAGGTTCGATATCCGTTTCAATAAACTGCTCACCATTGCGAACAATCAATCTTAACACTTGTTCAGAATAACCTACGGGTAATATTAATCGACCGCCATCGGCAAGTTGGTTTAATAGGCTCTGGGGAACCTCACTTGGCGCAGCGGTAACAATAATAGCATCAAATGGGCCTTTACTTTCCCAGCCCTGCCATCCATCACCATGTTTGGTTGAAATATTATACAATTCTAATTGCTTAAACCGTCGTTTAGCTTGCCATTGCAAGCCTTTAATTCGCTCAACAGAATAAACATGATCAACTAATTGTGCTAACACTGAAGCCTGATAACCAGATCCAGTACCAATTTCTAGCACGGATGATTGCGGGGTTAACTTTAATAACGACGTCATTTTAGCGACAATATACGGCTGTGAAATCGTCTGACCACTACCAATAGGTAACGCATTATTCTCATAAGCTTGATAAGAAAATGCTTCATCAACGAAAAATTCGCGTGGGATTGTTGCGATAGCGCGCAATACCCGTTGATCCGTAATTCCTCTACTTACTAATAACGCAATTAAGTTATCAACTTGGCTCTGATAACGCATAGTTATCGGATCTCCACAGCATGCATCCAGCTTTCTAACCCGGCTATTGCATCATGCGCAGTCAGGTCGACTTGCAACGGAGTAATCGAAACCTCTCCGTGTTCAATCGCAAAAAAATCAGTTCCCTCAGCAGCATCTTGTGTGTCACCAGGAGGACCTAACCAATACAAGGGATTACCACGAGGATCGGTTTTTTTAATCATGCTGACAGCTCGATGCCGAGCGCCTAAACGGGTTGTTTTCCAACCCTTTAATTGCTCAAAAGGCACATCGGGAACATTAACATTAATAATCTTCTGAGTAGATAATGGCTGCATGACCATTTTTTCAATCAGAATTTTTACCACTTGGGCTGCCGTTTCAAAATGAGTGTCACCCACTAATGAAACCGCTATCGCAGGCACACCTAAAAAATAGCCTTCAGTTGCAGCAGCAACAGTGCCAGAATACAGCACGTCATCACCTAAATTGGCACCATGATTAATGCCTGCCACTACAATATCAGGTTGCTCATCTAACCATTCAGTTAGTGCAAAGTGGACACAATCAACCGGTGTACCTTGGACTGCTACCCTGTTATTACTTTGCTGACGAATACGTAGTGGGTAATCAATAGTTAACGAATTAGACGCTCCTGATCGATTACGATCAGGAGCTACGACTATTACCTCACCCAAGTCAGCTAAGACCTGAGCTAACGTATTTATGCCCTCAGCAAAAATACCATCATCATTGCTGATCAGTATTCTCATCATTCATACCTTCTGATTCTAGCGGCATGATCAACTCACGCACTACCGAAGTCGCAAAACTGCCAGCAGGTAAAGCAAAAGAAAGGATCACACCGTTATCATCAAACTGCCATTGCATATTCTGTGGCAATAAAAGTAATGGACGACGATCATGACGCATACGGTTATCACGTACCAATGCCACTAACGCAGGTTCTTGCTCAACAATCGCAAGTTCAAATGCTTGCGCATCAGCAGTTGTTGGTAAGGCATTATCACCCAGTAATGGGCCAGTAATTAACACCTCACCTTGCATAACTTGCTGTTGCAATTCTGGCGTAATAGTATCGACAATAAACGTGCGCTCATCACCAGCAGCTTGCAGGCAATCGCCTAACATAATTTCACGGGTAAGGTTTTGCTCAATACGAGCTGACAATACTTGGTTAAACATCCATGAACGTGCTGCCGATAAATAAAAACTACGCTTGCTCTTATCACGAACACGGAATTCATTATTACCCCAAGCACGCGCTTTAACGACATTATTACCACCATGCCCAAAACGTTGTTGACCAAAGTAGTTCGCAACGCCTTGCTGTTTAACTAACTCTAAACGCTCAGCTAACACTTGTGGCTGATCTAAATCAGTTAAACGCAATTGGAACCAGTTACCTTGTAGATCTCCTGGGCGTAATTTTTTGTCATGGCGAGTCGTTTCAAGGATCTCAATACCTGGATGTTCTGCTTCAAACTGCGTTAAATCAGGATCGGCTTTACCCGGTAAATGAACACTTATCCATTGCTCAGTCACTGCGTGGCGATCTTTAAGACCAGCCCAGCTAACATCACGTGATTTAACGCCACAAGCTTTGGCTAATTCATTAACAACATATTTAGTGTTTTCACCCGTTTTACGAACTTTAACCATCAAGTGTTCGCCAGTACCACTAAAGGTAAAACCTAACTGCTCATTAACGATAAAATCTTGGGGATTTGCCTTAATACTTCCTTGGCAAATTGGCTGCTCATGAAGCCATTTAAAACAATCCATTACGTTTGCTGAGGTGTTATTTGTCGACATGGTGTGATTATACCTTTTTAATTAAAACAACTGCTTCACAGGCAATACCTTCTTTACGTCCCGTAAAACCTAAACGTTCAGAAGTGGTTGCTTTAACATTAATGTTAGTTATATCTGTTTCAAGATCTTCAGCAATTGCTTGGCACATAGCGTCAATATAAGGCGCCATTTTCGGTGCTTGAGCAATAATAGTGACGTCTACATTACCAAGGCAATAACCTGCAGTTTTAACCTTGTTATAAACATCACGCAGTAAGAATCGACTATCCGCTCCAGCCCATTCAGCATCTGTATCAGGGAAGTGACGGCCAATATCACCGGCACCAATTGCCCCTAATAACGCATCGCATACAGCATGCAACGCAACATCACCATCAGAATGTGCTATTAAGCCTTGTTCATAAGGAACCGCAACACCACCAATAATAACCGGACCGGTACCACCAAATTTATGCACATCAAACCCATGACCAATACGCATTAATGTTGTTCCTTTAATAAAAGTTGTAAATAAAATTCAGCTAAAGCCAAATCTTCTGGCTGTGTCACCTTGAGGTTATCGCTGCGCCCTGCTACCAGCAGTGGCGTATAACCACAAAACTCTAGTGCTGATGCTTCATCAGTAATCGTCGCACCTTGTGCTAATGCCGCAGTTAATGCATCACGTAATTGCCCTACCCGAAACATTTGCGGTGTCAGCGCATGCCATAAGTTTTCACGATCTACCGTATGACTAATCTGAGGCTGAGTTAACGTATTCTGGCCGCGCTTCATCGTATCGCGCACAGGTGCAGCTAAAATTGCGCCATATTCACTACTAACAGCAGCAGTAATCAATGCTTGTAAATCAGTTTGACGGACACAGGGGCGTGCTGCATCATGCACCAACACCCACGCATTATCATTGTCAATCGCAGCTAAACCGGCAAACACTGAATCAGCCCGTTCAGCACCACCATCAACGACGGTAATTCGTGGATCAGTCGCTAACGGTAACAATGGGAAATAAGGATCATCAGCACTAATTGCAATCACTACCCGTGTAATCTCAGCTAAGCTCAACAGCCGATCAACGGTATGCTCTAAAATGGTTTTACCTGCAATATGAAGATATTGCTTTGGACGATCGGCAGCCATTCGACTCCCCACTCCTGCCGCAGGTACTACGGCAATAAATTCTTTAGCTATCATCCGCTTTATCACTCACAACAAAAAACGCGAATCCTTAGTTATTATCACCCAGAACTCGAACAAAGGTTTCACCGGGTTTAATTAAACCTAAATCATTACGCGCGCGTTCTTCTACTGCTTCTTTACCACCGTGAAGATCTTTAATTTCCGCATACATTTGTTGGTTTCGTTGTTGTAATTCAGTATTAGCAGCTTGTTGCAACGCAACGCTTTCTTTTACTGCGGTATACTCATTCATACCGTTTTTACCATCCCAGAAATCGTACTGCAGCCATGCTAAAACCACTAGCAGGATAATGATAAACAGACGCATGGTTCCCCTTCAAAATCAGCCTAAATGTCAATGCCAACAATATACATGCCAATCAGCCACTGATTGTGAGTAATTGGAATACATACTGTGGAGGAGTAATAATCCCATAATCAGCTTATTGTGACCACTATTATGGTCATAGAGTTGGTACTGTGCTAATTGCGTGTCATTTTTGCTGATAAATCAAACAAAAAACCATTTATTTAGCGATATTTGTAGCACTACTATTTTTTACTAAAAAAAAACCGCCTCCTAAGAGACGGTTCGATTTAGGCTAATTGAGCAAGCTCAATTATAGGCTTAAAAGAATTAAGCTTGGCCTTTAACTTCTTTAAGACCGTTAAAGATAGCACGCTCACCTAGTGCTTCTTCGATACGGATAAGTTGGTTGTACTTAGCAACACGGTCAGAACGGCTCATAGAACCAGTTTTGATTTGGCCTGCAGCAGTACCTACCGCTAGATCAGCGATAGTTGCGTCTTCTGTCTCGCCTGAACGGTGAGAGATAACTGCAGTGTAACCAGCATCTTTAGCCATCTTGATACAAGCTAGTGTTTCAGTTAGAGAACCGATTTGGTTAAGCTTGATAAGGATTGAGTTAGTGATACCTTTCTCAATACCTTCAGCAAAGATCTTAGTGTTTGTAACGAATAGATCGTCACCTACTAGTTGAATTTTATCACCTAGTAGTTCAGTTTGGTGCTTGAAGCCAGCCCAATCTGATTCGTCTAGACCATCTTCGATAGAAACGATAGCTGGGAACTTATCAACAAGATCTTTAAGGAAGAAGTTAAACTCTTCTGAAGTGAATTGCTTACCTTCACCTTTAAGGTCGTAGATACCTTGTTCTTTGTTGTAGAACTCAGAAGCAGCACAGTCCATAGCTAGAGTAATATCTGTACCTAGCTCGTAACCTGCAGCTTCAACAGCTTCTTTGATTGCTTTAAGAGCCGCTTCGTTTGACTCAAGGTTTGGTGCGAAACCACCTTCATCACCAACTGCAGTGCTCATGCCCTTAGACTTAAGAACTTTAGCTAGGCTGTGGAATACTTCAGAACCCATACGTACAGCTTCACGAAGAGACTTAGCACCTACTGGCTGAATCATGAACTCTTGAATATCAACAGTGTTATCTGCGTGCTCACCACCATTGATGATGTTCATCATAGGTAGAGGCATAGAGAACTGACCAGCAGTACCGTTTAGCTCAGCAATGTGCTCGTATAAAGGCATGCCTTTAGATGCAGCAGCAGCTTTAGCGTTAGCTAGAGAAACAGCTAGGATTGCGTTAGCACCAAAGTTAGATTTGTTTTCAGTACCATCAAGGTCGATCATAAGTTGGTCGATTGCAGCTTGATCAGTCGCGTCTTTACCCATAAGTACTTCAGCGATTGGACCGTTTGCAGCAGCAACAGCTTTAAGAACACCTTTACCTAGGAAACGAGATTTGTCGCCATCACGTAGCTCAAGAGCTTCACGAGAACCCGTAGAAGCACCAGACGGTGCAGCAGCCATACCAACGAAACCACCTTCTAGGTGAACTTCAGCTTCAATTGTTGGGTTGCCACGTGAGTCAATGATTTCACGAGCTAGAACTTTAACGATCTTAGACATTGTGTTTCCTCTGCTTTATCTTCAAATTAAAAGCGAAATAAAATAGCTGCAGCGATAACTGCTACAGCTATCAGTAATCCTTACTTATCAGATTCACCGCGGTGGTGTGCA
This sequence comes from Photobacterium kishitanii, assembly GCF_000613045.3. Classification (NCBI taxonomy): domain Bacteria; kingdom Pseudomonadati; phylum Pseudomonadota; class Gammaproteobacteria; order Vibrionales; family Vibrionaceae; genus Photobacterium; species Photobacterium kishitanii. The sequence goes on along the minus strand of NZ_LN794352.1, from coordinate 558,389 downwards.
CCAGCTGCTTTTACAAAACCTTCAAATAATGGGTGACCATCACGAGGTGTTGAAGTGAATTCTGGGTGGAACTGTGCAGCAACGAACCAAGGATGATTCGGAATTTCAATAATTTCAACTAGCTTCTTATCAGCAGATAAACCTGATACTTTTAGACCAGCTTTCTCTAACTTAGGTAGCAAGTTGTTATTAACTTCGTAACGGTGACGGTGACGCTCATGGATTGACGCTTGTGCGTACAATTCACGTGCTTTTGAACCTTCTTGAAGATGACATAACTGAGAACCAAGGCGCATAGTACCGCCTAGATCAGATTTTTCAGTACGCTCTTCTACGTTACCTTCGCCATCAACCCACTCAGTGATTAAACCAACTACTGGGTGTTTAGTTTCAGCGTTAAATTCAGTTGAATGTGCATCCGCCATGTTTGCTACATTACGAGCAAACTCAATTAATGCGACTTGCATACCCAAACAAATACCTAAATAAGGGATTTTGTTTTCACGTGCATATTGAGCCGTCAGAATCTTACCTTCGATACCACGATGACCAAAGCCACCAGGTACTAGGATAGCATCAAGATCTGCAAGTACTTCAGTACCTTTAGACTCAACATCTTGAGAATCGATGTATTTAATTTGTACTGAAATACGATTTTTCAAACCAGCGTGCTTAAGCGCTTCGTTGACTGACTTATATGCGTCAGGTAATTCAATGTACTTACCAACCATACCGATAGTGACTTCAGCAGTAGGGTTAGCTTCTTCGTAAATAACTTGTTCCCACTCAGATAAGTCAGCTTCTGGTGCAGTAATACCAAAACGCTTACATACCAAGTCATCAAGGCCTTGTGCCTTAATAAGCTGTGGAATTTTGTAGATTGAATCTACATCTTTCATTGAGATAACCGCTTTTTCTTGCACATTACAGAACAACGCAATTTTTGCGCGCTCATTAGCAGGAATAACACGATCACTACGGCAAACCAAAATATCTGGTTGAATACCGATAGAAAGTAATTCTTTCACTGAGTGTTGAGTTGGCTTAGTTTTAACTTCACCAGCAGCAGCTAGGTAAGGAACTAATGTCAAGTGCATAAACATGGTGTTTTCACGACCTTGTTGAACTGCAAGCTGACGAATAGCTTCCATAAATGGTAGTGATTCAATATCACCTACTGTGCCACCGACTTCAACAATCGCGATATCATGACCCGCAGCACCTGCAATCACACGATCTTTAATTTCGTTCGTGATATGTGGAATAACCTGAATCGTTGCACCTAGGTAATCACCACGACGCTCTTTGCGTAATACGTCAGCGTACACACGACCAGCAGTAAAGTTATTACGCTTTGTCATTTTGGTACGAATAAAACGTTCGTAGTGACCTAAGTCAAGATCAGTCTCTGCACCGTCTTCCGTAACGAATACTTCACCATGCTGAGTTGGGCTCATTGTGCCTGGATCAACGTTAATGTAAGGGTCTAATTTCATCATGGTCACATTCAGACCACGCGCTTCTAGAATAGCTGCCAAAGATGCTGCAGCAATGCCTTTACCTAGAGAGGATACTACTCCGCCCGTAACAAAAATATAATTCGTTGTCATGTTAAACCTGGAAGATTGGTGTAGAGGATAAAGTGTATCTGGACGGGAAATTAGTATACCAGACACCATTTATCGCCACAACGTGAAAACTATCACACACCCCTAAGATTTTTTTTGTCTCAAATCAAGGAAGTGATATGCGCCGTGTTTTCACCCCATTTCACTACTTTTAGCCACTAAGTCACTATACCTTTATAGCATAACAATTCTAGATGGGAATAATTATTTTTTACATTCATGCTGTTTTACTCTATCCCATTCAAGATCTAGCTCAGTTAGTGAACATTGGCTTAAAGACTTACCTTGTTCTAGCACATTTTTTTCAACTTGGCGAAAACGTCGCTCAAATTTTTTATTTGCTTGTTGCAGTGCATGTTCGGGCTTTACATTGAGATGACGACTTAAATTTACCACCGAAAATAGCAAATCGCCCATTTCTTCAGCGATCTTATGTTGCTGCTGTGGCGTTTGAATGACTTCTGCCATCACTTCATCTAACTCTTCTGTGACTTTATCAACCACCGGTCCCAACGTATCCCAATCAAAACCTTGACTCGCACAGCGTTGTTGAATTTTATGGGCTCGACTAAGTGCAGGTAATGCCAGCGGAATATTCGCTAACAAACTGTCATCTTGCGCTTTTTTAGCACGCTCTTTTGCTTTTTCAGCTTCCCAATTTTGTTTTACAGCGGCTTCATCGGCAAATTCAGTATCACCAAAAACATGCGGATGACGACGCGTTAGCTTCTCACTGATACCAGCAACCACATCATTAAAATCAAACAAGCCCTGTTCTGTCGCGAGTTGACTATAAAAGACTACTTGAAATAATAGATCGCCGAGTTCTTCTTTAACATCAGTCCAGTTTTTTTGCTCAATCGCATCAGCAACTTCATAAGCTTCCTCAATGGTATAAGGTACGATTGAATCAAAATCTTGTTTTAAATCCCATGGACAACCAGCTTGGGGATCCCGTAACTGGGCCATTATTGCCAATAACTTATCGATATCAACTGTGGTTTTATTGCTCATCATTATCTCCCGAAATAAAAAAATAGGTAGCCGAAGCTACCTATTTCTATGTTCGATATTATCTATCACAACTAACCGTATAAACGCTTAGCTTGTGCAACATCTTTTACTTGTTCAATTCGGTTTAAAACTCGACCTAATACTTCGAGATCGGTTAACTCCAGTTCAAAGTCCATAATCGACATTTGCTTTTTATAATCAACTCGACTCTTCATGCCCGCCACTTTGACTTTCTCGTTCATCAAAGTATTGGTTAACTCTTTAAGCAAGCCATTACGCTCTGAAGCAGTGACGCGAACGGTAATAGTATAGTTCCCAATAAAACCGCCTCCCCAAACAGTATCAATGATACGCTCAGGTGCATGATGACGCAGCTCTTCTAACTGCTCACAATCATGACGATGGACAGAAATACCACGGCCTTGGGTCACAAAGCCTTGAATATCATCCCCAGGAATAGGCTGACAACAACGCGCTAAGTGGGTCATTAAGTTATCAACCCCTTCCACTACAACTGAATCACGTTGTGGTTTCTTCGCCGTATGTGAGGCTTTATCACTCGCTTCAGACAACTTATTTAACAGTTGCTGATCTTCTTCTTCCGCAGTGGGCTTATTAATCAAAGCATTAATGTGATTAATAATTTGGTTTATACGTAAATCACCACTACCAATACCGGCATATAACTCTTCAGGCGAATTAACATTAAAACGTTTACTCGCGTAAGAATGCGCATCTTTTAGTGTCGCATGGATCTTACTTAGCTCAGCTTCAAGGATTTCTTTACCTGCAATAATATTTTTATCGCGATCCTGTTTACGGAACCACGCATGTACTTTGGCACGAGCACGGCTTGAGGTCACAAAACCTTGATTTGGATTTAACCAATCACGTGAAGGATTTGGCTCTTTTTGAGTGATAATCTCAACCTGATCCCCCATTTGTAAATGGTAAGTAAATGGCACAATTCTGCCTTCTACTTTCGCACCAATACAGCGATGGCCAACCTCTGAGTGAATATGGTAAGCAAAATCTAACGGGGTCGCATTTGATGGTAAATCAACTACGTCACCTTTAGGCGTAAACGCATACACACGATCATCAAACACTTGGCTACGAAGCTCATCGAGCATTTCGCCAGAATCTGACATCTCTTCTTGCCAAACGAGTAACTTACGCAACCAGTTTATTTTTTCATCATACGCCGACTGAGCGCCGCCAGAAGCCGCTGGGCCTTCCTTATATTTCCAGTGTGCTGCAACCCCTAATTCAGATTCTTCGTGCATTTGCTTAGTACGAATTTGAATCTCAATGGTTTTACCTTCAGGACCAAGCACTACGGTGTGGATTGATTGATAGCCATTAGGTTTAGGGTTAGCAACATAATCATCAAACTCTTTCGGTAAATGACGATATTTAGTGTGCACCACCCCTAAAGCGGCATAACAATCTTGCAATTCTTCGGCAACAATACGTACTGCACGCACATCAAAGAGCTCATCAAACTCTAAGCTCTTCTTCTGCATTTTGCGCCAAATACTATAAATATGCTTTGGTCGACCTTGCACTTCAGCACGAATATTTGATGCTTTCATCGCATCAGATAAGTCATCAACAAAGTGGGTAATATAGCCTTCACGATCAATTCGACGTTCTGAAAGCTGTTTCGCTATTTGCTTGTACACCTCAGGATGTTGATAACGGAAGGCATAATCTTCAATTTCCCATTTCAACTGTCCAATACCAAGCCGATTGGCTAAGGGTGCATAAATATTGGCACATTCTTGCGCAGCAACTCGACGTACAGCATCCGGCTCATTTTTAACTTCACGTAAATTACAAATTCGCTCAGCCAACTTAATGACGACACAACGGAAGTCATCAACCATCGATAACAACATGCGACGAATGCTATCAACTTGCGCTGATTGTGCCGCCTCTTCCGCAGTCGATTTAAGTTGGCTAATAGCGTACATCTGCTCAACACCTTGCACTAGATGCAAAATATTACCGTTGTAGTCTTCTTTTACTTGTTCATGGCTATAACAACCCGCTTCAACTAATGGATATAGCATTGCCGATATTAGCGTATCGGTATCCATGCTTAACGTCACCAGAATCTCAACCATTTCACGACCGCGCCATAACAGCAACGAACCGTTCTCTTGATCAACAACTAGCTCCTGACAACGCAGATAAGTTCCTTCTAAACGTCCAAACGTTTTTGCATCCAAACGTAAACTTTCAACCCATGAGGCAAGCTCAAACGTCGTGTTTTCTTTTAGATGTGCTCCGCGTACTGCGACCATGTCTCTGTCCTGTTTGCTATTTAATGGCAATATCTGTAATTGCTGTAGCTATTTTTTCTGCTTTTTTTGAACCTTTACAAATAGTGCCATCGATTCTAAATGCCCAGTATGTGGAAACATATCCAACATACCAAGATGCCCTAACCGGTAACCTTGTTGTAGTAATACTTGACTGTCACGAGCCAGTGTTGCTGGATTACACGAAACATAAACCACTTTATTAGGCGCCAGCTTAACCACGTGATCCATCACTCCAGCAGCACCTGCACGTGCAGGGTCTAATAAGATTTTATCAAATTGCTCTTGTGCCCACACTAATTTCGTAACGTCTTGTTCTAAATTAGCCTGATAAAAAGTGGCATTATATTGGTTGTTTGCCTGAGCATTGTCTGTTGCGCGTAAAACCATATCATCAATACCCTCCACGCCAACCACGGCTTTAGCGCGCTTGGCGAGCGGTAAACTAAAGTTACCTAAGCCACAGAATAAATCTAATACCCTATCCTGAGGCTGAACATCTAACCATTCGATAGCTTGTGCGACCATTTTAGCGTTTACATCACCATTAACCTGAATAAAATCTTTCGGTGAAAAAGTCAGCTTCAAACCATCAACCTCATAATATGGTTGGTCACCATAAGTCTGGATTAGTTCATCAGTTTCTGGCGCTAAAAACAGCATTACATTATGTTTAACAGCAAACGCTTGAATTAAAGCACTGTCATCGGCATTAAAAGGCGCTAAATGGCGAATCAACACCACGCAGCCATTATCAGCATTAGTCAATTCAAGGTGACCAATGAATCGACGCCCTTTTAAGCTTTGTAATAAATCGCGTAATGGCGGCAATAAATCATTCAATGGTTGTGCTAATACTGGGCACACGTTGACATCAACAATGTCATTACTTTGCTTTTTGCGGAAACCAAACTGTAACTGACCATTATTTTCAACCCGCACCGCAAAACGTGCACAGCGACGATAATGTAACGATTCACTGATGATCGGTGGTTGTTGAACGCAATCAGCTTGATCAACAACGGCGAACTTTGCCATCAGTTCACTTAGCACTTGTTGCTTTGCGATAACTTGGCCTTGATGAGATAAATGCTGCAAATTACAACCGCCACACTGGTCATAGATCGCACAATGGGGTTTAATACGGGCATTACTGTCTGAAAGGCGTTTAATTACTCTAGCACGAGCGTAATTTTTTTTATCTTCCGTTAACTGCACCACTGCGGTTTCAGTGGGAAGTAACCCATCCACAAAGATAGATTTACCGTTTAAGTGACCAATACCAGCGCCCTGGTGATCTAAGCGGTCAATAGTGATTTCTTTATGTTTGGTGTCAGTTTTACGTTTTTGAGGCTTAAAAAAGCGTGCCATAGTGTTTTGCTCACCGTTCAGACATTGAGTATTTGTTGCATATCCCTGTTTTATTTAAACTAGGAATATAGATAGGTACTAATTCTCCCACAGAATCGCTTGCTTGTAATTAAGAGAACCATGACCAAATATGGACTTCGTGCCAGGGTCTTTACCCTGACATTAGCACCAACACTGATAATCGGCCTGTTATTGAGCGCTTTTTTTACCATGAGCCGCTATCAAGATCTTGAGCATCAATTGATTTCGACTGGCACGAGTATTATTGAGCCATTAGCGATTTCAGCTGAATATGGTATGACCGAAAAAAATCGGGAGGCTATTCGCCGTCTGATTGGTTACACCCACCGTAAGCATTCCGATATTATTCGTAGCATTGCGGTATTCACTGATCACAATAAAATTTTTGCGACCTCTAATTTCCATCGCAACTTTGCCTCATTTATGTATCCCGATGATAAGCCGATTCCACGCTTACTCGACACACAACTTAACGATAACACCCTAATTCTCCGCACCCCTATTTTGACTGAAGGCCAATTTGGTACCAATACCAGTGCCAGTTCATTAGGTAAACCATTAGGTTATATTGCGATAGAGCTCGATTTAAGTTCATTGCGACTGCAACAATACCAAGAAGTTTTCACGGCATTAATGGTGCTATTACTCGGCTTAAGTTTATCTTCACTGTTTGCCTACCGTTTGATGCAAGATGTTACTCGCCCTATTTCCCATATGATCAGTGTCGTTGACAGGATCCGTCGGGGTCATCTTGATATCCGTATTGAAGGTCAACTTTTAGGTGAACTTGATACCCTTAAAAACGGCATCAACGCGATGGCTATCTCGTTGTCTGAATATCACATTGAAATGCAACAAAGTATTGATCAGGCAACTTCGGATTTACGTGAAACCCTTGAGCAACTTGAAATTCAAAACGTAGAATTAGATATTGCTAAAAAACGCGCTCAAGAAGCGGCGCGAGTTAAATCTGAATTCTTAGCCAATATGTCACATGAACTACGGACACCACTTAATGGTGTGATTGGCTTCACCCGTCAAATGCTCAAAACTAAACTTAATTCCAACCAACAAGATTATCTGCTGACGATTGAAAACTCAGCCAATAATCTTCTAACCATCATCAATGATATTTTGGACTTCTCAAAATTAGAAGCTGGTAAATTATTACTGGAAAATATTCCATTTGATTTCACCGATGCGCTTGATGATGTGATGCGCTTACTTGCTCCAAGTGCGCATGAAAAAGGCTTGGAGTTAACCCTTAAAATAGATACCCGTATTCCACCGGGCTTAATTGGCGATCCACTTCGAATTCAGCAAGTAGTAACCAACTTAATTGGTAATGCAGTAAAGTTCACTGAAACAGGTAATATTGATGTTTCTGTCGAGCTTAAATCTGAACATGAAAATAATATTGAATTGCAATTTATGGTGCGTGATACCGGTATTGGTATTTCAGAGCGCCAGCAAGCACAATTATTCCAAGCCTTCAGTCAAGCTGATGCCAGTATCTCACGCCGTTATGGTGGTACTGGCTTAGGATTAGTGATCACGCAGAAGTTGGTAAGCCAAATGGGTGGCCAAGTAAGCCTTACCAGTCGCCTCCATCAAGGTTCAACTTTCTGGTTTAGCATTCACATGAACAAAACCGATTTACCAGTATCACAGCTAATCGATACCTCATCATTAACCGGTAAAAAATTGCTACTAATTGAACCCAACATGCAAGCGGCCTCTGTCGTACAGCAACGGTTAATTAATGCCGGTGTGCATGTGACCTACCGTTCTACCATGCCAGATGATGTCGAACACCATGACTTTGCGCTATTGTGTTTATCGCCAAGCGAACAACCACCAACAGCAGTGTTGTTTGATCATGTATTTAAAGCCGAACAGATGGCTGATAAGGTACTGGTTTGCCTACCAACAACTGAACTCGCATTATCTGAAAAACTCGCCAATACTGGGGTTGATATCTGTCTTGGAAAACCAATTGCCTCACGTAAATTATTTGAAGCTTTATGCGATAACAGTGATGACAATAGTGAACCGGAACTGCCAGTACTCGCCACACCGCAGGAGCCAATTCAACCATTAACTGTGATGGCGGTCGATGATAATCCAGCCAACCTAAAGTTAATTTCTGCGCTATTAGGCGAGCGTGTTGAAACCGTCATTACCGCCACTGGTGGTAAAAAAGCAGTCGAATATGCTCATCATAAAGCCTTTGATTTAATCTTTATGGATATTCAAATGCCAGAAATGGATGGCGTTACTGCTTGCCAAGAAATACACAAAACTACCCTTAACCACAATACACCGATAATTGCTGTCACTGCCCATGCAATGGCTGGCGAACGTGAACGACTGATCAATGCCGGTATGGATGATTACCTTACCAAACCAATTGAAGAACATATTCTGCAGCAAATTCTGGCAAAGTGGATCACGCCGACCGATCATAACGGGGTGGTATTAACTGCACCACAAACCGTGGCGATCAACGAGACACCACCACAGAACGTGGCCCCAACCATCGATAATAGCATTAGCTTTGATTGGTCATTAGCACTCAAACAGGCAGCAGGTAAACAAGATCTTGCCCGTGATATGTTGCAGATGTTACTGGATTACATGCCAGAGGTAGAATTATTAGTCAATGAAGCCTTAGATGGAAAGTCTGTCGAATTATGGCCATCAATCCACAAACTACATGGTAGCTGTGCTTACAGTGGTGTACCGCGTCTGAAATACCTTTGTCACACCATTGAAACTGAATTAAAAGCCAATGCAATGATGGTTGATATTGAACCTGAACTGCTAGAGTTAATTGATGAAATGGATAATGTTGTTAAGGCTTCAAAGCAATATCGCCATTAATGACCACCGTTTTAACCATAAAAAAAGCGCGAGCCTTATCAGCTCGCGCTTTTTTATATTATCGATGATATTAACTTTCAATGATCACCGTTGCGACGGCATAACGACGCTCATCGGCAATAGTAAGATGTACATGCTGGCCACCGATTGCAGTCAGCAATGCTAATGCTTGACCGGAGAAGGTAACCAATGGTTTACCGCGAACATCATTAGTAACACTAAAGTCTTGAAAAGAGACGCCGCACGCAATCCCAGTCCCTAACGCTTTAGAGGCTGCCTCTTTAACCGCAAATCGTTTGGCGACAAAGCGGGCTCGTAATTTTAAACCATAATATTGTTCGAGTTCAGAGGCTGATAACACTCGCTCGGCAAAGCCATCGCCTGTACGAGCAAGTACTTTTTCAATCCGTTCAATTTCAACGATATCAGTCCCTAAACCTAAAATAGCCATTAGCCACGCGCTTCCTGCATCAATAAACGCATATCCGCTACCGCTTTTTCAAGACCATCAAACATTGCTCGTCCCATAATAGAATGACCAATATTGAGCTCATACAGCTCAGGTAATGCCGCAATAGCCTTAACGTTATGGTAGGTTAAACCATGACCAGCATTAACTTTAATTCCAAGGCTTGCAGCATAAGTTGCAGCAACGGCAATTTTTTCAAGTTCAGCCGCTTGTACTTCTTCAGTAGTTGCATCTGCATAATGACCAGTATGCAATTCAATAAACGGGGCACCAGTCACTAGTGCTGCATCAATCTGGCGCTTGTCTGCATCAATAAACAGTGACACTTTAATCCCTGCAGCGGCTAGTTTAGCCGTTGCTGCTTTGATTTTTTCACATTGGCCCGCCACATCCAAGCCACCTTCAGTTGTCAGCTCAGCCCGTTTTTCTGGTACTAAACATACATATTCAGGTTGGGTCTCTAAAGCAATTGCGACCATTTCATCAGTAACCGCCATTTCTAGATTCATTCGCGTCTGCAATGTTTCTCGTAAAATTCGAACATCACGATCATTAATATGACGACGATCTTCACGTAAATGAACCGTGATACCATCAGCACCTGCGCGCTCAGCTACTTCTGCAGCATGAACGGGATCAGGATACCGTGTACCGCGGGCATTACGTAATGTTGCAATATGGTCGATATTGACGCCGAGTAGAATGTTGCTCATTTTCCGATACTCCTTGCTCGTGGGATAAACAATTCCCGACTTTTTAATGGCTTTGAACCAAGATACGGCTTTAAGGCTATCCGTGTAAAGCGTTTCGCCGCCCGAAGTTGGGCGGGCGTTTCAAAACACCTCGCTGCAATGGCTTTTAATTCATCACCACGAAAAGTAAGTTGAGTTATTTTTATAGAGGCAATAAACCCTAACTGTTCGCGGTAATTGTAAGTCATATGATCATCGACAGCTAAGCCACTACCGGCACAATGAAGAAAGTCGATACCATAGCCAAGATGGTGTAATAAGGCGAGTTCAAAACGGCGCAATGCTGGCTCTGGATTATCCGCTTGTGCAAGCTCACGTAACACATTCAAATAATCAAGAAACAACACCGGATAAGGGGTATGATTTTCTAATACCCGCGCTAAAACTTCATTAACGTACATCGCGGAATATAAAATATAACTGCGCAACGGCAGTCCAATACTGATAGGTTCGGCATGAGTGAGAACGGGCATGCTACCTTTACCACTCCATTTCATAAATAATGGCGTGAATGGCTGCAAGGTTCCTCGAAGATTAGAACGCTTACGTCGCGCTCCTTTTGCAAGTAGGGTAAGACGGCCATAATCCTCGCTAAACACATCAAGGATCAGGCTCGTCTCACTATAATGACGATAATGAAGGACGAAACAACGCTGTAGGCCCTCCATTACTTTCCTTATAGATCGTCAATGTAACCTAAGCTACGCAGTGCACGTTCGTCATCTGCCCAACCTGATTTCACTTTAACCCAAAGTTCTAAATACACTTTACGTTCAAATAAGTCTTCCATATCTAAACGGGCTTCACGGCCAATAACTTTGATCTTATCGCCGCCTTTACCGATTACCATTTTCTTCTGGCCTTTACGCTCAACCAGAATCAAACCGTTGATATCAAAACCATTCGTTTCAGGGTTGAAATCAAAACGCTCAATTTCAACAGTCACTGAATACGGTAATTCTTCACCGGTAAAGCGCATTAGTTTTTCACGAATAATTTCTGACGCCATAAAGCGCTGGGAACGATCCGTTACATACTCTTCAGGAAAGTAGTATTCACACTCAGGCAAATACTCACGAACAATTTTTTCAACCGCATCAACGTTAGTCCCTTTCTTCGCAGAAATTGGTACAACATCAACAAATGGCATTTTGTTCGCTAGTTCCTGCAAATGCGGGAATAACTCATGTTTTTCTTTAATATTATCGACTTTGTTGATCAACAGTACTGTTGGTAGCTCACTTTTTATAAGCTTATTCAGTACCATCTCATCATCAGCAGTCCACATAGTGCCATCCACAAGGAATAACACTAGCTCAACATCAGTTAATGAACTACTTGCAGCACGGTTCATTAAACGGTTAATCACACGCTTTTCTTCAATGTGCAAACCCGGGGTGTCTATATAGACAGCCTGATACCCATCACGAGTATCAACACCCATAATGCGGTGACGTGTAGTTTGCGGTTTACGTGAAGTGATAGACAGTTTCTGCCCCACTAAACGGTTAAGCAAGGTTGATTTTCCGACATTCGGTCGACCAACGATGGCAATAAAGCCACAGTGTTGTTTATCTGTCATGATTCCAACTGATTAAGTGCAATTTCTGCTGCTGCCTGCTCTGCCTTGCGCCGACTGCCGCCCTTACCGATAACAGGTTCATCCAAACCTGAAACATCACACTGTACGGTGAACTCTTGGTTATGAGCTTCACCTTGTACCTTAATTACAGTATATGCTGGTAATGGTAAACGGCGACCTTGAAGACACTCTTGCAAGCGTGTTTTAGGATCTTTTTGGTTGATGCCTGGTTCAATCGTATCAAGACGTGATTTATACCAAGCCAATACGACTTGACGCACTGTCTCAACATCACTATCTAGATAAACCGCGCCAATGATTGCTTCAACACAGTCAGCCAGAATCGAATCACGACGGAAGCCGCCGCTTTTCAACTCGCCAGGGCCTAATAGTAAGTAGTCACCAAGTTCGAACTCACGTCCTAACTCAGCTAATGTCTTACCACGGACTAGTGTTGCGCGCATTCGGCTCATATCACCTTCATCCACAGAAGGAAAACGGTGATATAAGTCATCAGCAACAACAAAACTTAAAATAGAATCGCCTAGAAATTCTAGGCGCTCATTGTGGGTGCCATTAGCACTGCGATGTGTCAGTGCTAATGTCATCAACTCACAATTGTTAAATTGGTAGCCCAGCTTGCGCTGAAGCCTATTCGCTGGAGTTGTCATTTTCTCTCGATTATTTAATGCTACCGATACGGTCAAAGCGTACACCGGTAGGGATCCAAGATGGAAGTAAACTATCAGGCTTGCGATCGAAATCAAAGCTCATCCAAATAGCTACCGCCTTGCCGACTAGATTCGCTTCTGGAACAAAGCCCCAGTAACGACTATCAGCACTATTGTCACGGTTGTCACCCATAACAAAATACTCACCTTTTGGTACAATCCACTCACCGATCCCTGGGCGAGGTACGTAAGCCATACGGTTATCACGTCGCAATGGATTGATCAAAATATGATGATTTACATCACCAAGGTGTTCGTTAAACTCAATCAGACGCGCCATACCTTGAGTAAAATCGCTGTCTTTCATATCCGTTAACTTAACTGGCTTACAAACAGAAGTACCTTGCGGCTGAATGCATAACTGTTTATCTGCACTATAACGAATCATATCACCAGGTAAACCAACAACACGTTTAATGTAGTCAATTTTTGGATTTGGCGGGTAACGAAATACAATTACATCACCACGTTTAGGCTCACCTAAATCTAAAAACTTATGGTCAAATACTGGATCGCGTAATCCGTAATCAAATTTATTTACCAAAATAAAATCACCAACATATAAGGTTGGTAGCATTGATTTTGATGGAATTTGAAACGGTTCATAAATAAATGAACGGAATATCATGATCAGTGCAATCACAGGGAACATTGAGCTTGCTGACTCAATCCAACTTGGCTGAGGCGCAACACGTGCAAGTACTTCAGCATCAACTTGACCACCGGCTTTTTCAGCTGCGGCTGCAATTTTTAATTGTCGCTTAGGTGCCCAGAGAAATTTATCTAGAGCCCAAATAATACCGGTAAAAATTGTTGCTAAGACCAGTATTATTGAAAATGTATTTGCCATGTTATTCCTTAGGTTTAACGCAACTAACCCCGACAGTTAGCTGATTGGGTCTAATTTAAAACGCCTAAGTAAAAGAAAGTGCTATTTAACAGGTTAAATAAGCACTTTCTAATCATATCTAGACTGTTATAAACAAAGAAAGGTTACTTATCTTTGCCCACATGAAGAATCGCTAAGAAGGCTTCTTGTGGTAATTCTACATTACCAATTTGCTTCATGCGTTTCTTACCGTCTTTCTGTTTCTGTAGTAGCTTCTTCTTACGGCTAATATCGCCACCATAACATTTCGCGATTACGTTTTTACGTAATTGCTTCACGGTTGAACGTGCAATGATATGACCACCAATCGCCGCTTGAATAGCGATATCAAACATTTGACGAGGAATGAATTCTTTCATTTTCTCAACAACATCACGACCGCGAGTCTGTGAGTTTTCTTTATGAGTAATGATAGCTAGCGCATCAACACGCTCACCATTTAGCAGAATATCAACTCGTACCATGTCTGATTCTTGGTAACGTTGGAAATTATAATCTAGCGATGCATAACCGCGCGAAGTTGATTTCAAACGATCGAAGAAATCCAGTACTACTTCTGACATTGGAATATCATACGTTAGTGCGACTTGATTACCGTGATAAACCATATCAACCTGCATACCACGCTTTTCAATACATAGCGTAATAACATTACCTAAGTATTCGCTTGGTACTAGAATATTACAGCGAGCAATAGGCTCACCCATAATTTCAATATCATTAACCGCAGGTAATTTTGCAGGGCTATCAACGTACAGCATCGTGCCGTCATTTTTCTTAACTTCATACACTACTGTCGGTGCAGTAGTAATCAAATTAAGATCGTATTCACGCTCTAGACGCTCTTGAATAATCTCCATGTGGAGCATACCCAAGAAACCACAACGGAAACCGAAACCAAGTGCAGATGAACTTTCTGGCTCATAAAACAATGAGGCGTCATTAAGACTTAATTTGCCCAATGCATCACGGAAGTTCTCATAATCATCAGATGATACAGGGAACAAACCTGCATATACCTGTGGTTTTACTTTTTTAAAGCCAGGTAATGCAACTTCACAACCGCCTTTTGCTAATGTTAGTGTATCACCAACAGGAGCACCAAGGATGTCTTTAATACCACATACTACCCAGCCTACTTCGCCAGTATTTAATTCAGTAGTATCAACTCGTTTTGGCGTGAAAATACCAAGACGATCAACACCCCAAATTTGACCTGTAGTCATTACTTTGATTTTGTCGTTTTTCTTTAGCTTTCCGTTTTTAACACGAACTAAAGACACTACACCTAAATAATTATCAAACCATGAGTCAATAATTAGTGCTTGTAGGGGCGCATCCGGATCACCTTCAGGTGCAGGAATAGCTTCAACGATTTTCTCTAGAACCTCGTCAACACCAACGCCAGTTTTTGCTGAACAACGCACAGCATCAATAGCATCAATACCAACGATGTCTTCAATTTCTTCAGCTACACGCTCAGGATCAGCGGCTGGAAGGTCGATTTTATTTAAAATCGGCACCACTTCCAAATCCATTTCCATAGCGGTATAACAGTTTGCTAAAGTCTGAGCTTCTACGCCCTGGCCCGCATCGACTACCAATAATGCACCTTCACAGGCTGCAAGTGAACGCGATACTTCATACGAGAAGTCAACGTGCCCAGGGGTGTCGATAAAGTTTAATTGATAAGTTTCACCATCTTTAGCCGTGTAATCGAGCGTCACGCTCTGGGCTTTAATGGTGATACCGCGTTCGCGTTCAAGATCCATTGAATCTAAAACCTGCGCAGCCATTTCTCGATCAGAAAGGCCGCCACAGACTTGAATTAGACGGTCGGATAAGGTCGACTTACCATGGTCGATATGTGCGATAATCGAAAAGTTACGAATGTGCTTCATGAATGGCGTGACTAGCTCGTGATTAAAATGAATGGGATCTTAAGATCAAGTTGACGGATTCTACCGAATTTAAACGCTACTCGCTATCTTTCGATGCGGCATTTATCAGCTTATCTGCTGAAATGGGTAGCCCTAGCACTCGAATAAGGCTTGGTTTGTAGGCTGAATCCCCATCTAATCTCTTGGCATAATACCGAGCAATCATTAATCCTATCGTTGTAGCAACCGCGGCTGATACAATAACACCTAGCTGATTACTGCCCGCTAAATCAATAAATAGATACTGACCGATTAAACTACCACCAATTAAAAACAGTAACGGCAGCATATAAACCAGCAAGGCTGAACTCAGCATACTACGCTCAGACAAGCCAATTTCAACCACTTGTCCAAGGGTTATTTTTTCATCAGTCGCGATATTTATCTGATGAGAACGCCCAGGCATAGCTTTACTGACTATACCTGTGCCACAACTATCGCGTGAAGCACAATGACCACAACTGGTTTCTTGCTGACAACTCACGGTTATATGGCCGCTATCAACGGCGACAACCGTTGCTAATGTTCGCATCATGATTATTTACTCGTTGAGGTAACCTCTGCTTTAATTTTATCAAAGGTTACGTTTTCTGCAATTTGTCGTGCTGTTTCTGGCGGAATATCACCAACGACAGTAATTTCTTTATTACCATCAACTCGAGTGATTAACGTACGACGTCCTTGGCGAACCAATTGTCCTCGTCCAACAAAATTATCGGCATCAGAAACATAAACAGAAAAACTAAATAAACCATCACTGTACATTCGGCTTTCAACCGCACGCTCAGTTAATAGTAGTCGATGTCGATTACCGGCTATTAATGTAAAACCATTCGGTAACCAATTTACCGACCATTCCAGTTTTTTCTGTGGCTGTTGTGGTAATTGTACCACGGCCGGCAGTTTAACTTGATCGAGCTTACTGAGCATTTCAGCAACTTTAGGATTCACGACAAATGACACAACACGGAATTGTTCCAGTAAGTCACCATCACGCCCCAATAAATCAGCGCGCATAACAAGGTGAGTCGCTTGATCTATCCACAATAAATAAGAATAACGATTACCGTCTTTAGGTGCGATACGAATAACATTACAGGCGACACCTGCTTCACGTGCGCGTCCCATAGCGATAAATTCATAATACTTGGACAGTTTATCTATATTGGCTTTCATTAACGGTAATATTGGCGCGACCATTTTATTACTTTTAATCGTAAAAGGATCGAGCCCTGGTTCAAAGTAACTCACCTCATCACCACGTTGAATCACCTCTTGTGGTGGACCACTGAGGAACAACAGATGACCATAACTTTGACCATTCTCTAATGCATGCCGATACCGCAATGTATCAATGCTATTTTTCTTAACCCAAATGTAAGACATCTCATAACTAAGATCTCGACTGGCTTGGCCCATTTGATGCAACAAAGCCTCTGTTGAAGGTTGAACCGCTTCAGCAGAGGCTTGGAGTGGCAACAATAGGCTGACCAATGCAAGTGCACCGACCAGAGTTTTTTTCATTAATCCGCCACAGAATTATTAGTATGTAATCGTGAATTATCAATACTACCATCTTCAGCATTAAACCGAAGTTGAAGTTCATAATCTTGTAACATCGAGTTAATTCGACGTCGTTGTTCCATTAACTGTGACTCAGATGGTGTCTGATTATCATTAACCATATTGGTATTTAGACTCACAGGCTCAGCTTTACCAACAAATGGAATGGTTTGCAGCACTGGCACATCATTACTGGTTGTGGTCGTAAGATTACTACCATTACCGTCATATTGTTGGACACCAACAATCACTGCCAGCGAAACACATGCAGCCACAGCAACCTGACCAAACTGGGATAGCCAAGCGGGTAAGGTCCGCTTCGCTTTAAATGGGGTCGGTTGTTCTTCAGTAATAATCGGCTTAGCAACGGCCTCAATATTAGTGGCCGTAGCACCAGTATGAGCAGGTTCAGCCTCTAGCGCTAACGCGACATTTTCTGCAATATTCCATTGTTTGCATTGCGGTACATCACCACGCATGACATCACCGATAAGGTTAAAATCATGCCAGCTTTGCTCGCTATTTTTGTCAACAGTCAGCGCATTAATAATGCTCTGATCCAAATCTTCGCCATCAAGTAATGCCGAAATTTTTTCTTTATCAGCCATTTTTTCCACCGTTTGGTGCAACATTGTTATTGCTGCATAAGAGGACGAATACGTTTTTCAACCGTCTCTCGTGCACGGAATATACGTGAGCGAACTGTGCCTACCGGACATCCCATTATTTCAGCGATTTCTTCATAGCTTAGACCATCCAGTTCACGCAATGAGATCGCTGTTTTAAGATCGTCAGGTAGTGATTCAATCGTACTAAAAACAACCCGCTTCAATTCTTCAGACAACATTTGGTTCTCAGGGTTCGAAATTTCTTTAAGCGCATTTCCACTTTCATAATATTCCGCGTCTTCGGCATCAACATCGGATGCTGGCGGACGACGTCCCTGAGCAACTAAATAATTTTTTGCGGTATTAACAGCTATACGATAAAGCCATGTATAAAATGCACTTTCACCACGAAATGAGGGTAAGGCACGATACGCTTTAATAAATGCTTCTTGAGCAACATCTGGCACATCACCAGAATTGCTAACATAACGTGAAACAAGGTTACAAACTTTATTCTGGTACTTAATAACCAGAAGGTTGAATGCTTGCTTATCTCCCCGCTGTACTCGCTCAATTAATACCTGATCAGTTTGCTGCTCGCTCATTCGAGCGTTTACTCCCATGTCTAACTGTTAGTAATATTGCATTCATCTCACGAGAACTAGTACCGATAATGGCTGTAATTCGTTATTGATGCACAATGGTTTATTTAGATTATCCTGCCACTATAAGCGTTAGTCTCACCGTAAATAAAACACTGACTTATGAAATATTTATGAGCATGAGCACTACGTAAGACCGATGGATAATGGCAAAGTTCCACCGTCAGTAAAATAATTTTATGTTTTCGTTACCGTTAGGTTATTACCTGTAACAAAGTTAAACAAAGGTAGGATTAATAACTTTAGTCATTTTACCTGAAATAATAATACTAACGAGGATCTACAACTGAAAAAAGTAAAATAATCACCAAAGTAGACGGTTGTTACTTAGCTAACATTTAACAATAATACTGCTAAAGTACCGTATATTAATGATATTTGCGCTACTCAAACCCAAACAAACATGCGTTTTAATAACAATTTTGGTAGCATGAAATAAGATTATCACATGGACATGCAATCACTATGAATCAATTTCATCAACACGATAGCGACATTTTAGTCATTGGTAGTGGCGCAGCAGGACTGTCACTAGCACTACATTTAGCCCACCTAGGTAAAGTGACTATTTTATGCAAAGGGCCACTGAGTGAAGGATCAACCTTTTATGCTCAAGGAGGTATTGCTGCCGTTTTTGATGAATCAGACAGTATCGCATCCCACGTTGAAGATACTTTGATTGCAGGAGCCCATCTGTGTGACCAAGACGTGGTGCAGTTTATCGCTGAAAATGCCAAGCAATGTGTACAATGGTTAATTGATGGTGGGGTGCCATTTGATCGAGAAGATACAGACACTGATGACGACCCCCGCTACCATCTAACATTAGAAGGGGGACACAGTCATCGGCGCATCCTTCATGCTGCAGATGCCACCGGAATGGCAATGCAAACCTCGCTCCAAGAACAAGCCCGTAATCATCCTAACATCACCATTCTTGAACGCCATAATGCCCTCGATTTAATCACTGAGAAAAAAATCAATCCCCAAGCTGTGACCAATCGTGCCTTAGGTGCTTATGTTTGGAATCGAGACAAAGAATGTGTTGAAACCCTAGCGGCTAAGTTTGTGGTTTTAGCCACAGGTGGCGCCTCAAAAGTGTATCAATATACCTCAAACCCAGATGTATCATCCGGCGATGGCATTGCTATGGCATGGCGCGCAGGCTGTCGAGTCGCCAATCTAGAATTTAATCAATTTCATCCCACTTGCTTATTCCATCCCAAAGCACAGACCTTTTTATTAAGCGAAGCATTACGTGGCGAAGGGGCATATTTACGCCGTCCTGATGGCAGCCGTTTTATGCCAGAGTTTCACGAGAGTGCTGAACTGGCGCCACGCGATGTGGTTGCACGTGCGATCGATTACGAAATGAAGCGTTTAGGCGCCGATTGTATGTATCTCGATATTAGCCACAAACCCGCTGATTTCGTTAAAAGTCACTTTCCAACCATTGCTGAAAAATTGCAGGGTTACGGCATTGATATCACCCAAGATATGATTCCAATTGTCCCTGCCGCACACTATACCTGTGGTGGTGTGGTGGTGGATAAATCAGGCAAAACGGATATTGATGGTTTATATGCCATTGGTGAAGTGAGCTATACCGGTCTTCATGGTGCTAACCGCATGGCATCAAACTCACTGCTTGAGTGCGTAGTTTATGCATGGTCTGCTTCACAAGATATTGAGCGTCAATTTAAGACTATCTTACAGCCACAACAGCTGCCGTTTTGGGATGACAGTAAAGTGACTAATTCCGATGAAGAAGTGGTGATTCAACATAACTGGCATGAACTACGATTATTTATGTGGGATTACGTCGGTATTGTTCGTTCAACCAAACGTTTAGAGCGTGCAATGCACCGAATTGAATTACTTAAACACGAAATTGATGAATATTACTGTCATTTCCGAGTTTCAAATAATCTGCTCGAACTGCGTAATTTATTACAAGTTGCAGAACTGATAGTACGTTGTGCGATGGAACGTAAAGAAAGCCGAGGACTACACTATACTCTTGATTATCCAGAGCTTGATGAGCAAGCTACAGCAACTATTTTAGTGCCTGATAATTACTAGCCGCAATACGCTATAACTCATCAATACTATGGTGCTAACCATAATATTAGCATCATGGTTTATTTACTGAGGAAGCCGGCTTTAATAGCCCTAAATGAAGCCACATTTTTAGTTGCCGATAGCGCAGCTCATCGCAACTATCATAGCAGATAATGAGCCACTGATTTCGAGGATGTGACACCGACAAGACCACCAGCCAGCGGGTAACTAATTTCACCGCGATCATCTCACCCCTTTGATTATGCCAGCGAATATTACCATCACTATAAAGCCGTAACGGCCCCTGTTGGCGTAAATAATATTGATACATTCGTTGCCATTCAAATAATAATGCTTCGGCAAAAAAATAACTCAACGGCCAAAAAATAGGTGGAACGACAAATAGCAATAGCACTGCACCAAGATAACATCGACTCAGTGCAGTGTTCAGTAGCGGGGATAAGTTAAGCTTTAAATCAACATAACTTGCTGTTGTTGTGAGCAACAATCTTATCAACCATCATCGCATGAGCAGCGTTATCACTGCGGCCATGCTGCATCATCCATTTAAATAAATCAGGATCATCACATGTCAGTAGAGAAATAAAATCACGCTGTTGCTGCTCTGATAAATCATCAAAACACTCTTCAAAAAATGGCATCACCAACACGTCTAACTCTAACATGCCACGACGACATGCCCATTTTACGCGGGCTCTCTCTTCTGCAACTAACATACATAACCTCTATGTGCGTGCCTAATGGCTCACTGATAATCGAATACTTAGTGTATTTCCGTTATAACGATATTAACAGTCGTGCTCAATAACGACCATGCACCAACGCAAACAATCGCTCAAGATGAGACCTAGCCCACCATAATGACAACTAATGAAAACAGCTAATTAACCCATCATGTAACCATGGTTAATTATTTTGTTCAGTTGGTATAACATAGCGCAATCATTACTGCATTTGTGGATACCATTATGAACACTTGGTCAACTCAACATAGTTTTACCCCACTCGCTTTAAGCACCACCGATTCTTTGCCTGATTTAGCCATAATCAACCTCAGCGATTGGGGCATGGTGACACTCGTTGGCCCAGACAGTAAATCATATTTACAAGGTCAATTAACCTGTGATGTAGTGTCACTAGCCGCAGATGCCTCGACCTTTGCCGGCCACTGTGACGCTAAAGGAAAATTACGTACGATTATGCGTGTTTTTCACTATCAGAATGGTTATGGCTTAGTGCAACGCCAAAGCGTGATGGCAAACCAATTACCCGAATTAAAAAAATATGCCGTATTTTCTAAAACAGAAATAACCCAAGCTGAAGTGGTTATTTTGGCGCTGGTTGGTAGTCAAGCTCAAACAACCATTGATCATCATTTCAGTGGTGATGCTGATGTACGTCATAACGACACCGCGACGGTAGTAAAAGTAGATAATGCACGTTGGTTAGTCATTACCACTGCGGAGCAAGCTGACTCAGTGATCACCACCTTGGCACCAACGGCAATTTTAGCAACCACTGAACTGTGGGATTTATATGATATAAAAGCTGCCATGCCGCGAATTGATAGCACCATCGAACTTGAGTTCATTCCACAAGCAGTTAACTTACAAGCCGTTAACGGTATTAGCTTTAAAAAAGGCTGTTATACCGGTCAAGAAACTGTCGCACGCGCTAAGTACCGTGGCATCAATAAACGCGCTATGTATATCGTTGCAGGCACAGCAACCCAGTGCCCACAAGCAGGTGATGCATTAGAGCGTAGCGTGGGTGAAAATTGGCGTAAAGGTGGCACCGTAATTTGTGGTTATCAATACAGTGACAATCAAGCATTGGCACTCGTGGTATTACCTAATGATCTCGATGCTGATAGTCAATTCCGGTTTGCAGCTAACCCAGATGCACTATGGCACAAACTCGCTCTACCGTATGATCTTAATGCTGAATAATCAGATTGATACGCCAGTAACGCGGTTACTGGCTAGCGAAGGGGTTGATTACCGTTTACTGCCGCATACTAAACCGGCCAAAACCATTGCCGAAGCAGCAGCAGAACGTGGGGTTGATCCACAGCATATGGTTAAATCAATATTGCTCAAAGATATGTCTGGTTTTCATGTATTGGCATGTGTACCTGGACTGCAATCAGTTGATCCTAAAAAAGTACGGGCATTATTTGGTTGTCAGCGTATGACCTGCGCTGATGCTACCGAAGTTGAGAAAGTGACCGGCTTAGTCATCGGGACTGTTGCACCTCTGGGGCTAAAGCGCCCACTTGCGGTTGTGTTTGATGCCGCGATTGCAGCGATTGAACACGTTAATATCAGCAGCGGTGATCGTATGGCTGGCATTGAGATCGCCACTGAAGACTTATTGATCCTGTGCGATCCCATCTTAGGCAATATTTGCCGCGATCAATCTTGATTGGCAATAACACATCGTTAAACTAGCGGTATTGATTAAAGTGCCGTTGGTTTAGTGAGATAATAAAGGAATAGACAATGGCGAGCCATCATCACGATATCAATTGGCGCGGTGTCGATCTGAATTTATTGATTGCCTTTGCGGCATTAATAGAAACCCGCAGTGTCACTAAAGCAGCCAATAAACTTGCCATTGGTCAATCAGCAATGAGCCATAATTTATCGCGTTTACGCAGTTTATTAAATGACCCATTGTTTGAGCGTCATGGTCACCAAATGCTGCCAACTCAAACCGCGTTAGATCATGCCGCCACAGTTGATACTATCCTGTCACTGATCACCAATGAACTCCTACGCCCAAGTGTCTTTATTCCAGCAGATTTCTGTGGCACTTTTAAAATCGGCTTAACCGATTATGCCGAGCTGCTCTTTGCGCCAGCCTTATATGATGCGATTCACCACCAAGCACCACAATGCCAACTGAGTTTCTTTAATGTTGATCGGCACAGTTATCACACAGACTTTAATCAGCACCGAATTGATGTGGTGATTGGATCCATGACTGACATGGGTAAAGATATTGAACATCAATATTTATACACTGAAGATCATGTTTGTCTTTACGATCAACAAGCCACAGGTCTCAATCAACACGTTAGTCTCGATCAATACAGTCACCATCCACATGCGTTAGTTAGCCCTGATGGTAAATTAACCACGCAAGTCGATGACCAATTACAACAACAGGGATTTCAACGTCAAGTTGCGGTGGGATCACATAACTTTCTAACCATTAGACATTTACTTAGTGGCCGCGATTTAATCTGTGTGGTATCACGATTAATGGCACAACTGGATATTTTTAACGACCAACTCACTCAATGCCCACCGCCTGTTGCCATTGCTGATTTTGATATTCGATTATTATGGCTCCATCGCAACAGCAACCACCCTCGCAACCAATGGTTACGTCAAATCGTTGCCAATACAGTAATAGCCCAAGTTGAGCAACTTCGCACTGGTGTATAGATCGCTATGGCAGAGCATAGTGGCTCTGCCAATATTATTCCTAGGCGCGGCTATTCGGTTCTTGAATCTGGTAAAGTTTGTGTTCATCGCAAGGCTCATCACAATGACACTCTTTATTGACACCAACGTTAGCAAGACCGCCACAACTGCCACTGATCGTTTGTCGTTTGACAAACCAACCAATTGCCATCGCCAATATCACTGCCACAAAAATCCCTAAGGTTAATAAAAAAGTGGTCATAGCTTGAGACCGCCTATCTTACCGAGACCATTAGCGATTGGAGTTAGCATGCCAACTTTTACCGCTGCTGGCGCTGATTTCTTAGAACCACAACCGCAGCCACATGCGCCTTTTTCTCGTTTACAGGCACGCCCCTGTTCTGCGCTCAGTAAGGCTTCTTTAGTCACCCCACCAGCTAAAAAATCCACTAATGATGTTCGTGGAGCAACACGACTAACACTAAATCCTGCTTGTAATAAGCGCGCTAAAGATCGAGTACCAATATTACCTAATACAATTTCAGTCACATTAAGTGCCGCTAGTTGGCGTTGCAGAATTTTTTTATGCTTACATCCCAATTCACGACTACCACTATTTTCAAGCCGTTCAATTAGTTGACCTTGTTGATCATAAATAGCAAACGTTGCTGCTTTACCAAAATGGCCCGCTATTTGATTTCTGGGAGTCAATGCGATTGCTATTAACATAAATTAATCCTCGATAGTCTGTATGCTGTCTGATGCTAACTCTAATGCCATGCCCATCACTAACGCCTGTGCTACTTTGTGTCGCCCTCGAGCAATAATATTGCCAAGGGTTTGACGTGACACACCCAACTGTTGCGCAGCTTCAAGCTGTTGCAAACCTAACATATCGACCAATCTCAACGCCTCTAATTCATCACTTGCTAATGCAAGTTTCGGTAATTGCTTCATTGGTACACCATTAGGCTTAAAACAGCTATAAGCAGGACGGCAAGCTATCTTTCTTACAATTTTAGGTCTTGCCATGATGATCATAACTCCTGTTCATTGACGGTTATTATTGGCATACGCCAAAAACACCGCATTGATCTAGGATCATAAATCATCATCTAAGTACCAATTTCAATCAATAACCCCCCAACGCAAATAACATCGTTTTTAAAATATCAGCACAATATATCGTAATCGGGTCTAATTCATTGCTCATGATGGCGCTTAGAAATCACACTTCTAGAACAAAAACCAACCACCGACGATTAATTTAACGCTAACATCGCTAAACAGGTTGATATCATCGTAAATAAATCAGCTAGAGCTAAAAATACCACTCTCGATAATAAATTATAAAAAAGCCAAAATTCAGAGTATTACTCTAAATATTAGATTTGTTATTACATAATACGCCGACAAATTAAACTTATCGTTAAATTTATGCTGATAATGTCACAGAAGTGTCATCACCCTTAACGTATACTTAGCACGTTAATCGCCAGGATGGTCGGAGTTAAACTGTATTATGCGGATGTTCAAACGCTACTTGCCTAAATTAATCGCCAAGCATGTTAGTCGTATATTTAATGGAAGAATTTATATTGATGGCCGTGGCGGCTATCATTTTGAGAAAGGAATATTGTTGGTACCACTAAAGGCCCAGCAGCATCATTATGATACGGTTAACGAGGTTAACCTAGAAATTAAGCGCTTACGTGAAGTTTATTAAAGACGATATTTATTAAAAATAAACTATTAGCTAAATAAACAACATCAAGCCCACTACATTGGGTGGGCTTTAATCGTCAACTACTCATCGTCAGCAATGGATGCTAAATAATCTTCAGCATCAAGCAACTCATCTAAATCCTCTTCAACATCAATTCGAATTTGAAATAGCCACCCATCACCATAAGGATCGCTATTGACCAACTCTGGTGCAACATCAAGATCATCATTGATTGTTATGATCGTGCCAGTACACGGAGCATAAATATCCGATGCAGCTTTTACCGATTCAATAACCGCACACTCTTCTCCAGCATCAACAGCAACCCCGCTATCAGGCAAATCAATAAAAACCATATCACCTAATAGCGCTTGAGCGTGATCACTAATACCAACGGTGTAAATTCCATCACCTTCATCACGCAACCATTCATGAGTATGAGTAAATTTTAATTCAGAGGGTACATAGCTCATTCACACATCCTTTTTAATCTCACCATTAATCGGTAACTATCACTCCATTTATTACTGTAGGTGAAAAAAAATTTTTTGCTCAATTTAGACATAAAAAAACCACAACAAAAAATGCTGTGGCTTCATAAGTTATCACTGGAATAGTTACTTAATTAGAACCTATTTATAACGCGCTAACTCAGGCAATTCACCACTTAACCCTAAAGCACGTCGCATAAACTCATCTTTGACCCCTGGTGCTTTATTAGCGAATAGCATTCCAAGATCTCGCACTAATTTCTTGGCTGGATGTGCACCATCAAACAGGGTCTTAAAGCCTTGCATTGCAGTGATCATTTTTGCAGCTTCGGCTTTACGCCAGCGTTCGTAATGACGTAAATTGACCTGCTTACCAATGTCTTTATCTGCTTGCCATAAACCAATAATTTCTTGCGCTAATGCCGCTGCATCTAGTAGCCCCAAGTTAACACCTTGGCCTGCAAGAGGATGAATGGTATGCGCTGCATCTCCCACTAACGCCACTCGTTCACGCACAAAATCTTGGGCATAACGCATTTTAAGTGGAAATGCTTGGCGCTCTCCCTCTACACGACACAAGCCTAAACGATGATCAAACGCAGCGGTTAAGTGTTGATTAAATACCTCATCACTGACATCACATAAGGTTAATGCTTGCTCTGGCGGTAGTGACCATACAATTGAACATAGATCTTTTTCAGCTAACGGAAGAAAGGCTAATGGACCATCTGGGCGGAAAATTTGACGTGCTGTTTGCAAGTGAGACTCATCACAACGAATATTTGCCACCAACGCACTATGACCATAATCCCAATGGGTCAACGGAATATCAACATGTTGACGTAACCATGAATTAGCACCATCAGCACCAACCACTAATTTAGCCGTTAGATTTTTACCTGATTCCAATGTGAGCCAGGCTTCGGTTTCACCAAAAGCAATATTTTGACACCTATCTGGAGCCATTAAAATCACATTTTGCTGCTTGCTAACCCGATCAAGTAACGCTAATTGAATCACGCGATTCTCAACAATATGGCCTAAATCAGGTTGCGCTAGTCGTTCAGCATCAAAATCAATACGAGCAAAACTGTCTTGCTCCCATACTTCCATTTTACTGTAAGGGCTCATACGACGGTCGCAAATTCCCTCCCAAGCCCCAACACCACGTAATATTCTCTCACTAGCACGGCTTAGTGCCGACACGCGTACATCAGGTAAGGCTGCCAACTTAGGATCAGGTAACTGACCTTCAATCACTGCTACTCGTAATTCGGTATCGGCTAACGCTGCTGCCAGCGTTAAACCCACCATTCCACCACCGATAATGGCGACATCAACATTTTGCATCATAGCTATCGTTTTACCTGTCCCATGGCACGGCGTAACAGCGGTGCTTGAAGTGTGTTAGAAAGGCTCATTGTCATCAAGCCCAGATTACGCCCAGCAACGAGCGCAGGATTATCATTGGCAAACAAGCTAACCAAGCCTGCTGTCATCGCAATAGTTGCCTGTCGATCAGGCAACCGTCGTTCACGATAACGACCTAATACTGTCGGTAAACCAATATCGGCATTGCATTTAACCCCCGCTGTAATTTCCTCTGCTAAGGTCATTACATCACGAAGTCCAAGGTTAAACCCTTGACCTGCAATAGGATGGAGCGTTTGCGCAGCATTACCAATTATCGCCACTCGATGTGACACTAGCCGTTGTGCTTGGCGTAATATTAATGGATAACAATTACGCTCACCGACCATAGTTAATGCCCCTAATCGCCACCCAAATAGCGCCTGTAATTCCGCTAAGAATTGCTGATCAGTTAATGACATGATTCGAGCTTGTTGCTGTGGCTCAATACACCAAACTAGTGAACTACGTCCCTGAGACATGGGTAACAATGCGACGGGTCCATGTTTAGTAAAGCGTTCAAAAGCTTGGCCCTGATGAGGTTCTGAGGTGGTGATATTAGCAATGATCGCCACTTGCTCAAAATCATGCTCACTGCGACCGATATTTAATAAATCACAGCAATGGGATACAGCACCATCAGCCGCAACCACTAACTTAGTCCGTAACCGTTTACCGTTATTTAAACGCACTAACGCTTCTGATTGAGTACGCTCTATATGCTCAACTTTTGCGGGACAAAACAGATCAATGTGTGGACGAGTGGCTAACTGGTGGTGAAATATCGCCCCTGCAGCCGCTAACTCAATGACATAACCTAAGGCATCAACAGCCAGTTGTTGAGCTGATAATTCAACCATACCGGCATGACCTCGATCAGACACATGAATGTGCTTGATCGCCGTCGCAACAGTAGCCAATGCTGGCCAAAGCTGAATCGAGTCTAATAACCGGCTAGATCCATGAGAAACAGCAATACTACGGGCATCATAACCGGGATGTTGCTGATCATCTGTCGCCACAGCTTCAACCACAGCGATATGTAATTGATGCTGAGTTAATTCATCAAGTGCGATAGCTAAACACGCACCAACCATTGCGCCACCCGCAATAACCACATCATATTGCTTCACATTTTGTCCCTTTCGCAATAGAAATTATTAGTGAACGGTTGGCTGCTCATCAGCATCATCATTCACTAGTCGTTGACCTAATTCAGAATGACAACTCAACACACACATACGTACATGTTCAACCACTTGCTCAAATAATGCCGCTTGTTCTTCAAGATCGTCATCCTCATCAATACCAAGTTGAGAAATCTCTTGTAGATCAGCCAGCGCTTCGGTGATTTCCTCAGACAATTGATTTTTTTGTAAATCCATTAGCCCTAAGCCCGAAATAAAACTATTTACCCACTCTGTTAATGCTTCTGCGCGATCAGATAACGGTTCATCATCATCAGGCATTAACAATGAAAATTCAAATCCACCACTGATTAACTCTTCAGCGGTAGTCGTAAATAATGTCCGTACCATCATCTTAGCGCCATCAGTCATTGGCTCGCCTTCATTAGCGTAGTCACATACTGGACCCGCCCAGCTCTCATCATCAACAGCGAGACCACCACAAATCATCCCACTGAGTAAACCATGTAACTCAGCAGGTACCGCTGCTAGGCCTTGCTCTTTTAAAGCCGCTTCAACAGCTGAGTACGTCGGTAGGGTTATTTCACTCATGGTTTATCACCTTTGTAGTTGACACAATTTAAGATAAATTTTTTATAGGTATGACATAACAATCACGTTAGTCATTAAGATTACACTGTTTGAAATTGTACCAAACAATAATCACGCTTACGGCTTAGTTGATATAATAAATAGCAATGAGCGAATGACGGCACTGTGTTATGCTAACATTTAAGCCTAATTCGGCAAATAATAACACTGGTGATAACGTTCAATCCTTAATCAACTCCTTGACGAGTCTGATTAATATCTGTTTAGTCAGAACATATTGAACCGAAACCGCGATATAGCCGCTTGCATCTTGTGTAGGGTTTTCCTATATTGACTCTCGTCGCAAGCGGAATGAATACCCATTCTGGCACGGAGCAAATCGAAGGTTTATGAGTACTCAGGCTGTAGAAATTCAAGTATTGGGCCGAAAATTAAAAGTTAATTGTCCAACGGGTCAAGAAGATGCATTACGTGCCGCGGCGGCAGATTTTGACCAACGCTTGAAAGATATGTCTGCGCGTAGTAACGTATCCGTAGAACAATTATTAATCTTTACTGGCCTCAACATCAGTAACGAGTTGCATTTAGAGCGACAAGAACACAATCGCAATGCTGAATTAATATCCAATAAAATCAATTCAATAGAAGAAAATCTGGATAAAGTATTGCAATATCAGCCAAAGCGTTGATAATGAATTAACCCTGGGGTGTACGTCAGTGAATGAATGTCCCCGAGCCGATAAGCAAATACCCAGGATTGGCTTTTTTATTAGCTATTGTGCATGCTCAGCCTGACTGAGAAGCCTGCGGTTAATGTTGCCAGTCCACCTTGAACATCTGGTTCAAGGGCCTTATTTCGCAACGGCACCTTGGGGTCTCCCTTTTGCATCCACTTTATTTCTCAGCATTAGCACTTTACAATCCCTAAACACCCACAGTTCATGGATTGGATACTTAAGTGATGACACCCTCCATTGCAGCTACCCAACAGTTACGCCATCAACTTCGACAGCAAATTCGTCACGCTAGACGACAATTATCTGCTCAACAGCAACAACATGCAGCGCAACAACTATCCCTGCGCTTACAAACCTTAGATCATATCCAACATAGCCAGCATATTGCCGTTTACATTGCCAATGACGGTGAAATTGATCCGCAACCATTTATAGAATGGCTATGGCAGCAAGGTAAGTCGGTTTATCTACCAGTATTGCACCCTTTCAGTAAGGGCCATCTGTTGTTTTTACACTATGATGCAACGACTCCGATGACGACCAATCGTTATCAAATTCATGAGCCTAAATTAGATGTGCGTCGTGTTAAGCCCATTGCTGAACTGGATGTTATTTGTACCCCGTTAGTTGCCTTTGATAATAATGGCCAACGACTTGGTATGGGAGGGGGCTATTATGATCGCACCTTAAGCCAATGGCACCAGCACCGTCGCGGGCCTTATCCAATCGGTATTGGTCATGATTGCCAATATATTCCCCAGTTACCAAATCAACAATGGGATGTGCCACTACCAATAATCATCACTCCTAACCACCAATTTATAGAAGCCTAACACCATCACGCAAACGATTGGCTTTTCGTTAAAAAAAACTGAATATAATTGTATGTTATTCAAAAAGTTATATTTTTAGTTTTAAGTTTGCACTGTTTAACCATAGAATCCAACTGACGAAATCACTTCGGTTAGCTATAATCACCTTTCGCATAATTGAGGTCATTACGAGGAGAACGGCATGACACAAGATGAAATGAAAAAAGCAGCGGGCTGGGCAGCACTTGAGTACGTAACGAAAAACAGTATTGTTGGTGTAGGTACTGGTTCGACCGTTAATCACTTCATCGATGCCTTGGCAACTCGTAAAGAAGAAATCAAAGGAGCGGTTTCAAGCTCTATTGCTTCAACTGAGCGCCTAGAGCAAATTGGTATCAAAGTCTTTGATGCTAACGAAGTGGCAAGCCTTGATATTTATGTTGATGGCGCAGATGAAATCAATGCCCAATTTGACATGATCAAAGGTGGTGGCGCAGCATTAACCCGCGAAAAAATCGTCGCTGCAATTGCAGAGAAATTTATCTGTATTGTTGATAGCACCAAACAAGTTGATGTACTTGGTCAATTCCCATTACCAGTAGAAGTTATTCCAATGGCACGCTCTTTCATCGGTCGTGAATTAGTCAAGCTAGGTGGTGATCCGGTATACCGTGAAGGGGTGATCACAGATAACGGCAATATCATTCTTGATGTTTACAATATGGCGATCACCGATCCTAAAGCAATGGAAGATAGTATCAACGCCTTACCAGGTGTAGTTACTGTTGGTCTATTTGCTCACCGTGGCGCAGATGTGTTAGTTGTCGGCTCACCTGAAGGAACTAAAATCATCGAAAAATAATGATTAATTCGTTATTTGATTACAAAACGGCAGTCATTGATCGCTCGCGAATCATTGGCTGCCGTTTTTTATTGGCTTTTTTGTAATATTCTTACCCTTAATGGTTAAATTTTGATACTTTATTAAACAGCATGTAGCAAACATTTAACCATTTAGCTACTGAGATGTAATCCCCTTTAGTTTCACTACTGTGGCGTTATTATCATTAGTCGCTACGTTTTTAAGGATAAGAACCTATGGCAACAGTGTCACTCAATAAAGAAAAAATTAAAATCCTTCTATTAGAAGGCCTCCATCCATCAACACTCGAGGTATTACAGCAAGCGGGTTATAGCAATATTGAATACCACAAAGGCTCTTTAGTCGGTGATGAGCTATTAGAAGCCGTAAAAGATGTTCATTTCATTGGTATTAGATCTCGCACTCAACTGACACCAGAAGTGTTTGCTGCTGCAAAAAAACTTACCGCGATAGGTTGTTTCTGTATTGGTACTAACCAAGTTGATTTAGATGAAGCAGTAAGACGTGGTATCCCTGTTTTCAATGCCCCTTTTTCCAATACCCGCAGTGTTGCTGAACTTGTTCTGGGTGAAATTCTATTATTATTACGCGGTATTCCAGAGAAAAATGCCAAAGCCCATCGTGGTGAATGGTTCAAATCAGCGGATAACTCATTTGAAGCACGCGGTAAAACATTAGGTATTATTGGTTACGGTCATATTGGTACTCAACTTGGTATTTTGGCTGAAAACCTTGGTATGCGAGTATG
This sequence comes from Photobacterium kishitanii, assembly GCF_000613045.3. NCBI lineage: Bacteria > Pseudomonadati > Pseudomonadota > Gammaproteobacteria > Vibrionales > Vibrionaceae > Photobacterium > Photobacterium kishitanii. Next base: position 525,890 of record NZ_LN794352.1, on the reverse strand, counting down.
TTTTTATGATGTTGAAACCAAACTGTCATTAGGTAATGCCACTCAGATACATAATCTATCTGAATTACTGAATAAATCAGATGTGGTGAGCTTGCATGTACCAGAAACCAAAGGTACTGCTAACCTCATGGGAGTAGAAGAATTTGCCCGCATGAAACCAGGAGCGATCTTCATTAACGCTGCTCGGGGCACAGTCGTCGATATTGATGCGCTATGTAGCGCCTTAGAAAGTAAGCATATTGCAGGTGCTGCAATTGATGTGTTCCCAATTGAGCCAAAAACCAACAACGACCCATTTGAGTCACCATTAATGCAGTTTGATAACGTAATTTTAACCCCTCATATTGGTGGTTCAACTCACGAAGCTCAAGAAAATATCGGTATTGAAGTTGCTGGAAAACTGGTTAAGTACTCAGATAATGGTTCAACATTATCTGCAGTTGGTTTCCCAGAGGTATCCTTACCTGAACATCATGGCTGTTCACGTCTACTGCATATTCACCACAACCGCCCTGGAGTATTAAATCAAATCACCACTATTTTTGCTTCAGAAGGCATTAATATTGCAGCCCAATTCTTACAAACCGGCGCAGAAGTAGGTTATGTGGTAATAGATGTTGAAACTGAGCGTTCTAAAGAAGCCCTGCAACAACTTAAATCCATTGAAGGCACGATTCGCGCCCGGATTTTGCATTAAGTTGAACACTTAACAACGACAAAGGAGAGCATATCGCTCTCCTTTTTTATTGTACTTAATGATTATTTTTATTATTTTTCAGCTAATTTAAATATAACATTCACACTGTCTTTAATCACAATGTTGTTATCGGTATAACTTTGATCAATGGCGCTTTGTGGTGCACTGCCAACCATGTAGGTATTAGTGCGCATATATGGCATCGGCAAACCATCTGTATTGTAATCTATCTGCCATACACCATCGATTTTATTACCAAAGCCTTGGGCCAGTGATGCAGCAACTTGCTTAGCATTCTCGATCGCTTTTTGACGAGCTTGCTGTTGATACTTCTCAGTATCAGCCACTTTTAATTCAATGTTATTAATTTGGTTAATACCATCACCAAGGGCGTCATCTAAATAGCTATTTAGCTTAGTCAGTTGATGTACCGTCACCTCAACATTACGATTAGCTCTAAAGCCGACTAACTCTGGCTTATGATCTTTAGGGTAATTATATTGTGCCGACAAGGCAATATTTGCACTATTGATGTCTTTTTTATTCACACCAGCTGCTTGTAAACGCTCAATAAACTTGGTTACTGCTTGATCAACCGCTAACTTAGCATCAACTGCATTTTTTTTGGTTTCAACCACACTGACGGAAAATACTGCCATATCAGGCTTAACCACAATTTCGCCACGACCCGTTGTTTCTAAGTGAGGAAATGGAATATCTGCCGCCATTGCAGCAGTTGAAACAAACGCACTAGCGCCAAGTACCATCATCGCTAAACATTTCTTATTCATTATTCATCCTTTTATTTGTCGCACAAGATTGTTATTTATTCTCTGTTACAGCAATAAATATATTATCTTTTCTCATCAATTATGCCGTTATGCTAACAAACCCCCAATATAACGAACACTGTTTTTTAATTATCATTCAGAAATCATTCAGGAATATTATCGTTATAACGTCATAATTATTGCGAACCATCTCTTTATCTGGATAAAAAAAAGAAGCCCGTAGGCTTCTTTTTTTAGTGTCATATAATTAAAACTTGAGCAAATTAAGCACCAACTTTATTTACATGCACATCCATCTGTGGGAATGGAATTTCGATACCTTCTTTATCAAGCTCTTCTTTAATAGCTTGGTTTAGATCGAAATATACACTCCAATAATCAGGCGTATTAACCCATGGGCGTACCACAAAGTTAACAGAAGAATCAGCAAGTGCAACCACACCAATTGTTGGTTCTGGATCTTTAAGCACACGTTCGTCAGCTGTTACTACGCGACGTAATACTTCTTTGGTTTTTTGTAAATCAGCATTGTAAGAAACACCAATCACTAAATCGATACGACGAGTGTCATTACGAGAGTAGTTAGTAATTGGATTACCAATGATGTGAGCGTTTGGTACGATAACTGTTTTGTTATCAGGCGTACGTAATTCAGTAGAGAAGATCTGAATAGATTCAACAGCACCAGCAACACCAGCAACTTCAACATAATCGCCAGATTTGAATGGGCGGAAACCAACAATCAATACACCTGCTGCAAAGTTTGATAATGACCCTTGAAGTGCAAGACCAATTGCCAAACCTGCCGCACCAATAACAGCAACCACTGATGCAGTTTGAACACCAATACGACTTAATGCTGCAATTAAAACAATCACGAATAGCACATAACGTACTAAGCCATGAATAAACTCAACAACTGCATTGTCCATCTCTTTTTTGCGTAAAACTTTCGCAATTGAACCAGCAATGAGTTTAACAATGATATTACCAATAAATAAAATCAGTAAGGCTGAAACGATATTAACTGCATATTGGACTAATAGATCTTGGTTTTTAGTGATCCAGTCTCCAGCGTGTAATACACCGTTAGTCAATGAGTTATCAGATATATGTTCAACAACCTTGTCAGTAACGCTCTCTGTCATGAAGGTATCTCTCTAAAAAATATAAGAATAATAACAAAATGCCGCTTAATGAGTAAATCATACAGTAAACAGTAAAAAATAACACCTCAGCAACAAATATGATGTTAGATGGTGACAACTGACCATGCTGTAATTGATATAATAATTAGCATGATGCACTCCAACATCAAAGAAACGGTGCATTATTAATCCTTTACTAGATAAATGGCTAGTAAAAAAAATCGAACAATCATAAAAAAATATAAATTATCTATTGTAATAAAGTAGCGCTAACTGCTTATGATATACAAAAAAAAAGCCCACCAAAGTGGGCTTTTTCACATTTTATGTGGCTGATATTCTATTAAAGAACGTCAACTGCATTTAGGTCAGAGAATGCTTTCTCTAGACGCTCAACCATTGATACTTGACCTGCACGTAACCAAACGCGTGGATCGTAGTATTTCTTGTTAGGCGCTGACTCACCTGTTGGGTTGCCAATTTGACCTTGTAGGTAATCGTGGTTTTCAGCTTCGTAACGACGGATACCGTCCCATGCAGCCCACTGTGTATCAGTATCGATGTTCATTTTGATAACACCGTAACCGATTGACTCTTGGATTTCAGCTTCAGAAGAACCTGAACCGCCGTGGAATACGAAGTTTAGAGAGTTAGCTGGTAGGCCAAACTTCTCTGAAACGTATGTTTGAGAATCACGTAGGATAGTCGGAGTAAGTACAACGTTACCTGCTTGGTAAACACCGTGTACGTTACCGAAAGATGCTGCGATAGTGAAACGAGGGCTAACTGCATTTAGTTGCTCGTATGCATATGCAACATCTTCAGGAGAAGTGTATAGCTCAGAAGAATCCATATCTGAGTTATCAACACCGTCTTCTTCGCCACCAGTACAACCTAGTTCGATTTCTAGTGTCATATTCATCTTAGCCATACGCTCAAGGTATTTAGCTGAGATTGCGATGTTCTCTTCTAGAGACTCTTCAGAAAGGTCAATCATGTGAGAAGAGAAAAGAGGCTTACCAGTTTGAGCGAAGAACTCTTCACCCGCGTCTAGTAGACCGTCGATCCAAGGAAGTAGTTTCTTAGCAGCGTGGTCAGTATGAAGAATAACTGGCACACCGTAAGCTTCTGCTACTGCGTGAACATATTTAGCACCAGCGATAGCACCAAGAATTTGAGGGCCTTGACCTTCAAGCTTAAGACCTTTACCACCGAAGAATGCAGCACCGCCGTTAGAGAACTGAACGATAACTGGCGCTTTAGCTTTAGCAGCAGCTTCAAGAACAGCGTTTACTGAATCAGTACCGATACAGTTAACAGCAGGTAGAGCAAAATTGTTTTCTTTTGCTACAGCAAAAACTTTCTGTAGGTCGTCGCCAGAAATAACACCAGGTTTTACAAAATCGAAGATCTTAGACATAACAATAGTCCTATATTTACTTTGTTGTCTGTGGAAAAATTCTTGTGCAAACGTTTGCGATAAGCTTCTATTTTACTGAAATATAACGGCTATCACAAACATTTAAACGTGGAAACTAAGACTATTATTATAAATATCCCAGTCTCCACGCCAAATAAATTATGCTTTAGCGCGTGCTTCTAGCATTTCAACTGCTGGCAATTTATTGCCTTCAACGAACTCAAGGAAAGCACCGCCACCAGTAGAGATGTAAGATACTTTATCTTTGATGCCGTATTTGTCGATAGCTGCTAGTGTGTCACCACCGCCCGCAACAGAGAAACCAGCAGATGCTGCGATTGCGTTAGCAACAACTTCAGTACCTTTACCGAATTGCTCAATTTCAAATACGCCAACTGGACCATTCCAAAGAATAGTTTTTGCGTTCATGATGATGTCAGCAAGCGCTTGAGCTGAATCTGGACCAAGGTCAAGAACCATGTCGTCAGCAGCAATATCAGTTGCAGCTTTAATCGTTGCTTCAGCTGAGTCAGAGAACTCTTTTGCACATACAACATCAGTTGCAACTGGAATGTCAGTGTGTGCCATTAGCGCTTTAGCTGTTGGGATAAGATCAGCTTCATAAAGAGACTTACCTACATCGTTGCCTTCAGCTGCGATGAAAGTGTTAGCAATACCACCACCAACAACGATTTGGTCAGCAATCTTAGATAGTGACTCAAGAACTGTTAGTTTAGTTGATACTTTAGAACCACCAACGATAGCAACCATTGGACGTGCTGGGTTATCCATTACTTTACCTAGCGCTTCTAATTCGCCAGCAAGTAGTGGGCCTGCACATGCTACAGGTGCAAACATACCTACACCGTAAGTAGATGCTTGTGCACGGTGAGCCGTACCGAATGCATCCATTACGAATACGTCACAAAGTGCAGCGTATTTCTTAGATAGTTCGTCTTCGTTCTTCTTCTCGCCCTTGTTGAAACGTACGTTCTCAAGAACAACAAGCTCACCTGCATTTAGCTCAAGACCATCAAGGTAATCTTTTGCTAATTTAACGTCACAATCTAGTGCATCGTTTAAGTAGTTAACTACAGGTTGTAGAGAGAATTCTTCTGCGTATTCGCCTTCCGTTGGACGACCTAGGTGAGAAGTAACCATTACTTTAGCACCCGCTTCTAAGCAGCGCTGAATAGTAGGTAAAGATGCAAGGATACGTGCATCTGAAGTTACTTTACCGTCTTTTACTGGCACGTTTAGGTCAGCACGAATAAATACACGCTTACCAGCTAGATCCAGATCAGTCATCTTGATTACAGACATGTTTTGCCCTCTCAACATTATATAAAATAAAAGTTCATAAATTTCACGGCTCGGCTTCACTGCCAAACCCAAGAATTCTTACTCGTTATTTTTGCGGCGTTGCAGCAGAGTTATCTGTTGCCGCCATTGCTAACGCAGTATCTAACATGCGATTAGCAAATCCCCATTCATTATCACACCACACCAGCATTTTAATTAAATGCTTACCACTGACTCGAGTTTGAGTGCCATCAACAATCGCGCTATGGGGATCATGATTGAAGTCAATTGACACTAATGGTGCTTCGGTATAAGCCACTATACCCTTTAATGTACAACGAGACGCATTTAATAATGCTTGATTTACGTCATTAACTTTCACGTTTGTTGTAACAGTAACCGTTAAATCCATGGCAGTGACGTTTATTGTGGGCACCCTCACAGAAATAGCTTCAAATTTGTCAGAAAACTTCGGAAATATACGACCGATACCTAAATGCAATTTGGTATCTACTGGAATAATGGATTGGCTAGCAGCACGCGTTCGGCGTAAATCGGGGTGATAAGCATCAATAACTTGCTGATCATTCATTGCAGAGTGAATTGAGGTTATGGTGCCAGTTTCAATACCGAAACTATCATCCAACACTTGAATGATGGGCACGATGCAATTCGTCGTACAAGAGCCATTGGAAACAATCGTATGCTGCGGAGTTAACTGTTGATGATTAACGCCATATATCACAGTAAAATCGATATCTTTGGCTGCAGGATGGGAAAATAACACTTTGTTAGCGCCAGCATATATGTGAGCTAAACCATCATCACGAGAACCTAAATGACCAGTACAATCAAGGACGATATCGACATCCAAATCGTGCCAAGGCAACAGTTTAGGATCGGGTTGATGAAGTAGGCGAATTTGATCGCGGTGACCATTTTCATGGGCAATAAAAAGATGCTCCTGGTCATGACTGACAGGCTTACCGAAACGTCCATGGCTAGAATCATACTGAAGCAAGTGAGCCATTGCTTCTGGCTCAGCCAATTCATTGATGGCCACGACGTTAATTTGGTGATGTTTACCACTCTCGTACAATGCGCGGAGCACACTGCGACCGATGCGGCCGAATCCATTTATTGCGACTTTTAGTGTCATATCCGTGCTACAAAAAAACCAAACGGCGTTAGTGTATACCAACCAAGTTTGAGAATCACCATAATTGTGACAACTCTCACTGCGTTTAATTAAATACTTACATAATCAAACACATAATCACACAAAGCTGGATGGTTAAAAATGAAAATATGAATATCCAACCACTATCATCCACTATAAATGTCAATTTCTTGTCATTCAGACAGGCTTTTTTTTGCTTATTTTAGATGCAAATCAACACTGTACAAAATTCACAAAAGCAATAATTTATTCGTAGTATAATTATACAAAATGACATATTTATCTACATTTCAAACTCGTAATGTCACATCAATATGCTTACATTCACGTCTTTAACAGCCATTATTTTTACTGCTAAACATTCGTTACATCCGCAATGAGGTTATTATGAACACCAAAAAAATTGTTATCGGGGGAGCTCTCGCGGTCTTACTTGGCTACGCAGTTTCAGTCTATTGGTCTTTCGAGCCCGACACATTTTCGCCGAGTAAATATGCCGCTCAACAAGCGACATTAAACCATCAACAACAAGTTATTGGTTACGAAACCACGACGACTTTAATCCACATTAATCAGCTATTATTGGATAAGCCGGGTGGTTTCCTAACTAATGACCGTTTACCGCCAAGTGTATTGATGGATAACATGCCTTCCTGGGAAGCCGGTGTGTTAACTCAAGTGCGTGATATGGTGTTAATACTAAAAGATCGTATTAGCCGATCTCAAAATGAAAGCCATATTGATCCGGATCTAAAAGAAGCTCAACCCGCACTTAACATTAATAGTCATAGTTGGAACTTCCCTAGCGCTGAATCACAGTATCAAGAAGCCATTGATTCATTAATCAGCTACCGTGATCGCCTTACTGCGCCCAAAAAACCAAGTCAACAAGCGACATTTTATGCCCGCGATGACGGTTTAGTGGCATGGCTAGAAGTGGTGCAAAACCGTCTTGGTAGTATTTCACAAGATCTCGGTTCATCTGTGGGTGAAGCACACTTAAATATCGATCACGATCAACTAGCTGAAAGCAATGGTGTGATGCGAGAACTCAAAGTCGATAACACTCAAACACCATGGTTAAAAATTGATAATGTCTTTTATGAATCTCGTGGTTCAACATGGGCACTGCTGCTATTAATGCAATCAATGCGAGATGATTTTAAGGAAGTATTAGAAGAATCAAAAGCAATGGTAGTGATGGATCAGATCATTAATGAGCTTGAAGCTACTCAAGAAACTGTGTGGAGCCCAATGATTTTAAATGGTAATGGATTTGGGCTTATTGCTAACCACTCATTGATCATGGCTAACTATGTTTCACGTGCACAAGCAGGTACAGTCGATTTGATTAATATTCTTGAAAAACGTTAATCATCTTTCTCTTTATATACTGAATTAAGACCGCATTAATGCGGTCTTTTTTATCGATTCTGGAGTCGAAATAATTGATTTAACAATATTGAAGAGAATATTAGCGATAAAGTATATTGACTAATACGCCCCCCACTCTGCTAAAGGTCGCCACATATTGCCCTTTACAAGCCTGCGTTTTACATAAATAATCAGCCCATTCTGTTGCTCAGCGTTATTAATGAAACATCAAGTAAAGTAAACCCCTTAGAATATCTTCATTGATGTTGTCATCCTCGGTGTTTCCCTTAGCTTCATCGTCGCATTTAATAATTCACGCTTATTTAGCAACATCGTTTATTCATATTTTACAGTAAGGGTTACACATGTCGCATAAAGCAACGGGTTTAGTGAAGTGGTTTAGCAAAGAAAAAGGCTTTGGCTTTCTAACTCAAGATACCGGTAATGCCGATGTGTTTGTCCACAGCAGTGGCATTGCAGATAAAACCTTAACGACCCTACCTGAAGGTAAAAAAGTTTCTTTTGATGTTGAGCAAGGTCAAAAAGGTCTGCAAGCAATCAATGTTGTGGTTTTATAGTCATAATTTTATCACCTCCCCAAAAAGGCCGCTGATTGATCAGCGGCCTTTTTTTCAAGTGCTAAATTATTGTACGTCAGGATTAGTCTCACATAAGTTTACAAAAATGTAATCTACAGGAAAGGTAGCCGTATAGATCGTTAGGTATTATCTCTACATCAAAACACAGCTAAGGTTTTTACCATGTTTACTAAACCATTTATTATGCTTCTTCCTGCGATTCTATTATCAACATCTGTATGCGCAGCTACGGCTCAAGGGTTCACAGGTACTACAACTCAACAAGGTTTTAACGGCCCAAGCCTTGGTCTAAATACAGTAAAGACGGTTCTTAATTCCGGTATGTTTAGTGATGATACGCCAGTCACATTAACAGGTAATATCACTAGTTCATTAGGGGGTGATCATTACACATTTACCGATGGGACAGGCTCAATTACGGTTGAGATTGATCATGATAAATGGTTTGGGGTGCAGGTTACGCCACAAACAAAAATTACTATCCATGGTGAAATTGATAAAGAATTTAATCATACCGCTATTGATGTTGATCATCTGCGTGTGGTTAGCTAAACGATTCCATCTATATGTAGCTTTGAGGACTAGCTAAAATTTCTTAAAGCTACATATATTTCAAGTGTTAAATACATAAAGCCATGTACTCACCACCCATCGTCATATAGCGATTTAACCTAACTGCCCCCTCATCAACACTCTACACCCATTAATTTCTGTCATTTTTTATATACCAGCTAATAGCTCCTATTAATAATCGGCTCATAGATACTAACAATAGAGCGGTTGTTTGATTTTGTAACACTTATATTTAAGCCTATTTAAATAATTCATATATTGTGCCGTAAATATTTTATAGACATATAAATACATTTAATTTCACTGAAGGCCGTAATTATGCAAATACTGCTTGTAGAAGACGATATTAGCTTGAGTCGTTATATTGAAAAAGGACTCACAGAGGCTGGCCATCATGTGCAGTCGATTGACAATGGAAAGTATGCACTTTCGATATGTATGTCTGAACAATTTGATATCGCGATTGTCGATCGAATGCTACCGGGGTTAGATGGATTATCTTTTGTGAAGGCACTGCGAGCATCAAAAATATCTATGCCGATCTTATTCCTCACCTCATTGGGTGGTATTGATGATCGTGTTGATGGTTTAGAGGCTGGCGGGGATGATTATTTAACGAAGCCGTTCGCATTTTCAGAATTACTCGCACGATTATCAGCCTTATCGCGCCGTTCTAATACCTTAGCAATGACGCCAACAAGCGAACTCATTTACGGTGATCTCAAATTGAATTTATTTGATCATACTGCAATACGACAAGGCACAACCTTGAATCTCCAGCCCAAAGAATTTCGCATTCTGGAGCTATTTCTTCGCCATCCGAGACGCGTTATCACTCGTACGATGTTATTAGAACATGTTTGGGATATCTATTTCGATCCTCAAACTAGCGTCGTTGAAACCCACATTAGCCGTTTACGGAATAAGCTAGAAAAACCATTTGGTGATCAACTTATTCATACCGTTCGAGGTGCAGGTTATAAATTAGAACATAAACATGGGAAATGTAATTGATGCATCTATTAATAGAGCGAGTTCAACAACGGTTTCCTCCGCCAATTTGGTTACGAAGTTCAGCAATGCAACAAGGACTGATGTTTATCATGATGTCAGTAGTGAGCTTAATTTTGATGTCCAGCCTCACGATTGCTTATGTTGATTACCATCTTGACGAAGTCAATAACGATATTGAACACAATATTGAAGCATTTATGCTTGGTATCACCTCCGAGATCGACAAGGAGCCGATTGATGAAGATGATGTCATCGATGTATTAGTGACTGGGTTTACCTTATCCGGCATTTTAGTGGTTCTTTTTAGCTCAGCTATCGTTATTTATATGACAAGGCGCAATCAGTCAAAAATCGATCGTATTGAAGCGGTATTACGTGCAGCAGCAGATGGTGAGTTATCGGCAAGAACAATGATGTCGACTCAAGGTAATGATTTAACTCGTATTGGTCATACTGTTGATGAGATGCTTTCACGCTTACAAAGCGTCGTTGCTGCAATGAGTGATATTTCAGCTAATATTGCCCATGAGTTAAAAACCCCGATTACTCGATTGCAGTATAACTTATTAACACTCAATGAGATGGCAGAATCACACAGCAATAATATTGACGATAGCTTTTATGAGCAGTTGGAGTTATCACTCAAAGAGTCGAGCCGTTTAGCGGAAATTTTTGATGCTTTGCTACGTATATCTCAAATAGAATCAGGAAACAGACGCCAACGTTTTGAGCAAATAGATATTGTCGAAGTAGTGACAACAATTGCAGATATATATACTTATGTTGCAGAAGACGCGGGAATGATATTAAAAATAGACACCCCAATAGAGCCTATTTTCATTCAAGGCGATCGAGAATTACTTATTCAGCAGTTGGCTAATCTAGTCGAAAACTCGCTACGATATTGCCCGCCCGAGAGTCAACTTTGCTTATCATGTTCCACAGACAAAGATAACGTCATTATCACTATGGCAGACAATGGACCAGGTATTAATGACCAAGAAAAAAATCGAGTATTTGAACGCCTTTATCGCATTAATAAATCACGCAATGATGGCGGATTAGGGATTGGACTTACATTAGTTAAAGCGGTAACAGAATTACACCAAGGAAAGATTAAGCTTTATGATTGTAATCCAGGACTTGGAGTAGCGATTAATTATAGTCGCAACTAGCAGCTCAATGCGTTGTCACCTAGCGAAAAGACTCAAATAAAAAAAGGCCACTGATTTCTCAGCGGCCTTTTATCTAAGCGTAATTACTGATAGTCAGAGTAATTACATCCGTGCTTTGAAGATATTTACGATTTCTTCTAGGCTTGCTTGGCGTGGGTTAGTTAAAGAACAGGCATCATTTAGGGCATTTTGTGCCATGAATGCGAGCTTGTCTTCTGTTACGCCCAAATCTGTTAAACGTTGCTTAGTACCCACCTTTTCAGAGAGTACATCAATCGCTTCTAGAGCGGCATTCACTGCTTGCTCTTGCGTCATCGCTGCAGTATCGAGCCCCATTGCTTTCGCAATATCAACAAAACGCTCTGGTACTTGTTGTGCATTAAAGCGCGATACTTCAGCAAGTAGGATGGCGTTACATAGACCGTGTGACAAGTCGTAAACACCACCCAATTGGTGCGCCATTGAGTGTACGTAACCTAAAGAAGCATTTGAGAATGCCATCCCTGCTAAGTACTCGCCGTACTGCATTGCATCACGTGCTGCGCGGTCTTGACCATTAGCTACCACTGCTTCTAAGTTATTAACAATCAACTCAATCGCTTTGATTGCAGCTGCATCAGTGATTGGTGTCGCTGCTGTTGAAACATACGCTTCAACTGCGTGCGTTAATGCGTCCATACCTGTAGTTGCAGTAAGGAACTTAGGCATTGCGACCATTAGCTCTGAATCGTTAACCGCAATAATAGGCGTGAAGTGCTTATCAACCACTGGGTATTTAGTTTCATCGTCTTGGTTAGTGATAATCGCAAATACAGTCATTTCTGATGCCGTACCCGCCGTTGTGTTCACGGTTACCAATGGCAATTGTGGCTTCTTAGAAAGGTGCACACCTTTAGAGTAATCACGGATATGACCCCCGTTAGCAGCAACTAATGCGATACCTTTCGCTGTATCGTGAGAAGAACCACCACCGAATGAAATCACAAAATCAGCGTTGCTTTGTGCAAGTAGAGTAAGACCATCTTCGATGTTTTTCTCGGTTGGGTTTGGCTGCACACCATCATAGATTGCGTAATCAATACCGTGAGCGGTTAGCTCATCAGTAAGCTTGCTAACAAGACCCACTTCAACTAACACACCGTCAGTGACGATAAACGCTTTTTTCAATTCTTTTGACGCTAATTCAGCCCCTAAAGATTGAATAGCATTAGGACCCATTAACGTTACAGGTGGCATGTAAAATACATTGCTCATAGTAAAACTCCGATAATTTTAATTAATTTATAGTGACTTACCGCATTAGCCATAAGTCTGAATTTATTTGATAGCGCGTTATAAATGGGTGATAGCGTAAGAAGCTATATCGAGCTTATTTGTTATTGTTAGTGTCGATGTGATCATTCTACACCCCACCCATTTGGTAACAATAGAGATAAAACCAAAACACTTTTACTTAAATGTAATAATAAAAAGATGTAATAAGCGTTTGTTTACCATAACAGTAAAATATTACTTATCAGCGGCTGATAACAGTTTTTCATTAAAACTCATGTGGGTATTTTTGTTGGTAACTACAATGCCTGAATGCGATTTATCAGCGCTACCATTGACTGCATAGTGGCATGCAACCACAGCATTGTTAGCTTGGTTATTGAAACTAACGTTACCGGTAAATGCGCCGTCACGTGCAGAGGCAGTGTAAGATGTGGCGATGATAGCGGTAGCGATAATTGCTTTAATAACTGTTTTCATGAGTTGTGTAACCTTATCTTTATAATTGTTTGTCAACGCAGTCTGCGTTTCGATGGAGCTATATTAACAATTACAAAAAAACACACAATACAAGAAAACCACAAAAGATTATTACCACACAGGAATAATAGTTATGATGACGATTTAAAGTAGGAGCTCCTTACTGTACGGAGCAAGATCTAGTTTTAAAGTGGCGAAAGTCAAAAATACTTTATAAGCAGAATTAGCAAAGTCTATTAAAACCGAGCTTATGTTTTTTCAATACTGCGTGATCGTATAGTAAATAGATAAGCATGATTATAAAACGATTTTATTAAAGATATTTATTGGTCATATTTTTACTGAATCTTAACTTTCCTACGATACTAATTTAAATATAAAGTATATTTTCTAATTTTCCATATAATACTAATCATCTCTTTTTTTTGTGATCTTAGTATTATTTATAGAAATTTAAAATTTATTTAAACAATACTATTTTTAGATGATGATAATATCTTTAGATAATTCTAAAAATTTTATCTTATTTATACTTGATAGATATATTTATAAAATATAACCACGACAGATACATATGATTTAATATTTGCATCAATAGGAATATTGTATACCTATATCACACTTTCATGATGAGCGGGGTGATATCGTTATAGCTCAACTTCTTAACGACAAATAAAAATGCCTACATTAATTGCTCACCGTGGAATGTCTTCACTTGCTCCTGAAAATACATTATCTGCATTCTCATTATGTAAAGATTCTAAAGTACGATGGTTTGAATGTGATGTTGATATATTACAAGATGGAACAGTTATTATTTCACATGATGATTGCTTAGATAGATGTACAGATAAAAAAGGACGATTGTATGATATTAGTCATAATGATTTATCAACAATAGATGCTGGTAGTTGGTTTAGTGATGACTATATTGGAGAAAGATTACCAACAATCCAGCAGTTGATTTCATTGATTAATGAGAAAGAACTAAATGTAAATATAGAAATAAAATCTTGTGCAGAGAGCGCAAAATTAAGTCATCTTTTAATAGATAATTTAATTTTAGCTCTTGAAAAACTAGATCCTCAAAGAGAATTAATTGTGTCTAGTTTTAATTTCTTAGCCTTATCTGAATTTAAAAATAAAAGACCTCAAACTAAAGTTGCCTGTTTATTTGAAAATAATAATATATGGGATGATTGGCATTCTATTATAGAATGGTGTAAAGCCGAATATATTCATCCAGAAGATAAAGGATTAACACGAGAGATGGTTAATAAATTTAAAGCATCTGGTGTTAAAATTAATGTTTGGACAGTAAATAGTTTATCTCGTGCCAATGAACTATTTAATTGGGGAGTGGATGGGATTTTCACTGATATTGCGCATAAATTCCCTTCTAAATACAAATATTAAAAAACAGGTCTTGATATGAATCTCTTTGAAAAAATAGGGTTTTCAGGAAAAAAACAAGTCCTCGGATTTTTCTCTGTTGTTCTATCAGGGCAAATTATATATTCTGGATTTGAAGCATTTAAAGGTACGTTTTATGACCTCTTACTTGAAGTTCTAAAAATAAACAATACACAGATGGGTATATTGTTTACATTGATAGGCTCTGCAATTTTCTTTTACATACCTGCCGGATGGATTAATAATCGTTTCCCTGTTAAATCAATATTAATAACTAGTTTATTAATAAGGTTTATCACTATGATGGGTGTTATTTTTTTATCTCCAAGTTTTCATATGTTAATGGTTATTGCAGGTATCTGGGGATTAGTTGACTCTGCATTTTGGCCTGCCGTTGTAAATGGTGTGACATTAATGTCTGGCGATAATAATAAAGGTATGGCATTTGGTTTACTTGAATCAGTACGTCGCGCCTCTGAAATGGGGATGAATGCTATTATTGTAGGAATAATGGCATTATTAGGCGGTTCTATTTTAGTTTTCCAAAGTGCTATTATCATTTATACATTACTTATTTTACCCATGATTTTTTGTGTTTGGAAATTTGTACCTAATAATAGAATGGAGATAATAAAAGGAGAAAGTAAAAATAAAGAAGCTCTTAATGGCTTACTACATGTATTAAAAATGCCAACAGTGTGGCTAGCAGCTATTACTTCTTTAACTGTATATTGGATATACATCACTCTAATTTATACAGTTCCTTACTTACAGGCTGTTTTTGGATTATCAACAGAACAAGCCGCATTGTTTGGTATTATTAATACAGGTGCTATGGGTGTAATTTCCGGATTAATATCTGGTTCAATCGCTGATTTTATTTTTAAATCTTCAATTAAAATGATGTTTTTTGCACTATTCTTAACAATTATATCTTTATCTATTACGATATTTTTGCCTAAAGAACAAAATATGTTATTCATTAATATAATTTTATTAATGTGCTTTTCGTTTAGTATTTTTTTAGCTAAAGGAATTATTCTGGCTCCAGTAGCAGAAGCCGGCGTTCCTAAAAGTTATACCGGTTCAGCGATGAGTATTGGATCATTTGCTGCATATTCTTCTGTATTTTGGGCTTATGCATTAAATGGTTGGATTATTGATACATATCCAGCAATCAAAGCATATCAAATCATTTTTGGAATAGGTTTAATCGTTGCTATTATTGGTATGATTACATCATTTGCACTGATAATAATGAAAAAACGAACTAATGAAATATTAGTCATTAAGCATAATTAATATTTAATACACTCGTTCGTTAATGCTCAAAAGGCTACCGCTTAGGTAGCCTTTTTATGTACAGCGGTTACGCATATATTAAATCGCATAAATATCCATACTGTTCAATAGTGTTCTTTAACCACTATTTACTTTGGGAGCAACAACCTTATATGCAACTATTTTAACCATACTGCTATTGTTGTGATCTATAGCTAATTTAACTATTCAGCTAAGGTATAAACTAACACTAACTTAAGCTAAAAGATAAATTAAAACCTTGTATATTCAGTTGATTACGTATAGTTACGTTTATCTTTGTGCTTAATAAACTTAATAAATTTATGATTTGGAGAGACAAATGAAAGCTGTTTTTTCTGGTAAAGATCGTAATAACGAAAGCGCGACATACTGGTTTGATGTTTCAATCAACGTCACGGGTGAAGCGGATGGAATGGTGCTCGGGGTAGTTGAAAATAATAACAAAGATATTTGCATTGTTGACAGTGAATCACACTGTATTAAAGGCTCTTGGTTTGCACCTTATGTAACCAACTTGCCAGATTATGTATCTACTGCAGAAAGAGCACTTTAGATAATAAAATGATCGTTGCTATGGGTAGTCTGAGACTGCCCTTTTTTAGCTATGTATCAATATAACAAGGCCGTTAGACGGCCTTATATTAAGCATATTCTTAAATATAATTTACCACGTTAAACCACATGCGCTCGCTTTTGCTTTCGCTAAACTGTAGTACTTACGCTTAACTAAATAATTACCGTCGTTTTTAAGCCCTTCAATATGTAGCCACTTATTTTTACCGAAACGTGCTTTAACTGGTACGCCAACAGCAAAGCGTTTGCCTGATTGATATTTTGCAACGTAAAAAGAATCTCGTACTTTAAAAATATAACCATTATTACCACAGATTCTAGCGCTCTCAACACGACCTTTTTTAGTCTCGCCCCAAGAACCCCAATCATTAGCCTGTGCTGGTACTGAAGTTATCGCCACTAAACCAACTAATAATCCTAAAATAGTTTTTTTCATAACACCACCAAAAGTAAACTTGAGAGTTTATTTTAATGGTTATCTCTATAAACAAAAGCAAAATAACGCTTAAAAATCAAAAATTGACAAACGTCAGCGAAATGCATCTCTAGCGGTATTGGGAAACATTTAAATATATCGTTAAGACATATAACAACTGTTTATTACGCCACTTATAGTGCATGTTTTATTGGTAATATCCTAGCTCATGAATTAACAGCTCATAATAAAAGCCTTAGGTTCCCTACTATCTTTACGTGCATTTACTGGAATGGAATAAAATCGACGATTAGATCAGAAAATTTTCATGTTTGGCATAAACGCAAAAAAGGCTTTGAACAATAAGTTCAAAGCCTTCTTAACAAATATTTTTAATGGTTAAGGCTGAGCCTTAACACTGACTTTACTTAGTCATGTTGCCGCTTTTGTACATAGTAGCGAATACAGGAGTGTAAAGTGCGATAATTTTATTAACGATACCAGTCATTTCTTTTTCCTCAATAAACTAAGCTTTAAATAATACAACCATAGCCTAACCATTGACTCTATAAGGCTTGCGGTCGTGTTTCGATGGAGGCCATTATAGATATTTTAATGGCCTTGAAAAATGATAAAAACAGCTACTTCAGATTAGTTTTAGTAATGATTAATGCGGTTGAATTACGATTTTATTTTTATAAAAAAACACAGATCATCGCCACAAAAAAAGACCGCTATCTGCGGTCTTTTTCAAACTTAGTTATTAGGAAATAATAAAATATTATCCAAGTAACTCATTAGCATTATTAACAATATTTTCTACTGTAAAACCAAACATCTTAAATAGTTCATCTGCAGGCGCTGATTCACCAAAAGTTGTCATACCAATAATACGACCGTTAAGGCCAACATACTTATACCAGTAATCGGCAATACCCGCTTCAATAGCAATACGTGCTGTTACATTAGCTGGCAATACACTTTCACGGTAAGCAGCATCTTGTTTATCAAATAAATCAGTTGCAGGCATAGAAACCAAACGAACTTGACGACCTGCAGCCGTTAATTCTGCATAAGCTTGCGCAGCAATACCAACTTCAGATCCCGTCGCAATAAGAATAAGCTCTGGCTCAGCAGTACAATCTTTAAGAATGTAACCACCTTTAGTGATATTAGTGACTTGCTCAGCATTACGATCTTGCTGATCAAGATTTTGGCGTGAGAAGATCAATGCTGTCGGACCATCTTTACGCTCTATCGCATATTTCCACGCCACAGCAGATTCAACCTGATCACAAGGACGCCAAGTACTCATATTTGGTGTTAAGCGCAGTGATGCGACTTGCTCAACCGGTTGGTGAGTTGGACCATCTTCACCTAAGCCAATTGAATCGTGAGTATAGACCTGAATGTTTTGCACTTTCATTAATGCTGCCATCCGCAATGCATTACGCGCGTATTCCATAAACATTAGGAAAGTTGCACCATAAGGAACAAAACCACCATGTAATGCAATACCATTAATGATGGCTGTCATACCAAACTCACGCACACCGTAATGAATATAGTTACCAGAAGCATCAGTCGGTGTCAGTGATTTAGAACCAGACCACATGGTTAAATTAGAGGGTGCTAAATCGGCTGAGCCTCCCATAAATTCAGGCAGTAATTGACCATAAGCTTCTAACGCATTTTGTGAAGCTTTACGTGAGGCGATATTGGCAGGATTGGCTTGTAAATCAGCAATAATGTTCGACGTTGCAACTTCCCAATTAACAGGTAAGTCGCCATTCATACGACGGGTAAATTCAGCGGCTAATTCAGGAAAAGCAGCGCTGTAGGCGGCAAACTTTTTATTCCATGCAGCTTCTTTAGCATTACCCGCTGCTGTTGCATCCCAATTAGTAGCAATATTAGCTGGAATTTCAAATGGGCCATGGTTCCAACCTAAGAACTCACGTGCTGCAGCTATTTCTTCCGTACCCAATGGTGCACCATGACAATCATGCGAACCGGCTTTATTAGGTGCACCAAAACCGATGATGGTTTGGCAACAAATAAGAGTTGGCTTGGTTGTTTCAGCTTTCGCCGCTTCAATCGCTGCATTAATCGCTTCAGCATCATGGCCATCAACAGTTGAAATGACATGCCAACCGTAAGCTTCAAAACGTTTTGCAGTATCGTCGGAGAACCAACCTTCTACTTCACCATCAATAGAAATACCGTTGTCATCCCAAAAAGTAATTAACTTACCTAGGCCTAATGTGCCAGCAAGTGAACACGCTTCATGAGAGATACCTTCCATCATGCAACCATCACCCATAAAAGCATAAGTGTAGTGGTCAACAATATCATGACCTGGCTGGTTAAATTGCTCAGCCATCGATTTCTCAGCTAATGCCATACCAACTGCATTAGTTATGCCTTGGCCGAGAGGGCCGGTTGTGGTTTCAATGCCTGGAGCATACCCATATTCCGGATGACCTGGCGTTTTTGAATGTAATTGACGGAAATTTTTAAGATCATCAATCGATAAATCATAACCTGTTAAATGAAGCAGAGAGTAAATAAGCATTGAGCCATGACCATTTGATAAAATAAAACGATCACGATCAACCCAGTTTGGGTTATGGGGGTTATGGTTCAAATGACCACGCCACAATACTTCAGCAATATCTGCCATTCCCATTGGTGCACCAGGGTGACCTGAATTCGCTTGTTGCACACCATCCATACTAAGTGCACGAATTGCATTGGCTAGTTCTTTACGCGACACCGCATTACTAGAAGACATATCTGCTCCAAATAGTCATAAAATAATAATTTACGAATAAATAATGACGCCATTTATTAGCGATCACTTGATTTCGGTTGAATATTGTCTCAAAGAGGCACCACCAACTGCAATCGTTTTCGTTTTTAAAAAAGTTAATTTATTCAATAATATGCAACCAATGTTAATTTAAGTTTTTACATTTAAAATAGTCACAATAAAAAGCTTAGTATTTAATAGGTTGGGATTTTGACTAAATCCTTACATATTACATTGTTGATTTTATAACTAGTCGGGGTATTATGGACGTCTAGACGGAGGTAGCTCCATACATGTAAACGTATGGAATGCAATGTAGTATCAGTATTACCGCTACCGTTCTAATAAATTTATGAATATAAGTGAGATCACCAATGGCTAAACACTTGTTTACTTCTGAGTCGGTATCGGAAGGACATCCAGATAAAATTGCAGACCAAATTTCAGATGCAGTCTTGGATGCAATTCTAGAGCAAGACCCGAAAGCGCGTGTTGCTTGTGAAACTTACGTAAAAACTGGCATGGTAATGGTCGGTGGTGAAGTAACCACATCAGCTTGGGTTGATATCGAAGAAATCACCCGTGAGACAGTACGTGAAATTGGTTATGTTCACTCTGATATGGGCTTTGATGCTAATTCTTGTGCTGTGTTAAATACCATTGGTAAGCAATCACCAGACATCAACCAAGGCGTTGATAAAACTGACCCTAAAGAACAGGGTGCTGGTGACCAAGGTATTATGTTTGGCTACGCAACCAACGAAACTAAAGAATTGATGCCTGCACCAATTACTTATGCTCATCGTCTTGTTCAACGTCAAGCGCTTGTACGTAAGAATGGTAGCCTACCTTGGTTACGTCCTGATGCTAAATCTCAAGTAACGTTTGAATACGATCAAGGTAAGATTGTTGGTATTGATGCAGTTGTGCTATCAACTCAACACAGTGATTCAATCTCAACAGCAGATCTACGTGAAGCTGTAATGGAAGAAATCATCAAGCCAGTATTACCAGAAGAGTGGCTACGTAAAGAGACTAAATTCTTTATCAACCCAACCGGTCGTTTTGTTATTGGTGGCCCAATGGGTGACTGTGGTCTAACTGGCCGTAAAATTATCGTTGATACCTACGGCGGCGCAGCGCGTCACGGCGGCGGTGCATTCTCAGGTAAAGATCCATCAAAAGTTGACCGTTCAGCAGCATACGCAGCACGTTACGTAGCGAAAAATATCGTTGCCGCTGGTATGGCTGACCGTTGTGAAATTCAACTTTCATACGCAATCGGTGTTGCTGATCCAACATCTATCATGATTGAAACGTTTGGTACTGAGAAAGTACACCCAGAAATTATTATTGAGTCGGTTCGTCAGCACTTCGACCTACGCCCATACGGCCTACAAGAAATGCTAAACTTACTGCAGCCTATCTATAAAAAGACTGCTGCATATGGTCACTTTGGTCGTGATGAATTCCCTTGGGAAAAAACTGACAAAGTAGACGCACTACGCGACTTCGCTAAACTTAAATAATAATAAATTTAAGTTTATCAAAAACTAAGGGACGATAATTCGTCCCTTTTTTTATTCCTAAAATAAAATAATCGTTAATATTTATCCTCCAGTGTATAGTCAGCAGTGTTTATTCTCCGCTCTGTAACACGTTAATCTAGGATATTTCAAGTTATGACTCCGCTACAAAAGCAAGTGCTTACTCACGTAGAGTGCTGTATCAAACATGCCAATCAACGCCTCAACAAACGACTACAAATACCAACCGTCAACTTTAATCAGCGTGGCAAAATTGCTGGTACTGCCCATCTACAAAAATGGGAATTACGTTTTAATCCAATACTACTGGCTGAAAATCCTGATGCCTTTCTTAATGAAGTCGTTGCCCATGAAGTCGCCCATTTAGTGGTATTTAAATTATTTGGTCGCGTGCGCCCTCATGGTCGTGAATGGCAACTAATCATGACTGAAGTATTTAATGTAACGCCTAAAACCACCCATAACTTTAATGTTAGTTCAGTCGCTGGCACCCGCTATATTTACCTTTGCCCTTGTAGTGAATACCCACTAACAATTCGACGCCATAATAAAGTAAAACGAGGCCAAGCTAGTTATTACTGCCGTAAATGCAAACAACCATTACAGTTTAAGACTGACATTCAATAATAATGTTGAAGCATAGTAATAACGTCAATTAACCGTTACCAAATAACGCTACTAACATGCCCAAAAGATAACTATCAGTAAGCTAATCCCCTTCCGCAGTCTCTGTGGCTAAACCAGACAACCACAATTATTTCGTTGTCGCAGCATCTCAAAAAGCTAATTTATCAACCTCGTATTAGCAGATGATAATAGTCATCATCAAACATGACCATTATTGTTTACTTTGATCTATTTACTCTATTTCAGTAATTAACTTTTGCCCTCAATCTGCCGCTAACCGTGGTAATATCTGGTATTACTCAACCATTACTGCAGATGACCGCATCATGAGAATTCCACGAATTTACCATCCACAACCTTTACCAAGCCAAGGTATGGTTATGCTTAGCGACGATGCGGCTAACCATGTTGGTCGTGTTATGCGAATGCAAGTTGGGCAACAAGTATTACTGTTTGATGGCAGTAATGCTGAGTTCCCAGCTGTGATTAGCAGCGCTAGCAAAAAAAGTGTTGAAGTTGAGATTCAAGCGCGCGTTGAACATAGTATTGAATCACCACTGGATATTCACTTAGGCCAAGTAATTTCACGTGGCGATAAAATGGAGTTCACGATTCAAAAATCAGTTGAACTTGGCGTTAATACTATTACGCCTCTGATTTCAGAGCGTTGCGGCGTTAAACTAAATGCAGAACGATTTGAGAAGAAACTTGAGCAGTGGCAAAAAATAGCTATCGCAGCCTGTGAACAATGTGGCCGTAATGTTGTACCAACTATTCGCCCAGTAATGAAACTAGAGCAATGGTGTGCTGAAGAATATGACGGTCTAAAACTAAATTTACACCCTCGAGCACATTATTCAATTAACACCCTTCCGACCCCAGTAACTAAAGTACGGTTATTGATCGGTCCAGAAGGTGGCTTATCTGCTGAAGAAATCAGTATGACTGAGCAATATAAATTTGACGAAATTTTATTAGGCCCACGTGTATTACGCACTGAGACTACCGCAATGACAGCCATTACCGCACTACAAGTTCGCTTTGGTGATCTAGGCTAAGTAATCAGGAGAAAACAATGATCAAGCTAGGTATAGTGATGGACCCTATCGAGTCTATCAATATCAAAAAAGATTCGACCTTTGCCATGATGATGGAAGCACAACGTCGTGGTTGGGAATTACACTACATGGAAATGAGTGATCTTTCTTTAGAGCAAGGTGTCGCGATTGCACGTACTCGCACTGTAACTGTAAAAAAAGATCCAAACGACTGGTTTGAATTCCATAATGAACAAGAGATCCCGCTGGCGGATCTTGATGCGGTATTAATGCGTAAAGATCCTCCTTTTGATACTGAATACATTTATGCAACTTACATTCTTGAGCGTGCAGAAGATAACGGTGCCTTAATCGTTAATAAACCGCAAAGCCTACGTGATTGTAATGAAAAATTATTTACGGCATGGTTTCCAGAACTAACGCCAACCACGCTTGTTACTCGTCGTGCTGACAAACTGAAAGCTTTCCACCAACAGCACGGTGATGTGATCTTAAAACCACTTGATGGTATGGGTGGCTCATCGATCTTCCGAGTGATGAAAAATGATCCTAACGTATCAGTGATCATTGAGACACTAACAGCAATGGGTGAAAACTACTGCATGGCACAAACTTTCGTGCCTGATATCAGTAACGGTGATAAGCGTATTTTAGTGGTTGACGGCGAACCAATGCCATACTGCCTAGCACGTATTCCAGCTAAAGGTGAAACGCGCGGTAACCTTGCTGCAGGCGGTCGTGGTGAAGCACGCCCAATTAGCGACACCGATCGTAAAATTGCCGAAACAGTAGCGCCTATTTTAAAAGAGAAAGGCTTAATCTTTGTAGGTCTTGATGTGATTGGCGACAAGCTAACTGAAATTAACGTTACTAGCCCAACTTGTATTTGTGAAATTGAAGCCGCGTTTGATATTTCAATCACGGGTAAATTAATGGATGCGATTGAGCGCCGTATTAACGCTAACTAAGATCACCTAAGCGCTAAACATCAGCCATAATCAAACCAAGAACGCAGCGATTATATTTTATCGCTGCTTTTTACTATCAACACCATCATCGGTGCTGACGTGTATTTAATGGTGTTGTAAATGAATCTGACTAATCACTTTTTAGTGGCGATGCCCACTATGCAAGATCCAAATTTCAAACGCAGTGTGATTTATCTTTGTGAGCATAATGATGAAGGTGCAATGGGCATTATCATTAATCAACCAATTGAAATCTCAATTGCCGATATGCTTGAGCAAATTGAGATCGAACGCACACAGCCTTTAATTGACCCTTTGAGTATTGAATATCCGGTTCTCAATGGTGGTCCAGTGGCCGAAGATCGCGGCTTTGTATTACACACTATTCAAGCTGATTATAACTCTAGTATTACTATCACTCCTCAACTTGCTGTCACCACATCCTTAGATATTTTAGCCCAACTCGGCACTCAGCAAGCGCCACAACAATTTATTGTCGCGCTCGGTTATGCAGGTTGGGATGTGGGTCAACTGGAGCAAGAATTAGCCAATAATAATTGGCTCACTATTGAAGCTGATAGCAACATAATTTTTTCCACTCCGATAGATCAGCGCTGGCAACAAGCCATGGCAATATTGGGTATTAGCCCCGCGAATCTGTCTTCAGATATAGGTCATGCATGAGTCAATCTCGCAGCGTATTAAGCTTTGATTACGGCACCAAAAGTATTGGTGTTGCTATCGGCCAAGAACTCACAGGCACAGCCAGTCCGCTGGCTGCTTTAAAAGCCAAAGATGGCATTCCTAATTGGGATGATATTGAAAAAATCCTTAAAGAGTGGCAGCCAGATTTAATCGTCGTCGGCTTACCATTAGATCTCGAAGGCAAAGAGCTAGAAACCATAGCGCCACGTGCCAAAAAATTTGCTAACCGTATTCATGGTCGATTTGGTTATGCAGTCGAATTACACGATGAACGTTTAAGTACTGTTGAAGCCAAAGCTGACTTATTTGAACGTGGTGGTTATCGCTCATTAAGTAAAGGTAATATTGATTCACAATCTGCGGTAGTGATTTTAGAAAGCTGGTTTGAACGTCAATACGGCGCTTAATAAACAACTTTTTTCCATCACCACCGCAACTAAAAAACAATAATAAAAAAGACAAGCTCCCGCTGGAAGCTTGTCTTTTTTTTTGCTGTACAGCTTTCAATCATAAGATCATCATAAAGCTGACGCTACTTTTCTGTAAGCGTTTCGTCTTGTTATCAAGCCGCATTATCTCTCTCTTGATCAGCTTGTACAGCTTTTGGATCATTTAAACCCAAAAACTCACCCTTCTAATTTTGTTTATTCCCTTAAAAATAAAAAACCTAAAAAACCAATCAGTTACAATATTATTATTAATTAGCATTAATGATTGGCAATTTTACTATGATGATCCTTTTGCAAAAGGATCATCATGGTCTTTATTATTTATCTAACGTTACACCCGCTAAACTATTTAATGGTTTAGCCGCTGGATCACCGACCTTGATCATCAATCGTAAGTCATTAGCAGAGTCGGCATGATGAAGCGCATCTTGCTCTCTGATTTTACCTTCACTAAATAACGCATACAGTGATTGATCAAAAGTTATCATTCCCGCCTGTGCCGATTTTGCCATCACATCTTTAATTTCATGCAGATCGCCACGTCGAATAAGATCAGCAACTCGCGGCGTATTAAGCAATAATTCATAGACTCCATGACGGCCGATACCATTAGCATCGGCAACCAACTGCTGCGCCAAAATACATTTAAGATTCAGTGATAAATCAAACAAAAATTGCTCACGGCGATCTTTGGGGACTAAATGCAAAATACGCTCTAATGCCTGATTAGCATTATTAGCATGCAAGGTTGCTATGCATAAATGTCCTGTTTCAGCAAAATTCATCGCGTATTCCATCGTTTCAGATGTACGAATTTCACCGATCACAATCATGTCTGGTGCTTGGCGTAATGAATTTTTTAATGCCACTTCATAACTGGCAGTATCAAGCCCAACTTCACGCTGGGTGATAATGCATTTGTCATGTTTATGAACAAACTCAATCGGATCTTCAACCGTTAAAATGTGGCCACTACGGTGCTGATTACGGTAACCTATCATTGCAGCCATCGAGGTTGATTTACCCGAACCAGTAGCTCCGACAATTAATACTAAGCCACGTTTTGATAACGCTAGCCGCTCCATATCAATCGGTAACTGTAAATCATTCATTTGTGGGATTTGAGTTTCAATGCGACGGATCACCATCCCGGGTAATTCTCGTTGCCAAAACGCACTGACACGAAACCGAAACGCATTACGTACGAGGGCAAAGTTGGCTTCTTTAGTACTGATAAATTCTTGTCGCAAGCTGGCATCCATTGCTTGATCAAACAAACTATCAACCCGATGACGAGTTAACGTTTCTCCAACGTCATGCAGATTGCCATCAATTTTTAATAAACACGCAGCATCAACCGTGATATATAAATCAGAGGCTTTTTTAGCAACCATTTGCTCAAGGATGTCATCTAAAGTCATGCAATTATCCTTTTCTTTAAAAGCCACGTTTGCTGCTATCAAGAATACGCCGCCCTTCTTCTGCCTCAACCATACCTTGTGCCACCAGCATTTTTACGCTTTGCTCCATGGTTTGCATTCCAACTGATGAGCCGGTTTGGATCATCGAATACATCTGAGCAATTTTATCCTCACGAATTAAATTTCGAATCGCAGGGGTTGCCATCATCACTTCATGGCATGCTACTCGCCCACCTGAAGTGCATTTCAAAAGATGTTGTGCCACCACAGCGCGCAATGATTCCGATAACATTGAACGCACCATCGATTTATCACTTCCAGGAAAAACATCAATAATGCGATCAACCGTTTTCGCCGCTGAACTGGTATGTAATGTCCCTAATACCAGATGGCCAGTTTCAGCTGCGGTTAACGCTAAACTAATGGTTTCTTGATCGCGTAACTCCCCGACGACTATCACATCTGGATCTTCGCGTAATGATGAGCGCAATGCATTTTGAAAGCTCAACGTATCGCGATGTACTTCACGTTGGTTAATCAAACAGCTTTTACTGGTATGTACAAATTCGATTGGATCTTCAATGGTCAAGATATGGCGTTGATAGTTACTATTGATGTAATCTACTAAAGCGGCGATGGTGGTTGATTTACCTGAGCCGGTCGCGCCAGTAACCAGCACCAATCCACGATTCAGCTGAGCAATATCATAAAAAACTTCTGGTACATTTAGTGATGCTAAAGTAGGTATCTGAACGGGAATGGTTCGTAGCACAGCAGAACAACCACGCGACTGATGAAAGGCATTAACCCTGAAGCGACCCGTGCCGGGTAATTCAAAAGAAAAATCGACTTCTAATTTTTCTTCATACTCTCGACGCTGAGCATCGTTCATAATATCAAATATTAGTCGATGCACTTCGCTATGATCTAAAGCTGGTAAACTGAGCTTTCTCACATCACCATCAACTCTTATCATTGGTGGAACGCCCGCAGATAGGTGCAGATCTGATGCGTTATGCTTTACACTAAAATCGAGTAATTCGGTGATATCCATACATTTTCCTCAAGAATCAATTATGAACAGTATTAAGCAAAATATTACACAGGTCATCAATGAGATGGCACTAGCAACAAAAAAATGCGGCAGAGCCACCGATTCAGTGCAACTGTTAGCTGTCAGCAAAACCAAGCCCGTCGCCGCGATCGAACAAGCGATTGATGCAGGCCTCTTTGCTTTTGGTGAAAACTATGTTCAGGAAGGGGTAGATAAAGTTAATTATTTTGCGAACCACCCTGCCGCAAAACAATTAGTGTGGCATTTTATTGGACCAATCCAGTCCAATAAAACGCGCCCAATTGCCGAGCATTTTGATTGGGTTCATTCGATTGATCGCCTTAAAACTGCCACTCGCTTAAATGAACAACGCCCAACAACAATGGCACCACTAAATGTGTTATTGCAAGTCAACACCAGTGGTGAAGCGAGTAAATCAGGAGTTAATGCTGATGAAGTTGTCGAGCTAGCAGCAGCAATTGCGACCATGCCGCAATTAGTTTTACGTGGATTAATGTCGATCCCACAACCCGAAACCGATTATGATAGCCAATTCGCGGCTTTTAAGAAGCTGGCGGATTTACACGCACTACTTAAACCACACCACCCTCAACTTGATACGTTATCGATGGGAATGAGTGGTGATATGGAAGCCGCTATTGCAGCAGGTAGTACTATGGTGCGCATTGGTACAGCACTGTTTGGTGCGCGAAACTATGGCAGCCAAGCTTAATAATAATTTAAAATAACGGTCCACGACTCAGCGACCTATTTGCGTGTCGTACCAACAGCAAAGGATATTACATGGAACAGCGTTCTATCGCCTTTATCGGTGCCGGTAATATGGCACGTTCAATTATCGCTGGACTAATAGCCAGCGGTTATGATGCCAATAAAATTACTGCGACAGCTCCCAGTGAAACCCGTCTAGCACCGCTAAAGCATGATTTTGGAATTCATACCGACAGTGACAACCTACGTGCAGCTCAACAAGCAGATGTCGTGGTACTCGCGGTGAAACCACAATTAATGGCCGAAGTATGTTTACCATTGCAAGCGATCGATTTCAGTAATAAATTAGTGATCTCCATTGCTGCTGGTATTAGCTGTGCTCGATTAGCAACCATGCTTGATAGCCAACTGCACTTAGTACGAGTAATGCCAAATACACCAGCATTAATCGGTAAAGGCATGAGTGGATTATATGCAGATTCAACATTAGCACCGCAAGATCATCATTTTGCCAGCCAGTTATTACAAGCCGTTGGTGAAATTTGCTGGGTTAAACAAGAAGCAGATATCAATGGTATCATTGCCGCAGCAGGCAGTGCGCCCGCTTACTTCTTCTTGTTTATGGAAGCAATCCAACAACAAGCAATGGCGCAAGGTTTTGATGAACAAACAGCACGATTGTTAGTTCAACAAACTGCATTAGGCGCGGCGGAAATGGTGCAAGCAAATCCTGAAACGGATCTTGCCACATTACGCCAGCAAGTGACTTCTAAAGGCGGTACTACCGCAGAAGCGATTAATACGTTCAACAACCATCATTTAACAGAAATAGTCGCTAAAGCAATGCAAGCTGCGGTTGCTCGTGCTCAAGAAATGGAACAATTGTTTTAAGGTTTAATTATGAATTCACTGGCTTTTTTAATCTCCACAGTTTTTGATCTGTACATCATGATTGTGTTACTCCGTGTATGGCTTCAATGGTCACGCGCAGATTTTTACAACCCGTTCTCACAGTTTATTGTTAAAGCAACCCAACCGGTTGTAGCGCCATTACGTCGTGTGATCCCATCAATTGGCTCTGTCGATATGGCAACCATTTTATTTGGTTACCTATTGTGTGTCGCTAAATTTATTCTGCTACAACTGGCGTTAACGGGTGGTGCTTTTGCCTTTAGCCCAAGTTTCTTACTTCTAGGTTTACTGGCACTCGTTAAAGCAGCTGGCGGATTATTATTCTGGGTGCTATTGATTCGTGCCATTCTAAGTTGGGTAAGCCAAGGCCGTAGCCCAATGGAATATGTCATGCATCAATTAACTGAACCACTAATGGCACCGATTCGTCGCGTTCTACCAGCGATGGGTGGCTTAGATTTAAGTATTCTGGTTATCTTCTTAGGATTACAGTTTGCTAATTACTTGATGGGTGATTTAATTGGGCCGATTTGGTTCCAATTATGAGTACCAACGCTGTCTGTCGCCAAGGGGATGATGTCGTGATTAGACTGTACATCCAACCTAAAGCCAGTCGCGATCAAATTGTTGGCTTACATGGCGATGAAGTAAAAATTGCCATTACAGCTCCCCCTGTTGACGGTAAAGCTAATGCTCATTTAGCTAAATTTTTGGCGAAACAGTTCAAAGTTGCTAAAGGTTTAGTGCATGTCGAAAAAGGCTTTCAAGGCCGTCACAAGCAAATACGGATTGAGGATCCTAAACAGATCCCCGAACCGATTGCGAGCCTAATGCAATAACTTCAACCAACAACTGTCAACTTAAAAAGCGAATATCCTACCGATATTCGCTTTTTTTTATATGCAAGAATCCCCAATAAAATAGCCTCACTGAGTGCGCTAGTTTGTTATTATTCCCACAACGGCTATCATAGCGATCATTAACGCATTAACGTTTTCAAAAGGCATTCAATATGAGCAAACTGGTACTGGCTACAGGTAATCAAGGCAAAGTAAAAGAAATGGCTTCCCTACTTGCTGACTTTGGGTTTGATGTCGTCGCTCAAAGCGATTTTAACGTTTCAGAAGTGGCAGAAACGGGGACCACTTTCATTGAAAATGCAATCATCAAAGCGCGTCATGCTGCTAAAGAAACGGGCTGCGCTGCGATTGCTGATGATTCTGGTCTTGAAGTTGATTTCCTTAACGGTGCTCCTGGTATCTACTCGGCACGATTTGCCGGTGAAGGTGCTACTGATGCGGAAAATATTGATAAGCTATTAGCAGCAATGGACGGCGTTCCTGAAGCACAACGCAGCGCCCGTTTCCATTGTGTATTAGTGATGATGCGCCATGAAAATGATCCAACACCGTTAGTGTGTCATGGTTCATGGGAAGGCAGCATTTTAACTGAACGTCATGGTGATAATGGTTTTGGCTATGATCCAATTTTCTGGGTACCTGAAGATCAATGTGCTTCAGCACAGTTAGATCCGAGTCGCAAAAAGCAACTGTCACACCGTGGTAAAGCGCTCCAACAACTTTTCAGTGCACTAAAGGCTAACTAATGCTTGTTCCTCCACCACTCAGCTTATATGTTCACATTCCTTGGTGTGTCCAAAAATGCCCCTATTGCGACTTTAATTCGCACGCGCTAAAAACTGAATTGCCAGAACTGGATTATATTGATGCATTAATTGACGATCTAGAAACAGATCTGATGGCATACCAATTAATCAACGGTCAACGACCACTGCATTCAATTTTTATTGGTGGTGGTACGCCAAGTTTAATCTCACCCTCTGAAATTGGTCGCTTATTAACGGCAATTGAAGCGCGCATTCCATTTAGTGACAATATTGAAATCACTATGGAAGCTAACCCTGGCACTGTTGAAGCAGGACGTTTTGAGGGTTATCGCCAAGCAGGTGTCAACCGAATTTCGATTGGTATTCAAAGTTTCCAAAATGACAAATTACAGCGTTTAGGCCGTATTCATGGTAGCCAAGAAGCAATTAAAGCAATTGAACTGGCTAAATCAGCCGGATTAAACAGTTTTAATACTGATCTCATGCATGGACTACCCGATCAATCTATCGCTGATGCGATCAGTGATCTCAAGCAAGCGATCGCACTTGATCCCCCGCATTTATCTTGGTATCAACTGACCATTGAACCGAATACTCTCTATTACTCAAAACCACCAACATTGCCTGATGACGATGATTTATGGGATATTTTTGAGCAGGGTCATGCACTATTAACCGCCGCTGGTTATCAACAATATGAAATATCTGGCTACAGCAAACCCGATAAGCAATGCCAACATAATCTTAATTATTGGCGTTTTGGTGATTACTTAGGTATTGGCTGTGGTGCCCATGGCAAGATCAGCTTTGATGATGGTCGTATCATTCGCACCGTCAAAGTGAAACATCCGCGTGGATATTTACAAGCTGATAAACCCTATTTAAGCCAGCAAATAGCTGTTGCCGATAATGAACGACCGTTTGAGTTTTTCATGAATAGATTTCGATTATTAGAAGCCTGTCCAAAACAAGACTTCATCGATCGTACAGGCCTACCTCTATCGACAATTGAAGCTAATATCGATTGGGCAATCGAGCAAAATTATTTACTCGATAATGGCGATCAATGGCAGATCACTGAACACGGAAAATTATTTTTAAATGACTTATTGGCGGCTTTTGTTGAAGATGATGAGTAATTAAGCCCTATTATTGGTTATCAAAACCCAGCCTCAAAAAAAGCGATCTCACCACTGTGAATCGCTTTTTTACTGTCTACCATCAAATTATGTTCCATCAAAAAATCGCAGCATTATTCTAAACTAACGCTATGCCAATTTTTCAATGCTGGAATATGTTGTCGAATTTGATTTTCTTGATCAATACGTACCGCAGCAAAATCACATAACTGAGTATCAATTCGCTGACCATGAGATAATACATACGGTAAATCAGTAGCGATTATTTGATAATATTGCGCCAATAGGTGGCTTTGCTCAGGATTCAAATTTACTTTATGAATATCAAAATAAAGCTGACCATTATCTTTAATCGTAAACGTCTGCGTTTCGTGCTCTAAAATTAATTTTTCATCGGTAAAACTCAGGTTGTTATGCCATAACGGCTGACACTCAACCGCTGCAACTGCTGAGCTGATACTTAGTCCGATTAATAATCCACACCCATTTTTTATATAAAGTTTAATCTTCATCAACAATACCCCACTTCCCTGTCCATAGTGGGTAGCGACATATTGCCTCAACAGATACCCACTAAAAAATAGACCGTCCAATCCGAGCTGATAATTTTTCTAATGCCGCAGTGCCTACCAAAGAATTACCCGATTGATCTAATTCTGGTGACCATACAGCAATGGTCATTTCTCCTGGTACAATCGCAACAATGCCACCACCAACTCCTGATTTCCCCGGCATACCAACGCGATAAGCGAACTCCCCGGCGCCATCATATAGCCCACATGTCGCAAGCAATGCATTTATATGCTTACTTTGAGTTTGGCTAATAATTGGCGTTTTTGCACCTAAAGGCTGACCTTTATTTGCTAAATAAGAAAATGTCCGAGCAAGATCGACACAACTCATCTTTAAGGCACAGTAGCTAAAGTAGTTATTAAGCACCGGCATAACTTCATTATTAAAATTGCCGAATGAACGCATTAAATAGGCAATTGAGGCATTACGATCACTGTGCTGCATTTCAGAGTTAGCCACAATTTTGTCGTATACAATCTGTGGGTTACAGGATAATTCACGCACTAATTCCAGCATTCGATATTGCGGTGCACACAACCGACTATAAAGCATGTCAGAAATAACTATTGCGCCAGGGTTAATAAACGGATTACGCGGAATACCGTTTTCTAATTCAAGCTGAATCATTGAATTAAACGCCTGACCAGACGGCTCTTTACCGACTCGAGCCCATAATTCATCCGGCTCATAGAGTGCCATTGCTAAAGTTAGCGATAATACTTTGGAGATCGATTGAATAGAAAAGCTTTCTTGGCTATCGCCAGCTTGAATGATTTCACCATCGTTATAACACACAGCGATGCCTAATTTGCTGGCAGGCACTTCAGCTAAAGCAGGAATATAATTAGCCACTTTTCCTTGACCAATCAAAGGTCTAACTTCATCTAAAATGCCATTGAGCAAGGTTTCTGTTGGCTTCATATACTTCATCTCCAATAACAAAAAAGCCAACAAAAGTTGGCTTTCTAAATAGATAACGCAATAACTGCTGTCACCCTAATCGATTGTCACAGCAATGTCTGCAATTATTCAGTACGCATATACTTCATATCCCATACGCCATGACCTAGGCGATGACCACGTGCTTCAAACTTAGTTAAAGGACGATCTTCTGGGCGTGCAATGTAAGCACCATCAGTTGCTGTATTTTTATAACCAGGCGCAGCATCCATCACTTCTACCATATGCTCTGCGTAATTTTCCCAATCCGTTGCCATATGGAAAATACCACCAATTTTAAGTTTCTTACGTAGCATTTGAGCAAATTCTGGTTGAACAATACGACGCTTATGGTGACGCGCTTTATGCCATGGGTCAGGGAAGAACAATTGCACCATATCAAGGCTGCCATCAGGGATCATGTGTTCAAACACTTCAACACCGTCATGACACATTACGCGAAGGTTGGTTAAATTAGCCGCTTCTGCGCCCATCAAACAATGACCAACTACCTGGTGTATGTACTTCAATACCAACATAGTTTTTCTGTGGCGCAGCTTGTGCCATTTCAACCAATGATGCACCCATGCCAAAACCAATTTCTAATACAACTGGCGCTTCACGATTAAAGACTTGTGTCCAGTCCAGCATTTCAGTGGCGAAATCAATACCCATAGCTGGCCAGTTCTTTTCGATCGCATGCTCTTGACCTTTGGTTAAACGGCCTTCACGACGAACAAAACTGCGGATCTTACGAACCATTTTGCCTTCATCGGTAAATTCAGTCAGGGTTACGTCACCTGACTTTTTTGAAACTTCGCTCATGCTAACTATCCAAACAAAAAAAGAAACGGAGTGGCATTATCCAAAGTTATAGACTCAATTCAAGTCTATCAATTGTGACAATAGCCAATTTATGATGCAATCATAGTCAATAACGTCATTATAGACGCCATTACATCGATGGCTTGCAGTATAAGGGATCGTCCCCACGGACTCCAACTTTCCGCAAGCTCATTCCATAATAAAGCGCAACATGACATTTTTTAATGTCTATAGAGTAAAGTGAGCCCACCGTGAGTACAGCTTTTTCCGACGCTATTTTAGCGTGGTATGATAAATTTGGCCGTAAAACCCTACCATGGCAGCACCAAAAGACCCCTTACAAAGTATGGTTATCAGAAATCATGTTGCAACAAACCCAAGTTGCCACCGTGATCCCTTACTTTGAACGCTTTATGACTCGCTTCCCGACGGTGGCAGATCTTGCCGCCGCAGAACAAGATGAAGTACTCCATTTATGGACGGGGTTAGGCTATTACGCGCGCGCTCGTAACCTTCACAAAGCTGCACAATTAATTGTAGCTCAACATAATGGTGAATTTCCTACCACGATTGAAGAAGTAGAAGCACTGCCAGGCATCGGACGTTCAACTGCTGGCGCGGTATTATCGCTATCATTAAAACAACACCACCCGATTTTAGATGGCAATGTTAAACGTACTCTTGCCCGCTGCTATGCAATTGAAGGTTGGCCTGGTAAAAAACCGGTTGAAAATGCCTTATGGGAAATCGCCACTGCAAATACTCCCGCACTTGGTGTTGAACGTTATAACCAAGCGATGATGGATATGGGCGCTATGATTTGTACTCGTAGCAAACCTAAATGCGATTTATGCCCAATTGAAGCTCAATGCCTTGCCAAAGCGCAACAACGCCAAACAGAATTTCCAGGTAAGAAACCCAAAAAAGTGATGCCAGAAAAACAAACTTGGTTCGCCATTTTACGTTATGGCGACAAAGTCTGGTTAGAACAACGACCACAAAGCGGTATTTGGGGCGGCTTATGGTGCTTTCCACAACATGACACTGATGATCTTGAAGATTTGTTGTTGCAGCAACTGGGGCAGCCACAAACAATGATCACCAACCAACAGCAATTGATCGCGTTTCGGCACACATTTAGCCATTACCACCTTGATATCGTACCGATATTGTTCACCTTGAACCAAATGCCTGATGTTATCCATCAACGTCAAGGACAATGGTATGATCTGCATGATCCAGCCAAGATTGGCCTTGCAGCCCCTGTGCAAAAGATCCTTGAGAGTTTGCTATACCCCCAATAATAAATAGGTTTATCACTAGTTACATTTTTATGCTCACAATACACCATTTGTAGTGTCATTTTAAAATGTAACTAGTTACTATCGCGGCCTTCTAATATTCTTATTTATTCACTTACCTTATGAAAAAAATCGCATATTTATTCGCTGCCGTTCTAGCTAGTTGCTCTTTTTTTGCCTCCGCCACGCAAACGATTGCTATCGTTGGGGCAATGGATGCTGAAATCACCAATTTACTGCCACACATTAAAAATAAACAAACTATCACCATCGGCCAACATCGCTATTATCAAGGTAATATTGGCTCACATTCAGTCATTGTGACCCGTTCAGGAGTCGGTAAAGTCAATGCCGCAGTAACCACGACAACCCTAATTCGTGAGTTTAAGGTTGATAAGTTAATTTTTACAGGCATTGCTGGGGCAGCTGCGCCTCAACTGTCACCAACAGATGTCGTGATCTCAACCGCCTTGGTTCAACATGATGTTGATTTAACTGTATTTGGTCAAAAGCCTGGTCACATGGACGGGTTTGATGACCGCTATTTTTATGCCAATAGTGAACTAACAACTCAAGCATTTACAGCTGCACAGCAAGTGATTGGCCAACAAAAAGTTTTTAAAGGTATTATTGCTACCGGCGATCAATTTATTGCTAATAAACAAAAAGTGAACTTTATTCATAATGAATTCAATGCGATGGCCATTGAAATGGAAGGAGCAGCAGTCGCACAAGTCGCCTTTATGTTTAATAAACCATTTGTTGTAATTCGCACTATTTCAGATAAAGCTGATGGCTCGGCACATTTTGATTACCCTAAATTAAAACAAATAACGGCAGATAATTCAGTGGCTATCACCTTAGCGATGTTAAACGCCCATTAATCCTTTTTTAGCGCGTAATCCATAGTGATTACGCGGTTTTTATTCCATTTTCGACCCTAGCCGCTACTTGCCTACTCTGGTATAACTATTGTTATAAATACAGCAATTATAAGTTACGACGACTGTTGTCGTAGCTTAAATAATCAATGCATAAGGAATATCCCATGAGCCGTACTGTTTTTTGTGTCCGTCTACAGCAAGATGCTGAAGGTCTAGATTTTCAATTATACCCAGGCGAACTTGGTCAACGTATTTTTGATACTGTGTCAAAGCAAGCATGGGCACAGTGGCAAGCAAAACAAACTATGCTGATTAATGAAAAAAAACTTAATATGATGAACCCAGAACATCGCCAATTACTTGAGACTGAAATGGTGAATTTTTTGTTTGAAGGTAAAGATGTGGTGATTGATGGTTATACACCACCAACAAAATAATATTGAGATCAAAGAGATATTCCGCCGTAACTCAAACGGCGGAAAACATTAAAAAAAGTAAAAAATCACACCATAAC
Source organism: Photobacterium kishitanii (assembly GCF_000613045.3). Taxonomy (NCBI): domain Bacteria; kingdom Pseudomonadati; phylum Pseudomonadota; class Gammaproteobacteria; order Vibrionales; family Vibrionaceae; genus Photobacterium; species Photobacterium kishitanii. The sequence continues at coordinate 489,054 of NZ_LN794352.1, read as the reverse complement.
GAACAAAAAGCCAACATTCGAACATAATAATCATTTTTTATTAAAAAAAGGGTTGACGAAAAGGCTCAAAACCCTTTTAATAGCGCCCCGTTGCCTCGATAGCTCAGTCGGTAGAGCAGAGGATTGAAAATCCTCGTGTCGGTGGTTCGATTCCGCCTCGAGGCACCATTTCTTCTCTTTCTGAAGTGTGGTGCCAAGCAACGATAAAATCTATTCCCTCTTAGTTCAGTTGGTAGAACGCCGGACTGTTAATCCGTATGTCACTGGTTCAAGTCCAGTAGAGGGAGCCAAATAAGAAAGCCCGCAAGCAATTGCGGGCTTTTTTACGTCTGGATTTTGGCAAAACAAAACTGCATTGATCAGGCTCTTATACCCTCTCAATAATTCCCTCTTCGTTCAGTTGGCGACACTTTATGAGAAGCTTGGCGGACAGCTAATCCGTATGTCACTGGTTCAAGTCCAGTAGAGGGAACCAAATAAGAATAACACGGCCTATTATCCGTCATCTCGGAAGCTGAGGTACGAGGGCTATCCGTGATCTATTCACAGCGTTATTGAGCCTAAAAGACATCAGCTAAAATAATCAATCTACAACACGCGAATAGTAGATTCCCTATCGCCCTCGTGGGCATTCACTGTAGGGAATGACGATAAATTAGACTTGTATACCACCACTAATTTTTATCAAATATTATTTTCGTAAAACTTTCACCTCATCATGAACGCCTCTCGTAGTGACGGACAAATACCGGAAAAACCAACAATTAAGTGCAAAATAACAGCAATCAGTGCAAAAAAGATAATCTTGATAACTATTTGAAAAAAAACCATTGACGACAAGGCTAAAAACCTTTTTAATGCGCTCCGTTGCCTCGATAGCTCAGTCGGTAGAGCAGAGGATTGAAAATCCTCGTGTCGGTGGTTCGATTCCGCCTCGAGGCACCATATTAAAGATAATGAGTTATCTCATTATTTAAAAAGAATTTAGCGTGCCGACTTAGCTCAGTAGGTAGAGCAACTGACTTGTAATCAGTAGGTCACCAGTTCGACTCCGGTAGTCGGCACCATCTTTTGAAAGCCTCATCTTTGATGAGGCTTTTTTTCGTCTGAATAAAAGGTTCGAGGGTTCGAGGGTTCGAGGGTTCGAGGGTTCGAGGGTTCGAAATTTTTCAACACCCTCAACACGTTGTCAACAGTCATCTCATTACTTACAACTGCTCTTCCTCACTCCCCGTAACCTCGTCCTTGTTCTAGCCTATCTTTTGCTTCAGATCTTCCTCGCCCCTCGAAAACTCGCTTCTACTCTTTAACCCGCAAACATATGTTTAATCCACGTTGCAGGCTGACTATCCTGGCATTTCGCTTTTAAATCGCCATTGTTATCCCACGCTGGCAGTGAAACATTACCATCACAGTCAAACTGTAAACTACCATTGGCTGTCCGTTGGTACTTAACCGTCGTGATATAAGGCGGCCAGCCGATATTTAACGGTAACGGTTGACGACGAGCAAGGTAATCAGCATAAACCCGTAGCGCGCCGCTAGAGCCAGTTAAACGCACTGGAGTGTTATCATCACGCCCAACCCAAACCACACCAACTTCTCGTCCATCAGCGCCTGCAAACCAACTATCACGGTTATTATCGGTGGTACCAGTTTTACCTGCCAGTTTAGCGGCGCTAAATTTACTCTGTAAAAAACGCGCAGTACCTTGGCTAACCACTTTTTTCATATCATAAGTTGTTAACCAAGCGGCTTGCTCTGGAACAACTTGTTCGATGTCAGACTGATGTTGGTATAGCACTCGCCCTTTACTATCAACCACCGCATCAAGGCTATATAACGGCGCTTTGCGGCCATTATTGGTAATGCTCTGGAACATTTGTGCAACTTCAAACGGTGATAAACTAAATGCCCCTAATAATATCGATGGTAAACGTGGCACTTCATCACGATTAACCCCTAACTTAGCCATCGTATTAATCACAGTGCCCAGTCCAACCTTTAATCCTAAGTTCACTGTTGGTACATTTAACGAATGCGCTAATGCATAATATAACGGTACCTGACCGCGGAACTTACGATCATAGTTTCTTGGCCGCCACGACGTGCCTTTGCTACCTTTTAACACAATCGCCTGATCGCTAAGTGTGGTTGCTAAGCTAAATTTTTGTGGTTGACTCAGCGCCGCTAAATAAACTGCCGGTTTAGCTAACGAGCCAATTTGACGACTGGCATCCAGAGCGCGATTAAAACCGGCATAACCTGGACGACTACCGCCAATCAGCGCGCGTACAGCACCGTATTGACGATCAACCACTACCATCGCGGTTTCAACTTTAACGCCAGCCTTTTTATTTAACCGTGGCACCATTGCTGCAATAGCTTTTTCAGCTGCTTGTTGAGAAACAGGATCAAGAGTACTGAAAATACGTAGCCCTTTGCCTGATTTGTAAATATCACCAACGTCTTGCTGTAATTCACGCTGTAACTGTTGAAAGTAAGCCGGTTGACGGCTGGCTATCTTAGCTGTTTTTTGAATACCTAATGGTTCTGAAACGGCTTGTTCATATTCAGCTCCAGTAAGGTAGTTATTTTTTAACAACAACATCAACACGAGATCACGACGTTTCAAGGTTCGTTCTGGATGACGCCACGGATTAAATTGCGAGGGTCCCTTCACCATTCCAACTAACATTGCCAGTTGATCAACGCGCAATTCCTCTAATGGACGCCCAAAATAAAATCGCGCCGCCAATGGAAAACCATGCACTTCTTTAGCGCCATTTTGACCAAGGTAAATTTCATTTAAATACGCTTCTAACACTCGGTCTTTACTGTAACGATGATCAATAATTACCGCGATATATGCTTCACGTACTTTTCGCCACAAACTACGCTCACGACTTAAAAATAAATTTTTCGCCAATTGCTGAGTCAAAGTACTGCCCCCTTGTACGGTATGACCCGCTTTAAGGTTCACTACCATCGCTCGCAAAATTGCCAACGGCGATACACCATCATGCTGATAAAAATCACGATCTTCTGTGGTTAACAAGGCGTCAATCAACAATGGAGGAAATTGATCTCGCGCCATGAAAATCCGTTGCTCATTACCCGTAAGACCCAACATACCAAGTAACTTCGGCTCAATTTTTAAGGTTGTTAATTGTTGTTTAGTCGTAACATCAACAATAGAGATTAATTGAGTGCCGGCAAAAGTCAGCATCACATGTCGTTGTGGTTGCGGATCATCAACAAATTTAAATGGGCGTCGAATTAACTCGATTCGAGTTGAAGAGGCAGAGTACTCACCCATCCGTTGTGGGCTCCGTACTTTATGATATTGCAGTACATCTAACTCTCGTCGCACATCACTGATAGCGATCGCTTGGCCTGGATGTAAGGTTAATACTCGGCCATACACAACAGAGGGTAAATCCCAAATTGGGCCATCCATTTTATTACGCACCACGGTATCTAAATAAATACCGATCATTAATAAAATAGCCACTACCACTAAGGTCATTTTAAATACTAAACCGCCAAGCTTGCGTAGCCATGGATGAGAGCCAACGGATTTTTTAGTGGCACTTTTTTTAGATGCGGCTTTTTTGGGCGCCGATTTTTTAGCAGGCTGTTTTTTAGCAGTTGGTTTTACAGCGGCCTTTTTGCGTGCAGCGGCAGGTTTCTTCTGCTGTGGTTTAGGGGGCTGTGGCAACTTACTCATAATGCATCAACTACCGTCATTCCTATATTTAAGCAGAGACCATAATCTGGCTCTGCTTTTATAATTCAAATTAGTAAAATCTTAACAACTATAACTGATTATATATACAGGTATCTGTCTTGTTTAGCGTTGCTAAAGGTATTTTTTAATTTTGCGGGTTGGAAGGTGATTAGCTGGATCATCAGGCCAAGGATGTTTGGGATAACGACCTTTCATCTCTTTTTGGACATCTTTATATGAACCTTGCCAAAATCCAGCTAAATCTTGAGTGATCTGCAACGGACGTTGGGCTGGAGATAACAATTCTAAGACTAACTTTACTTTGCCATTGGCGATAGTTGGCGTGGTTGGCTCACCAAACATTTCTTGTAACTTTACCGCTAATACTGGCTGCTGTTGAGTTTGATAACGAATACTAATTTTAGAACCTGTCGGCACCTGATAATGGGTTGGCAATAATTGATCGAGCTGTTGTTTTTTAGTCCAACCTAGATACGCTTCCAATACTGCAACTAAATTAACTTTTTGGAGGCCTTTTAAAGTGGTTATACCGCTGAGATACGGCAATAACCACTGTTCAGCATTAGCTAATAAGCTCGCCTCATCCAATGCCGGAAAATCGATTTCAGGTAGCCACTCGCAGCCACAACGACCACGAGTAAGTAACATCGTTGCGGCAGGAGTCCAATTTAACACTGCCAGCCCTTTACGCTTAACCGCATTTAACAATGCTTCACTGGCTAATGCTGTATCAGGCGTTGCCGCGAGGCTACGTGCAACAATTAACTTGCCGCAATAGGTACGATGCTCGGCACTTAAACGGCCTTTTTTATCGTCCCAGTCAAGCCACTCACATTGATTAAATAATTCTGGCAATGCGTGTTGTAAGTCGTTTAAATCAGCACTGATTGCCGAAAAGATTCGACTATCACCTTGGCGGGTTTTAACCACATCAGCCACCACTAATAATGGTTGGTTGGCTAACCCTTGGCTGCTATCAAGCATTACCCCTTGGCCATTAGCTAACTGATAGCGACCATCATCAGGGCGAGATTGTGCGATTCGATCCGGAAAACCTACCGCTAACACTATCGCGGCCCACTGATTATTAACCTTTAACTCACTATTTTTAGCCGTCCCTAAAGTCGCAAGATGTTGTTGAGATCGTTGTATATAAGCATGGCTTTTAGCGAGTTTTTTGGTTTCCAGTAAATGTAACTGAAACGCCAAATCGGGGTTATCGATACCACGTGGTGGGTCTTCAAGTAATGCCACCAACATCGCCGCTGTGGTTAAAATTGTCGTATCAGTTTGCTGCTGTACAGCATGTTTAGCAAACGCTAACATTGCGCCATGGCGAGGATCGGCACCTAAAGTTTGCATCAATTGGCCGCGTTGGGTTTGTTGACCACGCTCATCAATCGCACCTAATTGGCGCAATAATTGGCGCGACTGCTGTAAAGCAATCGCTGGCGGTATATCTAACCACTGTAAGTCTTGTGGATCATTACAGCCCCATTGAACTAAATCCATTGCCAACGCGGTTAAATCACTACGTAGTATTTCTGGTTGTGGTGTTGCTGGTTGACGCTGTAGTAATTCTTCACTGTACATTCGTAAACAAATACCCGCTTCTAAGCGTCCTGCACGCCCTGCTCGCTGTTCGGCAGATGATTGGGCTATCCTAACTTGCTGTAAGCGGCTAATGCCTGTTTTGGGCTCCCACTGCGCGATTCGTTCAAAGCCACTATCAACCACCAATCGAATACCCTCAATGGTTAAACTGGTTTCAGCAATATTAGTCGCTAATACTACTTTACGCTGTCCAACTGGTGCGGGATTAATCGCTTGCTGTTGTTGCTCAATCGGTAACTGACCATATAACGGACAAATTTTGATATGGGTATCAGCCGCTGTTAAACGAGTCGCTAATGCTTGTGCTAAACGTTTTATTTCACCGACCCCGGGTAAAAATGCTAACACTGATCCTGATTCTTGGCTAAGCAACTGGCTAATCGCTACAGCCATTTGCTCAATCACATCTCGAGGATCATTTACATGCTGATAGCGATACTCTACAGGGAAACAACGACCTTGAGATTCAACATAAGCCGCCTGTGGCAGCAATTGTGCCAATGTTGCGTGATCAAGTGTGGCTGACATAACCAACAATTGCAGATCATCACGCAGGGCTTGTTGGACTTCAATCGCTAACGCTAACGCGGTATCGGCGTGAATACTACGCTCATGAAATTCATCAAAAATAATCAGTCCGATTCCAGATAGTTCAGGATCATGCTGCAACATTCGAGTCATCACCCCTTCAGTGACAATCTCTAATCGCGTTTGAGCACTGACTTTGGTTTCGCCTCGAACTCGTAAACCTATGGTTTGACCAACACGCTCCCCCAATTGCTGCGCGAGATACCCAGCAATATTTCTTGCCGCTAATCGTCGCGGCTCAAGCATGATAATCCGCCCTTGTATGAGCGCTTGATCTAATAGTGCTAATGGCAACCGAGTTGATTTACCCGCTCCCGGTGGTGCTTTTAAAATCACTTGGGTATGGCGCGTTAAGGCGCTAAACAAGGTCGCTAAAACCTCGTCAATAGGGAGTTGTGACAATGGCGTCACCTTATGTCATGATCAAACGAAATCACATTGTAACGAAAGCCTAGTCACAACTAAAAATAATAATCTGCACACGAGGCCATAAATGAAATTTTCTCCACCACTTCAAGCGGCTATTTTGCTCAAACGCTACAAACGTTTCTTAGCTGATATCAAACTCAGTAATGGTGAAGTCCGTACCATTCATTGTGCCAATACTGGTGCCATGACTGGCTGCGCAGAACCTGGAACCACAGTATGGTATTCAACCTCGGATAATAAAAAACGTAAATACCCCAATAGCTGGCAACTTGCACACACTGCCGCTAATGACTGGATTTGTGTTAACACTATTCAAGCCAACCATCTCGTTAAAGAAGCGATTGAACAGCAACGTATACCTGAGCTCGAAAATTACGATAGCTTACGGACAGAAGTAAAATACGGCACTGAAAATAGCCGCATAGATCTATTACTTGAATCACAAAATCGTCCCTGCTGCTATATTGAAGTAAAAAGCGTGACCTTATTAGCAGATAATGGTCAAGGTTACTTTCCAGATGCGGTGACCATTCGAGGTCAAAAACATCTGCGTGAGCTAACCCAAATGGCACAACAAGGATCACGGGCTGTGCTATTTTTTGCGGTGTTACATACTGGGATTAATAAGGTTAATGTGGCACAGCATATCGATGCTGAATACGCACAATTATTACAACAAGCAGTCAACGCTGGGGTTGAAATAATTTGCTATCGCGCCACGATTAATGCTGATGAAATAAAACTCAAAGACTGTATACAATTTCAGCACTCAACATAAAAAATGCCGTTTTCTTCACATTGACGTAGAATTGAAGTAATACAGTAATTGCCACATGGTAACCTTTCTGGTATAGATACCGCCCAAAATTAACCAGTGACGGTTATTAGGTACATTAGGAGATGCTATATGCCAGAGACCAACGTTAAAAAATCACTAGGCATCCTGGCTATTGCTGGGGTTGAACCTTATCAGGAAAAAGCTGGCGAAGAATACATGGGTGAAGCTCAATTAGAGCATTTCCATAAAATTCTATCAGCATGGCGTAACCAACTTCGCGTTGAGGTTGATCGCACCGTAAACCACATGCAAGATGAAGCCGCTAACTTCCCCGATCCAGTGGATCGTGCCGCACAAGAAGAAGAGTTCAGTCTTGAACTTCGTAATCGTGACCGCGAACGTAAACTGATCAAGAAAATTGACAAAACACTGAAGCGTATCGAAGAAGATGATTTCGGCTTCTGCGATTCTTGTGGTGTTGAGATTGGTATTCGTCGTCTTGAAGCTCGTCCAACTGCAGATCTTTGCATCGACTGTAAAACACTTGCAGAGATCAAAGAAAAGCAAATGGCTGGCTAATTACGTCTTTATCAGGTTAAGCTAATTTTAGAGGGAGCGTAAGCTCCCTCTTTCGTTTACACTAGCGCTCGAAATAACACACAGTAACGAACCTGATGGTTACTTACTTACCGATGTCGCACGAGCTCTGCCGGTTTAGTCATAACTTTGCGTTATAGATAAATAGGCACCAAACTGAATAGTGCTCTCATAAACTGAGAGCCTTATTCAGTTTGGAGGGAATATATCTTGTCATATTTACCCCTGACTCTGGGCGACATTTACGCTGCCGTACCAAGTTAGATAATAATCAACTTGGATTTTATAACCGTTCATTAATGTATGACTAACACGAATCAATATGTCGGTCGTTTTGCACCGTCGCCCTCAGGGCCATTGCATTTCGGATCGTTAATTGCTGCTCTCGGTAGCTACCTGCAAGCAAAATCTCAGCAAGGAAAATGGATAGTTAGGATCGAAGATCTTGATCCACCTCGCGAAATGCTAGGGGCCGCTGATGATATTCTGCGCACACTAGAAGCTTTTGGCTTTATGTGGGATGGCAATATCATGTATCAGAGTTTACGCCATGACGCTTATCACGCTCAAATTGAAGCTTGGTTAGCACAAGGTAATGCCTACTATTGTCAGTGCAGTCGAAAAGACATTAAACAAGCGGGCGGCTTTTACCCTGGTACCTGTCGTACCCTCAATCAACGGCACAGCAATGGTGCGGTTCGATTACAAGTAGACACACCAATAACCCATTTCGATGACCTATTACATGGTCGTATCGAATTGCCATTAGCATTGGCGAGTGAAGATTTTATCATTCGTCGCCGCGATGGCTTATTTGCTTATAATCTTGCTGTAGTGCTAGATGATATCGAACAAGGGATCACCGAGGTTGTACGTGGTGCAGATTTAATTGAGCCTACTGGGCGCCAAATAGGTCTTTATCATCAGCTCGGGCATCCTAAAGTCAGTTATTTACACTTACCGCTCGCCATTACTGACAATGGTAATAAATTGTCGAAACAAAACCATGCTCCAGCGATTGATAAACACAATCCTCGGCCAGCATTAATGGCAGCGCTACGCTTTTTAGGTTTATCGCCACCGACAGAGCTTGTCATAGAAAGCGTAGAACAAATTTTACAGTGGGGCATCACTCATTGGCAGCTTAAGCAGCTACCAAAGACAACTGCTATCACACTAGCATTCTAAAATAGTCTGCCGTGATATATTATACACGGCTGTTTGTTGAACTAAGTGCACAAAATGGGGTGTATTATCTTTAATCGAGTAGCCAGCTTTTGCCGTAAAGTATTGAATCGCGACAGTAGTACTCGCGTTCCAGAGGAACAAACTTTGCAAGTTTACCAACGCCCAGAGCACGGCATTTCACGAAAAGATATCAGCGAAAATGCGCTGAAAGTACTATATCGTCTAAACAAAGCCGGTTACGACGCTTACCTTGTAGGTGGCGGCGTCCGCGATTTATTGCTCCACAAACAGCCAAAAGATTTCGATATTGCAACCAATGCAACCCCCGAAGAAATCAAAAAACTGTTTCGTAACTGTCGTTTAATCGGCCGTCGCTTTCGTCTAGCACACATTCTTTTTGGACGTGACATTATTGAAGTCGCTACGTTTCGTGGCCATCATTCAGACGCGCCAGTACAAGTCGTTGCGCCTAAAGACAATAAGCAAAAGCCACAAATATCATCTCGCAGTGAAGAAGGTATGTTGCTACGTGATAACGTTTACGGCAACATCGAAGAAGATGCCCAACGTCGTGACTTTACCATTAATGCGTTGTACTACAGTGTCAAAGACTTCACCGTAACTGACTATGCACAAGGCATTGAAGATCTTAATAATCGCGTAGTGCGTCTAATGGGTGATCCAGAAACGCGTTACCGCGAAGATCCAGTCCGTATGCTGCGAGCAGTACGCTTTGCCGTCAAGCTTGATATGGATATTGAACCAGTAACTGCGGCACCGATCCGTGAATTAGCGTCACTGATGCAAGATATTCCAGCTGCACGTTTGTTTGAAGAAAGCCTCAAGTTATTACAATCGGGCCAAGGTTTAGAAACCTACCGAATGCTGCGTGAATACAACCTATTCCAGCAGTTATTCCCAATTTTGTCTGACCATTTTACTGAGAATAACAGCAGCAAAACTGAAAAAATGATCGAGCATATTCTAGCCTCGACTGACAAGCGTATTGCTGAAGATAAGCGTGTCAATCCAGCCTTCATTTATGCTGCAATGCTATGGTATCCAATGATGATTCGTGCCGAAGAAGTTTCTTTTGCAAGCGGCTTATCATTCTACGATGCCTTTATGGTAGCAAGTAATGACATTCTTGATGAACAAGTGCGCTCGATTGCTATCCCTCGCCGTCATACCACCACTGTACGTGATATCTGGCAGCAACAGTTACGCTTTAGTCGTCGCAGTGGCAAACGTGCCTTTAAGACCATGGAGCACCCTAAGTTTAGAGCTGCTTATGATTTCTTAGAAATGCGCAGTTTATTTGAAGGCAGCGACATCAAAGAATTAGCCCAATGGTGGAGTGAATTCCAAGATGCCGATTATAACCAACGCGGTCAGATGGTAACGCACATTAATGATGGTGGCACTCGCCGTCCTCGTCGTCGTCGCCCACAGCAACAACGCCGTAAAAAACCGCAAGTTAAGTCATGATTCGCACTTATATTGCTATCGGTAGTAACTTGGGCGATCCTGTCGCCCAAGCTCAAGCTGCGATTGAAGCACTACAAAATTTACCACAAAGTCAGGTTGTTAGCGTATCCTCGTTGTACAGCAGTACCCCGATGGGACCACAAAACCAACCTGACTATATTAATGCGGTTGTCGCTATCGATACCACATTAGCTCCACTTGAGTTACTCAACCATACTCAAGCGATTGAGCTTGAACAAGGACGTGTTCGCAAAGATGAACGCTGGGGTCCAAGGACGTTAGATCTCGATATTATTTTATATGGTGATCTGCAACACCAATGTGAGCGCCTTACGGTGCCACACTATGGAATGAAAGTACGGGAGTTCGTACTGTATCCACTTGCCGAAATTAACCCTGATTTAGTTTTACCTGATCACACTTCTTTACGCACGTTATTGACTCAGGTTAACCGTAATGGCTTAGCTATTTGGCAAGCATAAATTCATCAGGGCGAGGAAGAAGCTATGAAAAAAATCACTATCAACGATCTACTGACATGGAAGCAAGAAGGTCGTAAATTTGCATCAGTAACAGCATATGACGCTAGTTTTGCCCAATTATTTGAGCAACAGAATATGCCGGTTATGTTAGTAGGCGACTCATTAGGCATGGTACTCCAAGGCCGAAACGATACCTTACCCGTAACCATTGATGATATCGCCTACCATACGCGTAGTGTTCGTGCAGGCAGCCCTAACGCACTGCTCATGGCTGACATGCCATTCATGACCTTCGCAACCCCAGCACAAGCTTGTGATAATGCCGCTAAATTGATGCGCGCAGGGGCTAACATGGTAAAAATCGAAGGTGGCGCTTGGGTTGCTGAAACAATTACAACCCTTACAGAACGTGCAGTTCCTGTATGTGCTCACCTTGGTTTAACGCCTCAGTCTGTCAATATTTTTGGCGGCTATAAAGTTCAAGGCCGCAATTTGGATCAAGCAGAGACTATGGTTAAAGATGCCATAACTCTCGCAAAAGCTGGTGCCCAAATCATCGTATTGGAATGTGTTCCGGCAAGTCTTGCTGAACGTATTACCAAAGCGGTGGATGTGCCTGTAATTGGTATCGGTGCGGGTAATGCGACTGATGGCCAAATACTGGTTATGCACGACATGTTTGGTATTTCTGCGAACTACATGCCGAGGTTCTCTAAGAACTTCCTTGCAGAAACTGGTGATATGCGTGCTGCGGTTACTAAATACATTGAAGATGTTGAGTCTGGTGCATTTCCAGGGTCTCAACATACCTTTGAATAAGGAATAAGAGATGCAAACATTCGCCGAGATTGCCCAGTTAAGAGAACAGATTACGACGTGGCGCCGCGCAGGCCGTCGTATTGCCTTTGTTCCAACCATGGGTAACTTACATGAAGGTCATCTTACGTTAATGCGTAAAGCACGTAAGCATGCTGATGTTGTTGTCGCGAGTATTTTTGTTAATCCGATGCAGTTTGAAAAAACTGACGATTTAACCAATTATCCCCGTACACTTGAACAAGATATAGCTAAATTACAACAACAGAATATGGTGGATGTGGTCTTTACCCCAACTCCAGAAGTTATGTATCCAGCCGGTATTAATAACCAAACCTTCATCGATGTTCCTGGATTATCAACCATTTTAGAAGGCGAATTACGTCCAGGTCATTTCCGTGGCGTAGCAACTATCGTTAATAAACTGTTTAATATCGTTCAGCCAGATGTGGCATGTTTTGGTGAAAAAGATTATCAACAATTGGCACTTATTCGCCAGATGGTAATTGATTTAAGTATGGATATTAAAATTGTTGGCGTACCGACAGTACGTGAAATGGATGGCTTAGCCATGAGTTCGCGTAACAGCAACCTAACGGTAGATGAACGTCAACGTGCACCTGTTTTAGCGCGTACAATGCGTTGGATCAGCAGTCAAATGCGTGGTGGCCGTACTGACTATGACGAATTAATTGTTGATGCTAACGATCAATTACGTGCAGCAGGCTTACAACCAGATAAAAGTTTTATTCGTGATGCAGTAACCTTGTTACCTATCACAGACGCAACCCAACAAGCGGTTATTTTAATGTCTGCACAATTGGGTAAAGCGCGCTTAATTGACAATCAAGTAGTCGATTTTGCCGCAGTTACGCCACCAGAAGAAGACGTAGCAGAAGCAAATTAATCAGCTTTGATTGCTAAAAAAATACCGCTCGTTAGCCATTAACGCGCGGTATTTTTTTAGCTCTATTTTCTTAGTCGACGCGTTTTAACCACCTTCAAGGTGTAACTAACCACTTATGAACGCAAACCGATACCACGTGAAATTAGATAGTAAGCCACACCGTACAATGCGATAACAAACAAGCTTAATACCGCAAACGAAGTCCCAATACCAACATCAGACACCCCTAAGAAGCCATAGCGGAAGGCGTTAACCATATACACAATCGGGTTGACCTTTGATACGATTTGCCACCCTTCTGGCAGTAAATTAATTGAATAAAATACCCCGCCGAGGTAGGTTAGCGGCGTTAATACAAAAGTCGGAATAATACTAATATCATCAAAAGTGCGCGCAAAAATGGCGTTAATCAGCCCGCCGAGAGAAAACACTATCGAGGTCATAACGACAGTTGCAATAATTATCCCTAAATGGGCGATATTGAGTGATACAAATAGCAACGATACCACTGATACAATCAAACCTACGCCTAAACCTCGCAATACACCACCGCCAACATAACCAGCAATAATAATATAATTAGGTACAGGAGCGACTAATAATTCTTCGATATTATGTTGAAATTTGGCACTAAAAAATGAAGAAGCAACATTCGAATAAGAGTTAGTGATCACCGACATCATGATTAATCCCGGCACAATATATTCCATGTAGCTAAAGCCTTCCATGTCACCAATACGCTTACCAATAAGGTTACCAAAAATAATAAAATACAGCGTCATGGTAATGGCTGGCGGCACTAGAGTTTGCACCCAAATTCGAGTAAACCGATGAATTTCTTTGGTAATTAAACTTTTGAATGCAATCCAATATTGTTTTTTCATTGTTTATCACCTACTGCAATAGCGGATTGGGCTTTATTAACTAAGTTCACAAATAACTCTTCTAAACGATTACTCTTATTTCGCATAGAGCGTACTACGACACCTTGTGCTGTCAGTGCGCTAAAGACACGGTTTAAGTCATCCCCCTTATTGAGATCAACTTCCAGGGTGGTACTATCAATTAAGCGACATAAACCAACATCAAGAGTCGGCGTTGCTGTTATAGCATCAATATCTAAAATAAAGGTTTCTAATTCTAATTGGCTTAATAGCGCTTTCATTGAGGTATGCTCAACTAACTCACCATGATTAATGATACCAATATTGCGACACAACATTTCCGCTTCTTCAAGGTAATGAGTAGTTAAGATAATCGTTACCCCTTCGCGATTAATACGTTGTAAAAAAGTCCACATTGAACGACGTAATTCAATATCAACCCCAGCGGTTGGCTCATCTAGAATCAATAATTTGGGTTCATGCATTAACGCTCGAGCGATCATTAATCGGCGTTTCATACCACCTGAAAGATTACGAGCACGATCATGACGTTTGCCCCATAAATCCAATTGGGTTAAATATTTTTGAGCTCGTTGTTTAGCCAGTGAACGTTCAACCCCATAAAATCCTGCTTGGTTGACAACAATTTGTTCAACGGTTTCAAAGGGATTAAAATTAAATTCTTGTGGTACTAAACCTAGTTGGTTTTTAGCATCCACCTTTTGAGTATCTAGGTCATAACCAAAAATACTGACCGCACCCGAGGTTTTATTTACTAATGAGCTAATAATACCAATGGTGGTCGACTTACCTGCACCATTAGGCCCTAGCAAAGCAAAAAAATCCCCTTGCTCGACATTTAGACTCATATTTTTCAGCGCCTTGACGCCGCCTTTGTAAGTTTTGCTTACATTTTTTATTTCTAAAGCATTCATTATATGCAATCTTTCTGTTAAATATTTATAGGCTAGTGACAAAACGCTAACAACTAATCCGATTTGCTATCAGCGTAGCTTGTGTATAGTAAGGAACATATTAATATAAGGCATTATCATGGCAGATATAAAGCAGCTCTTCGCAAACAACCTCTCGTGGTCAGAAAACATTAAGGATGAAGATCCAGAATTTTTCTCTCACCTCGCAGAAGCACAACATCCACAATACCTTTGGATAGGCTGTTCCGACAGTCGCGTACCAGCAGAACGCCTTACAGGCTTAACCTCTGGTGAATTATTTGTGCACCGTAATGTGGCCAACCAAGTTATCCATACCGACTTAAACTGCTTATCTGTAGTTCAATATGCGGTTGATGTCCTTAAGGTTAAACATGTCATCATTTGTGGACACTATGGCTGTGGTGGTGTAACTGCGGCAATAGAAAACCCACCATTAGGGCTTATCAATAACTGGTTATTACACATTCGCGATCTTTATCTTAAACATCGCTCAGATCTTGGTAGCTTGCCACGTGAAAAATGGGATGACAAACTATGTGAGATTAATGTCGCCTCTCAAGTTTATCATCTTGGCAATTCCACTATCATGCAACAAGCATGGGAACGCGGCCAAGATGTCAAAATTCACGGTTGGATTTATGGTACCAGCAATGGCATTCTAAAAGACCTTGGCGTAACAGCTACCAGTCGTGAAAGCCTTGAAGTCGCTTATCAAGCTGCGATGTCATCATTATTACCCCCGCTTGAAGAACAATTAAAGCAGCTAGAAAATCATAAATAGCAGCCATAAAAAAAGCGACCGTGAAGGTCGCTTTTTGTTTTATTCTGCGTCTGGAATAACTTTACCAATAAACGGTAAGTGACGATATTTTTGCGCGTAATCGATACCAACACCAACCACAAACTCATCAGGAATAATAAAGCCGTACCAATCAACCTTCACATCTACTTCACGACGCTCTGGCTTATCTAATAACGTACAAATGCTGATAGATTTAGGGCCACGTAGTGATAAAATCTCGCACACTTTACTTAACGTATTACCAGTATCGATAATATCCTCGACCAATAACACATCTTTACCTTTGATGTCGTCATCTAAGTCTTTCAAAATACGAACATCACGGCTGCTATGCATAGTATTGCCATAGCTTGATGCAGTCATGAAATCAACTTCATGAGGGATATCAATCGCACGTGCTAAATCTGCCATAAAGACAAATGAGCCACGTAGTAAGCCAACCATTACTAGGTCAGTCGAATCTTTATAATGCTCCGTGATCTGCTTTCCTAGCTCTTTGATGCGTTCCTGAACATCCTGCTCAGAAATCATTACTTCGATAGTGTGCTTCATTTTATTCTCCATCAACGCGACTGCGTTAGCCGACTGAGGCTATATATTCCAAAGGTCGTTATTGTAGCATTCATTCAACTTAAGCGTTATTTAATCAATAGTGTCCAGAATCCGAAACACTTATTGATAGTTTAGTTTGAACCAACCTTGTTGCTGTTGTAGTGTTTATATGAAAACCGTTAAATATAAACAGAACAAATATAAATAGGGTTAGGGAATTAATAATTATGGATACGATTACTAAAAAACCACGTACACGCTTATCTCCAGAAAAAAGAAAGCAGCAACTACTTGATTACTCAATTGAAGTTTTTTCTCGTCGTGGTATTGGTCGCGCAGGTCATGCCGATATTGCAGATATGGCCAATGTTTCAGTCGCGACTGTTTTTAACTATTTTCCCACTCGGGAAGCATTAGTTGAACAAGTATTAATGGAAGTCGCTACCCAATTTAATGAGCTACTCACAGAATGCATTGGGGCGCCAAATAAAGCCTTACATGCGCGCTTAACCTGTATCAGCAATAACTTAATTGATACCGTGTTAGAACAACAAGATTGGATAAAAGTGTGGTTTGAGTGGAGTACATCAGTCCGTGATGAAGTATGGCCACAATTTATTGAAAGCAACCAAAAAAACCTCAAGCAAGTACAACAAGCATTTACTCAGGCCATTGATAATAAAGAAATAACTACAGATCAAACCCCAGAGAATTTAGCGAAAATGTTGCATGGCATGTGTTATGTGATTTACATGCAAGCTAACCAACATCCAGATCAAGATATGCTTCGTGAACAAGCTCAAATTTATCTACAGGTATTAACCCAAAAGAACTAAATACACACCGAGTTCAAACAATCAGGCTTATATTTATATACAAGCCTGATTGTATTTATACACTCGCGAAAATAACGGGCTGATGAGGAGTAACACTGACTGTTACTCGCTCGCCGACATCCAAAAGTAAATTAGAATTAATCACTAATTTATGTCCTTCAAATTCTACGATATAACGACAATTATCCCCCATAAACTGCTGTTCAATAATAACCGCTAAGCCTTCATCTTGTGGCGTTACCGTTAAGTGTTGTGGTCTTAATAGCCAATCAACATTCGTCGTCGCAGCAAGCTTTTGTTGGGCAGCTAACGCTAACTCGCCAAATGGAGTGTCTAACTGCTGGCTAGCAGTAACTGTTGCGGGTAAATAAGATCCTACTCCTAAAAATTCAGCCACAAAGCGACTACTCGGCTGATAGTAAAGCTCAGTCGCGGTACCAAATTGTTCAATTACACCATTATTCATTACGGCCATTTTATCTGCAAAGGCAAAGGCTTCTTCACGACTGTGAGTCACGAAAATTGCGGTCACACCTTGGTCTTTAAATATTTGTCGAATATCACGAATCAAACTATGACGAACTTGGGTATCAATATTAGAAAAAGGTTCATCTAATAGAATTAAATCAGGCTCATTAGCCAAGGCGCGCGCAATTGCAACCCGCTGCTGCTGACCGCCAGATAATTGATGCGGATAACGATCATCAAGTTCAGTTAAATGTACCAACGCCAACATTTGCTTAATTTTTGCAACCACTCGTGGTTTATCCCAATGACGCAAGCCAAAGGCAATATTTTCAGCCACGGTTAAATGTGGAAATAACGCGTAATCTTGAAATATCATCCCGATATTTCGTTGCTCAGGTGGCAAACATAATTGGTGATCAACAATCGTGCGCTCATTAATTGCCATTGTACCTTGGGTCAATGGTAACAATCCCGCAATCGCTTTTAGTAACGTGGTTTTTCCGCAACCGCTGGCGCCAAGCAAACACACAATTTCACCACGTTCAACCGCCAACGATAAATCTTGTAATATCGGCTGACCATAGTAGCTACAAGTAAGATCAGTTACAGATAATGCATGTTTCATCAATGTTTTTGCTCCAAAGAACGGTTCACCATTACCAACGGAATCAATCCGACTATCACCAATAAAATGGCAGGTAGAGCAGCCACTTCTAACTGCTCATCAGAGGCAAAATTAAACACATAAGTCGCTAACGTTTCAAAATTAAACGGCCGTAATAATATTGCTGCATTAAGCTCTTTCATTGATTCAATAAACACCAGCAAACCAGCAATTAAGCAACCACGACGAATTAATGGCAAATGCACTTTGCGTAGCATTGCTGTCGACGCATAGCCCATGGTTTTAGCAGCCATATCTAATGACGGCGGTATTTTCACTAAGCTACTTTCAATACTACCGATAGCGACAGCAGCAAATCGCACCACAAAAGCAAAAATAATCGCAAACATAGTGCCAGAGAAAATAAGTCCTGGGCGCCCTAAATCGAAGCTTCGAGCTATGTCATTAACTAAATGGTCAGCACTGGTCAAAGGGATCATGACTCCAATCGCCAATACAGTTCCAGGCACCGCATAACCTAATGAGGCTAATCGCATCGGCACAGTACTGATACCTCGGCCATCTAAACGCTGATAAAAATTAACTATCAATGCTAATAATACTGCAAATATGGCGGCAGCAAATGACACCATCAAACTATTAAAGCTGTAGTTCTTAAATTGCTCAGTCCAGCTTTGCTCAAAATAATCAATTGCGTAAGAACCCAATTGCAGCATTGGTAAAATAAAAGCACACCCGACTAACCCCCAACACCAGCTAACTGCAAGCCATTTTTTCCAGCCTGTCAGTTGGTATTTAGTATGGCCATCGTTACCACATTGCTGCTGAAACATTTTTTGTTTGCGACGACTAAAACGTTCACTGCTAATCAGTAAGAAAATCACCATTAGCATAATCGCAGAAATTTTGGCGGCTGCATTAAGATTAGAATAGCCAAGCCAAGTATCGTATACCGCCGTTGTGAGGGTATTTAAAGCAAAATAGCTCACCGTACCAAAATCACCTAACGCTTCCATCGCCACTAATGACACTCCAACCGCAATCGCTGGACGTGCTAATGGTAATGAAATACGCCGAAAACTTTGCCACGGTGAACAACCAAGCAAACGCGCCGATTGCAATAGGTTATTACTTTGCTCCATAAAAGCAGCACGCACTAATAAGTACACATACGGATACAGCACTAATGCTAATACAAAACATGCTCCCCATAATGAGCGTAAATCAGGAAACCAGTAGTCGCTAACATGTTGCCAACCAAATAATTCGCGCAGCCAAATTTGAATTGGACCCGCGTAGTCAAACCAATGAGTATAAAGGTAGCCAACGATATAGCCGGGCATTGCAAGAGGTAAGATAAGTGCCCATTGAAGTATTTTTTCACCCGGTAAACGGCACATCGCCATTAACCATGCGCAAGGAAGCCCAAACACTAAAGTCAGTAACACGGTACCAACCACCAGCCCCAGGGTATTTAAAGCGTAGGTAGACATCACTGTATCCATCAAGTGCGAGAACACTTGATCAGAGTTACCCATAGCGGTAATGAATATAGCGATAATAGGCAATACTAACAATGATCCTAAGAACCAACTGCTAATCCGCCAAAATAAAAATTTTTCTTTCATTTACTACTACTTAGTACGTTTTTCAATATATTTAAGCCTGCAACATCAGACCACTTTGTCAGTAAATACATTCACTGTAAGCAAGCATCAGAAGCTACCACAACTTATTGTAAAAGAGACTAAGTTAAACTGAAAAATGGGGCTTAACACCCCATTTATTTTGTAACTAATTACAGATCAAACTTCACTTCATCTAGCAATTTTATTGCTGTTTGATGGTATTGTGCCACTTGATCGAGTGATACATCATCAGCTTTAAATTCACCCCAAGATGCCACTAACTCTGAACGTTTAACACCTTCTTTAACTGGGTATTCATAATTCACTTCAGCATACATTTGCTGAGCCGTGGTTGCCGTTAAGAATTCCATTAACTTAAGCGCATTATCTTTGTTTGGTGCGTACTTCGCCATTGCCATACCACTGACGTTAACGTGAGTGCCGTTACCTTGCTGTCCTGGAAAATTAATCTCAACCGCTTCAGCCCATGCTTGTTGGTTTGGATCATTAACCATTTTGCCTAAGTAGTAGCTGTTACCAATTGCAATATCACATAAGCCTTCTTTAACCGCTTGTACTTGGCCGCGATCATTACCTTGAGGCTTACGAGCTAAGTTAGCTTTAACACCTTCTAGCCATGTTTTCGTTTCTGCTTCGCCATTATGAGCAATCATGGCTGAAACCAGTGAGACATTATATGGGTGCTTACCTGAACGCGTACAAAGTTTACCTTTCCACTCTGGCTTAGCTAAATCACTGTAATCAAAAGATGCTGGTAATTTACCTACACGATCTTTTGATGAAAATACATTACGAGAACGCAGCGTTAGTGCAAACCACTCGTCTTCATTATCACGAAATTGTGCAGGAATGTTCGCATCAATAACTTTGCTATCAACAGGCTGAACTAGCTTCTTATCAGATAATTCAACCAAGCGACTAATATCGGTAGTTAACACTACGTCAGCTGGGCTGTATTCGCCTTCTTGCTGTAATTTTTCTGCAATGCCCGCTTTCGCGAATTTAACATTAACCTTAATACCTGTTTCTTTAGTGAACTCATTAAACATCGGTTCAACAAGGAAAGGTTGACGGTATGAGTAGACATTGACTTCTTCAGCAGCAGTAGCGACTTGAGGCGCAGATAAACCCAATAATACCGCGGTAGCTAAAAGTTTCTTCATTGCTAAATCCCTTAATGCAAAATGTAATGATAATGTTTCTCAATTAGATTAATGCAGATTATACGTTTTTCATCTTCGAACACAATCAGCCTGTAACACTTCATTACAAAAAAACGTCACCGTTGCCGGTGACGTTTTTTTTACCTTT
The DNA here is from genome assembly GCF_000613045.3 of Photobacterium kishitanii. Classification (NCBI taxonomy): domain Bacteria; kingdom Pseudomonadati; phylum Pseudomonadota; class Gammaproteobacteria; order Vibrionales; family Vibrionaceae; genus Photobacterium; species Photobacterium kishitanii. The sequence goes on along the minus strand of NZ_LN794352.1, from coordinate 468,333 downwards.
TATAGCAGCCAAATAACGCTATTATTACTATTTTACACTAACAAATTCAGGATAAGCATCAACTCCACAGTCATGTGAGTCCATACCTTCCACCTCTTCATCTTCACTAACACGAATACCGATAGTGAATTTTAGAATCCCCCATACAGCAAGACTGGCACCAAATACCCATCCAAAAATAACCGCGGCACCAAATAACTGAGTCATAAATGAAGCATCAGGATTACTCAATGGCACCATCATTAGGCCAAATAAACCACATACACCATGGACTGAAATAGCACCTACCGGATCATCAATCTTGATCTTATCGAAACCGATAATACTAAATACCACTAGTGCACCTGAGATACCACCAATAGCAACAGAGGCTAATGGCGATGGTGATAATGGATCGGCGGTAATTGCCACCAAACCCGCTAATGCACCATTGAGGATCATGGTTAGATCTGCCTTACCCCACATAGTTTTACAAACAAGCAGTGCAACAATCGCTCCAGCAGCAGCAGCGGCATTAGTGTTTAAAAATATTTGTCCAACCGCTGAGGCATTCTCAAAGTCTGACAACATTAACTGTGAACCACCGTTAAAGCCAAACCAACCGAACCACAAAATGAACGTACCTAAAGTGGCTAATGGCATATTTGAACCTGGGATCGGATGAACTTCACCGTTTTTACCGTATTTACCTTTTCGTGCCCCAAGGAGTAACACTCCCGCAAATGCAGCAGCAGCACCAGCCATGTGGACAATACCTGAACCTGCGAAGTCACTAAAACCAGCTTCGGCAAGGAAACCACCGCCCCATGTCCAATAACCTTCAATCGGGTAAATAAGTCCTGTTAGTACTACTGAAAATAATAAAAATGACCATAACTTCATTCGCTCAGCAACTGCACCTGATACCACTGACATTGCGGTAGCAACAAAGACAACCTGAAAAAAGAAATCTGATTCTAAAGAGTGGTCGGCGCCTTCGGCTTGGGTTCCAATCAGTGCACCAAACGACGGTAACCAGCCGCCAGCACTGTTGTCGACATACATAATGTTATAACCGACCAGTAAAAACGTGGTACACGCTATCGCATATAAACAAAAGTTTTTGGTTAATATTTCAGTGGTATTCTTTGAGCGTACGAGGCCAGCTTCTAACATTGCAAAACCAGCTGCCATCCACATCACTAATGCACCTGAAATCAAAAAGAAAAATGTATCGAGTGCATAGCGTAATTCAATTACTGTCGTTGATAATTCCATGGTTACCTTCCCTTAATACCTTGCATTAATTATCTTGATTTTCATTGTTGTTAAAGTGCTTCTCTATCGACCTCTCCGGTACGAATACGCACAGCATGTTCAAGGTCATAAACAAAAATTTTACCATCGCCGATTTTTCCGGTTTGAGCGGCTTTGCTGATCGCATCAACAATGTCATCCAAGTTCTCAGCTTGAGTCGCAATTTCTAATTTTACTTTTGGCAAGAAATCAACTTGATATTCAGCACCACGATAAAGTTCAGTATGTCCTTTTTGACGTCCAAATCCTTTAACCTCTGATACTGTCATCCCTTCAACACCGACATCCGCTAATGCTTCGCGCACATCATCTAATTTAAATGGCTTAATAATCGCATTAATTATTTTCATGATTTACCCCTTAGCCTCAATATCTGTTCCCGTTATGATTAAACAACAAACAATCATCATGCCAAGTATTTAAGTAACTGTTTAATATTGTCATTTTAAAAACCATCACCGTAGAACGAAAAAAGGCTGCACCATATAGGTGCAGCCTTTTCACTGTAATGTGGCATTTAAGTGCTACTGATAAATAACCCGATTAAAAACGGATCACAAATGCTCGCCAAGCAGCCAATGCTTGTGCTAAATCTTCAAAACCACATACCGACATACTTTCTTCATCATAAAAATGCAGATCTTCTTCAAAATCTTCATCTTCTTCAGAAAACAAACAGTTAGCTTGAACTAAAGCCTCGTTATCTTGTAAACATAACGTCAGCTCTTCACCCATTAAGCGCCACTCTTTAGTACTATTTTTCAATGTACTAAGTTGCTCCATTACCATATCTATTTTTTCGACATCCTTGCCTAGCTCGTCAATGATCCAATGGCCTAATACTTCATGTCCCATTGAAAAAATGGCATGATAACTACCGTCCAAGGTATTTTTTTTAAATTCGTAATCCATACCTTTAGTACCCCATCTATGATCATCTTAGTTGTTAACTGCTACACTGCCAGCAGAATGCGCTTGGCGCCCATTGTCAGGATCTCTCACTAAAATGCAACTCAATACCACTATTGCTCGACAAATCGTCGCTCGTACCATGAAAATAATTAAGCATTCAGTGAATGTGATGGATAGTGATGGCCGGATTATTGGTTCTGGCGATCCAAAGCGTCTCAATCAAAAACATGATGGTGCTATTTTGGCGCTTAACAATCACCATGTTATAGAAATAGATCACGCCACTGCGCAGCAATTACAAGGGGTCAAACCAGGGATCAACCTACCGATTATATTTCAACAACAAGCAATCGGCGTGGTTGGGATCTCAGGTGATCCCGATGAAGTGCGCAACTATGGCGAATTAGTCAAAATGACCGCTGAGCTCATTATCGAGCAAGCGGCTTTAATGACCCAAGTTGAATGGCATAAACGGCACCGTGAAGAACTGGTGATGCAGTTAATCAATGACACCAATTTAGATGATATCCAATTGATAACCATTGCTGAACGACTAGAAATACAGCTAGAACAACCGCGAATTGCAACTATCATCAAAGTGTTACCTCAAGATGGCGAAGCTTTTTCTTTAGAAAACTTACAGCATTTAGTCCACCTACTAGAATATCCAGAACGGGATAACTTAGTCGCAATTAGTTCAGTGTCTCGCAATGAAGTAGTGGTACTCAAACCGATCACCATCAATAGCCAGGGTTGGTCACGGGATCTCGAACAAAAACGGGTTTATAAACTGCTTAAACGCATCGGCAAAGACGCTAACTACAGTATTAAGATCGCTCTTGGTGATTATTTCCCTACTATTCACGGCCTCGCACAATCTTATTTAACCGCCACTGCCACTATGGAAGCCGCTCTCAATAGCAATCAATATGCTCAACAGCAGGTATTCTTTTACCAAGATCATATTCTGCCGGTGTTACTCAATAAAATAAAAGCAGAGCCTTGGCGTTATCAACAATTACAATCTCCGCTTAATAAACTGAAGCAACACGATCCCCGTGGCACCTTAGTTAAAACTCTCACTGCATTTTTTGATCAGAATTGTGATTTAGCTCAAACATGCCAAGTACTACATATTCACCGTAATACGCTTCGATACCGACTCGATAAAATAGAGCAACAAACAAACCTAGAAATCAATAAGATAAGTGATATCACGCGCTTATATTTAGCGATAATTAGTCAGTCATAATTCACTAACTTTGTGCATTTGCACAATTTACAACCGCAATAACAACTCTTTATTTGTTAATTTGCCTAAAGCTTCTACTTTCAAAATTCACTACAGTGCAGCCATCTTAACTTTTCACTGGAATGGAACATGGTTGAAGTATCCACCCTTGGTGCACTTACGGCACTGATCGTCGCAATCGGACTGATCTTAAAACGCGTACCACCCGCTTATGGCATGATCGTCGGCGCTCTGGTTGGTGGTATTGTCGGTGGTATATCTTTAACCGATACCGTGACCATGATGATTGGTGGTGCACAAGGCATTGTCACCGCAGTATTACGAATTTTAGCTGCTGGTGTCTTAGCTGGCGTGTTAATTGAATCTGGTGCCGCCACCTCTATTGCTGAAACGATTGTTAAAAAAGTCGGTGAAACACGAGCATTACTCGCCCTTGCTATTGCGACCATGATCCTTACTGCGGTAGGGGTATTTGTTGACGTTGCCGTTATTACTGTCGCTCCGATTGCTTTAGCAATTGCCCGTCGCGCTGATCTATCAAAAATGGCGATCTTGCTCGCCATGGTTGGCGGCGGTAAAGCGGGTAACGTAATGTCACCCAATCCAAACTCAATTGCAGCAGCAGATGCGTTTCATGTACCACTGACATCGGTTATGGCCGCTGGTGTTATTCCAGGTCTATGTGGAATGCTATTTGCCTACTTTATTGCTAAAAAATTAGTGAATAAAGGCAGTAAAGTTCAAGCTCATGAAGTGATTGATGTTGATTTAAGCCGCTTACCCTCTTTTGCTACCGCGATTGTCGCACCACTGGTTGCGATCGCATTATTAGCCCTACGTCCAATTGCTGGTATTAATGTTGATCCACTGATTGCGTTACCTTTAGGTGGCTTGATGGGAGCGATTGCAATGAAGCGTTTCCGTGATACTAACCACTTTGCGGTATCGGGATTAAATCGTATGGCGCCAGTGGCAGTAATGTTACTTGGTACTGGTACTCTAGCCGGCATTATTGCCAACTCAGGTTTAAAAACAGGCTTAATTGACGTTCTAACAGCATCCGGTTTACCGTCTTACTTACTTGCGCCAATTTCAGGTGCGATGATGTCGTTAGCAACAGCATCAACTACCGCCGGTACTGCAGTAGCATCAAGTGTCTTTAGTCACACTATTTTAGAATTAGGTGTACCAGCAATTGCAGGTGCTGCAATGATCCATGCCGGTGCGACAGTGTTTGACCATATGCCGCATGGTAGCTTCTTCCACGCAACTGGTGGTTCGGTTCACATGGACATGCATGAACGCTTAAAACTGATCCCTTATGAAACAGCCGTCGGCTTAATGATAGCGACAGTATCAACCCTTATCTTTGGTGTATTTGGCTTCACAATTTAACAAGGCTGATTGATTATGAAAATTATTATTGCTCCTGACTCATACAAAGAAAGCCTGACCGCAATGGAAGTGGCTACCGCGATTGAAGCCGGTTTTCGTCAAGTAATGCCGAATGCTGAATACATTAAGCTACCAATGGCTGACGGCGGTGAAGGTACAGTCCAATCCTTGATTGATGCCAGTAACGGCACAATTATTCATCATCCAGTGACCGGGCCTTTAGGCGAACAAGTACAAGGCTTTTTCGGCATTATGGGTGACGGTAAAACGGCAGTAATAGAAATGGCAGCAGCATCAGGATTACACCTTGTTAGTCCTGAGCAACGTAACCCAATGCTTACCACCAGCTATGGTACTGGTGAGTTGATCTTAGCTGCCCTTGAGCAAGGGGTTGAACACATTATTGTCGGTATCGGTGGCAGCGCCACTAATGACGGTGGTATCGGTATGGCACAGGCACTTGGCGTGCAACTGTTAGACAATAACGGCCAATCTTTGGGTTTTGGTGGTCAAGCTCTAGCACAGCTAGCAACGATAGATATCAGCCACATCGATCCGCGTCTAGCAACCATCAAACTTGAAGTAGCATGCGATGTTGATAACCCTCTTTGTGGTGCAAAGGGAGCCTCTGCAGTATTTGGCCCCCAGAAAGGTGCGACGCCTGCAATGGTTACCGAACTCGATCAAAATTTAGCTCACTATGCCGCTATTATTGAACGCGATTTAGCGATTGATGTTAAGCATATGGCGGGTGCGGGTGCCGCTGGCGGTATGGGTGCGGCGCTATTAGGTTTATTTAAAGCCCAATTACGCTCAGGGATCGAGATAGTGATCGATGCGGTTAAGTTAGACGCGATAGTAAAAGATGCAGATCTAGTGATCACTGGCGAAGGCCGTATTGATAGCCAAACTATTCACGGTAAAACGCCCATTGGTGTCGCTCGCGCAGCCAAGAAATTTAATAAGCCAGTGATCGGTATTGCTGGTTGTTTAAGCCAAGATTGTGGTGTGGTTTATGAGCATGGAATTGATGCCGTATTTAGCGTTGTTCCAGCTGCAATTAGCCTAGAACAAGCCTTTAAAGACGCTGCGATCAATGTTGAATTAACCGCACGTAATGTCGCTGCAATGTATTGTTTAGGCCGTTAATCGACATATTCGCTAATATTTACATTCAGCCAATAAAAACGCCGCGAATATTCACGGCGTTTTTTATAACACTAATAGCAACGTCAATTAGACCGGCTGCTGAATAATGACCTCATCAGCTTTATTAGTGTAATCAGCCATGCGATCAAAATTTAGATAGCGATAAGTATCAGCGGCAGTTGCATCAATTTGCTTAGCATAAGTTAGGTATTCATCCATGGTTGGAATACGACCTAAAATGGCACCTACAGCTGCTAATTCCGCTGATGATAAGTACACATTAGCGCCATTACCGAGACGGTTAGGGAAGTTACGGGTTGAAGTCGACATCACCGTTGCTTTGTCTTTTACGCGTGCTTGGTTACCCATACACAATGAACACCCTGGTGTTTCAACTCGCACCCCTGCACGACCAAAAATACCGTAATAACCTTCTTCGATCAGTTGATCACGATCCATCTTAGTTGGCGGTGCAACCCATAACCGAGTATCTAATTGACCACCAAATTTCTCTAACAATTTACCCGCGGCACGGAAATGACCAATGTTCGTCATACACGAGCCAATAAAGACTTCATCAATCGCAGTACCTGCAACATCAGAAAGTAAACGCGCATCATCAGGATCGTTTGGCGCACATAAAATAGGCTCTTTAATATCCGCCAGATCAATCTCAATCACATGCGCATATTCAGCATCTTTATCTGCGCTCATTGGCTCAGGATTAGCTAACCACTCTTGCATCGCTGTAACACGGCGCTCAATGGTACGACGATCACCATAGCCTTCAGCGATCATCCATTTCAGCATCACGATATTTGAATTTAAATATTCAGTGATTGATTCAGGTGACAATTTCACCGTACAACCAGCGGCACTACGCTCCGCCGATGCATCAGAAAGTTCAAATGCTTGCTCAACGGATAGATGCTCGACCCCTTCGATCTCAAGTACACGCCCTGAGAATTCATTGATCTTGCCAGATTTTTCAACCGTTAATAGCCCTTGCTGAATCGCAAAATAAGGAATTGCATGCACTAAATCACGTAGCGTGATCCCTGCTTGCATCTCACCTTTAAAGCGCACCAAAATAGATTCTGGCATATCCAGCGGCATCACTCCTGTTGCAGCAGCAAACGCCACCAAACCAGAACCGGCAGGGAATGAAATACCTAATGGGAAACGGGTATGTGAATCACCGCCAGTACCAACAGTATCAGGCAGTAACATGCGGTTAAGCCATGAATGGATCACACCATCTTTAGGACGCAACGCCACGCCACCACGATTCATAATAAAATCAGGCAAGGTATGGTGAGTATTAACATCAATCGGTTTTGGGTAAGCCGAAGTGTGACAAAAAGATTGCATGGTGAGATCGGCAGAGAAACCTAAACACGCTAAGTCTTTAAGTTCATCACGGGTCATTGGGCCGGTAGTATCTTGCGAACCAACCGTGGTCATTTTAGGCTCACAGTAAGTGCCAGGGCGAACGCCTTCAACACCACAGGCTTTACCTACCATCTTCTGGGCTAAGGTATACCCTTTACCGCTGTCTTTAACCGCAACGGGGCGACGGAACACATCAGAGGCAGCGAGACCCAACGCTTGACGAGCACGATCCGTTAAGCCACGACCGATGATCAATGGAATACGGCCACCAGCACGCACTTCATCAATCAATACATCCGTTTTTAATTTAAATGTTGCAACTAATTCATCGTTATCGTGACGACGTACTTCACCTTTAAATGGATACACATCAATCACATCACCCATCGCAAGCTTAGTAACATCAACTTCAATCGGCAGCGCACCAGCATCTTCCATAGTATTAAAGAAAATCGGCGCGATCTTACCGCCAAGCACATAGCCACCAGCACGCTTATTAGGTACATAAGGGATATCATCCCCCATAAACCACAGTACTGAGTTTGTGGCTGACTTACGCGAAGAGCCTGTACCAACCACATCACCAACATAAACTAATTGATGACCTAGTTGTTTTAGAGTTTCAATTTGAGTAATTGGACCAATGGTGCCAGCTTGATCTGGAGTGATCCCTTCACGCTCAATTTTCAACATTGCTAATGCGTGCAGTGGAATATCTGGTCGCGACCATGCATCCGGCGCAGGAGATAAGTCATCGGTATTGGTTTCACCGGTGACTTTAAATACGGTTAGAGTGGTTTTTTCTGCCAGTGCTGGTTTGGATAGGAACCACTCTGCATCAGCCCAAGACTGCATCACTTGTGCGGCAAAAATATTGCCCGCTTTCGCTTTTTGCTCGACATCATAAAAAGAATCGAACATTAACAAGGTATGTGATAGCGCTGTTACTGCAATTGGAGCAAGCTCAGCATCCTCTAATAATGCCACCAATGGCTCAATATTATAGCCACCTTGCATAGTACCCAATAATTGCGCAGCCTTAGCTTTACTGACCAATGGCGATTGTGCTTCACCAGTTGTGATCGCTGCTAGAAAACCCGCTTTAACATAAGCGGCTTCATCGACTCCCGGTGGAATACGGTTTTCTAATAAATCCAATAATACCGCTTCCTCACCTTGAGGCGGATTTTTTAATAACTCAATCAGAGCGGCAACCTGTTCAGCATTTAGCGGCTGGGCAACAACCCCTTCAGCCGCACGTTCTTCGACGTGTTTACGGTAGGCTTCAAGCACGACATATTCCTCTTATATTGGCTCGACTATAGCGTCGAACATCCTTGGAAGTTGAATGATCTCTCACTGATCAATGATTGACGTTTAATCCATACCTTACGTCTTCGCTGTTAATCAGAGATCAAAACTGTTAAATACCATATCACTTTTAACCTAATTTTAAAATGAGTCGATGTTTTACAACATTCACAAATTTGTAAGTTTGTTGCATTCGTCGCGGTTAATTTTTCATCATTATCAAATCTCAGCCACAAAAAAAGCGCCTATCAGGCGCTTTTTAATTAACCGAGCAAGTTAAGCGAGAATTACTTCTTACGCTTTACTGCTTTTGCATTTGGAAGGTCAGTGATTGAACCTTCAAATACTTCTGCTGCAAGGCCAATTGACTCATGCAATGTTGGGTGAGCGTGAATAGTTAATGCAATATCTTCTGCATCACAACCCATCTCGATCGCTAGACCGATTTCACCTAGTAATTCACCACCGTTAGTACCAACGATAGCACCACCGATAACGCGGTGAGTGTCTTTATCGAAGATCATCTTAGTCATACCATCAGCACAATCAGATGCGATTGCACGACCAGACGCAGCCCATGGGAATGTTGCAACTTCGTAGTTAATACCTTCAGCTTTTGCTTCTTTCTCAGTCTTACCTACCCACGCAACTTCTGGCTCAGTGTACGCAATTGAAGGAATTACTTTAGGATCGAAGTAGTGCTTCTTACCAGAAATAACTTCTGCAGCTACGTGACCTTCATGCACACCTTTATGAGCAAGCATAGGTTGACCAACAACGTCACCAATCGCGTGAATGTGCGCTACGTTAGTACGTAGTTGCTTATCTACATTGATAAAGCCGCGCTCATCAACATTGATACCCGCTTTCTCAGCGTCAATGAGTTTACCATTTGGTACACGGCCGATAGCCACTAGCACTGCATCATAACGAACAGGCTCAGCAGGTGCTTTCTTGCCTTCCATTGATACGTAGATACCGTCTTCTTTCGCTTCAACTGCTGTTACTTTCGTTTCCAGCATTAAGTTGAATTTCTTAGAAATACGCTTAGTGAAAACTTTAATGATATCTTTATCAGCAGCAGGAATAACTTGATCGAACATTTCAACAACGTCGACATCAGAACCTAGTGCGTGATAAACCGTACCCATTTCAAGACCAATGATACCACCGCCCATAACAAGTAACTTTTCAGGTACTTCTTTCAGCTCTAGCGCATCTGTTGAATCCCAAATACGTGGGTCTTCATGTGGAATGAAAGGTAGCTTAATTGGGCGTGAACCCGCAGCAATAATTGCATTGTCGAATGTTACTGTCGTTTGACCGTCAGCACCTTCAACAACGATTGAATTAGGACCAGTAAATTTACCGTAACCGTTAACCACGTTAACTTTACGCATCTTAGCCATACCGCCAAGACCGCCAGTAAGTTGGGTAATTACTTTATCTTTCCATAGACGGATTTTATTAATATCGGTTTGTGGCTCACCGAAAATCACACCATGTTCAGCCATCGCTTTTGCTTCTTCAATAACTTTCGCTACATGAAGTAGAGCTTTTGATGGAATACAGCCGACGTTAAGACATACGCCGCCTAGAGTATTGTATTTTTCGATTAGAACCGTATCTAGACCTAAGTCTGCACAACGGAATGCCGCAGAATAACCTGCAGGGCCTGAACCCAACACCACTACCTGGGCTTTAATTTCTTTGCTCATCATGACCTCGTTGTAAGTCTTTTATCCCTAACAGGCTATCAGCTATGCTGTACTTTTTTAATACTAAATTTATCATCAAACTAATTAACAAGTTTACAGACCTGTTAACAACATGAGAAATAAATTACCGCAGCCTGTGAGCTAAACAACAATTCCATGCCTACTCAGGGTAGGCATGGCGTTGTGGATGTGAAACCTTATAGTACCAAACGGCGGATGTCTGATAGACAACCATTTAGGTAAGTAATGAAACGTGCACCTTCAGCACCATCAATCACACGGTGATCGTATGATAGTGATAATGGAAGTTGTAGACGCGGTTCAAACTCTTTACCGTTCCATACTGGCTTCATTTCAGACTTAGATACACCAAGGATACCTACTTCTGGTGCATTCACGATTGGTGTGAACGCAGTACCACCTAAGCCACCTAGGCTTGAGATAGTGAAACAGCCACCTTGCATATCAGATGCAGTTAGCTTACCAGCACGTGCTTTCTTAGAGATAGTCATTAGCTCTTCAGAAAGCTCGTAAATACCTTTCTTGTTCACGTCTTTAAATACAGGAACAACCAAGCCATTCGGGGTATCTACCGCGATGCCGATGTTGATGTATTTCTTCAGAATCAAGCTCTCGCCATCGTCAGATAGTGAAGAGTTGAATGAAGGGAACGCTTCCAATGCTTTCGCAGCAGCTTTAAGAATGAACACAAGTGGCGTGATCTTCATGCCAGAGTCTTTCTTCGCTTCGATAGCGTTTTGGTCTTTACGGAATGCTTCAAGCTCAGTGATATCAGCATTATCCCACTGTGTAACGTGCGGGATCATTACCCAGTTACGGTGTAGGTTAGCGCCAGAGATCTTCTTAATGCGAGAAAGAGGCTTAACTTCTGTGTCACCAAACTTGCTGAAGTCAATCTTCGGCCAAGGTAGTAGACCCAATGCTGCGCCGTCGCCTTTACCTGAAGCCGATGCTGCTGCACCAGACTCAAGACGCTTAAGTGCATCTTTAACGAAGCTTTGTACGTCTTCTTTAAGAACGCGGTTCTTACGGCCAGTACCTTTAACTTTCGCAAGGTTAACGCCAAACTCACGTGCTAGACGACGAACAACAGGTGATGCATGTGCATAATCGTTGTTTTCTTCAAAGTCGCCAGTTGTCGCGGCTGGAGCAGATGCAACTGGTGCTGAAGCTGGAGCTGCTGCTTGAGCTGGTGCTGCAACCGCTACTGCAACAGGTGCTGCGCCAGCAACTTCAAATACCATGATCAATGAACCAGTAGAAACCTTGTCGCCAGCGGCGATTTTGATTTCTTTGATAGTACCAGCGAAAGGTGCAGGTACTTCCATTGATGCTTTGTCGCCTTCAACAGTAATTAGAGATTGCTCTTCTTCTACTGTATCGCCAACAGCTACCATGATTTCAGTAACTTCAACTTCATCACCGCCGATATCAGGCACGTGAACATCTTTAGCTGCTGCAACAGCTGGAGCCGCTGCTACAGGTGCTGCTGCTTGCGCTGAAGCCGCTGCTGGTGCAGAGCCAGCAACTTCAAAGATCATCACAAGTGAGCCAGTTGACACTTTATCACCCGTTGCGATTTTGATTTCTTTTAGTACGCCAGCAAACGGTGCTGGTACTTCCATTGATGCTTTATCGCCTTCAACAGTAAGTAATGACTGCTCTTCTTCGATGCTGTCGCCGATAGCAACCATGATTTCAGTTACTTCAACTTCATCACCGCCAATGTCAGGCACGTGTACTTCTTTAAGTTCAGCCGCTGCTGCTGCAACAGGCGCAGCAACGGGTGCCGCTTCAGCGACAGGAGCTGCTACTGCAGCGCCTTCAGCTTCAAAGATCATGATCAATGAACCAGTAGATACTGTGTCACCAACAGCGATTTTAATTTCTTTAACAATACCCGCTTGTGAAGCAGGCACTTCCATTGATGCTTTATCGCCTTCAACAGTGATCAGTGATTGTTCTTCTTCAACCTTGTCGCCAACGCTAACAAGAATCTCAGTTACTTCAACCTCATCCGCACCGATATCTGGTACATTAATTTCGATTGCCATTATATTTGCCTCTTACGCGTATAGCGGGTTGATCTTGTCTGCGTCAATGTTAAATTTAGCGATTGCTTGAGCAACAACAGAATTCTCGATATCACCACGTTTTGCCAATTCAGAAAGTGCAGCAACAACAACGTAGCCTGCATTAACTTCAAAATGACGACGTAGGTTTGCACGGCTATCTGAACGACCGAAGCCATCAGTACCAAGTACTTTAAATGACTCTGAAGGCATGAACGCGCGAACTTGTTCTGCGTAGTTCTTCATGTAGTCAGTCGCAGCGATTGCAGGTTCAGTACCCATAACCGTTGTAATGTAAGCTACTTTCTGCTCAGCTTCAGGGTGAAGCATGTTGTAACGCTCTGCATCTTGACCGTCACGAGTCAATTCATTGAATGATGTTACTGAGTAAACATCAGATGCTACGCCGTAATCTTCACTTAGAATTTGTGCCGCTGCGCGTACTTCATTCATGATAGTACCAGAGCTCATTAACTGAACTTTAGACTTATCACCAGCGTAAGACTCAAGCTTGTAAATACCCTTACGAATACCTTCTTCTGCGCCTTCTGGCATACCAGGCATCGCATAGTTTTCATTCATTACGGTTAGGTAGTAATAAATGTTCTCTTGGTTCTCACCGTACATGCGACGAATACCGTCTTGCATGATAACCGCTAGCTCGTAAGCAAACGTTGGGTCATAAGAGATACAGTTAGGTACAGTGTTAGCCATGATGTGTGAATGGCCATCTTCGTGCTGTAGACCTTCACCGTTCAAGGTTGTACGACCTGCAGTAGCACCTAATAGGAAGCCACGTGCTTGTTGGTCACCTGCCATCCACGCCATGTCGCCTACACGTTGGAAGCCGAACATTGAGTAGTAGATGTAGAATGGAATCATTGGTAGATCGTTGGTGCTGTAAGATGTTGCAGCAGCAACCCAAGAAGCCATTGAACCTAGTTCGTTGATACCTTCTTGCAATACCTGACCTGAGTTTGCTTCTTTGTAGTAAGAAACAACGCCACGGTCTTCTGGAGTGTAAGTTTGACCCGCTGGGTTGTAGATACCCACTTGACGGAACAGACCTTCCATACCAAATGTACGTGCTTCATCACAAATGATTGGCACGATGTTCTTACCGATATTCTTATCTTTCAATAGAATATTTAGAGTACGAACGTAAGCCATAGTGGTAGAGATTTCACGCTTTTGCTCAACAAGCAATGGGGCGAATTCTTCAAGCTCAGGCACTTTAAATTCTTGAGTGAACTTAGGGTTACGCTTAGGCGTATAACCTAGTAGTGCATCACGACGAGCGTGCAAGTAGTTATACTCTGCAGAACCTTGTTCAAGCTCTAGGTAAGGCAATGATTTAATTGCTTCGTCAGAGATAAGGTCTTGTAGGCCTAAACGATCGCGTAGGTATTGAACATGAGTCATGTCCATTTTCTTCACGCCGTGAGCAATGTTTTTACCTTCAGCTGCTTCACCCATGCCGTAACCTTTAACAGTTTTAGCCAGGATTACAGTTGGTTTACCTTGAGTCTCTTTCGCATTCGTAAATGCAGCAAATAGTTTTGATGAATCGTGGCCACCACGTTTCAGTTCAAAGATTTGCTCATCAGTCATATCAGCAACAAGTGCTGCAGTCTCAGGGTACTTACCAAAGAAGTTCTCACGTACGTAAGCGCCATCTTTAGATTTAAATGTCTGGTAGTCACCATCGATAGTTTCGTTCATTAACTGAAGTAGTTTACCGCTAGTGTCTTTTGCTAGTAGTGAATCCCAGTTGTTACCCCAGATCACTTTAACCACATTCCAGCCAGCACCTTTAAATAGGCCTTCTAGCTCTTGAATGATCTTACCATTCCCCATAACTGGGCCATCTAGGCGCTGTAAGTTACAGTTGATAAGGAAACATAGGTTATCTAGCTTCTCACGTGCAGCGAAAGAAATCGCACCGCGTGATTCTGGCTCATCCATCTCGCCGTCACCTAGGAACGCGTAAACACGTTGCGCTGAAGTGTCTTTAAGACCACGGCCTTCTAAATATTTAAGGAAACGTGCTTGGTAGATCGCAGAAATAGGACCTAGACCCATAGATACCGTCGGGAACTGCCAGAATTCAGGCATTAACTTAGGGTGTGGGTATGAAGGAATACCTTTGCCATCAACTTCTTGACGGAAGTTATCAAGTTGCTCCGCAGTCAAACGACCTTCAACGAATGCACGAGAGTAGATCCCTGGAGAGATGTGACCTTGGTAATAAACCAAATCGCCGCCATCAACGTCATTAGGTGCACGGAAGAAGTGGTTAAAACATACTTCATAGAAAGCAGAAGCTGACTGGTAAGAAGCCATGTGGCCACCTAGGTCTAAATCTTTCTTTGAAGCACGCAATACGATCATGATTGCGTTCCAACGGATAATAGAACGGATACGACGCTCTAGCGTAATATCACCTGGGTATGCAGGCTGTTGCTCCGCAGGAATCGTATTAATGTAATTTGTGTTGATGCCAGTGGCCATATCAACGCCATCTAAACGTGCTTTGTCCAATACTTGCTCTAGTAAGTACTGGGCGCGTTCAACACCTTCTTCACGGACTACTGATTCAAGAGCTTCTAACCAATCTTGAGTTTCCAGTGCATCCACGTCACTCTTCATGACTTCAGACATGCGATCTATCCTTTCGTTATAATCTACTAAACTAACAATGTCGCGACTTGCAAATGGCCTTTGGCTGATAAAGAACCCTAGTCAAGCCCGTCCTTGCGTTGTTGAATTCGACGGAGAGAGCGTTCACGTCTGCTATCTTCTCGCGATAAATCCAACAAAGTCTCCTCAATGTAAGCCAAATGTGCGTGGGATGCTTCACGTGCCTTTTCAGGCTGTTTAGAAACAATCGCCTCAACAATATTGGCTCGATGCTTACTAACCTTATCCACCACCTCTTGACGACGATTAAGGTGTTCAAAATTCTGTAGTACGTTTTGTTCCAACAACGGCGCTAAACTGCGAATAATATGGAGTAACACCACATTATGCGCTGACTCTGTGACCGCAATAAGATATTGCATCACCGCAGCTGCTTCGGCGGCTAAATCGCCTTGCTGTTGGGCTTGTTGAATGCACACATGACAATCTTTAATTCGATTAAAATCATCATCATTACCACGCAGGGCCGCATAATATGCCGCTAATCCCTCTAGCGCATGGCGCGCTTCGACTAAATCTAATTGTGTTTCTGGGTGAGCGGCCAATAAATCTAATAGCGGCTCAGAGAAACTTTGCCACAAATCATCGGTGACAAATGTGCCACCACCTTGACGACGGGTCAGTAAATGTTTGGCTTCTAAGCGTTGAATCGCCTCTCGAACCGAAGGACGAGAAACATCAAATTGTTTTGCCAATTCGCGCTCTGGAGGCAATTGTTGTCCGGGCGATAATGTCCCCTCGACAATCAAACACTCAAGCTCTTGCTCGATAGCATCACAAAGTTTAGGTTGGCGAATACGTTTATACGTCATTATGATTAACGCTTCTTATAGTCAATCTGATTCATAACAAAACTAACAATACGGATAATTGGTATTACCAATTTACTGACGAGGAAAGTTTACAGAAATAATCGCGAAAGTCCACATTCAACTTGATTGAAATCATAGAATGCGGCTCGTTTAACAAAAAACACACATCAACATCAACTAACGCCAACAAACGTAATTAGATTAAGATACAGTCAGTACTTGAAAACAACCTTTAACCAACCGAAGCAAACCTTTGCTTTGCTTGTTTTATCAACAATATAATCAATAATTATGAATAAATAACCGCTTACAGCTGACTTTTATAACTCAGCCAATTAAACACTAATCCCGGATCTGTTTTACGCCCAGGCGCAATAAATTCATGCCCCGTTATTCGCTGGCGAGTAATAGCAGGATAATGCTGCATAATTTTTTTACTGAGTGCCGTCAGCGTCTGATACTGATTGCTGGTAAAGGGTAAATAATCGCAACCTTCAAGCTCAATCCCAATCGAGTAGTCATTACATTTATCTCGTCCTTCAAAACAAGAAACACCGGCATGCCATGCTCGAATATTAAATGGCACAAACTGAATAATACTGCCATCACGGCGGATCAAACAGTGAGCCGAAACGCGGAATTGATGAATTAATGCGAAATAAGCATGTTCATTCGGATCAAGCTGACCAGTAAACAATTGCTCAATGTAAGGCCCACCAAACTCCCCCGGTGGTAAGCTGATGTTGTGTACCACTAACAATGAAACTTCATCATCAGGGCGCGGATCACAAAATGGCGATGGCACTTGCTTTACGTTATCGAGCCAATGGTCGCTGTTAATAGTTAGGATCATATCAACCTCAGAGTAAAAAATAGGTATCGAGTATCGAGTATCGAGTATCGAGTATCGAGTATCGAGTATCGAGTATCGAGTATCGAGTATCGAGTATCGTAGAAAAAACTAAAACTATCCCCTTGTAAATAGTGACGGAAAAAAATATTCCACACCGTATCCCGCTCTTCCTCGTCCCTGCTTTCCCTCGCCCCTCGAAAACTGAATCTATTCCCTGTATGCTTTGGTTATCACTCGCGGTAACTCGATTACCGGCAAACTCATGCAATGGATACGACATGACAGCTATGGAACATAAACACGACAGCACCGCCCGCCTCACTTACCTTAAACAACAACTGCCACTAGAAATCACCCGTGCTGTTGCTGATACCCTACGGGAAGATTTAGGCGGCGAGATCGATGCCAGTCGCGATATTACCGCGAATTTAATTGCTGCTAACAGTATCAGTACCGCCACCATTATCACCCGTGAATATGGAGTGTTTTGTGGTCAATTATGGGCAGATGAAGTGTTTACTCAATTAGGTGGCGAAGTGGTGATTGAGTGGCATGTTAGCGATGGCGAAGTGGTTAAGCCTAATCAAGTTTTGTGTACTCTCACAGGGCCGTCGCGAGTGCTGCTAACTGGCGAGCGTAATGCGATGAACTTCATTCAAACCTTATCAGGCTGCGCGACCTTAACCGCAGAATATGTTAATCAACTGGTTGGCACTAACACCCGTTTACTCGATACCCGCAAAACGGTTCCCGGTCTGCGCAATGCGCTTAAATATGCGGTCAGTTGTGGTGGTGGTTTTAATCACCGCATTGGGGTATTTGATGCGTATTTAATTAAAGAAAATCACATCATGGCTTGCGGTGGCATTGATAAAGCCATTGCCACAGCTAAACAATTAAATCCTGGCAAACCGGTTGAAGTTGAAACCGAATCATTAGCCGAATTAGAACAAGCAATAGCCGCTGGCGCCGATATTATTATGCTGGATAATTTTAGCCTAGAGATGATGCGTGAAGCAGTAAAGATCAATGCTGGTCGTGCCGCGCTAGAGAATTCTGGCGATATTACCCTGAGCAATATTCGTGAATGTGCGTTAACTGGGGTGGATTATATCTCGGTTGGCGCATTGACTAAGCATGTGCGAGCAATGGATTTATCGATGCGGTTTAAATAGGACATAGGTTTCGAGGGGCGGGGTTTCTAGCTTTCGAGGAAGATCAATTTTTCTTACACCAGCCCCGTCATTCCCTACAGTGAGGTTACGAGCGAGATAGGGAATCTACTCACCGCGCGCTGTGACGTTAATATTTTCACTGACGTCTTTAAGGCTCAATCACGTGGTGAGTAGATCCCGAATAGTTCGTACCCCACTTCCGGGATGACGGATGGAATATTCCCTCATCAGCTCTTCCCTTGTTCTGCGCCCCAACTCCCGCGCTATTTTGCAACTTATGCAACAACCCCATAAATAATTCAACCTGTGCCGAGCAATCCTTTCCACCTTATTCTATCAATATCCTAAGCCTTTTATCCTACAGTCATTGCACTATCCCTTTTTGATTCGCAGCCGGCGAATTACACTTTCAAGGAATGGAAAATGAACAAGCAACAAGGCTTTACCCTGATTGAATTGATGATCGTAGTGGCGATCATTGGCGTGTTATCGGCAATTGCAATTCCTGCTTATAAAAACTACGTTACAAAATCGGAAGCATCTTCTGCTTTAGCTACAATAAAAGCACTTGTCACACCAGCTGAACTCTACATTCAAGAGACTGGCGATATAGAAACAGCAACATCAATAGCCTCAGCAGCAGGCTCTACATCTACCGCAAATTCTCTAGGGACAATAAGTTTTTCAGCTGTAAATACGATCAAATTTTTATTTAATGACACTAGCTCTCTTAATGGTTCATATTTAACATTAGCAAGAGATTCTGATACTGGTTGGACATGTACAGCAACAACAGTCGGAACAGCAACAATCCCAAAGATCGATGGCTGTCAGTAATACGACAATATAATCATAACCATGCAAACCAACCTCGCCTCGATCCTATTCCAAGCGGAGTTAATCAGCCGCGAACAGGAACAGCAAATCGTCGAGTCAGTAACGGCGGAAAGGATCAATGTCCCGACCGCCATTACGCGTTTGGGGATCATGGCAGATGATGAATTAGCACGTTCGCTATCGCACCTGTTCAACCTCGATCGGGTTGATGCCCACCACTATGACTTTCAAGGTTGTTGCCAAAGTGTCTACCAACGTGAGTTAGTCTTGCGCCATCGCGTATTACCACTGGCACAAGATAATAACACCCTGTTTGTTGGTCTGAGCGATCCTACCAATGTCGATGCTCAAGATGAGTTTCGCTTCGCCATTGGTAAGAACGTTGAACCATTATTATTAGATAATAAGCAGCTTGAATCCGCGATTCGGCGAGTTTATGGCAGTGACATCGGTGATGTTAGCCATAGCCGTCAAATCAGCGATGAAGATCTGGGGAACTTAATTGATATTCACGATCTGGAAATCGATGATGGTACGGATTTAAGCCAAGATAGCGCCCCTGTCACTCGCTATATCAACCAAGTCTTAATGGATGCCCTGCGACGTAAAGCATCTGATATTCACTTTGAACCCTATGAAACCAGTTATCGAATTCGCTTTCGCTGTGACGGTATATTGCACCAGCATTTAACCCCACCTTCAAGTTTATCGCGGCGGTTATCAACCCGTTTAAAAGTGATGTCAAAACTCAATATTGCCGAGCGTCGTCAACCACAAGATGGCCGTATCAAACTTAAGCTCTCGGAATCGCTGGCAATCGATCTGCGCGTATCGACACTGCCCACCTTGTGGGGAGAAAAAGTAGTACTGCGTATTTTAGACAGCTCCAACGCCAGCTTAAATATTGATATCTTGGGTTATAGCGACGCCCAAAAGCAGGCCTATTTAACCGCGCTACAGCGCCCGCAAGGGATGATTTTAATGACCGGTCCAACGGGCAGTGGTAAAACCGTGTCGTTATATACCGGCTTAAGTATTTTAAACACCGATGAGCGCAATATTTCCACCGCCGAAGATCCGGTAGAGATCAACCTCCAAGGGATTAACCAAGTGCAGATCAATAATCTTGCCGGACTTGGATTTGCAGCAGCACTACGATCTTTTTTGCGCCAAGATCCAGATGTGGTGATGGTGGGTGAAATTCGGGATTTAGAAACGGCGGCCATTGCAGTAAAAGCGGCGCAAACTGGTCACTTAGTATTATCGACCCTGCATACCAATTCAGCCGCGGAAACCATTACCCGCTTAACCAATATGGGGATTGAAGATTTTAACCTCGCCTCATCATTAAGTTTGATCATTGCCCAACGGTTAGCACGACGTTTATGTCACCACTGTAAGCAACCACATCTACTTGATGATCTCACTTGTGAGCGACTAAAGCTCCCCATCAACACCCGCGTTTATCAAGCTCATAAAGAAGGCTGCGATGATTGTAATAAAGGCTATGTCGGTCGAGTGGGTATTTATGAAGTGATGCCATTTAGTCGCGAAATTGCCGCAGCCTTAATGCAACACGCCACCAGCTTACAGTTAGAAGATATTGCTGCCAGCCAAGGCATGCAGCGGTTACGAGAATCAGGGATAGATAAACTGGTTGCAGGCATTACTAGCCTCACTGAATTACAGCGAGTATTGCAACTTTAACTTAGCCCGCAATACAACTTGGGTATTAACAGTAATACCTTTTTCTATCATCCAATTAAAGAGAGTTGATTATGGTTGCTGCCACTAAAATTCGTTACTACCAATGGCGTGGCATCAATCAAGCCGGACGTAAAGTCTCTGGTGTCACTATGGGATATCAAGAACAAGAAGTGCGCTACCAACTCACAGAACAAATGATCAATGTTAAAAAGATCAAGCGCACTAGACCTGGAACATTAAGCCGACTGCGTAACCAAATGAAGCCTGAAGATATCACTATGGTAACGCGCCAGTTATCAACCATGGTGGAGTCAGGCGTACCAATAGTACAAGCATTAACCTTAATGGCTAACAGCCACCATAAAGCAGAAATGCGCGCCACCTTAACTCAAATAACCACTCAAGTTGAAGCAGGATCATCGCTCTCTAAGGCAATGCGATCCAGTTCACCATTGTTTGATAAATTCTATTGCGACTTAGTTGATACTGGCGAGCAAACCGGTCATTTAGGGCAAGTGTTCGCCCGTATTGCGGTTTACCGTGAAAAAGCCGAAGCAATGCGTAAAAAAATCATTAAAGCGATGATCTACCCATCAATGGTATCGATCACCGCAGTGTTAGTTACGGTACTAATGTTGGTGTTTGTTATCCCTCAATTTGCGGCTATTTTCAGTGGTTTTGGTGCTGAACTGCCGTGGTTTACTCGCCAAGTGATGAAAGCTTCTGATTTTCTGGTTAACTACGGCAGTTTCCTTGGGATTGGAATAGTAATGGTGGTACTGCTGTATCGCTATTGTTATCAACATTATTACCGCTTTCACTATCGTGCTGACAAGCTCAGTCTTAAAATACCGCTGTTAGGTGATGTGTTACTTAAAGCAACTATCTCTCGTTTTGCTCGCACCCTTGCCACCACCTTTAATGCTGGCATTCCATTATTGACCGGGATTCAATCAGCAGCCAAAACCAGTAATAACGTTTATATCGAACAAGCGATTGATGAGGTCTATAACGGTACTGCGGCAGGAATGCCGTTATATTTAGCCTTACGTCAAGCTGATGTTTTTCCAGAATTAATGCTGCAAATGGTAATGATTGGTGAAGAATCTGGCGCACTTGATGATATGCTAAATAAAATGGCACAATTATACGAAGATGATGTCGATAATACCGTCGATAACCTTGGTCAAATTCTGGAGCCATTTATTATCATCATTCTTGGTACCATTATCGGTGGTTTATTAGTCGCGATGTACATGCCTATCTTTACGCTGATGAGCGTTATAGGCTGATCACAACTCAATCAATAACCATGACGTTAAAGGTTAATACATGCATTTTTTAGAGAACACTTCATGGCTGTATTGAGTTATTACCCGTGGTTATATCCACTATTTGCAACAATATTTGGTTTATTGATCGGCAGCTTTCTCAATGTGGTGATTTATCGACTACCTATAATGATGGAGCGCCAATGGCGTCAAGAATGTCATGATTGTTTTCCTGAATTGGATAATCCTCAGCATCATGATCCCGCCCCGTTTAACTTAAGTGTCCCCCGTTCACGGTGCCCACATTGTAATCATGCCATCAGTGCGCTGGAAAATATCCCTCTAATTAGTTGGTTAGTATTAAAAGGCAAATGCCGCGAGTGTCAGGCACCGATCAGTAAACGCTATCCTGCAATTGAGCTACTCACCGCCATCATTAGCTTAACGGTCGCGCTGGTGTTACCGCCGACATGGTGGGCTGTTGCTGTTCTCGGCTGTAGCTTTGCACTTATCGCACTGACATTTATTGATATCGATAAAATGCTACTGCCGGATCAAATCACGCTGCCATTAATGTGGGCTGGTATTTTATTAGCCGTCATCGGTATTAGTCCGATTTCATTAACCGATTCGATTATTGGTGCGATGACGGGTTACTTATCGCTATGGTCAATATTCTGGGCGTTTAAATTACTGACTAAAAAAGATGGCATGGGTTACGGTGATTTTAAGCTGTTAGCCGCTATCGGCGCCTGGGTTGGCTGGTCATTATTACCGTTTGTGGTGTTGCTTTCTTCACTTGTTGGTGCGATATGCGGCATTATCATGCTACGAATCAAGAATGAAGATCAACAAACGCCATTCTCTTTCGGACCATACCTTGCTGTCGCTGGCTGGATTGCTATTCTATGGGGCGAGCCAATCTTACATTGGTATGTTACTTCATATTTAGGATTCTAATTAATGGCAGTTGTGATTGGTTTAACGGGTGGAATTGGTAGTGGTAAAACAACGGTGGCTAACTTATTTGGCGACTATGGGATTGATTTGATCGATGCTGACATCATTGCCCGTGAGGTAGTGGCCATCGGCAGCATCGGCTTAGCACGCATCACTGAAAAATTCGGTGATAGCATACTACTTGTAGACGGAAATCTTGATCGAAGCCAATTAAGAGCGGCTATATTTAGTGATCCACACCTCAAAAACTGGCTCAATCAACTGCTTCATCCATTGATCCGTGAAAAGATGTTAGCTGATATAGATCGCGCTCGTTCACCGTATTGTCTGCTTATCGTGCCGTTAATGGTAGAAAATAATCTTCAAACCATGACCGATCGATTACTGGTGGTTGACGTTGACCAACAAACACAGATAATGCGTACCCAACAGCGTGACAATGTATCGCTTGAGCAAATAAAAAGTATTCTTTCAGCGCAAGCATCACGCCAGCAACGGCTCGATGCCGCCGATGATATCATTTGTAATAACGGTGATAATCAGGCACTGTTGACTCAAGTCGCTCAGCTACACCAACATTATCTCGCTCTCGCACAGGCCGCGAAATAACGCTCAGCGTGCATTCATTATTCTTTTTGGCTTCCACTGGTTTCCGTTATGCAAATACATCGCTATGAACATCCACTGAATGAAAAAGTGCGTATTTATCTTCGCCTAGAACACTTACTTAAACAATTACATGACAGCAGCGAACTTAGCGATCCATGGCAATATACGATTTTCTTTAATGCCTTATTTGATCTGCTGGAATTGATTGAGCAAATCCCGGTTAAAACCGATCTCGCCAAAGCACTCGATAAACAGAGCACTAAATTAAAAGCATGGTTAGATTATGATGGTGTTGATCCGACTGCGATTGAATCATTACTCAGCGACATGAGTCACGCTCAGAAAAACTTATTAGCTGCACCACGTTTAGGCCAAAGCCTACGTGAAGATCGTTTTCTAAGCTCTATTCGACAACGGTTCTCTATTCCTGGCGGCACCTGTAGTTTTGATCTGCCAGCGTTACATTACTGGCGTCAGTTACCACTTGAAGAACGTCAACAAACCACCCAAGCGTGGCTTGATCAATTATCTGAAGTTGATCAAGCATTAAGCTTATGGCTACATTTGGTTCGCCAATCTGCTCAATATCAACCGCAGTCTGCACATAATGGTTTTTTCCAAAATGATGCGAGCTTATCGTGTTTACTTAGAATTGAAATCGATGCAAGCTATGGGGTTTATCCTGTGGTATCAGGCCATCGTAGCCATTTCTCTATTCGGTTTTCGCCTTATGAAGATGGTTCGACAGTGGCAACGAATATCGACTTTAAATTAGCTATTTGCTGAGGTGACTATGTCGCAATCTCAACCTACTGTGGTGAAATGCCCAACGTGTAAAACTGATGTGGTCTGGGGCGAACAAAGTCCGTATCGCCCTTTCTGCTGTAAACGCTGCCAATTGATTGATCTTGGTGAATGGGCAGATGAAGAAAAATCCATTGCTGGCGCACCAGATATGTCAGATGCCGATGGTTGGTCTGAAGATAATTACTAAATCTTCCTAGTGCTATTTAGTAACCTATTGCTAATAAGGGCGAGTCAATGTTCACATTAGCTCGCCCTTTTTTAATGACTAAATTTTTAATAACTCGATTTTATTCAGGTACTGACTTATGACCAAAAAACGCATTTGGATCGCTGCGGGGATCATTTTAAATTCAGAGCAAGATCAGATCTTTATCACTCGTCGTGATGCCAATGCTCATCAAGGTGGGTTATGGGAATTTGCCGGTGGTAAAGTGGAGGCTAATGAAACCGCAGAGCAAGCAGTAATACGTGAACTTAATGAAGAAATTGGCATTCAAGTTACCACGCTAGCACCGTTAATTAGCCTCGCCCATGATTACCCAGATAAAGCGTTACAGTTCGATTTCTTTGCTATTACGGCATTCACCGGTGAAGCCTGCGGTAATGAGGGTCAAACTGGACTGTGGGTAGCAATTAATGAGCTTAATCAATATCCATTTCCTGAGGCGAATGCGGCTGTGCTGGCGAAGATAGTTGAGGTGTATGGGGGATAACTTATTCCATCATCCCGAAAATTGAGGCACGAAATTATTCGGGATCTACTCACAACGAGCTTGAGCCTAAAAGATACCAGAAATAATATTAACGCTACGGCGTATAGATAGTAGATTCCCTATCTCGTTCGTAACCTCGCTGTAGGGAATGACGGTAGTTTTCTTACACTGAAAATAATAACCATAAAAAAAGGTCGCTCTAGGGCGACCTTTTTTGTTACAGCTTAACGGTTATCTTAGTCGATCTTACCGTGACACTGCTTGTATTTCTTACCAGAACCACATGGACAAGGCTCATTACGGCCGATCTTACGCTCTTCACGTTCAAACGTACCTTGATGGCTATCGTCTTCTGCTTGAGATGATTCATCGACAATCTGGTTATCGGCGTTCTGATGTTGGAATTGTTGACGACGTGCTAGCATTTCAGCCATTTGACGACGCTCTTCTTCCATACGATCAACTTCTTCCTGCTGCTGTACTCGTACCTTACTTAAGATAGAGACTACATCACTCTTCAAGTTATCTAACATCTCTTCAAACAGTTCAAACGACTCGCGCTTGTACTCTTGCTTAGGGTTCTTTTGTGCATAACCGCGTAAGTGAATACCCTGACGAAGATGATCCATCGCCGCTAGGTGTTCTTTCCATAACGTATCAAGGTTTTGCAGCATTACCGTTTTTTCAAAGTTACGCAGTACTTCCGCACCAACAACTTGTTCTTTCTCACGGTAAAGCTCAAACGCTTGTTCGATAATTCTCTCACGTAACGCTTCTTCATAAAGCTTATCTTCAGTATCTAACCAATGCTTAATCGGTAGTTCTAAATCAAAGTCTTCTTTTAGACGCGCTTCTAGGCCTTCAATATCCCACATTTCTTCTAGTGATTGCTGTGGAATATAGTTATCAATAATTGCATTCAACACGTCTTCACGGTTGTGCTCAATCATCTCACTGATATCGTTAGCATTCATTAGCTCATCACGTAGTTCATATACTACCTGACGCTGATCGTTAGCCACATCATCAAATTCAAGCAATTGCTTACGAATATCAAAGTTACGTCCTTCAACTTTACGTTGCGCGTTCTCGATAGCTTTTGATACCCATGGGTGCTCAATTGCTTCACCTTCTTCCATACCTAGCTTCTTCATCATGCCTGAAACACGATCAGAGGCGAAGATACGCATGAGGCCATCTTCCATTGAAAGATAGAAACGTGAAGAACCAGCATCACCTTGACGACCAGCACGACCACGTAGCTGGTTATCGATACGACGAGATTCATGGCGCTCAGTACCAAGAATGTGCAAACCACCTGATGCTAATACTGCATCATGCTTAACCTGCCAATCAGCACGGATCTTAGCAATTTGCTCTTCAGTTGGGTTGCTAAGTTTTTCAACGTCTGTTTTCCATGAACCACCCAACATAATATCGGTACCACGACCGGCCATGTTGGTTGCGATAGTTACCGCGCCTGGCGCACCCGCTTCAGCGATAATATCAGCTTCTTTTTCGTGGAATTTAGCGTTTAGTACGTTGTGCTTGATACCGGCTTTTTTAAGTGCGTTTGATAGCATCTCTGATTTTTCAATCGAAACCGTACCCACTAGACATGGCTGACCATTTTTAACACGCTCAGTAATATCTTCACTGATCGCTGCGAATTTCTCCGCTTCAGTCATGTAGACTAAATCGCCATTATCGATACGTGCCATTGGACGGTTAGTTGGGAGTACTACCGTATCTAGGTTGTAAATAGATTGGAATTCAAACGCTTCAGTATCAGCTGTACCTGTCATACCAGATAACTTCTCGTATAGACGGAAGTAGTTCTGGAAGGTAATAGATGCCAAGGTTTGGTTTTCGTTTTGGATCTTAACGCCTTCTTTTGCTTCAACAGCTTGGTGAAGACCTTCAGACCAACGACGACCTGGCATAGTACGGCCAGTATGCTCATCGACAATGATAACTTCATCATCTTGCACGATATAATCGACGTCTTTTTCAAATAACACGTGTGCACGTAAACCGGCATTAACGTGGTGTAATAAACTAATATTAGCCGGAGAATATAGAGTGTCATTCTCAGCCATAATGTCATTTTTGATCAACAATTCTTCGATGAATTCTTGACCCGTTTCAGTAAAGTGCGCTTGCTTAGACTTTTCATCAACGGTGTAGTGACCTTCACCACGGTAATCAGCACTGTCTTCTTTATCTTGACGCACCAACAACGGGATCAGCTTGTTCACTTTGATGTACATTTCAGAGCTATCTTCAGCAGGGCCAGAGATAATCAATGGTGTACGCGCTTCATCGATTAGAATCGAGTCAACTTCATCGACAACCGCAAAGAAACGCTCACGCTGGACGCGATCTTCAGGGCGAAATGCCATGTTGTCACGCAGGTAATCAAAACCAAATTCGTTATTAGTTCCGTAAAGTATATCTGCTGCGTAAGCTTCTTTCTTCGCTGGCGGAGACATATTCGGTACGTTAACACCGACAGTCATGCCAAGGTATTCAAATAATTCGCGGTTAGTTTCGGCATCACGCGCAGCAAGATAGTCGTTCACAGTAACAATGTGAACACCTTTACCGGTTAAAGCATTAAGGTATGACGGCAATGTTGCTGTAAGAGTTTTACCCTCACCGGTACGCATTTCGGCAATTTTACAGTCATTTAAAACCATACCGCCAAGTAGCTGCACGTCAAAGTGACGCATGCCATAAACACGTTTTGATGCTTCACGAACAGTCGCGAAGGCTTCTGGTAGTAGTTGATCTAGCGTTTCGCCTTGATCTAAACGCTCACGAAATTCAGCTGTTTTTGCTTGCAGCTCATGATCTTGTAGGCTTTCAAACTGAGGTTCTAGCTTATTGATTTGATCAACAATTTTGCGCATACGACGCAGAGTGCGGTCGTTACGGCTACCGATAACTTTAGTCAGTAGTTTTGATAACATGGTGATGCCGTTTTCTCTTTGTTATATCAGCGTTTCTATTGCTGAATCGCTTAATTCGGGTTTCATTCCTTGGGGGACCTAAGCCATCCCTATCCCACAGGAATCGTCACAACGGTGACTAAGAGGTTAATCTAAAACATGTAGTAACTGATATTGTGTCGCGATAGTTGCTTTTCAAGGGCTATCATTACTATCCTAACAAAAAGCACCTTGCTCAATGCTAAACTAATACCCTTTTATTGCCATCTCAGCTAAAAAGACAATGGTCACTGACGCTTGGCAGACATATCACTCAACATATATTAACCTATACATCTGATATGATAAGTCATATTAATGTCATCGCCTATGATAAAAGCCACAGCAACGGTTTTTATCTGTGAAAAATTAAGATCGTATCCGCAAAAGTCACATTTTTATTCTGTTGAATATTCAGGAACTAAAATCATGAGAGATCATCGCCCGCAAACCCCTGCTCATCTGCTCGATAGTGATGGTCTAACGTCAATTCAACAACGCGCAGCTGCACTTAGCCAACTAGATACCGCAGTAAAAGCCCATCTAAATTGTGCCGAGCATTGTCGAGTCAGTAATTATCGCCAAGGAGTGCTGATCATTGAAACCGCATCGGCGGCGTGGTCAATGCGACTTAACTATGAACGCTACCAGTTAATGACTAAATTACGCGAAAAATTATTACCAAAATTACGCGATATCGAAGTGAAGGTAAATCCAGCACTAGCAGCAGTTGCAATTCGTAAACAAGATAAAATCCCTGACATTATTCAAAAACCGATCAGTGATGTAGCAGCACAACACTTGTTGGCAACAGCAGCTAATGCACCAGACAAAGTCAAAGCCTGTTTAGAAAGGTTGGCTAAATTAGCCCAAAAGAAAAAACACTAATGCATCTAAAGATAATCAGTTAATTGAGCATATTGCGATCACATCGCTAAGTGATAAACAACAGCTACAAAAACGCCGAACATAAATGCTCGGCGTTTTTTAATACAAGGCAATTGCGTGATTTACGCTAACACCATACCCGGTTGAGCAAAAGTGACTGGCACTTCACGCTCATCTTCAAAAGTCGACCACTCATAGGCTTCTTGGTCAGCCAATACTGCGCGCAGTAGTTGGTTGTTAAGCGCATGACCTGATTTATAAGCGCGCATCTCACCAATGATGTTATGACCACACATGTAAAGGTCGCCAATGGCATCCAATACTTTGTGAGTAACAAGTTCATTATCAAAACGCAAACCATCATCGTTCAGGATACGGTAGTCGTCCAATACAATTGCGTTATCAAAGCTACCACCAAGACACAGGTTTTGTGACTGAAGGTATTCGATATCACGCATGAAACCGAAAGTACGTGCGCGGCTAATCTTTTTAACAAAAGACTGGCTTGAAAAATCTAACACTAGACGCTGCTGATCTGAATCAATCGCAGGGTGGTTAAAGTCGATAGCAAAATCGAGACGGAAACCGTTATAAGGCACGAGTTCCGCCCACTTGTCGCCATCTTCAATGCGAACAGGCTTTTTAATACGTAAAAAACGCTTTGGCGCATTTAGCGTATCAATACCTGCTGATTGAAGCAGGTAAATAAATGGGCTTGCGCTACCATCCATAATAGGAATTTCAGGTGCATCAACTTCGATAATCACGTTATCGATACCCATACCGGCTAGTGCAGCATTCAAGTGCTCAACAGTTGAAATGCGCACGCCTTGTTCGTTAACAAGAGCTGTACATAACATGGTATCGCGCACTGAGTCTGCATTTGCAGGAAAATCCACAGGTGGATTAAGGTCAGTACGGCGATAAATCACGCCAGTATTTGCGGCTGCAGGACGCAGAATAAGCGTCACTTTACGTCCAGAGTGGAGGCCCACACCAGTCGTCTGCACAATGCTTTTAAGTGTACGTTGTCTGATCATCTGCTTTATATCTCAACGGTTAAACAAACTTTTGCTTGCAAACTAATTAGGTGAATAGAAACTATTCGCAACACCAAAATGGCGAATCGAACACTTATCATACCATAACCTAAAAAATATCCAAATAATTAACTGCGGGTGAAACAGCGCATCTTTTGTGGTGAAACAAAAGATGCAACTCTTACTTAGCTAAATTAGCTACCACAATCAATATGATGGCTATTTAGTCCGCTTGCTTACGCAAGAATGCTGGGATATCTAAGTAGTCATGATCAGCACCCTGAGATTTAGCTTGTGGTGTTTCAACAGGCTTTTCTTCAGCGATCGCAGCAGGTTTTTCCTGTGCAACAACAGGTGCTGGCTTAGATGACGTTACTAATGTGATATCTGGCTTGCACTCTTTACCAATGCCCGTTGCAACTACAGTTACACGTAGTTCATCAGTCATATCTGGGTCAAGTGAAGTACCAATAACCACGGTAGCGTTATCAGAAGCGAATGCTTTAACTGTGTTACCCACAGTTTCGAATTCGTCAAGACGCATATCCATACCAGCAGTGATGTTAACTAATACACCACGTGCGCCAGCTAGATCGATATCTTCTAGTAATGGGCTAGAAATTGCCATTTCAGCAGCTTCTTCAGCACGATCGTCACCAGCAGCAACACCACTACCCATCATTGCATGACCCATTTCCGACATTACGGTACGTACGTCCGCAAAGTCGACGTTAATCATGCCTGGGCGAGTGATTAGCTCAGCAATACCTTGAACGGCATTCTTAAGTACGTCGTTTGCTTTCGCAAAGGCATCGAGTAATGTGATACCACGACCAAGTACTTTAAGTAGCTTTTCGTTAGGAATCGTAATTAATGAATCAACATGCTTAGAAAGCTCATCAATACCTTGCTCTGCAAATGCCATACGCTTCTTACCTTCGAAGCTAAATGGTTTAGTCACAACAGCAACAGTAAGAATACCAAGCTCTTTAGCCACTTCAGCAATGATTGGCGCAGCACCAGTACCGGTACCACCACCCATGCCCGCTGCAATGAAGATCATGTCAGAGCCTTCAAGCTCTTTCTTGATTGCTTCACGATCTTCTAACGCTGAATCACGACCCACTTGTGGGTTTGCACCTGCACCCAAACCTTTAGTGATATCACCACCGATTTGAATAACAGTACTTACGCTTGTTTTACGAAGAGCTTGTGCATCAGTGTTAACACTAATGAACTGCACGCCTTCAATAGACTCACGTACCATGTGATCGACTGCATTACCGCCGCCGCCGCCAACGCCAATGACCTTAATTACAGCTTCATCAGACATTTCCATCATCGGTTCAAACATTTGTTCTCTCCGTTATCCTGTTCGCATCAGGTTTAAAAATTCTTTTCGAACCAACCACTGATTCGTGAAAATATCCCCGTTACCGAGCGTTTCGGTTCTGGTGCATTTTCATCAAATGATTGACTATCCTTTCCGTAGTGCAGTAATCCTACTGCAGTTGCATAAGGTGGAGACTGAACATAGTCAGTCAATCCACTCAGCTCAAGAGGCTGACCGATACGTACTTGATTGCGGAAAACCCGCTCAGCACATTCAGTTAAACCTTCCATCTGTGCAGCGCCCCCGGTAAGGACGATGCCTGCTGCTAGGTGGTGTTTAACACCAGCCTCTCGCAATTGATCTTGTACGGTTAGTAATTTTTGATTTACTAACCCTAGCAATTCACTATATCGAGGCTCTATCACTTCTGCTAGTGTTTGACTTTGCAAGCTCCTCGATGGACGACCACCCACACTGGGTACGTCTACCTTAGCATCTTTGCTCACCAACTCACTTAATGCACAACCGTATTTCACTTTAATATCTTCAGCGTCACCCGGCGGTGTACCAAACGCATAAGCAATATCACTAGTAACTACATTACCTGCATACGGAATCACTTCCGCATGACGTAATGCACCACCAGACCAAATAGCAAGATCCATTGTACCGCCGCCAATATCGACTACGCATACGCCGAGCTCACGCTCATCTGGGGTCAGTACAGCATGGCTTGCGGCTAACCCTGAAAAAATCAGATGATCAACACTTAAACCACAACGCTCTACTGCTTTAACGATGTTGCGCGCCATGTCGTTATGACAAGTGATCAAGTGAACACTTGCTTCCATACGAACACCTGATAAACCAACTGGGTTTTTAATACCCTCTTGGTAATCAATCGCAAATTCTTGTGGAATCACATGCAACGTACGTTGCTCATCGCTTATTTTTACTGATTTCGCCGTATGAATAACATTATCGACGTCATCTTGAGTCACTTCTTTATCAGAAATCGGCACCATGCCTTTTTCTGTTTGGCAACTAATATGTTTACCTGATAGCGACAAACACACGGAACCAATTTGGCAATCAGCCATGAGTTCAGCCTGATCAACAGCACGCTGAACTGACTTCACTACTGATTCAAGGTCATTAACCCCACCTTTATCCATTCCGCGTGACGGGCTGCTACCTACACCAATAACATTAACATTGCCATCGGGTAGGACCTCCCCAACCAAAGCACAAACTTTGGAAGTGCCGATATCAAGACCAACTATGAGTTTTTTATCTGCAGCCTTAGTCATCAGTGCACGCTCTTATTTTTTGTCGACGCATGATTATCATACTCCGACTTTGTTTTCCAACCCACAGCTGCGCCAGTATCATAACGCAAATCTACATAATCAATCGGTTTATCCTGCTTCAATAACTCAGGATAAATCTCGATAAAACGTTTTATACGTTGCATTCGAGCTTCATGCCCTAATTGAAGTATAATTCCATTTTTTAATACCACGCGCCAAGAACGACGTTCATTAAATGCTAATGACGCAATCCCAAAACCCGCTTTTTTCAGTACCGGACGCATTTCACGCAATCCAGCTAAAACTTCTTGGCTAGTGCCTTTCGGACCAATCAGGTTCGTTAACCCTAATCCTGCAACTTGTAATGCCGGCGCCTTAAAAACATCGCCAGCACGGTTAACTAGATAAGTTCCGTTCCATTCAGCGATAGGCTGATTTTCAACCAAAAACACTTTAATAGTATTCGGCCACTGTTTACGTACAGCAGCTTGAGCAACCCAAGGCAATGCCTCTACGGATGCTTGAATACTATTCACATCTTGGGTCATAAAAGTGCCCAGATGGTGAAGATTTAAAATTGACTGCCTAACATCATCTTTAGTCAGATAATGCAGCTGCCCTTGAATTACTAAATTTGACAATGGTAATCGATTTGCATCTGTCATCCAGTCTTTAGTAGCACTGACAAGCCAAACCGTAAAACCAATGACAAAGATAAAAAACGCTAATCCACCCCAGCGTTTTAAGCCACGAGGAGAGGATGATATATGCTCTTTATTTACGACTTGTTCAGTCATCGCGTGTCTATTTACCTTACCATTTCAGCCAAACCATTCCATAAAGGTATTTTATGATGGTGCGCTCAATCAGGTATAACGAGCAAAGTTAAACGATTATACCGAGCAACTCGACCCACTCCAACACTCATGAGGCGTTTTCCGAGCATAACCTGACAATAAATTTATCTATTTGTCGAGAAATCGCAAAAAATAGCGATCACTGGCGATGGAATATCCAATTTACAGCCAGTGATCAATAGTTACGACATCATCAGTAACAAATAATGCCCTCTAGGCATCATTCTGCATAACCGCGATATTCAACTGTAATTCAGCTAATTGGCGGGCTATTTTGCCAACATCGCCTGCACCTTGTGTCAGAACTAAATCATCATTTTGGATAATATTGGCTAAAATTGCAGGCAGATTCTCTGCTTGCGGTACAAATATAGGATCGATTTTAGCTCGAGAACGAATAGTACGACATAATGAACGGCTATCCGCACCAGCAATTGGGGTTTCACCAGCCGCATAAACATCAAGCATCACTAGCACATCAACTTGTTCTAGCACATTAGCAAAATCATCATATAAATCACGAGTACGGCTATAACGGTGCGGCTGGAATACCATTACTAAACGCTTATTCGGCCAACCAGCACGTGCGGCTTGAATCGTCACATCGACTTCACTCGGGTGATGACCATAATCATCCACCAACATCACGTTACCATTGCCAGTTTCAAACTCACCAAGGTGATCAAAGCGACGCCCCGTACCTTCAAACTCAATTAAAGCACGCATGATGGCATCATCACTAACACCTTCTTCAGTCGCGACAGCAATAGCAGCAGTCGCATTAAGTGCATTGTGTTTTCCCGGAATATTAAGGGTAATATTCAACGCTGGTTTGTCATTCCGCAGTACCGTGAAGTGACCTTGCTGACCAGTTTGAGTATAGTTAACTAATCGCACATCAGCATCTTCGGCAAAACCATAAGTCAACATTGGGCGACCAACACGTGGTAATAATTCACGCACCACAGGATCATCAATACACATCACAGCTAAACCATAAAATGGTAAGTTATGGATAAAATCAATGAAGGTCTGCTTGAGCACTTCAAAGTCACCACCATAAGTATCCATATGATCAGCTTCTATGTTAGTGACCACACACACCATCGGTTGCAAATGTAAAAACGAGGCATCACTTTCATCAGCTTCAGCAATTAAATAACGACTACAACCTAAGCGAGCATTAGTACCTGCACTTTTAACTAGACCACCATTAACAAACGTTGGATCAAGCCCAGCTTCAGAGTAAATTTGAGTAGCTAGAGCGGTAGTCGTCGTTTTCCCATGAGTACCCGCAATCGCAATACCATGACGATAGCGCATTAACTCAGCCAACATTTCAGCACGACGTACTACAGGAATACGTAATTCTGTTGCAGCTAATAATTCAGGGTTTTGCTTGTTGATAGCGGTTGATGCCACCACCACACTAGCACCAGTAACATTTTCAGCCGCATGACCAAAAAAGATCTCAGCACCTTTCGCTGTCAGACGATTGGTTACCGCATTAGGTGCAATATCTGAACCACTAATACGATAACCTTCATTTACTAATACTTCTGCGATGCCGCTCATGCCTGCACCACCAATACCAACAAAGTGAATACGTTCGACTCGGCGCATCTCGGGCACCATAGTTCGAATCTTTGCTAATTGCTGGTTATCCAGTTTACTCATCACTTTGTTCCTGTTTAATTCTTTGCTAGTGATTTGATCACATCAGCGACACGTTGGTCTGCGTCAATGATAGCAGCATTGCGCGCCGCACAAGCCATGTGCTCAAGCGCAATACGATTTAATAAATTAATTTGTTGAGCTAAACCGTCAACAGTTAATTGTGGTTGCTCAATCATTTTAGCTGCGCCACAAGCAACTAAATGTTCAGCATTTAATGCTTGCTGACGATCTTTGTGCATAAACGGAATAAAGATTGCTCCTACTCCAGCAGCCGATAGCTCTGAAACGGTTAATGCGCCTGAACGACAAACCACTAAATCAGCCCAGCCATAAGCAGCAGCAACATCATCAATAAACTCAGTCACCTTATGTGGTGTTTGAGTATCTTTGGCATAGGCCTGTTCAGTCGACTGCTGATTACCTTTACCAGCTTGATGCCAGATAGTCACATGCTCACCTAAGATTGCGGCAACTTCAGGCATAGTCTGGTTTAAAATACGTGCCCCTTGACTCCCCCCCATAACCAAAATGCGAATCGGTCCACTACGTTCAGCAAAACGTTGTTTAGGGTCAGCCAATAATGTCACATCTTCACGAACTGGGTTACCGACGACTTGCTTGTCTTTAAATGCGCCAGGGAAAGCTTGCAACACTTTACTGGCAATTTTCGCTAGCCATTGATTGGTTAAACCTGCGACTGCATTTTGTTCGTGCAGTACCACCGGAATACCAAGCGACCAAGCTGCTACACCACCGGGACCACTGACATACCCCCCCATGCCAAGCACCACATCAGGCTGCCATGCTTGCATGTATTTACGGGCTTGAAAAATCGCTTTGATAATTTTAAATGGTGCGCCGAGTAACGATACAATACCGCTGCCACGTAGGCCTTTTACTTTAATAAAATCAATATCAATACCATGCTTTGGTACTAACTCCGCTTCCATGCGATCCGCTGTGCCTAACCAGCGAATTTCCCAACCTTGTTGCTGTAATTGACGTGCAACTGCAAGTCCAGGGAATACGTGACCACCAGTACCACCAGCCATCACTAATAAACGTTTATTCTTTGTCATTAGAATGCTTTTTATCTTGTTCTAGTTGTGAATGATCAGCAGTTGCTAGGCTCTGTAAACCTAAAGATCCTTGCTCAACCGCTACTTCCATATTATCTAATGCTTCATCATCAACATCAGCCGGTTGCTCTGATGAGAATTTAGCGGCAACCCGTTGTTCAAAATCAATACGAATCAAAATCGCCACGGCGGCAGCCATAATAAATAAGCTCGAACCACCATAACTGATCAAGGGTAACGTTAAGCCTTTAGTCGGTACAATACCTGCCGCCGCACCAACGTTAACTAAAGTTTGGAATGCAAACCAAATACCAAATCCAGATGCCAGATAGCCACCAAAAAGCAAGCCATCTTCAAGACATTTGCGGCCAATCATGATCGCTTTAAACACTAACGCAAATAACAGCGTTAATACCACGATAACGCCAATCAAACCTAATTCTTCGGCTAACACGGCAAACACAAAGTCAGTATGTGCTTCAGGAAGGTAAGCCAGTTTTTGAATCGAGTTACCTAAGCCTTGACCAAACCAGTCACCGCGGCCAAATGCCATTAATGACTGGGTTAACTGATAGCCACTACCGTACGGATCTTGCCATGGATTTAAGAATGAGGTGACTCGTCGTAGACGATAGGGCTCAAATACGATCAACATCGTAATCCCTCCCATCGCGAGTCCAATCATGACTAAGAACTGCCATAACCGAGCACCAGCAAGAAACAGCATCCCAATCGTACCAACGAACATTACTACAAACGATCCTAAGTCAGGCTGTTGTAGTAATAGAAATCCCATAATACCAAGTACGGCAATAGGTTTAAGAAAACCAGCGACACTGCCTCTAACTTCTTTATTTTTACGGACTAAATAACCAGCCAGAAACACAAATAACGATAGTTTAGCGACTTCAGCAGGCTGCAAGTTAAACACTCCAAGTGGAATCCAACGTGCAGCACCATTAACCGAACGACCGATGACCAATACCACGATCAATAATAAGATCGAAGTGAGTAACATCGGTACGCTATATTTTTCCCATTTTGTTAATGGAACTTGCATTACAATCGCTGCAATCACTAATGAACACGCGAGAAAAAACGCATGTCGAAGTGCAAAGAAGAAAGGAATACCAGTAAGACGAGTAGCGACAGGTATAGATGCTGAGGTAACCATGACTAAACCAGTAATCATTAAGGCGATTGCTATCCACACTAATTGGCGATCATACAGAATCGGTTTAGCTGGCTTTAAAAACCAGCCTGACACTACCGATAATCCGTTACGGGCCATTTTAAACATTACATATTTCCTGAGACTGAATCTTGAAGCCGAATGGCTTGTTCAACAAAAGCATCACCGCGTGCCATAAAGTTGGCGAATTGATCCCAACTGGCACATGCCGGTGATAATAAAACCATATCGCCAGCGTGTACTGTTGCTGCTGCACGATCCATTGCTTCACTCATGGTGTCGACATTTATCGCATCCTCTACGAGTTCGCTAAATAAATGGCCATCACGCCCAAAACAATAAAGTTGTACATTTAAGTCAGCAAGAACAGGTTTAAGTTCACTGAAATCAGCACCTTTACCATCGCCGCCCATTAATAAATGCAGTTTACCAGCCAGTTGCAAGCCGGTTAATGCTGCCACAGTGCTCGCAAGATTGGTGGCTTTAGAGTCATTAACCCATTTAACACCATGCTGATTAACCGCAAGTTGGCAACGATGGGCAAGGCCGGTGTAACGACGCATTGCTTGGCAAGCAGAGTGGCGATCAATACCAACCGCATCAGCTAACGCTAATGCCGCTAAACAGTTAGCCACATTATGACGCCCAACTAAAGCGATCTCACTAACTGCCATCAATGGCTCACCCGCTATAGCGAGCCATTCCTCACCATCTACGATCACTAAACCATAATCGCTACTATCAAAACCAAAACTGGTCATGTTACCGCTAAATAACGGTTTAGTCGCGAGATCATCACGGTTATAAACGGCTAATTTGGCATGATTAAAAATGCGCATTTTAGCGTTACTATAATCCGTTAAACCGCCAGGATAGCGATCCATATGATCTTCAGACAGATTTAAATATACCGCCGCTTCAAGCACCAACGATGAGGTAGTTTCTAACTGAAAACTTGATAGCTCTAACACATAAAGATCATGATCCTGTGCCAGCATATCAAGCGCTGCAAAACCAATATTACCGCCAACACCAACATTAATGCCGGCTTCTTTAGCCATTTCACCGACTAAACTAGTAACAGTACTTTTGCCATTAGAACCAGTGATTGCAATCACTGGTTTATTAACCGCGCGTGCAAATAACTCAATATCACCCACCAGCTCAATCCCTGATTGAGCTGCTAATAATAATTCTGGCGTGGCTAATGCAATCCCAGGGCTCGCGACAATCAGATCAGCATCTAACAGCCACTGTAAGTTCCACTGCCCGGCACATAAATCAACACCAGC
This sequence comes from Photobacterium kishitanii, assembly GCF_000613045.3. Taxonomy (NCBI): domain Bacteria; kingdom Pseudomonadati; phylum Pseudomonadota; class Gammaproteobacteria; order Vibrionales; family Vibrionaceae; genus Photobacterium; species Photobacterium kishitanii. Next base: position 429,713 of record NZ_LN794352.1, on the reverse strand, counting down.
GGGCAATTGATCTTGGCCTAGTGGGTTATCACGAGTATCAATCACTTTAATATCCAGTGATTGCGGTAATCGTCCTAAATGGTGAACTACTGACAGACCAGTCATTCCAAGTCCAATCACCACAACCTTATTGATACCTACCAAGCCATTCATGTTAACGCACCTTCAATGTTGCTAATGCAATCAATACCAGCATCAACGTGATAATCCAAAAACGGACAATAACACGTGGTTCTGGCCAGCCTTTTAATTCATAGTGATGGTGAATCGGTGCCATTCTAAAGATACGTTGGCCACGTAATTTAAATGAGCCAACTTGTAAGATTACCGACACCGTTTCCATCACAAACACGCCACCCATGATCACCAATAAGAATTCTTGACGAACTAACACTGCAATCGTACCTAGCGCACCACCTAATGCTAATGAGCCGACATCACCCATAAATACTTGCGCAGGATAAGTGTTAAACCATAGGAAACCTAAACCTGCACCAACAATAGCTGTACATAGAATAACCAATTCACCGGCATTACTTAGGTAAGGAATATGCAGGTATTCTGCATAGTTGTAGTTACCAGTAGCCCACGCAATAAAAGCAAAACCTGCGGCAACCATTACCGTCGGCATAATTGCAAGACCGTCTAAGCCATCGGTTAAGTTAACCGCATTACTGGTACCAACAATCACAAAATAGGTCAGTACAATATAAGACAAACCTAACTGCGGCATCACATCTTTAAAAAACGGCAATACTAATTGCGTTGCTGCGGTATCTTTGCCGTAAGCATAAAGTGCAAAAGCAACCACGAGGGCGATAGCTGATTGCCAGAAATATTTCCAACGAGCAATTAAGCCATCAGTATTTTTATGTACGACTTTGCGATAATCATCAACAAAACCCACCACACCATAGCCCAGCATAACTACCAAAACAGCCCATACATAAGGGTTGCTAAGATCACACCACAGCAATACGGTTAAGGTAATTGCAGCTAAAATCATCAAGCCGCCCATGGTTGGCGTACCGCGCTTACTGAAATGTGACTCAGGGCCATCATGACGCACAACTTGACCAATTTGCAGCATCTGCAATCGAGCAATCATTCGAGGGCCTAACCACAACGAAAACAGTAGCGCCGTTAAAATACTCATGATGGCGCGGAACGTCAGGTATTCAAACAGACGGAAAAAAGGGATTGAGGACTGAAAGTGGTCAGCTAACCAGTAAATCATTATTTATCTTCCTGCAAGGCAATAATAACGTCTTCCATATGTGAACTACGCGCACCTTTGGCAAGCACAGTCACTTGTGAAGCATGTTGTTGGTGTAATTGTTGTTTAAGTTCATCGATCAACGCAGTTTTATCGCTAAAATGCTGACCATTATTTAATTCACTGACAACAGCACTGGCACGACCAAATGTCATCACACCATCAAACTGTTTATCGCGTGCATATTCGCCCACTTCTCGGTGTAAACTCTCACTTTCGTCACCAAGTTCAGCCATATCACCGAGAATAAAGTAGCGCTTACCACTGAAACTATGTAGCACATCAATCGCTGCTTTCACAGAAGCAACACTGGCATTATAGGTATCATCGATTAACCGTAACCCTGAACGTGGTTCAGAGATCGCTAACCGACCTTTAACATTAGTCACGGTTTCTAAACCCTGTTTTACCTCTGTTAAGCTGGCACCTAATGCCATGGTTAATGCCGCGGCTGCCAATGCATTACTAACATTATGAATGCCAGCTAAGGTTAACTTGATATCAATAGCACCCATCGGGGTTTGCATGGTAAAACACGCTAAACCTTGCTGGTTAAGATTTATCTCAGTCGCAAAATAATCAGCGCTATTCATCGTTGCCGAAAAGCTGACTACATTGTGGTTAGATAACGTTGGCTGCCACATTGCAAGTTGATTAGAATCAAGATTTATCACCGCCTGCCCTTGTGCGGCTAATCCTTCAAAAATTTCACCTTTGGCTTTAGCCACCCCGAGTAATGAACCAAATCCCTCAAGGTGAGCGGCAGCAAGATTATTAATCAAAGCCACATCAGGTTTAACTAACGCAGTCGTGTAAGCAATTTCGCCTAAATGATTAGCACCAAGCTCAATCACGGCATAGTTATCGGTAGGAGTTAAACGCAATAATGTTAATGGCACCCCTATATCATTATTAAAGTTTCCCGCAGTTGCTAACACTTTACCTTTGGTCGCTAAAATTGCTGCAGCCATTTCTTTAACGGTGGTTTTGCCACAACTTCCCGTTAATGCGAGGGTTTTTAATCCATACTCAGCCGTCATTTTAGCTTTTAACCATGCGCCTAACTGACCTAAAGCTTGATGAGTATCAGCAACCACTAATTGTGGAATATCTAATCCTAATGGCTTACTGACTAATAATGCTTTAGCACCGTTTTCAACCGCTTTGTGACAAAAGTCATGGGCATCAAAACGCTCACCAATAAGAGCAATAAATAAGGTATTATCGCCGATCACGCGAGTATCAGTTGATACCGCAGCAATCTCAATATCCTCACCAATTAACTCTGCGGCTAATACCGATTGTAAGTGACTCAGTTGAACCTTGATCATGGAAGTTCTCTAAATAATGCGGCCACAGTTTCGCGGTCTGAATAGTGGATCGTACGATCTGCAAGAATTTGGTAATCTTCATGGCCTTTACCTGCGACCAAAATAATATCATTAGCCTTCGCATGCGTAAGTGCATAAGCGCACGCTTGAGCACGATCATGAATGATCGTAGCAGCCGTCGCGACGGTTAATCCTGCTTGCATATCGAGCATAATTTGCTGTGGATCTTCACTGCGAGGATTGTCATCGACTAAAATAATATGATCAGCATACTGTTCTGCAATTGCAGCCATCATTGGTCGTTTACCGCTATCACGATCACCACCACAGCCAAATAAACACCACAGTTGACCATCACAGTGTACACGTAATGCTTGCAGTGCTTTGTCGAGCGCATCAGGGGTGTGCGCATAATCAACGACCATCATTGCTTTATCAGCTTGTGGTGCCTGAAAAACTTCCATACGGCCAATCACAGCTTGTAAGCGTGGTGCAACGGCTAACAGTTGTGGTAATGAGTGCCCACTAACTAATAACGTTGCCAATGCCAACAATAAGTTAGTCGCATTAAATGAACCCACTAATGGTGCGGTAAAGTTACCATTACCCCAGCTTGATTCGAAACAAATCGTCACACCTTGAGTACTAAAGTCGACGGCAGTCGCCCACAATTTTGGTCCAGAGTGTGCTACCACAGCCTCAGCATTCATCGCGACTGCAACCGCTTGTGGTAAATCAGCTAACCATTGCTGACCAATAGCGTCATCGGCATTAATCACCGCTACACCACTGTCATGTTCAGTAAATAAGCTTTTTTTCGCCGCTGCGTAATGAGCCATATCACCATGATAATCAAGATGATCACGACTCAGATTAGTAAAGATACTGGCAACAAAATGTAATGCACTAACACGGCCTTGTACTAAACCATGAGAGGACACTTCCATCGCAGCAAAATTAGCACCTTGAGTAACTAATTCCGCTAACGTTTGTTGAACTTCAATCGCACTACCGGTGGTGTTTGCCGCAGGCTGAAGATCGGTTAACAAACCATTGCCTGTCGTCCCCATCACACCAGCACGATAACCAATTAAATCAGCCCACTGTGCCAATAATTGGCTAATGGTCGTTTTACCATTGGTGCCCGTTACTGCATACAATTTAAGTTTACTATCAGGCTCGGCATAAAAACGCCCAGCAATAGCAGATAACTTATGGCCTAGATGGTGTAGATAGATAATGATGATCCCATCTTGAAACTGGATCTCTCCATCACTAGCAACACCTTCAGCTTCTGCAACAATGGCGCTCGCACCAGCTGCAATAGCATTGGCAATAAAACGACGCCCATCGACTGTATGGCCATTAACCGCGGCAAATAAACATCCTGCCGTTACTTGGCGGCTATCCAATGTCATCGTAGTTAACAACAATTGTGCATATTCAGCTGGCACATTTTTGGCTGTTAACCAAGGCGCTAACAAAGCGCCTAATTGTACTTCCTGCTTAACCAATGCCATGATCACACTCATTTATCTATTTTTAGCGTATCAGCATCTGGCGGCACGTTTAGGATCTGTAGTGCACCACCAAGTACTTTTGATAAAATTGGCGCAGCAACTGCACCACCATAGAATTTATCACCTTTAGGCTCATTCACCATTACCACTATCGCTAAGCGCGGATGACTGATCGGAGCCACACCAACAGTATATGAGAAGTAATCATTACCGTAACCACCAGCAATCGCTTTCTTCGCAGTACCGGTTTTAACACCAACGCGATAGCCTGGAACAGCAGCACGCCAACCACCACCACCACCGGCTTTATCGGTAACAGACTCAATCATCAACAGAATTTTCTTAGCAATTTTAGGATCGAGTACTTGCTCTCCCGGAACCACTTTTTCTGTTTTTAAAATTGATAATGGTCGTTTAATACCGTAAGCACCTAAGGTAGTGTAAGCATGCAGTAATTGAATTGGCGTTAACGAAATACCGTAACCATAAGCCAAGGTAGCGCGCCCAATATCTGACCAACGATAACGGTTAGGGAAGTGACCCGTCGTTTCACCAATTAAGTTGATCCCTGATGGCTCATCAAAGCCAACTTTACGGTAGGTATCAAGAATGTCTTCGACTGGCATTGCTAACGATAATTTACTTACACCGATATTACTCGATTTCTGTAAAATACGTTGTACGGTCGCTAGTGGTTCAATTCGTGATACGTCAGTGATCACTTTGCTACCTACACGGAAATGCTTACTTTGCGGAATATTAATTAGCGTATGTTCATTGACGACACCATTTTTGAGTGCGGTATAAACCACAAATGGCTTCACCGTTGAACCCGGTTCAAAAGTATCGGTGATCACCCGATTACGCATTTTATATGGCTGACGATCATTACGATCATTGGGGTTAAATGATGGCGCATTAACCATTGCGAGAATTTCACCAGTACGCACATCTGAAATCGCAATACTGACCGAAGTGGCAGGAATATCCATCACCCCTTCTTTCGCGGCACGATAAGCAATCGCTTGAATGCGCTGATCAATACTTAACTCTAACGGTTTACCTGGCTGACGGCTTTGCTGAGAAATATTTTCGACTACTCGACCATAGCGATCTTTACGTACAGTACGGCGTCCCGGCTCACCCGTTAACCAACCATCATAGGTTTTTTCGATACCATCAAGTCCATGACCATCAATACCAGTAAAACCGATTAATTGGGCACTAACTTCACCAGAAGGATAAAAACGACGTGACTCAGCTCGTAAGCCAATACCTGGTAATTTTAATTTCTCGACGTAATTAGCCATCGGTGGGCTAACTTGGCGCGCAAGATAAATGAATTTTCGATTTTTATTTTTTTCGAGTCGTTGCAGCAGTTTGGTGCGGTCAAGATCAAGCACATCGGCAAGCGCATTCCAACGCTTAGTTTCACTTAAACCACCGTGTTTAAAGATCTCAACTGGGTTAGCAAATACTGCCTGTACTGGCACACTAACGGCAAGTTGCTCACCGTTACGATCGGAAATAATACCACGTGCGGAAGGCATTAATTGCACTCGCAACGAACGGGCATCACCCTCTTGAATAAGACGGCCTGGTTCAAGCACTTGAATATAGGCAGCACGAGCAATTAGGCCAAAGAAACCTAATAAAATAAAACCACAGATGATCATAAAACGCCATTTTAAAAATGGCGTGCTCTTAGGACTAACCTTGGTATTTTTATTTGAACGATTAAATAATTTCATCTTTTAATGTATAACAATTTCATTATCGACAGATGGACGTTGCATTTTGAGTTCAGTTTCAGCTAATCGTTCAATACGACTGTGCTCTGCAAGTGAGTTTTCTTCAAGGATCTGATTTCGCCACTCGACATCATAGTTCTCACGTTGCATTAGCAATTTTTCTTGCTTGGCAATTAATTGACGAGATTCATGAGTAACATAAACAACAGATAAGGCAGATATGAGGATAGTAAAGGCTAGAATCAGCGGTACCAACCCGACCGTGACGAGGTCTCGTCCGATCAGGCTAGCCAGATTCATTGAAGATTCTGTTGGTTTCATAGACGCTCGGCCAAACGTAATACTGAACTACGAGCACGGGTATTATAACCAAGTTCATTTTGTGACGGTTTAATTGCTTTACCTACAGGTTTCATATCAGCACTACCAAGTGCTTTAATTTGATCTTCTGTCAATGGTAAGCCCGCGGGCACATCAGGCCCTTTACTTTGCTTACGGATAAAGCGTTTTACCATGCGATCTTCCAATGAATGGAAACTAATCACAGATAAACGGCCACCAGCAGCAAGCGTGTTCATTGCACCATGCAACGCAGTATCAATCTCTTCTAATTCGCTATTAATATAAATACGAATAGCCTGGAAGCTGCGGGTCGCAGGGTGCTTATGTTTATCTCTAAAAGGAGAGACTTCAGCAATAAGACTGGCCAATTCACGCGTACGTGTTAATGGCTCTTTCTCTGGGTTTTCACGATGTTCAACAATACCGCGTGCAATACGCTTAGCGAAACGTTCTTCGCCAAACTCTTTCAGTACCCATGCAATATCATCAGCATCAGCTTCTGCTAACCATTCAGCAGCAGACATACCTGAAGTAGGATCCATACGCATATCCAATGGACCATCACGCATAAAGCTAAAACCGCGTTCAGCATCATCAAGCTGTGGTGACGAAACACCTAAATCAAGTAGGACACCGTCAACACGACCAATAAGATCACGTTCTTGCATGTATTTTTCCATGCCAGAAAATGGGCCATGAATAATTTCAAAACGTGGATCATCAATTTTTTGTGCTTCTGCAATCGCTTGAGGATCGCGATCAATACTATAAAGGCGACCATTGTCACCCAATTTTGAAAGAATTAAACGGCTGTGACCGCCGCGACCGAAGGTTCCATCAATATAGATACCATCGGGTTTAATGGCTAACCCGTCTACTGATTCATTAAGTAAAACGGAGACGTGCTCAAATTGCTCAGACATAAATATAATTTCAGCTAAAGTGAAAGCTCACTAAGGCGCGGGGAAGATTCCGGCGCATCCTCAGCCTGAAGGTCGATATCATGTTCGATTTGCTGTTGCCATAAAGGCGCAGACCAGATTTCAAATTTATTTAACTGGCCGACGACCATAATTCTATTCGCTAACTGAGCATATTGTCTTAACGTCGGTGGAATTAATATCCTTCCCTGCGCATCCAATTCACATTCGCTAGCATGCCCAAGCAATAATCGTTGCAATCGGCGCTCTGCGGGGTGAAGGCTGGATAGACGTACTAATTTAGCTTCAATTCGTTCCCATTCATCGATGGGATATAGCAACAAGCAACAAAACTGGTGATCGATAGTACAAACAAAGTGTCCCTGACATTGCTCAATTAATGACGCTCGGTAACGCTTCGGCATTGCCCAACGACCTTTATCATCAATAACAACGTTAGTGGCACCTCTTAACATTTGGGGATCTCGGTTGAATTACACGATAAAAGAGTACGTTAATTACTCACTTTAGCAGAATAACAACAAAGATAATAAGACAACACCACTTTTCCCCACAAATTCCCACCACAAAGTGTACGTATGAGACAAAAACGATGTCAAGCAATTGGCTGTAATTCAGACACACTTCTAACAGTGGCGAATAAACCTGATTGCGAAATGTAATTTTGGCGGAAAATAAAACGAAAAAAAGGTGGTGCTTGTAATCAAACACCACCTTCTCTAAATGTAGGGAGTCGGTCGATAAGCCGGGTTTTGTTCCGCTTTCGCGGCGGCAATCATTCGTCTAGGTCTGCAATCGCTCACAGACTCAAGCAACCTACCCGTCCCCAACGCGGGCCGCGCCATTAGGGACCTATTTGGTCTTGCTCCGGGTGGAGTTTACCCTGCCACAAACTATTACTAGCCGCGCGGTGCGCTCTTACCGCACCCTTTCACCCTTACCTGTGCACCATTGCAAGCAATGGGCCATCGGCGGTTTGCTCTCTGCTGCACTTGTCGTGGGCTTGCGCCCCCCAGACGTTATCTGGCACCCTGCCCTGTGGAGCCCGGACTTTCCTCCCCTCCATTGATTTCCCGAAGGTTACCAACGAAGCAGCGATTACCTGACCAACTCCGCCGTGAATTGTATAAGACTACGCTCACAGTTACCAGTGAAAAAATCACCAAAGTTACAGCTTGAACAAAAAACCAACGTCTGATTTTAATTCGTTGATAAAAACCACGCCCTCGTCTCAAGTCAGCAAATTAACTGGCGTAAGCTAGGTCGCTTTACTCAAGATTTTCAAGACCCCATTTATACAAGGCATTTTTCTTGGCACCATGAATTTCAGCGGTTAGTGCTGCTGCTTTTTTAAGAGGCAACTCTTTAGCCAATAATGTTAGCGTCCGTAAAACCTCACTAGGCAGATCATCTTTCTGAGCACGATGACCAGCCACTAAAATTACCATCTCGCCACGAACACGATTACTGTCCTCAGCTAACCAGTCAATCAACTCGCCAAGTGGTGCGCCATGGATAGTTTCATAAGTTTTTGTTAACTCACGCGCTAATACTACTTGGCGATCAGGGCCAAGCACGGCTAACATATCACTTAGGGAATCATTAATACGATGTGGCGACTCATAAAAGATCAATGTTCGTGCATCGTCGGCTAATGCTTGAAAACAGTCGCGGCGACCTTTACTTTTTGGAGGAAGAAAACCTTCAAAACTGAAACGGTCAGAAGGCAAACCTGAACCACTCAACGCTGTAATCACAGCACATGGACCTGGTAATGGCACAACTTTAACACCCGCATGACGACAGCGATTAACAAGATGATACCCTGGATCACTGATCAGCGGCGTACCAGCATCTGATACAAGCGCGATGCTAGTACCTGCCTGAAGTTTCTCAATCAAAAAGTCAGCTTTTTGCTGTTCATTATGATCGTGAAGCGCAAAGGTGCGGGTCGAGATAGAGAAATGGGACAACAATCGCGATGTATGACGTGTATCTTCAGCAGCAATTAAATCTACGTTTGCTAATACGTCTAATGCACGCTGCGTTATATCAGCAAGATTACCGATAGGTGTCGGTACGATGTATAAAGTTGCGACATCTACCATGCCTGAATTGCTCTCACTCATTTGTCTAAGATCTCATCTGCAATTAATATCAAGAGTAATTTGTCACAGTTGAATAAATTCAATGCCCAATTTTACCCATAAGCGTAAAAGTGTATCACGACTGATGGCGCCTGTAGCCCTTGCTGTTGCTTTAGCAGGGTGTAGCACGCCAAACCTGTACAACCAGCAGGTTCCATTAACGGATATCACTGCGGTAGCCGCTCAAAGCTCAGCCGCCTATTTAAATAAAGTTAACACCAGTGATGGCGCAGAGCGCATTAACTGGGAGATCATGGCTGTTAAAGCGATGATCCTCGAAAATAAATGGCAACAAGCCGATCAATGGATTGCTAAATTATCTCAACAATCTATGAGCCCAACCCAAATTGCGGAGTGGCAACTCGCACGCGCAATGGTACGTGAGCATCAGGGTCAACCACAAGCGGCACTGAACAGCTTAAACTTTCAGCCATCGTGGCAACTAACCAAGAGCCAGTATCAACGTTATTACACTTTACGTGCAAATCTGTTGGAGCAGTTAAACCATCCGTTCCAAGCAGCACGTGAACGTACTAAGCTTGATTACTATTTAGAGCAAAGTCAAAAAGCCGCTAACTGGCAGCAAGTTTGGCATGATCTGTCTGGTTATACTAATGCTCAATTAGGCAGCGTTAAGCTCACCGATAATGATAGTGTCCTGAAAGGTTGGGTTGAACTCGCAATGTTGAAAAACAATGCGGCGATGCAGCCAATGCAACTAAAACAAGCACTTGAACAATGGCTACATCGCCATCCTTATCATCCCGCAAATCAATATTTACCGGCAGAGCTAAAAGCGTTAATCGACATGAAAGCGATTAAGCTGGATAATATCGCCTTATTGTTGCCACTCTCAGGTCGTTTTGCAGCTCAAGGTAAAGCCGTTCGTGATGGTTTTATTAATTCGATGATGGATGATAAAAATCGCGATGCGGATAGCGAGCTCAATATTTACGATACTGAAGCACAATCAATGCCAGATATCATGGCGCAGCTACAGCATAACGGTACTCAGTTTGTTGTCGGCCCGCTACGTAAAAATGTTATTACTGAGTTTCAACAAGACAATACCAGCCATATCAATATGCTGGCATTAAACATGCCACCACAAATCAGTAATAACAAACCCAATGCTTGCTATTTTGCTTTATCACCAGAACAAGAAGCACAGCAAGCCGCAGAACGTATTTACGCCCAAGGGCACCGCAATCCAGCGATATTAGTGCCATCTAATGGCTTCGGTCAACGAGTTGCACAAGCGTTTAACCAACAATGGTTACAGCTTGATAATCAACCAGCGCTAATCGTTAATTTTGGTAGCCGCGCTGAGATACCTCAGCAAATTAAAAGCGCTTTTACCAGCGGTGCAGGCAGCCATGTTGATGCTATTTATATGGTCGCCAGTCGTAACGAAGTAATGATGCTAAAACCTTTCATTGAAGCATCAATGCCTCCAAGTGGCGATCCAGCCCAAATATACGCAAGCTCACGCAGTAATCCAGATAGTCACAATACCAATCGTGAATTGCGAGGTATCGAAGTCAGTGATATTCCATTACTCATCAACCCACAACCGGGTTATATGGAACGCTTTAATCAACTGTGGCCAAATCAAGGTAATACCAGTATTCGTTTACATGCATTTGGCATGGATGCTTACTCAATAGCTAAAAAGTTACCTGAGATGCGTGCAAATAGTGATTACACCGTACAGGGTGAAACTGGACAATTATCCGTGAATAACTACTGTGTTGTTCAGCGTCAAATGGATTGGGGGAAGTTTAGTAGTCAAGGTATAACGCCGCTAACTGCAACGCATACGCCAACGGCACCTATCTCTAGTGCAGCTGATAATATTACTCTTATCAATGGTGAGACTTCTGCCCAATAAACGTCAAATTGGCCAAGCCTATGAACAAATGGCGGAACAATTTTTGTGCCGCCATAATTTGACGCCTATTGCACGAAATTTTAGCTGTCGCAGTGGTGAAATTGATTTAATCATGCGACAAGGTAAATGTTTGGTGTTTATTGAAGTAAAATACCGAACCCAAGCTCACTATGGATCAGCCGTTGAAGCGGTAAATTGGCGTAAACAACAAAAACTCAAACGCGCAGCTTTTTTTTGGTTACACAAAAATGGCTTCTCAATTGAGCATAGTCAATTTCGCTTTGATGTGATTGCTATCCAAGGTCATCACCACCACATTGAGTGGTTTACTAACATATTAGTTGAAGGTTAGTCATGCTAGATAGCATTCGAGAAAGTTTCACCGAAAGTATCCAAACCCAAATAGCTGCTGCTGAAGCACTGCCAGATGCAATTTCAAAAGCTGCTCAAGTGATGGTTCAAAGTTTATTAAATGGCAATAAGATTTTAAGTTGTGGTAATGGTGGTTCAGCAGCCAATGCCCAACAACTAGCCTCATGCCTAATCAATCGTTTTGAAATTGAACGTCCGAGCTTACCCGCATTAGCATTAACGGCAGATACTACCGTGTTAAGCGCCATAGCCAATGATTACCACCATGATGACGTTTTTTCAAAGCAAGTCCGCGCCTTAGGCCAAGCCGGTGATATTTTATTGGTACTATCCACAAGCGGTAATAGCAAGAACATCATTAAAGCGATGGAAGCTGCGCTAACTCGTGATATGAATATCATTGCCTTAACAGGTAAGGATGGTGGCGAAATGGCGGGATTATTAGGCGTACAAGATGTTGAAATTCGTATTCCATCCCAACGAACAGCTCGTATTCAAGAAGGCCATTTATTAACAGTCCATTGCCTATGCGATTTAATTGACCAAGTTTTATTTCCTCATCACGAAGGCTAACCGATGAAGTGGTTATTGGCGTTACTCATTATTTCGAGCTTATCACTCTCTGGATGTTCTGTTTTTTCAACCCAAGATCCACGCAATAACACCCAGCACTGGCAAGATCAAAAAACGGAAATGGATATTGCAGGTATTGCCCACACTCGTAAATATACCAAACAATTGAGTATTGATAGTGTTGCCTTAGACGGTACAGTATTGCTCGTTGGTCAAGCAACATCACAACCACTAAAGCAAGCATTTGTTACTCAAGTCCGTGCTATTAGCGATGTGAAGCGTATTTATGATCAAATCCAAGTACGGCCATTATTAACCATGACGAGTATCAGTAACGATGCGTGGTTAACCACTAAAGTGAAGTCGCAACTGATTGCCAGTAAACAACTAACCAATGTGGTCATTAAAGTGATCACTGAAAATAAACAAGTGTTTTTATTGGGTTATGTCGGACCAGAACAGGCTGCGATAGCCGCTAATATTGCTCGGAATGTTTCAGGTGTTAAACACGTTATTACACTATTTGAAAAACCACTTACCAGCTAATTAGTTCGCTTATTTGAGTCATAAAAAAACGCAGCCAATGGCTGCGTTTTTATTTTAGCTAATTGCCAATGTTATTTGACAACGCGTAAGCTTGGACGACCACGAGGACGTGGTGGCTCATCATCAGGCTCATCACCTTCAGCCGCTTCTGTAACGACTGCAAATGGTGAAACTGTAGGAGACACTACATCATCAGTGTTGTCGTCTTCTAACGCATGCTCATCATCATAGATAGGTGTTTCAGTATCATATGCAGCTTCTGGCTCGAACATTGTTCCTGCGCCGTTTTCACGTGCATAAATAGCTAAAACTGCATACATAGGTACGATAACTGAATGTGGGCGTCCACTAAAGCGAGCACTAAAGCTGACAGCTTCATTGCTCAGTTCGAGGTTACCCACTGCCATAGGGGCAATGTTAAGGATGATTTGACCATCACTAACAAACTCCATTGGCACCTTAACCCCAGGTAAAGTCGCATCAACGACTAAATGTGGTGTTAGGTCATTATCAACCAACCAATCATAAAACGCGCGCAACAAATAAGGGCGGCGCGGCGTCATATTTTCCATATCCATAATTACTGGCCAGCTAAACGCATTTCACGTTCAGCTTCAGTTAATGATGCAAGGAATGAATCACGTTCAAATACGCGAGTCATATATGCCTTCACTTCTTTAGCGCCAGTACCACTTAGCTCAATACCCATTTCAGGCAAACGCCATAATAGTGGAGCTAGGTAGCAATCAACTAAGCTAAATTCATCACTCATAAAGAATGGGTATTCAGCGAATACAGGTGCTAATGCTAATAGCTCTTCACGTAATTGCTTACGTGCTTTATCAGCTTCATCAGCATTGCCTGAGTTAATCTTGTCAGCTAGTGAGTACCAGTTACGCTCAACACGGTACATCATCAAACGACTATTACCACGAGCAACAGGATAAACAGGCATTAGAGGTGGGTGAGGGAAACGCTCATCCAAGTACTCCATGATAATGTTAGCTTGGTATAGCGCTAATTCGCGATCAACCAATGTTGGAACTGAACTGTATGGGTTCAATTCTAACAGATCTTCCGGCAGGCTCATTGGATCAACCAGCTCAATTTCAACACTAACGCCTTTTTCGGCTAGTACGATACGCACCTGATGGCTGTAGATGTCTGAAGCATCAGAATACAGAGTCATCACAGAGCGTTTATTGGCAGCAACAGCCATCAACCCCTCCAGTATATTTCAATACACAAAAAGCAATGGAGGCTCAAGCCCCCATTGCGAGATTCTTAACCCACTAGATTACCTTATCAGTGGACATCACGCCAATATTCTTTCTTCAACAATACTGTTAATACTAAGAATACACCAATAAATCCCATAACCCACAATCCTAAACGCCGACGCTCAAGCTTCATTGGCTCGGCGGAGTAATCTAAGAAATTCACCAAATCACGTACCGCAGTATCATATTGCTGTGGATTTAACTCACCGCTGCCATCGGTTTCGATCCCCATTAATACTTGAGTAGGACTACCATCGATCATCTGAGTCTCATAGATCCTACGTGGCACCCCTTGTAATTCTTCCAGTACATGTGGCATACCTACACTTGGAAAAAGGCTATTGTTGACGCCAAATGGACGGCTAGGATCAGCATAAAAAGAATGTAAATAAGTATATAGCCAATCAGTACCCCGCACTCTGGCAACCATCGTTAAATCGGGTGTAGGGGCACCAAATGAAGCCGCAGCATATTGCTCCGACATCGCATTGGTCATTAAATCACCGATCTTAGCATTAGGATTAAACATCAAATGCTGCTGCATTAATTCCAATGGAATACCTAAATCAGTAGCAACTCGCTCATAACGTTGATATTGAGTTGAATGACAACCAGCACAATAATTGGTAAATAATTGCGCTCCACGCTGTAAAGAGGCTTGATCTGTTAAATCATTATTCGCCGCTTGCAAACGTACATTTCCACCACCTGCAAATGCTAATGTCGGCACCAAAACCAGTAGTGTTACAATCCATTGCTTCATTTGAATGTTACCCTCTCTGGTAGCGGTTTAGTCGCTTCATTTTTACTGTAGAAAAACAACACAATAAAAAACATAAAATAGGTAAAGCTAAATATTTGAGCTAACAAGGTGAACATAGGAGTGACAGGTAAAGATCCAAGAATACCCAAGCCTATAAAGCTAATCGTAAATTGAACCAAATTAGCCAAGTGCCATTTACTGCGATAACGGAACGAGCGCACATTGCAGCGATCAAACCAAGGTAATAAGAATAAAAACACAATTGCAGCCCCCATTGCTGCAACACCCAGCAGTTTATCGGGTACGGCGCGCAAAATGGCATAAAATGGGGTGAAATACCAAACGGGGGCAATATGTTCAGGGGTTTTCATCGGATTAGCAGCTTCAAAATTTGGCGCTTCCAAAAAATAACCACCCATTTCAGGGGCAAAGAAGATCACATAACTGAAGAAAAGCGCAAACACTGCCACTCCAATTAGATCTTTAACGGTGCCATAAGGATGAAAAGGGATTGAATCAATAATGTCATATTTTTTGGTATAGTCTTCGTGAAAAGTAAACTGAGTCTGATAGTCATCCCCTTTACTGCCTTTAGGTAATTTAGTATCAATACCATCAGGATTATTTGAACCAACCTCATGCAGCGCTAACACATGCAATACCACCAACAATAGTAATACTAAGGGTAGCGCTATCACGTGTAAGGCAAAAAAACGGTTTAAGGTGGCTCCAGAAATAACATAATCACCTCGAATCCATAAGGTAAGATCATCACCAATCACAGGGATCGCACCAAACAGTGAAATGATAACTTGTGCTCCCCAGTAAGACATTTGTCCCCATGGCAACAAATATCCCATAAAGGCTTCAGCCATCAACACCAAAAATATCAGCATGCCAAATAACCACAATAACTCCCGTGGTTTTTGGTAAGAGCCATAAATTAAGCCACGGAACATGTGTAAATATATCACCACAAAAAATGCTGAAGCGCCGGTAGAATGCATATAACGCAGTAACCACCCATATTCAACATCTCGCATTATGTATTCAACCGAAGCAAAGGCACCTTCTGCTGATGGCACATAATTCATGGTCAACCAGATTCCAGTAATAATTTGATTGACTAGCACTAACATCGCTAACGAACCAAATACATACCAGAAATTAAAATTCTTTGGCATTGGATATTGAGACAAGTGCTTACGGTAGGCATTGATCACCGGTAAACGTTTATCGATCCAATCAACTAAACCCGCCATTATACCGTCTCCTTATCAAGCCCAACCAAAATGGTGTTATCGTCTAAGAATTGATACGGTGGAACCACCAGATTAAGAGGAGCAGGTACACCAGCAAATACCCGCCCTGCCATATCAAATGTAGAACCATGACATGGACAAAAAAAGCCAGCAGCAACGCCACTGACTTGATCACTAAAGCTATTCGGTAAATATGTCGGCGAACAACCAAGATGAGTACAAATACCCACTGCTAAAAAGATTTCTGGCTTTAATGAGCGATGTGAATTTTGCGCATAAGTGGGTTGTTGTGGTTCATCAGAGGCCGGATCACGAAGCTGATCATCGTGAGAGGCTAATTGCTGTAATACCGCTTGGCTGCGACGAACAATCCATACTGGTTTGCCGCGCCATTCAACACGGATCATTTGTCCATCGGCTAATTTACTGATATTGACTTCAACGGGTGCGCCTGCTGCTTTCGCTTTCTCGCTGGGATTCCATGATTTAATAAAAGGCACAGCAATTGCAATCGCACCTATACCTCCAACGATCGAGGTTGTTGCCGTTAGAAAGCGACGTCTTCCATTACTTATTCGCACATTGCTCATCCATTTTCTCCAATAGCTCCTGCTTGGATTTTTATATATCCCTAGCGCTTAGATGCAAACTTAGCTAAACATACCGTAGCAACAATATTGCTACAGTTTTAAATTATCGCCAACATTTAAAGAATAAGTAAAGGTCAATATATTCACAAGTTCAAGCTATTGTTTAGCCGCAAATATTGGATATATACCGTTTTTCATTATTATGCATCAAGGTTTATCGAAAAAGACGAAGTTAGATGCGAGATGCGAGATGCGAGATGCGAGATGCGAGATGCGAGATGCGAGATGCGAGATGCGAGATGCGAGAAAATAACCAATTGAAGCTAATGAGTACCTCTATTGGAAAAAAGGCCAAAAAAAAGCCCAACCCGAGGGCTGAGCTTTTCTGTACACAGTAACCAGATAAAATCTGGAAGCGAAATATTAACGCTTAGAGAACTGTGGACGACGACGTGCTTTACGTAGACCAACTTTCTTACGCTCAACGCAACGAGCGTCGCGAGTAACGTAGCCAGCTGCACGTAGAGCAGGACGTAGAGTTTCATCGTATTCCATAAGAGCACGAGTGATACCGTGACGGATAGCACCAGATTGACCAGTGATACCACCACCTTTAACAGTGATGTATAGGTCAAAATTCTCAGTCATACCTACAAGCTCAAGAGGCTGAAGAACTACCATGCGCGCTGTTGGGCGGCTGAAGTACTCTTCGATGCTACGCTTGTTGATTACGATGTTGCCAGTACCCGGTTTGATGAAAACGCGAGCTGCTGAGCTTTTACGGCGACCAGTGCCGTAGTATTGATTCTCTGCCATTGTCATAATTCCCAATTAGATGTCTAGTACTTTAGGCTGTTGTGCAGCATGGTTGTGCTCAGTACCTGCGTAAACTTTAAGCTTACGGAACATAGCACGGCCTAGAGGACCTTTTGGAAGCATGCCTTTAACAGCAGTTTCAATAACCATTTCTGGTTTCTTAGCAATTAGCTTATCAAAGCTGATTGACTTAAGGCCGCCGATGAAGCCAGTGTGGTGATGGTACATTTTATCTGTACGCTTATTACCAGTTACTGCTACTTTCTCAGCATTGATAACTACAATGTAGTCACCAGTGTCAACGTGCGGAGTGTACTCCGGCTTATGCTTACCACGTAGACGAGAAGCGATTTCAGTTGAAAGACGACCTAGAGTTTTACCTTCAGCGTCAACAACATACCAGTCACGTTTTACAGTTTCTGGTTTAGCAACGAAAGTTTTCATGCTAATTAATACCCATTATTTAAATAGTTTCACTTACTAGAACCATCAAATGATGATTCCTCTGTTAAGAGCCCAGTCATCACCCCTTCGAGTGGGTGGCACTCCTGGCTTTCGCCATACAGGTACGGTGGGTCGCAAGATTATAGAGAAGGGTGTGGAAAAAATCACCTTTTTTCCCAAAAAAAATGGTTTTTTTTCATATCCACGGTCATTAATTGCTAATTAGACCAATAAATCACAACTTAAAGTGTGCTAATCATACTAAAAGTGCAATAGACTTGAGTAATTCACAGCAATAATTAATCAGTTAGATGTGCTCTTGCTAAATATTGCTCACTTTGCATTTCAATTAAGCGTGAACAACAGCGCTCAAATTCAAATAACAATCGTCCTTCAGTATAAAGCTCAATTAATGGCACCGCCGCAGAAATAATCACCGTCACGTTACGCTCATAAAATTCATCGACCATGGCAATGAAACGCCGTGCGGCATCTTGCTCTTTCATCACCATCACATCTGCGATAAGCACGGTATGATATAACTGTGCAATTTCAATATAATCATTTTGACTACGCGCAGTTTGACATAGTTGATGAAAACTAAACTGCACCACCCCGCTAGCCTCTCGTTGAGTCGTTATTGGACGCTGATTAATAATAATATCTTTAGCGTAATACCGCGGTTCAAAGGTCAGTTGCTCAAAATAACGCGCTAAATTAGCATCCGCTTGTGGTCCTAATGGCGAATAGTAAATTTCAGCCTGTGCTAAAGAACGCAACCGGTAATCAATACCAGCATCAATATTAACCACCAGACAATGTTGTTCAATAAGAGCGATTGCAGGCAGAAAACGTGCACGTTGCAAACCATTTCGATATAAACAATCAGGCGCGATATTCGATGTCGCGACTAAAGTGATTCCCCGTCTAAACAACGCATCAAGTAAAGTAGCTAAAATCATCGCATCGGTAATATCACTAACAAAAAATTCATCGAAACAAATAATGTCAGTTTGTTGTTTAAAATTATCAGCCACATGCTCTAACGGATTTTCAGTCCCATCAAGCAGTTGCAACTGCTGATGAACCCGATACATAAAACGATGAAAATGGATCCGCATTTTTCGTTCTATTGGCAAGCAGTCATAAAAGGTATCAACCAAATACGTTTTCCCGCGCCCAACCCCTCCCCAAAAATACAATCCCGTTACTGGCACGATATCTGCTTGAGTGGTTGTGGTTTGAAATAATGTTTTAGTCGCCGACCATAATCGTTGCCATTCGGTTGTGGCAGGTAATGGGGCAACTGGCGCTATCAACCTATGGTATAAATCATTTAAATGAGTGACGGCCTGAGCCTGAGCAGGGTCTGCAAAAAAATCGAGACGTTGTAGATCTGCATGATATTTATTAAGCGGCGTCTGCTGCTGATTCATTTGAGGTTGTCCCTTTTTATCTTATTTGCCATAAAATTAGAGCATAAATAGTCACAATAGATGATTGAATTTGTTCCATGCGTAACCCGCTCAAGGTATAGTAATAGCGTTATTACCTATTAATAAACAGCACTCTGACTGAAAAAACACGTATTAACATCAAAATCACAAGGAATTATCATGGCTATGAGTTGGATTATTGCAGCTGCTATTTTTATTGCCGGAATCTTTATTGGTTCCATCGTAAGTCGCTTAACCAATAAAAATCAAAATCAACAAATATCATTAAAAAAAGATCTTGATAAATCAAAGTACGAGCTAGAACAATATCGACAAGAACTTGTTGATCATTTTGCTCGTAGCGCAGAGTTATTAGACAACGTATCTAAAGATTACAGTAAACTTTATGAGCATATGGCGAAAACATCTGCAGAGCTTATGCCTAATTTACCAACCCAAGATAACCCATTCGCACAACGAATAACCACCTTGGAACAAGTAAAGAATGACAAGCCAATTGAAGATGAAGTCATGGATCATCAACCGCGTGACTACGCAAATGGTGCCACAGGTCTCTTCAGTGATAAAGCAACTACCGTTAGAGAAGATGAAATTGCTACCCCTGAGCAGCAAGTAAAAGTCAGCTAACATTTAATCACCATATCAATACCTCCACCACAAAACATCACGGTAGAGGGAACTTAATTCCAGTTAACAAGTCATACTTTAACTTGTTAACTTGGAGTTAAATCATGCGTAAAAAAAATCTTTTCCTTATTAGTGCATTAGCTTTAACTGTTAGTGCTCTTTTATCACCAATCGCTGCTAATGCCGCATTACCAATAGCGGTAAATAGTCAACCACTACCCAGTCTTGCTCCCATGCTTGAACAAGTAACGCCTGCTGTTGTGAGTATCGCAATTGAAGGCAAACAAGTTTCAAAGCAACAAATTCCAGAAGCCTATCGCTTTTTCTTTGGCCCTAATTTTCCAGCCGAGCAAGTTCAAGAACGCCCTTTTCGTGGCTTAGGTTCTGGGGTTATTATTGATGCAGACAAAGGCTATATTGTTACCAACCAGCATGTTATCAATAACGCTGATAAAATAATGGTTCAACTTTATGATGGTAACGAAGTAACCGCGAAATTGATTGGTAGTGATAAATTATCCGATATCGCCTTGCTACAAATCGATACTCCACAAAAACTAACGGCTATAAAATTAGCCAATTCTGATAAGTTACGTGTGGGAGATTTTGCGATTGCAATTGGTAACCCTTTTGGCCTCGGACAAACTGTCACCTCCGGTATTGTATCAGCGTTAGGGCGTAGTGGTTTAAACCTTGAAAACATAGAGAATTTCATTCAAACAGATGCCGCAATTAATAGCGGTAACTCTGGTGGCGCACTGATTAACCTTAATGGCGAACTGATCGGTATTAATACTGCAATACTGGCTCCAGATAACGGTAACGTTGGAATTGGGTTTGCTATCCCTGCCAATATGGTTAATAACCTTACCGCGCAAATTATCAAATTTGGTCATGTGCAACGCGGTACATTAGGTGTACAAGGACGTGAACTGACCGCAGAATTAGCCAAAACATTTGGTTATGACACCAATCAAGGTGCGTTTGTAAACCAAGTAATGCCAAATTCTGCCGCACAAAAAGCAGGTCTAAAAGCAGGTGATATCATTACCACAGTTAATGGCAGTCCTATTCGTTCATTCAGTGAGTTACGCGCAAAAATAGCCACATTAGGTGCCGGTAAAACCCTGACACTGCAAGCAATGCGCAATGGTAAATTACAACAATTTACCGTCACTCTGAGTGCTAGCGCTGATAGTATCGTCAAAGCTGATGATCTTCACACTAGCTTAACTGGCGCCCAACTCACAAATGTTACTGTTAACGGTAAGGCCCGCGGCGTTGAAGTTAGCCAACTCACTAAAGGATCGTTAGCTGCACGTTCAGGACTACTCAAAGGTGACATTATTATTGGTCTCAATCGAACTGCAATTAATAACCTCGGCCAACTGCGTAAAGCTCTAGAGCATCCACCTAAAGTCATCGCGCTCGAAATTCAACGCAGTAATAATGTGCTGTATATTATCATTCGTTAGCCATAATTAGCGCTCACTGAGCTGATATTACTGCTTGGCTTTAACGGTGATAATCAACGTCAAAGTTGGTCTCACTCCAGAGGGGTGCTATTCTGTTAGCACCTTTTTATTACCCATTTTATAAGGACTGTTAATGCTGGCATTTATTGGTCGCTCTATTCTCCTCGGCCTTATCACTGCTATTATTGTGCTCATTGCCGTCCCTGATTTACGTCCGACGACGCCAGCGTCCTTATCATTACCCGATAGCGGTTCAACCCCACTTTCTTTTAATTATGCGGTTCGTCGTGCCTCGCCAGCAGTGGTTAATATTTATAATCGTCGTTATGACAATAATAATAGTGAAGAGCGTGAATTACGTACCCAAGGGTTAGGATCTGGCGTTATCATGAGCGATAAAGGCTATATCGTTACTAACTACCATGTTGTTGCTCATGCTGATCAAATTATTGTGGCCTTGCAGGATGGACGAGTACTCAATGCCCAATTAATTGGCTTAGATCAGCTCACTGATCTCGCAGTATTAAAAATCAATGCCGATAACTTGCCAGTGATCCCGGTTAATCCCCAATATAAAGCTGCCGTTGGCGATGTGGTACTGGCAATAGGCAACCCTTATAACCTTGGCCAAACCACTACTTTTGGAATTATCTCAGCCACAGGACGCTCTGGCATGAGTTTCTACGGCCCCCAAGATTTCCTCCAAACAGATGCTGCAATTAATAAAGGCAATTCTGGTGGCGCATTAGTCAATACACGTGGTGAACTAGTTGGCATTAATACCGCCTCTTTCCAACAAGCAACCAATATTGAAACTTATGGTATTTCGTTTGCGATTCCCTATCAGCTGACGATTAAGATCATGCAAAAATTGATTGCTGATGGGCGAGTTATTCGAGGTTGGATTGGTATTCAAGGTCGTGAAATCAACCCACTAATGGCACGACTTTATGACGTCGCTAAAGTCAATGGCATCATTGTTGATGGTCTAGATCCGACAGGCCCGGCATCAAAAGCTGGATTTAAGAAAAATGATATCGTGATTGAGATAGCGGGTAAGGAAGTGACTAATGTACAAAGTGTACGTGATATCGTGACTGATATTCGCCCAGGTACCCATATTCAAGTGAAGATATTACGTAATGGCAAACCACTGATGATTCCCGTTACCGTTGCGAATAGGCCACCAATGGCTAATCCGCCTAAATAAGTTCCTATCACGGTACGATTAACCAAAAAACGGCAATAAAAAACCTCGCATAATGCGAGGTTTTTTTATTGCTTAAAACGATAAGTGCTTATTCAGAGATACGCTCGATATTCATACCTAACGCACTGAATTTTTGCTCAATAAATTCGTAACCACGATCGATATGATAAATACGATCAACGATAGTTTCGCCTTTAGCAATACTACCAGCAATCACTAAACTCGCAGAGGCACGTAAATCAGTCGCCATGACTTGAGCGCCACTTAAACCATCAGTATCGCCACAAATCACAGTATTACCTTCGATTTCAGCGTGAGCACCCATACGGATCAATTCAGGAATATGCATAAAACGGTTTTCAAAAATCGTTTCAGTAATAATGCCTGTACCTTTAGCCATTAAATTTAATAGCGAGAATTGGGCTTGCATATCTGTCGGGAAGCCTGGGTGTGGTGCAGTGCGAATATTAACCGCTTTAAGCTCGCGATCCGTCATATCAAGACTGATCCAATCACTGCCAGTTTCAACTAATGCACCCGCTTCATCTAGCTTAGCAAGTACTGCTTCAAGTAATTCAGGCTTGGTATTGCGACATACAATCTTGCCACCAGATACCGCAGCTGCAACTAAAAAAGTACCCGTTTCAATTCGGTCAGCAACCACTTCATGATAGCCGCCAGCAAGACGTTCAACACCTTCAATGGTGATAGTTGCAGTACCAGCACCAGTAATTTTAGCGCCAATCGCATTTAAGAATGCAGCAGTATCTTCAATCTCTGGCTCACGGGCTGCGTTTTCAATCACAGTCGTGCCTTCAGCTAATGTTGCCGCTGACATAATCGTTACAGTTGCGCCAACACTGACTTTATCCATAACAATATGAGCGCCTTTAAGACGACCATCAACAGAGGCTTTAACATAACCTTCATCTAATGTGATAACAGCACCAAGTTGCTCAAGACCTGCAATATGTAAATCAACTGGACGTGCACCAATAGCGCAACCACCAGGTAATGACACTTGACCTTGACCAAAACGTGCCACTAATGGACCTAATGCCCAAATAGATGCACGCATGGTTTTCACGAGATCATAAGGGGCACAGAATTCATTAACATCACTCGCGTCGATATGAACCGAAGCACCATTACGGGAAACTTTCACGCCTAAACGCGACAGCAATTCCATGGTGGTATCAATATCACGTAACTGAGGTACATTAGCAATCTCTACTGGACCTTCAGCAAGTAACGCTGAGAATAGAATAGGCAATGCTGCATTTTTAGCACCAGAAATAGACACTTCACCGCTTAATGGGCCACTGCCCTGAATACGAAACTTTTGCATCATTTAGCTCTCTATAACGACATTAATTTTTTATCACGCGCCCATTCTTCAGGCGTAAATGTTTTAATACTTAACGCGTGAATGTCGTTTGCTGCAATACGATCCATTAATGGACCATAAATTGTTTGTTGTTTTTTAACACGGCTCATACCGTCAAATAAGGTACCCACTGCGATCACTTGATAGTGGCTACCTTCACCTTTAACGATGATTTCATCAACGTCTAAAGCGCTTTCTAGAATTTGTTTAATTTCAGAGATTTCCACAAGCTATCCTCTCTACAGCTTACTCCATGCAAGCTGCTAACATTGGTTCGATATGGCTTAAGCGAAACAGCGTCTTAAGCTGCTGAGGTACATTATGTAACATCACACCACTTCCCGCTTGCTCAAGTTGCTGGCACAAATGTAGCAACATTACCATGCCTGCGGAGTCAACTCGAGACAAGTCAGCAAGATCGATGGTTAAGCGCTTATTATGTGGCATCCATTGGTGTCTTTGACGCCAAAAATCAGGCACTGTGTCACGATCTAATACCCCTGACAAGCGGTATTGCCCTTCCACAATGACCTGCCAACAAATCTTATCAACAGCCATGGTTAGTTGTTCTCTATTTGGATCGGTTTCGCCGCCAAATCACGTAAACTTTGCGTCACAGCATCAATACCTTTGGTACGTAGCTGACCACTCCATTCACTTTGTTTAGTTGAAAGCATACTGACACCTTCAGCTACCATGTCAAATCCCTGCCATTCTTTGGTTTTTTTATTCAAACGTAATTTGAAATCAAGACGAATAGGCGGACGTTGTGGATCAACAATATCAACTCGAACAGAAATAATACTCCGATCAGCAGGTACTGGTTTTGGTGATTCTAATTCGATTTTTTGATCAGTATATTGAGTAAGAACTTGTGCATACGACGCAACTAAGTAATCAGTAAAAGCAGCAGTAAATGCATCACGTTGCTCAGCAGTTGTATTACGTAAATTAGAGCCTAATACTTTGTAAGCTGCATAACGGGTATTAATATATGGTAATAACTCTTGCTTAACGATCAGCCGTAATTCTTCTGGATTCGCTTTAATTTTTGTTTGTTCGGCTTTTAAGGTACCAAACAAATGTGCAGATACTTTATCCATCATTTGATAAGGGTTAGTCTGATCAATCGTCGCCGCTTGTGCTAGCATTGGTACTGCCAATAAACACAGCATTAAGCCTCGTACAAATTTCATAGTGGTTCTCCTCATTATTTCTTATCGCCGCCAAGGCTATACAGCACTTGACCAATCATATCTTCTAATACTAACGCGGATTTAGTGTCTTCAATTAAATCACCGTTATGTAGCATCTCAGTATCAGTATCTATAAACCCAGGACGAATACCTAAATACTGCTCCCCCAATAACCCTGAGGTTAGGATCGACGCAGAACTCGTTTCAGGGAAATACCCAAACTTTTTATTGATTTCTAAAGTCACAATCGGCACGTAAGTTTGCTTATCTAACGTAATCGCTGTTACTTCACCGACAGTAACGCCACCAACCTTGACCGGTGAACGTACTTTCAAACCACCAATATTGTCAAAATGGGCTTTGAGGGTATAAGTTTCTGTACTACCGAAACTTTGTACGTTAGCGACTTTAAACGCTAACACTAATAAGGCACTAATGCCGGCTAGCATAAATACGCCAACCCACAACTCTAATCGTCTATTTTGTTGCATTGTCTTTATCCATGTAATTTATGCCGTCGTATGCATGCGGCTAAGTGAATGTTTAGCTACCAAACATTAATGCTGTTAACACAAAATCAAGTCCCAGTACCGCCAATGATGAATTAACTACTGTACGAGTTGTTGCACGGCTGATCCCCTCCGACGTGGGTACGGCATCATAACCATTAAAGACTGCAATCCAAGTTATCACGATGGCAAACACGACTGACTTGATAATGCTATTACCAATATCAGTACTGAAATCAACAGATGATTGCATCACTGACCAGAAGCTACCGTAATCAATACCTTTCCAATCAACACCAACTAACTGTGCACCCCAAAGTCCAATTAAAGAGAACATCAGCGCCAATAATGGCATTGAAATTACCCCCGCCCAAAAACGTGGTGCAATCACTCGACGTAGTGGATCGACGGCCATCATTTCCATGCTCGATAATTGTTCTGTGGTTTTCATCAGTCCAATTTCAGCGGTCAATGCTGAGCCTGCTCGACCTGCAAATAACAAGGCTGTGACCACAGGCCCCAATTCACGCAGTAATGATAATGCCACCATTTGCCCAAGGCTAGTTTCGGCACCATAACCCGCTAGCACCAAATAACCTTGAAGGCTTAACACCATACCGATAAATAATCCCGAGACTAAAATAATCGCCATTGATAACACCCCAACTGAATACAGTTGTTTGATTAATAACGGCAACATTTTTTTCGGTTGTGGCTTACACACTAACGCGCCATATAACATCAAGCTTGCACGCCCGCATGCTTGACACTTTTCAATGGTCGCTCGTCCCAATCGGGAAATAGCATCAATAATCATTTTTTGCTCATATTCTTTGTTGTAATAGACTGATGCCATAACGACGATCAGAGCCACACATTAACCAAACAAATCATCACTTAATGGCTGTGCTGGAAATTGAAACGGCACAGGACCATCCGCATCACCATCTAAAAATTGACGTACCTGAGGATTAGTATCTGCACGTAATTGATTCGGTGTCCCACTGCCAATGATCTTAGCACCGGAGAGAATATACACATGATCAGCAATACTCATCACTTCAGGCACATCGTGCGATACGATTACTGAAGTAATATTTAATGCTTGATTAAGATCGCGGATTAATTTGACCAATACACCCATAGTAATCGGATCTTGACCAACAAAAGGTTCATCGTACATCATCAAATCAGGATCAAGTGCAATCGCACGAGCCAATGCCGCTCGACGTGCCATACCACCAGATAACTCATTGGGCATTAATTGTGCCGCACCACGTAACCCTACCGCTTCTAATTTTAAGAGCACTAAGGTGCGTAGCAAATCTTCAGGTAACTGAGCGTGTTCACGTAATGGAAACGCGACATTATCGAACACTGTCATATCAGTAAATAATGCCCCTGATTGAAATAGCATACTCATTCGTTTACGCGCTTGATAAAGTTCACTGCGACGTAATGTTGGTATATTCCATTGATCAAACCACACCTCACCACTATCAGGCGCAATCTGACCGCCAATTAAACGTAATAAGGTGGTTTTGCCGATCCCTGACGGCCCCATAATCGCGGTAACTTTTCCGCGTGGAATATCAAGGCTAATATCATCAAAAATAACTCGGCTTCCTCGAGAGAAGCTCATATTTTTAATCGAAACAAGTACATCATCATTGAGCATTATGTTTACGTTACCTCTAGCTAACTAGCTTGCGTAAGCGATGAATATTGATGTTATCTGACACAATTGTGTTTCATATCTCTTCATAATAACCACCTGAAAAACAATCAGTAGGTATTATAAAAATAGAGCGCCGATGATAGGAGGAATTAACTATCAACTCAACCTAAGCGCGGTATTATCACGCTTTAATGACGGATTTTTATCAAAAATAAAACATTTACTATAAAAACGGCACTAACAGCACGATTTCAGCCTAAAACAAATCACAGCGATTGTAATTTTGACACAATAAAACATCGTTTTAATAGTGTAAATAGTCAAACTGCTATTTCTCGCCTTAATTGGTTGTGATTCAGTGATGGTTTACCAAGATCGTTACTATAAAACCGCCTCAAGATGATAATTAGTATTGGCTTATGCTTCCCTTTTGCATGAGTTAACGTCAAAATTAGCAACTCAAATTGGAAATATTTCATCAATTGACTGAAATTCGCTCTTTAGCGAGTCGTACTGAAAAGGAATTAACATGCTAGAAGCCATTGTGTTGCTCTGTATCGGATTAGCTTTACTGGTTTGGAGTGCCGATAGATTAGTATATGGTGCGGCGGCACTAGCAAAAAACTTTGGTGTTGCACCGCTTGTTATTGGTATGACAATTCTAGCTATGGGATCATCTGCACCAGAAATGATGGTATCAGCTACCGCAGCCCTTGCTGACAAAACCGATACTGCAGTTGGTAACGTGTTAGGTTCAAATATTGCCAATATCGCGTTAATTCTCGGTATCACCGCAATAATCAAACCATTGTGCATTAGTTCAACCATTATTCGCCGCGAACTACCAATAATGCTTGGGGTTACGGTTATCGCTGGTGCCGTTCTATGGGATAATTATTTAAGCCGTAACGAAGGTATTATCTTAGCAGTACTGTTTGGCCTGTTCTTAATCGTAATGCTAAAAATCAGTCGTGGCAGTAAAAGTGATCCTTTAGTAGAAGAACAACAAGCAGATATTCCAACTGGGGTGAGCAATACTAAGGCTATTATTTGGGTTTTTATTGGCTTAGGTCTCTTATTATACTCTTCAGATATGGTGGTTGAGTCAGCAGTTACTATCGCTAAATACTTCGGCATGAGTGATTTAGTGATTGGCTTAACGATTATTGCTGTCGGTACCAGCTTACCAGAACTTGCCGCCTCAATTGCGAGTGTCTTTAAGGGCGAAGATGATATGGCAGTTGGTAATATTATCGGCTCCAATATTTTTAATATCTTAGCAGTAATGGGCATTCCCGGATTACTGAATCCATCCGCATTAAGTCCACTGGCTATGAGCCGTGACTTTTATGTTATGTTGGCTATTTCAATTTTATTACTGCTAATGGCACTCGGTAAACGACGCCAAATTAGCCGTATTGAAGGCGGAGTATTAGTGGTTTGCTTTATTGCTTATCAAGCATTCTTGTTTCTTAATATTGCCGCATAAAGGAGTTTTTTCTGATGTCTGGTCAATTTGATTTTTGCAGCTATGGTAAAAAGGTACTCGATACTGAGTTACAAGCCCTTGAAAAAATCCGTCATTATATTGATAACAGCTTTAGCCAAGCTTGTGAGTTAATCTTACATTGCCAAGGGAAAGTTATCGTGATGGGGATGGGGAAATCAGGTCACATTGGGCGAAAAATAGCAGCAACATTGGCCAGCACAGGAACCCCTGCTTTCTTTGTTCACCCTGGTGAAGCCAGCCATGGTGACTTAGGTATGATTAAAAAAAATGATGTCGTGATTGCGATTTCTAATTCAGGTGAAGCGACTGAAATCCTCGCTTTATTGCCCGTCATTAAACGGCTTGGTATTGCGATGATCAGCGTAACAGGTAAACCCGAATCTAGTATGGCAAAGATGGCGCAAGTGCATCTTCAAGTAACGGTAGATAAAGAAGCTTGCCCACTAAATCTAGCGCCAACCTCTAGTACTACAGCCACGCTGGTTATGGGTGATGCGGTCGCAATTGCAGTTATGGAAGCGCGCGGCTTTACTGCTGATGATTTTGCACTTTCTCACCCTGGCGGTGCGTTAGGTCGCAAATTATTACTTCGCATTGCAGATGTTATGCATAGTGGCGAGTTGCTACCTATGATTGAGGAGCATGCCAGCATCAAAGATGCGTTGTTAGAAATATCACACAAAGGCTTAGGCATGACGGCAATTGTTGATCATAACCAACAATTACGTGGTATTTTTACTGACGGTGATTTACGACGCTTACTGGATAATCATGTTGATATTCACAACACCAGTATTGGTACGGTGATGTCGAGTAATCCACGAACTATTTCGCCACAACTATTAGCCGCAGAAGGGCTAAAATTAATGGAAGATAACAAAATTAATGGCTTATTGGTGACCGAAAATAACCAATTAGTTGGGGCGCTAAATATGCACGATTTGCTTAAAGCCGGTGTCATGTAACGCTATCATAAAGCGTATACCTATCTAGAAACTATCGGTAACATCTAAGACAATAAAGGCTTAAGTCTATGACTTTTAAAAAGCTACTCTATGTACTGCTAATGATTATATGTGCATGGCTCAGCTACTATCTACTTGAACAACATTGGCGACAAGATGTCCAAGTAACACCTAATGACGAAAAACCGATGTTTATTGGTAATAAAGTCAGTAACACTAGTTTCAATTTGAAAGGCGTACGCCAATATCAAATTGATGCTGAGCACCTCGAGCATTTCAACGTTAGTGGCATCACTACGTTCACTAAACCAGTGCTATGGGTATTTAAGCAAGGTCAAGATGCTGAGTGGCGAGTAAGTGCTAACAACGCCAAACTAGAGTCAGATAAAATCTTACACCTTCAAGGTAATGTGCGTATTTTTAACTTATTACCTGATTCAGATATTCAGGTTATTAAAACAAATAATCTACGCTTAAATTTAGTTAATAAAGATTTTGATACCAATGATCATGTCACTATCAATGGCCCTGTTTTTCAAAATGAAGGCGATGGCATGAAAGGTAATATGGATCGTAATGTGGCAACTCTCTTAAAAAATGTAAAAGGTAGATATGAACCGACTAAAAATTAGTACTCTACTATGCTTGTTGTGTATCAGTGCACCAACATGGGCTATGAAAAGTGATACCAAGCAACCCATTTATATTGATTCAGACAGTCAACAAGTTGATATGCCGAATAATATTGTCACTTTTATCGGTAATGTTAAGTTGCGCCAAGGTACGATTGATATTCGCGCCAATAAAGTTGTTGTGACTCAACCAAATGCTAAATCCAAGCAGCAAACGATCATGGCATATGGAAAACCGGCAACTTTCCATCAAATAATGGAAGACGGTAAACCTCTTGATGGTGAAGCGCTTACGATGCGCTATGAAACAGCAACTGAACGCCTAAAAATGACAGGGAAAGCTCAACTTAATCAAGATGGTAGCAATATTAAAGGTAATATTATCACCTACAATATTCGTGACCAACGCCTAGTAGCAGAAAGCGGCAACAAAGAGCGTGTCACCACGGTGATACTACCAAGTCAATTAAACAATAATAAGAAATAAACATCATTTATGGCTATTCTAAAAGCTGAACACCTTGCAAAAAGTTACAACGGGCGCAAAGTCGTTTCCGATGTAAGTCTAGAGGTAGAATCAGGAAAAATTGTTGGTTTACTTGGTCCTAATGGCGCCGGTAAAACCACTTCATTTTATATGATCGTTGGCTTAGTTAGCCGCGATGAAGGCACTATCACCATCGATGGAGAAGATATTAGCCTACAACCAATGCATAACCGTTCACGAATGGGTATTGGCTATTTACCCCAAGAAGCATCAATCTTTCGTCGCTTAACGGTTTATGACAACTTAATGGCGGTGTTAGAAACCCGTAAAGAGCTCACCAAAGAAGGTCGACAAGACAAAGCTGAAGAGTTATTGGATGAGTTTAATATCCAACACATTCGCGATAGTTTAGGACAAGCATTATCAGGTGGTGAGCGTCGTCGAGTTGAAATCGCTCGCGCATTAGCAGCAAATCCAAAATTTATTCTACTTGATGAGCCATTTGCAGGTGTCGACCCTATTTCAGTTATCGATATCAAAAAGATCATTAAACATTTACGAGATCGTGGGTTAGGGGTATTAATTACTGACCATAATGTCCGTGAAACACTGGATGTCTGTGAACATGCTTATATTGTAAGCCAAGGCCATCTGATCGCTAATGGCACCCCGGATCATGTACTCAATCATGAGCACGTTAAACGGGTTTATCTTGGTGATCAGTTCCGTCTCTAGCATTCACCATTGGCTATTGATTACAGATACTAACAACAATAACAATAAGGTGTATCAACGTTAATGAAAACTTCGCTCCAACTTAAGCTCGGTCAACAGTTAGCAATGACGCCTCAGCTGCAACAAGCTATTCGCTTGTTGCAGCTATCTACGTTGGAACTCCAACAAGAAATTCAAGAAGCGCTTGATGGTAACCCTCTCCTAGAGCTCGATGAAACACTTGATGCGGATGAAGTCAGCACTAACAATGACACCTCCACCGCAGAAACCACCACTAACGACAGCAGTGAAAATCTCGACGATATTGAAAGCTTTGATACAGCAGATGCACTAGAAACGCGCGAACTACCCACTGAACTCCCTGTTGATAGCACTTGGGATGATGTTTACAGTGCAGGCACAGGTAGTGCTGGCATTGCGATTGATGACGACATTCCTGTGTATCAAGGTGAAACCACCGAATCACTACAAGATTACTTAATGTGGCAAGTGCATCTAACCCCATTTAGTGAAACGGATTTAGCCATTGCGACCGCCATTATCGATGCGGTTAATGAAAAAGGCTATCTCAGCTGCACCACCGCTGAAATTCTTGAAAACTTCGAAGATGAAGAGCTTGAGATTGAACTTGATGAAGTGGAAGCTGTACTTAAACGAGTACAGCAATTTGATCCACTCGGGGTCGCCTCTCGTAATTTACAAGAATGTTTATTACTGCAACTTGCCACTTATCCACCCCAGACCCAATGGCTTGCTGAAGCTAAAATGCTATTGCGCGAACACATTAATTTATTAGGCAATCGCGATTATCGTCAGCTAATGCGAGAGACCAAGCTCAAAGAGCCAGAACTTAAGGCGGTAATGGATCTGATCCATAGCTTAGATCCTCGCCCAGGTAACCGCGTAGTATCAACTGAAACTGAATACGTTATTCCCGATGTGTCAGTATTTAAAGAGAATGGCAAATGGGTAGTCAGTATTAACCCTGATAGCATTCCACGCATCAAAGTTAATCAGCAATATGCCGCATTGAGTAACAACACCCGTAATAGTGCTGATGGCCAATTTATCCGCACCCACCTACAAGACGCAAAATGGCTAATTAAAAGCCTTGAAAGTCGCAATGAAACCTTGCTGAAAGTTGCTCGTTGTATTGTTGAACAACAGCAAGATTTTTTTGAATTTGGTGAAGAAGCCATGAAACCGATGGTTCTTAACGACATCGCTCTCGCGGTTGAAATGCACGAATCCACCATATCCCGAGTCACTACACAAAAATATATGCATACACCTCGGGGTATTTTTGAATTGAAATACTTCTTCTCAAGTCATGTCAGTACGGATAATGGCGGTGAATGTTCATCGACAGCTATTCGCGCACTGGTGAAGAAACTTGTTGCTGCTGAAAATCAGGCTAAACCCCTGAGTGACAGCAAAATTGCGACTTTATTGGCAGAACAAGGAATCATGGTTGCGCGACGAACTATCGCTAAATACCGTGAATCTTTAGGAATTCCGCCATCAAATCAGCGAAAATGTCTGATCTAAATCGGATCAGCGCCAACAAAAGGAAGATGTCTATGCAAATCAATATTACCGGACACCATGTTGATGTAACCGATTCTTTACGAGAGTATGTCAGTACCAAATTTGAAAAATTAGAGCGATTCTTCGACAAAATCAATACTGTACAAGTGATCTTAAATGTCGAAAAGCTCCAACAAATTGCCGAAGCAACACTGCATATTAATTCAGGAGAAATCCACGCAAAGGCTGATTCTGAAAATATGTATGCCGCGATTGACGAATTGACTGATAAACTGGTCCGTCAATTAAACAAACATAAAGATAAACTCAATAGTCACTAATCATGCAACTGAGTAAAGTATTGAGCCTGGACTGCACCAAAAGTGCAGTCCCCTGCTCCAGCAAAAAACGCGCGCTAGAGCTCATCAGTGAGATCGCCGCAGCACATCTTGATCAAAACCCGCAGCCATTATTTGAATGTATGCTCAATCGTGAAAAATTGGGTACCACAGGTATTGGTAACGGCATTGCGATTCCGCATGGTCGAATCAGTAACAGTGATCACGCTATTGCGATCCTGATTCAATGCCAAGATCCAATCGACTTTGATGCCATTGATGGCCAACCGATTGATCTTTTATTTGCCCTTCTGGTTCCTGAAGAACAATGTAAAGAGCATTTATCGACCCTTGCAAGCATGGCTGAAAAACTTGGCAATAAGAAAATTTGCAAGCAATTACGCAATGCAACAACCGATCAAGAATTATATAACATACTGATTGGTGAAGAATAAATCAGTGAACCCCCACATAAAGAAGGTAGCTTAACCATGAGGTTAATGGTTGTTAGTGGCCGCTCAGGTTCTGGTAAATCGGTCGCACTACGCGTGCTAGAAGATTTAGGATATTACTGTGTTGATAACCTTCCCGTACACCTGCTGCCACAATTTGTAAATGACATAGCAAATAGCGAGCAAGACATAGCTGTTAGCATCGATATTCGTAATATGCCGCCGCATCAAGGTGAGCTCGAAGCCATTTTTAAAAATTTAGCCAGTGATGTTGATGTCAACGTTATCTTTCTCGATGCTGATGATAAAGAGTTGGTCAAACGCTACAGTGAAACACGCCGTTTACACCCGCTATCTCGCCACAACATGAGCTTGGAACAAGCTATCCAATCAGAAAGTGCCTTGTTAAGTGATCTTAAAGAGAATGCGGATCTTGTAATTGATACCACTAACCGTTCCATTCATGATTTAAGTGAAACTGTTCGTGCTCGAGTACTAGGCCGTGAAGCACGAGAATTGATCTTAGTGTTTGAATCTTTTGGTTTTAAACATGGTCTCCCTTCTGATGCTGACTATGTATTTGATGTGCGTTTTTTACCTAATCCACACTGGGTACCTGAGCTCAAACCCCAAACAGGTCTTGATCAAGGCGTAAAAGATTTTTTATCCGCGCATGCTGAAGTCAATAAGCTTAATTATCAATTGCGTAATTTCATCGAAACTTGGCTACCTATGTTAGAAAAAAATAACCGTAGTTATGTCACAGTAGCCATTGGCTGTACAGGCGGACAACACCGTTCGGTCTATATCGCCCAGCAACTTGCCGATTATTTTACGCAGCAAGGTCAGCAAGTGCAGGTACGTCATCGCACGCTGGAAAATTATAAATGACCATCAGCCGTGAATTATTTATTCGTAATCGCCTCGGGCTTCATGCTCGAGCGGCGATAAAGTTGGTTGAGTTAGCTCAAAGCTTTGAAGCCGTCATTACTATCTCTAATGGTGATAACAGTGCGACAGCTGATAGCGTAATGGGATTACTAATGCTTGACTCAGCACAAGGCCAAAAAATCATGGTCAGTGCTGAAGGCCAAGATGCTAAATCTGCTTTGATTGCCGTTTCAAGCCTAATTGAAGCGGGATTTGATGAAGAAAATTAACAAATTATCCCACTAACAATCGATTATTAGCTATAAGTCCTGATTTATTGTTCAACTTAATAACTTTTTTAGTGCGCGATACATTCTCGCCAAATACACTTTTTAGAGGTTCTTGGTAGAGAAAAAGCATGAAATGTAGATATATCACCATTATGATCATGCGTATCGCCCATACTTGATTGGTTTATGAGCTAATTAAATATCAATCAGCAGGAGACAAAGGCTAACTGATTACGTTAAAATTCAGCTTATTGCGCCATCAAATATAAGTGGGCCTAATACCTATGGCGGATGTATTAGAACAAGATCAAACCCATCACACACTCCAAGAAGTCAACAAAGCACTTGAAAATGGCATGTTTGTCCATGTTCGCCGATTACTCCAAGATATGGAGCCGGAGGATATTGCTCACCTGTTAGAAGCCTCGCCACCGAAAGAACGTCAAGTCTTATGGCAATTGACGGATCCGGAAGAGCAAGGGGAGATCCTTGATGAGCTTTCTGAAGATGTAAAAGATGGCATCGTCTCGCAAATGGAACCAGAAAAACTGGCAGCCGTTACCGAGGGGATGGAAAGCGATGATGTCGCATACGTACTTCGTAGCCTCTCTGATGAGCGTTACCAAGAAGTATTGGCACAAATGGATGCCACCGATCGTCATCGTATCGAAACAGCACTCGCCTACCCGGAAGATACTGCCGGTGGGATGATGAGTACCGATTTTATCACCATTCGTGGTGACGTAACGGCCGATGTGGTATTACGTTATTTACGTATGCGTGGTGAACTTCCAGAAGCAACTGATTCTTTATATGTTGTTGATGATAGCCAAGTATTAATTGGTCATCTATCTCTATCCACCTTGATCACTACCCAACCAGACATTGAAATTAAAGATGTGATGCAAGATGCTGATGAAGCAATTGCTGTTGATATGGCAGATAGTGAAATAGCGAATATCTTTGAGCGTCGAAATTGGCTATCTGCACCTGTTGTTGATGCTAACAACCATCTACTAGGTCGTATTACTATCGATGACGTGGTTGACTTGATCCGTGAAGAAGCAGAACACTCAATGATGACCATGGCAGGTATGGATGATGATGAAGATACTTTTGCTCCAGTATTAAAATCAGCAAAAAGTCGTAGCATTTGGTTAGGGGTTAATGTTCTGACAGCCTTAGCGGCAGCATCTGTTTCCAACATGTTTGAACACACTTTACAACAGATGGCGACCGTAGCGGTATTAATGACAATAGTGCCATCGATGGGTGGTGTCGCAGGTAACCAAACTGTAGCACTGGTTATTCGAGGCCTTGCTGTTGGCCATATCGGTGATACCAACACCCGCTGGCTACTGAGTAAAGAAGCACGGGTGGGGTTAATTAATGGCTTAGTTTGGGCATTAATTATCGGGGTCGTGGTCTTTGTTTGGAAAGGCAGCCTAATGCTGGGTGCCATTATGGCCGGAGCTATGCTAGCCAACCTGTTTATTGCTGGTGTTGCTGGAGTATTAATTCCAATCGGACTTAAAAAACTAAAGATAGACCCAGCACTCGCAGGTGGTATGGCACTCACGACCTGTACTGATATTGTCGGTTTAATGGTGTTCTTAGGTCTAGCAACGATCTTTATTACGCCTTAATTCCGAATAACTAACTCGATCAAAAAAGCCCGAATCAAGCAATTGATTCGGGCTTTTT
The DNA here is from genome assembly GCF_000613045.3 of Photobacterium kishitanii. Classification (NCBI taxonomy): domain Bacteria; kingdom Pseudomonadati; phylum Pseudomonadota; class Gammaproteobacteria; order Vibrionales; family Vibrionaceae; genus Photobacterium; species Photobacterium kishitanii. The sequence goes on along the minus strand of NZ_LN794352.1, from coordinate 392,819 downwards.
ATTGATAATTTATGCTAGGTTAAATACGATTATTCACCCGCAATTTTCATTGAATCTAACAGCATTGACCCCGTTAGAATCTGACTGCGCGTTTCAGTATCACTACCAATTGCGACAATATTCTGCATCATATCTTTAAGATTACCCGCAATCGTAATTTCAGATACAGGGTATTGAATTTGGCCATTCTCAACCCAGAAGCCAGCAGCACCGCGCGAGTAATCGCCAGTGATAATGTTAACCCCTTGACCCATCAATTCAGTAACAAGCAAGCCGCGATCCATCTTCTTCAGCATTTGCTCAAAGCTTTCACCACTTGATGATACTAACCAGTTGTGAATACCACCAGCATGGCCAGTCGGCTGCATTTTCATCTTACGCGCAGCATAACTGGTTAACAAATACGTCTGCAGTGCACCACCCGTAATGATTTCACGATCATAAGTCGCTAAGCCTTCACTATCAAACGGGGTACTTGCCATACCACGTAAAATATGAGGACGCTCGCTGATGTTTAACCATTCTGGAAAAATCTGCTCACCAAGTTTGTCTAACAAAAATGATGATTTACGGTATAGATTAGCACCGCTGATCCCCATCACTAAGTGGCCAAACAATCCCGTTGCGACATCAGCGGCAAACATCACTGGTGCTTCACGCGTAGTCAGTTTTTGTGGATCAATACGGCTAACCGTACGCTCTGCTGCATGACGACCAACCCGTTCAGGCGTCCACATTTCAGATGCTAGACGTGAAGTGGTATAGCTATAATCACGCTCCATATTGCCATTTTTACCTTCACTGATCACACAACAACTAATGCTATGACGACTAGAGGCATAACTGGCTAACATGCCATGACTATTACCATAAACACGTACACCGTAGTGACTATCGTAGCTAGCACCATCACTTTGTTTTACGCGCGGATCAAACGCAAGCGCAGCTTCTTCTGCGGCAATTGCGACGGCAGCAGCATGGTCAGGTTCAGGCTCATCTGGATGAAATAAGTCTAAATCAGGAATATTACGCGCCATTAATTCTGCTGGACCTGGACCTGCAAACGGATCTTCAGATGTGTAATTTGCAATATCTAAAGCGGCTGCAACAGTTTGAGCAATGGCTGCTTCGCTTAAATCTGAGGTTGATGCACTACCTTTACGGTTGCCACGGTACACAGTAATACCAAGCGCACCATCGCTATTAAATTCAACGTTTTCAACTTCACACATGCGAGTTGAAACACTGATACCTGTTGTTTTGTTAATGGCTACTTCGGCTGCATCAGCCTGTTTACCAGCAACTTCAAGCGCTTTTGCTACTGCAGCTTCAAGTTCAACACGCTGATGAGCAACCTGTTCTCTTACGTCCATACAATCACTTAAGGTTAGGGTTTAGCTTATTAGTTATAGAATAATGTAATTTACGCCCAAAATCGTTATTAAACTGATAAAATAGAACTATTGATACAATGAGTGAGCCCATTTATGAGCCGTAAAAACAAAAAAGCCCCTTGGGATGAAGAAGAAGAAATCATCTGGGTAAGTAAATCCGAGATGAAACGCGACATGGAAGAGTTACAAAAAATTGGTGAAGCGTTAGTTGAACTTACACCCAACGCGCTAGCAAAAGTGCCATTAGATGAAGAAATGATGGCAGCAATTAAAGACGCCCAGCGCTTTAGCAAAGAAGCTCGTCGTCGTCAGTTGCAATTTATTGGTAAGCAGATGCGTCATATGGATCTCGAGCCAATTCAAGCTGCACTCGACAAATTAAATAATAAGCACTCACAGCACACTGTTGCCCTTAAAAAGCTTGAAATCAAACGTGATAAGCTGATTGAAAATGGTGACAGCATGCTTAATGCTATTATGGTTGATCATCCAGATGCTGATCGCCAACACCTACGCCAATTGGTTCGTCAAGCAGCTAAAGAAAAAGCGCAGGAAAAACCAGGCAAAGCATGCCGTGAAATTTTTCAATATCTAAAATCTTTATACCTTGCTGATTAATCTCCTCGATTAATACCCTCAGCAATAACAAAAATGCCAGCATCTCTGCCGGCATTTTTATTTAAAATAAAGTAGTTACTGTTATTTATTCAGTGCCACCAACCGTCATTGAATCGATCTTCAATGTTGGTTGACCAACACCAACAGGCACGCTTTGACCCGCTTTACCACACACACCAACGCCACGGTCAATATCAAGATCATTACCGACCATCGACACTTGCTGCATCGCTTCAATACCACTACCAATTAAGGTCGCACCTTTAATCGGACGAGTAATTTTACCGTTTTCAATCAAGTAAGCTTCTGAAGCAGAGAAAACGAATTTGCCCGAAGTAATATCAACCTGACCGCCGCCAAAGTTAGGCGCATAAATACCACTTTTAACACTGGCAATAATTTCTTCTGGAGTATGTTCGCCTGGCAACATATAAGTATTGGTCATTCGCGGCATCGGTAAATGCGCATAGGATTCACGACGACCGTTACCTGTTGGTGCAACCCCCATTAAACGCGCATTGAGCTTATCTTGCATATAGCCTTTAAGCTTACCGCCTTCAATCAAGACATTATGTTGTGCTGGCGTACCCTCATCATCAATATTAATTGAACCTCGGCGATCGACTAGCGTACCATCATCAACAATAGTACATAACGGCGAAGTCACTTGCTGTCCTATTTGGCCAGCGAACATTGATGAGCCTTTACGATTAAAATCACCTTCTAAACCGTGACCTACCGCTTCATGCAATAACACCCCTGGCCAACCCGCCCCTAATACAATCGGCATAGTACCAGCAGGCGCAGCATCAGCTTCAAGGTTAACTAATGCTTGGCGAATCGCTTCATCAGCAAAAAAGATCGCTTGGCTTTTACCGGTTGCATCTTCAGTTAAAAACGTTTCATAGCCATAACGACCACCGCCACCAGCACTACCACGTTCACGCTTATCGCCTTTTTCAACCAAAACGCTAATAGATAAACGTACCAAGGGACGGATATCTGCCGCATAAGTACCATCTAATGCCGCAACTAATACTTCTTCATAGACACCATTGATACTGGCTGAAACTTCAGTGACCAATGGCTCTTTAGTACGAATATAACGATCAATTTCTTCAAGCAATGCGATTTTTTGGTATTTATCAAAACTACCTAATGGATTAATCGGTGAATAAATACCTGACGATGCCATTGGTGCAAATGTCTGAACTTTGCCATTACCGCCTTGACGAACAATTCCACGCGCAGCTTTAGCACTTTGGGTTAAGGCTAATAAATTGATTTGATCTGAGTAAGCAAAGCCGGTTTTCTCACCAGCAACAGCACGCACGCCCACACCACGATCAATGTTAAACGAGCCATCTTTGATAATACTGTCTTCTAAAACTAACGACTCATGCCAGCATGACTGAAAATATATATCAGCATAATCAACATCACGGGTAGCAATTAAGCCAAGAATGTTATGCAATTCATCACGACCAAGACCTGATTGGTCTAGCATGGTACTTTCTACAGTGTTAAGGGTCATTAATTTGCTCTTAATTATTGAATATGACTGAACACCAATCGGGCATGATCAGCCACTGGCATATTTGTGCGAATCTTATTAGCTAATTGTAAATCAACATTCGCTGTCAGAACACCCGTTCCTTGTTGTTGGCAAGCAACCACTTGTCCCCATGGATCAACAATCATGGAATGACCCCATGTTTCTCGCGTTTCATTATGCTCGCCCCACTGCGCTGCCGCGACCACCCAGCACTGAGTTTCAATCGCGCGCGCGCGCACTAACACTTCCCAGTGAGCTCGTCCCGTTAACTTAGTGAATGCTGCCGGAATAACTATAATATCAGCACCTTGCTGACGTAATTCACTGTAAAGTTGCGGAAAACGAATATCATAACAAATAGATAATCCTAGTTTACCAAAAGGAGTATCGATCACTTTAATGTCGTCACCCGCTTTAAAGGTATCAGATTCTCGGTAACTCTGATGTTTATCGGCAACATTAACATCAAACATATGCATTTTATTATAATGAGCTTGGATCTTACCTTGATCATCAAATAACACCGCAGTCGTCGTGATGCTGCCGTCAGCTTGTAAAATGGGCATCGATCCGATCAATAGCCAAATCCCTAACTGTTGTGAATACTGAGATAGTTGTTGCTGCAATGGGCCGTTGCCCAATGGCTCAGCCCAGCGTTGATAATCGGCTTTACTGCCAAAAACAACAGTATTTTCAGGGGTAACCACTAATTTAGCCCCCTGTAGCTGCAACCCTTGCATAAACTTCTTTAATTGGCTCAGGTTACGCTCAGGATCTGTGCCTGAGTTCATTTGTACTACACCAATCTTTGTCATGGCTATCTCCTGAACTATAACTGAAATTAATCAGATTCATCGACTATCACCGCAAAAGTAACAGCTTCAGCATTAAAGATTACTGCTCTCTGGTATTTTGTATTCACCCTCTAAACGTGATCGTTCAACCACTTTTGGGGAAGCTATCGGCCCCGTAACTTGATAATTAACTTGGGTAATAACGTCTAACACCGGCGACAATACGGTTGAGATCGCGAACACATACAATGCAACTTGTGGTGCAACTGCAAATGCCGTCATTACCGGTAATCCTGAGGTGAAATCAGGAATAAATTTAACGTTAGCATTCACTTTTTCATCAATCAGATTAACTTTACCGTTGATGTACATATCACCCGCTAACGCTTGCATCTTAATATTATCGCTATCAAAAATACCGTCTTTGATAATGCCGTTACCGCGAATATAATTAAAGGCTAAGCCGTTATCAAATACCCCAGAAAAATCGAGCTTCATTTTTCGTATAATCGAATCAAGACTAAATAAGCCCAGTAATCGCCCAGCACCACCAACACCACTAACGAGACCTTTACCGATATCAGTGGCCACGGTGCCATTTAATGTACTACGATCTATGCCCCAAGGTGTACCTTGCCAATTAACTATGACATGAGTATTAAACGGTGCATCCTGTACACCACCTGAAATTCCAAATCTATCAAGTAAATCAGTGCTATTACTACCACTAATAACGACATCGAGTTTAGTCTGATTATGTCGCTGACCTATACTCCAGTCACCAGATGCCTTTAATTTCACATTACCAGATTTAATATTAAACTGCTGCAACTGCAAGCTATTGTTGGTCTTAGTTAACTTTGCCGTTACCGCCCCCAACCGATAGCCTTGTAACCATGCATCAGCAATCGACAAATCTATTTTCGGTATTGCAGCCATAATGTGGCGATCGTTAGCGGTAACTAACGTTGATGGTAGTTTTGTGGCTAATATTGGTGTTAATAATGCAGCAGGTGGCTGCTGATTTAATTGCGGTAAATTAAGATGTAGCGATTTTAAAATGACATTTAATGGCCGATTCTTGTCCCATGAAATATAGCCATTCGCTTCACGTGATGCCAATTTTATTGACCAACCTTGACCACGCGTTGCAACGGTATCAACTTGGTGCCAATTAAGACCACCTAACGTTAATTGACCAATATTTGCCATCACTCGTGTAGGTAATGGCAACGAAAATGCTGCAGTGTTGGCTGTTGTCAGTGATGATAGTTTGGCGTTTTTATCCGTTAGTTGCTTCACCACCGCAAGCCATTGGTCAGCATTAAATTGACGACTATTAATCCGCACTAACTGGCCTTGTAATGGCTGAGTTAATAAGCGTTTTTTACCTATGCTAAGGTTACTGGCAGTAATTTTAGGCACTTTTGTCAATAACGACAGTTGTGCTTGATAGCTAACATCCGGCAATAAAGCCTGAGCATACAAGCGGGATTTGTCACCATTAACACGCACCGTTAGCGCTGCAGCAGTGTCTTGAGGTTGCTGGAGTGGATACGGTAATTTAGAACTAACATCATTTAAAGGGATCGTGACACCAACGTTATAATTAACCCCCTTAGGTTTAATATTAACCCCGACCTGAGCTTGCCAATCACTACTACCGCTAACATTATTTAAGACGACGGCTGGCAAATAATCTCTCAACTTAGCCAGTTGCCATCGGCCGCCAATATTAACATTGACCTTATAATCCGCCGCTTGATGACTATTATCGCCATTAAAGCCAAACCGAATTGGTTGCTGATATAATAGCCCTGTCAGTCCTTGTGCTTTAATCGCACTATTCGTAAAACGTAAACTACCACTAACATTATCTATCGCTAAATGCGGTGTGGTAAGTGTAATTGGATTATGCTTAAAATAAACTCGACCACTCGCATCAACCGCGGTGCCATTAAATGGAATATCTAAATTAAGCTTTGCAGTGACAGGTCCTGTCACATCAATCGTCGTCAAAGCACTACCAACAGAATTTGCTAATGGGCTATTAAGCATATATTGGCGAACTTGCGGTCCTGTAGCAGCAAGATCGATTGCTAATTTCAAATGACCATTGGGGGTTAAATCAGCCTCACCAATCACTTTGGAGCTTTGTGCTGCCATTGTTTTAACGTGATTGGCATCAATGTACATCTTGTCATTTTCAAACAATAAATCGAGCTGAAGGTCACGCAATAATGGCCAGCTAGGTTCAAAACTAAACTTGGCTTTGGTTAACGGCACAAATGCTTGAAAAACACCATCATGGTGATGATAAGGGAAATTATTTAAAGCGCCGTACCACAAAATACGCGCAGACTTTACTTGACCACCTTTAATCGCCCTCGATAAATAATCAGTGAGCGCATCACCTAATGCTGGTCGTGGTAAATAACGCCAAGTTTGCCCCGCATCAACCACATTCGCTTCGCCGTATAACGATAACCATGGTGCAGCATTATTAGCAATATCCACTCTTGCTTGTCCCGCAAAAGTTAAATCAGGCGTTGCCACTGCAAGTTGATCACTCCATAAGGTAGTACTTTTAGCATCTCGATGCCAATAAGCATGTATTTGAGCTTGGTTAATCTTTAATGGTTTGGCAAACACCCGTTCATAGGCAAAGCTGTCAGCCGCAACATTAAGGGTAATTTTTCCTTGCTGACCATCGCCTGCAATAGTCGCATTTAAATGATTGAGTCCCGGTACCCATTGCCATGGTTTAACACTTAATTGCTGAACCTTAAATGAAAAACGTGGCACCTTATTATGTTCACCAGCAACCCGAATCTGAGTCAATAACCCACTCGGTTGGAGGTGTTGCACCGCATTAACAATGTGATTCGTCGAGGGTAAAAAATTAATTAATGGTAATAATCGCTGTAAGGCAATATTACTTAAAGCGAGTTTCCATTGTTTTAATTGGTCGTGATCACTAAAAGCTAATTGTCCAGCAATATCAAATGTTGGCCACTCGACATCATCGGTATAAATAGAAAATTTTTCAGTATCAATCCGCCACGTTTTTGAGCCATCAGCTAATCGAATCGGCCTTAATGAAACCAGCCCATGTTTAATATTAATTTGATGCTGTTGCTTACCCGCCTGCCAATCAATAATACTGTTATTGATCTTCGCTTTGCTACTCTCTATCTGACCCTGTTTTAAGGTTAACCACGCCTCAACACCAATTTCACTATGGGTAATATTTGCTACCCCAGCAAGTTGTTTATTCAACCACGGCGTTACCGAAACGTGTTCACCTTTGATATACACCGAACCGGATAAACTGTTAAGTCCTCCTTGTTCATAGATATCGGCTTTAACCGCTAATTGTCCCAAATCAGTATTGGTAAAATTAATACTGCCTTGTGCTAAATGACGCCCTTCAACGTTCGCCCAATCAAGCTGCTTAATATTAAGTTGCTGCTGATTGCCGGATGGCGCAATAAAAGATACTGACGAATCAAGCAGTTTAAATTGACCTAAACGCGTAAAAAATAATTGCTCTAAATGTTGAGCGACATTGACATCAGCCCCATTAGACGATGATGAAGATGGTTTTATTTTTGTCAGATCAAGATCGACCTGACGAATAGTGACTTGTTTGAAAATGGGGCGTAAATGCAGCGCGGAATGCCAAATATCAAAATAAAATCCAACCTGGCCAATTTTAGCTAACGGTTGCGACTGATTTGGAGCGGAAAGCGTAATACCCGTTAAGGTTAAAGCCGGACCTGCCGCTTGCCAACGGCCTTCGATATGCGTCAATTTTAAAGAAATATCCGCCTGCTGAGACACCCATTGTGCTATCGGCTGACGGTAATCATTGAGGTGAGGAAGCAGTAACCTTAAGCCGGTGATTAACGACGCTAATAGTAACGATATAATCACTATCAACCATAAACCACCGCGTACAAGGCGTACGAGTATCTTGGGCACTGTTACTTCCTCACTGAGTACATTACATCATTACCACATCAAACTGCTCTTGCGTATAAAGAGGCTCTGGTTTGATTTTCACTTGTTTACCGATAAACACTTCTAGCTCGGCTAACGCATGATATTCATCACCCGCTAACGCATCACCGACAGCTGACGATACATAAACCACAAACCGCTCAGCATCATAAGCACGATTAACGCGAGTAATTTCACGTAGAATTTCGTAACACACACTCTCAACTGTTTTTACTGTACCGCGGCCTTCGCAAGATGGACAGGTATTACATAACACATGCTCAATACTCTCGCGGGTACGCTTACGCGTCATTTCAACCAAGCCCAACTGAGTAAAACCATTGATATTGGTTTTCACTCGATCAAACGACAGTGCTTGTTCTAACGCCTGTAGTACACGGCGTTGGTGCTCTTCTAATGCCATATCAATAAAGTCGATGATAATAATGCCACCAAGATTACGTAGACGTAATTGGCGTGCAATCGCTTTAGTGGCTTCAATATTAGTATTGAAAATTGTCTCATCTAAATTACGACGACCAACAAAAGCACCAGTATTAATATCAATAGTGGTCATGGCTTCAGTTTGATCAATAATTAAATAGCCACCAGATTTCATCTCGACTTTACGATCAAGTGAACGCTGAATTTCAGCTTCAGTATCATAAAGATCAAAAATAGGCTGATCACCAGAATAATATTCAATATTTTCGGTAACTTCAGGCACGAATTCATCGGTAAATTCTTTGAGCTTATCAAACGCAACCCGAGAATCGACCTGAATATGATTAATTTGAGTACCAACAAAATCACGTAAAATACGCTGCGCTAAACCCAATTCACCATATAACATTGACCGCGGCTTATATTTCGCACGACGCTCAATGACTTTACGCCATAAATGTTTTAAAAAGGCTGCATCTTGTGCCACTTCATCAGGATCAGCACCTTCAGCAGCAGTACGAATAATAAAGCCACCAAGGTGATCACAATGCTGCGCCACTGCTTTCTTCAGTCGATCGCGTTCTTTTTCACAGGCAATCCGCTGTGATACACCAACATGACTCGCCCCTGGCATAAACACTAAATAACGCGATGGTAGAGTAATATCAGTCGTTAAACGGGCGCCTTTGGTGCCGAGAGGATCTTTAACGACTTGCACCACAATATCTTGTCCTTGACGGACGAGTTCCGAGATATCACGGACTTTAAATTGTTTTTTTTCATTTTCCGCCACACATTCAGTGTGCGGAACTATATCTGACGCATGTAAAAACGCCGCTTTATCTAAACCGATATCAACAAATGCAGCCTGCATTCCCGGTAAGACACGACTAACACGTCCTTTATAAATATTGCCGACAATGCCTCGCTTCGATTCACGTTCAATGTGAATCTCTTGCAAAACACCCCCTTCAATCATTGCGACACGTGTTTCACTCGGCGTCACATTTATTAGCAGCTCAGTGCCCATGGTTGCCTCTACTTATAACTTTAAAAAATCTTGCACCATGATGTCGGTTTCCACTAATGGTAACCCCATCACAGCATAATAACTGCCATCAATACGGGTAATAAATTTGCCACCTAGACCTTGAATACCATAACTTCCAGCTTTGTCTTGCGGTTCACCACTTTGCCAGTATTTTTTAATATCGTTCTCAGACAAAGTTTTAAACCACACTTGGGTGGTCACTAAACAGGTTTGATTATGTGATGGTGTTGCTAAGGTGACAGCGGTCATCACTTGATGCTGCCTTCCTGATAATAACCTCAGCATACGCGCCGCATCCTCAAAATCGACAGGTTTTTCTAGAATTTGTTGATCTACCACAACAATAGTATCAGCACCGAGTACTGGAATATCATTATTAGCGGCTTTTACACCAGCAAAGGCTTTATCTCGTGACAGGCGTTGCACATATTGTGCTGCTGTTTCTTGAGCTTGATGACACTCTTCAACATCAACCACTATGCGCTCAAAGTTATAACCAAGTTGGGTCAAAAGCTCCATTCGACGTGGCGAACCAGAGGCAAGGTAAAGTTGAATAGCAGCCATAATTATCCTGTATTAAATAATAAATTGTTAAATTTGCAATTTTTGCGCCAAAAGCACAAAGGGGGAATACCTGTTGGCTTCCCCCTATAATGTTAATCGTTACTAGCGAATGGCTAATTTACGCCGAATTCGACGGAGTAATAAAAATAACCACGGCCATAATATAAAGTTTAATAACACCGCCCATAATTGCTGCGGATAAAAACTAATATTTGAGACTAAATATTCAGCCCAGAATTCAATTAATTTAGCGGCCAATGATAATAACGCAATCACAATTGCCTGCTGCCAGAGTGATAAATTGCGTAACACTCGAAAGTTAAGCGCAATAATATAAGCAATCACTGACAACATTAGCCCACGAACACCAAGTGTTGACCCTAAGGTTAAATCCCATAATAGACCAACAACTAACGCGGTACCGACATTAACTCGATGAGGTAATGCTAATACCCAATAGCAAGTTACTAATACTACCCATGATGGTCGAAAGGGCTCAAGTTCTCCAGGCCAAGGTACCGCTTGTAACACTAACGCAAATAAAAATGATAACCAAATCCAGATTCGGCCATGTGCTTTATTGGTTGGCATGATTCACCTTATTCGAAGCTGGTACTACAGGAGCAGTTGTCGTCGTTGTCGTTACAGGTGCGACTACTGGTGCGACTAAAGGTTCAACAACAGTTGCTGGAGCAGCCTCGGTAACAGCAGGTTCAGTGCTCATTTTAACGCGATCAGTTGGCCATACTAATAACAAATAACGCAAGCGATCAAATTGTACTGTTGCCTTAGCGGTAATTTGCGCAAATGGGCGTTTATTATCAAATGAGAACGATGTTACCCGCGCAACGGGATAACCTTCAGGATAACGTCCACCAAGACCTGAACTCACTAATAAATCACCTTTTTTAATATCCGTACTACTGGGTACATGCTCCAGTAAAATTTGATGATTACGACCACCACCAGTGGCAATAACACGAATATCATTACGAACAACTTGCACTGGAATCGCATTAGTCGGATCGATTAATAATAACACCCGACTATTATGCGCCCCGACATAAGAAACCTGGCCAACGATACCTTTATCATTAATTACCGGCTGACCTTCATAAACGCCATCAACACGGCCTTTATTTATCATTACTTGATAGCTATAAGGATCTGAATCAACCGCCATTACTTCTGCCACCATTTTACGCTCGTCACGAACAAATGGAGATCCAAGTAAACTTCTTAAACGCTGATTTTCTTGCTGTAATTGATCGAGTAATAACACATTACTTTTCATGACTAATAAATCACGTTTTAATGCTTTATTTTCTGTCAATAATCGTTGGTGAGAACTGAATTGCCCCCGCAGAACATCTAACATTTCACGCGGTAAATTGGCAGCATATTGCAGCGGCGCTACCGCCGAATTCAATAAATAACGAATATTGGCAAAAGCACCAAGACGACTATCGGCTAGCATTAAGCTAGCCGATAGTAATATGGCAAGAAACAGGCGTAATTGCAGAGATGGACCTCTGCCAAATATAGGTTTCATATAACGCTATAACCTGTTTAGTTGAAAACCCATGGTGGTATTATTCTTCGCTGAAGAGATCGCCACCATGCATATCGATCATTTCAAGCGCTTTACCGCCGCCACGAGCTACACACGTCAATGGATCTTCAGCCACAACGACTGGAATTCCGGTCTCTTCCGTTAGTAGACGATCAAGATCGCGCAATAATGCACCACCACCCGTTAGCACCATGCCGCGCTCTGAAATATCAGACGCTAGTTCAGGTGGGCATTGCTCAAGTGCAACCATAACCGCAGACACAATCCCCGTTAACGGCTCTTGCAATGCTTCTAAAATTTCATTGGAGTTCAATGTAAAGCTACGCGGTACACCTTCTGCAAGGTTACGACCACGCACTTCAATTTCACGCACTTCATCACCCGGATAAGCCGAGCCAATTTCATGCTTAATACGTTCAGCGGTTGCTTCACCAATCAAGCTACCGTAATTACGGCGCACATAGTTAATAATCGCTTCATCAAAACGGTCACCACCAATACGTACTGATGATGAATACACGACACCATTTAATGAAATAACCGCAACTTCAGTAGTACCACCACCGATATCGATCACCATTGAGCCAGTTGCTTCTGATACAGGCATGCCCGCACCAATTGCTGCCGCCATAGGCTCATCAATTAAATACACTTCACGCGCACCAGCACCTTGAGCCGATTCACGAATAGCGCGACGTTCAACTTGGGTGGAACCGCAAGGTACTGCCACTAATACACGTGGGCTTGGGCGTAAAAAACTATTATCATGCACTTGTTTAATAAAGTGCTGAAGCATTTTTTCTGTAACGTAAAAATCGGCAATAACGCCATCTTTCATTGGACGGATAGCAGCAATATTACCTGGCGTACGGCCAAGCATTAATTTGGCGTCATGGCCTACTGCGGCAACACTTTTGGTTGCCCCCGCGCGATCTTGACGAATAGCCACTACAGAGGGTTCATCAAGAACAATTCCTTGTCCTTTGACATAAATAAGGGTGTTGGCTGTGCCCAAGTCAATAGACAAGTCATTGGAAAACATGCCACGAAGCTTCTTAAACATAGTCTTCAGCTATTCCTGCAAGCGTTAAAAAATCGTAAATTGCGCTCAATGTATCAAGTGCAACCAAGTGAAACAAGATATGGATCGCTAAACCGCGCCTAGACACGCAATTTATTTACTCTATGGGTTGATTGAGGCCTTTTTCTGCACGATAAATGATTCTATCGTTACCACGGTAACTGCCAAAGGTCACCAACCCTGATGGATCCTCATCACCAACACCACGCCAGTTAAATGTTAACCATGGCTGATTTGCCATTTTATTTTCTGTACAACCAATATTACTCGCAGGCTGAGCGGCTATTCGTAACCAAAACCGTAATTGTTGCTTTATATAGGCTTCATTTTCACCGATGCCAGGTAATACCTGTAGCGAATTATTTTGACCTTGCGAGACACTATTGTTGGTCGCGACTAAACTGGCTTTATCATGTGGTTTAGAGGTATAGATAATTTGCTTACATGACCACTGACTATTAAATCGCGAGCGGCTATCGTCACTATTGATTATAAATTGCTCACCATTCCAATATTGCACTTTAAGTGGCATGGTTAACGGTTTATCAAACACACCATTGATATCTTGTAATACCATTCGGCCATAGCGACTACTGACTTGACCCGTAAGAGGAGCAATAGAGGCCGCCTGAGAAGTATTATATCCGCGTAACGGTAGCGTTTTAGCAATAAAATCCGTACAACCTAATGTCGAACATTGTGAACGAGGCTGTACCGACAAGCCCAATCCAACCTCATACGGACCATCTGCCGTGGTCATTTTCACGGTAGCATGAGTGCCATTTTTAGGTAGACGTTTAAATGTCAGTGCACCATTGGTAATCGTTAATTGTGCTTGCTGCCACTGTTGCTGCCAATCATTAGCTAAATTAGCTTGATCCAAGCGTGAACTGAGATCATTTATACTGGTTTGCGGATTAAGATCAACCGCCGTTAATAACAATGTTTCTTTCAATTGAGGCGCAAATTCGCCGTAATTAAACGTCGGCTCACCAATAACATTTTGTGCTTCGACGGTAACATTAGCAGTGAAAGCTTGATCCATATAAGTGAACGGCGATGATTCAGTATGGGCATTGGTGATTACGCTATCAGTGATAACTAACTGTTTGGGGTAAAAACGCCCAATAGCACGCTGACTTGGGTTGATCGTCATACCAAGATAACTATTAGCGGTCATTTTTAACGCCACACTGCCAACCTCACTCCAGCGCAAATTATTAAAAATCATTGCCACCTTATCATGAGATCCGCTGTTTGGTTGCGCTACAGTACCACTAAGCTCACCTCGATGGCCATTTGCTGGTGTATCAATACCAGCAATCGAAGCTGTTAAAGTTGTAATCGGCGCACCATTGGCAAAAAAATTGGGGGTAATTGGCCGTTGGCAGTAAGTTTTATTTGTGACATCAATAGGGTTATTTAAGCTATCACCCGCCTGCCATTGCAATGGTTTAGCTCGCACTACAAACGCTTCTCCCGCCGCAACTAAACCATCGCCACTCGTCGCAGTTCCAGTAAAACTGTCACCCACTTGAGGACACATGGCAAATGTCCAAGGACGGGAGGATATACTTACAGATCCAGTTAACTCAGTATTATTGGTAATCTTTCGATTTTTTGTTTTGGTTATAATACAACTATCATTAGTACAATTAGGATCAGTTATAATTAAATTAACGACGCCACTATCAGGATACATTATATTTAATGATGTTTTTCCATTTTCAAACTCAATATTTTTATTATTATTGTTAACATTAATAACACCGTTACCCTTTGTAGATGGTGTTATATATTTTGTTTTGAATTTTAAATAACGTATTCCTGAGTAACTCTTTTCAACATTAACTAAATTATTATTACAACTTAGGACACTTAGCTCAACGTTCTCTGGCTTACCGGCAATAATACGCTGTGCTTCAGCGTGAAATTTATAAGGAACAAATTTATATAGCTTAGATTTAACAACATCATTTATTTGTGCGAAAACTTTAACATCTGCAATTACATTTGCTTTAAGAAAAACACTCCCTTGTCCATTTTTTATTTTTATTTTTATTTCTTTTTCTACATCGATTTTATTACCATTATCTATCCAAAATGCAATATCACTCTGAATAACATTAGTTCTTAAAGTTACTTTTCCATTATGATTAATATCAACATTACCTTTATCATCTAATACATTAATGACAATTGGTACCATATCACAAGTTAAAAATATCGTATCATTCGGTAATAGCTCAAAACCAATTGGTTTAGTTTCTATTTCACAACTGTTTTCTCCAAAATAGTTAACAGTAGAGTTAAACTCAAGTTTACTAGCTATTATAGAACCATAAAACTCTACTGTATTAGTAAGTTGCAATTGCTGCTCAGATTCAGAATATATATAGGCTTTAATTTTTGCATTATTACTTACAACAGCCATATAATTACTATTATATATAAAAACCTGAAAATCAGAGCTTTTACCTGACATATTAATATCCGAATCACCAATATTCATTCTCTTTATGAACAGACGAACATTACCTTCAATAATAATTTCACTT
Source organism: Photobacterium kishitanii (assembly GCF_000613045.3). Lineage (NCBI taxonomy): Bacteria > Pseudomonadati > Pseudomonadota > Gammaproteobacteria > Vibrionales > Vibrionaceae > Photobacterium > Photobacterium kishitanii. Next base: position 377,185 of record NZ_LN794352.1, on the reverse strand, counting down.
TTACTGTGAATGCTGATTTTATCAATGAAATAGTCACCACTAGAAAATATAACACTTGATAACCCTATATCCATACTCGTATATTTTCCAGGAAGAATTTTTTTATATTTATCATTCCAACTAGATATTACACCGCCACCAGTTACATCAAACACAGGTAATTTTATTTTATTTACTTGTTTATCTGGATTAATTACACATCGATTACCATTACAATAATCATTATCTGTTGGGTTTCCACTTCCTGAATTAAATTCAGCCTTTGAAAAACCTAACATGTTATTATTTAATCCTTTAATATTAACATTATTACTAATCGTTATAACTGAGTCGTTTTTTATTCCTTGCAGAGGCAAGGATAAAATATCACATATATTAATATCACTTGATTTAAAATCTGAGTTTATATTATACGACTCAGTAGTCGTTGCTTGCACCGCCCAAGGCATTAACCATAATAATAAAACACATTTAAGCCATAATTTATATTTCATTACAACAATCCCTTAACCCACACTTGTTGCTGGCGAGCCACTTGATATTGACCACTACCACAGTATCCAGTACTACTTAACTTTATGCGTCGTTCGGCACTACCCACAGTATTATCATTAGCTGAATATTCATTACATGTTACGGTTACACGACACCCATTAAAATCCACCAATGGGATCGGAGTAGGAATAGCTTCACAAGTTAACATTTGATTCGGATCACCAATCGGGAATAATTTATTTAAGCTAATTTCAATCCCGCTGTGAGCAGCAAACCATGCTCGAGTACCGAGTATTTCTTGAGTGGTGGTTACCGCTTGCGACGCATTAATTTTGATCATTGCAGCAGCCATCATCGACATCACAGTAATAATAAAAATAGCCACCACTAAGGCGCTACCCGTTTGGGAAGCCAATGATGAAGAGTAATTACGGCGCATTCATCACCTGTACAGTATGGTTATAACGGCTAGTTTCACCATTACGAGTAAACGTTAATTGCCAAGCCACTAACGCACTACGCGCAAGGGCGGCATTGTCGAGCTCAAAAGCAGACAAATTAGTATCGATATATTGTGCCAGTAATATTGGCTGTGATTCGATTCCCGAATTATTGATGGTCATGCGTGTGAGGCTATTACTTTTAATACAGAACTTAACGCTATGAGTGTAAATATAGAAACGCTGTGCCAATGAACCACTGCCAAAACTATGTTGGCCATCAAGTTCAAATTGCCATTGATTACTTTCAGTGCCTTTATTTATCGCTTTCACTTTAGCAGCTTGATCACTAACACCATCAAAATCCTGAGCTTTATGAGGGTTAATCACTAATATCATATCGGATTGAAATTGCGGAGCTATTGTCTGAGTAATAAAACCGGTAATCACATCGATATTCGTTAGACTTGGGTTAACATAATCACCATTGTATTGAATCGGCTTAAACGCCAAACATTGCCCATCACTAGTGATTTCAAGGCTATTTGGCACCGCATCACGTAATTCGCGACTTATTCTCTCAACCGCAAATCGAGCTTGGGATTGTAATTGTTCCCGATCACGAGTTTGTAAATAGCCCTCAGTACCGAGACTGACAAAGCGGCCAATACCAATGGTAATAATTGCCATCACCACGATCACCATGATCAATTCGATCAATGTAAATCCTTGCGAGCGCCGTGATAACATTAATAATTACCTCGATAAGCTGCAAATTGATAACGCCCATATCGGCCGCTATCAACCACCATATTGATACGCTTATAATTATGAGGGGTTTCTGCTGCGATAGGATTAGGCGTATTAGTTAAATTGTTATCGTAAAAAACAGCCACCGTCACGGTAAAATGGCTATAGTCTGCTGCAATCGAATCACCAAGTGCATTACTCAACGCCATTCCATTACCGCCGTCACAATGGGCACTCTTGCCCTGCCAACAGCCAATATAATCATCAACGCTCGAAAACTGTTGTCTATCCGAGATTGCTACTAGGTTTAATGAGCATGGATTATTAATCGCTTTGCCCTGCAAATCTTGAGTATCATCACAGCGAATTTGCTCACCATTATCATCACTGTTGGCATCAAATTTACGCGCTAAAATTTCACTCATCATCGCATTCGCTAACGCCGCAGCTCGAGCTTGATAATGCGGTTGAGCTGATAATGCGATTTGCGGAAATAAAAAGCGGCTTAAAATAAGCATTGCCACCACAAAAATGACAATCGTAATAATCATTTCAATTAGAGTAAATCCACGCTGAGTTCGACGACCAAAGCAGGTCATAAACAAGCCCCCGCGTGAATGTAACCTTGCTGATTAATACACATTTTCGCGTAATTGTTATTATTAGCAGTAAAGGCAATCTCACATCCAGTCATACATTGAGGCTCACCGTGGGCATTTAATGGCTGCCCAAGTAAATTAAAAGCAATAATATAATTTGGGGTAATGGTGACCAGATCATTTATGGTCGTAAGGTAATTGGTGGCGTTTTGACGAGTCGCACAACCGAATAACTGCTGATTAATCGTTAACGTTGCACAACCGCGTTGTTGCTGCATCGCCGTAATTTGAATTTGACGCGCAATAGCTATCGCTTGATCACGAGCAAGTTGGGCACTAAAGCTCGATTTACTGGCATAACGACTGGCAGCAGTAACTGAGATAATCGCCAGTACAATAATCACCATCACTAATTCAATTAAGGTGAATCCATGTTGTCGCGCCACAGCCCTAACCTTTTATGATGATTATTTAGTGATGCTATTTCAAATAAAATAACATCACTAAATAGCGCTCCACAGAGCGCTAGATATTAATCAGCTTATTTAGATGAAGGTGTACAACCAGTACCTGGAATAACTACTGTTGTTGCTGCAGCTGAACTCGTCGCTTGAGAATAAGTAACGATACACTCATCAGCTTTATCATTACTTTTATATGTGTAAGCAATTTTGCCATCTTTTGGATAATCAGTTACTACTTTCCAATCTTGCGCTAAGCCTGTTACTGCTGAATTTAACGCAGCAGAAGTTGCCTCTGGGTAGCCATAAACAACTGCAATATCATCTACAGTAGCTGTATCTTTAGACTCAACGCCCTGAATCGCAGCCTTACCATAAGTAATCCCTGCCGCACCATCAATCGCGCCTTTCAACCCTTGTAGTGATGACGCACGCGCATCATCTTGCAAGTTTAAAAACTTAGGTGCTGCAGTTACGGCTAAAATACCGAGAATTACAATCACCACCACCAATTCAATTAATGTAAAACCGTTTTGACGTTTCATAACTTAGTCCTTTTTCTGATGTAAATTCACTTCAACTCGACCTTGAGCCGGTATGTAAGTAAATGAATGCCCGGCAGTCACATTAATTGCGCCTGAGCGATGGTTGCTAGCAGATGCTAACTGATAATATCGACACTGTTGATGCGCTTGTTGTCGTTCAACCGTGACGAAAAATATATATTTTCCCATTGCAACGTTGGCGATTAATGCCGTTGCTGGCGGTGGGATTTGTAATAAGTTCTCAATTAAATCAACACAATCTTGGGCCGTTAATTGTTCAACATCCGTGGTCATACTAGTTAGTAATGCAAATGGATATCCAATTAATACCGAACTGTTAGTGGTTGCTGAGGTTAATCTAAAAATACTGCCGTCATAGTTAACCGTATTATTATCGTTAGGTGTTCGTGGGTGACCATCTGCTTCCCATTGCACCCGTGCAGAAATAACCGCCGTCGCAAAATTACCACTAACTGTTTCAATAGCGGCTTGTTTTGCTTGTTGAATAATATTAATAAATCGCGGTAACGCTACTGCCATTAATAAACCAATAACCACAATGACAATAACCAACTCAATAAATGAGAAACCTTTAGGTCGTATTGACAATGGTTATTCCTAACAACATAAACTGTCAAAAAACTATCTTAATAGTTTCTCACTTAGTCAAAATATTGCCAACAATTATTTGCAACCAATTAATATATAATAAAAAAACAACAATTAAATACCAATTAACAATATTGTTATTCTTTATTAGAATACAACTAATGTTGTATTTAATAATAATGACGAGTAGATAGTTAATATAATCGTAAATAAAAAATTAATATTTCCATCAATGGTAATTAATAGTGTAATCACCTTGGAGTTTATAAATATTAGCCTGCATTAGCGACATCTAACATCCCCCACATTGGTAAGAAAATACCGAGAGCCAGTAAGAGCACCATTGCCGATACCACTAATAATAATAATGGCTCGATACGAGCAGTTAAGGTCGTTAAATCATAATCAACTTCACGATCATAAAAATCGGCAGCCTCTAATAATAAATCATCTATTTGACCCGTTTCTTCACCCACCGCGATCATTTGCAATACTAACGGAGTAAAAATATGCGTATTTGCGGCTGTCGTAGCAATACTACTACCACTTTCAATACCAAGCTTCATTTCCAACAACCGTTGCTCTAAAAATCGATTATCTAATGCTTCGGCTGCCATTTTTAAAGCCTGATTTAGCGGTAACCCCGCACGTACCATTAACGCAAATGTACGCGAAAAACGTGCCATTAGAGCTCGATTGATAATACTGCCAACGATAGGCACTCGCAGTCGCCATAGATCCCACCGCTGTTGGCCAGCAATAGTATTACGCCACATTCGAACACTCATCCAAAGTGCGACGCTAATGGCGATCATTAATGGCCAATAATGAACAAATACGTTTGAGGTGGTAATCAATACCTTGGTCGGCCACGGTAAATCAACCCCAAACCGAGCAAACATGCCTGCAAATTGTGGAATAACTTGAGTATTCAACACCACCATCGCCAGTCCAATCGCAATAATGACAAACATTGGATAGCGCATTGCAGATTTAATCTGGCGTCGAGTATCCATCTCTTGCTGATAATAATTAGCAAGCTGCAATAAAGTTTGATCCAAGCGACCAGTATTCTCTCCAACATGGATCATGGACACAAATAAATCAGAAAACACTCGAGGATGTTGTTTCATAGCTGCAGATAACGAATGACCATTGGTTAATTCTGTTGCGACTTCCGCTAGCGTTGAGCGTAATAATGGATGACTAGCACTTTGTTCTAAGCCTTTAAATGCACGTAATAACGGCACTCCCGCCTTAGTTAAGCTGTATAACTGCCGACAAAAAATAACCAACACTTCAATCGGTAATGACCGTTGCCACCAACCACTAACAGCAAATAATGAGTGGTTATTAGGCGCCAGTTTGATCTCTAGCGGAATAATACCTTGGCGTAATAATTGATCGGCCGCCGCTGATTGGGTTAATGCTTCCAACTGACCACGCTGAATATTACCCTGTGCGCCACGACCACGATAATTAAATAGTTTCATTTACTGGCAACCCAATATGGCCATCATCAAAATCACCTTCGGCTAAGATCATGACTTCATCTAAACTGGTGACCCCAGCTAAAGCCAGTGCCAATGCCGACTCAACCAATGGTTTATAACCGTCACTCTCTCGTGCAATTTGGCTAAATAGCACCGCATTATTATTGCGTAAAGCATCCATCATCGGTTGATCGATTTCTAATAATTCAAACACGCCAACTCGGCCTTTATAACCGGTAAAGTTACAACTTTGACAGCCTTGACCAAGCTTAAACACACTATGATCATCACCGAAATGGCATGCTCGTAACCATAACTGCTGCTCCGCTTCTAATACTGCTACTTGAGCACAGTCGCGACACACTCGACGCACTAATCGTTGCGCTAATACAGCCCTTACCGCACTAGCGACCAGATAGCCTGGCGCCTGCATATCAATCATTCGTAAGGCACTATCAATCGCATTATTGGTATGCAAAGTCGATAACACTAAATGACCAGTTAAAGCGGCACGTAAACCAATTTCAACGGTTTCCTGATCACGCATTTCACCGACCAAAATCACATCTGGATCTTGGCGTAAGAAAGTCCGTAGAATCGAAGAAAAAGTTAACCCTATTTTATTATTCACCTGCACCTGATTGACTCGCGGTAAGCGATACTCAACCGGATCTTCTGCGGTAATTAATTTTTTACTGGGCTTATTCAGTTCATTTAGCGCCCCATATAGGGTGGTGGTTTTTCCTGAGCCCGTCGGCCCAGTAACTAAGATCATTCCATGGGGACGTTTTAATTGGCGTCTAACCCGTGATAAAAGATCCGCAGGCATGCCGACATGATCTAAATCGAGAATTCCCGCCGATTGATCCAATAAGCGCATAACTACCGACTCACCATATTGGACTGGCATTGTCGATACACGAATATCAACCGAGTGATCGCGAACTTTAACATTAAAGCGTCCATCTTGAGGTAAGCGCTTTTCTGATATATCAAGACCACTCATCAACTTAAGTCGTAATACTAAAGCTGCTGCAACGCTATTTTCGTTAAGTAGGGTCTCATGCAAAATGCCATCAATACGCTGTCGAATCCGCAATACATCTTCATCGGGTTCAATATGGATATCTGACGCCCCCACTTGCAATGCATCCTCAAATAATGAATTGATCAGCTTTACCACTGTCATCTCATCATTATCAGAATCTTCAATAGCAAACCCATAATGTTGTTGAGTTTTATGTTCGGCGTTAAGTTGCTCGGCAAACGAAGCGATTTCTTTAGTACGGCGATAATAACGATCAAAAGCGGTGATCAATTGCCGTTCGGGGGCAATCACAAACTCAATTTGATATTGCTGCAACTGGTTAAGTAGTGCTTCTTGCATCGCTAGATCAGCGGGATCACTCATCGCCACCCGGACCACATCACCACGATGGCTGATCACTAAAGCGCGTAAACGACGGGCATGAACTTCTGATAATAGGTTCACCACCTCACTCTCAACCACAATTCGGCTTAAATCGACCAAAGGAATATCTAATTGGCGCGCTAAAAATTGCAACAGTTGTTGTTCACTGAGGAAACCCATTCCAATCAGCGTATCCCCCAATTTACGACCTGTGGTTCGCTGTTGAGTAAGGGCTTGATCCAATTGCTGCTGTGCAATAATGTGCTCATCAACCAACAGATCGCCTAAACGTTTACGTAATCGAATTTGCACCTGTTAGCTCCTTTGGGTTTGTAACGCCATAATACGTTGTTGAATAAAGTGTTGTGATGCCGCTGATAACCCACCATGGGTTAATCCGGTTCGATAAGAAGCTAAGGCCGCGGTCTGTTGTTGGCTACGCTCTTGAGCAATGGCTAATCCCAGCCACCAGCGCCCATCGCTAGCATCATGCAATAACAATTGTTGATAACTCGTCAGTGCTAAGGCGGTATTATTTAACTGCTGAGCAAGTGCCGCCCGCATCGCTAAAAAAGCGATTGAATCGACTTTCAACGGTTGTTCTAATACCGTTAACGCCGTTTGAAATTGTTTTTCATTCACCAATAATTTAGCTAGCGTTAATCGCAATTCAGTATTCTGCGGTTGCTGCTGTAATCCTTGTTGTAACATTGCAACGGCTTGGCGATTATCACCACGACCATAATATAATGCTGCCAATTTTTGACGAGCTACCACCCATTGAGGGCGATACTTTAATGCCGCTTCAAGATGAATAATCGCCTGACGACTATTCGCCTGACGCAATACTTTTTCCGCTTTACGATATTCAACCTCAGCTAATTGTGATGGTGTTAACGCCACGGTTTTTATCGATAAACTACTTGGTAATGGTTTTGAGACTAAAGCGACTTTAGCCTCTTGTGGAGGCTCAATCGCAATATCTTTCGCTTGTTGCTCAGCTAATGCTTGTTGATAACCACTGTCATAGCCTTGTTCATACGAACTTGCGAGTTCTTGTTCCATCTCAAGGGTTTCAATAGCAGGCTCAGCCTCTGGCATCGCAGTTAAAACAACACGATCGGAATCAGTTAGACTGGCGACAGCTTGAGGCTGTGCAGCCACAGCAACTGCTGCTACCGAAGCTGATGATGCAAGTGCAACAACTTCGGCTGACTGTTGTCGCCAATAACTCAGCACAACCATTAACATTACCGCTATCAAAATCGCCACCACACCATACCACCAGCGTTTTTTAGGTAATGGTTTGATCGTAGCTGGCTGTAATACAACTGCCGCATCATGAGACTGCTGTGTTAACGCGCTCAAACGACGATTTAATTCACTCATAAATATTTCCATCTCAGCCATCGCCACCACAACCGACTTGATTGCCGAGCCGCGACAGTATCAGCAATCGCTATCTTAATATCTTGCTGACGAACAGACTGACGCTGCTGGCTATAGGCTGCGAGTAATGCTTTATGGGCTAATTGATTAATCAATCTTGGAATACCACCACTCGCAAACCAAATCGCGCGCGCTTGGGCCACTGAAAATAATCCCGGCTTCCCCCCAGCGAATAACACTCGGTGTTCAATATAAGCAACGGCTTCTGCTTCAGTTAATGGTAATAAAATGGCACGTAAAGTAATTCGCTGTTGCAATTGGCGCAATTGATAATGCGCTAAACGCTGATCTAATTCTGGCTGACCAACTAACACAATATGGAGTAACTTTTCTGATTCTGTCTCAAGGTTACCTAATAGACGGATCATTTCTAATGCGTCATCAGGCAATGCTTGAGCTTCATCAATAAGTACTACTACCGCACGTCCATTCGCTTTCCGCTGCAGTAATTGATCCTGAATATCGATAGTGAGTCGATGCCGATCAGCATCGATATTCAGTCCTAATTCATGCGCTAACGCCAGTTGTAACGTCACTCCACATTGCGCGGGAGTCGGTAAATACACTAAATCAAATTTTGCCGGTAAGCGATTGATTAACATTCGACAAACGAGGGTCTTTCCGGTTCCAACTTCACCTGATACCTGAATAATGCCATCCCCCATTGCCAGCCCAACTAACACTGTATCGATTGCAGTTAAATGAGTTGATAAAGCATGAAATAAGGCGGTATTAGGCGTTAATAAAAACGGGGCCGAATGAAGCTCAAAGTGCGATAAATACATCGGCTACTTATCTTCTGGAAACCATTCATTAACCAATGCTCGTGAGCGTTCGATCTCTTTTTGCCAAGTTTGATCACTTATCACGGTTGGCTTCAATAAAATAACCAATTCGGTTTTTTGCTTCACTTTATTGATGTTACGAAACAAATTACCCAGCAGCGGAATATCACCTAACAACGGTACTTTTGATACTTGATCTGTCATCGCTGTTTTCATTAAGCCGCCGATCACTACTACGTCACCACTGCGAGCATGAATAATGGAATCTGATTCACGAATGGTGCTTTTCGCCAATGGCAATTGATAAACCCCAAACTTTTCCCCCAGATCTACGGCTTTGATTTCATTTTTAATATCAACCACCGCTGGATGAACATGTAATAACACCCCACCTTGATCATCAATTTGCGGCGTTACATCCAATGAAATACCGGAGAAAAATGGCGTTAATTCAATATCAGGGGCCGCGGTACTGTTATCTCCCGAAACATTACTACTCGAAACATTCGTTACAAAATATTCATCACCACCCACTTTGATCACCGCTTTTTGGTTATTAGCCGCAGTCACACGTGGGCTTGAGAGCACATTAAGATCACCTTGGGTTTCCAGAAAGCTCAGTACTGAAGTAAAGTTACCATCACTAATGGTGATATTAGTTTGGCCGCCTAACAAATTTGAAATGGCGTTACCACCAGGCAATGCTGCAATTGCTGCGGCATCAACTATCGGGGTTGAACCCACAACAATATTAGTGCCACCAATGCTACGGGTGATATTTTGCCAATTAATCCCCTGCTGATAACTATCATTAAGGGTCACTTCCATAATCTTGGCTTCTAATACCACCTGACGTACTAAGCGCTGTTGTGAAATCCCCAAAAACTGTTTCACTTCACGCAATTCGTTTGGAAATGCCCGCACAGAAATTAAACCCGCTTGCGGTGATATCATTACATTACGGCCTTCACCGTGACCAATCATACCGCGTACCACTTTTTCTAACTGTTGCCAGAAATCACTTTCAGAAGTGGTTTTAATAGTAGTGCCACCCGTCGTCGTGCTTACGCCTTCTGTCGTGTTGTCATCATCATTAGCGCCTGAATTTGAATCAGAGCTATTGCCGTTAGCGATAGATCCCGTTGTTATCGAGGTCAACGACACCCCTTGACGCTGCAATTGTAAATAATCTACTGGAATAATATCAGTCCGCAAAGTAGCCGGAAATACCTGAATAATATTACCTTTACGGGTAATGCTATAACCATAAACATCATCAACAACATCCAGCACTTCATCAAGTGTGACATCTTTTAATTGCAAACTAATCAAGCCACTTACACCGGGATGAATCACGATATTAAACGGTGTTCCTTGAACTAAACTAGAAAAAAACGCATTGGCATCAACATTACGCGCATTGACTCGAAAGCGTTTCTCTAAGGCTTGAGGTGTCTGAAAATCACTCGTAGCCAATGTCGGCATCAAATCACTGTTAACAGCAGCTGGTAACTCAAACATAGGTTGACTTACCGCATCATTCGCAGCTTGATTAAGTGCTTGTTTAATCGCCACTGGGGACTTATGTCCCATTTGGGTTGAACAGCCAACTAACGAAGCGATAACTACACCAAGTATGATCCGTTGCATATTTTTACGTACCTTCACTGCTTAATATCTGCGCTAAATAGTGACAATTGCCACTGTTTTTTATTGCGGGTTAACATCACTGAACTATCACTGATTCGACTTACGGTGTAGCCTTTTATATAACTACCAACCCTCACCGTTTGACCACTTAAAATGGCGCGACAACGTTGCTGTTCACAAATAACACTTTGTAACTGTGGTAATGATGGTGCTGAGACAACTGCTGATGGCGATTTTTTTTGCCACCCTAATGGTGCTGTTGGATCTTGCTGAGCCTGTACATTTACCGCACGCAATAAACAGCTGATCGCTAACCCTGCCGCAATATATTTAACCACCAATAAAGTCCTTACTTTCACCTAAGGTATAGAGCTCAAGCTCAATTTTTGCCCATGGATATTGCATTACTTGATAGTTTAAATTGCGCCAATAATAATTAACCGGTAACGCCTCTAACTGAGTTAAATAGCGAATAACATCAAAATACTTTCCTTCAAACGTCATCCGTAATGGATGAATGTAATAACCTTGCTCTTCACCACTTATTAGCTGAGCTGCGGGTAATGACACGATACTCTGCAACCGTAATTCTTTACTGTGGCGCAACACTTGCTCAAGGATATTTGGCATTTGTGTCGGGGTAACTAAGCCGCCAATCTTTTGTTGTAGCTGTTGTACTAACTGAGTATTTTTTTGAGTCAGTTGCGCTATTTTAACCTCAATATCTTTATTAGGATCTTGGGCTAATTGACGTTGCAATACCGTAATATTATTACGGATAGCAATAGTATTATTCATCGTGGTCTGGACGTTATTCATTTGGCTTTTCAGCTGTAACCATTGTGGTTCTAGCACCATCAACACGCCAATAAAGCCGATCGCAACCCAACCTGAAATAGCAATCAGCCATTGCTCTCGTGATGACAAGCCACTGAATCTTTGTTGGCATTCAATCCAGGTTATTCTCATCAATTTGCCCCTTGTATGCGCTGGGCTTGCAATGTAAAAGTGACCTGATTGGTATCATCTCGGCCAATATTGAGTAACTGGAATCGCCGCTCAGCCAAAGTGGAATAACGATTAAATGTCCCTAACCATCCAGGTACTGCCTCCGGCGTTCGAGCAACACCGTTTAAATCCAGCGCATTACCTGAAATCGAAATACGTTCAATAGCTATATTGTTTGAGCCAGCAGCTGCAAGTTGGGTTAATACTTGACCATAGCCAACCATTAAACTTACATCATGATTAGCAACAGCCTTTAATGTCGATTGTTTAGCAATGATTTCTTGTTCTAAGGCACTAACACGCTGCTGCTTTATTGGGCTAACGATATGGAGCTGTAATTGTTTTTGAGTCAACGTCAGTTGGCTTTGTGCCGCCGTTAATTGGGCTTTACTCGATGCTAATTTAGGTGCTAACTGACGAGATTTATAGGTATAAACGCCACTAACGACACTGATTAACACTATGAGAACTAACCAACTTGCCACCATATTATTAAGGGTTAACCGCTGTCGTTTAGGTTGTAGATGTTGTGAGTAGAAATTAATTGAAGATGATAATCCTTGCCTAAGTCCCGCCCAAGCAACACGCGCTCCTGTGGAGGTTAATAATGACACCGGTGGTTCAAGCGCTTCAACAGTAACATTTAAGCGAACATTTAATTCCTGCGCTAATTGGTGATTATCATCATTATCACAGCTAATTAATAACTGACTGATCGAGTTATCACGTAATTGCGCACTAAGAAAATCCAACGAGCGCTGAAGTTCTAACGCTAAACTATCCAGTTGTAATGCTTGGATATCAGAACTTGGGGTTGCCACGAGAGGTACATCAAACCCGCGCAATTGGCGTTGAAAAAACAATTTATACTGACTAAATGCCGTTAATTGTAAGTTGCCATTGCCATAGCGATGCACGACTAATTGACTGCGATTTTCAGCGGTAAATTCACTCAAAACCACGCTGTCAACTGTCATACAGCCAACACTACAGCCTGCAGATTGACAGGCTAAGACAATCTTATTCATTTGTTGACGATTGCTCACAAACACTTGAATACGATCGTTATTTAAACTGTTAAAGCCATCAACAACGATATCTTCTGGCGACTCATTAACTAAATCTTTAACCAGATAAGGCAGCGCGAGAGCCAATTCATCACCGCTCAGCTCAGGCTTATCAATCAATAAACTTTGATATAGCCCCGGCCCTAAAATGATAGCAAGTTGACTACCCGCTAATTGATGCTTAGCGATCAACATCTCAATCGCACTTTGCCACTCGGTTACCGATGTAATTGACACTGAATCAGCGATAACATCAGCTTCATTATCAGCAACTAAAACAACCGTGTCAGAAAACAGAGCAAGCGCAGCATTTAATATAGAATTTTTACGGGAAAAAAGAGGAGAAAGTAAGCGCTGGATCATGATAAAAGTAAGCCGAAAGTTAGAGCCGAATAACAGCTCGCACTTTAGGTAAAGAGTTAGTGCTTCACAATATTAATCTATTAAATGTAAGACCTACATCACTTTAAATAATACCTTCCACATTAACTCTTTAATAATTATACCTTTAAAGTATTTACAGTTGGAGATATTGGTCGCTCAGCAGCAAAAAGGCGCCCTTGTGCAGCGACCACACCGAGCTGTTGTAGCACCCGCCATTCCTTGTTGGTTTCAACACCGACAGCAATCACTTGGGCATCACTATTGGCACACGCTCCCAGCATACTTCGAACAAATAACTGATTCTCTTGCCGCTGATGTATATCACGTACTAAGCCACGATGTAATTTAATATAATCAGCCTTAATATCTTTAATATAGTAAGTACTAACTATAGTTCGACCCGCTTGTGAAACAACAAGCTTACAACCAAGCCCCGTTAATACGCGTAATATAGGTCGTATCGCGTCAAGATGTTTCACCAACATACTTTCTGATACTTCAAACAATAACCGATTCAGTACCGGACGTGGTAATTGTAATAATTCATCTCGTAGCCATTTAACAAATTTTTTGTCACGTAAACTGATAGTAGTAATATTAACCGCGTAACTATTATCCGCCGATTGCTGCTTGAGCAACATCAAGGTTTGACGAATAACCGCCCGATCAAAACGCACCGAATAACCTACTTGCTCTACAGCGGACATAAAATGTGATGCTTTAATAATGTCACCATTATCATCGTTAATACGAGCAAGTAAGGCATAACTCATCACCTCTTCATCAACCGCCATAATAATCGGCTGTTGATATAATAGCGGCCCACCTTGCACCAACGTTTTATCAAACAAACTACGCCAGCGTACATTACCGCGCGATTTATCCCATTGATGATCTTTCTTAAAACTATTCCAGCTATTTGCGCCTTGTAACTGTGAACTGCGTAAAGCGGTATCGACTTCATCCATAATCCGTCCACGGCGATCACCACCATGAAAATATGTCACTCCGATGTGGCACCAATTGTCTTGTTCCATCGGTGATGGTGGCGATATACGCTCAACGGCATTCAATAATTGATTAGTAAATATTTTAATTTCTTTGGCGGGTTGCTGGGGAATAAGAATCGCAAATTCAGCATCAAAATAACGCGCTAATACCGTATCTGGAAAACGCTGAATAAAGTTAGATAAAATTACGCTGATATCTTGTAGCAACTCATCTGCAATCGTTTTTCCCTGCAGAGAGCACAGCTCATCCCAGTCACTTAAACGCAATAGAATTACTGCACCATGGCTATCTTGATCTTGCACCATTGACTGTAAACGGCTATCAAATAACACGCGATTAGCGGTACCCGTTAATTGATCTAAAAAAGTGTGAGTACGAATAAACGTATCAAATCGACTCCGTTCTTGACGAGCATCTTTAAGTTCACTAATTAATTGATCAAGGGCTAAACTGGCTGTTGCTGGCCACTCATAATCATTGCCTTCAGCATATTGATCGACGCGACCAGCTAAAATCATTCGGCCACGCTCTTCTAACAATTCAGAACCATATAATTGCGTACGTAACCAATGCACACCTCGAATTAAGCCGAGTATTACAATCAGCAATGCTAATGAAATGGATGACATCGCTCCAAGAGAATAGGTAAATTCACTATAAAGTGGAATTGCCGCAATTGTTACTTGATAGCGAGGATGTAATGGCAGTAAGTATTGATGATGATACAGAATATTAGGATCAGGAACGATTTGGTGACCTTCAAAACCAAACAGTTGTTTATCACCATCATTAATCGTTAACGTCACCACATTACTCGCCTCTAATAACGTCGGCAACCAACGAGATAACGCCTGAGGTCCTTGAGGCTCAGAAAGTTCTTGATCAATAACGCTAACAACGCCATCAAGATAATGCACTAATGAGTCTTGGCCGAGTTTACGGAAACTCAAGGCTCCACCGATAAAAATAACTAAAATCGCGCAAATCACGATCATGGTAACAAAGGCAACTAAGCGATTTGTTAACTTCATCCTTGAGGCTTTTCTCATAGCATCCTTATTTCATATATGCCATTAATATCAATATGTAAAACGTCAAAACGATCTTAATCATTTTCTCATCGCTAAGCATACGCTACATTAGACCAGTTAATCGATTATTAATATTGTAACAAAGGAATAATACATTTATGGATTGGATCACTTGCGCGAATAGCTTTATCACCGTGGTAGAACACGGCTCATTGGCGCAAGCCGCTAATAAACTCAACACTTCCAGCTCCGCATTATCAAAACGATTATCTTGGTTAGAAAAACAACTTGGTGTACAGCTTTTAAAACGCACTACTCGCCACTTAACCGTGACAGATGCAGGCCAATTGTTTTATCAACGCAGTGCATTATTGGTCAATGACTGGCAACAAATGCTGGCAGAAACAACCGCTACCTATGGTGAGGTCGGCGGCATATTACGTATTGGCGCCCCACTAGCAACAGGCAGTCGCTTATTGGTTAATTACTTAACTGAATTTAGTCAATGTTACCCAAAAATAAAAATTGAGCTCCATACCGTAACTGCAGGGCAACTTCCCGATCTCAACCTCGATGTATTTATCAGCCGAGAAATCACTGAATTTAACTCTTGCAGTTATATAGCAACTAAACTGTTGAATTATCGTAATGGTTTTTATGCCGCCCCTGCCTACCTTGAAAATAATGAGCCAATCACTACCCCCGAGCAATTATGTCAGCATAATTACCTATTATTTGGCGATCAAGGTCATCAACAAGATCATATTTTTGAGCATAATCAGCGGCTGCGATTACAAGGCAATTTTATTACCACCAACCCAGAAGTGCTGGTTGCGGGTGCTGTTGCTGGAATGGGGCTAATTTTAACCAGCCGCCAAACCATCAAACGAGAATTAGATAATGGCTTACTTGTCCCAGTGCTACCAACATTAAAGCAGCCGACAAATGCAATTTATGCCTACTACCCCAAATTAAACTATCATCATGTTAAAACGAAATTATTTATTGATTTCATTAAACAAAAATCGGCAACGAACTCATTCAGTACTGAAAAATAACGTTAATAAATGCCAATTAATGCGGTTCAATAATTTCATCTGGATCATTTTTTAATGAGTTAAAAGGCACCATTTTATTACCACTCAATACGTGAATACTGTTCACTCGAGGTGCCTGATAAACACTGAATGCTGGTAATTGAGTCGTTTTAACGCCAATCCAGTTAGAGAAAATAGACATAAAATCAAAAGCACTTATTTTTTTATTCAGCATAGTATGCTGCTTAATATCACTGGCTATTTCAATCAATGGAACTTCATAATTTTGTTTATATAAATCACCATGGACTAATTGTGTTTGCCCTTTAACAGTGCTGACATTATCAAGACCATGATCTGAGAAATAAAATAATGAATAACTTTCTTGAGTCGATTTTAAATCATCAACTACCGTTTTAATAATGCTATCTGTTTGATTATAAGTAGATAAATAACAGGATAGATCTTTATCTTTCAAACCATATATGTCTTTTTTAATTCGATCACAAAAATTTTCATGTGATCCCATAATATGCAATACAATTAATTTAGATCCATTATAAGGCTGTGCTAATGCCTGCTTAAATAACGGTAGTAATGCATAATCACTCGTATTATTAGTTAGAAAATTACCTTTTTTCAAAAATTGTTTTTCTGCTGCATGCATCGCTATTACTGAAACAGCTGTATCATATTTTCCAATAAAACCTTGGTTTGATAGCCATATTGTTTTCATTTTAGCGGCATTGGCTAACGTAATTATATTATTAACCGGATGTAAATCTAATCCGTTACTGATACCTAAAGTTCTCGGTAATGATACTGCCGTATGGGATGCTGTCGACAAATAACCATTAACCAATATTGCCGGTGTTTGAGCTAAGAAAGGAGTGGTATTAATCGGGTAGCCATACGCAGACATATAATCTTTACGCATGCTCTCACCAATGATTAACACATAATTTTTATACTTCGGCTTGGCACTTAAAACCGTCCAATTAGCCGTCTGATGAATGCTATTTCTGATTGCATTTATCTGGATAATATAATGTTCAGTACTGATATAAATATGATTAACAAACAAACTTAAAGAAGAAAAATAAAGGCAAACCCCACCTAATAAAACAGTAGATTTATACCATTTAAATACAATTTCAATCCTAATTAGATAATAACAAAATACGATTAACAAAATAGCATTTAATAGCCATACTTTTATTGGCACTGCTAATAAAAATTCTATACTTTCACGTTTAGTGGTTTCAACTAATGAGGCAATAATACCTATATTAGGATGACCGTAAATATATCCAGACTGAAAATATAATACTGCAACAAAACCAATTGGAAATATAACCAACCATTTTAACCAACGTTTAGATGACAAAAAAATCAATGCTAAAAATAAGCATCCACTTACTACAATCATTTCATTGCCATTATATCCAACCCCAATGGTAAGTAATAAAGATAATAAAAGAGTAATAACGACATTTAAACGTTTCATAAATACAACAAGATAAATAGTGATAATAATATTAATAGTTTAGCTTAGGTATAATATTTTTGATACACAAAAAAACCCAGCAATAATGCTGGGTTAATGGATATTAGTAAGCTAAATATAATCGCTTCTTTTTTCAGGATCAGAACGGAATATCGTCGTCAAAATCCATTGGTGGCTCATTATATTGTTGCTGCGGTTGCTGTGGAGCAGACTGCTGCGGTGCTGACTGATGTTGCTGTGGTTGTTGTGGTGCATAATTTTGCTGTGGTGCAGCAGCAGGTTGTTGAGGCTGACCCCAGTTACCTTGATTCTGCTGTTGTTGCTGCTGGCCACCCATAGGAGCACCTTGGCCACCATTACGGCCACCTAGCATCTGCATTACGCCGTTAAAACCTTGAACAACAACTTCAGTAGTATATTGATCTTGGCCTTGCTGATTTTGCCACTTACGCGTTTGTAATTGGCCTTCAATGTACACTTGTGAGCCTTTACGTAAGTACTCACCAGCGACTTCTGCTAATTTCCCAAACAATGCAACACGGTGCCACTCAGTTTTTTCACGTTGCTCACCGGTAGCTTTATCACGCCAAGATTCAGAGGTTGCAATAGTAATGTTAGCTACTGCACCACCGCTAGGCATGTAACGAATTTCTGGATCATTTCCTAAGTTACCGATTAAGATAACTTTATTTACGCCACGACTGGCCATAGTTCACTCCAAAGCTGATAGCGACGGTATTGGGTGTTAATAGCCGCTTAGTCAAAGTTTATACTCAATCACGCAGTTTATCATGTCAGCAAGGTCAAGGCATAGCGTCAAAATAGGTTATAGCCCCCAATTATCCATACCAAATACAACTAACCAACAGTAAAACCATAACCAGAATCAATATAAAAATCCACAAACAAGCTCTACTGCATCAAGACTGTCATTTTTATGACACTTCGGTGATTTAAAAATATATACTATGGAAATATTAATAATGTACTCAGCTGTCATTATATAAACATTCGCTAAGATCATATAATAAATAGAGTAATCATTGACGAAAATATTAAAGGTAATAGTAAACATATTAAAAACAAATAAATAGCATACGATAATAAGTTAAATTATAAAATTAATAACAACTAGAGTTTAAAAAACAATATAAGGATTATCATTAGGGTTAATAATTAAAGATTATACATCTTCAACTTATTGTTATAGTTTGCGAACACAAGGATGATATAAAGTTGATTTATTGATTAAAATCTCTAACAATACAATGCTATTAAGCGTTAACAAAACAATAATAACTATTGTTTTGTTAATTCTCACTAACGAATTTATCAGCAAGATTTAAATTTGCACTCAACACATAATCAATTACATTAAATCTAGGAAACACTATGATCAAGAAATGTCTATTTCCAGCAGCAGGCTACGGTACTCGATTTCTTCCAGCAACAAAATCAATGCCAAAAGAGATGATGCCAATCGTAAACAAACCTTTAATTGAATATGGTGTTGAGGAAGCGATTCAAGCAGGCATGAACGGGATGTGTATTGTTACTGGTCGTGGTAAAAATACCTTGATGGATCACTTTGATAAGAACTATGAACTAGAACATCAAATAAGTGGTACTAACAAAGAAGATCTTTTATTTGATATCCGTCGCGTTATTGACTCAGCTAACTTCACTTACATTCGTCAAGGTGAAATGAAAGGCTTAGGTCACGCTATCCTTATGGGTCGTGAACTAGTAGGTAACGAACCTTTTGCTGTTGTACTTGCCGATGACCTTTGTGTTAACGAAGAAAAAGGCGTGTTAGCTCAAATGGCGGCTCTTTATAAGCAATTCCGTTGTTCAATCGTTGCCGTTGAAGAAGTACCTGAAGAAGATACTCATAAATACGGTGTAATTGCAGGTCAAATGATCCGTGATGATCTATTCCGTGTAGACAACATGGTAGAAAAACCTGAGCCAGGAACAGCACCAAGTAACCTTGCTATTATTGGTCGTTACATCCTAACACCAGATATTTTTGATATTATCGAGCAAACAGAACCAGGTAAAGGCGGCGAAATCCAAATTACTGACGCCCTACTAAAACAAGCACAATCTGGTTGTGTACTGGCATACAAATTTAAAGGTAAGCGTTTTGACTGTGGTAGTGTTGATGGTTACATTGAAGCAACTAACTACTGTTACGAAAACATTTATAAGAAAGACCAATCATCTAAGCTAGCTAAACAACAAACAACTAAAAAATAAGCCCGCTAAATATTTAAAAAATCCCGCGCTATAGCGGGATTTTTTTATTTGAGCTACTGTGTTTTTATTCAGTATCTTTTGCTCATTAAAAGCGGCTATGAAATACTACTCGCTTACAATCTAGCAAAAGAATAGTGATTGGTATGGATTACATCGAAGTACAGGGCGCACGCACCCATAATCTCAAAAACATTAATATTTCCATTCCTCGCGACAAGCTCGTTGTTATCACGGGCTTATCTGGTTCGGGAAAATCATCGTTAGCATTTGATACTTTATATGCTGAAGGTCAACGCCGCTATGTCGAATCACTATCGGCTTATGCTCGTCAGTTTCTATCGTTAATGGAAAAGCCCGATGTTGATCATATTGAAGGCTTATCACCTGCCATTTCAATTGAACAAAAATCAACCTCACACAATCCTCGCTCTACTGTCGGCACCATTACTGAAATTTATGACTATTTACGCTTACTCTATGCGCGCGTAGGTGAACCACGCTGTCCAACCCATAACGTCACCCTTGCCGCTCAAACGGTTAGCCAAATGGTTGATCAAGTGCTCGCTATGGATGAAGGCAGTAAGCTAATGTTACTTGCACCTATCATCAAAGAACGTAAAGGCGAACACCTAAAAACCCTCGCCAACCTCTCTGCTCAAGGTTATATTCGCGCCCGCATCGATGGTGAAGTGTGTGATCTATCAGATCCACCGACATTAGAACTTCATAAAAAACACACCATTGAAGTCGTGGTTGATCGGTTTAAAGTCCGTGATGATCTGCAATTACGCTTAGCTGAATCTTTTGAAACTGCATTAGAGCTTTCAGGCGGCACGGTGATAATCGCTCCAATGACAGCCGGTGAAGCGAGCGAACAAGTATTTTCAGCTAACTTTGCCTGTCCACATTGTGGTTATAGCATGCAAGAGCTTGAGCCGCGGCTGTTCTCATTCAATAACCCTGCCGGAGCGTGTGGCACCTGTGATGGTTTAGGCGTTCAACAGTATTTTGACCCAGAACGAGTGCTACAAAATGGTGAACTCAGTTTAGCTGGCGGCGCAATTCGCGGTTGGGATAAACGTAATTTTTACTACTTTCAAATGCTCAAATCATTAGCTGAACATTTTAAATTTGATGTTGAAGCACCTTTTAATACCCTATCAAAGAAAATCCAAACCTTGATCCTCTCGGGTTCTGGTAGCACTGATATTGAATTTAAATATATTAATGATCGCGGTGACATTACCGTTAGACGACATCCGTTTGAAGGTATTTTAAATAATATGGAACGCCGTTATCACGAAACAGAATCTAATTCTGTCCGTGAAGAACTGGCTAAATTTGTATCGACCAAACCTTGTTCTAGCTGCCACGGTTCACGTTTACGCCAAGAAGCACGTCACGTATTTATCGGTGAAACTAACCTGCCCCATATCTGTGATATGAGTATCAATGAAGCATTTACTTTCTTTGATGAGTTGGCATTAACAGGTCAACGGGCTCAGATCGCTGCCAAAATTTTAAAAGAAATTAATGAACGTTTAAGTTTCTTAATCAATGTTGGCCTCAATTATCTCAGCCTATCTCGCAGTGCCGACACCCTTTCGGGCGGTGAAGCTCAGCGTATTCGTTTGGCAAGCCAAATTGGTGCAGGTTTAATGGGGGTGATGTATGTACTTGATGAACCATCCATTGGCCTCCATCAGCGGGATAATGAACGCTTACTCAAAACGCTGATCCATCTCCGTGATCTTGGTAATACCGTGATTGTGGTTGAGCATGATGAAGACGCGATTCGCGCCGCTGATTATGTGATAGATATCGGCCCAGGTGCTGGCGTACATGGCGGGGAAATTATTGCCGAAGGTAGCCTTAAAGACATCCTAAAATCAAAGAAATCTTTAACTGGTCAATATCTTAGCGGGAAAAAATCAATTGCTATTCCAGCACAACGAGTACCATTTGATGCCACTAAAACAGTCAAATTACTGGGTGCCAGCGGTAATAACCTTAAAGATGTTAATGTCGAAATTCCAGTCGGATTACTGACCTGTATTACTGGTGTTTCTGGATCAGGTAAATCAACCTTGATCAATGATACCTTCTTTAGAATCGCCCACCAGCGACTTAATGGCGCGACTACCGGTACGCCAGCCCCTTACAAAGAAATTCAAGATTTAGAACACTTTGATAAAGTGATCGATATTGATCAAAGCCCAATTGGTCGTACGCCACGTTCAAATCCTGCTACCTACACGGGTATTTTCACTCCCATTCGTGAATTATTTGCTGGTACTCAAGAATCTCGTTCTCGAGGCTATAAACCAGGTCGGTTTAGCTTTAATGTCCGTGGTGGTCGTTGTGAGGCTTGCCAAGGTGATGGGGTAATTAAAGTAGAAATGCACTTTTTACCCGATGTTTATGTACCGTGTGATGCCTGTAAGGGTAAGCGCTATAACCGTGAAACCTTAGAAGTACGCTACAAAGGAAAAAGCATTGATGAAGTATTACAACTAACGGTTGAAGATGCGCATCAATTTTTTGAACCGGTTCCAGCAATTGCGCGAAAATTAAAAACATTAATTGATGTCGGCTTATCGTATATTCGTCTCGGCCAAGCAGCAACAACCTTGTCCGGCGGTGAAGCACAACGGGTTAAACTCGCGAAAGAATTATCTAAACGTGATACAGGAAAAACCTTATATATTTTAGATGAGCCAACCACTGGCTTACACTTTCACGATATTCAGCAATTGTTAACTGTATTACATAAGCTACGAGATCGTGGCAATACTATTGTAGTGATCGAACATAATCTGGATGTGGTTAAAACGGCGGATTGGGTGATCGACCTTGGCCCAGAGGGAGGAAACGGTGGTGGTGAAATTATCGCTACAGGTACTCCTGAACAAGTGGCACTGGTTGCTGGATCGCATACGGCAAGGTTTCTTAAACCACTGCTTAACATCTAATTGTAAAACGTAATTAGGCCCTACAAGCAGGTTGACATCAGTCAGCCTGTTTGCTTTTTCACTCAGGACTCACCATGACAGTGTTACAACTTCAAGGTACGAAATTAGAACAGAAACGGATTTCTAAGCCTTTACCTTTAGTACGTTTTTTCTTAGCCAGTGTGGGCTTATTATTTATCGTTGCTATGCATTATTTTCAGCATAACCCCGGCGGCTCAGGGCTTGAGCTGTCATTTAATGCAGCAGCATGGATTCCATTTAGCGTCGCTATTAGCTGTGGTCTATTAGAAATATGTCGTCAAAAAGTCTGGCGTTATTCTCGTATGACACTGCTTTTATTTAGCTGTTGCGTGCTACTGACATTACCGGTGTTTTACCCCAATGCTGATGGCTTCGCAGCTTCAAACCGCTTGCTAACTCTCTGGGCAGGATTTTTATTTTTCACCAGCTTACAACAATTTGTTTTTACCCATAGTCAACGGCAACGATTATTATGGTTTATCACTATTGCTGTCTTAATCGAAGCCGTGTTTGGCTGGTACCAATTTTTATGGCTTACGGCTAATAATCGTTTTGGTTATGACATTATCGCTAACCGTCCCTATGGTATTTTCCAACAACCAAACGTAATGGCGAGTTTCTTAGCCACCGGACTGGTTATTGCCGCCTATTTATTAGCCCGCCTACCGCGTTATCGTGGTAAATGGGTCTGGCAACATATGATCTTGCTGGCAGTACCAGTACTAACAATTCCGTTACTGGTGGTACTTAATTCGCGCACAGGCTGGTTAGGTGCAACTATCGGCTCATTACTGATGCTACCTTATCTATATCGATTTGCGGCTAAGTATCAACAACGTATGTGGGGATTAATGCTACTGTTAGGACTCGCATTAGCGTGGCAAGTTAGCAGCACAACCGACAGTTCTTTTTCTCATCAAGCGCGTATCACATTAGACAGCCAACGCTCAATTATGATGCCGCAAGCTTATGAAATGTTTACCTCCAAGCCACTAACGGGTTATGGCTATGGTAAATTTGAAGCCGCATATATCACTCAAACTGCATTATGGCATCATCAGGATCCGCAACAATATCCAGCCGGTGTAGCAAGTTTAGATCATCCTCATAATGAATTACTGTATTGGGCAGCTGAAGGCGGCATCATCCCGTTACTGGGTTTAATACTGGCAGCATTAGCGGTACTGGTTAGCATCAAAAAAGCCCCGAATGGTACTCAATTAGCGTTAGTCGGATTATTTTTTCCTATCGTGTTACATACTCAACTTGAATACCCGTTTTATCATTCGCTCGCCCATTGGATCGTCTTTATTATTTTGATCTTTTGGGTTGATAATCTCACCGCCAAGTATCATCGCTATCAAACTCAGTATGTACTCGCACTTAAAGTCAGCGCGATCGCATTACCCGTAATGATCACTAGTTTTATGATCACTACTTTATATTCAGGTTGGTTACTGACTAAGTTTGAAACCACCCGCCCCGTTGATATCAATTATTTAGTCAAAGTAAATAATCCATGGGCATGGCAACACCGCTTTGAGTGGGATTTACATCTCACCCAATTACAACTTGGTATCGCGACGGATAAGCCACAACTGGTTGCTGACTATGTTCGCTGGGCTAACCAAAAAGCCCAAACATGGCCACGACCGGCGTTATATCAGAACTTAATCTTAGCCTATTACAATCAAGGTAAAACAGCACAAGCTGAGCAAGTTGCTACCGAAGCACAACAATTATTTCCGGGGATCAGCCTACCTAGCACCACTACAGCAGCAACTTCGTCAGCAAAATAATCACTGTTTAACCATCAATGGCGATCACGATTGCCATTGATGGCTCCATCGAGTTATTTCAACGTACTTTCAAGCGCTTTAAGACACAAAGCAACATTTTCACTACGAGCAGCATAACCCATTAACCCAATCCGCCATGCTTTACCTGCTAATGTTCCCAACCCTGCACCAATCTCAAGGTTATAACGTTCTAATAAAGTTGATCTTACTACTGCATCAACAACGCCATCAGGAATATAAACCGCATTAAGCTGTGGTAGTCGATAGGCTTCTGCGACTACAAATTTAATTCCTAAAGCTTCAAGTCCTGTTTTTAATTCTAAATGAACACGTTGATGTCGCTGCCAAGCTTGCTCGAGCCCCTCATTTCGCAATAGTACTAACGCTTCATGTAACGCATATAAACTATTCACAGGCGCGGTATGATGATAGCTGCGTTTACCTTCGCCACTCCAATAGCCAAGTACTAAACTTTGATCCAAAAACCAACTTTGCACTGGTGTTTGGCGCTGCTGAATTTTAGCTAATGCTTTTTCAGAAAACGTTAACGGTGATAGCCCTGGTACACACGATAAACATTTTTGACTGCCAGAATAGACAGCATCCAGTTGCCACTCATCCACCAGCAATGGCACCCCACCTAATGAGGTCACTGCATCAACAATGGTTAGGCAGTCATAACGACGCGCAATTTCAGCCAATACTTTCGCATCAGATAATGCCCCAGTTGAGGTTTCAGCATGTACAAATGCAACAATTTTAATCTCAGGATCGGCCTGTAATGCTTGTTCAACCAAAACGGGTGATACAGGTTCACCCCATGCATTATCAACCATAACCGCGATGCCACCGCAGCGTTCTACATTTTCACGCATTCGATCGCCAAACACGCCATTACGGCAAACTAATACCTTATCACCTACCTCAACTAAGTTAACAAAACACGCTTCCATACCCGCACTACCTGGAGCAGACACTGCAATCGTAAACGCATTGTTTGTTTGAAAAGCGTATTGCAACAACTGCTTGATCTCATCCATCATTTTAATAAATAACGGATCAAGATGACCAATTGTCGGTCGGCTCAACGCTTGCAAAACCTGCGGATAAATATCAGAAGGACCTGGCCCCATAAGGGTTCTTTGGGGAGGCATAAAACTGGTGATAGGCATAGATTCAACTCCATTAAATCATGATTATTATCAATAAGGTGTGCACGTTAGTGGTTATTACAGAATATTAGAGCAATACCAAAGCCGCAAGTAATACCCCCAAACCCTGTTCGCTACACATACTTTTTGTTAACTATCGAGAAATTATCATTTAACAATTGACAACCAAGGCGAATTTCCTATTCAATGATAACAGTGTTTATTCACTACAGAAGAGGTGCGTTACCCAGGTATCAATATTGTAGGTCCCAATCCTTAAACCATATTGAGAGGGGGGAGTAACGCCGAGATATAACGCGTTTGGGGCACGTTATATCGGCTATGAAAGTTGAATCTTTCAGGCTGTCATCTAAGTCAGGTTGACTATGATGGGGAGCTTCTGGGTAGCCGCTACCAGCGTTACTGCCTATTACCTCCTCGACAATGGACGTCGGGAATTCTTCCGAAGTAAATAACCTACCTTGCAGCATTTACGATAAAGGGAGAACACCGTAATGAGCATTACTCCAGCAGCAGCTATAAACCAGTTAATTGTCGCTAAATTTGGCGGTACTAGTGTTGCCGATTACGCAGCAATGTGTCGCAGTGCTGACATCGTTATCACTAACCCACACACTAAAATAGTATTAATTAGTGCCTGTTCGGGAGTAACTAACTTATTAGTTGCATTAGCCAATGGTATTAGTGATATCACTTCACGCCAGCAGCATTTACAGCAATTAACCAATATTCATCAACAGATCCTTGATCAACTGCAACACCCAAATACTGTTAGCGATGCTATTTATGCATTACTCGATGACATTGCTTCTGCCGCAACCCAAGCCGCAACTAAACCGTCACCACAACTAACCGATCAACTGGTCAGCCACGGCGAATTATTATCGACCCATCTGTTTAACCAAATTTTAGTTGAAATGAATGCTGCCGCGATTAGATTTGATATTCGTACTGTGATGCGAACTGACGCTCAATTTGGCAAAGCGATTCCACAACCAGAGATTATTCGTCAATTAGCTCAGCAACATTTAATACCACTCTTAGCTACCCATGTAGTGGTCTCACAAGGTTTTATTGGTAGTGATAGCCAAGGCAATACCACCACGCTTGGTCGAGGTGGCAGTGATTACAGCGCGGCATTAATTGCAGAAGCGACGGATGCTACTACCTTAGAAATCTGGACCGATGTACCAGGGATGTACACCACTGATCCACGTATTACCACCGCCGCTAAGCCGATTAAAGAAATCAGTTTTAGTGAAGCTTCTGAAATGGCAAACTTTGGCGCTAAAATACTCCATCCATCGACACTGGTACCAGCGGTACGGCAACAGATCCCAGTATTTGTCGGCTCATCAAAAGCTCCCCAGCAAGGCGGGACTTGGATTCGAAAAACAGTTGACCAAGCGCCGTTATTTAGAGCATTGGCACTGCGTGGTAATCAAACCATGGTGACCCTAACTAGCCTTAATATGTTTCATGCTTATGGCTTTCTAGCAGAAGTCTTCCGCATTCTGGCTGAGCATAAAATATCCGTCGATTTAATTACTACCTCAGAAGTCAGCGTATCATTAACACTTGATCAAACCGACACTGGCGGCGGAGCACCAACACTACCACTCGCTGCAGTAGAACAGCTCAATCAATTATGTCGTGTTGACATCGAACAAGGATTATCGCTAGTCGCATTAATTGGTAATCGTATGAGCAATAGTAAAGGCTCAGCTAAACATATTTTTGGCGCACTCGATGCTTATAATTTACGGCTAATTTGTTATGGCGCTAGCCCGCACAATTTATGCTTCTTGGTTGATGAGGCTGATGCAAAATCGGTGGTGAGCACGCTCCATCAACAACTCTTAGAATAATAGCCACTACCAGAAATAAAAAAGGCGCAAACTTTGCGCCTTATTTATTTTTAGCCGAAGAATATCATTATAAATTAGGCCCGAGCCACTTCTCAGCCTCGATCATATTCCACCCCTTACGATCGGCATAACTGGCTAACTGATCATGTTGGATCTGCGCCACCGCAAAATAGCGTGCATCAGGATGCGAAAAATACCAACCCGATACCGCCGCCCCCGGCCACATAGCATAACTCTCGGTTAGCACCATGCCAGTGTTAGCTTCAGCATCCAATAACTGCCAAATAGCACCTTTTTCTGTGTGCTCAGGACAAGCGGCATAGCCAGGAGCTGGACGAATACCTTGATATTTTTCACGGATCAAATCATCATTTGCTAGATCTTCATCCGCAGCATAACCCCAAATCTGCTTTCGCACGATTTGATGCATACATTCAGCAAACGCTTCTGCTAATCGATCTGCCACCGCTTGAATCATGATCGCGTTATAATCGTCACCTTGCGCTTTAAACTGAGCAGCTATTTCATACTCACCAATACCACCCGTTACAGCAAAAGCACCAATCCAGTCGGCTTTGCCACTTTCTTTAGGGGCAATATAATCTGACAAACAATAATTTGGCCCTTTCGGCTTCTTGGTTTGTTGGCGTAATCCATGCAATACTGTTAACACTTCAGTACGGGTTTCATCAGTGTAAACCTCAACATCATCGCCAATATTATTTGCAGGGAATAACCCACAGACGCCATTGGCTTTAATCATTCCTGTCCGTTCAATATCATCAAGAATTTTATTGGCGTCTTCAAATAACTTAGTCGCTTCAACCCCTACCACCTCATGCCGTAAAATAGTTGGATATTTACCACTTAATGACCAAGTCATAAAAAAGGGCGTCCAATCGATATATTTACGTAACTCAGCAATAGGAAAATCAGTAAAAGTATGTACCCCAGCTTGTTTCGGTGCTGGCGGCGTGTAGTTAACCCAATCAAGTGCAACGGCGTTTGCTCGTGCTTGGTCGAGTGTGATCGGTGCTGTTCGTGGTTTTTTACGCGCATGTTGTTCACGTACAACATCATATTCAGCGGTTAATCGCTCTACAAATGCTGGTTTTTGTTGTTCGGATAACAGCGCTGAACATACACCGACAGCACGCGATGCATTAGATACATATACCACTGGCTGTTGATAATTTTGTTCAATCTTGACTGCGGTATGCGCTTTTGAAGTAGTGGCACCGCCAATTAATAACGGAATATCAAATCCGCGCCGCTGCATTTCTTTCGCTACATGCACCATTTCATCCAATGACGGTGTAATCAAACCACTCAAACCAATAATATCGACATTCTGTTCTTGCGCGACCTGCAAAATTTGATCGCATGAGACCATTACACCTAAATCAATGATTTCATAGTTATTACATTGAAGCACGACCCCGACAATATTTTTACCAATATCGTGCACATCACCTTTTACGGTGGCTAATAGAATCTTACCGTTGGTGTATCCGACTTGTTTTTCAGCATTAATATACGGCTCTAAATGGGCAACAGCCTGCTTCATGACTCGCGCTGATTTAACCACTTGTGGTAAAAACATCTTACCTTCACCAAACAGATCACCCACCACATTCATACCAGCCATTAAAGGCCCTTCAATAACATCTAACGGCTTAGTGGCATTGACACGAGCTTGTTCAGTATCTTCAATAATAAACTCAGTAATACCTTTGACCAGGGCATGCTCTAACCGTTTTTCAACTGACCAACTACGCCATTCTTGCTGACTACGATCTTCTTCAACGGCACCACTATCACGATAGTTGGCAGCAATATCGAGCAGTCGATCAGTACTGTCATCACGCCGATTAAGCACCACATCTTCAACCGCATTGCGTAATTCATCAGATAGATCATCATAAATCGCTAACTGGCCCGCATTAACGATCCCCATATCCATGCCATTTTTAAAACAGTAATATAAAAACACCGCATGGATCGCTTCTCGAACAGGGTTATTACCTCGAAATGAAAACGATACATTAGATACCCCGCCAGAAACCATCGCATGAGGTAAGGTACGTTTAATATCAGCAACGGCTTCAATAAAATCGACCGCATAATTATTATGTTCTTCGATACCGGTCGCGACAGCAAAAATATTAGGATCGAAAATAATATCTTCTGCGGGAAAACCTACTTCATCGACCAAAATATGATACGCATTGGTACAAATTTCAATTTTACGCTCACGTGTATCAGCCTGACCAACTTCATCAAATGCCATCACAATCACAGCAGCGCCATAACGACGTAACAGCTTAGCTTGAGCAATAAAATTCTCTTTGCCTTCTTTGAGTGAAATTGAGTTAACAATTGGCTTACCCTGAACACATTTAAGTCCAGCTTCAATAATTTCCCATTTTGAAGAATCAACCATGATCGGTACTTTCGCGATCTCAGGCTCCGTTGCACACAAATTAAGAAAACGCACCATTGCCGCTTTAGCATCCAACATGCCTTCATCCATGTTGATATCAATAATTTGTGCACCGGCTTCAACTTGCTGACGAGCAACCTCTAACGCCTCATCATACAGCTCGTCTTTAATTAAACGTTTAAAACGTGCTGAACCGGTGACATTGGTACGCTCACCAACATTAACAAATAAGCTATCAGCCTCAATAATCAGCGGTTCTAATCCCGATAATCGACACGCAATTTTAATTTCAGGTAACAGGCGAGGTTTAATATTCTTGGTGGCTTGATACATTTGTCGAATATGTTCAGGGGTAGTACCACAACATCCACCGACCAAATTTAAAAAGCCTTGCTGAGCCCACTCTTTAATATGTTCAGCCATTTCCTCGGCTTCAAGATCATACTCACCAAACGCATTAGGTAAACCAGCATTCGGGTGCGCCGAAACCGCACACTCAGAAATCCGAGATAACTCAGCCACATACTGGCGTAGTTCATCCGGTCCAAGTGCACAATTTAAGCCAAAAGATATCGGCTTTACATGGCGTAATGAATTATAAAAAGCTTCGGTAGTTTGGCCTGAAAGAGTGCGGCCGGAGGCATCAGTGATCGTTCCTGAAATCATCACCGGGAGCTCATAACCCAGCTCTTCAAATACACCTGTTACCGCAAAAGCACAGGCTTTAGCATTAAGGGTATCAAAAATGGTCTCGATCAAAATAATATCGACCCCACCTTTAATTAACGCATGCGTTGACTCGCTATAAGCGATCACTAATTGATCAAAGGTGACATTACGGAACCCAGGATCATTAACATCAGGGGAGATAGAACAGGTGCGGTTAGTCGGGCCTAATACCCCAGCCACAAAACGCGGCTTATCTGGTGTTTGTGCAGTCCATTCATCTGCTGCTTCACGGGCAAGCGTTGCGGCTGCAAAATTAATTTCGGCACTGAGGCTTTCCATATCATAGTCAGCCATTGCAATGGTAGTCGCGTTAAAGGTATTGGTTTCTAAAATATCAGCGCCAGCTTCTAAGTACTCAAGATGAATATCTTTAATTAATTGTGGCTGGGTTAAAACTAATAGATCGTTATTACCTTTAAGATCTGCATGCCAATCACTAAAGCGTTGACCTCGATAATCTTGCTCATCAAGTTTATAGCCTTGGATCATCGTGCCCATGCCGCCATCAATGATCAAAATTTGCTGTTCGAGTCGCTTATGCAGTACATCCTTGCTTTTTAACACTACATTATATCCTTATAATCCATTACAGCCTGATAACATCCTATCACAATTCAAATAGGAATCTAGACGTCTAAACAGGTAGAATGGCAAAATAAGTTAATTAACGGTAGCCATTACTAACTGATGGTTTTACTATCACAAATAATTAAGTCTAATCAATAATTTAATCTAGAGGTTTGGTATGTCGGTTTACAACACCCTCTGCTTCCTAGCTGCAGCAGCAATGCTTATAGCTTTTATAAACAGTAAGATAGGTAAGATGCAAACGACCATTGCCATTACGGCTGGCTCACTCATCTTATCGTTACTGATTATTTTTGCAGGTCATAATGGTTGGTTTCATCTCGAAGATATTGCCTCAACCCAAATGGGAAAAATCAACTTTGAAAACTTTTTGTTAAAAGGGATTTTAGGATTTTTGCTCTTTGCAGGTGGGCTTGGTATAAAATTACCTCACCTCAAAGAGCAAAAATGGGAAATCACTACTCTAGCATTAGGCTCAACCCTGTTTTCAACCTTTTTTATTGGTTTTAGCTTATGGGGTATTTGTCAGCTACTTGGGATCCAACTTGATCTTATTTACTGCTTACTTTTTGGCTCACTGATCTCACCGACAGATCCAATTGCAGTACTTGCTATTGTTAAAAAGATGAATGCGCCGCGCCGAATCTCAACCCAAATCGAAGGTGAGTCACTATTTAATGATGGCTTTGGTTTAGTTATTTTTGTCACTCTATTTACCATTGCCTTTGGTGATCAAAGCCCAACCGTTGTCAGCGTAAGCCAATTATTCTTACAAGAAGCGATTGGCGGCATTGTGTATGGCTTTATTCTTGGTCTCATTTTCCATTACCTCATCTGCTCAACCGATGATCACTCGATGGAACTCCTACTTACCATTGGTATTCCAACTGCAGGTTATGCTTTTGCTGAAATCATTCACGTTTCAGGCCCACTGGCGATGGTAGTTTCAGGGATTATGATCGGTAACTGGACCCGTTATATCGGTTTCTCAAAAGAAAGTGAGGAGCATCTTGATCACTTTTGGGAACTCGTCGATGAATTCCTTAACGGCCTATTATTCTTGCTCATTGGTATGACCATGCTTGAGTTCAGTTTTCACCAAGAAGACTGGATTCTAATGGCAATTGCAATTCCACTAGTATTACTAAGCCGCTACTTAAGCGTGAAATTACCTTATCTTGGCTTTAGCCATTATCGTCAATACAATCCAATGTCAGTTAAAATCCTTACTTGGGGTGGCTTGCGCGGTGGGCTTGCACTTGCCATGGCAATGGCCGTACCGGCAGGGGTAATGGTTATTCCAGAAAAAGACATTGATGTCAGAGAAATTATACTGGTAATGACTTACTCAGTTGTGGTGTTCTCAATCTTAATTCAAGGCTCGACCATTACCTCATTAATTGAAAAAGCCAAGTTGTGGGAAAACCAGAATAAACATTAATTTTTCCCTTAACCATCAATAATAAAAAGGCCTGCTAATAAGCAGGCCTTTTTATTATTGATCTTTAGTAAAACTCGCTTCTGAGAAATGCTCCAAGTCATAAGGCGTCTGTTGATAGACACAGTAATTAAGCCAATTACTAAACAATAAATGACCATGACTGCGCCAACTTGCAACAGGATCACAATTAATATCATCATTTGGATAATAATTAACAGGTATCGTAGGTTCTATCCCTTGTTCACGATCACGCACAAATTCATTGTGTAACGTATCGACATCATACTCAGGATGACCAGTGACAAACACATTGCGTTTATCTTTGGTTGCAGCCAAATAGACCCCAGCCTTATCTGACGTTGCCAATATATCTAAATCAGTATGTTTGCCAAGATAGTCAGCTGAGAAATCAGCATAACGAGAATGAGGAGCAAAGAAGGTATCATCAAAACCACGTAGAATAGGGTGATGACAGTCATGTATACGATGATGATAGACACCAGAAAGCTTTTCTTTACGTGTACGCTTAGGCAAATCATATAACAGCTTTAAGCCAGCTTGCGCCGCCCAACAAACAAATAATGTAGAAGTTACATGATCCTTAGCCCAATTCATGATTAACTGAATTTCTTCCCAATACAGTACATCTTCAAATTGCACTAAACCTAATGGTGCTCCAGTTACAATCAAGCCATCAAAATTACGATCTTTAACCATTTCGAATTGACGATAGAAAGTATCTAAATGTTCTTGAGGAGTATTTTTTGTTGGTCGGTTATCGATTCGTAATAGTTCCACATCAACCTGTAATGGACTATTCGATAACAACCGCAAAAACTGAGTTTCAGTCTCAATCTTCTTGGGCATTAAATTTAGTAATAAAACTTTAAGCGGTCGAATTCCCTGACTAGCAGCACGAGCTTCCGTCATCACAAAGATATTCTCACTTCTCAAAATATCTGTAGCTGGTAAACGATCCGGTATTTTAATTGGCACTTTGGTTTTCTCCTTACCCCAAAATAGCTTTAGCCGTCTAGATATCCAGTTAAAACTATAGAAAAAACAATAATGGTGCAAGTAAAATTAAACCATCTCAACCGAGACTATAGTGTAATTGTAATAAAGAGATGAAGAATAACGAGGAATATTGATACGTCAGAACTGAAAAAACCCAGCCGAAGGCTGGGTTTTAAAGAGGTATTTAGCAATGTCCTACTCTCACATGGGGAGACCCCACACTACCATCGGCGCTACAACGTTTCACTTCTGAGTTCGGCATGGGATCAGGTGGTACCGCTGTGCTATGGTTGCTAAAAAAATAAATGGTGCTAGTACCCAGAGTCGAACTGGGGACCTCACCCTTACCAAGGGTGCGCTCTACCAACTGAGCCATACCAGCACACAAAGCTGTTATGAATCTGCAAGTGCAAATTCTAAAATTTGAAGCCTGGCGATGTCCTACTCTCACATGGGGAGACCCCACACTACCATCGGCGCTATTACGTTTCACTACTGAGTTCGGCAAGGGATCAGGTGGGTCCATAACGCTATGGTCGCCAAGCAAATTCTGTTTTATTTATCGCCTTATGGCAATAAATAGCAATCTGGGAAAATCTAACTAGTTGTTCTCAACACGCATTCAAGCGTTTGCAGAGTCCGTCTCTTCTC